>NZ_CP031741.1:420000-4412500 GCF_003428825.1 Stenotrophomonas sp. G4
TGCGGGGAAGATTTAACGGGCTAAGCACAGAACCGAAGCTTGGGGTGTGCATATTTATATGTACGCGGTAGAGGAGCGTTCCGTAAGCCGTTGAAGGTGGATTGAGAAGTCTGCTGGAGGTATCGGAAGTGCGAATGCTGACATGAGTAACGATAATGCGGGTGAAAAACCCGCACGCCGAAAGCCCAAGGTTTCCTTGCGCAACGTTAATCGGCGCAGGGTGAGTCGGCCCCTAAGGCGAGGACGAAAGTCGTAGTCGATGGGAAGCAGGTTAATATTCCTGCACCTCGCGTAAGTGCGATGGAGGGACGGAGAAGGTTAGGCGTACCGGGCGTTGGTTGTCCCGGGAAAGGCGGTAGGTTTGGATCTTTGGCAAATCCGGGATCCTTCAAGACCGAGCACCGAGACGAGCCTTTATGGCGAAGTCGCTGATACCACGCTTCCAGGAAAAGCTCCTAAGCTTCAGCTTACGCAGACCGTACCGTAAACCGACACAGGTGGGTAGGATGAGAATTCTCAGGCGCTTGAGAGAACTCGGGTGAAGGAACTAGGCAACATGGCACCGTAACTTCGGGAGAAGGTGCACCCTTTTTGGTGGCTCGTGCGAGCTATAGCTGAAGAGGGTCGCAGTAACCAGGCCGCTGCGACTGTTTATCAAAAACACAGCACTCTGCAAACACGAAAGTGGACGTATAGGGTGTGACGCCTGCCCGGTGCTGGAAGGTTAATTGATGGGGTCAGCCGCAAGGCGAAGCTCTTGATCGAAGCCCCAGTAAACGGCGGCCGTAACTATAACGGTCCTAAGGTAGCGAAATTCCTTGTCGGGTAAGTTCCGACCTGCACGAATGGCGTAACGACAGCGGCGCTGTCTCCACCCGAGACTCAGTGAAATTGAAATCGCTGTGAAGATGCAGCGTTCCCGTGGCAAGACGGAAAGACCCCGTGAACCTTTACTATAGCTTTACACTGAACGTTGAGTTCGTCTGTGTAGGATAGGTGGGAGGCTATGAAACCATGGCGCTAGCTGTGGTGGAGCCATCCTTGAAATACCACCCTGTCGTGCTTGACGTTCTAACCTGGGCCCATTATCTGGGTCGGGGACCGTGTATGGTGGGTAGTTTGACTGGGGCGGTCTCCTCCTAAAGAGTAACGGAGGAGCTCGAAGGTACGCTCAGCGCGGTCGGACATCGCGCACTGTGTGCAAAGGCATAAGCGTGCTTGACTGCAAGATCGACGGATCAAGCAGGTAGGAAACTAGGACTTAGTGATCCGGTGGTTCTGTATGGAAGGGCCATCGCTCAACGGATAAAAGGTACTCCGGGATAACAGGCTGATACCGCCCAAGAGTTCATATCGACGGCGGTGTTTGGCACCTCGATGTCGGCTCATCACATCCTGGGGCTGTAGTCGGTCCCAAGGGTATGGCTGTTCGCCATTTAAAGTGGTACGCGAGCTGGGTTCAGAACGTCGTGAGACAGTTCGGTCCCTATCTGCCATGGGCGTTGGAGATTTGAGAGGGGCTGCTCCTAGTACGAGAGGACCGGAGTGGACGAACCTCTGGTGTTCCGGTTGTCACGCCAGTGGCATTGCCGGGTAGCTATGTTCGGAAGCGATAACCGCTGAAAGCATCTAAGCGGGAAGCGCGCCTCAAGATGAGATCTCCCGGGGCACAAGCCCCTGAAGGAACCATGTAGACTACGTGGTTGATAGGTCAGGTGTGTAAGTACAGCAATGTATTGAGCTAACTGATACTAATGATCCGAGAGGCTTGACCATATAACCTCAAGTTGCCTTGGCCGACATGACATGTCGATAGATCCAAGTGCACGCTACGTCACAAGACCAAACGAGAGGCAGGCGCTCAGGCGCGTCTCTTTGCAACGCTGGCATCACCATGCCTGCCCCTGCAAGGACACGACGCCCAAGCGACACTCCAACCGCCTCCCTGGTGAAATTAGCGCTATGGAACCACCCGATCCCATCCCGAACTCGGAAGTGAAACGTAGCTGCGCCGATGGTAGTGTGGCCTAAGCCATGCGAGAGTAGGTCATCGCCAGGGTTTATACCCAAACCCCCGCTGCTCACGCAGCGGGGGTTTTTCTATTAAGTGAAGGCTCTGCTTTCTTGAGTTCCTTCCGCCCCAAGGGCAAGTACGCGAGCTGGCGCTGCAAGCGCTGCTGCAACCGTCTCCCTGGTGAAATTAGCGCTATGGAACCACCCGATCCCATCCCGAACTCGGAAGTGAAACGTAGCTGCGCCGATGGTAGTGTGGCCTAAGCCATGCGAGAGTAGGTCATCGCCAGGGTTTACATCCAAAAACCCCGCTGCTCACGCAGCGGGGTTTTTCTTTGCGCGCGAGAAACTGAAGGTAGTGCCGGCCGCCGGCCGGCAACCTCATGAACATCACGCGGCTGCACGTGGTTGCCGGCCAGCGGCCGGCACTACCGGCGCCCAGCACTCACGCACAAAAAAGCGGCGCCCAAGGGCGCCGCTTTCTTTGGAGCTCAACGGCTGGAGGACTTACTTCGCCGCAGCGGCCGGTGCCTTGGCCTTCATCATCGTGTCGCGGGCAGCCTTGAACGGATTGCCTTCGTACCAGTTGGGCCAACGATCGCCGCCGGCCAGTTCCTTGCCGACGCCATACATCAGCTGCAGGTCCTCGACCGTGCCATCCAGCTTCCAGGTGGCCGGGTCATACTCATCCTTCGGGCCGTGGTAACGGTTGGAACCGTAGTCGGCGGCCGCCTTGCGACCGGCCTCGACGCCGCCGTCGCGCAGGTCTTCCCCGCCGTCGGCGTACAGCGCCGGCACACCCGCCTTGGCGAAGTTGAAGTGATCCGAACGGAAGTAGAAGCCGCTCTGCACCGAGGTCTCGCCGTGCAGGGTGCGATCCTGGGCTGCAGCCAGCGGCTTGAGGATGTCTTCCAGCTCGGAACTGCCGAAGCCGGTCACCGTCACGTCCTTGGCACGACCGGCCACCGACATCGCATCGATGTTGATGACACCAGCGATCTTGTCCAGCGGGAAGGTCGGGTGGGCGACGTAATACTTCGAACCCAGCAGGCCGGATTCTTCCAGGGTCACCGCCAGGAACACCACCGAACGTTCCGGCTTCGGTTCCTGATGGGCCATTGCTTCGGCCACCTCAAGGATGCCGGCCACGCCGGTCGCGTTGTCGACGGCACCGTTGTAGATGTTGTCGCCCTGTTCGCCCTCGTGCTTGCCGAGGTGGTCCCAGTGCGCCATGTACAGCACGGCCTCGTCGGCGCGCTTGCTGCCAGGCAGTACGCCCACCACGTTGCGCGACTGCTTCTGCGCGACCTTGCTCTTCAGGTCCACCGAAGCGGTTGCCTTCAGCGGTACCGGCTTGAAGCCGCGCTTGCTGGCATCCTTGTAGGCCTGGTCCAGATCCAGCCCGGCACCGGCGAACAGGGCCTTGGCCGCGTCGGCGCTCAACCAGCCCTGTACCGGCAGGCGCGGCTCCGCATCGTCCTTGGCCGGCAGGTCGTACTGCGGGCCGGCCCAGGAGTTCTTCACCACGTCCCAGCCGTACGAAGCGCCTGCGGTGTCATGGACGATCAGCGCGGCAGCAGCTCCCTTGCGCGCAGCTTCCTCGAACTTGTAGGTCCAGCGGCCGTAGTAGGTCATGCGCTTGCCGTCGAACAGCTTTTCGTCATCGACATGGAAGCCTGGGTCGTTGACGAACATGACCACCGTCTTGCCCTTCCAGTCCTGGCCGGCGTAATCGTTCCACCTCTGCTCCGGTGCATCCACGCCGTAGCCGACGAAGACGAGGTCGCTGGCATCGACCTTCACTTCTGTCTGGCCGGTACGGGTGCCCACCACCATGTCGGTGCCGAACTTCAGTTCGCGGGTCTTGCCGCCCTGGGTGAGGGTGAGCACGGTCGATTCATCGGCCGTGGTCTCGGTCATCGGCACGTCCTGGAACCAGCTGTCGCCGTTGCCGGGCTGCAGGCCGATGCGCTGCATCTGGTCGCGGATGTAGTTGACCGTCAGTTCTTCGCCCTTGCTGCCGGGCGAGCGGCCTTCGAACTCGTCAGAGGCCAGGGTCTTCACCATCTCGGCGAAGTCGGCGGCGTTGATCGCCGCTGAGAAGGTGTGCGTGGCCGGCTTGGCGGCGCTGTCGACGCTGGGCGCCGGAGCCGGGGTGTCTTCGCCTTTGCAGGCGCTGAGCGCGGCCGCGGCGGCCAGGCACAGGAGGAGTTTGCGGGGCATCATCGGTTCCTGGAAACACAAGGGACGGCCACGCAGCACGCGCGACCGGTAGCGGGGAGTATCTCCCAAGCCGCAGGCTCAGTCGGCCGGGGCGGTATCGGTATCGAAGGGGATCGGATCGGCGCCGGTGACCGGGCCGATCCGCGCACTGCGGTGGACGTACAGCACCACCTCGCGCTCGAACAGCAGGCTGCCGTTGACCACGGCATTCGGCCCGATGATGACCCGCGGCTTGCGACTGGCCGTCAGCGAGACACTGAAGTTCGGCTTGCGCACATGCACGCCACCGCCGACCTGTGAGCCGATGCCGACGGTGATGTCGCCGTTGACGGTCTCCACGTCCTTGCGCACGCGGCTGCCGACCAGGCCGATGCCACCGTTGACGGTTTCCACGCCGCCTTCGATCTGGCTGCCCTGGTCGCTGAAGATGCTGCCGTTGACCGTGCTGACATCGCCGTGGGCAGTCACTTCGCGCCCCAGGCGGATGCCGCCGTTGACGGTCTCGATGCTGCCCGTGCGCGCACGAGCGGCGACCTTGACGCCGCCGTTGACGGTATCGATGCTGCCGGTTTCCACGCCTTCGCCGACACGGATGCCACCATTGACGGTGTCCAGCTTGCCGTAGCGCTGGCCCGGATCGGCGCTGATGCTGCCGTTGACCTTGCTCACGTCTGCCTGGGCCCAGGCCGGGCCACTGGCCAGCGCAATGCCCAACAGCAGCGGAATGGAGAGAGCTTTCATGGGAACCTCGTTGTTGTGCGGCTGGCAGGCCGCGTGCGGAGATGTCACCATTCCCTGCACGTCTCCGCATCTGCCTGAAGTCACTGGAAAGCCCTTGCGCAACAACGTCTTCCCCTCACGCCGGCATCACATCGCCACCCTGCGCGGTGGACGTTGCCTGTTGCTGGGAATGGCGCTGGCCCTGGCGCTGCCATTGCCGGGTGCGGCGCAGACCTCGTCGGCCCGCGAGGCCGAACGCAAGCTGCAGAAGCTGCGCACCGAACTGAAGGGCGTGGCGCAGGAGCGCCGGCAGATCGAGGGCCAGCGCGGACAGGCGTCGCAGCAGCTGCGCGAGGCCGATGAAAAGGTGGCACGCAGTGGCCGTGCGCTGGCCCAGACCGAATCGGCGCTGCGCGAGCAGACCCAGGCGCTGGCCCAGGCCGAACAACGGCGCAATGCACTGCAGTCCAACCTGGAAAAGCAGAATCGCGAATTGGCCGGACTGCTGCGCGCGGCCTACCAGCTTGGCAACCACGCGCCGTTGAAGCTGCTGCTTTCGCAGGACACGGTGGCCGATGCCAACCGTGCGCTGGCCTATCACCGCTACCTGCAGCGCGAGCGCGCGCAGCGCATCACCACGCTGACGGCCGACCTCAAGGAACTGGAGACGCTGCAGGCACAGATCGCCCAGCGCCAACAGCAGTTGCAGGGCACTCACCGCGAGCAGAAGCAGCAGGTCGCCACGCTCGCATCGGACCGTCGCGCGCGTGCGCAGACCGTGGCTTCGCTGGAAGAGCGCTTCAAGGACAAGCGCGAGAGGGAACAGGCACTGGGCCAGGACGCCAAGGCGCTGGAAACCCTGCTGGCCAACCTGCGCGCTGCCGCGGCCCGTGCCGAGGCCGAGCGCCGTGCCGCCGCCCGCAAGGCCGCTGCGGAGAAGGCCGCCGCCGAAAAGGCCGCACGCCAGGCCAAGGCCGAAGGCCGTCCGGCACCGGCGACCAAGGTCCCGCCGGCCGTCGCCTCGGCACCAGCGCCGAAGGTGGGTGGCCTGGGCTGGCCGCTGTCGGGCAATCTGCTGGCCCGCTATGGCGGCAAGCTGCCCGATGGCCGCACCAGCAGTGGCGTGTTGATCGGCGCACCGGCTGGAAGCACGGTCACTGCGGTGGCCGACGGTACCGTGGTGTTCTCCGATTGGATGACCGGCTACGGCATGATCCTGATCGTCGACCATGGCAACGGCTACATGAGCCTGTACGCGCACAACGACACCCTGCTGAAGGATGCCGGTGCGCGGGTCAGCCGTGGCGATGCGGTGGCCAAGGTCGGCAACTCCGGTGGCCAGGGGGTGACGGCGCTGTACTTCGAGCTGCGCCGCGGCGGACAACCGGTCAATCCGGACAGCTGGCTGCAGCGGCGCTGAATTCCGCCTGGCCGCAGCAGGGCGGATTCAACGGGAATTTAGCCACGCTTCGCGCATAATCGGTGCATGTGCCTTGGGCACGATGCCATCGTCGACAGGAGTGATCCATGCGCGCAGCCCGTACCGCCACCCTCTTGCTGGCTCTGTTGCCGGCCCTGTCCTGGGCACAGCAGACCGCCCCCGTCCCGTTGAAGGAAACTCCCGGGAAGGCGGCGAGCAGCGAGGAGGCGGTGACCTCGAAGGTGCCGCTGGACGACATCCGGCGCTTCGTGGCCGTCTACAACGCGGTGCGCGCGGCCTACGTCGATCCGGTCGATGACAACAAGCTGATGCAGTCGGCTGTGCGTGGCCTGCTGCTCGACCTCGATCCGCACAGCACCTACTTCAACAAGGAAGATGCCGAGGCGTTCGACGAACAGGCCAATGGCGCCTATGAAGGCATCGGCGTGGAGCTGCAGCAGCAGCCGGACAACGCCAGCATGAAGGTGATCTCGCCGATCGACGACACGCCGGCGGCCAAGGCCGGCATCCTCGCCGGCGACCTGATCATCGCCATCGATGGCAAGCCGATCAGCGCGATCGATGCCAGCGAACCGCTGCGTGGCCCGGCCGGCAGCAAGGTGGTGCTGACCATCGTCCGCGACGGCAAGCCCAAGCCCTTCGACGTCAGCCTGACTCGGCAGACGATCCGCGTGACCAGCGTGCGCAGCCGCCTGCTGGAACCGGGTTATGGCTATATCCGCCTGAGCACGTTCCAGGCCGACACCGGCTCTGATTTCCAGAAGCACCTTCAGCAGCTGCAGAAGCAGTCCGGCGGCAACCTCAAGGGGCTGGTGCTGGATCTGCGCAGCAATCCGGGTGGTCTGCTGACCGCTGCCGTGCAGGTGGCCGATGACCTGCTCGACAAGGGCAACATCGTCAGCACCCGCGGCCGCATCAGCATCAGCGATGCACGCTTCGACGCGACCCCGGGCGACCTGCTGAAGGGCGCGCCGGTGGTGGTGCTGGTCGATGCCGGTTCGGCCAGTGCATCGGAAGTGCTGGCCGGCGCACTGCGCGACAACAAGCGCGCGCGCGTGATCGGCAGCCGCACCTTCGGCAAGGGCTCGGTGCAGACCGTGCTGCCGCTGGACAACGGTGATTCGGTGAAGCTGACCACGGCGCGCTACTACACGCCCAGCGGTAAATCGATCCAGGCCACCGGGATCGTGCCGGAAGTGGAACTGAAGGCAGCGCCGCGTCCGGAGGACGAAGCATTGCCGGCCAGCCTGAGTGACTACAGTGAAGCGACGCTGCCGGGCCACCTGCGCGGTGATGAGGAAGGCACCGAGGGCTACCACGCAGGCGCCGTGTTGCCGGGCGATGGCCCGATCAACGATGCACTGGCCGAACTGAAGAACCCGGGTTCGGTTGCGGCGCGCTTGAAGGCAGAAGCTGCGAAGGGCGAAGCGGACAGGGCAGCAAAGGCCGCCGCCAAGCCTGCACCGAAGGCGGAGCCCAAGGCTGAAGCAAAGCTGGAAGCGAAGCCGGAAGCCAAGCCCGAAGCCAAGCCCGAAGCCAAGCCCGCAGCCAAGCCCGCAGAGATCCCGGCCAAGCCTTGATTGCGTAGCGTCGAGCCATGCTCGACTGATGAGCGGACACCGCCCGAGCATGGCTCGGGCGTTTCGCAGAATGCAGCAAGCGGACGCTAGAACCCGTGCCGCTTGCGCAGACGCCGCGCGATCGCCGCGCGCACGTACATGCCGTACACCACGCCGAACACGAAGCCCCCGATGTGCGCCCACCAGGCGACCATGCCGAAGGTCGGGCCGATGTAGGCGAACACCACCTGCAGCGCCGCCCACACACCAATCAGCAGATAGGCCGGGGCGCGCACGAACTCCAGGAACAGCCCCAGCGGGATCACCACGCCCAGGCGCGCGCCGGGGAACAGCGCGAGATAGGCACCGATCAGCGCCGACACCGCACCGCTGGCGCCGATGATGATCTGGTCCGGGCTGCCCATGGTGTAGATCGCGACCAGGTTGGAGATCGCCCCGCCCACCAGGAACAGCAGCAGCAACCGCCACGGGCCCAGCACCCGCTCGGCCGGCAGGCCGAAGATCAGCAGGAACACCAGGTTGCCCAGCAGGTGCGACCAGTCGGCGTGCAGGAACAGGGCCGTGAACAGGCGCAGCACGCTGCCGTCCTGCAGCGTTGCCCACCAGTCCAGCGGGTGGGTCAGGCCGGTGGACAGGGCGCCCCAGTCCAGCCACAGGCTTCCGCGGGCATCGTTCGGGCGCGAGATCGACCACAGGAATGCCAGCCACAGTGCCGCAAACAGCACGGGTGTAGCCCAGCGCAGGGTCGCCTTCTTGCGCGAGGGGAGGGAGACAAACATGGCACTAGCCTAGCGTGCGGGCGCTTTTGGCGGGGAGGGAGCCTGTTCAGCTTTTGCGACGAAGAAAGCGCCAGCGCTGTTATTGTTTCATTAACGGCTCTGGGTAATACTCGCATACGGCGTCGTATGTCGGGAGGGGAATCCGGCGCGCTTCGAAAGGCCATCCGGCCTGACGGGCGCAGGCGCACTTAGAGCACCATCACCGCTTACCGGAGAGAGAACTACGATGCAAACTGCTTCCACCATTGCCCGCCTGACCCTGCTGGCCGTCGGCGTTGCCGGTGCGCTGGCCGCCGCCGACGCCAATGCCGCCGCCTTCCAGCTGAAGGAAAACAGTGCCAAGGGCCTGGGCCGCGCCTTCGCTGGTTCCGCCAGTGCGCCGGATGATGCCTCGATCATCGTCAACAACCCGGCAGGCATGCGTCAGCTCGACGGACGCCAGGTCCAGTTCGACGCCAGCGCTGTCAGCTTCTCGGCCGAGTTCAAGGGCGCTGGCCGAAATGCCGGCCCGACCGGTCCGGGTACCGGCACCGCGATCAGTGGCGGCGACGGCGGCGACGCCGGCAAGATCGCTGCCGTCCCGGCCGCCTACTTCCATACCCCGCTCGGCGAGAAGGGTCACTTCGGCGTGTCGCTGAGCGTACCGTACGGCTTCGCTACCAAGTACGACACCGACTGGGTCGGCCGTTACAGCGGCACCCGCACCGAGATGGAAACCGTCGACCTGGGCTTCTCTGCCTCCTACGACGTCAATCCCTACGTGTCCTTCGGCGCCAGCGTGTTCGTCGAGCGCATGAACATCGAACTGCGCAACGCCATCGACTTCGGCGCCATCATGGCGCAGTCGCGCGTTCCGGGCTATGCACCGGGCAGCGCTGACGGTTCGTTGAAGGTCAAGGGGGACAACAACGAAATCGGTTGGACCGTCGGTGGTCTGTTCAGCCCGGATGAGAACACCCACATCGGTATCAGCTACCGTTCCAAGGTCGAACACAAGATCACCGACGGTGACGCGACTTTCGAGGTCCCGAACGGTCCGAAGGCGGTCCTTGGCGCAGCACGTCCAGGCTGGTTCGTCGACACCAAGGGCCGCGCCACCGTGACCCTGCCGGCGTCGGCCACCTTCAGCGTGACCCACCAGGTCAACGACAAGCTGCTGATTGCCGCCGACGTCACCCGTACCGCCTGGTCGACCGCGTTTGATTCGGTCACCATCGACTACGATTCCAACCAAGCCAACTCGGTGCTGAACTTCAGCTACCGTGATACCACCTTTGCCTCGATCGGTGCCGATTACAAGGTCAATGACAAGCTGACCCTGCGCGGCGGCCTGGCCTACGACCAGACCCCGACGACCGACGCGCACCGTGACGTGCGGGTGCCGGATACCACCCGCAAGTGGGTCACGCTGGGCATGAGCTACGCCACCTCGGAGCAGATGGAGTTCAACCTGGGCTACCTGCACATCTTCGCCAAGGATCCCACCGTCACCGCCACCTCGGACACCGGCAACGTCGTGCGGGGCAAGTACGACGTCGTGGGTGACGTTCTGGCTGCATCCATCAACTACAAGTTCTGATTCCGGCGATTGCCTGAAGCAGTACATGGAGGGCCCCGCGCAAGCGGGGCCTTTCCATTTCCGGGGAACGCATCCACGCATGGCGTGGATCTATTGACCCGACGACGTGTGGCGTGGATCTACGCGACAATAGCGCGATGAACCTGTCCGACCCGAACTTCCAGCTGGAGCTGGCTGCCAATATCGCCGTCGCCGGCTCGATCCTGCTGGCCGGCCGCAACAACGTGCATACGTGGTGGCTGGGCATCGTCGGCTGCGCGTTGTTCGCCGCGGTGTTCGAGCGCTCGCACCTGTACGCGGACATGGTCCTGCAGTTCTTCTTCGTGGTCATCAGCGTGTTCGGCTGGTGGCAGTGGCTGCGTGGTGACCATGGCGCGCCGTTGCCCATCACCCGCTTGCCAGCACGCGCGTGGAGCTGGCTGCTGCCGCTGGCGGTGCTGGCGACCTTCGGTTACGGCTGGATGCTGACCCGGCTGACCAATGCGTATGCGCCCTACATCGACTCGGCGGTGCTGGTGCTGAGCGTGATCGCACAGATCCTGATGATGCGGCGCAAGCTGGAATCGTGGTGGGTGTGGCTGCTGGTCAACACCATCGCGGTGCCGCTGTACTACAGCCGCGGGCTGCACCTGACCTCGATCCTGTATGTCGGTTTCTGGATCAACGCGCTGGTGGCGCTGCGTCACTGGCGGCACCTGATGCGCGCCGAAGCGGACACGGACGGGGCGGCCGATGGCATTGCCTGAGCGGGTACCGCGCGGGTTGGTAGTCGGCAAGTTCTGCCCGCTCCACCTCGGCCACGAGCGCCTGATCGAATTTGCTTCTGCACGCTGCACCCAACTGCTGGTGATCGGCTGGTCGCAGCCGGGCTTTGCCGGCTACAGCGCAGAGCGCCGCGAGCGCTGGCTGCGCGCGCGCTTTCCGCAGGCGACGGTGGCGGTGCTGGATGATGCGCGGCTGGCGGCGTTGTGCAGGCAACAGGGTGTTCCCGTACGTGCGCTGCCGCAGGACAAGGACAGTGAGCAGGTGCAACGCGCGTTCACCGCATGGCTGTGCGTGGCATTGTTTGGCGGACCGGTGCAGGCTGTTTTCACCGGCGAAGACTACGGCGATGGTTTCGCTGCAGCCCTGGCGCAGCACTTCAATGCGCCGGTGCAGCACCATCGGCTGGAGCGTTCGACCGACATCGGTCAGGCCAGTGGTACCGAACTGCGCGACGATCCGCATGCGCATCGGCAGGGCCTGAGCCGGTCGGTCTATGCCGACCATGTGCAGCGGGTGGCCTTCATCGGCGGTGAGTCCACGGGCAAGAGCACGCTGGCGCGGGTGCTGGCCGAACGCCTGGGCACGGCATGGGTGCCGGAGTTCGGGCGTACGTTGTGGGATCAGCAGTGCGGCGAGCTGCAGGCGCAGGATCTGCTGCGTATCGCTGCGACCCAGCTGCAGCACGAGCACCAGGCCGCGCAGCATGCGCATCGCTGGTTGTTCTGCGATACCACGCCGTTGGTGACGCTGGGCTACAGCGGCTGGATGTTCGGCACGGCGCCCGAAGCACTGCAGCGGGCCGCGGCGCGTGCGTACGACCTGCTGTTCCTGTGCGCCCCGGATATCCCGTTCGAGCAGGATGGGACGCGTGTGGGCGAGGAATTCCGCATGCGCCAACACGCGTGGTATCTGCAGCAGTTGCAGGCGCGAGGAATGGCGTATGTGCTGCTGGAAGGCGACCTGGAGATGCGTATCGCGCGGGTGCTGGAGGAATTGGTGAGGCGTGCGGACAACCGCTTCAGTGTGGTGGCGGAATGAGCTGCCAGGGGCTGGCAGCTTCGCATTCGCCCCGCCATGAAAAAACCCCGCTTATGCGGGGTTTTTCGTTTACTGCATGACGCCTGGGATCAGTCGCCCAGGGTCAGCAGCGAGGCATTGCCGCCGGCAGCGGTGGTGTTCACCGTCACCGTCTTTTCGGTGGCGAAGCGCAGCAGGTAGTGTGGGCCGCCGGCCTTGGGGCCGGTGCCGGACAGTCCCTGGCCGCCGAACGGCTGCACGCCGACCACCGCACCGATCTGGTTGCGGTTGACGTAGACGTTGCCGACGTGGACGCCGTTGCTGATGCGGTCGACGGTTTCGTCGATGCGCGAATGCACGCCCAGGGTCAGGCCATAGCCGGTGGCGTTGATCTGGTCGATCACCGCGTCGAGCTGGTCGCCCTTCCAGCGGATCACGTGCAGCACCGGCCCGAAGATCTCCTTCTGCAGCTGGCCCAGGTCCTTCAGCTCGTACGCACGCGGTGCGAAGAAGGTGCCGTTGGCCGCTTCGGCGGACAGTTCGGCCGCAGCGATCAGGCGCGCTTCGCGGTCCATGCGCGCGGCGTGTTCCTGCAGGGTCTTCAGTGCATCGGCGTCGATCACCGGGCCGACGTCGGTGGACAGCAGGCCGGGGTTGCCGACCTTCAGTTCCTTCATCGCACCGGCCAGCATGGTCATCACCTTGTCGGCGATGTCGTCCTGCACGAACAGCACGCGCGCGGCCGAGCAGCGCTGGCCGGCCGAGGTGAAGGCCGAACCGATGGCGTCCTTGACCAGTTGTTCCGGCAGTGCCGAGGAGTCGGCGATGAAGGCGTTCTGGCCGCCGGTCTCGGCGATCAGCACGCCGATGGCGGCATCGCGTGCAGCCATCGCGCGGTTGATCGCACGGGCGGTGTCGGTGGAGCCGGTGAAGGCCACGCCGGCCACGCGCGGGTCGGCGGTCAGCGTGGCGCCGACGGTGGCGCCATCGCCCGGCAGGTACTGCACCACGTCAGCCGGCACGCCGGCATCGTGCAGCAGCTTCACTGCGTAGTAGCCGATCAGGTTGGTCTGCTCGGCCGGCTTGGCGATCACGCTGTTGCCGGCGGCCAGTGCGGCAGCCACCTGGCCCAGGAAGATCGCCAGCGGGAAGTTCCACGGGCTGATGCAGACGAACACGCCGCGGCCATGCAGCTGCAGTTCGTTGGATTCACCGGTCGGGCTGGGCAGCTTCTCGGCGTGGCTGAACTGCTCGCGCGCCTGCTTGGCGTAGTAGCGCAGGAAGTCCACCGCTTCGCGTACTTCGGCGATGCCGTCGGGCAGGCTCTTGCCGGCTTCCTTCACGCACAGCGCCATGAATTCGGGCATGCGCGCTTCCAGCTGTTCGGCGGCGTGCTCGAGGATGGCGGCGCGGCTGGCGGCCGGGGTGCGGTTCCAGGCCGGCTGTGCGGCCACGGCATTGGCCAGCGCCTTCTGCACGGTGGCGGCATCGGCGGCCTGCCAGTGGCCGACCACTTCTCGGGTATCGGCCGGGTTGGTCACCGGCAGCGAGGCACCGGTCGGGTTCGCGCCCGGTACCAGCGGTGCGGCCTGCCAGGGCTTCACTGCAGCGTTGAGCTGCTCGGCCAGGGCGCGCAGTTCGTTGTCGTTGGCGAGGTTGGCGCCCATGGAGTTCTTCCTGTCGTGGTTCTGGCTGCGCAGCAGGTCAACCGGCAGCGGGATCTTGGGATGCGGAATCGATTCGAACGAGGACACCATCTCGACCGGATCGCGGACCAAATCGGCGATCGGCACGCGCTCGTCGGTGATGCGGTTGACGAAGCTGGAGTTGGCGCCGTTTTCCAGCAGGCGACGCACCAGGTACGGCAGCAGGTCTTCATGCGAGCCGACCGGCGCGTACACGCGGCAGGGCAGGCCAAGGCGATCGGCCGGCACTACTTCGGCGTACAGGTCATCGCCCATGCCGTGCAGCTTCTGGTGCTCGTAGACGCCACCGTTGGCGATGCTGCGCACTGCGGCGATGGTGTGCGCGTTGTGCGTGGCGAACATCGGGTAGATCGCGTCGGCATGGGTAAACAGACGCTTGGCACACGCCAGGTAGGACACGTCGGTGTTCTGCTTGCGGGTGAACACCGGGTAGCCGGCATAGCCTTCGATCTGCGCGCGCTTGATCTCGGCGTCCCAGTAGGCGCCCTTGACCAGGCGCACCTGCAGGCGACGACCGGCGCGGCGCGCCATGTCGGCCAGGTGGTCGATCGTGTACGGCGTACGCTTCTGGTAGGCCTGCACGACCACGCCGAAGCCATCCCAGCCGGCCAGCGAGGCATCGCCGAACACCTGCTCGATGATGTCCAGCGACAGTTCCAGGCGATCGGACTCTTCGGCGTCGACGGTGCAGCCGATGCCGTAGCTCTTGGCCAGCTGCGCCAGTTCCAGCACGCCGGGCACCAGGTCCTTCAGCACGCGCGCGCGCTTGGCGTGCTCGTAGCGCGGGTACAGCGCCGACAGCTTGATCGAGATGCCCGGGGCGTTGTTGACGTCGCCATCGGCACGGCCACCGCGCGACTTGTGGTCACCACCGATGGCGTGGATCGCACGACGGTAGTCTTCCAGGTAACGCAGGGCGTCCTTCATGGTCAGCGCGCCTTCGCCGAGCATGTCGAACGAGTAGCGGTAGCTCGCGCTGTCGCCCTTGTGCGAGCGTGCCAGCGCTTCGCCGATGGTACGGCCCATGACGAACTGGTGGCCCATGATCTTCATCGCCTGGCGCACGGCCAGGCGTACCACCGGCTCACCGACGCGGCCGACCAGGCGCTTGAACGCGCTGGGCGCGTCGGCGCGGGTGGCGTCGTTCATCTGCACCAGCTTGCCGGTCAGCATCAGGCCCCAGGTGGAGGCGTTGACCAGCACCGAGTCGCTGCCGCCCAGGTGTTTTTCCCAGTCGGCATCGGCCAGCTTGTCGCGGATCAGCTTGTCGGCGGTCTCCTGGTCCGGAATGCGCAGCAGCGCTTCGGCCACGCACATCAGCAGCACGCCTTCCTCGCTGCCCAGGTCGTACTGGCGCATGAAGGCTTCGATCGCGCCCTGGTCCTTGGCGCGCACACGCACCCGGGCGACCAGGTCGGCGGCCAGCGCCTGCACCTTGGCCTGCTCGTCGGCCGGCAGGCGTGCCTGCTCCAGCAGTTCGCGCACATGGCTGGCCTCGTCCTTCAGCCAGGCATCGGTGATGGCCTGGCGGAACGGGTTGGGGGACGCCGGCAGTTCCGGCGACAGCAGCGCCGAGGGACGCGGGGCGTCGCTGGCGGCAAGGGGAGAGGAGGGTGCGTTCATGCCGGTCCGGCCAGTGGAAAACTTGGCGATTTTAATCATTTTTTCGACTTCAGGAAGGCCCGCGCAACCACCTTCATGAATGCTGATAGCCCCTAGCGGTGGTGGATTCAGCGTGTTCAGCAAAGTTGGGCCGTTTTGTGCCGAATTCGTCATTCGTGCCGCTGGGCCCATGCTGTATTGCAGCATCGGAAAAAGTGTGAATGCACCCTTGCTACCGGCGAGAGGGCAGGGCTACCATCGAGACGTTTCCCGCGGCAGGAACGCGGTTGCGACATGATCGAGGTGCTTACAGCTCCGGATGGGTCAGGTACGCAGCTGCGACTGCGTCCCCCACGGGCGCTCGATGCCCGGCAGTTCGTCCTGTTGTTTGCTGTGTTGTCGGGAGTGATGTGGCTGGTGTCCGCCTTCGGGTGGGTGGCCGGCAATGCATTCGCCCCCCTGTTCGCGCTGCTGTACAGCCTGTTGCTGGCAGCTGCGTTGCGCGCGTTGTGGCGCAGTGGTGAACGGCAGGAGGAAATCCGGGTAGTGCCGGCGTGCGTGGAGGTCATCCCCGTGCCCGGTGGATCGCCGGTGTTCCGGGCTCATCCGCACTGGGTGCGCCTGCTCACCGACGACCAGAGGGTCCGGCTGGCATCCAGCGGCCGGCAGGTGGAGGTGGGGAGTTTCCTCGCGCCGGCCGAACGTCAAACGCTTGTTGAAACGCTTGAAGATTTGCTCGCCGCCAGCGATGGCGGCAACCGACGACGCTAAGGGTCTAGGCAATGAAGCAAAGCAGAGGGTGGGGCACGAAGTGCGTTGCAATGGCCGCCGCGATGGGGGCCCTGCTGTCGATGACGGGGACGGTGCTGGCCCAGGCGGCCGATCCAAAGCCGTGGCAGCTGAACATGGGCAAGGGGGTGACCCAGACCTCGCGCCTGGCCTGGGAATCGAACAACCTTTCGCTGATCGTCTGTACGGTGATCGGCGTGATCGTGTTCGGCGCGATGGCCTACGCGATGTTCAAGTTCCGCAAGTCCAAGGGTGCGGTCGCTGCCACCTTCAGCCACAACACCAAGGCCGAAGTCATCTGGACGGTGATCCCGGTGATCATCCTGGTGGTGATGGCGTGGCCGGCCACGGCCAACCTGATCAAGATGTACGACACCCGCGATGCCGAGATGACGGTCAAGGTCACCGGCTACCAGTGGATGTGGAAGTACGAGTACCTGGGCGAGAACGTGACCTTCACCAGCCGCCTGGACCGCGAGTCCGACCGCATGCGGCAGAGTGGCAAGGTACCGACCCGCGAGAGCCATCCGCACTACCTGCTGGATGTCGACAACCGGCTGGTGCTGCCGGTGGACACCAAGGTGCGGTTCGTCATCACCTCCGACGATGTGATCCACGCCTGGTGGGTGCCGGCGCTGGGCTGGAAACAGGACGCCATTCCCGGCTTCATCAACGAAGCCTGGACCAGCATCGAGCAGCCCGGTGTCTACCGCGGCCAGTGCGCGGAGCTGTGCGGCAAGGACCATGGCTTCATGCCGATCGTGGTCGAGGCGGTGTCCAAGGAAGAATTCAAGCAGTGGCTGGCGCAGCGCAAACCGGCGCCTGCACCGGCAGCCCCTGCCGCGCCCGCCGAACCCACCGCACCTGCCAGTGAAACGCCGGCGCAGCCGGCGGCACCGGCAGCCGCCGAGGCCGGCAACACGCCTGCGGCGGCGGCCAGCGGAGCCTGATGTAACTGCCCGCGGCCGTATTGCGGCTGCGGCGACAACCGATCCTGAGAGGTGTTTTGCAATGGCGCACTCGGCAGTTGGGCACGACGATCACCATCACCCGCAGAGCTTCTTCGAGCGTTGGTTCTTCTCGACCAACCACAAGGACATCGGCACGCTGTACCTGGGTTTCAGCTTCATCATGTTCGTCATCGGCGCGTTCATGAGCGTGCTGATCCGGCTGGAACTGGCCCAGCCCGGCATCCAGTACATCCGTCCGGAAATCTTCAACCAGCTGACCACCGTGCACGCGCTGGTGATGATCTTCGGCGGGGTGATGCCGGCCTTCGTCGGCCTGGCCAACTGGATGATCCCACTGCAGATCGGTGCGCCGGACATGGCGCTGCCGCGCATGAACAACTGGTCGTTCTGGTTGTTGCCGGTGGCCTTCAGCCTGCTGCTGCTGACCTTCCTGCTGCCCGGTGGCGCGCCGGCCGGTGGCTGGACGCTGTACCCGCCGTTGTCGCTGCAGGGCGGCTACAACGTGGCGTTCACCGTGTTTGCCATCCACGTGGCCGGCATCAGTTCGATCATGGGCGCGATCAACATCATCGCCACGGTGCTGAACATGCGCGCGCCCGGCATCGACCTGCTGAAGATGCCGATCTTCTGCTGGGCCTGGCTGATCACCGCGTTCCTGCTGATCGCGGTGATGCCGGTGCTGGCCGGTGCGGTGACGATGCTGCTGACCGACAAGTTCTTCGGCACCAGCTTCTTCAATGCGGCCGGTGGTGGTGATCCGGTGATGTTCCAGCACATCTTCTGGTTCTTCGGCCATCCCGAGGTCTACATCATGATCCTGCCCGCCTTCGGCGTGGTCAGCGAGATCATCCCGACCTTCAGCCGCAAGCCGCTGTTCGGCTACCAGGCGATGGTCTACGCCACTGCGGCGATCGCGTTCCTGTCGTTCATCGTCTGGGCCCACCACATGTTCACCGTGGGCATGCCGCTGGGCGGTGAGATCTACTTCATGTTCGCCACCATGCTGATCTCGATCCCGACCGGGGTGAAGGTGTTCAACTGGGTCAGCACGATGTGGCGCGGCTCGCTCACGTTCGAAGCCCCCATGCTGTGGTCGGTGGCGTTCGTCATCCTGTTCACCATCGGTGGGTTCTCCGGCCTGATGCTGGCGATCGTGGCCGCCGACTTCCAGTATCACGACACCTACTTCGTGGTCGCCCACTTCCACTACGTGCTGGTGACCGGCGCGGTGTTCGCGCTGATCGCGGCGGTGTACTACTGGTGGCCGAAGTGGACCGGGCGCATGTACAGCGAGAAGTGGGCCAAGGTGCACTTCTGGTGGTCGATCGTGTTCGTCAACCTGCTGTTCTTCCCGCAGCATTTCCTGGGCCTGGCCGGCATGCCGCGCCGCATCCCCGATTACTCGGTGGCGTTCGCCGACTGGAACCTGATCAGCTCGATCGGTGCGTTCGGCATGTTCGCCACGCCGTTCATGATGGCTGCGATCCTGCTGTCCTCGCTGCGCAACGGCGAGAAGGCCGAGGCCCGCTCCTGGGAAGGCGCGCGCGGTCTGGAGTGGACGCTGCCGTCGCCGGCACCGGCGCACACCTTCACCACGCCGCCGACCATCCGCCCGGGTGACCTGGCCCACGACGATATCGGTCATTGAGGTGGTGCATGCATAACGAGAGCCCGATCACCCCGGCCAGAGCCGAGCCACGCCTGGCCGCAAGCGCATCGGCAGGCCAGCGGCCGGGCACCGCGCCGCTTTATGCGGAGCAGCGCCAGCGCGCCAAGCGCACCGCGTTGTGGGTGGGCGCGATCGCCGTGCTGGTGTACGTCGGCTTCATCCTCAGCGGCGTGATCGGTCGATGAGCGAAACACCGGCCACCGCTCCGTCACGCAGCGCCGGCCTGCCGCGCCTGATCGGCGTTGCGGTGGTGGTATTCCTGCTGACGTTCTCGCTGGTACCGCTGTATCGCATCGCCTGCGAGAAGGTATTCGGCGTGCGCCTGGAACGTGGCCCGGGCAGCGAAGCCAGTACCGGTGCTGCCACCGGCAAGCGCACCGTGCGGGTGGAATTCGATGGTGGCGTCAATTCGCGGCTGCCGTGGTCGTTCCATCCCGAGCAGCTGACCATGGATGTGGTGCCTGGCGAGCTCAACGAGGCGCTGTACTTCGCCCGTAATGACAGCCAGCAGGCCGTGGTCGGCAGCGCGGTGCCGTCGGTGGCGCCGGCACGCGCGTCCGGGTTCTTCAGCAAGACCGAATGCTTCTGCTTCACCGCGCAGACCCTGCAGGCCGGCGAGAAGCGTGACATGCCGGTGCGCTTCATCGTCGATCCGGACCTGCCGCCGGAAATCCGCACGATCACCTTGTCCTACACCTTCTACCGCAACGATGCGTTGTCCGATCGGCTGGCGCCCGCCGCCACGTCGGAAGGCGCCCACGCTGCTCCCTGACCCGGATACCGACCATGGCCCAGACACCTACCGACGCCAACGTGTACTTCGTCCCGGCCCAGAGCAAGTGGCCGTTCGTCGGTTCCATTGCGATGATGGTGACCATGGTCGGCGTGGCCAGTTGGCTCAATGACGCCAGCTGGGGCCGCTGGACCTTCTACATCGGCGTGGCGATGTTGGTGCTGACCCTGTTCTGGTGGTTCAGCGATGTGGTGCGCGAGTCGCAGGCCGGCAACTACAACCGGCAGGTGGATGGTTCGTTCCGGATGGGGATGGTCTGGTTCATCTTCTCCGAAGTGATGTTCTTCGGTGCCTTCTTCGGTGCCCTGTTCTACACCCGCCACCTCGGCCTGTCGTGGTTGAGCGGCGAAGGGCGCGGGGTGATGACCAACGAGCTGCTGTGGCAGGGCTACTCGGCCGGCTGGCCGACCAATGGCCCGGCAGCGATCGGTGGCGCGTTCCAGACGATCCCGGCCTGGGGCCTGCCGCTGATCAATACGCTGATCCTGCTGACCTCGGGCGTGACCCTGACCATCGCCCACCATGCGCTGAAGGCGGGCAACCGCCGTCAGCTGTTGATCTGGCTGGGCCTGACCGTGCTGCTCGGCCTGGGCTTCCTGACCCTACAGGCCGAGGAGTACATCCACGCCTACAAGGAATTGAACCTGACGCTCGGCTCGGGCATCTACGGTTCGACCTTCTTCATGCTGACCGGCTTCCACGGCGCACACGTGCTGCTGGGAACGATCATGCTGATCGTGATGTGGCTGCGGTCGGCGAAGGGACACTTCAGCCGCGACAACCATTTCGGCTTTGAAGCGGCCGCGTGGTACTGGCACTTCGTCGACGTGGTGTGGCTGATGCTGTTCCTGTTCGTCTACGTGCTTTGACCGCGCAGGCGTCGGCAGCGTCAGCCGCCGGCGCTGCCTGGTCTGATGGGGCGTCAGCCGCCGATGCCGTGCGGTTTGATCCAGCCCATGTAGATGCTCACGATCACCAGTACGATCAACGCCACCGACACTCCGATGCGGCGGGTCAGTGCATTGACCGTGCGCTTGGTCTGGCCGCGGTCCACCAGCAGGTAATACAGGCCGGCGCCCAGATTCCAGACGATGACGATCAGAAACGCGATTACCAGCAGGGTCTTCAGCGAATCACTCATGCGCGGCTCGAGGGCAGGGTGGATGTGCCTATCTGACCGCGTTTGCGCGGACTTGTCATGATGCGCCAGCACACGCGCCTGATCGGCTGGCTGATGGCGTTGCTGGCGATGGCCGGATTCACCGCGCTGGGGCTGTGGCAGCTGCAGCGGATGCAGGCCAAACAGGCGTTGCTGGATGCACAGGGGCCAGCCGTGGCGCAGGCGCTGCCGTTGGCGCAGGCGCTGGCGGCGCAGGGCGCGCTGCATGGCGTGGCCGATCACGGTCGCTTCCTGCCGGGCGTGGTACTGCTGGACAACCAGACCCGCCACGGCCGCGCCGGAGTGAAGATCTATCGTCCGTTCCGCAGCGATGCGGGCAGCGTGTTGCTGGTGGACCTTGGCTGGCGCGCGCTGCCGCCGGACCGCAGGTTGCCGGTGGTGCCGGCACCGCCGTCGCCGGTGGCCGTGCGAGGCCTGTTGGCGCCGCCCCCTTCGTCCGGGCTGGCGCTGGGGCCGGCGTTCACTACCACCGATGTTGCAGGGCGCTGGCTGGCCAGTCGCCTTCCGGCCGATGGCCTGGCTGCGGCACTGGGCCTGCCATCGTTGCCCGAACGCGTGCTGCGGCTGGACCCGGCGCTGCCGTTCGGCGATGAGCGCGATCTCGACCTGCTGCCGAACACGCTGCCGCCGCAGCGCCACCTGGGTTACGCCGTGCAGTGGTTCGGGCTGGCGCTGACCGTGCTGGTGGTGGCGCTGGTGCTGGAATGGCGCAGAAGACGGCCCGTTGCCCGGTAGTGCCGGCCGCTGGCCGGCATCCCTTTCCCAACCATGAGAAAATGCCCCGCATGAACACTGCTACCTCCCCGCAGGCGCGCGGCAACGGCCGCCGGACCCTGGTGCTGCTGTTCGCCGTTTTCTTCGGGGCGATGGCGCTGGCCGCCCTCCTGCGTTTCTCCGGCTGGCAGCCAACCGCGCACCGCAATGCAGGGCAATTGCTGAAGCCGCCGGTGGATCTGCGCCAGCAACCGCCGACGCTGGCCAATGGCGCGGCCTACCCCTGGAACCCCGAGGCGCGCACATGGCGCCTGCTGGTGGCCCCGGCCGGAGCCTGCGACGCGCAGTGCGTCACTTTGTCGCAGGGACTGGGCAAGGTGTGGCAGCTGTTCGGCCATAACGCCGATAATGTCGAGATCCTGTGGCTGGGAACGCCACCGGCGTCGATCGCCTCGCTGCCCGCGCTGCGGCCGCTGGCCCCGGCGCCAGCCCTGCGCGCGGCGCTGCCTGGCGTCGATGATCCGGCGGGCCTGCCGGTCTACGTGATCGATCCGAACGGCTTCGTGATCATGCGTCATGCCCCCGGGAGCGATCTCGGCGGCCTGCGCAAGGACATGGCCACGTTGCTGAAACTGAAGTGAGTCCCGTTTGATGAGCCTTTCCGCGCGTCCGGCGCTGCACCGCAATTTCCACCGCCTGGCGTGGTTCGCCATGATCATGACCGCGAGCACGATCATGTTCGGTGCCTTCGTGCGCCTGTCCGATGCCGGCCTGAGCTGCCCGGACTGGCCGACCTGCTATGGGCAGGCAACCTGGCCGCAGCACGTGGAAGAGACCATCGGCCACCCGGCAGCGGAGATCCGTCCGCTGGAAACACACAAGGCCTGGCGTGAGCAGGTGCACCGCTTCCTGGCCGGCGCGCTCGGCATCGAGATCCTGACCCTGGCCCTGCTGGCCACGCGCAAGCGGCGTTTCGGAAGCACGGCGGTGGTCACCGCCTGCGTGCTGGTGGCCGCGGGCATACCGTTGTACATGATGGGCTGGCATGGAACCGCCAGCGCGCTGGCGCTGGTCGGCGAGGCCATCCTGCTGATCGCGGCGCTGCGCTGGAGCAACATCGACCTGGCGCGCGCTGCGCTGCTGACGTTGGCGGTGGTGATCTTCCAGGCGCTGCTGGGCATGTGGACGGTGACCCTGCTGCTCAAGCCGATCGTGGTGATGGGGCATCTGCTGGGCGGCATGCTGATGTTCGGCCTGCTGGTGTGGATGGCCTGGCGTGCCACGCACATGCCGATCACCCTGGCCGAGGCGCCGAAGCTGAAGTGGTTGCTGCGCATTGGCGTGGCGGTGCTGGTCACCCAGATCGCGCTCGGTGGCTGGGTCAGCGCCAACTACGCGGCGCTGGCATGCGGCGGCGGCAGCGCCTCGCTGGACAACTTCCCGCGCTGCGCCAACCAGTGGTGGCCACAGCACAACTTCGCCGAAGGCTTCACCCTGTGGCGCGGTATCGGTGTGGACTACGAAGGCGGCGTGCTCGACGGTGCCTCGCGCATCGCCATCCAGATGGCCCATCGCCTGTTTGCCATCGTCGTTGCCCTTTACCTGCTGTGGCTGGGCCTGCGCCTGTTCCGGCTGCCGAGCATGCGCGGCTGGGCTTCGGCCCTGGTTGCGCTGCTGGTGCTGCAGGTCACCCTCGGCATCCTCAACGTGAAGCTGGCGCTGCCACTGGAAGTGGCAGTGGCGCACAACGGCGTTGCCGTTGCCCTGTTGTTTGTATTGGTCAGCCTGCTGGCCCGCCTGCGTGCCCCGGACTGATCCCATGTTTTCCAACTATCGCCAGTACTGGGACCTGACCAAGCCCAAGGTCGTCGCCCTTATCGTCTTCACCGCCCTGGTCGGCATGGTCCTGGCCATTCCCGGCGCGCCCAGCTGGGAGCAGGTGCGTGCCGGCCTGCTCGGCTTCCTCGGCATCTGGCTTGCTGCGTCCGCCGCTGCAGCCATCAACCAGCTGCTGGATGCGCACATCGACGCGCAGATGGCGCGCACCTCGTGGCGTCCGCTGGTGGTGGGCAAGGTCAAGCCGTGGCAGGTGCTGGTATTCGCCGGCGTGCTGATCGTGCTGTCGATGGCGATCCTGATGCTGTGGGTGAACTGGATCACCGCGGTGCTGACCTTCGCCTCGCTGATCGGTTATGCGGTGATCTACACCGTCTACCTGAAACGTGCGACCTCGCAGAACATCGTCATCGGTGGTCTGGCCGGTGCGATGCCGCCGATGCTGGGGTGGGCGGCGGTGACCGGCATGCAGGGGCAGTCGGACTGGGCGTACTCGTCGCTGCTGGTGCTGATCATCTTCATCTGGACGCCGCCGCACTTCTGGGCGCTGGCGATCTTCCGTCGCGAGGATTACGCCAAGGCGGAAATCCCGATGCTGCCGGTCACCCATGGCGTGGTGCACACCCGCAAGCAGATCATGGCGTACTCGGTGGTGCTGGCGCTGGTCTGCCTGCTGCCGTACCTGGTTGGCATGAGCGGAGCGTTCTACCTGGGCGGGGCGGTCGTGCTCAACGCGGTGTTCCTCTGGTACGCCTGGCGCATGCTCAACCCGCCGGACGAGCTGTTCTCGATGAAGATGTTCAGTTACTCCATCGTCTACCTGATGGCGCTGTTCGCCTTCCTGCTGGTGGACCACTGGATCCTGCCTTGGTTGTGACGGGGTGACGCCGCCGGGCATAGCCCGGCGCTACCACCGCGTCCGGTAGCGCCGGGCCATGCCCGGCGATGTTCCACAGGTCAGGGCGCGCGCTTGGCATAGCGTTGCGCGATCACGCCGCAGACGATCAGCTGGATCTGGTGATAGATCATCACCGGCAGCACGATCGCGCCGAGGCTGCCACCGGCGAACAGCACCTTGGCGATCGGAACGCCGGTGGCCAGGCTCTTCTTCGAGCCGCAGAACACGATGGCGATCTCGTCTTCGCGGTTGAAGCGCAGGCGGCGGGCGATGAAGGTGATCAGCGGCATGGCGATGCCCAGCAGCACCGCCGACACCACCGCCACCGCCAGCAGCGACAGCAGCGGCGTCTTGCTCCACAACCCCTCGGTAACCGCTTCGCCGAATGCCGAGTACACCACCAGCAGGATGGTGGCCTGGTCGGTGTAGCGCAGCAGCGCGCGCTGCTTTTCCACCCAGCCGGCAATCCACGGCCGCAGCAGGTGGCCGGCCACGAACGGCACCAGCAGCTGCAGCATGATGCCGCCGATGGCATGCAGCGGGTCATGCACGCCGCCGGAGGTACCGGCCAGTGCGGTCAGCAGCAGGGGCGTGAGGAACACGCCGAGGATGCTCGACAGCGAGGCACTGCACACGGCCGCCGGCACGTTGCCGCGCGCCATCGAGGTGAACGCGATGGACGACTGCACGGTGGAGGGCAGGGTGCACAGGAACAGCACGCCCAGGTACAGCTCGGGTGTCAGCAGCCAGCCGGACAACGGCTTGAACAACAGCCCCAGCAGCGGGAACAGGATGAAGGTGCAGGCGAGGATCGTCAGGTGCAGGCGCCAGTGCAGCATGCCGCCGATGATCGATTCGCGCGGCAGGCGCGCGCCATGCAGGAAGAACAGCGCGGCGATGGCGACGGTGGTGACATCGTCGAGCACCAGGGCGGCGGCGCCTTTCATCGGCAGCAGCGAGGCCAGGCCGACGGTGCACAGCAGGGCGAGGGTGAAGTTGTCCGGTCGCAGGCGCGACCACCAGCGGGTCATGGTGGATGGGCTCCTTGGTGCGGGGGATTACCCCGGGAATCAGGGGTGGAAGAAGGAATCGCCAGACGCTCGCGGGTGGCCGCTTCCAACGACTTCAGGCCGGCTCGCTGGCCCAGCTGCAGCGCCTGTTCCGGCTGGCGTGTTCGTAGCGTGCGTTGACGAGGCCGAGCACGGCACCGGCGCGGTTGCCGGAAGCGCAGTGCAGCAGCACCGGCCCCTGGCTCTGCTGCAGCGCCTGGTGCACGGCGCGCAGGTTGGTGGCATCCAGGCCCTCGGCGCCGGCTACCGGGATGCGCACATAGCGCAGGCCGAGCACTTCGGCCTCGCGTGTTTCATCGAAGCCGCGATCTTCATCGGGTTGGCGCAGGTCGATCACCGTGCGCACGCCTTGCGCAGCCAGTTCGCGCAGTTGCGCGGCCGTGGGCTGGCCACCGGCGTAGAGGCCGGGGCGGACTTCAGCAAGGACAGGGTCCGCAGCCCAGGCCGGCAGGACCGGGCAGAGCGACAACAACAGCAGGCAGGTCAGGCGCAGCAGCATGCTCTCTCCGGGGATGTGCTCTGCCGCTACAGGCGCAGATTGGCGCGGGCCTTCAGCAGCTCGCGCATCTCGTACTTGTCAGTATCGTCCAGACCCTGTTGTCGCTGCTTGGCGTTGAGGTCGTCGATCCGCTGGAACAGCAGCTGCTTCTCCAGCTGGCCGACCGCGTCATGCAGTTCCACCGTCCACATCGCTTCATCGCCCGCCAGCGTCTGCGCGGCCAAGGTGTGCAGCGAGGCCTGTTCTTCGCGGCCGTCGAAATGCTCCAGCAGGGCGCCGGTACTGATGTCCGGGCGCTGTTCCACCAGCCCCAGCAGTTCCAGCAGCAGCTCCACGCCGGGCAGGCGCAGGCCCTGGAAGTGGTGCTTGCCGCCCAGGGTCAGGGCCAGCGATGGCTGCTGCAGCAGGACGGCGATCGCGCCACGCACCAAGCTGCGCTTGGCCGCCGGCTGGATCGTGCGCGGCGAGGCGCGTTGCGGCATCTGCGGCCGGCCGGCCTGCGCGTTGCCGCCCAGGCCGGTCAGCTGCGCCAACTGCTGCTTCATCAGGTCGCCGAAGGCACCATCGGGAATCTGCGCCAGCATCGGCTTGGCGCGCTCGGCCAGCCGTGCCTTGCCATCCAGCGTGCCCAGGTTGATCTCGCGGGTCAGCTCGTCGAAGAAGAACTGCGACAGCGGCGTGGCCTGCTTCAGGCGTTCGTCGAAGGCCTCGGCGCCTTCCTTGCGCACGATGCTGTCCGGGTCTTCGCCGTCGGGCAGGAACAGGAAGAAGGCCTGGCGGCCGTCCTTCATGCGTGGCAGCACCGATTCCAGCGCCTTCCAGCCGGCGCGGCGGCCGGCGGCGTCGCCGTCGAAGCAGAAGAATACGTCCGGCGCGTTGCGGAACAGCAGCTCGGCATGGTCCGGCGTGGTCGCCGTGCCCAGCGTCGCCACCGCCTGGGTGACGCCGAACTGGAACAGCGAGACCACGTCCATGTAGCCCTCGACCACGATCAAGCGCTCGATCTTCTGGTTGGCCTGGCGCACCTGCCACAGGCCGTACAGCTCGCGGCCCTTGTGGAACAGCGCGGTCTCGGGCGAGTTGAGGTACTTGGGGCCGTCATCCTTCTCGAACACGCGCCCGCCGAAGGCGATCACCCTGCCACGGCGGTCGAAGATCGGGAACATCACCCGGTCGCGGAACTTGTCGTAGACGTGGCCGCGGTCGTTCTTGGAGAACAGGCCGGCGCGGTCGAGCAGTTTCATCCGCCGCTCGTCCTTGCCCAGTGCATCGCGCAGGCCGCTGTAGCCATCAGGCGCATAGCCGATCTGGAAGCGCGCGCGGTTCTCTTCATCCACGCCACGACCGTCGAGGTAGCTGCGGGCTTTCTCGCTGCCCTCAAGGTTCTTCTGGAAGAACTTGGCTGCCGCGTCCAGCGCGGAATACAGCTCGCGGCTGTCATCCTGCTGCTGGGCACTGCGTGGGTTCTCGCTGCGCGGCACTTCCATGCCGGCACGCTTGGCCAGTTCATCCACCGCGTCGAGGAACTCGAGGCGGTCGTAGTTCATCAGGAAGCTGATGGCCGTGCCGTGCGCGCCGCAGCCGAAGCAGTGATAGAACTGCTTGGTCGGCGAGACGGTGAAGGAGGCCGAGCGTTCGTCATGGAACGGGCAGCGCGCGGCGTACTCCTTGCCCTGGCGCTTCAACGGCACGCGGCTGCCCACCACCTCGACGATGTCGGAGCGGGCCAGCAGGTCGTCGATGAAAGCGTCGGGGATACGGGCCATGGGCAACGAGGCAGGGCGCGGCGGCAGCCACGCGGAAGGGGGAAGTCAGTCCCCCTAGTTTACCCCTTGCCGGCCACGTTCCCGGGCGCGTTCGCCGCAGTGCCAGGGTCGATGCCGGCAGCGAGCAGATGATGGCGTGCGCGCAGGCGTTCATCGATCACCGCGGTCATCAGCGCGCCGACGAAGAAGACCACGGTGGCGTAGTAGATCCAGACCAGCGAGATCACCAGCGCACCCATCGAGCCGTAAGCGCTGCCCGGTGCGACGGTGGCGATGTACACGCCGATGCCATAGCGGCCGAGTGCGAACAGCGCCGAGGTGATGAGGCCGCCGATGAAGGCCTGGCGCCACGCCACGCGCCGGTCCGGCAGGTAGTGATACATGAAGGCGAAGCCGACCGCGTACAGCAGCAGGCTGGTCAGGTAGCCGATGGCCGGCAGGATCGAGGGCAGCTGCGCAAAGGCCACCTGCAGCACGGTGGTGGCGGTCATCGACAGGATCAGCAGGAAGCCCAGCGCCAGCACCACGCCGAAGGAGAACACGCGTTTGCGCAGCCACGCCTTGATGCCCTCCAGGCGTTCGCCGCTGGTGCGGAAGATCAGGTTCAGTGCGTTCTGCAACTGGGCAAACACCGCAGTGGCGCCAACGAACAGCAGCAGCGTGCTCCACAGCCCGGCCAGCGATCCGACGTCGGGCTGGTTGTCGGCATTCTTCAGCACGGTTTCGGCCACGGTCGCGGCACTGCTGCCGGCCACCGAGCTGATCTGGTCGACCAGGGCCTGCTGTGCCGGCGGATACAGCGAGGCGGTCAGCCACAGCAGCAGCACCAGCAGCGGCGCCATCGACAGCAGGGCATAGAAGGAAACCGAGGCGGCCTGGGTCAGCACGTCGATTTCGACGAAGCGCTTGACGACGGCCATCGGGAAACTGTCCTGCAGGCGCTTGATGTACTTGTGCAGGGACGCGGGGCCGCCGTGCGGCGCGCGGTCTTCGGGGGCGTGGGACGTTGGATCAACCATGCCGGAGTTGTAGCAGCACCACGTCGAAGACGCGGTGAAGCAGGTGCGCAGGAGCGCGTCCCGCAGTCCCTTCGCAGTGCGGAAGGGACCCGGGTCAGGCGTCGCTTACGACAGCGCCTGCTTGACCAGCTTGGACACCAGGCCCATGTCGGCCTGGCCGGCCAGCTTGGGCTTCAGCGCGCCCATCAGCTTGCCCATGTCGGCCGCGCTGCTGGCGCCGGTCTCGGCGATGGCCGCCTGGATGGCCGCGACGATCTCGGCTTCGCCCATCTTGGCCGGCAGATAGGCTTCGATCACCACGATTTCGGCGCGCTCGATGGCCGCCAGGTCTTCGCGGTTGGCCGCTTCAAACTGGCTGACCGAGTCCTTGCGCTGCTTGACCATCTTGTCGAGCACCGCAATCACGGCGGTGTCGTCGAGCTCGATGCGCTCGTCGACTTCCTTCTGCTTGATGGCCGCGTTGATCAGGCGGATGACGCCCAGCTTGTGCTTCTCGCCGCCCTTCATGGCGGCCTTCATGTCTTCGGTGAGCTGCTGCTTCATGCTCATGACGAACCTCGTGGTGGTAGTGGGGCAGGGCGGATGCCCGGGCCCGGAAACGCAAAAAGCCGGCGACGCTCGCGCGTGCCGGCTTCGACTCCATCGCGGCAGGGAATGCCCACCGCAATGAAGATGCGTCCGATCAGTACAGGCGCTGACGCTTGGTAACGTCGCGCGACGAGCGGCGCAGCTGACGCTTCACAGCAGCGGCGGCCTTGCGCTTGCGCTCCTGGGTCGGCTTTTCGTAGAACTCGCGCTTGCGGGTTTCGGCCAGCACACCGGCCTTTTCGCAAGTGCGCTTGAAGCGGCGAAGAGCAAACTCAAAGGGTTCGTTCTCGCGGACTTTGACGCTGGGCATGGAATCTCCGGGACACAGTAGAACCGGGTCACGCCCGGCGAGCCGCACATTATAGTGGCGAATAAACAAACTGCAAGCCACAAATCCTGAATAGGGGCAAGTTGTTGGATTGCAGTAAGACCTGCCAGTTCCCCCGAGGGGTTGGCAGGGGCGTCATAATAGCAGGCATGCGAGTCCTTGGCATCGAATCTTCCTGTGATGAGACCGGCGTGGCGGTGTATGACACCGACCTGACCGGCAGCGCTGCCCTGCGCGCCCATGCGGTCTACAGCCAGATCGCCCTGCACGCCGAGTACGGCGGTGTGGTGCCTGAACTGGCCAGCCGTGACCACGTGCGCAAGCTGCTGCCGTTGATCCGGCAGACGCTGGCCGAGGCCGGGCTTGGCGTGAACGACATCGACGGGGTGGCCTACACCGCCGGCCCCGGCCTGGTCGGGGCGCTGCTGGTGGGCGCCGGCGTGGCCCGGTCGCTGGCCTGGGCGCTGGAGGTCCCCGCCGTGGGCGTGCACCACATGGAAGGTCACCTGTTGGCGCCGCTGATGGAAGACGATCCGCCGCAGGCCCCGTTCGTGGCCCTGCTGGTGTCCGGTGGCCATACCCAGCTGGTGGCCGTTGATGCCATCGGCCAGTACCGGCTGCTGGGCGAAACCCTGGACGACGCCGCAGGCGAAGCCTTCGACAAGACCGCCAAGATGATGGGCCTGCCTTACCCGGGCGGGCCGCAGCTGGCCGCGCTGGCCGAGCAGGGCACGCCGGGCATCTACCGCTTCACGCGGCCGATGACCGATCGCCCGGGCCTGGATTTCAGCTTCTCCGGCCTGAAGACCCAGGTCCTGATGGCCTGGCGCGACAGCGACCAGAGCGAGCAGACCCGCGCCGACATCGCCCGTGGCTTTGAAGACGCCGTGGTCGAGACCCTGTGCATCAAGTGCGAACGCGCGCTGGAAGCGGCCGGCACCAATGTGATCGTGGTGGCCGGCGGCGTGGGTGCCAACAAGCGCCTGCGCGCCCGCCTGCAGCAGATGGCCGAGCGCCTCGGCGGCCGCGCCTGCTTCCCGCGGCCGGCGTTGTGCACCGACAACGGCGCGATGATCGCCTTCGCCGGCGCGCTGCGCCTGCTGGCGGGCCAGCACAGCCCGCCGAAGGTGGACGTCACCCCGCGCTGGGACATGGCCACGCTGCCGGCGGTGTGAAGCCCCGCAAACGGTAGCGCCGGGCCATGCCCGGCGGACGCATCATGGGCGCCCTGCCAACGGCGACGCCGCCAATACCGTCGTCGCCCGTTCATGGCGCTGCAGCCATGCCAGCGTGTGCGGGCACCGGGCGTGGATCAGCCGCCCGATCGCGGCCAGGTCGGCGCCGATGTCGCGCTCAAGGATCGGTTCGTGGTGGGCGATGCGGTTGCGCAGGTGGCGGATGCGTCCGATATCTGCGTGGATGGCTTTCCTGGTGACACTGGGATGGGCCGAAGGCGCATGGCGTAGAACGCCGCTGAGTGCTGGTATCCACAGCGAAGCGTCGAAGCGGCAGGTGAAGAGCTGCTGCCAGAAAACCATCGGCAGGTTGGCGACGATCTCGGGCGTGTCGGTGGTACGGCCGGTGACCAGTTCCAGTGCGGTTCTCGCCGAAGCGGATGAAGATGCCGGCAGCCTGCGTCGGAAGGCATCATTCCACGGCCATCGAGGCCCATGTTGCCGGGCCAGCGCCGATGCGGCTGCGTTGCGGATGACAACTTCGCACAGATGCACCGGCATCATCAGCGCACCGCACATCCGCATGTTCCACAGGTACAGGGATTCGGCGGTGACACCCGGGCTGCAGGCCGATGCAATTCTCTCGTAGGTCGACAGGCGCTCCGCTGACAGAGCGCGCCTCAATGCATCGTATGCAGCCATCGTGATGTGCGGTGGTGAAGGAAGGGTCGATGCTGGCCAGAGACGGCGGCGATCACCATCGGGGAACGCCGTTGCCTGCGTGACCGATTTCCTGTGTTTCGGCTCGGACGAATTCCGTGAGTTGCTTTGTCGCAATTGGCCTTGACCGGCGATTGGGTCCTTGCCTAACCTCAGTGCCTGCGCCACCGGGACACGCGGCTTGAGAAAGCTCCCCCCGGGGACAAAACGGTAGTACCAAAGGGCCCCGCTAGCAGGGCCCTTTGTCTTTTCCAGACCTTGCGAATGCCCGGCGGCCCGCCTCCGTTCCGGGCAGGCTCACTGCCGTCCCGTTACCATGGCCACCTGTTTTCCGGCTGGTAACCGCAATGGACAAGGTTTTCATCGAAGGGCTGACGATCGACGCCCTGATCGGCATCTACGATTGGGAGCGGCGGATCCGCCAGGACCTGGTGTTCGATCTGGAGATGGGGTTCGACAACCGTCGCCCGGCCGCCAGCGATGACATTGCCCATACCCTGAACTACAAGGCGGTCAGCAAGCGCCTGGAGCAGTTCGTGCGCGAATCGGAATTCGGGCTGGTGGAGACCCTGGCCGAGCGCTGCGCGCAGATCGTGCTGGACGAGTTCGACGTGAAGTGGCTGCGCCTGAAGCTGAGCAAGCCAGGGGCGGTGCGCGGTGCACGCGCGGTCGGCGTGATCATCGAACGCTCGCGGGACTGACACGCCGGTAGTGCCGGCCGTCGGCTGGCAACCCCCGGTAGTGCCGGCCGCTGGCCGGCAACCTCAACAGCAATGGAGAAGGAGACAACCGATGGTGGACGCAGTGGTGGCGGTACAGTGGCTGGAAAAGCTGCAGAACACACTGGAACCCTATCCTGGCGCCTACCTGGCGTTGATGATCTCGGCGCTGCTGGTTGCCGCCGGCCTGGCCAACTGGGTGACCAAGCGCATCCTGCTGCGTGGCCTGCGTCGCCTGCTCAACCGCCTGCCCGGCGCCGATACCGGCCGCGGCAGCCATCTGATGCGGGTCATTTCGCGGCTGTCCAACGTGGTGCCCAGCCAGGTGATCGCCTCGGGCATCCGTATCGTGCCGGACCTGCCGCCGGGTCTGGTCGGCTTCATCATCGGTGCCTGCCAGGCGTGGGCGATCCTGACCGTGGTGCTGGCGCTGTCGCATGCGCTGGATGCGGCCAACGACCTGTACGAACGTCGCCCCGAGGCGCGCAACAAGCCGATCAAGGGGTACCTGCAGGTCGCCAAGATCATCATCTTCGTGATCGCCGGGCTGTCGATCGTTGCCACCCTCGCCGGTGTCGACCTGCGCTACCTGGTCACCGGCCTGGGCGCGGCCACCGCAGTACTGATGCTGATCTTCCAGGACACCATCCTGTCGCTGGTGGCCAGCGTGCAGATCAGTGGTGATGGGCGTATCCGCATCGGCGACTGGATCGAGATGCCCAGCCAGAATGCCGACGGCGATGTCATCGATATCGCCCTGCATACGGTGACGGTGCAGAACTTCGACAAGACCATCACCACCATCCCGACCAAGAAGCTGGTGACCGAGTCGTTCAAGAACTGGCGCGGCATGCAGGAGGCCGGTGGCCGCCGGATCAAGCGCGCGCTGTTCCTGGACCAGCACAGTGTGCGTTTCATGGAGGAACAGGACCTGGCCTTCCTCGGCCAGTTCGCCCTGCTGGGCGACTACCTGCGCGGCAAGCAGCAGGAGCTGGGCCAGTGGAACGGGCGCCTGCGCGAGCAGGGCGTGGCCGAGGTCAACAGCCGCCGGGTGACCAACCTGGGCACCTTCCGCGCCTACGTGGAGCGCTATCTGGCCAGCCACCCGGGCATCCATACCGATATGACCCTGCTGGTGCGCCAGCTGCAGCCGACCACCGAAGGCCTGCCGCTGGAGCTGTACTGCTTCACCCGCAGCACCGCCTGGGGCGAATACGAGGCGGTGCAGTCGGACATCTTCGACCACCTGCTGGCGATCCTTCCCGCCTTTGGCCTGCGGGTGTTCCAGGCGTCCAGCGACGCGATGTTGATGGCCGGGCAGCGCCAGTTGGCCGGCTCGGAGTAAGCTGCGATGCCCCCGGCCGGACCGTACGGATCCGGCTGGTGGCTGAAACTGAATGACGAAACCTCTCGCCAAATCGTCCGGGATCGCTAGAATGCCGGGCTTGTAAACGTTTTCATCAAGGACTGCCGGTGGCCTCCGATCGCATCGAATCCCTCATTGCCCAGATGACCGTCGAGGAAAAAGTCGGCCAGCTGGGTGTCTTCGCGGACATGGTCCGCCCGTTCGCCCCGGACGTGAACCCGGAAGCCAACGTGCGCAATGCCGACCAGGTGCTGCAGCAGGTGCGCGAGGGCAAGGTCGGCTCGCTGTTCAACGGTGTCGGCGCCGAGCTCGGCCGCCGCATCCAGCAGGTCGCCACAGAGGAGAGCCGCCTGGGCATCCCGGTGATCCTGGCGGCCGACGTCATCCACGGCATGCGCACGGTGTTCCCGATTCCGCTGGGCGAGGCCGCCAGCTTCGAGCCGGACCTGGCCGAGCGCACCGCGCGCGCCACTGCGGTTGAAGCCACCGCTGCCGGCCTGCACTGGACCTACGCACCGGCAGTGGACATCGCCCGTGACCAGCGCTGGGGCCGCGGTGCCGAGGGTGCCGGTGAGGACGTGGTACTGGGCTGTGCCTTCGCCGCCGCCCGCGTGCGTGGCTTCCAGGGCAGCGACCTGCGCGCCGCCGACTCGCTGCTGGCCACGCCCAAGCACTTTGCCGCCTATGGCGCGGTGATGGCCGGCATGGAATACAACATGGTGGACATCTCGCCGCAGACCCTGCGCGATGTGCACCTGCCGCCGTTCAAGGCGGCCTTCGACGCTGGCGCGATCACCGTGATGTCCTCGTTCAACGACATCAACGGCGTGCCGGCCAGCGCCAACGCCGAGCTGCTGACCGACATCCTGCGCGGTGAATGGAAGTTCCCGGGCGTGGTGATCTCCGACTACACCGCCGACATGGAACTGGTCGCGCACGGTTATGCCGCCGACGACCGCGATGCCACCGCCAAGGCGTTCACCGCAGGCCTGGACCTGAGCATGCAGAGCGGCTTCTACGCCGAGCACCTGCCGGGCCTGGTGGAGAGCGGCGAGGTGCCGATGAGCGTGCTGGATGAAGGCGTGCGCCGCATCCTGTGGCTGAAGGAAGCCATCGGCCTGTTCGACGACCCGTACCGTTCGCTGGACCCGGCGCGTGAAGCCGATACCTCCCATATCGCCGCCCATGACGAACTGTCGCGCGATGCCGCGCGCCGTTCGATCGTGCTGCTGAACAACCGCGACAACGTGCTGCCGCTGCAGAAGAACGGGCAGAAGATCGCGCTGATCGGCCCGTTCGTGCAGGACCGCGACAACATCGAAGGCTGCTGGACGCTGTTCGGCGACAAGCAGCGCTACGTGGATCTGGAAACCGGCGTGCGCGCGGCCATCGGCGATGACGCGCTGCTGGAAGTGGTGCCGGGATGCGAACTGGAAGCCGCCATTGCCGGTGGCACCGAGGCGGCCGTGGCCGCTGCGCTGCGCGCCGACGTGGTGGTGCTGGCGCTGGGCGAGCCGCAGCGTTACAGCGGCGAGGCGCAGTCGCGCGTAGAGATCACCCTGCCGCCGGCACAGCAGGCGCTGGCCGAAGCGGTGGCGATGACCGGCAAGCCGCTGGTGGTGCTGCTGCGCAATGGTCGCGCGCTGGCCCTGCAGGGCGCGGTGCGCAATGCGCATGCCGTGGCCATCACCTGGTACCTGGGCACGCAGACCGGCCATGCCGTGGCCGATGTGCTGTTCGGCGATTACAGCCCGTCCGGCCGCCTGCCGGTCAGCTTCCCGCAGGTGTCCGGCCAGCAGCCGTACTTCTACAACCACCCGCGCACCGGTCGCCCGGAACTGCCGACGATGTCGGAATTCAAGGCACGCTGGCGCGAGATTCCGAACGAGCCGTTGTACCCGTTCGGCCATGGCATCGGCTACACCACCTTCGCCTACGGCGTGCCGCAGCTGAGCAGTGCGCGCGTCGGCTGGGACGACACCCTGACCGTGACCACCACGCTGACCAATACCGGCAGCGTGGCCGGCGAGGAAGTGGTGCAGCTGTACATCCACGACCGCGTGGCCAGCCGCGTGCGGCCGGTACGCGAGCTGAAGGACTTCCGCAAGGTGGCCCTGCAGCCGGGCGAGTCGGCCGAGGTGGTGTTCACCCTGACCCGTGAACAGCTGGCATTCACCGGCCGCGACGGCGTGCTGCGTGCCGAGCCGGGCCTGTTCGACGTGTGGGTGTGCGCCTCGTCGATGGCCGGTGACGCGGTGCAGTTCGAGCTGCTGAGCGCCTGATCGGTAGAGCATCCACGCATGGCGTGGATCTACTGGCAATGAGGAGCGCCGGGCCATGGCCGGTGTCCTCACCCATGGCGAACACGCCGGGCACGGCCCGGCGCTACCATCGGAGCCTGATCCGATGGAGACCGCGCATGCGTACGATGGCCTACCTTGTTCCTGTCCTGTTGCTGGCAGCGTGCTCGCAGCCGGCACCGCCGCCCGAACCTGCCGCCGATGCGCCTCCGCCGATGACGGGCGCGACGCCGGCCGAGGCGGCCGCCAGCACCACGCCCGATGCCGTCGCCGCGCCACAGGCTGCGGCGGAGCACGCCAAGGATGCGGCTGCGACGCCGGCCGATGCTGCCAACCCCGCAGCACCTGCGGCAGACGACGCCCGCGCGCGCATCGAGACGCTGCTCGGCGATGCGGCGCAGTATGAAAAAGTATTCACTGCCTTCAAGACCGCAGTGGTCGGTGGCGATCGCGCGGCGGTGGTTGAAGAAGTGCGTTTCCCGCTGAACATCAGCGATGGCAGGAAGATCACCGGGCCCGGTGAATTCCAGCGCAACTACGAAAAGATCATCACCCCGGCGGTGGTCAAGGCGGTGTCCGCGCAGGACTTCGGCACGGTGTTCGTCAACCAGCAGGGCGTGATGATCGGCGATGGCCAGGTCTGGCTGACCGGCCAGTGCCTGGACAAGGCCTGCACGCGCACCGAGGTGAAGGTCGGCACCATCCAGTAACGAAAACGGCCCCGTATGCAGGGCCGTTCCAGATCGGTGGTGCCGGCCGCTGGCCGGCAACCAGGGCTCCTGCAGGTGCCGGCCAGCAGCCGGCACCACCCGGCCATCAGGCCTTCGGCGTGAGCTTCAGCAGCCGTGCCTTGCTGCCGTCTTCCAGCAGCCACAGCGCGCCGTCCGGGCCCTGTTCCACTTCGCGGATGCGCTCGCCCATGTTGAAGCGTTCGGCCTCGCGCGCGCTGTCGCCGTCGAAGGCAACCCGCACCAGCGAGGTGGACGACAGCCCACCGATGAAGGCGCTGCCCTTCCACTGCGGGAACAGGCTGCCGCTGTAGAACATCAGGCCGGCCGGGGAAATGACCGGGTTCCAGGTCACCTTCGGTGCGGCGAACTCCGGGCGGGTGTCATGGTCGGGAATCGGACGGCCGTCGTAGTGGTCGCCGTTGGACACGATCGGGTAGCCGTAGTTGGCACCGCGCACGATCAGGTTCAGCTCATCGCCGCCGGCCGGGCCCATCTCCTGCGCCCACAGCTTGCCGTTGGCATCGAAGGCGATGCCCAGCACGTTGCGGTGGCCGAGCGACCACACCTGCGCGGCCACACCGCCCTGCGAGGCGAACGGGTTGTCGACCGGCAGGCTGCCATCGTCGTTGAGGCGGATGATCTTGCCCAGGTTGCCGCTCATGTCCTGCGCAGGATCGAACTTCTGCCGTTCGCTGGAACTGATCCACAGCTTGCCGTCCGGGCCGAAGGCCAGGCGGTGGCCGTAGTGGCCTTCGCCACTGACCTTCGGCGTCTGCCGCCAGATCACCTTCAGGTCCTTCAGCTGGCCGCCACCGTTGGCATCGAGGGCGAGGGTGGCACGGGCCACGGCCGCGCCGCGCGTGTCCAGCGTGCCTTCCTCGGCGTAGCTGACGTACACCACATGGTTGCGGGCGAAATCTGGATGCAGGATGACGTCACCGAACCCACCCTGGCCGCCGTAGGCGACCTTCGGCACACCGGTGATTTCATGTTTCTGGCCGCTGGCCAGGTCAAGGTGCTGCAGCTTGCCGCGCTTTTCGGTGACCAGCAGGCTGCCATCGGGCAGGAAGGTCATCGCCCACGGCTGGTCGAACCGGCTGACCTCGGTGGCGGTGAAGGGGCGTTGGTCTGCGCTGGCCGCGGCGGTGGCCGGGGCCTTCTGGCCAGAGGCATCAGGGCCGGCCGCGTTGCAGGCGGTGGTGGCGAGGATCGGCAGCAGGCCGAGGGCGAGCAGCAGGGGCGTGCGGGTCATGGGTATCTCCAGCGGAAGGGGATGCGGATGGCCAGGCTCTCCCTTGTATACCACCGGGGCGGTGACGGTCGTGGCCCGAAGGTCCTGCTCCCCCCTGTGCGGCATGGCGCGGATCGTCTAGGGTGTTGTCGCCCGGGCAAAGCATTGCCCGCCTGTCTGCCAAGGACCTGCAATGAACGCACCCCTCATCCATCGACCCTCGCCCGCCTTCATCGCCGCCTCGTGGGTGGCCCTGCTGCTGGGCGCGGTGGCCTACCTGGTCGGCCTGTTCAATGCCGAGATGCCACTGAACGAGAAGGGCTATTACCTGACCCTGCTGCTGTTCGGCCTGTTTGCGGCGGTATCGCTGCAGAAGAGCGTGCGCGACCGCGTCGAGGCCATTCCGGTGAGCGGCCTGTACTACGCGCTGTGCTGGTTCGCACTGCTGTCGGCGCTGTTGCTGCTGCTGGTCGGCCTGTGGAACGCCACCCTGGTGCTGAGCGAAAAGGGCTTCTACGGCATGGCATTCGCGCTGTCGCTGTTTGGCGCGGTGGCGGTGCAGAAGAACACCCGCGACCTGATTGCCGCCAACGCGGCCGAGCCCAAGCGCGCTTCGTCGATTCCGCCGCTGCCGGAACAAGAATGATCGGCTGAGGTAGCGCCGAGCGCCTGCCCGGCCCAGGCCTGCACAGCAGAAGGCGCCGAGCATGGGCTCGGCGCTACTGTGGCTGCATCAGTCAACAGCTGGAGGGCTCAACCGTGGCGCGTCAGCCGCGGATCGGCCACATGGGCTTCATCCCAACCGCGGCGGACAGCGGCGCGGGCCTGATCCCATTCCAGGCGGCTCTTGCCGCGCTCGGTCGCCCAGCGGGACTGCAACTCCGCTTCGACCTGTTCGTAGGCGCGGATCACCTGATCGGCGCGGGTTTCGTTGAAGCGTGCTGCGTGGCCGATCTGATAGGCCGGCTCGTAGTCATCGAACAGCAGGCTGGCGTCGTAATACGGTTCGGCGCTGTAGCGGTCGCGCCAGTAGTCGGAAATGGCCTCGCGCGGGGTGCTGTCTTCCGGCACGCGACCGGGGATCTGGTAATCGGGGCTCATGGACAGAAGGCTCCGTAGTGGACGAAGCCTGATCGTGCCCATCGGCCGGTTAACGCGCCGGACCGGCAGCGTGATCGGCAGGTCAATCAGCAGCGGCATCCTTGCGCGGCAGCTTGTAGATCACCCCGCCAACGGCGAAGGCGACCAGCGCCGCGACGATGTTCTGCCAGCTGGCACTGGCAAACAGGGCCACGCACAGCAGCAGGGCCAGCACCGGAATCAACGGGCCGCCGGGCAGCTTCAGCGCGCCGGGACGGCCGGCATAGCGCTTGGCCAGTACCAGCACTGCGGCGGCCGTGCCGATGTAGGCGAACAGGCGCGTGGTCATCGACAGCAGTGCCAGCTGCACGAACGACCCGGACAGCGCCAGGCCGAGGGCGATCAGCCCTTGGCAGAAGATCGCCGCGGCCGGGGTGCGGAAGCGCGGGTGCACCTGCGCCAGCACCTTCGGGCCGTAGCCATCGCGGGCCAGGGCGAACAGGAAGCGCGGGCCCATCATCATCGTGTTGCTGTTGGTGCCGAGGATGGAGATGGTCGCGCCCACGGTGAGGATCAGCGCCAGCGCCTCGCCGCCGAAGCTGGAGGCCGCATCGGCCAGTGGCGTGGCCGAGTTGGCCAGGCCGGGCAGCGTGCCCTGCGCCACGATCTGCACCGCCGCGTAGATCACGGTGACGGTGACGATCATGGTGATCAGCGCGAACGGGATGTCGCGGCGTGGGTTGCGGTATTCACCGGCCGCGGCCGGAATGTTCTCGAAACCGGCATAGGCATACAGCAACAGCAGCGCCGCCTCGCCCATGCGCTGCAGGTCGTGCGGGTCCGGGCGCTGGCCGGAGAAGGCCAGCTGCGGGTCGATGTAGAAGGCGCCGATGGCCACGAACAACAGCAGCGGCAGCATCTTGCCGATCACCAGCACGATGCCGGTGCGCGCGGCCGAGCGCACGCCGATGATGTTCACCCCGGTGAGGAAACCGAGCGAGACAACGATGATCGCGATACGGCCCATGCCTGCGCCTGCCCACGGCCAGAACCGCGCCACGGCGTCGGCCAGCGCATTGCTGAGCGCTGCCGCCGAGCTGATGCGGGTCAGCCAGATCATCCAGCCGATCTCGAAACCGGCAAAGCGGCCAAAGGCTTCGCGCGCGTACAGGTAGCTGCCACCGGGCTCATCGAAATAGCTGGCCGCCTGCGCGTAGCACAGCACCAGCAGGGCGACGACGATGCCGGCGGCGACCACGCCCCACAGGCTGAAGGGACCGAGCAGGGCGACCGTGGCCGCCGGCAGCAGGTAGATGCCGCTGCCGACCACATCGTTGATGGACAGGCCGACGATCTGCCAGCGGCTGACCGCGCGCTGCAGTTGCGGTTCGTCGGCGGCGCTCAACGTACGGCTCCTTCAAGCGCGGGCAGTTTCCACTGCGCCTGCAGGCGCCGGTATTCGGCCCTTGGCAACAGGACGAAGCGTGGCGTGTCCTGCGGGCGCAGCCAGTCCAGCAACGCCTGCATGCGCACCTCTGGCATCGCAGTGCAGCCAGCGGTGGCCTCGCCGGGCTGGCGCCACAGATGGGCGAAGATGCAGCTGCCCTTGCCGGGTTGGTTGTCCGGGTTGTGCGCGATCACGAAGCCTTCGCGGTAACGCACGTCGCCCTGGTTGTGCAGGTCCAGCCGCATCGGTTCGGTGGAACCGGCGATGGCGGCGCTGCCCACCTTCTTCGCATCGACGATGCGGTTGTAGAACGGCGATGCTGGCACGTCCATGCAGTAGCTGCTCTCGAGCATTGGCTGATAGGTCATCGCCGTGCCGGGCCGGGTGATGGCATAGCCGAACGCGCTGCCCAGCGCGAACACACCGGCCGGACTGCGGCCATCGCCTTCCTGCTTCTGCGGACCGTCGGCCTGGGCAGGATGCAGGCCCAGGCCCCAGGCACTGCCGGTGCGACCCAGCGCCACCGGGAAGGCCTGGCCATGCCGGCGCCAGTGCTTGCCGTCGCGCACGAAGGCCTGCAGCTGGCCCTGCGTGCTGTCCCAGGTCTCGCTGGTGACCACGATCAGTTGGCGAGCGTTGTCCAGCGGGGCAGCGTGGAGAGCCGCTGCGGCAACGAGCAGCAGCGCGGCAGATGCAAGGCGGGCCAGCAGCAGGTTCATCGGGTGCTCCGGTCAGGAATCCAGCAGGTGGTCGATCCGTTCCAGGTTCATCGCCAGCTGCTGCTGGCGATCCGGATTGGCGTGGCAGAGCAGCACGAACAGGAAGTCGAGCAGGGCATGCATGGCGCTACGGTACAGCAGCTGCGCCACCTGCGGCGCGCGGTCGTGCGCGCACACCACCAGCGCCGCATCGGCATGCGCGCGCAGCGGATTGGCGGTGTGGCGGGTGATCGACACCACCTTGCCGCCCATGTCCTGGAACTGGCGCGACAGCTGCGAAAGCTGCGGCAACTTGCCGAACTCGGAGAACATCAGCAGCACATCGCCCGGGCGCGCGGCGGACAGGTTGGCCAGCATCAGGATCGGATCGGTATGCGGCACCACCAGCAGGCCGAGCAGCGACAGCCGCATGGCGAATTCGCGCGCGTACAGGCCGTCGTCACCCAGGCCGTGCACAAACAGCTTGGGCGCGCCGTCGAGCAGCTGCACGATGCGCTCGATCTCCTCGCGTGGGTTGGCCTGGCGGGTTTCTTCCTCGGCCTGGGCCTTGCTGCGGCGCAGGGCGTCGCCCAGGCGCAGGTAGTCATCGCTGATGTCCGGTTCGGCGGGCACCTGCTGTGGGTCGGCACCGGCACGGGCCACGTCCTCGCCGATGGAATATTTCAGGTCCGGGTAGCCCTTGAAGCCGAGCTTCTGGCTGAACTTGACCACGCTGGACTGGCTGATGCCCAGCGCGCTGGCCAGCTGCTGCGAGGAGTAGTCGCGCAGCAGGTGCGCGTTGTCGAGGATGAAGTCGGCGATGCGGCGTTCGATGGCCGACATCTGCCCGCGCTCGGTGCGTATTTTCAGCAGGGGCGGCATGCGAGGCGTCCGGGTGTCTGCAACGGCGTTGCGGTTGGCAGCGTAGAGCGTGTCATGGGATGGGTCGGGCGGGTGGGGTTTGCAGGGGACGCCGTGAATCCGTCCATGGAGGCTTGGCCGCGCCATCCATGGCGCGGACACCCCTGCAAACCCCACCCGCCCGACCTCGGACAGATCGCGCGCGTGCCAGCCGCGAAGGGGGTACGGGGTAGGGCAGAAGCAAGAGCAGGAGCATCCACGCATGGCGTGGATCTACCGGGGCGCGGCCCTTGTAGAGTCGAGCCATGCTCGACTGCGCGGATCAACCCAGCATCTCCAACCCGCGCACTTCGGTGATACCCAGCCCCGGCACATCGCTGATGCTGATCTCCGACTCGTTGAAGCGCACCCCGCCGCTGACCGGGTCGAACTGGCCCAGCGATGGGCCGTCGAGGTCGACCTTGGTGATCACATCGCTCTTGGCTACCGCCAGGTGCACCGCTGCGGCCACGCTGATGCTGGATTCGATCATGCAGCCGATCATGCACGGCACGCCGTAGATGCCGGCGATGTCGGCAATGCGGATTGCGTTGGACAGGCCACCGGTCTTCATCAGCTTGATGTTGATGATGTCGGCGGCGCGCTGCTGGATCAGGTCCATCACCTGGCTCGGACTGAACACGCTCTCGTCGGCCATCACCGGGGTGTTGACCCGATCGGTCACGTACTTCAGGCCGCTGATGTCGGCGGCCTTGACCGGCTGCTCCAGCAGTTCCAGCACCACACCTGCATCTTCCAGCGTGCGCATCGCATGCACCGCCTGCTTGGCGGTCCAGCCCTGGTTGGCATCCAGGCGCAGCAGCGCGCGGCCTTCGACGGCGGCATGGATCGCCTTGACCCGCTCGATGTCCACGCCGATGTCCTTGCCGACCTTGATCTTCAGCGACTCGAAGCCGCGTTCGATCGCCGACAGCGAATCGGCCACCATCTTGTCGATGTAGTCCACGCTGATGGTGATGTCGGTGGTGATCACCGGGTCGCCACCACCGAGCATCTGGTACAGCGGCGCGCCATGCAGCTGCGCCCACAGGTCGTACAGGGCGATCTCCACCGCCGCCTTGGCGCTGGTGTTGCGCTCCATTGCGGTCTGCACCAGCGTGCACAGGCGGTTGAGGTTGACCACCTCCTGGCCGATCAGGCGCGGGGCGATGAAGTGCCGGATCGCTTCGATGATCGAGCCGTGGGTGTCACCGGTGATCACCGCGGTGGCAGGCGCCTCGCCGTAGCCGGTGTGGCCGCTGTCGGTGCGGATCAGCACCACCACGTCCTCCACGGTTTCCACCGTGCGCAGCGCGGTCTTGAAAGGGGTCTTCAGCGGCACGCGCAGCATGCCCAGTTCGATGGCGGTGATCTTCATTCAGGGGTTCTTGGCACGCAGGCGTTGGATGTTGGTGATGCGATCGATGTAGCGGACGCTGTCGCTGGCCATCATCGGCTCCAGCGGGGTGACCGATACGCCATTGAGGTGGGCCTGCACACGCTTGCCGTCGGCGCCGAACCAGCTGCCGCCCGCGGTATCGTGGATCACCCAGGTGCGGCCATCAACGTGGCCGATGGCCATCATCACGTGGCCGGGGATGTAGACCAGGTCACCCACCTGCAGATCGGTGACGGCGCGGTCGCGCACGGCCTTGCCGTCCTTGGCGGTGAACGGCAAGCGGTCCAGCGCGGGACTGACCGCCTGTGCGCTGGTATTGCGTGGCAGCAGCACGCCGAAGCTGCGGTAGATCTCCGATACGAATCCACTGCAGTCGCGGGTGTCGTAGTCGTGGCCCCAGCCGTAGCGCTCGCCGAGGAACTTGAACGCTTGCTGCAGCAGCAGGCGCGGGGTCAGCGGCAGGTAGTCGGCGGCGGAGTCCTGCGAGCGCGGCAGCAGCGCCGGCACCAGCTTCAGGCGGCCATCGGCCTCGCGCACCGGCAGCTGCACCACCCACGAGGCGTGCGCCTGTTGCCCGTTCACCGGCTCGGCGGCGGGCCAGTCGGCCAACACCGGCAGGCGCACGCCCATGTCCAGCTGCAGGCGCGAGACACGCGGTTTCTCGGGTGTGTAGGCGGTGTGTGCTGTGGCAGCGGTGACGATGCGGTACGGGCCCTTCGCGCCGTAGCCGAGCACCGTGGCCTTGTCACCGCTGGCCACCGCGTCGGCTTCGATCCATGCGCTGTAGCGCTCGCTGTGCACGAACAGCCAGCGGCCGTCGGTGCTGCGGTGGACGACGGCAACCTTGTCGCCGGGGAACAGTGCCGACTCCTGGAAGCGGTCGATGTCGGTATCGCCGACGGTGCTGAAGACACGCTGGCGGGTGGGGAAGGTGCGCAGCGCGGCGCGCTTCACCACCAGGGCGTAGTCCGGCGACACCTGCGACGGAACTGCATCGAGACCGAGGTTGGCTTCGATCGCGCTGCGCACGTCCGGTGCGATGGCGCGGCCTTTGTCGTCATACAGTGCCCGCGCGGGCCAGCTCGACAGCGTGGTGATGCTGTCACGCACCTGTGCCGCGCTGAGCTGCGCAGGCAGGGTGGCGATGTCCTGGATGTGCTTGTCCTGCGCGCGCATCCGTGCGTTCTGCGCCTCGATCTGCGCGCGGTCCAGGATAGGCGCGTCGGCATTGTCCAGCCGTGCCGCCCAGTAGTCCGCGGTGAGGTAGGCCTCGTGCAGGCCGATCACGTAAGGCAGCGGGGCGCCGGGGTCGGGTACAGGCGTGGCCGCCTGGGTGAATGCGGGTGCGCCCAGCAGGCCCAGGGCCAGTGCCAAGGTCAACCGGTGCGGCCAGTGCCGACGCGGTTCGCGGGAAGCCAGGATCATGCGCTGCACACCCTCCTCGAATGCCTGTTGGAATATTTATTCCTTTCGGCCTCGAAAGCAAGAATAAATTATTGACCGGTCTTCCGGCCCGTGTTACACAGCCGTTACCACCCGCGCTTGGGAAGTGTCGCTGTGGATCCTGCCGTTCGCAAACCGTCTCTGCCTGCCGCTGCCGGCCTGTGTGCCGCGCTGCTGCTGTGGGCGTCGGCGGCACCGGCCGCGGATCCGCGCAGCGCCACTGAACGCGAACGGAAAACCCAGCTGATCGATCTGGTCGACAGCGGTCGTTTCAGCGATGCCGATGCGTTGCTGGCGACCGCAGGCGATGCTGCCGAAAGCGCGTTCCAGCGCGAGCGCATGCGCCGCATCAAACTGGATTTCTCCCTTGACCAGGCCGCTGCCAAAGCAGCGGTACGCCGCTGGATTCCCGACCTGACCGACGAGGAATTCGCGCGCTGGGACCAGCTTGGCCTGATCGAGCATCTCGACATCGATGGCACGCGCTGGTACTTCAAGCGCGCACCATCGAACCTGTTCCTGCTCAGCGATGAAGCGCGTGCACGCCGCCGCGCGGATGCGCCGATGCCGGCGCCGGGCCCCAACGAGGTGCTCAACGCGCATCACGCGCGCGTGGTTGCCGCCGCCGAACAGAGCGGCATGGCATCCGTGCTGCCGCAGCGCATCGAATTCACCCAATCGTTGACGGTCAAGGCGGATGCCGTACCGGCCGGCGAAACCGTACGTGCCTGGATTCCGTACCCGCGCGAGATTCCCGGCCAGCAGGAGCGCGTGCAGTGGATCGGCAGTGCACCAGGCCAGGCACGAATCGCCCCGGCCAGCACCCAGCAGCGCACCGCCTACCTGGAGGCCAAGGCGGTGGCCGGGCAGCCGACACACTTTGAAATCCGCTATGCGCTGACGATCTTCGCGCGCCACACGGCAATCGATGCGACGAAGGTGCAGGCCACGCCGGATGATCCAGCATTGAAGCCCTATCTGGCCGAGCAGCTGCCGCACGTGCGCTTCACGCCCGCGCTGAAGCTGTTCTCCGACCAGGTGCTGCAGGGCGAGACGCGCCCGTATGAAGTGGTGCGCAAGCTGTTCGCCGCGGTCGACCGTATTCCGTGGGCCGGTGCGCGTGAGTACTCGACCCTCAGCAACATCAGCGACTACGCGTTGCGCGCCGGCCATGCCGATTGCGGGCAGCAGACACTGCTGTTGATCGCCCTGCTGCGCATGAACGGCATACCCGCGCGCTGGCAGTCGGGCATGGTGTTCTCCGACGATGGCAGCGGCTACAACAACCTGCACGACTGGGGCCAGGTCTACCTGGCGCCCTATGGCTGGCTGCCGATGGATGTGACCACCGGCGCGCTGGCCAGCGACACGCCCGCGTTGCATGACTTCTACCTCGGTGGCCTCGATGGCTACCGCATCGCCTTCAACGACGATTTCGGCCAGGCGTTCGTGCCGGCCAAACAGCACTACCGCTCGGAAACGGTCGACTCGCAGCGCGGCGAGGCCGAGTGGTCAGGCGGCAACCTGTACTTCGACCAATGGAGCTACGACCTCCAGTGGCGGGTACTGCCAGCCGGGCAACGCTAGCGCGACACACCACCCCACCACCATTCAATTCTTGCAGGAGAGAGCAGGGGATGAAGGCTTACAACATCAAGCGGGCGGCCTTGTGCGTCGCCCTCGGCGCGTGCATGGCCACGCTGGCGCCCAGCGCATTCGCACAGGACGGTGCCGTGGTCGGCCGCCTGACCAGCGATGCCGGGCAGGTGCCTGCCGGTGCCACCGTTACCGTGCGCAACCCCGCTACCGGCTTTGTGCGTTCGGTGCAGGCCGACAGCAAGGGCAGCTACCGCATTCCGTTGTTGCCGGTCGGCACCTATGACATGGAGGTCAGCCTGCCGGGCGGTGCTGCCAGCCGCGTCGGCCAGGTCACCGTCAGCCTGGGCAGTGCAACCACGGTGAATGTGCCGCTGGGCGCGGTCAGCACGTTGGGCGCCGTGGAAGTGCGCGCGCCGCAGGTGGTGTCGATGGTGGACGTGAAGTCCACCGAGTCGGCCACGAACATCACCCGCGAGGAACTGTCGCGGCTGCCGGTGGACCGTGACATCACCGCGGTGGCGCTGCTGGCGCCCGGCGCGGTGAAGGGCAAGGGCTCGCTGGGGGGACAGGGCATCTCCTTCGGTGGTTCGTCGGTGGCGGAGAACACCGTCTACATCAACGGCCTGAACGTCACCGATTTCTACAACCGGGTCGGGTTCTCGTCGGTACCGTTCTCGTTCTACCAGGAGTTCCAGGTCAAGACCGGCGGCTACTCGGTGGAGTTCGGGCGCAGCACCGGCGGCGTCATCAACGCCGTCACCCGCTCGGGCAGCAACGACTTCAAGGCCGGTGCCGAACTGGTGTTCGAGCCGCGCGCCTGGCAGTCGCAGGCGCGCGACCGCTATGACGGCGACGGCAGCCGTTACATCACCGCAAGCCGTGACGACTACTCGCGCAGTGCGCTGAATGTGTTCGCCTCCGGTGCGCTGGTGCAGGACCGGCTGTTCTTCTTCGGCATGTACGAAGCGCGCGACTACACGCCCCGTTCGACCAATGATGCCGGTACCGTATTCAACCGGGGTACTGCCGATGATCCGTTCTGGGGCGGCAAGCTGGATTGGCAGATCACCGACAACCAGATGCTGTCGTTGTTCGGATTCTCCGACAAGAGCGATACCGTCACCGACGTCTATCGCTACGACCATGACACCGGCATTGTTGCAGCCGAGCGCAACAACCAGATCTACAACACGGTGGGCGGCAGGAACTGGTCGGGCACCTACAGCTGGCAGGTCAACAACGATCTGACCATGAAGCTGATGTATGGCGAGAATAAGCGCAACCGCACGCAGAGCTCGTTGATGGACGAGAACTGCAACCGCGTGTTCGACAACCGCACTGCCAGCCAGGGCGTGCCGTCCAACCTGCAGGGTGACCGCAGCTGCACCAGCAGCTCGCAGCTGGAGTCGGCGCTGGATACGCGCAAGGCCGCGCGCGCCGACTTTGAATGGTCCATCGGCAACCATCTGCTGCGCTTTGGCCTGGACCGCGAAGAAAACACCTCCGACTACGAGCGCGCCTATCCCGGTCCCGGTGGCCTGCGCTACGACATCTACTACCGCACGCCGGGCAGTTCACTCAACGGCGGCACCGTGCCCGCCAGCGGCCTGGTCGCGCGTACCCGCCGCTACGAAGTGGCCGGTTCGTTCGAGACCATCAACTCAGCCTACTACCTGGAAGACAACTGGCAGGTCACCCCGAACTTGCTGCTCAACATCGGCGCGCGCGTGGAAGGGTTCGACAACAAGGGCGGCGACGGCGACAGCTACATCAAGATCGACAACATGATCGCGCCACGCCTGGGCTTCGCCTGGGACGTGCGTGGTGATGGCACCACCAAGGTGTTCGGCAACCTGGGTCGTTACTACCTGCCGGTGGCCAACGTCATCAACATCAAGCAGGCCGGTGGCTTCCTCGATGAGCGCACCTGGTATGAGTTCCTGGGTTACACCGGCGCCGCGAACAACGTGCCGAACCTGGGCGGCCAGATCGGTCCGGTCGACAATTCGCAGGGCGATGGCAGCGTGCCGGACCTGCGCGCCGAGGTGAACCGGGACATGGATCCTGTTTATCAGGATGAAGCGATTCTAGGCTTCCAACACATGCTGAGTGAATCGTGGTCGGTTGCCGCCAGCGTCACCTACCGGCGCCTGAGCAACGCCATCGATGACATGAACATCACCGCCACCGGCCAGTGTGGTGCGATCGACGGCGTCTGGATCATGGGAAACCCCGGGCGCACGAACACAGTCTGGGGGGACACCAATTGCGATGGCAGCAACGATGGCTGGATCGACATCGACACCTCCAAGGAAGGCTGGGCGCTGTATGACGACGACGGCAATTACGTGGGCCAACGCGGCTGGGTGAAGCCCAAGCGTGACTACAAGGCGCTGGAACTGCAGGTCGATCGCGCGTGGGATGGCAAGTGGGGCTTCAATGCCTCCTATACGCTGGCCTACGGCCGCGGCAACGCCGAAGGCCCGGTCAACTCCGATACCGACTTCGCCGACGCTGGCCGCACTGAGAACTTCGACAACCCATGGGTGAACTACCGCGGTTATGGCTATCTGGCCAATGACCGCCGCCATCAGTTCAAGTTCCGCGGCAGCTACGCGTTGACCGAGAACCTCAGCGTGGCCGCCACCCTGGGCGTGCAGTCGGGCAGCCCGATCACCCGCTTCGGTGCGGGCAATCCCTTCGACGACACCGACTTCCACAGCTATTACGTGTGTGTGTCCAACTGCCAGTCGACGGTGCCCTCCGAACGTGTGTTCGTGCATTCGCCGCGCGGTGGCGATGGCCGTACCCCGTGGACCTACGATCTGGACGTCAGCGTTTCCTACAAGGTGCCGATCCCCACCGACCTGCGCCTGAAGCTGGCGGTGTACAACGTGCTCAACCAGCAGCGCGTGGTCACCGTGGACCAGGACTACGAACCGCAGGACAGCATCGGCACGCCGAACCCGATGTATGGTTATGGCACGGGCTTTCAGTCGCCGCGCTATGCGCAGTTGACGGTGACCTGGAATTATTGAGGATGCATCTGCGCGCCGCCCTGCGGGGCGGCGTGGCGTGATGAACGCCGTACCTGCCTGCGCGCTGCCTGACGGAGACTGACTTGCATCGTCTGTTGCTACTGGCTGCAGCACTGGCCAGCCCCACCGCCCCAGCAGGGGCGGTGGACACCGCACGCCTGGACGCCGACATCGCCTTCGTGGGCCAGCACGAGCACCTGCCGGGGCTGGCGATGGCGGTGGTCGAGGATGGCCAGGTGGTCTATCGCCACGCCGAAGGCGCGCGCGGTGACGGCGGCCGCATCGACGAAGACACGCTGTTCAAGATCGCCTCCAACAGCAAGGCGATGACCGCCGCGCTGCTGGCCACGCTGGTGGAGCAGGGCAAGCTGCGCTGGGACGACCCGGTACGCCGCCATCTTCCGGCGTTCCGCATGCATGACCCGTGGGTGGGCGAACACCTGCAGGTGCGCGATCTGCTGATTCACAACAGCGGCCTCGGCCTGGGTGCCGGTGACCTGATGCTGTGGCCTGAGCCCAATGCCTTCACCCGCAGCGATGTCATCGCCGGGTTGGCACACCTGAAGCCGGTCACCAGTTTCCGCAGCGGCTACGCCTACGACAACCTGATGTACGTCGTTGCCGGGGAGGTGGCTGCGGCCGCCGGTGGCAAGCCCTATGACCAGCTGATGCGCGAGCGGGTGTTTGAACCGCTGGGGATGACCCGTTGCCAGGTGGGCGCATGGTCGGTGAAGCAGGTCGGCAATGTCGCCCAACCGCATATGCGTCGCGATGGCCGCAATGTGGTGGCCGGTGCCGATGGAACGCTCAGCCCCGATCTGACGTCGATGGCGGCCGGTGGCATCCGCTGTTCGCTGCGCGACATGACGCGCTGGATGCAGGTGCTGCTGGACCCGGCGCTGGCACCGGCGTGGTTGGGCGCCGAGCAACGCCGCATGCTGTGGACGCTGCACATGCCGATGCCATTGGGCGAACGCCAACGCAAGTGGGACAACGCCCACTTCTATGGCTATGGGTTGGGCTGGCGGGTGTCGGACATGGACGGGCACTGGAAGGTAGCGCACACCGGTACGCTGTCGGGCATGTATTCCTCGCTGGCGCTGCTGCCGGATCGCAAGGTCGGCGTGGTGATGCTGATCAACGGCGAGGCCGAAGAAGCCCGCACCGCGTTGATGCAGTCGACGCTGAAACAGTTCACCGCGCCGGATGACGCGCAACCTGTGGGGTACTACCTGGCCGAGCTGAAGGCCGATCAGGCCGCGCGTGCCGCCACGGGAAGTCGTGTGCCCTCCACCCGGGCGGCGCAACCGGCCGCCGCCACCGATCTGGCGCAATGGCAGGGGCGTTACCGCGATCCCTGGCTTGGCCCCGCCTCGCTGTGTCCCACCGCCAACGGCCTGCGCTTCAGCGTCGACAAATCGCCCACGCTGCAGGCAACGGTGCAGCAGCTGCAGGGTCGCTGGCTGTTGCAGTGGGATACGCTGGAACCTTCGGCGCAGGCGTGGCTGAATCCCGATGCAGGCACGCCGACGCTGGAACTGCGCGCCATCGATCCGGAGATCGACTTCAGCTATGACTTCCAGGACCTGCATTTCACTCGTACTGGCGATTGCCCTGGCAGCGGCGGCCCACGCCGCTGAGCCACCACGCATCTCGACCGCCACCGACGCCACTGCGGCAGGACTGGTGGAGATCCGCACGCTGTCACCGCGCATCGAGATGGACATCCGCTACGCCGGTGCCAACAACTTCACCGCTGCGCGCGTGCCCGGCTATGAGGCGCCTGCATGCTACCTGCTGGCGCCGGTGGCAAAGGCGTTGGCCGATGTAGAGGCCGACCTGCGCGCGCAGGGTTTCGCGCTGCGCCTCTACGATTGCTACCGCCCGGTGCGCGCGGTGCAGGCGTTCATGGCCTGGGTAAGTGATCCGCAGGAACAGTCGCGCAAGGCGCTGCAGTATCCGGATCTGGACAAGCCGCAGCTGCTGAGCGACGGCTACATCGCCGAGCGCTCTGGCCACAGCCGTGGTGCCACCGTGGATCTGGGCGTGCTGGATTGCCGCAGCGGGCGCTGTACGCCGATGGACATGGGCACCGATTTCGACTTCTTCGGCCCGCGCGCGCACACGCAGACGCCCGGCCTGAATGACGCACAGAGGGCCAACCGCCAGCAGCTGGTACAGGCGATGGCACGGCGTGGTTTCGCCAACTATGCGCAGGAGTGGTGGCACTACACGCTGCAGCCCGAGCCGGACCCCGGTACCGCCTACGACGTGCCAGTGCGGTAAGGGGGTGTCGGCAGGGCTGCGCCCTGCACCCGCCGAATCGACGGCAACAGCAACAGCAACAGCAACAGCAACAGCGGGCTATCCGTGGGATGGCGGGGTGGGTCCGGTTGCGGGGGACGCTGCAAGTACGTCCATGTAAGCTCGGTCGCCGCATCCATGCGGCTCACGCCCCCGCAACCGGACCCACCCCGCCTTCGACAGATTTCCGCGATCTGTCGGGATGGCATGGCGTGCTCCTGGTGGGTGTCGACCTTGGTCGACACAGTAGATCCACGCCATGCGTGGATGTTCTTCGTTCAATTGTCGAAATATTCGATTCGATGGAAATCCATCCACGCCTAGCGTGGATCTACTGAAGCCGCCGGTACTCGTCTGGGGAAGAGCCCCCTGAGTCAGGGGGCGGCCGCGAAGCGGCGGGGGTATGGAAGCTGGTAAGGGGGGCCCGCGGTTCGCGTAGCGAAGCGTGGGAGCGACAGCGCGTATGCGATGGCGCGTACCAGAGCGCAGCCCTGCCGATACCCTTACACTGGCCGCCTTCTCCTGCGTCCCCGCCTGATGAACCTTCCCCTGCATTTCGGCCTGCTCGGTACGCTCGAGGCGGGCCTCATCGCCCTGCTGGTCGGCCTGCTGGTGTATTTCCTGTGGCACCACCTGTGCCGGGTGCTGCGCTGGACCGTGGGCCATGCGATCGGCTGGTCGTGCGTGATCGCGGTGATCATCTCCGCCGGCATCGATGCCTGGAAGCTGTTTTACATGGGCATCGTGCGGCTGGAGTCGCCGCTGTATGCGCGCCTGTTCCTGTCCACCATCCACGATCCGAACGAACTGGGCAGCCGCGTGGTGCTGGAGATCGCCGGTGCGCTCTTCGGTGTTGCATTGGGATGGGTGTTGTTCAGTTCGCGGTCATCGGAAAAAACCGTCGACTGACGCAGGTTTTTCGTTCGCTGCCGGTTAAATGCTGCAGCGCTGAATGCTCGTCTTACTACCTGCTCACTTCGCACTAACCACCCTGCTAACGCATGCGCCTGCGCCAGTGGTTAACCATGCGTGTTCGAGGGAATCGCGGCGCAAAATCGATTCAGAAACGCGGTGGCAGGGTGGGTGCCGTGCGGAGACAACGACCGCGCACTACCACCCTTCAGGAGACACCCCAGATGACTATTCGCAACCGCAAGCCCCTGATCGCCCTGATCGTCGCCGCCGGCAGCGTGTTGGCCATCCCGGCGATGGCGCAGTCGGCCAAGCAGCAGGCCGCGCAGGCACAGAACGAAGCGGCGCAGGCCCAGCAGGCGGCGGCACAGGCAGGCCAGGCGGCCGACCAGGCCACCGACGCGGCCGCAGCAGCCTCGGCGCAGGCCAACGGCGGTGGCCAGACGTGGGCCAGCATCGATACCGATGGCAACGGCACCATCAGCAAGAGCGAGTCGCAGGTGAATGCGGGCCTTGCGCAGGTGTTCGACCAGGCCGATGCCAACAAGGACGGCCAGTTGAGCGCCGACGAGTACAAGGCCTACGTGGCCGCCCAGCAGGCGGGTGCCGGCGCCGGTGGCACGGCCGCAGGCCAGGGTCGCTGATCCACGGTTGAATTCGGGACAACCGGTGCATGGGCAACCCGGGTGGCTTCGGCCACCCGGGTTTTTTTCGTCATCGCCGCGCCTGTATCCTAGGCCGATGAACACCTCCACGCCTGCGCCCTCGCGCGCCATCGGCCTGGTCGGTTTTGACGGTGACGACACGCTGTGGAAGAGCGAGGACTACTACCGCAAGGCCGAACAGGATTACCTGGATCTGCTGTCGCGCTACATCGACGTCCACGACACCCAGACCGCCCGCCACCTGCTGGAAGTGCAGCAGCGCCACCTCGGCGTGTTTGGTTACGGGGTGAAAAGCATGACGCTGTCGATGATCGAAGCGGCCATCGAGATCACCTCGCAGCGGATCGAGGCCAAGGACATCCAGCGCATCCTCGATATCGGCCATGACACCCTGCGCCACCCGGTCGAACTGATCGACGGCGTACGCGAGTCGGTGGCGGCCATCGCCGCGCAGTACCCGGTGGTGCTGATCACCAAGGGCGACCTGTTCCACCAGGAGGCCAAGATCAAGGTCGCGGCGCTGGCGGACCTGTTCCCGCGCATCGAGATCGTGTCCGAGAAGGATCCGGAAACCTACGCCCGCGTGCTGGCCGAATTCGACCTGCCGATGCAGCAGTTCGTGATGGTCGGCAATTCGCTGCGCTCGGACATCGAACCGGTGATCACCCTCGGCGGCTGGGGTATCCACACCCCATACGCGGTGACCTGGGCGCACGAGACCCAGCACGGCGTGGCCGACGACGAACCACGCATGGTCAACGCCGATACCGCCTGGGACTGGCCGGCGGCGCTGGCGACGATCGAGGCCAAGGCCGCTGCCGCGGCCTGACACGGTGCGGCGGCTGCGGCAGAATCGAAGGATGAAACTGCCACTGCGCGCCCTGCTGTTGTCCCTGCTGCTGGCGCCGGCCATCGTGCTGGCGCAGCAGACCGCCGAACGTTCGGCGACCTATGAGGTGGATACCGGCGATGCCTGGGTCGACACCCAGCTGGCCGACATCAACCACTACGCCGAGCGTTACCCCGATGCCTTCCTCGACGAGGTATCGCGCTACGCCGGTGTACCGCGCGGTTACATCGCCGCGCTGGCAACCACCCACCGGTGGCAGGCCGGCGACATCTATTTCGCCTGTTTCTGGGCCAAGGCCAGTGGCCAGACCTGCCGCGACAGCGTGCGTGCCTTCAGCCAGGAACCCGACGGCGGCTGGGCCGAGGTGGTGAAGCGGATGCCGGCAAAGCCGCAGAACCTGCACTACCGCGCCGTGCGCCACGCCATCGTGGCCAGCTACGAGCACTGGGATCGGCCGATCACCCTCGATGCCACGCTGAAGCGGCAGCTCAAACGGTAGTGCCGGCCGCTGGCCGGCAACTGCATGTCCCCGACGCACAGAGGTTGCCGGCCAGCGGCCGGCACTACCCATCGCAGGTCATGTTGCTCTGCGTATCGCCGCGGCCGCGCGCTCCGGCGACAATACGGGTCCGAGCTGTTCCCCGTTCCCGTAATCGAGTGACTGATGAGCGCCTCTTTCGTTTCGCCTGATGTGATCCGCCGCCTGTTCGCCCAGGCCATGTCCCGCATGTACCGCACCGAAGTGCCGTTGTACGGCACGCTGGTGGAGCTGGTGGAGCGGATCAACACGCAGGTCCTGGCGCAGGACCCGGCGCTGGCCGCGCAGCTGCTGCGCAACGACGAGCGTGCCCGCCTGGATGAAGAACGCCACGGCGCGATCCGCGTCGGTACCCCGCAGGAACTGGCAACCCTGCGCCGCCTGTTCGCGGTGATGGGCATGTACCCGGTGGGCTACTACGATCTGTCGGTGGCCGGCGTGCCGGTGCATTCCACCGCCTTCCGCCCGCTGACCGCCGCCGCGCTGGCACTGAACCCGTTCCGCGTGTTCACCTCGCTGCTGCGCCTGGAGCTGATCGAAGACGGGGCACTGCGTGCGCAGTCGGCCGAAATCCTCGCCCGCCGCCGCATCTTCACCGACGACGCACTGGCGCTGATCGACCAGGCCGAGCGTGACGGTGGCCTGACCCAGGCCGATGCCGAGCGCTTCGTCGAACAGGCGCTGGAGACCTTCCGCTGGCATGGCGACGCCACCGTCGACCTGCCGACCTACCATGCCCTGCACAAGGCGCACCGGCTGGTGGCCGACGTGGTCAGCTTCCGTGGCCCGCACATCAACCACCTGACCCCGCGCACGCTGGACATCGACGCTGCGCAGGCGGCGATGATCGAGCACGGCATGGCCGCCAAGGCGGTGATCGAGGGCCCGCCGCGTCGCGTCTGCCCGATCCTGCTGCGGCAGACCAGCTTCAAGGCGCTGGAAGAGGCGGTGCACTTCCCGGGCAACGAAGGCGGCGACGCCGGTACCCATACCGCGCGCTTCGGCGAGATCGAGCAGCGCGGCCTGGCGCTGACCGCCAAGGGCCGCGCGCTGTACGACCAGCTGCTGACGCAGGCGCGCGATGCCGACGGCGCGGGCAGCACTGGTGGTGATTATGGGCAGCGCCTGCAGGCGGTGTTCGCCAGCTTCCCGGATGACCACGACACCCTGCGCCAGGAAGGCCTGGGGTATTACCGCTACCAGCTGACCGACGCTGGCCGCGCCGCGCCGGAGCGCGTGGCCGATCTGCCGGCCGAAGTGCTGGTTGCCGCTGGCCTGGCCACGGCCGATCCGATCGTCTACGAGGACTTCCTGCCGGTCAGTGCCGCAGGCATCTTCCAGTCGAACCTGGGCGGCGGTGAGCAGCGCGCGTACGCCGCCCATGCCAATCGCGAGGCCTTCGAACAGGCGCTGGGTGCGGCGGTGAACGATGAGTTCGAGATCTACGAGCGCATCCAGGCCGAATCGCTGGCGAGCCTGCGCAGCTGATGCGGAACACCCGCCGGGCATGGCCCGGCGCTACCAAGGTGCGATGCGGGACACCCGCCGGGCATGGCCCGGCGCTACCGAGGTGCGATGCGGAACAGCCGCCGGGCATGGCCCGGCGCTACCGAGGTGCGATGCGGGGTAGCGCCGGGCCATGCCCGGCGAACCGGCAATACTCAGGCCTTCATGGTGCCCGTATCCAGCCACCGCTGGTGCCACGACAGCGCCTCCGGCAGCAGGTGCGGGGTGTGCTTGCCGTAGCTCTCGCGGCTGGCGCGGTCGAAGTAGTCCTGCAGCTGCGCGCGGAAATCCGGGTGCGCGCAGTTGTCGATCAGCACCTGCGCGCGCTTGCGCGGGGTCAGGCCACGCAGATCGGCCAGGCCCTGTTCGGTCACGATCACCGACACGTCGTGCTCGGTGTGGTCGACATGGCTGGCCATCGGCACGATCGCCGAAATGGTGCCGTTCTTCGCCGTCGACGGGCTCAGGAACGCAGACAGGAAGCCATTGCGCGCGAAGTCGCCCGAACCGCCGATGCCGTTCATGATCCGCGTGCCCATCACGTGCGTCGAATTGACGTTGCCGTAGATGTCCACCTCGATCATGCCGTTCATGCCGATGCAGCCCAGGCGGCGCACCAGTTCCGGATGGTTGGAGATCTCCTGCGTGCGCATGATGATGCGCTCGCGGTAGAAATCGATGTTCTCCTTGAACGTCTCGTTGGCCTGCGGGCTCAGTGCGAAGCCGGTGCACGAGGCATAGCTCAGCACGCCGTCTCGCAGCAGGTCGAGCATGCCGTCTTGGATCACTTCGGTGAACGCGGCCAGATCGCGGAAACCACTCTTGGCCAGGCCGGCCAGCACGGCGTTGGGGATGTTGCCCACGCCCGACTGCAGCGGCAGCAGGTTGGCCGGCAGTCGGCCGCGCTTCACTTCGTGCTGCAGGAACTCGATCAGGTGCGCGGCGATCTGCTCGCTGGTCGCATCGATCGGGCTGAACGGGCTGTTGCGGTCCGGGCCATTGGTGCGCACCACGGCCACGATCTTGTCCGGGTCGCAGCGCAGCGCGGTCTCGCCGATGCGGTCGTTGGCATTGACCAGCGGAATCGGCTTGCGGTGCGGCGGCAGGGCGGTGCCGTAGTAGATGTCATGCATGCCGTCCACGCCGGCCGGCTGCCACTCGTTGACCTCGACGATCACCTTCTTGGCCAGGTCCAGCCAGGTCTTGTTGTTGCCCACCGAGGTGGACGGCACCAGCGAGCCATCCTCGCGGATCGCCGAGACCTCGACCACGGCGGTATCGATCTCACCGTAGAAGCCGAACCAGACGTGCTGGGCGACGTGGCTGAGGTGGATGTCGATGTAATCCAGCTTGCCCTCGTTGATGCGGTTGCGCGCATCCGGGTCGCTCTGGAACGGCATGCGCATGGCGATGCCATCGGCCTTGGCCAGCGCGCCATCGAGTTCCGGTGCGGTGGAGGCGCCGGTCATCAGGCTGATCTGGAAGGGCAGGCCCTGGGCATGCACCGATTCGATGCGGCGGGCCAGCTCAACGGGAACGGCCTTGGGGTAACCGGAGCCGGTAAAGCCGCTCATGGCCACGGTTTCACCGGGCTGGATCAGCGCGGCTGCGGCCTCGGCGGAGACCACGCGGTCACGAAGACGCGCGTTGGCGATGCGATCAACAGTCATGACGACAGCATTTCTGGGGGGAATTCCGATTATCGGCCATCCCCTGCCGTACGGGGGGTTCTACCTTCGTGGAATGGTGTTTCCGGCAACGCCTCTCCCATACCCACCGGTTCTGTTTTGCAGTGCAGCGTGCAAAGTACTTTCGGACACCGCACGATGGCCCTGCATCCCGACGTGGGGGAGGGAGCAGAGCCCGCTGGCAGTTCGCTGCAAGCGGGCTTTTTTATTGCCTGTCGCCCAAGATGAATGCGCAGTCTGCATTATCTGGTAGTGCCGGCCGCTGGCCGGCAACCCCAGCAACCTCCGGCAGGGTCATCACCGTTGCCAGCCCGCAGCCGGTATGAGCGGTCGATACAATCCCCGCATGACCCTCGCCCCCGCCGAATTGCCCGCCACCCTGCAGCCCCTCGTCGACCGCGCGCTGGCGCGCCTGGCCCAGGCAGTGCCCGATCCCATCCCGGCCGACCTGCAGCCGATGCTGGTGCAGCTGGCCATCGGCAGCGATTTCGCCATCGACACCCTGGTGCGCCAGCCCGGCCTGCTGGCGCAGCTGGCCGCGCCGGGCTGCCCGCCGCTGCCGGCGCCGGTGCTCGACCCGCTGCAGCCCAGCGATTGGCCGGCACAACTGCGACGCTGGCGCACGGCGATGTCCACCCGCTTGATCTGGCGCGACCTGGCCGGGCTGGACGACGTGCCGCAGACCCTGGCGGGCGCCACCGCGCTGGCCGAGGACTGCCTGCGCTTGGCGCTGGACGCCCTGCAGCAGGAGTTCGCCCAGCGCCACGGGGTGATCGCCGATGACAACGGCCAACCGCAGCAGCTGGTGGTGTTCGGGCTGGGCAAGCTGGGCGGTGGCGAGCTCAACTTCAGTTCCGATGTCGATCTGGTCTACGCCTATGTGCAGGGCGGTGAATCCGACGGCCCGCGCGCGCTGGCGGCCGAGGAGTACTTCGCCCGCCTCGGCCAGCGCCTGGCCAAGCTGCTGGATGAAACCACCGTCGATGGCTTCAGCCATCGCGTCGACCTGCGCCTGCGCCCGTTCGGCAGCGCGGGCCGCGTCGCGCTGTCATTTGCCGCAATGGATCAGTACTTCCAGCGCGAAGGCCGCGACTGGGAGCGCTATGCCTGGTTGAAGGCGCGTGCGGTGGCGGGCGATATCGCCGCTGGCGAGGCCTGGCTGCAGACCCTGCGTCCGTTCGTGTACCGCCGCTACCTGGATTTCACCGCGCTCGACGGCCTGCGCGAGATGAAAGCGGCGATCACCGCTGAAGTCGCCCGGCGCGAGATGCACGACGACATCAAGCGCGGCGCCGGTGGCATCCGCGAAATCGAATTCCTGTGCCAGGCGCTGCAGCTCATCCGCGGTGGCCGCGAGCCGGTGCTGCGTGAGCGGCGGTTGCTGGTCGCGCTGGACGCGCTGGTCGCTGCCGGGCAGATCGCCCGCGATGATGGCGCCGCGCTGCGCGAGGCCTATCTGTTCCTGCGCCGGCTGGAAAACCGGCTGCAGATGCTGCGCGATGCGCAGACCCATGTGCTGCCCAGCGATGCGCTGGATCGCCAGCGGATTGCCGTCGGCCTCGGCTATGCCGATTGGGATGCGCTGCGCGACGCGCTGCGTGTACAGCAGCAGCGCGTCAGTACCGAGTTCGGTGCGCTGCTGGCACCACGCAAGGGCCAGGCAGCACCGGATGCGCTGGCCAACTACTGGCGCAGCCTGCCCGAAGGCAGCAACGCGCCGCTGCTGGCCGAGGCCGGTTTCCTCGATGCCAATGGCGCAGACCAGTCACTGCGCGATTTCGCCCAGGGCACGGGTGTGAAGTCGCTGTCCGATGCCGCGCGTGCGCGCCTGGACCGCGTACTGCCGGCACTACTGCACGCCGCCACCCGTTCACCGCAGCCCGATGCCGCACTCAAGCGCGTGCTCGGCCTACTGCAGGCGGTGCTGCGCCGCACCAGCTACCTGGCGCTGCTGGACGAACAGCCCAGCGCGCTCGCGCGCCTGGTCGACGTGCTGGCGCGCAGTGCATTGCTGGCCGAACGCCTGGCCGCGTACCCGCTGCTGCTGGACGAACTGCTGGACGTACGCGTGTCCGGGCCGATGCCCGATGCCGCCGGCATGCTGGCCGAATGCCGGCAGGTGCTGCCGGTGGAAGATCCCGAATCGCAGCTGCGCTGGCTCAATGAAACGCGCCTGGCGCTGAGCTTCCGCATGGCCATGGCCACGCTGGACGGCCGCCAGGGTGCGGTCGACAGCACCCGGCAACTGGCCGAACTGGCGCAGGCGGTGGTCATCACCGTCCTGGCGATGGCCGAGGCCGATATGCACGCCGCGCACGGTGTGATTGCCGGCGGCCGTTTCGCGATCATCGGGTACGGCAGCCTGGGCGGCCTGGAGCTGGGTTTCGGCTCGGATCTGGACCTGGTGTTCCTGCACGATCACCCGCCGGGCGTGGAAGCCAGTGACGGCGCGCGCCCGCTGGAGCCGGGCCGCTGGTATGCACGCCTGGCGCAGAAGGTGATGGCGCTGCTGGGCGCGGTCACCGCCGCAGGCCGCCTGTACGACATCGACGTGCGCCTGCGCCCGGATGGTGGCAAGGGCTCGTTGGTGTCTTCCTTGGCCAGCTACACCGAGTACCAGCGCGATCGTGCATGGACCTGGGAGCACCAGGCGCTGGTGCGCGCGCGCGGCGTGGCCGGCGATGCCAGCCTGCTGCAGGATTTCGAACAGGTACGTGCGCAGACCCTGGGCCGCGAACGTGATCGCGCAACGCTGTATGCCGATGTGGTGAAGATGCGCGGGCGCATGCGCACCGAACTGGACCGCAGCGATGCCGCGCGGCTGGACCTGAAGCAGGGTGCAGGCGGCGTGGTCGATCTGGAGTTCCTGCTGCAGACCGGCGTGCTGGCATGCAGTGCGCAAACCCCTGCAGTGCTGCAGCCGCGTGCCACGCCGGCGTTGATCGACGCGCTGGCCGCGGCGGAGTTCCTGCCCGAAGCCACCGCACAGGCGCTGCATCGCGCGCACGCCACGCTGCTGGAGGTCGGGCTGGCCTGCACGCTGGATCGCCGGCCGCGCTTGGCACCGACCACGCCGGCCATCGAAGAGGCGTGTGCGGCGATCACGGCGGCGTGTAGCGCCGCATCGCTGCCGTTCGCCTGACCAGCAGAAGGCAGGATGCGCCGCCGCTGGGGATGCGCTGCTGGTAGGTGCCAACCTTGGTTGGCACGCTGTTGCCGGCGCCATCAACGTTGAAGGATTGTGCCAACCAAGGTTGGCAGCGACATACCGAAGCTACCCGGAGGCCAGCACCTGTTCCACCAACACGCGGTCGCGTTGGCCACGGCGCATGATCGCGCGGCGCTGCAGGGCGTCGCGCAAGCGCGGGTCTTCGGCGCGCATGCCGTTGTGGTGCGCGATATACAGCACCGTCTGCAGCGGCCACGCATGAAACTCGGCGCGGGCCACCACATCGTCGATCAGCGACGCCGATACGCTGCGCCATGCCAGCATGTGTGCCAGGCCGCTGGCCGAAAGTCGCTCGACCAAGTGCTGGGCCAGGGCATCGGCATCATGTGTGCCGGCGCGTACGATGACGCCGCTCTGGCCTGCGAAGCCCGGCAGGCCGCCGGCAGATGAGGTGGTGGCCATCACTGTCTGCGGGTTGAACAGCGCAGAAGGCGTGCCATCAGCCCACTGTTGGCAGAAGGCCAGCGCCTGCGGGCAGGCCACCTCCATCATGGCTGACCAACCGCCCGCATTGCGCAGCGGACACAGCGACAGGCTGGCGATTTCCGTGCGGCCTTCGCGCAATACCCAGCCCAGCCCGCGAGCGCGCAGTCCATCGTGTCCTGCGGCGGCGGCGGCCAGGTATTCACGCACCTGCCGTTCCACGGCGATCCTGTACGTGGCGTCCGTTTCCATCGGCGTAGCGTGACGCAGGTGATGCGGGAGTGTCCAGCGTGCCAACCAAGGTTGGCAGCTACCGGATCAATGGTGGTCAGCCCGCTGTTCGCAGCGGCGCCATCTTCCACAGCAGCGCGCGGAACGGGGCCAGCAGGCACACGCCGATCGCCAGCTTCACCGCCAGGTCGCCCGCCGCCCAGCTCACCCACGGCAGGGTGGAACCGGCGAAGGCGATCGACCAGAAGATCGTGGTGTCCACCGTGGCGCTGCAGGTGGTGGCCACCATCGGTGCGCGCCACCAGCTGCCGCGGCGCAGGCGATCGAATACGGTGATGTCCAGCAGCTGCGCCACGATGAAGGCCGAGCACGAGGCGATCGCAATGCGCGGCGTCGCCACCCACACCGACAGCAGCACCGCCACCGCAAACCCGATCCACGCCACGCGGCGGGCCGGGCCCGGGCCGAAGCGGCGGTTGATCAGGTTGCTGACCAGAAAGGCCACCGGGTAGCTGAAAGCCCCCCAGGTCAGCCAGTCATTGATCGGGTACTGCACCAGCACGTTGGACAGCAGCACCACCGCGCCCATGGCCAGCACCGCCAGCACCAGGGCGCGGGCGGTCAACGGGGCAAACACAGGCGCAGGACGCACGGACATGGCGAGCCAGGGGACAAAGGGGATCGCCCATTATCCGCCCGGCCCGCCGCAAAGCCAAAAACGGACGTTCAGTTTTACAGTTGCTCGCTCAGCGCATCGCCGGCGGCATAGGCGGTCGGCACATAGGCCAGGGACTTGCCGTCACTGTTCTTCACTGTCCAGCCGGCACCGGCATCGGTCGGGTCGAAGCGTACCTGCTGGCCGACCACGAAGCCGGCCACCGGGTCTTCGCCGTCGATCGCCGGCCACTGCAGGGTGGCGGTCTGGTCGGCCTTGTCCGGCACCTGCAACTGCACCTGGCGCTCGCCCGTGGCGGTGGTCGTCACCTGCTTCACTTCCATCGGCGGCAGCGGTACCGCCGGGGTGCGCTCGGCAACTTTGCCATTGCGCTCGCTGGCCTTGAACGGGGCCTTGGACAGCGCGGCCAGGCCCATCGAGGTGGCCAGCGGAACCGACACCACGATCAGCGACGTGACCAGCACACTGGCCTGGCCGCTGTTGAGCTGAGGGGGCGCACCAGCGTGCACGGTCGGCACCGTCAGGGCCGAGAGCAGCAGGGCGGCAGCGGGGGCGCGCAGGGAACGAAGCATGGTGACCTCCTGGTCGGGATGGAGGCAGCGCTCAGCGCTGCGTGTCGAAAAGATCGCGCGGGCCGGTGGCTGCGGGCAGGTAGCCACCAGCGAGCGCGGAAAGGTGCAGGGTACGGGGGACCTTCGCCTTGCAGGGTCAGGGCGCAGCGGCGGCGCTGTCGGGCGTTGCATGCGCGATGGTCAGTTCCTGCTGCAGCTGGCTGCGCTGGTGCAGGAAGTCGAATACCGATTCCACCGTCACCACCGAGTAGTTGCCGGAGATGCGTTCGCTGGCCGGATGGTCGGTGGTGGTGGCGTTGGCCACGAACAAGCGCGCACCCACGCGCTTGCCCAGGCCGATATGCAGCACGCTGGGCTGGTACTTCTGCGCGCGCAGCCATTGCTGTGCCTGTTCGCGCTTGACGATGACCGGGCCACCTTCGGCCTGCGCCATCGCTGCGGCCAGCACTTCCAGGAGCCACTGGTTGGAATTCTGGAAGTCGGTGGCGAACGGATAGGCCACGACGTTGTAGTTCGATTCGTGCAGCGCCTTGGGCTGGATCGCCGGCGCTGCCAGCATCCGCTTCAGTACCAACTGCAATGCCGGCGGCGGCACGCCGATGCGCAGGTCGGTATGGGTGCCGCTTTCACCGACGAAATTGCCCAGGCCCTCCCGGTACAGCTGCGAACTGTCGGTCTTGCAGCGGTTGAGCAGGTGCACCGCGCGCCAGCGGCCGTCGTCCTCGCGCAGCAGGAAGGCCAGGTGGCTGTGGCGCAGGCCGTAGCGGCTCAGGTCCTGGCCGCCACGCGCGGCGATCACCACATCCACGTCGGGCAGCGCATCCAGGCGCTCGGCCGTGGTCCACGCCACATCGAACATCGCCGCCTGCGCGGCCACGCTGGGGTAGCGCTCGCGACAGGTGCCGCTGTCGGCCCATGCCGGCGCCGTGGCCAGCAGGCCCATCGACAGCAGCAGGGCGCAGCGCAGGCGATGCAGACGTTCCATGTATATCGCTCCAGACGCGGGCAGGCCCGCGCGCCGATCATACCCGCATCGCTGGAATCAGCGCCCCACGGCGGGGAGGTAGTGCCGGCCGCTGGCCGGCATCCGCATGTACGTCGCCGAAGATCATGAGTTGCCGGCCAGCGGCCGGCACTACCGTGATGCCAGGCGTGCTTTGACCTCGGCGGCAATCCGCGTGGTTTCGCGCAGCGGTTCAATGCGGTCGTACTGCCAGTCCAGCCAACGCGGCTGCAGGCGCCCGCGCTCGCGCAGCTGCTGCTGGAAGCGCGCCAACCGTCCCTGTGCGGTATCGGCCAGTGCCACCATCACCGGCATGCGGGTGGCGCTGGCCTCGGACAGCAGGTTCACCGAATCGGGCGACACCACCACCCGGTTGGCCCAGCCGAGCAGGCCGGCATACGGGTTCACACCATCGCCGCCATCGCCCCAGATCACATGCGGCAGATCGGCGAACTTCGCGCGCAGGATCTCGGCCAGTGCCGGCGGCGTGCGCCGCGAGGTCGTCGCCAGCAGGCTGCCGCCCTCGCTGCGGATCTGCTCGGCCAGCGCCTGGAATACATGCACCATCGCGGTTTCGTCCCACGGCGCCAGCGGCGTGGGGCCGCCCACCAGCAGGGCAGTGCGCGGGCCGGGCAGGGTGCTGAAGCTGGCAAACGCGGCGCGGCCCCAGGCCAGCCAGTCATCGTCCACCGGGTTCAGGCTGCCGATCAGCGTCAGCACGTTGCTGCCGCGCAGCGCGTCATGTTCGGGTACCACCACCACGTCCCAGTGACGTGAGCTGATGCGCGGGTCGAGGATCTGCACCACCTGGCTGCCGCGCGCACGCAATACGCGCAGCGCGCCGGCGGCCTGGCGGCCACAGCCGATCGCCAGCGCGGGCGCATCGGCGGCGAGGGTTGCCAGGGCTTGGCCGTAACCGTGCACATCACCGGGCAAGCGCCGCGGTGCCAGCCAGCGCCATGGCGCCCGGGGCTGCAGGATCAGGGGGCGGTGGGTGCCCTGGCGCAGCGCCGAGGCCAGCGCGACCGCCTGCCGGACATTGCCGGCACGGCCGTCGGTGATCGTCCACGGCGCGCTCGATCGTTTCACCATTGGCATTAATTCGTTTCAGCCCTGCTGGGTGTTGCAACAGTCGCGACACTCTACACTGCGGCTCACTGTTTCGCCCCGCGCCGCCCGCGGGCACTGACCTTAGCCGCCCTGGAGATCCACCGATGTCCCACGCGCTCGACGCTGCAGCACTGGACCAGTTGTTCCGTACCGCCCGTACCCAGAATGCCTTCCTCGACACGCCGGTCGAAGACGCCCAGCTGCACGCCCTGTACGACCTGCTGAAGTGGGGCCCGACCGCCGCCAACGGCAGCCCGGCGCGCTTCGTGTTCGTGAAGTCGGCCGAAGCCAAGGCCAAGCTGGCCCCGGCCCTGTCCGAAGGCAACCACAACAAGACCCTGGCTGCCCCGGTCACGGTCATCGTGGCCTTCGACCAGGACTTCCACGAGAAGCTGCCCTACCTGTTCCCGCACACCGATGCCAAGGCCTGGTTCGACGGCCCGCGCGAAGGCCGCCATGAAGGCGCGTTCCGCAACGGCAGCCTGCAAGGCGCTTACCTGATCCTGGCCGCACGCGCGCTGGGCCTGGATGCCGGCCCGATGTCCGGCTTCGACAACGCCAAGGTCGACGAAGCCTTCTTCGCCGGCACCAGCATCAAGTCGAATTTCCTGGTCAACCTGGGGTACGGTGACGATTCGGGCCTGTTCCCCCGTCTGCCGCGTCTGTCCTTCGACGAAGCGGCGCGCATCGCGTAAGTCGCTGTATCGGTTTCGGGCCCGCCCGCCGTGGCGGTCCATTGCTGCACTGTGTTCCCACCCTACGATCCGGAGAGTTCCTGAGATGAGCGCCACCCGTAAACTGCTGCTGCCGCTGGCCCTGACCCTGGCCATTGCCGCCTGCTCCAAGCCGGCCGACACCGCTGCCCCGGCCGCCGATGCTGCTGCCCCGGCCGCCACCGAGCAGGCTGCCACCACCCCGGCCGCCGATGCCGCTGCTGCCGCCCCGGCCGCTGCCGCCATCACCATCGCCTCGGGCACCTACAAGCTCGACCCGACCCACACCGACGTGCTGGCGCAGTGGAGCCACTTCGGCTTCTCCAACCCGAGCGCGCACTTCGGCAACGCCGAAGGCACCCTGGTGTACGACGCCACCGACGTCACCAAGTCCACCGTGGAAGTGAAGCTGCCGCTGAGCGGCCTGAACAGCTTCACCGCCAAGTTCGACGAGCACCTGAAGAGCGCCGATTTCTTCGACGCTGCCAAGTTCCCGGCTGCCACCTTCAAGAGCACCAAGGTTGAATCGGCCGGCACCAACAAGCTGACCGTCACTGGCGATCTGACCATCAAGGACATCACCAAGCCGGTCACCCTGGACGTCACCGTCAACGGCGGCGGCGAGCACCCGATGGCCAAGGTTCCGGCCGCCGGCTTCGATGCCACCACTACGATCAAGCGCAGCGATTTCGGCGTCGGCGCCTACGCCCCGAACGTCAGCGATGAAGTGAAGATCCGCATCACCACCGAAGCCACCGGCGAGAAGCCGGCGGCTTGATCCCTCCCGCTCACTCGTCGTGAGAAGGCAGAAGGCCCGCTGAAAAGCGGGCCTTCTTTTTTGGCAGCGTCCTGGACGGGTCGCTCGATTGCCTGATTGGCCGATTGCCGAATCAATTGGTGGCCCGATCGTCTGGTAGTGCCGGCCGCTGGCCGGCAACTGCACGCATCCAACTACCCCGAGGTTGCCGGCCAGCGGCCGGCACTACCCGGTAGGTGCCAACCTCGGTTGGCGCACGAGCACTCCGCAGGCCAACCAAGGGTGGCCACTACCGGGTACGGGCGCTCAGCGCAGCGTACCCAGCCACGCCGCCGACGCTTCGCTCGGGCTCTGCTTGGCCTTCACCGCCAACCCGCTCGCACGCACGAACGTCTGCGCCGCCTGCGCCACCACTTGGCGAGCGATCAGCGCAGCCTGCTTGGTCGTTGCCTGCTGCTTGCGCAGCTGCACGATATGCACCGACGGGCGACCCACCGGTGCGTACTTCTGGTCGCGGCGCAGGATATCGGCCACCTGTGCCACTTCATGTTCGGCCTGCAGGTAGCGGTGCTGTGCCTCGACCAGCTCACGCAGCGGTACGCGCGCCGCAGCCGGGTCGGCAAAGGCGGACAGCGCTGCATCGCAGGCGGCATCATCAGTGAAGCGGGTACGCAGCGTGTCCACGCTGGCCAGGGTCAGTTTGGCCATGTGGGCCTCGTTGCTGCAGGAAAGGAGTGCGATTGTCGCATTGCTTGCCGGGTCGTGCCGGCCGCTGGCGGGCGACTGCGTGGGGCGTGCGGACCAACGGTCCGCACCCACCGGCGGACCAACCGTCCGCACCCATCGGCTGGCCGACGGTCTGCACCTGCCGGCGGCAGAGAGCAGCCGAGCATCGGGTCGCGGTTACCATGGCGGCCGCACTGAACCACGGAAGGCAACACCATGCAGGAAGCGCAGTACTGGCTTGGCGAATTCTGGACCGGCCTGAGCGTGCTCGATCTGATCGGCGGCAGCGTGCTGGGCACGCTGTTGGGGCTGGTGCTGGGCATCTTCGCCTGGCGCGGGTTGCATCGACGCGGTTGGCTGCGGCGGCAGCGGCGTTGGCACCACGGGCTGCTGGCCTCGTATGTGGTGCTGCTGCCGTTGCTTATCGCGTTCTTCGGCCTGCAACTGGGCTTCACCGCCGGCGCGCACCGCGCGCTGTTCAAGCAGCTCGACCACTTCCAGCCGCACCTGCAGACGATGGTGGAAGGGTGGAGCAGTGGCTTCACCGCCTCGCTGGAAGACGAACGCATGCGTGCCGCGCTGCAGAGCCAGGGCACGGTGGGCGACGTTGCCGATTCGCTTGCCGCGATCTACCTGCGCGAGCATCCACTGCCTGGCGTGGACCGTCTGGGTAACGGGCCGATGGCGCGCGGCGTGGGCTGGGTGATCGGCAAGGTGCGCGCCGGGTTGCTGCGCGCGATGGTGGAAGACACGCTGATCGACAAGGCTGGCACTGTTGGCCTGGAGCCGAAGATGGTGCGTGAGGCGCTGACCATGCGCATGGATGAGCTGCTGCATACGCGCGGCGTGCTGCGGCTGGTGAAGGCGCAGATCAACGGCATGATGCCGGGTGTGTACCTGGGGTTGCTGCTGCCGCTGGCGATCATCGCGCTGCTGCTGGCGCTGGAGATCTGCGCCGCGCATCGGTTCGGATGGAAGGGTGGGGCTTCGCCCCGGTTGGTAGTGCCGGCCGCTGGCCGGCAATTGCAGGATGCTGCCGAAGGGTCATGAGGTTGCCGGCCAGCGGCCGGCACTACCCGTAGAAGAGCGTGCGGACCAACGGTCCGCACCTACCGTTTTGCGGTCAATCGCCGTCCTGTTCGTCCGGGTGCGCCTTCCAGTAACCGGTCGAGCGGATCCAGTCGCGCGGCACGCCCAGGTGGCCTTCGATGAACTTGCGCATCATCCGCGCGCGGCGCGATTCGGTGGCGATCCAGTAGAACGTATCGCCCTCGGGCACCTCGAAGTCGGTCAGCATGTCTTCCAGCAGCGTGCTGCTGGCGGCCGGGAAGCCGTTGCGTTCCAGCCAGTGGATGCGCACGTTCTCGTACTGCGGCAGGTCCTGGCGCTCGTCCTCGTCGGCCACCTCGATGTACGCCTGCACCTGCGCACCTTCGGGCAGCACGTCCAGCCAGCGGGCGATGGCCGGCAGCGCGGTCTCATCGCCAATCAGCACGTAGGCGTCATAGTTGTCGGCCACCACGAACGAGCCGCGTGGGCCGCCGATCACCAGCGTGTCGCCGGCCTGTGCGCGCTCGGCCCACGGCCCGGCAATGCCCTGGTCGTGCAGCACGAAGTCGATGGCCAGCTCACCGGTTTCGTGGTCCCACCAGCGCGGGGTGTAGTCGCGTGCCGGCGAAGGCTGCTTGCCCTCGGGGTAGCTGCGGCCCTCGGCGGTCAGCACCGGCAGCACCATCTCGCCGCTGGCGTTGGGGAAGAACAGCTTGATGTGGTCGTCGGCGCCGGGCGAATCGAAGCCGGCCAGGTCGTCGCCGCCCAGCACGATGCGGCGCATGTGCGGGGTGACAGTCTCGGTGCGCAGCACCGTCAGTTCACGGAAGCGCACATCCAGGCGCAGGCGCGAGTTGTGATGTTCGGTCATGGGGGTACCTGTTGGAAGGTCGCGCGGGGGCGCGCGGCAGGGGGGAGACCTGGCTGGAATCAGTCTGGCTGGGTCGTTGAAAAGGGAGCAGGCGCGTTGTCGCCCTGGCCGTTGATCAGCGCCGAGGCACGCGACAGCAGGGCTGCCACCTGCTCGGCTTCGCCGTCGGCCCAGCGCCCGTGGTGGTGCACCAGCGCCCGCTTGAACTCGCGCAGCGCAGCGGCCAGCGGCGCCGGCAGCGAGGCCTTGGTGATCTCGCGGGCGCGGTCGAACGCGCGTCGCTGTGCCAATCGCACCTGGGGGCGCTGCACCTTCAGTTCGAACTCGCCGGCGGCGGTGATGCGGAACACGCGGCGGCCGTCCACCTCTTCCGACACCACCCAGCCGGCCTGCTCGAAGCTGGCCAGCAGCGGGTACATGGTGCCGGCGCTGGGGGTGTAGGCCTGCATGAACAGAGCGCTGATGTGCTGCATCAGCTCGTAGCCGTGGCGCGGCTGCTCGCCGATCAGCGCCAGCACCAGCAGGCGCAGGTCGCCACGGCTGAGCACGCGCGGCTGGCCGTTGCGGCGGGGTACTGCGGCATCGTCGGTGCGGCTGCGAGGGGAGGGGGATCGGCCCATTTCGATATATCGGTAACGTGTATCGCAAACGATATATCGATAGGCCACGCGCGGCAAGCAGGATTCCGGCCACAACGCTTGCCGGATCGGGCCACGCAGCCAGGTGGCGCAAGGGATGCAGGGAAAAGATGCGCGCGGCGCAGGCCACCGTTGCGCGGCCTGACATCCGTATCGGGCCGCGCAACGGCGCTGCGGGTTTCCGCCCCAGCAGGGGCGCAGCAGACGAGCGGCGAATCGCGGGAAGGGGCCTGCTCGCCCCCAACCGTGCGCAGCGGCTCGGTCCGCGTCGAGAGGCGCGCGCGACACGTTGTCGCGGGTTCAGCGGCGCCCCGTCAGACAACGCCGACCCGGCACCCGCCTTGCCCCACAACGGTCATCCATGGCGGTAACACTGCGTCCTGCGCATGGGCGCAGCAGGCCGCAAGCGACAGCTGGCGCAGCCCTTGCAGGCAGCCACAGCGGCCTGCCGCAGCGCGTTGTCAGCGCTTTGTCCCGCCGGTGGACGTCCCGGGACAGGCCTTGCAGACATGGGTGGCCTGCATCCATACGCCAGCGTAGCCAAGTGACGAAAGCCCTTGGTGCGCTACACTTTGCGGTCTAGAAATCTATCAACAGTCGCGCGCGTGCGTGCGGTAATGGGAGCGCTAATGAACTGGTTGAACGAGGTGCTGAACAACGACCTGAATCCTGTGGAAACCCAGGAGTGGATCGAGTCGTTGAAGGCCGTTATTGATGTCGAGGGCCCCGAGCGCGCGCATCAGCTGCTGGAAGGCATGGTGGAACTGACCCGTCGTTCGGGTGCCTATCTGCCGTTCTCTCCCACTACCGAATACGTCAACACCATCGCGCCGCAGCTGGAGGCCAAGAGCCCGGGCAACGCCGAACTGGAATGGCGCATCCGTTCGATCATCCGCTGGAACGCGATGGCCACCGTGGTGCGCGCCAACCGCAAGCCGGGTGACCTGGGCGGCCACATCGCCTCGTTCGCCTCTGGCGCCACGCTGTACGACGTGGGCTTCAACCACTTCTGGCGCGCCCCGAGCGAAAACCATCCGGGCGACCTGCTGTTCATCCAGGGCCACAGCGCCCCGGGCATCTACGCGCGTTCCTTCCTGGAAGGCCGCATCAGCGAAGAGCAGCTGGACAAGTTCCGCATGGAAGTGGACGGCGGCGGCCTGTCGTCGTACCCGCATCCGTGGCTGATGCCGGAGTACTGGCAGACCCCGACCGTGTCGATGGGCCTGGGCCCGCTGGCCGCCATCTACCAGGCGCAGTTCATGCGCTACCTGGAAAACCGTGGCCTGATCGAGAAGTCCGACCGCAAGGTGTGGTGCTTCATCGGCGACGGCGAGAGCGACGAGCCGGAAACCCTGGGTGCCATCGCGCTGGCCGGCCGTGAAGGCCTGGACAACCTGATCTTCGTGGTGAACTGCAACCTGCAGCGCCTGGACGGCCCGGTGCGCGGCAACGGCAAGATCATCCAGGAACTGGAAGGCGTGTTCCGTGGCGGCGGCTGGAATGTCATCAAGCTGCTGTGGGGCGGTTACTGGGATGCCCTGCTGGCCAAGGACACCAATGGCGTCCTGAAGAAGCTGATGATGGAAACCGTCGACGGCGAATACCAGAACTGCAAGGCCTTCGGCGGTGCGTATACCCGCGAGCATTTCTTCGGCAAGTACCCGGAAACCGCCGCGATGGTGGCCGGTCTTTCCGACGACGACATCTGGCGCCTGAATCGTGGCGGCCACGACCCGCACAAGGTGTACGCCGCCTACCACCAGGCCGTGAACACCAAGGGCATGCCGACCGTGATCCTGGCCAAGACCGTGAAGGGTTACGGCATGGGCAGCGCCGGTGAGGCACTGAACCCGACCCACCAGACCAAGAAGCTGGACGACGAAGCGGTGCGCCACTTCCGCGACCGTTTCAACATTCCGGTGACCGACGCGCAGCTGGCCGACGGCCAGGTGCCGTTCTACCACCCGGGCCCGGATTCGCCGGAAGTGCAGTACCTGCAGGAACGCCGTGCCGCGCTGGGCGGTTACCTGCCGCAGCGCCGCCGCAAGGCCGAAAAGAGCTTCAACGCACCGAAGCTGGAAAGCTACGAGCGCCTGCTCAAGAGCAGCGGCGAGCGCAGCTACTCCACCACCATGGCCTTCGTGCAGAGCCTGAACATCACCCTGCGCGACAAGGAACTGGGCCCGCACATCGTGCCGATCGTGGCCGACGAGGCCCGTACCTTCGGCATGGAAGGCCTGTTCCGCCAGATCGGCATCTACGCGCCGTTCGGCCAGAAGTACAAGCCGGTCGACGCCGACCAGCTGATGTTCTACCGCGAAGACCAGAGCGGCCAGGTGCTGCAGCAGGGCATCAGCGAGCCGGGTGCGATCAGCTCGTGGATGGCCGCCGGTACCAGCTACTCGGTCAGCAACGTGCCGATGCTGCCGTTCTATATCTACTACTCGATGTTCGGCTTCCAGCGCGTGGGCGACATCGCCTGGCAGGCAGCGGACATGCGTACCCGCGGCTTCCTGCTGGGTGGTACCGCCGGCCGCACCACGCTGAACGGTGAAGGCCTGCAGCACGAAGATGGCTTCAGCCATCTGGTGGCTGGTGGCATTCCGAACGTGCGCAGCTACGACCCGACCTTCGGCTTCGAAGTGACGGTGATCCTGCAGCACGGCACCAAGGCGATGATGGAAGATCAGATTGACGAGTACTACTACGTCACTCTGATGAACGAGAACTACACCCACCCGGAAATGCCGGAAGGTGCGGCCGAAGGCATCGTCAAGGGCATGTACCTGCTGACCGACGCCGGCAAGCCGAAGAAGGGCGAGCTGCGCGTGCAGCTGCTGGGTTCGGGCACCATCCTGCGCGAAGCCATTGCCGCGGCCGAGCTGCTGGACAAGGACTTCGGCGTGACCGCCGACATCTGGAGCTGCCCGAGCTTCAACGAACTGCGTCGCGATGGTTTCGACGTGGAACGTGCCAACCGCCTGCATCCGGAAGGTGAGCAGCGCAAGGCCTACGTGACCGAGCTGCTGGAAGGCCGCCAGGGCCCGGCGATTGCCGCGACCGACTACGTGCGTGCGTATGCGGACCAGATCCGCGCGTTCGTGCCGATGAGCTACACGGTGCTGGGTACGGATGGGTTTGGCCGTTCGGATACGCGTGCGAACCTGCGTCGGTTCTTTGAGGTGGACCGGTACTACATCGCACATGCCGCGATTGCGGCGCTGGCGAAGGACGGGAAGATGACGGCCAAGGATGTGGCCCGGGCGATCAAGCAGTACAAGATTGATCCGGAGAAGGCTAATCCTGTTGGGGTTTGATTGATCCTGTACAGTAGGGCTACTGCATTGCAGTAGCTCCTGCCAACCGGCGCCCACTTGGTTCAGACCAAGTGGGCGTTGTATGTTTGGGGTAGCCATTCTCAGTATCTGCGACGCGGAAGAATTCCAATGCGTCGTGGAGCGCATCCCCGCGCTGAGCTATTAGAGAAGTCTGAGATTCATTGCGATGCCAAAGAAGAAAATTAAAGTCATTGACCTGTTTGCTGGCGCAGGAGGCCTGGGGGTGGGGGCCCACCAAGCTGGCAGCGAAGTTGCCGCGAGCGTCGAACTTGACACCGTCGCATGTGAAACGCTTCGGTCAAACGCCGGCATCCATGGTCGAGTTGTAGAAGCTGACGTGTCTGATCTTTCTGCCAACCAGCTATTGAAGGTTGCCGGGATTAGTAAGACGGATCTTGTGATTGTAGTGGGAGGCCCACCGTGCCAGCCATTCTCCAAGGCGGCATACTGGACTGATGACGGCGCAGATGCTGCCTATCGGCGCGCTCGCGCAAATGGCCTGGCAGCTGAGAAGCCTTTAACGAGTACAAAGGCCAAAGAAGATGCTCGCCGCGATCTGGTTAAAGAATACTGGCGCATCGTTAAACAAACCAATGCAGACGGATTTGTTTTTGAAAATGTTCCAAGTATTAAGCATCCGAGAAACAAGCCCGTCTATGATGCGTTAATCAAGGCCGCGAAGAAGGACGGCTATTTCATCACGGAGTTGGTGGTGAAGGCAGTCGAATATGGGGTGGCCCAGGCGCGTGAGCGAGTCGTTGTACTTGGTTCAAAGATAAAACACCCCGAAACACCCGTTATTACTCACTCCGCTGATCCCGATCTCGGCCTTCTCCCTATAGTGTCAGCAGGTGAGGCGCTTGCTCGTTTCGCCGGGCCCGAGTACTTTGAGCCTGAAGAGGTTGTGAGTGGCCGCTGGGCGCGGCACTTGGAGGAGGTTCCACCTGGTTGGAACTATAAGGCACATACCGCGTGGGCAGGCCATCCGTCTCCTACCTTTGTGACTGAAACTAGATTCTGGAACTTTCTCTTGAAACTCTCTCCTGATCGTCCTTCGTGGACTATCGCCGCCAGCCCAGGGCCTTGGACAGGGCCTTTTCATTGGAGTTCTCGCCGCTTGCGTACCGTTGAGCTTGCCGCACTGCAGGGTTTCCCCGATCAATATGTGATCGCAGGTGGCCGACGAGACAGGGTTAAGCAAATGGGAAATGCTGTGCCCGTACCTGTGGCGAAAGCAATGGTCGCTAGCGTAATGGCTTCCCTGGAGGATTCGTGAAGAAGGCACTGCCTGCGTTGAACTGCATCAGCCTATTTTCCGGTTGTGGAGGTATGGATCTTGGGGTCGAAGCTGCGGGCTTTAAAGTGCGGGTAGCAACAGATGCCGAACCGCTTTGTAGCAAAACATACCAGAAGAATTTTCCCGGCGTTCCATTCATTGTCAGGAAGATTGGTGACCTTAGTACCTCTGAACTACTGGAGGCAGCCGGCTTGCAACCGGGTGAGGTCGATCTCCTAATTGGTGGGCCTCCTTGCCCTGCATTCTCAAAGAGCCGGTTTTACCGTACGGATAAGCCTCGAGCTCTTGAAGATCCTGTGGCAAAAGAAACGGTCGGAGGTTACCTTCGAGTTCTCAAAGAGGCTAAGCCAAAAGCGTTCCTGCTAGAGAACGTTAAAGGACTTGCATATGGTGTCCACAAAGAGGCACTTGACCATATTTTGGACTCGGCGCGAAAGCTCGGATACAAAACAACTGTAACCATCATAAATGCCGCAGATTTTGGTGTTCCGCAGATCCGCGAAAGATGCCTCGTTATGGGGTTCAAGGGTGATGAGCCAAGATCTCCTATCCCGACGCATGGCAAAGTGCCGGGAGAGTCCGTACTACCGTGGGTGACTGCCGGAGCCGCACTTGGTGATCTCGATACTGAGGAGATGGCGTCGTTCGAGGGTCACTTCGCTGGAGGCAAGCATCATGAACTCCTTTGTCAGATTCCTCCTGGGGAAAATTATCTCTTCTTCACTGAGGAGAGAGGCCACGAAAACCCGCAGTTTAAGTGGAGATCCCGATATTGGTCGTTTCTTCTCAAGTTGAGTCGTGAGCTTCCCTCCTGGACGATACAGGCTAGGCGGTCAAATAATATGGGTCCATTCCACTGGCGGAGCAGAATTCTGCGTATTGAAGAGATTAAAAGGCTGCAGACTTTCCCTGATGATTTCATGCTTGAAGGGACCATCGAGCGTCAGTGGAGGCAAATCGGAAACGCAGTGCCTCCGCTAGTGGCTGAGAAGTTTGGTCGGGTTTTGTTTGATTGTATTAATGAAGGTTCGGGTTAGTTAATATTTGCCGTATGGGGTAATCAGGAGGATTAGGATATGGCTGCAGTTCTCAGGGCGCCAGCTCTGCTCGAGGTGGTATGTAATGCGTTGAGCGATTCGGGCTGGAACTATTTCGTTCATAGCCCTGGTAAGCCATTCGGCATCTCATTGGAGCGATCGGGTCGGGAGAGGAACAATCTCCGTATTTTTATCTGGAACTGCACGCATGGCGGTGGCGCAGCTCGTGCGTTGAATGAATATAGAATTCAGTTTACTGGAGTGGTTCCGAGGTTTTACTTGGGCGAAACGACGCTACTTCTCGGCTGGCATGCCGGCTACGGAGTATTCGCAGCATGGAACCTCGGGATGCATCAGGGGCAGGATTCTGGCTCGCCTTCCGCTCAGATTCGAGAGGATATTCTGCGCGGAGCCTATGAGAATGGATTTGCTGTAGGTGAAAGAGCGAATGGGGAAATAGTCGCTGCCTTCAGGCCGGAGCTTCTTGCTGAGTATGCTGCGAATGTCGTGGCTATTCATGGCGGGCGTATGGAAGACCTCAATGTTCTCAATGAGCTTCCCCTGCTGGGAGTGGCGGAGAAAGGAGATTATGCTCCCCGTCCAAGAGTGGCCTCGACGATTTTTCGCGCATACAGAGAGGCAGATTTTAGCAGGAGAGTTCTCGCAGCCTATTCTTCCCGGTGCGCGATGTGCGGAATTCAATTGAAGTTGATTGAAGCTGCGCATATTGTTCCAGTCGCGGCGCCCTTTAGTACGGATATGACATGCAACGGTGTCGCGCTTTGTGCTTTGCACCACAAGGCGTACGACACCAATTTGGTCTCGATAGCCGAAGACTACGGCGTTCAGATCAGTGAGACGAGGGTGGCAGAACTTAGACGTGCGAATCTTGCGGGAGGTATTAATTCCTTCGCGAATGGGTTGCAGCAGTTTATTTCCTTGCCCGCAGACAGGCGAGACTATCCGTCCGTCGATAATATTACGATCTCACGCCAAATTCGCGGATGGCAGCGGTAGCGTGGAATGAGAATCCGTAGGTTGCTAGCCTGCTAAAATTACTGCTGAGCCATCGACGCATCTGTCATGCTCTATTTTTGGTCGATCTCGATGACCCAGATTGGCCTTACTTAAGCGATAGCGCTCGCTTAGATGGGGATGTATTTCGACCACTCGATTCAGCACCGCCGAGTGTGTCGACGTGGGGCTGACAGAACTTCTCAGGGGAGATGGCCCTGTACCGCCGCATCAGCACGCGAGCGGCTGCTTCCAGATGCTGCCAATCAATTAGCGTTACGCGGGGATACCTCATCTCTACGCCCAGGCCACCCTCCACATCCGCCGTGGAATGCCTACTCATCGCCATCCGATCCTCCCAGACCGCACAGCGGGGTTCACCCCCGCTTTCACGGACACTTACAAAAAGGCCGATTCAGGCCATGAGGAGTGTTCATGTCAAAGCGTAGAAAGTTCGGTGCCGAGTTCAAGCGCGGTGCGGTTGAGCAGGCGAGCCAGCCCAGCATCAGCTGCTCGTCCAGGTGCGACGTCCCCCCGGTTTGAGTAGTGGGTGGATTTAGAGTCCGGTGCTGATGTTATTGTTCTTCGCCGCCAACTGCGCGGCGTACTGGGCGGGGGTTAGCCCGCCAAGCGCTCGCTTGGGTCTTTCTTCGTTATAGTCGCGCCGCCAGCTTTCGATGCTGGTGCGGGCATGAAGCAATGTCGGGAACCAGTGCTCGTTGAGGCATTCGTCGCGCAGCCGTCCGTTGAAGGACTCGACGTAAGCATTTTGGTTCGGTTTGCCCGGTTCGATCAGACGCAGGGCAACTCCCTTTTCGTGAGCCCAGGCCACCAGCGCCTTACCGCAAAACTCCTTGCCGTTGTCTGTCCTGATCACTCGTGGCAGGCCGCGCTGCATGGCCAGTCTGTCCAGTACCCTGGACACGCCTTGCCCGGATATTGCCCGCTCCACTTCAATGGCCACAGCCTCGTGGGTGGCGTCGTCGACGATGGTCAGGCACTTGATCACCCGGCCTTCGGCGGTACGGTCGAACACGAAGTCCATCGACCACACCTCATTGGCGGCGGACGGCCGCAGAAGGGACTGGCGCTCGCCTGCCGGCACCTTCTTACGCTTTCTGCGACGCACCTGCAGGCCCGCTTCCTGATACAAGCGCTCCACTCGCTTGTAGTTCACTACAAGTCCTTTCTGCCGCAGTTTCAGATGGATCATGCCCACCCCGTAGCGTCTGTGCCGGTGCGCCAGCGCAGCGATCTGCTCGCGCAGCTCAACGTTGAGGTCGGGCCGAGGCTCATAGCGCAGTGCGCTCGCGCTCATCCGTACGACCGTGAGCGCTCGCCGCTCGCTCAGCCCCTTCTCGACCATGCTCCGCACCAGCAGCCTGCGCGCCGGCGCGGTCACCACTTTTTTCGCAACGCATCCTTGATGACGTCGTTCTCGAAGACCTGTTCTGCCAGCAGTTTCTTCAGGCGTGTGTTCTCCGCCTCCAGGTCCTTGAGCCGCTTTGCGTCGGGCACGCTCATGCCACCGAACCTGCTGCGCCACAGGTAATACGAGGCCTCGCTGAAGCCATGCTGGCGGCAGAGGTCCTTGATGGGCATGCCGGCCTCAGCCTCGCGTAGGAAGCCGATGATTTGCTCTTCGGAAAAGCGCTTCTTCACGTCCAATCTCCTTGTTATTGAGGATTGGACTCCAAACCGCTTCGCTACTCAATCTTGGGGGACGTCGGACGTACAACAACGAGCGCCCGAACATGGCGCTTGGAGGCATTACGCCGATGCAGAAGCTTGCATTGGCTGCTTAGTCCCACTTTTGGCGGTTGCTAAAAAGAGGGGGATTACCATTACGGCTCTACGCCCAGACGCACTGCGACCGGTGCCAGGCTAGCGAATCAGGGCTGGCCGAAAGTGCCGCTGATACTGGGGACGCCAGTTCCTTGCCGACAAGGTCGCTATAGCTTGACTGGTGCAATGCAGGCGCCAGAGACACCCGCAGGGACACCGGGTCTACGGCGATAAGGTAAAGGTCAAAAAGGGTATGAACGTCTGCGCGCAACAGCAGGCCGTTGCTGACCACGCTACTCGCCTGGCCGGAATAGGGTCGGATATGGGCCGCCTCAAGCGCATCGACCACATTGCATCCCGTCATAGCACAGCAGCCGCCATACGCGTCCAGTAGCGCCTTACGGAAGGCAGGCTGTCCGCGGCGCCGAACGATAGCTGCCAGCACACGCTGCCTCTCGTCCACCCCATCTGTTGGGGAGAAACTGCCAGATGCCTCCGCCGCTTTGGCCTCCTGCTCCAACAGTCCCTTTGTAGGGCCAAAGACCGATGTGAGCGTCTCACCAGAAAGCCCGAGAAGCTTGGCAAGTTTCGGCTCAACCTTTGCGCCCACGTTCGATGCTGGAAGAAGACCGGGTAGCCAAGGCTTGCCTGCCTGATCTAGAACATGGGAAATGTTCTGCATGCGGTACTCCCACGCCTTGGACGTGCGTCCGTGGCGGGCTGCCAGTTCCCGATAGACCCTCGCTTTCTCAAGGCCTGATCCATTGGCAAGACGCGCCTCCATTTGGCGATACGCCTCAACGGCAGCAGCCAATTCGTCTTCAGTCCACCTACTCACAGCCTTCCCCCTGTCCGCGACCGCACGTAGCGCCTTGGGGGAAAGTATGCCGTAAGCGACACCATGAGCCGCTAACGGCTTAGGATAAAAAAACGCGGCGTATCAGCGCAAGCCGCAGACTGCTCCGGCCCGTCAGCACGTCTCGTTCGCGGAGTTAAGTTGAAAAGCTCTAGCCGGCCGGGAGTAGTCGGCTATTCCAGCGGTGCAGTAGAGGTTGAACGCAAGGTGCCTCAGGGACTGGGTTCATGAAGCCGATGATGAGCAACTGTGATGAGGAGTTGTCCACCAGCAGAACTGGCTCGCCTCGGCAGGTTAGCTCGAAGTGCCTGGCCGCAAAGCGTCCGACACCGAGCGCTGCATCTTCAGCGACTAGGCTTAGGGCGCCCTCGTGCATCACAGCAAACTCTGCATCCGAGACCTTCGGGTAGATCTTCAGTTCCAGATCGCCTTTTGGCAGATGGAAGTGCGCGAGCGCTGAGCCAATCAGCGCTGCCAAACATAGAACTGCGTGCCTTAGAGACTTCACTGGAAGTCCTGCAGATCGGGGGGGATAAGTGGCCGCCACGACTACCTGTCAGCGGCCCGCACTTTGTGATTGGGGTTGATGTGCTGGAGCTCTACTCGCGTACCCGCAAGCGCTCAACCACCTGCGCGGTCAACCCCACGCACGCCATCATCAGCCCTTCCATCACCCGGTCCCCCAGGTACTCCTCCGCAGCACCGTTTTGCCGCGTGCGCTCTGCTGCCAGCAACACCTCCTGCACCACACGCAGGCCGGCCAGAGCGCAGTCCGCGTCCGCCAGTTCCAGACAACGCCCAGGCAGCTGATGCCGCTCCGGCCAAGGCTGGCCGTCTGAGGCTGCCCCCGTCCCAATGCGTCGCAGTGTGGCGACAAAGGCGTTGGGATCGGCGGACAGTTCGTGCTCCGGCTCGGCGTTGGCCGAATCGTACTGCGCGTGCAGGGAACGGAATTCCGATGCGTTCATGGCAATGCTCCGTACAGGACAGACAGCAGCGCCACCGATAGAGGCGGCGGACGATGCGTGGCTCGAAAACCGGTCTGTAGCGAAGCCGGTGGGTCCGAAGACCCCCACGCACCGCCCGCCATGGAACGCGAACGGATTGCCAGCCGGCGCCACACAAAGGTGACGCCGGCTGGCAAGCGTAAACACATCGCTACAGAACGGGTTTTCGACACCCGCGCCACCCTTTTTCGGTGGCATGCCAAGGTGTACCCGCACAGATGCCAAATGCCAAGAAGTCGCAGGCTACTGAGGCTGCAAATGCTGACGCTTACGGCATTGTCGCATAGCGCGGAAGCGGCGCATCTCCTGCGGCGCAGGGCTTTCGAGCGATGTTAAGCAGCCACTCGTATGGGCATCACGCTGCACGGTTCCGGTGTGGTGCTGTCCCAATTGCGACAGATCGCTATCGGGGCCGCAGTGCAAAGAGTGGCGAATGTGTCACCGCTCGCTTTGCGGCGCCAATCCCGGCCGTGGCCACAGCGCATCGTCGCGCTCCAGGTCGTAGTCGCTGCCGAACGCCAGCGCCGCCTCGCGCGGCGGCAGGTCTGCGTAGCAGCCCAGCAGGAATCCGTACCACTATGCTGGTGGTCGATGGCGAACAGGTAGAGAAGCTCGGCGTTGAAGGCGGACAGCAATGCGGGATTGATCGGCGTCATTGTCATTCTCCAATAGTGGCGTGCAGCATCGGCGGCGTCCGTCGAGCGGGTCAGGACTGTGCGTTTGGGGCTGCATTGCGCTCAACCGGGGCCCGGCCCTAAGGCGCAGCCGTGGAAGCTGGATGGCGTTTATCGAGATGCGCATCACGCCGGTGGCATTCAACGTCGCAAGCGCGAAATCGCCAAACGAGAACGTGGGTATGACGCTGGTGAAAGATTAGGGGAGGAAGGTGAAGCTCCGGCCGGTCCAGACATAGAGAGCACCTGCGTACAGAAAGGACCGGCTGCGCCACGCACTTAACAACACGGCGTAATGCCCGGCCGTGGCAACGAAGGAGAAGGGGGCTGTAAAGTTTCGACAGGATCAGCCGATGATGTGCACGGAAAGAGATATCGAAGGCAGCTGGAATCTGTGTCGGGTACCAACACAGAACTAAGGAGAGGTCGTGCTATGGCAAGCCATATTAGTTTTATGATTCCTGCGGCGGGAAAGCCGTCGATCACCTTCGTGCCCAGAGCCTTCTTGGGTCAGTTCGCGCTAGCCGCTCCGGCAGTACAGAATCTCCTCTCTCCTTACGACGCCGGATTTCTGGCGGCGGCAGCGGATTGCGGCTATGGCAACAGCAAATTCTACCGCGTGCATATGACCCTTGGTGATCGGAAAGATCTCCTCCGCTATTTGCGACGGCAAGGCAAGCAGGTGCGGTCTCTTTTCAGTGTTGCGCCGTCGGCACCCGGGGGCTCTCTGGCAGTGGCCCTAAAGCCATATGTAGCCACGCTGCAGTCCAGCGAGAGGGCCTCGCTTGGCTATGCCATTGGCAGCATCTATGCTCGCGTAGCAACCGAAAGTTGGCATGCCCACCCCGCCCGAGCCAAGGGAGGCCCGCCGCCAAGGTTCTGGCACTTCAGTATTGCAGGCCACGCCGCTGTGCAGGTCATGGGCATCGGAAAGAACCATGAATCTGATTCGCCCGACTACATTGTTGAGGATGCAACGGGGAAATGGTCTGCCGTGGAAGCGAAGGGCTCCTTGGGGAGCTTTGACAACCGCAACGCCTGTGACGGGATGAAGCAGGCGTGCAAATTCGAGCGGATCGCATTCTTGTGCCCCATCACTCATGTAATTCGCGTGCACCCCATCGGAGACAGAGTGTGCGTCTACACTTACGTGGATGGCTCCAATGAGCTGCAGACCATTCACATTGACCCGCCAGGAGAGGGTGTGCGTGACAATGCGGAGTGGGATGGAAACCTCATCATTGCTGAGGCGGCGGATCTTGTCCGCTTCGATGAAGCGATGATGCAGTACATAAGCCTGGTAGGAAGGCTTCCCTATGCCGGCCCATACCGCCCTGCAGAGGTCATCTGGGCGCCATCATTGGATGACCAAGGAACTATGTACGGAGTGCTCGGAGTGCACGCGAACATGTGGTCCCGGGTTCGACGTGCTGTCAGCATCCTTGAATTCATCACCCCTTGGATAAGCCATGCTCGGCGCCTCGCAGTTGATCTGGATGCGGCAGAGATCGATCTGAGGAGCTTCAGCGAATTCTTGAGTACTGTCCAGACGGCGGGCGGGCCATTGTTGAGTGATGATCCGGAATCGGTCGAAACCAGGCTTTCTGCGTGCTATCAGTTGTTCAATGAAATGAAGGAAATGGAGCGACCGTCAACTTGGAAGACGGCTATGGAACTACTGTGGACCAGCGATCTATTGCGCACACAGTCTGAGGACGGCTGGGATCTGCCCACCTCCATAAACAAGATATGGGAAGCGATCAAAGGACCCATATCGGACACGATACGAAGCCACTACAGGCAACAAGCGCTTGATGAGCTGCTTCCGGGGAACCCTGCGCATGCTTCCCCGGAGGAGGCGGTGAGCAGTCATGGACTCTTTGTCCGTGTTCAGAGCGATGTTCGTAACCGTGGCGTCGCGGGCGTACGTGGGTTCGGCTGATGCTTCAGCAGGGACGGATGTGCTGACTCGCAGCCGTGAGCTCCGCAATCGGTAATTGAAGAACTACGAGTCCCGCTACACATCTTTGCTACTTTCTCTTCCTTCGTGCCAGCCCAGCTCAAGGATGCCGTTGCGGAGGCGCTCGCATTCACGCAACTGCTTCGGGCTCGGCATTGGCCGGGTCGGCTCCAGCGTGCAGGGGCGGACGTCCGCTGCGTCCATGGCAGTGCTCCGTCCAGGACAGGTCGCACAATCCAAGGTGCGGGGAACGGACAAGGGTCACTTGCGGCCGTAGCAAGTGACCCCGGCTGCTAAGCGAAGTGGTCCAAGCTCAGCACATTGTGCTTGCCCAGCTGCTCCTCCAAGCCCGCCTTCATCCGCTCGATTGACGCGTCCAGTCGGAGCTCCAGCATCGCTTGTGGCGAGGGCGCATTCCATGCCGCAATCAGCATGTTCACAAACCCGAAGCTAGAGCTGACCCATGCCCAAGCGCTGACGGCAGTCACCAGCTGGAGCCGGTCCCCAGCCAACCGCTCGGCTTGGGCCTTGGCCGGTCCCGAGCGTCTGGGATCAACGTCCAGCACCCGGCCAAATGCCAAGGATATCGCCAGCAGGCGATTGCGAACTTGAGTGGCCCACGCCGACAGAAGCTCAAGCTCCTGATCAAGCGTGGCCTTCGAGTACGCCTCGACCTCCTGCAGGGTCGTGTCCGTACTGCGGAACAAGCTCTTCCTGTCCTTGAACATGTCCAGCGTCTTCGTTCGCCAGGAGATGCAGTGCTTGGCGAAGTGCTCCCGATAGCGTGCCTCGAACTTCAAGCTGATACCCCGAATGAAGCCATGCAGGAGGCAGTCGATGAGCTGTTCCTTCCCAAACCCGGAAACCTTCTTGCCATTTCGGAGCAGCTTTTCCTCGCTGCCAATCCTGATGATCTTGGCGTCGCCGCTGATGCGGGAGCGAATCACTCTCTCGATCTCCCCCGCCTCTGCTTCACTTGCCAGGTCCGATTTGGTAAGCACGATGGTCACCGGGTGCCCCTCTGCCAGCAGGGGGCGGATGACATGTTCGATTTCGAAATCCCCCAGGCGTGAGCGCTTGGCATCCACACAGTAAATCACCGCATGGAACCAATCCTCCGGCGAGTCCGTGGACTCCAGAAGCTTCATCTGTTCGCGAACCACACGTGACCACCTTTCCGCCTGGTCTGCTTCCAGGCCATGACTGTCGTGGATCACGATGCTATGTCCGGCGACCTGCAGTGGATCGGAGGGATAGATGCCGATCCGGCCGTTTTCCTCTTCCGGTGTCACTGGGCGCCCGGCGCCTATGTCGCGTTGCTTGGAACCCCACAAATAATTGATGAGGGACGACTTTCCGGCGCCGGATTTTCCAAGCACCAGGGCGTTGATCTTCATGGTTTCTGGCTCGTGAAACGGGAAGGCGGGTACCTTCCCGTATGGTGCTTCAGGCGTTTTCCGGCTCTTTGGTGCTCAGGTAACCCTTCACCAACTCACTGACCACGCCGGCATCGAAGTACGAGGCGATTTCCTTCAGCGTACCGTTCAGCGTGTCGGAATAGATGCGGGCGCAGATATCGTTGACTGCATAGCCCACCGCCCCCGTGAGGGTGGATGCCACAGTTGCATTGATGACCGCGCCGCCGGCGGACCCAACCCCCGGAATGAGCTTTAGCGCATTGCCGGCCAGCGAACGGCCAGCAATCGACAACGCTTGGCCTACAACGGCACTTTGCAGCGCTGCCTTGGCGCCCTTGATTTCCCACAGGTGAATCAGCCGGCCAATCATGGCCACTTGGTTTGCCACGAGCAGCGGGGCATCAGACATCGGGATCGGGCTTGCGGCAATACCAGCGGCAGGCACCGTGTGCGTGAGAATGATGCGCACGCCTTCGGACTGCTTGGCGGGAATGCCACCGCGCACGCCCGAAAGGAACACGCTGCGAATGCCCTCGTCCAGGTTCTTGGCCGACCATTCGATCAACGGGTCGGTGCTCAGCCCAACGATGGGATCCGTGGAGGTTTCGAAGAACGGCACGCCGACGCACTCGCGAAGAATCGCTTCTCGCATGGCTTCGCTTTCCTCTTCGCTGGCATTGTCGGCCTGAGTCAGCACCACGCACACCGGAATCTTTTTCGCCTTGATAGCGTTGACCGTCTCGATGTCGATGTTCAGCACGCGATGCCCGGCCAGGCTGATGCAGTACCAGATCAGGTGGATCGCGTCACGACCATGCCGGCGGTGGTCCTCAAGGACCCCTAGGATATTCCTGCGATAGCTGGCCTGGCTTTCCTCGCCGCTCTCATAGCCTTCGCTGTCGAACAGAACGAACGAGTCGTGTTCGAAACGATCAATGCCACGCGTCACGGGCTGCCCAGCGCCTACTTCCGCCGTATCGTCGCCGAACACAAGGTTGACCAGGCTGCTCTTGCCCGAGCCGGTGCCACCAGCCACCAGAATGTTTGGCTTTTGCTGGTTCTCGCGCTGCTCGGAACGCTGGCGCTCGTACTCTTTGTTCAGCGCTTCATTGGATGTCACGTCAATCATGGTGTTCTTCCTTGGATTGTGGTGAAGAAGATGAGCGGAGCCGTTCGCCGTGGACGGGTTGGTCATTCCCAGGGCGAATCCTGATAGCGGTACGTTGCGGTTCACTCAGCTGGGGATCATCGGGTAAGCCACATCGCCCAGCTCGGGGGCGTAGTCCCGCAGCATCAACTGCAGGATGGCCGGCACCAACTGACCCAGGATGGCGGCACCGTCGCGCAGCTGCGCCCGGTTGGCTTGGCTGTCCCACGTGGCACCGCCGTGAACCAGCTGGTTGCGCAGCACATAGAGGCGGTCCAGCACGATGGACAGCACGACCTCGGTGCGCCGTTCAACCACGGCCTGCAGCGCCAGCCGTTGGTCCGTGGCAAAGCGTTCGGCCCAGCGGTTGCTGCTGTCGTGCTCGCGCAGGGCCTGCCAGAAGCGTGCGTACACGAAGCGGTTCGCAACAAGTGTTCGGATGGGGCCGGCAAACTGCTTGAACAGAATGTCCTGCAGGCATCCTTCCGTGTCATGTGCCAGCAATGTGTCGAAGAACCTGCGCAATTGCTCGCGCTCGGCATTCTCGAAACCGAACTCCTGCGCATAGGCCGCGTTGAGTGCGATCCACAGGAACAAGAAACGTGCGTCCGTATCCCGGTCTTCCTGTTCGGCACGGTTGAGCCAGCTGATGGCGCGATGCAGGCGCACGCGCGTAGAGTCCGGCTGCGCATCGCGAATGTGGCGGTGCGCTTCCTTCAGAGCAGTTGAATCCATTTGTCCCCCTGTTACGTTGGCCATTATGCATGGCGTATCTGGCAAGGGAACTAGTCCGAACGTCGTGTACTGCGCCAGGCTTCGGGTAGGCCCTGCCATAGCGCGTCCATGGCGCTAGCGTTGCCACATTCCAGTGCGGTCGATCGGCACTCGGGGCAGTTGCGGAACCACGTGAGGCCTTCGATGCGCACATCCCCGGTGGGGGGCGTGGTGCGCTTCCAGCCGCAGTCCCGGCAGCGATAGGTCAGTTTCGGGGCACGCCCCCACATTGCGCGCGCCGCCTTAATCGTCAGCGCCGACAGACTGCTGGTCCGCCAGCCAGCGGCCCAACCCGTACAGGGCGAAGCCATAAACCACCGTTGCACCAATGAACTTGAACATGCAGTCCCTTTATTGGGTAGTTGGGTGGAGCATCCATGCCCCGTTTCGGTCCGTCGGTGGCCATTCTGCGGAGGGCTGCGACAAATGGTGTCGCGTGGTTCTGATCAACGCGTGGCGTTGGCTTCAGTGGCAGGCTCGTCGGTCCCGGCAATCCATCTGCGCACCGCTGGCACCCCGCGCGTTCGGCTGATGCATCAAGGACTTGAGGGTCCGCCAGTGCACACATCGTTCCATGGGCGGGCATAGGAAGGCCGTGCCGGCCGCTGGGAAAGTGTGACCGGATTCAACATAATCGGGCGACCAAGGGGATGGAACCCGTTGTTGACCGGAGCACCCGCTTGCGACACCCGATGTCGCAGCCTCTGGTTGAATCGGATCAGCCCCGTACTGCGGTGCCGTGAAACGTACAAAGGAATGGCAAGGTGGAAACCGATAATCGATCTTCGCTGGCGCGGCAGTGGCGATTGCTGCAGTTGCTGCAGCCCGCCCCGCACTACCGCACGGTGAAGGAACTGGCGCAGATCCTGGCGGCAGAGAGTTACAAGGGCGGAACCCGCACCATCGAGCGCGACCTGAACGCGCTGTCGCTGCAGTTTCCCATTGAAAGCAATGATCTCCAGAAGCCCTATGGCTGGGCATGGATGCGCGGTGCGGCGGCCTTCAGCATGCCCGGAATGTCCGTGTCGCAGGCCGTGGTGCTGCTGACCGCGCAGCGCAACCTGCAGGGACTGCTGCCCGCCAACCACTGGCCAGCGTTGACGCCCTTCTTCGAGCAGGCTGAGAAGACGCTTGCCGCAGTGCGCACGGTGCGCTCCACCCGGCGATGGCACGAGAAGGTTGCCGTGGTGCCGGCCAGCCAGTCGCTGCTGCCCGCCACGGTGGATACCGAGGTGGCTGTCAACGTGCACCAGGCGCTGTTCAGTGAAAAGCAGCTGCATCTTGACTACGTGGCCCGCGGCCGTACCGACGCAAGCGAGTACGTCTTCCACCCCTACGGCATGATCCAGCGCGGCACGTCCAGCTACTTGGCCGGGCGTATCGAGGGGCGCTCGGAAACCACCACGCTGTCACTGCATCGCATCCAGCGCGCCCGCATGCTCGACGCAGACACCGAAGGCGCCGAAGCGTTCGAACTCGGAAGCTACGCGAGCCGCGTTGCTGCGGGCTTCGAGAGCAAAGGACCGCTGGCTGTCGAGCTGGAGCTTGATGAAGCACTGGCCCAGCACCTGGCCGAGACACCACTCTCCAGTGACCAGCAGCTGGACCTGGGCGACGGTCTGGTGCCTCGGCTGCGTGCCACCGTGGACGATTCCGCCCAGTTGCGATGGTGGCTGCTGGGCCTGGGCGCCGCAGTGCGTGTTCTGGCGCCGGCCGCACTGGCCGAAGACATCGCGGCCCGCCATCGCAGTGCCGCACAGCGTTACTGAAGCGATTCCACCGAAGTACACGCCAACCAGGGGACCGTAATGAACCAGCAGATGCAGCGCACGCGCGGTAGTGCGCGACGTGCGTTCAAGCCCACATCTTCCAGCGGGAGGGATTGAGATGCCTTCCAGCCTGACATGGCTCGACCATGACGCCGCTGCGCACGCGCGCAGCACGACCCTGCTTGCGTTGCTGGATCAGCCCGAGACCCGCGACGAACTGGGCATCGGCGGGATCCGTGATGCCCTTTCCGATCAGCTCTTCCCGGGAACCTCCGTCATCCAGACCCGGCTGCGCTACATGCTGCTGCTGCCCAGGCTGTTCATTGGTCTGGAAGCGTCCAAGGTGCGGTCCAGAGACTTCGCCGAGCGTGCGCGACAGGACGAGCTGGCGCTCAATGACCGTCTGGCAGACGAGGAAGGCGCCTTCGGGCGCGACTCCGGCCACAACCTCAAGCGACTGGCCAGTTCCGTGTACTGGGCAGGCATGCGTTCGTGGGGCATCCTTGCCCGCCCGGGCTCGCAGCAGGACTACTTCTCTGCGATTGCGCAGATCCGCAGCGACCGCAGCAGCAAGCTTGCACGCGACGACGGCATGGAGGACCTGGAGCCAACGGCGCAGACCTGGCATGCATCGCTGGAAAAGCTGGTCGCACCGAGCGCACTGGAAGAAGGGTCCCTGTCGTTGACGGCAGAGGAGGCCCGGTTCATCCGCGAGCAATGGAAGATCCATCACCCGCACACGCTGCTGGTGTGGCTGGCGCAGGATGAAGTGCGCTTGAAGGAGTGCGCTGACGCGCAGTTCCCGTGGCTGCATCCGCAGATATCCACGGCGCCACAGCCGCTGCGCGAGCTGGTTGAACATGCACGTCGGTTCTCTGGCTTGGCCCACGGCGCTGCGCTGGTCTACAACCTCGCATTGGCCGAAGCCTCCGGCAACGAGGATCGCCGCAAGGAGTACAGCCAGGCGTTGGCTGCATGGATCGACGGCGTGCCCGCTTCGGGTATTGGCGACTGGAACGTAGAGCGTTTCTGGGAGCAGGTCGAGCGTGCTGGACGTCCGGTCCATGCAAGGACCCGTGAGTTCGTGGACGCCTGGCTGAAGCTGGTCAGGACAGGTCACGCCGATTCCCCGCAGTCGCGCAAGCTGGTGCGTGACCGCGAATGTGCGTTGAAGCACAATCTGTCGCGCTTCAAAGCCGAGAACCTGGATCGTTGGGGCGGTGCATCCGGCCTGGGCGTTCTGAACTACCGGTGGGGCATCACCCGCCGCCATCTGGCAGACCTTCTGCACGGCCTGGAGGCCGCATGATCCAGCCATCTGAACGCAGCACCCTGACCGAAGCGCTGCAGCCGCCGAGCGGCTACCGGTTCGACGCCGGCGTTGCCACGACCTACAGCCTGTCGCTGGGCGCGTTGCTTGGCTTGCCTGCGCACATCGCATTGCTGGCAGACAAGGACAACAGTGCCGAGGAAGACCCGTTGCGGCTTGTGGAAGGGCTGCGCCGCGCCAGCCGCAGGCTGGCCGTTTTCTGCGAGCGTGGGCGAATGGAGGCGCCGCCGGCGGGTAACGCGTTGGCGGTGCTGGCCGAAGGCATGGTGCATGAGGTCTGCGCACCCCACGGCGGGGCATTCCACCCGAAGCTGTGGGCCTTGCGCTATGTCGCCAGCGATGGCGCCGCAGAGCCCGCCCCGGTTGTCCGCCTGCTGGTGCTGACCCGCAACCTGACCTGGGACCGCTGCTGGGACGTGAGCCTGCGATTGGACGGTGTGCCGCAGAAGGCCAGGCAGCCCGACAACAAGCCCCTTGCGGACTTCCTGCGCTGGCTGCCGCAGAACGTGCAGGGCACGCCGCCGGATCAGGAGCGGCAGGACATGATCGTATCGCTGGCCAAGGATATCGAGCGCGCGGCGTGGGAGTTGCCGGAGGGCTTCACCCGCTTGGCATTTCATGTGCTGGGTACCGGCAAGCGCCCGCAGCCGTGGGCGCCGTTTGAAAGCGATGGAAAAACCCAGGATGTGCTGATCGTTTCCCCCTTCGTGCGCGCGGCGGCGCTGCAGTCGCTGCGCGCGGCCTGCGCAGGTGACTTCAGGCTGGTCAGTCGTGCCGATGAGCTGGACGCGCTTCCGGACAGCGCCGGGTTGAACGACGATGAAGCTTACGTGCTGAAGCCAGACAGTGTCCTGTCAGAGGGCGACGAGGCGGGGCAGGGGGATGCACTGCAGGGGCTGCATGCCAAGCTGGCTGTGTTCCAGCGTGGGCAGCGGGTGCATGTTGCCGTTGGTTCGGCCAACTACACCAATGCGGTCGTGCAGCGGGGCAGCAACGTGGAAGTGGTGGCCGAGCTGAGCGGCACGGTGAACCGGATTCCCGCGCCACGGCAGTGGTTGGACGAGCATCTCCAGCCGCTGCTGGATGCTTACACGCCCGGTCAGGGCGAGGACGCCGCGGTTGCCGAACGTCGCCAGCTGCAGGACCAGCTGGAAGGCATGCGGCGTCAGATCGCGGCGGCGGCTTGGACGTTGCGCTGCGACGCCCACCCGGACTCGGGTTGGAAACTCTCGCTTTCCTGCCCGGACTTCATGCTGGACGGTGCGAGCGTTCAAGCGTGGCCGTTGGCCGTGCCCAGCGATCGGGCCCGTGCCCTCCACGCGGGTCAGGCGGACCTGGGGACGTTCTCCAGCCACGAGGTGAGCTCGCTGGTCGGCTTCCAGGTGGCATTGGTCGACGCGCGCGCCAAAGCGCTGGACGTTGCACCGCTGCGCTTTGCGCTGGAAGTTTCATTGGTAGGCGCACCGCAGGACCGGGGCGATGCCCTGATGGCGCAGCTGCTGGGCAGTCGCGCGGCGTTCCTGCGCTATCTGGGACTGCTGCTGGATGACCCCACCGTCACAGGCGGTGGAAACCATGTTCAGCCGCTGGGCCGTAGCAGGAACGGAAAGGATGGCTACGGCTTGTCTGCCAGTTTCCCGCTTTTCGAACAGATGCTGCGCATCTACGCACGCGAACCCGAACGGCTCGAGGCGATCGATCGCATGGTCAAGCGCCTGCACGGCAAGTCATTCGACGGTCAGCCGTGCTTGCCGGACGAGTTCCTGGCGCTGTGGAGCGTAGTAGGAAATGCCATTGGCAAGGAGGCTGCATGATGGGCAGGAACCACGATCCTTTCGATCCCACACCCGTTCTGGAACGATTGAAGGGTTTCCAACGCAGGACGGTGGACCACGCGTTCCGCCGCATGTACGAGGATGCCGACCCGGCGCTGCGGTTCCTGGTGGCCGATGAAGTCGGCCTGGGCAAGACACAGGTCGCCAAGGGGCTGATCGCGCGGGTGGTTGCGCACAAGACGGCCGCCAACGAGCGCATGGACATCATCTACATCTGCTCCAACGCTTCCATCGCGTCGCAGAACCTGGAACGTCTGCGCCTTCACTCCACCAAAGCGGTACGCGCGACCCGCCTGACACTGCTTCCGCTGGCGTTGGCCGACGGGGGTCTGGACGGCGCCGGCGTCAACTTCATCAGCTTCACGCCCGGCACGTCGTTCCAGACAACCCGAGGCGGCGGCTTGGCAATCGAGCGCAGCCTGATCCATCGGATGCTGCAGGGCGTTCCCAAGCTCAATCCCAAAGGCTTGGCCTGGGTACTGCGCGGCGGCTTGGGCGATCGCTGGCGGCAGAACTTCGAACACGAGGAGGGCGTGAACGAGCCGGACGCGGCCATTACCCGTGCCTTTATGGAGTCGCTGGACAAGAAGCGGCTGAAGCAACTCATCGAGGTCTGCGACAGGCATGCCAGACGCCTGAAGCGCCCACTGGAGGATGATGAGCGTGCCGAAGCCCGGGAACTTACTGCGTGGCTGCGCACCACGCTGGCGCATTGTTGCCTGAAGGCACTGAAGCCCGACCTGGTGGTGCTGGATGAGTTCCAGCGTTTCCGTGAGCTGCTTGTTGTACAGGACGCGGAGGCTGACGACGAAGCTGCGCCAGGATCATCTGCGGCGAAGCTTGCACAGGAGCTATTCGACCACGAGAGCAGGCCGCGCGTGCTGCTGCTCTCGGCCACACCCTACAAGATGCTGGTGGCCCAGCAGGACCAGGAGGACCACTACCAGGACTTCCTGGCGACGGCGGAATTCCTGTTCAACGATGCGACCGAAGTTGCCGCACTGGGCGCCGACCTTGCCGCCTTCCGGGCAGCGTTGGTGGGCGTTGGCGCAGCACGAGCCAATGCCGCACTGCTCAAGCACGCCATCGAGTCGCGCTTGAAGCGGGTGATGTGCCGGACTGAGCGCGTCGGGGTGACCCAGGGGCGCGATGCCATGGTGAAGGACGTGCCGCTTGCGCTGTCGCTGACGCCGGAGGATCTGGCTGACTACGCGTGCGTGGATGCCTTGGCACGGGAGGCCGGGGCCAATGACGTAATGGAGTTCTGGCGCTCCAGCCCTTATCTACTGAACTTCATGCGTGAAGACGGATACACCTTCAAGCGCCGCCTGATGGAACGTGCTGGACCCAAGGCAATGGGCAACACGCTGTCCCAGCATCGGCAGTACAGGATGCTGAGGCAGGACCTGTTGCAGGCATACGATCCGATGGTCGCCGCCAACCCGCGGATGGACGTGCTCGCCAGCGAGATGAAGGACCAGGGCGGCTGGCGCCTGCTCTGGGTGCCGCCATCCATGCCTTACTGGGCGGGCGAGGGCGCTTACGCTGACGCGGCTAACTTCAGCAAGACGCTGGTGTTCTCAAGCTGGAACATGGTTCCCGATGCCATTGCCGGTCTTCTGTCGTACCACGCCGAACAGTTGGCCACCGCAGGCCATGCGCTTGACCTCAAGTACGATTCCCTTGCAACGACGCTGAGTGCACGACTGCGCTTCAACGGTGGCAAGAGCGGGCATGAGGACATGAACGCACTGACCCTGCTGTTTCCTTCGCGCATGCTGGCCACGGTGGTTGATCCGCTGGCGATGTCGGTCGGCGCAGGTGGCCGCCTGCGACTGGCCGAAGCGCGGCAGGAAACTATTGCCAGGCTCAGGAGGCGGATCAATGAACTCGACCTGCAGGAGCCGAGGCATTCCGGTCCCCCTGATGTGCGTTGGTACTGGTTGACGTTGCTGCTGCTGGAGCGCGCACACGTTGGCTTGGATGCTGATCAGTGCTGGGGTGAGGAGGACTTGGCCATCGGCGCTGGTGAGGATGAGGAAGAAGGCGCATCCCGTGTTTCCGGGCTGGGCTTCGCCCGCCACGTAGCGTACTGGCGACAGGTGTGGGAGCTTGGCTTCGATGAGCCTTCGCTGCAGACGCTTGGGCCCCGTCCCGACGACATTGCCGAAGTACTGGCCGACTTGGCATTGGCGGCGCCGGGCGTGTGCGCGCTGCGTTCACTGCTGCGCTTGTTGCCAGCCGACGATGAGGTCGACCTGCGCCTGGCGGCCGTCAAGATCGCGGACGTATTCCGGCGCCAGCTGAACATGCCGGAAGCAATCGCCATCATCACGCACGAAGAGGGCGCCGTGTACTGGCGGCGCGCCATTTCCTACTGTGCAGAAGGCAATCTACAGGCACTGCTGGACGAGTACCTTCACTTGCTGCACGAGCAGAAGGCAGCGGAAGACACGTTGACGCATGCAGAGGCCATCGCGAAGGGCGTGAGCGATGCTGGCCACGTGCGCGCCAGCCAGCTGCATCCTGAAGGAATGAAGCTGGAGGACGGCAAGCTCGTCCGCAGCGACGCACTGTCCCTGCGCTGCCGCTATGCCATGCGTTACGGCAATGCAACTGAGGATGACAAGGTCGTTGCACGCAAGGACGCGCTGCAGAACGCGTTCAATTCGCCCTTCCGCCCGTTCATTCTGGCGTCCACGTCGGTGGGGCAGGAGGGATTGGACTTCCACTCCTGGTGCCACTCGATCGTTCACTGGAACCTGCCGGGCAATCCGGTGGATCTTGAGCAGCGGGAAGGCCGGGTGCACCGTTACAAGGGACTGGCCGTCCGCCGAAACGTAGCCCGTCTGGCGGGCTTCGTGCCCGACGGGGCAGGGGGAGATCCGTGGCAGGCCGTGTTCCAGAAGGCTGAGACAGCGCATCTGGACACGCCACTGGCTGGCCTTGTTCCGTACTGGATCTGTGAAACGCCCGGCGGCGTTGCGGTCGAACGCAAGGTGTTCCACTTCCCGCTCAGTCAGGATCAATTTCGCTTTGATCGGCTTAAAAGCAGCCTCGCGTTGTATCGCATGGTCTTCGCTCAGCCGCGCCAGCAGGATCTTCTGGGGCACCTGCAAGCGAGGGCTGACGGCGGTGAGGACATTCAGGCGCTGCTGGACACATGGCGGATCGAGCTGCTGCCAGACTGAGCAATGCGGGGGAGACGCTGTTCAGACCGGCCGCCGAGGGTGGAGCTCGGCGGCTCCTTGCTGCGTGGCGCCAACCAGCGGCATGCATTGGTGGGTTCGCCGGCACGCCAGCGCCAGCCAAGGCAAAGTGCGTGGTCAAGGCGACATAGCGCACATGGTGCCGTGGCCGCACGCCGGATCCTGCGGCTGCCAGCAGCGCATGAACGATGCTGCACAGAAAGGAAAAATCGTCCTTGGTGCTGCCCAGGGCTGACTTTTCTTCGAACAAGCATCTCAATGACTGCGGATATATGAAGTCGAGTGAATAAATATCCTCCCACCACACCTCTTCTCGGATGTACCAATCCGGCCCTTCGCTCACCCCCGCGACACCAACGCGCTCGTCGTTGCGGCGGAACACGTACTCATACTCTGCAGGTGATGGATCAGCAGCTCGCAGTCGGACAGGGCTGACCATGACCGCGTTCTGCAACTCGGCTTCTGACGTTGCATCTGGGTAGAAAGTACTTGGTATGTGTTGCCCCAGGTTGCCCTTGAAACGTCAATGGTGACTATCACCCCATACTCGCCGTTCGTTCCCTTACTTCCTGCTGCGTCCGCACCTCCTGCGACTGCTGCTCAAGCTGGCCGCTCAACGCATGCTGTTGCGCTTCCTGGTTCACGCTTTCGTATTGTTGCAGCGATTGCTCGACAGGCGTCTGCACAGCCTGCGCGGTTGTCATCGAGGCATGCAGATGCGAGGGGTCATTCAGTTCGCCCGGCACCAGAAACACCGTATGTCCCGCAGGGTTCTGCGCGGTCGCGTTGCTCAGCAGCGCGTGGTCCACGCGTGACAGATCGCTGTGCTTGGCCAGTACCAGCAGGCTGGCGCTCATCTATTCGCTGATCGCATCGAAGCTGCGCCCGTGCGTGGCATCCAATGCTGCAACACCGTCGCGTATCTGCTCGTAGAGCGGGTGGTCAGGGTGACCCGGCATTTGCGGGCCGCCGCGGGCCATGGAACCATCCATGGCCTTGCGGGCGTGGTCGTGCACCGCACGGGCGGGGTGCTCCTGCTCCTGTGCCACGGCGGGAACGGTCGGTTGTTCGCGTTGCTGCCCTTCCACCTTCTGCAGGGGAGGGGATGGCGACCGATGAACCGATTGCATCCTCGCCATGTCATCGACGGTGGTGGTGGAGGTCAACACCATGCGGTTGCCCGCGGCAGTGCCGAAGGAGGCAATGGCGCTATCCGGGCTGGGCGCGTGCGTGCGTGGGTCGGGCATCAGCTCCAGCGTGACGTCGGCCTGTTTTCCAACGGCGGCAAGATTCTGCTCAACCGCGGCGATGGTGGCGGCAAGCTGCTCCTCGGTGCGCTGGATGCCATGCTTCGCGTACAGCGATTCCACCTTTCCGCGCACGCCCTCAGGCTCGACGTGTACGGTGGCCTTTATCTGTTCGGCCATCCTGCCCATGTCCGCAATACCGGCGTTCTGCTCTGCCAAGTGATCTCCAGCTCATCGCTGAGGTTGCGATTGGCCTGGCTGTTGTAGACCACGCCTTCGCGGAGCCACTGGCCATTCGCCAGGCGGCTGTAGCTACGACCGTCACTTGCGCGCAGGGTATCGGCGCTGTCCTGCGCATTGCGGACTGCCTGTGGAATGGACGGGTTCTGGGCGTCGCCGAAATCACTGCAGCGGCCCTGCTCGTGGGCCACCATGTAGCGCGCGGCCACGGCCGCCTTGGTGTTGGCCGCATTCTGCGCGATGACGGTGGGCGACTGCTCATCCGAGGCGAGTTCGCGTTCCGGTGAAACAGGCTCGTGTCGCGTGATGGGCGTGCGCCCGTCTAAGACTTCCTTGATCTCCAGCTCCCATTGCCGGGAGGTGGTGTCGCGGACGAATGCCCTGCCGGTCTCGAAGGCGCTGGGTGGCGGCTCGTTCACGCCATTGGCACTCAGTCGATAGGGATCCCGCGGCGGCGGCAGGTTGGCCAGGCCGAGCTCGTAGGAGGCGCGCCGCCCGCCAGTTCAATTGGCGCTCCAGCGTGCCCGTGGCCACATAATCGGCGCGCAAGGTGACATCGTCACCCTGTGCCATCTGCACTGGCCGCACCTCCACCTGCTCAGCCGGCTGGCGAAGAGCAGCCATGAGACGGAGAGCATCTTCATCGTGCAGGGCGACCGCAATGTCCCGGCTCACCGGCGCGCAAGTCTGCCGGCTGACGTTACCGCGCAGACGCCGGTGGTGGCCTCCTTCGAGCGCATCGAGCAGTTGGCGCAAGCACAGCCGCAGCGGGATGCCCAGCGGCATCAGGAAGAGCAGCAGCTGGTCCAGGCGCACGCCCCGGGCATGGCGTAGGCGCTCCGTGCAGGATCGCGTATCCGCCATGCATCCGCAGGCGGACGCCACGGGCCCCACCTGCTACCATTGCCCCCGCAACCCAGCCAGCCTTTCCGTGCGCACACGCCGGAACGGCCGTCTCCGTACGGCCCAGCGAGCCAGGACACCCTTCCGTGCCCTTTCAAGGATGCTCGCATGTTCCGTCATTCCGCTCTTCGCTCGGCCGCCCTGGCCCTTGCTGTCTCGCTCAGCCTCGGCGCGCCGTCCGCCTTCGCCGATAACGCGCCTGCTGCCGCCAGCACCACCACCGCCGTGCAGCGCCAGGCCGTGGCCAAGGGCCTGTACGAGCTGGCTTACAGCCCGAAACAGAACGCCGTGTTCGTCGCCTCGTCCGGCGGCTTCGGCGACGCCGCCGGCCCGGCCCAGGTGCTGCGCCTGAACCCGACCACGTTGGCCGTGGAAACCCGCATCCCGCTGGAGCGCAAGGCGTTCGGCGTGGTGCTGGACGACGCCCATAACCGCCTGTACGTGGGCAACACCGTGGACCTGTCGGTGACCGTGGTCGACACCGCGCAGAACAAGGCCATCGGCACCGTGCAGCTGATGGAGAAGAAGACCGGCAAGGACGGCAGGGCCGCCTACACCCATGACCTGCGCGAGCTGGTGGTCGACAGCGCCGCCAACCGCCTGTACGTGACCGGCCACAGCAGCCAGCCCGATGTGAGCAGCGTGCTGTTTGTGATCGATACCAACACGCTGAAGGTGATCAACACCATTCCGGGCCTGGGCAATGCCAAGGCGCCGGGCCTGGCGCTGGATGCCGCCAACAAGCGCGTGTACACCAGCAATCTGCTGGCCGATCTGGTGGTGGTCGGCACCGACTCCAACAAGGTCGAAGCCCAGCACAAGATTGCCGCCGAGCAGCCGATGAACATCGCGCTGGACCCGGCCGGCAAGCGCCTGTTCGTGACCGACCAGGGCTCGGAAATGCTGCGGGGTTACCAGGCCAAGAGCAGCGGGCTGGTCAGCAAGCACCCGGGCCAGCGCGTGCTGGTGCTCGACCGCAGCAATGGCAAGGAACTGGCCAGCATCCCGACCGATGCCGGCCCGCTGGGCATCCTGCTGGATGCACCGCGCAAGCGCCTGTACGTGACCAACCGCGAAGCCGGGACGGTGACCGCGTACAACAGCGACAGCTATCAGAAGGTGGCCACCTACGCCGTGCCGACGCACCCGAACAGCCTGGCGCTGGATGCCAGGAACAACGTGCTGTACGTGAGCATCAAGAACGGCGAGAAGGATGCCAAGGACGCTGACGAGAGCGTGGCGCGGATCCAGCTGTAAGGGCAGGAGGAATGGCCACCGGGGCATCCGTCCCGGCTGGCCGCAGCCGACCCACGGGGCTCGCAGTCGCCGGTGGGCACCGTAGTGCGGGGTGCCGCCCGTGTACGCGATGTCATGGCCTGGGCCGATTCCATCACGGGCGGCTCCGCTGCGAGTGCCTAGGCTGGGGGCCTCTTTCTCCCCGGGAGCCCCCATGCCTACCTCCTCTGTCCGACTGCACATTGAAGACACCGGCGGCACCGGCCGCCCCGTCATCCTGATCCATGGCTGGCCGCTGTCGGCCGAATCCTGGAAGGCACAGGTGCCGCTGCTGCGCGATGCCGGTTACCGCGTGATCAGCTATGACCGTCGTGGCTTCGGCCGCTCGGACAAGCCCGCCGATGGTTATGACTACGACACCCTTGCCGCAGACCTGGCCGCCCTGATCGACGAACGCGACCTGCGCGATGTCACCCTGGTCGGCTTCTCGATGGGGGGCGGCGAAGTGGCCCGCTACATCGCCAACCATGGTGAAGACCGCCTGCACAGCGTGGTGTTCGCTGCGGCCGTGCCGCCGTACCTGTTGAAGGGCGCGGACAACCCCGAAGGCCCGCTGAGCCAGGAAAAGGCCGATGAGATGCGCCAGGGACTGGAGAAGGACCGGGAGTCGTTCTTTGATGGCTTTACCCGCGATTTCTTCAGTGCCGACGGCAAGCTGATGGTCACCGAGGACGAGCGCCAGGCCGCCATCGCGCTTGCCCACCAGTCCGACCAGGCGGCCGCGCTGGGGTGCATGAAGGCGTTTGCCACCACCGATTTCCGTGCGGACCTGAAGAAAGTGACCGTGCCGACGCTGGTGCTGCACGGTGACAGCGATGCGACGGTGCCGTTCGAAGGTTCAGGCAAGCGCACGCACGCGGCCATCGCCGGCAGCGAGGTGGTGGTGCTGCAGAATGCGCCACATGGCTGCAACACCAGCCACGCCGATGACTTCAATCTGGCGTTGCTGGAATTCCTGAAGAAGTAACCCCGACTACGGCATCATCCGCACATGCCCACTGCCCGCACGCCGCCCTGGAAGAAGCCCAACCCGAAGGGCCAGAAGACGCAGCCGCTGACGGAGACGCAGAAGGCGGCGGCGCGGCAGCGGGCAGAGGAGAACGGGCGCCGCTACCCGAACCTGGTGGACAACATGTGGGCGGCGAAACTGCCACGGGGTTAAGCGTTACTGGCCATCGGCGCCCGCCCATGGCTGCCAACCCCATTCCCGCCATGGCGCGACGTTGCGCGGCTGTAGGGTCAGCGTGACGTCGGCCGATGCGCTGCATGCGCGCAGGGCATCACGCAGCACGGCCGCATCCACCGGTTGCGCCGTGGCCACCTGCAGCAGTGTGCCCCTGCGGCGCACCTGCACCGGCAGCACACCGTGCACGTCCACCGGATTGCCGGTGCGGGTTCTGCGGTAGCGCATGGTGATGGGGCGGGCAGTCTGCTGCAGCACCGGTGCACAGGCGTCCAGCAGGCGCAGCTGCTGCTTTGCCGGGGCCCGGACCTCGATGACGGTGGAGGAATAACCCAGGGTGCTCTCGACCATGACCTGGAAGCGTGGGCCGTCGGGCATCAGGTAGACCGTTACGCCCACCGTGCCGATGAACGCCATCGCCGCGAGCAGGACCCAGCTGCGCGGTACCTTGGGTGGCACGGTGAAGCTCTGCAGATGCGGTCTGCGGCGACGCAGGCGGCGATAGCGTCGCTGTGCGGCGGGGCTGGGCAGCAGGCTGTCATCCGGCAGCGCAATCACGCGCGGCGGAAGGCGGGCCAGCCGCGCATTGATCACGCGTGCGCCAAGCACCGCAACTGCCCCGCCCAGCAGGGCCGGAAGCAGCATACGCACGAGCAGATACAACCCCACCATCGCCAACTCTCCTGAAGGGAGGGGACATGATCGCGCATCGCCCAAGGTGATGTCGCATCTGCCAGCCGACAGCGAGCATCCGCTTGGCTAGCATGCGCGTCCACTTGCTGGGGAATATGCCGTGACCGCTTTCACTGCCCGCCTTGGGCGCTTCTTCGGCGCTGGCCTGATGCTGTTCCTGCTGCAGCTGGTGGCACTGCTCTCGGTCGGCCTGGCTGCGGGCTACTTTCACCACCGCGTGGACCTGCTGCTGGAGCCACTGACGTTGTCCTGCGGTGGCGCCGATCCGGCCGCGCGCCTGCACGTGGCCGAGCATCTGCTGGCGCGTGCGGGCGCGCTGGACGACTGGCAGCCGCTGTGCTGGATACCGATGGCAACGCTGCTGCTCGCGCTGCTGGGTACGCTGTCGGTCTGCGTGCACTGGCTGCGCCATGTGGATGCATCGCTGCGCTGCAGTGCTTGGTGCCTGTCTGCCCTGCACGCGGCGGCGCTGCTGCTGGCCAGTGCGATGCTGCGGCTGTACGAACACGTTTGGGCGGGGGTCATCACCGCGCTGCCTGCCGCTTGCATGACCGATCAGCTGCCGGAGGGTCATCAGGCTCCGCTTTCGACGCGGCGATGGTTGCTGCAGCTGTTTGCCAAGGCCGACCTGATGCCGCCGCACCTGCCTGATGGGCTGGCCATCGCGCTGTGCGCAGTGCTGCTGGCGGGCATGGTCATCGGTCTGTGGTTGTGGCGCACCACGTCGCGGCTGACCCGGTTCTGACGCCAGCGCGGGCCGCTGACTGGCATCGACCGGCGCTTCTGCGGCACGCTATGCGGATGAACACGGAAACTTCAACCAAGCAGACCAGCAAGTTCCTCAGCCTGGTGCTGCGCCATGAACCCGGGAAAATCGGGTTGACCCTGGACGGCCAAGGCTGGGCCAATGTCGACGAACTGCTGCAGAAGCTGGCTGCACACGGGCAGGCGCTCGACCGTGGCGGACTGCAGCACATCGTGGCGAGCTGCAACAAGCAACGCTTTGCACTGAGCGATGATGGCCAGCGTATCCGCGCAAACCAGGGGCATTCGGTCGCGGTCGATCTTGGACTGGTGCCGGTGGCGCCGCCGCAGTGGCTGTACCACGGCACGGTGCCGCGCTTCGTCGGCTCGATCCGCGAGCAGGGCCTGCGTGCGGGCGAGCGCCATCACGTGCATCTGTCACTGGACCGGGAGACGGCCCACCAGGTCGGTGCTCGCCGCGGTGCGCCGGTGATCCTCAGCGTGCACGCAGGTCGCATGCATGCCGATGGGCACGTATTCCACCGCTCGGCCAATGGTGTCTGGTTGACCGACCACGTGCCACCGCAGTACATCGCCGACTGACCCGCTCTGGCGCTGCGGCCGAGTCCACACTCGGCGGCAAGGCCCAATCGCGTTACAGTCGCTGCATCCTGGTCCCATGGATGTACCGATGCATCTGTTCCTGCGTGCATTGCCGTTGCTGTTGTTGTCATTGACCGTCCACGCTGCCGAAGTCGATCGCCGCATCGCGGTGACCATCGATGATCTGCCGTGGGCGCGCCTGGATGAGATCGTGCCGGTCGATCTGCAGGCACGCCATGCCGCGCTGATGGCGCAGCTGCGCCAGGCCGATGTTCCGGTGGTGGGCTTCGTCAACGAAAACAAGCTGGAAGTGGATGGCCGGGTGCAGCCGGCGCGCGTGCAGATGCTGCGCGACTGGTTGGACGCCGGCTACGAACTCGGCAACCACACCTGGTCGCACATGGACCTCAACGCCAAAGGCGTGGCGGCCTTCCAGCAGGACTTCCTGCGCGGTGAGCAGGTGCTGCGGCCACTGCTGGCCGAGCGTGGGCAGACGCCGCAATGGATGCGTCACCCGTATCTGCGCGCGGGCCGTACGCCGGAAGACCGCGTGGCGATGGACGTGTTCTTCAAGCAGCACGGCTACCGCGTTGCGCCGGTGACGGTCGACAACGGTGAGTGGGTGTGGGCCTTCGCCTATGCCAACGTGATGAACGAGCAGCCCGATTCACCGCAGCGCGAGGCGACGCTGGCGAGCCTGCGCAAGGGCTATGTGCCGTACATGCTGAACAAGGTGGATTACTACGAGAAGCAGTCGCAGGCGCTGCTGGGCTATGCGGTGCCGCAGGTGTGGCTGATGCATGCCAACGAACTCAACGCGGCGACGTTCGCCGAGCTGGTGGCGGCCACCAGGCGCCGTGGCTATCGCTTCGTGTCGCTGGAAGAAGCTGTGCGCGACCCCGCCTATGCGCGCGGCGCCGAGGGCTACAGCGGTCGCTATGGGCCGAGCTGGCTGCACCGCTGGGCGATGGCCGAAAACAAGCCCAAGGACTTCTATGCCGGCGAGCCGGTAGTGCCGAAGTGGGTGATGAAGCTGGCCAAGGTGGACGGCGAGTGAGCCTCAGCGCTTGACGGCCAGCACGCCATCGAGCGCCAGCTCTGCCTTGAAGCCGGCCTTTTCCAGGCGCTTGGCCACTTCGCGCGGCACGTCGCGGCCGCTGGTAAGCTTGTTCGGCGCGCCGGTGTAGTGGAACAGGCGGCCGCCCTTGCGGATGACGCGGGCGAGATGGTCGTAGAACACCTGTGAGTACAGTTCGCCGGCAATGCCGAAGCGCGGCGGGTCGTGCAGGATCGCATCGACGCTGTTGCTGGCGACCTGTTCGATCTGCTGCGACACGTCGCCGTGGCTGAAGTGCAGGCGGCCGCCCGCCGCGGTTGAGTCAGGATCGGGCGACCACGGATTGAGCGTGCGCAGCCACATCACGTCGGCGTTCTTTTCGAACGAACGGATCTGGCCGACGCCGGCCTCCAGTGCGCAGGCGGCGAAGTAGCCAAGCCCACCGCAGGTATCGAGGAGGCTCTTGCCCGCCGGGGCAACCAGCTCGACCTTGCGGCGCGCGTCCTCGAACGGCGACAGCTTGGCGGTCGGCAGCATCTTGATGCCGTCGATCTCGAAGGTCGGTGCGCCCCACTCGGTCGGCACCAGCTTGATCAGCGAGCCGCTGTAGCGGGAGATCGAGGCGAACGCCTCGCCATCCCAGTAGTACAGCGTGCGGTCCTTCAGCTTGCCCGGCCACGGGTAGTGCTGGCCGCGGAAGGTGAAACCCTCGGCATCCAGCGGTACCCCTTCTTCGCTGCGGCCCAGATCGAGCGAGCCCCGCCACGCGGTGGCGCCCTTGTCGTGGGCACGGCGCAGGGTGTCAGCGCTGTCGCGGGTCAGCAGGGGGCCGGAGTAGTGGGGCACGGCGGGTAGGGTAGGTGGCTCGGGGGAGGGCATGGTACCGCAGGCGCCGTGCAGCCGAGCCGGGCAGGGGCGCGGCGCTACCGCAGGTCGGTGCAGCTGAATCCGTGGATGGTTCCTTCTCCCGAGATCAGGCCGACGCCTCGTGAGGGCTGCATGCCCTGCAACGCGCACGAACGGCGATGGACATCCTGGGTGGCGGGTGGTTGCCGGTCGAAGTCGTAGTGCATGCTGCCGTCTTCCTGCAGCAGCCAGTGCACGGTTACGCGCTCGGCGCGTTGGCCCTCGATCTCCCAGTCGAAGGTACGCATCACCACGATGTCGCCATCAGCGGTCTCACGCACCTCGTCGTAAGCACCCTGGGTCTTTGCAACGATTGCGGCCAGCAGCAGAAGAACGGTCATCGGAATCCCTCCTCGAAACCGGCAGCGTGTGCCAGCGGCATCGCTGAGGCCATGGGAAGAATTGCAATGTGGCCGCTACGGGCACTTCACCTCGTACACCGGCCCGGCCCCGATCAGCAGCAGTGCCATGTAGTCGCTGTCGCGTGCCCGGGCCTTCAGCGTGGCGCCGTCCTTGACGCGGAAGATGCCGAAGCCGCCAGCCATGCGGATCAGCGCACTGTCGATCTGGTCGGCGTCATCGCGGAAGTACTGCTGGATGTCGCTGCGGCTGGCCTTGTACAGCGCATTGGGTTCGCGCTGCCAGTGGCCATCGCGTTCGAACGAGACGAAGTACTGGCTTGCTTCCTTTTCGATGCGGAACTCGGCGGACTTGCGCGGGCTGGTGGCGAAGCAGCCGAGCATCGGGTCGGAGGAGAACGGCAGCTGGGTGTCGCCGGAACAGGCCACCAGCAGCAGGAGGGCACCGGGCAGCAGCAGGCGGAGCGCGCGCATGGGATGTCCCGACGGGGCAGGTGCGGCCAGTGTAGGCAGCACGCAGCCGTGGCCCGTACAGAAATTCGGCAAGAACACAGGGGTTTTCCGATGGCGCAGAGCAAGGCACGGTGGTCCGGCACGGCCAGTTGGTCAGGGGGCGCCGTGGGTTTGGCGGCGCAGTCCGCAGGGCTGGCGGGCGTTGGCCTGACGGTGGCTCCGCGCGTGCGCCGCGAGCGCTGGCCGTGGATCGGTCTTGGCGGTGCGGTGCTGATCGCGTTGCCGCTTCTGATATGCCTGCTGCGGATGATGTTGAAGCGCCAGGGGTAGTGCCGGGCCGCTGGCGGCGACCGCATGGTGTCCGCAATCATCCTGCAGTTGCCGGCCAGCGGCCGGCACTACCGGATGCGGGTCACGCGCTGCGGTGGATCTCCACGGTGACATGCACCAGTTCCTCGTGGATCGCCAGCGCCTGGCGCACGGTATCCGGATCGAGCGTGGCATCACTGGTGACCACGCTGGCGGCGACGGCGTACCTGCCGCGCCCCACCTGCCACACGTGCAGGTCGGCCAGGCGTGCCGGCCAAGGGCCCTGCTCGATCACCTCGCGGACTTCAGCCACTACCGGCGCGTCCATCTGCGCGTCGAGCAGGATGCGGCCGCTGTCGCGCAGCAGGCCGATTGCCCACACGGTAACCAGTACCGCGCCGACCAGGCCCATCACCGGATCCAGCCAGGTCAGGCCGAGCAGCTTGCCGCCCAGCAGGGCGACGATGGCCAGCACCGAGGTGGCGGCGTCGGCCAGCACGTGCACGTAGGCCGAACGCAGGTTGAGGTCGTGGCCGTGGGAATGGTCGTGATCGTGGTGATGACCATGATGATCGCCATGGTCGTGCCCGTGTCCATGGTGATGATGGGCGTGGCCCGGACTGTCGTGCAGCCACCATGCGCACAGCAGGTTCACACCCAGGCCGACCGCGGCGATGGCGATGGCTTCGTTGTAGTGAATGGGCGCGGGCACCCACAGGCGTTCCAGCGATTGCACGGCCATCAGCGCGGCGACGCCGAGCAGGGCGATGGCGCTGGTATAGCCGGCCAGGATCTCGATCTTCCAGGTGCCGAAGGCGAAGCGCGGATCGTGCGCGTAGCGCCGTGCGCAGCGGTAGGCGAACACCGACAGGCCCAGTGCCAGCGCGTGCGAGCTCATGTGCCAGCCGTCGGCCAGCACGGCCATGGAGTTGAACCACCAGCCACCGACGATCTCCACCAGCATCATGCCGACGGTGAGCCACATCGCGCGGCGGGTGTTGCGTTCGGCCAGCGGATTGCCGTCGTCGAAGCGGTGCTCGTGGCGGCGGGCGGCGGCGAGGGCGTCCAGGTGCATGGCGGCGGTCAAGTGTGGGCGGATACCCCCATAGGGTATATGATCCCGCCATGGCCCATGTACACGGAAATCGAAAGCAGCTGCTGACCCGGGTGCGTCGCATCGGCGGGCAGGTGGCGGCGCTGGAACAGGCATTGAACACGCCCGAGGGCGAGGCAGGCGACTGCGCCGGTGTGCTGGTGCAGGTGGCGGCCGTGCGTGGCGCTGCCCACAGCCTGCTGATGGAACTGCTGCACGAGCATCTGCAGGAACACGTGGTGGGCGCGGAAGACCCGGCGCAGCGGGCGGCCGAAGCCGAGGTACTGGTGGAACTGCTGCGGCGTTACGGCAGATAGCTGGGTAGTGCCGGCCGCTTGCCGGCAACCTCATGACCTGCGGACGTAGCCTGCAGTTGCCGGCCAGCGGCCGGCACTACCTTCTGCGGTGCCGGTGCTGCGCGTTCCACAGGTGCGTGGCGGCCAGCAGCAGGCTGCCGGTGACCGTCAGCGGGGTCTCCCAGGCGTGCGAGGGCAGTGCCAGCGCCCCGGCCATCAACAGCGCCAGGCCCAGGCCCGCGCTCAGCCATGCCAGCGCAGGCAGCGGTTGGCGGCGTTCGGCGCGCCACAGGGCCAAGCCGGTGATTGGCAGCGCGATGGCCACGAAGACCAGGTGCACCCACTCCGCTTCGGCCCAGACGCCGAACAGCGGCAGCGCGGCCGCCAGCAGGGGCAGCGCCAGGCAATGCAGCAGGCACAGGCTGGACAGGGCGACGGCGCCGGCATCAAGCAGGGCGGCAGAGGGCGACTTCATTCGGGGAGATTGCTTGCGCGACAATTGTTATACAGTAACACTTCTACTCCGCAGCCAGCCCGCTCCGACATGAACACTGTTTCCCGCGCCGACCGCCGCCTTCCGGTCACCGTGCTTTCCGGCTTCCTCGGTGCCGGCAAGACCACCCTGCTCAACCAGATCCTGCGCAACCGCGATGGCCTGCGGGTGGCGGTGATCGTCAACGACATGAGCGAGGTCAACATTGATGCGCAGCTGGTGCGCGATGGCGGCGCCGAGCTGCGTCGCACCGAAGAGACGCTTGTGGAGTTCAGCAACGGCTGCATCTGCTGCACGCTGCGCGACGATCTGCTGCAGGAGGTGCGGCGCCTGGCCGACAGCGGCCGCTACGACTACCTGCTGATCGAATCGACCGGGATCGGCGAGCCGATGCCGGTGGCGGCCACCTTCGCGGTGCGCGACGAACACGGCTTCAGCCTGAGCGATATCGCACGGCTGGACACGATGGTGACGGTGGTGGATGGCAGTGCCTTCCTGGCCGATTTCGGTTCGACACTGCGCCTGGCCGAGCGTGGCCAGCAGGCGGGGCCGGATGATGATCGTGGCGTGGTCGACCTGCTGTGCGAGCAGGTGGAATTCGCCGATGTGATCGTGGTCAGCAAGGTGGACCAGGTGGACGACGAAGTGCTGCAGGACACGCTGGCCGTGCTGCGCGGGTTGAACCGCGACGCGAAGCTGCTGCTGTCCAGTTTCGGCGATGTACCGCTTGCCGAGCTGCTGGATACCGGCCGCTTCGATTTCGAGCGCGCGCAGCAGGCCCCCGGTTGGGTGAAGGAACTGCGTGGCGAGCACACGCCGGAAACCGAGGAGTACGGCATCGGCAGCTTCGTCTATCGCTCACGGCGGCCGTTCCATCCCGCCCGCTTCGCGCGCACATTGCAGCACGGCATGCCCGGGGTGATCCGCAGCAAGGGCTGGTTCTGGTTGGCCAACCGCATGGACTGGGTGGGTGAGTTGAACAGTGTGGGCGCGGCCACACGCACCCAGGCGGCGGGCTTCTGGTATGCGGCGCGCGAGCGGGTGCGCGCCGGCCAGGAGGACACCACGCCGCTGCTGCCGCCAACGCCGCTGCCCTACAGCGATCTGGGCTGGGCCCGACAGCAGGCCGATTGCTGGAGCGCGCCGCTGCCGGATGCAGGGGAATTCCCGGACGCGGCCGCGCACTCGGCGATGGCACGCCTGTGGCATCCGCTGTGGGGTGACCGCCGGCAGGAACTGGTGGTGATCGGCGTGCACATGGACGAGCGTGTGGTGCGTGCCACGCTGGATGCGTGCCTGCTCAACGATGCCGAGCTGCAGGCCGGGCCACTGCTGTGGCAGCAGATGCCGCAGGCATTCCCGGTGTGGAAGCGCTGATGCGTCTGCGCCACGCGTGGATGAGAGGCTGGTAGTAGATCCACGCCATGCGTGGATGACAGGCTGGCGGTAGATCCACGCCATGCGTGGATGAATGCCTGCAGGAGCCGAGCACCCGCCCGGCCCTACAACGCATCGCGCCACCGCCAACCTGCGTCCCCCACCTGCAGCACCTGCGTTGGCCGCAACGCCTGCAGCAGGTGGCTGTCATGGCTGACCATCAGCAACGCCCCCGGCCACGCCGCCAGCAGTTCTTCCAGCGCCTGCAGCGCAGCAAGGTCCAGCGCATTGCCCGGCTCGTCCAGCAACAGCAGCTGCGGGGCAGGATCGGCGTACAGCACGCTGGCCAGCGCACCCTTCACCCGCTCGCCATCGCTGAGGCTGCTGGCCGGGCGCTGGACGCGTTGCGCATCCAGGCCCAGCAGGGCAAGACGCGTACGCAGATCACCCGCATCGGCCGTGGGATTCGCAGCACACACGGCATCGAGGATGCTCTGCTCACCTGCAAGCCCCAGCAGTTGCTGGTCGAGCAGGGCCAGCGGCGCATGCCGCTGCACCTGACCGCTGCGTGCCGCCAGCTGCCCGGCCAGCACGCGCAGCAGCGTCGACTTGCCGCTGCCGTTGTCGCCCACGACGGCGATGCGCTGGCCGCGCCGGATCTCCAGCTGCAGCGCCGCGTTGCAGCCATGCGGCAGCACCAGATCGTGCGCCTGCAGCAGGCGGGCCTGGCCACGCTCGCCTTCGCCACTGAACAACGCCAGTTCTGGCGTCACGTGTACCGCCGCAGCGGCGGCGCGCACCTGCGCCGCGCTGGCCTGCAGGCGATCACTCTGGATCTGCTGCGCACGGCCGTGGCTGGCTTCGGCGCGCTGCTTCTGCCGACCGAGCAGGATCGGTGCCTGGTTGGCCTCGCGCGCTTCGCGGTTGCCACGTGCCTGCCGCTGCTGCTGGCGCTCGTTCTGTTCGCGCGCGCTGCGTTGCTGCTGCCGGTGCTGGGCACGGGCATGCTCCAGCTGCGCGACGGCGGCCTCGCGTTCGGCGGCGCGTGTGTCGGCATAGTGCTGCCACGGTCCGCCGTAACGATGCAGGCCGTGCGCGTCCAGTTCGACGATCTGCACCATCTGCGCGAGCAGGCCACGGTCGTGGCTGATGGCCAGCAGGCCGCCCTGCCACTGCTGCAGCTGTACGTACAGCTGGTGGCGATGCAGGGCGTCGAGATGATTGCTTGGCTCGTCGAGGATCAGCCAGTCCGCGCCGCTGGCCCACGCACCGGACAGCGCCACCTGCATCGCCTGGCCGCCACTGAGCCGGGAGGCGGGCTGCGCCGGATCAAGGTCGGTCGGCAATTGCATCGCCTGCCACTGCTGCTGCAGGCGTTCGCGCAGGTTCCAGTGGTCGCCCACGCAGGCGAAATCGGCTTCATCGATGCTGCCTGCTTCGATGCGCGCCAGTGCCGCCAGTTCGGCGCCGACGCCGGCCAGTTCACCCACCGTGCCACGTGGCGGATAGCCCGGCGTAGGCAACAGGAACACCTGGCCACTGCGGTGCACGCGGCCATCGTCGGGCGACAGCTGGCCGGCGAGCAGGCGCGCGAGCACGCTCTTGCCGGCGCCATTGGCGCCGACCAGCCCGGTGGCCACCGGTTCGAAGGAAAAGGACAGATCGGAAAACAACGGACGGCCATCGGCCAACCGATACGACACGCGATCGAGCGTGAGGGAATGCGAAGTCATGCGACCTCCATGGATGCCTGGTTCTCCCCTGCGCGCAGGGGCGGGAAGAGTCGGGCCGTCTAGTGCGAAGACGGCGGCATCACTGGCGCATTGGTCGCGAGCCTCGGTGGGGAATGAGCGGGCAGTATAGCGCCGCGAGCTGAATGGTCGCGGCCGTGGCGCTGGGTCAGGGCACCGTATCCAGCCGCGCGCCGACAAATTCGATGAATACCCGCAGCTTCGGCAGCACGTGGCGGCCGGAGGGCCACAGCAGGTGGAAGATGCCGCAGGAATGCACGTGCTCTTCAAGCACGGTGACCAGCCGGCCATCGGCCAGTGCATCGCGCACCGAATGCACCGGCACGAATGCCAGGCCCCCGTCGCGCAGCGCCAGTGCCACCCGCGCTTCGATGGTGTTGGCGACCAGGTGCACCGGCAGATCCTGTGCCGTTTCGCCTTCGGGCCAGAGGATCGGCCATGGCTCGAGCTTGCCGGTGCTGGGGAAGCGGTAGTGCAGCAGGCGGTGCTGCAGCAGGTCGGCCGGCGTGCGTGGAACGCCATGCCGTTGCAGGTACGCCGGCGATGCAACCACGCGGCGTGGGAACACCCCGAGGCGGCGTGCGGTGAGGCGTGAATCGCTGGGCTCGCCAACGCGCAGCACGGCATCGAAGCCCTCCTCGATGACATCGACCAGGCGATCGCAGAAATCCAGCTCCAGCCGGATGTCCGGGTAGGCCGCCATGAATTCGGCCATCAGCGGCAGGGTCAGGTCGCCCACCAGCGGCAGGCTGATGCGCAGGGTGCCGCTGGGGGTTGCATGTTGCTGGGCCAGTTCGGTGCGTGCGGCATCGCGTTCGTCGAGGATGCGGCGGCAGCGTGCCAGGAACAGCTGGCCCTCGGCCGTGAGGGTGATGCTGCGCGTGCTGCGGTGGAACAGGCGCACGCCGAGTGCGTGTTCAAGCCGGGCCACGCACTTGCCGGCGGCCGAGGCGGAGATGCCCTGCACGCGGCCGGTGTCGACGAAGCTGCGGGTGTCCGCGGCGTGGACGAAGGTCTGCAGGTTGGCCAGGTTGTCGAGGACGGACATGGGGAAGGTCGCTGCGAAAGTGGGCAGGGTAGGGCGCGGCAGTCCGGCCCGCTGACGTGGCACGCGCAACACTGCGGTGCGCGGGCCTGGAGGGTCGCTGCGGCCCAGTGGTTCCGGGCATCATGCCGATTGCGGACCTTGCGGTCCATGATGCACGGAGCCCCGCCCCGCTTTTTGCCGGCGCCGGAGCTGCCTACCGTGGCGGGCCTCTCCCCACGGATCACCCCGATGACACTCGCCCTTCCTGTTGATACCGCACCGGCGCTGCCCGCGGTGAGCGCACTGCTGCGGACCGTGCATCCACAGCGCCTGGTCGGTGCGGTGGTACTGGTGCGCGAGCACGGCGTGCTGCGCCACGCCAGCGCCAGTGGCCTGGCCGACCGTGAATCGAACACCCCGATGCGCCGCGACCACCTGTTCCGGCTGGCCTCGGTGAGCAAACCGCTGCTGACCACGGTGATCCTGCGCCTGGTAGCAGACGGGGTGCTGGACCTGGACGCGCCGGTGCAGCGCTGGTTGCCGGCGTTCCGCCCGGCACTGGCTGATGGCAGCCGCCCGCCGATCAGCCTGCGCCAGCTGCTTAGCCACAGCAGTGGGCTCGGCTACCGCTTCCTGGAAGCCGATGCTCAGGGGCCTTATGCGCAGGCGGGTGTGAGCGATGGCATGGACGCGAACCCGGTGACGCTGCAGCAGAACGTGCAGCGCATCGCGCAGGCGCCGCTGTTGTTCGCGCCGGGCAGCCAGTGGCTGTACTCGCTGGGCGTGGATGTAGCGGGCGCCGTCGCTGAAGCGGCCACCGGCGAAAGGTTGCAGGTGTTGTTCGACCGGCTGCTGGCGCAGCCGCTGGGCCTGCGCGACACCGCGTTCGCCACCGCCGAGAGCGCTCGTCTGGCCACGCCGTATGTCAGTGACCTGCCGCAGCCGCATCGGTTGCGGGAGGGCGAGGTGGTGCCTGCGTTCGAGGGATCGGTGGGCATCGAATACAGCGTGGCGCGGGCGACTGATCCACACCGCTATCCGTCGGCAGGCGCGGGGCTGGTGGGCAGTGCCGATGAGGTAATGGCCGTGCTGGAAGCGTTGCGCGATGTGCGCGCCTCGCAGCTGCTGCCGGACAGCGTGGTTGCACAGATGGGAACCCCACAGGTCGGCGAGCTGGGACCAGTTGATCCGCCGGGTTGGGGATTCGGCCTCGGCTTTGCGGTGCTGCGTGATGCAGCGGCCAGCGGCACACCGCAGACCGCAGGGACATGGCGTTGGGGCGGTGCTTACGGCCACAGCTGGTTCGTGGACCCGGCGCGTGGCCTGAGCGTGGTCGCGCTGACCAACACGCTGTACGAAGGCATGCATGGCGCGTTTGTCGATGAACTGCGCGATGCGGTGTACGCCGATCTGGAGACGGTGCGATGAGCGGCAACGCAATTGATGCAGCGGCTCCGGCGGGTGAAGCAACGCGCCTGCCGTGGCGCGGGCTGCTGGCACTGGCCGGTGGTGGCTTCATCACCCTGCTGACCGAAACGCTGCCAGCGGGCGTGCTGCGGCCGATGGGCGAGAGCCTCGGCGTCAGCGACGCGGCCGCAGGTCAGCTGGTGAGCGTGTATGCACTGGGCTCGGTGCTGGCTGCATTGCCGATGACCGCGCTGACCCAGCGCCTGCCGCGCCGTCCGCTGCTGCTGGCGGCGATTGCCGGCTTCATGGTGGTCAACACCGTGACCGCGCTGAGCCACGACTACGTGCTGACCCTGGTGGCGCGCTTCCTGGCGGGTGTGGGCGCGGGCCTGCTGTGGTCGCTGGTGGCCGGCTATGCCGCACGCATGGTGGTGCCGGAACTGCAGGGAAGGGCGATCGCGGTAGCGATGATCGGCTCGCCGCTGGCGCTTTCGCTGGGAGTGCCGGCCGGCACCTTGCTGGGCCAGCAGATCGGGTGGCGCTGGGCGTTCGCGTTGATGAGCGTGCTGGCGGTGCTGCTGCTCGGCTACGCCCGATGGGCGCTGCCCGCGTTGCCGGCGGCCGGTGCAGGCCGGCGCATGTCGCTGGGTTCGGTCTGGCGCATGCCCGGCATCCGCAGCACGCTGCTGGTGATGGTGCTGTACGTGCTGGCGCACAACGTGCTGTACACCTATATCGAGCCGCTGGCGGTGCAGGCCGGTGCCGGGGCGTGGCTGGACCGGCTGCTGCTGGCATTCGGCATCGCCGCGATCGTGGGCATCGCCATCGCCGGCTGGGGCGTGGACCGTCACCTGCGCGCGCTGGTGTGGGCCAGCGTGATCGGCTTCGTGATGGCGGTGGCTTCGCTGCTGCTGTGGCCAGGCGTACCGGGCGTGCTGCTGCTGGTGACGATCCTGTGGGGCGTCGCGTTCGGTGCGGTACCTACCCTGTTTCAGACCGCCCTGGCCCGCCGCGCCGGTGCCGCCGCCGACCTGGCGCAGTCGATGCTGGTGACCGGCTGGAACCTGGCCATCGCCGCCGGCGGCGTCGGCGGCGGCCTGATGCTGCAGGCCAGCGGCGCCAAGCACCTGGCCTGGCTGCCGTTGCTGCTGCTGGTGGTGTGCGGCTTGTGGGTGTGGGCGCGGCCGAAGGCCTGGGCGTAGGCGTCGATCGAGGATGACGGGGTTGCCGGCCAGCGGCCGGCACTACCCCAGCCGAAGCTCAACAGCGCGCGCGAGCGCAGCGACCCGTTGTTGCTTTTCTCTTCTCTATTTACGTGGTGGAACGCCGCAGAGATCTGTCCCGGCCAGCCCACGAACCGCTCTTAGCGAGCCACCACGAGGGGCGGCGCCGTTCGCCGGCTACTCCCCCGCCTGCTCGCGCTCGAACGGCACGCTGCGCGGATTCTGCATGTGCTCCCGCGCTGCGCCGTACTGCTGCTGGCGCTTGCGGTGGAAGGCGATGAACTCATCGCGCGGCAACGGCCGCGAGAACAGCCAGCCCTGGCCGAACTGCACGTGCTGGCTGTGCAGGTAGGCCAGCTGCGCTTCGGTTTCCACGCCTTCGGCCACCACCCACAGGCCCAGCTCGCGGGCCATGCCGATGATGTGCGGTGTGACCGGGCTGGTCGCGCTTTCAGTGCCGATCGCATCGACGAAGGACTTGTCGATCTTCAGCGCATCCAGCGGCAGCTGCTGCAGGTACTGCAGGCTGGAATAGCCGACGCCGAAATCATCGATGGCCACGCTGTGGCCCGCGCGCCGCGCTGCGGCCAGCATGGTGCGGGCACGGTCGATGTCGAGGAAGCCATGTTCGGTAGCCTCCAGCCAGATCTGCTGCGGCAGGATGCCGCTGCCGGCCATGCGCTGGGAGATCACCTTCAGCGCACGTCCGCTGCTGATGTCCTCGGCCGCCAGGTTGATCGCGATGTGTGCACTGCGATCCTCGGCCAGCAGCTCACGCATGTCGGCAACCACATTGTCGATCACCAGGTCGGTGATGGCGGCGATCATTCCGGCTTCTTCGGCCAAGGGAATGAACAGGTCCGGACGCACCTGCGTGCCGTCGGGGCGCTGCCAGCGCACCAGCGCTTCGGCGCCGACGCAGATGCCGGTGTCCAGTTCGATGATGGGCTGGTAGTGCAGGTAGAGTTCGCGGCGGCGGATGGCGATGCCCAGTTCGCCGCGCATCGACAGCCGTCGTCGCGACAGCCAGATCACCAGCCCGGCACCGGCAGCGGCCATCAGCAGTCCCAAGGGCACGAACAGCCACGCCTGCTGCCGGAATGTGGCCGCCAGCGCGGTGCGCGGCGCCGTGGCGATCGCCAGCCATTCACCGCTGCGCGCGCTGGCATACAGGGTGTCGCGGTCCAGGCCCTCGCCGGGCTCACGCAGCAGGCGCTGCAGCAGGTCCGGGTCCATGCCATCCTGCTGGGTCAGCAGCCGCCCATCCGGACTTGCCAGGGCCAGCCGCACGTCCGGATCGACGATGACGTCGACGAAGCGCCGAGGGTCGACCAGCACGTCGTAGGACCCGTACATCATGGACAGCATCGGCCGCCGGCCCGCCGCCTCGGGGCGCACGTTGACGGTGATGCCGGCACCATCGCTGGTGACGTGGTCCGGCGTGGGCTGGTCCACATCCTGCTGGAACGGCCCCCACGACGTGCAGCGCAGCTTGCCGCCCTCGAAGTAGCCCATCTGGTCCGACGACGGCGTGGTCATCACCAGGGTCTGCATGCGCTGGATGTGTTCGGCCCCGCAGGGCGGCAGCACGGTGGCCTCGGCCGACTTCAATGCCGCCAGCGCTTCCTGGTAGGACACTTCGGTACGGCGCAGGCTGCGCTCGGCAATGGCATGCAGCCGCTGCTGTTCGACACTTACGGCACGGTCCCAGGTGGCATAGACCATGACCGCGATCGGCACTGCCGCGGCCAGCACGGCCAGGACGGTGCCGCCGATGATGACCCGCAGTCGGCTCATGACCGGGGCTCCAGAGAGGTGTGCAGGGCTGGACACATGGGCGGGGCCGGTCTTTGGGCGATGGCGGTATATGAACACGGCGCAGGGCTGGGCGGAATGGGCCAAAGGCGGTAACGGGTCACATTGTGGTGAAAGTGACACTTGCTGACGATTCTGGGCCGTCCGGCGCTGGCGTTGTGGCAGCGGGAGGACTACCGTCGAACGCTTCACCCGCCCCTTCCCGCGCCCATGACCGAGCCCGCCACGCCCCCCGAGCACCTGCGCCGCAGCCTGTCCAACCGCCACCTGCAGCTGATCGCCATCGGCGGTGCCATCGGTACCGGCCTGTTCATGGGTTCGGGCAAGACCATCAGCCTGGCCGGCCCGTCCATCGTGTTCGTCTACCTGATCATCGGCGCGATGCTGTTCTTCGTGATGCGGGCGATGGGCGAGCTGCTGCTGTCCAACCTGCAGTACAAATCCTTCATCGATTTCTCCACCGATCTGCTTGGCCCATGGGCCGGGTTCTTCTGCGGGTGGACGTACTGGTTCTGCTGGATCGTCACCGCCATCGCCGACGTGATCGCCATCGCCGCCTATGCGCAGTTCTGGTTCCCGGGACTGGAAGCGTGGAAACCGGCGCTGGCCTGCGTGATGCTGCTGCTGTCGTTGAACCTGGTGACGGTGAAGCTGTTCGGCGAAATGGAGTTCTGGTTCGCGCTGATCAAGATCGTGGCGATCTGCGCGCTGATCATCACCGGTGCCGGGCTGGTGGCCTGGGGCTTCACCTCGCCCAGCGGGCACACCGCATCGCTGTCGAACCTGTGGAATGACGGCGGCATGTTCCCGATGGGCCTGGTGGGCTTCTTCGCCGGTTTCCAGATCGCGGTGTTCGCCTTCGTCGGCATCGAACTGGTGGGCACCACCGCTGCGGAAACGGCTGACCCCGAGCGCAACCTGCCCAAGGCGATCAACTCGATCCCCGTGCGCATCATCATCTTCTACGTGCTGGCGCTGATCGCGATCATGGCGGTCACCCCGTGGCGCCAGGTGGTGCCGGACAAGAGCCCGTTCGTGCAGCTGTTCGTGCTGGCCGGCATTCCCGCCGCCGCCAGCCTGATCAACTTCGTGGTGCTGACCTCGGCCACGTCCTCGGCCAACAGCGGCATCTTCTCCACCAGCCGCATGCTGTATGGCCTGGCCGAAGAAGGCCACGCGCCACGTGGCCTGTCCAAGCTCTCGCGCGCTGCAGTGCCGGCACGGGGCCTGCTGTTTTCCTGCCTGTGCCTGCTGAGTGGCACCCTGCTGATCTACCTGATCCCCAACCTGGTGACCGCCTTCACTCTGGTGACGACCCTGGCGACGGTGTTGTTCATCTTCGTCTGGTCGCTGATCCTGGTGGCCTACATGGTCTACCGCCGCCGCTACCCCGAGCGCCACGCGGCCTCGATCTTCAAGATGCCCGGCGGCGTGGCGATGTGCTGGGCCTGCCTGCTGTTCTTCGCCGCCGTGCTGGTGCTGCTGAGCCTGCAGGCCGACACCCGCCAGGCCCTGATGGCCAGCCCAGCGTGGTTCGTGCTGCTGGGCGCCGGCTATTGGCTGCGGCGGAAGATGGCGAGATAGTCAGCAAGACCCTCGTCAACAGATCTCACGGCCTCGGTGAGTCCCATCCACGCATGGCGTCGATCTACGTGTCGACCAAGGTCGACACCCACCAACAGCCGTGTGGTCGACATCCTTCAGCCGCCGCAGGAGATGGCGCAGTAGTCAGCAACCCTCGCCAACAGATCCAACGGCCCCGGTGAGTCCCATCCACGCATGGCGTGGATCTACACGTGTCGACCAAGGTCGACACCCACCAACAGCAGCACAGAAGACCGTTCCCAGATCGCGGAAATCTGTCGAAGGCGGGGTGGGTCCGGTTGCGGGGGCGTGAGCCGCATGGATGCGGCGACCGAGCCTACATGGACGTATTCACGGCGTCCCCCGCAACCGGACCCACCCCGCCATCCCACGGATAGCCCGCTGTTGCAGTTGCTGTTGCTGTTGCCGTTGCCGTTGCCGTTGCTTCTGCGGGTGCCGGGCGCCGCCCGGCCGAACCCCCATTCACTCAGTGTTAGCGGCCGCAGCCGGATCATCCCGCCGCCATGCCCCTCCGTCCCGCCCTCGTCGCGCTGTTGCTGCTGTCTGGCCTGTGGCCAGGGCTGGCCGCTGCGCGCACGGTCTACCGCTGCGTGCAGGGCAACACCGTCAGCCTGGCCACCGCACCGGAGCCCGGCTCGCGCTGCACGCCGAAGGAGATCGAGGACAGCGCCGTGCAGACCCCCAACCTGTGGGGCAACATGGGCGTGTTCAGTGGCGTGCTGTACGAGCGCGAGCAGGACGGCAAGCTTGTCTACTCCACCCGCAACCTGCCCGGCTCGCGGGTGTTCCTGAAGTTCACCGTGGCCACACCGCCGGGCGAACCGGCGCACGAAGGCCTGGGCAAGGTCGGCAAGCCGCAGCTGGCCCAGCACGCAAAACAGTTCAAGGCGGCGGCCAAGGCCACCGGCGTGGACGATGCCTGGTTGCGGGCGATCGCCCACGCCGAAAGCAATTTCGACGCGCTGGCGGTGTCCAGCAAGGGCGCGCAGGGCGTGATGCAGCTGATGCCGGACACCGCGCTGGAATACGGCGTGCGCGACCCGTTCTCGCCGCAGCAGTCCATCGACGGCGGCGCCCGCTATATGCGCGCGCTGCTGCGCCGCTACAACGGCGACCGTCCGCTGGCAGCGGCGGCCTACAACGCCGGCATCGGTGCGGTGGCGCGCTACAAGGGCGTGCCACCGTATGCCGAAACCCTGGCCTATGTGGACAAGGTGATGGCCCTGTATACGCGCTACCGCGAAGCGATGGGCATCCGTATCGAAGTGCCAGCAAAGTAGCCGGTACTCAACGCGATGTGGCGCTGCCCACCAGGTCGTAGCGCTCGATGCGACCGACGCGCGAGACTTCGGCCTGTACGTCGGCACGCTGTTTGAGCTCGCGCCACGCGGCATCGATGCGTACATCGCCCGGCAACGAGGGATACACGCGCATGTCCTGCAGGCTGGCCAGCGCATCGCTGCGCTCCAGCGGCGAGCGCAACTGCTCGATCAGCACGGCTGCGGCCCCATCCAGATCACCTTCTTCCAGCAGCATCTCGCGATGGAACAGGCGCGCGTCCTGGCGCTGGTCGACGATGACCGCACGTGCTGCGGCGGCAGCGGCGGCATCACCGCGCTGGCGGGCAGCGGCGAATTGGATCACTGCCTGTGCGGCCTGGCCATAGCCGCTCAGATCGCTCAACGTGGCCATCGCGGCGCCTGCTTCCTGCGCCTTGCCCAGTGAGCTGAGCACGAAGGCGACATTCATCTGGTGCTCCAGATCATCCGGCCCAAGCGCGCCGATGCGTGCGGCGAGCTTGGCCGTCTCCAGCACTTCATCGGTGCGCCCCAGGCGGCGCAGCGCCGCGACGCGGCTGTTGAGCAGCCACGCCAACCACTCCGCTCTGGCAGCGGACGGCGACTGTCCTTCCGCAACGGCCTCGGCCAGATCATCGGTCAGCGCCAGGACTTCCTCGTTTCGGTCCAGCATCAGCAGCGTGCTGCTGAAATCCACCAGGCGTGCATCGAGGTCATCATCCAGCAGGCCCGATAGACGCAGGGCATCCAGATGGCGCTGTGCGGCCTTGACCGGATCGAAGCGTGCATCGGCTCGGTCCACATAGCGGTCGAAGCGCTTGTCGCTGCGCAGGCGGATCAGTTCGGCCGGGCTGTCGATGCGCGCCAGCGTGGCCGGGATGGCATCGCCGCGACCGTTGTCGGCCTGCAGCGTGGCCAGGTCCAGCCACAGCGCGGTGGGTTCGGTGCCGGCGTTCTTCCAGCCGTTGTCGAACAGCGCCTGCAGCAGCGCCATGCGCTGTACAGGCTGTTCACGCAGGTGGAACTGCAGGTAGCTGATGGCGTGATGGTCGATCGGCAGCGGGCCGTCGGCGTGCGCCAGCGCTTGTGTCAGATGCTTGACCGCCGCTGCCGGCTGGTCATCGTTGAGGTCCAGCGACACCAGTGTGGACAGGATGTACGCATCGCCCGGCAATGCCTGCAGCGCCTGCTGCAGATAGCGCCGTGCCAGCGCCGGCTGCTTCTGTTTTGCTGCTGTCCAGCCGGCAAACTGCGCGGCGCGGCCGCGGCGCTCGGCATCGAAGTCGGCCAGCAACGGGCTGTCCATCAGCCGTTCCATGGCGATCAGCGCGGCCAGCGTATTGCCGCGGCGGGACTGCTCGATGGCCGTATCCCACTGCTGCGCGTAGGCAGCGGGCGTCAGCGGCGCATTTGCCGAGGCGGTCACGCTGGTCAGTGCGGCAAGCAGCAGCACGAGGAGTAGGGTGCAGCGGGGCATGGGGGCCTCCGTCCATGGAGCGGACATTGAACCCGCTGCGGCAGCGCAGGACAAGCACCGTGACACGGCCCTGACCATCGGCCGTGGCGCTGCGTAGGCGCAGCGATTATCGTGCGTGGCTCTACATGCAAGCACAGGCAAACGGGACGATGGCGCGGTGGCAAGGGATGGCGGTGGGTGGAGTGGTGGTGGCAACAGCGCTGGCCCTGGCGGCCACGTGGTGGGAATTTCCCACCTCCAGCCCGCAGGCGCCGACAGGCCCAGTACCCACGCCGCTGGGGTGGACCGCACAGATCGAGCTGCTGGCCGGCGACGGTCATCCGGGTGATCGCGATGGCGCCTCGGCGCAGGCACGCTTCGCCGATCCCTACGCGCTGCTGGGCAGTGCTGACGGCAGCGTCTATTTCACTGATGCCGGTGACAACAACCGCATCCGCCGCCGGCTGGCCGATGGCCGTATCGAAACCTTGGCGGGGCAGGGTGAGGGACGTGTCGACGGACCTGCGCTGCAGGCCAGTTTCAATACCCCTTCGGGCATTGCCGCCGATGCGCAGGGCAACCTGTATGTGGCCGACACCGGCAATCATGCGATCCGCCGCATCAGCACCGACGGCCAGGTGACGACGCTGGCCGGCGGCCAGCAGGGCTTCGCCGATGGTCCTGCTGCCCAGGCGCGTTTCGATGGGCCGATGGGCATTGCCGTGGATGTGCAGGGACAGGTCTATGTGGCCGATACCTGGAACGACCGCATCCGGGTGATCGGTACCGATGGCAACGTGCGTACGCTGGCCGGCGGTGATCGCCCGGGCTTCGCCGATGCGCTTGGCACTGACGCTCGTTTCGATACACCGGTGGCGCTGGCGTTCGATGCGCACGGCGCACTGCTGGTGGCCGATCTGTTCAACAACGCGGTGCGTCGCGTCGGCGCCGATGGCATGGTCAGCACCGTCGTTGGCCGCGGGGAGGTCATCAATGGCCCGCTGTCACTGGCCACCACGCATGACGGCGTGCTGTACGTGGGTGACCTGGATGGACGCATCGTGCAGGTGACCCCGCAGGGGCATCAGCTGGCACTGCTGGGCAATGACCGCCTGCCACGCCTGGCGCGCCCCAGCGGTCTGGCGGTGGACGCCGACGGCACCCTGCTGGTGGCCGATTCCGCGGCGTATCGCCTGCATCGCCTGCGCCCGTTGCCGGTGGGTGAACTGCCCGCACCGGCGCTGGTGGGCCCGGCCTCGGACGCGGCGCTGCCGGACACTGACGGACGCTGGCCACTGGCACCGCAGGATGGCTGGCACGAAGTGGTGGGCACACTCGGCGAGGTGCGCGGCACCTTCCAGGGCGAGAGCCGCCACCACCTGCACGGTGGTTTCGATGTGCGCGGCGATGTCGGCCAGACCGTACTGGCGATCGCCGAGGGCAAGATCAGCAGCCCGATCGCTGCCTGGAGCCTGGGTGGACAGGCTGAGGGCCTGGCCGTGGACCGGTTGAAGTACATCCACATGCGGGTCGGTCGTACGCCACGCGGCGAACCGTTCGACGCGCGCTGGCAGCCGCTGTACGCCGAAGACGGCACGCTGGAGCGCATCCGCGTGCGCCGCGGTACCCGGATCCACGTCGGCGACCGCCTGGGCAGCATCAACAACCAGGCCCACGTGCACCTGGCGGTGGGCAATGGCGGTTTCGAGACCAATGCGGTGGCGCTGGGGTTCAAGGGCTATGCCGACCACTTCGCGCCGCGCATCACCAATGTGGCGCTGCTGGACGATAACGACCAGCCGCTGGCCGCTGGCAGCGATGGCGTGGTGATGCTGGCCCGGCAGGGACGCGGCGTGCAGATCGTGGTGGAGGCCTGGGACCAGGTGGACAACAACCTGCCGCGTCGCCGGCTGGGGCCGTACCAGGTGGGCTACCAGATCCTCGATGCCGCCGGTCAGCCGCTGCAGGGCTACGAGCAGCCGCGCTGGAACATCGTCTTCAACCGCATGCCACCGCAGAAGCAGGCGGTGAAAGTGGCTTACGCACCCGACAGCGGCATCACCGTGCATGGCAGCGCGGTCACCCGCTTCCGTTATCTGGTGACCAACACCGTGCGCGATGGGCTGATGGAAACCGGTCGCTGGCAGCCGGCGGCGTTGCCGCCGGGCGAGTACATCGTGCGTGCCAGTGCACGCGACTACAGCGGCAACGAAGGCGTGGGCCCGCGCGACATCAGGGTACGGCTGCTGCCATAGCCGCGGCCGGGGCGCCGCAGCGTTCGCGCTCGGCGTCCATGTCTTCCAGCGGCCGCACCTCGATGCTGCCGAAGCGGGCCCACGGAAAGCCCTGGGCGATACGCATGGCCTCATCGCGGTCACGGGCGACGATCAGGTTGAAGCCGGCCAGCAGTTCGCGGGTTTCGGCGAAGGGGCCATCGAGTACCCGGCTGTGGCCATCGCGCACGCGCAGGGTCTGCGCCGATTCGATCGGCTGCAGTTTCTGCGCGGCCAGCAAGGTGCCTTCGGCCTGCAGTTTGTCGGCATGGGCGAGGCAGTCGCGCATCAACGTATTGAAGTCGTCGATAGGCAGTGTGCGCAGCAGTGACGGGTCGATGTAGATCAGAAGCAGGTACTGCTGCATGGCGGAGTCCTGGCGGGGGCGGGGGACCATGATCGCGCAGGTTTGCGCGGGGGCATGCTGCACTGCGAAAGGCAGAGCGGGAAGCGCGCCTTCGGCGGGGATCGGCGAAGGGCGGGGCCCCTCCGTGGTGGGGTTGGTCGTGAAGAGCTGCATCTCTGCGGGTTGGCCGGGCGGGTGGGCTGCGCAGGGGACGCCGTGAATACGTCCTTGTAGGCTCGGGCGCGCCATCCATGGCGCTTACGCCCCTGCGCAACCCACCCGCCCGGCCACGGACAGGTTCCTGCGGCGTCCACCACGGGAAATCACAGGAAAAGGCAAACGCGGGTCGCTTCGCTCGCAAAGCGAAGGTTGCCAGCCAACCGCTTTTGCTGTTGCTGTTGCTTCTGCCTTTTTTCTTGATCTTCCCGTGGTGGATCGGCCACCGGAATCTGTCTGGGGCTGGGCGGGTGGGGTTGGCGGGGTATCCGCGCCATGGATGGCGCGGCTAAGCCTCCAGGGACGGATTCACGGCGTCCCCGCCAATCCCACCCGCCCAGCCTTCACTCGGAAACCCAGCTTTCAGCGACCAACCCCACCCCACCACGGAGGGGCCCCGCCGTTCGCCGATCCCCGCCGAAGGCGCGCTCTCCGCATGAAAAATAATTTGCACGACGGTGTCGATCCTCGCGCCCCTGGTTCGTTGTAAGAGGGAAGGGCACGCACCCGCAGCCCAGCGGAGACCGCAATGAAAGTGATGGTGATCGTCAAAGCCAACGCCGATTCCGAAGCCGGGCGCATGCCCAGCGAACAGGAACTGGCCACCATGGGCGCCTACAACGAACAACTGGTGGCCGCCGGCATCATGCTCGCCGGGGAAGGCCTGCATGCCACCCAGCGCGGCCGGCGCGTCCATTTCGGCGGTGGTACGCCCCGGGTCGAGAGCGGCCCGTTCGGCCCGGCCGGCGAGCAGATCGCCGGGTTCTGGCTGTGGGAGGTGCGCTCGCTGGACGAGGCCACCGAATGGGCCAGCCGTGCGCCCTTCGGCGCGGGCGGTGCCCTCGAACTGCGCCCGCTGATCTCGGCCGAAGACTTCGGCGAAGCCTTCACCCCTGAATTGCAGCAGCAGGAACAGCGTCTGCGTGAGCAGCTCGACCGTGCCTGAGCGTGGCCGCGCATTCATCCCATCCTACGGAGCATTCCCATGAAACTGATTCCCTTCCTCGGCTTCAGCGGCCAGGCCCACGACGCAATGGCGTTCTATGCCAAGGCACTTGGCGGCCAGGTCACGTCGGAGATGAAGTACCGCGACATGCCGCCGTCCGACGGCTCGCCGGGCTGCAATGAAATGCCGGCCGACACCCTCGACCATGTGGCCCACAGCCAGCTGGAGATCGGCGCAGCGATCCTGATGGCGGCCGATGGTCCCGGTGGCGGCGAGGGCGGTTCGACCACCATCAACGTCGACGTGGACAGCATCGAAGAAGCCGAGCGCGTTTTCGCGGCGCTGGCCGAGGGTGGCCAGGTGCAGATGCCGATCGCCGAAACGTTCTGGGCGCACCGCTGGGGCATGTTGACCGACCGCTACGGCAAGCCGTGGATGGTCAACTGCATGAAGCAGCCCTGATTTTCCTTTTCTCCATCCATCGCAGGGAACCGCACCGATGAGTACACCGCAACCGCAGATGATCTTCGTCAACCTGCCCGTGCAGGATCTGGAAAAAGCCAAGGCGTTCTTCGCCGCGCTGGGCTACAGCTTCAACCCGGCCTTCACCGACGAGAACGCCGCCTGCATGGTGGTCAGCGAGAGCATCTTCGTGATGCTGCTGGTCAAGCCGTTCTTCCAGCAGTTCACCACCAAGGGCATCGCCGATGCGCATGCGCAGACCGAGGTGATCACCTGCCTGTCGGCTGACAGCCGCAAGGCGGTGGACGCCATGGTGGACAAGGCGCTGGCCGCCGGTGCCAGCGAACCGCAACCGGCGCGCGACTACGGTTTCATGTACCAGCGCGGCTTCCAGGACCTGGATGGGCATCTCTGGGAAATCGCACACATGGACGGCGAGCCGGGCTGACGGCCGCCGCAGGGAGAATCCCCATGGCTTACGTGGATGCTTACGTATTGCCGTGCCCGCAGAACAAGGTGGCGGCCTATCGCCGCCTTGCCCGCCAGGCCGGCGCAGTGTGGAAGGACCATGGCGCGCTGCAGTACATGGAATGCGTGGCCGATGACGTGCAATCCGGCAAATCGACCTCGTTCCCGCAGGCAGTGAAGCTCAAGCCGGGCGAAACGGTGATCGTGGCCTTCGTGGTGTTCCGCACGCGTGCCGCGCGCGACCGCATCAACAAGAAGGTGATGGCCGACCCGCGGCTGGCGCATATCGGCCCGAAGGACATGCCGTTCGATACCAAGCGCATGTTCTGGGGCGGCTTCAAGCCGATCGTGGAAGCGTGAACGCCGGCGCTTGTGCGGGCCGGGCCCGCATGCTGTGATCGGCGCATGCACGAGCCCGCCCTGAGCCAGCGCCTGGACACCCTCTGGCGGATGGAATCGCCAGTGTTGATCGCGCGCCTGGCGCGCCTGCTCGGCGGCGATGTCGGTCGTGCCGAAGAGCTGGCCCAGGACACCTGGCTGGCCGCGCTGGAGCGTTGGCCGGTGCAGGGCATCCCGGACAATCCTGGAGCCTGGCTGATGACCACCGCGCGCAACCGTGCCATCGATGTGCTGCGCCAGCACCGTCGGGTGGCGCAGCAGCATGCGCAATGGGGGGAGGAACTGCATCCGGCCGCATTGCCCGCGCCGGACGACAGCCAGGCGCTGGAAGACGACATCGGCGATGACCTGCTGCGGCTGATGTTCGTGGCCTGCCATCCAGTCCTGCCTGCCGACGCGCGGGTAGCGCTGAGCCTGCGCCTGCTGGGCGGGCTGACCACGACCGAGATCGCCCGCGCGTTCCTGCAGCCGGAACCAACCATCGCCCAGCGCATCGTGCGTGCCAAGCGCACGTTGGCGCAGAAGCAGATCCCCTACGAAGTGCCGCGTGCCGATGCATTGCCGGAGCGACTGGCCTCGGTGCTGGAGGCGATCTACCTGGTGTTCAACGAAGGCTATGCAGCCAGTGCAGGCGACGACTGGATGCGACCGGCGCTGTGCGCCGAGGCGCTGCGGCTGGCGCGCATCCTCGCCCATCGCATGCCGGTGCCGCCGGTACTGGGTCTGTTGGCGCTGATGGAACTGCAGGCCTCGCGCGCGGCGGCACGGGTGGATGCGCAGGGTGCGCCGATCCTGCTGGACCAGCAGAACCGGGCGCGCTGGGACTGGCTGCAGATCGAACGCGGCCAGCAGGCACTGGCGCGTGCGGTGTCGGCGGGCGGTGGCGATGACCCCTATGTACTGCAGGCGCGGATCGCTTTCTGCCATGCCAGTGCGCGGCGTGCCGAAGACACCGACTGGGCGCGCATCGCTGCACTGTATGCGCAGCTGCTGCAGGTGACGCCATCGCCGGTGGTGGCATTGAACCGGGTGGTGGCGGTGTCGCGCAGCGAAGGCGCGTTCGCGGCATGGGCACTGTTGCAGCCGCTGCTGGATGAGCCACGCCTGCAGGGCTACGCACCGCTGATGGTGGTGCGCGGTGAACTGTTGCAGCAGCTGGGCCGGGAGCAGGATGCGCGGGATGCGTTCGCCTCGGCGGCGGCCTTGAGCCAGAACCAGGCAGAGCGGGCCCTGCTGCTGCGCCGGGCCGGCGTGCCCTCAAGCAATTGAAGCGATCGGGATCCGGCACACGCTCGTGGTCGGTGAGCACCAGCGTGCTGCCTGAGGGCGCTGTTCCGGCAGTTGCCGGGCCGCTGCGCGCGTCGCGCGTCGTGCGGCCGAACCCCTTACACTCCAGAACGATTTCCCTGCTGGAGAGAGCAATGAAGCGAGTAGTACTGGGCGTGCTGGCCCTGTCGGTGTCGAGCGCACTGATGGCGGCCACCCCGAAATTCGATGGCGCGCGGATCTCCGCCGACGTCAAGGAACTGGCCTCCGACGCCTACGAAGGCCGCTCCCCGGCCACCGCCGGCGAACAGAAGACCATCGCCTTCCTCAGCAAGCAGTTCGCCGACGCCGGCCTGCAGCCCGGCGGCGACCTGAAGGACGGCAAGCGCCTGTGGACCCAGGCCGTGCCGCTGCGCAAGGGCGACATCGTCGGCACCCCGCAGCTGTCGCTGCAGCAGGGCGGCAAGACCATCGCGCTGGAGCAGGGCAAGCAGATCGCCGTGCGTGCAGCCATGAATGGCGCCACCAACGTGGATATCAGCAAGGCACCGCTGGTGTTCCTCGGCTATGGCGTAAAGGCGCCGGAGCGCAACTGGGACGACTTCAAGGGCGTGGACCTGAAAGGCAAGATCGCCGTCGTGCTGATCAACGACCCGGACTTCGAAACCGGCAAGGGCGACTTCGACGGCAAGGGCATGACCTGGTATGGCCGTTGGCCGTACAAGTACGAAGAAGGCGCACGCCAGGGCGCACTCGGTGTGCTGATCGTGCATGAGACCGCCCCGGCGTCGTATGGCTGGGCCACGGTGGCCGGCTCCAACACCAACACCATGTTCGACGTGGTGCGCGACAATCCGGCTGACAGTCATCCGCTGCTGGAAGGCTGGATCCAGCGCGATCTGGCAGTGGAACTGTTCCGCTCGGCCGGGCAGGATTTCGAGGCGCTGAAGAAGAAGGCGCAGCAGCGCGACTTCACCCCGGTGCCGCTGACCGGCGCCAGCCTGGATGCGAAGTACGCGGTGAAGACCGAAGTGATCACCTCGCACAACGTGGCCGCGCGCCTGGAAGGCAGCACGCATCCGGACGAGACCGTCATCTACAGCGCCCATTGGGACCACATCGGCGTGGGCGAGCCTGACGCACGCGGCGACCGCATCTTCAACGGCGCGCTGGACAACGCCAGCGGCACCGCCTCGCTGATCGAACTGGCGCGTGGCTTCGCCAAGGCACCGCGTCCGCAGCGTTCGGTCGTGTTCCTGGCGGTAACCGCCGAGGAGAAGGGCCTGCTGGGTTCGGAGTACTACGCAACGCACCCGCTGTACCCGCTGGAAAAGACCGTGGCGATGATCAACATGGACGGCATGGCGCCGTTCGGCCCGTCGCGCGATTTCGGCATCTACGGCGCTGCGCGCTTCGAGCTGCTGGACCAGCTGAAGGACGTGGCCAAGGGCTGGGACATCCGCTACACGCCGGACCCGAAGCCGGAAGCCGGCCTGTTCTTCCGCTCCGACCACTTCCCGTTCGCCAAGCGTGGCGTGCCCGCGCTGTCGTGGTCGGCCGGGCAGGACTGGGTGGACGGTGGCGTCGCGGCGGGCAGGAAGGCGTCCGAGGACTACACCGCCAAGCGTTACCACCAGCAGGGCGACGAGTGGCAGCCGGACTGGGTGTTTGCAGGCGCTGCGCGCGACCTGGAAGTGCTGTACACCCTGGGCAACCAGCTGGCCAACTCGCGCAGCTGGCCGAACTGGAGCAGGGACGAGGCGTTCCGCGCCGTGCGTGACGCCAGCGCCGACCAGCGCAGATAAGGGAATGCGCCGGGCTCACCCGGCGCCTCCCCGGTTGCCGGCCGCTGGCCGGCAACCGGGGAGGCTTCCGGAAGCGATGGGGAGCCGGCCAGCGGCCGGCACTACCAGAACCGGTTCCATCCACCCTTTCCCGGTCTTCGTCGCACATCGCTTGTTTGCCCGAAGGGCCGCTCTATGCTCGGCTCACCCCTTCCACCAAGGCGCCGCCGTGATCGCCAGCTTCTCCCTCATCATCCGTCATCTGCTGGCCTGGGCCGCGGCGCTGTTCGTTGCCGGCATGGTCTGGAGTGGCATCTTCAGCGGCATGAACGACGGCCCGGGCTGGGTGTTCGGGCTGCTGGTGATGTTCCTGATGATTTCCGCGCTGGGCAGCGCGATCACCCACGTGCGCCGGGTCTGGCTGGTGGCCGGTCGCCTCGATGGCGCCACGTTGTCGGGCCGCCAGCGCCGGCAGATCGAACTGCCGATGGATGCCGGCCAGGCCTTCGCAGTGGTCGAGGCTGCCGTCGGCGAACTGCCGCGGGTGGAAGAGGTGGAGAGTTCTGCTGGCAGTCTGCAGGTGCGTGCCTATGTGCGGCGCGTCGACCTGTGGAACGGCAGGCAACCGTCGCGCTGGAACCTGCCGGCGCGGCTGGCGATCAAACGCAACAGCGTGCTGGCCACGGTAACGCCGGGGCAGGGCACCAGCACCGTCACCCTGCTGTTCGAACCGGACGCCGGCTGGTGGGCCGATCTGCTGGCACTGGATGAAGGCAGCAACTATGAGAACGCCGAGGCGGTGACCCGTGCGATCAGCCGCCGCGTGGCCGACCAGCGCCGCGACGAGCAGGCCGCTGCCGAACAGACCCAGGTGGAAAAGGAACTGTCGGTCGCGCGCTTGAACCTGCTGCACGCGCAGGTCGAGCCGCACTTCCTGTACAACTCGCTGGCCAATGCACAGGTGCTGACCCGCACCGACCCGGCGCGCGCCGAGCAGATGCTTGGCCACCTGATCCAGTACCTGCGCAGTTCGCTGCCGCAGGTGGACGAATCGGTTTCCACGCTGGGCGTGGAGCTGGAACGTACCCGCGCCTATCTGGAAATCCTGCGCATCCGCATGGGTGCACGGCTGGCAGTGGAAGTGCAGGTGCCCACCGAACTGCACGAAGTGAAGCTGCCGGCGATGGCGCTGCAGACCCTGGTCGAGAACGCGATCAAGCACGGCCTGGAGCCCAAGCCCGGCGGCGGCACGATCTGGATCCTCGCGCGGGGTTTCGATGACCATGTCACCGTGACGGTCGCCGACGATGGGCTGGGTTTCGGACAGGGCACCAGCGGCACCGGCATCGGCCTGAAGAACCTGCGCGAGCGCTTGCGGCTGACCTGCGGCGAGCAGGCCGGTGTAGCGATCGTGGCCAATTTCCCCAGTGGCGTAGCCGCTACCATGACCCTGCCGCAGTCGGCCAAGGAGCGCAGCCATGCCGCTTGAAGCGCTGATCGCCGAAGACGAGGAGCTGCTGCGGCACTCGCTGGTCGAGCAGCTCGGACGCCTGTGGCCGGAGCTGAAGCTGGTGGCCGAATGCGAGGACGGTGCCAGTGCACTGGAACAGCTGGCCGAGAAGCAGCCGGACATCGCCTTCCTCGACATCCGCATGCCCGGCATCAGCGGCATCGAAGTGGCGCGGTCATTGGCCGAACTGAGCCCGCGCACGCAGGTGGTGTTCGTGACTGCCTACGACCAGTACGCCATCGATGCCTTCGAGCAGGGCGCGATGGATTACCTGCTCAAGCCGGTCAGTGACGAACGGCTGCTGGCCACGCGCGATCGCATTCTTTCGCGGCTGCCATCCACGCGCCAGGACGATGCGGTGCTGGAGCGCCTGCTGCAGCGCCTGGGTGCAGGCCCGGTCGTCAACGATCGGCCGCCCCTGGCCTGGATCACCGCCAGCAACGGCCGCGATACGCAGCTGATCATGCTCGACGATGTGATCTATTTCCGTGCTGACAACAAGTACACCACCGTGGTCACTGCCGCCGGCGAAAGCCTGCTGCGCACACCGCTGCGCGAACTGCTGGAAGTGCTTGATCCGCTGCACTTCCGCCAGGTGCATCGCTCGACCATCGTCAACATGAAGGCGGTGGCAGCGGTCAGCCGCGACGACACCGGGCGTGGCGTGCTGCGCCTGCGCCAGCGTGCCGAAACCCTGGTGGTCAGCCAACCGTTCATGAGCCTGTTCCGCGGCATGTAGCCGCAGCCATTTCCATCCACCGAGGAACGAACATGCGCCGTATCCTGCTTGCAGGTGTCGCCGTGCTGGCCATCGCCGGCTGCGAGAAGTCCAGCAGCACCTCCATCACCCGCACCAATGCCAATGGCGTGGACACGCTGTACAGCAAGAGCACGGTGGTCGATGGCGTGGCGCATTTCGAATGCATCGCCAGCAGCAGTGGCCAATGCCATTACCTGGTGCTGGCGCCGGGCTGCAGCACCGACACCGCCTGCGCGACGCCGCCGCTGCGCCGGTTCGCGGTGGCCACAGGCAAGACCGAACAGGTCAGCGGCCTGCCGAAGGACTTCCGCCAGTGCGTCAGCAACGTGCAGAAAGAACAATGCCACCGTGACTGAGCACGGTGGCATTGTGGCTCCCCCCGGATTGGGTCCGGCTCAGTAGGCCGGCTGCAGCGTCATGTCGTGATGGTGTTCGGTTTCACCGACATGATTCAGGCGACCTACCAGTTCGGAGTGCTGCTTCATGCGCCCGATCTCGGTCATGATGCGGATGTCCTCATGGCGCAGCTCGCGCCTGGAGGTGACCGCCTGCTTGTAGTCCAGCACTTCCGGATAATGTTCAGCCAGGTCCAGCGCTTCGGCCACGTGCTCGACGCTGTCGGCCTTGGAGGTGATGCGGGCGCGGCTGTTGAAGGCCTTCATCCAGCGTTCGAAGCCCGCTGTGCGGTCGAACATGTTGGCCATGAACCAGATCACGAACAGGATCGAGATCCACGAGCCGAACACCACGACCACGCGGGTGAAGGTGATGTGGTAATCGTCGCGCCACAGGTAATTGGTGATCAGGCCGAGGATCAGCAGTGAAGCTGCCTGCCATCCGACGATCGAAGCAATCAGCCATTGGCACTTGGCCTGGGCCAGCACCGCCACTTCATCGCGGATCTGCTGTTCGCTGAGGCTGCGCCAGTGCGCGACCTGTTTTTCGAACGGGCTGCTGTAGAGCTCGTTGTCGCGAAGCAGTAATCCCAAACCCTTGAACAAAGCAATCATGGCTGGCTCCTTGTGGAACGTGCGGCGATCTGCAGTGGACGGTGTGGCGGGTTCAGTTCTAGCACTTCCAGCGAGCGGTGCAATGGCCTCAAGGCCACGCGGCACAAGGGCTCAGCCTGAACAGGTGAATATTGTTGCGACGCAGCATTGCTCGCGTGGCCTGCGACAGGATGTCGCAGGGTGAAATGTGCTGCGCGCGCACATGAAACCGACGCTGAGCGGATGGGCTCGCTGTGCCGGTCGTGATCGACCAGAATCGGGGGGAACCGCGCAGGACGCGGTCCGTCCCTCCGCCGATCTGGACCCGTGATGCCGCCCTTGCTGCACCGTCTTTCCCGCCCCGTCACCGCGCCGATCCGGCGCTGGGTCCTGGATGCGTTTCCGCGTGGCCAGAGCGGCATCGACTACGACCATCCACTGGGCGATCCCGGCTGGTTCGGGCCGGACAGCGTGACCTGGCGGATGCACGCTGAGCTGCCCTCGATGCTGGCCGGCGGTCTGTGTGCGCTGATGCTGCAGACGCTGCATCCGCGCGCGCTGGCCGGTGTCTACGATCATTCCAATTTCCGCCAGGACCTGGTCGGCCGCCTGCGCCGTACCACTGCTTTCGTGGCCGGCACCAGCTACGCGCCGGCGCGCGAGGTGGAAGCGCTGGTGGCCAAGGTGCGGCGCATCCACGCGCAGGTCCGCGGGCATACCGCGCAGGGTGAGCCGTATGCCGCCGATGATCCGCACCTGCTGACGTGGGTGCACGTGACCGAGGCCTACGGCTTCCTGCAGGGCTATCGCCGCTACGGGCGCGAGGTGCCTGCCGCGATCGCCGACCGCTATTACGACGAGTACCGCTGCGTGGCCGAAGCGCTGGGCGCGGTGGACGTACCACGCAGTGCAGCGGAAGTGGATGCGTATTTCTGTGCACGGCAGCCGGAGCTGGTGGTGGACGAACGCTCACGCGAAGTGCTGCAGGTGCTGTCCGGCGTGCGCCTGCCGGTGCCGGTGCCCGGCCTGTCGCGCGAGATATTCCTCGGTGCCGGTGCCGCGCTGCTGCCGGACTGGGCTGAGGGCATGCTCGAGCGCAGCACGCGCCAGCGTGCGCAGGCCGCAGCTTCGGCGAAGCTGATGCAGGGCATGGCGCCGCTGTTCCGCCGCGCGCTGCCCGATGGCTTGGCCAGCCGCGCCTGCGCCCGCGTGGATGTGCCGGTGGAATCGTTGCGCGAGTGGCCGGCATTGCCCCGGTAAACGCCGACCTTGGTCGGTGCGCTTTGCCGCGGTTCCCATCCATGCGATGCGTGGATGGCGGAAGAACGCCAACCAAGGTTGGCGTCTACCCATGGAAATAAAACGGGCGCCTTTCGGCGCCCGTCTGCGTTACATCACCACACCTTGACCCGCTTGTCCGGGGCCAGGTACAGCTTCTGGCCTTCCTTGACTTCAAACGCCGGGTACCAGGCATCGATGTTGCGCACCGTCAACGCGCGGAACTGGCCCGGTGCATGCACGTCGGTCAACAGCGAATTGCGCAGCGCCTGCTCGCGGCTCTTGCTGCGCCAGGCCTGGGCGAAGCCGAGGAAGAAGCGCTGGTCCGGGGTGAAACCTTCCAGGGTCTGGCCCGGCTTGCCCTGCAGCGACAGCTGGTAGGCGTCGTAGGCGGTACCCAGGCCGGCGACATCGGCGATGTTCTCGCCCAGCGTCAGCTTGCCGTTCACATGTACACCCGGGAACGGCTCGTAGCTGCTGAACTGCGCGGCCAGTGCATCGCCGGCTGCGTTGAACTGCTTGAGGTCTTCGGCCGTCCACCAGTTGTGCAGCTTGCCGGTGTCGTCGAACAACGCACCGGCGTTGTCGAAGCCATGGCTGATTTCGTGGCCGATCACCGCGCCGATCGCACCGTAGTTCACTGCGTCGTCGGCGGCACCGTCGAAGAACGGCGGCTGCAGGATCGCCGCCGGGAACACCAGGCGGTTTTCCAGCGGCACGTTCATCGCATTGATGGTCTGCGGTAGCATCGCCCACTCGCTGTGGTCGACCGGCTTGCCCAGCTTGGCGATGTTGCGCTGGTACTCGAACAGCTCGGCGCGCTGCGCATTGCCCAGCGGATCATCACGACGGATGTCCAGGCCGGTGTAGTCGCGCCACTTGTCCGGATAGCCCATGCCCACGGTCAGGCCGGCCACCTTGGCCTTGGCGCTGGCCTTGGTCTGCGGTGACATCCAGGCCAGTGCATCGATGCGCTTGGCGAAGGCGGCGATGATGTTCTTGGCCATCTCATCGGCACGTTCCTTGGTCCTGGCATCGAAGTGCTTTTCGACGTAACGCTTGCCGATGGCCTCGCCGACGGCATGGTTGGCGTCATCCACGGCACGCTTCCAGCGGTCGCTCTGCTGCGGCGTACCGCTCAGCGCGGTGCCGTGGAAGGCGAAGCGCGCGTCGGCGAACTTCTTCGGCAGGTAGGCAGCGGCGCGGTCCAGCGCGTGGAAGGTCATGTAGTCCTTCCAGGCATCCAGCGGCTCGGTGGCCACCAGCTTGGACAGGCCGGCCACGGCCTTGGGCTGCCACACGATGAAGTCCTGCTGCTGGCCAAGCTTGGCGGCGTCCAGGAACGCGGCCCAGTCCATGCCCGGGGCCTTGGCGTTGAAGTCGGCCTGGGTCCAGGGGTTGGCGCCCTTGGTCACGTCATTTGTTTCTTCCTGCGTGGCATGCGCCTGGGCGATCTTCGTTTCCAGGGCGAGGATGCGCTGCGCCTTGCCGGCCGGGTCGGCCACGCCGGCCAGCTGCAGCACCTGCGCGATGTAGGCCTGGTACTGCTTGCGCAGGTCGGCCATGCGGCCACCGCCCAGGTAGAAATCGCGGTCCGGCATGCCCAGGCCGCCCTGCACCAGGTACGGCGCGGTACGGTCCGGCTGCAGCAGGTCCACCGACACCCACAGGCCGAACAGGCGGTCGGTGTAGAAGTTGGTGGCATTGAGCAGGTCGACGTCGGCGCGCACGTCGCCGCCGAGGGCGCGGGCCAGGCCGGCCTTGTCGGCGATCGCATCGATGTTCTTCAGCTGCGGCTGCACCGGTGCCAGACCGCGCTGCTCGATGCCGGCCTCGTCCATGTAGGCGGCGTAGTAGTCGCCGATCAGCTTGTCTTCGCCGCTGGCCTGGGCGTTGCCGGCAGCGCCTTCCAGGATCGCGCGGGTGTCGGCCTGGGTCTTCTCGGCAATCACGTTGAAGCTGCCGAAGCGCGAGCGGTCGGCCGGAATTTCGGTGTTCTTCACCCAGCTGCCGTTGGCGAAACCAAAGAAGTCGTCACCGGCGGCGATGCTGCGGTCCATGCCACTGGCATCGAAACCGAAGCTGCCCAGCATCGGCTTGGCGGCAGCAGGGGTCGCCTCGGCCGGTGCGGCGGTGCCGGCGGCCGGATCGGCCGGGCGGTCGCAGGCGGCCAGGGACAGGCTGGCAACGATGGCCAGTGCCAGGGTGGGGCGGCGCAGCTTGGACATGGACTTCTCTTGCGGCGGAAAACTCCAAGTCTAATCCGCTGCGGGCCGGCTGGACGTGCTCGGCAAGGCCAGCATTGTGCGTGATCTGGCTGAACACGCCGCAGCGATCTTCACGCGGTCACTGGCGTGGTGCATGCTGCGGGCTGGATGTCTGCAGCACCTGGGGGAGGGCGCATGCAGGACGGGTCGAGGCGTCAAGAATGGCGTCCGCCGGCCGTTGAGGTCGGGGATGTGGAGGAATCGTTCGCGCATGAAGCCAGCCGACTGCACAGGGAAGACCGACCGATGCCGGCGCTGAGACACGCGCTGGCCCGGCCGTTGCGTGCCATTACCTGGGGCGGCGTAGTGCTGGGCGTGCTGCTGGCGGCCGGCCTGGCCGCGATGCTGGCCAACGATTACCAGCGCCGGCTGGAAGCCGCGCAGCGGCAGAGCCGGGCGCTGGCGATAGGCAGCGAGCGCCTGCTGGCACTGGAGCTGCGCAACCTGGAACGGGCGATGGCCGGCATCGCCGCCGATGCGGCCGAGCTGTTCCGCACGGTGCCTGCGCAGGCGCCTGCGCTGGTGGACGCCGCCATGGCCGGCGTGCTGCGCCGGCACGCCGAACTGCACAGCATCGTCGTGCTCGATACCTATGGCCGCGCCCTGATCGCCGGCAAGGGCGACCTGCAGCTGCCACTGTGGACCGATCCGCAGCGACGGGGGCAGGGAAGCGCGCTGTACATCGGGCCGCCGCAGCGTGCCAGCGACGGTGGCTGGGTGGTGCCGCTGGCGCTGCCGATGGCTGGCGATCGCTGGCTGCTGGCACGGCTGCGCTGCGGCGAACTGCAGCGGATCGTGGGCGGTCTGGATGTGGGGCCCAGTGGCCTGGCCTCGATCAGCGACGCCGATGGCTACATGCTGGCCCGTGTCCCCGATCCGCACGGCACCGTCGGCCGCCGTTACACGCTGCCGGCACGCACGCTGCTGGGCCGGCAGGCAGTGGTCGAACTGGGCAGCATTCCCGGCGCGGTGGACCAGATACCGCGCATCTCCACCATCAGCACCCTTGAGCGCAGTCCATTGGCGGTGCAGGTCGGCCTGGCCGACGAAGACGTGCTGGCGCCGTGGTGGCCGTATCTGCAGGCGGCGATCGCCATCATGCTGGCCTACGTGGCGCTGCTGCTGGTGCTGCTGTACGCGGTGCGCCGCAGCACCCACCGGCAGCAGTCGATGGCCGAAGAACTGCGCACCGGCCACGCCGAGCTGCGCCTGGCCCATCAGGTGGGCCGCGTATGCACCTGGTACGTCGACGAAGACGCTGCGCTGCTGCGCTGGTCGCCGCTGGCGCGCGAGATCTTCGGCGTGCAGACCGATGCGCTGCCGGTGGCCGAATTCTTCGCCCGCGTGCACCACGATGACAGCGCACGCATGCAGCAGGCCTTCGACCAGGCCTTCGCCGGCAGCGCAGTACTCGACGAAGAATTCCGCCTGGTGCTGCCCGGTGGTGCCGTGCGCTGGGTCGCCGCGCGCGGCCAGCGGGTGGCGGTGGCCGACCGGCAGCGGCGCATGATCGGCGCACTGACCGACCTCAGCGAGCGCTACCAGGCACGCGAGCAGATGCGCCAGGTTGAACGCCGCTTCCGCCTGTTGTTCGATCGCAACCCCGCGCCATTCTGGGTGTTCGATCCGGACACCTTGCGCTTCATCGAGGTCAACGAGGCGGCCGTGCAGCAGTACGGCTACAGCCGCGACGAATTCCTGGCGATGAGCATCCTCGACATCCGCCCACGCGAGGGCTGGGACGAGGTCAAGGGCGCGATCGCGCAGGTGCGCAATGGTGAACTGCAGGACGCTGCGGTGCGCCTGCACCAGCGCAAGGATGGCACGGTGTTCGAAGTGCGCGTGCACCTGTCGCAGCTGGATTTCGATGGCCAGCCCGCGTGCCTGGTGCTGGCCGAGGATGTCAGCGAGCGGCTGGCCTACGAACGCGACCTGGCCTATCACGCACGCCACAACCCGGCCACCGGCCTGCTCAACGTGCGCGCACTGAGCGAACAGCTGGACGAGCAGGCTGGCGCCTACACCATCGCCTATGTGCAGCTGCGCGGGCTGCAGCTGGTGGCCGATACGCTGGGCCGCGAGATCGGTGATGCGGTACTGCAGTCGATGGCCTCGCGCCTGGGCGGGCTGGGCGCGCGCTTCGGCCTGCTGGCGTTCCAGCCGGCGGAGGATTTCGTGCTGGCGATCGCGCCGGAACACAACACCCAGCGCGTGCTGGACGATCTGCTGCAGATCGTCTCGGCACCGATGCGCGGCCAGGATTCGCTGCACCAGTTCGAACCCCGCATTGGTGTGGCCGTACATGACGCCGATGCAGGCCACAGTGCCGAACAGTCGATCGGCATGGCCGCGCAGGCGGCGCACGCGGCCCGCGCCGAAGGCAACGTGGTGGCCTGGTTCGATGCGGCGGTGACCATCCGCCTGGCCGACCGCCTGCGCCTGGCCGGGCGCATCCACGCGGCCATCGACAACGAATTCCAGCTGTACTTCCAACCGATCCGGCACGCCAGCGATGGCAGCCCGGCGTCACTGGAAGCCCTGCTGCGCTGGCCGCAGGCCGACGGCAGCTTCATCCCGCCCAGCGAGTTCATCCAGTTGTGCGAGGACACCGGCCTGATCCTGGCGTTGGGGCGCTGGGTGATCCGCGCGGCGGCACAGGCGCAGCGGCGTCTGGTCGAAGCCGGCTGGGGCGAGCTGTCGATCGCGGTCAATGTGTCGGCGGTGCAGTTCTTCAACAGCGATCTGGTGGCCGAGTTCGCCCGCGCGCAGCAGGATTTCGGCCTGGCCCGTGGTGCATTGCACGTGGAGCTGACCGAGAGCAGCTTGATGCGCAAGCCGGCACAGGCGATGCAGACCATGCAGCGCCTGCACGAGCAGGGCATCCGCGTGTCGCTGGACGATTTCGGTACCGGCTACTCGAGCATGTCCTACCTGCAGCACCTGCCGCTGGACGTCCTGAAGATCGATCGCAGTTTCGTCGCCGACGTGGAGACCAATCCGCGCAACGCGTCGATCTGCCGGGCACTGCTGTCGCTGGGCCACAGCATGGGGCTGACGATCATCGCCGAGGGCGTGGAGACGCCGGGACAGCTTGACTGGCTGGCCGCGCATGGCTGCGACCAGGTGCAGGGCTACCTGCTGGGGCGGCCGGCACCGCTGGAAAAGATCATCGCGCAGCTGGATGAGGTGGTCGCCTAGGCCACGCTTCGCGCTTCGCCGGGCATGGCCCGGCGCTGCCGTGTCATGGGCGCGCTTCGCGCTCGCCGGGCATGGCCCGGCGCTACCGTGTCATGGGCGTGCTTCGCGCTTCGCCGGGCATGGCCCGGCGCTACCGTGTCATGGGCGCGCCGCTGGTAGCGCCGGGCCATGCCCGGCGGACGCGCGCTTACACCCCGCGTTCCACCAGGTAGTCGATGAAGCTGCGCACCTTGGGGCGAGATGGCTGCGGCTGGTGTAGACGGCGAAGATGCCGATCGGCTCAGCTTCCCATCCGGGCAGGATGCGCACCAGGCGGCCATCGGCCAGCGCCTCGTGCAACAGGAAGTCCGGCTGCAGGATCACGCCCATGCCGGCAATCGCCGCTTCGCGCAGGACGTCGCCATTGTTGGCACGCAGCAGGGTGGTCACTGCAACCTTCACTTCGCCACCCGGTCCCTGCAGGGGCCAGTGGTCGCCGGCGGCCCAGTAGCTGTAACCGAGGCAGGCGTGGGTCTGCAGATCCTCGGGGGCCTGCGGTGTTCCGTGTGCGGCCAGGTAGGCCGGTGCGGCACACAGGCTGATCCGCGACTGGCCCAGGCGTCGCGCGATCAGGCTCGGGCCCGGTTCGCGGGTGATGCGGATGGCCACGTCGTAGCCTTCTTCGACCATGTCCACCAGGCGGTCGGACAGCGCCAGATCCAGTTCGACCTGTGGGAAGCGCTCGCGGTATCCGGCCAGCAACGGACCGAGGCGGGCGATGCCCCAGCTGACCGGTGCGTTGATGCGCAGCGTGCCGGACGGCTCCAGCGCCTGTGCGCCGATGCTGGCCTCAAGCGCATCGAACTCGGCCAGCAGGCGCACGCACTGCGCGTAGTAGGCGGCACCGGCGCTGGTCGGGCTGACCCGGCGGGTGGTGCGGTGGAGCAGGCGGGTGGACAGGCGCTTTTCCAGTGCAGCGACCTGGCGGGTGACACCGGCCGTGGACATGTCCAGCGCCTGTGCGGCGGCGCTGAAGCCGTTGCGTTCGACCACCGCGACGAACACGCGCATGGCATCCAGGGTGTCCATTGTTGCGCCTTATGAAATAAATACGGTCGATCCATCGTATTTATCGGCAATGGAGGGCGCAATAACCTGTGCCCTATCCCTGCCGAGGTACCCCATGAACGCTACCGCCGCCCCCCTGTCCCCGCTCGCCCCGTATGCCGCGACCCTGCTGCGGTTGGCCCTGGGCGTGTTGTTCCTGGTCCATGCGCTGACCAAGCTGCTGGTGTTCACACCGGCAGGTACCGCGGCCTTCTTCGAGTCGCTGGGCCTGCCCGGCGTGTTGGGCTACCTCACCATCGCCGTTGAACTGGCGATTTCCGCAGCGCTGCTGCTCGGCATCTACGCGCGCTGGATCGGCCTGCTCGGTGTGCCGCTGCTGCTGGGCACCATCGTGACGGTGCACGGCGCCAACGGTTTCAGCTTCGCCAATGCCGGCGGTGGCTGGGAATACCCGGCGTTCTGGGCGCTGGCCCTGGTCGTGCTGTTCCTGCTGGGCGATGGCCGCTGGACCCTGCGTTCGCGCTGAACGTCCCCCGGCCCGCTGTCTGTTCCTGTGATTGGAGAAGATCATGTCCCGCCTGCCTTCGCTGTACATCTCCCACGGCTCGCCGATGACCGCCCTGCATCCGGGCCAGGTCGGCGTGCGGCTGGCCGAGCTGGCCCGCGACCTGCCGACGCCGCGTGCGATCGTCATCGCCTCGGCGCATTGGCTGGCCCGGCAGCCGCTGGTCGGCAGCCATCCGCAGCCGCCCACCCTCCACGATTTCGGTGGCTTCCCACGCGAACTGTTCGCGCTGCAGTACCCGGCGCCCGGTGATCCGGCGTTGGCTGAAGAGGTGGCGGGCCGCATCGCCGCCGCCGGCCTGCCGGTGGCACTCGATCCGCAACGTGGCCTCGACCACGGCGCGTGGGTGCCGCTGCGCCTGCTGCACCCGCAGGCCGACATCCCGGTGGTGCCGGTATCGATCCAGCCGATGCTGGGCCCGCAGCATCAGTTCGCGCTGGGCCGTGCGCTGGCGCCGCTGCGCGAACAGGGCGTGCTGCTGATCGGTTCGGGCAGCATCACCCACAACCTGCACGACTGGGGCCACTACCAGGACGGCAAGCAAGCGCCCTACGTGCGCCCCTTCATCGACTGGGTGGAGCAGCGGCTGGCCGCCAATGACCGCGACGCCCTGTTCGACTACCGCCGACAGGCACCGTTTGCCGAGCGTGCGCATCCCACCGATGAGCATCTGCTGCCGCTGTACTTTGCGATGGGTGCGGCGGGGGAGGGTGGCTTCGGTGCCAAGCGCATCGATGCGGGTGTCGATGCCGGCTTCCTGGCGATGGACCTCTACCGCTTCGAGGGTGACGACCGCGCTCGGGCCGCGGCGTGACCCGGCCACTGCTGCCAGGGCTGGAACGCCCTGCACAAGGACACGTGCAGGGCCGGTGGGCAGTGCTGCATGACGACGTGGCCAGCACGCCGGCCTGGATCGGGCGGCGCTTGCTGTCGCGGTCCTGACGCGCATTCAGATGGCTGGCCGCAGTGGCGGCCTGCTGTGTTAAGTTTTTTCCCGTCCCCCGGCGCACTCCGGTTTTTCCGGCCCCACGCGCCGCTCCTGTGGAAGAAGCATGCACACCATCGAAGTCGTCCTGGCGATGCTGGTGGCCGTTGTCGCCAGCGGTTACCTGGTTCGCGTCCTGCCATTCTCGTTGCCGCTGCCGCTGGTGCAGATCGGCCTCGGCGCGGTGATCGCCGGGGTATTCAACCGCGGCCATGCACTGGAACCGGAAGTGTTCTTCCTGCTGTTCCTGCCGCCACTGCTGTTCCTCGATGGCTGGCGCATTCCCAAGCAGGGCCTGTTCCGCGACAAGGGCGCGATCCTCGAACTGGCGTTCGGGCTGGTGGTGTTCACCGTGATCGGCGCGGGCCTGCTGATCCACTGGATGATTCCGGTGATGCCACTGGCGGTGTGTTTCGCGCTGGCCGCGATCGTGTCACCGACCGATCCTGTGGCGGTCGGCGCGATCGCTGCCAAGGCACCGATTCCCAAGCGCCTGATGCACATCCTGGAAGGCGAGTCGCTGCTCAACGATGCCTCCGGCCTGGTCTGCTTCCGCTTCGCGGTGGCGGCGGTGATGACCGGTACCTTCTCGTTGGCGACCGCCTCGCTGACCTTCGTGTGGGTGGCGGTGGCCGGCCTGGCCGTCGGCGTGGCGGTCACCCTGGGCGTGTCCACGTTCCAGCGCTGGCTGTGGCGCCGTTTCGGCGAAGAGCCGGGCGCGGCGATGCTGGTCAACCTGCTGATCCCGTTCGCGGCGTACCTGCTGGCCGAAGAGATCAATGCTTCGGGCATCCTCGCTGCGGTCGCAGCAGGTATTTCGATGAGCTACGTGGAAATGACCGGCCGTGTCTCCGGCAGCATGCGCGTGCAGCGCGCCGGCGTCTGGAACATGCTGCAGTTCAGCTTCAACGGCATCATGTTCGTGCTGCTGGGCGAGCAGCTGCCGGGCATCGTCGAACGCGCCACCACCACCATGAACGAGAGCGGCCACCAGAGCGCGTGGTGGCTGCTGGTGTACGTGCTGGTGATCAACGCGACGCTGATCGCGCTGCGCCTGCTGTGGGTGTGGCTGTCGCTGCGCTGGAACCTGCTGCGTGCGCGCCGGCGCGGCCTGGAGCGTGGCGAGGCACCGAACTGGCGCATCGTGGTGGCCACCTCGGTGGCGGGTGTGCGTGGTGCGATCACCCTGGCCGGCGTGTTGACGCTGCCATTGTTCCTGCCCGATGGCAGCCCGTTCCCGGCACGCGACCTGGTGATCTTCCTGGCTGCTGCGGTGATCCTGTGCTCGCTGGTCGGCGCCAGCGTGGCGCTGCCGCAGCTGTTGAAGGGCCTGCAGCTGCCGGCCGATTCGGGTGAGCGCAAGGAAGAGGATCTCGCCCGCAAGCTGTCCTCGAAGGCCGCGTTGGCGGGCGTGGAGCGCATGCGCCAGCAGCTGGTGCTGAACCAGAACACCGAGAACGTGCAGCTGTACAACGACGCCGCATCGCGGGTGAGCCTGCTCTATCAGCGGCATCTGGACCGCGACAACCCCGACGTGGACCCGGAGAAGGTGAACCGGATGGAGATGGGCTATCGCCAGCTGCGCAGCGCCGGCCTCAATGCCGAACGCGAGGAACTGTTCAGGCTGACCCGCCGCGGCGTGGTGTCGGACGAGATCGCACGGCGGCTGATCCGCAACCTCGACCTGCTGGAATCGCGCAAGCGCGAGTGACCGTACAGCGGCAGTGCCGGATCAGCCCGGCGGCGGCTGCCGGTGGGTGCGGACCTTGGTCCGCACACCTTTCAGCCCTTACTCCGGCTTCTGGTCCAGGAAATACGCCTCGACCTTGCCCTTGACCTTGATGGTCATCGGGTTGCCGCGACGGTCACGGGCCTTGCCGGCCTGCACGCGGATCCAGCCTTCGCTGACCGAGTATTCCTCGACGTTGTCGCGCTCGACATCGTTGAAGCGCACGCCGACGCCGCGCTCCAGGGCCTGCGCATCGTGGAAGGGGCTGGCCGGGTTGATCGCCAGGTGGTCGGGAGGGGTATCGCTCATCGCTTCATTCACAGTGACGGCCACCACGGCCGGCTTCAGCGGTACAGGATAAACCGTAGAATGCCCCCCTGCTCCCGAGGACGTTCCGCCATGCCTGACAACAGCGACTATTTCGACTTCGAGGAAGACGCCCACGATTTCGACGAGGACGACTTCGAGGCGCGGGTCTGGAACCTGCTCGTGCTGATCAATCCCGGCGACGAAGAGCTGGCCCTGCAGCAGTTCAACCGCTGGCGCGAGCATCTGGCCGAGGACGGCCAGCCGCTGGAAGCCGACAGCGACTGGCTGCCGGCGCTGTTCACGGCCATCGCCTGGCAGTCCGGCTTCGAAGTCGAGCGTGATGACTTCGACTCGCTGCAGTCGGCGGTGAACGAGCTGTCGGCGCGCTTCAACCTGCAGCTGGACTGGGGCGGCGACCTGGACGACGAGGATTTCGCCGCGGACCTGGATGGGGTGCAGCTGATGAGCACCGCCTTCGACCGCCTGCGCGAGCACAACTACACGCTGTGGAGCGTGGATGCCGGCAACGACGGCTTCAGTGGCTGGATGGCGCTGACCCGCGATGACGACGCCCTGCTGGCGCTGTGCTCGCTGCTGAACGTGGAAGTGCGCCTGGGCAGCGACCCGTTCTGAGATTCACCGGTAGCGCCGGGCCATGCCCGGCGGCTTCCCGCCGCGCTGCGCGCTCGCCGGGCGCGGCCCGGTGCCACCAGTACCAGCCTAGGGCTGGTACTGCGCCCTGGCGTTGGCGATCACCGCCTTCACCTGCGCCCGGTCCACATGCCGGGAAATGGCGACCGCACCCAGCGCGAGTGCCTGCGCACGCAGCTCGGCGGTGACATCGTAATGCGCCCCGCTGGCCTTGTTCTGGAAGGCCCGTGGAGGAATGCCGAGCTGCGCCGCCATCGCGTGCAGCTCGGCCAGGGTATCGGCCATCAGGTGCGCCCAGCGCTGACCGCGCCAGGGATGCACCGCGTCATCGACGTAGACCGACACCGCCGCCGCCGGATCAGGCCTGCGGCTTGCCGTCGGCGTCGGCGGCCGGAGTGGCCTCGGCGTCGGCAGCGCCTTCGGCGCCGGCAGTGTCTGCAGCCGCTTCATCGGCAGCTTCGCCTTCAGCGGCTGCATCTTCAGCCTGCTCGCTGGCGAACTCGGCCACCAGCTTGTCCAGGTATTCCTCGGCGGTCTGGCCCGCTTCTTCGGCCAGGGTGTCGAGCAGCTTCTGCATCAGCTCGGAATATTCCAAGGTGACCTTGCGGCCTTCGGCTTCCTGCACGTTGGACAGGTGCTTGAGCATGGCCAGCATCGGCACCGGGTTGTCGGCGTTGCCCATGGTCTGGCCGCCGATGGCCAGCAGCCACTCGCGGCCCTGCAGGCCGATGGCGGCCACGGCCTGGCCGTCTTCGTTGACCAGCACGGCATGGTTCTGCACCTGCTGCTGGGCGTTCAGACGGAGGAACGGACGCTTGGTCTGCTGCTTCTTGCGCTTGTCGCGCTTGGCCTTGGACAACTTGGACATGGGGGTGTGATCACCTGGAGTCGGAAAGACCGCCATTGTACTGGGTGCCGCGCTGCGCGCTCGCCGGGCATGGCCCGGCGCTACCCTGGTGCGTCCGGATGCGCGCTCGCCGGGCATGGCCCGGCGCTACCTCGGTGTGTCCGGATGCGTGCTCGCCGGGCATGGCCCGGCGCTACCCTGGTGCGTCCGGATGCGCGCTCGCCGGGCATGGCCCGGCGCTACCCTGGTGTGTCCGGATGGGCGCTCGCCGGGCCATGCCCGGCGAAGACGGGTCAGGGGGCAGCGCCCTTTCCTGCGGAACGGGATCCGACCCCGGCCTCACCCTGCGCGGCCTGCACGTCCGGGTCCACGGTGGTTGCCGACAGGCCCACCTGCGGCCCGGCGCCGGCCAGCGCAGCTTCCTCGGCGGCCTTGGTCATCACCACGATGCTGATGCGGCGGTTGATCGGGTTCTGCGGATCGGCCTTGTCAAACAGCACCGACGAAGACAGGCCGACCACGCGGGTGATCTTGCTGTCTTCCAGGCCGCCATCGATCAGCGCGCGGCGCGCGGCATTGGCGCGGTCGGCGCTCAGTTCCCAGTTGCCGTAACCGCGTGCAGCCGAATAGGCGGTGATGTCGGTGTGGCCGGTCAGGCTGATCCGGTTCGGCACGTGGTTCAGGTACTCGGCCAGCTCGTGCAGGATCTGCTGCGTGTACGGCTTCAGGGTGGCGCTGCCGAGGTCGAACATCGGCCGGTTCTGCTTGTCCACGATCTGGATGCGCAGGCCTTCCGGGGTCAGGTCCAGCAGCAGCTGGTCCTTGAACGGTTCCAGCGCCTGGCTGCGGCTGATCGCTTCCTGCAGTTCCTTCATCAGCGCTTCCAGCTGCTGTTTGTCGCGCTGCTGCTCGTCCACCGGCTGCGGTATCGACTTCTGCTGGTTCTGGAAGGGATCGTTGCTGTTGCCGCGCGAAACATCGGTGGCGCCGCCGAGCTTGATCATCGAGGTGCTGGCGCCGCCCGGCCCGGCCATGCCCGGCGCCGGCGTCGCGCTGGAGCCGACCAGCGGGCTGGGGTTGCGGAAGTACTCGGAAATGGCCGCGCGCTCGGGCTTGCTGGTGCTGGCCATCAGCCACAGCACCAGGAAGAAGGCCATCATCGCGGTCACGAAGTCGGCATAGGCCACCTTCCACGAACCGCCATGGTGGGCAGCGTGGCCGGCCTTCTTGACCCGGCGGACGATGACGGTGGGCTTGGTCTCGGCCATGGCTTACTTGACCGTCTTCAGGTGCTGCTCGAAGTCGGAGAACGCCGGGCGCACGTTCGACGGCAGCGTCTTGCGGGCGAACTCCAGCGCGATCTTCGGGTTGTAGCCGCGCAGGCAGGCCAGCAGGGCGGTCTTCACCGACTCGTAGATGCGGCTGTCCTGCTCGGCACGGGCTTCCATCGCCGAGGCCATCGGGCCGACGAAGCCATAGCCCAGCAGGATGCCGAGGAAGGTACCGACCAGCGCGCCGGCCACGTGGCCACCCACTTCGACGATGTCGCCGCCGATCGAGCCCATGGTGATGACGATGCCCAGCACTGCCGCCACGATGCCGAAACCGGGCAGGCCGTCGGCGACCTTGGTCAGCACCTGCGACGGCGCCATCGCTTCGGCGTGGTGCTTTTCCAGCTCCAGCTCCAGCAGTGGCTCCAGCTCATGCGGCTCGATGTTGCTGCCGATCATCAGGCGCAGGCAGTCGGTGATGAAGTCGATCAGGTGGTGATCGGCCTGTACCTTCGGATAGTTGCCGAACAGCGCGCTTTCGGCCGGGCGCTCGACGTGGTCTTCCAGCGCCATGAAGCCTTCACGGCGGGCCTTGTTGAGCAGTTCGTAGACCAGGCTGAGGACATCGATGTAGTCCTGCTGCTTGTAGCGCGGGCCCTTGAACACGCCGACCATGGCCTGCAGCGTCTGCTTGACCGTCTTGGCCGGGGTGCCGACCAGGAACGCACCCAGCGCGGCACCGCCGATGATGACCAGTTCGTAGGGCTGCCACAGCGCCCCAAGGCGGCCGTGTGCGCCGAGGTAGCCGCCCAGCACGCTGATGATGACGACCAGGAATCCAACGATGATGAGCATGGCGCGACGCAAGGAGGGGGGATATCTCCTTGTCGGCCTGACACCGGTGTTTCTGAAGAGGGAATTCTGTGAAGTCGGTCAGCGGGGCATTGCGGCGCGTGTCAGCCCGCCACGCCGGCCTCCGCGCCGCCACGCTGCAGCGGATCGGGCCACGGCTCGCCGTTGCCGGTGAATGAAAGTGAGACCGAGTTCAGGCAGTGGCGCTCGTAGGTGGGCGGCGGACCGTCCGGGAACACGTGGCCCAGATGGCTGCCACAGCGGGCGCAGGTGATCTCGGTGCGGACCATGCCATGGCTGGTGTCGCGGATCTCGCGCACGTGCGACGGGTCGAACGGGGCGAAGAAACTGGGCCAGCCGGTGCCCGAATCGAACTTGGTGCTGGAGCGGAACAAGGGCAGGGCGCACAGCCGGCAGCAGTAGACGCCCTCGCGCTTGTTGTCGAGGAACACCCCGCAGAACGGCGCCTCGGTGCCGTGCTGCAGCAGCACGCGGCGCTCCTCGGCGCTGAGCCCGGCGACCAGGGCGTCGGTCTGGGTGGCGGTGGGGGGCGTCAGATCGAAAGCGCTCATGCCGGCTCTCCGTGGGGTTGTGGCCTGGGATGCCAGCAGACGTGGGGGTGTCGGCACACCCTTGCAAGTGTGATGGCCGTTCATGGCCGGCACACAGGGGCAGGCGCAGGGTAAGGGTGGCCCACCCTGGAGCGCACGATGAAACCCCGCCTAGTCCTGTTGCTGTCGGCCCTGTTGCCTCTGCTTGCCCAGGCGCAGGTTCCCACCGGCAGTCCGACCGCCACCCGCAGCAGCGCGACGGTGGCCCCGTCGCCTGACGCCCCGCCACCGCAGGCGTCGCGCCCGCAGCCGCAGGTGCTGCCCTCGCCGCAGCCGGCACAGCCGATCCGATCGACCGGCCCGGCCCAGGTGACCCCCACGCCCGCACCGGCGCTGCCGGACAAGGTCTACGACCGCAACGGCCGCATCGTTCCCGGCGTCAAACCGGTCGGCCCCAACCGCGTGTTCGACTCGCGCACCGGCCGCTACTACGACAGCGTACCGACCGGCGACGGCCAGCAGATCAAGCGCTGACCCCAGCGCCCGCAACCGATCGCGCAACCCAAAGAGAGCGCAGCGACCCGCTGTCGCTCTTTTTCTTTTTCCGTGGCTGGCGCCCGCATGAACCTGTCAGAGGCCGGGCGGGTGGGGTCAGGCGGGGTGTCCGCGGCATGGATGCCGCGGCCAAGCCCCAGGGACGGGTTCACGGCGTCCCTGCCTGACCCCACCCGCCCGGCCCACTCGCAGCACCGCACCCGGCCCCAGCCACGAGGGGCTCAGCCGTTGGCAGGAAACCCGCCACCCACATGAACGCCGGAAAACAACCCCCGCCCTGCACACCCCGCATCACCCGTTTTTCGCCTGCGATTAACCGCGCCAGGACCACGGTGGACCTGCGCCGGCATCCCTGTCGTCGCGCTTCCCTCGTCCCCTTGGAATACGATCATGGCCAACCAGCAGAACCGTCATCCCGGCAAGGAACAGCAGGGCAAAACACCGCAGGAACAGCAGCGCCAGCAGCAACAGCAACAGCAGCCGAACGAGCAGCAGAAGAAGCATCCGCAACAGGGTTCCATGAAGAACCCGCAGCAGCGCTGATGCAGCCAGGGGCCAGAGCCCGCGTTGCGGGGTCTGGTCCCGCTGCCGTCAGTCGGTTCAATCCGGAATCGGCAGCGCCCAGGTCTCCTTGACCTCTTCCATCACGATGTAGCTCTTCGACTCACGCACATGCGGCAGGGTCAGCAGGGTGCTGCCCAGCAGCTTGCGATAGGACGCCATCTCGCTGATCCGTGCCTTCAGCAGGTAATCGAAATCGCCCGACACCAGATGGCATTCCAGCACGTTGGGCAGCTTCAGCGCCGAACGCCGGAACTCCTCGAAGATGTCGCCGGACTTGTAGGCCAGACTGATTTCCACGAACACCAGCAGGCTTGCTTTCAGCGCGCTGGGGTCCAGGTGCGCGTGGTAGCCGGTGATCACCGCTTCGCGCTCGAGCCGGCGCACTCGCTCGGTGCACGGGGTGGTCGACAGGCCGACCCGTTCGCCCAGCTCGGTGAAGGAAATGCGGCCTTCGGCCTGCAGGATGCGCAGGATCTTGCGGTCGATCTTGTCCAGCTCGCGGGGACGGGTGGCCATGGGCGTCAAGCTCGGGGAATGAATCACAGGGAAATATCCTGACTGCATTGCTGAAATCAGGCAAATCATCTGGATACGGAAGAATATACTTCCCCGATTATGGCCCCTGCGCACGCAAATGCAGGGAATGATCGGGTTGGAGAATTCCCATGCGAGTCCTAGTCCTCGGCAGCGGCGTGATCGGCACCACCAGTGCCTGGTACCTGCGACAGGCCGGGTTTGAAGTCACCGTCGTCGACCGCCAGCCCGGTCCCGCGCTGGAAACCAGCTTCGCCAATGCCGGCCAGCTGTCCTTCGGCTACACCTCGCCGTGGGCTGCCCCGGGCGTGCCGAAGAAGGCCATCGGCTGGCTGTTCGAAAAGCACGCACCGCTGGCGATCAAACCGGGCATGGACCTGGCCCAGTACCGCTGGCTGTGGCAGATGCTGCGCAACTGCACCCACGAGCGCTACGCGATCAACAAGGCGCGCATGGTGCGCATGTCCGAGTACAGCCGCGACTGCCTGAACGAGCTGCGTGCGCAGATCGGCATCGATTTCGAAGGGCGCGACCTGGGCACCACCCAGCTGTTCCGCACCCAGCAGCAGCTCGATGCATCGGCGCAGGACATCGAGATCCTGGCCCAGTACGGCGTGCCGTACGAAGTGCTCGATCGCGCCGGCATCATCAAGGCCGAGCCTGCGCTGGCCCACGTCGATGGCCTGGTGGGTGCGCTGCGCCTGCCGCGCGACCAGACCGGCGATTGCCAGCTGTTCACCCGCCGCCTGGCGCAGATGGCGGCCGAAGCGGGGGTCGAGTTCCGTTACGACCAGGACATCACCGGCATGGAATCCGACGGCGACCGCATCACCGGCGTGCGCATCGGCGGCACGCTGGAAACCGCGGACCGCTTCGTGGTCGCACTGGGCAGCTATTCGCCGGGACTGGTCGCGCCGCTGGGCATGCGCCTGCCGGTGTATCCGCTGAAGGGCTACTCGCTGACCCTGCCGATCACCGATCCGGCGATGGCACCCACCTCGACCATCCTCGATGAGAGCTACAAGGTGGCGGTGACCCGCTTCGACAACCGCATCCGCGTCGGCGGCATGGCCGAGGTGGCCGGTTTCGATCTGTCGCTGTCGCCGCGCCGCCGCCAGACGCTGGAACTGGTGGTGCGCGACCTGTACCCGAAGGGCGGTGACCTGGCCAAGGCCGAGTTCTGGACCGGCCTGCGCCCGGCCACGCCGGACGGCACGCCGGTGATCGGCGCCACGCCGTTCCGCAACCTGTTCCTCAACACCGGCCACGGCACGCTGGGTTGGACCATGGCCTGCGGCTCGGGCCGTTACCTGGCCGACCTGATGAGCGCGCGCCAGCCGCAGATCAGCACCGAAGGCCTGGATATCTTCCGCTACGGCCAGTACCGCCACGCCCCGCAACATGAGAACCGCACATGCGTCCTGCCCGCGCGCTGATCGACCTGGGCGCACTGCGCAGCAACTATCGCCTGGCCCGTGAACTGGGCGGCGGCAAGGCGCTGGCGATCCTCAAGGCCGATGCCTATGGCCACGGTGCGGTGCGCTGTGCACAGGCACTGGAAGGCGAGGCCGACGGCTTTGGCGTGGCCACCATCGAAGAAGCGCTGGAACTGCGCCAGGCCGGCATCCGTGCGCCGATCCTGCTGCTGGAAGGCATCTTCGAGCCCAGCGAAATGGCGCTGGTGGCCGAGCATGACCTGTGGTTCTCGGTCGGTTCGCCGTGGCAGCTGGACGCGCTGGTCGCGTTCGACAGCCCGCGGCCGCTGACGGTGTGGCTGAAGCTGGACAGCGGCATGCACCGGCTGGGTCTGGACGTTCCCGGTTTCCGCGCCGCGCACGCACGTCTGTCTGCACTGCCGCAGGTGGCACGCATCGTGATGATGACCCACCTGGCACGCGCCGATGAACTGGACAGCGAGCGTACCCGAGAGCAGGCCGCGACCTTCGTCGAGGCCATCGATGGTCTTGAAGGCGAGACCAGCATCTGCAATTCGCCGGCGCTGCTGGGCTGGCCGGACGTGCGCAGTGACTGGGTACGCCCGGGCCTGATGCTGTACGGCGCCAATCCGCTGCCGGACAACAGTGAACTCACCGCGCGCCTGCGCCCGGTGATGACGATGCAGTCCAAGGTGTTCGCAGAGCGCTGGATCGAAGCCGGCGAGCCGGTCGGCTACGGTGCGCGCTTCGTGGCCAAGGCGCGCACACGCGTGGGCGTGGTCGCGCTGGGCTATGCCGATGGTTATCCGCAGTTCGCCCCCAACGGCACCCCGGTGCTGATCGATGGCCAACCCGGTGGGCTGATCGGCCGCGTGTCGATGGACATGCTGACCGTGGACCTGACCGCGCATGCGCAGGCCGGTGTCGGCAGCGTGGTGGAACTGTGGGGTACGGCGCCGACGCTGTCCGAGCTGGCGCCGCGCTGCGGTGTCAGTGCCTACCAGCTGCCCTGTGGCGTCAAGCGCGTGGCACGCGTCTACCAGGACTGACCGGCTCTGGTAGCTGCCGACCCTGGTCGGCGCTGTGCCTGTGTGTCGACCAAGGTCGACACCTACCGGATCGGATCAGCGCTGCGCACGGTTCTGGTAGCTGCCGACCCTGGTCGGCGCTGTGAATGCGTGTCGACCAAGGTCGACACCTACCGGATCGGATCAGCGCTGCGCACGGTTCTGGTAGCTGCCGACCTTGGTCGGCGCCGTGAATGTGTGTCGACCAAGGTCGACACCTACCGGATCGGATCAGCGCTGCGCGCGGCTCTGGTAGCTGCCGACCTTGGTCGGCGCCGTGAATGCGTGTCGACCAAGGTCGACACCTACCGGATCGGATCAAACCCTGGTCGGCGCCGTGAATGCGTGTCGACCAAGGTCGACACCTACCGCGCGGCGGTAACGCGTGAGGTCAGCTGGCGCTTCACCCAATCATCGATCAGCCGCTTTTCATAGCGCAGCGGATCGGTATCGCTCTTCAGGCCGATGTTGTGCAGGTAGCCGCTGTCGCTCAGGCGGGCGTCGCCTTCATCGATGATGCGCCCGCTGGCGTCCTTCAGCGTGTACTGCAGGGTGATCCGCGGTGGGTAGATGTCGCGCATGATCCGGATGTCGCGGCCACGCGGGCCGTGCCAGGGCTCGTAGTCGCCTGCGCGCTTGACGTCCACCAGGGTCACCTCCAGCGTCTGCCCGGGCTGCAGCGGCTTGGCGGCGCTGGTCTGTACGTAGCGTGCCAGCTGCTGCACCCAGTCCCCGCGTTCGGCCTCGAAGCGGTTGGTGCTCTGCCGGATCTCGGTGAATTGCGCCGGATCGTTCCATTGCACGCTGACCGGGCCATCAGCCTGCAGTGCGCGCGGCGCATCGGGCGCGGTTACCGTCCGCGGCGCGGCGGCCACGCTGCCCACGGCAAGCATGCCGGCCAGCAGCAGGGCGGTTGAAAGCGAACCTTTCATGGCAGTCTCCTGCGTCCCCGAAGCGGGGAGGATGATGATCTCGGATCGAGTGTGATCCCGCTGGAGGGCCGCAGCAATGGTCAGTAGCGTCAAATGCGTCAACAGTTGCCGCCAATTCATGGTCGTCAACCGTGACTGACGGCGCTTGACGCTGTGAATACGCACTCTGGAAGATGCTGTACCTCCATACGGTCTTTTCCTGCCCACGCCCTTGTCTACACTGCCGCCCCTTGTGGAGCGCTCACCCTTGATGGTGCCGACGCCCGAAACCGACCTGCACCATGGCGTGCTTGAGCGCATCCACGCAGGTTTCTGTGTGATCCAGGTGCTGTTCGACGGTGATGAGGCGGTCGATTACCGCTTTCTCGAGGTCAACGAGGCGTTCGAGCGCCATACCGGGCTGAAGGATGCCTGCGGCAAGCGCATGAGCGCGCTGGAGCCGCACCACGAACGTGACTGGTTCCGGATCTATGGCGAAGTCGCCCGGACGGGGCGGCCGGCGCAGTTCGAGATGGATGCCCGTGCACTCGGGCGCACGTTCGCAGTGGATGCTGTGCGGGTTGGCCAGCCGGGCGAGGACAAGGTCGGCATCCTGTTCTTCGACGTGACCGCGCGCAAGCAGATGGAAGTGGAGCTGGGCGAGAGCGAGGCCCGTTTCAGTGCGTTGGCCGATGGCCTGCCGATGCCGGTGTGGGTGCTGGACGAGCGCGGCCACGCCCGCTTCGTCAACAGTGCCTTCAGCGAGTTCTTCGGCGGCGACGAGAACCGGGTGCCGGAAGATGTCTGGCGCGGCTTGGTGCATCCCGACGATGCGTCGGTATTTGAATATGAACTGCAGGAAGCACTGAAGGCGCAGCGTTCGATGCATGCGCTGGTGCGTGCACGGCGTGCCGATGGGCAGTGGCGCTGGCTGGAAATGAACGCACGTCCGCGCTTTTCGCGGATGGGCCGCTTCATCGGCCTGGCCGGCAGCAGCCCGGATGTCACCGAGCGTCGCGAGATCGAACTGGCGCGCGAGGAACTGCTGCAGTCCGAGCGTGCCGCGCGCAGTGCGGCCGAAAACATGGCGCGGCTGAAGGATGAGTTCCTGGCCACGCTGTCGCACGAGCTGCGCACGCCGCTGACCACGATCCTGGGCTGGAGCGAACTGCTGCTGCAGCGCGTGGACTCCACCAGCCCGCTGTACAAGGGCCTGGGCGTGATCGCCAACAGCGCGACCGCGCAGAAGCGGTTGATCTCGGACATGCTCGACCTCAGCAGCATGCTGCTGGGCAAGGTGCAGCTGGAAGTGGAAGTGCTGGACCTGCGCGACCAGTTGAACGAAGCGATGGGCGCACAGGAGCTGGTTGCCGAGGGCAAGGCGCTGGACGTCACCCTGCAGCTGCCGGCACAGCCCTGCCCGGTGCTGGGCGATGCCACCCGGCTGCAGCAGGTGTTCTGGAACCTGTTGTCCAACGCGATCAAGTTCACCCCGGCCGAAGGCCGCATCGACGTGCAGCTGCAGGCCGATGGCAACTATTGGACGATCACCGTGCGCGATACCGGCGACGGCATCGCGCCGGAGTTCCTGAACCATCTGTTCAGCCGCTTCCGCCAGGCCGACGGCACCACCACCCGCCGCCATGGCGGTCTGGGCCTGGGCCTGGCCATCGTGCAGCAGCTGGTCGAACTGCACGGCGGTTCGGTCAGCGCGGCCAGTGATGGCCATGGTCACGGCTCCACCTTCACCGTGCGCCTGCCGCAGCATCTGCCCGATGCCGAACGGCGTCCGCTGCGCGAGGTCGTCAGCGGTCCGATCCTGGAACCGATGGTGGTCGAACCGTACCCGCTGCGTGGCCTGCATGTGCTGGCGGTGGAAGACCAGCCTGAAGTGCTGGAGTACCTGCGGCGCATGCTGGAAGAGCAGGGCGCCAGCGTGTCCGCCGCCAGTTCGGCGGGCGAAGCGCTGGCGCTGCTGGCCGACAATGGCCACCTGCAGTACCAGGTGCTGCTGACCGACATCGGCATGCCGGGCATGGATGGCTATGGCCTGGTAAGCACGTTGCGGCAGGACCTGGGCGTGGACGCGGCAGCGCTGCCGGCGGTAGCGGTGACGGCGCTGGCGCGCGCCGACGACCGCCGCCGCGCGCTGGCCTCGGGCTTCCAGGAGCATGTGGCCAAGCCGTACTCGGTGGCGCAGCTGGTGGGAGTGGTGCGACGCGTGCAGGCCACGCGCGGGGACAGCCTGCTGCACTGAGCATTCACGGACGATCGGCGACCCTGCAGTTCAGGAGGTCGCCGATGTCCCGTATTGCTCCACGAATCCATACCGATCCCGCGCAGATCGCGCACCTGGAAGCCCTGTTGCCGCAGCTGCGCGGGGAGACCCAGGTGCAGCTGACCCTGCACGATGGCCGACGCCTGCTGGGCACGGTTGCGGTGCAGCCGACGCTGCAGCAGTACCGCAACGACGCCGGCGACGAAGGCAGCAATGGCCAGCTGCGGCTGGACGATCTTGATGCGCCGGTGCAGCAGCATCACGTGTGGCTGGATGAAATCGCCAGCATCCGCGAGCTGCCGCCGAGGCTCTGACGGCAGCAGATTGCTGCATCCACGCATGGCGTGGATCTACTGTAGAGCTACGCCACGCGTGGCCGCGGTGGTCATTCCATCAGTAGAGCCACGCCATGCGTGGCTGCGATGGTCAATGCTCGAACAGGGTTGCCGTCGCTTCGAACCTGCGTTCATAGGCGCGCTCCTCGGCCACCCGCGCCACTTCATCGTCTGCCAGGTCCGGCGCGCCGTAGACGGCGTAGGCCACGCTGCCATCGGCGCCGTGGCCGACCTGGTGCAGGCGATAGCGGGAATGGCCGCCGCCGGTATCCTCCGGGTAATGCACGGGGGGATGGCTGCCTTCCAGGTCCATTTCACTGTTGTCGACGACACCTCCGACGAACAAGGCTCGCATGCAGGGTCTCCATGGGTTGCGGGGGAGCTTCTACCCTGAGCGCTGGCATGTTGCTGCGGCATCAAGGCAACGTTGAAGTTTCGCAAAGCGGCGTTCGGGGCCGGGCCGGACAAGCCGGTACAATGGACGGCCCTCACGCTTCCAGTACCCGCGCCGATGGCATCCAGCGACGACGCCCCCCTGCAGACCCTGTTCCTGCCGTTCTCCAGCGGTGCCCTGCGCTGGCCGGAGGGTCCGGTGGCCTTCCTGCGCGCCCGGGACGGCTGGCCCCTGCGCGAGCAGGCCGGCGGCCGCCAGGTGGATTGCGAGCAGAGCTTCGCCCCGTTCGCGCAGCCGCTGCAGCAGGCCGCTGGCTGGACCGTCAGCGGGCAGCTGGATGATGTTGCCGGCCGTGGCCGTTACCCGCTGGTGCTGGTGCTGCCGCCACGCCAGCGCGAGGAAGCCCGCGCGCTGTTCGCCCGTGCTCTGGCGCTGGTTGCCGAGGGTGGCCGCATCGTGGCCTGCCAGCACAACAACGAAGGCGCACGTTCCGGCGAAGGCGACCTGAAGCAGTTGACCGGCCTTGGCGGCAGCCTGACCAAGAACCACTGCCGTGTGTTCTGGACCGCACCGCTGCAGGGCCAGCACGATGCGGACCTGGCCAAGCGCTGGGCCGCGTTGGACGCGGTGCGGCCGATCGTCGGCGGCCGCTTCCTCAGCCGTCCGGGCGTGTTCGCCTGGGACCGCATCGACCCGGCATCGGCGCTGCTGGCCGAACACCTGCCGGCCGACCTGGCCGGGCGTGCGGCAGACCTCGGTGCCGGCTATGGCTACCTGTCGCGCGAGCTGCTGGAGCGCTGCCCGAAGATCACCGCGCTGGACCTGTACGAGGCCGAGAAGCGCGCGCTGGACCTGGCCGAACTCAATCTGGCGCCGCCACCGCGCCCCGTGCCGCTGCGCTTCCTGTGGCGCGACGTCACCGCCGGTATCGAGCCGGACTACGACGTCATCATCAGCAACCCGCCGTTCCACACGCCCTCGCGTGCGGACCGCCCGGACATCGGCCAGCGCTTCATCGCCGTGGCCGCGCAGGCGCTGCGCCCGGGTGGGCGCCTGTACGTGGTGGCCAACCGCCACCTGCCCTACGAATACACGCTCAACGAGAGCTTCGGCGCGGTGCGCGTGGTTGCCGAGCGCGATGGCTTCAAGCTGGTAGAAGCGGTGAAGGGCAAGGGGAAGGCCCGGTGAAGCTGGTCAAGCACATCGCCAACCTCGGCTACGGCAGCCGCAAGCAGGTGCAGTGGATGTTCCGCGAAGGCCGCGTTACCGACGCCGACGGCGAGGTGCTGTACGCCGACGACCAGGTGCCGCATGAAGCGGTGCGGGTCGACGGCGAGCCACTGGACCCGCCGGTGGGCCTGTCGCTGGCGATGTACAAGCCGGCCGGCTACACCTGCTCGACCAAGGACAAGGGCCGCCTGATCTACGACCTGCTGCCGCCGCGCTTCCGCGACCGCGACCCGGTGCTGTCCACCGTCGGCCGTCTGGACCGTGAGACCAGCGGCCTGTTGCTGCTGACCGACGACGGCAACCTGCTGCATCGGATCATTTCGCCGAAGTCGAAGCTGCCCAAGGTTTACGAAGTGGAGCTGGCCGAAGACCTGCGTGGTGACGAGGTGGCGCTGTTTGCCAGCGGCACGCTGATGCTGGAAGCGGAGAAGACGCCCCTGCTGCCGGCTGAACTGCAGGTGCTCGGGCCGCGCAGGGCGCGCCTGGTACTGCACGAGGGCCGCTACCATCAGGTACGCCGCATGTTCGCTGCCACAGGCAACCACGTGCAGGCACTGCACCGCAGCCGTGTTGGTGGCCTGGACCTGCAGGGACTGGCCGAAGGGCAATGGCGGCTGCTGACCTCCACCGATCTGGATACGTTGTTCGCTCCATGACCTCCATCGCTGCGCTGCCGTTCCTGCCCGACGCCGTCATCTTCGACATGGACGGCCTGATGATCGACAGCGAGCGTGTGTCGCTTGCATGCTGGAGCGAAGCGGCGGAGGAGTTCGGCCTGCCCCTGGATGCCCGCTTCTTCGTGCGCATGGTCGGCCTTGGCGACCGCGACAGCCAGGCGCTGTTGCGCCAGCAGGGCATCGAAGACAGCATGATCGAGGCCATGGCCGCGCGTTGCCATGATCTGTACGAGGAGCGCACGCAGACCGGGCTGCCGCTGCGGCCGGGCATCCTGGAACTGCTGGAGCTGCTGAAGGCGCATGCGGTGCCGCGCGCGGTGGCGACCACTACGCGGCAGCCGCGGGCCAACCGCAAGCTGGCTGCAGCCGGGCTGCTGCCCTACTTCGATGCGGTGATCACCAGTGGCGATGTGGCGCGGCCGAAGCCGGCGCCGGACATCTACCTGCTGGCCGCGCAGCGGCTGGGACAGGCGCCGGAACGTTGCCTGGCGCTGGAGGATTCGCCGGCGGGAACCCGTGCCGCGCTGGCGGCCGGCATGACCGTGATCCAGGTACCGGACCTGGTGCATCCCGATGAAGAATTGCGCGCGCTGGGCCACCGCATCGTCGGCTCGCTGGTGGACGCGCACGCGCTGCTGCTGCCGCTGTTGCCGAGGTAACGGTGGGTGATGGTGGGTGCCGACCGTTGGCCGGTACGCTTCGCCGCTCTCGCCGGGCATGGCCCGGCGCTACCTCTCTGGTGGGTGCCAACCTTGAACCCGGTGGTGCCACCTTGAACCTGGTGGGTGCCGACCGTTGGTCGGTACGCTTCGCCGCTCTCGCCGGGCATGGCCCGGCGCCACGGCTCTGGTGGACGCCACCTTGAACCTGGTGGGTGCCGACCGTTGGCCGGCACGCTTCACCGTTCTCGCCGGGCATGGCCCGGCGCTACCGCTCTGGTGGACGCCACCTTGAACCTGGTGGGTGCCGACCGTTGGTCGGTACGCTTCGCCGCTCTCGCCGGGCATGGCCCGGCGCTACCGCCCTGGTAGGTGCCAACCTTGGTTGGCACGTTTTCAGATCACACCCTGCCGAACACCAGCGCCGCGTTGGTGCCACCGAAGCCGAAGCTGTTGGACATCACCGTATCCAGCTTCTGCTCGCGGCTTTCGCGCAGGATCGGGAAGCCTTCCACCCTCGGGTCCAGCTCGCCGATGTTGGCCGAGCCGGCCACGAAGCCATCGCGCATCATCAGCAGGCAGTAAATCGCTTCATGCACGCTGGCAGCGCCCAGCGAATGGCCCGACAGCGCCTTGGTCGAGGACAGCGGCGGAATCGCATCGCCGAACACCTCGCGGATCGCACCCAGCTCGGTCACATCGCCCAGCGGGGTCGAGGTGCCGTGGGTGTTGAGGTAATCCAGCGGACGGTCGACGTTCTGCAGCGCCATCTTCATGCAGCGCACGGCGCCTTCGCCGGACGGCGCGACCATGTCGGCGCCATCGGAGGTCACGCCATAGCCGATCAGCTCGGCATGGATGTGCGCGCCACGTGCCACCGCGTGGTCGTAGTCCTCCAGCACCAGCATGCCGCCACCGCCGGCGATGACGAAGCCATCGCGGTCCTTGTCATACGGGCGCGAGGCGCTGGCGGGGGTGTCGTTGAAGCTGGTGGACAGTGCGCCCATCGCATCGAACATCACGCTCATCGACCAGTGCAGGTCTTCACCGCCGCCGGCGAACATGATGTCCTGCGCGCCGTGGCGGATGAGGTCGGCAGCCGCACCGATGCAGTGCGCCGAGGTCGCGCAGGCGGCCGACAGCGAGTAGCTGACACCCTTGATCTGGAATGCGGTAGCCAGGCAGGCCGACACGGTCGAGCACATCGTGCGCGGCACCATGTACGGGCCCACCTTGCGCACGCCACGGCTGCGCAGCAGATCCACCGCACCGACCTGCCATTCGCTGGAGCCACCGCCAGAACCGGCGATCAGGCCGGTGCGCAGGCCACTGACCTGCTCCGGGGTCAGCCCCGCATCGGTGATGGCATCGGCCATCGCCAGGTAGGCGAAGGCCGCGGCATCGCTCATGAAGCGCTTCTGCTTGCGGTCGATCAGCGCATCCAGATCGAGGTCGACGCGACCACCCACCTGGCTGCGCAGGCCGGCTTCGGCGTGGTCGGCCAGCGCGGTGATGCCGGCGCGGCTTTCACGCAGGGCAGCCGAAACGGTATCCAGATCATTGCCGAGGCAGGACGTGATGCCCATGCCGGTGATGACGACGCGACGCATCAGAAGCTCCCGGTTTCGGTGAACAGGCCCACGCGCAGGTCGCGGGCGTTGTAGATCTCGCGGTCGTCCACGTACATGCGCGCGTCGGACTGGGCCATCACCAGCTTGCGGTTGATGACGCGGCTGATGTCGATCTCGTAGCGCACCAGTTTGGCGTCGGGCAGCACCTGGCCGGTGAACTTCACTTCGCCGCAGCCCAGGGCGCGGCCCTTGCCGGGGGCACCCAGCCAGGTCAGGAAGAAGCCGGTCAGCTGCCACATGGCATCCAGGCCCAGGCAGCCGGGCATCACCGGGTCGCCGATGAAGTGGCAGCCGAAGAACCACAGGTCCGGGCGGATATCCAGTTCGGCGCGTACCATGCCCTTGCCATGCGGTCCGCCGTCCTCGCGGATTTCGGTGATGCGGTCGAACATCAGCATCGGGTCGTTGGGCAACCGGCCGGCGGCAGCGCCGAACAGTTCACCGCGTGCGCTGGCCAGCAGCTGGTCGCGGTTGAACGCGTGGAGACGAGTCATGGAAAGCGCAATCCTGGAAGCGAAAACAAGGCAACGAGTTCCCGAGGATGCACGACGGATCAGGCGGATATCAAACCGTGTCTCCGTACGCGTGCGTAGTGTTTTCAGCTGAAACCACGCATCCCGTTGATGCACAACGACCATACTTCGGCGTCTGGACCGGTACGGTGCGGGTATCATGTGGGCCAACCATGAACGCACTGCGCAAGATCATCCACGTCGACATGGACGCCTTCTACGCGTCGGTGGAGCAGCGTGACGATCCGTCACTGCGCGGCAAGCCGGTGGTGGTGGCATGGCGCGGTGCGCGTTCAGTGGTGTGTGCCGCTTCGTACGAAGCGCGCGTGTTCGGCGTGCGTTCGGCGATGCCGGCACTGCGCGCCGAGCGCCTGTGCCCGGACGCGGTCTTCGTGCCGCCGGACTTCGCGCGTTACAAGGCGGTGTCGCGCCACGTGCGCGAGATCTTCCTGCGCCATACCGACCTGGTCGAGCCGTTGTCCTTGGACGAGGCCTACCTGGACGTGACCGAGCCGAAGAGTGGCATCGAACTGGCCACCGACATCGCCCGCACCATCCGCGCGCAGATCCGCGAGGAAACCAACCTGACCGCTTCAGCCGGGATCGCGCCGAACAAGTTCCTGGCCAAGATCGCCTCGGACTGGCGCAAGCCCGACGGCCAGTTCGTGATTCCGCCGCAGCGGGTGGACGCATTCCTGCTGCCGCTGCCGGTGAACCGCGTGCCCGGCGTGGGCAAGGTGATGGAAGGCAAGCTGGCGGCGCGCGGCATCGTCACCTGCGGCGACCTGCGGCAATGGACGCTGCCGGACCTGGAAGACGCCTTCGGCAGCTTCGGCCGCAGCCTGTACAACCGCGCACGTGGTGTCGACGAGCGGCCGGTGGAGCCTGACCAGCAGGTGCAGTCGATCTCTTCGGAGGACACCTTCGCAGAGGACCTGCTGCTGGAAGACCTGGGCGAGGCGATCGTGCAGCTGGCCGGGAAGACCTGGCAGGCCACGCGCAAGACCGAACGCATCGGCCACACGGTGGTACTGAAACTGAAGACCGCGCAGTTCCGCATCCTCACCCGCAGCTTCACCCCCGAACGCCCGCCCGAGTCGATGGAAGAACTGCGCGACATCGCACTGGCCCTGCGCGCCCGCGTCGACCTGCCCGCCGACACCCGCTATCGGCTGGTCGGCGTCGGCCTCGGCGGTTTCCGCGAAAAGGAAGCCGTGGTGCAGGGCGAATTGTTCGAGCACGCAACGAACGATTCCCCACGGACCTGATACATGTGTCGACCAAGGTCGACACCTACCAACAGCCGCGTGCCGACCAACGGTCAGCACCCACCAACCGCAGCGGGAACCTGTCGAAGGCGGGGTGGGTCCGGTTGCGGGGGCGTGAGCGCCATGGATGGCGCGACCGAGCCTACATGGACGTATTCACGGCGTCCCCCGCAACCGGACCCACCCCGCTAACCCTCAGAAAACCAGCTTCTGCAGTTGCTTCGGCTGTTGCAGTTGCCTCTGCGGGTGCAGGGCGCAGCCCTGCAAAAGAACCCCTGCCTTATGGCCACTGCATCTCGCCCTTGGCCACCTTCGCACCCAACTCCAGCTCAGCGTCGGCCTTGGCGGTTTCCGCGATAAGGAAGCCGTGGTGCAGGGCGAATTGTTCGAGCACGCAACGAACGATTCCCCACGGACCTGATGCATGTGTCGACCAAGGTCGACACCTACCAACTGCCGCGTGCCGACCAACGGTCAGCACCCACCAACAGCAGCGGGAACCTGTCGAAGGCGGGGTGGGTCCGGTTGCGGGGGCGTGAGCGCCATGGATGGCGCGACCGAGCCTACATGGACGTATTCACGGCGTCCCCCGCAACCGGACCCGCCCCGCTAACCCTCAGAAAACCAGCTTCTGCTGTTGCTTCGGCTGTTGCAGTTGCCTCTGCGGGTGCAGGGCGCAGCCCTGCAAAAGAACCCCTGCCTTATGGCCACTGCATCTCGCCCTTGGCCACCTTCGCACTCAACTCCAGCTCAGCGTCGGCCTTGGCGGTTTCCGCGAAAAGGAAGCCGTGGTGCAGGGCGAATTGTTCGAGCACGCAACGAACGATTCCCCACGGACCTGATACATGTGTCGACCAAGGTCGACACCTACCAACAGCCGCGTGCCGACCAGCGGCCAGCACCCACCAACCGCAGCGGGAACCTGTCGAAGGCGGGGTGGGTCCGGTTGCGGGGGCGTGAGCGCCATGGATGGCGCGACCGAGCCTACATGGACGTATTCACGGCGTCCCCCGCAACCGGACCCACCCCGCTAACCCTCAGAAAACCAGCTTCTGCTGTTCCTTCGGCTGTTGCAGTTGCCTCTGCGGGTGCAGGGCGCAGCCCTGCAAAAGAACCCCCCTACCTTACGGCCACTGCATCTCGCCCTTGGCCACCTTCGCACTCAACTCCAGCGACGCCACACCCGCCAGCTGCGGATAGCGCGCCTGCATCGCCTTCACCAACGCAGCGCTGTCCTTGGCCTTGGCGGTTTCAACATCGAAGGCACGGATGTAATCCGCGGTGAAGCGCAGCGCACTGGCATCCAGTGCCGCACCCTCCGCGTAATGACCGGGCACCACCACCTTCGGCTTCAGCGCCTGCAGCTGCTGCAGCGTGCGCAGCCAATCGGCATGCGACTGCGGCGTCTGCGTATCGGCCATCCACACGTGCTCGCCGGCCACCACCGGAATGCCACCGACGATCGCGCGCAGCGACGGCACCCACAGCACGCTGCGGTCCGGCGTCGGTCCATCCAGGCCGATCAACGGCAGGCGCTGGCCTTCCAGCTGCAGTGCATCGCCTTCCAGCACTGCGGGCACCACGATGCGTGCGGGAGCGTCGGCGCCCATCTTCGGCCCCCAGTACGCCAGCTTGCCGGCCTGGGATTCACGGATGTGCGCCACGGTCTGCGCGGTGGCGACGATGCGCGCCTGCGGGAACGCATCCTGCACGGTGGCCAAGCCGAAGTAATAGTCCGGATCGCCATGGCTGATGTAGATGGTGGTCAGCCGCTTGCCGCTGGCACGGATCTGCTCGACCAGCCGGCGTGCATCGCCGGCAGCAAACTGCGCGTTGACCAGGATCGCGTCGTTGCGCCCTTCGATCAGCACCGAGGACACCGAGAACATTGCCTGCGGTCCGGGATGGAAGGTCTGCAGGCGCAGCTGGGATTTGGCAGCGCAGGCGGGTGCAGGCGCGGCCGGTGCGGCCAGCAGCGGGGCGCTGGTGAAGCTGGCAGCCAGCGCGAGAGGAAGCAGCAGGGCAGCAGTACGCATGGGAGGTGTCCTTGGGGTGTCGAGCCGAGCGTTGGCTATGCCGGGCGTCCTTGCCCGGCCCCTACGGGCCGTCGCAAGCAACGTTGGCAACGGCTCCTGCCGTTGCCTTCGGCTTTACAGGTGGGTAGCGCCGGGCCATGCCCGGCGGGCGGTCAGGCCGGCGAGTGCGCGATCAGTACGCCGCCGTGATGATCTGCCTGGGGTGCTTGTGCGCTTCCAGTTCGGCGACGAACGCGGCGCCGTAGTCGGCGTAGCTGATGCGGCTGTGGCCGCTGGCATCGGCGAGGAACGCCTTGGGCTGCACGCGGTACTGCCCACGCTCTTCACCCGGGCCGATTTCGGCAGCCGGCGAGAAGAAGGTCCAGTCCAGGTCGTCCACCGCCTGCAGGCGGTTGAACGCTTCACGGTGGGCCAGCGCGTAGGGCTTGTAGGCCTCCGGGAAGGTGGGGGTGTCGACCAGCTGCACGCCGGGGGCGACTTCCAGGCTGCCGGCGCCGCCGACCACGACCAGGCGCGGCACGTTGGCCTTGCGGGCGGCGTTGGCCAGTTGTGCGGCAACCTCGCCGACGCGACCGATGTCGTCGCCCGGGCGCGGGCCGTAGGCGCTGGCCAGCACATCGTGGCCGGTGACGGCGGCGACCAGGGCGTCCTGGTCATCCAGCGAGGCGATGACCGGATGGGCGCCGGCCAGCTCGGCCGGCAGGTCCTGCGCGCTGCGCACGATGACGGTCAGTTGATGGCCGTTGGCCAGCGCGTGGCGGGCGATCTGGCGGCCGATGTTGCCGGTGGCACCGACGAGGGCGATCTTCATGGCAGGACTCCGTGGGGGTGGTGGCTGGGAATGGGGCCACTGTAGGCCGCTGCAGTCGCTCGAAAAACAGCGTATAACGCGCTTGTTTGTTGCATGGATCGAGTAGATGGACCGATTGACCGCCATGACCGTATTCGTCGAAGTGGCCGAGCGCGGCAGCCTGACCGCCGCCGCCGAGGTGCTGGACATGTCGCGGGCGATGGTCAGCCGCTACCTGGCCGAGGTGGAGGGCTGGCTGGGCGCGCGGCTGCTGCACCGGACCACGCGGCGGGTCAGCCTGACCGGGGCCGGTGAAGCCGCGCTGGCGCGTTTCCGGCAGATGCTGGCGATCGGCGAAGAACTGCAGGGTGAGCTGGCCAGCGACGATCCCGAGCCACACGGCACGCTGCGCATCACCGCCAGCGTGTCGTTCGGGCAGAGCCATCTGGCGCGTGCGGTGGCCGCCTTCGTGCAGCGCCATCCGGCCGCACGCATCGAACTGCTGCTGGTCGACCGCATGGTCAACCTGGTGGAGGAGCGCGTCGACCTGGCCGTGCGCATCGCGCGGCAGATCGATCCCAGCCTGATCGCACGTCGCTTGGCGATCTGCCGTTCGGTGCTGTGCGCGACGCCGGCCTACCTGCAGGCGCGTGGCACGCCGACCGCGCCCGAACACCTCGCCGTGCACAACTGCCTGACCCATCACTACGTCGGCAAAAGCCTGTGGCAGCTGCATCGCGAAGGGCGCTCGCTGTCGGTGGCGGTGGGCGGCAACATCAGTGCCAATGAAGCATCGCTGTTGCTGGAGGCGGTGCGCGCCAATGCCGGTATTGCCATGTTGCCGACCTACCAGGTCGCACCGTTGCTGCGCAGTGGTGAGCTGATCGAACTGCTGCCCGAGTACAGCCTGGACGAGCTGGGCATTCATGCCGTGTACGCCTCGCGCCGGCAACAGCCCGTTATCATGCGGCGATTCCTGGATTTCCTCGCCGAGTGCTTCGCCAGCCCGGCCTTCCAGGATCTGGACTGGCGGCCTTCGGGCAAGGAGAGCACATGAACCATGGACAGGCGTTGATCGACCACAACCGTGCTGCCTGGGACCGCCAGGCCAGCGAGGTGCGTGAGTGGTCGCGACCGGTGGATGCCGAAACGATTGCCGCCGCACGCGAGGGACGCTGGCAGGTACACCTGACGCCGCGTGCGTTGCCGCTGGATTGGCTGGGCGATGTGCGTGGCAGGCGCATCCTGTGCCTGGCCTCGGCCGGTGGCCAACAGGCACCCGTGCTTGCCGCGGCAGGCGCCGAGGTGACCGTGTTCGATCTTTCCGACGGGCAGCTGGCGCAGGACCGCGCCGTCGCCGACCGCGACGGTCTGTCGCTGCGCACCGTTCAGGGTGACATGCGTGATCTGCAGGCCTTTGCCAGTGACAGCTTCGACGTGGTGTTCCATCCCATATCGAACCTGTACGTGCCCGACGTGCGTCCGGTGTGGGCCGAGTGCCGCCGGGTGCTGGCACGCGATGGCCTGCTGATGGCCAGCTTCTACAATCCGGTGGTGTTCGTTGCTGCGCGTGATGCACAGCTGAGCGAGCAGGGCCTGATCCGCCCGCAGTACGCGATTCCCTATTCCGACCTGGAAGACCTGGAGCCCGCCGCGCGCGAGGCCAAGCTGGCCCGTGGCGAAGCGCTGACATTCGGCCACAGCCTGGGGGATCTGATCGCCGGGCAGCTGGATGCCGGGTTCGTCATCGACCGCTTCATGGAAGACTGGCAGCCGCAGCCGCGCTTCCTGATCGACCGTTACCTGCCGACCTTCCTGGCCACCCGCGCACGCCGGATCGGCTGAAGACGCGGGCGTACAATGGACGCCCCACGTTGCACGAGTGAGCCGTCCCTTGTCGTATCCCTATCCGCTGGTCGTGTTCGACCTCGATGGCACGCTGGTCGACAGCGCCGCCGATATCGCCGAAGCACTGAACCGCACGCTGGAAGACATCGGCCTGGCGCGCGTACCCGAAGCCACCGTGCTGGGCTGGATCGGCGACGGCGTGCGCCGGCTGGTCGAACAGGCCGTGCAGGCCGCCGGGCGTCAGATCGATCTGGCAGCGGTGATGCCGACCTTCATGGTCCATTACCGCGAATGCCTGCTGCGCAGCCCGCAGCTGTTCGCTGGCGTAGTGGACGCGCTGGCGCAGTTGCGCGCGTTGAACGTGCCGCTGGCCATCTGCACCAACAAGCCGGCCGCGCTGGTGCCGCCGTTGCTGCAGCACCTGGGCATCGCCGATGCCTTTGCGCTGGTGCTGGGTGGTGATTCGCTGCCGCAGCGCAAGCCCAGTGGTGAGCCGTTGCGGCATATCGCCGCGCACTTCGAACTGCCCGTCGATGCGTGCCTGATGGTCGGCGATTCGCTCACCGACTATCGTGCCGCCGAGGACGCCGGCATGCCGATTGCGCTGGTGCGCTACGGCTATCCGCGAGGACTGGACCTGGAAAACGCGCAGGCCGTCGCGGTAATCGACGACCTGCGTGAACTGCCGGGATTGGCTGCGGTATCGGCGATCTGACCTGCCGGTAGCGCCGGGCCATGCCCGGCGGCCCTTCGATCTGGCGCCCCGACGCCGGGCATGGCCCGGCGCTACCGATCATGTAGATCGACGCCATGCGTCGATGGCGTGGATCGTTATTTCGGCTGGTAACGCACGCTCAGCTGATACTCGCGGCCTGGCTGGTTGAACCACGCCACGGTTTCGTACTCGCGGTCGAACACATTGGCCACCCGCGCCAGCACCGACCATGCCGGGGTCAGCGCGTATTCGGCGCGCAGATCCAGCGTGCCGTAGCCGCCGACCTTCACCGCGTTGGCGGCATCGTCGTAGCGCTTGCCCGCGCCCTGCACGGTCAGGCCGGTGCGGAAATCGCCGAAACGGCGGTCGATGTCCAGGCGCGCGGTCTGCTGCGCACGGCGTGCCAGCCAGTTGTCGAACTGCGCGCTGCCGTTGGTGCGGTTGCGCGGGTCGGTGAAACTCAGCTGCGCGTTGATGTCGAAGCCGGCCACGGTGGCGCCGCCGGTCAGTTCGGCACCGCGGATGCGCGCCTTTTCGACCTGCTGCATGCGGAAGGTGGCCGCGTCGTAGGTGATCAGGTCATCGATGCGGGTTTCGTACACGTCCAGGCCCCAGCGCCAGCCTTGGCCCTGCTGCGAGATGCCGAGATTGGCACTCTTGGACTTTTCCGGGTCCAGCGTCGACACGCCGCTCCACGGGTCGTACAGGTCGCTGAAGGTCGGTGCCTTGAACGCGGTGCCGTAGCTGGCGTTGACGCGCAGGCCGTGGCCCAGCTCCATCGCCCAGCCGAAGCTGCCGGTGGCATGGTTGCCGAACTGCTGGTTGTCATCATTGCGTGCGCTGACCTGCAGCTGGTGACGGCCGAAGCGCGCCTGGTACTGCAGGAATACGCCGGTGTTGCGACGGCTGTCGACCAGGTAACCGGCGCTGCTGCCATCCAGGTTGTCCTCGCTCCAGTCCACGCCGGCGCTGAGCAGCTGGCCTTCGGCAACACCGATGTCGGCCTGCAGCGAAGCGCTGTCGCGGTGCGTCTGTGCGCTGCCGCGTGCACCGAAATCACCGAAGTTGTCGGACTCGTTGTCGCTGCGGCCGACGTTGGCGGTCAGCGTCAACTGCTCGGACGGGGTGTAGCGCACCTTGCCGGCCAGTACCTGCTGGCGGGTCTCGGAGTAGTTGTAGTAGCCGTCGTAGTGGTTCTTGCCGTCGGCACGCAGGGCGCTGCCTTCCACGGTCCACTGATCGCCCAGGTTGTAACCACCGCGCAGGCTCTTGGACAGGTTGCGGTAGCCATCGCGGTCGGGTTCATCGGCGAAGCAGCCGGTGAACAGCGTGGCCGAACCGCGGCAGGCATCGATGCCATCCGAATGCTGGTAGGCGATGTCGGCGCCGAACCAGCCGCGTTCGGTGCCGCCACCGATGCCGCCGCTGGCTTCACGCAGGCCATCGCTGCCGCCGCCCAGCTGGAAGTGCGGAGCGAAATCACCCTGGTTGCGGCGGGTGAAGATCTGGATCACGCCGCCGATGGCGTCGGCACCGTACAGGCTGGACTGCGGGCCGCGCACGATTTCCACGCGCTCGATCTGTGCCAGCGGCAGATCCTGGTACATCGCCAGGCCGAGGTCGGCGCTGTTGATGCGCACGCCATCGACCAGCACCACGGTGTGCGAGGAATTGGTGCCACGCAGGAACAGCGAGCTCTGCTTGCCCAGGCCACCGGCATTGGTCAGGTTGATGCCGGCGCGGCCCTGCAGCAGTTCCTGCAGGGAGGTGGCCTGGCTGGATTCGATCTGCGCGCGGTCGATCACCTGCGCAGGCGCAATGCTGTCCTGCAAGGCGATCGGAGTACGGGTAGCGGTGACCAGCACCTGGTCGAGGTCGGCGGCGCCATCATCGGCCAGGGCCAATGCAGGAAGTGCGGCCAGCACGGCCAGGGACAGCATTCGGGACTGCAGTTTCATCGGGGGACTCCAGGTGCCGCGCACGCCCGCGCAGCGAAGGGGAGGAGTCACAACAGGCAGGCACGCGCCGATGCCGCAGCCATCGCCGCAGACAACCAGCGCCATGCCCACCGCATCGCGACCTGAGGCTTCCGGGCCGGTCTCCGGGCTCGCCGCCGGGTGGCCCAAGGCCACCGTCCAGGCGCCTTCCCATGCCTGCGGCACAGTGGCGGGTTGCCTGGAACTGACGTGCTTACCGTTGCGGGGGCAGCGCCGGCATGGCGTGTTGTCACGCGTCACCGGCTTCCCGTTTCAACCTGCCGGCAGGGCCGCAGGTCACCTGGAAGTGCGCGCAGTCTACGGCATCGCGGCCGGCCCGTAGCAGTGAACCTGCACGACTGGAGAGGCGCGGATGCAACCGCACGGTGCAGCAGACCTGCGCCAGCGCCTAGAATGCAGCTCGAATTATCGTGGTGCCGTTGCCGATGTCCGTCTGTTTTCCGCTGTTCCCGCGCCGCCCTGACTGGGCACGCGCATGATCCTCGACCTGGTCCGCCATGCCGGCAACGGTCGCGATGAGTTCCTCGATGGCCGCAGCGATCCGCCGCAGCTGGCTCGCCTGCCGCAGGAACTGGTCGATGCCTATGCCGGGCAATCGTGGGAACGGGTGATCAGTTCGCCGCGCCTGCGCTCGCTGCATACGGCGATGGCGCTGGCCACACCGCGCGCGCTGGACGTGGAGGCCGACGAGGAGTGGGAAGAGCTGGATTTCGGCGACTGGGATGGCCAATCGTTGTTCGACCTGCCGGAAGAGGCGTTGGCCGCGTTCCACGCCGATCCGCACGCGTTTCCGCCGCCGCATGGCGAAAGCTGGGGCCACTTCGAACGGCGCATCGCACGCGCGCTGGATCGCCTGCTGGATGACGACGACCCGCCGCCGACGGTCGTGGTCAGCCACGGCGGCCCGCTGCGCATGGTGCTGTCGCAGGTGTGTGGCCTGCCGATGTCGCTGTGCTGGGCGCTGCGCATCGACCACGGCACGCGCCTGCGCGTGTGGGTCGAGCGCGGTGAAGCGGGGCTGGTGGGCGAGCTGCTGGAGCTGCAGCAACCCTGATCGGACGGTAGTGCCGGCCGCTGGCCGGCAACTGCACGATCTTCGCAACGTTCCTGAGCTTGCCGGCCAGCGGCCGGCACTACCAAACAGTCAATCCTCGTCGGCGCTTCCAGCCGTGCTTTCTTCGCCATCATCCTCGGCGTCGAAGCGCTGCTCATGCACCGGGCCCGATGCCGGACCTGCCGCCTTCAGCGGATGCACGGCAATCCGTGCTTCGTAGTCCTGCACCAGTGCCGTACGCTGCGGCTCGCTCAATTCCTGCCAGTGGCAGTCCAGCAGCGCACCTTCCAGCGAATACAGCAGGTTGAGGCTGGGCTTGAAGCCGGCACGCTTGACCTTGACGAAGGCACCGACGGCACCGATCGCAACCAGGTCCTCACGGCTGCGCAGGCCCACCTGGCGCAGCCATGCCGCACTCTTCGGGCCGATGTTGCGCAGCTTGACCGCGCTCACGCCAACGCCCCGACGAACACCTCGGCGATGGCTTCCAGGCCGGCCTGGTCCTCGGCATCGAAGCGGCCGACGATGGGGCTGTCGATATCGAACACGCCGATCAGCTCCTCACCGCGGAGCAACGGCACCACCAGTTCCGAGCGCGATGCGGCGTCGCAGGCGATATGGCCGGGGAAGGCGTCCACGTCTTCGATCCGCTGGGTAACGCGCTGGCTGGCGGCCGCACCGCACACGCCCTTGTCCAGCGGAATGCGTACGCAGGCCGGCAGGCCCTGGAACGGACCGACCACCAGTTCCTTGCCGTCGTACAGGTAGAAGCCCACCCAGTTCAGGTCGGGCAGGGCGTGGTAGACCAGTGCAGCGAGGTTGGCCGCATTGGCGATGCGGTCGGACTCGCCGTAGACCAGGCCACGGGCCTGTTCCAGCAGCTGGGCGTATTGTTCCGGCTTGCTGCCGGTGAGCGAGGCGTTGGCGAACATGGCCGCAGTCTAGCAAGCGTGCCGGGCCAGCGATAATGGGGGCTCTGTTGCCCCGCTGGAGCCTGTGATGTCCCTGCCTGCCACGTTGCCGACGGCCCTGTTCGTCACCGGCACCGATACCGAGATCGGCAAGACCGTCGCCAGTACCGCGCTGCTGCACGCGCTGCGCCGGCGCGGCCTGCGCGCGGTGGGCATGAAGCCGGTGGCCAGCGGCAGCCATGACGCGGGGCAGGGGCTGCGCAACGACGACGCGCTGGCATTGCAGGCCGCCAGCCTGCCGGTGCCTGACTACGCCGATCTGAACCCCTACGCATTGCGCCAGCCGTTGGCGCCCGAACTGGCGGCCGCAGAAGATGGCGTGCGCATCGAACTGGCCCCGATCGTGGCGGCCTTCGAACGCCTGCGCGCACAGGCCGACGTGGTGGTGGTCGAAGGCGTGGGCGGCTGGCTGGCGCCGTTGTCGGCGCAGTTGGACCAGCTTGACCTGGTGCGTGCGCTGCGGCTGCCGGTGGTGCTGGTGGTCGGCATGCGCCTGGGCTGCGTCAACCACGCGCGGTTGACCGCACACGCGCTGCAGGCCAGTGGCGTGGAGTGCCTGGGCTGGATCGGCAACCACATCGATCCGTCGATGCAGCGCCAGGATGAGAATTTCGCGACCTTGCAGCAGCGCCTGCCGATGCCCTGCTGGGGCCGGCTGCCACATCTGCCGGGCGCCGATGGCGAAGCCTTGAGCGCGTATCTGCACAGCGACCACAGGTAGTGCCGGCCGCTGGCCGGCAACTGCACGCGTTTCACCACCTCGAGGTTGCCGGCCAGCGGCCGGCACTACCGTGTTGCCGCCACCAGCTCCCGTGCGATCGCACCCAACCGTTCCACCGCCGCGATGAAGCGCGCGTCCAGGGTCTGGCAGCACGACAACCGCAGGCAATGCCGGTAGCGCGCGCCACGCGAATACACCTGGCCCGGCATGAACACGATGTCCTCTGCCAATGCGCGCTCGAACAGCTCCCGGGTGTCTACGCCAGGCAACTCCAGCCACAGCAGGAACCCTCCCTGCGGCTCGGTGGCGCGGGTGCCGGCCGGGAAATGTTCGGCCACCAGCTGCCGCAGGCGGCCGACCTGTTCGCGGTACAACCGGCGCATGCGATGCAGGTGATGCTCGTAGCTGCCGGCTTCCAGGTAGGCCGCCACCGCATCACCGAGCAGCTGCGGTTCGCCGCCGGTGGACTGGAATTTGAGCAGCGCGATGCGTTCGGCGAAGCGGCCGCCATCGAGCCAGCCGATGCGGTAGTCCGGTGCCAGCGTCTTCGAGAATCCACCGACCACCATCACCCAGCCATCGCGGTCGAACGCCTTCAGCAACGGCGCCGGCGGCTCGCTGAACTGCAGTTCGGCGTACACCGCGTCTTCGATCAGCGGCAGCTGGCGTGCGTTGACCAGTTCGGCCAGGCGCTGCTTGTCGGCGATCGGCATCGTGCAGCCCAGCGGGTTGTGCACGGTCGGCATCACCACCAGCGCCGCAAGAGGGGTGTGCTCCAGCAGTGCTTCCAGCGCATCCACGTCCAGGCCGCGCTGCGGATGGGTGGGCAGTTCGATCGGCTGCAGGCCCAGCGTGGTCAGCAGGGGATACAGGTTGAAGTACGAGGGCGCTTCGATTCCCACCGCATCGCCGGGCCGGGTGACCGCGCGCAGCGCCAGTTGCAGTGCCTCCATCGCGCCATGGGTCAGCAGCAGGCGTTCGGGGTGGGTATGCAGGCCCATCCGCGGGCCACGCCGCACGATCTGCGCCAGCAGGCGTGGCGAACCATTGGGACGGGCGTAGGTCTCCACGGTCTGCTGGCCGTGGCGCAGCACCTGCGCGGTGTGCCGGGCCAGCTGCGCACCCGGGTAGAACTGGCGCCCACGCGGGCCGGCAAAGGCGAGATCGATCACGCCGGGGCGCCGCTGCGCTTCCAGCACCCGCGCCATCAGCACCTGCTGCAGCGGGGCGGTGGGCGCGGACGGCGCATCACGCAGCGAGCGCTGCGGAACCGACAGTCGCGGCGCGACTTCGAAGCCGGCCTTGGGCCGCGGAATGACCAGACCGGCGTCTTCCAGCTGACGGTAGGCCGCGATCACGGTGTTCAGGCTGAGCTGGCGCTGCGATGCCATCTGCCGCAGCGACGGCAGCCGGCTGCCGACCGGCAGGCGCCCGCCGTGGATGGCTTCAGCCAGCTCGTCCGACAGCCGCTGGTAGCGGGGAGGAATCATCGTGGTGGCGTCTTCTGTATCCATCGACCCGGCCCGCATCTGGTTCTGTACCCATGATGCTGACGAGCCTAGCATGTCGTTGTCGGCCGGGCCTGATCGGGGCCGGGTCGACATTTCCCAAGCGCACGGCCCTGTGGCCGTGCGTCTTTTTCATGCCGTGGTGGCGGCCAGCGGCCGGCCCCGCCATGGGGTGTCAGCGCATCGGCACCAACGCGGGATCGCGGCGGTACAACGCCGGGAACTGCTTGCCCAGCGCGGTCAGCTTGGGCGCGTCGTAGTAGCGGATGTACGCGGCCTGCGGGTAGTTGCTCATGTAGTTCTGGTGGTAACTCTCGGCCGGGTAGAAGCGCTGGCCGCTGCTCACCTGGGTCACGATCGGCGCGCGGTAGCTGCCTGCCTGGCCGAGCTGGCCGATGTACGCACGGCTTGCTGCCTGCTGGCGCGCGTCTTCGGCGAAGATCGCCGAGCGGTACTGGCTGCCATGATCGGGCCCTTGGCGGTTGAGCTGGGTCGGGTCGTGCACCACCGAGAAGAACACCTGCATCAACTGTCCATAGCTGACCTGGCGCGGGTCGTAGTCCACCTTCACCGCTTCGGCGTGGCCGGTGCGGCCACTGCTGACGCGTTCATAGCGGGCGTCGGCGGCACTGCCTCCGATGTAACCGGACACCGCGTTGCTCACCCCTTTGACGTGCTGGAACACGCCCTGCACGCCCCAGAAACAACCGCCGGCGAAGACCACGCTGGCGTGGCTTGCGTCATCGCGGAACGCCGCATCACCGCTGGGCGCAGGCGGTGCCTGCAGCTGCGCGGTGGGCTCGGCCGGGGCGGCGATCGCGCTGTGGTCGACCAGCAGCACACCTGCGACCAGCGCGGTGGCGACCAGGCCGGCGACGCCGGCGGCAATGCCCTGTTCGAAGGAGAGTTTCATCGTGTGCTCCCGGTTCAACCGAAGGTGAAGGCGTAGGCCTGCACGCCTGCGTCGAGGAATTCGATCTCGAAACGATGCGGACCGATCGCGCCGCGCTGGCGGATCAGCTGGTACAGGCGGTGCTCGTTGACGGTGCCGGTGCCATCGGCGGCCACGTCGGCGCCGGCATCGGCCGCAGGCAGTGGCTTGCCATCGAGCAGCACGCGGAAGCGCACCGGCTTGCCGTCCTCGCCCGGTGCCAGCACCAGATGCAGGTCGCGGGCGTGGAACTGGAACGCGATGCGGCCGCCGGCCTGCTGCAGTTGTGCAGCCTCATCGTTGACCCGCCACTGTCCGGACAGGCCCCATTGGTTCAGCGCCAGGGTGGACGGCAGCGTGTAGCCGAATGCTGCGTCGGTGCGCTGCCCGCCCGGCGAGGCGAACTGCTCGGCACGTGCGTGGCCCAGGTAGGTTTCCGGCGAGCGCAGGTTGCCCATGTCGGCCTGCGTGGCCACGCCCTGCAGGTCAGCCGCGGCCGGATCAGCAGGCGGCGGCAGCTCGGCCTGCCCGGCTTCCACCAGCAGGCGGCGAATCACCTGTTCGGAGTGCGCGTAGTTGCCCTCGCCGAACTGATGCCCGCGGATGTTGCCCTGCGCATCGACGAAGTAGTGCGCCGGCCAGTAGCGGTTGTTGAACGCGCGCCAGATCGCATACTGGTTGTCGAGCGCGACCGGGTACTCGACCTGCAGCTGCTGCACGGCCTTCATCACGTTGCGCGGGTCGCGCTCAAACGCGAATTCCGGGGTGTGCACGCCGATCACCACCAGGCCATGGTCGCGGTAGCGCTGCGCCCACTCGTGCACGAACGGCATCGCACGCAGGCAGTTGATGCAGGAATAGGTCCAGAAGTCGATCAGCACGACCTTGCCATGCAGCTGCTCGCGGCTCAGCGGCGGGCTGTTGAGCCACCCGGTGGCGCCATCCAGCGTGGGCAGCGTTCCTTCCACCGGCAGCGGCGCGCCTACCTGGCCGGCTGCCATCATCATCATCGGTGGTGCTGCCGGCTGCGTGCCGGGCACGGCATCCAGCAGGCCCTGTTCGATGCGTGCGGTACTGACCGCGGACAAGCGGGTCAGCAGGCCGGTGTCCCAGCCCACGCCGATCGCCACAACCGCCAGCAGCGCGGCCACGCCCAGCACCCGGCGCACCACATTGCCCAGGCCGAGCCGGGCCTGCAGCGCGCGGAACACACGGCCGCCCACCCACACCGCCAGCGCCAGTGCGGTGACGGCGCCCAGCGCGTAGGCCAGCAACAGCGAACTGGTGCCGACACTGGCGCCGTTCAGGGCGGCACCGGTCAGCACCAGGCCAAGAATCGGACCGGCGCAGGGGGCCCACAGCAGGCCAGTGGCGATGCCGATCAGCAGCGAGGTCCAGGCGCCGCCGTGCCCAGCCGAATCCGCAGCGTCGGCACGTGCGCTCAGTCGCGCACCGATGCGCTGCAACGGCGCCAGCAGGTGGTCGGCCAGGGTCGGCCACAGCAGCGCGATGGCGAACACCGCCATCAGTACCAATGCCACCCAGCGGCCGACCTGGTTGGCCTGCGCCACCCACTGGCTGCCGACCGCCGCCAGACTGGCGACCACGGTGAAGGTCAGCGCCATGCCCAGCAGCAGCGGCAGGGTGCTGCGCAGGAAAGGACGATCAGCGCGTGCGAACACGAACGGCAGCACCGGCAGGATGCACGGGCTGAGCAGGGTCAGCACGCCGCCGAGATAGGCAAGCAGCAACAGCAGCATCATCAGGCTCCAGAAGCAGGGGAAGAACCGACCGGCACGCGCCAGCCGCCAGCGGCGTCCTGTTGCGCAGTCCCGGGCATGAACACCATCGCGGCGCCGTTCATGCAGTAGCGCAGTCCGGTCGGCCGCGGGCCATCGTTGAACACGTGGCCGAGATGGCCGCCACAGCGGCGGCAATGTGCTTCCACCCGCAACATGCCGAAGGTGGTGTCACGGTCCTCGCCGATGGCGTTGTGCAGCGGCGCCCAGAAGCTGGGCCAGCCGGTGTGGCTTTCGAACTTGGTGGACGAAGAGAACAGCGGCAACGCACAGCCGGCGCAGGCGAACGTGCCCTGCCGATGTTCCTTGTTCAGCGGGCTGCTCCAAGGGCGCTCGGTGGCCTGCTGGCGCAGCACGGCGTACTGCGCCGGGCTCAGCAGCCGGCGCCACTCGGCATCGCTGCGGACCACCTCGAACTGTCGTGCAGGCCGTGCCTCGGCAGCGGCTGGCGCCGCACGGCTGCACGCGCCCAAGCCCAGCAGGCCGGCGGCGGTGACAGCACCGCCCAGGCCCAGCAGATGGCGGCGGGTGAGGGTCATGGTGGACTCCGGGAAGGGGCAACGGGGCCATGCTGCGCCCCCTCCGGTCAACGAATCCTCACGCAGGATTCAATTTTTCGTGAGGTATCCACGCCGCTCCCGCGCCACAATGCGGGCAGCCTCCCCGCTGGCCCGAAGCTGCCGATGTCCGCCAAACGCGTCCTGATCGTTGAAGACGATGCCCACATCGCCGACCTGCTGCGCATGCACCTGGGTGATGAGGGCTATGAAGTCGCACACGCCGCCAGCGGCGATGCCGGCCTGCGCCTGATCGAACAGGAAGGTCCGTGGGATGCACTGGTACTGGACGTGATGCTGCCGGGCGTGGACGGCCTGCAGGTCTGCCAGCGCGCACGCGCGATGGCGCGCTACGTGCCGATCATCATCATCAGCGCACGTGGCAGCGAAACCCAGCGCATCGTCGGCCTGGAACTGGGCGCGGACGACTACCTGGCCAAGCCGTTCTCGATGCCGGAACTGGTGGCGCGCGTGCGTGCGCTTCTGCGCCGCGCCGAAGCGATGGCACAGAACGCGCGCATCGATGCCGGGGCGATCGAACTCGGGGGGCTGCGGCTGGACCCGGTCGCCCGTACTGCCGCCGTCGATGGCAATGCACTGGAACTGACCCCGCGTGAGTTCGAACTGCTGCTGTTCTTCGCCCGCCACCCGGACCAGGTGTTTGCGCGGATGGAACTGCTCAACCAGGTCTGGGGCTACCAGCACGATGGTTACGAGCACACGGTCAACACCCACATCAACCGCCTGCGCAGCAAGATCGAGACCGACCCGGGCAACCCGCGGCGTCTGCTGACCGTATGGGGGCGCGGCTACAAGCTGGTCGACCCGGCCGGGGCGGCCACATGATCAAGCCGAACCTGTGGCAGAAACTGGCGCTGGTGATGTCGGCGCTGATGCTGACGTGCTGCATGGCGCTGCTGGCCTGGCAGATGCGCACCAATACCCGGCATGAGCAGGAAGTGGTGCAGCGCCTGTCGCTTGGGTTGGCCGAGCACATCGCCCAGCGCAGCGAGCTGATGGACACCAGCGGCATGCGCGATGCAGCGGTGCGCGCATTGTTCGGCCAGCTGATGGCGGTCAACCCCAGTGTCGAGGTGTACCTGCTGGATGAGCAGGGTCGCATCCTCGGCCACGATGCGCCCAGCGGCCACCTGGTGCGCAGCCGGGTGGACGTGGCACCGCTGCGGCGCCTGCTGTCCGGTGCGCCGCTGCCGATCCTCGGTGACGATCCCCGCAGTGCCGATGGCCGCAAGGTGTTCAGTGTCGCGCCGCTGGTGGTGCAGGGGCGGCAGGCGGGTTACGTGTATGTGGTGCTGGTGGGCGAACACCGGCAGATGCTGGCCGACGATCTGGCCGCCGGCAGCCAATGGCACACCACGCTCTGGTCGGTGCTGTTGATCGGCGGGCTGGGCCTGCTTGCCGGCCTGGTGGCCTTCTACTGGGTGACCCGGCCACTGCGCCAGGTCACCCGGCGCATCCAGGCCTTCGACATCGACGCACCGACGCCCCTGCCCGCGCCGGTACCGCTGCGCGCGGGCGAGCGCGATGAACTGAAGATCCTCGAACATGCCCATTCACAGATGGCACAGCGGCTGGGCGAGCAGTGGCAGCAGCTTCGGCAGCAGGACCTGCAGCGCCGCGAACTGGTGGCCAACATCTCGCACGACCTGCGCACGCCGTTGTCCTCGCTGCACGGTTACCTGGAGACGCTGGCGCTGAAAGAAGCCACGCTGTCGCCGCAGGAGCGCCGTCGCTATCTCGGTATCGCGCTGGCGCAGAGCGCCAAGGTCGGCCGTCTGGCCCGGGCACTGTTTGAACTGGCGCGGCTGGAGCACGGTGAAGTGCGGCTGGAGTGGGAAGTGTTCGCGCTGCCGGAACTGCTGCAGGACGTACTGCAGAAGTTCGAGCTGGCCGCGCAGGCACGTGGGCAGCGCCTGCACGCTGATTTCCCGCCGGGCCTGCCGCTGGTCCGCGCGGACCTGGGTCTTGTGGAGCGCGTGCTGACCAATCTGCTCGACAACGCGCTGCGGCATGCGCCGGACGGGGGCCGCGTGCAGGTGCAGCTGTCGGCGCTGCCCGACAGTGTGCAGGTGGCGGTACAGGACGATGGCCCTGGGGTGGCGCCAGCACTGCGTGGGCAACTGTTCCAGGCGCCGGCGGCACTGGGCGCGCGGCGTGGCGAGAACGGCGGGCTCGGCCTGCTGATCGTGCAGCGCATCGTGCAGTTGCATGGCCGCCGTATCGAACTGCGCGACAGCGAACAGGGCGCGCTGTTCGTGTTCGCCTTGCCGCGTGCCGATGCCGAGGCGAACTAGACGTTGTCTGCCGGTGGCGGGACACCGCTTTCCATCGGCAGCAGCAGCCGGATGCAGGCACCGCCGAGCACCGAATCGGCCACTTCCACGTGGCCGCGATGCTTGTCCGCCACCACCTGCACCAGCGCCAGGCCCAGCCCGAAGCCCGGGCTGGCCAGGTCCAGCCGCACGTAGGGCTGCATCACCTGGCTGCGCAGTTCGACGGCGATACCGGGACCATCGTCCTCCACCTGCAGGCACAGCCATCCCTCGTTGAGCGTGCTGACGATGCGGATCTGCCGGCGCGCATAGCGCAGCGCGTTGCCCAGCAGGTTGCGCAGCGCCAGTTCCAGCATGTGCCGGTTGACGTTGACCAGCCCTGCCGGTGACAGGTCCTGCTGCACCGGTATCGTCAGTGGTGCGAACTGCTCGACCACACCGCGTACCAGCGCGGCCAGTTGCAGGCGCTGGCGGGTGACCTGATGGCAGCGGCCGAGCGCGGCGTACTCGACACCCGCATCGGTCAGGTGCTGCAACCGGTCGATGTCGATGCGCAGGCCGGACAGCGCATCGCGCTGGGCGTCGTCCAGTCCGGTGTCTTCCAGGTCGGCCAGGCCGAAGCGCATGCGTGCCAGCGGTGTGCGGACTTCGTGCGCCACCGCCTGGGCCAGCACGCGCTGGCTGTCCAGCAGCAGCTGCAGCTGTTCGGCCATGTGGTTGAACGCCTTGGCCAATGGCCGCACCAGCGCGGTACCGGCGCGTGGCGCCCGGCTGTCGAGCTGGCCATCGCGCATCCGTCGTGCGGTCTGCGCCAGCTGCGAGACATCGCGCCACAACCGATAGACCATCACGTACATCGGCAATGCCACCGCCACCATCAGGATCAGCAGGATGATGGCCACGCCGGAGGCGTCGCTGTCCTGCCAGCCTTCTTCGGGCAGGGCCTGGTCCAGCGGCCCCAGGATCAGCGCACTGCTGCTGTTGCCGACGCGCTGCAGGCTGCGCATGCTGTCCAGCTCGATCTGCACGTGTCCGTTGAGCAAGCCCTTGCGCTGTTTCGCCGGCAGTATCGCGGCAGCTTCGGTCAGCGGCATCAGCTGCAGCGGATAGGCGAAATCGCTGTCCAACTGTTGTGCCAGGGCTGGCCACTGCGCCGGCGGCGTTTCGGCGAAGCGATGTTGCAGCATGGCGTGCGGGCCGCGCATTTCCGCCTGCAGGCTGGCCTCGGTGCGGTCTTCCAGCAGCGCATCCCAGGCCCACAGCCCGAGCACGATCAGCAGCAGATGGGCGGTGAGGAAACCGATGCCGTAGCGCAGGAAGTGGAAGGCATGGCCACGCATGGCCGACGACGGAGGCTTCATCCCCATGCCGATCGGCTGAACAGGTAACCACGGCCGCGCACGGTCTTGATCCGCTCGGGCTGCTCCGGGTTGTCGCCGAGCTTGCGCCGCAGGCGCGAGATGCGTGCGTCGATCGACCGATCCAGGCCATCGAAGGCGATGCCGCGCAGGCCACGCAGCAGCGCATCGCGGTCGAGGATCTGGCCCGCGTTGCCGGCCAGCAGGAACAGCAGGTCGAACTCGGCGGTGGTCAGCTCCAGCAGGCGGCCCTGCAGGTGCACGTTGCGGGTGGACGGGTCGATGCTCAGTTCACCGAAACGCAGGGCGCCATCGCGTGGCTCGACCCGGCGGTGGCGGCGCAGGTGGGCGCGCAGCCGGGCCAGCAGCACCCGTGGTTCGATCGGCTTGCCGATGTAGTCGTCGGCGCCCAGTTCCAGCCCCAGCACCTGGTCGATGTTGTCCGTGCGGGCGCTCAGCACGCAGATGATCCCGTCATAGTGGGGCCGGATCTGCCGACACACTTCGAAACCATCTTGGCCCGGCAGCCCGATGTCGAGCAGGACCAGCGCCGGCTTTTCGCTGAGGATCCGGGCGATCGCGCGCTGGCCGCAGCGTTCGTGGGCGACCTGGTAACCGTGGCGCTTCAGGTAGTCGCTGACCATCGTGCCCAGCCGAGCGTCGTCTTCAACCAGTACGATATCCAGCATCTACAAGGCCTCCGGGGTGCTTCCGTACCGCCGTGGCACGAGCGCGGCGATGCTATCCCAGCTGTCGGGCCGCTCGGGTCCAAGGAGCGGGCGCCATTCAGCCGGGGTTGCTGGCGCGCGGGCCGGGCCTCAGGCCGGGCAACGACTTGGCCGCACGGTAGCCATCGTGTTGTTACAAAACGTTACGTAAGCCGCGCCTGCGGTGACGGTCGCTGACAGCGCTACGACTGACGTGGCGCTCGGCGGGGCCGAGCATGGCAGCTCTCCCCATCCGCGTGCCGCCCTCATGCCGTCCGCCTCCTGTCCCGCGCTTTTCCTTGAATGCCCTTGCCATGGAGGCCAGCGATGAGCGGCGTGGTCGGGGCCTGGCTGCCGCCTGCCGACGATGAGCAGCTGCTGCAGCAGCTGGCGCCGATGCTGCGGGCGCTGCAGCAGCGCGGCCGCGGTCGCATCGGGTACTGGACCGATGCCGACGCAGGGCTGGCCCTCGGTCATTGCCGTGCGCCGACCGACATGCCGTTGCAGCCGCTCAGCTCCAGCTGCGGGCGCTACGTGCTGTGCCTGGATGGCCGCATCTACAACCGCGCGGCCCTGCAGTCGCAGCTGCGCGACCTGCCACGCAGCTGCACCGATGCACGCCTGTTGCTGCAGGCCGTCGTCGAGTGGGGCGTGCAGCGTGCGCTGTCGCGCATCGAAGGGGCATTTGCGTTCAGCGTCTGGGACCGCCACGCACATGAGCTCTGGCTGGCGCGCGACCCGGTCGGCGAACGGCCGTTGTATTACGGCTGGTACCAGGGCCAGTTCCTGTTCGCTTCGGAGTTGAAGGCGCTGCAGGCTTTTGCCGGATTCGCTCCCAGCATCGACCAGGATGCCTTGAGCCTGCTGCTGCGCCATGACTACGTGCCGGCGCCGCACACCATCTATCGCGGCATCCACAAGCTGGTGGCCGGGGCGATGCTGCGCGTGGACCTCAACGATCATGCCGCCGGCGGATCAACGCAGGCCACGCAGGGCGGCCATCGCTACTGGTGCGCGCGCGATGCGATGCAATCCGCGCTGCAGCAGCCGTTGCAGCCGGCGCCCAGCCTGGAGCAGGCCACCGACCAGTTGGAGGTGGTGCTGCAGCAGGCGATCGCCACGCGCATGCATTCACCCGTGGCCTGCGGTGCATTCCTGTCCGGTGGCACCGATTCGTCGCTGGTGGTGGCGATGATGCAGGCGCAGTCGGCGTTGCCGGTGGAAGCATGGACGGTGGGTTTCGACGACCCCGGTCACGACGAGAGCGACTGGGCCTCGCAGGTGGCCCGGCACCTGGGCGTGCATCACCACCTGCACAGGATGGACAGCCGGCAGGGCCTGGAACTGCTGCAACGCTTGCCGCAGGTCTGGTGCGAACCGTTCGCCGATGCCTCGCAGCTGCCCACCCTGCTGGCCAGCGAGCTGCTCGGCGCGCGCAAGCCGGTGGCGCTGACCGGCGACGGCGGCGATGAGCTGTTCTTCGGCCACCCCAGCTATGGCCGCGCGCTGCGCAATGCGCGCCTGTGCGGTGGCCTGCCGGACTGGGTACGTGATCTTGCGCGGCGTGGCAGCAGCCGCTTGAACGTCGAGCGTGGTCGGCTTGGCGGTTGGCGCGCACTGGTGGCCGAGGTGGCCGCCAACGACGTGGAGGGGCATTACCTGCAGCGCGTCACCCGCTGGCGGCAGCCGACCCAGGTGGTACTGGGGGCGCGCGAGCCGGCGACGATCTTCCAGCAGCAGGACACCGCACTGCCGGCGGAAGCGCGCATCCAGCTGCTGGATTTCCGCATGGACCTGGCCGAGGGGATCCTTGCCAAGGTCGACCGTGCCGGCATGGCGGCCGGCGTGGAGACGCGCTCGCCGTTGCTGGACATGGAGGTCATACGCCTGGCCTGGCGCCTGCCGCAGCACTTGAAGTACCACGACGGCGAGCACAAGCGGATCCTCAAGCATCTGCTGGCGCGCTATCTGCCCGCGCCGCTGGTCCATCGCCCCAAGCGCGGTTTCGGCCCACCGATGGCACGCTGGCTGGCCGGCCCGCTGCGCGACTGGGCGGAAGCCTTGCTCGACCCGCAGCTGCTGCGCAACCAGGGATGCTTCGATGCAGTACGCGTGCGCGCGATCTGGGAGGCGTTCCTGCGCGGCGAGCGCAAATGGCATACGCACCTGTGGAACGTGCTGATGTTCCAGGCGTGGTACCAGCACTGGCACGGCAATCGCGGGCGATAACCGGGAGCGATCCTTACGGGCGCGGCGAATCTTCCTGGCGCAGGGCGGAGGCCCTTGCGTGCGAATGTCCTCCGGCGCCGGCCGTTGGCCGTCACCTCCCCCTTTACTTCGCACGCAAGGGCCTCCGTCCTGCGTCCGGAGCTCGTCGGCGTCTCATTGAAGGGCCGTCGCGAGCGCTGCATCTGCGCGCCTGGTGCCGCAAGCCGAGCCTCGTCGGGGCGGGTAGGGGTTTGGGCAAAGTAAAGGAGGAGGTGACGGCCAACGGCCGGCGCCGGGGACATTTGCCCAAACCCCTACCCGCCCCGGCGGGGCCCTCCAGTTCGCAGAGACCCGGACGAAGACGCGCTCCAGAATCCAAACGCCAGGCAAAAAAAAGACCCGGCAGAGGGAGGGATCTGCCGGGTCCGGATTGCATGGGGGGAGGGACCCATGCAATGAGCGTGGGCGTCGCGCCGGTGGCTCTGTTGCCTGCCAGTCGCATCCGCCGTGCATTTGTATTGATGCAATGCAGCATACGCCGATCATGCGGCAATGCAACAAAAATCACGAAGGCGCCGTCTCCGGCGCCTTGAGGCCTTTCAGATCAATGGGTTGATCAGGCGGCGGGGCCGCGGTAACGGCAGCCCGAGGTGCAGGTTTCGTGCACGGTGATCTCGCTCAATGCCGGCAGGGTGGGCTTGAGCTCGTTCCAGATCCACACGGCCAGGTTTTCGCTGGTCGGGTTTTCCAGGCCGGGGATGTCATTGAGGTAATGGTGGTCCAGGCGGTCGTAGATCGGCTGGAAAGCCGCCTTCACATCACCGAAATCCATGATCCAGCCGGTCTGCGCGCCCGGCTCGCCCTCGACCTTCAGTTCCACCCGGAAGGAGTGGCCGTGCAGGCGCGCGCACTTGTGCCCCGGCGGCACGTTGGGGAGGCGGTGCGCCGCCTCGAGCATGAAGACTTTGAAGATTTCCATGGCGCGATTGTACGCCGCGGGCGGCCGATCAGCCCGGCTTTGCGTTGCCTTCCCGTGAAGAAATTCTTTCCATCCGGATGAAGAGATGATAGTTTCTCTTATATCCGTATGAAGAGATGTTATTGGCCGCACCCCGGCCAGGCATGGATTACTGCGGAACTTCCTTCGTCCTTCCACTACCTCCCCCACATCGTCATGCCCCAGCACACCCTGCTTGTGGCGGCCCTGGCCGTCGCTCTGGCCGCGCCTTTGTCTGCCGCCGCCGAAACCTCCGCCGACGTCAGTGGCGAAGCCAGCACCCTGGCTGCCGTGCGCGTCACCGGTTCCAACATCAAACGCGCCGATACCGAAGCCTCCAACCCGGTGCAGGTGATCGGACGCCAGCAGCTGGAACAGACCGGCAAGGCCACCGTGGCCGATGTGCTGCGTTCGATCTCGGCCAACACCGGCAATGCCAGCAACGAGACCACCAACAACGGTTGGGCCTCGGGCTCGGCCGGCATCGGCCTGCGCGGTCTTTCGCAGAAGAACACGCTGGTGCTGCTCAACGGCCGCCGCCTGGCCAACTACGGCTTCCCGGCCGGCGGCCTGTCGGACACCTTCGTCGATCTGAACGCGCTGCCGCTGGTGGCGGTCGAACGCATCGAAGTGCTCAAGGACGGTGCATCGGCGGTGTACGGCAGCGATGCGGTGGCCGGCGTGGTCAACATCATCACCCGGCAGAACTTCGAAGGCGCCGAGATCGGCGGCAGCTTCGGCGGCGCCGACCAGGGCGGCCTGCACGAGCAGAACCTGAAGTTCGTCGGTGGCCTGGGCGACATCGACAAGGACGGCTACAACATCCTCTTCAGCCTGCAGGGCTACAACCGCGAGCGACTGGACCAGGACGAGCGCAACCTGACCAAGAGCGGCATCTACAGCGACCAGCCCGGCGGCCGCTGGAACGGCTGGTCGGCCAAGGGCGCACGCTATCTGGTCAATGGCACCTCGGTGCCGATGCTCGATGCCAACGGCAACTGCCCCACCGGCACCACCCGCGTGGCCAGCGCGCCGATCGACGGCCTGGCCGGTGATACCTGCGGCTTCAACCAGGCCCCGTACACCACCCTGATTCCCTCCACCAAGCGCTACCAGGCCTACGCCAACGGCACGTTCCGCCTCGGCGACAACGTCGAAGCGTTCGGCGAAGTGCTGTACAGCCAGATCAAGAGTGCTGCCTGGTTCGGCAGCAGCCCGTTCTTCACCCTGGAAAGCGGTCGCTTCGCACTGAACGCGCAGACCGGCCTGGCCGAGCCGGTGTCGTCCAACCTGCCGGCCAGCAACCCGTACAACCCGTACGGCCGTGCGATCCCGATCGAATACACCTTCTTCGACCTCGGCGGCACCATCAAGACCAACCGGTCCACCGCCTATCGCGGTGTGTTCGGGCTGCGTGGCAACACCGAGAAGTGGGACTGGGAAGTGGCCGCGTTCGGCGCGCGCAGCAGCGAGCGCGAAACCGTCTCCGGCGGCTTCGCCAACCGCTGGGCACTGGCCAATGCACTGGCCACCGGCAGCTACAACCTGCTGAACCCGGCCGCGACGCCGCAGTCGGTGCGCGACTCGATCAACATCGCCACCCTGCGTCCGGCCGAGTCGGTGCTGCAGGGCATCGATGCGAAGATCTCCGGCAGTCTCGGCCACACCTGGGCCGGCGACATCGGGTTCGCCGCCGGTGCCGAATGGCGCCGCGAGAAGCTTGATTCGAACAACCCGTGGCAGATCGATGCCGGCCTGCAGGTGCGCCCGGCAATCGCCGAAGTGCATGGCGAGCGCAAGGTCAGCGCCGCCTACGCCGAGGTCAACGTGCCGCTGGCCTCGACCCTGGAACTGTCCGCCGCCGCCCGCGCCGATCATTACGATGATTTTGGCGACGCCTTCTCGCCCAAGCTCGGCCTGCGCTGGCAGCCGCTGGATTTCCTGCTGGTGCGTGCCTCCGCGTCGAAGGGCTTCCGTGCACCGTCGCTGTCGGAGAACTCCAATAGCACCAGCATCGCCTACGGCAGCGTGGTCGATCCGCGTGATCCGGACGTGCCGGGCTCGCGGCAGAACCCGACCTTCTTCACCGTCGGCAACAGCGACCTGAAGCCGGAGCGCACCAAGAGCGTGAACTTCGGCGTGGTGCTGTCGCCATGGGCGAACACCAACCTGAGCATCGACTACTACCGTATCCAGCTGGACAACCTGGTCGGTACCAACAACACCCAGACCCTGGTCAACGACAACGTCGCCGGTGCCGTGCAGCGCGATGAGCGCGGCAAGCTGCAGGCGGTCTACAACCGCTACCAGAACCTGAGCGAGCTGAAGACTTCGGGCATCGACGTCGAGCTGCGCCAGCGCATCCCGACCACGGCCTTCGGTGACTTCACCGTGACCTCGGCCTACACCCACGTTCGCGACTACCGGCGCCCGACCGTGGTCGGTGGCCCGCTGGTGGACTATGCCGGCAGCAATCTCGGCGCCACCCTGCCGAAGAACAAGGCCACCACCACCCTGGACTGGAAGTACAGCGACTACACCGCTGCGGTGACCTGGTACTACACCAGTGGCTACGACCAGAAGGCCAGCACCGCTGCCGCTGCGGTGCAGAGCCGCGTCGACGCCTACAACCAGTTCGATCTCTACCTGGGCTACACCGGCATCGACAACCTGACCGTGTACGCCAAGGTGCAGAACCTGGGTGACAAGACGCCGCCGTACGACGCCTCGTTCCCGGGCATCCGCGCGCCGTACGATTTCAGCCAGTACGACCTGCGTGGCCGCTACTTCACGCTGGGCTTCGACTACCGCTTCTGATCCACCCGCCGCGGCCTGCCACCCTGCGTGGCCCGGCCGTGTTGCCATGTTCCAGGGGAGTCACCGTGTCCTTCCACCGCCGTGCCGTTTTCCCGTTGTTGCTCGCCGTCGCCACCGCCGTATCGTTGCCGCCTGCGGTACATGCGCAGAGCGGCTATTTCTTCCCGCAGACCACCGATGCGGCGGCATTCGATACCGCCATTCCCACGCCGGAGCAGTTCCTCGGCTATCCGATCGGCAGCCGCTACACCCGCCATGAGCAGCTGGTGGCTTACTTCCAGGAGCTGGCCAAGCACTCGGACAGGATCAGTGTGCGCGAGATCGGCCGCAGCTATGAGGGCCGACCGCTGCTGATCGCCACGGTCACTGCTGCAGGCAACCACGCGCGGCTGGAACTGATCCGCCAGCAGCACGCGACCCTGGCCGACCCGGCGCAGCCGCGCAGCGCTGCCGGTGACAGCCCGGTGGTGGTGTGGCTGGGCTACAGCGTGCACGGCAACGAGACCTCCAGTGGCGAAGCGGCGATGCTGACCGCCTACTACCTGGTGGCCAACCGCAGCGCGGAAACGCAGCAGTGGCTGCAGCAGGCAGTGGTGCTGTTCGACCCGGCGCAGAATCCCGACGGCCGCGATCGCGCCGCCAACTGGCACAACGCCTGGGCGTCCGATCCGGCCTCGGCCGATCCGGCCGACAAGGAACACGTCGAACCGTTCCCGCAGGGCCGTACCAACCACTACTTCACCGATCTCAACCGCGATTGGCTGGCACTGACACAGCAGGATTCGCGGCCGAAGGTGGCGCAGTTCCACCAGTGGTACCCGAACGTGCAGATCGACTTCCACGAAATGGGCAAGGACAGCACGTACTACTTCGAGCCATCGCCGAAGAGCATGCATAGTCCGTTGATCCCGGCAGCATCGTACGAGTTCAACAAGACCCTGGCCAAGTACCACGCCCAGGCGCTCGATGCGCTGGGTTCGCTGTACTACACCGGTGAGAACTTCGACAATTTCTCGCCCGTGTACGGCTCGACCTATCCGGATTTCCACGGCGCGGTCGGCGTCACGGTGGAGCAGGCCAGCTCGCGCGGTCGCGTGCAGGAATCGGTGAATGGGCTGCTGACGTTCCCGTTCACCATCCGCAACCAGGTTGCCACCGGGTTGGGCACGGTGCGCGGTGCGGTGACCGAGCGCAGCGCGCTGTTCGATCTGCAGAAGCGTTTCTTCCAGAGCGCGCTGAAGCAGGCCGCACAACAGCCGGTGAAGAGCTTCGTGTTCGGCGACGCGCATGATCCGGCATTGACCCGACGCCTGCTGGAACTGCTGTTGCTGCACAGGATTGAAGTGCATGCACTGGACCGCGCTGTCAGCGTAGATGGCCAGCGTTTCGAAGCGGGCAGCGCCTACGTGGTGCCGGTGCAGCAGGCGCAGTTCCGCCTGGTCCATTCGATCTTCGCCGAGACCCCGCCGATCAAGGGCGACGTGTTCTACGGCAGCACCAGCTACGCGATCGCCCCGGCCTACGGCGTGGCCTTTTCCGGCAGCCGCAGCCGCATCGATGGCGGCGCCCGCGTGGTCGAGGTTCCCGCAGTGCAGGGCGGGCTGACCGGCGGTGAAGCGGGCTTCGCCTACGTGATCGACTGGCGCGACTACAACGCGGGCCGCGCACTGGCCGCCCTGCAGGCCAAGGGGTTGTCCACGCGTGCCACCTTCCAGCCATTCACTGCGGCCACCGCACAAGGTGAAGTGGCCTTTGCCGGGGGCAGCATCGTGGTACCGGTGGCCGGGCAGCCGCTGCAGGGGGCGGCGTTGCAGGAGGCGGTCGCCACCGCAGCGCGGGCCGCCGGTGTGCAGGTGCATGCGCTGGCCAGCGGTCGCAGCCGCGACGGCATCGACCTTGGCAGTGACGGCGTCAAGGCACTGCGCAAGCCTGCCGTCGCGCTGGTGATGGGCGAGGGCGTGGCAGCCACCGAAATCGGTTCGGCCTGGTTCCTGCTCGACCAGCAGCTGCGCCTGCCGGCCAGCAAGCTGGACCCACAGCAGCTGGGCAAGGTATCGCTGGACCGCTACACCACGATCGTGCTGTCCGGCGGCACCTATGCCGGCATCGACGCGGCCGCAGTAGCGGCATTGAAGCGCTGGATCCAAGCCGGCGGGTCACTGGTCACCTATGGCAGCGCTGCGAAGTGGGCAATCGAACAGAAACTTGCCGACGGCGAGAAGCTGGGCAAGGACGAGGAAGCAACAGACACCGCGCGCCGCGCCTTCGGTGACCAGCGCGACATCGCCGCGATCGAGCGTGTCAGCGGCAACATCCTCAGCGCCGACGTCGACCCCAGTCACCCTTTGGCGTTCGGCGTGCCGCGCCGGCAACTGGCGATCAACAAGGAGAACACGGTCATCCTGCAGCCGAGCACGAACGGGTTTTCCACGGTGGTGCGGATCGACGACACACCTCGGGTGAACGGGTATCTGTCCGAGCGCAACCGCAGTCGCGTGGCTGGAAGTGCATGGCTGCTGGTGTCGGCGCAGGGGCAGGGCAACGTGATCCTGTTTGCTGATGATCCGGCGCATCGCAAGTACTGGCATGGCACTGATCGGATGCTGATCAACGCGATCTTCTTCGGGAATCTGGTGAATCCGGCGAAAGCGCGGGGTTGAGGCGTTTGGCGCCTTCATTGCCATGTGGGTTGGGAGGACGGATAGGCCGCGCAGGACACGCCGCAAGTACGTCCCTGTAGGCTCGTAGGCGCCATCCATGGCGCCTGCGGTCCTGCGCGGCCTATCCGTCCTCCCCAGACAGTTTCCTCCAGGCGCGGACGCATCAAACCCAAGGCGGGGCAAGGGCAAAAGCAGGAATTGCGGCTTCGGCGTTTGCCTTTGAATTTGAATTTGAATTTGAATTTGAATTTGATCTTTCTTCTCCCGGCTACCCGGCGGGAGAAGAAGGCGCAGGCAATGCTTGAAGCGGATGGGCATGGGGGCAGCGCAGAACCGTTGGCGCCATGGATGGCGCCATCGAGCTTACATGGACGTATTTACAGCGTGTTCTGCGCTGCCCCCATGCCCATCCGCCCTCGGTACTGCCACCGCCTGCTTTATCACCCGGTAGCCAGCAACAAAAAAGGACGGCGCGTCAGCGCCGTCCCTCGATAGCCCCCGCGCAGCGGGAAGCGCCATCCATGTCAGCAGCAATCAGCCAGCGCGACCGCCGCCGTTGCCGCCCTGGCCGCGACCACGGCCGCCACCGGAATTACCGGCACCGCCACGACGCTGGCCCTGACCGGCACCTGCGCCCGCGCGCTGCTGGCCGTTGCCCGCGCCCTCGCGGCGGCCACCGCCGGCCTTCTTCGGGCCTGCATGGGCATGACGCGGTGCATCGCCGTGGGGACGGCGCGCGTGGGTCTTGCGCGGCACGCGCTCGCCCGTATCGGCCTCGGCCTTGCCCGGTGCACTGTTGCCCCAGCGGATCGGCGTCTGCAGCTCGAAGCCCGGCACATCGCGGATGTCCATGTCACGGCCGAGCAGGCGCACGATCGCGCGCAGCAGCTTCACTTCATCCTGCGCCACCAGCGAAATCGCTTCGCCGGTCGCACCGTTGCGGCCGGTACGGCCAATGCGGTGCACGTAGTCTTCGGCCACCATCGGCAGATCGAAGTTGATCACCTTCGGCAGCTCGTTGATGTCGATACCGCGCGCGGCGATATCGGTGGCCACCAGCACGGTGACACGGCCAGCCTTGAAGTCGCCGAGCGCACGCAGGCGCTGGCCCTGGCTCTTGTTGCCGTGGATCGCCGCGGTCTTGATGCCGGACTTTTCCAGGAACGCGGCCAGCTTGTCGCTGCCGTGCTTGGTGCGGGCAAACACCAGGGTCTGCTCGCGGCTGTCCTGCGCCAGCAGGTGCAGCAGCAGGTCGCGCTTGCGGCTGCCATCGACCGGATGCACCTTGTGGGTGATGGTCTCGGCGACGGTGTTCTTCGGCGTGACCTGGATCTGTTCCGGGTTGCGCATGAACTCCAGCGCCAACTGCCGGATGTTGTCCTCGAAGGTGGCCGAGAACAGCAGGGTCTGGCGGTTCTGCTTGGGCAGCTTGGCCAGGATGCGCTTGATCGAGGGCAGGAAGCCCATGTCCAGCATGCGGTCGGCTTCGTCCAGCACCAGCAGTTCAATGCCGGACAGGTCGATGCTGCGACGCTCCAGGTGGTCGATCAGGCGGCCCGGGCACGCCACCAGCAGGTCCACGCCGCGACGCAGGATGTCCAGCTGGTTGCCCATGCCGACACCGCCGTAGATGCAGGCGCTGGGGATGCGCAGGTACTTGCTGTAACCGCGCAGGCTGTCATGCACCTGGGTGGCCAGTTCGCGGGTCGGTGCCAGGATCAGCGCGCGCGGCTTGCGCGGGCCGGTGCGCACTTCCTGCGAAGCGGTGCCCAGGTGCTGCAGCAGCGGCAGGCCGAACGCGGCGGTCTTGCCGGTACCGGTCTGTGCGCCGGCCAGCAGGTCGCGACCGGCCAGCACCAGCGGGATCGCCTGCTGCTGGATCGGGGTCGGGGTTTCGTAGCCCTGCTCGGCGAGCGCACGCAGCAGGAAGGGCGCAAGGCCCAGGGATTCAAAAGACATCGAGATTGCTCCAAGTACAGTTAACGCCTGTCCGAACGGACAGACGGGGGCAGATCAAACTGATCGGCTGACTCGGAGCGTTCCCGTGAACCGCGCTGCGAGAATTGGGTGCAGCCAACGCGAAGCGCAGGCTGGAATGCGTGACGAACGGCGTCGGAGTGGGGGCGGGCGATGGGGCGAACCCCGGTCGCCGGCGATCCCGGAGGGAAACGGACGGCCGCTGCAGACCCGCATAGTCTAACGGAAGGATGAGACCTGACGCAAAACAGGCTGTTCAGGTTGGGGTTCGGCAGGGCTGCGCCCTGCACCCGCCGAATCGACGGCAATGGCAACAGCAACAGCAACAGCAACAGCAGAAGCGGGCTATCCGTGGGATGGCGGGGTGGGTCCGGTTGCGGGGACGCCGTAAACCCATCCTTGGGGGCTTGGCCGCGGCATCCATGCCGCGGACACCCCCGCAACCGGACCCACCCGCCTTCGACAGTTTTCCGCGCGCTGTGGAAACGGCGTTCTGTGCTGTGGTTGGTAGGTGTCGACCTTGGTCGACACGTAGATCCACGCCACGCGTGGATGCTCTTCGTTCAATTGTACTGTCGAAATATTCGATTTCGATGGAGATCCATCCACGCAGGCGTGGATTACCACCGTCATCGGGAAACTGTCGAGGGCGGGGCGGTATGGGGCTGCAGGACCGTTGGCGCCATGGATGGCGCCATCGAGCCCCCATGGATGGGTTTACGGCGTGTCCTGCAGCCCCATACCGCCCCGCCCAACCCGCAGAAAACCCAGAGCCGGCTGTTGCCGTTGCTCCGGCCGTTGCTCTGGCTTGAAGCCGGTGCAGGGTGCAACCCTGCCGCCCCCCCTCCTGCGGTAGGGTGAGGCGATGCCGCGCTGCAGCTTGGCTACGCTGCTTATTTGATTACACTTGAAACTTGTTTGCCCACGACTCCGGACACCCACCATGAAGCTTGGTTCCTTGAAGGAAGGCGGCCGCGACGGCACCCTGATCGTCGTCTCGCGTGACCTGCGCCACGGCGTGCGCGCCACCGGCATCGCCGCCACCCTGCAGTTGGCCCTGGAGGACTGGAGCCATCTGGCCCCGCGTCTGAATGCGCTGTATGAGTCGCTCAATGCCGGTGACGCCGATGGCGTGTTCGACCTGGACCCGCAGGCCCTGGCCGCGCCGATGCCGCGCGCCTATGAATTCGTTGATGGCAGCGCCTACCTGCCGCACGTCGAGCGCGTACGTCGCGCCCGCGGCGCCGAGGTGCCGGAGAGCTTCTACACCGATCCGCTGATGTACCAGGCCACCAGCGCCGGTTTCCATGGCCCGCGCGATGCGGTCAAGGTGATCAGCGAGGACTACGGCATCGATCTGGAAGCCGAGATCGTGGTGATCACCGACGACGTGCCGATGGCCGCCACCCCGGAGCAGGCCGCCGGCCACATCCAGCTGATCGGTCTGGTCAACGACGTCTCGCTGCGCAACCTGATCCCGGGCGAACTGGCCAAGGGCTTCGGCTTCCTGCAGTCCAAGCCGCGCTCGGCGTTGTCGCCGGTGTTCGTCACTCCCGACGAACTGGGCGCTGCCTGGCAGGACAGCAAGGTGCACCTGCCGCTGCTGACCCACATCAACGGGACGTGGTTCGGTGCGCCGGAAGCGGGTGTCGACATGCAGTTCAACTTCGCCCAGCTGGTCGCGCACGCGGCCAAGACGCGCCCGCTCAGTGCCGGCACCATCGTCGGCTCGGGCACCATCGCCAACGAAGACACCAGCAAGGGTGCTTCGTGCTTCGCCGAACAGCGCGTGGTGGAAACCCTGCGCGACGGCAAGCCGAGCACGCCGTTCATGTCTTTCGGCGACGTGGTGCGCATCGAGATGCTCGATGCCGCCGGCAACAGCATCTTCGGTGCGATCGAGCAGCGCATCGAACAGGCGGCCAAGCCCTGAGCATGGAGGCGGCGATGGAGATTCCGGTCGACGACGGCATCGTGCTGTACACCTACTGGCGATCCAGCGCCGCCTACCGCGTGCGCATCGGCCTGGCCTTGAAAGGCCTGGCCTTCGAAGCACGACCGGTGCATCTGGTGCGCGAGGGCGGCGAGCAGCACCATGACGCCTATCGCGGGCTCAACCCGCAGCAGCTGGTGCCCACGCTGCTGCATGACGGCCACGTGCTGACCCAGTCGCTGGCGATCCTGGAGTATCTGGAAGAGCGGTTCCCGCAGGTGCCGCTGCTGCCGGCCGACGCCGCTGGCCGCGCACGGGTGCGGGCGCTGGCGCAGCTGGTGGCCTGCGACATCCACCCGATCAACAACCTGCGGGTGATGCAGTACCTCGAGCGCGATCTGCAGCTGCCCGCCGATGCACGCACGCGGTGGACCCTGCACTGGATGGCCGAGGGCTTTGCCGCAATGGAAGCGATGCTGGCCGACAGCGCTGACACCGGCACGTTCTGCCACGGTGACCGTCCGGGCCTGGCCGACATCTGCCTGTTGCCGCAGCTGTACAACGCGCATCGGTTTGGTCTGGATCTGGCGCCGTACCCCACGCTGCGCCGCATTGAAGCGGCCTGCCAGCAGCTGGAAGCCTTCGTCGCTGCACGCCCCGAAAACCAGATCGACGCCGCCTGACGTCTGGCTGTGCTCGCCGGGCGTGGCCCGGCGCTACCGGTCTCCGGCGCGCGCGGAATCGGCCGCCAGCAGTTGCCGCAGGTCGTCGCGGAACAACCGGTAGGCGTCCTCGCGCCGCGTATCATCCTTCTGCCGCAGTACCCAGGCAGGATGCACGGTGGCGTATCCCCGGGTGCCATCCTCCAGTGTGAGCCAGCGGCCACGGTCGCGCGTCAGGTTGAAATCGCGACCGAATACGGACGCGGCCGCCGTGGCGCCGAGACAGACGATCACCTGCGGCTTCACCCGTGCGATCTCGCCCTGCAGCCACGGCCGGCAGGCCTGCACATGGCGGCTCTCAGGGCGCTTATGCAGGCGCACCTTGCCGCGCCGCTCGTGGTGGAAATGCTTCACCGCGTTGGTCAGGTACAGGGCGCTGCGTTCGAGGCCCAGTTCCTGCAGCGCACGGTCCAGCAGCTTGCCGGCCGGCCCGGCGAAGGGGCGCCCGCTCAGGTCCTCGACATCACCGGGCTGTTCGCCCACCAGCATGATGCGTGCATCGGCACGACCTTCGCCGAACACGGTCTGGGTCGACGCTTCCCACAGCGGGCACTGCCGGCAGACGGCGGCCTGCTGGCGCAGCGCCTGCAGGCTGCCATTGTCCGCAGCGGCACCGGTTGCATCGTTCGGCCGTGCGGCAATACGTCGCTGCGGTGCCTGTGCCGGTCGATCATGCATCTCCTGCACGCGGCCGGCTGCGTCACGCACCAGACCCGGCAACAGGTGCGCTTCGGGAAGATGCTTCCAGTAACGGGCGGGCATTTCCTGCTGCATCATCCGCGTGTTGAGCCGGGCCGGATTGAAGATGCTGGCGTAATAGGTCTGCCACAGCGTCTCACGGGCGTCTTCGGCGGGTGCATCGCGGCGGCTGCCGCCCTCACCGAACGAGAGCGTGCTGCCATCCCAGCGGACACTGCGCGCGGGGGTCAGGATCGCCCAGCGCATGCCGGCAAAACGGCGGGCGAAAAACGGCGCGACGCGGTCGACGATGTTGTGATCGGGCTCGAACCAGGCGATGAACGCGTCGGTCTCGCCGGGCACCTCCCGGAAGCGCACGAAGGCCTTCATCTTGTGCGTGTCGCGGCGCACCGCCTGTGCCAGCGCCATCAACCGCAGCACATCGGCGTCGGCCGGATTGGACAGCACCGTGCGTTCGCCATGCGCGATGCGCCACAGCAGGCGGTACAGCAGCGGCAGGCGCTGCGGATCGCGATGGCACAGACAGGTAGCGGCCAGTTCGACGAAGTCGCGCGGCACGTTCGGGACGGTGGCGCCGTCGGGCAGTGGCGCTTGCTGCACCGCCGGCGCGTCCAGCAGCGACGCTTCGGTACCTGTGATCCAGTCCAGCTGTTCCGGCAGCACGCCGCGCAGCAAGGCCTCACGCGCCGCAGCGCGCCAGGCATCCAGCGACCACGGCGGGTCTACCCGCAGCGACCAGCGCTGCAACTCAGGCCGCGGGCGCGGCATCGAACAGCGAGCCCTGGCGGGGGGGCGGCGCCAGCTTTGCGCGCAGCGCCGCCGGATCATCCAGCGCACTGCGCGGATGGTGGTCGGCCAGCTGCACGAACGGCAGCAGCTTGCTCATCGGCGCCTTCAGCCGGGCGACGTCGGCCACCCGCAGGCGACCGTGGCGGCGCGCCATCAGCACGCGCTTCACGTTGCGCACTCCCAGGCCCGGCACCCGCAGCAGCAGTTCCTTCGGCGCAAGGTTCAGGTCCACCGGGAAGCGTTCGGGATGGCGGATCGCCCAGGCCATCTTCGGATCGATGTCCAGATCCAGCATGCCGCCCTGGGTGGTGTCGGTGATCTCCTCCACGCCGTAGCCGTAGAAGCGCAGCAGCCAGTCGGCCTGGTACAGCCGGTGCTCGCGCTGCAGCGGAGGTGGTTGCAGCGGCAGGTGGCGGCTCGCATAGGGAATCGGGCTGAAGGCGGAGTAGTACACCCGGCGCATGCGGTAGTTGCCGTAGAGGCTGTCGGCACTGGTCAGGATCTGCTGGTCGCTGGCACCGTCGGCGCCGACGATCATCTGCGTGCTCTGCCCGGCGGGTGCAAAGCGGGGAAAGCGAGGACGCGCGCTGCGGCTGGAAACCGGTGCGATCACTGCCGGCGCCTTGCGGGCCTCCTTGGCTTCTTCGATGCGCCAGCGCAGTTCACCCATCGCGCCGCGGATCGATGTGCTGGTCTTTTCCGGGGCGAGGGTGGCCAGGCCCGCCTCGGTGGGCAGTTCGACGTTGATCGACAGGCGATCGGCGTAACGACCCGCAGCGGCCAGAAGTTCCGGCGATGCCTCGGGGATCGTCTTCAGGTGGATGTAGCCGGCGTATCGGTGCTCCTCGCGCAGCCGACGTGCCACCTCCACCATGCGCTCCATCGTGTAGTCCGCATTGCGGATGATGCCGCTGGAAAGAAACAGCCCTTCGATGTAATTGCGCTTGTAGAAATCCAGGGTGAGCGTGACCACCTCGTCCACGCTGAAACGCGCGCGCGGCACGTTGCTGGACACCCGGTTCACGCAATAGGCGCAGTCGTACACGCAGAAGTTGGTCAGCAGGATCTTCAGCAGCGACACGCAGCGGCCATCGGGCGTGTAGCTGTGGCAGATGCCCATGCCCTCGGTACTGCCGATGCCACCGGAGGCGCGCGAATCGCGCTTGCCCGCACCACTGGAGGCGCAGGAGGCATCGTACTTGGCGGCATCTGCAAGGATGGCCAGCTTGCGTATGGTTTCCATTGAAGAAACCTACGCACGACGGGTCTCATTGGATGAGACCGCCCCTTAATCCTTCAGGATTGCGCCGGGCATGGCCCGGCGCTACCACCACGCGTCCGGTAGCGCCGGGCCATGCCCGGCGGGCGCGCCGTCAGAACCCGTGGGTAATGCTCGGCGCGCCGGCCGAGAAGTCCGCATACGGATCATGCTCGCCGCTGCCTCCTTCGGACAGGCGGAACTTCAGCGCCAGGCCATCGCGTGAGTCGGCCGCGCGCAGGGCTTCTTCCTGATCGATGGTGCCGTTCTTGGCCAACCGGAACAGGCACTGGTCGAAGCTCTCCATGCCTTCTTCCAGCGAAGCCTCCATCGCCGCCTTGATCTCGTGCACCTGGCCGCGACGCAGCAGGTCGCGGATCATCGGCGTGTTGATCAGTACTTCGGTGGCCGGCAGGCGTCGCCCCTCCTTGTTCTTCACCAGGCGCTGGCTGATCACCGCACGCAGGTTCAGCGCCAGGTTCATCAGGACGTTCTTGTGCGCGCTTTCCGGGAAGAAGTTGAGGATGCGCTCGATGGTCTGGTCGGCGTTGTTGGAGTGCAGGGTGGCCAGGCACAGGTGCCCGGTTTCGGCGAAGGCGATGGCCGCCTCCATCGTTTCTGCATCCAGGATCTCGCCGATCAGGATCACGTCCGGCGCTTCGCGCATCGCGTTCTTCAGCGCATTGTGGAAGGCATGGGTATCGAGCCCGACCTCGCGCTGGTTGACGATGGACATCTTGTGCTTGTGCAGGTACTCGATCGGGTCCTCGATCGTGAGGATGTGACCGGTGGTGGTGCTGTTGCGATGGTCGATCATCGACGCCAGCGAGGTGGACTTGCCCGAGCCGGTGGACCCCACCACCAGCACCAGCCCACGCGGGGTCATGATGACGTCCTTCAGCACCTGCGGCAGGTTGAGCTCTTCGATGCTCGGAATCCGGCTGCGGATGGCGCGGATGACCATGCCCACTTCACCGCGCTGCTTGAACACGTTGACGCGGAAACGCCCGGCATCGGCCAGGGCGATGGCCATGTTGAGTTCCAGCTCGCGCTCGAACTGCGGCACCTGGCCCTCGTCCATCAGCGAGTAGGCGATCTTCTTCACCATTCCCGGCGGCAGGCCGGTATTGCCGAGCGGATACAGCTTGCCCTCGATCTTGATGTACACCGGCGCGCCGGTGGTCAAGAACATGTCCGAAGCGTTCTTTTCGGTCATCAGCTTCAGGAAGTAGCCGATATCCATTGCGAATTTTCCCCAACGAAACTGCCGGCGCCCGTTGCAAGCACGGTACCGGCTTGACGACAATGGCCGCGAACCGACAACCGGTACGGCCTCCCCAATGAAACAACTTAGCTTCGCACGAATGCGCCACAGCCTGTATGTGATGGCGTTTGCATTCGCACTCTCTGCTCCCGCCTGGGCGCAGGATGGCGCGTTGGAACTGGCCCAGGCCCGGCAGGCAGTGGACAAGGCCACCCAGGCCGACGCCGACCAGTACGCCCCGGACCTGATCGGGCTGGCCCGCCAAGGGCTGGAGCAGGCCCAGCGTGCCGCTGGCGACCGCCGCGAGCGCAAGAACGCACCGGCTCTGGCCCTGCGTGCCACCGCCGATGCCGATCTGGCCCGTGCCCGCAGCGAGGAAGCCACGGCGACCGCGCAGCTTCAGCTGCGCCGCAACGAGGTGAACCAGCTGCAGCGCCAGTTGTCGACCGGGGAGGACCGCCGATGAAGACGATTTCCGCGCTGACCCTGGCTACCCTGCTGGCCCTGCCGACGCTGGCCCTGGCCGCTGACAACCCGATGGTGGGCCAGCTGAGCCAGCGCCTGATGGCGATCCAGGCCAATCCGGACACCGCCGAACTGGGCGCCTTCGAGCGCATGCAGGCGCAGCAGGCCATCGCCACCCTGGAGAAGGCCAAGCGCCGTGACCAGGAGCTGGCCACCTACCTGGCCGAGCGCCGGGTCGAGATCGCCGAGACCGCCGTGCGGGCTGCGCTGGCCGCGCGTGAGGTCGACCGCCTGGAGCGCACCCGCAGCGACCTGCTGATCGAGGCCAGCCGCCGCGATGCCGCCCGTGCCCGGCAGGAAGCCGAACAACTGCGCATGCAGGCGCAGATGCAGGCAGAAGAGGCCGAACGCCTGCGCCAGGCGGCCGAGGCCGAGACCCTGGCCCGCCAGGATGCCGAGAACGCCCTGACCAGCGTGGCCGGCAAGCAGCAGCAGCGTCTCAGCTCGGCCCAGCAGAACGCGGCCAAGCTGGCCCGTGAGGAAGCCGAGCTGGTGTCCGGGCAGAAACTGCCGGGCTCGAAGTTCGATGGCCGCGGCGAGGTCTTTACCTTTGCCGGTGACGCGTTCGCCGCCGGGGCCTCGAGCCTGTCCGCTGGCGCCCGCAACCAGGCCAAGGCCCTGGCCGAGTACGTAAATATCGGCAAGAAGGGCAGGATCCGCATCGAAGCCTATGACAGTGCCAATGGCGTCGGCCAGAAGCGCGCCGAGGCACTGCGTGACGCGCTGGTGTCGGCCGGTGTCGCCAGCAGCCGGATCCAGGTCGCTGGGAAGAAGGCCGCCTCCACCCGGGCCCGCTCGGCCGAGGTCGTCATCGCCCCGTAATTGATTGATATTGTTTGTTTTTCGTTGTGTTGAGTATTCAGCCTGAACCCCGCCTCGGCGGGGTTCGGTCTTTTTGCCGCAGGGGCTTGAACCCTGTCCAGAGCAAGCGTAGGGTCAATTGTCCGGGACGCAATCACGCGGACCGGACGATGGGAGGGCCGGGCCGATGCAAGCAGGGCGCGAACCGCAGCAGATCGACGTGCGCAGGCCAGTGCCGCACGTCCTTGTGGGCACCCATGTGGGCATTGACCGGCACTCCTCCATGAACAACGCCCCGTGCCTTGCGGCCGGGGCGTTCGTGTATCTGTCGAAGGAGGTCCATCATGTTTGAAGATCAGCCCCAGAGCGAGATCGACGCCCGTCGCGCGCGCGATCCGGAGTTCCGGGCACTCCATGACCAGCACCGCAAGTTGAACAAGAAGTGCATGGACGCGGAGTTGGGTGTACTCCCGATCGATGATGTCACCCTGGGTCGAATGAAGCGCGAGAAGCTGCTGGCCAAGCAACGCCTTCTGCGAATGTACGAAACACCGCTCGCAGCGTCGTCCCCCACGCATTGACGCACTCCGGTCGTGCCCGGAATGGCATGACCCGGCCATCGATGGCCCCGCCAGGCTTTCCTGACCTGGCAACGCGACGCCGCTGAACGCAGGCGTCGCGCCTAGGCACCACACGCGGTGGTGCCTAGGCCCTGCAGGCACGTCCCCCGATGCGGGCGGTACCGGTCTCCTCGTCGATCCGGGGCCGTCCGCATCCCCTTGGGCCGCCAGCCTAGCTGGCGGGCGCCGACCGTTGGTCGGCACGCGCCCCGCCGGGCATGGCCCGGCGCCACAGAAACGGCTCCTGACTTTCGTCGCCATCCGTCGGATAATCATCGGTCCGGCCCTGTGTGGCGCGAACCGAAGTCCCCCGAATGCCCATCCATTCTTCCGTCCTCGAACTCATCGGCCAGACCCCGATCGTCAAGGCCCAGCGCCTGGATGCTGGCGTCTGCGAGCTCTACCTGAAGCTCGAAAGCGCCAACCCGGGCGGATCGATCAAGGATCGCATCGGCCTGTCGATGATCGAAGCGGCAGAGAAGCGCGGCGACCTGAAGCCCGGCGCTACCCTGGTGGAAGGCACCGCCGGCAATACCGGCCTGGGCCTGGCGCTGGTGGCCCAGCAGAAGGGCTACAAGCTGATCCTGGTGGTCCCGGACAAGATGAGCCGGGAGAAGATCTTCAACCTGAAGGCGATGGGTGCCGAAGTGCGCCTGACCCGCTCGGACGTGGCCAAGGGCCACCCCGAGTACTACCAGGACCTGGCCAGGACCATTGCCGAGCAGACCCCGGGCGCCTACTTCGTCAACCAGTTCGGCAACCCGGACAACCCGGCCGCGCATGAATTCGGCACCGGCCCGGAGATTCTCGAGCAGATGGATGGCGATCTGGATGCCATCGTGTTCGGCTGCGGCAGCTCCGGCACCATGACCGGCCTGTCACGCGCCTTCGCCACGCTGTCGCCGAAGACCGAGCTGGTGCTGGCCGACCCGGTCGGCTCCATCCTGGCCGAGTACATCAACGACGGCGTGCTCAACGACAAGTCGGGCAGCTGGCTGGTGGAAGGCATCGGCGAGGATTTCCTGCCCTCGATCTCCGATTTCAGCCGTGTGAAGAAGGCCTACGCCATCACCGACGCGGAGAGCTTCCATACCGCGCGTGACCTGCTGGGCAAGGAAGGCATCCTCGGTGGCTCCTCGACCGGCACCCTGCTGGCGGCAGCGCTGAAGTACTGCAGGGAGCAGACCACGCCGAAGAAGGTGCTGGTGCTGGTCTGCGACACCGGCAACAAGTACCTGTCGAAGATGTACAACGACTACTGGATGCTGGACAACGGCTTCCTTGAACGCCCGCAGCACGGTGATCTGCGCGACCTGATCCTGCGCCCGTACGGCCAGCGCGACACTGTCGTGATCGGTCCGAACGACCTGCTGACCACCGCCTACCAGCGCATGAAGCTGTACGACGTGTCGCAGCTGCCGGTGATGGACGGCGAGCAGCTGGTGGGCATCGTCGATGAAAGCGACGTGCTGCTGCATGTCTATGGTGATGAAGCGCGCTTCCGCGACCCGGTGGCCACCGCCATGGTCAGCAAGCTGGACCGGCTGGATGTGAAATCGCCGATCGAGGCGCTGCTGCCGGTGTTCGACCGCGGCCAGGTGGCCATCGTGATGGATGGAAATGCCTTCCTGGGCCTGATCACCCGCATCGACCTGCTGAACTACCTACGCCGCCGCGTGCAGTAACCGGCCGATCGCTGCAGATCACCGCTGAATCCCGGTTTATCCGCGTCAAAGCTCGTTAAGGCCGCGCTGATAGACTCCCGCTCCTTCGACGGCGCCGGTCATCGGCGCCATTCAGGAAACGACATGTCCAACGCTTCTTCCCCGGACCGCGCGCTGGCGCTGGCCACCCTGGCCATCCATGGCGGCCAGTCGCCCGACCCGAGCACCGGCGCGGTGATGCCGCCGATCTACGCCACCTCGACCTATGCGCAGTCCAGCCCGGGCGAGCACCAGGGCTTCGAGTACTCGCGTACGCACAACCCGACCCGCTTCGCCTATGAGCGCTGCGTGGCCTCGCTGGAAGGCGGCACCCGTGGCTTCGCCTTCGCCTCCGGCATGGCCGCCAGTTCCACCGTGATCGAGCTGCTGGATGCCGGCAGCCACGTGGTGGCGATGGACGACATCTATGGCGGCAGCTTCCGCCTGTTCGAGCGCGTGCGCCGCCGCACAGCCGCTCTGGATTTCAGCTTCGTCGACCTGACCGACCTGGCGGCCTTCGAAGCGGCGATCACCGCGAAGACGAAGATGGTCTGGATCGAGACCCCGACCAACCCGATGCTGAAGATCGTGGACATCGCCGCGGTCGCTGCCGTCGCCAAGCGCCACGGCCTGATCGTGGTGGTCGACAACACCTTCGCCTCGCCGATGCTGCAGCGTCCGCTCGAGCTGGGCGCCGACCTGGTGCTGCACTCGGCCACCAAGTACCTCAATGGCCATTCGGACATGGTCGGTGGCATGGTCGTGGTCGGCGACAACGCCGACCTGGCCGAGCAGATGGCCTTCCTGCAGAACTCGGTGGGCGGCGTGCAGGGCCCGTTCGACAGCTTCCTGGCGCTGCGAGGCCTGAAGACCCTGCCGCTGCGCATGAAGGCGCACTGCGCCAACGCAATGGCGCTTGCACAGTGGCTGGAAAAGCACCCGGCGGTGGAAAAGGTGATCTACCCGGGCCTGGCCTCGCACCCGCAGCATGAGCTGGCGGGCAGGCAGATGGCTGGCTACGGCGGCATCGTCTCGATCGTGCTGAAGGGTGGTTTCGAGGCGGCCAAGCGCTTCTGCGAGAACACCGAGCTGTTCACCCTGGCCGAGTCGCTGGGCGGGGTGGAAAGCCTGGTGAACCACCCGGCGGTGATGACCCATGCGTCGATCCCGGTGGCCCGTCGCGAGCAGCTGGGCATCAGCGATGCGCTGGTACGGTTGAGCGTGGGGGTTGAGGATCTTGGGGATCTGCAGGTGGATCTGGAACGGGCGCTGACGCAGCAGGTTGCCTGATGGGGATTCTCTCGGTATTCGGCAAGCATCGCTCGCTGACCTTCGAGCTGAGCCAGCGCGAAGTCCTGGGCCGCTACCGCGGCGCCAGCTTCGGCCTGCTGTGGTCGCTGATCAGCCCCTTCCTGATGTTGCTGGTCTACACCCTGGCCTTCGGCTTCGTCATGAAGGGGCGGTGGCCAGGTTCCAGCGGTTCTACCACCGACTTCGCGCTGATCCTGTTCGCCGGCTTGACCGTGCACGGCTTCTTCGCCGAGTGCTTCACCCGCGCACCGCAGCTGATCGTTGCCAATACCGGCTATGTAAAGCGGGTGGTGTTTCCGCTGGACATCCTGGTCTGGAGCATGACCTTCTCGGCGCTGTTCCATCTGTTGATGAACATGGTGGTACTGCTGCTGCTGCAGCTGTTCATCAAGGGCAGCATTCCGGCCACGGCCATCCTGCTGCCGGTGGTGGTCATCCCGCTGGTGATCCTGACGGCGGGCGTCGGCTGGATCGTGTCGTCGCTGGGTGTCTATCTGCGCGACATCGGCCAGATCGCCGGTGTGATGGCCGCCGCCATGCTGTTCCTGTCATCGGCCATCGTGCCGGTTGAATCCGTCCCTGAAAGCTACCGGATCGTGTTCGAACTGAACCCGCTGACCTTCATCATCGACCAGGTGCGCGAGGTGGTGATCTGGGGCCGGATGCCCAACTGGGCAGGGCTTGGCATCTACACGCTCATCGCCTGCACGGTCGCCTTGCTGGGCCATCGCATGTTCAACAAGCTGCGCGTGGGTTTTGCCGATGTCCTCTGATCGCATCGACAATGACGTCGTCATCGACGTACAGGGCGTGGGCAAGTCGTACCACATGTACGAGCGTCCCTCGCATCGGCTTCTGCAGGCGCTGGCAGGCAAGCGCAGGTCCTTCTACAAGGATTTCTGGGCACTGCGTGGCGTCAGTTTCTCGATACGCCGCGGACAGACCGTGGGCATTGTCGGCCGCAACGGCTCGGGCAAGTCCACCCTGCTGCAGATGATCGCCGGTACCCTCAACCCCACCGAGGGCCACATCACGGTCAAGGGGCGGGTGGCGGCGCTGCTGGAACTGGGCAGCGGCTTCAATCCGGAGTTCACGGGGCGCGAGAACGTCTACCTCAACGCGACGATCCTGGGCCTGACCCGGCCCCAGATCGAAGCACGCATGGAGAGCATCCTGGCCTTCGCCGACATCGGTGAGTTCATCGACCAACCGGTGCGCAGCTATTCCAGTGGCATGTCGGTGCGCTTGGCGTTCGCAGTGATCGCCCACGTCGATGCCGACATCCTGATCATCGACGAGGCGCTTGCCGTAGGTGATGCCTTCTTCTCGCAGAAGTGCATGCGTTTCCTGCGCGAGTTCCAGAAGAACGGCACGCTGCTGTTCGTCAGTCACGATGCGGCGGCGGTGACCAACCTCTGCGAGAGTGCGGTATGGCTCCAGAATGGCCAGATGCGCCTGTCCGGTACGTCGCAGGAGGTGATCGAGGCGTACATGACCGAGCAGCACGTGGTCGGCCGTCGCGAAGCCGGTGTCGAGGACGTGAAGGTGGAAAGGAAGTCGCGCAGGCTGGCGTCCGATGCTCCCGACTTCCGTCACGATGCCCTGCGCGAAGCGGGCGTCAGCAACCGGATCGCTCTGTTCGAATTCGACCCGGAGAACGTGGGCCAGGAGTTCGGTGCGCAGGGTGCGCGCATTGTCGATGTGGCACTGACCGATCAGGACGGCTTGCCGCTGGGCATGGCCGAGGGTGGCGAGCTGGTCCGCCTGCGCGTCCGGGTTGAGCTCATGCAGTCGCTGGACAGCCTGATCGTCGGCTTCTATGTGAAGGATCGACTGGGCCAGAGGTTGTTTGGCGACAACAGCTATTTCGCCTGCAAGGACGCACCGGTGGGCGGGCGGGCCGGCGAGTCTGTCGTGGCTTCGTTCCTGTTCCGCATGCCGGTGATGCCGTCCGGCTCTTACATGATCGATGCAGCGGTGGCCTCCGGCGACCAGCACGACCACACCCAGCAGCACTGGATCCATGACGCGCTGGAATTCCGCGCGATCGACGAGACCATGCGTTTTGGCCTGGTGGGGCTGCCCATGCTTGCCATCGAAGTCACCAAGGAATCCTGATGATCGAGTTCACCGGCGAACGTTTCGTCCCCACCGAACACGGTGTCATCCGCCAGGAACATCTGCATCGATATGCGTGGTGCCTGCCCCTGGTGGAAGGCAAGGACGTGCTCGATGTGGCCAGTGGCGAAGGCTACGGCAGCGCGATGCTCGCCGGGCGCGCGCGTTCTGTCCGCGGTGTCGACATCTCGCAGGATGCCGTCGCGCATGCGGGAGAGCGCTATGCCGGCGTAGCGAACCTGCAGTACCTGCAGGGATCTGCCGCAGCGATTCCGCTTCCCGACGACAGCGTCGATGTGGTCGTGTCCTTCGAGACCATCGAACACCTGTACGAGCAGGAAGAGATGATGTCCGAAATCCGTCGCGTACTGCGGCCGGATGGCGTGATGATCATGTCCTCGCCGAACAAGGAGGTCTACTCTGATCGTGCGGGCTACCACAACGAATACCACGTCAAGGAACTCTACCTGGAGGAGTTCCGCGCCCTTGTGGGGCGGTATTTCCCGGCGATGCACCTGTGCGGTCACCGCATGTCGGTCTGTTCCACCATCACCGGGCTGGATGCCGGACCGGCGCAGCCTGTCTACCAGGCGCTGACCGATACCGGCGAGGGTGTCCAGGAGCGCGCGGCAGTCATTCCCGATGCCGTCTATTTCGTGGTGGTGGCCGCGGCGGACGCATCGCTGCTGCCGCAGCTGCCAGCGTCGGTGCTGTATACCGAGGCGGAGGATCTGTACGCCCATCACCACGAAGTCGCGCGCTGGGCCCAGGCGCAGGACGCCGAGATCGGTTCGCTGCGGGGCCATGTGGTGCGCGAGCAGGGCGTGGTGGCAGAGCTGCATCGACAGCTTGAGCAGGCTGGGTTGGCCGCCGCCGAACGGCTGCAGCAGCAACAGCTGCTGCAGCAGCAGATGCTGCAGAAACTGGAGCAGGAGCAGCGCGCGGCGGTTGCGCGTCTGCAGCAGCAACTGGAGCAGGAGAAGGCGCGGGCCCAGCGCCTTGAGTCGGCGATGGCCGAGGTCTGGGAGGTCCGCAGCCAGCTGCAGGCGCAGATGACCGCTGTGTCCGGCTTGACCAGCGCGGCACGCGCCGAGCTGCGGCAGCGCCATGAACAGATCGACCAGCTTCTCCACCAGTCAGGCGTCAGCCTGGCGGGTCGGCAACAGGCGGAGGAGGGCGATGGCAGCGACGTGTCGGCCCTGCTGTCATCCTATCGCGAGGAACTGCAGTCGTTGCAGGATCTGACCGGCTCGCTGATCAGTTCGCGTTCCTGGCGCATCACCAAGCCCCTGCGTTTCGCCGGGCGCGTGCTGCGCGGCGAGTGGCGCGTGGTGCTGCAGTCGCTGCGTGCATCGGGGCTGGCGCGGCATCCACTGCTCAAGCCGATGGTGCCGATCGCAAAGCGGATGCTGCTGAAGCAGGACGAATCCACGCCGGCGCCGCTGGACGGGCTGTTGCTGGAGGACGTCAGGAGCGACCCGCAGGCCATCCTGCAGAGCGTACGCTTCGCCGAGGTGGACGATCCGGTGGTCAGCATCGTCATCCCGACCTACGGCAATTTCGAGCAGAGTCTGGCCTGCGTGGCATCCATTGCCCGCGCCGGCGCACGCGTACCGTTCGAGGTGCTGGTGCTGGAGGATGCCTCCGGTGACACGCAGATCGGCGGTCTGGCGGCGATCCCGGGACTGCGCTATCACGCCAACCCGAAGAATCTGGGCTTCCTGCGTTCCTGCAACCAGGCATTGACCCTGGCCAAGGGCCGCTACGTGTATCTCCTCAACAACGACACCGAGGTCCGGCCAGGCTGGCTCGATGCCCTTGTCGAGGTGTTCCAGTCGCATCCGGACGCCGGCCTGGTCGGTTCCAAGCTCGTTTACCCCGATGGCCGGCTGCAGGAAGCGGGCGGCATCGTGTGGGCCGATGGCAGTGCCTGGAACTTCGGGCGGCTCGATGATCCCTCACGCCCGGCCTACAGCTATCTCAAGGAAGCCGACTACGTGTCCGGTGCGTCGATCATGCTGCCGCTGGACCTGTTCCGCGAACTTGGCGGATTCGATGAGCATTTCGCGCCGGCATACTATGAGGACACGGACATCGCATTCCGGGTACGTGCACGCGGCCTGAAGGTCTACATGCAGCCGGAGTCGGTGGTCGTGCACTACGAAGGTGTTTCCAGCGGCACCGACGAGAGCAGCGGGGTAAAGGCGTGGCAGGCAGTCAACCGGGACAAGTTCCTCGAACGCTGGGGCCCGATGCTGCAGGAAGCACAGTTCCCCAATGCCGAGAACGTCTTCCTGGCGCGTGACCGTTCGCGCGGCAAGCGCCACGTGCTGGTGGTCGATCATTACATTCCCCAGCCTGACCGTGATGCAGGATCGCGTGCGACCTGCCAGGTGCTGCAGACGCTGGTGCAGGAAGGATGCCAGGTCACGTTCTGGCCGGCCAACGCCTACTATGATGCCGAGTACGCACTGCCGCTGCAGAAATCGGGCATCGAGGTGATGCATGGAGCCGCGTGCGTGGGCGCGTCCGGCTTCGACGCCTGGATGGAGGCCAACGGCCGCTACCTGGATGTGGCGATCCTCAACCGTCCCCACATTTCCATCGAGCTGGTGGCCAGCGTCCGCAGGCACAGCAAGGCAACGCTGGTGTACTACGGCCACGACATCCATCACCTGCGCATGCAGCAGCAGCTGCAGGTGAAGCCCGACGATGAGCTGGAGCGGGAGACCGAGCGTTACCGCCAGTTCGAGCATGCGCTCTGGCAGCAGGCCGACGTCGTGCTCTATCCGTCGGATGATGAGACGCGCCACGTGCAGCAATGGTTGGCCGAACAGGCACCCGCTGCGACCAGCCGCGCTGCGACCATCCCGCTGTACGCATTCGAACAATCGGAGGTGGTGCCATCGCCGCAGAGCCGCCAGGGCATCCTGCTGGTGGCGGGCTTTGCGCATGCGCCCAACGTCGATGCCGCACTGTGGTTCGTCAACGAGGTGCTGCCGCTGGTACAGCGCGAGGTTCCCGACGTGCGGGTGAGCTTGGTGGGGTCCAACCCCCGTCCGGAAGTGCAGGCCCTGGCATCCGAGCGGATCGAGGTGACCGGCTATGTCAGCGACGCGCGCCTGGAAACCTTCTATGCGCACGCACGGGTTGCGGTCGCGCCCTTGCGTTTCGGCGGTGGCGTGAAAGGCAAGGTGCTCGAAGCGCTGCGCCACGGTGTTCCCTGCGTAACCACGTCGGTGGGCATGCAGGGGCTGAGCGGCGCCAGCGCCTTCATGCCCGTGGCGGACGAACCATTGGCGATGGCTGCGCACATTGTCTCGCTGCTGCGCGATGACGCACTCTGGCAGCGTGTCTCGACGGCGGAGCGGGCATTCATCGACCAGGAATATTCGCGTGAGGCGCTGTGGCGGGTGTTGTCATCATCGATGCAGCGCGATGAGCGGGCCGCATGAGGCAGCCTATGAGAGGGGGCGCAGCACAACGCCCGAATACCGGCGCAGGCACCGCCGTTGCACAGGGACGTCCCTGGCGTAGCGTTGCCCTGGTGCTGGCCGTGGTGGCGGCGTTCGCGGCCATCCACCAGGTCATCCTCAACCGCGCGCACCCCGACGCGCTTTACATGGATTCATTGCGCCTGCTGTTCCAGCTCGACCAATGGCAGGCGGGCCATCTGTCCACCTTCGAGTTCTGGGGCGGATCTTCGCATCGCGGATTCGTCAATCAGCTGTTCCTGTGGGCGAATGTCAGCCTTTTCGATCTGGACGTCCTGCTGGCCAACCGGTTGACCGGCGTGGTGATCTCGGCTGTCGCGGCGTGCCTGTGCATGGCCTGGATGGCCGACATGCGGCACCAGCCCGGCGCAAAGCGCCCTTGGCTGAACGTGGTGGTGACGGTGACCGTGGCGGCTCTGTGCTTCAGCTGGGCAGGCTACGAGTTGTTGACCCTCGATCTGGGCCTGCCGCTGTGGACGAAGAACCTGGCCTTCGTGGCGTTCTTCTGTGGCCATGCCCACCTGCTGTCCGCGCGTTCGCGCTGGCCGGCGGTATGGGTGGTGGCGCTGGTGCTTGCCGCGCCGCTGATCGTGCTGGTGTGCGGCATGGGCTGGAACTATGCCTTTGTCGGCGCCGTGATGATCGTGCAGGTGTTTTCGTTCCTGCCGCGCTGGCGGGCCGAGGGACGCTGGGCCGGCATCCTGCCGAGCGCGGCGGTCGGGTTGTCGATGGTCGTGTATCTGCTCAGCGGATCGGTCACCGATGCGTCCACCCGCAACGGCCTCAATGTCGGTGCTGACGTACCGGCGCTGCTGCTGTACGCAGTGGGCTCCACGATGGGGTATCCCGAGGCGGTGCTGCTGGGCGGAAAGCTGCCGCTGCAGACCATTGCGGTGCTCGGGGCCATCCTGCTGCTGGTCGGCGTGGTCGCGGCTGTAGCCTGGCTGCGCCGTGGTGCCCCCGGGTCGCGGCTGCCACTGCTGCTGGCCCTCTATGGTGTTCTGATCGCCGCTTCGCTGACACTGGCGCGCGGTGCCGAGGGTCCAGCCGCCGTGATGGCGTCGCGCTACTACATGGACCTGGTGCTGGGACTGATCGGCGTGATCTGGCTGGCGGCACGCGAGCTGCAGGCCGGGCCCCGCCGGGCACCGGGTTGGAGCGTGCTGGTGGGCGGCCTGTTGTCGGCGGTGCTGCTGACCCAGCTGCTCACCTACGTCCACGAGTGGAAAGCCAGTCCTTTCCGCGAAGACATCTTCGCGTCCATGAACAAGGCGTTGTTGCGGGCCGTACCCGACGAGGCCGCGGCAGGTCTGTTGCAGGCACAGCTGGACTATGCCCGCAAAGGCGCAAACGTCATGCGTGAGCGCCATCTGGCGCTGTACGCCGACAGCACTGCCAGCGATTGTTCCACGCGCGCGATCGAGTACACCCAGGGATGGCATGCGGCCGAAGGCGCCGTGCGCTGGAGTGGCGCGCACGCGTCGCTTGCGCTGCCGCCCTGTGGTTGCGCCTATTTCGCCGAGCTGTACGTGCCGCCCGGGCAATCCGAGCGCCAGGTGCGCATCAGCACCGCCGCAGGCAACGAGGATGTGCTGACCGTGCAGCCAGGCCAGGCGGCGCGCGCGCGTGTGGGCAATGAGCATGCCGAGCTGGCAGTCAGCCCGGTGAGCATTCCCAGCCGCGACCAGCCAGGCAGCAGCGACACCCGCGAACTGGGTGTACTGCTTACCGGCTTCTCGGTCAGCTGCGAGGTACCGTGAGCATGGCCATGAAGGATGACAGCGGCCCGCTGCCGCGCTCTGGCCCTCCCGGCCCACTGCAGCGCCTGATCAAGGACCAGCGCGTGCTGTTCCTGCTGGTCGGTGGTGCCAACACCGCCTTCAGCACGGCGCTGTTTGCCGGCCTGGTGCTGCTGCTGGGGCCCAGGGTGCCGTCGGTGGTCAGCCTGGGCATCGCCTGGGTGGTCTCGCTGGTGCTGGTGTTCTTCGTCTACCGGCGGCTGGTGTTCCGGGTCAGCGGCAATGGCTGGCGTGATTTCCTGCGCTTCACCAGCGTCAATGTCGGCAGCCTGCTGTTGAACATGGGGGCGCTGGCACTGCTGGCCGATGTGCTGGGGCTGCCGGCCATTCCGACCCAGATCGCCATCACCGTACTGGTGGTGATCTTCAACTACGTCGGCCACAAGCATTTCTCGTTCCGGCGACGACCGGAACCACCTACCGCGGAGAAGAAGGAATGAATCCACGTGTCTCGGTCGTCGTGCCGGCCTACCGGAACGTTGAGTACCTTGCGCAGACGCTCGATTCGATCCTCGCGCAGGACTACGACGATTTCGAGCTGGTCGTGGCTGATCATTCCTCCAACGACGGTACTGACGAACTGCTGGCCCGTTATGCCGATCATCCCAAGGTCCGCGTACTCAGCCCGACACCCGCCGGCGGCGGTGCCAAGGCCAACTGGGACCGGGTCAGCATGGCAGCCCGCGGCGAACTGCTGAAGCTGGTCTGTGGCGATGACCTGATCGCACCCGATGCCCTCAGCCGCCAGGTCGCAGCGCTGGATGCACACCCCTCGGCCGTGCTGGTCGCCAGCAAGCGCGACCTTGTGGACGCGCAGGGCAAGGTGGTGATCGCCGGGCGGGGCCTGGGGCCGCTGAAGGGGCTGGTAAGCGGGCGCGATGCGGTACGGGCATCGGTGCTTGCCGGCACCAACCTGTTCGGCGAGCCGGGCTGCGTGATGTTCCGGCGCGAGCTGCTGGTGCAGGCGGGCGGCTGGGACAACTCCCACCCCTATCTCATCGACCAGGCCAGCTATTCGGCGATCATGTTGCAGGGCGACATGGTCGCGCTGCGCGAGAGCCTGGCCAGTTTCCGCATCAATGCAGGGCAGTGGAGCGTGAGGCTGATGAACGACCAGGCGCAGCAGGCCATCGATTTCCACAACGCGCTGGCTGCGGCCGATCCGCAGCTGCTGTCGCCGATGACCTTGCGCGTGGGCAACCTCAAGGCTCGCCTGATGGCGCAGGCGCGACGCCTGACCTACCTCTGGCTGGGGCGCCGGATGGGCGCGGCCTGAGGCCGCGTCCGCGGAGTTCAGGGACGATCGTCTTCGTCCCGGCCTGCCACGTTGGTGGTACGTCCGATGATGTACTGCGGGCGGTTGTTGATGTTCAGCAGCACGCGGCCGGTGTATTCGCCGATCACGCCGAGCGCCAGCAACTGCAGGCCGCCCATGAACAGGATGGTGATGATCAGTGACGGCCAGCCGACCGCCATCTGCGGGCTGTGCAGTTTCTGCCAGAGCACCACCACGGCCAGCAGGAACGCCACGCACGAAGCCAATACCCCCGCCAGCGAGACAAAGCGCAGCGGTACGATGGAGAAGCTGGTGGCCATCTGCAGCCACAGCGAAATCGACTTGCTCAGGCTGTAGCCGGAGCGGCCATCGCTGCGTGCGTGGTGCTGGCCGGTGATGGTCGCGATGCGCTTGGGGCTGGTGCTCTGCACCAGCAGTCCGTCCAGATAGACGAAGGGGCCCTGGTAGCGCCGGGCTTCTTCGCCCAGTTCACGCACGAAACCGCGGAAGGGCGACAGATACAGACCTTCGGGCTTCTTCAGAAGGCGTGCGGCGACCATGTCGTTGAAGCGGCTGCCGGCGCGCTTCCACAGTGCATGCTTGCGGCCTTCGAACTGCACGTAGCACAGGTCGGCGCCATCGCGCAGGGTCTGCAGGATGCGCGGCACGTCGGCCGGGTCGTGCTGCAGATCATCGTCCATCGTGACGATATAGCGGCCCCGCGCGAAGCCCAGACCAGCCATGATCGCATTGTGCTGGCCGGCGTTGCGGCGCAGGTCCACGCCCACCAGCCATGGCCGCGTGCGGGCCTCGCTGCGGATGACCTCCCAGGCATTGTCCGGGCCGGAATCGTGCACCAGCACGACCTCGAAGCCATCGGCACCCAGCGCCGGCACCAGGACTTCCTCCAGGCGGCGGACGAGGCTGGGCAGGATCGAGGCACTGCCATAGACGGGAATGACGATGGAGAGTTCAGGTTTCATGGCGGGGGCCATAGTATTTCTGGATCACGCGGAGTGGGTAGTCTGGCCCAAAATCCACTCCGATGTCGCGAGCGACCTGCTCTGACAGGGTGCTGTCGATCGCCATGGCCTCGCCACGGTCCATCAGCACCCGATGCGCGCGCTGACCGAGCACCTGTTCGAACAGGTCGACGATACGGGGCATCGGCAGTGACCACGGCGAAGCGATTGCCACCACCGATGGCGCTGCACCGCCATCGAGAATGCGGGTGGCGATGGCGGCGACGTCATCGATGTCGATCAGGTTGCGTTGCGCGCCCGCCCACAGCGTCAACTGCCGCTCCTGCAGGATGCAGTCGCGCAGGAAGTTGGTGAGGGTATTGGGGTTGCGTGTACGCCCTACCACCTGCGGCAGGCGCAGCACGGTGCCGCGGCCAGAGCCGATCACCAGGGCTTCCATGGCCCGCTTGTGCTGGAAATAGGCCGAGTGCTCTTTGGCGTTGACCACGTTGCAACTGCCGAAATAGACCAGCCGCTGCTGGCCTTCGGCCAGGTGCCCGGTCAGCATGGCGCGCTCGCGTGCGAACGCATCCGGGTCGGTCTCGTTCGAGTTGGAGACGCCTGAAGCGAAAATGATGGTCGAATCGTCCTCGGCATAGCGCTGCGCGAACGCACGGGCCACCAGTCCGGAACCGACAATCATCGGGTCGGGGCCGAAGGACAGTGGGGCAGGAAGATCGTGTACATGTCTATGGCGCGTCCATGAGGTTCAGGCCCACGGGGCCAGTGACAGGAAAGCATACGCCAGCTGGCGCACGGGCTGAGGCGATGGCGGTCGGAGCGGCCACGCCGCTCCGACCCCATCGCCACACTTCAGGCCAGGGCCGCTTCCAGCTCCGGCAGGATCGTGAACAGATCCCCGACCAGGCCGATATCGGCGATCTCGAAGATCGGCGAGTCCGGATCCTTGTTGATCGCCACGATCGTGCCGGCATCCTTGATGCCGGTCAGGTGCTGGATGGCACCACTGATACCCACCGCCACATACAGCTCCGGCGAAATGATCTTGCCGGTCTGGCCAACCTGCAGGTCGCTGGGCACGTAGCCGGCATCGACCGCAGCGCGCGAGGCGCCGACGGCGGCGCCGAGCTTGTCGGCCAGCTGGAAGATGACCTTGAAGTTCTCTTCCGATCCGACACCGCGCCCACCGGAGACCACGCGCTTGGCGCTCTGCAGGTCCGGGCGGTCGCTGGCACCGGCGGCCAGGCCGATGAAACGGGTGTGGGCCGGCAGGGGAGCATCGACACTGGCCGCTTCAACGGTGGCACTGCCACCCTGGGCAGCTTCCGGCCACGACGCGGCGCGCACGGTGGCGACCACGATCTGGTCGGCGGGCGCTTCGACGGTGATGATCGCGTTGCCGGCGTAGATCGGGCGCTTGAAGGTGTGGCTGCCTTCGACGGTCATCAGGTCGGAGACCTGGTTGACGCCGAGCAGGGCGGCCACGCACGGCATCAGGTCCTTGCCGAAGGTGGTCGACGGGCCGAACACGTGCGTGTAGCCCTTGGCCAGCTGCGCGATCTGCGGGGCCAGTACTTGGGCCAGCGCGTGGGCATTGGCGGCGTTGGCCACGGTCAGGACCTTGGCGACGCCGGCGATCCTGGCCGCTTCAGCCGCAACAGCGGTCGGGTCGGCGGCCAGCACCAGCACGTCGATGCTGGCGCCGGAAATGGCTGCGGCAGCGCTGACGGTCTTGGCGGTAGCGGCGTTGAGCTTGCCGTCGTGGTGCTCGGCGATGACGAGAATCCTGCTCATTACAGCAACCCCTTCTGCTTGAGTGCGGCAACCAGTTCAGCCGCGTCCTTGACCATCACACCCTTGCTGCGCTTGGACGGCGCGGCGTACTGGGTGGTCTTGAAGGTATCGGCGGCTTCAACGCCGAGGTCGGCCAGCTGCAGCGTTTCCAGCGGCTTGGCCTTGGCCTTCATGATGTCGGGCAGTTTGATGAAGCGCGGCTCGTTCAGGCGCAGGTCGGTGGTGACCACGGCCGGCAGGTCCACTTCCAGCGTTTCCAGGCCGGCGTCGACTTCACGGGTCACCGTGGCCTTGCCATCGGCAATCTCGAGCTTGCTGGCAAACGTCGCCTGCGGGCGTCCCCAGAGCGTAGCCAGCATCTGACCGGTCTGGTTGGCGTCATCGTCGATGGCCTGCTTGCCCAGGATGACCAGGTCCGGCTGTTCCTTCTCGACCAGCTTGAGCAGGGTACGGGCGGCGGTCAGCGGCTGGATGGCCTGGTCGGTAACGACGTGGATGGCGCGATTGGCACCCATGGCCAGGCCGTTGCGCAGGTGCGCCTGGGCGTCGGCCGGGGCGATGGTGGCAACCACGACCTCGCTGGCGATGCCCTTGTCGCGCAGGCGCAACGCTTCTTCCAGGGCGATTTCATCGAAGGGGTTGGGCGACAGCTTGACGCCGTCGGTGACCACGCCGGAACCGTCCGGCTTGACCTGAATGCGGACGTTGTAGTCCACCACGCGCTTGTACGCGACGAGGATTTTCATCTTGTACGGGGTCCTTGTAGTGCCAGCCGATGGCCGGCTCACATTTGCTGGGGGAACATCCGGTCCTGCAACAGCAACCGGTTCGGGGGTGGGATCCCGATTCTAGCTGGCTTGGGGTGACCATGCGAATGCGTATGGTTTTGCTGCGGCGCCACAAAAAGCGTCGCCGTGCGGCATCCCGTTCACGTCGCGCAGGCAGTCGTGAAGGCCAACGGCATGTATCCTGTGCCGCTGTGCCGGAGCGCCTGAGGGTGCTCCTTGGATGAATTTCGATCAGGAGAACAGGTAGTGCCCACATGGCTTGTCACCGGCGGCGCCGGATTCATTGGCGGTAACTTCGTTCTCGAGGCCGTCGCACGCGGCGTCAAGGTCATCAACCTCGATGTGCTGACCTACGCCGGCAACCTGAAGACCCTGTCCAGCCTGGACGGCAATCCCAACCACGTGTTCGTCCAGGGTGACATCGGCGACCAGGCCCTGGTCGCCCGCCTGCTGGCCGAGCACCAGCCGGACGCGGTGCTGAATTTCGCTGCCGAGAGCCACGTCGACCGCTCCATTGACGGCCCGGGTGCGTTCATCCAGACCAATGTGGTCGGTACCCTCGGCCTGCTCGAAGCGGTCCGTGACTACTGGAAGGCGCTGCCGGCCGAACAGGGTGCGGCCTTCCGCTTCCTGCATGTCTCCACCGACGAGGTCTACGGGACCCTGGGTGAGACCGGCAAGTTCAGCGAAACCACCCCGTATGCGCCCAATTCGCCGTATTCGGCGTCCAAGGCTGCGTCGGACCACCTGGTGCGTGCGTTCCACCACACCTACGGGCTGCCGGTGCTGACCACCAACTGCTCCAACAACTACGGTCCGTATCACTTCCCGGAGAAGTTGATCCCGCTGGTGATCGCCAAGGCACTGGCCGGTGAGCCGCTGCCGGTGTACGGCGATGGCAAGCAGGTGCGTGACTGGCTGTTCGTGTCTGACCACTGCGAAGCGATCCGCACCGTACTGGCCAAGGGCCAGGTGGGCGAGACCTACAACGTAGGCGGCAATTCGGAAAAGCAGAACATTGAAGTGGTGCAGGCAATCTGCGCGCTGCTGGACCAGCGTCGCCCGCGTGCGGACGGCCAGCCGCGCAGCAGCCAGATCACCTATGTCACCGACCGCCCCGGCCATGACCGCCGCTATGCGATCGATGCCTCCAAGCTGAAGAACGATCTGGGCTGGGAACCGGCCTACACCTTCGAGCAGGGCATCACCTTCACCGTCGACTGGTACCTGGACAACCAGGAGTGGGTAAACGGTGTGCTCGACGGCAGCTACCGCCTGCAGCGCATCGGCACCGCGGCCTGAACAAAGGACACGACATGACCCAACGCAAGGGCATCATTCTCGCCGGCGGTTCCGGCACCCGGCTGTATCCGATCACCAAGGGCGTCAGCAAGCAGCTGCTGCCGGTGTACGACAAGCCGATGATCTACTACCCGCTCAGCGTACTGATGCTGGCGGGCATCCGCGAAGTGCTGATCATCAACACCCCGCACGAGCAGGCGTTGTTCCAGCAGTTGCTGGGCGATGGTTCTCAGTGGGGCATGGACATCCAGTACGCCGTGCAGCCCAGCCCGGACGGGCTGGCCCAGGCCTACCTGATCGGTCGCGATTTCGTGGCCGGCAAGCCTAGCTGCCTGGTGCTGGGCGACAACATCTTCCATGGCCACGGTCTGCGTGAAGTGCTCAGGCGCGCCGACGAGCGCGTGGATGGTTCGACCGTGTTCGGTTATTGGGTCAATGATCCGGAGCGCTATGGCGTTGCCGAGTTCGACAAGAGCGGCAAGGTGATCGGCCTGGTCGAGAAGCCGGAGAATCCGCGTTCGAACTATGCGGTCACCGGCCTGTATTTCTACGACGGCAAGGCCAGCGATTACGCGGCCGAGCTCACGCCGTCGCCGCGTGGCGAGCTGGAGATCACCGATCTCAACAAGCGCTACCTGCAGGAGGGCAATCTGCACCTGGAAGCGCTGGGTCGCGGTTATGCATGGCTCGACACCGGCACCCACCAGTCGCTGCTGGAAGCGTCCAACTTCATCGAGACGATCCAGACCCGCCAGGGCCTGCAGGTCTGCTGCCCGGAAGAAATCGCTTTCGGCCAAGGCTGGATCAACGCCGAGCAGCTGGAGGCGCTGGCGGCACCGCTGATCAAGAATGGCTATGGCCAGTACCTGCATACGCTCGCCCTGCGTGGAGTTGTTCCGTGAAAGTGATCGAAACCAAGTTGCCCGGCTGCGTGGTGATCGAGCCGGCGGTATTCGGCGACGCCCGCGGATACTTCTTCGAAACCTGGAACGCCGAGCGCTTCGCCGCGCTGGGCCTGCCCGACCGCTTCGTGCAGAGCAACGTTTCCACGTCCGCCAAAGGCGTTCTGCGTGGCCTGCACTACCAGTGGCCGCGTCCACAGGGCAAGCTGGTCAGCGTGCTGGAAGGCGAGGTCTATGACGTGGCCGTCGACATCCGTCGCGGCTCGCCGACGTTCGGCCAGTGGGAAGCGGTGGTGCTGAGCGCGGAGAACAAGAAGCAGTTCTGGATTCCGGAAGGCTTTGCGCACGGTTTCGCCGTGCTGTCCGAGCGCGCGGTGTTCAGCTATCTGTGCACCGAGGTGTACCTCAAGGACTTCGATGCCGGCGTGCGCTGGAACGATGCCGACATTGCCGTGGACTGGCCGGTCAGTGCACCGACGCTGTCGGCCAAGGACGAGAACGCGCCCTTCCTGAAGGACATTGCTGAAGACCGCCTGCCGGTCTACGTGCCATGACCGTTCTGGTCTTCGGCGGCAACGGCCAGGTCGGCCAGGAACTGCTGCGCGCGCTGGCACCGCTGGGCAAGGTGGTCGCGACCACACGCAGCGGTGTCCTGCCCGATGGCAGCGCCTGCGAAACCGCCGATTTCGGCCAGCCGGACAGCTTGCCGGCGCTGCTGGACCGGCTGCAGCCGTCGCTGGTAGTGAACGCTGCGGCCTACACCGCCGTGGATCGCGCCGAGCAGGACGTGGAGGCCGCGTTCGCGGCCAACGCGCAGGCTCCGGGCGTGATCGCGCGCTGGTGTGCGGCCCATGGCGTGCCCTTCGTGCATTACTCCACCGACTACGTATTCGATGGCCAGGGCACGGCCCCGTACCGCGAGGATGAACCGACCGCGCCGCTGGGGGTTTATGGCACCAGCAAGCGTGATGGCGAAGACGCCGTGCGCGCTGCGGGCGGCCGTCATCTGATCTTCCGCACGGCGTGGGTGTATGCCTCGCACGGCGCAAACTTCCTGCGCACGATGCTGCGGGTGGGCGCGGAGCGCGATCAGCTGCGTGTGGTGGCCGACCAGATCGGCACGCCGACGCCGGCGGCATTGATCGCGGATGTCACCGTGCAGGCGCTGCAGCATCCGGGCGCGCTGTCGGGAACCTGGCATCTGACGGCGTCGGGCCAGACCAGCTGGCATGGGTTTGCCGAAGCGATTTTCGCTGAAGCGCTGGCGACGGGCGTGCTGGCCAAGGTGCCGTCGGTTGAAGCCATCCCCAGTTCCGAATACCCGACCCCGGCCAAGCGCCCGGCATGGTCGGTGCTGGACAACCGCAGGCTGCAGCAGGATTTCGGCATCGATCTGCCGACGTGGCAGGATGGCCTGAAGCGGGTCATGGCTGAAATGGCCCGCTGACGCGGTAGCGCCGGGCCATGCCCGGCGGATGCACATTACCGCTGCGCTCGCCGGCCATGGGCCGGCGCTACCCGGAATGCAGCGGGTTCCGGGTCAACTGCGCCCGTAGGTATCCTCGAAACGCACGATGTCGTCTTCGCCGAGGTAACTGCCGGACTGCACTTCGATCAGTTCCAGCGGCAGCTTGCCGGGGTTGCGCAGGCGATGGGTCACGCCCAGCGGGATGTAGGTGCTCTGGTTTTCGCTCAGCAGGATCACCTCGTCGCCACGGGTGACTTCGGCGGTGCCGCTGACCACGATCCAGTGCTCGGCACGGTGATGATGCATCTGCAGGCTCAGTGTACCGCCCGGCTTTACCGTGATCCGCTTGACCTGGAAACGCTCGCCGTTGTCGATTGAATCGTAGGCGCCCCACGGGCGGTAGACCTTGCGGTGCCAGGTCGCTTCGCTGCGGCCGCCGGCCTTCAACTGCGCTACTACGGTCTTGACCTCCTGCATGCGGTCGGCGTTGCCGACCAGCACCGCGTCGTCGGTCTCGACCACGATCACATCATCCAGCCCGACCATCGCCACCAGGCGTTGGCTGTAGGCGTAGGTGTTGCGGCAGTCGATGGCGATCACATCACCCTGGTGCGCATTGCCATCGCCGTCCTGTTGCGATACATCGCGCAGTGCGGTCCAGGAGCCGACATCGTTCCAGCCGGCATCCAAAGGCACCACCACTGCATCGGCGGTCTTTTCCATCACGGCGTAATCGATCGAATCGGACGGCACGGCAGTGAACGCGTCCTTGTCCAATCGGGTGAAATCGGCATCGCGGCGTGCGCTCTGCCAGGCCTGACGGCAGGCTGACAGCATCCCCGGCTGCAGGCGCTCCAGCTCCTGCAGATAACGTGAGGCCTTGAACAGGAACATGCCGCTGTTCCAGTAGTACTGGCCACTGACCACGTAGCCGGTGGCGGTGTCCAGGTCGGGCTTCTCGACGAAGCGCTCGACCGCGCGTACGCCCTGGCCGTCGGCTGCCTTGATGTAGCCATAGCCGGTTTCCGGGCCGGTCGGCACGATGCCGAAGGTGACCAGCTTGCCGGCTTCGGCGGCGCTGGTGGCTGCCTCGACCGCCGTGCGGAACGCAGCCTCATTGGTGATCACGTGATCGGAGGGCAGCACCAGCAGCAGCGCGTCGGCACCCTCGCGGGTGGCTTCCAGCGCGGCCACGGCAATGGCCGGGGCGGTGTTGCGGCCGACCGGCTCGAGGATGATCGCGGCCGGTTCGGCGCCGACCTGCTGCAGCTGTTCGGCCGCGACAAAACGGTGTTCTTCGTTGGCGATGACCAGCGGGCCGCGGCTGGCGATCGGGGCCACACGCTGCCAGGTGGCCTGCAGCATGGTCAGTTCACCGGCCAGGGGCAGGAACTGCTTGGGATAGGCCTCGCGCGAGAGCGGCCACAGGCGGGTGCCGGAACCACCGGACAGGATGACGGGCTGGATGTTGCTCATGGCCTTCCTTTGATCATTTCTGCAGCAGGGAGGAGATCTCGTCGGTACGCGCCTGCATCAGCGCGGCGTCTCCTCGCGATTCCACATTCAGGCGCAGCAGCGGCTCGGTGTTGGAGCTGCGCAGGTTGAAGCGCCAGTCACCGAAATCGGCACTGATGCCATCGGTATGGTCCAGCGCAGGCGACTGTGCGGCGAAGTGTTCCATCACACGGGCCACGGACGCCTTCGCATCGCTGACCTTGAAGTTGATCTCGCCACTGCACGGATAGGCGGCCATGCGGTCTTCAACCCAGTCGGCCAGCGAACGGCCGCTTTCGGAAATGAGCTGGGCGATCAGCAGCCAGGGGATCATGCCCGAGTCGGCGTAGGCGAATTCGCGGAAGTAGTGATGGGCACTCATTTCGCCGCCATACACCGCGTCCTCTGCGCGCATCTTCTCCTTGATGAAGGCATGGCCGCTCTTGCACAGCACCGGCACACCACCCGCCTGTTCGACCATCTCCACGGTGTTCCAGACCAGGCGCGGGTCATGCACGATCTTGCCACCCGGGTTACGGTCCAGCGCCGCCTTGGCCAGCAGACCCACCAGGTAATAGCCCTCGATGAAGCGGCCGGTGTGGTCGAAGAAGAAGCAGCGGTCGAAGTCGCCATCCCAGGCGATGCCGAAGTCGGCGCCATGTGCGCGTACGGCCTCGGCGGTCGCCTCGCGGTTCTCCGGCAGCAGCGGGTTGGGGATGCCGTTGGGGAAGCTGCCATCGGGTTCGTGACAGATGCGGATGAACTCGAACGGCAGATGCGGTGACAGCAGGTCGACGACGGCACCGGCACCACCGTTGCCCGCGTTGACCACCAGCTTGAGTGGCTTGAGCTTGGCGGCATCCACGTAGGAAAGCAGGTGCTGGATGTAGGCGCCCTTGTCATGCTCGCTTCGCTGGCCTGCGGTTGCCGGCTGCGCAGGCGCGGTGTCGGCCGCCACGGCGTCGGAGATCGCGAACAGGCCGGTATCGGAGCTGATCGGGCGGGCGTTCTCCTTGACCAGCTTCATCCCGTTGTAGTCCATCGGGTTGTGGCTGGCGGTGACCATCACCCCACCCGCCGCACCCAGGTGATCGGTCTGGAAGTACACCTCTTCGGTGCCGCACAGGCCGATGTCGATCACTTCGCGGCCGGTACCGCGCAGGCCCGCTGCCAGCGCATCCTGCAGCGCTGGGCTGGTCAGGCGCACGTCATGGCCAAGGACCACCGGGCCTGGCGCGAGCTGTGCGGCCAGGGCCACGCCGATGCGGCGGGCCAGGTCTTCGTTCAGTTCTTCCGGCACGCGGCCACGGATGTCATAGGCCTTGAAGGCGGGCAGGGGCATCGATCAGGTCCTTTGGTGAGCTCAGCCTTTCATTGTAGCTCCCGGCCTGTATGGGAATCGTTTCCATCAGGCAACGCCACATGACTGGCCTGCCACATCAGGCCTGCGCCGACCGTCTGCCGGCCCTGCCAGGGCGTTTACCCGGCGCGCCGGGCAGGGGAGACAGCAGGGCCTCAAGGTCGGCTGCGTCGAAACGTGGGCCTGTGCCGCCACCGCCCTGCAGGATCGCATCGGCCAGGTCGGCCTTGCGCTGCTGCAGCTCGGCGATCCGTTCCTCGACGCTGCCGGCGGTGATCAGCTTGTAGACGAACACCGGCTGGTCCTGGCCGATGCGGTGGGCACGATCGGTGGCCTGGTTCTCGGCGGCCGGGTTCCACCAGGGGTCGAAGTGGATGACGGTGTCGGCGGCGGTGAGGTTCAGCCCTACGCCACCGGCCTTCAGGCTGATCAGGAAGACCGGCACCTCGCCCTGCATGAAGCGCTGCACCGGCGTGACCCGATCCTGGGTATCGCCGGTCAGGGTCACGTAGGCCACGCCCAGCGCATCCAGCGCCTGCGCGATCAGGGCCAGCATGCCGGTGAACTGCGAGAACAGCAGGATGCGCCGCCCTTCTTCGACCATGGACGGCAGCATCTCGCGCAGCAGGTCCAGCTTGGCCGAACCGGCAGTGCGCGCCGGCGTGTCGCCCGGCAGCAGGCGCGGGTCGCAGCAGACCTGGCGCAGCTTCAGCAACGCGTCCAGCACGATGATGTGATTGCGCGCCAGCCCGCTGCCGTTGATCGCATCGCGGACCTGCTTTTCCATCGCCGCACGCACGGTTTCGTACAGATCGCGCTGGGCGCCTTCCATCGCTACGGTGCGGGTGATGACCGTCTTCGGAGGAAGTTCGGAAGCGACCTGGTCCTTGCGCCGGCGCAGGATGAAAGGCCGCAGCCGCTGGGCCAGCAGCTGCGCACGGCGCTGGTCGCTGCCGCGCTCGATGGGATGGCGCCAATGCTGGTTGAACTGCTTTTCGCCGCCCAGCAACCCCGGCAGCAGGAAGTCGAACTGCGTCCACAGCTCGCCCAGGTGGTTTTCCAGCGGGGTGCCGGTCAGGCACAGGCGATGACGCGCCTGCAGCGTGCGCAGCGTGGCTGCTGCACGCGATCTGGGGTTCTTCACCTGCTGCGCCTCGTCCAGGATCAGCAGGTGATAACAATGTGCCTGCAGTGCCTGTTCGTCACGCCACAGCAGGGGATAGGTGGTCAGTACCAGGTCATGGCTGGCAATGGCCTCGAACTGCGTGTCACGTGCGGGACCGTGCAGGGTCAGTACACGCAGATCCGGGGTGAAGCGCGCCGCTTCGCTCTGCCAGTTGTGCAGCAATGAGGTTGGCACGACCACCAGCGCCGGCTTGTCCAGGCGGCCACTCTGCTTTTCCAGCAGCAGATGGGCCAGCGTCTGCAGTGTCTTGCCCAGGCCCATGTCATCGGCCAGCACGCCGCCCAGGCCCTGCTGGCGCAGGTACTGCAGCCAGGACAGGCCCTCGAGCTGGTAGCTGCGCAGCGTCGCGCGCAAGCCCTCGGGGGCTGGGACAGCGGTCATCGCCGGTGCGTCCAGCAGGCGTTGCACGCGCGCACGGGTATCGTTGCTGCTGTGCAGCCGCAACTGCGCAGCTTCCTGCAGGGCCTGCAGGCGCCCGCGATCATGCGCCTGCAGGCGCAGCGGGTGCCCACGGTCGCCGAACAGATCCGCCAGCAGCGCGATCACCGGCTTCAGCCGGGCTGCCCGCAGGGCGAGACGTTCGTTGTCTGCCGTCGTCAGCAATACGTTCTCTTCATCGCCAATGGCATCCAGCTGGCCGCGCAGCCAGCGCGGATCGGACTGCAGTACGCCCTGCAGCAGCGGAACCAGCGCAATGCTGCGGCCATCGACGTCGATGGTCAGGGCCAGGTCGAGCTCGTTGCTGTCGGCCGACACCGACCGGACATCCAGGTCGATTTCTTCCACCCGGGTGATGCGGTGGCGGAAGGCGTCGTCAGTCTCGATCTTCCAGCCCAGTGCTTCCAGCCGCAGCACGTCCTCCAGCAGGAAGCGGGTCCAGTCGAAACTGCGCAGCTCGAACAACGGGCCGCCGCCGTCCAGCACGATGCGCGGTTGCCGCTCGCGGTGCAGGTGGACGCTGTGCAGTTCAGCTTCGCGCCGTGCCTCCCCGGCCAGGTCACGCGGCAGCAGGTAGAGCTGGCCCTCGGCGTCGTGCACGAACAGCGATGGGTCGTCGAGAAAACGCACGTGTTCGTCGTACTCGAACGCGACGGTGGCGACGTCGAGCCACTGCGAGGGATCACGTTCGGTGAGCCACGCAGGCCGATATTCCATGCTGTGCAGATGCAGGATCGGCGTCATCGCCTGGATCCGCAGCGTGGGCAGCACCGGATCGGCGGCTGCACGCAGCGAACCCGCTTCACCCTCCAGGGAGCTCTGCAGGGCAGCCAGCAACACCGCGGCGACATGCTCGCAGTGCGGACCAGCCGGACAGGTGCAGCGACTCTGCAGGGGGCTGTGCGGGGTGCGGGCGCTGGCATCCAGGTCGATCAACACCTGCCGACCCTCGACCTGGGCGGTCAGCAGCGGCGACCGGTAGCGCAGCTCGCGCACTTCCAGCACGTGGTGGTTGCCCTTTTCCAGCGTCCCGGCATCCAGCCAGCGGGACAGTTCCCCTCCGGTGAATACTTCGGCCATGCGTGGTCCTGTCCTCTCCATCTACAGCACGCGTTGCCAAGGGCACCGCAAGCGGGAAGGGGACATTCTACGGATTGGCAGCCCGGCATGCCGGTTCATGCTGCGGCGCATCCCAGCCGGCAACGGGTGTGCCGCTAGAATGGCGGCATTCTCACCGGGTAGGGCAGTAGAGATGCAGCAATCAACTTCCAGCGGCACGCGCAGCAAGCGTTTCGCCTCTGCGGCGCAGGCGCTGCAGGGCGTGGTCGCCGATGGCCAGACCCTGGCCGTGGGCGGCTTCGGCCTGTGCGGCATTCCGGAGGCGCTGATCGCCGCGTTGCGCGACAGTGGCGTCAAGGGACTGACCGTGATCTCCAACAACGCCGGCGTCGATGGCTTCGGCCTGGGCCAGCTGCTGGAAACCCGGCAGATCCGCAAGATGATTTCGTCCTACGTGGGCGAGAACAAGGAATTCGAACGGCAGTTCCTCGCCGGTGAGCTGGAGCTGGAGTTCAATCCGCAGGGCACCCTGGCCGAGCGCCTGCGTGCAGGCGGTGCGGGTATTCCGGCGTTCTTCACCGCCACCGGTTACGGCACCGTGGTGGCCGAAGGCAAGGAAACCCGCGAGTTTGATGGCAAGCACTATGTGATGGAAACCGCGCTGCGCGCCGACGTTGCCCTGGTCAAGGCCTGGAAGGCCGACGAGGCCGGCAACCTGGTGTTCCGCAAGACCGCGCGCAACTTCAACCCGGCCTGTGCGATGGCCGGCAAGGTCTGCATCGTGGAAGTGGAAGAGGTGGTGCCGGTCGGCAGCATCGATCCGGACCAGGTGCACCTGCCGGGCATCTACGTGCACCGCATCGTGCACAACCCCACCCCTGAAAAACGTATCGAACAGCGCACCATCCGTGCGGAGGGCAACTGACATGGCATGGACCCGCGATGAGATGGCCGCGCGCGCTGCGCGTGAGCTGACCGATGGCGCCTACGTGAACCTGGGCATCGGCCTGCCGACGCTGGTGGCCAACCACATTCCCGAAGGCGTGGACGTGTGGCTGCAGTCGGAAAACGGCCTGCTGGGCATCGGTCCGTTCCCCACCGAGGCCGAGGTGGACGCCGACCTGATCAATGCCGGCAAGCAGACGGTGACCGCGCGTGCAGGTGCCAGCTACTTCGGCAGCCATGACAGCTTTGCGATGATCCGCGGTGGCCACGTCAACCTGGCCATCCTCGGTGCGATGCAGGTGACTGACAAGGGCGACCTGGCCAACTGGATGGTGCCCGGCAAGATGGTCAAGGGCATGGGCGGAGCGATGGACCTGGTGGCCGGCGTGCAGCGCGTGGTGGTGCTGATGGAGCACACCGCCAGGAACGGCGAACACAAGATCCTGGCCGAATGCACGCTGCCGCTGACCGGTGTGGGCGTGGTCGACCGCATCATCACCGACCTGGCGGTCTTCGATGTGACCGATGACGGTCTGGTGCTGGTGGAGACCGCTGCGGGCGTGGCTGAGAATGAGTTGAAGGAGAAGACCGGCGTTGCGTTCAAGCGCCGCTGAGCATCCACGGGGCAGCGCGTCGCTGCCCCATCACTCTGAAGCCCGATGCTGTTTCCTCACGACCTGCCAGACGCTGACGTCCGCCACCTGACCGGATGGCTGACCGCAGCCGAAGCTGATGCCCTGCAGCAGGCATTGGCCGAGGAAATCCCCTGGGAAACCCACCGCATCCGCATGTTCGGCCACTGGGTGGATTCACCACGGTTGAGCTGCTGGATCGGCGATGCGCAGGCACGCTACCGTTATTCCGGTGCCGAGTTCGTGCCGCATCCGTGGCCGCCACGGTTGTCCGCGCTGCGCGACCGGCTGCAGGCCGAGGGCGTCGGTCGATTCAACAGCGTACTGCTCAACCGCTACCGCGGCGGCACCGACTACATGGGCTGGCACAGCGACGACGAGCCCGAGCTGGGGCCGGCGCCTCTGATTGCTTCGTTGAGCCTCGGCGCAGCGCGGCGCTTCCTGCTGCGCCGCCGCGATGACACCACGCGCAAGGCAGAATTCCTGCTGGGCCATGGCGACCTGCTGCTGATGGGCGGCGCTACCCAGCGCCACTACCAGCACGCGCTGCCGAAGATGGCACGGGTGCAGGGTGAACGCATCAACCTGACGTTCCGCTGGATCCATCCGCGTTGACCGGGGTTCGCCGGGCATGGCCCGGCGCTACCAGGAACAGGTGGCGTGCGAAACGGGCAACTTCAGCGCTTCAGCGCCTGCTTGTCATTCTGCCCGCTGGTCAGCGTCCAGCCCACCACGTCCTGCGCCACCTGCTGCAGGCCACGCTCGAACGCCGCTGCCACTGCCGACACATCGGTGCTGCCCACCGGCTGCAACTGGCGGAAGGTGCGGTCGGCGACCACGCGCTGGTTGGTGACGTCGATCAGCTTGGCGTTGATCTCGATGACGACCGTCGGCGTTGCCTGGCCCTGGTAATCCGATTCGAAGCGACGGATGTCGGTGGACAGCTTGTAGTCGGCGCGGATGCCGGCGGCAACGCGGGCCACGCCGTGGATGCGGCCGGAATCCTCGAAGCCGCGCAGCAGGGTGTCTTCGATCATGTCGGTGGCCGGCTGCGCCCAGCTGGCGCCCTTGTAGATCTCCAGTTCCGACGGCGTCGGCCGTACGTTGATGCGCGGGCTGTCGACCATGCGCGCGGCGCTGGGCTTGGCCAGCACCAGCTGCCAGTCGGCCTGCGGCCAGCTGGGGTCGACCTTGACCTGCACGGCCGGCGAATACAGGGTGACGGGGTTCTTGTCGCCGCTGCCGAGGATCGAGCAGCCACCCAGCAGGGTGGCCAGCGACGATGCCAGCAACAGGCGCGGAAGGGTGGTCGGGTTCATTTGGGTTCGAACTCCTTCGGGGCGTCGCGGCCGAGCAGGTAGCGTGCGGGATTGTTCTCGAGGCGGTCGCTGACCCGGCGCAGGTCGCGGATCAGGCCACGCAGTTCACCCAGCGTCGGGCCGAGCTGGCCCAGGCCGTCATTGGCGAAGCTGTTGATGGCGGCGCGGTTCTCGCCAAGGATCGAATCGGCATTGCCGGCGGCCGAATCAAGCTTGGCCAGGGTGGCGTCGAGCTTGTCGATGATGCCCGGCAGCTGCTGCACCAGGTTCTTGTCCAGGCGCTCGATGGTGCCGTTGGTGGTCTTCAGGGTGGTGTCCAGACTGCGTGCTGCATCGCGCGCGCTGAGCAGCAGCGCCTGCGTACCCTGGTCACGGTCGGCAAGGCCGCCGCTGATCGTCTCCAGGTTGGCCAGCGTCGCGTTGATCGAGGCGACGTTGCGGTCGCTGAGGATCTGGTCCATGCGCTCGACGATGCGGTTGGCCACGTCGGTGATGTTCTGCAGCGCCGACGGCGTGGTCGGGATGATCGGTGCCGGGTCCTTGTTGACCGTGGTCAGCGCCGGCGACTGTGGCGTGCCGCCGCTGAGCTGGATGATCGACGGGCCGGTCAGGCTGGTGATCGCCAGCTTGGCGCGGGTATCGGTCTTGACCGGCGTGGTCGAGTTCAGGCGGATGCGCGCGACCACCTGGCGCGGGTCATCCGGTACCAGGTTCAGTTCGGTGATCGAACCCACCGCGATGCCGTTGTACTGCACCGGGCTGCCAACCGACAGGCCGGTCACCGCTTCGCGGAACACCACCCGGTATTCCTGCCAGGTGCGGTCGGAGGAGTACTTGGCGGCCCACAGGCCGAAGGCCAGCAGGGCCAGGCCGGTGATCAGGGTGAACGCGCCGATCAGCACGTAGTTGGCTTTTGTTTCCATGGCTCAGGCACTCTCGATCTGTTCGCCACGCGCAGCGCGCGCGCGGGGTCCGTGGAAGTATTCCTGGATCCACGGATGATCCAGTTTCTCGATGTCCGGCAGCGGCGCATTGGCCACCACCTTGCGGTCGGCGATGACCGCCACCCGGTCGCAGATGGCATACAGCGTGTCCAGGTCGTGGGTGATCAGGAACACGGTCAGCCCCAGTGCTTCCTGCAGGGTCTTGATCAGGCGGTCGAACGCGGCCGCGCCGATCGGGTCCAGGCCGGCGGTGGGCTCATCCAGGAACAGCAGGGGGGGATCCAGCGCCAGCGCACGTGCCAGGCCGGCGCGCTTGCGCATGCCACCGGACAGCTGCGAGGGCAGCTTGTTGATGGCATCGGCGGGCAGGCCGGCCAGTTTCACCTTCAGCAGGGCCAGCTCGTAATGCCAGCGCTCGGGCAGTTCACGATGGTGTTCCTTCAGTGGCACCTGCACGTTCTCGCCGACGGTCAGCGACGAGAACAGGGCGCCGTCCTGGAACAGCACGCCGGTGTTGCGCTCGATGTGCAGGCGGCTCTCGGGATCGTCGGCACGCGCATCGCGGCCAAGCACCTCGATCTGCCCTTCGTCCGGCACGCGCAGCCCGAGGATCGAGCGCATCAGCACCGATTTGCCGGTGCCCGAGCCGCCCACCACGCCAAGGATCTCGCCACGGCGCACGTCCAGGTCCAGCCCTTCATGCACGGTCTGGCTGCCAAAGCGGTTGACCAGCCCGCGCACGCGGATGGCCAGGTCGTGGCCGTCGTCGTCCTGCATGGGCACGTCTTCGGGGGCCGGATGCGTAGTCATGTCACCAGTCCATGTGCATGAACCACAACGCCGCGAAGGCGTCGATGATGATCACCAGCGAGATCGTCTGCACCACGCTTGAGGTGGTGCGTTCGCCGACCGACTGCGCGGTGCCTTCCACCTTCAGGCCTTCCAGGCAGCCGATCAGGCCGATCACCAGCGCGAACACCGGCGCCTTGGACAGGCCTACCAGCATGTGCCGCACTTCCATCGTTTCGTGCATGCGCGCGATGTACATCTGCGGCGGGATGTCCAGGTCGAACGCGCCGACGGTGATGCCGCCGGCCAGGCCCGCGACCATCGCGATGAAGGTCAGCAGCGGCAGGGTCACCAGCAGCGCGACCAGGCGCGGCAGTACCAGCAGGTCGATGGGGTCGAGCCCCAGGGTGCGCATCGCATCGATTTCCTCGCGTGCCTTCATCGCACCGATCTGCGCGGTGAAGGCACTGGCGGTGCGGCCGGCGAGCACGATCGCAGTCAGCAGCACGGCAAATTCGCGCAGGAAGGCGATGTTCACCAGCTCGACCACATAGATCTCCGCACCGAAGTCGCGCAGGATGGTCGAGCCGAGGAAGGCGATCACCGCGCCGACCAGATAGGACAGCAGCGCCACCAGCGGCACCGCATCCAGACCGACCTGCTCCATCTGGTGCACGGTGGCGGTCAGGCGGAAACGTCGAGGTTCCTTGACCAGGCGCGCGCCCTTGACCAGGTTCTCGCCGAGGAAGCTGCACAGTGCCTTGATGTTGTGGCCGGTGGCATGGACGCTGACACCCAGCCGCTCCAGTGCGGCCAGTACGCCGAAATCGCGCTTGGGCTTGGGGCGGTCATCGGCCACTTCTTCGATGGTGCACACCAGCGCCTGGTGATCCGGGCGGAACTGCAATGCGTCTTCGCCGAGGTCAGCGCGATGGGCGACGCGCAGCACCTGCAGCACACCGGCCGAATCGAGCAGCTCGATGCCGGTGGCGTCGATGCCAGTCAGTTTGTCCGGAACGCCACGCAGCACTTCGGCCGCGGCCAGCGCGGTCTTCAGGGTCCAGTGGCCGGACAGCCGGATCAGTCCCGGATCCTGAGCGTCCTGTTCGAGCTGGGGGGCGTGGGTCGGGGTCATGGGGGCCATTCGGGTCGCAGCATAACCGTTCTGAATTGCACGTCGCGTCGAACCAGGATGATTTCTCCAGCGGAGCCTGACGTAGGTAATACTACGGCGCATGTCTGCAGACGCTCACACGATCCCCACGCCCCAGGCCACCTACGCGCAGCGCGTGGCCTTCGTTTCCGAGATCGCCGGCCGCCTGCACAGCTACGGCACCACGGCCCAGCGCCTGGAAGCGGCGGTGGTTGCCTTGGCCCGGCAGCTCGATCTGGATTGTGAACCGTGGTCGAACCCCACCGGCATCATCCTCAGTTTCAGCGATCCGGCGCAGGCCATCGGCTCCAGTGACATCACCCGGGTGATCCGGCTGGCGCCCGGCGAAAACGACCTGCACAAGCTCAGCGTGGCTGACGGGATCGCCGAAGAAGTGGCCAACGGCCGCATGAGCATCGCCCAGGGCCACACCGCGCTGCGCCAGCTGGACAAGGATCCGGGCCGGCGCGGCAAGCTGCGCACCATCCTGTCCTTCACCCTCGGTGCGGCCGGCGTGGCGGGCATGTGGAAGCTGCCGTGGCTGGATATCGCCACCGCCGGCGTGATCGGCCTGTTGATCGGCCTGCTCGGCATGGTCACCGACAAGCGCCCGGCCAGCCGTGAAGCGGCCGAAGCGCTGGCGGCGCTGCTGGCCGGCCTGGTCGCCACCGTCGTTGCCACGTTCGTGGGTGCCTTGAATCTCAACACGGTGATCATCGCCTCGCTGGTGGTGCTGCTGCCGGGCATGTCACTGACCAATGCGGTCAATGAACTGGCCAGCCAGCACTGGGTTTCCGGCACCGCGCGCTTCGCCGGCGCGTTGACCACCATCATGAAGCTCAGTGTCGGCGCGATGATCGCGGTGACCCTGGCCGATGTGCTGGGGCTGGACCCGATGATCCGCGCCTCGCGGCCCCAGGGGCCGTGGGTGGAGTGGGGCTCGCTGCTGACGGCGGCGTTCGCCTTCGCAATGTTGTTCAAGGCCAACCGCCGCGATTATCCGTGGGTGATCGCCGCCTCGGTGGCCGGTTACGCGATTTCCAAATTTGGTGGTCATGCCTGGGGTACGCCGGCCGGCATCTTCCTGTCGGCGATGCTGCTGACGGCCGGCGGCAACCTGTTCGGGCGCGTGGTCGGCCGGCCCGGTGCGATCATCCGCCTGCCGGGCATCATCATGATGGTGCCCGGCAGCACCAGCCTGCGCGGCGTGCTGACCCTGGTCCAGCAACAGGACGTGGGCGCCGGCCAGAGCGTGTTCCTGACCGTGTTGAACGTGGTGATGGCGCTGGTCGCCGGCCTGCTGTTCGGCAACCTGTTGATGCCGGCGCGCAAGACGCTGTGACCAGGCAGTAGCGCCGGGCCATGCCCGGCGGATCGGGAAACCAACCGCTGCGCTCGCCGGGCATGGCCCGGCGCTACCGCAAAAAAAACGCCGGCTTTCGCCGGCGTTTTTCATTCCTGCTGCAGCTGGCCTCAGGCCTTCTTGATCAGGAAATCTTCCGGCTTCTTGCTGCCCTTGGCAGTCAGCTCGGCCATCCAGCGCGGCTGCTTGCCACGACCGGTCCAGGTTTCCTTCGGGTTGGCCGGGTTGCGGTACTTCGGCGCAACCTTGCCCAGCTTGCGGCCGGCGGTCTTGGACGGGGCCTTGGCGGCCTTGGCGACCTTGCGCGCGCGCGGTGCGGGTTCACCACCGAACAGTTCCTCGATGGTGTAACCCTCGGTCTTGGCCAGCTTGCTCAGCTGGGCACGCACCTTGGTGATCGGGCGACGCTTGGCGACGATGGTCTGCTGCTTCTTGGCTGTGCGGATCAATGCGCCCAGCTCACGTGCAGACAGGCCGGTCAGGTCGATACTCATCAACGATTACTCCAGAAACTAATTTAGGGACAGGGACGAGCCGGTCCGTGGCGTCGCAGGACAGAGTAATGATGAATTAATCCCAGCACAAACAGTTGCAGTCACCGTCTGTCGGCTGGTTGGCCCGGTTGCGACCATTTTGACCGGATTATGTCCGTTGCGGTTTTCCCGGGACGGCCAGCCGGCAAAAAAAAAAGACCGGGGTATACCCCGGTCTTTTCCGATCAGCCCTGCAGGCGCTGCAGCAGGGTGGCCTTGTCCAGGCTCTCCGCTTCGGCCGCCCGACGCGAGCGGTATTCGAAGGTGCCTGCGGCCAGGCCGCGCTCGCTGACCACCACGCGGTGCGGGATGCCGATCAGTTCCATGTCGGCAAACATCGCGCCCGGGCGCAGGCCGCGGTCGTCCAGTGCGGCATCCAGGCCGGCATCGCGCAGCTCCTGCAGCAGAGCTGCAGCTGCATCGGCCACGCCCGCGTCGCCCTTCGGGTTGATCACGCAGACCACCACCTGCCACGGCGCCATGGCGTCGGGCCAGATGATGCCGGCGTCATCGTGGTTCTGCTCGATGGCCGCAGCGACCACACGCGAAATACCGATGCCGTAGCAGCCCATCGTCATTACCGCGGCCTTGCCATTCTCGTCCAGCACGGTGGCATCGAGTGCCTTCGCATAGGTGCGCCCCAGCTGGAACACGTGGCCGACTTCGATGCCGCGGGCGATTTTCAGTTCGCCGCCGTCCAGCGCACGATCACCGGCGCGCACGTTGCGGATATCGGCCACTTCCGGTTCGGCCAGGTCGCGACCCCAGTTGACGCCGGCCAGGTGGAAACCGGCCTCATTGGCACCGACGACGAAGTCGGACATCGCCGCCACTTCGCGATCGGCGACCACGCGGATCGGCTTGGCCGGTGCCACCGGACCGAGGAAGCCCGGCACGCTGCCGAGGTATTCGGCGATCTCTGCTTCGCTGGCAAAACGCTGCTCGTCCAGGCCAGCAACCTTGCCCAGCTTGATTTCGTTGACCTCGTGGTCGCCACGTACAAGCGCCAGCACGAACTGTTGTGCCTCGCCTTCGCCGGCGATCAGCGCCACCGACTTCACCGTACGCTGCAGATCGATGCCCAGCAGCGCGGCGACGTCTTCGCAGGTCTTCTGGGTCGGGGTCTCGACCTTGCGCAGCGCTTCGCTGGCCGCAGCACGCGCGGCCGGATCGGCGGCGATGGCCGCTTCCATGTTGGCCGCGTAGTCCGAACCGGTGGAGAACACCAGCGCGTCTTCACCGGAGTCGGCGATCACGTGGAATTCCTGCGAGGCGTCACCGCCGATCGCGCCGGAATCGGCCTGCACCATGCGGAAGTCCAGGCCCAGGCGGGTGAAGATGCGGCTGTAGGCCACCTTCATGTTTTCGTATTCACGCACGAGGTCTTCGTCGTGCAGGTGGAACGAATAGGCGTCCTTCATCAGGAACTCGCGCGCACGCATCACGCCGAAGCGCGGGCGGATCTCGTCGCGGAACTTGGTCTGGATCTGGTAGAAGTTCACCGGCAGTTGTTTGTAGCTGGACAGCTCGCTGCGCGCGAAATCGCAGGCCGCTTCTTCGGCGGTGGGGCTGTAGCAGAAGGTCTGTTCCTTGCGGTCCTTGATCTTCAGCAGCTGCGGGCCGAATTTCTGCCAGCGGCCGGTCTGCTCCCACAGTTCCTTCGGCTGGATGGTCGGGATCTGGAATTCCACGGCACCGGCGCGGTCCATTTCCTCGCGGACGATGCGTTCGACCTTGCGCAGCACGCGCAGGCCCAGCGGCGACCAGGTGTACAGGCCGGATGCGAGCTTGCGGATCATGCCCGCGCGCAGCATCAGCCGGTGGCTGGTCAGCTCGGCGTCGCTGGGGGTTTCCTTGGTGGTGTGCAGGTGGAACTGGGAGAGGCGCATCGTCGGCTTCGGATTACGGCAGAGATACCTATTCTGCCAGCCCGGCCGGAGGAGGGGTATCGGCCGGGCTGCGCCCGGCACCCGCGGTAGTGCCGGCCGCTGGCCGGCAACCTAAACAGCAACAGCAACGGCAGCGTCAAAAGCGGGATTTCTGTGGGATGGCGGGGTGGGTCCGGTTGCGGGGCCGCTGCAAGTACGTCCATGTAAGCTCGGTCGCCGCATCCATGCGGCTCACGCCCCCGCAACCGGACCCACCCCGCCTTCGACAGATTTCTGCGATCTGCCGGAATGGCATGGCCTGCTCTTGGTGGGTGGCGACCTTGCTCGACACGTAGATCCACGCCATGCGTGGATGCTCTTCGTTCATTCGATCAATCTTCGAAATATTCGATTTCGATGGAGATTCATCCACGCATGGCGTGGATCTACTGGCCCCGGGAAACTGTCGAAGGCGGGGCGGTGTGGGTGTGCAGGACCGTTGGCGCCATGGATGGCGCCATCGAGCCCCCATGGATGGGTTTACGGCGTGTCCTGCACACCCACACCGCCCCGCCATCCCAGGAAGCGGCTGTTGCAGTTGCTTCGGCCGTTGCCTCTGCGGGTGCCGGGCGCCGCCCGGCCGATCCCCCTCAACCCGCCGGGGGGCAGTACGCCTTGATCGCTGCCTCGGCCAGGCCCTTCTGCGCGCTGCGCTGTTCGGGGGTAAGCGCGGTATCGGGCTTGCCGTCGCCGTCGGTGTCGTGCATCACCGGGCCACTGCCTTCCAGCAGCGTCACGTTGGCGCGGGCGGTGCTGCATTGTTCCGGCACCGGCGCGGCGGCTGGCTCCGGGGCCGCGTCCGTCGCCGCTGTCCTGGCCTGGGCACGGGTCTCGTACTTCGCCCCCGCCGGCGGCGTTTCCGAATACTGGGTCACGCCCTTGGCGTCCTTCCACTTGTAGACAGGGCCGGCCAGCGCAGTGGTACTGGCCAACAGCAGCAGGCAACCCAGGCAGGACAGGGCACGCATGGCAAACTCCGCAGAATGGGCGTAGAACGCCGATTGCAGCATTGGCGCCGAGCGCTGGCAAGTCGATTAAACTGGATTCCATGGACCCGATCACACCGCCGCCGCGCTCGCGCACGATTTACCTGCTGCCCAACCTGTTCACCACGGCTGGGCTGTTCTCTGGCTTCTACGCCATCATCGCCGCGGCCAATGGGGATTTCGTCAATGCCAGCATCGCCGTGTTCGTGGCGGCGGTGATGGATGGTCTCGATGGCCGTGTCGCGCGCCTGACCGGTACCAGCAGCGAGTTCGGCGTGCAGTACGACTCGCTGGCCGATCTGGTCAGCTTCGGCATGGCACCGGCTCTGGTGATGTATCACTGGTCCCTGTCGGAACTGAAATACGACGGTGAGCTGGTCGGTCGCCTGGGCTGGGCGGTGGCGTTCCTGTACGCCGCCTGCGCGGCCCTGCGCCTGGCGCGCTTCAATACCCAGGTAGCGGTGGTCGACAAGCGCTGGTTCGTCGGCCTGGCCAGCCCGGCTGCTGCCGGCCTGATGATGTCCTTCGTGTGGGCCTTCGCCGATGGCACGCTGGGCTGGAACGGCAACGAGCTGCGCTTCGTGGCGCTGGCGGTGACCCTGGTCGCCGCACTGCTGATGGTCAGCCGCATCCGCTTCTGGAGCTTCAAGGGCGGTCCGGCCAAGCAGGGCGCGCGTTCGGACCGTGTCCCGTTCCTGGTGCTGGCACTGGTGCCGATCGCCATCGCCATCGCGGTGATCGACCTGCCCCGCGTGCTGTTCGTCGTCGGCATCCTGTACGCCCTGTCAGGCCCGGTGATGTGGGGCGTGCAGCGCCTGCGCAAGAAGCCCGAGGCGGCGTGAGCCAGGACCTGCCCCTGTTGTGGTCCCCGGCCCAGCAGGCCTGGCTGCAGGCCATGGGCTACACCGTCTATCACGACGGCCAGTTGGCCGCCGAAATGGACGCGGCATTGCAGCTGAGCGTGGCCGAAGCCACGGCATCGATGCCTGCGGCGGTCGAGCCGGCACCCATGCCGCGCCCGTCGACGCCGCAGGAACGCGGCCAGCGCGGTCCGGTGCTGGAAGCGCGGCCCGAGCGCGCGCCGCCACGCACTGCCGCACCGGTAGCGGCGCCGGATACCGTACCGGTTGCGGCCCGTCCGCTGCCCACCGGCAACGCGCGGCAGCCGCTGGTGCGCCTGCCCGACCGCCTGCAGATCGCACTGTTGCGGGCTTCCGGCTGCAATCCCAACGACCCGGCCACACAGGCGCTGATGGACAGCTGGCCGCTGGAGCAACTGCGTCGCGACCCCGCAGCCAAGCGCGCGTTGTGGCCGCGACTGCGCGCATTGCGCAAGGGCGGAACCGCATGAGTGCGGTCAGCCAGCCCGGGCAGGTGGCGATGCGTGCGCTGCGCGAGAGCGACCTCAACGCGGTGATGGCCATCGAAGTGCGTGGCTATCCCTATCCCTGGACCCGCGGCATTTTCCTGGATTGCCTGCGTGCCGGTTACCCCGGCCTGGCCATGGAGCGTGATGGCCTGCTGATCGGCTATGGCGTGCTCAGCCTCGCTGCCGATGAAGCCCATGTGCTGAACATCTGCATCGATCCGCTGGTGCAGTCGCGGGGGCTCGGCCGCCAGTTGCTGCGTGCGCTGGTCCGCCTGGCCGGTGATCGAGGCGCTCAGCGGGTGTTCCTGGAAGTGCGTCCGTCCAATGCCCCGGCGCTGGCGCTGTATCACAGCGAAGGCTTCAACGAGATCGGCCGGCGCCCCCGCTACTACCCTGCTGCGCAGGGGCGCGAAGATGCGCTGGTGATGGCGATCGAACTGGTGGACGGCGAGCTGGAGACAATGCCGCCGCTGTAACGGAGAATGGTTGCCGGCCAGCGGCCGGCACTACCAACCGGTCTCCACTGTGATCGACCTATCGCCTGCCATGGTAGTTGCCAACCTTGGTTGGCACGCTTTCCTCAGGCCAACCGCAGCGCGAGCACGCCAGCCACGATCAATGCGGCAGCCACCCAACGCGCACGCGGTACCCGTTCGCGCAGCAGGAACACCGAGATCAGCAGCGCGAACAGGATCGACGATTCGCGCAGGGCCGACACCATTGCCACCGGCACCTGGGTCATCGCCCACAGCGCCATCGCATACGAGGCGGTGGTGCCGATGCCGCCGGCCACGCCCAGCGGCCAGTGCCGGCGCGCATACGCCAGCAGCACACCGCGCTGCCGATGCAGCGCCCACAACGGCAACGGAATGCCCGACAGCAGGAACAGCCACAACGTGTAGCTCAGCGCATTGCCGGACAGTCGCGCGCCCTGCGCATCGACCAGGGTGTAGGTGGCGATCATTGCCGCCGTCAACAACGGCAGGCGCAGCTGGCCGCCACGTGCGCCGCGGGCCATGCACAGGATGCCGCCGCTCACCAGGAGGACACCGAGCCAGGCTGCAGGCGGCAGGCGTTCGCCGAGAACGGCGCCGGCCAGCGCAACGAGGATGGGCGCGCAGCCGCGCATCATCGGATACGCCAGGCTCATGTCGACCTGTTGGTAGCAGCGTGCGACCAACGCGTAATACGTCACCTGCAGCAGCACCGAAGCGCCCAGCCACGGCCAGCTTTCCGCGGCGGGGAAGGGTAGCCACGGCAAGACGAGCGCAGACAACAGCGCAGCGCTGCCGGTGACCAGCACCGTGCCGAGGAACTTGTCCGGCCCGCGTTTGACGATCGCGTTCCAGCTGGCGTGCAGTGCGGCGGCGGCGAGGACCAGCAGGAAGATGGAAAGCGGCATCAGGCGATGATGCCATGCGAGGCAAAAGAAAACGCCGGGCATTGCCCGGCGTCGACCTCGAGAATGTGCCAACCAGGGTTGGTGCTTTGGCAGGTGCCAACCTTGGTTGGCACTTCACAGCGGTGCGGACCACGGTCCGCACCCACCCGATCAGCGATTACAGCTTCGCGCGCTGTTCGCGCAGGCCGGTCAGCTGGTTGTTCCAGTCGACCAGGCGCACGCGTTCCTGCTCGATCACCGCCGGCGGAACCTTGTCGGAGAACTTGGCCAGCTTGGTCTCGCTCTTCTCCTGTTCGCCTTCCACGCGCTTGATCTCCTTGTCCAGGCGCGCGCGCTCGGCATCGAGATCAACCAGGCCTTCCAGCGGTACCAGCAGCTTCAGCTCACCGACGATCGCGGCGGCGGCCGGCGGCGCACTCTGTGCGTCGGCCAGCCACTGGATGCTGTCCAGCTTCAGCAGGAACGACAGCGAGGCACTGAAGCGCTCGATGCGCGCGCGGTCCTGGCTCTGCCCGGCATGTTCCTGGCCGGCCAGCAGGCGCAGCGGTACCAGCCTGGACGGGGCGACGTTCAACTCGCTGCGCACGCGGCGCACCGCACTGATCACCGCCTTCAACCATTCCACGTCGGCCTCGGCCTGGGTGAAATCGCCTTCGAACTCGGCGGCGGTCGGGTACGGACGCAGCGACAGCGTGGTTTCGGCCAGGCCCAGGCGCGGTGCCAGCTGCTGCCACAGCTGTTCGGTGATGAACGGCGTCAGCGGGTGCAGCAGGCGCAGCAGCGCTTCCAGCACGTACAGCAGGGTGTGGCGGGTGCTGTCGGCGTCGGCGGCATCGGCGCCGTTCAAGGCCGGCTTGCTCAGCTCCAGGAACCAATCGCAGAACGCGTTCCAGGCGAACTCGTACAGGCACTGCGCCAGCAGGTCGAAGCGATAGGCGGCGAAATGGCCCTGCGCTTCGGCGGTGGTGGCGGCCAGGCGCGAGAGGATCCAGCGCTCGGCATCGGTCCGCGGCGTCGGCGCACCGGTGAACGCTGCGCCTTCGGTGTTCATCAGGGTGAAGCGGCTGGCGTTCCACAGCTTGTTGCAGAAGTTCTTGTAACCCTCGGCGCGGTTCATGTCGAACTTGATGTCGCGGCCATGGGTGGCCAGCGCGGCGATGGTGAAACGCAGCGCATCGGCGCCATGGGCGGCGATGCCGTCCGGGAATTCCTTGCGCGTGGCCTTCTCGATCTTCTCCACCATGCGCGGCTGCATCAGCCCGCCGGTGCGCTTGGCCACCAGGTCATCGATGCTGATGCCGTCGATGATGTCCAGCGGGTCGAGCACGTTGCCCTTGCTCTTGGACATCTTCTGGCCCTGGCCGTCGCGGATCAGGCCGGTGAAGTAGACGTCCTTGAACGGGATCTTCCCGGTCAGGTTGTCGGTGGCCATGATCATGCGCGCCACCCAGAAGAAGATGATGTCGAAGCCGGTGATCAGCACCGACGACGGCAGGTAGCGGTCGAAACCGCGCTCGGCCATCGCCTGCCCGTTCGGCCAGCCCAGGGTGGAGAACGGCCACAGCTGCGAGGAGAACCAGGTCTCCAGCACGTCGCTTTCCTGGCTCAGCACGACGTCGCTGCCGAGATTGTTTTTCGCCCGCACTTCGTCTTCGCTGCGGCCGACGTAGCAGCTGCCGGTGGCGGCATCGAACCATGCGGGAATGCGGTGGCCCCACCACAGCTGGCGGCTGATGCACCAATCCTGGATGTTGGTCATCCAGTGGCGGTAGGTGTTGATCCAGTTCGGCGGCACGAAGGAGATGCTGCCCGGCTTTCCATCGGTACCTTCGACCAGCTCCAGGCCACGCTTGGCCAGTTCGTCCATCTTCACGAACCACTGGTCGGTCAGGTACGGCTCGATCACCTGGCCGGTACGGTCGCCGCGCGGCACCTGCAGCTTGTGCGCCTTGGTCTCGACCAGGATACCCAGGTCTTCCAGTTCAGCCAGCACGGCCTTGCGCGCGTCGTAACGGTCCAGCCCCTGGAAACGTTCCGGCGCGTTGTCGTTGATCGCGGCCACCGGCGTGAACAGGTTGATCATCGGCAGGCTGTGGCGCACGCCCACCTGGTAATCGTTGAAGTCATGCGCCGGGGTGACCTTGACCACGCCGGTACCGAACGCACGGTCCACGTAGTCATCGGCGATCACCGGCACGCGGCGGCCGGTCAGCGGCAGTACCACGGTCTTGCCGATCAGGTGCAGGTAACGCTCGTCTTCCGGATGCACCATCACCGCGGTGTCGCCCAGCAGGGTTTCCGGGCGGGTGGTGGCGACCACCAGGTAATCGCGGGTTTCGCGCAGGGTCTCGACGCCGTCGGCATCGCGCTCGACGTGCTCGTAGCTCAGGCCTTCATCCAGCTGGTAGGCGATCGACCACAGGAAGCCCTCTTCCTCGGCGCTCTCCACTTCCAGGTCCGAGATCGCCGTCTTCAGCACCGGATCCCAGTTGACCAGGCGCTGGCCACGGTAGATCAGGCCCTGTTCGTGCCAGCGCACGAAGGCTTCGATCACCGCTTCGGACGGCTGCGGGTCCATGGTGAAGGTGCTGCGCGACCAGTCGGCCGACGTGCCCAGGCGGCGCATCTGCCGCTCGATGATGTCACCGGACTGCTGCTTCCACTCCCACACCTTGCCGATGAAGCCCTCACGGCCCAGCGAATCGCGGGTCTCGCCGTTGCCTTCCAGCGCCAGGTTGCGGCTGACCACCATCTCGGTGGCGATGCCGGCGTGGTCGGTACCGACCTGCCACAGCGTGTCGTAGCCGCGCATGCGGTGGTAGCGCACCAGCGCATCCATCAGGGTCTGCTGGAAGGCATGGCCCATATGCAGGGTGCCGGTCACGTTCGGCGGCGGCAGCAGGATGGTGTACGGCTCGCCCTTGCCGGACGGCTTGAAATGGCCGGCCTTCTCCCAGGCCTCGTAGAGGTCGGTCTCGAAGGACTTCGGGTCGTAGCTGGAGGCGAGTTGGGTCATGCGGGGAAACCAGTCATCAAGGCGGGAAGGGAGATCAGCGCGACCCGAGGGTGCGCCGGATCTTCTGGTCGGTGTGGTACTGGCTGACCGAATAGGCAGCCCAGATCGCGGCGGGCAGCCAGCCGATCAGGGTGATCTGCAGGATCAGGCAGACGATGCCGGCAAACGGCCGGCCGATGGTGAAAAAGGACAGCCAGGGAAGGATCAGGGCGATCAGCAGGCGCATCAAGGGGTCCTCGCGGGGCTTACATGTCGTGCTTGTTCAGGTCGTAGCCGGCGGTCTTGTACTGGCGCCAGCGCTCGCGCAGTGGTTCGCGCGCTTCCGGATCGGCCGGGACCACTTCCAGCACGCGCTCGCAGTGACCCAGCCAGGGTTCGTCGCGCAGGTTGATCACCAGCGGCCGCACGGGGGCCTCGCCGCCGGGCGGGGCGATCAGTACCAGGGCTTCTTCCTCGTCCACGTCCTCACCCACGATCTGGTGCGGAATGTAGGCATCGTCGTCGAACGACCAGAGAAGTTCGTCAAGTTCTTCGGCCTGGGCCTGGTCGCGGGCGAGGACCAGGGTGAACAACCCGGCGTCGTTGGCCTTGCGCGCCAGCTCGCAGACCAGGCGCAACGGCTCGGTCAGGAAACGGGGCTTGGCGATCAGGTAGAAGTCGGCGCGGGGCATGGCGGCATCCAGGTGAGGCAGGTGCCGATCCATGCCGGGTGGCGGCTGGACCGGCGAGGCCCCGGCCGGCGGTTGCCGGCCAGGGTCGGGTACGGCGTCAGGCGCGGGCGACCTGGTCCAGCAACCACTGGCTCAGCAGGCCGACCGGCCGGCCGGTGGCCATGCCACGCTTGCCTTCATCGCTGGCCACGCCGGCGATGTCCAGATGGGCCCAGCGCTGGCCTTCGGCGAAGCGCGACAGGAAGCAGCCGGCGGTGATCGCACCGGCCCAGCGGCCGCCGATGTTGTAGACGTCGGCGAAGCTGGAATCCAGCATCGGCTGGTACTCGTCCCACAGCGGCAGGCGCCAGGCGCGGTCGAAGACCTGTTCGCCGGCGGCCAGCAGCTCGTTGGCCAGGTCGTCGTGCTTGCTCATCAGGCCTGCGGTCTGGTGGCCGAGGGCGACCATGCAGGCACCGGTCAGGGTGGCCACATCGACCAGCGCCTGCGGCTCGAAGCGCTGTGCGTAGGTCAGTGCGTCGCACAGGATCAGGCGGCCTTCGGCGTCGGTGTTGCCCACTTCGATGGTCTTGCCCGACATCGAGGTGATGACGTCGGACGGACGGTAGGCATTGCCGTCGATGGCGTTTTCCACCGCCGGGACCACCACCACAAGATTCAACGGCAGCTTGGCCTTGACCGCGGCGACGAAGGTGCCGATGACGTTGGCGCCACCGCACATGTCGTACTTCATCTCTTCGATGCCGCCCTGGGTCTTCAGGTTGACGCCACCGGTATCGAAGGTGATGCCCTTGCCGACCAGCACGTAGGGCTTGGCGTCGCCGCCATTGCTCCACTTCAGCACGACCAGGCGCGGGCGGTTGGCCGAGCCACGGGCCACGGCCAGCAGCGAGCCCATGCCCAGCGCTTCCATCTGGGTCTCGTCGAGGATCTCGGCTTCGGCACCGTCATGCTCGCCGGCGAATTTCACGCCCACTTCAGCCAGGTAGGCCGGGGTGCAGTAGTTCGGCGGCAGGTTGCCCAGCTCGCGGGCGAACTCGACACCGGCGGCGATGGCCTGGCCCTGGGCCAGGGCCTGCACGTCCTCACCGGCGATGGCCAGCTGGGCCAGGCCGGCATCGTCGGCCTTCTTCTTGCCCAGGGTGGCGGTGTAGCGGTAGGCCGCGTGGTCGGCGGCGATCACCGCCTGGCGGATCGCCCAGGCCGCGTCGCGGTCCTTCACTGCCACTTCGGACAGGGTGAACAGCGCGCTGCGGGCAGCGCCGGCCTTCAGCGCGCGCACGGCATCGCCGACCGCCTTCAGGTACTGCGGCACGCCGAAGCGGGCGGCATCGCCGAGGCCGACCACCAGCACGCGCGGGGCGGTCACGCCCGGCAGGTCGTGCAGCAGGGTGGTGGCGCCGGTCTTGCCGGACAGGTCGCCGCGCTGGGCCAGGGCGGCCAGGCGTCCACCGCTTGCAGCATCCAGTGCCTGCGCGGACGCAGTCAGGGTATGGTCGGCATAGGCGCCGACGACAATGCAGTCAACGGCGGCCGAAGCCGCGGCGAGGTGGTTCAGGGTGAATTCGAGAGCCATTGAGCAGATTCCATTGGCAAGTCCGTACAATCGCGGACCGTTTACGCCCAGACGCTAGACTGGGCGGCACCGCGAACGAACCTGAGAGTTTAAACCACCGCCCCATGTTGAAGCTCGACCGCTATCTATTGGGCGATTTCGTCCAGAGTTTCCTGGCTACCCTGATCGTCCTGCTGGTGGTCAGCGTGGGCGGCGTGCTGGTGGACATCCTCGGCAACATCGCCGACGGGCGGCTGCCGGCCAAGCTGCTGTTCTCGCAGCTGGGCCTGCAGTTCATCGTCTACATGCCGCTGATCCTGCCGCTGGCACTGATGCTGGGCCTGCTGCTGGCCATCGCCCGCCTCTACCGCGACTCGGAAATGGCCGTCATCACCGCCATCGGTGTCGGCCCCCGGCGCCTGCTCAAGCCCCTGCTGATGCTGGTGCTGCCGGTGATCGCGGTGGTCGGGGCCTGTTCGCTGTGGCTCGGCCCCTGGGCCGCGCGCACCGCCGAACAGATGGTCCAGGACGCCAACCGCAGCGTGCTGATGGCCGGCCTGGAGCCGGGCCGGTTCACCCCGCTGCCCAATGGCGGGGTGGTCTATGTCGCCTCGATCTCGCCCGACGGCAGCCAGCTGGGCCGGGTATTCCTGCAGCGGCAGAAGGAGGATCGCCTTGAAGTGGTGTCCGCTGCCAATGGCCGCATGTACTTCGAAGGCGCCCGCCAGCGCTTCCTCGAGCTGGATGATGGTCATCAGCTGGAAGGGCCGGTGGCTGGCGGACTGGATTATCGTCTGGCCACCTTCGCCCGCAACGACGTGGCGTTGCCCGACGGCAGTGAAGCCCGCAAGAGCGATGACCCCGAACTGATGCCGACCACCGCGCTGTTCGGTGACAAGCGCCCCGAGGCCCAGGCACAGCTGCACCGTCGCCTGGCGCCGCCACTGATCGCGCTGGCCTTTGCCCTGCTGACCGTGCCGCTGGGGCGCAGTTCGCCGCGGCAGCAGCGCTACGGCCGGATGATGCTGGCCCTGCTGGCCTACATGGTCGGTACCAACATGATGTTCATCGGCAGTGGCTGGATCGCCAACGGCCAGATCCCGCCGGCGCTGGGCCTGTGGTGGCTGACCCTGCCGCTGCTGGCACTGGCGGTGTGGATGTACGCGCGCGATGGCCGCATGGCACGTCCGAAGGGAGCCCGCGCATGATGCTGCGACCGATGCGTTTCGATCTGTACCTGGGCCGGGCGGTGCTGGGTACCGTGCTGCTGACCTGGGCGGTGCTGGTCGGCCTGGACGTGCTGATGGCCTTCTCCGGCGAGTTCAAGGACATCGGCAAGAATGGCTATTCGCTGGGCCATGCTGCGGCCTGGGTGCTGTACACCGTGCCGCGCCGGGCTTACACGATGTTCCCGACCGCGGCGGTGATCGGCGCACTGATGGGCCTGGGCCAGCTGGCCGCGACCTCGGAACTGACCGCGCTGCGCGCACTGGGCCTGTCGCGCAAGCGCCTGAGCGTGTCGGTGGCGATCGCCCTGTCGTTGTTGACCGGGTTGATGGTGATCAGCGCCGAGACCCTGGGGCCGTGGGGCCAGAACCGCGCCGATTCGCTGAAGATGAGTGCCAAGTGGGGCACCGACATCGCGGTGGCGCGTTACTCCGGCCTGTGGGCGCGCGAGGGTGACACCTTCCTCAACGCACAGAGTGGCGAAGAGCAGCTGGTCGGCGACAAGGGCACGCGGCTGATTCTGCGTGACGTGCGCCTGTACAAGATCGACGAAGAGGGTCGGATCGGTACGTTGACCCACGCCGCCACCGCCGAGCATGACAAGGATGGCTGGGTGTTGACCGGCGTGCGCCGTGACACCTTCGGCGAGCGCTCGGCAACGCGCCAGGAAGCGGCCCGTGAGCCGTGGAATTCCAAGCTGGATGCCGGCGCCCTGGCCACCGGCATCGCCAAGCCGCGCAACCTCAGCGTGTCCGAGCTGAGCACCAGCATCGCTTACCGCGAGCGCAACGGCCTGGATGCACGCGACTACGAGGATGTGTACTGGAGCCGCTGGTTCTATCCGTTGAATGTGCTGGCGCTGTGCCTGGCGGCGGTGCCGTTCGCGTTCGGTTCGCTGCGCAGTGGCGGCATGGGCAAGCGCCTGTTCCTGGGCATCCTGTTCGCGCTGGCGTTCTGGCTGCTGCAGCTGTTCTTCGGCCGCATGGCCGGCGCGCTGAAGTTCGACTACCGCATTGCCTACGCGCTGCCGCCGATCGTGATGCTGGCGGTGTCCGGGTTGTTGTTCCGGCGCAAATCGGGCTGATTCCGGTAGCACCGGGCCATGCCCGGTGAAGGTGTGCGATATCCCGCGTCCGCCGGGCATGGCCCGGCGCTGCCAGCACAGGTCAGCGCTTCGGCATCCGCAGCAGCTGCGTGGCACTCGCGCGGTCGTGCCAGGTCAGCCGCTGGCGATCCACCAACGCCCACCAGAAGCCCAATCCGCCCAGCAGCAACGACAACGTGGCCACCGCGAAGCGCAGCCACAGCTGGCCGCGTCGCAACGGCGTGCCATCGCGTGATTCCAGTTTCAACCGCCACGGGCGCATGCCCAGTGTCTGCCCACCGCGCCGCCAGCTGGCGGTGGCATACCACCCGGTCAAGGCCCAGCACACCGCCCACAGCAGCCATTGCCAGGCACTGAAGGGCGCGATGTTCTCGCGCTGCGCATGGCCGCTGAACGCATAGGCCAGGGTGAAGACCGTGCCGGCCAGCATCCACAAGGCCAGCACCGGCAGCGCGTCATAGATCATCGCCAGCAGGCGCCAAAGCAGCAGCGCGCGCGGGCGGGGCGTATCAGCGGCGACGTGGGCCGCATCGGTGGCGGGGCTCGACATGTGCCGAGCATACGCAATGCTGGCCGTGCCCGCAGTTGGCCTCGTATCCTGCGTGCATGGCCGTCACTTCCACCCCCGCCGAACGTCGTCAGCTGGTCCAGCAATTGCCCGAGCTGCGCGGCGAGGACAGCCAGCGCATCCAGCGCTTCCTCGATGCGATCTGGGCCGAGCACGGTCTGGCCCGTGCCACCCTGGACAGCTATCGCCGCGACCTTGAAGGCCTGGCTCGCTGGTGTGACGGGCGCGGCGGTGGTCTGGCCGGTGTTGAACGCGCCGGCCTGTTCGATTACCTGGCCTGGCGCACCCGCCACAACTGGTCACCGCGCAGCAACGCGCGGTTGCTGTCGGCGCTGCGTGCATTCTTCGCCGACGCCGTGCGGCGTGGCGAACGCAGCGAGGATCCCAGCGCACTGCTGGACCCGCCGAAGCTGCCACGGCTGCTGCCCAAGGCGCTGGCAGAGAGCCAGATCGACGCGCTGCTGGCGGCACCGGATATCGACAGTCCTCTCGGCCTGCGCGACCGCGCCATGCTGGAGCTGATGTATGCCGCCGGGCTGCGGGTGAGCGAGCTGGTGCTGTTGCCCGCCACGGCGGTGAACCTGCGCCAGGGCGTGCTGCGGGTGACCGGCAAGGGCAGCAAGGAACGCCTGGTGCCGCTGGGCGAGGAGTCGCAGTACTGGCTGGAACGCTACCTGCAGCAGTCGCGACCGCAGCTGGTGGGGAAGGGCAAGGTGCAGGCGCTGGCCGACGGGCAGACGCCCCTGTTCATCGAACCGGCGCTGCATGGCTTGACCCGCCAGGCGTTCTGGCACCTGGTCAAGCGCTACGCAGCGGTGGCCGGTATCGACCCGGCGCGGATCAGTCCGCATGGCCTGCGGCATAGTTTCGCCACCCACCTGCTGAACCGTGGCGCCGACCTGCGCGCGCTGCAGATGCTGCTGGGCCACAGCTCGCTGTCCACCACGCAGATCTACACGTTGGTCGCACGCGAACACCTGCAGAAGCTGCACGCCCGCCATCATCCACGCGGCTGAACCCCTGCCGGGCCTGTGCGCGGCATCGCGGACCGCTCAGGATGGCTGTGTCAGAATCCGGGGTCTTCTTTCTGCTGCGGACTGCTCCATGCTCCGATTCGCCATCGCCGCCGTGTTCGGCGCGCTCAGCCTGAGTGCCTGCGCCCAGCCCGCCCCGCCCGCCGCAAAGGCCCCCGCTGCAGCGGCAGCCAAGGCCGGCCCTGCCGCCACGGCCAATGCTCCGGCCGAGCAGGCCGTGCGCAAGGCGCTGACCGAGCTCAACCCCGGCTTCCAGGTGGACTACATCGGTGCCGCGCCCTTCCCGGGCTTCCGTGAAGTGGTGGTCTCCGGCCAGCTGCTGTACGTCTCCGACGACGGCCGCTACCTGTTCCAGTCGCAGCCCTACGACACCCGCGCCAAGAGCCCGGCCAACAGCGAAGGCCTGCTGGGCTATCGTCGCGACCTGCTGGCCAAGGCCAACCATGGCGACCGCATCGTGTTCGCCGCGCCGAACGCGAAGTACACCATCAGCGTGTTCACCGACATCGAATGCGGCTACTGCCGCAAGCTGCACCAGGACATCGCCGAGCTCAACCGCAACGGCATCACCGTTGAATACCTGGCCTTCCCGCGCATGGGGCTGGGCAGCAAGGATTACACCGACATGATCTCGGTCTGGTGCGCGGCCGATCGCCGCCAGGCACTGACCAATGCCAAGCGTGGTGGCACGGTGGCAGCGAAGAACTGCACCAACCCGGTGGCGATGCAGTACGCACTGGGCCAGCAGTTGGGCGTGAATGGCACGCCGGCGATCTTTGCGCCCGATGGCACCCAGCTCGGCGGCTACCTGCCGCCGGCGCAGCTGCGTGCTGCGCTGGAGAAGCTGTCGGCCAAGCGCTGATTGAAACGCCGCCGGGCATGCCCCGGCGCTACCGTGGATGGGCGGGTAGCGCCGGGCCATGCCCGGCGGATGCATCAGACAAAAAGCCGGGGACGCAGTGCGCCCCCGGCCTTTTTTTACTTCAACCCATCACTGACCGCCTTGGTCAGCGTGCCCTGCGCATCGTCGCCGCTGAACTCCCAGACGAACGCGCCGCCCAGTCCCTGGGTCTTCACGTAGCCCATCTTGCGGGTGATGTTGGCCGGGGTATCGAAGCTCCACAACGTGCTGCCGTTGTAGATCCAGGTGGCACCGGCGGTGTTGTCGGTGTAGCTCGGCCACGCCAGGTTCTTCAGCACCTTCCAGTCTTCAATGCCAGCCTCGTAGGTACCCGGTGCCGCACCGGTGGCGCTCTGGTACAGGCCATTGTTGGCGTTGGTCACCCCGGTCCAGCCGCGCCCGTAGTAACCGATGCCCAGGTTGAGCTTGGCGGCGGGAACACCACGGCTGATGAAGGCCTCGATGGCGTCGTTGCTGTTGTACAGCTTCTGGTCGCCGGTGGACGGATCATTCGGCGAATCGAACAGCGCCGACTGGTGATTGGTCTTCGCATCCCACGCGCCGTGGAAGTCGTAGGTCATCACGTTGATGTAGTCCAGGTACGGGTGGTACGCGGCCGGATCGGTGACGCGGATCTTGTCGATGCCGGCGCCGACCGCCACCGTCAGCAGCAGGCCCGGACGCACCGCATCGAGCTGGCGGCGGAATTCGGCCATCAGCGCGGTGAAGTTGGCGTTGTCTTCGGGCGTGCCGCAGGCGATACCGCAGGCCACCGGGTATTCCCAGTCGATGTCGATGCCATCGAACACCCCCAGCGCCGCACCGGGGCCACCGGCACCGTCGGTCACCGGCAGGTTGCCCTTGATGTAGGCATCGATGCACGAAGCAACGAAGGCCTGGCGGTTGGCCGGTTGCGCCGCGCTGGAGAAGCCGCGCGACCAGGTCCAGCCACCCAGCGAGATCAGCACCTTCATGCCCGGGTACTTGGCCTTGAGCTGCTTGAGCTGGTTCCAGTTGCCGCGCAACGGCTGGTCCCAGGTATCGGCGCTGCCGCTCACGCTTTCGCCGGCACCGAAGGCCTTGGTGTAGTCGGCGAAGGCATCGCCACCGGCACCGCTGTTCGGGTCCGACGGCTGGGTGACGCCCACTTCGCAGCGGTTGTTGCGCACGTTGCCGAAGGCGTAGTTGATATGGGTCAGGCGCGCGGCCGAACCACTGCTGTCGATGTTCTTGACCCGGTAGTTGCGGCCGTAGATGCCCCACTGGGTGAAGTAACCGATGACCCGCTTGCCGGTGGTGCCACCGTCGCCGGCCAGGGTGCTGGCGGTCACTGCCGTGCCCTGTGCCGATGCATTGCCGGCGTTGTCGCGCGCACGCACGCGGTAGCTGTAGCTGGTGGACGCGGTCAGCCCGCCATCGACATAGCTGGCGCTGGACGGCGAGGCGACCAGGCTGCCATTGCGGTACACGTCGTAGCCGGCCACGCCGCTGCCACCGGTGTTATCGGTGGACGGGCTCCAGCTCAGGGCGATGCTGTTGGCGGTGCGGGTACCCACGGCCAGGCCGCCAGGCACGCTGGGCGCGGTGGTATCGCCACTGGCCGCGTTGACGGTGATGGTGATGGTCGCGGTGCTGGCGGTGGCGTTGTTGTTGTCGGTGGCGACCGCGCGCAGGGTGTGGCTGCCGGCGCTGGCGTTGGCCCAGCTGGCGCTGTACGGCGCGCTGGTGTCGATGCCCAGCGAACTGCCATCGCGGAAGAACTCGACCTTGCTGACGCTGCCGTCCGCATCACTGGCGTTGGCGGTTACGTTGACCGTGCTGCCGGCGCTGAAGGTGGCGCCGTTGGCCGGCGAGGTCAGGCTGACCACCGGCGGCTGGTTGGCCCCGCCGCCGTCGCAGGCGCCGAGGTTGGTGTAGTAGGGCGCCCCGGCCGGATGGTCCGGCGGCGCGTTCCAGATGTCCTGGTTCGCCCGGTAGAGGACCCCGCCCTTCTGCAGGGTGTCGCCACTGCGGTAGATCCTGGCCTGGTCCCATTCGGCCACGCCGGCACAGCTGGCGGCCTGGGCCAGGCCGGGCAGGGCGACCGCCCCGGCCAGGGCCAGCAACCAGGCCAGACGGCGCGGGCGACAGCGATGAAGGGAAGGGTGGGCACTGCGTACATCGGCACTCTGCACAAGCGGGTCGTACATGGTGTGTCTCCGATCGATGGTTGGCGCGCGGGCCAGGGCGGCGCCGCACGTAACGCAGGGTCCGGACGTCGCCCGGGAAGGCGACGGAGGGGCGGACGGAGGTACCTGGTGGGCCGGGGAGAGAGTCCGGCGCCAGGTAGGGACAACGTTGTCATCAATTGCGTGGTCAATCCGTGAGCGAGTGCATGGTTCGGGGATTTGGCGGAGAGCGGCGCTGGCGCGCGGTCGGCAGCCATCGGCGGAGCCCCTCGTGGCTGGCATCTAGAGCAGGTTCTGGGGTTGGGCCGGGCGGGTGGGTTGCGCAGGGGACGCCGTGAATACGTCCCTGTAGGCTCGGGCGCGCCATCCATGGCGCTTACGCCCCTGCGCAACCCACCCGCCCGGCCCCGACAGGTTCCTGTGGCGCCAGCCACGAAAGACAGAGCAAAAAAACAAAAAGCAAAAGCCGGTCGCTGCGCTCTTCAATGCCTGATTTCTGGAATTTCCTGGTTGCCGGCAAGAAGCCGGCACTACCGGGAGCATCCACGCATGGCGTGGATCTACCGCAGATCGCGGGAAACTGTCGAAGGCGGGGTGGGTCCGGTTGCGGGGGCGTGAGCCGCATGGATGCGGCGACCGAGCCTCCATGGACGGATTCACGGCGTCCCCCGCAACCGGACCCACCCTGCCATCCCACGGGAACCCCGCTTTTGCTTTGGCAGTTGCTGTTGCTGTTGCCTTGGCCTCGGCGGGTGCCGGGCGCCGCCCGGCCAAAGCCCTTCCCCGCTTCCGGTACAATGTCGGGCCCGTTTCCCAACTACGGTTCCCCGGACATGATGGTCCTCGAGGGCGCGCCCGCCCTGTCGCCGTTCCGCCGCGAACGTCTTGAATCCCGCCTGCAGTCCATCGCTCCCTCCCTGCGCATCAGCGGTGCCTGGCACGTCTACTTCGTGCAGGCCGAGGGCACTGCCGCCCCCGACGTCGATACCCTGTGCCGCATCCTGGAAGCCCGCCCGCAGTCCGAGGCGGTTGCTGACGGTGCGGTCAGCCGCATCGTGGTGCCGCGCCTGGGCACGCTGTCGCCGTGGTCGAGCAAGGCCAGCGAACTGGTCCGCGGTGCCGGCCAGCCGGTGAGCCGGGTCGAGCGAGGCCTGCGCATCGACGTGCAGGGGTGGCCGACAGACGTTGCCTCCCAGCAGGCACTGGTCAAGGTGCTGCACGACCCGATGACACAGTCGGTGCTGGAGACCGTCGACCAGGGCCAGTCGCTGTTCTCGACCCCGGCCCGTGGCGAACTGGAGCGCGTGCCGGTGGACCAGCTGGAGGCCGCCAACCAACGCCTCGGCCTGGCCATGGCGCAGGACGAGATCGACTACCTGCGCGAGCGCTTCACCGCGCTGGGCCGCTCGCCGTCGGACGTGGAACTGATGATGTTCGCGCAGGCCAATTCCGAGCACTGCCGGCACAAGATCTTCAACGCCAGCTGGACCATCGACGGCCAGGAGCAGGACCGCTCGCTGTTCCGGATGATCAAGAACACCCACCAGCAGACCCCGCAGCACACGCTCAGCGCGTACAGCGACAACGCGGCGGTGATCGAAGGCCATCCGGCCTCGCGCTATCGCCCGGACCCGGCCAGCGGCGAGTACCGCCGCGAACCGCAGGTGCCCAGCGCGTTCCAGATCAAGGTGGAAACGCACAATCACCCGACCGCGATCGCGCCGTTCCCGGGCGCGTCGACCGGCGCCGGTGGTGAAATCCGCGACGAAGGTGCAACCGGTCGTGGCGGCAAGCCGAAGGCCGGCCTGAGCGGATTCTCGGTCTCGCACCTGCGCATTCCCGAGCTGCCGCAGCCGTGGGAAGCGCCGCGTGCGCTGAACCCGCGCATGGCCCCGGCGCTGGAGATCATGACCGACGGCCCGCTGGGCGGCGCCGCGTTCAACAACGAATTCGGCCGCCCGGCGCTGCTCGGCTACTTCCGCAGCTTCGAACTGCCGGAAGGCGCCGACCTGGTGCGTGCCTACGACAAGCCGATCATGCTGGCCGGTGGCCTGGGTGCCATCGATCGCGTGCAGGTCGACAAGATCCTGCTGCAGGACGGCGATGCCGTGATCGTGCTCGGCGGCCCGGCGATGCTGATCGGCCTCGGCGGCGGTGCCGCCAGTTCGGTCGCTTCCGGTGAGAGCGCCGAGGACCTGGACTTCGCCAGCGTGCAGCGTGACAACCCGGAAATGGAGCGTCGCTGCCAGGAGGTCATCGACCGCTGCGTGGCGATGGGCGCCGGCAATCCGATCAAGTTCTTCCATGACGTCGGTGCCGGTGGCCTGTCCAACGCCATTCCCGAACTGCTGCACGATTCCGGCGTGGGCGGCATCATCGACCTGGGCAAGGTACCCACCGACGATCCGTCGCTGTCGCCGATGCAGCTGTGGTGCAACGAGTCGCAGGAGCGCTACGTGCTCGGCGTGGCGCAGGAGCGCCTGGCCGAATTCGCCGCGCTGTGCGCACGTGAGCGCTGCCCGTTCGCTGCGGTCGGTGTCGCCACCGCAGCCGAACACCTGGTGGTGGCCTATGGTGCCGTGCCGGGCAACATCCCGGCCGACGCGCCGATCGACCTGCCGATGGACGTACTGTTCGGCAAGCCGCCGAAAATGCACCGCGATACCGCGCACCCGCCGGCACCGCGCTGGCCGGCGCTGAAGACCGGGGGCCTGGATCTGCAGGAAGCCGGTCTGCGTGTGCTCGCACACCCGACCGTGGCCTCCAAGAACTTCCTGGTCACCATCGGCGACCGCAGCGTGGGCGGCCTGACCGCGCGCGAGCAGATGGTCGGCCCGTGGCAGCTGCCGGTGGCCGACGTGGCGATCACCCTGGCCGATTTCGACGGCGTGGCCGGCGAGGCGATGGCGCTCGGTGAACGCACGCCGCTGGCACTGCTGGATGCGGCGGCCTCGGCCCGCATGGCCGTTGGCGAAGCACTGACCAACCTGTGCGCGGCTCCGGTCGACGCGCTGGATGAAATCAAGTTGTCGGCGAACTGGATGGCAGCTGCCGGCCACCCGGGCGAAGACGCGCTGCTGTACGACGCGGTGAAGGCGGTGGGCATGGAACTGTGCCCGCAGCTGGACATCAGCATCCCGGTGGGCAAGGACTCGCTGTCGATGCAGGCGCAGTGGCACGACCAGGGGCAGGCACACAAGAGCGTGTCGCCGGTGTCGCTGGTGATCACCGCGTTCGCGCCGGTGGCCGATGCACGCCAGCAGCTGACCCCGCTGCTGGACCGCGACATCGACAGCGAGCTGTGGCTGATCGGCCTCGGTGCCGGCAAGCAGCGCCTGGGCGGTTCGATCCTGGCCCAGGTGCATGCCGACCACGGCGACCTGCCGGCCTTCGCCGGTGCCGCCCCGGACCTGGACGACCCGCAGCGGTTGCGTGGTTTCTTCGAACTGATCCGCGATGCACGCCAGGCCGGCCTGCTGCGCGCGTACCACGACCGCAGCGACGGTGGTGCGTTCGCCGCGCTGTGCGAAATGGCCTTCACCTCGCGCCTGGGCCTGGACATCACCCTCGATGCCTGGGGCGATGACCCGTTCCGCAGCCTGTTCAATGAAGAGCTGGGCGCCGTTGTGCAGATCGCCCGCGAAGACCGCGCCGCGTTCGCCGACCTGGTCGAGCGCCACGCGCTGACCGAGTGCGCACAGCGCATCGCCAAGCCCACCACTGCACCGGTGGTGCGGGTGTCGCTGGGTGGTGATTCGCTGGCCGAATGGCGCTGGGAAGCGCTGTTCGATGCCTGGTGGTCGGTCACCCACGCCATGCAGAAGCGTCGCGACAATCCGGCCAACGCCGATGCCGAGCGCGAGATCGCCCGTGCCTTCACCGCGCCGGGCCTGAAGCCGAAGTTGAGCTTCGATCCCAATGAGGATGTCGCCGCACCGTTCGTGCAGACCGGGGCGCGTCCGCGCGTTGCGATCCTGCGCGAACAGGGTGTCAACGGCCAGATCGAAATGGCCAACGCCTTCGAACGTGCCGGCTTCCGCGCGTTCGACGTGCACATGAGCGACCTCATCGAAGGCCGCGTGGCGCTGCAGGACTTCACCGGCCTGGTTGCCTGCGGCGGGTTCAGCTACGGCGACGTGCTCGGTGCCGGCCGCGGCTGGGCGACCTCGATCCTCGAGCGCACCGCGCTGCGCGATGCCTTCGCCGCGTTCTTCGCGCGCGAGGACAGCTTCGCCCTGGGCGTGTGCAACGGCTGCCAGATGATGAGCCAGCTGAAGGACATCATCCCCGGTGCCGAACACTGGCCGCAGTTCCGCCGCAACGCCAGCGAGCAGTTCGAAGCCCGCACCGCGCTGCTGGAAGTGGTGGAGTCGCCGTCGATCCTGCTGCGTGGCATGGCCGGGTCGCGCCTGCCGGTGGCGGTGGCGCATGGCGAAGGCCAGGCGGTGTTCGACAATGCCGTCGACCAGGCCACGGCCCGTGTCGCACTGCGCTACATCGATGGCAACGGCAACGTCGCCAGCCAGTACCCGCTGAACCCGAACGGCTCGCCCGACGGCATCACCGGCCTGACCAGCACCGACGGCCGGGTGACCATCATGATGCCGCACCCGGAGCGCACCCCGCGCGCGCTCAACCTGAGCTGGGCCCCGTCCGAGTGGCAGGGCGATTCACCGTGGATGCGCATGTTCCGCAACGCACGGGTATGGTGCGGTTGATCGCACGCGCATTGCGCAGCTGACGATGCCATCGCGTATGGAGAACCCGCCGGGAAACCGGCGGGTTTTTCTTTGTCCATACGGAAACTCCTGAACTGGCCATCAGTTACATGCGTTTTCATAAGTGAGGATTTCCTCACGTACGCCTAACAAAATGCGGACATAAACAAGTGAAACAGTGAACTGCTTCACGGCAATGGGTTTTGCTGCGTCAAACTCTTGACGATCCGCAAAGATGCCGTTAACACTTGACCCCCGTTTCAAATCTGTTCATCCCGCAGTAACCGCACGGCGCATGCGCTCGGTTTTCTGTCCCTGCGCGCCGTTCGGCAATACCCGCAGTAAATCACGCGAATAAACGCCCCCAGGGGACGTTGGGCCACGAAGGCTCGGCGGTGGCGTTGCTTTGCCCAAAACCAGTCCAATCAGGAGCCGTACCGATGAATCGGATTTATCGCAAGGTCTGGAACAAAGCATTGGGTCAGTTGGTGGTGGCCTCGGAACTGGCCTCTTCCAGCTCATCAGGCGGGGTCGTCGACCAGCGCCGCGGTGCGACCGATGCCGCGCCGGCACGACTGGCTGCAGCGCTGGCCTTGGCAATGGGACTGGGCATGACCGGCATCGCTGCGGCGCAGTCGGTTGAGATTGGGGGCAGCGCGAACTGCGTGGTGCTCAACAGCAAGGTGCTGGACAAGTGCGTGGTCGATGGCAGTGCCAGCGCCAAGGGCAGCAACGCGGTGGCGATTGGCGCGGGGACCAGCGCCACCGGCGCCAACAGCGTGGCGTTGGGCGCCGGCTCCAAGGCAACGCGCGCCAACACCGTTTCTGTCGGTGATGCCGGCAAGGAACGGCAGGTGACCAATGTCGCCGCCGGTACCGCCGCCACCGATGCGGTGAACAAGGCACAGCTGGATGCACAGGCGCGCGCCACGCAGGCCGCACTTGCGCAGGCGGCGGCCGAGGGCAGCCGCTATTTCAAGGCCGATGGCGCTGGCGATGACAGCGACGCGGCAAAGATCGAAGGCCAGGGCGCCATCGCGGTCGGTAGTGGCAGCCAGTCGCTGGCCAACGCCACCACCGCGGTCGGCACCCAGGCGATTGCCGCAGGACTTGGTGCCAGTGCCTTCGGCCAGAACGCGCTCGCCTTCGGTGATGCCAGCGTGGTGGTCGGGCAGAGTGCGGCCGCCTTCGGTCTTGGCGATACGGCGGTGGGCGCAAGTGCCGTGGCCGCCAGCGAGAACGGTGCAGCCACCGCGTTGGGTGCACTGTCCGAGGCCAGCGCCGATGGCGCTACCGCGGTCGGCGCGGGTGCCGTGGCGATGGGCCCCGGCAGCACCTCGCTGGGCCGTGGTGCAACCGCCGCCAACGAAGCGTCGATTGCCGTCGGTGCGTTCAGCACGGCGGTGGGCGAATACAGCGCCGCGCTGGGTTCCAATGCGGCGGCCGTGGCCACCGGTAGCGTGGCGCTGGGCGCCGGTTCGCTGGCCGAGCGCGTCGATACCGTGTCGGTGGGTGCGGTCGATTACGGCCTGACCCGGCAGATCACCAGCGTTGCCGCCGGTACCGAAGATACCGACGCGGTCAATGTTGCTCAGTTGAAGGACGTGGCAGCGGTAGCAGATACCACCGCCAAGCGATTCCAGGCCACCGGCAGCAGCAACAGCGATGCCGGTGCGTTGGCCGAGGGAGATGACGCGCTCGCCGCTGGCGAAGCCGCCAATGCGATCGGCAACGGTACGACCGCGGTCGGTGCAGGTGCGACCGCAGTCGCGCAGAACGCTACTGCGGTCGGCAACAATGCGCAGGCGTCGGGCCAGAACAGCGCGGCCTTCGGCAACAACGCGCAGGCGGTCGGCCCGGGCAGCGTCGCTGTCGGCGGGGCCGCGGTGGATGCCGATGGCAATCCGCTGATCACCAGTGGCGGCGTGCCGGTAGAGACCGGCGCCACCAGTGCCGGGGTCGGTGGTACCGCCGTCGGCGCCAGCGCCGATGCCGGTGGTTTCGCAGCGTCGGCGTACGGCGTGGGAGCCTATGCGGCAGGTGCGCAGTCGTCGGCATTCGGTGCAGTGTCCAATGCCATCGGCGATTATTCCACCGCCGTCGGTACGCAGAGCAACGCTACCGGCACCAGCAGCGTGGCCATCGGTGGCCCGGCCGACCTGATCCCGGGCCTGGGCTTCTTCGTGCAGACCCAGGCCAGTGGCGAAGCGGCCACCGCCGTCGGTGCCGGTGCCATCGCCAGCGGCGACCAGGCCGTGGCCAATGGCAGCCTGACCGAGGCCTCCGGTGCCGAGTCGGTCGCAGTGGGCTACTTCGCCTATGCACCGGGCGAGAACGCCAGTGCGCTCGGCGCGCAGACCTGGGCCAGTGGCACGCAGAGCACCGCCGTCGGCTACTACGCCACTGCGCGTGGTGCCAACAGCGTTGCACTGGGCGCCAATTCCGAAGCGGTGCGCGCCAACAGCGTGGCCGTGGGCAGTGCGGGCAACGAGCGGCAGATCACCAGCGTGGCTGCCGGCAGCGAAGCCACCGACGCAGTGAACAAGGCACAGCTGGACGCCGTGGCCAGCACCGCCGACACCACCGCGCGCTTCTTCCAGGCGCAGCCGGAAAGCGGCAGCGATGCCGGTGCCTATGCAGAAGGCGAGGGTGCGGTGGCGGCGGGTTCGGCCAGCAACGCCATCGGTGCCGGCGCGCTGGCACAGGGCGCAGGCGCGGCGGCCATCGGCGCCGACAGCGTGGCACTGGGTCGCAATACCTTCGCCGACGGTGAAGGTGCGGTAGCCGTGGGTGGCCTCGGCCAGGCCTACGACGAATACAACCAGCCGCTGCTGGATGAGCAGGGCAACCCGGTGCAGATCGGCACCACCGCCTCGGCCGGTTCCACCGCCGTCGGCAATGCCGCGCAGGCGACCGGTGCCAGCAGCAGCGCCTTCGGCAATGCGGCGCAGGCCACCGGCGACAACAGCTTCGCGGCGGGCGGCAAGGCGCGCGCCACCGGCAGCTATGCCGTCGCCATCGGCGACAGCGCCTTCGCCAAGGCCGATGACAGCACCGCCGTGGGTGGCTACAGCACTGCCAGCGAGGAAGGCGCCACCGCCTTCGGTGCCGGCGCGTGGGCCACCGGCCGCAATGCCTCGGCGTTTGGTCCGGCGGCATGGGCCAGCGCCAACGGTGCCACCTCCATCGGCTACAACAGCTGGGCCAACGGCACCAGTTCCACCGCCGTCGGCCGCGGCGCCTTCAGCTACGGCGACAACAGTGTTGCGCTGGGCTTCCAGGCACTGGGCAACAGCGTCAACAGCATCGCCATCGGCACCAACACGGTGGCTGGCGGTGAAAGTGCGATCGCCCTGGGCGCGGGCAGCACGGCCAGTGGCAACAACGCGGTTGCACTGGGTGCCGGTTCGGTGGCCAGCCGCGACCGCAGCGTGTCGGTGGGCAGCGCCGGCAACGAGCGGCAGATCACCAGTGTGGCGGCCGGTACCCAGGCCACCGATGCGGTGAACAAGTCGCAGCTGGACGCGGTTGCAGCCAGTGCCGCGACCACCAGCAAGTATTTCCAGGCCAGTGGCAGTGCCGACAGCGACGCCGGTGCCTACGTGGAAGGCGACAACGCGCTGGCCGCGGGTGAATCGGCCAACGCCATCGGCAACGGCGCAACCGCCCTCGGCAGTGGTGCCAATGCACTGGCCGGCAACGCACAGGCCATCGGCTTCAATGCCTTGGCCAGCGCGGCCAATGCCAGCGCCATCGGTGCCAACGCACAGGCGACCGGCGAATACGCCACGGCTCATGGTGCCGAGAGTGAAGCCAGCGGCGAACAGAGTGCGGCCTTCGGCGCGGCCGCGGTGGCCAGCGGCGCCGGCAGCACCGCCAGCGGCGTGCTGTCCGAAGCCAGCGGCGAAGAAGCCGTGGCGGTGGGCTACTTCAGCAACGCCAGCGGTGAGGCCGCCACTGCGGTCGGCAGTGAAAGCGTGGCCAGTGGCACCGCTTCGGCAGCATTCGGCATCGGTGCTGAAGCGACCGGTGGCTACAGCACCGCCATCGGCGGTTACGCCAACGCCTCGGCATTCAACGCCACCGCCTTCGGCAACTTCGCCAACGCCTCCGGTTCCAACAGCGTCGCGCTGGGTGGCGATTCGGAAGCATCCGGTGCCTACAGCACCGCCACCGGCCAGGGCAGCCTGGCTACCGGCACCAATGCCGTGGCCGTCGGTGGCTCGTTGTTCGGCCTGCTGGCGACCGAAGCATCCGGCGACTATTCCACCGCGGTCGGTGGCGGCGCCTATGCGCCAGGCATCAACAGCACCGCGCTGGGCAATGCGGCTGAATCGCGCGGTGCCAACAGCGTGGCGCTGGGTGCCGATTCGATTGCCGACCGCGACAACACCGTGTCGGTCGGTGGCGGCGGCAACACCCGTCAGATCACCAACGTGGCCGCCGGTACCCAGGGTACCGATGCGGTGAACAAGGACCAGCTGGACGCGGTGGCCGCCGAAGGCGCGAAGACCAGCAAGTACTTCCAGGCCAGCGGCAGCGCCGACAGCGATGCCGGTGCCTACGTGGAAGGTGACAGCGCGCTGGCTGCCGGTGAGGCCGCCAATGCGATCGGCACCGGCGCCACCGCACTCGGCAGTGGTGCAACGGCGGTAGCGGCGAACGCTACGGCGGTAGGCTTCAACAGCCTGGCCAGCGGCGGCAATGCGGCTGCGGTGGGCAACAACGCACAGGCGACGGGCGAAGACAGCGCGGCGCTCGGCAGCGGCGCGGTGGCCAGCGAAACCAGCACCACTGCGACCGGTGCAGGTGCGCAGGCGACGGCGGTGTACAGCACGGCCAACGGTGCCGAGGCGGGCGCCAGCGGTGCGCAGTCGCTGGCCAGCGGCTTCCGTTCGGCAGCCTCTGCAGACGGCACCACGGCGGTGGGCGGCTACAGCGAAGCCAGTGGTCGCCTCGGCTCGGCGCTGGGCTATGGCACCGTGGCCAGTGGTGCCAACAGCACCGCTGCCGGCGTCTTCGCTGCGGCGTCGGGCGCCAGCTCTGTGGCGATGGGTGATTCCAGCGAAGCCAGCGGCGATGAGAGCGTGGCCATTGGTGGCAGCACCTTCTTCGGCCTGGTGCCATCACGTGCCAGTGGCTACGGCGCAGCGGCGTTCGGTGCCGGTGCCTGGGCCACCGACGACTACGCCACTGCAATCGGCTGGAATTCGTGGGCCGATGGCGCCGAGTCGACGGCCCTGGGCGCCAGCGCTACCGCCAACGGTGCCAACAGCGTCGCCCTGGGCGCAGGCTCCAAGGCCGACCGTGACAACACGGTGGCCGTCGGCAGTGCCGGCAGCGAACGCCAGGTGACCCATGTGGCGGCCGGCACCGAAGGCACCGATGCGGTCAACAAGAATCAGCTCGATGCTGTCGCCGCTACGGCGGACAAGACCAGCAAGTACTTCCAGGCCAGCGGCAGCGCTGACAGCGATGCCGGTGCCTATGTGGAAGGCGACAACGCACTGGCTGCCGGTGAAGCGGCCAATGCGATCGGCAATGGCGCCACCGCGCTCGGCAGTGGTGCCACGGCCGTGTCCGCCAACGCGACCGCCGTGGGCATCAACTCGCTGGCCACGGGCAGCAATGCGGCTGCGGTAGGCAGCAACGCGCAGGCCACCGGCGAAGACAGTGCCGCACTCGGCAACGGCGCGGTAGCCAGTGGCATCAGCGCCACCGCTACCGGCACCGCTGCACAGGCCAGCGGTGTCTACAGCACCGCCAACGGTGCGGAAGCCGTCGCCAGCGGTGCGCAGTCGCTGGCCAGTGGTTTCCGCAGTGCCGCTTCGGCCGATGGCACCACCGCCATCGGTGGCTACAGCGAAGCCAGCGGCCGCCTCGGCACCGCGCTGGGCTACGGCTCGGCAGCGACCGGTGCCAACACCACGGCTGTCGGCTTCGGAGCGGCGGCAGCAGGCAGCGGCGCCGTCGCCGTCGGTCAGTCCAGCCAAGCCAGTGGCGCAGAGAGTGTCGCCATCGGCGGCAGCACCTTCTTCGGCCTGATTCCGTCGCGTGCCAGCGGTACCGGTGCGGCGGCCTTCGGTGCCGGTGCCTGGGCGACCGATGACTACGCCACCGCGATCGGCTGGAATGCATGGGCCGATGCGGCTGACAGCACCGCCCTGGGTGCCAGCGCGACCGCCAACGGTGTCAACAGTGTCGCCCTTGGTGCGGGCTCGAAGGCCGACCGCGACAACACGGTGGCCGTCGGCAGCGCGGGCGGTGAACGCCAGGTCACCCATGTTGCCGCCGGCACCGAGGCCACCGATGCAGTGAACAAGGGCCAGCTGGATGCCGTGGCCAGTGTCGCCGACAAGACCAGCAAGCACTTCCAGGCCAGCGGCAGTGCCGACAGCGATGCCGGTGCCTACGTCGAAGGTGACAATGCGCTGGCGGCCGGTGAAGCGGCCAATGCGATCGGCAATGGCGCCAGTGCGCTCGGCAGTGGTGCCACCGCGGTCGCGGCCAACGCCACCGCCGTCGGCTTCAATGCGCTGGCCAGTGGTGAAGACGGTGTGGCGATCGGCAGCAGCGCCAGCAGCACGGCCGGTGGCGCGATTTCCATCGGCGTGGAAAGCAGCAGCGCAGGCCCGGCCAGTGTGGCCCTCGGTGCGCAGTCCCAGGCGCAGGGCATCGGTGCGGTCGCCGTCGGCGGCATCGCCCAGGCCAACGGGCTGGCCGCAACCGCCGTCGGTTATGGCGCAACCGCTGATGGTCGCGAAGCCACCGCCGTCGGCAACTTCGCGTCGGCCAACGGCTGGCAGTCCACCGCCTACGGCGCTGGTGCCACGTCCGCCTTCTTCGGCACTGCGCTGGGCAGTGGCGCGCAGGCCGCCGAAGTGTCCACAGCCGTGGGCCAGGGCACCGTCGCACAGATCGCCGGTGCTGGTTTCGGCGTGCAGGCGCGCGCCGGCCAGTTCGGTACCGCACTGGGCAACAATGCCACCACCGGGCTCAATGGCGTGGCGGTCGGCTTCAACGCGCTGGCCGGACAGGACGCCAACAGCGTCGGCACGGGCCAGTACACCACCGCGATCGGCAGCGAGGCATGGGCCACCGAGGACGGTGCCACCGTGGTCGGCTACAACAGCTATGCGCAGGCCACCAATGCCACCGTGCTGGGCAGCAATACCTGGACCACCAAGGACGCCGAGAACAGCGTGGCGCTCGGTGCAGGTTCGCTGGCCGACCGTGCCAATGCGGTATCGGTGGGTGCGGCGCAGGAGTGGGTCGATGCTGCCGGGGTCAGCCACAGCGCGATCAACCGCCAGGTGACCAACGTGGCCGCCGGTACCCAGGCCAACGATGCGGTGAACAAGGGCCAGCTGGATGCGGTGGCCTCCACCGCCGACGCCACCAGCAGGCACTTCCGTGCCAACGGCAGCGGCACCGCCACTGCCAGCGGTACCAACGCAGTGGCGGTGGGCTCCAGTGCCACTGCCAGTGGCAACCGCAGCAATGCACTGGGCAGCAACGCCAGCGCCGTCGGCAACGCATCACTGGCCGTAGGCGCCAATGCCGCCGTCACCGGCAGCAACTCAGTGGCAATCGGTGCCGGCGCGCGTGCGGTGGATGCAAACGTGGTGTCGGTCGGCGGCGGCAACGGCACGGATGGTCCTGCTACGCGCCGCATCGTCAACGTTGCCGATGGCCGCATCGCCGCCGGCAGCAGCGACGCCGTGACCGGTTCGCAGCTCAACGTCACCAACCAGCGGGTGGGCGCGGTGGAAACCCGTGTCGGTGATTTCGACTCGCGCATCGCCACCGTTGAAACCAGCGCGGCCAGTGCGGTCGGCTACGACGATGCCAGCCGCGACCGCCTGACCCTGGCCGGTATCCAGGGCACCACCCTCGACAACGTCGGCGCCGGCAGCATCGCCTCCGGCAGCCGCCAGGCGATCAACGGTGGGCAGCTGTTCCAGTCGCTCAGCGATGCCGCCAGCTTCCTCGGCGGCGGTGCCAGCGTCGGCATGCAGGGCGTGTTCGTCGCGCCGAACTATGTGATCCAGGGGTCCACCTACAGCAACGTCGGCGACGCGCTGGGCGCACTGGACCGCAAGGTCAGCGAGATCGATCGTCGCACTGCCAGCGGCACGCGTTCCGGCGCGGCCAGCCTGCGTTCGATGGCCGCTGCGCTGGACGCAGACGCGTCCAACGTGGCCACGGCGTCGGCTGCCACCGACGCGAGCCTGGCTGATGGCGGATCGGCAACGGCCCGTGTGCAGGGCACGCCGACCGCTGCCAGCGCAGGCAGTGCTCAGCCAGCACTGGTCGCAGGCGGTGGCGTCAACGCCGTCGCGATGGGCGATGGCGCTGTCGCCAGCGGTGCATCGTCCACCGCTGTCGGCCAGGGCGCGAGTGCAACGGCGGCCAATGCGGTGGCGCTGGGCCAGGGCTCGGTTGCCGATCGCGCCAACACCGTCTCGGTCGGCAGCGAGGGCAACGAACGCCAGGTCACCAACGTGGCGGCCGGTACCACCGCAACCGATGCGGTCAACAAGGGCCAGCTGGATCGTGGCATCACCACCGCCAACAGCTACACCGACAGCCGCGTGCAGGCAGTCACCGACAGCTTCGATGTGTTCAAGGGTGAAGTTGATGGACGCCTGCGCCACATGGATCGCCGCATCGACCGCCAGGGCGCGATGAGCGCAGCGATGCTCAACATGGCCACCAGTGCCGCCGGCATCCGCACCCAGAACCGGGTCGGCGTCGGCATCGGTTTCCAGGGAGGCGAGTCGGCCATGTCGCTGGGCTACCAGCGTGCGATCAGCGATCGCGCCACGGTCACCGTCGGTGGTGCCTTCAGCAGTGATGACAGCTCGGTCGGCGTCGGTGCCGGCTTCGGCTGGTAAGTGCGCAACAACGTGCCGGTGGGCAACCCATCGGCACGTCGAGCAGTGAGCGCCAAAGGGGCGTGGCATGGCAACCCTGGTGGGCCAGCCAGGGCAGTCGCAGGGAGTGATGGCCGTAGTGAGCTCTGTCCGTGCAACGGGCGGAGAAGGAAAGCTCAACCATGACCTTGAAGAGGATTTCGAACGTGACCAAGAAGCAGACCCTTCGCATCAATGTGCTGGCTGCCGCCGTGTTGTCGCTGACTGTCGGCGTCGGTGCGGCGCATGCGGCCAAGCCGGGCGTGGCCAAGGAACCGGCGCGCGTGGCCAGCACTGCCCAGCAGAGCGTGGACGGCATCATCGTGAAGTACCGCAACGGCACCGCGGCCGCCAGCGATCGTTCGACCAAGCTCTCGGTCGTGCAGTCGGCACTGTCGCGTGCCATCGTCAGCAGCGGCACCACCAGCCGTGCTGCGGCACTTTCCCCGCTGGTGGAGCGCAAGCTCGGTACCGGTGGCGACCTGATCCGCCTGAAGTCCCGGCTGGGCTCGGCCGACATGCAGAAGGTGCTGGCTGAACTGAATGCCGATCCGTCGGTGCAGTACGCGGTGGCCAACGTGCGCCTGCAGCGCTCGGACCTGCGTGCCACCAATGCGCAGCCGGCACTGGTGCCCAACGATCCCAACTACGCGCAGTACCAGTGGAACTTCTTCAACGCCACCGGTGGTGTGAATGCACCGGCCGCGTGGGATCTCTCGCAGGGCGAGGGCATCGTGGTCGCCGTGCTCGATACCGGCATCCTGCCGGGCGTGCCGGATTTCGGCAGCAATCTGCTGGAAGGCTACGATTTCATCAGTGACAAGGAATCCTCGCGCCGCCCGAACGATGGCCGCGCACCGGGGGCCACCGACTACGGCGACTGGGTGGAAACGGCCAACGAGTGCTACACCGGTTCCGAACCGGAAGGCAGTTCCTGGCACGGCACGCACGTGGCCGGCACCATTGCCGAGGTGACCAACAACGGCAGTGCCCTGGCAGGCCTGGCCTACAAGGCCAAGGTGTTGCCGGTGCGCGTGCTGGGCAAGTGCGGCGGCACCCTGGCCGACATCAGCGACGCCATCACCTGGGCGTCGGGCGGCACCGTGCCGGGCATTCCGGCCAACACCAATCCGGCGGAAATCATCAACATGAGCCTGGGCGGTGGCGGCGCCTGCGATGCCGCCTACCAGGACGCGATCAACGGCGCCGTGTCGCGCGGCACCCTGGTGGTGGTCGCGGCCGGCAATGAAACCGACAACGCGTCCAAGTACCGTCCGGCCAGCTGCAACAACGTGGTGGCGGTGGGTGCGACCCGTGTCACCGGTGGCATCACCTACTACTCCAACTACGGCACCGCGGTCGACCTGTCGGCCCCGGGCGGTGGCGGCAGTGTCGACGGCAACCCGAACGGCTACATCTGGCAGGTCGGTTCCAGTTCGGAAACCACCCCGGACGCCGGTGAGTGGGTGCTGATGGGCAAGGGCGGCACGTCGATGTCCTCGCCGCACGTTGCCGCGGTGGCTGCCCTGGTGCAGAGCGCGCTGATCGCCAAGGGCAAGGAACCGCTGGCCCCGGCCGCGCTGGAAACCCTGCTCAAGCAGTCGGCGCGTCGCTTCCCGGTGACCATTCCGGCGGCAACCCCGATCGGTAGCGGCATCCTCGATGCCAAGGCCGCACTGGATGCCGCGCTGAAGGAGCCGTGCACCGAGAACTGCGAGCCGGAAGGCATTCCGCTGACCAACAAGGTGACCGTGGGCGGGCTGGCCGGTGCGGCCGCCAGCGAAACCGTCTATACCTTCGAAGCGGCGGCCGGCAAGACGCTGAGCGTGCTGACCTATGGCGGCAGCGGCAACGTGTCGGTATACCTGGCGCAGGGCCGCGTGCCCACCGCGACCGACAACGATGCCAAGTCGACCCGCCCGGGCAACACCGAAACCGTGCGCGTGGCCAAGCCGGTGGCCGGTACCTACTACATCAAGGTGGTGGGTGAGGCCGCTTACAGCGGGGTGAGCATCCTGGCGACCCAGTAATCACCGGCTGTCGTAAATGAACAAGCGAGGCCCGTTACCTGTGTGACGGGCCTCGTCTTTTCACGAAAGAAGAATCGGAGCGGGTGGAAACCACGGCTTAACTGCTAAAGTCGGGACGATCGACAGGAGAGTCATGTGAACGCGCTCGCTGCCACTGCCACCGACGATACTGAAGGCCGCATCCTCGATGCGCTGCTGGCACGTGGTCGGCTCAAGGAAGGAGATCTGGCACGTGCGCGGCCGCTGCATGCCGAGTCCGGTGGCAGCCTGCTTGGCCTGCTGGTACGGCTTGGGCTCGTGTCCGAACGTGACCAGGCGCAGGCCAGCGCCGATGTGCTTGGCCTGCCGCTGCTGGAAGGACGGCAGCTGCCTGAATCGCCGCCGCAGGCACTGGCCGAAGGCCTGCCGCTGTCGCTGCGCTTCCTCAAGCAGTTCCACGTGTGCCCGCTGGCGTTGGATGAACACGGCGTGCAGCTGTGGTTGGCCGACGCCCACGATCCTTACCCGCAGCAGGCTGTGCAGTTGGCACTGGGTGTACCGGTCACGCCGCTGCTGGGCATGCGCGCGGAGATCGATGATCTGGTCGAGCGCTGGTTCGGCCAGGGCCGCAGTGCGATGGGCGCGATCGTGGAAACCGCCGATGGCGAGGGCGGCGCAGTGGACGATATCGAGCACCTGCGCGATCTCGCTTCCGAAGCGCCGGTGATCCGCCTGGTCAACCTGGTGATCCAGCGCGCGGTCGAACTGCGCGCGTCGGACATCCACGTCGAGCCGTTCGAAAACCGGCTGAAGGTGCGTTACCGCGTCGATGGCGTGCTGGTCGAAGGCGAGAGCCCGCCGGCCAACCTGACCGCCGCGGTGATCAGCCGCATCAAGATCATGGCCCGGCTCAACATCGCCGAGCGCCGCCTGCCGCAGGATGGCCGCATCATGCTGCGCGTGCAGGGCAAGGAACTGGACCTGCGTGTCAGCACGGTGCCCACCGCGCACGGCGAAAGCGTGGTGATGCGCCTGCTTGATCGCGAGACGGTGGTGTTCGATTTCCATCGGCTGGGCTTCACCGATGCCTTCCTGCCGCAGTTCCGCAAGGTGCTTGAACAGCCGCACGGCATCCTGCTGGTGACCGGCCCCACCGGTTCGGGCAAGACCACCACGCTGTACACGGCGTTGAGCCAGCTCAACACCGCCGACGTCAAGATCATCACCGTTGAAGATCCGGTCGAGTACCAGATCGAAGGCATCAACCAGATCCAGGCCAAGCCGCAGATCGGGCTGGATTTCGCCAATGCCCTGCGCAGCATCGTGCGCCAGGATCCGGACATCATCATGATCGGTGAAATGCGCGATCTGGAAACCGCGCGCATCGCGATCCAGTCAGCGTTGACCGGCCACCTGGTGCTGTCCACGCTGCACACCAACAATGCCGCAGGCGGCATTACCCGCCTGCTCGACATGGGCGTGGAAGATTATCTGCTCACCTCCACCATCAACGGCATCCTGGCCCAGCGCCTGGTGCGCCGGCTGGAGCCGACCCACGCCGAACGCTACGAAGCCTCGCCGGAAGAGATCGAACGCTTCGACCTGCGCCGCCTGCAACCGGATGGAACGATCCACCTGTATCGCCCGAAGCCTTCGGCGCTGGCGCCGACCGGCTACCTGGGGCGCACCACCATCATGGAATTCCTGGTGATGAACGACGCGCTGCGCCGTGCGGTGATGCGTCGCGATGGCATGGGCGAGATCGAGCGCATCGCCCGCGAAGCCGGCATGCGCACCATGTACGAGGACGGCCTGAGCAAGGCCCTGAGCGGGCAGACGACCCTCGAGGAAGTCCTGCGCGTGACCGAGGAAGGCTGATGCGCGTGCAGGGACGACGCTGACATGCCGAACTACCGTTACAAGGCACTGAACCCACACGGTGAAGTGTTCGACGGACAGATGGAAGCGGCCAGCGAGGCCGAGCTGGTCGCGCGCCTGCAGGACCAGGGCCATCTGCCGATGGAGACGCAGCTGGCCGACGGGGGGGCGGTTGGCGGCAGCAGCCTGCGCGGCCTGTTCCGCCAGCGTCCGCTGCAGGGCGCGGCATTGCTGCAGTTCACCCAGCAGCTGGCCACCCTGCTCGGTGCCGGGCAGCCGCTGGACCGCGCGCTGTCGATCCTGCTCAGCCTGCCCGAAGACGAGCGCTCGCGCCGCGCGATCACTGACATCCGCGACGTGGTGCGTGGTGGCGCGCCGCTGTCGACCGCGCTGGAACGCCAGCACGGCCTGTTCTCGCGTCTATACGTGAACATGGTGCGCGCCGGCGAAGCCGGTGGCAGCCTGCACGAGACGCTGCAACGCCTGGCCGACTACCTCGAACGCAGCCGTGCGCTGCAGGGCAAGGTGATCAACGCGCTGGTCTACCCGGCGATCCTGCTGGTGGTGGTGGGCGGTGCGCTGCTGTTCCTGCTGGGCTACGTGGTGCCGCAGTTCGCACAGATGTACGAAAGCCTGGACGTGGCGCTGCCATGGTTCACCAACCTGGTGCTGCAGCTGGGCCTGTTCGTGCGCGACTGGTGGGTGCTGCTGCTGGTGGTGCCGGGCGTGCTGCTGCTGTTGTTCGAACGCAAGGTGCGGCAGCCCGCGTTCCGTCTGGCGCTGGATGGCTGGCTGCTGCAGCGCCGGGGCATCGGCCGCCTGCTGGGCGAGCTGGAAACCGCGCGGCTGGCGCGCACCCTGGGGACACTGCTGCGCAACGGCGTGCCGCTGCTGGGGGCACTGGGCATCGCCGGCAACGTGCTTGGCAACCGCGCCCTGGCGGCAGACCTGGAGACCGCCGCCGACGAGGTCAAGAACGGCACCGGCCTGTCGCTGGCGTTGTCGCGCGGCAAGCGTTTTCCCCGGCTGGCGCTGCAGATGATCCAGGTCGGCGAGGAGTCCGGCGCGCTCGATACCATGCTGCTGAAAGCTGCTGATACCTTCGAACAGGACAGCGCCCGCCGCATCGACCGCCTGCTGGCGGCGATGGTGCCGGCGATCACCCTGGTGCTGGCCTCGGTGGTCGGCGCGGTGATCGTGGCCGTGCTGGTGCCGTTGTACGACCTTACCAACGCCATCGGCTGACGATGGCCTCCTTCGCAACCCCGACATCCCGTACCTGAAAGGACCGACCATGATTGCTTCCCGTCGACCGATCCGCCTTTCCTTCACCGCCGCACGCCACCAGTCGGGCATGAGCCTGCTGGAGATCATCATCGTCATCGTGCTGATCGGCGCGGTGCTGACTCTGGTCGCCAGCCGCGTGCTCGGCGGCGCCGATCGTGGCAAGGCCAACATCGCCAAGGCGCAGGTGCAGACCGTTGCCTCCAAGGTCGACAACTACCAGATCGACACCGGCAAGCTGCCCGCCTCGCTCAACGACCTGGTGACCGCACCGGCCGGCGTCGCTGGCTGGCTGGGCCCGTATGCCAAGCCTGCCGACCTCAACGACCCGTGGGGCCATGCGCTGGAGTACCGCGCACCGGGCGAGGGCCAGGCGTATGAACTGATCAGCCTGGGCAAGGACGGCAAGGCTGGCGGCAGCAGCGTCGACGCTGATATCCGCTACCAGCCATAAGCACGCATGCTGCTTTTCCTGCCGCGCCGGGTGTCACACCCGCGCCTGCACGGCAGGCGCGCGGCGGGCCTGTCGCTGCTGGAAATGCTGCTGGTGATCGCGTTGATCGCGGCCATCGGCCTGATCACCGCCGCTGGCATGTCGCGCGGCTTTGCCGGCATGCAGCTGCGCAGTGCCGGCAAGGACATCGCCAACCAGCTGCGCATGGTGCGCGCGCAGGCCATTGCCCGCGGCGAACCGCAGCGCTTCGTGATCGAACCGGCGCAGCATCGTTGGCAGGGCGCCAGCCAGCGCCACGGTGAAGTGCCGGCCAAGCTGAAGGTGCAGTTCGAAGGTGCCGCGCAGTTGGCCACCGCGCCCGGCCAGGGCGTGATCGAATTCCATCCCGATGGCGGTTCCAGCGGCGGCCGCATCCGCCTGCAGCTGGAGAGCGCCGAGTGGCGCATCGATGTGGGCTGGTTGACCGGTGAAGTCCGTTCCGGACCGTGGCGGGCGCAATGAGGTCGCGCGCCCGGGGTTTCACCCTGCTGGAAGTGATCGTTGCCTTCGCCTTGCTCGGGTTGGCGCTGACGCTGTTGCTGGGCAGCCTGTCCGGCGGCGCGCGGCAGGTGCGCGACGCCGAGCTGCGCACGCGCGCGGTGCTGCACGCGCAGTCGTTGCTGGCCGCCGCCGGGGTGGAAGCACCGCTGCAGGCCGGCAGCCAGCAGGGCGAGTGGGAGCAGGGGCGTTATCACTGGCAGCTGCAGGTGCAGCCCTGGGCCGAGCCGCGCAGTGGTGCGCTGCCCGCTGCGCAGTCGCCGGGCGCACCCTGGCTGGCGGAACTGCAGCTGCAGGTGCGTTGGGGCGACAGTGAACGCGAGCAGTTGCGCTGGCGCAGCCTGCGTCTGTTGCCGCCCGCGCTGGAGAATGCGCGATGAGGCGCCGCGCACGCGGCTTCACCCTGGTCGAAGTGATGCTGGCCACGGTGCTGCTGGCAGGCGGCCTGGCGTTGGCGTTCGCCAGCGTGCGATCGGCGATGGCGATCAGCCAGCGCGGCGAGCAGATTGCCGCGCAGAGCGAACGCATGCGCGCAGTGCAGGCCCTGCTGCGGCGGCAGCTCGCCAGTGCCCTGCGCAGCCCGCTGGAAGTGCCCGATCCCACCCGCGAACCGGTGTTCTTCCAGGGTGACGATCAGGGCATGCAGTTCGTTGCCGACCTGCCGGGCTATCTCGGTCGTGGCGGCCCTTACCTGCATGCGCTGCAGGTGGATGGCGCAGCCGGCCACCGCCGCTTGCTGCTGGGGCTGGTGCTGCTGCAGGAAGGCGAGCGCATCGAAGAGAACCCGCCGCGCCCGCCCGAAGTGCTGGCGGAGGAGCTGAAGGACGTAAGGCTGCGCTACCGCGGTGTCGACGCCAGCAACGGGCAGCTGACCGAATGGTTGCCACGCTGGGAGGACACCCGGCGCCTGCCATTGCTGGTGGAAGTGCAGATCGTGCCGGCCAGGGGCGCGCCGTGGCCGCCGCTGGTGGTGTCACTGCGGGCCGGTGGCAGCGGAGGTGCGCGATGAAGCGTCCACGTGGTGCCGCGCTGGTCCTGGTGTTGTGGTTGATCGCGCTGATGACCGCGCTGGTCGGCGCCTTTGCGCTCAGCGCACGGGTCGAACACCTGCAGCAGCGGGTGCTCGGTGACGACGCACGCGGCCAGGAGCGCGCCCGCGCCGGCCTGGAATACGCGTTGCTGCGGCTGCAGCCGGACCCGCAGCGTCCGCCGTGGCAGGCTGATGGCCGCGCCTATCGCTGGCAGTTCGACGACGCCCGCATCGAGATCCGGGTGCTGGACGAGAACGGCAAGATCAACCTCAACCTGGCCGATGCGGCCCTGCTGTCCGCATTCATGCAGGCACTGGGCGAGCCGGCAGAAAGCGCCAGGCAGCTGGCCGGTGCGATCATCGACTGGCGCGACGAAGACAGCCTGCTGCAGCCCGGTGGCGGTGCCGAGGCGCCGGAGTACGCCGCCGCAGGCCTGCCCTATGGCCCGCGCAACAAGCGCTTTGAAACCCTGGGCGAACTGCAGCGAGTGCTGGGGATGCGCGGGCCGCTGTATGCCGCGATGCTGCCGCACCTGACGCTCTACAGCCGGCAGGCGCGACCGGATCCACGCTTCGCCAGTGGCCCGGTGTTGACCGCAATGGGCCTGGATGCGGAACAACTGCTGGCGCAACGCGCCCAGCAGGAGCGTGACGGAGATAACGCTGCGGGTGCATCGGCGCTTGCCAGCGGCAGTGGCACCTATAGTATCGAGTCCCGCGCCACTGACGGCAGCGGACGCCTGTCGGTGCTGCAGGCGGTGGTGCGCAACGGATCGGGCGGGGTGCCCGGCCGGACCTACACAGTGCTTCGCTGGGAGCAGGGAATGGCAGCAAGATGACGGCGTGGCAGGACAGTCTGCGGCAGGTGCAGGGCCAGATCGGCCCCGGTGCCGGCCGTTTCCTGCGCTGGTGGCGGCAGTCGTTGCTGGCCTGGGTGCCGATGCGTTGGCAATGGGCGCTGGGCTGGTCGCAGACCCGCCTGCTGCTGCAGTGCGAAGACGGGCAGTTGCAGGTCTGGCGCGAAACCGGTGACGGCCTCGAGCCTGTGGCCCGCCTGCCATGGCCGCTGCAACCGGCGGACCTGGACCGCGTGCTGGAGCCGCGCCTGCGCAGCCTGCCACGGGTGTGGCTGCTGCCGGCCGGGCAGGTCCTGCGGCGCACTCTGCGTCTGCCTGCCGCAGCCGCTGACCGCCTGCGTGCGGTGGTCGGCTACGAGATCGACCGGCAGACACCGTTCGAAGCCAGCCAGGTCAGCTATGACATCCGTGAGCTGGGCAGTGCCGGCGAAGGCCTGCTGCAAGTGGAGCTGGTGGCCTGGCCGCTGCGCCAGCTGGATGACTGGCGCGCGCAGATCGGAGCGTGGGCCGACGTGCTGGCCGGTGTCGATGCGATCGATGCCCAGGGCCGCGCGCTGCAGGTCAACCTGCTGCCGCCCGCGCAGCGTCAGCAGCGACCGGACCCGATGCGGCGCTGGAACCTGCTGCTTGCCATGGCTGCGCTGGTGATGCTGGTGCTGGCGGCGATGCAGTTGCTGGACAACCGTCGTGACGCCGTCGATGCGCTGCGCGCAGACGTCGAGCGCAGCGCCCGCAGTGCGCGCGGCGTGGCCAGCGAACGCAGCCAGCTGCAGGCGCTGCTGGATGGAGCGGCGTTCCTGGAAGCACAGCGCAACCAGCGCGCCAGTACCGTCGAAGTCTGGAACGAGCTGACCCGACGCCTGCCCGATGGCACCTACCTGGAAAAACTGGCGATCGAGAACAACAGCCTGCAGTTGATCGGCCTCAGCAGCGAAGCATCGCAGCTGGTCACGCTGCTGCAGGACGCGCCGCAGTGGCGCAAGGTCAACCTTACCGGCGTGCTGCAGGCTGACGGTGCCGCCAGTGGCCGCGACCGCTTCACCCTGACCGCCGAGCTGCAGCCATTGCCTTCGGCGGCAGCGGCGCCGGCACCCGCCCCGACTGCAACCACGGAGGCGGCCAATGCCGATGCCAAGCGCACGCCGTGACCGCTGGCTGGCACTGGCACTGTTGTTGGCAGTGCTGGGCCTGGCCTACCTGCTGCTGGTGCACCCGTGGTTCACCCAGCCGCTGCTGGCGATCGATGCCGATGCCGCCGCCCTGCGCGAGCGCCAGCAGCGCGTGCAGGCGCAGCTGCAGCAGCAGCCGCAGATCGAACAGCGGCTGCGCGCAACCCGCGACGCCCTGCAGCAGCGCCCGGGGTTCCTGCAGGAAGCCACCGCCGAGGCCGCCGCGGCCGCGCTCGGCGCACGCCTGCAGGATGCGGTGGCGATGGCCAGCCCGGGCAACCGCAGCTGCACCATCAGCAACCGCACGCCGTTGAGCGACAACCGTCGCGATGCTGCGTTCGTGCGCGTGGCCATGCAGGTGCGCCTGCGCTGTGGCGTGGCCGAACTGGCCACCGTGCTGCACAGCCTGGAGACCGGCAGCCCGCGCCTGTTCGTGGACAACCTCAACCTGATCGCACAGCGCTTCCAGCAATCGCCCAACGAATCCGGCCTCGGCCTGGATGTGTCCTTCGAGCTGGCCGGCTACCTGTTGCCGGCGGCTGCTGCCGATCCCTCGACAGCACCCGTGGCCACGCCGCCTGCAGCAGCGCCGGTGGCGTCGCCGCCGGCACCTGTGCCGTCACCGGCGGAGCAGCCTGCCACCGATGCGCAGGAGGTGGCCGATGAAGCTTGAGCAGATCAGCCTGCGCACCGGGCTGTTGCTGGCGGTGGCCGGATGGGCCGCAGCGCTCTGGCTGGCCACCGGCTTCGGTCTTGGCAGCCAGCTGCCCACGGTCAGTGCGGAGGGCGACGCCCAGGCCGCGCTGCCGGCGCTGCCCGTGCTGGCGCCCGAACGCATGGCCGGCGCAGACAGCTACAGCGTGATCAGCGAACGGCCCCTGTTCGCCGAAGACCGCAAGCCGCGCCCGTATCTGCTGGGGGGCAGTGAAGCCGCCGCCAGTCCGGCACTGCGCCTGACCGGCGTGCTGATGACCGGCGACTTCAGCATGGCCACCTTCACCACCGAGCAGGGCCGGTCGCTGCGCCTGCGCCTCAACGGCGATGCAGTCGATGGCTGGCAGCTGGTGGCATTGGAACCGCGCCAGGCCACGGTGATCGGCTCCAGTGGCAGCCAGGTGCTGGAACTGGCCGTGTTCAATGGCCAGGGCGGTGAAGCGCCGACCGCGCTGCGCGGAGCCGCTGGCACACCGCCTGTGCCTGGCGCGGTGGTTCCGCCGCCGCCACCGCAGCCAACGCCCAGCCAGACCCTGCCCAACCCCCGTGCCGCCGATGGCAACGTGGCTCCCGCCTCGCCTGCACCGGCCGCGGCCGCCGCACCCCCTGCAAACACCAACGGTCCCAGCGAAGCGCAGATGCAGGCCATCCGCGAACGCATCCAGGCCCGCCGCCGTCAGCTGCAGCAACAGCAGCAACAACCGTCGCCGCCCCCGGGCGATGGCACCAACCGATAGAGTGAATGCATGAATCTGCGTTTTCTTCCCTGGTCCTTCGCCCTGACGCTGCTGGTCGGCTGCAGCACCGTGTCGGCCCCGCATGTGCAACGCAACGGCAACCTGCAGCCTTCGGCCAGTGCCGGCCAGGCTGCCGTCGATGCGCAGACCGAGGCGGCCGATCAGGTGCAGGGGGCGCCGCAGGCGGTGATCCGCCGTGGCACCGGCACCATGATCAACCGCGAGGCCGCGCGCAAACCGTCGCCCGCGCTGCATGCGGCCAGCTCCGGTGAAGCGACCTTCAACTTTGAAGGCGAATCGGTACATGCGGTGGTCAAGGCCATTCTCGGGGACATGCTCGGCCAGAACTACGTGATCGCGCCGGGCGTGCAGGGCACGGTGACGCTGGCCACGCCCAAGCCGGTATCGCCGGCACAGGCCCTGAACCTGCTGGAGATGGTGCTGGGCTGGAACAACGCCCGCATGGTCTACAGCGGTGGCCGCTACAACATCGTCGCCGCCGACCAGGCACTGGCCGGCACGGTGGCGCCGAGCACCGCGCCGGCCTCCAGCGCACGCGGTTTTGAAGTGCGCGTGGTGCCGCTGCAGTTCATCTCTGCAAGCGAGATGAAGAAGGTGCTGGAGCCGTATGCGCGGCCCAATGCCATCGTCAACGTCGACAGCGGCCGCAACGTGATCACCCTCGGCGGTACGCGTGCGGAACTGGAGAACTACCTGCATACCGTCGAGATCTTCGACGTCGACTGGCTCTCGGGCATGTCGGTGGGCGTATTCCCGATCCAGTCCGGCAAGGCCGAGCAGGTCGCGGCGGATCTGGAGAAGGTCTTCGGCGAAGAGAGCAAGACGCCCAGCGCCGGCATGTTCCGTTTCCTGCCGCTGGAAAACGCAAACGCGGTACTGGTGATCACCCCGCAGGTGCGCTACCTGGACCAGATCCAGCAGTGGCTGGACCGCATCGATACCGCCGGCGGCAGTGCGCGCCTGTTCTCGCATGAACTGCGCTACATCAAGGCACGCGACCTGGCCGAACGCCTCAGCGAAGCCTTTGCCAGCAGCGGCAACCGCAGCGGGTCCGGCTCGGCATCGCTGGCGCCGGGTGCCATTCCCTCGCAGCTGGGCAGCGAGGGCGACCGCGGCATGGATGCGGGCAACAGCAGCAGTTTCAACAACCAGGTCGGTGGCGGCAGCAGCAGCGGTAGTGGCAGCAGCGGCGGCAGCCTGAACCTGCCGCAGCGCCAGTCGGGCAACGTCAGCATCAGCCTGGAAGTGGAGGGCGACCGTGTCGGCGTGTCGGCGGTGGAGGAAACCAACACGCTGCTGGTGCGTTCGACGCCGCAGGCCTGGCGCTCGATCCGCGAAGTGATTGAAAAGCTGGACGTGATGCCGCTGCAGGTGCACATCGAAGCGCAGGTGGCCGAAGTCGGGCTGACCGGCGACCTGAAGTACGGCGTCAACTGGTTCTTCGACAATGCCGTGGCAGGGCGTGCGCTGACCGGCGCGCTGTCCGGGTTGACCCTGCCCGCAGCAGCCGGCGGCTCCTGGAACACCTTCGCTGGTGCAGTGACCGGCACCGATGGCGTCGGCTGGGCATTCACCGGGCACAACGGTGCGGCGGTGGTCAGCGCGCTGGACAAGGTCACCGACGTGCGCCTGCTGCAGACGCCCTCGGTGTTCGTGCGCAACAACGCCGAAGCCACCCTCAACGTGGGCGACAAGGTGCCGATCAACACCACCACGGTCAACACCGGCATCGGCACCAGCAGCTACAGCTCGGTGCAGTACATCGATACCGGCGTGATCCTCAAGGTGCGCCCGCGCGTCACCCGTGACGGCACGGTGTTCCTGGATATCGTGCAGGAGATCAGCAGCGCATCGGACGTGCCGGAGAACTGCAATCCGCAGGAGCGCAACTGCAATCCGCGCATCTCCACCAAGAAGCTGGCCACCGAGGCGGCGGTGCAGAGCGGGGACACCATCATGCTGGCCGGCCTGATCACCGATTCGGCCACCGATGGCAGCAGCGGCATTCCCGGCCTGAGCCGGATTCCGGTACTGGGTGCGCTGTTCGGGCAGAAGAGCCGCACCAGCCGTCGTTCGGAAGTGATCGTGCTGCTGACCCCGACCATCGTCCGCAACGGCCAGGAGGCGCGCACGCTGACCGACGAGTACAGCCAGCGCTTCCGCGCGATGGAACCGCTGAACCAGCCGCGCAGGAAGTAAGCCGGCCGGGCTGCGCCCGGCACCCTCCGAAGCCGAAGCTGAAGCCGAAGCCGAAGCCGAAGCCGAAGCCGAAGCAACGGCAACGGCAACGGCAACAGCGGGCATTCCGTGGGATGGCGGGGCGGTGTGGGCTGGCAGGACACGCCGTAAACCCGTCCCTGGGGGCTCGATGGCGCCATCCATGGCGCCAACGGTCCTGCCAGCCCACACCGCCCCGCCGCCGACAGATTCCGTGGGCTGTTGGTAGGTGTCGACCTTGGTCGACACATCTTTCAGATATCGAAATACAGGAATGGGGTCAGATCCGTTTTCCTGCGGAAAACGGATCTGACCCCAGGAGTCGTTCAGACAGTTCGCGGAAAACTGTCGAAGGTGGGGGGGTGTCGGATTGCGGGGTGTCAGCCGCATGGATGCGGCTGCCAAGCCTACAAGGACGTACTTGCGGCGTCCCCGCAATCCGATACCGCCCCGCCATCCCCCAGGACCCCAGCTGTTGCTGTTGCTTCGGCCGTGGCTCTGGCTCTGGCCTCTGTGGGTGCCGGGTGCAACCCGGCCGACACCCACCCGGTGCTACGCTGTGGCCACCGACAACCACGGAGGCGGGATGGGGGCGATCGTGTTGTTGCCGCTGGGCGTGGACGACGCGGCACTTGACCGTTGCCTGGCCGCGCTTGATGCCGGTACCGCAGCGGGGACATCGATCTGGCTGGCCGATGACGCGCAGGCCGGGCCACGTGCCCAGGCGGTGGTTGAACACTGGCTGGCACATACGCCGTTGCAGGCCGAATACACCCGCCGCGCCAGGCCACTCGGCGAGGTGGCCCATCTGGACGAAATGCTGCGTGCCTGCGATGGCCTGGACGTGGCGGTGCTGGCCCCGGACAGCGTGCCCGCACCGGGATGGCTGCAGCAGCTGCAGGCCTCGTTTGCGCGCGACGCGGCCATTGCCACGGCCACGCCGTGGTGCAACGTGGGCGAAACCGCGGCGTGGCCGCGCTTGGGCGAGCTCAACCCCGAACCGGACGCCCCGGCGCTGTTGGCCCATGTCTGCGCCGCACTGCCGAGCCTGCATCCTGAACTCCCTTCGGCGGTCACCCACGCCGTGCTGGTGCGCGCCAATGCACGGCGGCGCGCTGGCGGCCTGGATGCAGAAAGCTATCTGGGCTGGAACGCGGCGCTGGTCGATCTGAGCCTGCGCATGGCCGGTCTCGGCTGGCGCAACGTGTTGTGCGAAAACGCCTTCGTCAGCCGCGGCAATGAAGCGCCCAGCCGCGACGGCGACCTGGAAGCACTGGCCGCGCGCTGGCCGGGCTGGATGCCGCGGCTGGCTGACTTCCTGATGCACGACCCGCTGCATACGCTGCGCCAGGACCTGCAGCACGGCCTGCAGCAGGCGATAATGCCGCGCGGGCAGGGCGATCTGTTCGTCCCGCCATCACCGTTGGAGCCGCCTGTTTGAATTCCGCCATTGCCGCCATCGTCGTCACCTACCAGAGCGGCAGCACCATCGACGCCTGCCTGTCGCGGCTGCGCCAGGCGCAGGACGTGGCCGAGATCCGGGTGGTCGACAATGGCTCGCTGGATGACACCCTGGAAGTCGTGCAGCGCCACGCCAGCCACGATCCGCGTGTACGTTTCATCGCCAACCCGGACAATCCCGGTTTCGCCGCGGCCAACAACCAGGGCGTAGCCGATTCACGCAGCCCGTGGCTGGCCTTCATCAATCCCGACCTGATGGTCGACGTCGATACACTGGCAGCCCTGCGTGACCGCGCCGATGCGGTGGGCGACAGTCTGCTGGGCGTGGAGCAGGTGGACGAACACGGGCAGGCCGATGACGCGGTGCGGCGCCGGGATCCGGACTTCCTTGCCATGTTGCGCTCGCCCGGTCGCGGCGCGCGATTGGCCATTGCCCGCGACCCGGCGCAGCCGTTGCAGCAGGTGCCGGCATTGTCCGGTGCGCTGCTGCTGATGCCGCGCGCTCTGTTTGATCGCATCGGCGGCTGGGATGCCGGCTATCGGCTGCACGCCGAAGACCTGGACCTGTGCCGCCGCGTGCGTGAGGCCGGTGGCGTGGTTGCCATCGCCAACGACCTGAAGGTGACCCACGTGCGCGGGGTGTCCAGCCGTTCGCGCCCGTTCTTCGTCGAATGGCACAAGCATCGCGGGCTGTGGCGCTATTTCAGTAAGTTCGAAGCACCGCAGCGGTCATTGCCGGTGCGGGTGGCGGTGTGGGGGCGATCTGGGCCCATGCGCTGGTGCAGGTGCCGAGGTTGCTGCGCAGGTCGCTGTAACGCGCAGGCACATCCACGCATGGCGTGGCTCCACCGCAGAGCGGGTGATGGGGGGGGGCCTCATCGCGGACCCCGGTTCACCCGAACGGGCGCATAATTCCCCCATGCCTATCATCCAGTCCCTGCTCGACACCGACCTGTACAAGTTCACCATGATGCAGGCGGTGCTGCACCAGCACCCCGGCGCGCAGGTTCAATACCGTTTCAAATGCCGCACCCCCGGTATCGAGCTGGCCCGCTACATCGACCAGATCGATGAGGAGATCGACCACCTGTGCAGCCTGCGCTTCAGCAATGAAGAGCTGGATTACATGCGTGGCCTGCGCTTCGTGAAACCCGATTTCGCCGACTTCCTCGGCCTGTTCCACTTGGACCGCAAGTACATCCAGCTGCGCGCGTCGAAGACGGTGCCCGGCGAGATCGAACTGGACATCACCGGTCCGTGGTTGCACACCATCCTGTTCGAAGTGCCGTTGCTGGCGATCATCAACGAAGTGTGGTTCCGCAACACCACCACGGCCGATTTCGCCGAAGGCGAACGCCGCCTGCAGGCCAAGGCCGCGCTGCTGCGCGATACCCCCGGCTTCGAACAGTGCCGCATCGCCGACTATGGCAGCCGCCGCCGCTACTCGCGCGACTGGCATGCACGCCTGCTGCCGCTGCTGCGCGATGCGCTGGGCCCGCAGCTGGTCGGCACCAGCAACGTGCACTTCGCGCGCCTGTATGGCATGACGCCACACGGCACCATGGCCCACGAATACCTGCAGGCGTTCCAGGCACTGGGTCCGCGCCTGCGCGATTCGCAGGTGGCGGCGCTGGAATCGTGGGCGCGCGAGTACCGCGGTGACCTTGGCATCGCCCTGTCCGACGTGGTCGGGCTGGACGCGTTCCTGCGCGACTTCGACATGTATTTCTGCAAGCTGTTCGACGGCGTGCGCCATGATTCGGGCGACCCGTTCGACTGGGGCGACCGCATGCTGGCCCACTTCCAGCTGCGCCGCGTCGACCCGCGCAGCAAGGTGCTGGTGTTCAGCGATGGGCTCGACATCACCAAGGTGATGCGCCTGTACGACTACTTCCGTGGCCGCTGCCAGGTGGCGTTCGGCGTGGGCACCCACCTGACCAACGATCTGGGGCCGACCCCGCTGAACATCGTCATCAAGATGGTCCGCTGCAATGGCCAGCCGGTGGCCAAGCTCAGTGACTCGCCGGGCAAGAGCATGTGCGACGACCCGGGCTACCTGTCCTACCTGCGTCAGGTGTTCGAGCTGCCAGCGGAAGAGAGACCTGCCGTCACAAAGTGACGCGCTACGTCATCGGCTGCGATCGACGCCCGTGGCGTAGTTTGTGATGCATATCACATTTGTGTGGCTGAAATTCACAGAATCGCTTACGATCTGGCGACAGGATGTTTAGCAGGCCTTGAGGGAGTTCTGCGGTGAAGGTTCTTTCCGTTTCCGGTCCTGAAGCAATCACGATGGAACCGGTGGTCAAGGCGCTGGGTGAGGCGCCGGACCACCGCACTGATGAATGTGGCGCGTGTGATCGGACGAACGTCCTTCGCTGCTGCGTTCCCCTGCATGTCTGCCGGTGAGCGTGCCCATGGCCGCTGAAGAGAGCTGCGCGTGACGGCGCCCCAACTTGCCATTGCCGGCATGCCGGCCGAATTCGTCGAAATGCGCGGTGGCAGCGTGTACTGGGTGGTTGCCGCCGGCAGCGCACCGGCCGATCTGCTCGGCGCCAGCGCATTGATCGGTGCGGGCGATCTGGATGACGTAGTGCTGGCGACGCTGGGGCGCGGCGTCGAGCCGATGTTGTCTCTGCTGACCCCCGAACAGGGCCCTGCACGGGTGCGCATGTTCCAGTGTTCGCACCAGGGCATGCAGCAGACCCTGCGCGGCCTTGCCGGGGACCTGCCCCGGGCATCGGGCGCGACAACACGCATGGCCGTTGTGCAGTTCCCGGTGGCCGCGCTGGACGGCTGGGACGATGCGCGCTTGTCGCGCTGGTGCCAGCACCTGCAGCAATGGGCGCAGCAGGCTGCGCAGGTTCTGTTGCTGCTGTGCCACGGAGAGGTGGCCACGGTCGCGCCACGTCTGCTGCCCTTGAACCGGAGCTGTGCCGGCGTGGCCCAGTTGCATCCGCACCGCGGTGCATTGCAGCTGCTGCTGCATTACTGGACCAACAGCCATGGGGTCGTCGCACAACGTGCCTTCACCGTGGAGCAGGTCGGTCAGCGTTTGCAGCGCGTGGTCGACCCCGAGGTCGAAGTACAGTCGGTGGCCGGGGAGGGCGGCAGCGACCGCGACCTGTTCCTGGCCCAGACCGATGTGCTGGAAGGTGCCCCGCCGTTGTCGTCGGCCTGGCGCCTGTATGAGGGCTGGGCTGGGCTGATGCCAGCCGCGCTGCAGGCACGCGAGGCCACGGTGGTGGTGGCCATCAGCGAAAACGCGCAGGTCGATGCCCTGGCGCGATTGCTGCATCGCCTGCGGTGTGAGCGCGGCGATGCTGTGAAGCTGGTGGTGCGCGAACTGCAGCCCTGCCTGCGCTACGCCGACGAGCGGCTGCTGCTGCAGTGCGGTGGCAGTCTGGTGGTGCCTGCCCATACTCCGTTGCCTCGCCTGCTGACCTTGCTGGACACCGTGCAGCGGCAGCGTTGGCAGGGACAGTTGGCTGACGATCCGGAACCGTTGATCCGTGCGCACCGGCCGCCGTCGATCAGTGGCCAGGTCAGCGCGTCGCGGTTCCGCCAGATCGCCAGTGAACGCATCGACCAGGACGGCAGCGCCGTGGAAAGTGCGGTACTGGCACTCCAGCCGGTGGCGGGGCTGCGCGCCGAGCAGACGCTGCAGCAGCTGCGCATCCGCCGCCAGGGCGACCTCGCCTGCGTGTACCGCGGGCAAGTTCGGCTGTTCCTGTTCGGTTGTCGCCGCGATGCCATCGAACAGGCGCTGGGCAATCTGTTCCGCCTGCCCTGGCGCGAGCTGTTCGATGGTTACCAGCGGTTGGCCGAATACGATATCGCGGCGATGAATGCCAGCGGCAGCGATCCGGACACCGAGCTGCTGCCGCCGCCTGTGGAACCGGCGGCAGCTGCGGCTGCCACGATCGTCGCAACGCCCTTCGCCACACCCACACCGTTGCGGCTCGGAGACGACGCATGACCACCGACCAGCAGCTGTGGACGTTGATCGTCGCCTGCGCGGTATTGATGATTCCGTTCGGCGCGATGCTGGGCGTGCTGTGGCGCGGCCTGCGCCGCCGCGTCGGCGGGTGGTTGCCGCCGCGCCACCTGCGCCGGGCGGGTGTGCGCCAGCGTGCACCGCGGAGGCCGGCATGAGTCCGCAGGCGCTGCCCGCATCGCCGTTCGCCTGGGCCGACCTGCGCGGCTGGAACCTGTATTTCCTGTCCAAGGTGGTGCTGGCCTGGATGGGCGCGCTGGACCTGAAGATCCTGCCCAATCTGCTGTTCCTGGGCGCGCTGCTGGTGCCGCTGCGCTGGCGCTGGGCGCGCATCGCGCGCACGGTGGTGGCTGTTCCCGTGGGCGTGGCGCTGTACTACCACGACACCTGGTGGCCGCCCTTCCAGCGATTGCTGGCGCAGCCGGGCGTGCTCGATTTCTCTGCCGACTACTGGCTGGAGCTGGCCCAGCGCTTCATCAACTGGCAGATGGTGGCGGTGCTGGCCCTGCTGCTGGTGGGCTATTACCTGCTGAAACCGTGGCTGCGCATCACCACCCTAAGCGTGCTGGGCATGCTCGGCATGGCGGTGGTCGCGCTGCCGCTGCCGGCAGACCTGGTCGCGCGACAGGGCCAGGCCGTGGCTGCCACGGGCAATACGGGCGGCGGCCGCGCGCCGCTGGCACCGGCCAGCAACGACAATCTCAACGCCTGGCTGGCAAGCTTCTACCAGCAGCAGTCGAGTTTGAAGACGGCCTTCCCGGCGCCGGCCAGCGGCGCGCCGTTCGACGTCATCATCCTCAACATCTGTTCGCTGGCCTGGAGCGACCTGGACGAAGTAGGACTGCGCCAGAACAATCTGCTCGACCGCATGGACGTGGTCTTCGACGATTTCAATTCGGCAACCGCCTACAGCGGGCCGGCGGCCATCCGCCTGCTGCGCGCCAGCTGCGGGCAGACTTCGCACACGGCGCTGTTCCATCCGGTACCGGCCGAGTGCCAGCTGTTCTCCAACCTGCAGCGCCTCGGCTTCCAGAGCGAGCTGGCCATGAATCACGACGGCCACTTCGACGATTTCATCGGCGAGCTGTCCAAGTACGGTGGCCTGCAGGCCAAGCCGATGGACATCAATCCACTGCCGCGCGCGCTGGTGGCGTTCGACAAGTCACCGTTGCGTCGCGATGGCGACGTGCTGAACAGCTGGTTCAAGCAACGCCAGGCCGAGTCAACCCAGCAGGTCGCGCTGTTCTACAACACGATCTCGCTGCACGACGGCAACCGCATCGTCGGCGCCGATGGTCGTGCCAACGCTGCCGACTACAAGGCGCGTGCGCAGATGGTGCTCGGTGACATGGCCGGCTTCGTCGACGCGGTGGAGAAGAGTGGGCGCCGCGCCATGATCGTGGTGGTACCCGAACACGGTGCCGCACTGCACGGCGATCGCATGCAGATCCCGGGCATGCGTGAAATCCCCAGCCCGTCGATCACCCACGTGCCGGTAGGCGTGAAGCTGGTCGGCATGGGGGCACCTGCTGCCGGTGGCCCGCGCCACATTCCCGAACCGAGCAGCTACCTGGCCATCTCCGAACTGGTGGCACGGGTCTACGCGCTCAACGCGCAGTCCCCGCCTGCCGACCGTGACTGGGACAGCCTGCTGAAGGGGCTGCCACGGACGCCATCGGTTTCCGAGAACGAAGGTGCCAAGGTCATCGACTACGACGGCAAGCCGTGGCTGCAGTTGCAGGGCAGCCAGGCCTGGAGCCCTTACCCCGAGGACAAACGCTGATGGCTGCCGACATCCTCGCGGTGCCCACTACGCTGTCGGTCGAGGAAGACGACATCGACCTGCTGCGGCGCAGCCTGAACATGCCGGAGATGCCCTACGTGGACTTTTCGGCGCAGCGCGAGCGCGCGCACGCGTTGGCACGCTGGCCGCTGCTGGCGGAACTGGAGCAGCAGCCATGAGCACCCTGTTGTCTCTGCAGGGCGTGCATGGCGGCACCGGGGTAACCACCGTGCTGGCGGCGCTGGGCCAGGCCCTGCACGCGCAGGGCCAGCGCGTGCTGCTGGTCGAATGCAGCCCGGACCAGATGCTGGGCCTGCACCTGGGCCTGCCCGCGAAGGAAGCGGGCGGTTGGGCGCGCGCCCAGCTTGACGGAGGCGACTGGCGCGCGGCGGCCTTTGCCTGTGCGCCGGGCCTGGCCGTGCTTCCTTATGGCCGCGTCGATGACGCCGAGGCACTGCACATTGAGCAGCAGCTGCAGGCTGCGCCGGCAACCTGGGCCGAACGCATGCCGCTGTTGGCAGCGCAGTTCGACTGGGTGATGTTCGACCTGCCACAGCGGCTGCCGGCCCACGTGGCCGCGATCAACCAGCATGCTGCTTGCACCTTGCCGCTTCGCCTGGCCTGTGTCGATCCGGCCAACCATGTGGTGCTGCAACGGCACAGTGACGACGTACGCCGTGTGCTGGCCAACCGCTACGATCCTGCCGTGCCGGTACAGCGCGACCTGATGCAGTTGTGGTTGCACTCGCATGCTGCGCTCCTGTTGCCGCAACCGTTGCATGAGGATGCGCGGGTACCGGCGGCGTTGGCCAGCAAGCAGCCGCTGGGCCGCTATGCGGCCGATTCGCTGGCCGCCGCTGATATCGATGGTCTGGCGCTGTGGTGCCTGGCCGAGTCGGCCCGGCGGCAGGCGGAGGGCGCGCACCGATGAGCGCGCGGGTCTACTACCTGCATTGGAGCCGCCTGCGTGATCGGGTCCATGCGCCGTGGGCGACCTGCCTGGTGCTATGGCTGCTGCAGGCCATCGGCTGGGCGTTCCTGCGCCTGGAAGCCCCGTCCTGGCAGGCATTGGCACCGCGCCTGCGCAGCGCCTTCCCGCAGTTGCAGGGTGACCGTCGCTGGCGCCCCGGCGACCCGATCCGCTTGCTGATCCAGGCGCTCTGGTTGTCGATCGTGCGCTTGGTGCCGCGCCCTTCGCAGCGCCGGCAACGCTTGGCGCGCGCGCGCCGGCAACGCATCGCCGAGCTGCGCGGCGCCGCCGGGCGTGGCCACCTGCGCTACGTGCGCGCAATGCGCGATGCACCCAACGAGGTCTGGAACAGCCGCTTCATGGCCTGGATCAGCCAGCGCCTGCAGGGGCTGTCGCCGCGTACGCGCAATCTGCTGACCTTCCTGGTCGGCCTGGTCACGCTGGGCCTGGCCGTGCTGTGCATCACCCAGCCGTTCACCTACTTCGCGCAGTTCGTGTTCGTGCTGCTGCTGTGGGTCATCGCCCTGCTGGTGCGGCGCATGCAGGGGCGCTACGCCACCCTGGTGCTGGTGGTGCTGTCGATCACCGTGTCCTGCCGCTACCTGTGGTGGCGCTATACGGCCACGTTGAACTGGAACAGCACCTTCGACCTGGTCTGCGGGCTGGTGCTGCTGGCTGCGGAAACCTACTCGTGGCTGGTGCTGATGCTGGGGTATGTGCAGGTGGCCTGGCCGCTGCGCCGTCGCCCGGCGCCGCTGCCCGCCGATGTCCAGCAGTGGCCGACGGTGGATGTGCTCATTCCCACCTACAACGAAGACCTGGCCCTGGTGCGGCACACCGTGTACGCGGCAATGGGCCTGGACTGGCCGGCCGACAAGCTGCGCATCCACATTCTCGACGACGGCAGGCGCGAAGAGTTCCGCGCCTTCGCCGAACGTACCGGAGTGAACTACATCACCCGCACCGACAACCGCCACGCCAAGGCCGGCAATCTCAACCACGCCCTGACCCTGATCGATGGCGAACTGGTGGCGATCTTCGACAGTGATCATCTGCCGGTGCGTTCGTTCCTGCAGGTCTCGTGCGGCTGGTTCCTGCGCGACCCGAAGCTGGCGCTGGTACAGACGCCGCACCACTTCTTCTCGGCCGATCCGTTCGAACGCAACCTACAGGTATTCCGCAGCGACCCCAACGAGGGCGAGTTGTTCTACGGTCTTGTGCAGGATGGCAACGACCTGTGGAACGCGGCCTTCTTCTGTGGTTCCTGCGCGGTGCTGCGCCGCGAGGCGATCGATGCCATTGGCGGCTTTGCCACCGAGACCGTCACCGAAGATGCGCATACTGCGCTGCGCCTGCACCGCAACGGCTGGAACTCGGCGTACCTGCGTATCCCGCAGGCGGCTGGCCTGGCCACCGACAGCCTGGGAGCGCATGTCAACCAGCGCATCCGCTGGGCGCGCGGCATGGTGCAGATCTTCCGCATCGACAATCCGCTGATCGGCAAGGGCCTGAGCCTGTTCCAGCGCTTCTGCTACGCCAATGCGATGCTGCACTTCCTCGCCGGCATTCCACGTCTGGTGTTCCTCACCGCGCCGCTGGCGTTCCTGCTGCTGCACGTCTACATCATCTATGCGCCAGCGCTGGCCATCCTGTTGTTCGTGGTGCCGCACATGGCCCACGCCAGCCTTACCAACGCACGCATCCAGGGCAAGTATCGGCGGCCCTTCTGGGGCGAGGTCTACGAGACCGTGCTGGCCTGGTACATCGCACGGCCGACCACCATCGCGTTGTTCAGCCCGGGGCGCGGCAAGTTCAACGTCACCGACAAGGGCGGCACCCAGGCCGGTGACCGTTTCGACTGGCGTGTGGCACGGCCATACCTGGTGCTGGCACTGCTGAACGTGCTGGGCCTGTGCTTTGCTGTCTGGCGTTTCATGCACGGCCCGGCTGACGAACGCGGCACCGTGGTCGTCAGCTCGCTGTGGGTGCTGTACAACCTGCTGATCATCGGTGGCGCGCTGGCTGTTGCCGCCGAGGTGCAGCAGGTGCGCCGCACCCATCGCGTGACGACGCGCTTGCCGATGGCCCTGCAGGTCCCGGATGGTCGCCGCCTGCGCGGCGTCATGCAGGATTACTCCAACGACGGTGTCGGCATCGAGCTGGGCGACGACCCGCAGCTGCTTGAGGGGCAACCGGTGCAGGTGCTGCTGGGCCGGGGCCGCCGCGAGTTTGCGTTCCCTGCACGGGTGCAGCGCAGCGTCGGCCATCGCCTCGGCCTGCTGTTGACGTTCGACAACGAACGCCAGCGCGTGGAATTTGCCCAGTGCACCTTCGCCCGTGCCGATGCGTGGCTCGACTGGCACGCCGGCTACCAGCCCAAGAGCCTGCCACGCAGCCTGTGGAGCGTGCTGGTGCTGGGTTGGCGCGGTTACCGGCGGATGGGCGACTTCACTCCGTTCGACCTTGACCGTCCCGCGCACTGGAACCGTCGCCTGCTGCGCTGGCTGGCCAGTTTCGCCCCGCAACGTCCGCTTCCATCCCACCCGGCTGACCCAGCCGCTGATCCAGGGCTTCGTCCATGAGCATTCCGTCCTCTCTGCGCTGGCTGCTGCTGCCTCTGCTGGCCTTGCCTGTGGCCTCGGGCAACAGTGCGCCGGCGCCGGCACGCACGCCGACCACCGGTTCCACCCCGGACGCACCGGCTGCCCAGGTCGCCGTACCGACCCCGGTGGCGGCTGCAGCGGTTCCTGCGCAGCGCAGTGAAGCTGCACTGCCGCAGACCTGGACAGGCAGTGCCTGGCCTTGGCAACGCGAAAGTACCTTCGCCCAGTTGGGTCGTCGCCAGGACACGCTGTTGTCGGGCGTGCGCAACGCGACCACCTTCGAATTCCAGGTGCGCCGCGACCGGCTCGCGCGCGAGGCCGAACTGGACCTGAGCTTCACACCGTCGCCGTCGCTGCTGCCGACCCTGTCGCACCTGCGGGTCTATCTCAACGATGCGTTGATGGGCGTGGTGCCGATCAGCAACGACCAGCTTGGCCGCCCGGTGCAGGCCAAGCTGCCGCTGGATGCGCGCCTGATCGCAGACTTCAACCAGGTGCGGCTGGAATTTGTCGGCCATTACACCGACATCTGCGAAGAACCCACCCACAGTTCGCTGTGGGTGAACCTGTCCAGCAACAGCACGCTGCGCCTGGGCGGACAGCTGCTGGCGATGCAGGATGACCTGGCCAACTTCCCGCTGCCGTTCTTCGATCCACGCGACACCGCGCGCCTGGAGCTGCCGGTGGTGTTCGGTGCCGCACCGACGTTGGCCCAGCAACGCGCCGGTGCGGTGATGGCCTCTTACTTCGGCAGCCTGGCCGGCTGGTGGCGGCAGGCGCGCTTCCCGGTCAGCTTCGGCCAACTGCCGGCGCAGGGCCATGCCGTGGTGCTGGCAGTCAATGGCAAGTTCCCGCCGGTGATCGCCAACCATGCACCGGTGAAGGGCCCGGTGGTCGAGCTGATGGCGCTGCCGGAGGATCCGCAGCGCAAGCTGCTGCTGGTGCTGGGCCGCAACGATGACGATCTGCAGAAGGCGGTGGCGGCGATGGCGGCGGGCAACGCGTTGTTCCGTGGCCGCCAGGTCAGCATCGACGAGGTCAAGCCGTTGGCCCCGCGCAAGCCGTACGATGCACCCAACTGGGTGCGCACCGACCGCGCCGTGCGCTTGGCCGAACTGCTCGACTACCCGCAGCAGCTGCATGCAAACGGCGTGTCGCCGCAGCCGATCACGGTCAACCTCAACCTGCCGCCGGATCTTTTCATCTGGCGCAACCAGGGCATTCCGCTGAACCTGCGTTACCGCTACACGCCGCCGTTCGGCAGCGATGAATCACGATTGGGCGTAGCGATCAACGACCAGTTCATTTCCAGCTTCCCGCTGGTACGCCGCAACGGCAAGCAGGGTCTGGAGGAAATCCGCCTGCCGGTGCTGGCCGGCGACGCCGGTGCCGACGACGGCCGCCTGCTGATTCCCTCGCTCAAGCTGGGCGACCGCAACCAGCTGCGCTTTGATTTCAACTTTGCCAGCGTGATGGGCAGTGCCCAGCGCGACCACTGCCAGACCGTGCTGCCGCCGAACCTGCAGGCGGCGATCGAAGAAGATTCGACCATCGACTTCTCCGGTTTCCACCACTACATGGGCCTGCCGGACCTGTCTGCATTCGCGCTCAGCGGTTTCCCCTTCAGCCGCATGGCCGATCTGTCCGAGACGGTGGTGCTGGTGCCGGCAACGGCGAGCGAGTCGCAGGTCAGCCTGCTGTTGAACCTGGTGGGCGGCCTGGGCGTACAGACGGGGTACCCGGCCTATGGCCTGCGCCTGTCCGACGACTGGAAGCAGGCCAGCGCACTGGATGCCGACCTGCTGATGCTCGGTGCAATGCCGGCAGAGCTGCGTGGCAGCGATCAGTTGTCGCTGCTGATCGATGACCAGCGTACGCGCCTGCTCAATGGCCAGTCACCGTCGCCGCAGCTGGCGATGGAGCAGGCCCGTCGCGGCAGCCGTGCCGGTGATCCGGCAGTTACCCAAGTGGCGGTCACCGCCGAAGCGCCCTTCGCGGCGATCATCGGCCTGCAGTCGCCGCATCACGCGCAGCGCAGCATCGTCTCGCTGGCGGCCAGCAATGCCGCCGACTACGGCCTGCTCGACGAAGCCCTCAGCGATACCGGCAAGCGCCAGGCGATCGCCGGTTCGGTGGCGATCCTGCGCAGTTCGGGCATCCACAGCCAGTTCGTCGGCGACCATTACTACGTTGGCGCGCTGCCGTGGTGGCTGCTGCTCTGGTACCACCTGGCCGACCACCCGGCACTGCTGGCGGTGCTGGCCACGGTGGTGGTGCTGATGGTGGCATTCCTGTTCTGGCGTGTGCTGCGCTGGGTGGCAGCCAAGCGGCTGGATCCGGGGCACTGATTGATGGTGCGTATGCCGCCGTCGCTGGTCGCCGCCTCCGGCCTGGTCCTGATCGGGCTGGCGGGCCCGTGCGCGGCGCAGGCGCTGCCAGCCACGCCCGGCGGCACTGTCGCCGAGCAGCGGCAATGGCTGCTGCAGCAGGTGCGCATCGGCGAGGCCAGCGGCCGTCAGGGGCTGATCGAAGATGCCCTGGCCCGGCTGCGCATGCTGGCACCGGACGACCGCAGCACCCTGGTGGCGATCCTGGAGGTGCAGCTGTCGCAGCAGAAGATGGAAGATGCCGATGCGACCCTGCAACGGTTGCGCCAGCTCGGCGCCGGCAGCCGCGAACTGGCCGCCGGTGAGCGCCTGTGGCGCGCCTATCGCGGCGACCTGCAGCAGGAACTGCAGCAGGCACGGCTGTTCGCCGCCGGTGGTCGCAGCGACGAAGCGTTGCTGATCTACCGCCGTCTGTTCAACGACGATCCACCGGGGCTGCAGCTGGGCCTGGAGTACTGGCGCCTGCGCGGCACGCAGGCCAGCGGGCGCGACGCCGCAATCCGCGAACTGACCGCGCTGGACCGCAGTTATCCCGGCAACACCACCCTGTTGCAGACACTGTCGCAGCTGTTGTTCGCAGCCGGGCGTGATGCCGATGCCCTGGCCGCGCTGCAGCGCATGGGGCGCAATCCGGAAGCGCGCGCGCTGGCGGCCGATGCCGAATGGGGCTACCTGCAGGACCAGCCTGCCGACGAGCGCAACGTGCGTCGCCTGCAGGAATTCATCACCCGCAACCCCACCTTCAGCGACATCGCGCTGGTGCGCGAACGCTATGCCGAACAGCGCAAGCGGGTAAGCGATCCCTCCTGGCGCGCCGGCCTGCGTGGCCAGCAGCTGCTCGACGCCGGTCGCAATGCAGAGGCCGAGCGCGCTTTCCTGCAATCGCTGCGCGGCTATCCGCGCGAAGCGGAGTTCCTCGGTGGGCTGGGCATGGCCCTGATGCGGCAGGGGCACCGCGAGCAGGCCATCGCCTATTTCCAGCGTGCCGTGCAGGCCACTCCCGCAGGCGATACCAGCGACAGATGGCGCGACCTGATCACCAGCACCCGCTATTGGCTGCTGCTGGACCAGGCTGATGCCGCGCTGGCCGCTGCCAGGCTCGATGACGCTCAGGCGCTGTATTCGCAGGCGCGCCGGCAGCAGCCGCGCGAGATCAATGCCATCCTCGGCCTGGTCGATGTCGCGGTGGCACGCGGCGACGATGAGGCCGCCGAGCGGCAGCTGCAGACGGCGCAGCGGATCGCCCCGCGCGACGCCAATGTGATCCGCAAACTTGTGCAGCTGTATGGCCGTACCGATCCGCAGCGTCTGGAAACCTTCATCAATACCTTGCCTGCAGCGCAGCGCAGCCTGTACGCCGAAGACCTGCGCCAGCTGCAGATCAACCGCCTGCGCGAGCGTCGCGAGCAGGCGTTGGCTGCTGGCGATTCCGATGTGGCCATCACCCTGGGCCGCGAGCTTCGAGGTGAACTTCCCGGCGATGCCTGGCTGGCCTATGCGCTGGGCAATGAACTGCGGGCGGCCGGCAAGCTGGACGAAGCAGATGCGGTGGTTGCCGATATGGCCGCGCGCAATGCCGGCATCGAAGCGCGTTACGCGCAGGCGCTGTACCTGTCCGGCTCCGATCGCCTGCCACAGGCGCTGGCCGTGCTGGAAGGCGTGCCGCGCGCGCAGTGGGACGATGACATGCGCGCCTTGTCAGAACGCCTGCAGCGCCAGCAGCTGATCGATCATCTGTGGGAACTGCGCGCGCAAGGCCGGGAAGCAGAAGCCATTGCCCTGCTGCAGCAACAGCCGCCCAGCGCGGACAACCAGCTGATCCTGGCCGAGTGGGCGCGCCTGCGCGATGATCATGCACAGGCGCTGCACTACTACCAGCAGGTGCTGGCGGTGCAGCCGGACAATCTCGATGCGCAGCTGGGGCGGCTGCAGGCCTGGATCGGCACCGGCGACCTGGCCAGTGCCCGTCGGCAGATGCACGACGCGCCCCCGGTGGTGGCCGATGATGCGATCGGCCAGCAACGCCAGTTGGCAGCCATCTGGACCGACCTGCATGAAGACGCCAAGGCACTGCAGATCCTGCGCGCGCTGCTTGCCCGCAAGAGCGCACCGGACGCGCAGTCCTGGCGCGATGCGGCGCGCCTTGTGCGGCGCGACGATCCGCAGCAGGCGTTGGACATGTACGCACGGGCGATGGCCGACAATGGCCTGATCGCACCGTCGCAGGCGCAGCCGCGCGACAACCGCGCGTTGACCCTGGCCAGTCGCGAAACCGCCGGCGACGACTGGTTGCGGCGCAGCCTGCGCAGCGACGTGGAAACCCTGTACCAGCAGGAAAACCCGACGCTGACCGTGATGCAGGATTCCGGCCGTCGCAGCGACGGCACACCTGGCATCTCGAAACTGACACGCGATACCCGCATTGCCCATCTCGATGCACCGTTTGCCGGTGGCCTGGGCTGGGCGCGCATCGAGCAGGTGCATTTCGATGCAGGCCGTTTCCAGACCGATGCCGATGGCACCTACAGCGACGATTTCGGCAGCTGCGACCTGGGCCTGCTGCAGGCCGACGGCACGCAGCTGCAGGCGCCGGGCTGCACCCGCTACGTACACCAGCGGCGCAGTTCGGGTGCCGGCTTTGCCGTCGGCTGGCGCACCCTGGATGATCGCTGGAATTTCGATATCGGCCATTCGCCGTCCAACTACGTGGTGGGCAACTGGCTGGGCGGCGTCACTCTCAATGGCGACCTCGGCCGGCTGGGCTGGGGAGCGACCGTATCGCGGCGGCCGATGACCAATTCGCTGCTGTCGCAGGCTGGCGCGATCGATCCACGCAGCGGCATTGCCTGGGGCGGTGTCACCGCCAATGGCGTGACCTTCAGCCTCGGCTACGACGAAGGCGGGCGCAACGGCGTGTGGTCGAACTGGAGCTGGCACCAGCTCATCGGTCACAACGTGGTGGACAACACCCGCGCGCGGGCGATGGTTGGCTGGTACCACAAGCTGATCCAACGCCCGGACATGCGCCTGGATGTGGGAACCACCGCGATGTACTGGCGCTACCAGAAGGACCTGGGCGGCTATTCGCTGGGGCATGGCGGCTACTACAGCCCGCAGCGCTATGCGTCGCTGAGCCTTCCGGTGGGCTTCGCCTGGCGCAACGACGACTGGTCGGTGCGCGTTGATGGTTCGGTCAGCGTCTCCAACGCACGCACCCGCTCGATCAGCCGCTTCCCCGACGAGGCCCTCATCCAGCGCGTGATCGCACAGCTGGAACCGCAGTACGGTCCGCTGCAACTGGACCCGGATGGCCTGTACACCACCGATGGCAGCAGTACTGGTACGGGCTATCGCCTGTACGCGGCGGTAGAGCGGCGCCTGGGTGATCACGTCGTGCTGGGTGCGGCCGGTACCCTGCAGCGCAGCCGCGATTTTTCGCCGAACACGTTCCAGTTGTACCTGCGCTATTCCTTCAAACCGTGGCAGGGCAACCTGCCGTTGCCCGTCTCTCCGCTGGTGCCGTATGGCGAATTCCGCTGACCTGCAACGCCGCCGTCTGCTGCAGGCGACAGTCCTGCTGCCGCTGCTGGGCAGCGCCGGCGTTGGCGCGGGCACCACAGCATCGCGTTGGCCGGCCTGGCAGGTGCTGCAGGACAGCAGCCTGAGCCACGATGGGCGCATGATCGACCGCAGCCAGGAGGATCAGCGCAGCACATCGGAGGGCCAGTCCTATGCACTGTTCTTCGCGCTGGTCGACAACGATCCTGCATTGTTCGACCGCATCCTGGCCTGGACGCAGGACAATCTCGCAGGCGGTGACATGGCCGCGCGCCTGCCAGGCTGGTTGTGGGGGCAGGGCAAGGAAGGCTGGCGCCTGCTGGACGACAATCCTGCATCCGATTCGGACCTGTGGCTCGCCTACGCACTGCTGGAAGCTGCACGCCTGTGGCGCCGCCCCGCGCTGCAGGCCATCGCCGAAGGCATGCTGGCACAGGTGCGCGCGCGCGAAATCGTGCAGATACCCACGCTGGGGCCGATGCTGCTGCCGGGGCCGCAGGGATTCATCGAAGACGGTGCCACCCGGGTCAATCCGAGCTACCTGCCGCTGCCGTTGCTGCGGCGGTTCGCAGCGGTTGATCGAAGCGGCCCCTGGCAGGCGCTGGCCGACAACACCGTGGCCCTGCTGCAGCAGACCAGTCCGCATGGGTTCGCGCCGGACTGGGCCGCGTGGAAGGACGGCAGCTTCATCGTCGATCCGGTGAAAGGGGCTGTGGGTGGCTACGACGCCATCCGCTGTTACACCTGGGCCGGCATGACCGCGCCGCGCGATCCCTTGTTCCGTCGCCAGCTCAGTGCGCTGTCCGGCCCGTTGCAGCGCCTGCGCAGCGGTGCGCCGATGTGGGAAAAAATAGACACGCGCACCGGCAAAGGGCAGGGCGAGGGCAATTATGGGTTCCGTGCCGCACTGCTGCCCTACCTGCTGGCACAGGGGGAAAAATCCCGTGCTGCGGCGTTGCTGGAAAGCCTGCCCAGCGCCGAGCAGCAGCGCGCCGACGAGCCCGCGTACTACTCGCAGATGCTCACCCTGTTTGGTCGCGGCTGGGCCGAAGGCCGCTGGCGTTTCGCTGCCGACGGACGCCTGCAGCCGCGCTGGTGATGCAACGGCCGGGCGATGCCCGGCGGGCCCTTCAACAGGCGATCACTCCAGCGCGTAACGCAGCACGAACAGCACCGCCACCAGCCACACCGCCGGGTGCACCTCGCGCCAGCGGCCGGTGCCGGCCTTCAGCGCGGCATAGGCAATGAAGCCGAACGCCAGGCCGTTGGCGATGGAATAGGTGAACGGCATCGCCAGCGCGCACAGCGCGGCGGGTACGGATTCGGTCAGGTCGCTCCAGTCCACTTCCACCAGTTCGCGCAGCATCAGTCCGGCCACGAACAGCAGCGCCGGCGCGGTGGCATAGCCGGGCACCATCGCCGCCAGCGGCGAGAACAACAGCGCGGCCAGGAACAACGCAGCGACCACCAGTGCGGTCAAACCGGTACGGCCACCCACCTGTACGCCCGAGGCGCTTTCGGCGAAGGCGGTGGTACTGCTGGTGCCCAGCAGCGAGCCGGCCACAATCGCCGTGCTGTCGGCCAGCAGCGCGCGCCCGAACCGCTTCTGCGCACCCGGCAGTTTCAGCAGGCCGGCACGGCCGACCACGCCATACAACGTGCCGGTGGCATCGAACACTTCCACCAGCACGAACACCAGCACCACCTGCAGCAGCACGGCGATCGGCGCGCCGCCGTTGTGGTGCAGCAGGCCAGGCAGGTCCAGCTGCAGGAAGGTCGGCGCCAGGCTCGGCGGCAACGACACCAGCCCGTGGTACTGCAGATCGCCCAACGCCCAGCCGGCTGCGGTCACCGCCAAGATGCCGATCAGGATCGCACCGCGCACACGCCGCGCTTCCAGGATCGCAATCAGCAGGAAGCCGCCCAGTGCCAGCAGCGGCGGCGCAGTATTGAGCGGGCCCAGCGCGACCAGCGTGTCCTCGTTGCCGATGATCACCCCGGATTTCTGCAGCGCGATGATGGCCAGGAACAGGCCGATGCCGGCCACGATCGCCGACCGCAACGACGCCGGGATGCCCGACACCAGCCACGCGCGCACGCCGGTCAGCGACAGCACCAGGAACACCAGGCCGGAAATGAACACCGCCGCCAGCGCCTGCTGCCAGGGCAGGCCGGCCGCGCCGACCACGGTGAAGGCGAAGAACGCATTCAAGCCCATGCCCGGGGCCATGCCCACCGGGAAGTTGGCCGCCAGCGCCATCACCACCGAGCCCAGCGCCGCGGCCAGGCAGGTGGCCACGAACACCGCACCGGCGTCCATGCCGGTGGTGCCCAGGATCTCGGGATTGACGAAGACGATGTAGGACATCGTCAGGAAGGTGGTGACACCGGCCAGCAGTTCGGTGCGCACGGTGGTGCCGTGCTGCTGCAGCTGGAACAGGCGTTCGAACAGGGACATCGCAGATCTCTCGTACCTGCGCGCCCTGCCGCCCGAAGGACCGGCGGGTGCGTCGCCAGGCGGTTAGAAGTGGTAGTTCAACTTCAGCGTAACGCTGCTGTAGTTGGTATGGAAGCTGCGTCGCGCCGCAGCCGGGTAGTTGGGATCTTCCAGGTAAACCGGGCTGGAGCCCAGATGGGTGTAACGGTACTCCGCACCCGCCGAAAGCTGGTCGCTGAAGCGGTACAGCACGCCCGCGCCGACGTTCGCGCCGGTGGATACATGGGACGCGCGGGTTTCGAATTCGGCCACGCGGCAGCCATTGGTGGCCTCCACCAGCGACTTGTCGCAGCCCAGCGAAAACTCCTGGCGGGCCACGCTCACGCCGGCGCTGACGTACGGCAGCCACTGGCCCGCCGCGTAACCCAGCGTCAGGTTGACTGCGCCCGAACGGGTCACCGCATCCTTGCCGTAGTAAGGGCTGTACTGGTGGTTGTCGCGGTCCTTCCACTCCTGGGTGATGTTGCCGAAGGAAAGGGTGCCTTCGATCCCGGCAACTACATTGTTGTCGAACTGCCAGTTGCGGCCGACCTGCAGCCCGCCAGCGAAGCCACGGATGCTTTTTTCAGAGGCATTGGCGTTGCTGCGGTCCTGGCTGTGGCCTTCGCCATGGCTGGCATGGGCACCCAGGTAGATGCCTTCCCAGTTCGCCGGCGCGGCCGCGGCAGTGCCCGACAGCAGCAGCGCTGCCGTGGTGGAGATCAGTGCTTTCATGGTGTTTTCCTACGAGGGGGATGAATCGGGTGCGTAGGAAAACCGAAGCGTTGGGCCGGGAACATACAACGAGTTGCAAAGTACGGAGGATGCCGTGTGCGACAAGGAATCAACACTGCTTTACACGGGCAGCCTTCAGCCGGGTGGCGTTGAAGCGCGTCGCGAAGAGGCCAAAAGCGTCAATAAAAATCGATTGCGGCCCATGAAAGGCGAAAGGCCGCGCGAGCGCGGCCTTTCGTTCTTGCTTACTTCAGCGCCTTGAAGCGCAGGCGCTTCGGCGCAGCGTCGTCGCCCATGCGGCGGCGCTTGTCTTCCTCGTACTCGCGGTAGTTGCCCTGGAAGAACTCCACGTGCGAATCGCCTTCGAACGCCAGGATATGGGTCGCGATGCGATCCAGGAACCAGCGGTCATGCGAAATGACGAAGGTGTTGCCCGGGAACTCCAGCAGCGCATCTTCCAGCGCACGCAGGGTTTCGATGTCCAGGTCGTTGGACGGTTCGTCGAGCAGCAGCACGTTGCCACCCTGCAGCAGGGTCTTGGCCATGTGCAGGCGGCCACGCTCACCACCGGACAGCGAACCGACCATCTTCTGCTGGTCCTGGCCCTTGAAGTTGAAGCGGCCGATGTAGGCGCGCGACTGGATCTCGATGCCGTTGATGTTGAGGATGTCCAGGCCGCCCGCGATTTCCTGGAACACGCTGTGGTTGCCTTCCAGCGCGTCGCGGCTCTGGTCCACATAGGACAGCTGCACGGTCGGGCCGACCACGATCTCGCCGGTGTCCGGCTTTTCCTGGCCGGTGATCATCTTGAACAGGGTCGACTTACCGGCGCCGTTCGGGCCGATGATGCCGACGATGGCGCCCGAGGGCACCAGGAAGTTCAGGTTGTCGAACAGCAGGCGGTCGCCGAACTTCTTGGAGACGTTCTTGAATTCCATCACCGCCTGGCCCAGGCGCTCGCCCGGCGGGATGAAGATTTCATTGGTCTCGTTGCGCTTCTGGTAATCGACCGACTGCAGCTCTTCCAGGCGGGCCAGACGGGCCTTGCCCTTGGTGCGGCCGCCCTTGGCGTTCTGGCGCGACCACTCCAGTTCCTTCTGGATCGCCTTCTGGCGGGCCTTTTCCTGGTTGTCTTCCTGCTTCAGGCGCTCATCCTTCTGGGTCAGCCAGTCGGTGTAGTTGCCCTTCCACGGAATGCCGCGGCCACGGTCCAGTTCCAGGATCCATTCGGCGGCGTTGTCCAGGAAGTAGCGATCATGGGTGACCGCCACGACGGTGCCGGTGTAGCGCGCCAGGAACTGTTCCAGCCATTCCACCGACTCGGCGTCGAGGTGGTTGGTCGGTTCGTCGAGCAGCAGCATGTCCGGCTTCTGCAGCAGCAGGCGGCACAGCGCCACGCGGCGCTTTTCACCACCGGACAGCTTGCCGACGATGGCATCCCACGGCGGCAGGCGCAGCGCATCGGCAGCTACGTCCAGCTGGTTTTCCAGCGTGTGCGCATCACCGGCGGCGAGGATCGCCTCCAGGCGCTCCTGTTCCTTGGCCAGCGCGTCGAAATCGGCGCCTTCTTCGGCATAAGCGGCGTAGACCGCGTCCAGCGCAGCCTGTGCCTGCAACACCTCGCCCACGCCTTCCTCCACCGCTTCACGCACGGTCTTGGTCGGGTCCAGTTCCGGTTCCTGTGCCAGGTAGCCGACCTTGATGCCCGGCTGCGGGCGGGCTTCGCCCTCGAAATCGGTGTCCACGCCGGCCATGATCTTCAGCACGGTGGACTTGCCGGCACCGTTCAGGCCCAGCAGGCCGATCTTCGCGCCCGGGAAGAAGGACAGCGAGATGTCCTTGATGATCTGCCGCTTGGGCGGGACCACCTTGGACACGCGGTTCATGGTGTAGATGTATTGCGAGGACATGAGGTCTCCGTAGGCGCGACCCTGCGCCCGGTCCGTCACGGGGAACTTCCCGTTGCGGCAGCGGGCACAGACTGAATGGAATACCCCCAATTATAGCCGGAACCGGTTCCGCCCCGTGCTGGGCGCAGCGCCCGGGGCTGGCCGAGGACTGAATGGGCCGTCACAGTCCCGCAACGGGAAGCGTTTCCAGCCGGAAACCGTTCAGATCGAATGCGCAATATGGGCTCACCACCCACCCCAGCAGAGGTCTCCCATGCACATCCATCGACTCATGGCCGGCGCCGTGGCCTCTGTACTGGCGCTGGGCGCCATCGCCCCGGCCTTTGCCGACAACGACCACCGTGGTCGCGACCACGACCGCCGTGAATGGCGCGAAGATCGCCGCGAGTGGCGCCACGACCGTCGCGACTGGGAACGCGACCGCCGCGAAGCGCGCCGCGACTACCGCCACGACCGCCGCTACGACCATGGCTACTACCGCCCGGCACCGCCGCCGCCGCGCGTGGTCTACAGCCCGGGCTACCGGCCCGGCTATGGCTATGGCTGGCAGCGCGGCCACCGCTACCGTGATTACTACCGCGGCCCGATCTACGTGGTGAACGACTACCCGCGCTACCACCTGCGCCGCCCGCCGTACGGCCACCACTGGATCCGCGATGACCGCGGCAACATGCTGCTGGTGGCCGTGGCAACCGGCATCATCGCCGACTACATCATCAACAACCGTTGATGCAGCGCCGGGGTCGGAAACCTTTCCGCAGGAAAGGGCTCTGACCCCACAGCGCCATTCGAAACCATACGGGGCCGGATTCGTTCGTCGAATCCGGCCCCGGTCGTTTCGGCCCCAGCAGGCCGGGCGGGGCTACAATTGAGGGCTGAGCCGCACCCCTTTCCCCGCCTGCTGGAGTACCCGATGTTCCCGCGTGACGTCCGCATCGAAACCTACGATCCCGAACTGGCCAAGGCCATCGCCGCTGAGACCCAGCGCCAGGAAGACCACGTCGAGCTGATCGCCAGCGAGAACTACACCAGCCCGGCGGTGATGGAAGCCCAGGGCAGCCAGCTGACCAACAAGTACGCCGAAGGCTACCCGGGCAAGCGCTACTACGGCGGCTGCGAATACGTGGACATCGCCGAACAGCTGGCGATCGACCGCCTCAAGCAGCTGTTCGATGCGGACTACGCCAACGTGCAGCCGCACAGCGGCTCGCAGGCCAACCAGGCCGTGTACTTCGCGCTGCTGCAGCCGGGCGACACCATCCTCGGCATGAGCCTGGCCCACGGCGGCCACCTCACCCACGGTGCCAAGGTCAACGCCTCGGGCAAGCTGTTCAACGCCGTGCAGTACGGCGTCAACGACCAGGGCCTGATCGATTACGACGAAGTCGAGCGCCTGGCCCTGGAGCACAAGCCGAAGATGGTCGTGGCCGGTTTCTCGGCCTACTCGCAGGTGATCGACTGGGCGCGCTTCCGCGCCATCGCCGACAAGGTCGGTGCCTACCTGTTCGTCGACATGGCGCACGTCGCCGGCCTGGTTGCTGCTGGCGTCTACCCGAGCCCGCTGGAACATGCGCACGTGGTCACCTCGACCACCCACAAGACCCTGCGCGGCCCGCGCGGCGGCATCATCGTCGCCAAGGGCGCCGACGAAGACCTGGTCAAGAAGCTGCAGTCGATCGTGTTCCCGGGCATCCAGGGTGGCCCGCTGATGCACGTCATCGCCGGCAAGGCCGTAGCCTTCAAGGAAGCGCTGGAGCCGGGCTTCAAGACCTACCAGCAGCAGGTGGTGAAGAACGCGCAGGCGATGGCCAACACGCTCATCGCACGCGGCTACAAGATCGTCTCCGGCGGCACCCAGAACCACCTGATGCTGGTCGACATGATCGGCAAGGACGTGTCCGGCAAGGACGCGGAAGCCGCACTGGGCAAGGCCCATATCACCGTCAACAAGAACTCGGTGCCGAACGACCCGCGTTCGCCGTTCGTGACCTCTGGCCTGCGCCTGGGCACCCCGGCGGTGACCACCCGCGGTTACCTGGAACAGGACTGCGTGGATCTGGCCAACTGGATCGCCGACGTGCTCGACGCCCCGGCCGATGAGGCCGTGATCGCCCGCGTGCGTGATGCGGTCAGCGCGCAGTGCCGCAAGTACCCGGTCTACGGTTGACCGGGCACTGGGGTCGGAGCCCTTCCCTGCGGGAAAGGCTCTGACCCCGGCACCGGAGTACCCGCGCATGGATGAGCGCCGCCTCAGGTATCTCTATGCAGCCTTGGCTGTGCTCTTCGGCCTGCCCAGCCTGGTAGGCGGCGGGGCCGCAGCGATGCTGCTGCTGTTGATGGGCCTGGGCCAGTTTGGTCACGGCACCCTGGCATCGGTGACGCTGATGCCGCTGTGGGGCCTGGCCGGCATGGCCGGCTGCCTGGCCTGGCTGTGGCTCAGTGCGGGTTACCTGATGCACGGACGTGCCGGCCTTCGGGTGCGGCCGGTCTGGTGGTGGATGTTGCTGGCCGGAGGTCTGGCCGCCTTGCCGCCGCTGGGGCTGGCGGCGTGGTGGAGCGTCACGGTTCACGCCGAAGGCTTCGGACTGCTGCTGCTGGGGCCGTCGATGCTGGTGCCGGCCGCCATGCTGCTGTGGCTGCGACCACGCACGTGAAGCAAGCAGCCAGCAAGGAGATTCGAACGCATGGATGAGCGCCTGCACAAACGCCTCTACATCGCCCAATGCCTGCTGCTGGGGTTGCCCGCGCTGGTGGCCGGTGGCGGCGTCGCCGGCTTCGGCATCTACACCTTCCTGACCCGCCACGGCCTGATGCACGGCGACGAAGGTGCGGTGCTGTTGCTGTGGGCGCTGGCGGGTGTGATCGGCTTGCTGGCCTGGTTGTGGCTCAGCATCTGCTACCTGCGGCTAGGGCGCGATGGCCTGCGGCACACCGCCCGTATTCTCTGGATCGGCTTGGCGCTTGGCGCGATGGCCGCGCTGGCGGTGATCGGCGTGGTGCTTTTCAGCTTGTTTGCCGGCAGCCCCTGGCAGGTACTGGGCTATCTGGTACTGGGCGTGCCGCTGCTGGTGCCGGCTGCGCATCTGGTGTGGTTGCGTCGCGCTCCGGGCCTTGCCGGACAAGGCTGATTGCCGCCTGCATTTGCTGCAAAACCCCTTCTCAGGTACCTTTGCGACGCTACCACGACCGTGGCAGCAGGTATTTCCCTGAGCCAGGCGTTCAATGCATTGCCCTTTCTGCCAGCATGCCGATACACGGGTCATCGACTCGCGCGTCTCCGAAGACGGCGCGACGATTCGCCGTCGGCGTGAGTGCGAGGCGTGCAACGAACGCTTCAGCACGCTGGAAACCGTTGAACTGAAGCTGCCGGCCATCGTCAAGAGCGATGGCACCCGCGAAGCCTTCGATGCCCGCAAGGTCCGCGCCGGCTTTGACCGCGCGCTGCAGAAGCGTGCGGTGCCGGAAGAGAAGATCGAGGCGGCGGTGCGCGCAGTGGTGCACCAGCTGCGCATCAGCGGCGAACGCGAAGTGCCGTCGATCAAAGTGGGCGAGTTCGTGATGAACGAACTGCGCAAGCTTGACCATGTCGGTTATGTGCGTTTCGCCTCGGTCTATCGCAGCTTTGAGGATGTCGCCGATTTCCGCGAGGAAATCGAGAAGCTCGAACGCGACCTGCCTTCCAGCACCGAGCAACTGCAACTGCTGGGCGATGTGATCGCCCTGACCAAGAAAAAGAAGGGCTGACGGCCTTTGCATCGGTAGCTGCCAACCTTGGTTGGCGCCGTACTGCCCATCAACGCATGACGTGGATCTACTGGGCCTTGGCTGGCATCGTGCTGACGGCGGTACCATGGCGGCATGAGCACATCGTTCACCGTCCTTGACCACCTGCACATGGCTACCGCACTGCGGCTAGCCGAGCGCGGTGCCTACACCACCCGTCCCAATCCGATGGTTGGCTGTGTGATCGCCCATGGCGAGCGCGTGGTCGGGCAGGGTTGGCACCAGCGTGCTGGCGGCCCGCATGCCGAAGTGTTCGCCCTGCGCGAAGCCGGCAGCGACGCGCGTGGTGCCACCGCCTACGTCACCCTGGAACCGTGCGCGCATTACGGACGCACGCCACCCTGCGCATTGGCACTGATCGATGCCGGTGTGTCGCGCGTTGTTGCCGCGATGCGCGACCCGTTCCCGAAAGTCGATGGCGGTGGTTTCGACCTGCTGCGCGACGCCGGCATCGAGGTCGCCGAGGGCTTGATGGCCGCGCAGGCGCGCGAACTCAACAAAGGCTTCCTGTCGCGCGTGGAGCGCGGTCGTCCGTGGTTGCGGGTGAAACTGGCCGCCAGCCTCGATGGCCGTACCGCGATGGCCGACGGCAGCTCGAAGTGGATCACCGGCCCCGCCGCTCGCGAGGATGTGCAGCACTGGCGCGCGCGCGCTGGCGCGATCCTCACCGGCGCCGACACCGTCATCGCCGACGACCCGATGCTGACCGTGCGCCTGGCTGACACTGAAGTCATGCCGCCACTGCGCGTCGTCCTCGATTCCCGCCTGCGCTCGCTGGAATGCAGCCGTGTGCGCGAGGGTGGGGCGCCCACGCTGTACCTGCACGATGCAATGGTCAGTCCGCCCGACGCCGCCGACGCGGCCTTTGCCAGCGTAGCCGTCCGCCACGGTCGCCTTGATCTGGGCGCGGTGTTGGCACTGCTGGCCGAGCGCGGCATCAACGAGGTGCACACCGAAGCCGGTGCAACGCTGGCCGGCGCGCTGGTGCGTGGTGGCTGGGTGGACGAACTGCTGATGTACCAGGCGCCAACACTGCTGGGCGACAGCGGCCGCCCGTTGCTGGCCGACCTCGGCATCGAGGTGATGGACCAACAGCGCCGCCTGCGCGTGGTCGACCAGCGCCAGGTGGGTGAGGATCTGCGGTTGCTGCTGCGGCCATGAAAAAAGGGTCGGAGGGGATCAAGTCGTTTGTGGCAAGAACGACTTGATCCCCTCCGTCCCCTTTTCAGTTCGGCGGGTGCTCGTTCCACTCGAAGAACGGCAGGAACGCATCGGCCAGTTCGCCCATCAGCGGCGACGGGTTCTGTACGCGCCAAGCGCCGCCGTCATGATCGCGCTCGAAGGACACGGTGATGATCCTTTCCCGGTCCGGTGCCGTCGCGATCATCTGCGTATACGCCGTAGCCAGTTCGCTCGCCATCTGCGGTGGATGTGGTCCGTTGAATGGCACCGGGTGCTGCCGATAGACGGGCAGGAGGGCCGTCAGGTCCGGCAGGTGGCAACGGTAGTCAACATCGGCAATGTCTGCCTGCGGATGATGCACGCTGCCGACACTGCAACGCACCGATGTCTGGCGCCTGCGCAGGGCCGCGGCGGCCTGCGGCCAATCGGCCATTTCAGGCGCCTGGTCCAGATGGCTTACGCTCGCCAGCGCCGCCGCGATCGCCGGGCCCTTGGCTGTACCCAGATAGCGGCCCAGCTCGGCCTGGGCGGCGGTATCGCCGTGCACGATCACCTGTGCGTACAGCTCGAACACGTGTCCGGGCGTGGGCACAGGCGGCGCCGCCTGTGCCGCAGCAGGGGCCAGCAATGCAGCCAGCCCCAGTCGCTTCAGCGCAGTGAACTCACGCGCACGCATCGGTCCACATCATCTCGGCCATCGGACGCAGTGCCTTGCACTCCTGCGTCATTTCCTCGGCCGACATCACCTGCGTCTTGGCCTTCAACTCTTCGGTCATCGCCTCCACACCGCTGATCTGGTCCGGTGCGATCTTCGCCACGCAGCTGCGGTGCTGCTGCAGCAGCAGATCGCAGGCCGGCACGCCGGTCACCTTCGGTGCCTTGGCTGCTTCAACGTCCTGCATCCAGCCATCGAACGGCGCCAGCGCATCCAGCACCGGGCCCACCAGATCATCGAAGTTGCTGCTGTACCAGTAGGCCTTGTCCTTGGCGGTGTACAAGGTGAGGGTGCCGGTCACGGCCTTGCGCGGGCCACTCTGCAGGGCCTGGGTATAGGCCTCGGTGAAGCGCGCGCGCGGAGCCTTGTCCTCACCCGTCAGGCTGGCCAGGAACAACGGCTGCACGCTGCCCAGGTCGGCCAGCTGGCAGCTGAAATCGACCTTGGCGATCTTCTGGTCGTCCACGAATTCGTTGTCTTCCACCGTGCTGCGCGTGGCACGGCACTGCGAGGCCTTCAGCGCCTTGGCGTACATCGCTTCCGCCGCTGCCGGATCGCCCTTCACTCCGGCCACGTCCAGCACGATCTGCCACGGCTCGGCCAACGCCTGGGCCATCATGCCCGGCACCGGCGTTACCGAGTCCTGGCCGTCGAAGGCCGGCTTCAATGCATCGTTGAGCGTGCGCGTGGCGGCGGCATCGTCTTCCAGCAATGCGCGTGCGTACAGATCGAAGGTCTGTTCGGGGCTCAGCTGCGCCGGGGCGGCTGCGGCGAACAACGGGGCGCACAGCAGTGCGGTGGCCAGCAGGCGGCGGATCGGGGTCTTCATGACGGTGTTCCTGTTCCAGAGGGCGGCAAGCCTAGCGCAATTGCCATTGCATTCGATGGCGTGCCGCAGCCAAGCGTATTGCGCGCGACGGCCAACAAAAAACGGGCCCCTCGCGGAGCCCGTTCGATCGCACGACGAGGATCGGGCAATCAGAAGCTGGCGCGCACGCCGGCCGAGTACTGGGTGACGTCGCGGTAGCCGGAGATTTCGCCCACCAGGCCCCAGGTCTCGGTGAAGTTGATCTGGCCACCAACGGTGCCGACCCAGGTGCCCTTGAATTCATTGCCACCGTCCATGTAACCGGCCTTGATCCAGGCTTCGGTCATGCGCGAGGGCTTGCCACGCACGCCCATGGTGGCGCGCACCAGATTGGTGTGGTCCTTGAAGCGATCGGTGCCCAGACCGTCGTAGCGATCGGTCACTTCGGCGCTCTGGCGCACCCAGGCGATGTCGGCGGTATAGTCGACGCGGTCGCTCCACGGCATGTGGTAGCCGATGCCCAGTTCCGGCTGGTCCAGTTCAAGCTTGAGCGAGCCGTCGGTATAGCGATAGGTCTTGCTGGTGCGCGACCAGCCGCCGAAGACATGTACCTGTTCGGCCAGTGCGAACGAGCCACGCACGTAGCCGCCATCGACCTTCGGATCATCCAGGTTGTTGTCGTCAACCTTGACCTGGGTCCAGCCGCCTTCAACGTAGGTGTAGCTCAGGGCATCGGCGGAGGCCGAGAACGGAGCAGCGGCCAGCAGGGTGGCCACGATCAGGATCTTGCGCATGGGAATTCCTGTGAATATCAGTCCATTGGCGGTCCACCTGTGCGGCAGCCCGTGGCGACCTCATGTCGTCCGACGGCCGAGTTTAATGAAAGTTTTACGAAAGGCCAGACGCTGGCGACTTGCCTCTGCCATAGCGCGAAGTCGGTCACAACTGACAACTGAACGGTGGCCCGCCCAGACGGTCCCGGCCCCGCGAGCGGGGCTGCTACAATGCCCGCGCCGGTTCGCCGGTATACAAACGTCTTCAGGGCGGGGTGCAATTCCCCACCGGCGGTAGGTGCGAAAGCACGAGCCCGCGAGCGCCCCGGCCTACCCGCCGGGGGTCAGCAGATCCGGTCCAATGCCGGAGCCGACGGTCATAGTCCGGATGAAAGAAGACGGTGCCACAGGGCCTTTGCAGCCCTGCGCCCGCCTGTTTGCCTTGCGGCGTTTTTCGCTCACTTTTCGCGGAGAACGTTACTTGTTTACTGGAATCATCGAAGGCGTCGGCCGTCTGGCCGCACGCGAATCCATCGGCGGCGATGTCCGCTTCACCTTCAATGTCGGCAACCTGCCGTTCGACAACGTGCAGATGGGCGAGAGCATCGCCATCAACGGCGTCTGCCTCACCGTCATCGCGTTCGACGCCGGCAGCTTCCAGGCCGATGCGTCCACCGAGACCCTGGGCCTGACCACGCTGGGCCAGCTGTCCGAAGGTGCGGTCATCAACCTCGAGCGTGCCATGCGCCCGACCGACCGCCTTGGCGGCCATCTGGTCAGCGGCCACGTCGACGGCCTCGGCCAGGTCCTGTCCATCCATGAAGATGCGCGTGCCCAGCGCTGGCGTTTCGCCGCGCCGGCCGCCCTGCGCCGTTACATCGCCAAGAAGGGCTCGATCTGCGTGGACGGTGTCAGCCTCACCGTCAACGAAGTGGACGACGAAGGCTTTGAAGTGGCGCTGATCCCGCACACCGTGGCCAATACCGCGTTCTCCGCCACCGGCGTGGGCAGCGCGGTGAACCTGGAAATCGACCTGGTGGCTCGTTATGTCGAGCGGTTGTTGGGTGAAGGAGCCCGCGCATGAACTTCGCCCCGATTCCCGACATCCTGGAAGACATCCGCCTCGGCCGCATGGTGGTCATCGTCGATGACGAAGACCGCGAGAACGAAGGCGACCTGATCATGGCCGCCGAGCTGGTCAAGGCCAGCGACATCAACTTCATGGTCACCCATGGCCGCGGCCTGGTGTGCCTGCCGCTTACCCGCACACGCGCCGCCGACCTCGGCCTGGCGCCGATGGTGCAGGCCAATACCGCGCAGTTCCAGACCAACTTCACTGTCAGCATCGAAGCGGCCGAGGGCGTGACCACCGGCATCTCGGCACACGACCGCGCGCATACCATCCGCACCGCGGTGAAGCCCAATGCCAAGCCGTCGGACCTGCACCAGCCGGGCCACATCTTCCCGCTGATCGCCCAGCCCGGTGGCGTGCTGACCCGCGCCGGCCATACCGAAGCCGGCGTCGACCTGGCCATGCTGGCCGGGCTGGAACCGGCCGGCGTGCTGGTGGAGATCCTCAACCCGGACGGCAGCATGGCGCGCCGCCCGGAGCTGGAAGTGTTCGCCCGCGAGCACGGCCTGAAGATGGGCTCCATTGCCGACCTGATCGCCTATCGCCTGGCCACCGAAAAGACTGTCGAGCGCGTGGACGAGCGTGATATCGACACCGAGTTCGGTCCGTTCAAGCTGGTCACCTACCGCGACCGCATCGCCCACGACCTGCATTTCGCCCTGGTCCGCGGCACTCCGGATGCGGACACGCCCACCCTGGTGCGCGTGCAGGTGGAAAACCCGCTGGCCGACCTGCTGCACTGGCGCCGTGATGACTTCGGCGTGGCGGCCACCGATGCCCTGCGCGCGATCGCCGCGGAAGGCAGCGGCGTGATGGTGGTGCTGTCGGCCCCGCGCGACGGCGAAGCGCTGTTGGCCCGCCTGCGCCAGCAGCCGGCGCCGGTGGTGCCGGGCAAGGACAAGGACGTGGGCCAGTGGCGCCGCAACGGTGCTGGTGCGCAGATCCTGTCCGACCTGGGCCTGGGCAAGCTGCGCGTGCTGGGCACGCCCCGCCGCCAGGTCGGCTTGGCCGGCTATGGCCTGGAAGTGGTGGAGACGGTTACCCCGTGACCGCTTCGCCGGCCGCCCCATGACCGGTAGTGCCGGCCGCTGGCCGGCAACCGCGGTAATGCTGGCCACCCGATAACCGGTAGTGCCGGCCGCTGGCCGGCAACCTCAGGGAACTGCAGTTGCCGGCCAGCGGCCGACACTACCCGGGGTGTAGAGCCAGCGGTTGGCACACGGGGGCAGCAGCCACGGCCGGGGCCCATCCACGGTAGAATTACCCCTTAATCGAATCCCAAGCCGCATATGAGCCACTACGAAGGCGATCTTCGCACTCCCGAATCGGCGCGCTTCGCCATCCTGGCCAGCCGCTGGAACGCCCGCATCACCGATGTGCTGGTCGCTGGCGCCCGCCAGAGCCTGGCCGGCAACGGCATTGCCGAAGCCAACATCGACGTGATCCGCGTGCCGGGTGCCTGGGAGCTGCCGCTGGTCGCCGCGCGCCTGGCCGCCGCCCACGAACACGCCGCCATCCTCACCCTGGGCTGCGTGATCCGTGGCGACACCCGCCACTACGAACACGTGGCCGACCGCTGTGCCGAAGGCCTGATGCGCGTCCAGCTGGACTTCGGCGTGCCGGTGCTGAACGGCGTGCTGGCCGTGGAGCGCGTGGAAGATGCCGAGGCCCGCGCAGGCGGCAGCCACGGCAACAAGGGCGAGGAAGTCGCACTCGCCGCATTGGAAATGGTCAACCTTCTGGAGCAGCTGCCATGAACAAGAACACCCAGGGCAAGCCCTCCGGTAAACCCGTCCGCCGCGATGGCATCGATCCGGTGCTGCGCTCGCGCGCGCGCCGTCGTGCCGTGCAGGCCATCTATGCCTGGCAGATCTCCGGCGGCAACGCACAGTCGCTGATCGCCCAGTTCGCCCACGAACAGGCCCGCGAAATCGCCGACCTGGCGTACTTCGAAGCGCTGGTGCATGGCGTGCTCGACAACCGTCGCGACATCGACGAAGCCTTCGGCCCGTACCTGGACCGTGGCATCGACGAAGTGGACGCGATCGAACGCGCGGTGCTGCGCCTGGCCGGTTACGAACTGCGTTACCGCCTGGACGTGCCGTACCGCGTGGTGATCAACGAAGCCATCGAATCGGCCAAGCGCTTCGGTTCCGAACATGGCCACACCTACGTCAACGGCGTGCTGGATCGTGCCGCCGTGGAATGGCGCAAGGTCGAATCGGGTCACTGACCCACCTGTGGGAATGCCGGCCGCTGGCCGGCAACTGCAGGGATTCTGAGGTTGCCGGCCAGCGGCCGGCACTACCGCCCACCGCGCACGGCGCGGCACGTACAAACGCGGGAGCGCCCCATGTCCCTGGCCGAATTCGCCCTCATCGACCGTATCCGCGCCCGCACCGTCGAGCGCGACGACATCGTGCTCGGCATCGGCGATGACGCCGCGCTGCTGCAGCCGCGCCCGAACGAGCAACTGGTGGTCACCGCCGACACGCTCAACAGCGGCGTGCATTTCCCGGCCGAGACCCCGGCGTTCGACATCGGCTGGAAGACGCTGGCCGTCAACCTGTCCGACCTGGCGGCGATGGGCGCGCGCCCGGCCTGGTGCACGCTGGCGCTGTCGCTGCCCGAGGCCAGCGAAGACTGGATCGATGCCTTCGCCGATGGCTTTTTCGCCCTGGCCGACCAGCACGACATCGCCCTGATCGGCGGTGACACCACGCGTGGCCCGCTGTCGCTGTCGGTGACCGCGATGGGCCAGGTATCCCGCGGCCAGGCCCTGCGTCGTGATCGCGCACAGATTGGCGATGACATCTGGGTCAGCGGCACCCTCGGCGATGCTGCCGGTGCCCTGCGCCTGTGGCAGCAGGGCGCATTGAACGTCACCGCCGCCACCCTGCTGGCCGACTACGAAACCCTGCGCCTGCGTCTGCTGCGTCCCACCCCGCGCGTCACCCTGGGCCTGCGCCTGCGTGCATTCGCGCATGCCGCCGTGGACATCTCCGATGGCCTGCTGGCCGACCTGGGCCACATCGCCGCACGCAGCGGTGTGCGCGCCGAAGTCGACGCCGATGCATTGCCGATGTCGTCGGCACTGCGCGAACTGCTCGGCCGTGATGGCGCCCGTGACTGCGCGCTGCACGGCGGCGACGACTACGAACTGTGCTTCACCGCCGCCGCCGACCAGCGCGACGCGCTGCACTACGTGGCCGAATCGCTGGACGTGCCGATCACCCGCATCGGCCGCATCATGGAAGGGCAGGGCGTGCACACCGAAGGCCACGACGGCCCGAGCGGATACGAGCATTTCGCCTGACACACGAGAACGCCGGGCATGGCCCGGCGCTACCGCGTTGTCCTGGTGGGTGCCAACCTTGGTTGGCACGCCGTCTCGTCCTGCATATGGCCTTGCGGCCATGCCAACCAAGGTTGGCAGCTACCAAGGGCAGGGCCGGCGCGTGCGGCAGCCCTGCTTACGCCACCCGCAACTGCACATCCACATACTCGGCCAGCCCACGGCAGGCCAGCAGCAAGCCTTCGCGCACGTCATCGCCCACCTGCTGGTCGGCATCGCCGTCCACGCGTACGCGCTCGATGGCGTGCAGCAGTTCCAGCAGCAAGGTCAGCCCGGCATTGGCGCGGTCGATGCGTGCCATCGCGAAGCCAAAGCACTGCTTGCGTCCTTTGTCCGGCCACGGCTGGCCATCGGCGGCGTCCACGTGGCGGATGCGCTGCAGGCAGCCGAGCAGGGTGATGCCTTCGTCGGCGTGGGCGCGCATCGTGCTGCCCAGTGTGGTTTCCAGTGCTTTTGCCAAATCATCTGGCAGGCGCTCGACGGCGTCGCCGAGTGTGGCGAACAGATAGGGATAGAGCGAAGAAGTCATGGCGGCGTCCTTGAGTGTGATGCAAGGGGCCGCCCTCGCATTGGGCGAGGGCGGCGGACGATGCGTGGTTGCAATACCGGGGACAAGTGTGAAACGCCGGCGGGCACGAGGCCCCCACGCACCGCCCGCCATAGGGCACGGACGGATTGCCTGCCGACGCCGCTCAACAAGGAAAGAGCGACGCCGACAGGCAAGCGTAAACAACACACTCATCCAACGGGATTGCAAGCCCGTGCCACCCGTTGTCGGTGGCGCGCCATGATGTGCATGCAGGTGCTGCTATACCAATCAGAAAAGTTTCAATTTCGAAAACATTGCAGACGCATATCGAACGCGCTGCGCGAAGCCGAGCACGCCTGCGCGTGCCAGTTGCGACATTTGTTGTGGAGCCGAGCGCATGCTCGGCGCTACAGAAAGCAGAACGGCGCCGGATCTCTCCGGCGCCGTTCGTGTTTACATCACCACTTGTAAGCAACGCTCAGGTTCGCCGTCGCTTCGCGATAGCCGCTGTCACCGCGCATCACCCCAAACCCGCCCCACGCACTGAACCCGGAACGGAAGTCCACGCGCGCACCCGCGCTCAGTTCATAGCGGTTGCGCGGGATGCCGGCCTTCAACACTTCGTCGTCGAAGGCGATGCCATTACCGGCACCATCGCGGTACCAGTTGGCCGCCAGATACGGGCTGACCGAGGCACCGGCGGCGCTGCGGCCTTCACCCTGCAGGCGCAGGCCTGCACGACCGGACAGGCCGCTGTTGCCCGCTGCACGCACCACGGTGCCGTTGGTTTCGGTATGCACGTCGGTCTTTGCATCGGTGTACACCAGCTGCAGTTCCGGCTGCAGGCTCAGCGCCGTGCTGCCGATCTGTCCGATGTTGAAGCGGTAACCGGCTTCCAGTGACGACTGCCAGATATCCGAGTCGTAACGCTCCTCGGCCAGGCCTTCACCCTGCACGCGATTGCGGAACTGGCCGCGCTGCACGCTGGCGTCCACATACAGCGCATCGGTGCTCCAGTTGCCGTACACGCCCAGTGCGCCGCCTTCCACCTTGCCGCGCGCGCTGAAACCAGTCACGTCCGAACGCGAGGTGGCGCTGGACTGCGCAACGGTGCCCATCACACCCACGCGACCACGACCGTCATCGAACACGCCCACGTCCGCCCCCAGCTGCAGGCGCGAGCGGTCCACGCGCAGGTCGAGCTGGTCATCCACCGCACCGAGCTTGCTCTGCGTAGCGTCCACCCGGGCCCAGCCGCGAATACCATCCGCCGCTGCGGCGCCGCCCTGGCGGTCGCGCCAGCCGTGGCGCAGCAGCTGGTCCAGCGCGAACTGGTTGGCCAGGTACGCGCCGGCTTCCGGGCGCAGTACCGGCGGCGGCGGATCCACCGGGTCCACCGGATCGATCGGCGTGCACTCGGGCAGGGTGGGATCGACCACGCACGGGTCCGGGCCGGCGCCGGTCTGCGAGCGCAGGTACCAATTGCCGTTGGCGTCCTTTACCAGGAAGTACTCGTACTGCCCGCCCACGGCGCGGCCGACCAGGTCGAACTGCGCGTTGGACGCACCACCGATATCGATCAGCTCGATGCCGCGGTCGGTCTTCGCACCGGCACCGCCGGCATTGAGCACACGCACGTTGGCCTGGCCGTTGGCGTCGCCGGCGATCACCAGCTTGTCGGTCAGCGAGCTGTCATCGCCCAGGTGCGTGTTGAACAGCAGGGTGCCGCCCGTGCCGTCGAAGCTGTCGACGGTAAGGGTATTGAAGGTGCTGGCATTGCCCAGTGCCACGGTGCCGGTGCTGCCCAACGCGAGGTGGCCGAGGTTGCTGTCGCCGGTCATCAGCCAGGTGCTGTCGCTGTCGATGCTGGCACTGGTGACGTTGATGAAGCGGCCGTCGATCTGCGCGCTGTTGCGCAGGGTGACGTCCAGCGTGGCATTGGTTGCCGTGGTCGGATCGAGGTGCACATTGCCGGCCAGGCGCGAGTCGTCAACGGTGAACTGGACATCGGTGCGGCTGGAAATAGGCCCGGCGAGACTGGATACGAGCAACAGATTGCCGTCGCCGCCAAGCAGCGTGGAGTTGTTGGCCACAAGGATGTTGTAGTCACTGGCAGTCAGCGGCATGACATGGATGGCGGCACCCTTGCCCGATTGGACGGTCGAGTTGTCGATACCCAGATCGGCGCTGCCGCCGACCGGATCGTAGGCCCATAGAAAGGCGCCTGCGTTCTCGCCGAAAATCCGCGAGCCGTTGACGAGGTCCATGCTGCCATACTGGACACGAACGCCATTGCCGGTATTGTAGGCGGGAACGGTAGGATCATTCGATGCCTCGACGTGTACCTGCATGGCATCCAGCAAAGCATATCCAGCGCGATCGCCAACACGCGCGATGATATCGACGCCTGCGGTTGGCGTGGGACCACCTGCAGTCCCAGCCGGCACCGTGATCTTTCCGCCGGTTAAGTGGGCTTGGCTGTTGCCTCCTTGCAGCGAGACGCTGCCGCCGTAGAAGTCAGTGCCGTTGCTGATGAGGCGCGCACCACCCGACAACGAGACCGTGTTTGCCCCTGTGCCTGTGCTGCTAACGCGACCGCCCTCCAAGGTCACCGTCGAGTCGCTGCCGGCGATGATCTGGTTCATCTGTGCGTTCTGCCCGATCAGGTTCGACCCATTGACCAGTGTCCATGCTTCTGCCGGGTCACCGGCAACGACGGTGGCGTTCTGATTGTCCAGGTCGCCCGCCTCGACAGAACCTGCTGCGAATGCGGTGATGGCCAGCAGTACGGCCTGGGCGAGGGGAAGGCGCGGATTGTCGCGGGAGTTATTGGCGTAGCACATGCGGCTGTCCTGTCAGATGGAAAAGGCTGGTGCAACTGCGCGCTTCCGGGTCTGCTTCTCGACATCGACGTTGGGTATAGGTCGAGAGCATGTGAATGAAAGATGAAATTGGTGGAATTGCGCTAGCGGATGTCTCTTATGGCCACATTTTCCTCATGCGCTTAGGCCAGCCCCATGCAATTTGTTGCAAAGCCACGGTCGGTGTGGTGCAGGTTCAGCCCCTGGACAGCAGCACGGCACGGGGCGGCACAAGGCGCTGTGCCGGTGGGTGATGGGCGTTGGACCGAAGAGCGGCCGAGCATGGCGCGGCGCTACAGAAAGCAGATCACCACATGTAAGCCACGCTCAGGTTCGCCGCCGCTTCGCGGTAGCCACTGTCACCGCGCATCACGCCAAACCCGCCCCACGCACTGAAACCGGAACGGAAGTCCACGCGCGCACCCGCGCTCAGTTCATAGCGGTTGCGCGGGATGCCTGCCTTCAGAACTTCATCGTCGAAGGCGATGCCATTACCGGCACCATCGCGGTACCAGTTGGCCGCCAGATACGGGCTGACCGAGGCACCCGCCGCCGAGTGGCCTTCACCCTGCAGGCGCAGGCCCGCGCGTCCGGACAGGCCACTGCCACCCAGTGCACGCACCACGGTGCCGTTGGTTTCGGTATGCACGTCGGTCTTTGCATCGGTGTACACCAGCTGCAGTTCCGGCTGCAGGCTCAGCGCGGTAGTGCCGATCTGGCCGATGTTGAAGCGATAGCCGGCTTCCAGCGACGACTGCCAGATGTCCGAGTCGTAACGCTCCTCGGCCAGGCCTTCACCCTGCACGCGGTTGCGGAACTGGCCGCGCTGCACGCTGGCATCCACGTACATGGCGTCGTTGGCCCAGTTGCCATACACGCCCAGTGCGCCACCTTCCACCTTGCCGCGCGCGCTGAAACCAGTCACGTCCGAACGCGAGGTGGCGCTGGACTGCGCAACGGTGCCCATCACACCCACGCGACCACGACCGTCATCGAACACGCCCACGTCCGCCCCAGCTGCAGGCGCGAACGATCCACGCGCAGGTCGAGCTGGTCATCCACCGCGCCGAGCTTGCTCTGCGTAGCGTCAACACGGGCCCAGCCGCGCACGCCGTCGGTGGCGGCGGTGCTGCCGCCCTGGCGGTCGCGGTAGGTGTGGCGCAGCATCTGGTCCAGCGCGAACTGGGTGGCCAGGTACGCGCCTGCTTCCGGACGCAGCACCGGCGGCGGCGGATCAATCGGATCCACCGGGTCCACCGGATCGATCGGCGTGCACTCGGGCAGGGTGGGGTCGACCACGCACGGGTCCGGGCCGGCACCGGTCTGCGAGCGCAGGTACCAGTTGCCGTTGGCATCCTTCACCAGAAAGTACTCGTACTGCCCGCCCACTGCACGGCCGACAAGGTCGAACTGCGCGTTGGACGCACCGCCGATATCGATCAGCTCGATGCCGCGGTCGGTCTTCGCACCGGCACCGCCGGCATTGAGCACGCGCACGTTGGCCTGGCCATTGGCATCGCCGTTGATGACCAGCTTGTCGGTGGCCGAGCTGTCATCGCCCAGGTGGGTGTTGAACAGCAGAGTGCCGCCCGAGCCATCGAAGCTGTCGACAGTAAGGGTATTGAACGTACTGGCATTGCCCAGTGCCACGGTGCCGGTGCTGCCCAGCGCGAGGTGGCCGACGTTGCTGTCGCCGGTCATCAGCCAGGTGCTGTCGCTGTCGATGCTGGCACTGGTGACGTTGATGAAGCGACCGTCGATCTGCGCCTTGTTGCGCAGGGTGACGTCCAGCGAGCCATTGGTGACGTTGACGGGATCAAACGTGAGATTGCCGATCAGGCGTGCATTGTCCACGTTGAAATACACGTGGCTGGCGCCCGGGGTGGCGCTACCGAAGCGAGAGTCCACCTGCAGCAGATTGCCATTGCCCGCAATCAGCTGCGCACCGTTTGCCACGGTGATGTCAAAGTCGGCCGCTTCGGCGGCGGCCACACGGATCGCGGCGCCGCGCCCTGATCGAATGGTCGAACCGTCAATGCCCAAGCGCACCGTGTCGGTTGTATAGGTTCTGCCATTCATCAACACGCCGACATTGTCGGCATCGATTTCCGAGCCGTTGACGACGTCGACCCGACCACTCTGCATGCGCACTCCCACGCCACTGGAAAAGTCGTCGCCGGCGGCCGTGTCTTCCACGCGTACGTAGGTGGAGTCCAGAATAGACCACGCGCCCGGCAGGGGGACGCCAGAGGGAGTGCCACCTATTGTCAGGCCGATGCTGAGCTGCTCGTCTGGCGGGTGACCATCGGCGGCGGTGACCAGAATGCGGCTACCGATCAGATGGGCTGACGCCTCGCCCTGTATGAGGATGCCAGCCCCGCGGAACGTGCTGTTTTCCGACTGCAGGATTGCAGTGCCATCCAGCTGGACAGCACGCTGCTGCGAACCACTGCGGTTGATGGTGGCGTTCTCCAGATGCACGAGCGAATCAGTGGAGCTGATGGCATCGGTCTGCCCGCCGATCACGTTCAATACCGATCCGTTACGCAGCTGCCATTCCTCCACGGGATCGCCGTCACGCACCACGGCGTACTCAAAATCCAGATCGCCGGCCCAGGTACTGGGCAGGGGCAACATGCAGAGCGCGAGGACTACGCAGTGTGCCAACGGATGCCGGCGGAAAGACGCGTTGCGGGTAGGCTCAGGGTTCATGGTCTTGCCCTCTGCAGAGATAATGGGACGGACACTGCATGACAACCGGAAACCCCTGTTCAGCGGGGTGACATATATTCCTGCGACTGGTGAAAAGTCTGTGAAGCAGGGGTCGTTTGCGAGTGCTTGTGTCTGAAATGGCCTCCAGTGTCGGTTCACGGCGAACGTGTTCCCATACAATTTGTTGCAAAGTCGCCTTGACAGTCGTGGCGGAAAGGGCATGCGTTCAGCTGAGCTCAGCGTGTACGGACTGCTGTCACAGCGAGCTGATCTTGCAACGCATTCGATGGTGTCGCGTGCAGCGTGCACCGAGCATGGCAGCCTGTTTTCCAGGAGATATGCCATGTTCGTTCTGCTTCCCCGTCGCCATGCCTTGGCATCGGCGCTCGGTCTGGCGCTTGCGTCCGCCGCGCCCGCACTTGCGCAGCAGGTCATTGCCGATGGAGATGAAAAGACGCCAGCGGCAGGTGACTACGCCACGACAGAACCGGTGGTGCCGGGTGATCCCGCGGGTTACGTGTTCCTTGCCCTCAACGGGGGAAGCATCGTTCCAACCGGACCGGTCAACCTGACTACCGAGGGGCAGCGTGCCGCCGCCGCACGCGCCGAAGGCACGGCCAGTCGCATCGAACTTCAGCAGGGCAGCGTGACCACCACCGGCTACGGTGCAGCAGGTCTGTCTGCTGCCAGCGGCGGACAGGTGCATGCCATCGGAACCCGTATCCAGACCCAGGGCACGGCGGCCAACGGTGCTGAAGCACTCGACGGCCACGTGGTTCTGGATCGCGCTCATATCACCACGACCGGTGGCCTGTCGCATGGTGTGTTCGTGCAGGATGGAAGCGCGCGCGTGGTCGACAGCGTGATCGAGGTCAATGCCGGCCAGTCCAATGGTCTGGAAGTGCGCGGCGGCAGCCTCAGCGCAGAGCGGACCCGGATCGAGGTGGGCGGCGGCGCGCATGGGCTCTGGGTGCAGGATGGTGGCGACGTTCACCTGCAATCGGTGCAGATCAACGGCGTGGGCGCCGGCGCCAGCGGGGTGCTGGCGGGCGTGGGAAACGTCGTACTGGAGGATGTGGACATCGATCTCACTCACGAGCGCTCGGGGGAAGGACTGTCCATCGGCGGCACGGTTGAAATGCGTGGGGGCAGTGTCCATGCACGTGGCAGCAATGCCAGCGCGGTCAGTTTCGCAACCAGCGGCGGCGGCAAGCTGTCGCTCGATGGCGTTGCGCTGTCTGGTCATTTCGGTATCAACATGACCGAGGGGTCTGAACTGACGATGCGCAACAGCCAGTTGCTCAGTGAGAGCACGGGCATCGACATCAACCAGCGCGACGGCGTGGCCAAGGTGGCGGGTTCGTCCATTACCACTCGCAATGGCGTGGGCATTCGGCTGATGAGCGACGGGGAGCTGGACGTGGAGGGTTCGGAGATCACCGCCGACGGTACTTACTGGCAGGCGATTTCGGTACTGGGTGGCACTGCACGGATCGCCAGCAGCCGATTGCGCACCCTCGGCCAGAACGGCCATGGCCTGTATGCCGAGGGCGGCGCCAGCGCTCGCCCGGTAGCGTCTGCAAGCGCAACCGACATCCTGACCGAAGGCCCCGGCGCCATCGGCGCCATCGCGCGCTTGGGCGGTACCGTGCACCTGGCCGACAGCGTGGTGCGCACCACTGGCGTCAACTCGCACGGCGTGTTGTCCGGTGGGGTCGGCGAAATGACGCTGACCAACACCCACGTTCGTACCGAAGGCGAAGGCGCGTGGGCGGCGGTGATCAATGACAACGGCCGCATGCGCATCGATGGTGGCTCGTTGGTCAGCGCGCAGCACGGTGGCGTGTGGCTGCGCAGCAGCCGTGAGCCGGGCCTGACCCTGTCCAACGGCGCGCTGGTATCCGCTGGCAACGGCATCGGCCTGGCACTGGATGCGGCGGTGGCAGGACGTTTCGACGTAGTGCTGGAGGAGCATTCGCAGTTGGTGGGCGACATCGTCATCACACCCGAGGATGAGGACGCCGGGCTGGTGCCGCAGTCCGATGTGCACATGCGCTTGGCTGGCGGCTCGTTGTGGCGGGGAGCGTCGGATCTGGTGCAGACCATGACGATCGAGGGCGCCAGCCAATGGACACTGGGCGCTGATGCCACCGTGGGCGAACTGCGCGTGCTCGACAGCGGGCTGGCATTGTCCGACGGCAGCGGCCGCTTCAACACGCTTACCGTGGGTGGCGACCTGCACAGCGAAGGTGCCACGTTCCTGTTCCAGGGCGCGCTGGCCGGCGATGACAGCGCGATCGATCGCCTGCATGTGCGAGGGGATACCTCGGGTGATGCAAGCATCGTGGTCAGGAACATCGGTGGTGTGGGTGCACCTACGGTGGATGGCATCCGGTTGATCGAAGTGGACGGTGCATCACTGGCGCGCTACGCGCTGGCCGGCCGTGCGGTGGGCGGCTCGTACGAGTACTTCCTGTTCCAGGGCGGCCTGGCCGATCCGTCGGATGGCAACTGGTACCTGCGTTCGCAGTGGTTCGATGTGTGCCAGGACGATCCGACGGCGCCGGGTTGTGCGGTTGATCCAGGCCCGGGCCCGGGTGAGGGCGGGGACGGTGGCGAGGGCGTGGGGCCGGTGGACCCGATCCGGCCGCCGCCGGTGCTGCGCCCGGAGGCCGGCGCCTACCTGGCCAATCAGTCGGCCACCATCAGCATGTTCGCCCACCGCATGCATGATCGCACCGGCGCCCTCGGCAGCGAGCGCACTGCGTGGGCGCGCACAGGTCGCAGCAACGCAGATTTCACCGCCGTCGGTGGCCAGCTGTCGGTGGACGGCAATACGTCGGTACTGCAGATCGGCAGTGATCTGCTGCGTCGGGGCAACGCGGCCTTTGGGGTGATGCTGGGCAGCGGCCGCGCCGACAACCGCGTCGTTTCGGATCTGACCGGCTACACCGCTACCGGCCGCGTGCGTGGCACTGCTCTGGGTGTTTATGGCACCTGGTTGCAGGATGGCGAGGGCACTCACGGCGCCTATGTGGATGCGAACGTGCAGTACGGCCGTTTCGACAATCGGGTGCAGGGCATCGGCCTGGAGCCGGAGCAGTACGATTCGCGCACGACCAGCGCGTCGCTGGAGGCCGGTTACACCTTCAATGTGTGGCAGGGGGAATCGAGCCAGCTGTACCTGCAGCCGCAGCTGCAGTTGTCGTACGTGGATTTCCGCGCCGACCGTCATGTGGAGCACAACGGCACGGTGATCGATCGTGCCGATGCCGGCGGACTGAACGGACGCGTGGGCGTGCGCGTGTTCGGTGGCGGCACTGCGGCGGGCAGCGTGGTGCAGCCCTACCTGGGCGTGAACTGGCTGCGTGGCAGCGGCACCAGCGCGTTGCAGTTCAACGGTGACACGCTGGGTGCGGATGTTCCGCGCAACCGCTACGAAGTACAGGCCGGTGCCGAGCTGAAGCTGGGCCAGCGCTGGAACGCATGGGGCGGCCTGAGCGTGCAGCGCGGTGACCATGCTTACCGCAACGTGGGCGGCCAGCTGGGCCTGCGCATGGCCTGGTAAGCCACGACGCCGGAGTCAGAGCCCATTGCATGGCAATGGGCTCTGGCCCCAGGCGATCTGGCTGCAGAGCCGCCGAGCATGGCTCGGCTCCACCATCGCGCTGAGCTGGGATCGGACATGAACGATGTCCACGTCTGTCGCGATTGTCCATTGAATGACTGCGCCAGCGCTGGCCATGCTGCCCGATCGCTCGCTGACGGTCGCCCGCATGCTTCACCCCGAACGCTCCCACAACGCTGCCATCGATGGCCTGCGTGCACTGGCCGTGCTGGCCGTCATCGTCTTCCATGCGAACGCGGCGTGGCTGCCCGGTGGTTTCACCGGGGTGGACCTGTTCTTCGTGGTCTCCGGCTTCGTGATCAGCCAGTCGCTGGCATCGCGTGCAGGCATGCCATTGGGTGCGCTGCTGCTCGATTTCTACCGGCGTCGCGTGCTGCGCCTGTTGCCGGCGCTGCTGGTGATGCTGATGGCCACCTTCGTGCTGTCGGCGCTGTTCATTCCCCGCGCCTGGCGCAACGAGCAGTTCGACCAGACCGGCTGGGCGGCGCTGGTGGGTTTCAGCAACGTGGTACTGGCCGGCCAGCAGGATGACTACTTCTCGCCCGGCGCGGAACTCAATCCGTTCCTGCACACCTGGACACTGGGCGTGGAGGAGCAGTTCTACCTGGTGTTCCCGCTGCTGTTCTTCGTCTGGTTGCGCGGCCGCGACCGCTGGCCGTGGTCGCGTGTGCTGTTGCCGGCGCTCACGGTGCTGTCGCTGGCGTGGGCGGCCTGGCAGGCGCAGGCCGCCCCGGCGGCGGCGTTCTATCTGCTGCCGTCGCGGTTCTGGGAACTGGCGGCCGGTGCACTGTTGTACCAGTGGATGAGCACGCGCAGTCCCGGCAAGCGCGGGGATGTGCTTGCACTGCCCGGCCTGGCCCTGCTGCTGGCGGGCGTGCTTGTCGCGCCGCAACTGGCGATGCCGGTGCCGGGTGTGCTGGCCACGGTGGTCGGCACCCTGCTGCTGTTGGCGGCGGTAGCCGGGCATGGCCAATCGCGGGTCGGCGGCGCCCTCGGCTGGGCACCGCTGTCATACCTGGGGCGCCTGTCGTATTCGCTGTACCTGTGGCATTGGCCACTGCTGGTGCTGCTGCGCTGGACCTACGGGCTGCAGGGCGCTGCGCTGTGGCTGTATCCGGTGCTGCTGCTGGCCGTGTCGGCCGCGTCCTACCATTACGTTGAACGTCCGCCGCGCAGCGCGCTGCCGCTGTTGCGGCTGGCGCCGGCGAAGGTGCTGGCGATGGCGCTGCCGGTGGTGGCGCTGTGCGGCGCCGGTGCCTGGGCGACGGTGGAGTACCACGAGCAGATCTCGCTCAGCGTCACCCGTGATGGCTACGCATGGCAGGCGCGTCGCTACCCGGCGTGGCGACCGCTGGAGCCGGTGGGCGCACCGGCGCTTGAAGGGCGACGCCTGTTTGTTGTGGGCGACTCGCATGCGGCGGCCTACCGCACGATGACCAGCATGGTCGCGCGACAGACCGGGATGGAGATCCGCCAGGAGGATCGCGGCGGCTGCAGCTTCGTCAATCTGCTGCGGGCCAGCCCGGCCGACTGCCAGGACTTCATCGAGGACAGCCTGTCGGCCATCGAACGCGACGCGCGCCCGGGTGACATCGTGTTGCTGGCGGCGCTGCGCATGCCGGAGCTGCGTGGGTTCGACTGGCAGCACAAGGATGAGCAGCAGGTGTACCGGCAATTGCTGGCCGAGCGCACGCCCACGCATGCGCAGGCGGCACGCGATGAAGCCGATCGTGTGTTGGGCCGCCTGCAGCGGTTGGGCGTGCACGTGGTCATCGATGCACCGCTGCCGCTGTTCAAGGCCGGGGCCTATCGCTGCTCGGACTGGTTCAACCGTAGCAATCCGGCGTGCGCCGGTGGCCTGAGCATGTCGCGCGCGGATCTGCAGCGGCTGCGTGCGCCGCAGATGGCACTGCTGGCCGAACTGGCCGCGCGCTACCCGTCATTGACCGTGTGGGATCCGCTGCCGCTGCTGTGCGGGCCGGATACCTGCTCGGCGGTGCAGGACGGTGAACCGCTGTTCTTCGACAACGATCACCTGAGCGGGCATGGCAACCGCGTGCTGTTGCCCAGCTTCCGCCAGCTGCTGATTGATCTTGCCGACGATGGCGCTACAGGCGCACCTCCACCAGCGTAATTCCCTATGCCGGCGGCAGCACCTTGCCCGGGTTGAGGATGCCATCCGGATCCAGCGCGGCCTTGATCGCGCGCATCGCCGCCAGCGTTTCCGCGGTGAACGCCTTCGCCATGAAATCACGCTTGGCCAGGCCGATGCCGTGTTCGCCCGACAGCGTGCCACCCAGCGCCAGCGTCAGTTCGAAGATCTTCGGCAGCGCGGCATGCGCGCGTGCGTTCTCGTCGGCATCGTCCGGGTGGTACAGGATGTTGACGTGCAGGTTGCCGTTGCCGGCATGGCCGAAGGTGACGATGGTCAGCGAATAGTCGCGGGCCAGTACCTGTACGCCAGCCACCAGATCGGGGATGCGCGATACCGGTACCACCACGTCCTCGTTGATCTTGCCCGGGGCGACGCTGCGCAGCGCGGGTGACAAGGCCTTGCGTGCGGCCCACAGCTGGTCGCGCGCGCGGCCTTCCATCGCCACGTCCAGTGCGATCATGCCGTCACCTTCGGCGGCGGTCGCCAATGCCTGCAGCAGGTAGGGCAGGGTGTCGTGGTCGCCATCGGCTTCCACCAGCAACATCGCGCCAGCCTCGGGTACGTCGGCACCGTTGAGGCGCAGCAGCTCCAGGCTGCGTGCGTCCATGAATTCCAAGCGCGTGGGAACGACCGGCTGCGACATCAGCCGCGAGACGGCAGAGGCGGCCGCGTCGGCATCGCGGTACAGCACACGCAGCCCGGCCTGGCTGACCGGCAGCGGGGTCAGCTTCAGCGTGGCTTCCACGATCAGCGCCAGCGTGCCTTCGCTGCCGACCAGAAGATGGGTCAGGTCGTAGCCGGTGGCGTCCTTGGTGTAGGCGCCGCCACAGCGGATCACTTCGCCGGTACCGGTCACCGCCACCAGGCCCAGCACGTTGTCGCGGCTGGTGCCGTACTTCACCGCGCGCGGGCCACCGGCATTGCACGCCAGGTTGCCGCCGATGCTGCAGATCTCGGCGCTGGAGGGATCCGGTGCCCAGAACAGGCCGTGCGGTGCCAGTGCCTGCTGCAGCGTTCCGTTGAGCACGCCCGGCTGCACCACCGCGCAGCGGTCACCGGCGCGGATCTCGAGGATGCGGTCCATGCGGGTGAACGACAGCACGATGCTGCCGGGCAACGGCACCGCAGCGCCGGTGGTGCCGGTGCCCGCACCGCGCGCGACCAGGGCCACGCCATGCGCGCGGCAGGCACGCACCAGCGCCTGCACCTGTTCGATGTCTGCCGGCAATGCCACCGCAGCCGGGCGCTGGTGGCGCCACGAATTGTCCTGAGCGTTCGCCTCCAGTGCGCCGTCATCCATGCGCCAGCCGTCGCTGCCCAGCAGGGCGGACAGTTCGGCAACCAATGCGGAGGGCAGGGCAGTACTCATGACAGATCTCGTGGGGCAGCGGGGGCGGGGTGAATCAGTTTCCAGGCGATGACAGCGCCGGCCAGCGGCAGCCACACCCAGCGCAGTTCCGACAGCAGGGTGGCCAGGCCGCGCGCGCTGAAGAACTGCGGCGCGAACGGCGATACGCGGATCGGCCGCCAGGGCGCGAAGAAGCGGTGGTCGCTCCAGGGCCAGGCCAAGGCAACGCCAAGGCCGCCGGCGGTCAACGCATCCAGCAGCGGATGGCTGGCGGCGCAGACGAACACGAACGCCGCCGCTTGTAGGATCGATGTCACCGTTGGCCCTGCCTTGGTAGGTGCCAACCTTGGTTGGCACGAAACCGCCGACCAAGGTCGGCGACTACGGGAGCTGTCTGGCGCCGACCAAGGTCGGCGACTACCGGAGCTGAGCGGCGCCGACCAAGATTGGCGGCTACCAAAGAACGCCAACATCGCCGCCAGCACGGCCAGCACCAGGGCAAACAGCAGCGAGTGGCTGGCCCCGCGATGGCCGAACGCATCGGCGTAGGGAATGTGCAGGGCAAACGCGAGTACATCGGCGTCGGGCAGCACCGCCGCGATCACGCCGGCGCCCAGCAGGCGTGGCGGAATGCGGCCGCGATCAGCAGCGCACCACAACGCCAGTGGCACCGCCGCGTGGGTGATGATCGAAGGCATCAGTCACGCACCGTGGTAGTGCCGGCCAGGCTGCGCTCTGGTAGGTGCCAACCTCGGTTGGCACAGAAGCGCCGACCAAGGTCGGCCTCTACCAGAGCGGACGGTAGCCATCAGCAATCATCCAACCGGAACGCGTCGCGCAGCCAATGCAGCTGCGGTGGCTTGCCCGTGGCTTCAACCACGTCGAAGCGGCAGGGCGCGTTGGCCACGGCGGGATGGTCCTGCAGGTACAGCTGTGCAGCATGCACCAGCCGTCGGCATTTGCGCGGATCGACCGAGGCCGCGCCGCCACCGAAGTCCTGTCGCGCGCGGTAGCGCACTTCCACGAACACCACGGTGCCAGCGTCATCCATCACCAGGTCCAGCTCACCGCCGCGATAACGCACGTTGCGTGCGCGCGGCCGCAACCCGGCCTGCTGCAGATGCTGCTCGGCGGCGGCTTCCACCGCCGAGCCACGTTGCAGGTGCTCAGCGACCACCGGCGATCGGCATCGGCCGGCCACCGCTGAAGGTCGACCATGCCGGCTGGCGCAGGATGTTGCCGTTGCTGTCCAGGTACAGCGTGCCGGTGGCGCCGTCCAGGCCGCCTTCGGTGGCCAGCTTGTCCAGGTAGGCGCTGATCTTCCACGCATCGGCGCCGAAGGCGAACAGGCGGCTGGCGGCGCCGCGCGCGCTGGGCAGGGTCTGCGCGACCTGGGCAGCGGACGGCACGCCGGACACGCTGCGCACGTTCCAGGCTTCGTTCGGGTAGATGATGCCATCCAGCGCCACGTCTTCTTCGACCTTGCCGCTGCCGGTGGTCAGCTGCGAGGTACCCACGCGGGTGGCACCACCGGCACCGGCCAGCGCCAGTTGCGGGGCCAGCAGGCGGGCCTGCGGCGCACGTACGGCCAGGAACACCGCATCGACCGCGCCGGCGTTGCGCACCTGCGCGCTGACATCCCCCACCGTTTCGCTGACCGCGATGGTGGCGGCGACGCTGCCGCCACGCTGGGCAAAGCGCTGGGTGAAGGCGGCTGCGGCACGGCGGCCGGTGTCGTCGCTGCTGTTGATCACCAGCGCCTTGCTGCGCTCGCGGCCACGCATGTATTCGGCGGCGACGATGCCGTCGTCCTCCGGTGCCAGCGAGAAACCGGCGCTGCCGGCGGGCGGTGCATCCTTGCCGCGGTTCAGGCCGAGCACCGGCACCGGCAGCTGCTGGCGGCCGTACACGGCATCCACCTCGTCGCGGCCGAGCGGGCCGACCACGAAGTCGGCGCCGGAAGCCACGGCCTTGTCATACGCGGCCAGCGCACCGGCCGGGGTACCGGCGGTGTCGAAGAAGTTGACCTCCGGACGACGGCGGGTTTCGCCGTAGTAGGCGCTGAGCAGGCCATCGCGCACCGGCTGTGCGGCGGTGGCCAGGCGGCCGCTGAGCGGCAGCAGCACGGCCAGCTTGGCCGGCGGGCGGTAGCCATCGCTCATCGCCGGCGGGCGCTTGCTGGTGTCGAACTGGGCGGCGCCATCGCGATCGAACGGGCGCGGCAGCGGCAGGCCGCGGGCAATCAGCGCACGGCCTGCAAAGTTGTAGAGCGGGTCATTGGCCGGCAAGGCGGCGGCGCGGCTGCGCAGGGTGGCGTCGTCGAGCGTTCCGAGCAGGCCGGAGATGGCAGCCTGGTTCTCGCTGCGCGCGGTGCCGGCCAGGCCGGCATGCGCACGGGCGCGCTCGCCAGCGGCGCCGAAGGCATCGCCGGTGGCCTGCAGGGCATTGGCACGGGCCAGGTACCAGCGCGTGCGCAGGCTCGGGTGCACGTTGTCGCCATGATCCTTCAGCAGGGCCAGTGCCTGTGCCGGCTGCTTGTCGGCCAGCGCCAGCTCGGCGCTGGCCAGCTGGTAACGCTGCAGGCTGGCGCCGGTCAGCTGGCGGGCGGTCACCTGGCCCAGCAGGCTGCGCGCGCGTGCGCTGTCGCCGGCCAGGTGCCAGGCCCAGGCCGCATCGGCCTGCGCGTTGCTGCGGGCACCGCCACGCAGGGTTGCGGCCAGCGCTTCCAGTTGCAGGGCGGCGTCGCGCGGCTTGCCTTGTTCAATCAGCGCCAGCGCCTGGCTCTGGGCCGGCGATTCGGGCGTGCTGACGAGGCTGGTGGTGGCACAACCGGCCAGCAGCATCAACGACAGCGACAGGGCAGAGATGCGTGCGGCGGGCTTGTTCATGATCGGGTCCATGCGATGAGGGCAGCGGCCTTGGCCAGGTACACGCTAGGATTCTACCCTTGCCCCGTGAGTACCGCTGAAATGAGTGTCCCAACCCTGTATGTCGTCGCCACGCCGATCGGCAACCTGGCCGATCTGAGCCCGCGCGCGCAGGACGTATTGCGTTCGGTGGCGGCCATCTGCGCCGAGGACACCCGCCGCAGCGGCCAGTTGCTGTCGCATTTCGGCATCCAGCAGCCGCTGGTGGCCCTGCACGAACACAACGAAGAGGCCCTGGCCCAGCGCCTGGTGGCGCGGCTGCAGGCGGGCGAGTCGCTGGCGCTGGTCAGTGATGCCGGCACCCCGCTGGTCAGCGATCCGGGCTTCCGGCTGGTGCGTGCGGCGCGTGCTGCCGGCATCAAGGTCAGCCCGGTTCCCGGTGCCTGCGCGGCCATCGCTGCGCTGAGCGTGGCCGGCCTGCCCAGCGACCGCTTCAGTTTCGAGGGTTTCCTGCCGGCCAAGGCCAGCGGCCGCCGCGACCGCCTGCAGGGGCTGGCCGGCGAAGTGCGCACGATGGTGTTCTACGAATCCTCGCACCGCATCACCGAGTCATTGGCCGACATGGCGGCGATCTTTGGTGGCGAGCGCCCGGCCGTGCTGGCGCGCGAACTGACCAAGCTGTTCGAGACCGTGCTCGATGGCGACCTGGCCGGGCTGCTGGCGCAGGTGGAAGCCGATGACAACCAGCGCAAGGGCGAGTTCGTGGTGATGGTGCAGGGCGCTGGCGACGATGCCGAGGCGCAGCTGGCACATGGCCGGCACGTCTACGCAAAGCTGAGCGAGCACCTGCCGCCGTCGACCGCGGCCAAGCTGGCGGCCGAGTTGACCGGCGCACCGCGCAAGGCGTTGTACGGCCGGTAGCGCCGGGCCATGCCCGGCGAGCGCGTAGCGCGGCATCCAACGGCCGCCGGGCATGGCCCGGCGCTACCGAAGCGATCCAACCATGCCCGGCGAGCGCGTAGCGCGGCATCCAACGGCCGCCGGGCATGGCCCGGCGCTACCGGAGCGCGGCGGGCAGGAACCGCTCATGTACGCTAGAATGCGCGCGGCGGAGTCGGCCAGACAGTCGCGTCATCCCTTCGGGGGTGCCGAGGAAAGTCCGGGCTCCATAGGGCAAGGTGCCAGGTAACGCCTGGGCGGCGCAAGCCGACGGAAAGTGCAACAGAAAGATACCGCCTACGTCTTCTTCGGAAGGCCGGTAAGGGTGAAATGGTGCGGTAAGAGCGCACCGCGAGTCTGGCAACAGACCGGTACGGCAAACCCCACCTGGAGCAAGACCAAATAGGGATCCATTGGCGCGGCCCGCGTTGGATCCGGGTAGGTTGCTTGAGCGTTGCGGCGACGCAACGCCTAGAGGAATGACTGTCCACGACAGAACCCGGCTTATCGGCCGGCTCCGCCCCTTCATTCCATCCACGCCCATCCACGCATGGCGTGGATGTACCAATCGCGATCCACGCACGGTGTTTGGATCCGGTAGTGCCGGCCGCTGGCCGGCAACCGCGTGACCTGCCCGAAGATGCAGAGGTTGCCGGCCAGCGGCCGGCACTACCGTTCCAGTCAGAAGATGACGTGACCCTGTCCGCTGGGTACACCCTGCGGACCAAAGCGGCGCTCATGGATTTCGCCGTGGCCGTTGGCATCAATCAGTAGCACCGTGCTGGCGCGGGTGCCGTAGTCGTCGCCGCGGATGAAGGCGGGGCTGAGCCAGCGTTCGCGTTCCAGGCCGATGCCGGTATCGGGCAGGTCGCTGTCGACCGGGCGATGTTCATCGGCCAGGGCCTGCCACAGCGGGTCAAGCGAGTCGGTATCGGCCGCCAGCCAGGACGACAGCGCATCCATCAGCCGCCGGGTCTTCGGCCAGGGCGCATCAAGCGCGCCGTTGGACATGCCGTGCACGCCCGGGCCAAGCGTCTGCCGTTCGGCCGGGTGGTTGCCCAGGTACTCCAGGCTGTGGCCATCGGCCAGCAGCAGGTTGAACGGGGCATAGGCAGCGGAGATCCCGGCCAGGCGTTCTATATGCCTATCTGCCGGATCGCGGCCACGCAGGTAATCGGCCACCAGGGCGCCACGCGATGGCCCAGTCTGGGACGCCTGTGGATCGCGGACATTGGTCACCACCGCCATCCGGCCGCCGGCCCCCACCCCGGCCCAGCCGCCGCCGGAGCGCAGGTCGCGTCCGCCGATGACCGATGTCCCGTCCTGCCAGGGGGCCAGGGCCGCGGTCGGTCGGGCGTGGAACTCGTCACGGTTGCCGGCCATCACCAGCCGCCAGCGCGGGTGGTGCAACCAGCCAATAGCAAGCAGGCACATGGCGCCATTGTGCCCGGTTTGCGCAGTGGGACGTCGCTTTCGGGCCGTTGTGGATGAATGCGCAGCCCATGTTTCACGCGCCCTCCACACCCCTGAACTTCCGTTCAATCTCAAAAATTGAGACGGATCAGCAACTTGTGGATAAACCTTGAACAACTCTCTAAACATCGGCGCAAACCATTGATGCGGCTGGCGATTTCCCTGCTGAAAAGTTGTTGACAACCCTTGGGCCGCTGCTAAGGTGGGCATCAGAGGGAAATCCGGGTGTTTTGTGGATTTTCGTGGTTCAATGTTTCACCGGGCGAAGGATAAGGTGCAGGCGTCGTGTTCCAGGGCGAGACGGCCATCACAGTTGACGACAAAGGACGCATGGCGGTTCCCACCGCTCACCGCGACCTGGTTGCGCGCGTCAGCAACAACCGTCTCGTGTTGACCTACAACCCCTTCGAGTCAGGCTGCCTGTGGCTGTATGCCGAGTCGGAGTGGGAGCGGGTGCGCGACGACGTCATGTCCAAACCCAACACACAGCGCGTCGTCCGTCTGCTGCAGCAGAAGCTGGTCGGTTCAGCCGCCCACCTGGAGCTGGACGGCAACGGTCGCATCAGCATTCCCGCCAGCCACCGCGGTGCGGTGGGCATTGAGAAGAAGGCGGTATTGCTCGGTATGGGCGACAAATTCGAATTGTGGAGCGAGCAGGCGCATCGGGCCCTGATCCAGCAGACGTTGTCTGACGAGGATCTGGGTGATGGGTTGCTCGACCTGAAGTTGTGAGCCGGGGTGCCCGGATGCGCCCAGAAGCGCAGACCGGTCACCTTCCGGTGTCGCAGTCGCCGGCGGTGCATCTGCCGGTCCTGTACACCCAGGTCCTGGAAGGCCTGAGGGTGATCGAAAACGGACGTTATCTGGATGGCACGTTCGGTCGTGGCGGTCATGCACGTGGCGTGCTCACCCAGCTCGGTCCCGAGGGACGCCTGCTGGTCATGGACAAGGATCCGGAAGCCATTGCCGTTGCCGAGCGCGATTTCGCGCCGGACCCGCGCGTGTCGATCTTCCGTGGCAGCTTCGCCCAGCTGCTGCAGTGGAACGAGACCGCCGAAGGCCTGGATGGCGTGCTGTTCGACCTTGGCGTGTCCTCGCCGCAGCTGGATGTGGCCGAGCGTGGTTTCAGCTTCGGCAAGGACGGCCCGCTGGACATGCGCATGGACCCGGACAGTGGCGAAAGCGCTGCGCAGTGGATCAACCGCGTGGAAGATCGCGAGATCGCCGACGTGCTGTGGACCTACGGCGAAGAGCGGCAGAGCCGGCGCATCGCCCGCGCCATCGTGGCCCGCCGCGACAAGCAGCCGTTCACCCGCACCGCCGAGCTGGCCGAACTGATCGCCTCGGTGATGCCGCGCGGCAAGGACAAGATCCATCCGGCCACGCGCAGCTTCCAGGCCATCCGCATCCACATCAACCGTGAACTGGCCGACCTCGAAGCCGGCCTGGACGCGGCGGTGGAGCGCCTGAAGCCCGGTGGCCGGCTGGCGGTGATCAGCTTCCACTCGCTGGAAGACCGCATCGTCAAGCAGTACATGAACCGCCTGGCCAAGGCACCGCCGGCCAACCGCCGGCTGCCCGAGGCGCAGGCCTTCGTGCCGACCCTGGACCTGATCGGCGGCGCCATCAAGGCCACCGACGAAGAGCTGGCGATGAACCCGCGCGCCCGCAGCGCCGTGCTGCGTGTAGCCCAGAAGCGGGAGGCCGATGCATGAGCCGGCTGCTGCTGATCATCCTGTTGGCCTGCACCGTGGCCTCGGCGATCGGCGTCGTGTTCGTGCGTCACCGTCACCGGCAGACGTTCATCGAGCTGTCGCGCGCCGAGCGTGCACGCGATGACCTGAACATCGAATTCGGCCGCCTGCAGCTGGAGCAGGCGACCCTGGCCGAAGCCAACCGCGTGGACAGCATCGCCCGCGAAAAGCTCGGCATGAAGTTCCCCGAAGCCGCCGACGTGGTGGTGGTGCGCCCATGAGCAAGACCGGCCGCAACCGTCCCCGCAACGCCTTCAACCTGCGCCAGCGCCTGCGCTGGGTGGCCCTGGCACTCGGCCTGTGCTCGGTGTCGCTGGTGGGTCGTGCCGCCTACGTGCAGATCATCAACAGCGACTTCTACCAGCGCCAGGGCGAAGCCCGTTACCTGCGCGAGCTGCCGATCAAGACTTCGCGCGGCATGATCACCGACCGCAACGGCGAACCGTTGGCGGTGTCCACCCCGGTCGCCTCGATCTGGGTGAATCCGCAGGACCTGCTGCGTTCGCCCGACCGCATCCCCGAACTGGCCCAGGCGGTGGGCATGTCGGTGGATGAGCTGAGCAGCCGCCTGTCGCAGAAGTCGGACAAGGAATTCATGTACCTGCGTCGCCGGATCAATCCGGACGAGGCCGAGCGCGTGGTCGCGCTGAAGATTCCGGGCGTGGCCGCACAGCGCGAGTTCCGCCGCTTCTACCCGCAGGGTGAAGCGATGGCGCATGTGCTGGGCTTCACCAACATCGACGACCGTGGCCAGGAAGGCCTGGAGCTGGCCTTCGACGAATGGCTGCGCGGCAAGCCCGGCAGCAAGCGGGTGATCCGCAACCGCAAGGGCGAGACGGTCGAAAGCGATCTGCTGCGTGCGGCCGAGCCGGGCAAGGACCTGACCCTGAGCATCGACCGCCGCATCCAGTACCTGGCCTTCAAGGAACTGCGCAACGCGCTGGTGGCCAACAAGGCGGCCGGCGGCTCGATGGTGATCATGGACGTGACCACCGGCGAGATCCTGGCCATGGTCAACCTGCCGACCTACAACCCCAATTCGCTGACCAGCGCGCAGCCGGACACACGCCGCAACCGCGCGGTGACCGATCTGGTCGAGCCGGGTTCGACGATGAAGCCGCTGACCATCGCCACCGCGCTGCAGGCCGGTGCGGTGACCAAGGACACCGTCATCGACACCAACCCGGGTTACATGACCCTGGGGCGCTTCACCATCCGCGATGTGCCGCGCAACAATGGCGTGCTGAACGTGACCGGCGTGATCACCCGCAGCTCGAACGTGGGTGCGGCCAAGGTCGCCGCGAAGATGCCCGACCAGGTGTTCTACGACGGTGTGCGCCGTTTCGGCTACGGCTCGGTCCCGCACAGCGGTTTCCCGGGTGAGTCCGGTGGCGTGGTGCTGCGTCCGGCCCGCTGGTCGGGCACCACCAAGACGACCATGTCCTACGGCTATGGCCTGAATGTCACGCCGCTGCAGATCGCCACCGCGTACTCGGCGCTGGCCAACGGCGGCAAGCTGATCGCGCCGACCTTCGTCAAGGGCCAGCGCAACGAAGGCCAGCAGATCATCGACGAGAACGTGGCCAAGCAGGTGGTGGCGATGATGGAAACGGTGGTCACCCAGGGCGGCGCCAAGCAGGCGGCGGTGCTGGGCTACCGCGTGGCCGGCAAGACCGGTACCGCGCGCAAGACCGGCCCCGGTGGCTACGAGCGCGGCCACTACAACGCGCTGTTCGCCGGCGTGGTGCCGGCCACCAATCCGCGTTTTGCCACCGTCATCGTCATCAACGATCCGCAGGGCGGCAAGTTCTACGGCGGCCTGGTGTCGGCGCCGGTCTATCACAACGTGATGGAAGGCACCCTGCGCCTGATGGACGTGCCGCTGGATGATCTGCAGTCGTGGCTGGCTGCCCAGCAGTCCGGAAAGATCGGGCATTCGGCCTCGGTGCTGCCGGTGCCGCCGGCCGAAGCCGCACTGCCGGTGGATGCCGCCGCTGAATTCGATGCCGCGCTGCCCAGCGCGCACCCCCATGTGCCGCCCGCCACGGGAGGCACGCAATGAGCCCTTCGATGTTGCTTTCGCAGTTGCTTCCGGACGTGGCCCTGGCGGGCCATGATCCCGTTCTGACCGGCCTGGTGCTGGACAGCCGTGCCGTGCGCCCCGGCAATGCCTTCGTTGCCATCGCCGGTTTCGGCGCGCATGGCCTGGGTTTTGTCGAGCAGGCGCGTGCTGCCGGTGCCGGCGCGATCCTGTTCGAAGCGCCCGCGCCTGCCGAGCTGCCTGCACCGGCCGATGCCATCGCCGTGCCGGACCTGCGCGCGCGTCTGGGGGCAATGGCCGACCAGTTCCATGGCGCGCCTTCGCGGGCGATGACCATGGTCGGCGTGACCGGCACCAACGGCAAGACCTCCACCGTGCAGCTGCTGGCCCAGGCCTGGCATCTGCTCGGTACGCCCAGTGGCAGTATCGGCACGTTGGGCGCCGGACTTTATGGTGCGGTCGAGCCGACCGGTTTCACCACCCCGCTGGTGCTGCAGATGCATGCGCTGCTGGCGCAGCTGCGCGACGATGGCGCGCGCGCGGTGGCGATGGAAGTCAGCTCGCATGCGCTGGACCAGGGCCGCGTGGATGCGGTGCACTACGACGTGGCGGTGTTCACCAATCTCACCCGCGACCACCTTGACTACCACGGCGACATGGCCAGCTACGGCGCGGCCAAGGCGCGGCTGTTCCATCGCCCGGGCCTGAAGGCGGCGGTGATCAATCTCGACGATGCGTTCGGTCGCCAGCTGTTCGCCGGCCTGCCGGCGGGCGTGCAGGCCATCGGCCTGAGCTCGCGTGGTGCCGACGGTGCCAGCGTGCGCGCCGAAGCGCTGCAGCTGGATGGCCGCGGCATCGGTTTCGAACTGGTCATCGACGGCCAGCGCGCTGCAGTGCAGTCGCCGCTGCTGGGCCGCTTCAACGTGGACAACCTGTTGGCCGTGGCCGGCAGCCTGCATGCGCTGGGGCATCCGCTGCCGCGCATCGCCGAGGTGCTGTCGGCACTGCAGCCGATCCGTGGCCGCATGAACCGCCTGGGCGGCGAAGATGGCCTGCCGACCGTGGTGGTTGATTACGCACACACCCCCGACGCGCTGGAACAGGCGCTGGACAGCCTGCACGGCCACCTGCAGGGCACGCTGTTCTGCGTGTTCGGCTGCGGTGGCGAGCGCGATACCGGCAAGCGCCCGCAGATGGCTGCCATTGCCGAGCGCCTGGCCAACCAGGTCATCGTCACCGACGACAACCCGCGTGGCGAAGACGGCGACGTGATCGTGGCCGACATCCTGGCTGGTTTCACCGATGCCTCGGCCGTGACCGTGCAGCGCAACCGCGCGCGTGCGATCGGCCTGGCGGTGAAGCGCGCCGGTGCCGGTGACATCATCCTGATCGCCGGCAAGGGCCACGAGCCCTACCAGGAAGTGAATGGCGTGCGGCATGACTTCGACGACACCGAAGTGTCGGCCGCCGCGCTGGCCGCGAAGGCCGGTGTGTTGGCGACGCGCATGGACGCGCTAGTGGCCCGGCCGCAGGACGCGGAAGAGGGCCCGCAGGCCGGGGAGGGCGCCGCATGAAGCGCACCCTGCTTTCGCTGATCGCGCACTGGGCCGGTGGCGAGATCCATGGCGACGACGTGGCCATCGACGCGGTCAGCAACGATACCCGCAGCCTTGGCCCGGGCAGCCTGTACGTGGCGCTGCGTGGCGAACGCTTCGACGGCCACGATTTTGCTGCCGACGCACAGGCACGTGGCGCCAGCGCGTTGCTGGTCGAGCGCCTGCTGCCGCTGGACCTGCCGCAGGTGCTGGTGGCCGACAGCGAGCGCGCGCTGGCGAAGATCGCCGCCGGCATGCAGCGCGACCGCGCGACCGAACTGTTCGCCATCACCGGCAGCAACGGCAAGACCAGCGTCAAGAGCCTGCTGCTGGCGATCCTGCAGCAGGTGGCCCAGCACGCGCACAAGGTGGTCTACGCCAACCCGGGCAACCGCAACAACGAGATCGGCCTGCCGCTGGCGGTGATCGACGCACCGGAAGATGCCGACTACGCCGTCTACGAGATGGGCGCCGGCAAGCCGGGCGACATCGCCTACCTGACCGACATCGCGCGCCCGCGCTATGCCCTGGTCAACAACATCGCCCCGGCCCACCTGGAGCGGATGGGCAGCCTGCTCGGCGTGGCGGTGACCAAGGGCGCGATCTACGCCGCGCTGCCTGCCGATGGCGTGGCCGTGATCAACGCCGACGATGCCTACGGGCGCTGGTTCGAACAGCATTTCATCGCTACCCCGGCACGTTGCCGGGTGCTGCGCTATGGCCTGGAACACAGCGCCGACGTCACCGCGCGCGACATCCGCGCCGGTGCGCAGGGCAGCCGCTTCACCCTGGTCACGCCGATGGGCGAGGCGGGCGTGGTGCTGGGCCTGCCGGGCCGCCACAACATCAGCAATGCGCTGGCCGCCGCCAGCCTGGCGCTGGCCGCCGGCATCGAGCTGTCACTGGTGGCCATCGGCCTGGCGGAAGCGCAGCCGGTGCCGGGCCGCCAGATCGCCCATCAGCTGCGCAATGGCGCAGTGCTGGTGGACGACAGCTACAACGCCAACCCCGGCTCGCTGGCTGCGGCCATCGATGCACTGGCCGCCGCCCCGGAAGAGGGCTGGCTGGTGCTGGGCGACATGCGTGAGCTGGGCGCCGACGCCGAGGCGCTGCATGCACAGGCCGGTATCCGCGCGCGTGCCGCCGGCCTCAAGCGCCTGTATGCGCTGGGCCCGCTCAGCGCCGCTGCCGCCGCTGCCTTTGGCGAGGGCGGACATCATTTCACCACCCATGACGCGCTGTCGCAGGCGCTGAAGGAAGCGCTGCACGCCGGCGTGCGCTGCCTGGTCAAGGGTTCCCGTGGCAGCGCCATGGACACGATCGTCAAAGCGCTGCTGGCGCAAGGAGAGGAATCCCCGCATGTTGTATGAACTGGCTCGATGGTTGCAGCAGTTGGAGAGCCTGTTCGGGCTGTTCAACTACCAGACGTTCCGCGCCATCCTTGCCGCGTTGACGGCGCTGTTCCTGTCGCTGTGGCTCGGCCCGGCGATGATCCGCAAGCTTGCCCAGTTCAAGGGCGGCCAGCCGATCCGGACCGATGGTCCGCAGACCCATTTCTCCAAGGCCGGCACGCCGACCATGGGTGGTTCGCTGATCCTGCTCACCGTCACCCTGTCGGTGCTGATGTGGGCCGACCTGCGCAACCGCTACGTGTGGCTGGTGCTGGCGGTGATGCTGTGCTTCGGCGCCATCGGCTGGTACGACGACTGGATCAAGATCGTCCGTCGCGACCCGAACGGCCTGAAGTCGCGCTGGAAGTACCTGCTGCAGTCGATCTTCGGCCTGGCTGCGGGCATCTTCCTGTTCCAGACCGCCGACGTACCGGCGGCGCTGACCTTCTACATCCCGATGTTCAAGTCGGTGGCGCTGCCGCTGGCCGGCATCGGCTTCGTGGCCATTGCCTATTTCTGGATCGTCGGCTTCTCCAACGCGGTCAACCTGACCGACGGCCTGGACGGGCTGGCGATCATGCCGACGGTGCTGGTGGCCTGCGCGCTGGGCGTGTTCGCCTATGCCTCGGGCAACGCGGTGTTCGCCAACTACCTGCAGATCCCGCAGATTCCGGGCGCCGGTGAGCTGGTCATCATCTGTGCGGCGATCGCCGGCGCGGGGCTGGGCTTCCTGTGGTTCAACACCTATCCGGCCATGGTGTTCATGGGCGATATCGGCGCGCTGTCGCTGGGCGCGGTGCTGGGCACCATCGCGGTGATCACCCGCCAGGAACTGGTGCTGGTGATCATGGGCGGCGTGTTCGTCATCGAAACGCTGTCGGTGATGATCCAGGTCGCCTCGTTCAAGCTGACCGGCAAGCGCGTGTTCCGCATGGCGCCGATCCACCACCACTTTGAACTGAAGGGCTGGCCGGAGCCGCGCGTGATCGTGCGCTTCTGGATCATCTCCGTCGTGCTGGTGCTGATCGGCCTGGCCACGTTGAAGGTACGCTGATGAATGACCTGTCGCACCAGGCAACACGCCTTGAGGCCATCGGTGGCAGCTACGACAAGTGGCTGCTCGGCGCGATGATCGCGCTCACCGGGCTGGGCGTGGTGATGGTGGCGTCCAGCTCGATCGCGTTGATGAGCAGCCCGTTCTATTACCTCAACCGCCACCTGATCTTCCTGGCGGTCGGCATCGTGTTGGCCATCTTCGCCGCGCGTACCGAGCTGAAGACCATCGAGCAGTACAACCAGATGCTGCTGCTGGGCTGCTTCGCGCTGCTGGTGGTGGTGTTCGTGCCCGGCCTGGGCAGCAGTGTCAACGGTGCCCGCCGCTGGATCAACCTGGGCATCTCCAAGTTCCAGACGGTCGAAGCGGTGAAGGTGCTCTACATCGTCTGGCTGTCCAGCTACCTGGTGCGCTTCCGCGACGAGGTCAACGCGACCTGGCCGGCGATGCTCAAGCCGCTGGGCGTAGCCGGTGCGCTGGTGGTGCTGTTGCTGCTGCAGCCCGACTTCGGTTCGTCCACCCTGCTGCTGGCGATCACCGCCGGCATGCTGGTGCTGGGCGGGGTGAACATGCCGCGCATGTCGATGCCGGTGGTGATCGGCCTGGTGGGCATGAGCGCGCTGGCGATCATCGAGCCGTACCGCATGCGCCGCATCACCTCCTTCCTCGACCCGTGGGCCGACCAGCAGGGCGACGGCTACCAGCTGTCCAACGCGCTGATGGCGGTCGGTCGCGGCGAGTGGACCGGCGTTGGCCTGGGCAATTCGGTGCAGAAGCTGTACTACCTGCCCGAGGCGCACACCGACTTCATCTTCTCGGTCACCGCCGAGGAATTCGGTTTCCTGGGCACCTGCGTGATCGTGGCCCTGTACGCACTGCTGGTCGGCCGCACCTTCTGGCTGGGCATGCGCTGCGTGGAAATGAAGCGCCACTTCTCCGGCTACATCGCCTTCGGCATCGGCCTGTGGATCAGCATGCAGACCTTCGTTTCGATCGGCGTGAACCTGGGCATCCTGCCGACCAAGGGCCTGACCCTGCCGCTGATCTCCTCGGGTGGTTCGTCGGTGCTGATGACCTGCGTAGCGATGGGCCTGCTGCTGCGCGTGTCCTATGAACTCAAGCGCGCCGAGCGCCGCCAGGCTGTGCGCATGGGCGCGGCCGACGATGTTGCTGGTCCTGCCGCCGCCGAGCCTTCCACTGCACCGGTGGCAAAGAACGTGCCGAAGGGCACCGAGCCGGCAGCGACCGAGCCGGCCGCCGTACGAGGCACCAGCCGCCTGCAGTCGCGCGTCGAACCGACCTTCGGGAGGCTCGGATGAGCGCGGTCCAGAACAACACGCGGCCGGTGATGATCCTGGCCGGTGGTACCGGCGGGCACATCTTCCCGGGCCTGGCCGTGGCCCGCGTGCTGCGCGCGCGCGGCGTGCCGGTCACCTGGATGGGTGCCGATGGGGCCATGGAAACCCGCCTGGTGCCGCAGCACGACATCGCCATCGATACGCTGGCCATCACTGGTCTGCGCGGCAAGGGCAAGCTGGCCCTGCTGGCCGCGCCGTGGCGGCTGATGCGCGCGCTGCGTGCGGCCGGCCTGATCATCCGTGATCGCCAGCCGCGCGCGGTGGTCGCCTTCGGTGGCTTTGCCTCCGGCCCCGGTGGCATGGCTGCGCGCCTGCATGGCCTGCCGCTGATCGTGCATGAACAGAACCGCGCCTCGGGCCTGACCAACCGCATCCTGTCGCGCTACGCGCGCCGCCTGCTGACCGGTTTCCCGGGCACCTTCGCTGCGCGCGAGGAGTTCGTCGGCAACCCGGTGCGGGCAGAAATCGCTGCCATTGCGCCGCCGGAACACCGCCTCGCCGACCGTCACGGCCCGCTGCGCGTGCTGGTGGTCGGTGGCAGCCAGGGCGCGCGCGCGCTCAACACCGGCGTGCCGCAGGCGATCTCCACGCTGGGTGCCGCAGTGCCGGTGCTGGTGCGCCACCAGAGTGGCGAGAAGCTGCACGCCGAAGCAGTCCAGGCCTATGCCAAGGCCGGTGTGCAGGCTGAGATCACGCCGTTCATCGCCGACATGGCCGAAGCTTTCGCCTGGGCCGACCTGGTGGTGTGCCGTGCCGGCGCTTCGACCCTGGCCGAACTGTGTGCGATTGGTGTCGGCAGCGTGCTGGTGCCATTCCCCGCCGCTGTCGACGATCACCAGACCCGCAACGCGGAGTTCCTGGTCGAGCGCGGCGCAGCCGTGTTGCTGAAGCAGGATGAAACGCTGGCAGACGGCATTGCCGCGCTGCTGCGTGATCTGTCCGAAAATCCCGCCCGCCGCATGCAGATGGCGCAAGCCGCGCGTGCCCTGGCCAAGGTCGATGCCGCCGAGCGCATCGCCGATATCATTCTCGAGGAAGCTGTATGAACAAGGCACGCTCCAGCGCCTGCCCTGCGCGAGGCCGCGCATGATCCGCCGCCTGCATGACACCAACGATCTGGTACGCGCATTCCCGCGCGTGCATTTCGTCGGCATCGGCGGCACCGGCATGAGCGGCATTGCCGAAGTGATGCTGACGCTGGGCTATGAAGTGTCCGGCTCGGACAACGCCGACAACGCTGCGACCCGCCGCCTGGCCGGGCTGGGTGCGCGCATCATGCGCGGCCATTCCGCCGCCAACGTGCTGGGCACCGACTGCGTAGTGGTCTCCAGCGCGATCCGCGAAGACAACCCGGAGCTGATGGAAGCGCGCAGCCAGCGCATTCCGATCATGCCGCGCGCGGCGATGCTGGCCGAACTGATGCGCTTCCGCCGCGGCATCGCCGTGGCCGGCACCCACGGCAAGACCACCACCACCAGCCTGACCGCTGCGGTGCTGAGCGAAGGCGGGCTGGACCCGACCTTCGTGATCGGAGGCCAGCTGCTGGCGGCCGGTGCCAACGCCAAGCTCGGTGGTGGCCAGTGGCTGGTGGCCGAGGCCGACGAGAGCGACGGCAGCTTCCTGCGCCTGAATCCGTTGATGTCGATCATCACCAACATCGATGCCGATCATCTGGAGAACTACGGCAACGATTTCGCCCGCGTGCAGGCGGCGTTCGCCGAGTTCCTGCAGCGCCTGCCGTTCTACGGCCTGGCGGTGCTGTGCATCGACGATCCGGAAGTGGCCGCACTGGCCGCCAGGACCCCGCGCCACGTGATGAGCTACGGCATGAGCCCGCAGGCCGACGTGCGCGCCGAGAACGTGGTGCAGGAAGGTTCGCGCATGCGCTTCACCCTGCGCCTGCCGCAGGGCACCAGCCAGGAAGTGGTGCTGGCGCTGCCGGGCAAGCACAACGTACTCAATGCGCTGGCCGCTGCGGCGGTGGGCTGGCAGCTGGGCGTGGCCCCGGATGCGATCGCGCGTGCGCTGGCCAGCTTCGCTGGCGTCGGTCGCCGCTTCAATGATCTGGGCGAAGTGACCACCGCCAGCGGTGCGAAGGTCCGCATCATCGACGACTACGGCCACCATCCGAGCGAGCTGGAAGCGGTGTTCGCCGCCGCGCGTGGTGGCTGGGCCGACAAGCGCCTGGTGGTGGCCTTCCAGCCGCACCGCTACAGCCGTACCCGCGATCAGTTCGACAAGTTCGCCGCGGTGTTGTCCAGTGTCGACGCACTGGTGCTGAGCGAGGTCTACCCGGCCGGTGAAGAGCCGATCGCCGGCGCCGATTCGCATGCGCTGGCCCGCGCCATCCGTGCGCGTGGCCGCAGCGAGCCGGTGGTGGTCGGCAAGGCATCCGAACTGGCCACCGTGCTGCCGGACGTGCTGCAGGACGGCGACCTGCTGCTGATGATGGGGGCCGGCGACATCGGCGCCGTCGCCAGCCACATTGCAGTGGAAGGCTTCAAGGCGGAGGGCGAGGCGTGAGCACGCTGAACTTCCCGCCGCTGCGCAGCACCGACCCGGCCGTGTTCGGCCGCGTCGCCGTGCTGCTCGGTGGCAGCTCCAGCGAACGCGAAGTGTCGCTGGATTCGGGCCGCAACGTGCTCGAAGCGCTGCAGTCGCGCGGCGTCGACGCCGTCGCCATCGACGGCATTCCGGCGCTGGCCAAGGCGCTGGCGGCCGGCGGCATCGATCGCGTGTTCAACATCCTGCACGGCCACAATGGTGGCGGTGAGGACGGCATCGTGCAGGGCCTGATGGAGGCCTTCGGCGTGCCGTACACCGGCTCCAACGTGCTGGGCTCGGCGTTGAGCATGGACAAGATCCGCACCAAGCAGGTGTGGCTGTCGCTGGGCCTGCCGACCCCGCAGTATCGCGAAGTACACGGAGGTACGAGTGCCGCGGGAGGCAGGATGCCGGGAGCGGCCGAAAAGAATGTCCACGCGCTGGCCGCCGAGCTCGGCCTGCCGGTGGTGGTCAAGCCGGCCAACGAAGGCTCCAGCGTGGGCATCAGCCGGGTCACCGACGACGCCGGCCTGGACGAAGCCGTGGCCCTGGCCGCGCGCTACGACGGCCAGCTGCTGATGGAACAGATGGTGGTGGGCGACGAACTGACCGTGGCCATCCTCGGCGATGTCGCGCTGCCGTCGATCCGCATCGTGCCCAAGGGCCAGTGGTACGACTACAACGCCAAGTACATCGCCGAAGACACCCAGTACCTGTGCCCGGGCCTGGACGGTGATGACGAAGACGAGATCCGCCGCATCGCGCTGGCTGCCTTCCGCGCGGCCGGCTGCCGTGGCTGGGGACGCGTGGACGTGATGCGTGACCGCAGCAGCGGCCGCTTCTTCCTGCTGGAAGTGAACACCGCGCCGGGCATGACCAGCCACTCGCTGGTGCCCAAGGCGGCCGGGCAGGCCGGCATCAGCTTCGAAGAGCTGGTGTGGCGCGTGCTGGAACAGACCCTGGAGGCATCGCACGCATGAACGCGGTGCTGCGCATCTTCGTCTGGCTGTTGGCACTGTCGGTGGTTGCACTGCCGGTGGTGGCGGTGGTCAATGGCTGGGTCGGCGCCGAGCGCTGGCCGCTGGCGAAGTTGCGCGTGCACGGTGAGTTCAAGCGGGTGCCGCCGGAACAGCTGCAGCAGGTGCTGCTGCCGTATGCGCATGCCGGCTTCTTCGCGGTCAAGCTGCAGGACGCGCAGGACGCACTGGAAAAACTGCCGTGGGTGGAAAGCGCGCAGGTGCGCAAGCAGTGGCCGGACGTGCTGGAAGTGACGCTGGTCGAGCACAAGCCGTTCGCGCGCTGGGGCGAAGATCGCCTGCTGTCCGAGCAGGGCAAGCTGTTCCCCACGCCGAAGAAGCTGGCCGACCTGCAGCTGCCCGAGCTGGATGGCCCGGACAGCCAGACCGAGGAAGTGGTCAAGCTGTACAACGATTCGCGCGCGCTGTTCGCGCCGGCAGGCGTCGACGTGCGCCGGCTGACGATGGACGCGCGCGGCAGCTGGTCGCTGCTGCTGAGCAACGGCACTGAAGTGGTGGTCGGCCGCGACGATGCCCGCTCGCGCCTGCAGCGCTTCGTGCGCGTGCTGCCGCAGCTGGCCAACCAGGCCGCGCCGATCGAGCGCGCCGACCTCCGATATACCAATGGTTTCACGCTGAGCTGGGGCACTCCGGCCGCCCCCGCCAATGCACCGGGCACCCCGGCAAGAAGGACGCAGGAAAGAACATGAATCGCAAGGGTGACAAATCGCTGATCGTCGGCCTGGATATCGGCACCTCCAAGGTGGTGGCCCTGGTGGGCGAGTATTCGCCGGGCAACCCGATCGAAGTGATCGGCATCGGCTCGCACGAATCGCGCGGGCTCAAGCGCGGCGTGGTGGTGGACATCGAATCGACCGTGCAGTCGATCCAGCGCGCGGTCGAAGAGGCCGAGCTGATGGCCGGCTGCGAGATCCGCTCGGTGTATGCCTCCATTTCCGGCAACCACGTGCAGTGCAAGAACTCGCCCGGCATCGTGCCGATCCGCGACGGTGAAGTGACCTGGGGCGACCTCGATCGCGTGCTCGATGCGGCCAAGGCAGTGGCGATCCCGGCCGACCAGAAGATCCTGCATGCGATCCCGCGCGAGTATGTGCTGGATGATTCGCAGGAAGGCATCCGCAACCCCGTCGGCATGACCGGCGTGCGCCTGGAGGTGCATGCGCACCTGGTGGTGTGCGCGCAGTCGGCCGCGGCCAACATCAGCAAGTGCGTGCAGCGCTGCGGCCTGCAGGTGGACGACCTGGTGCTGTCCTCGCTGGCGTCCAGCGTGGCGGTGCTGACCGCCGACGAGCGCGAGCTTGGCGTGGTGCTGGTCGACATGGGCGCCGGCACCACCGACATCGCAGTGTTCGTGCAGGGCGCGATCTGCCACACCGCCTCGCTGCCGATCGCCGGCGACCACGTGACCAACGACATCGCGCACATGCTGCGCACGCCGACCCCGGAAGCCGAGCAGATCAAGGTGCGCTATGCATGCGCCCTGGCCCAGCTGGCCACTGCCGAGGAAAGCATCCAGGTACCGTCGGTCGGTGATCGTCCGCCGCGCCGCATGCCGCGCCACGCGCTGGCGCAGGCCGTGCAGGGCCGCTACGAAGAGATCTTCGAAATGGTGCAGGCCGAACTGCGCCGCTCCGGCTTCGAGGAACTGGTGCGCGCCGGCATGGTGCTGACCGGTGGTGCCTCGAAGATGGAAGGCGTGGTCGAACTGGCCGAGGAAATGCTGCAGATGCCGGTACGCGTGGGCATCCCGCAGCACGTTACCGGGCTGGGCGAAGTGGTGGGCAACCCGGTGCATGCCACCGGCGTGGGCCTGCTGCTGATGGGCAGCCAGATCGAGCATCCGCGCCGGCCGTCGCTGCCGACCGGCCGCGCCGGAAGCATGTTCAAGAAGCTCAAGACCTGGTTCCGCGGCGAATTCTGACGCGGCACCTGTAACACCCGGGCGAAGCCCGGTCGCAACACCCGCAGTACCCGCATCACGACGCAACAACGCAACACACAACCCACACAGCCGCAACGGCAACATGACACGCGAAGGCAGGAGGCCCGACCGTCCATGCCACCGACAAGCGGATACAACGAGGACACGGACATGGCGCATTTTGAACTGATCGAAAAGATGGCACCCAATGCGGTGATCAAGGTGGTTGGCGTGGGCGGCGGCGGCGGCAATGCCGTGGCGCACATGGTCAACTCGGCAGTGGATGGCGTGGAATTCATCACCGCCAACACCGACTCGCAGGCCATCAAGAATTGTGGTGCCAAGCTGCAGCTGCAGCTGGGTACCAATGTCACCAAGGGCCTGGGCGCAGGCGCGAACCCCGAAGTCGGCCGCCAGGCTGCGCTGGAAGACCGTGAGCGCATCATGGACGCGCTGCAGGGTGCGGACATGGTGTTCATCACCGCTGGCATGGGCGGTGGCACCGGTACCGGCGCTGCGCCGGTGGTGGCACAGCTGGCCAAGGAAATGGGCATCCTGACCGTGGCCGTGGTCACCAAGCCGTTCCCGTTCGAAGGCCGCCGCCGCATGCAGGTCGCGCTGAAGGGCATCGAAGAACTGAGCCAGCACTGCGACTCGCTGATCACCATCCCCAACGAGAAGCTGATCACCGTGCTGGGTCGCAACGCGACCATGATCCAGGCCTTCCGTGCCGCCAACGACGTGCTGCAGGGCGCCGTGCAGGGCATCGCCGACCTGATCGTGCGTCCGGGCCTGATCAACGTCGACTTCGCCGACGTGCGCACCGTCATGTCCGAAATGGGCCTGGCGATGATGGGTACCGGTACCGCCCGCGGCGATGACCGCGCGCAGGCCGCGGCCGAGTCGGCCATCCAGAATCCGCTGCTGGACGATGTGAACCTGGCAGGCGCCAACGGCATCCTGGTCAACATCACCGCCGGTGCCGACTTCACCATGGCCGAGTTCGACGAGATCGGCCGCACCATCGATGGCTTCGCTTCGGAAGACGCGACCGTGGTGGTGGGTACCGTGCTCGATCCGGACATGCAGGACGAAGTGCGCGTGACCGTGGTCGCCACGGGCCTGAACCGCGTCTCGGCCAGCAAGACCCAGCGTCCGGGCGAGCGTGCACCGATCAAGCTGGTCCGCAACGCCACCACCGGCCAGCCGGAGTTCGGCGAGTTCGACAACGGCGGCGACGCCGTGTCCAAGGCCGTCGGCGGCATGGGCCTGGGCCTGCGTCGTGCCAGCAGCGACAGCGTGGCAGCTTCCTCCCCGTCGGCTCCGGCCTCCTCGGCCCCGGCCGCGGCGGAACTGCCGAACGATTACCTGGACATCCCGGCGTTCCTGCGCCGCCAGGCGGACTGATCGACGCTGCTCGGGGCTTGTCCCCCCCGGGTTGCGTCACCATGTCCTGAAAACGCGGGCGCCGGGCCAGGATGGGCCCGGCCGCCCTGCTTCACGCGCGTCCCACCGGCGTTTCAGCCGGGGTAGGGGACCCTGCGTGTTAATCTACTGTGTCACTTCCGGTCGTCCCCCATGATCCAGCAACGCACCCTCAAGAACACGATCCGCGCCACCGGTGTAGGCCTGCACAGCGGCGACAAGGTCTACATGACCCTGCGTCCGGCGCCGGTCAACCATGGCATCGTGTTCCGGCGCGTGGACCTGGATCCGGTCGTGGAAGTGCCTGCGAAGGCCGAACTGGTCACCGAAGTGACCCTGTGCACCGGCCTGACCTGCAATGACGCCAAGATCCAGACCGTCGAGCACCTGATGTCGGCCCTGGCCGGCCTGGGTGTGGACAACATCATCGTCGAACTGTCCTCGGCCGAGCTGCCGATCATGGACGGTTCGTCCGGCCCGTTCGTGTTCCTGCTGCAGTCGGCAGGCATCGTCGAACAGGATGCGCCCAAGCGCTTCATCCGCGTGCTGAAGACCGTGGAAGTGACCGAGGGCGACAAGATGGCCCGCTTTACCCCGTATGAGGGGTACAAGCTGGGCTTCACCATCCAGTTCGACCACCCGATGATCCCGGCCAAGCAGTCGCGCCAGGAAATCGAGTTCTCGACGATGGCCTACACCAAGGAAATCTCCCGCGCGCGCACCTTCGGCTTCATGCGCGACCTGGAATACATGCGCGAGCGCAACCTGGGCCTGGGCGGTTCGATGGACAACGCCATCGTGCTCGACGAGTTCCGCGTGCTCAACGAAGACGGCCTGCGCTACGCCGACGAATTCGTGCGCCACAAGATTCTTGACGCGATCGGCGACCTCTATCTGGCCGGCGGCCAGGTGCTGGGTGCCTACGAGGGCTTCAAGTCCGGCCACGCGCTCAACAACAAGCTGGTGCGGGCGCTGATGGCCGATGCCACTGCCTGGGAATGGGTCACTTACGACTCGCCGGCCGTGCCGGACCCGGTGGTGTACGCCACACCGGCCTATGCCTGATTTCACAAGTTGTTGAATTTGAATGCAAAAACGCCGCCTTCCAGGGCGGCGTCTGCGTTTCCGGCGTTGTTTGACGCACTGGCGCAGTTGGTGACGCGACGGCGGGGCCGAGGTCACGGTTTTGTGAACCTGTTGGATCCGAAGCCTGAATTTAACGTTGTTTTAACAACAATCTAACGACTGGCCCACCGGGGCCAGCTAGGATGCGACCCGGCCCCCGAAATGTTTCACGCTGCGGTGACACGCGCGACGGGGAGTGGAGCAGGACGCTCCGCTGCTTTCAGGTTTCCCGCTTCGGTTTCGAAGGAAGGTCCTGCAGAGCTGCCAAGGCGTCGCGTAGCCCTTTGTGCGTGGCGGCTGAAACTGCGTGGGGTCCATTCCGGTTGTCGAGCGCTGGGGAGCGCGTGGGAGTGGGAGACGCAGTCTTGACGGTCACCTTGGTGGCCTTCAGCCCGATGGACCGGGCCGCGTCGAGCAACTGGGCTTCGGCAAGCCGCAACTTGGCATGCCAGACCGGGGACTCGACGAGAAAAACGAGGTGTTCCCCGTCCACATTGGCCAGCCGGCAACGGCTGCGCAGAGGTGGCGGCAACTGGGGGCGCAACTGACGGTCCAGCGCGTCGAGCCATAGGGCACGCCGCAGCGGGTTCCCGCTTTTGTCCGCCATCACTGCATCCAGGGCCGGTTTCGGTCGGGATGCGGGACGAACGCTGGATTTCGGCTCAGACATGAAAACTCACTGATGGCATTCAAAAAGATCGTAATCAAAACGCGTGAAGGACAGGCCAAATCGGCGCTCACGCGTTTGCGGTTCTACTTCGAGGACCGCCCCCGAGCCCTGCTGGGCAGCGTGCTCGGCGCAGGTTGCATTATCGGCCTTGCCGGTGGAATTGGCGTCAGCGCGCTCAATGACTCGCGCCTGCAGGCCAAGGTCGACCGCCAGGAGGCCGAGCTGGCCAAGGTCCAGCGCGATGCGCAGACCCAGGTCAACGCGCTGGCTGCCCGCCTCGGCGAGCTGCAGGCGCAGGCCACCCGCCTGAACGCCCTGGGCGAGCGACTGACCCAGATGGGCAAGCTGGAAGACGGCGAATTCGACTTCAACGAGACCCCCGGCCTCGGTGACGGCGATGCCGGCGGCCCGACCGCCGACATTCCGGTGAAGGACGTCAACGCCGACTTACAGGTGCTGGAGCAGCGCTTTGCTGCTTCAGGCCGCCAGTTGTCGGTGATGGAATCGCTGATGTTCGACCACCAGCTGCAGCAGAACGCCGTGCCCTCGCGCATGCCGATCCGCAACAGCTACGTCACCTCCGGCTTTGGTACCCGTGCCGACCCGTTCGGTCGCGGTGCCGCCACCCACAAGGGCATGGACTTCCACGCCCGCGTCGGTGACCCGGTGATGTCGGTGGCCGACGGCGTGGTCAGCTTCTCCGGGGTCAAGGGCGGCTACGGCAACGTGGTCGATGTGGACCACGGCAATGGCTATGTCACCCGCTACGCGCACAATTCGCGCCTGGTGGTGAAGGTCGGCGACCTCGTCCGTGCCGGCCAGGAAGTGGCCAAGGCCGGTTCCACCGGTCGTTCGACCGGCGCCCACGTGCACTTCGAGGTGTGGGAGAACGGCAACGTGGTCAACCCGCGCAAGTTCCTCGGCGATGGCGGCAATACCCCGGTCGGGCGCATCACCCGCGGCTGATTCCGCTTTGGGGTGCCGGCCGGCGGCCGGCACTACCGCCCCCGGAGTACGGGGGCAGCGCCGTAGGCGCGGGGGTGTGGAGACCAGGTAAGCGGGGCCCGCGGTTCGCGCAGCGAAGCGTGGGAGCGCCAGCGCGCATGCGCTGACGCGTACCCGGCCAGCGGCCGGCACTACCGGAATGTTCGGATGCCAATGCCGCCACAGGGTTGAAACCCCAGCGGCCCATCCCAAGCTACAATGGGTGTTGCCATCGACAGGGCGCCAGGCGCCCTGATTCGTTTGCGGCGGACGGATCCTTCCCGGAGCCGTGCGGCATTTCCATCCAACCCGGTTCCCTCAATGATCAACAGCCTGCTTACCCGCGTATTTGGCAGTCGTAATGAACGACAGCTGCGCCAGCTCAACCGCATCGTCGCCAAGATCAATGCGCTGGAGCCGGAGATCGAGAAGCTTTCCGACGAGCAGCTGCAGGCCAAGACGCCGGAGTTCAAGCAGCGCATCGCCGGTGGTGAAGCCTTGGACAAGGTGTTGCCCGAAGCGTTCGCGGTCTGCCGCGAGGCCGGTCGCCGCGTGCTGGGCATGCGCCACTACGACGTGCAGCTGATCGGTGGCATGGTGCTTCACCTGGGCAAGATCGCAGAAATGCGCACCGGTGAAGGCAAGACCCTGGTGGCGACCCTGCCGGTGTACCTCAACGCGCTGGAAGGCAAGGGCGTGCACGTGGTCACCGTGAACGACTACCTGGCCCGCCGCGATGCCGCGCAGATGGGCAAGCTGTACAACTGGCTGGGCCTGAGCGTAGGCGTGGTCTACCCGGGCATGCCGCACAGCGACAAGCGCGAAGCGTATGGTTCGGACATCACCTACGGCACCAACAACGAATTCGGTTTCGACTACCTGCGCGACAACATGGCGCTGTCCAAGGCTGACCGCTACCAGCGCGGCCTGCACTACGCCATCGTCGACGAAGTCGACTCCATCCTGATCGACGAAGCGCGTACCCCGCTGATCATCTCCGGCCCGGCCGACGATTCCCCGGAGCTGTACATCCGCGTCAACCGCATCGTGCCGAACCTGGTCAAGCAGGAAGCGGAAGACGGCGAAGGCGATTTCTGGGTCGATGAGAAGGGCAAGCAGGTGCACCTGTCCGAAGCGGGCATGGAGCACGCCGAACAGCTGCTGGTGGAAGCGGGCATCCTCGATGCCGAGACCGAAGGCCTGTACGCGGCGCAGAACCTGACCGTGGTCCACCACCTCAACGCCGCCCTGCGCGCGCACGCCATCTACCAGCGCGATGTGGACTACATCGTGCGCGATGGCGAAGTGGTCATCGTCGACGAATTCACCGGCCGTACCCTGGCCGGCCGCCGCTGGTCCGATGGCCTGCACCAGGCGGTGGAAGCGAAGGAAGGCGTGCCGGTCCAGCGCGAGAACCAGACGCTGGCCAGCATCACCTTCCAGAACCTGTTCCGCATGTACAAGAAGCTGTCCGGCATGACCGGTACGGCCGATACCGAAGCGTTCGAATTCCAGAGCATCTATGGCCTGGAAGTGGTGGTGATCCCGACCAACCGCCCGACCATCCGCAAGGACAGCCCGGACCAGGTGTTCCTCAACCGCAAGGGCAAGTTCAATGCGGTGCTGGCCGACATCGAAGAGTGCGCCAAGCGCGGCCAGCCGGTACTGGTGGGTACCACCTCGATCGAAACCTCGGAAATGCTGTCCGAGCACCTGCGCAAGGCGGGTGTGAAGCACGAAGTGCTCAACGCCAAGCAGCACGACCGCGAAGCGACCATCGTCGCCAACGCCGGTCGTCCGGCCGCCGTGACCATCGCCACCAACATGGCCGGTCGTGGTACCGACATCGTGCTGGGCGGTTCGCTGGAAGCGGAAATCCACGAGCTGGGCGAAGGCGCGACCGACGAGCAGAAGGCAGCGGTCAAGGCCGAGTGGCAGAAGCGCCATGACGCGGTCAAGGCGGCCGGCGGCCTGCACATCGTCGGCACCGAGCGCCACGAATCGCGTCGTATCGACAACCAGCTGCGTGGCCGTTCGGGCCGCCAGGGTGACCCGGGCTCGTCCCGTTTCTACCTGTCGCTGGAAGACAACCTGATGCGCATCTTCGCCTCCGACTGGGTGCAGAAGGCCATGCGCATGATGGGCATGAAGGAAGATGACGTCATCGAAGACCGTCTGGTCAGCCGCCAGATTGAAAAGGCGCAGCGCAAGGTCGAGGCCCACAACTTCGACATCCGCAAGAACCTGCTGGACTTCGACGACGTCAACAACGACCAGCGCAAGGTGATCTACGCCCAGCGCGACGAACTGCTTGACGCCGAGTCGGTGAAGGACAACGTCGATGGCATCCGCGACGACGTGATCTTCGACGTGGTCGCCCGCTTCGTGCCGCCGAACTCGGTGGACGAGCAGTGGGACCTGCGTGGCCTGGAAGCCACGCTGCAGTCGGACTTCGGTGTGGACATGTCGCTGACCGATCTGGTCAAGTCGCACGAGGAGCTGGACGCCGAAGGCATCACCGCCAAGGTGCAGGAGCGCATCAACCAGCACTTCGCCGAGAAGGAAGCGGGCGTGGGCGAAGAGACCATGCGCGCGCTGGAGAAGCACGTGATGCTGACCGTGCTCGACCAGAGCTGGAAGGAGCACCTGGCGCGCATGGATTACCTGCGCCAGGGCATCTACCTGCGCGGTTATGCGCAGAAGCAGCCGAAGCAGGAATACAAGAAGGAAGCCTTCGAGCTGTTCTCGGACATGCTGGAGAACGTCAAGCGCGAAGTAGTGACCCTGCTGGCCCGCGTGCGCATCCGCAGCGACGAGGAAGTGCAGGCTCTGGAAGCGGCCGAGCGGCAGCAGGTGGAAGCCCGCCTGAGCCAGTCGCAGTTCCAGCACCAGGACGCTGGCGGCTACGGCGCCGACGAAGAGGCGGCGCAGGTGGAGGCCGCCCAGCAGGGCGTGGCGCAGCTGCAGCGTGACGAGCCCAAGATCGGTCGCAACGATCCGTGCCCGTGCGGCAGCGGCAAGAAGTACAAGCACTGCCACGGCCAGCTGAGCTGACCCCCGGAGAGCCCCGCGAAAGCGGGGCTTTCCTGTTCTGGGCCTTGAAGCGCCCGGCGATTGCGCCGGTGCCCCGCTTTTCGGCATGCTTCGGCCATGCCTTCCCCGAAACGATCGATCCACGTCGTAGCCGCCGTCATCACCGACGCCCGCGGCCGCATCCTGCTCAACCGCCGTACCGAAAGCCGCGACATGGCCGGCCTCTGGGAATTCCCGGGCGGCAAGCGCGAGCCCGGTGAGACCTCCGAACAGGCGCTGGTGCGCGAGCTGCACGAGGAGCTGGGCATCGAGGCCGAGGTGGGCGAGTGGATCATGGACGTGCCGCAGCGCTACCCGGACAAGGACCTGACCCTGGAAGTGCGCCACGTGCGCAGCTGGAAGGGCGCCCCGCGTGGACGCGAGGGCCAGGCCATCACCTGGGTGACGCCGGACAAGCTGGTCCGTTATTCAATGCCGCCGGCTGACCTGCCGGTGGTGGCCGCACTGCGCCAGCCGGACTGCTACCTGATCACCCCTGCGCCGGACATCGATGAGGGCGGCCTGCAGCGTTGGCACGGCCAGCTGCAGCAGGCGGTGGCTTCGGGGCAGCAACGCATCCAGCTGCGCCTGCCCGCCGAGCATCCGCAGCGTCAGGGCGTGATCGAGCAGGCCGTGCGCGCGCATCGGCGCGGTGTGCAGTGGCTGCTCAACCGCGATATCGAACTGGCGCGCACCCTCGGCGTTGGCGTGCACCTGGGCAGCGAGCAGCTGCAGTCGCTGCAGGAACGGCCGCTGCCGTCCGGGCAGCTGGTGGCCGCCTCCTGCCACGGGCTTGAGCAGTTGCTGGCCGCACAGCGGCTGGGCTGCGACTTCGCCGTGCTGGGGCCGGTGCAGGCCACTGCGAGCCATCCCGATGCAGTGCCATTGGGGTGGGAGGCCTTCGCCGCGCTGCGCGCCCAGGTCTCGCTGCCGATCTATGCGCTCGGCGGCATGACACCGCAGCATGTGGTCGAGGCACGCCGGCATGGCGGGCAGGGTATCGCCGCCATCCGCGGACTATGGCCGGCGTAGCGCGATACACAGGATCGGATCCCGCGACGCGGGGCTCTGACCTCCTCGCTTGAATCCGGGGTCGGAGCCCTTTCCGCTGGAAGGGGATCCGACCCCTCACCGCAAGCAGTAGATCCACGCCATGCGTGGATGGCGGTTCAGCAGCACCCGCTCACAACGTAATCCAGAAACACCCATACTGCCGCCGCAGCCCAAGCACGGTCGCCGCACGCGTGGCGCTGCCCGGCAGGGTCTGCTCCAACCGCAACCCGATCGGATGGCGCCGTGCAGCCGGCATCGGCACCGTTTCCGAATCCTGCGAGGCGATGCCCTGGCCCTCATCCAGATCCTGGCGCGGATACACCGGCACCACGTCCACCAGCGGCCGCCGCACCACCGATTCCAGCTGGCCAAGAATCCGCTGTGCGCCGGCATCGGACACCGCGCCCCACAGGTACAGCGAAGAAAGCCGGTTCACATCACCGATGCCGACCGCCGTGTGCAAAGCCTGCACCAGTTCGCTCAGCCGGCGCGGGCAGCTGCTGCCGAGGCTGTCGCGTTGCAGGGTATTGCCGGAAGGCGCCGGCGGTGGCCGCCGGGACTGCGCGCCCAGGCTGTCGCAGGGGCGGTCGGTATAGACACTTTGCCCCTGCGGATCGGTGCAGCGGTTCAAGCGCGTGGTCTGCGCCTGCACACCGGCGCAGACACCGGGCAGCAGCAGGACCAGCAACAGGGACAGGACGAGCTTCATCGACGCAGCGTAGCGCCGATTGCGATAACGCAGCGTACTTTTCAGCCTTGCAGCAGCTTCAGTACCGAGACCGTCGGCTTGGCCAGGTTCAAGGTGTAGAAGTGCAGGCCCGGTGCGCCGCCTTCGACCAGGCGCTGGCACAGCTTGGCCACCACTTCGGCGCCGAAGGCGCGCACCGATTCGGCGTCGTCACCGTAGGCCTGCATCTTGCGGCTGATCCAGCGCGGGATTTCCGCACCGCACTGTTCGGAGAAACGGCGCAGCTGGCTGAAGTTGGAGATCGGCATGATGCCCGGGGTGATCGGCACCTGCACGCCGAGCCGCTGCACTTCGTCGACGAAGTGGAAGTAGGCGTCGGGATTGAAGAAGTACTGGGTGATGGCGGCATCGGCACCGGCGTCGACCTTGGCCTTGAAGTGCTTCAGGTCGAGCAGGGCGTCCTGCGCTTGCGGATGCGTTTCCGGATACGCGCCCACTTCGATGCGGAAGGCATCACCGTGTTCGGCACGGATGAAGGCGATCAGTTCGGAGGCATAGCGCATGTCGCCAGGAAAGCCCATGCCCGAGGGCAGGTCGCCGCGTAGTGCCACCAGGCGCCGGCAGCCGATGGCGCGGTAGAGCTTGAGCAGTTCGCGGATTTCCTGGCGGGTACCGCCGACGCAGGACAGGTGCGGTGCCGCGTCGAAGCCGTGGTGCTGGTTGAGATGGCGCACGGTCTCGGAGGTGTAGCTGAGGGTCGAGCCACCGGCGCCGAAGGTGCAGGACACGTACTCGGGGGCATAGGCCTTCAGCCTGGCCGCGGCACGGTCCAGCTGGGTGCGCTGTTCGTCGGTCTTGGGCGGATAGAACTCGAAGCTGATGGCGGTCATGGCACGGGCGGCGGCATCGGGTGCGAAGCAGTATATCTCTTCATCGAGATGGATGTGTGATGGATGTGCGGGGTCAGGCCGTCCCGTGCAGGCGACCGTTCGCCCCGCTGACGGGCCGTTGCTCCGTAATCGCAACCGGGGCAACGGGAGCGAAGCCAGGCTGGTCCCAATCCCGGCACCACCCACGCGATGAAGGAGCAGACGATGAAGATCTTCCAGGCACTCTGGTACGCGATGAAGGACTTGGCCGGGCTGGCGATGATCGGCATGGCGATGGCCGTGCTTGGCTCAGGCCCGGCCCATGCCACAGCCGTCGATAAAGCCGCCGTTGCAGGCGCAGTGCAGGTCGAGGTGCTCGGCAAGGGCCGTCCCTTGCTGATGATTCCCGGGCTCAACAGCAGTGCGGAGGTCTGGCGTGAGACCTGCCTGACCCTGAAGGACGTGCAGTGCCATCTGGTGCAACTGCCGGGTTTTGCTGGTGCGGCGCCTGCCGATCCGCGGCCGGCCGATTTCCTGCCGGCGATGCGCGACGAACTGCTGGGCTATCTGCAGGCGCGGCACCTGTCGAAGGTCGCCGTGATCGGTCACAGCCTGGGGGGTGTGCTGGCGATGCAACTGGCACTGAAGGCACCCGATAGCATCGGCCCGCTGGTGATCGTTGATTCGCTGCCGTTCTATGCGGCGGTGATGAACCCGCAGGCCACCGCGCAGAACGTGGGGATGATGGCCGGGCAGCTGCGTGAAGGGCTGCTGGCGGCCGATGAGGCCAGCTTCAATGCACGCAACGATGCGACCGCCAAAGCCCTGACCCGCAGCACCCAGCATCTGCCGGAGCTGCAGCGTTGGGGGCGCGACAGTGATCGCACGAGCATGGCCGATGCGATGTACTCCATGCTGGTGCGCGATCTGCGTGATGACATCGCCGGCATCCACACGCCGGTCCTGGTGCTGGGCAGCTGGGCCGCTTACCAGTCGATGGGGAGTACGCAAGCCAGTACCCGTGCGCAGTTCCAGGCGCAGTACGCGAAGCTGCCGGGTGTGCAGATCGAGATGAGCGCACAGGGTTACCACTTCCTGATGTGGGATGATCCGCGTTGGCTGCAGGCGCACGTGCGCCGCTTCCTCGCCGCACATCCCTGACCGCCGTATGCCCTTTCCTCCACCGCCAAGGCTGCTCATGGACGCTACCACGCCATCCCGCCGCTTCTGGATCCTCAATGCGCTGGCATGGGCAGGCTATGCGACGTACAGCCTGTGGCTGGGGGTGCGTATCGGCGGCGGTACGCTGTTCAGCGGCGTGGTGTTGATCTCCCTCAGCATTGCCGTTTCCCTGTGGTTGTGCAGCGGCGCGCTGCGTTCGGTCGCACTGCGGCAGCGCTGGTGGGATGGCAGTCTGGGCAGCCTGGTGTTGAAACTGGCAACTGGCGTGGTGGTCGGCGCCAGCATTGCACAGGGGCTGACGGCGGCATTGCTGTTGCCGGCGCTGGCCCTGGGCTGGGTGCAGTTGCCCGGTGGGCATGCCGACTACCAGTTGTCGTCGGTCGTGCTGTACTGGATGAACACCGCCCTGTTCCTTTTGATGTGGACGGGCCTGTGGGCGGGCCTGCATGGCTTGCGCCGCGCGCGCCACAGCGAGCTGGCGCGATTGCGGGTGGAGGCGGAGCGCAGCGCCCTGGAACGCGATGCGTTGCGTGCGCGGCTGAATCCGCATTTCATGTTCAACGCATTGAACAACCTGCGAGCGCTGATTCTGGAAGACCCCGAGCGTGCCCGCGACATGGTCACCCGCCTGTCGCGTACGCTGCGCCACGCGTTGGCCCACAATCGCAGCGAGCAGGTGACCCTGGCCGAGGAACTGGAAGTGGTCGACGACTATCTGGCCATCGAGGCGATCCACTTCGAACAGCGTCTGCAGGTGCGGCGGGAGATAGCCGCAGAGGCTGTGCAGGCACAACTGCCTGCGATGGCATTGCAGCTGTTGGTGGAGAACGCAATAAAACATGGCATTGCCAGCCGCGCGGGCGGCGGCGAGGTACATATCCGCGCGTCGCTGGAAGATGATCTGCTGCGCCTCCAGGTGGACAACCCGCTCTGCACTGGCGGTGAGCCTGCGCACGGGCATGGTGTGGGACTGGCCTACCTGCGCGCGCAGCTTGGCACGCGCGGCCGTTTCGTCCTGCAGCCGGTCGGCGACCGCATGCAGGCTCTGCTGGAGATTCCGCAATGACGGCCGTGCTGCGTGTGTTGATTGTCGATGATGCACGGCTGGCGCGACAGGAACTGCGGACGCTGTTGTCGGCGCTGCCGTGGGTGCAGTGCGTGGGCGAGGCCGACGATGTGCCTGCTGCGCGCGAGGCGATCGCCACGCTGGCGCCGGACCTGGTGTTGCTGGATGTGCAGATGCCGTCCGGTACCGGCTTCGATGTACTGGACGGGTTGGAAAGGGTGCCCTCGGTGGTGTTCGTCACTGCCTACGACACCTATGCAGTACGCGCGTTCCGGGCCAATGCACTGGATTACCTGGTGAAACCGGTGGAAGCGCCGCGACTGCTGGAAGCGCTGCAGCGTGCACGCCATCATGCGGCGTTGGATACCGAGCCTCCCATGATGCACGGCACGCTGGGTGCGCAGGACCAGGTGTTCGTGCGCGAAGGCGAGCGCTGCTGGTTCGTGTCCATTGCCGAGATCCGTCGATTGGTTGTGGACGGCAACTACACGCGGCTGTGGTTCCGAGACCAGAACGCATTGCTGGCCCGCAGCCTGAGCGCGTTGGAGGCACGCTTGCCATCGGACCTTTTCTTTCGTGCCAACCGCAACACGCTGGTCAACCTGCGGCGCATCCGTGCGGTCACGCCGAGCATTGGCGATGGCTACGATCTGGCACTGGATGATGGCAGTGAAGTGGAGGTATCGCGGCGGCAGGCACGGGAGCTTCGCGAGCGGATGGCGCTTTAGCCGATCCTACAGTTCCGCGCTGACCGGGCTGGTCACGAATCCCCACAGCAGCCGCGCCATGACCGCAGGTGAGCGTGCCTGCGCGCGGGAGTAGGCCAGCAGTGCATCCAGCCTTGGACGGTCGTAGAGGTGACCGGCCAGCAGCACCGCATGCACGCGCCGGCTGTTGCCGATGTCCAGCAGAGGATTGCCGTCCAGCAGCACCAGGTCGGCCGCTTTGCCGACCTCGACACTGCCATGCCGGGCCTGCAGGCGAAGGTGCTGTGCGGCGTGCAACGTGGCTGCGCGCAGCACGTCGGCCTGGCTGAGTCCGGCCTGGTGCAGCAGTTGCAGTTCATCGTGATAGCGGAAGCCGCCAAGCCCGGTGTCGGTGCCCACCAGCACCGGAACGCCAGCGCGGTGCGCAGCGCCGGTCAGTGCCAGGCCATGATTGAAATAGGCCTGCAGCGCGCGCTCTCCACGTTGGCCTGGGTAGCGGGTGACGGTGGCCTGCAGGTCGTCGCGCCAGGCCCAGCGCGAAAGCGGATCGAGGTGCGCCAGCCGCGGGTCGTCGATGAAGCCCGGATCGCGCGCGCGGGCGTCCTCCTCGCGGGTGACATGGGTGGGCACGAACGCGCTGCCACTGGCCTGCATCAGTGCGAAGGCGGCGCTGCACGTTGCAGGCTCGTAGCTGTCCACCATGCGCTCGGCCAGGGCTGCCGGGTCTTCTCCATCCAGCGCCCCGCTGCGCCATGCCGCTGCGGATCCGGCGCAGTGGCGAACGAACAGATGTGCGTGTTCAAAGCTGTGCTGTCCCGCCTGCAGTGCCTCTTCCAGCGCCACCGCCCTGGGCAGGTGGCCCACCAGCGGACGATGCAGTTGCCGCGCCTCGGCAGCCAGCCGTTGGTAGGTATCCGGGCGCAGCCGGTTGTAGACCTTAAGTGCATCCACGCCGCGCTCGGCGTACTCACGCGCGCGACGGACGGCGTCCTGTGGTGCCAGCGCAGGGTCTTCGAAGTAGAAGCTTGCCACCTGTACGAATCGCGGCGCGGTCAACGTGCCAGCGATGGCCTGTGCGCTCCAGCGACGCTTGTCAGCGACGCAGGCGATCAGCGGATCGGTCGGCTGCGGGCAGTCCATCATGTCGCGGGTGCCGGTGATGCCGTTGGCCAGCATCAACGGGAACTGCAGTTGCGGCGACAACTGCAGTGCGTGGGTGTGCATGTCCCAGAAGCCGGGCAGCAGCCAGCGGCCACCGGCGTCGAATACGTGCAAGGTGGCGTCGTGGGGGCCATTGCCGATGGCGATGATGGTGCCGTTGCGCACCGTCACAGTGGTGGGCGCGCTGGCGACGCCGTTCTGCACGTCCACCACCCGCGCATTGATGATCACCCGGCTGTTGCCGACATCGGGTTGCGGCGGCGCTGGCAACGGCCAGATCAGGGCGGCAGCGAACAGCAGGGCCGGAGCGAGAAGCACAGCCGCTACTGCCTTCAGCAGAGGCCGTTGGTGTGATCGACGGGAAGGGGACAACGCGCGTGCTGCATCCATGAGCCTGCAATCCCTACGGTAGGTCGAGGGCAGGGTGGGGCAAGTCCGGTTCGGATGCCAGTGACTCTCGGCCTGCTCCCCTTGCACCGCCGGTGGCGGTTACCCTGTGCAGCGGATTCTTCGATCACACCGCGCCATGTCCATCGTCCTCACCGATTTCGCCCGCCCCCGGCTGTTCCCGCGCGTACCGCGCGCCAACACCATCCAGGACTGCAGCGCCGAGCAGTTCCAGGCGCATCTCAACGCGCACCCGCCGCTGAAGGTGCTCGATGGCTATGCACCGTTCTGCAAGCTGTTCGTCTATGAAAACTGGACCAGTACGCGCTGCCTGACGGTGCCGATCACCGACGCCAACCGGCACCTGCTGCGCAGTGGCTACGAGGCGCGCAACCGTGAGGAACTGCCGGTGCTGGTGCGCTGGTTCGAGGGCGTGGAATCGCCGCGGGCCAATTACCTGGTGGTGATCCTGTACAGCGCCGAGCAGCTGGCCAAGGAAGGTTCACCCATCGATGCGGATTGGGGCATCGTCGGCTGCATCTATACCGCCGAGCCGGAAGAAGTGCCAATGGCGCCGATCACCATGATGCGCAATGCGCTGGGCGTAGACGAGGGTGGCTCGGGCGTGCCGCTGGACCGCCAAGCCTATCAGCGCGCGGTGGCGTTCTGGGAGAGCAACGCCAACTGGCGGCCGTGATGAGACGTTGTGAAACGGCCACGCAACCACACGCTACGATGGCGGCAGATTGAGGCAGGAGGTGTAGAGCGATGATGGGACGCATGAATCCACGGGGCGTTGTGTTGATGGCCGTGCTTGCCGCTGGTGGTTGCTCGGCGGTATACGACGCCGACGCTTCCTGCGGAAGCTTTTCCGAGCCGGCGGCGCTCCGTGATGCAAGTGTCGACCAGTTGCAGGCGTCCAACACCGGAGGGCGCTGCACGTTCCGCGCCACCGGGCGCGATGCAGCAGCGTTGCAACGCCAGCAACGCATGCTGGAGGCGATCTCCCTCATCGCATGTGGCAAGCCGGCACACGCCCAGCCGACGCAGGGAACACCGGGATTCGAACTGCAGATGCCATCGCGCTGCCCGCTCTCGGCACGCACCTCGTTGGTCGTCCAGGATGCCGCTCGCTGGCGTCTCGACCGCCCGTCCATGCCGAGCTACCCGGCGGCTGCACGCGCTGACAACCTGCAGGGCAAAGCGAGCATGAGCGTGCTGTTGAACGACCAGGGGCACGCCGAAGCTGTCATCGTGGCGGGCTCCAGCGGTCATCCGCTGCTCGACGAAGCAGCGGTGAAGGCCGCGCTGGGATGGCGGTGGAAGCGGGAGGGAGGGACCTCCGGCACCCCGCGCATGAGCCTTGTGCCTGCCACAGCGACGTTTGCGAGCGACTAACCGGCCGAGCGCCCCGCCAGCGGTGTCCACTCCCACCACGGGTAGTGGTACTCGCGGTCGGTGGCATCCCAGCGCTGGCCGCAGCAGGTGCAGGCCACCCGATGGCGGTCGCCCCAGCCATCCTCGGCCACGCCCAGTTCCAGCAGCCGCACATGCCCCTGCTCGATGAGCCGGCGTGGGTCGAAGAACAGGTAATCCGGATACAGCGCGCACAGGCAGCCTTTGCGCTCGTGCCAGTAGCGCAGGCGGCGCAGCGCGGCCTGCAGGTGCACACCGTTGCTGACCAGCGCACCGCCAAGCTGCACGCCCTGGCAGGCCTGCTCGATCCGCTCGATCTGCGACGCCAGCGCATCCAGCGTTGTAGCGCTGAACAACCGTGCCAAGCGGCTGCTGGCGGCATGGATACGACTGGCATCGCGCGACAGCAGGTCCAGCAGCAGCACATCGGCCTGCGGGTCGTCCAGCCGCGGTGGCGGCGATGTGGACCAGGGCCAGCGCATCAACGGGGCCTGCCGATCGCGGCGTAGTGGCCGCCGGTCAGGTGCAGCAGGTCGGCCGGTGCCAGCTCCACTTCCAGGCCACGCCGTCCCGCGCTGACGTGCAGGGTGGGCAGTGCCTGCGCGCTGGCGTCGAGAAAACTGCGCAGGCGCTTCTTCTGCCCAAGCGGGCTGATGCCGCCGACCAGATAGCCGGTTGCGCGCTGCGCGGCATCGACGGCGGCCATCTCGCACTTCTTGCAGCCGGCCGCCTCGGCCAGTGCTTTCAGATCAAGCTGGCCGGCCACCGGTACGATGGCAACGAGCAGTTCGTGCGTTTCGGTGCTGGCCAGCAGGGTCTTGAATACCTGAGCCGGGTCCAGGCCCAGCTTTTCGACGGCTTCGCCGCCGTAGGATTCGGCATGGGCATCGTGCAGGTAGCTGTGCACGGTATGGGCGATCTTCTCGCGCTTGAGCAGGTTGATGGCCGGGGTCATGGGCATATCGTAGCGCCGCGCGCGGGCGTTGCCTTGACCGAGACTACTGCGGGTGGCCAATGGAAAGCATCCACGCATGGCGTGGATCTACCATGGGACCGATGGACGGCATCCACGTGCGGCGTGGATCCACCGTGGGACCGATGGACGGCATCCACGCATGGCGTGGATCTACTGGGTCGGGCGATACATGCGGATCCACGCCATGCGTGGATGCGTGGTGCACGACCGCACGCCAAAGCAGGACGGGCGCCCGAAGGCGCCCGTCCGTGTGTTGCATGCACTGGTAGTGCCGGCCGCTGGCCGACACCTGCAGGCATCAGTAGCGGTAATGATCCGGCTTGAACGGACCTTCCACCGGCACGCCGATGTAGTCGGCCTGTTCCTGGCTCAGGGTGGTCAGCTTCACGCCGATCTTTTCAAGGTGCAGGCGGGCCACTTCTTCGTCCAGCTTCTTCGGCAGCAGGTACACCTTGTTCTCGTAGGTGCCCTTGTTGGCCCACAGGTCGATCTGGGCCAGGGTCTGGTTGGCGAACGAGTTGGACATCACGAAGCTCGGGTGGCCGGTGGCGCAGCCCAGGTTGACCAGGCGGCCTTCGGCCAGCAGGAAGATCGCATTGCCGTTGGGGAAGATGTACTTGTCCACCTGCGGCTTGATGTTGACGTGCTTCACGCCCGGGAAGGCGACCAGCGCATCGACCTGGATCTCGTTGTCGAAGTGGCCGATGTTGCAGACGATGGCCTGGTCCTTCATCGCGCTCAGGTGCTCGATGCGGATGATGTCCTTGTTGCCGGTGGTGGTGACGTACAGGTCGGCACGGCCCAGGGTGGATTCGATGGTGTTGACCTCGAAGCCTTCCATCGCCGCCTGCAGGGCGCAGATCGGATCGATCTCGGTGACCACCACGCGCGCGCCGTAGGCACGCAGCGACGCGGCGCAGCCCTTGCCGACGTCACCGTAGCCGCAGACCACGGCGACCTTGCCGGCCAGCATCACGTCCATCGCGCGCTTGAGGCCATCGGCCAGCGACTCGCGGCAGCCGTACAGGTTGTCGAACTTGCTCTTGGTGACCGAGTCGTTGACGTTGATCGCCGGGATCAGCAGGGTGCCGGCCTGGGCCAGCTGGTACAGGCGGTGCACGCCGGTGGTGGTTTCTTCCGAAACGCCCTTCCAGTCCTTGACCACGCGGCCCCAGTAACCCGGGCGCTCCTTGGCCACGCGCTTGAGCAGGTTCTTGATGACCTGCTCTTCGTGCGAAGCGGCCTTTTCGTCGACCCAGGTGCTGCCGTTTTCCAGCTCGTAGCCCTTGTGGATCAGCAGGGTCACGTCACCGCCGTCGTCGACCACCAGCTCCGGGCCGGTCAGGGTGCCGTCGGGCAGGGTGAAGGTCAGCGCGTCCAGGGTGCAGTCCCAGTACTCTTCCAGCGACTCGCCCTTCCAGGCGAACACGGGGGTGCCGGTGGCGGCGATCGCCGCAGCGGCGTGGTCCTGGGTCGAGAAGATGTTGCACGAAGCCCAGCGCACGTCGGCGCCGATGTCCTTCAGGGTCTCGATCAGCACCGCGGTCTGGATGGTCATGTGCAGCGAGCCGGTCACGCGCACGCCCTTCAGCGGCAGCTCGGCCTGGTACTTGCGGCGGATGGACATCAGGCCCGGCATCTCGTGCTCGGCGATGTCCAGTTCCTTGCGGCCCCAGTCGGCCAGGGTGATGTCGCGGATCTTGTAGTCGCCTTCGGTGGAGAAGGTCTTGGCAACAGCATTCATGCAGTAGCTCCGGTTGTGGGCGAGCGGATGCTCGCATCTGGCCGGGCGCCGTTGTTGCAAAGCCACCTGGCCGAGCCTGGCCGGTCTCAAGGGATCCGGTCGCAGCGCCCCTCGGCAGGGGAGGATGCCCATTATATCGCGCCTCCGCTGTGACACGGCGATGACCCAACCATCGGCAGATGGGCGGAGGTGCATGGCCTGTTAAGGTCGAGGGCTTCACGCAGCGAACAGGTGGAACAATGATGAGCACGCACGCACGCCGCAACCGGCGCTTGACTGGCCTGGTCCTGTCGATGGCCCTGCTGGCGGTGGTCCCGCAGGCCTGGGCTGCGGCACCGCAGGCGGCCGCAGCCCAGGCACAGGGCGTGGCCGGTTTCGAGCTGCCCTCGGCTGCCCTGCAGGCCGTGGTCGACGCGCCGCGGGCGCCGTCGCTGTTCCTGTCGCCGCGCCGCGATGTGGCCGCGCTGATGCAGATGCCGTCGCTGCCGTCGATCCAGGTGGTGGCGCAGCCGGAGCTGAAACTCGCGGGCCTGCGCATCAATCCGAAAACCTTTTCCGACAGCCGCTTCAGCTTCGGCCAGAAGCTGTGGCTGATGAATGTGGCCGACGGCAAGGAGCGGCAGATCAGCGGGTTGCCGGCCTCGCTGTCGATCGCCAGCCTGACGTGGTCGCCGGACCAGAAGTGGCTGGCCTTCAACCAGGTCGATGCCGCTACCGGTGCAAATGAGCTGTGGCTGGTGGACGTGGCCGGCGGCAGCGCCCGTCGTCTGGTCGCGGGCCTGAACACCGTTCTGGGCACTGGCTACCAGTGGTTGCCGGACAGCCGGGGCCTGGTGGTGTTCACGCGCCCGGCCAACCTTGGCGCCGCGCCGGCTGCAGATGGCATCCCGACCGGCCCGGCCGTGCAGCAGACCAGCCAGGGCGGTGGCGTGGTGTCCATCCGCACCTACCAGGACCTGCTGAAGAACGAGGCCGACGCGCGCCAGTTCGATTACTACGCCACCACCCAGCCGGTGGAGGTCAGCCTGGATGGGCAGAGCCGTGCCATTGGTGCGGCCGGCATCTTCATGGGCTTTGCGGTGTCGCCCGATGGCCGCTTCGTGCTCAGCCAGCCGGTGCAGCGTCCGTACTCCTACGTGGTGCCGCTGAGCAGCTTCCCGCGGCGCATCGAAGTGCTCGACCGCAGCACCGGCAAGCTGGTGCATACCGTGGCCGTACGGCCGCTGGTGGAAGGCCTGCCGACCGGCAACGATGCCGAAGTGACCGGCGTGCGTGACATCAGCTGGCGCGGCGATGCCGATGCCACCCTGGTCTGGGCCGAAGCGCAGGATGGTGGCGACCCGAACCGGGAAGCCAAGGTGCGCGATGCGGTGTTCATGCAGGCCGCACCGTTCGACACGCCGCCGGTGACCCTGGCCCAGCTCGGCAGCCGCTATGCCGGCATCAGCTGGGGCCGCGGCGACCTGGCCCTGCTCAACGAATCGTGGTGGAAGACCCGCCGCAGCAAGACCTGGCTGATCGCACCGGACAACGCCAGCGCCGATGCCAGGCTGCTGTGGGATCGCGACGCGCAGGACCGCTACGCCGATCCGGGCCGCCCGCTGATGGCCAGTGATGACCGCGGCCGCTCGCTGCTGCAGACCACCGCTGATGGCGGCAGCCTGTACCTGGCCGGTGCCGGTGCATCGCCGGAAGGCGACCGTCCGTTCGTTGATCGCTTCGACGTGGCCAGCGGCAAAGCAACCCGCCTGTTCCATTCGCAGGCACCGACCTACGCCGCGCCGGTAACGCTGCTGGATGCGCAGGCCAGTTCGCTGCTGATCAGCCGCGAGAGCCCGGACGAGCCGACCAACTTCTACGTGCAGTCGTTGGCCGACACCAACGCCGCACCGCGTGCGCTGACCCATTTCGCCCATCCGCTGCCGCAGCTGAAGGGCGTGCAGAAGGAGCAGATCCGCTACAAGCGCAAGGACGGCGTGGACCTGACCGCGACCCTGCTGCTGCCGCCGGGCTATGACCCCAAGCGCGATGGTCCGCGGCCGCTGCTGATGTGGGCCTACCCGGGTGAGTTCAAGAGCGCGGCGGCCGCCAGCCAGGTGACCGATTCGCCGTACCGCTTCAACGCCATCAGCTACTGGGGCCCGCAGGCGTTCCTGGCCAAGGGCTATGTGGTGCTGGCCAGTCCGTCGATGCCGATCATCGGCGAAGGCGACAAGGAACCCAACGACACCTACATCGAACAGCTGGTGGCCAATGCGCAGGCCGCAGTGGACGAGGTGGTGCGGCGTGGCGTGACCGACCGCGAGCACATCGCCATCGGTGGCCACTCCTACGGTGCGTTCATGACCGCCAACCTGCTCGCGCACACCCGCCTGTTCAAGGCCGGTATCGCGCGCAGCGGCGCCTACAACCGCACGCTCACCCCGTTTGGTTTCCAGGCCGAAGAGCGCAACTACTGGCAGGCCCAGGACGTGTACCAGAAGATGGCGCCGTTCAATTACGCCGACAGGATCAAGGATCCGATCCTCTTCATCCACGGCGTGGACGACAACAACTCGGGCACCTTCCCGATGCAGAGCGAACGCATGTTTGCCGCAGTGAAGGGGCTGGGCGGCACCGCCCGCCTGGTGATGCTGCCGAACGAGTCGCATGCCTACCGCGCACGCGAATCGATCATGACCATGCTGGCCGAAAGCGAGCGCTGGCTGGAGCAGACCCTGGGTCCGGTGCAGCAGGGCAAGGCCAAGAAGACGCGCTGACCAGTGCTGGTAGTGCCGGCCGCTGGCCGGCAACCTCATGGACCTGCGCAACGTGAGGTTGCCGGCCAGCGGCCGGCACTACCAGATGAAACCATTTCTGCATCGCAGCATGGCACGCGTTCTGGTTTAGGCTTGGGGTCTGGATCCGTTGACCGAGGCCTGTGCGTCGCCGATGAACGAGTACCGCAGCAGTATCGAATTCGCTTCCCCCGATCTTCCCCTGCGTGACGACGTGCGCCGTCTGGGTGCACTGGTCGGTGACCTGCTGGTCGAGCAGGTGTCGGCTGCCTTTCTCGATGACGTCGAGGACGTGCGTACGCGTGCCATTGCCCGCCGCGAGAACCAGGCGCCGCTGTCAGAGCTGGCCGACGGCCTGGCCGGGCGTGAACCGCAGCAGGCCGAGACCATGGTGCGTGCGTTCAGCACCTACTTCCAGGTGGTCAACATCGCCGAGCGTGTGCATCGCATCCGCCGCCGCCGCGACTACCAGCGCGCCGTTGCCGCCGCACCGCAACCCGATGGCCTGCAGGATGCCCTGCAACACCTGAAGGCGCAGGGCGTTGGCCTGGACGAACTGGCGCAGTGGCTGCCACGCATCGATATCGAGCCGGTGTTCACCGCGCACCCGACCGAAGCGGTGCGCCGCGCGCTGCTGGAGAAAGAGCAGCTGATGGTGGCCAGCCTGGTCGACAACCTCGACGGCCAGCGCACGCCGGGTGAAGCAGCCGCAGATGCCGCGCGTTTCCGCATGGCGTTGACCGCCTCGTGGCAGACCACCGATTCCTCGCCGGTGCGCCCGACCGTGGACGACGAACGCGAACACGTTGGCTTCTATCTGGTGCAGGTGCTGTACCGGGTGATCCCGGTGCTGTACGAATCGCTGCAGCAGGCGCTGCGCGATACCTATGGCGCGGAACTGCCGCTGCCGCGCCTGCTGCGTTTCGGCACGTGGGTGGGCGGCGACATGGACGGCAATCCCAATGTGGATGCGCACACCATCCGCAACACGCTGGATGCACAGCGCGTTGCCGTGCTGGGCCGCTACCAGAAGGAACTGCTGCAGCTGGCCAGCCTGCTCAGCCAATCCACCGAGCGGGTGGGGGTAAGCGATGCACTGCAGGCGCGCGTCGCGCATTACCAGCAGTTGCTGCCGCAGGTGCAGTCGCGGCCACGCCATGCCGACATGCCGTATCGGTTGCTCAATGACCGCATGCGCGCACGCCTGCAGGCCACGCTGGATGATGCCGACGGCGCCTATGCCGGCCCGGACGAGCTGATCGATGACCTGCAGCTGATCCTCGACAGCCTGCGCGCGAACCGGGGCGAACATGCCGGCGGCTTCGCGGTGCAGCGCCTGTTGTGGCGTGTGAAGACCTTCGGCTTCCATCTGGCGCGGCTGGATGTGCGCCAGGAATCGAGCGTGCATGCGCGCGCGCTGGCGGCAGTGCTGGGTGGCGATGCGGCATGGGACGCATTGGATGCAGCGGGTCGTGCACGCCGGCTGGCACCGCATGCCAGTGGTGAAACGCCATTGCCTGTTGGCGATGATGAGGGCAACCAGCGCTTGGATGCAGTGTTCGCGGCCTTGGCCGATGCCCGTGCGCGGCATGGTGGCGACGCGCTGGGCAGCTACATCATCTCGATGGCGCACGACCGTGGCGATGTGCTGGCGGTGCTGGCCCTGGCGCGTCGTGGCGGCCTGGTCGATGACGCCGGCCACGTGCCGCTGGATATCGCGCCGCTGTTCGAAACCGTGGACGACCTCAAGCGCGGCACCGCGACGCTGCGCGATCTGCTGGCCGATCCGGTGTACCGCGCGCATCTGCGTGCACGCGAGGACGTGCAGATGGTGATGCTCGGCTATTCGGACAGCAGCAAGGATGGTGGCATTGCCGCATCACGCTGGGGCCTGCAGCGCGCACAGGTGGAGCTGCTGGAGGTGGCTGCCGAAGCGGGCCTGCGCCTGACCTTCTTCCATGGCCGCGGTGGCTCGATCAGCCGCGGTGGTGGCAAGACCACACACGCGGTCGATGCATCGCCACGCGGCAGCATCGATGGCCGCCTGCGGGTGACCGAGCAGGGCGAGGTGATCCACCGCAAGTACGGCATCCGCGCGCTGGCACTGCGTTCGCTGGAGCAGGCCACCGGTGCGGTGCTGCGCGCCAGCCTGCGCCCGCGTGCCGCCGAACCGCGCGAGGATGATTGGCGGCCGGTGATGGACGTGGTCGCCGGTTCCAGCAGCGAGGTCTATCGGGCGTTCGTGGGCCAACCGCGTTTCATGGACTACTTCCGTACCGCCACGCCGATCGATGTGATTGAACGGATGACGCTGGGATCGCGGCCGTCGCGCCGGCTCGGCCAGGATGCGGCCTTGACCAACCTGCGCGCGATTCCGTGGGTGTTCGCCTGGAGCCAGGCGCGCGCGGTGATTCCGGGCTGGTATGGGGTCGGCAGCGGCCTGCAGGCGGCCGCCGACGCCGGCCATGAAGCCACGTTGCGTGAAATGGCGCGGGACTGGCCGTTCTTCCGCACCTTCCTGGATGACATCGCGATGGTGCTGTCCAAGGGGGATATCACCATCGCCGAACAGTTCTCGCGCCTGTCCGGCGAGCTGCACGATGCGTTCTTCCCCCAGGTCGAGCGCGAACTGGAGCTGACCCGGCACTGGCTGCTGGCGCTGATGGAGCAGCAGACCCTGCTGGACCACGACGCGCGGCTGGCGCTGTCGATCCGCCTGCGCAATCCCTATGTGGACCCGATCAGCGTGCTGCAGGTGGACCTGCTGCAGCGCTGGCGCGAAAGCGGACGCGAGGACGACGACCTGCTGCGCGCACTGGTGGCCTGCGTGAATGGTGTCTCGCAGGGCGTGCAGAACACGGGGTGATGCGCATCCGCCGGGCATGGCCCGGCGAACTCGCATTGGTAGTGCCGGCCGCTGGCCGGCAATTACGGCGTTCCCAGGATTCACGAGGTTGCCGGCCAGCGGCCGGCACTACCGGTTTGCCAAGTGCCGAGCCCGGTCGGCCCGCTTTCACTCTTCCGGCGACGGCGGATTGGACGCCAGCAGTTCCAGATGCCGCTGCTCCATTTCCTGCCGCAGCTGGCGGCGGATCAAGGCTGCGGCCTGCCGGCGCTTTTCGTCCGAACTGGCCGGCTGCAGCGATGGAACCGGCGTCGGCCGGCCGTCCTCGTCCACCGCCACCATGGTGAAAAAGCAGCTGTTGGCGTGGCGCACGCTGCGCTTGAGGATGTCCTCGGCCACCACCTTGACGCCGATTTCCATCGACGAGGTGCCTGTGTAGTTTACCGAGGCCAGGAAAGTGACCAGTTCGCCCACCGCGATCGGCTGCCGGAACACCACCTGGTCCACCGACAGGGTGACCACGTAGCGGCCGGCATAGCGGCTGGCGCAGGCATAGGCGACCTGGTCGAGCAGGCGCAGGATCGCGCCACCGTGGACCTTGCCGGAGAAATTGGCCATTTCCGGCGACATCAGCACGGTCATGGACAGCTGGTGGGATTTGAGTTCGGTCGACATGGGGCGATTGTATCGGCAACCACCGGCACTACCATCTGCCGGCCAGCGGCCGGGACGCTCATGATGTGCGCAAACCGAGGCATGGTTGCCGGCCAGCGGCCGGCACTACCGGAAGCAGAAGGGCCGCTTGCGCGGCCCTTCGTGTTTCTTATTTCAGCTTCGCATCGGCGCGCAGGGCGGCGGCGCGATCGGTCTTCTCCCAGGAGAAGGCCGTGGCGTTGACGGTCTCGCCTTCGCCGTTGATGTAGCTGAACTCCTTCGGCTTGCGGCCGAAGTGGCCGTAGGCCGCGGTCTGCTGGTACATCGGGTGGATCAGGTCCAGCATCTTGATGATGCCGTACGGGCGCAGGTCGAAGTGCTTGCGGATCAGCTTCTCGATCTTGTCGTCGCTGATCTTGCCGGTGCCGAAGGTGGTGACCGAGATCGAGGTCGGCTCAGCCACGCCGATGGCGTAGGAGACCTGCACTTCGCAACGGTCGGCCAGGCCGGCGGCAACCACGTTCTTGGCGACGTAGCGGGCAGCGTAGGCGGCCGAACGATCGACCTTGGACGGATCCTTGCCGGAGAACGCGCCACCACCGTGACGAGCCCAGCCGCCGTAGGTGTCGACGATGATCTTGCGGCCGGTCAGGCCGCAGTCGCCCACCGGGCCGCCGATCTCGAACTTGCCGGTCGGGTTGATGTGGAACTTGGTGCCCTTGTGCAGCCACTTGGCCGGCAGCACCGGCTTGATGATCTCTTCGCGGACGGCCTCGATGAGGTCCTTCTGCTTGATGCCCGGGGCGTGCTGGGTCGACAGGACCACCGCGTCGATGGCCGAAACCACGCCGTTTTCATAGCGCAGGGTGACCTGGCTCTTGGCGTCCGGGCGCAGCCAGGACAGCGCCGAGTTGCGCTTCTTGCGGATCTTGGCCTGCTGCTCGACCAGGCGGTGCGACAGGTGGATCGCCGCCGGCATGTAGCTGTCGGTTTCGTTGGTGGCATAGCCGAACATCAGGCCCTGGTCGCCAGCGCCCATTTCTTCCGGCTTCTTGCGGTCAACGCCCTGGGCGATGTGCGGGGACTGCTTGCCGATCAGGTTCAGCACGCCGCAGGTGGCGCCGTCGAAGCCGACGTCGGAGCTGTCATAGCCGATGTCCACGATGACCTTGCGGGTCAGCGCTTCCAGGTCGATCCAGGCGCTGGTGGTGATTTCGCCGGCAACGATGGCAACGCCGGTCTTGACCATGGTCTCGCAGGCCACGCGGGCGCGCTGGTCCTGGGTCAGGATCGCGTCCAGCACCGCATCGGAGATCTGGTCGGCAACCTTGTCCGGATGGCCTTCAGAGACCGACTCGGAGGTGAAGAGGTAGCTGGACATCAGGCTTAATATCCTTTGATTCGGATGGAAAGATGGGCGCGAATGATACACGGGGTGCGCCGCCTGTGCATTGTGAACCTGTATGGGTTGCCGGTGGTTAAGGTGTTGTGCCCGGCAGGGCAAGGCCTGGCGGGCATTGCGGCGGCATCGTGCACAGGCAGTGTTCCACTGGCGTGACCATTGCCGCCCCCGCCGGCACCGGGTGGGCCTGCCCAGGCGCCGTCATCATTCTGCCGTCAAACCGCCATCTGGCTGCCGCCTGCCGGGCGCAGGCTCTCGGCCAACCCGGCCGCCGGGCAGGAGGGGACACGCCATGCAGGAACTCGAACAGCGTCTGCAGCAACGCTATCCCGACTGGTTCCATGGCCGTCGCGGCCAACTGGCCCGGCCCCTGCTGCGCAGCGTCGGACGCTGGTCGCGGCTGGACCGGATCGAGGCGTTCCTGCGCCGCAACGCCAACGTGCGCGGTTTCGACTTCGTCGCCGCCGGACTGGAGTTCATCGAGGGTCGCTACCACGTGGATCCCGCCGCGCTGGCGCGGATCCCTGCCACCGGCCGCCTGTTGATCGTGGCCAACCACCCTTCCGGCGCGCTGGATGCGCTGGCGCTGCTGGATGCGGTCGGCCGCATCCGCCGTGACGTGCGGATCGTGGCCAACGATCTGCTGGGCGCGATCGGGCCGCTGCAGGACCTGCTGCTGCCGGTACGCATCCTCGGCGGCAAGGTCCAGCGCAGCAGCCTGCAGGCGGTGGAGCAGGCGCTGGCGGCCGAGCAGTGCGTGATCGTGTTCCCGGCCGGCGAGGTCTCGCGGCTGTCGCTGCTCGGCATCCGCGATGGCCGCTGGCAGCGGGGGTTTGTCCGCTTTGCCCGCGCCGCCGCCGCACCGGTACTGCCGGTACGGGTGGAAGCGCGCAACTCGGCGCTGTTCTACGGCGCGTCCACCCTGTTCAAGCCGGCTGGTACGGCACTGCTGGCACGGGAGATGTTCGCCCGCCGCGGCCGGCCGCTGCGGCTGCGCATCGGCGAACCGATGCAGCTGGGGCAGGGTGATCCCGGCGCGCAGCTGCTGGCGGTGCGCCGCGCGGTATATGCGCTGGGGCGCGGCACAGCGATTGCCGAAGGCTGCCCGGCACGGCCCGAGCCGCTGGCCGCGCCGGTGCCGCCTGCACAGGTCGCCGCTGCGATTGCCGCCGCCACCGTGCTGGGGCAGACCGCCGATGGCAAACAGATCCTGCTGGCCAGCTGCACGGCCGATTCGCCGCTGCTGCACGAGCTGGGGCGGCTGCGCGAACTGACTTTCCGCCAGGTGGGCGAGGGCACTGGGCGCAGTCGCGACCTGGATGACTTCGACCTGCACTACCAGCACATCGTGATCTGGGACGGCACCGCCCAGCGCATCGCCGGTGGCTACCGGATCATGCGGGGCGCGCAGGCGCTGGCGCGCCGGGGCCTGGCCGGGCTCTACAGCGCTTCGCTGTTCCGCTATTCCGACGACGCCATTCCCCGCATTGCCGAAGGCCTGGAATTGGGACGCAGCTTCGTGGTGCCCGATTACTGGGGCAGCCGCAGCCTGGATTACCTGTGGCAGGGCATCGGCGCTTACCTGCAATGCCAGCCCGGCATCCGCTACCTGTTCGGTGCGGTGTCGATCAGCGCCGCGCTGCCACGCGATGCGCGCGAGCAGCTGGTGGCCTATTACCAGCGTTACTACGGTGCGGCCGATGGCCGGGTGCAGTCGAACCGGCCGTTCCAGTACTTCGCCGCGCCACCGTGCTTTGGTGAGATGGATGCGGCGGCCGCCTTCGACGTGCTGAAAGCCAATCTCGCCGCGCTTGGTACCGGTGTGCCTACCTTGTACCGGCAGTACACAGACCTGTGCGAACCCGGCGGTGCACGGTTCCTGGCGTTTGGCGTCGATCCGGATTTCAGCGACTCGATCGACGGCCTGATCGAAGTCGACCTGCACGCGATCCGGCCACACAAGCGCAAACGCTATCTGCGCGATGCGGGGATGCCGGCATGAGCACGCTGGCGAACCTGGCACCGCATCGTCGCGCCGTGTTCGTCTCCGATGTTCATCTCGGGTCGCGGCATTGCCACGCCACCGAGCTGGCGCGTTTCCTCGGCACCCTGCGCTGCGAGCGACTGTATCTGGTCGGCGACATCATCGACCTGTGGTGGATGGCACACCGACGCGCCAACTGGCGGCAGTCGCACAGCGAGGTCATCCTGGCCCTGCACGCGCTGCGACGCGCCGGTACCGAGATCATCTACATCCCCGGCAACCACGACGCCTCGCTGCGCCAGGTGTGCGGCCTGATGTTGCCGGCGATGCAGGTGCGCCGCCGTGCGATCCACACCACCGCCGATGGCCGCCGGCTGCTGGTGGCGCATGGCGACGACTACGACGGTGTCACCCACTTCGGTGGCCTGCATGAGCGGTTTGGTGACTGGCTGTACTACCGCATCCTCACCGGCAACCATCTGTTGAATGCGGTGCGGCGCCGACTCGGGATGCGCTACTGGTCGCTGTCCGAATTCCTGAAACGGCAGAGTGGTGCCGCTGAACGCTACATCGAGCGCTTCGTGCAGGCCGGCCTGGACGATGTTCGCCGGCGAGGCCTCGACGGCATCATCTGTGGGCACATCCACCGCGCCGCACTGATCGAACGCGACGGTCTGGTCTACGCCAATGACGGCGACTGGGTGGAGAGCCTGACGGCATTGGCCGAGGACCACGACGGCGCCTTGCGGCTGCTGGACCACAACGGGCGGACGTTGGTGGAGCTGCCGGGAGCACGGTTGTCGCAGGCGGCGTGATCCACAGCTGCAGGGACAGGCCCACGCGCGGCTGCGGCCGCACTGGCAGCTGACTGACGCGCCGCCGGGCAGGAAACCGCCGCTGCACGAAGATCGCCAAGCCGCTAGCATCGGCCGATGGACTCATTGACCCAGATCGTTCTTGGCGGCGCCGTCGCTGCCGCCATCGCCCCGCCTGGACACCGCCGTGCCGCCCTGCTGGCCGGTGCCGCGCTCGGTACCCTGCCGGACCTGGATGCCCTCTGGCTGGGCTTTGCCGCCGCCGACCCGGTGGCGAACATGACCGACCATCGCAGCTTCAGCCATTCGCTGCTGGTGCTGCCGTGGGTGGCCGCGCTGATCTGGTGGCTGTTCAAGCGCTTCGGCAACGGCCGGGTGGCGCAATCACCGCTGCGCTGGTTCTGGGCGATCCAGCTGGCGCTGGTCACCCATCCGGTGCTGGATGCGTTCACTGTCTACGGCACGCAGCTGTGGTGGCCGTTGCAGCCACATCCCGCGATGGGCTCGAGTGTCTTCATCATCGATCCCGGCTACACGGTGTGGCTGCTGCTGGGCTGCGTGCTGGCCTGGTTCGGCCGCGGGCGACCGTGGGTGGGCAAGGTGCTCTGCGTTGCGTTGCTGCTCAGCAGTGCGTACCTGGGCTGGGGGCTGATCGCCAAGGCACAGGTCGACCGCGCCGCGCAGCAGAGCCTGGCCGCGATGGGCCTGGGCGACGCGCCGCGGTTCTCGGTGCCGATGCCGTTCAATACCCTGTTGTGGCGGGTCGTGGCGATGACCCCGAATGGCTACGTGGTCGGTGACCGCTCGCTGGTGGCCGACCACGGGCCGATGCGTTTCGAGGGGCATCCGTCCAACGTGCAGGCCTTGCGCGAAGCGGCGGGAATTCCGGCAGTACAGCGCCTGCAGTGGTTCAACCGTGGCTTCATGCGCGCACAGGTGGTGCACGGCAGGTTGGTGCTGAGCGACCTGCGCATGGGACTGGAGCCGGACTACACCTTCAACTTCGCGGTGGCCGAGCAGGTTGATGGCCACTGGCGCGCGATCGTGCCCGAGCAGTTGCGGGTGGACTACAGCAACCCGGCCGCGCGTGCCGATGCCGGCCGCCGGTTGACGGCGATGTGGCAGCGCATCTGGCACGAGCCGGCGGCGGCGGACGGCGCCGCCGCGCACCCGTAGATCCACCCCATGCGTGGATGGCGCAGCCCATCAGCACAGTAGATCCACGCCATGCGCGGATGGCGTGTACCGCGGCCGCTCAATACACCGTGGCGCGGCCCTGCACGAACGAATAGAAGAACACCGCGTTCGGATCGTTCTGCACCAGCCGGAACTCGCGGCGCATGCCCTCCACCGTCTCTTCGTCCACCGTGCCGGCCTGCAGCAGCTGGTCGGCCGCCGACAGCAGCAGCTGTTCCCAGAACGCGATCATGGTCTTGCGACGTGCCGGTTCGCGGTTGTCCAGATGGATGGTCTTGATCTCGGTGTGCACATCGCGGAAGCCACCGGCCAGCAGTAGGTTGCCCAGCTTGGCGCCGACGAACGGATCACCGCCGTGGTCATACTGGAAATCGTTGAAGGCCATCCAGTAGCGCCAGATGTGCGGCGAATACGGATCAAGCAGGAACGAGGCATTCATCACTTCAGTGATGTACACCGGCGAGCCCGGGGCCAACACGCGGCGTACTTCACTCAGCACGCGCGCCGGCGAGGGTACGTGTTCCAGCACCCAGCACAGGAACGCCGCATCGAAGCTGCGCGCCTCGAAAGGCAGTTCGCCGGCATCGGCCTGCTGCAGGGTGTAACGGTCGCTGCACCACGGCGTGCGCGCCAGGTTTTCCCGCGCGGTTTCCAGCTGGGCCTCGCTCAGGTCCACGCCGGTCACGTGCAGCTCGGGGAAGCGGCGCAGCAGGATCTCGGTCTGCGCGCCCACGCCACTGCCGACTTCCAGCAGGCGCTTTGCGCCGCTGTAATCGATCTGGCCGAAGATGCTCGATTCCAGCAGGCGTGCCTGGGTCATCAGGCGCTGCTGCTCGGTGCCGGAGAACCCGTGCAGGTAGGTCGGGGAAGAAATCGGCGGGGTCATGGCGGCGGGCTCAGGCAGCGGAAGACATCGCCGGTTCCCCGGCGATCAGGCGGTCGAAATAGTCGGTGGTCAGCGCGATCTGGCTGGCCGGGTCTTCAGCACGGTTGACCACCGCGCGGAACGCGGCATTCTCCGGCCGGTCCTTGGCGTACCAGCCCAGGTGCTTGCGCGCGATGCGCACACCCTGCGGTTCGCCATAGAAGTCGTGCAGCGCGTGCAGGTGGCCGAGCAGGATGTCGCGCACTTCGGCCAGCGACGGCGGCGGCAGCTCCTCGCCGGTGGCCAGGTAATGCGCCACTTCGCGGAAGATCCACGGCCGGCCCTGTGCGGAGCGGCCGATCATCACCGCATCCACGCCGGTCTGCTGCAGGACGAAGGCGGCCTTCTGCGGCGAATCGATATCGCCGTTGGCGATCACCGGGATGCGCAGCGCGGCCTTGATCTCGCCGATCGTGGCGTACTCGGCCTGGCCGGTGTAATACTGGTCGCGGGTACGGCCGTGCACCGCCAGCGCAGCGATGCCACTGTCTTCGGCGATACGCGCGATGAGCGGGCCATTGCGATGGTCGCAGTCCCAGCCGGTGCGGATCTTCAGCGTCACCGGCACGTCCACCGCGTTCACCACTGCTTCCAGGATGCGCGCGACCAGCTGCTCGTCGCGCATCAGCGCTGACCCCGCCCAGGCGTTGCACACCTTCTTGGCCGGGCAGCCCATGTTGATGTCGATGATCTGCGCGCCATGGTCGACGTTGTAGCGCGCGGCCTCGGCCAGCTGCTGCGGCTCGGTGCCGGCGATCTGCACGCTGATCGGCGCCGGTTCACCCGCATGGTCCATGCGGTGGATGGACTTGCGCGTGTTCCAGAAGCGCGGGTCGCTGATGGTCATTTCCGAGGCGGCCAGGCCTGCGCCCAACCGTTTGCACAGCAGGCGGAAGGGTTTGTCGGTAACGCCGGCCATGGGCGCCAGCACGACGTTGGGGGCAATGGAGTACGGGCCGATCTGCATGCGCCCATTGTAGGGCGCGGCCGGTGCCCCGGCTGGATTGGCGGCGTTCCGGTTCAGGCCGATCCGGACCGACCTCATGCCGGACGGGCATCAGCAGATGCTTGATGGTCGCTTCCGTCGCCCCCATGGGCAGGGAAGGATGGGGGGTTGGGGCTGCGCTGCGCGAAGACCCCTGCGGCTGGATTCAGCGGGCCGCGCCGAAGGCGAACGCCAGGCCTAGGGCCAGGCAGGCCAGTGAACTGAGCAGCCAGAACCGGCGCCCGTTGTAACCCGGGCGGAGCACGCCCAGCGCGAACCCCATGGCGGCGCGCAGCAGCAACAGCGTGGCGATGCCGGGCAGCACCCAGTCACTACCGGGCAACGGCGCATGCCGTGTTGCGGCCAGCGCGTAGAGGGCCCAGGCCAGCAGGACGGCGGTAATGCCGGCTGTCATCAGCGGCGGCCACCAGTGCCCGGCCGCGGCCAGCCGGATCACCCGTCGGCCGGCACCGAAGCGTTCATACCAGGAGGCACCGAAGGCGATGCAACCGATGTGCAGCAGGGCCGCAATGGCACTGCCGGCGGCCGCGATCAGCAGCCAGGGGAATCCATCCATGCGCCGATGGTGGAAGCGGCCGCGTTCCGGGGCAATGCGTCAGAGCGTCGCACACCGCGCATGCAGGCCTGCGCGAAAAAAAGCCCGGGTGTCTGCACACCCGGGCTTCTTCATCCACGCATGGCGTGGATCTACTTCACTTCGGCATCGGCCGGGGTGAAGCGCGGCATCGCCGCCGCTGCGCCTTCCTTCTCGGTCGAGCGACCGGCGAACTGGTTGGCAAAGCGCACGTGGCGGGCGAACGGAGCGTCCGGCACCTGTGCCATCGAGGCCACCAGCGCACCGTTGAAGGCATCGCCGGCACCGGTGGTGTCGATCGCCTGCACCTGTTCGGCACCCACGCGGTAGTACGGCTGGGTGTCGCCACGCAGGTGCTCGTCGGCATGCGACACGAACACGCCCACCGAACCCAGGGTCACCACCACCGTGCCGTTGCCGACCAGCTTGCGGCACAGCGCGTGCAGGCTGGCACCGTCCAGCGCGGCGACGTCGTTGGCATCCACGCGCTCGCCGACATGACGGCCGAGCAGGGCGGCGAACTCGGTTTCGTTCGGGGTGATCACATCGGCCAGCTTCAGCAGGCCGATGCTCGACGGGGCGTCGGCCGGGGCGGCGTTGAGAACGGTGGTGACACCGGCCTCGCGGGCCACGGCCAGGGCCGCTTCGATGGTCTGCACCGGCGATTCCAACTGCACCAGCACCACTTTGGCAGCGGTCAGCAGGGCCTGCTGCTGCTGCACGAAGTCGGTGCTCAGCGCCGCGTTCGCACCCGGACCGATGACGATGGTGTTGCGGCCACGGGCATCGACGTAGATGCCGGCGGTGCCGGTCGGCTCGCTGCTGGCTTCGGCGATCAGCGCGAAACCATCCTGCGCGGCCAGGTCACGGGCGGTGGCACCACCGGCGTCGTCGCCCAGCGCACACAGGAAGCTGGTGTCAGCGCCGGCACGGCAGGCGGCAACGGCCTGGTTGAAACCCTTGCCACCGGGACCGGTGCTGTAGCGGCCGGCAATGGTCGCACCCGGTGCCGGCAGCGACTCGCACCGCCACACGTGATCGACATTGAAGGAACCGACGACAACGACACTGCTGCTCATAGGGAATCTGTTCTCGAAACTAGGGTTCAGCTGAAATGCGTCAGCACGCCGGCGATGGTAGCCGTCATGAAGGTGGCGATGGTACCGCCCAGCACCGCGCGCAGGCCGAACTTGGCCAGGTCGTGGCGACGTTCCGGTGCCAACCCGCCGATGCCGCCAATCTGGATCGCGATCGAACTGAAATTGGCGAAGCCACACAGCGCGTAGGTGGCGATCAGGCGACCTTCGTCGGACAGGCTCATACCCGGCACCTGGCCATTCACGATCTTCGACAGTTCGGTGTAGGCGACGAACTCGTTGATCACGACCTTCTGGCCGATCAGCGAACCGACGGTGGTGGCGTCGGCCCACGGGGTGCCGATCACCCAGGCGATCGGGGCCAGCACGTAACCGAAGATGGTCGACAGGTCGGTCGGCTTGCCGATCGCAGCCGCCAGGCCGGTCACTTCACCGATCCAGGTCAGCGGCGCATTGAGCAGGGCGATCAGGGCGATGAAGGCCAGCAGCATCGCACCGATGTTCAGGGCCAGCTTCAGGCCGTCACCGGCGCCGGCGGCGGCCGCGTCGATGATGTTGCTGGAGGTCTTCTCCACTTCCATCTTGACCGTGCCGCGGGTCAGCGGGGTGCCGGTTTCCGGAATCAGCAGCTTGGCCACGACCAGGGTGGCCGGAGCCGCCATGATGCTGGCCGCCAGCAGGTGCTTGGCGTAGAACGCCTGCTGCACCGGATCGCCACCGCCCAGCATGCCCACGTACGCGGCAAGCACGCCGCCGGCGATGTGGGCCATGCCGCCGATCATCATCGTCAGCAGCTCGGACTGGGTCATCCTGGCGATGTACGGACGCACCGTCAGCGGCGCCTCGGTCTGGCCGATGAACACGCTGGCACAGACGCTGGTGGTTTCCGCACCGGACACGCGCATCACCTTGGTGATCGACCAGGCCATCACCCGCACGATCGCCTGCATGACATTGAGGTGGTACATGACCCCCATCAGCGCCGAGAAGAAGATGATCGTCGGCAGCACCTGGAAGGCGAAGATGAAACCGTAGTTCTTGACGTCCATCAACGAGCCGAAGATGAACTTCGAACCTTCGTTGACGAAGCTCAGCACCTTCACGAAGCCCTGGCCCAGCGCATCGAACACGTCGCGCCCGCCCGGTACCAGGATCACCAGGGCCGCAAAGGCGATCTGCAGGGTGATGCCGGTGGCGACCAGCTTCCAGTCCACCGCGCGCTTGTTGTTGGAAAACAGCCAGGTGATGCCGATCAGCACCGCCAAACCGAACAGGCCGAAGCCGATCCTGCCCAAACCTTCGACCATCTGAGTGACTCCCCTGGGGCGTCGCGAAAAACGGGAAGCCTAGTGCAGGGCAGGGGCCGGAGCAAGGAAAAGCCGTCTGCGCGCGGCCATCGGCTCCGATCAGGCCAGCAACAGCAAGGGGTTGCGCCTGCCGGGACAGGTAGAATGGTGGCTTGATCCCGGCCCGTATGCGGGCCCGCAGCAGGAGAATCGCATGCTCTACCGTCGCCTTGGCTCCACCGGCCTGCCGATGTCCGCCCTGTCCTTCGGCGCCTGGGTGACCTTCGGCGACCAGGTGCCGCGCGACGAGGCGCGCAACCTGGTGGCGGCGGCCTGGGACCATGGCATCAACTTCTTCGACAACGCCGAGGGCTACGCCAACGGCCGCGCCGAGCAGGTGATGGGCGATGTGATGGCCGACCTGCGCCTGCCGCGCGATGGCTTCTGTGTGTCCAGCAAGGTGTTCTTCGGCAGTGCCAAGGACCCCCGGCCGACCCAGCGCGGCCTGTCGCGCAAGCATGTGACCGACGCCTGCCATGCCGCACTCAAGCGCCTGCGGGTGGACTACCTGGACCTTTATTACTGTCATCGTCCGGATCCGGACGCGCCGATCGCTGAGACGGTGCATGCCATGGACACCCTGGTCCGGCAGGGCAAGGTGCTGTACTGGGGCACGTCGGAATGGTCGGCGAACCAGATCCAGGAGGCGGTGGACATCGCCGCGCGCCACAACCTGCAGGCGCCGTCGATGGAGCAGCCGCAGTACAACCTGCTGCACCGGCAGCGGGTGGAAGTGGAGTACGCGCCGCTGTATGCCACCGCCGGACTGGGCACCACGATCTTCTCGCCGCTGGCCTCGGGCCTGCTGAGCGGCAAGTACGACGAAGGCGTGCCGGCCGATGCGCGCCTGGGCCGCGAAGGCATGGGCTGGCTGCAGGACCTGGTACTGGGCGACAACGCCGATGAGCGTTTGTCCCGGGTGCGCCGCTTCAGTGCGGTGGCCCGCGAGCTGGGTCACGCCCCGGCCAGCCTGGCCATCGCCTGGTGCCTGCGCAATCCCAACGTTTCCAGCGTGATCCTCGGCGCCAGCCGGGTCAGCCAGCTGCTGCAGAACCTGCAGGCGCTGAACGTGCTGGCGCAGGTGGACGACGCCGGCTGGGCGCAGGTGGAAGCCGTATTCGCCTGAGGAACGGGGACAGGTGGCAGGGCCGAACCCACGCTCGGTCGGCCCTCCCCGAGCCCAGTCGGGCCCATTTCAATAGATGGTAGCTATCGAATTTTAAATTTCGATCATTAATTCCATCAATGAAGTTGAGAATGGTTGTTGATTGTGAACTGAGAATCATTATCATTTAACCCGTCCCTCGCACGAGTCCAGATGCTCATGAATGCTCAACCTGTACTGCTGCGCCCCGAAACGCTGACCCTCCGCGACCGCCCGGTGCGTGTCGTGCCGCCGGAAGAGGTCATCGACAGCGAAGCCCTGCTCAAGGGCCGTCGTGAAATCCTGATCCAGCACGGTGACCGCTTCTACCGTCTGCGTCATACCAGCAACGACAAGCTGATCCTGACCAAGTAACGCGGTCTGGTCGCCCGCCTCCCTCCCTCCTGTCGGCAGCACCGGCAGGGTGGGCGACCCGTCCGCGCCTGCTCTCTCCCCCTCGGTCTACCGTTCATGCCTGTCTGGTGTGGCGGTGGCCGGGGGTTCCCCTGCCTGACCGAACGATGCCGATGACCCGCCCGACTGCCCTTTCCATTGCCCTGTGGATGGCTCTGCCGCTGTCCGCCCACGCTGCTGCCGATGCCGCGCCCGACGCGCGCGAGTTCGATCGCGTGCAGGTCAGCGCCACCCGTACCGAACGTGCGGTCAGCGATGTCGCCGCCACCGTCGATGTGATCGACCGCGAGCAGATGGACCGGCAGCTGGTACAGGACATCAAGGATCTGGTCCGCTACGAGCCGGGCCTGTCGGTCAGCCGCAGTGCCACCCGTTTCGGCCTCGGCAGCATCCGCATCCGTGGCCTGGATGGCAATCGCGTGCGCATCCAGACCGATGGCATCGCCATGCCGACCAGCTTCAACATCGGCTCGTTCTCCAACGCCAATCGCAACTTCACCGACCTGGACACGCTCAAGCGCGTGGAGATCGTGCGCGGCCCGGCCAGTTCGCTGTACGGCTCGGACGCACTTGGCGGCGTGGTTGCCTTCGTCACCAAGGATCCGGCTGATTACCTCAAGGATGGCAAGGACAGCTACGTCGGCCTGAAATTCGGCTACGACGGCGAGTGGAAGGGCCTGCTCGGCGGCGTCACCAGCGCCTTCGGTGGCGAACACTGGAGCGGCATGGTCAACATCAACCACCGCCAGGGCCAGGAAACCGACAACAAGGGCGATGTGCGCAGCGATGACAACACGCGCACCGCGGCCAACCCGCAGGACCGCGATGGTCGCAGCGGCCTGGCCAAGCTGGTCTATGCGCCCAGCGAAGACCAGCGTTTCCGCCTGACCGTGGAAGGCAACGAAGACAACACCGATACCGATGTGCTGTCCTCGATCGACCGCACCACCACCACCGGCATGAAGGCGCGCGACAAGCAGAACCGCACCCGCGTGTCCTTCGCCCACGAGATGGATGCGCTGGACAAGGGCTTCGCCGACAGCCTGCACTGGCAGGTCTACACGCAGGACAGCGAAACCACGCAGCGCACCGATGAGGCGCGCGCCAACGGCAGCCGCCGCCATCGCCAGTTCAGTTTCGACCAGCGCGTGTATGGCCTGCAGGCGGTGTTCAACAAGGCCTTCAGCACCGGCAGCGTCGAACACGCGCTGACCTATGGCTTCGATGGCGCCCGCACCGAGATCCGCCAGAAGCGCGATGGCTACCAGGTCAGCAATCGTGGCGTGGTCAGCACGACGATCCTGCCCGACGCGTTCCCCGTGCGCGATTTCCCGATCAGCAAGACCACCGAGCTGGGCCTGTACGCGCAGGATGAAATGCGCCTGGCCGATGGCAGGCTGTCGCTGGTGCCGGGCGTGCGCGTGGACCGCTACGAACTGAAGCCGGACGTGGACAGCATCTTCGCCGAGGACAACCCCGGCGTGGCCGTGTCGGAGCTGAAGAAGACCAGCGTGTCGCCGAAGTTCGGCCTGGTCTATCGCTTCACCGACGAGTGGTCGCTGTTTGCCGGTTACTCGCGTGGTTTCCGCTCGCCGCCGTACAACGACGTCAACCTCGGCTTCACCAATTTCGCTTTCGGCTATACCGCCATTCCCAATCCGGACCTGAAGCCGGAAACCAGCGATGGCGTTGAACTGGGCCTGCGCTTCCTGTCGCCGGCGGCGTACGTGAGCGTGAGCGGCTACTACAACGACTACAAGGACTTCATCGAGTCGCAGACGCTGGTGGGTACCAACCCGCAGGGCCTGATGGTGTTCCAGTCGCGCAACATCGCCGACGCACGCATCTACGGCGCCGAACTGAAGGCCGGCGTCGACTTCGGCCAGATCCGTCCCGCACTGCAGGGCTGGGCGTTGCGCAGTGCGGTGGCGTGGTCGCGCGGCGACAACAAGACCGAAGACACGCCGCTGGATTCGGTCGATCCGCTGCGCGGCACTGTCGGCCTGATGTACGACACCGATACCTGGGGTGTCGAACTGGCAGGCACCTTCGTCAAGCGCAAGGACCGGCTGGCCAGCACCACCACCTATCGCCCGGCGGGCTATGGCGTGGCCGACCTGATGGCGCACTGGAACTTCGCCCCGGGCGCCACCTTCAACGTCGGTGTCTTCAACCTGGGTGACAAGCGTTACATCGACTGGTCCAACGTCGGCTCGACCCTGTCGGCCACCAGTACCGTTCTGGACCGCTATACCAGCCCCGGCCGCACCCTGTCGGCCAGCCTTGCCGTGTCCTGGTGATCCCATGAGCCGAGCCCTGTCCGCGCGTCGCCTGCCGTCCTCCCTGTCGCGTTCGTCGCTGCGGGCCTGGCCTGCGCCGGCACAGCTGGCAGCGCTCGGCACCGTGTTGTGCCTGTATCACGCCGATGGCAACGAGCTGGGCGGTTGGCGCCAGGCGGTATCGGTGCATGCCTGCCAGGGCGTGGACAGCGAGGGCCTGCGCGAAAGCCTGTGCTTCCTCGATGCACGTGGCCGTTGCGTGTGGCGCCTTTACCTGTTGCCGGACAGCGATTTCCTGGCCTGGGACCGGCTGCTGGCGACGCTGCCGCCGGGTCCTTCGCACGATAGCGATGGCAGCGTCGGTGAGCGCCTGTGGCGGCGCCTGGCCGGGCACCTGGGCGGACAACGCTGGCGTCTGTGCACGCTGCGCCTGCACGCCGCCGACGAGGGCCGGACCCTGGCCGCCAGCCTGTCCACGCTGTCTTCGCTCGGTGCCGCCACCGCGCGCCGCATTGCACGCATGGAAGGCGCCGAAGGCGAACTGGCGATCGACGACTGCTGTTGCGCCGACGCCGCACGCCGCCCTGCCGCGCGCGCTCCCGGCGACCTGCCGCTGGTCCGCCTGTGACCTGATTGCGATGGATTGCCTGCCGGCCAGGATGGCCTTTCCACGAAACCTGCAACCCCGAAGGAAGACCCGATGAAGTTCCAGACAGCCAGCGTGATGGTGCTGCTCGCCGCCAGTGGCGCCGCCAGCGCGCAGCCCTCCGACATCGCCCGCGACCATGACAGCATCCTTGCCATGCAGGGTGAGTACACGGTGGATTTCGCTTTCGATGAGACCGTGCTGCTGAAGCCGGGCTACGAGCGCGCGCCGGCCATGCGCAGCGGTGGCAACGAAGTGGTGATCGTGGTCGAGGACACGCCGAAGCGCATCGTGCTGCAGCACCTGCTGCTGGACGAGAAGAGCGGCCACGTGACCAAGCACTGGCGGCAGGACTGGGTGTATGAAGCGCCGAACCGCTTCGAGTTCAGCGCCGACCAGACCTGGCAGGTGCGCACGATCGCGGCCGCAACCAACCAGGGCGCCTGGACCCAGTGCGTGTACGAAGTCAGCGATGCACCGCGCTACTGCGGCACCGGCACGTGGACCTACCTCAACAACGTGCCGACCTGGACCAGCGACATCAGCTGGCGGCCGCTGCCACGCCGCGAGTACACCAAGCGCAGTGATTACAACGCGCTGGCCGTGGTCAACCGCCACACCCTGACCCCGAACGGCTGGACCCACGAGCAGTTCAACACCAAGGTGCAGCGCAATGCGGATGGCAGCCAGGTTGAAATCGCCCGCGAATTCGGCTTCAACGACTACATCAGGACCACCGAGGTCGACTTCACCCCGGCGCGCGACTACTGGAAGGCCACCGCCGGCTACTGGAACAAGGTGCGCCAGCGCTGGGACGGCTACCTGACCCAGGCCCCGGGCGTGCACCTGAAGACCAAGCTGGACGGCATGGCGATGATCATCCCGTTGTTCACCCAGGCCGAGGACGTGCAGGCCGGCAAGAAGGTGAAGGACGCGCAGATCGACGAAGTCTTCGCCAAGTACGTGGAAAAGGCGCCGAAGGAAGGTTGATCGGCGCGCTGCGGTGCCGGCCTGGCCCGGCACTGCATCCACGCATGGCGTGGATCTACCGGACGTGCGCTGCTCTGGTGGGTGCCGAGCTTGCTCGGCACGCTCTCCGGCGGTGACCGCATGTGGCATCCATGCATCGTGCCGCTTTTTTTGTGCCGGATGCGTCTCGCTATGACGCATTTCACTGCGATTTTCCGCGTATTTCTGCGAGAGGCGGGCACGCGATAGGATGGGCAGCCCGTGCTGTCCACGATCTTCCCCGTCGATGAAACTCTCCACCCTCTGCAGTCAGCTGCTGCCCGGCGAAGCCTGCGATGACATCGACGGCTTCTTTCTCGAAATCGATGACTTCGAAGAGGTGCCGATTGTTTCGCGTTTGCGGCGGATCGACGAATTGCTAGCGCGCCTGGGGCCTCGATGGACATCGGCCTATCTGCTCAGTCTCTGCAACCACTTGCTTTCAACCGTCCGCATTGCTGGCAAGGTGCGCGGTGGGACGGGCCCGGAGATGTTTCTGGCATTGAGCTTCACCGACTTCGAGCTGCATGCGGAGGAGGGCGTTTTGCTTCCCAGCGTCTTCTACTACCCAGGCGCCGAAGGCGTTGCCTTGGGGGATCGCCTTCTGCGCGATTGCGGCACGATCATCTCGGCGGAAATCGCGCTGGTGCGCTCCGTGTTCGAAGATGCAGGCATGCTCGCGGGCTTTCGCTTCTGCGAAAGCCGCACTGATGGTCCCCCGGCCCACGACGTCGTCCGTGTCTTTGCGATTCCAGTGCCCGAAGGCAGCGAGTGCTGAGGGTGAGCGTGCCAGATCCCCCGATGTTCGATGACTACCTGACCAACCCGATAACCTACGACCGTCTCGAGCAGCGTTTCCTCGACCACTTCGACGCCGACATCTACGCCGCCGGGCTGCGCCCCGAGGACTTCCGAAGCCGCACTACAACGTGTTCTTCGTCGATGGCACGAAAGACCGTGAAGCCAATCCTGTTTTTTCCGCTAAGCACCTGCCCAGCGGCAACCTCGTCCGTATCGTCATTTTCGAAAGCCACCCGGAATACACCGAAGTTCACAATCGGGTAGGAGATAACGACGACCAGGACGGGCTCTGCCTGCTCATGGCGCTTCCGGACATGCAGTGCGCGATGGACATGACCGTGGCCTGGGCGAAGCAGCAGGCGTCGTGAACCGCATCCACGCATGGCGTGGATCTACCGGGATCATCGGTAATGCATCCACGCCATGCGTGGATGCCTTTGCCACAGAACAGCGTCAGGCTTCGCGCAGCGCCAATGCCGGTGGCGTGTGCAGGATCCGCCGGGTCCCCAGCCAGCCGGCCAGCAGGCTCAGCGCGATGCCGAGCAGGCCACCCAGCAGCAGGCCCGGCCAGGGCGGCAGCAGCGGCAGTTCGAACACCTTCTGCGACACCGCAACGCCGATCACCGCTGCCGCGCCCACCGCCAGCAGCGCCGCCAGCGCGCCCAGCGCACCGAACTCGACCAGCACCGCGCCACGCAGCTGGCGCCGCGTCGCACCCAGCGTGCGCAGCACCGCGCTGTCATAGCGGCGCTCGCCCGCCGTTGCCTGCAGCGCCGCCAGCAGCACCAGCACGCCGGCCAGCAGGCTGAACACCATCACCAGCTGCACCGCCTGCGCCACCCGTTCCATCACATCGCGCACCTGCGAGATCACTGCATCCACGTCCAGCAGCGACAGGTTCGGCTGCGCGCGCACCAGGGCCCCGAGACCCGCTGCCTGTCCCGCCGGCAGATGGAATGCCGACAGCAGGTTGTGCGGTGAATCGCCCACCGCGTTCGGGTTCAACAACACGAAGAAGTTCGGCCGGAAGGTATTCCAGTCGGCCTTGCGCACGCTGGTAACGCTGAACTCGCGCTGCTGCTCGCCCACCGCAATGGTGATGCGGTCACCGGGATACACGCCGTAGCGCTTGGCCCAGCCGATCTCCACGGATGCCTCCGCGGCGGTGCTGTCCGGCTTCCAGAACGTGCCGTTGACCAGCGTATTGGCCGGCGGGAACGTGCTGCGCCAACTGAAGTTCAGCGGCCGGTTCTCGTCATCGTCGTCGCGCTGTCCTTCACCCTGCGGCTGATTGTCGTCGGCCGGCGTGCGATCCACTCGCAGCGGCGGCTTGCCGTTGATCGCGATCAGGCGGCCGGTGGCCATCGGTTCGATGCTGGCATCATCCGCACCCAGGCCCTGCAGTGCGGCCAGCACGCTGTCGCGCTGCTCGGGCTGGATGTTGATCAGGAAATAATTGGGCGTGTCCGCAGGCAGGCGCTCGCGCCACTGCTGCAGCAGGCCGGGGCCGATCACCGCCAGCAACAGCAGGGCGCACAGCGACAGTGACAGCCCCACCAGCTGCATCACCGCCAGCATCCGCCGTCGCGTCAGCGCCGCCAGGCCCAGCCGCCAGTTGCCGTGCAGGCGGTGCTGCAGGCCACGCAGCAGCTGCAGCAGCAGGAACCCGACCACGCCCGCGGCCACCGCCAGCCCGGCCAGGCCACCCAGCACCCACAGCGCCAGTTTCAGATCGCCGGTGACCTGCACCGCCAGTACCAGGCTGGCCGCCAGCGCAGCCACATAGGCCAGCAGCGAGGCCGGCGGCAAGGCAGCGAACGAACGGTTGAGCACGCGCATCGGCGGCACGCCACGCAGGCGCAGCAGCGGCGGCAGTCCGAAGCCGAACAGCAGCAACAGGCCGATTCCCGCGCCGGTCAGCGCAGGCATGGCTTCGGGCAGCGGCAGGCGTTGCGGCACCAGGCTGCCCAGTACCTGCACCAGTCCTTCCTGTGCCGCCATGCCCAGGCCGATGCCGATCGCACACGCCGGCACCGCCAGCATCAGCAGCTGCAGGGCCAGGCCGGCCAGGATGTCGCGCTGGCGTGCACCCAGGCAGCGCAGGATCGCCACCTGGTCGATGCGACGCAGCGCGAACCGGTTGGCCGCCAGTGCGGTGGCAACGCCGGCCAGCAGCACCGCCAGCAGCGCGCTCAGGCCGAGGAAACGACCGGCCAGGTCGAAGGCCTGGCGCACACCGCGCTGGGTATCGTTCACGCTGAGCAGGCGCATGCCTTTTACCTGCGGCAGCAGCCATTGCCGGAATGACGCGATGTCGGCGGCAGGGCCGGCGAACATCACCCGGTAATTGATGCGGCTGCCGGGGCCGAGCAGGCCGGTGCCTTCCACGTCGGCGCGGTTGACCAGCAGGGTCGGCGACAGCGTCAGCAGGTCGCCACCGGCATCCGGCTCCGATTCGATGATGCCGGCGATGCGCAGCGTGCCCGCACCGAATTCCAGATCGTCGCCCGCCTTCAGGCCCAGTGCCTGCAGCAGGCGTGGGTCGGCATAGGCCTGGCCCTTGGCCGGCATTCCGGCATCGGCGATCAGCGCACCGCCGGGCGTGGCACGCACGCGCAGCGCGCCGCGCAGGGGGTAGCCCGCTTCCACGGCCTTGATGCTGGCCATCTGGCTGGCATCGCCCTGGAACAGTACGCTGCCGAAGCTGGCCAGCCGCGTATGCGCCAGGCCGCGTCGCTGCGCCTCCTCAGCGAACGCGGCGGGCGGGTCATCGCGGCCGGCCACGCCGAGGTCGCCGCCGAGCATTTCCGCTGCGCTGCCGGTCAGTGCCAGGTTGACCCGGTTCACCAGCGTGCCCACCGCCGTCATCACCGCCACGCCCAGCACCAGGGCGGCGAACACCGTCAGCAGGTCACCTGCCAGGGCCTCGCGGCGCAGCGCGCGCCACGCATGCCGCAGCAGGTTCATGCGTCCACTCCATGTTCCACCGGCTGCAGGCGGCCGTTGTCGATGCGATGGATGTACTGGCAGCGCTGTGCCAGGCGCAGGTCGTGGGTGACCAGCACCAGCGTGGTACCGCTGCCGGCATTGAGTTCGAACAGCAGATCGCTGATGTGCTGGCCGGTGGCCTGGTCCAGCGAGCCGGTGGGTTCGTCGGCGAACAGGATGCGCGGGCGGCTGACGAATGCCCGGGCAAGGGCAACACGCTGCTGCTCGCCGCCGGACAACTGCCGCGGGTAGTGGCGGGCGCGATGCGAGAGCCCGACCGCAGCCAGCACCTCGTCCACCCGCGTGCGGTCCTCGCGCCCGGCCAGTTCCAGCGGCAGCGCGATGTTCTCGGCCGCCGTCAGCGCCGGCAGCAGATGGAAGCTCTGGAAGACGAAGCCGACGTCGCGCGCGCGCAGCTGTGCACGCGCTTCTTCGTCCAGTGCCGTCAGATCCTGGCCCCCCAGCGCGATGTGGCCACGGCTGGGCAGGTCCAGTCCGGCCAGCAGGCCGAGCAGGGTGGTCTTGCCGGAACCAGAGGCGCCGACGATGGCCACGCTGGTGCCTTCATGGACGGTCAGGGTGATGTTGTCCAGTATGTGGACTTCACCCTCCGGGCCATGCACGGATTTGCCGACCTGGTCGACGGCGATGGCGACGGGCGCGCTGCGGGGGGACAGGCTGTCGATGAGGAGACTCCAATGCACAAGACGGAATGGAGCCGGCAAGCCGGCGCAATGATGATGCTGCTGCTAGGGTTGCTGCTGTTGCCGGCACTGGCGTGTGCCAAAGGTCCGGGCGGCGGTACCGTGCTGGTGCTCGGTGACAGCCTCAGTGCCGCCCACAATATCCCGGCCGATGCCGGCTGGGTCAGCCTGCTGCAGCAGCGGGTCAGGCAGCAGTCGAAAACCCCGCCGCGCATCGTCAACGCCAGCATGAGCGGGGAAACCACCGCTGGCGCGCTGACCCGCCTGCCGGGCCTGCTTGGCCGGGAGAAGCCCACGGTGGTGGTGATCGCCCTGGGTGGCAACGATGCGCTGCGCGGGCTGACCCCGGCGCAGGTGCAGGGCAACCTGGAAAAGATGGTGCAGGCCAGCCAGAAGGCCGGTGCCAAGGTGCTGCTGCTGGGCATCGATGTGCCGCCCAATTATGGGCCAGGCTACCGCCAGCGCCTGGCTGCGGCGTACCGGGCACTGGCCACGCAGTACAAGGTGCCGTTGCTGCCGTTCCTGCTGGAAGGCGTGGCCCTGCAGCCCGGCTTGATGCAGGCCGACGGCCTGCATCCCACCGCCCAGGCGCAGCCGAAGGTGCTGGACAACGTCTGGCCGCTGCTGAAACCGCTGCTGTGAGCAGGCCATCTTCTTTTCATTGACGCAACTTCACATCGCGTGCACCGTCGATCGGGCATGTTTCACAAAGCTGAAGAAAGAGGGATTCTCATGCGTCAGACGAAGGAGACTTCCGGCTTGGTGCTGGTGGTCGAAGACAACCGCAATATCTCCGAGATGATCGGTGAATACCTGGAAGGCCGTGGTTTCGAGGTCGACTATGCGCAGGATGGCCTGGACGGCTACCGTCTGGCTGCCGAGAACAGCTACGACGTCGTCGTGCTGGACCTCATGCTGCCGCGGCTGGATGGCATCGAAGTGTGCCGCCGGCTGCGCAACGATGCGCGCAAGTCGACCCCGGTGCTGATGCTGACCGCGCGCGACACGCTGGATGACAAGCTCACCGGCCTTGGCTTTGGTGCCGACGATTACCTGACCAAGCCGTTCGCGATCCAGGAACTGGAAGCCCGCCTGCGCGCGCTGATCCGCCGCGAACGTCGCCAGGTGGGTTCGGAAGTGCTCAAGGTCGCCGACCTGGTGCTCGATCCGGTCAGCATGCGTGCCACCCGTGCCGGCACCGAGCTGCAGCTGTCGCCGATCGGCCTGCGGCTGCTGACCATCCTGATGCGTGAATCGCCGCGTGTGGTCACCCGCCAGGAAATCGAGCGCGAGATCTGGGGCAACGGCCTGCCTGATTCGGACACGTTGCGCAGCCATCTGTACAACCTGCGCAAGATCATCGACAAGCCGTTCGATCGGCCGCTGCTGCACACCGTGCAGAGCGCGGGCTATCGCATCGCCGATATCGCCCAGCCGATGGCCTGATCGACGTCGTGCCGGTGTTGCAGCAGAACCGGCACGGCCGTGGTCGGCAGGGAAGGGGTGAACGTTCCGGATACCGGGTCGTCATCGTCCATGCACGATCACGGCACAGCGCGCTGCCTATAATCGCAGCGCTCTGACCGGGACACCGCAATGCCGCACGGCCTGCCGCGCAAGATCCGTATCGCTTTCATCCTGCAAGCCGTGCTGGCCAGCCTGGGTATCCTGCTGGGTGCCTGGCTGGTTTCGCTGGTGATCAAGCACAGCCTGGTGGGCGCTGCCCTGCGCGAAGAAGCGGCGTACTACTGGACACTGCACGAGGCCTCGCCCGTGCAGCCGCCGCCCAACACCCAGAACATCCGTGGCTACCTGCTGGAACGCGGGCAGTCCAGCCTGTCACTGCCGGCCAACCTGCGCACGTTGGAACCGGGTTTCCACGAACTGCCCGACGACGATCAGCTGGTGCTGGTCGACGCCCGCGAAGAGGGGCGCCTGTACCTGGTGTTCCTGCGCTCGCGCGCGGAGATGCTGGCGTTCTGGTTCGGCATCGTGCCGGTGCTGCTGACCCTGCTGGCGGTATATGGCGCCTCCTGGATCACCTACCGTGCCTCCAAACGCCTGGTATCGCCGGTGAACTGGCTGGCGCGTCGTGTCTCGCGCTGGGATCCGGGCCATCCGGAAGCGGCCGACCTGGAGCCGAACAAGCTGCCGGCGGACATGCAGGGCGAGACCCGGCAGCTGGCGGCGGCGCTGCATTCGCTGGCCAACCGGGTCACCGCGCACGTGGCGCGCGAGCGCAACTTCACCCGTGATGCCAGCCATGAACTGCGCACGCCGCTGACGGTCATCCGCGTGGCCAGCGACATGGCGCTGGGCGATGAAAGCCTGGAGCCGCGCCTGCGCCGCAGCCTGCAGCGCATCCAGCGTGCCGGGCGGGACATGGAAGCGGTGATCGATGCCTTCCTGATCCTGGCCCGTGAGGCCGACGTCGAGCCGCAGGTGGAACTGTTCGACGTCAACGACATCGTCCGTTACGAAGTGGACAACGCCAACGAGCTGCTGGTGGGCCGGCCGCTGGCGGTGCACCTGCACAGCGACGCGGCCGTGCAGCTGCACGCACCGCCGCGGGTGCTGCAGGTGGTGGTCAGCAACCTGGTGCGCAACGCCTGCAGCTATACCGATGAAGGCCGCATCGACGTGCATGTGCACAACGACCGGGTAGTGGTGAGCGATACCGGCATCGGCATGTCCGCCGACGCGCTGTCGCGTGCGTTCGAGCCGTTCTATCGTGCCGATCCCAGCCGACCGCAGGGCACTGGCCTGGGGCTGTCGATCGTGCGCCGCCTGTGTGACCGCTTCGGCTGGAAGGTCAGCCTGGCCAGCGAGCTGGGCAAGGGCACCGAGGCGACGGTGATTTTCCGCTGAGGGCCGCTTGCCACCTCGGTAGTTGCCGACCTTGGTCGGCGCTTTCACTGGGAAGCAGGTGGACGCATTCATGCCAACCAAGGTTGGCAACTACCGGAGCACGCGCGTTGTCGCGGTAGTGCCGGCCGCTGGCCGGCAACTTCGGGATCAATCAGTTGCAGTTGACCTTCGGCGCCAGCGCCTTGGTCCAGATCGCATAGCCGGCCGGGGTCATGTGCAGCATGTCCTCGCGGAACAGCGACGCATCGGGCTGGCCGTCGGCCCCGAGCATCGGTGTGTAGATGTCGGTGTAGCCGGTGTTGGGCAGCTTCGCCAACGCGGCCTTGATCTTCGCGTTGGCGTCGTTGATCGCCGGCAGCAGGTGCGCTCGCGATGGGCTGGGCTTGATGGAGACGTATTCCACCTTCGTCTTCGGCAGGTCGCGATGCACGCGCTGCACGAAGGCCACCACGTCATCGCGTACCTGGGTCGCGCTGCGGCCGCTGTTGAGGTCGTTGTCGCCGGCGTAGAAGAACACCTTGCACGGCGCGTACGGCACGATGGCCTGGCCGGCGTACCAGGTGCTGTCACGCACTTCCGAACCTCCGAAGCCGCGGTTGAACACCGGTTGCCCCGGGAAATCCCGGGCCAGGCTGTCCCACATGCGGAAGGACGAGCTGCCGATGAACTCGATGCCACCACGCGGCGGCGGATTGGTGCGGTCGGCGGCGGCGAAGGCGGCCATGTCGGCGGCCCAGGCCACGTTGGAGACCTGCGCAGGGACCTGCGGCGGCGCCGGCGGGCTCAGGGCCTGGGCCAGCGGCGCGGCCAGCAGGCCGAGCAGGATCAGGCAGGTGCGGGGACGGGTCATCAGGCACTCCGGCAGGGCAGGGGGTATCCATCATAGAAGCTGGGCTGGCCCCGCGCTTGGCCGTGCTGGGCCGTTCGCGGGGTCGTTCGCAGGGCCTCGCGGCGGGGCGTGCGGGGTGCCATTGCCGCCCTTGTGGCAAAATGGGGGCTGTCTGCCTATCCCTGTGCACCCATGATTTCCTGCCGTGCGTCTGAGCGGTCGCTGCGCCGCGCCCCTGTTGCTGGATCCATCACCCGTGGCTGATCAGTTCGGCCACATGCCCCGCGGCCCGCGCCGCATCTTCCAGGCCGCCCGCTGGTCCTGGCAGGGCCTGCGTGCTGCCTGGCTGCACGAGTCCTCGTTCCGGCTGGAGGTCTACCTGCTGGTGCTGCTGACCCCGCTGGCGATCTGGCTGGGCCAGACCCCGGTGGAGCGCGCGCTGATGATCGGCTCGATGCTGCTGGTGCTGGCGATGGAGCTGGCCAATTCGGCCATCGAGGCGGTGATCGAACGCTATGGCGCGGAAATCCACGAACTGGCCGGCCGCGCCAAGGACATGGGCTCGGCGGCGGTGTTCGTGCTGATGATGAACGTGCTGCTGTGCTGGGCCCTGGTGCTGGTGCCGCGGTTGTTGCCGGCCAGCGTCGGCTGATCCTTCTTCCTTCCCCTTGTTGAAGACTTCCCATGTCCCTTGAGTTTCTCGCCGATCCGAACGTCTGGTTGACCCTGTTCACCCTCAGCGCGCTGGAAATCGTGCTCGGCATCGACAACCTGGTGTTCATCTCCATCGCCGTCAGCAAGCTGCCGGAGAACCGCCGCCCGTTCGCGCGCCGCCTCGGCATCGCGGTGGCCTGCATCACCCGTATCGGCCTGCTGGTGTCGCTGGCGTACCTGGCGCACATGCAGGCAAACCTGTTCACCGTGGCCGGCATGGGCATCTCCATCCGCGACCTGGTGCTGATCGTCGGTGGCCTGTTCCTGATCATCAAGGGCTGGATGGAGATCAAGGAGATGATCACCGGTGGCGAGGACGAGGACCCGACCACCACCAAGACTTCGGCCGTGTTCGGCTACGTAATCGCGCAGATCGCGGTCATCGACATCGTGTTCTCGCTGGATTCGGTGATCACCGCCGTCGGCATCGCCGACCACGTGCCGGTGATGGTGGCGGCGATCCTGTTGTCGGTGGCGGTGATGCTGCTGGCGGCCAACCCGCTGGGCCGCTTCATCGATGCCAACCCGACCGTGAAGATGCTGGCCCTGGCCTTCATCCTGCTGATCGGCGCGGTGCTGATCCTGGATGGCCTGGACGTGCACGTGCCCAAGCCCTACATCTACGCGGCGATGGGCTTCTCGGTGCTGGTGGAGTGGCTGAACCTGCTGATGCGCCGCCGCGCACGCGAACACCACGTGCCGGGCGCCGGCGACTGGTAAGCAAGCGAGACAGAACCCCCGGCCCGGCCGGGGGTTCTGCGTTCCAGGCGCCGCTGCGCTCGCCGGGCATGGCCCGGCGCTACCCAAGCGTGGGCCCGTCCCGATAGCGCCGGGCGATGCCCGGCGGGGCTTCTTCCCGCAATGCCGGCTTGCACCTTCCACTTGTGAATCGGGATCAACACTGTTTTCCCGCGTAGTGGCTTACTCCCGGCCGGCAAAGCGCGCAGGCTACGCGCTCATTTTCCACAGGGCCTGCCCCACGCAGGCAATCCCCATGAATTCCAGAGCCGCATTGCTGGCCCTCGCCGTCGGCGCCTTCGCCATTGGCACCACCGAGTTCACGCCGATGGGCCTGCTGCCGGTCATCGCCAGCGGAGTGGGGGTCAGCATCCCCACCGCCGGCATGCTGATCACCGCCTATGCCGTGGGCGTGATGCTGGGCGCACCAGTGATGACCCTGCTGATGGGACGCTTCGGCAAGCGCACCGCGCTGATGCTGCTGATGTCGATCTTCGTGGTCGGCAACCTGCTGTCGGCGCTGGCCCCGAACTACGGCCTGCTGCTGCTGTCACGGCTGGTGACCAGCCTCAATCACGGTGCGTTCTTCGGCATCGGCGCGGTGGTCGCCGCCAGCCTGGTGCCGAAGGAGAAGCAGGCCGCGGCGGTGGCGACGATGTTCATGGGCCTGACCATCGCCAACATCGGTGGCGTGCCGCTGGCGACCTGGGTCGGCCAGCAGCTGGGCTGGCGCCTGGCCTTTGCCGGCACCGCCGTACTCGGTGTGGTTGCGATCACCGCGTTGGCCATGGCACTGCCGCCGTCGGCCGCGGGCGCGCGTCCGGATGTGCGGCGTGAACTGAAATCGATCATGCAGCCGCAGGTGCTGCTGGCGATGGCCACTACGGTGCTGGGTGCAGGTGCGATGTTCACCCTCTACACCTACGTGGCGCCGGTGCTGACTGAACTGACCGGTGCGTCGAATGCTTTCATCGCGCTGTCGCTGGCATTGATCGGCATCGGCTTTACCTTCGGCAACGGTATTGGCGGCCGCCTGGCCGACTGGTCGCTGGACGGCGCCACCCGGATCCTGCTGGCGGTACTTGCGGTGCTGATGTTCGTGCTGCCGCTGGCCTTCATGAGCCACGCGACTGCGGCGCTGGGTGTACTGCTGTTCGGTGCGGCGACCTTCGCCATCGTGCCGCCGTTGCAGATCCGGGTGATGCAGGCGGCCAGCGAGGCGCCGGGTCTGGCGTCGTCGATCAACGTCGGTGCGTTCAACCTCGGCAATGCACTGGGCGCGGCGCTGGGTGGTGCGGTGATCAGCCTGGGGCTGGGGTACGCGGCGATTCCGGTGGCCGGTGGGCTGCTGGCAGCGTCGGCACTGCTGCTGGCGTGGCTGGGGCGGGCGCGTGCGCCGCTGGCTGAGGCTTGCTGAGGGACGTGTTCCGGCAGGGCTGCGCCCTGCACCCGCAGAGGCCGGAGCAACAGCCAGAGCAACGTCTAAAAGCGGGTTTCCTGTGGGATGGCGGGGTGGGTCAGCTTGCGGGGGACGCTGCAAGTACGTCCATGTAAGCTCGGTCGCGCCATCCATGGCGCTCACGCCCCCGCAAGCTGACCCACCCCGCCTTCGACAGTGTTCCGCGATCTGTCGGAACCTGCTGCTGATGGTGGGTGCCGACCGTTGGTCGGCACGAATGCCTGGAGCATGGGCTTTCGCTTTTGCTCTTTTTTGATCTTTCCCGCGGTGCGCAGGAAATTGTCCGTGGCCGGGAGGGTGAGTGGGCTGGGGGCGTAAGCGCCATGGATGGCGCGCCCGAGCCTACAAGGACGTATTCACGGCGTCCCCCAGCCCACTCACCCTCCCGGCCCACCCCGATATCCAGCAGACATGACCACCGCGGAGGGGGCGGCGCCCGATGGCCGGCACTCTCCACACGTCCGTTAACACCGACCATGGCATGCTCGGCGCTCAGTCCACCCGGAGCCTTGGCCATGCGCCTGCTGACCCGCCTCATCCCATTGCTGCTGCTGGCCTCCCTGCTGTCCGGCTGCGGCTACAACGCCATCCAGCAGAAGGACGAAGCGGTGAAGGCCAGCTGGTCCGAAGTGCTCAACCAGTACAAGCGCCGCGCCGACCTGGTGCCCAACCTGGTGCAGACCGTGAAAGGTTTCGCCAGCCAGGAAGAACGCGTTCTGACCGAAGTCACCAACGCCCGTTCGCGCGTTGGCCAGATCAACGTCAACGCCGACGATGAAGCCTCGCTCAAGCAGTTCCAGCAGGCCCAGGGCGAACTGGGCAGTGCGCTGTCGCGCCTGCTGGTGGTTACCGAGAACTACCCGGTGCTGAAGTCCGACCAGAACTTCCGCGACCTGCAGGCGCAGCTGGAAGGCACCGAGAACCGCATCACCGTTGCCCGCGGCCGCTACATCCAGCAGGTGCAGGACTACAACACCTACATCCGCTCGTTCCCGCAGCTGATCACCGCCAAGATCTTCGGCTACCAGCCCAAGCCGAACTTCACCGTGGAAAACGAAGCGCAGATCTCCAACGCGCCGGCGGTTGATTTCGGCAACGCGCCGCAGCAGCAGCCGGCCCCGGCTCCGGGCCACTGACCGATGCGCCTGGCCGCCACACTGCTGGCCCTGCTGCTGTGGCTGCCGATGACCGTGCAGGCGCAGACGCTGGCGCCGATTCCGGCGCTGGATTCGCCGGTGGTCGATACCACCGGCACCCTGGATGCCGCGCAGAAGCAGGCGCTGGTGCAGCAGGCGCTGGACCTGCAGCAGCGCAAGGGCAGCCAGATGCAGGTGCTGGTGGTGCCGACCACGCAGCCGGAAGACATCGCCCAGTACACCACCCGGGTGTTCGACCAGTGGCAGATCGGTCGCAAGGGCGTGGATGACGGTGTGCTGCTGGTGGTGGCCAAGGACGATCGGCGGGTGCGCATCGAACCGGGCTATGGCCTGGAAGGCGCGATTCCCGACGCGATCGCCAACCGGGTGATCCAGGAATACCTGGTGCCACGCTTCCGCGCCAATGACTATGCCGGCGGCATCACCGAGGCCACGGCGGTGCTGGTGAGGATCATCGACGGCGAAGCCCTGCCGGCGCCGGTCAGCAGCCAGCAGGGACGCGCCCCGGACGGGGGCGGTGATACCTGGATCCTGGCATTGTTCATCGGCGTGTTCGCCGGCAGCATCCTGCGCGGCGTGTTCTCGCGGGTACCGCGTCCGCTGCGCGGCCTGCTGGGGGGCGCTGGAGCGGCGGTAGCGGCCTTCCTGTTCACTTCCACCTTGCTGGCCAGTGGCCTGGCCGGCGTGGTGGGCCTGGTGGTGGCGATGCTGTCCGGCCATCCGGGGCGTTTCGCCGGCGGTGGCGGTTGGGGCGGAGGCAGCTGGGGCGGCGGCGGCTTCGGCGGCGGGGGTGGGTTTGGCGGTGGCGGCGGCTGGGGCGGCGGTGGTGGCCGTTCCGGCGGCGGTGGCGCGTCGGGAGGCTGGTGATGATCCAACGTCTGTGCAGGCATCTGTTTTCGCCGTCGGTACGGCGGGCGTTCCCGCCGGCCACGCTGCAGGCGATCACCGAGGCGATCGCCGCGGGCGAGCAGCGCCATGGCGGCCAGGTGATGTTTGCGGTGGAGGCCGATCTGCCACTGCATGCGCTGTGGCACAAGGTCACCCCGCGGCAGGCGGCCGAGCATGCCTTCGCGCGCCTGCGCACCTGGGATACCGCGCACAACAACGGCGTGCTGATCTACCTGCTGCTGGCCGACCACGCCATCGAGATCGTGGCCGACCGTGGCCTGCAGGGGCGGGTCGCGCCCGAGCAGTGGCAGCGGGTCTGCACGCATCTGCGCGAAGGCCTGCGCAGCGCGCAGCCGGTGGCGGCGTTGCGCGATGCCATCGACGAGGTTTCCTCCCTGGTGGAGGGGCACTTTCCGGCCTCGGCGCGGTCCGATCAGGACGGCCTGCCGGACACGCCGCAGATCCTGGGCTGAAGCCCGGCAATCGGGCGACGGCGGCCACGACGAGGCCGCTCCCGGGCGGCGCTAGAATATCGGCATCCCTGCAAGGCGCCCTTCATGATCTATTTCCACGACATCGACCCCATCGCCCTCTCGTTGGGACCGATCAAGGTGCACTGGTACGGCATCATGTACCTGCTCGGCTTCACCGCCGCCTGGCTGCTGGGGCGCAAGCGGATCACCGACGGGCGCCTGCCGGGCGTCGACGCCAACGGCTTCTCCGACCTGCTGTTCTACGCCATGCTTGGCGTAGTGCTGGGCGGGCGCATCGGCTACATGCTGTTCTACGCGCTGGGCGATTTCCTGCACAACCCGCTGCTGCTGTTCAAGGTGTGGGATGGCGGCATGAGCTTCCACGGCGGCCTGCTCGGCGTGATCGCGGCCTGCTGGTGGTGGTCGCGCAAGCATGCGCTGCACTTCTTCGACACCATGGATTTCATGGCGCCGCTGGTGCCGCTGGGCCTGGGCTTTGGCCGCATCGGCAACTTCATCGGCGCCGAGCTGTGGGGCAAGTACACCGACGGCAGCTGGGGCGTGGTGTTCCCGTCCGGCCTGCCGGCACCGTTGAACCAGCTCGACCACGCCACCCTGCAGTCGCAGTTTGCCAGCGGTGCGCTCAACCAGTTCGCGCGCCATCCGTCGCAGCTGTATGAAGCGCTGCTGGAAGGGCTGGTGATGTTCGCGGTGTTGTGGACGGTGTCGGCCAAGCCGCGCCATCGCTATCTCATCGGCGGCCTGTTCGCGCTGCTGTATGGCATCTTCCGCTTCGCCGTCGAGTTCGTGCGCATGCCCGACAACGGCGTCTACGTGGCCTTCGGCTGGCTGACCAAGGGCCAGATCCTGTGCGTGCCGCTGATCGCCTTCGGCCTGGTGCTGCTGGTGATGTCGCGCCGCGCGCCGGTGCTGCAGCCGCAGCCGCTGGTGACGGCGGAGGGCAAGGCATGAAGGCCTACCTGGACCTGCTCTCGCACGTGCTCGAACACGGCGCGGAGAAGAGCGACCGCACCGGTACCGGCACCCGCAGCGTGTTCGGCTGGCAGATGCGCTTCAACCTCAACGACGGCTTCCCGCTGGTCACCACCAAGAAGCTGCACCTGCGCTCGATCATCCACGAGCTGCTGTGGTTCCTGAAGGGCGACACCAACATCGGTTACCTCAAGGACAACCAGGTGCGCATCTGGGACGAGTGGGCCGACGAGAACGGTGACCTCGGCCCGGTGTACGGGAAGCAGTGGCGCAGCTGGGCCACGGCCGACGGCGGCGAGATCGACCAGATGCAGTGGCTGGTGGAGGAGATCAAGCGCAATCCGGATTCGCGGCGGCTGGTGGTCAGTGCCTGGAACGTGGGCGAGCTTTCGCAGATGGCGTTGATGCCGTGCCACAACCTGTTCCAGTTCTACGTGGTCGACGGCAAGCTCAGCTGCCAGCTGTACCAGCGCAGTGGCGACATCTTCCTCGGCGTACCGTTCAACATCGCCAGCTACGCATTGCTGACCCACATGGTGGCGCAGGCCACCGGCCTGGGCGTCGGCGATTTCGTGCACACGCTGGGCGACGCGCACCTGTATTCGAACCACTTCGAGCAGGCCCGCGAGCAGCTGTCGCGTGAACCGCGCGCGCTGCCGACGCTGTGGTTGAATCCGGAGGTGACCGATCTGTTCGGCTTCCAGTTCGATGACATCCGCATTGATGGCTACGATCCGCATCCGGCGATCAAGGCGCCGGTGGCGGTGTGAGTACGATGAAGCTGTCGATGGTGGTGGCGCTGGACCGCAATCGTGGCATCGGCCAGGGCAATGCCATGCCTTGGCACCTGCCGGACGACTTCAGGCACTTCAAGGCGTTGACCCTGGGCAAGCCGATCCTGATGGGGCGCAGGACCGCCGAATCGATTGGCCGCGTGCTGCCCGGCCGAACGAACCTGGTGCTGACCCGCAGCAGCCAGGTGCCGTTCGAGGGCATGCGCGCGGTGGCCTCGCTGGACGAGGCGAAAGCGATTGCAGAGGGCGAGGGCGCCAGCGAGCTGTGCATCATTGGTGGCGGCGAGATCTTCCGGCAGCTGCTGGACCAGGCCAGTGATCTGTACCTGACCTGGGTGGATGCCGAAGTACCGGCCGATACCCATTTCCCGGAGGTGGATGAGCGCCTCTGGCAGGAGGTGGCCAGTGAGCCGCACCCCGCCGATGAGCGTCACGCCTACGCGTTCCGCTTCGTGCATTACGTCCGCCGCTGAGGCGTGGAAAGGCGGGCCATGCCCGGCTCTACAGGATCGTTTTACGGCATCCGGTAGTGGCCGATGATGGTGTGCTTGAACAGCAGGTTCTCTTCCCGCGTACCGCGCGCGATGTTGTGCAGTACCAGCGGCGTACCGTCGGCCACGCGCCGGTCGGAAACGATGCCCACGTGCAGCAGGCCGTTGCCGTTGAGCTTCCAGGCCACGATGTCGCCGGCAGCGAAGTCGCTGGGAAGGACACTGATCGGTTGCTGCCAGCCGTGGCGGTCGAACCAGCGCATCAGATTGGGCACGCGCCGGTGGTCGATGTTCCGATCCGGCCGGGACAGGCCCCAGAGGGCCGGATAGGCGCTGAAATCAGCGCGCATGTCTTCGTTCACGCGGACCTGCAGGTCCAGCCCCTGCGTACGCAGAGCGCGGACCACCACGTCGGTGCATACGCCGCGATCAGCGGGCACGTCGCCACCGGGGTAGGCCAGTACCTGATAGGCAGGGTCGTAACGGGTGGTGACGCCGATCTGCGCGCGCGCGGCAGCGACCAGTGGCGGCGACGGTGCAGGGGCTGATGCAGGGGCGGCGGCAGCGTCGTGGCCGGCAGTCGCGGGCGACGATGAGGGCTGGCAGCCGCTGGCCAGGGCCAGCGTCAGCAGCAGCACCGTCCATGGTGCGCGGTTGCCGGGCGTCATGCCGAAGGAGGCGTTCCGTTGTTGTTGCCACCACCACCACCACCACGGCGGCGGCGGCGGCGCGGACCACGGTTGCCCGGGGCGCCAGCCGTTGCAGCGTTGGCGTTGCCGTTGCCTTGGTTGTTGTCCTTGCCTGCCGTGCGCTCGTGTGCCGGTCGCGCGGGCGGCCGCGCGTTGGCGACCGGTGCCGGTACGTCGCGTCCCGGTACCTGCACCACGCGCAGCTCATCGGTGTCGAGCTGGATCGCGGTGAGCTTGCCCCCCCACACGGCACCGGTGTCGATCGCGTGGATGCCCTGGGTGATGGTCAGGCCGAGCGCGGACCAGTGGCCGCAGACCACCTTCAGATCGCGTTCGACCCGGCCCGGCACTTCGAACCAGGGATACAGCCCCTGCTCCTGGGTGCCCGGCGTGCCCTTGTCCTCGATGCCGATGCGGCCGCGCGAGGTGCAGTAGCGCATGCGCGTGAGCACGTTGATGATCGCCCGCGAGCGCTCGTAGCCGGTCAGGTTCGGCGCCCAGCTGGGCTTGTCGCCGTACATGTTGCGGAACAGTTTGCGGTAGCCGGCGCCGTGCAACTGCACTTCCACTTCGGCCGCATGCTTCTCGGCCATCTGCGTGGTCCACTTCGGCGCCAGGCCGGCATGCACCATCATCCAGCCAAGCTCACGGTCCACGTGCACCAGCTTCTGCAGGCGCAGCCAGTCCAGCAGCACGTCGCGGTCTTCGGCCTGGACGATGCGCAGCAGGTCCGGGTTGACCTTGCGCTGCTCTTCCTCGGTGCGCGCACCGACGGCCAGCAGGGAAAGGTCGTGGTTGCCGAGCACCACCACGCTGTGTTCGCGCAGCGAATGCACCAGCCGCAGGGTTTCCAGTGACTGTCCGCCGCGGTTGACCAGGTCGCCGCAGAACCACAGGGTGTCCTGCGCCGGATCGAACCGGATCTTCTCCAGCAGGCGCTGGGTTACGTCATAGCAGCCTTGCAGGTCGCCGATCGCCCATACACTCATCGTTCGGCCTCCGTGTCAGTGCAGGGTGCGCGGGATGGCCAGCACGAAGGGTGCGACCGGCGCGGCGAATTCGGTGCCGTCGTCGGCCACCATGTCGTAATGGCCCTGCATCGTGCCGTGCTCGGTGCCGAGCATGACACCCGAGGTGTAATGGAAGTCTTCACCCGGACGCAGACGCGGCTGTTCGCCGATCACGCCATCGCCATCGACATGCTCGACGCGGCCATTGGCATCGGTGATGCGCCAGTGGCGTGCGACCAGGCGCGCGGCAACCCGGCCCTGGTTGTGGATGCGGATCGTATAGGCGAACGCATAACGACCGTCTTCCGGCGCGGATTGGTCGTCGAGGAAGCGCGGGGCGACTTCGACGGAGATGGCATAAACGTCAGCGTCTTCCATACCGGCAGTGTAATCAGGTGGCATTGGCCAAAGCGATGAATTCAGCCACGTCCAGCTGTTCGGCGCGGGCATCGGGGCGCACGCCGGCGGCCACGAACTGCTCGGCGCTGACCACGTTGTTCAGGGCATTGCGCAGGGTCTTGCGGCGTTGGCCGAAGGCGGCCTTGACCACCTCGGCGAAGCGCTTGTGGTCCTTGATGTCGATGCTGGCCGGGTCGCGCGGTACCAGGCGCACCACGGCCGAATCGACCTTCGGCGGCGGCCTGAACGCACCCGGCGGCACCACGAACAGCGAGGTCACCTCGCAGTAGGCCTGCAGCATCACGCTGAGGCGGCCGAACACCTTGCTGCCGGGACCGGCAGCCATGCGGTCGACCACTTCCTTCTGCAGCATGAAGTGCATGTCCGAGACCACCGCAGCATGTTCCAGTGCATGGAACAGGATGGGCGAGGAGATGTTGTAGGGCAGGTTGCCGACCAGGCGGATCGGCTGTCCGTCGGCCAGCTCGGTGAAATCGACCCGCAGCACGTCGCGGTTGACGATGGTCAGTTCACCCAGCGGCTCGGCGGCGGCGGTCAACGGCGCGATCAGGTCGCGGTCGAACTCGATCACCGTCATCTTCGGGTGTACGCGCAGCAGCGGCAGGGTGATCGCACCCTGGCCCGGGCCGATCTCGACCAGGCGGTCGCCGTCCCTGGGATTGACCGCCATCACGATCTTGTCGATGTAGTAGCGGTCGGCAAGGAAGTGCTGGCCGAGCTGCTTCTTGGCCGGGGCGGAAAACACCGGGCCGGAGGGGGAATGCGGGGAAGTCATGTGCTCAGTGTACGTTGCCGCGCCAGCCGCGCACACAGCGTTGTGGCGGCCTGCAGGCTGGAAGGATCGGCAATGCCGCGGCCGGCAAGATCCAGCGCGGTGCCGTGGTCCACCGCCACGCGCGGATAGGGCAGGCCCAGGGTCAGGTTCACCGCCTGCTCGAAGCCGGAGTACTTCAGCACCGGCAGGCCCTGGTCGTGGTACATGGCCAGCACGGTGTCGAAGCCGGCCAGCTTGGCCGGCAGGAACGCGGTATCGGCCGGCAGCGGACCGATCAGGTCCATGCCCTCGCTGCGCAGGCGCTGCAGCAGCGGGATGACCAGATCCAGTTCCTCGCGACCGAGGTGGCCGTCTTCGCCGGCATGCGGGTTCAGGCCAAGCACGGCGATGCGCGGTGCGGCCAGGCCGAACTCGCGGCGCAGCGCGGCATGCACGGTGCGCAGGGTGTGTTCCAGGCCGGGCGCGGTGATCGCATCGGCGACCTCGCGCAGCGGCAGGTGGGTCGTAGCCAGGGCAACGCGGACGATGTCGTTGGCCAGCATCATCACCACCTTCAGCCCGGCCTGGTCGGCCAGCAGTTCGGTGGTGCCGCTGTAGGCGATGCCGCTCTGGTTGATCACCGCCTTGTGTACCGGGCCGGTCACCACGCCGTGCAGTTCACCGGACAGGCAGGCCTGGCCCGCACCGAGCAGGGCGCCGATCACCGCACCTGCGTTGGCAGGGTCGGTGTGGCCGAAATGGCTGGGGGCGCGGTTGGCGACGGCGCGCAGGCGCAGATCGCCGGGGACGCGTGCGTGTGCGTCCTCGGGCAGCAGTTGCAGGGGCAGATCCAGCGCGGCTGCGGCCGCGCGCAGGGTGTCCGGATCGGCGAAAGCCAGAAGCCGGCAATCATCGCGCGGCTGCTGGACCAGTCGGACACACAGTTCCGGACCGATCCCGGCGGGCTCGCCCGGTACCAGAGCGAGCTCGGGGAGCATGGCTCAGGACTGCGGAGGCGTGGCGGTATTTTCCGCCCGGTCACCGCTGCGGAAGCTGACGTAGGCTTCGCCACGCAGCTCCTGCAGGAAGCGGTTGTACTCGTCTTCCAGCTTGCGGCGACCGATGGTCTCGCGGACCTGGGCGCGCTGGTTGTCACTGCCGACGTCGGTCTGGCGGGTGCCCACGCGCTGCACGATGTGCCAGCCCGCATCGGTGCGGAACGGCTGGCTCACGCCGCCGTCCTGGATGCCTGCCACCTGCTGGCCGAAGGCCGGGCCGAACGCGTCGGCCGGGAACCAGCCCAGATCGCCGCCCTGGCCCTTGCTGTTGTTGTCCTCGGACGATTCCTTGGCCACCTGCTGGAAGTCGGCACCGCCGGCAATACGCGCACGCAGGGTGTCGATCTTGGCCTTGGCGGCCGCGTCGGACTGGGCATCGTCCACGCGCACCAGGATATGGCGGCCGTGGTATTCGGTGACCGTATGGGTGCCTGCCGCCGCGCTGGCGTCTCGCACTTCCACCAGCTTCAGCAGCTGGAAGCCGCTCGGGCCGCGGATCGGGCCGACCACTTCGCCGGGCTTCATCTGCTGCATCGTCTGTGCGAACGCGGCCGGGATTTCATCCAGGGTGCGCCAGCCGAGGTCGCCGCCTTCCAGGGCATTGGGGCTGTCGGAATAGCGCACGGCCGCCGCGTTGAAGTCCAGCTCGCCCTTGTCCAGCAGGGCCTTCACGCCGTCAGCCTTCTTCTGGCCGGTGGCGATCTGCTCGGCGCTGGCACCGTCGGGCAGGGCGACCAGGATGTGCGCGAGGTGGAACTGGTTGCCGGCATCGGCCTGCTGCTTCAGGGCAGCATCGACCTCGCCTTCGCTGACGCTGATGCGGCTCTGCGCGAAGCTCTGGCGCAGGCGCTGCACGGTGATCTCGTCACGCACCGAGGCGCGGAAATCGTTGAAATCGATGCCGTCACTGGCCAGGCGCTGGCGCAGGGCATCCAGGGTCGAGCCGTTCTGCTGGGCGATGGCATTCATCGCCTGGGTCAGTTCCTGGTCGCTGACACGGATGCCACTGCCCTGGGCACGGGCCACCTGCAGCTTGACCAGCACCAGGCGCTCGAGCACCTGGCGGCTGAGCACGTCATCGGGCGGCAGCTGGGCCTCGCGGCCGGCGTACTGCGCCTTGATGTTGGCGATCGCACGCTGGAGCTCGCTCTGCAGGATCACGTCCTCATCGACGACAGCAGCGATGCGGTCCAACGGCTGGGCCTCCTGCGCAAGAACCTGCAGGGGGGCGGACACGCTGGACACCGCCAGAAGCGATGCGAGGAGAACGGGGAAGCTCTTGGTCATGGGATCTGATTCGGATCGTAGTCATCGCGGGTCGCTCCGGTGTTGCTGGGCGGCACGAGATAGAGGTCGTCGCGGTTGTAGCCGAGGATAGCACGGCGCAAAGTGCGGTCCGTGTCCTGGCCGAGAGAGCTCAAGCCCTTGAGCACGAACTCGAGCTGGATGGAGTTGTTCATTTCGCCTTCGCGGTTGCGTACGTAGCGGCGGGCCACGGCGCGCACGGCCAGGCAGCAGCTGTCCCACTGTACGCCACCGATGATCTCCAGCGGTTCCTTGTCCTGCAGCGAGTAGTAATAACGGCCGACCAGGCTCCAGCGCTCGTTCAGCGGGTACAGGAACGACAGGTCGGCCTGTTCCAGCAGGGTGCGGTCATGCTTGTTGGCCGTGGCCGGGGCGCCGGAATTGATGCGGTAACGGTAGGTCAGGTTGACCACGCCGTCGTTGGACATCAGGTAGCGGGCACGCACGCTGGCCAGATCCTCGCGCTTGTACTTGGGATCCCACTGATAGGTGGCGCCCAGCGTCCAGCGGTCGTTGATCATGTAGTTGCCGTCGGCGATCCAGGCCGACTTGCCCTTCTCCACCGGCGCACCACCGGGGGTCACGCTTACCCGCGATTCGTCGAAGTACTGGATCTGGCCGATCGAGGCCGAGAAGCGCTCCTTGCCGGTGGTCTGGTCGATGAAGCGGGTGCTCAGCGCCATGGTCAGCTGGTTGGCGTCGTTCTGGCGATCGGCGCCGGTATAGCGCGAATCGCGGAACAGCTGGCCCCAGCTGAAGGTGAAGTCGCGGGTATCGAAGATCGGCAGCTCGTCCTGGTTGCGGTACGGCGTGCGCAGGTAGAACAGGCGCGGCTCCAGGGTCTGCAGGAACGACTTGCCACCGATCTTCGTCTCACGATCGAAGAACAGTCCGGCGTCGAGGCTGGCGATGGGCAGGCTGCGGCTGGGTGAGGTGTTGCCGCGCAGCTGTTCGGGGGTGGCGGTGGCCGGGTCGATGCCCTGCGAGCGCAGGATCTGGCCGCGGATGCCGTTCACGCCATCAACCAGTCCACGGTCCAGCTGGTAACCGGTATAGCGGTAGGCCAGCGTCGGCGTGACATACCAGGCCGCGCCGCTGATCGGGAACGATACGTACGGTTTCAGGTCCAGTCGCGAGCCGCCGCTGACACCGATGCCGTCGGTCTGCCGGCTGCCGTTGCGGGTGTACTGCAGGTCCGGTCCCGCCTCGGCGCCGTACTTGAAGTTGATGTCGTCGTGGGTGAAGCGCACGGCCTCGGCGTAGATGCCGGTCTCCAGCCACGGCAGCAGCGGCTTGTCCCAGTTGAAGTACAGGCGCGGCTGGCGGTTGTAGGCCAACGCACTCTCGTTGAGGGTGTAGTCGGTCAGCTGCCAGCGGTCGGCCATGATGCCGGCCGTCCAGTTCTCGCCGGTGCCGTACAGGCCGACGGTGCTCTGCAGGTTCGACGCGGTGACCCCCACCAGGCGGTTGGCGAAGTCTTCCACGTAGCGCTCGTCGCTGACCCAGGCCAGATTGGCGCGGGCCTGCCAGTGGTCGTCGAGGTTGTGGTAGCCGCCGAACATCACCCGGCCGCGGTCACGGTCGCGCAGCTTGTCGTTGGGCATGTACGCGGTCAGCAGTTCACCACGGCCGCCGTTGTAGAGGTAGCGGAACTCGTTGTCGAGCATCAGGCCGCGTTGGCTCATGTAACGCGGGGTCAACGTGTCGTCGTAGTTCGGCGCCAGGTTGAAGTAGATCGGTTGTGCGTAATCGAAACCGTTGCGGCCGGACATGCCCAGCTGCGGGAACAGCAGGCCGGTCTTGCGCCGGTCATCGATCGGGAACTTGAAGTAGGGCGCCCACAGGATCGGCACCTTGCCGATCCGCAGCACGGCGTTGCGGGCGGTACCGAAGCCCTCATCGTTGTCGACTTCGATCTCCGGCGCCGTCAGCCGCCACACTGGCTGCGACGGGTCGCAGGTGGTGTAGGTGGAGCGGTGCATCTGCCCGACCGCGCCCTGCAGGTCGACCGATTCGGCTTCGCCATTGCCGCGGCGGGACACCAGCTGGTACTGGATGTCGGTGATTTTGTGGGTGTCGCTTTCCTGGTTGCCCTCGGCGCGCTTGGCGACCATCCGGATGGAGGAATCCTGGTAACGGACGTTGCCATCGGCGACATAGTTGCCACTTTCGGTATCGAAGCTGAGCTTGTCGGTACCGACGAACTGGTCGCCCCGGCGCAGCGCCACGTTGCCCTGGTACTGCGGCACGGTGGTGGTGCCCAGCAGCTGGTCGCCCTCGATGTCGGTGGGCTGCTGTTCGCGCGCAGCGCTGGCGGCCGCCTTGTCCTGGCCGGGCACCGGGGTCGGCGCGTCGGTGAACGCAGGGATCACGTCGGTGGCCGGGCAAAGGCCCCAGTTGAGCGGCTTGTCATCAGCCCATGCCGGAAGGCAGACGGCGATGCTCAGGGGCAGGGGAAGCAGGCGGAGGGCTCGGCGCACGCGGTTCGGATTCGGGCGAAAACGGACGGTAGCTTGCCCCATCCCTTGCATAGGGGCAATGAAGGTCACCCCGGACTGCCGGTTCGGGTTCATCCAGGCCCGTTGCCGGAGGGTGTCGCCATCAGTGCCTGCAGGTGGGCCACGCTGCACTCGGCCAGGGCCTGCAGGTCGTATCCTCCCTCCAGCATCGACACCACCCGGCCGGCGGCATGGCGGCGCGCCAGCGCGTGCAGTTCGCGGGTGATCCAGGCGAAATCGTCGGTCTCCAGCATCAGGTCCGCCTGTGGGTCGCGCAGGTGAGCGTCGAAGCCTGCCGAGATCAGCAGCAGTTGGGGGCGGAAGTCGTCGATCGCCGGCAGCATCTCGTCGGCCCAGACGTTGCGGAAGCGGAAGCCGCCACTGCCGGGCGGCAGCAGGATGTTCATCAGGTTGCCGGCACCGCGGTCACGGCGCAGACCGGACTCGGGGAACAGCCCCGCCTGGTGGGTGCTGTAGTAGGACACCCGGGCGTCGTGCTGGAAGATGTCCTGGGTGCCATTGCCATGGTGGACGTCGAAGTCGACCACCGCGACCCGCTCCAGGCCGTGGCGGTCGCGGGCGTAGGCGGCGGCGATGGCGACGTTGTTGAGCAGGCAGAATCCCATCGCTGTGCTGCTGGTGGCATGGTGGCCAGGCGGGCGCACCGCGCAGAAGGCCAGCGGATCCTCACCCAGCATCACCGCATCGACGGCCGCCACACCTGCGCCGGCGGCATGCACCGCGGCACTGGCCGAGCCCGGCGAGGTCCAGGTATCCATGTCCAGCTGGCGCAGCGGTGCGCTCTGCGGTTGCAGCACCAGGTCGAGCAGCGCGCTGTCATGGACCCGGGTCAGTTCACCGAACTTGGCCGGCGGCGCCTCGCGCCAGTCCAGCTGCCCGGGAAAGGCCTGGTGCAGCGCGTCGAGCACCACCTGCAGGCGTTGCGGGCATTCAGGATGGCCGGGGCCCGGGTCGTGCAGCAGGCAGGCGGGATGGGAGAAGACCAGCATGGCGGCTCAGCGCTGGCGATGCTGTGGCTGCCACAGCGCTTCGCCGTGGCCATCGGCCCGTGCCAGCACCCGGGCCAGCACGAACAGCAGGTCTGACAGCCGGTTGAGGTACTGCAGCGCCTCGCTGCGAACCGGTTCCACGCGGGCCAGGGCGACCGTGTCGCGCTCGGCGCGGCGGACGACGGTGCGCGCCAGGTGACAGCGCGCGGCGGCCTCGCCACCGGCCGGCAGGATGAACTCCTTCAGCATCGGCAGGTCGGCGTTGTAGTGGTCCAGCTGCTGTTCCAGCGCCGACACATCAGCGGCGTGGATTGCCGCATGGCCGGGAATGCACAGTTCGGCGCCCAGATCGAACAGCTGGTGCTGCAGGTGCACCACCAGCGCGCGGACGTCCTCCGGCAGCGGCACGGCCAACAACAGGCCGAGCGTGGCGTTGGCTTCATCGACGGTGCCATAGGACGCAACACGCAGGTCATCCTTGCCGACCCGGCTGCCGTCACCCAGGCCGGTGCTGCCGTCGTCGCCGGTGCGGGTGTAGACGCGCGAGAGGCGATGACCCATGGCGTGGCTCAGTGCTGGATGTCGCGGCGGGCCTGCAGGAGCTTGAGCACCTGCTCCACGGCCAGCTGCAGTGCGGCGGCCAGGGCCACGTAGATCGTGGTGGTGCGCAGGTAGGGGCCGAACCACTGGGCGTAGTTCTGTGCCCAGCCGGCCACGGTCGGCTCGGCCACGTTCTGGCTGGTCCAGTAGAAACCGCCCTGCGCCAGCAGATGGCACAGCGCCACCGACGCCACCAGCAGCAGGGCACCCTTGCCCAGCACCGACCAGTTCGCGCTGCGGTAGTTGCGGCCCAGCAGCATGCCACCGGCCCACATGGCGAAGTAGGCCGGCAACAGCAGCCAGTAGCCCGGCGACACGCAGTAGTGTTGCCAGAAATCGAGGCCGCTGCTGCGGATAACGATCCAGTCGACCAGCACCGCGAACACCATCAGCAGCGGGAACGCCCAGCGGGTCCAGCGGGCGAGGTAGAAGCCGCCGATGAAGAACACCGCCCAAGAGGCATCCGGGATTGCCGCGAAGTGATTGACGCGGGTTGCCGCCAGCAACAGCACGAGCACTGACAGGACGAAGGCGCGGGGGGCGGAGTCGGACATGGCGGTGGGGCCGGGGCGGATTCAGGTTTCATTCTAGCCCGGCGCGGCGCTTGGCGCAGGAGCGGCGGCGTGGGGCATGCCGGCACGGCGAGCGCGTATCATGCGCCCATGAGTGAACGACATGACGTGCTGATCGTCGGTGGCGGTCTGGTGGGTGCCAGCCTGGCCATCGCCCTGGACCGCCTGGGCCGCGACGTGGGGCTGCTCGAAGCCAGCCCGGCCGGGGAGCTGCCGGCAGTGTTCGACCAGCGCAACCTCAGTTTTGCCGCCGCCACGATCAACGCGCTGACTGCGTTGGGGGTCATGCAGAAGCTGACGATGGCGCCCGGTCCGATCCGCCGCATCCATGTCAGCCGCGCTGGCGATTTCGGCCGTGTGCAGCTCGATGCCGCACAGTACGACCGGCCCTGGTTCGGCCAGGTGGTGGTGGCGCGTGATTTCGGCCAGGCGCTGGAAAGCCGGCTGCAGGAGTTGTCACGGCTGCGCCGCTACCGGCCGATGCGTTTCCTTGGCCTGGGCGAGGTGATTGATGGCTACCGCCAGGTGCGGGTGGCCGATGACAGCGGCGAGCAGGTGCTGCTGGCGCGGCTGGTGGTCGGTGCCGACGGCACCAGCAGCGGCGTGCGCGATGCGTTGGGCATCGACGTTGATCGGCACGACTTCCAGCAGACGCTGTTCGTGGCCCGCGTGCGCAGCCAGCGCGCCCCCGATGGCACCGCCTGGGAGCGTTTCACCGATACCGGCCCGACGGCGTTGCTGCCGCGTGGCGACCGCCATTTCGGCACCGTCCACGGTGTTGCCCGTGACCAGGCCGAGGCGGTGATGGCGCTGGACGACACCGCCTGGCTGCAGCGCCTGCAGCAGGCCATCGGCTGGCGCGCGGGCCGCCTGCTCGACTCTGGCCCGCGCAGTGCCTATCCGCTGATCCAGGTACTGGCGCGCGCGTTGGTGGGGGAGCGCACGGTGCTGCTGGGCAATGCCGCGCAGACCATCCACCCGCTGGGTGCGCAGGGTTTCAACCTCGGCCTGCGCGATGCACTGACGTTGGCCGAGCTGCTGGAAGTGGAGGGCGATGCCGGCAGCGACGCACTGCTGCGGTCCTACGTGGCCCGCCGCGAAGAAGATCGACGGCAGACGGTGGCGTTCTCCGGCGGCCTTGCCCGGCTGACCAGCAATCCGGCGCCGCTGCTGCGCCCGCTGCGCAGCCTGGGCCTGGTGGCCGCACAGCGCGCCTCGGTGCAGTCGATGCTGGTCGGTGGTGCGATGGGCTTCCGTGGCGATGTGCCGCGCCTGTGCCGTGGAGAAGCCGCATGAACCGGCGCGCACGCCTGGACGTGGCCATCGTTGGCGGCGGTGTGGTCGGCGCCGCCTGTGCGCTGGCGCTGGCCGATGCCGGCCTTGCCGTAACGCTGGTGGAAGGGCGTGAACCGGCACCCTGGCGGGCCGCACAGCCGGATCTGCGGGTGTTCGCCTTCGCCGCCGACAACGTGCAGTTGCTTGAGCGCCTCGGCGTGTGGCCGACGATCGCGCAGGCGCGCGCCTGGCCGTACCGGCGCATGCAGGTGTGGGACGCGGCCGGTGGCGACGACCTGCTGTTCGACGCGGACCGCTTCGGCCGTCGCGAGCTGGGTTTCATCGTCGAGAACGGCTTGCTGCAGGATCGCCTGTGGGCGGCGCTGCCGGCAGCTGGCGTGGAGCTGCATTGCCCGGCGCGGGTGGAAGCGCTTGAACAGGACGAGCACGCTGTGCGCCTGCGCCTGGATGATGGTCGTCGCATCGAAGCCGCACTGGCGGTGGCCGCCGATGGCGCTGAATCGACCCTGCGCGGACTGGCCGGGATCGACGTCGAACGCCACGACTACCAGCAGCGCGGTGTGGTCGCCTATGTGGACAGCGAGCTGCCCAACCAGGCCACGGCCTGGCAGCGTTTCCTGCCGACCGGTCCGCTGGCGCTGTTGCCGGTGGCCGAGCGCCGCAGTTCCATCGTCTGGACGTTGCCCGACGACGAGGCGGCACGCGTACTGGCCCTGGACGAAGACGCATTCAATCGTGAACTGACCCGCGCTTTCGCCGCGCGCCTGGGTGAGCTGCGGCTGGCCTCGCCGCGCGCGGCCTTCCCGCTGCGCCGGCAGCTGGCCCGCCACTACGTGGCCGGTCGCGTGCTGGCGCTGGGCGATGCCGCCCACGTGGTGCATCCGCTGGCCGGGCAAGGCGTCAACCTCGGCCTGCGCGATGTTGCCGCCCTGCAGCACTGGCTGGCGCCATCGGCCGAACGGCGCGGACAACCCCGGTTGTCGCCGCAGCGCGTGCAGCGCTGGGCGCGTGAGCGTCGCAGCGACAACCAGATCGCCGCCTACAGCTTCGACGCGATCAACCGGCTGTTCTCCAACGACGAGATGCACCTGACCCTGGCGCGTGGCCGCGCGCTGGGCTGCGCAGGCAAGTGGCCGCCGCTGGTGCAGGCCTTCTGGAAGCGCGCCGCAGGGGTGTGACGGCGAGGCCCTGGTACATGCCAACCTTGGTTGGCGCGTCGATCGGGCATCCTCGCCCCAGCTGGAGTGAGGGCCTTCCGGCCTTGTGCCAACCAAGGTTGGCACCTACCAAAAGCGGGCCATGCCGGTCTGCAGCGAATCGCTTCTGTAGACGCCAACCTTGGCTGGCGCGCGAGCCCCGGATCATCCGCCGGTAGCGCCGGGCCATGCCCGGCGAGCGCGCAGCGCGGTTCACCGATCCCGCCGGGCATGGCCCGGCGCTACCGGAATCGGTTCAATCGATCAGCCAACCGGCAAGGTCAGCGCGGTCCAGCTTGCCGCGGCGCTTGCTGTCCAATGCGTTGAACTCATCGGAAAGCGCCGGATTGGTCAGTGCTTCGTCACGGCTGATGAAACCATCAGCGTTCACGTCCAGCTCGGCGAAATGGATGCGGTACTGGCCGACCACGCTGGCCGGCGCCAGCGAGCGCACCGTTACCGGGGTTTCGCCCAGCGGCACCACGATGTCGACGCTGCCGGTCACGCGGCCGGCCGACAGTGACTGCTGGCGGACCACGCCACTGTCATCGCGCAGCGGGGCGCTCTGTGCCGGCTGCGGGCGCGCCGGCTGTGCCAGTGCCGGCACTGCCAGCACCGCGGTACACAGCAGCAGGGAAATGCGCGGGATGTCCATCAGCGCAGCGGCGACGCCAGCACCGTGATTTCCTCACGGTCGTGGTACAGCTGCTTGGCACGTACCACCAGCGGCTTGCCGGCCTGCTCCTGGAACAGGTCCAGGCACAGGCGGGTTTCTTCCCAGCGTTTCTTCATCGGCAGCTTCAGGTTGAAGATCGCGTGCCTGCACCAGCCCTCGCGGAACCAGGTGGCCATGCGTTCGGCGACGCGACGCGGCTGCTCGACCATATCGCAGACCATCCAGTCCAGCGGTTGCTCCGGGTGCCAATGGAAGCCATCGGCGCGCAGGTGCTCGACCAGACCGGTGTCCAGCACGTGCTGGCGCAGCGGACCGTTGTCGATGCTCAGCACATGCACGTGCTGGCGGGTCAGTACCCACGTCCAGCCGCCGGGTGCCGCGCCCAGATCGGCCGCACGCATGCCCGGACGGACCAGCGCTTCGCGTTCTTCCGGGGCGAGCAGGGTCAGCAGCGCTTCATCCAGCTTCAATGCCGAACGCGAAGGCGCGTCGGGCAACAGCTTCAGGCGCGGAATGCCCAACGCCCAAGGTGCACTGTCGTCCGGGTTGGCCACGCAGATGAAGGCATGCGTGCCATCGACGAACACCACGTGCAGGCGCGGCAGGCGTGCATTGGGTTTGTCGCTGAGTTTGCCGGCCTTGCGCAGCGCCGGGCGCAGGGCGTTGCCGAAGGCACGCGCGAGCCCGGACAAGGGTTTGCCGGCATCCGAATCGGGGTGTTCCACCCACAGATCACCGAAGCGCGGCGCATCGGCCAGCACGTCCAGCATCGGCGTGATGCGGTCGGCCGGGTCCAGCTGTGGCAGCTCGGCCAGCACCACCAGCTTCTGGCGGGCGAAGATCAGCTCGCGCCACGGCAGTCGCGGTGCAAGCGCTGCGGCTTCATCACACATGAAGAGCACGTAGCCGTCGTTGCGCTGTGTACGGGCGTAGCCGGCAAAACCGGCGGCGCCAGCGCGAAACTGCAGTTCGCCGGCCAGCTCGGGCTCGAAGCCCTGCCGGCACAGGCACAGCAGGCCGATGCCGGCCTCAGTAACGGGCGCCATTGCTCTCCCCATAGGCACGCAGCACGCTGCGCGCCGCATCCCGGTTCAGGCCCTGCACCACGTCGATGCCGCGCTTGTTGAGCTCGCCCACCCAGTCGGCCGGCAGCGGGCCTTCATCGAACGGGGTCAGTTCTTCCACGTCGGCCGAACTGGCGCCGATCAGCAGGCGGTCGATGCCGGCCCACACGGTGGCGCCGTAGCACTGGCAGCATGGCTGCGAACTGGTGGCCAGGGTGACCGGCGACAGCACCGCGTTCAGGCGCGGGGTCTGCAGGCGCTGCTGGGCCAGCATGTAGGCCATGTTCTCGGCGTGCGCCAGCGAGGTCGAATGCGGCATCACCCGGTTCACGCCGGCAGCGATCACCTTGTCATCCGGCCCGAACACCACGGCGCCGAACGGGCCGCCACTGGCGTGGTCGACGTTCAGCCGCGACAGCTCGATCGCCAGCGCGACCTTGGCCTCGTCGCCCGGATATCGACGATCCAGGTCGATCTGGTCGTGGATCCAGGCGGGAAGGGTCAGGTGGACTTGCGCGTACAGCATCGCGGGGGTGCCTCGTTGGGAGTGAAAGGAACAGGTGCAACAGATGTCGGCGCGCAGTGTAGCGGCAGTGGCATGTACCGGGCGTGCGCGCTGGATTCAGGCCGCTGAGGGTGAGCCGGTGCGGATCACCACGTACTGCTTGCGGAATTCCAGCCCCGCCTGCGGCCAGCGCGCGGCATAGGCACGCAGCAGCGGCAGGGCAGGGGCGAAGTCATGGCCGTTGACCCGGCAGTCGGCTTCGCACTGGCCCTGCTCGTCGCGCGAAGCGAACAGGCGGATGGCCAGGAAGTGATGAGCCTTCAGCAGGTCGTCGAAGGCGTCGATGCTCCTGGTGAACAGGCAGCAGGGGCAGGAGCCGTGGTCGTCTTCGCTGCATGCAGCGGCGTCGTCCAGTTCGCGGGCGCGGTAATGGGCCAGCGGTCCCAGCACCACGGTGCGCTCGTGTTCCCGGCCGTCTTCGTTGGTCGGGTAGGTCAGTCCCATCATCGGCAGATCCGGTGCGTCGTCGGCGCCGATGGCAGCCTGCAGGGTTGCCAGATCCACCCGCACCCAAGTCTCGAAGCCGGACAGCAGGGATTCCTGTTCGGATGCGCCATTGGCGTGCTGGTACTCGAACAGGCCATCGGCGAACAAGCCCGCGTGACGGCTCTCGATGACGGAGGAGGTCTGCCAGCCGCCGTTGTCGCGTTCGTTGCTGGCGACGCCGTGCGGGGTCAGGTGCAGGCCACTGTCGAGCAGCAGTCCGTCGCCCTCGACGGTGCAGGCGATGTCACGGCCCAGCAGGACCTGTTGCAGCAGCGGCAGAAGGGGAGACGCGGTCTTGGTCATCGGAGGCACTTGGTTTGCAGGGGAGGAACACACCTGTCAGGCAGGGCTGGCGCTACAGTGCGTCGAGTTCGGCGCGATATCGCTGCGCGTCGGGTTGCTGCTGCGGATCGTTGCCGTGGTCACGCAGCCAGCTTTCCAGCTCGCGGCGATAGTCCGCGCGGAAATCGGCATTGCCCGGGCTGAAATGCAGCTTGCGTGCTGCCACGTCCACGCGCTCGCGCGCGCTGGCACGGCCCTGGGCGATGCCGTGCGGGGATTCGTTGGTGAGGATGACGAAGTTGCGCGGGAAGCCCGGTGTGTACTTCACCACGAACGGCTGGTCCCGTGCCGGAATCCGGATCGCGTTCTCCAGCGGCCACAGCGAGGCGGTGTTGGTGTGGAACACCACTTCCACATCGCGGCCCTCGGCGGTACGCAGCACCGCTTCGTAGCGCCAGATGTACTGTTCGTTGAGCGTGGAGTTGGTTTCCTCGGCCTTGACGATCACCGCTTCGCCACGCTCGCCCACCGCATTGAGGAAGGTGGCGTTGAGGAAGCTGCCGAGGAAGATGTTGAGCATCGCCAGCGGGAACACCACGATGGCATAGCCCGGAAAGCGCCGCCACCACGAGACCAGCCCGGCCAGCACCATCGCTGCAAAGAACGTCAGCAGCGGATGCTGCGAGATGAACCAGAGCAGAGCGGACAGGGCGGTGATCATGGTCGCGGTCGCGCGGGCGCCATCCCGGCGCCCGCGCAGGTCCTCAGGCCGACCAGGTGTCGCGCAGGGTCACGCTGCGGTTGAACACCGGCCTGGCTGCGGTGTGGTCGCGGCGGTCGGCAACGAAGTAGCCGGTGCGCTCGAACTGGAACGACTGTTCCGGCGCCGCGGTGGCAGCTGCCGGCTCGACATAGCCGATGACGGTGCGGCGTGATTCCGGATTGAGGTAATCGCGGTAGGTCTTGCCTTCCGATTCATCGTCCGGGTTCGGCACCGAGAACAGGCGGTCATACAGGCGGATCTCGGCCGGCACGCCGTGCACCGCGCTGACCCAGTGGATGGTGCCCTTGACCTTGCGGTTGGCGCCTTCCATGCCCGGGCGCGACTCCGGATCCAGCCAGCCGCGCAGTTCGGTGATGGTGCCGTCGGCATCCTTGATCACTTCATCGCAGCGGATGATGCCGGCGCCGCGCAGGCGCACTTCGCCACCGGGAACCAGGCGCTTCCAGCCCTTCGGCGGCACTTCGGCAAAGTCCTCGCGGTCGATCCACACTTCACGTGCGAACGGCACTTCGCGGGTACCGAAGCTCTCGTCCTTCGGGTGGTTGCTGAAGGTCAGCTGCTCTTCGTGGCCGTCGGCCAGGTTGGTCAGCACCAGCTTGACCGGGTCGACCACGGCCATGCGGCGCGGCGCGGCGCTGTCCAGGTCTTCGCGCAGCGCGCCTTCCAGTACGCTGAAATCGATCAGCGAATTCTGCTTGCTGATGCCCACGCGCTCGGCGAACAGGCGCATTGCCGCCGGCGTGTAGCCACGGCGACGCAGGCCCTGCAGGGTCGGCATGCGCGGGTCTTCCCAGCCGTCCACCAGCTGTTCGGTGACCAGCGCCATCAGCTTGCGCTTGCTCATCACCGTGTAGTTGATGTTCAGGCGCGAGAACTCGATCTGGCGCGGCTTGGCCGCTTCGCGCGGCAGGCCGGCGTCGACCAGCGGCTGGGTCAGCGCGTCATCGTGGGCGAAGTCGACGTTGTCCACGCACCAGTCGTACAGCGGGCGGTGGTCTTCGAACTCCAGCGTGCACAGCGAGTGGGTGATGCCTTCGATCGAATCGCCCAGTGCATGGGCGAAGTCATACATCGGGTAGATCGGCCAGGCGTTGCCGGTGTTCTGGTGTTCGACGTGCTTGATGCGGTACAGGGCCGGATCGCGCAGGTTGATGTTGCCGCTGGCCATGTCGATCTTGGCGCGCACGGTGCGCGCGCCATCGGGGAATTCACCGGCGCGCATGCGGCGGAACAGGTCCAGGTTTTCCTCGACGCTGCGGTCGCGCCACGGCGAGGGCCGGCCCGGTTCGGTCAGGGTGCCGCGGTAGGCGCGCACTTCCTCGGCCGACAGGTCACAGACGTAGGCCTTGCCGTCGGCGATCAGCTTCTCGGCGGCCAGGTAGTAGGCGTCGAAGTAATCCGACGCATGGCGCAGCTCGTTCCACTCAAAGCCCAGCCAGCGCACGTCGTCCTGGATCGCGGCCACGTACTCCGGGTCTTCCTTGGCCGGGTTGGTGTCGTCGAAACGCAGGTTGCAGACGCCGCCGAACTCGCCGGCGACGCCGAAGTTCAGGCAGATCGACTTGGCGTGACCGATGTGCAGGTAGCCGTTCGGCTCGGGCGGGAAGCGGGTCTTGATCGCCTGGTGCTTACCGCTGGCCAGGTCCTCGCGCACGATCTGGCGGATGAAATCGCGCTTCTCGTGGCTGTCGGCGGGGGTCTCGGGGCTGGCGGGGGTGTGCTCTGACATGAGTCGGCGAAAGAAAGGCAGAAAGATTGCCAGTCTAACGCTTACCGGGAAGGGCTGCCCGGGGGCCGCTACGCTGGCCGGGCATGGCCCGGCGCTACCATCCCGCACCGGTAGCGCCGGGCCATGCCCGGCGAGCGCAGCGGCACCATTCAGCCCCCGGGCGTATGCTGGAATCCTGTCCCACGGAGCTGCCGCATGCACATCGTGTACAAGGCCGACAATCTGTTCGACGCCCACCTGGTCAAGCACGCGCTGGAAGACGCTGGCATCCCGGCGTTCGTGTTCGGCGAGTCGCTGCTGGGAGGCATGGGTGAGCTGCCGCTGTTCGGCGTGCTGCGGGTCGGTATTCCCGACGCCGCGCGGCCACAGGCCGAAGACATCGTGGCGGCGCTGGACTTGGGCCACGCCACAGACGCCCCCATTTCAGATGCCGACGACATTGCCGGGCTTCCGGCGTAGGAGCGCATCATGTTGGGAATCGGACAGGGCATCCTCGGCATCGGGGCCTTCAAGCAGCGCCTGCCGCGCCCGGAAGAGGCTTTGCCGGGCCGCGACCAGCCACTGCCGCTGCACAGCAACCAGCACTTCGTGAACAGCCATCCGCTGAAGGACCGTTTCGCCGGCCTGCAGCAGATCCGCTTCGCGCTGGGCTGCTTCTGGGGGGCCGAGCGCAAATTCTGGAACGAGCCGGGCGTGTACAGCACCTCGGTGGGCTATGCCGGTGGGATCACCCCGAACCCCACCTATGAAGAGGTCTGCTCGGGCCTGACCGGCCACACCGAGGTGGTGCAGGTGGTGTTCGACCCGGCGGTTGTCAGCCTGGAGCGGCTGCTGCAGCTGTTCTGGGAAAGCCACGACCCGACCCAGGGCATGCGCCAGGGCAACGACACCGGCACCCAGTACCGTTCGGCGATCCACGCCACCGACGAGGCCCAGTACGCGGCGGCCCTGGCCAGCCGCGAGGCCTATCAGGCGCAGCTGGACGCGGCAGGCTATGGCCCGATCACCACCGAGATCGTGTATCCGGCACCGACGTACTACTACGCCGAGGACTATCACCAGCAATACCTGGCCAAGAACCCGAACGGTTACTGCGGCATTGGCGGTACCGGCGTGAGCTGCCCGATCGGGTTGGATGTGGAGGTGCCGCGCTGACGCGCGGTGGTCCGCCTGCGGCGGGCAACGTCAAAGGCTGAAATCCAAAGCCAGAGCCAAAGCGGCTCTGGGTTTCTGTGGGTTGGGCGGGGCGGTGCGGGTTGGCAGGACACGCCGTGCCCCCCCCTCCGGGGTCCGGCCCAGCCGCTGGCGGCTGTGCGTTCGGGCGCTTGCGAAGCAGTGCTTCGCAAGCAAAGCGCCCTCACCCCTGGGGCCCGATGGCGCCTTGCTCGTGTGCGCTGTCCTGCGCACACGGCAAGACCGGGGTTGGGCGTCCTGCCCAACCCGCCCGAGGCATGCCTCGGGCCCATGGCGCCAACGGTCCTGCCAACCCACACCGCCCCGCCCCGACCGTTTCCCGGTGACGGTGGGCAGGAGCATGGGTTACTGACGAACTGATGGAAAACAAAAAGGACGCGGCTTTCGCCGCGTCCTTTTTGTTTGTTTGCTTGTGAGCAAGCGCAGCGCGCGACCCGCTTCTGCTCTTCTTTTCTTTCTTCCGTGGCGGGCGGCCGCAGGAAACTGTCGAAGGCAGGGTGGGTAGGCCGTGCAGGGGCGTGAGCCGCATGGATGCGGCGACCGAGCTTACATGGACGTACTTGCAGCGTCCCCTGCACGGCCTACCCACCCTGCCAAACGCATGACCCGCTCTTCGCGACCAAGCCCCCGCCACGAGGGGCTCAGCCGTTGGCAGGAACCCTTACAGCGCCTCGCGGATCCGCTGACGCAGCGCTTCCAGATCCTTGGCAAACGCATCGATACCGGTCGCCAGCTTCTCGGTCGCCATCGGATCGGCGGCCAGGTCGGCTGCGAACTTCGCCGCGTCGATCGGCGTCACCTGCACCGCTTCAGCGGCACCGGCAACCAGCTTGCGCGGCAGCGCGCCGTGGTCGGCGTCGAGCTTCTCCAGCAGGTCCGGCGAAATGGTCAGGCGGTCGCAGCCGGCCAGCGCTTCGATCTGCGCGGTCGAACGGAACGAGGCGCCCATCACCACGGTCGGCGAACCGCGGCGCTTGAATTCGGCATACACCCCACGCACGAACACCACACCCGGGTCCTCGTCGATGTTTGCCGGGTCTGGCCGTTGGCCACGTACCAGTCCAGGATGCGGCCGACGAACGGCGAGATCAGGAACGCACCGGCTTCGCTGCAGGCCAGCGCCTGGGTGGGGTTGAAGATCAGGGTCAGGTTGCAGTCGATGCCTTCGGCCTGCAGCACGCGCGCGGCTTCCACGCCTTCCCAGGTCGCAGCGATCTTGATCAGGATCTTCTCGCGCGGCACGCCGGCATCGGCGTACATCTGGATGAACTGACGGGCCTTGGCCACGGTCGCGGCGGTGTCGTGGGCCTGGTCGGCATCCACTTCGGTGGAGACGCGGCCCGGTACCAGCGTGCTCAGCAGCGCACCGACGCCGATGGTCAGGCGGTCGGCCACGGCGTGCACCACGGCCTCGCGGTCGCCGCCCTGCTGGCGGCCCCAGGCCAGTTCGCGTTCGATCAGTTCCGCATAGACCGGCAGGTCCAGCGCCTTCTTCACCAGGGTCGGATTGGTGGTGCAGTCCACCGGCTGCAGGCGCTTGATCGCCTCGTAGTCACCGGTATCGGCAACGACCACGGACAGTTCGCGCAGCTGGGACAGTTTGGACGGGGTACTCATTACGGCTCCTGGTGCGGGGATTGCAGGGAAACTGATCGCGCGCGGTTCGCAGCGCAGGTCAGGGACGGTCGTTGTGGACCGCGCTCACGCGCAGCCGCAGCTTGCGGCCGCCCGGGGCGGTCCAGTCGATGCTCTGGCCAACGGCCAGGCCCAGCAGGGCACTGCCGACGGGCGCCAGCACGGACACCTTGCCTTCATCGACATTGGCTTCGCGGGGGAAGACCAGGGTCAGGACATGCTTCTCGCCCGACACTTCATCTTCGCACTCCACGCGCGAATGCATCATGACGATGCCTTCGGGAATCTGGTCTGGCGGCAACACGGTTGCGCGGTTGAGCTCGTCGGCAAGCGTACGCGCGGCCGGCGTCTGGCTGTGCGCCGGGGATTCGAGCATGGCGTCCAGGCGATCCATGTCGAGGGTGGAAACAGTGATCGACGGCGGAAGGCCGCTGGCGGTGTTCATGGTGACGCTCCTTGGTTGAAAGCCATGCAAAAGGCGGCACCTGCTGGCGCCGCCTGACTGTATTGTGGGGACAAATGCGGCCGGAATCGACTCCCGCCGGATGCGATGCCCGGCTGCGGTGTCTCAGCCGTTCAGCACCGGCGTGGGCGGGGTGGCAGCATCGCCGCTTGGCGGGGCCAGCGCCTCCAGCGTGAACAGCGCATCGGGCAGGCGCTTGAACTGCTCGGCCAGCTCCATCAGGAACTCGTTCATTGCCGAGCTGCGGCGCCAGATCATGGCGATGCGACGGCTGGGACGGCCCTCGCCGACGAAGTCGAGCAGGCGGATGTTGTTCGAGCGCGGCACCGGCGGCTGTACCGACAGGCTGGGCAGCAGGGTGATGCCCACGTCGGCGGCGACCATCTGTCGCAGCGTTTCCAGGCTGGTAGCGCGGAATTCCGACTTTTCATTGGCGCCGAACAGACGGCAGACTTCCAGCGCCTGGTCACGCAGGCAGTGGCCGTCTTCCAGCAGCAGCAGCTTCTGCGTGGCCAGTTCCTGTACGTCCAGATGCTCGCGCGTGGCCAGCGGGTGGCGGCCGGATACGGCCAGCAGGAACGGTTCCTCGAACAGGAATTCGGCGTGCAGCTGGTCGTCGATCACCGGCAGCGCCAACAGTGCGGCGTCGAGCCTGCCTTCGCGCAGGCGCTCCAGCAGCACATCGCTCTTTTCCTCCACCAGCAGCAGTTCCAGCTCGGGGAAGCGCGTGCGGATGCGCGGAATCACGTGCGGCAACAGGTAGGGGCCCAGGGTGGGGAAGATCCCCAGGCGCACCGTGCCCGCTTCGGGATCGCGGCTGCGTCGCGCCGCTTCCTTCAGCTGCTCCACTTCGGCCACGATCACCCGTGCCCGCGCGGCCGCTTCGTGGCCGGCGGGGGTCAACATCACCTTGCGCGGTGCGCGTTCCACCAGCGGCAGGCCCAGTTCCTCTTCCAGCTTGCGGATCTGGGTCGACAACGTGGGCTGGCTGACGAAGCAGGAGGCGGCGGCCCGGCCGAAGTGTTTGTGATCGGCCAGGGCCACCAGGTATTTCAGGTCACGCAGGTTCATCCTCAGACCTCTCGGGGTACTGCACCGGCAGGGCGTGCCCTGCCGGCTGATGGTGCTCCCGATGGCCTGGGAACATTGGATCAGGCTGCTTCGGCCACCGCGCCGCTGCTCTTGGGAACCGAGGAGCGGATCAAGTGATCGAAAGCGCTCAGTGCGGCGGTCGAACCGGCGCCCATCGCAATGATGATCTGCTTGTAGGGTACCGTCGTGCAATCGCCCGCGGCGAACACGCCCGGCAGATTGGTCTGCCCGCGGTCATCGATGACGACCTCGCCACGCGGTGAAAGGGCCACGGTGTCCTTCAACCATTCGGTGTTCGGCAGCAGGCCGATCTGCACGAAGATGCCTTCCAGTTCGACGCGATGGGAGTCGCCGCCGACACGGTCCTTGTAGACCAGGCCGGTGACGCGGCTGCCGTCGCCCAGCACTTCGGTGGTCTGCGCGCTGGTCAGCACGGTGACATTGGCCAGGCTGCGCAGCTTCTTCTGCAGTACTTCGTCGGCACGCAGGCTGGAATCGAACTCCAGCAGGGTCACATGCGACACGATGCCGGCCAGATCGATGGCCGCTTCAACGCCGGAATTGCCGCCGCCGATCACCGCCACGCGCTTGCCCTTGAACAGCGGGCCGTCGCAGTGCGGGCAGTACGCCACGCCCTTGTTGCGGTACTGGTCTTCGCCGGGCACGTTCATCTGCCGCCAGCGCGCGCCGGTGGACAGGATCACCGAGCGCGACTTCAACACCGCGCCGTTTTCCAGTTGCACCTGCACCAGGCCGTCTTCGCCGGCGGGCACCAGCGCACTGGCGCGCTGCAGGTCCATGATGTCGACTTCGTACTCGCGCACATGCTGTTCCAGCGCCGTGGCCAGCTTCGGGCCCTCGGTCTCCTTCACCGAAATGAAGTTCTCGATCGCCATGGTGTCCAGCACCTGGCCACCAAAACGCTCGGCGGCGATGCCGGTACGGATGCCCTTGCGCGCGGCATAGATCGCCGCAGCGGCGCCGGCCGGGCCGCCACCGACCACCAGCACGTCGAAGGCGTCCTTGGCGGCGATCTTCTCGGCATCGCGCTTGCTGGCGTTGGTGTCCAGCTTGGCCACGATCTGCTCCAGGGTCATGCGGCCCTGGTCGAACACCGCGCCGTTGAGGTAGACGGTCGGCACCGACATGATCTCGCGCTGCTCGACTTCCTCCTGGAACAGCGCGCCGTCGATGGCCACGTGCTGGATGCGCGGGTTGAGCACCGCGGCCAGGTTCAGTGCCTGCACCACGTCCGGGCAGTTCTGGCAGGACAGCGAGAAATAGGTTTCAAACCGGTAGTCGCCTTCCAGGTTCTGCACCTGCTCGATCAGCTCGGCAGTAGCCTTGGACGGATGCCCGCCGACCTGCAGCAGGGCCAGCACCAGCGAAGTGAACTCGTGGCCCATCGGCAGGCCGGCGAAGGTCAGGTGGATGTCCTGGCCCGGCGTGCCAAGGTCGAAGGACGGCACGCGGCCCTGGCCGTCGCGCAGCACCTGCAGCGAGATCTTGTCCGACAGGCTTTCCAGGGTCTGCAGCAGTTCCAGCATCTCCTGCGACTTGGCACCGTCGTCGGCATGCGCGGTGATCTGGATCGGGCGGGTCACGCGCTCCAGATAGGTCTTCAGCTGCGACTGCAGGTTGGCGTCCAACATGGTCTTCTCCTGGCTTCAGGCAAAACGGGGGCGTGGCACCGCTGTAGAAGGTAGCGGACCAGCGAGGGGGTAGGGGTGAACCCAAGAGGGCAGCGCGGACCTGTGGAAGGGGCGATGCGGGCGCGGCCGTCTTGGGTTCACCCCCACGCCGGCGATGTGGCCGGCACGGGGATGGGCGCGCCGCAGCGTGGGGCTGCGGCAGGCCGGTGCTGCTTCAGATCTTGCCGACCAGGTCCAGCGACGGGGTCAGGGTCTTCTCGCCTTCCTTCCACTTGGCCGGGCAGACCTGGTTCGGGTTGGCGGCGGTGAACTGGGCAGCCTTCAGCTTGCGCAGGGTCTCGGAGACGTCACGGGCGATCTCGTTGGAGTGGATCTCCAGGGTCTTGATCACGCCTTCCGGGTTGATGATGAAGGTGCCGCGCAGGGCCAGGCCTTCTTCTTCAATGTGCACGCCGAAAGCGCGGGTCAGCTGGTGGGTCGGGTCGCCGACCAGCGGGAACTGGGCCTTGCCCACGGCCGGCGAGGTTTCGTGCCAGACCTTGTGCGAGAAGTGGGTGTCGGTGGTGACGATGTAGACCTCGGCGCCGGCCTTCTTGAACTCGGCGTAATGGTCAGCGGCGTCTTCGATCTCGGTCGGGCAGTTGAAGGTGAAGGCTGCCGGCATGAAGATCAGGACCGACCACTGGCCCTTCAGGGTGCTGTCGGAGACCTTGATAAACTCGCCATTCAGGTAAGCGTTGGCTTCGAACGGCTGGATCTGGGTGTTGATCAGGGACATCGTTTTTCCTCTGGGTGAAGGGGAGTGGGTGAATCGACAGGACCTAGGTTACTGGTTCCATTTCGATAAGGACAATGCATTGATTGCATCTATTTGATAGATGGAGTCTATTGAAGTGCGCTGAGCCGGCAATGAATCAGGCCACCTGCATCCTGCAACCCGCTGTATGACAAGGGAAGTCATCAGCGGCTGCGGAAACCGGTCGATAGGTCTCTCATATCCCACCGCGGCGAATCCCGCCCCAGCGAACCTGAACGGTATCCAGACTCTACAATTGCGGGCCCACCGCCCGCGCCAGTGCCTGCCATGCCCGCCGATTCCAAACCGTCCCTGCGCCAGGTCGTGGCCGACGCCAGCGGCCGCCTGGGGGGCGTAGAGGCCCGTCATGAAGCGGAGCTGCTGCTGCTGCATGTGCTGCAGCGACCGCGCAGCTGGTTGTTCGCGCACGCCACCGATCCACTGCCCGCCGCCGAGCAGGCCGCGTTCGAGGCCCTGCTGGGTCGTCGCCTCGCGGGCGAGCCGGTGGCCTACCTGACCGGCCGTCGTGGTTTCTGGACCCTCGATCTGGAAGTCGACCCCGCCACCCTGATTCCGCGCCCGGAAACCGAACTGCTGGTGGAACTGGCGCTGGAGCGCCTGCCGCCGGACCGTGCACTGCGGTTGGCCGATCTTGGCACCGGCAGCGGCGCGATTGCATTGGCCCTGGCCAGCGAACGACCGCAGGCGCAGGTGCTGGCCACCGACGCCAGTTCCGCTGCGCTGGCGGTGGCGGCCCGCAACGCCGCGCGCCACGAGCTGGGCAACGTGCGTTTTGCCGAAGGTGGTCACGACTGGTACGCGCCGCTGCACGGTGAACGCTTCGACCTGATCGCCAGCAATCCTCCCTATATCGCCAGCAACGACCCGCACCTGCAACAGGGCGACCTGCGCTTCGAGCCGGCCACGGCACTGGCCTCGGGCGTCGATGGGCTGGACGACATCCGTCGCATCATCGTCGGCGGCGGCGACCACCTGCAGCCCGGCGGCTGGCTGCTGATCGAGCACGGCTGGGACCAGGGCGATGCCATCGGCGCGCTGTTCGAGCAGGCCGGCTACATCGACGTGCAGACCGTGCAGGACCTGGAGCAGCGCGACCGGGTCACCCTGGGCCGGCGACCGGCCTAGAATGGGGGTTCTCCTGCCAAGGGCAGGGCACCACCACGGAGCTGCAAGCATGCGTACGCTGTACCCCGCCATCACCCCTTACGACGTCGGCACCCTGAAGGTCGACGACCGCCACACGCTGTACTTCGAACAGTGCGGCAACCCGGACGGCAAGCCGGTGGTGATGCTGCATGGTGGGCCCGGCGGCGGCTGCAGCGACAAGATGCGCCAGTTCCACGACCCGGCCAAGTACCGCATCATCCTGTTCGACCAGCGCGGTGCCGGTCGTTCCACCCCGCACGCCGATCTGGTGGACAACACCACCTGGGACCTGGTGGCCGACATCGAGAAGCTGCGCGAGCACCTCAAGGTCGATCGCTGGCAGGTGTTCGGTGGCAGCTGGGGCTCGACCCTGGCGTTGGCCTATGCGCAGACCCATCCGCAGCGCGTGACCGAACTGGTGCTGCGCGGCATCTTCATGCTGCGCCGCTGGGAGCTGGAATGGTTCTACCAGGAAGGCGCCAACCGCCTGTTCCCGGATGCGTGGGAGCACTACCTCAAGCCGATTCCGGCGGTGGAACGCCACGACCTGATTTCCGCCTTCCATCGCCGCCTGACCAGCGAAGACGAAGCAACGCGCCTGGACGCGGCCAAGGCCTGGGCGGTGTGGGAGGGCGCGACCAGCTTCCTGCACGTGGACGACGACTTCATCAACAGCCATGAAGACCCGCACTTCGCGCTGGCGTTCGCCCGCATCGAGAACCACTACTTCGTCAACGGTGGTTTCTTCGAAGTGGAAGACCAGCTGCTGCGCGACGCGCACCGCATCGCCGACATCCCGGGCGTGATCGTGCACGGCCGCTACGACGTGGTCTGCCCGCTGGCCAATGCCTGGGACCTGACCAAGGTGTGGCCGAAGGCGAAGCTGGAGATCACCCCGGCCTCGGGGCACTCCGCGTTCGAAGCAGAGAACGTCGACGCGCTGGTGCGTGCGACCGATAGCTTCGCCTGATCGTGGGGTAGTGCCGGCCGCTGGCCGGCAACGCCTTGCCGGTAGCGCCGGGCCATGCCTGGCGGCGATTCTCCCCTTGTTCAAGGCTGTCGCAATTGGCCTTGAACCGGGGCGAGGCGGGCTGGCACCGTGGACGTCTGTGCAATTTTCGGCGACCCCACCATGTACACCCGCCTGCTGTTGACCACGGGAAAGGCCTCTCCAACCGATGCATACGTTGGCGGCGGTGCGTTTCTTCCAGAGAACATACCCTGGCCAACGAGTGTTGAAGGTCGTGCGTTCTTTCACCTGATGGCACTCCCTGCACATTGGTTCTATCCGCAGGGCGTTGCTGAGGATTTCTGGTTCTCAGTCTTCATCCCCACCGATACCCAGGATCATTCCCACTTCCGTCGGCTGCGCGCGGTGCAGGGAACCAGCGAAGCAGTTGTGCTCGCATACAGGCGTGGCGCCGCATCCAGAAGTCGATGCATGAGCGATTCACTGGAACGCGGCCGGATCGAGCGTGTCGAGTGTTTGGAGCCTGACGACGACGAAAACCTGGATTCCAAGCTGGATGGAATCGACGCATGGCTGCAGTTGCCCATGACGTGGAATGGGGGCCGTCGCCGCTTGATGCTCTATGGGGCGGACATCGACGAAATTCTGCCTTCGCATAAGGGCATCCTGTCGGATGGCATGGCGTATCTTTTCATTCCCGATCAGCCCGATTTTGGTCTCGGAGGGCGCGCGGGGGCGTTCTTCCTCCAATTGGGCTGAATCAGATTTCGCCACGTTGCGCGCTAGCTCTGCACCAAAGACCTCATCCACGCATGGCGTGGATCTACCAATCCCCGGCCAACAACGCTTCGGCCATCACCTGCAGTTTCGGTGAGTGCTGGCGCGAGGGCGGGTAGATCAACGACAGCGCGCGGCTGCGGCCTTCAAACGGCTGCAGCACGCGCTGTAGACGGCCATCGGCCAGCGCGTCGGCCACCGCGAAATCCATCACCTGCACGATGCCGATGCCCGCAATCGCTGCCTCCACCAACGGGTCGCCGCAGTCGAACACCATCCGCGTCGGCGGCGTGACCTCGCGCAGCTGCCCGTCCTGCAGGAACTGCCAGTCCACCAGCCGGCCGCTGCGCAGGTTGCGCACCGCCAGGCAGGCATGGTTCTGCAATGCCGCCACATCAGCCGGCTCACCCTGCGCGGCCAGGTAGGCCGGGCTGGCCACGGTCACCCAGCGCAGTGGCTTCAACGGGCGAGCCACCATGCGCTGGTCGGCGATGGTGCCGGTGCGCAGGGCGGCGTCGAAGCCTTCCTCCACCAGATCCACCAGACGGTCGCTGAGCACCGCCTCGACCTGAAGCTGCGGATGCTGCTGCAGCAACGGTCCCAGCAACGGCACCAGCACCTTGCGCCCGAACATCGACGGAGCGCTGATCTTCAACGTACCCGATGGCGTACAGGGGCGGTCGGCCAGCAGCCGCTCGGCGTCTTCCATCCCGCACAGCAACGGTCCCACCTGCTCGACGAACTGCTGGCCATCCGGGGTCAGCGCGACGTTGCGGGTGTTCCGCTGTAGCAACTTCACCCCCAGCGAGGCTTCCAGCCGGCCGATCGCGCGTGACAGCCCGGACTGGCTCAAGCCGAGCTGGCCGGCGGCGACGGTGAAGCTGCGTGCCTCAGCCACCTGCACCAGCATGCGCACCGCATTGAGGTCCATCGAGGATCCATTCATGCGGAAAATCATGACAGAAATCTCGCTGAGGGGGTTTATTGATTCACCTGCATCAATGAGACTGCCGTCCCCCCTCCGCACCGGGCGCCGCATGCCTCCCCTGAAATACCCGCGCTGGGCGCTGACCCTGCTGGCCACCGCGCAGCTGATCATCGCCCTGGACGCCACCATCATCTTCGTCGCCCTGCACGACATGGGCCGCGCGCTGCAGATCAATGCGCAGCAGCTGCAGTGGGTGGTCAGCGCCTATACGGTGGCCTTTGGCGGCAGCCTGCTGCTGGGCGGGCGTGCGGCCGATCTGCTGGGCCGCCGCCGTTTCTACCGGCTGGGCATGCTGCTGTTCGCGCTGGCCTCGCTGCTGGGTGCGCTGGCGCCCAATGCCACGCTGCTGATCGTGGCGCGTGCGGTGCAGGGCATCGGTGCGGCGCTGCTGTTTCCGGCCACCCTGGCCCTGATCAATACGCTGTATGCAGAAGGTCCGGTGCGCAACCGCGCGCTGGCAATCTGGAGCATGGCCAGCGCGGCGGGCCTCGCGCTGGGGACGCTGCTGGGCGGCGTGCTGACCCAGGCGTTCGGCTGGCCGGCGGTGCTGGCGGTGATCGTGCCGTTGGCCGCCGCCTGTGCCGTCGCCGCGGGCGCGTGGCTGCCGGCCGATGGCCCGCGCGTGCGCGGCCGTTCCTTCGATCTGGCCGGTTGCCTCACCGTCACCGCCGGCGGCAGCCTGCTGGTCACCACCCTGGTGCAGGGGCCGGAATGGGGCTGGACCGCGCCGGCCACGCTCATCTGCCTGTTGCTGTCAGCCGTGCTGCTGACGGTGTTCGTGCAGATTGAAAAGCGCAGCCGCGATCCGCTGATGCAGTTCGCGCTGCTGCGCCTGCCCGGCCTGCGTGCAGCACTCGGCCTGACCTTCGCGTTCATGAGCAGCTATGGCGTGCAGTACTACTTCCTGGCGCTGTACTTCCAGGACGGCTATGGCTGGAGCCCACTGCAGGCCGGCATGGCCTTCCTGCTGCCGACGCTGGTGTGCACCTTCGGCATCCGCATTGCCGAGCGCATGCTGCAGCGCCGTTCGCCGCGGCAGGTGCTGGCCTGGGGCTTCGCTGCCGGTGCCATCGGCATCACCGCGGTGGCGCTGGCGATGCCGCACGGCGCCAGCTACTGGCCGCTGCTGCCGGGCATCGTGGTGCTCAGCCTGGGCCAGGGCATGAGCTGGACGGCGATGTGGATCGTGGCCGGGCAGGGCGTGCCGGGGCCGCAGCAGGGTGTGGCGTCCGGCATGGCCGCTACCGCACAGCAGATCGGCGGCGCGTTGGGACTGGCAGTACTGGTGATGGTGGCCAACGCCGCACGCGGCACGCAGGCGGCAACCAGTCCTGATGCCCTGCAGGGCATGGTCAATGCACAGCACGGTGCCGCGCTGTTCGCCGCGCTCGGCGTGGTCATCGCGCTGGGCCTGCGTCCGGCACGGGTAGACTGCAGCTCTCCCGACGCGCTGCCCAACGACGCATGATTGGGCTGCTTGATCTTCGCCAGACGCTGGACGCGTTTGCCGCCTGCAATGACGACCACGACGCATGGGCGTCGTTCGGCTGGGTGCATGCCAGCGAGGGCGATCTGCTGGCAGCGCGTTTCTGGTTGCCGGCAGATGAAGACGCCGCGTTCGATGATGACGGTGAGGTGCCCGAGGCCGTGCAACCGTTCCGGTGGATGGATGCGCTGATGCTGCGGTAGTGCCGGCCGCTGGCCGGCAACTGCAATGATCCAGCTATCCTGAGGTTGCCGGCCAGCGGCCGGCACTACCGATCCGGGGCAGATCTACATCATGCGTGGATGGCGGTCATCCGAACGCCAACAACTGCGGCTGCAATGCGCTGAAGATGCGCGCCAGCCGCTCCGCCCACGCCTGCTGCCCGGCGGCATCGGCGATCAGGTCCTGGCGGATTTCCAGTTCCACATGCACCAGGCCGCGACCTTCGCCATGTACCGGCACCGCATAGTCGCTGCTGCTGTTGACCGAATATGGTTCGTTGTCGCCCACCACCAGGTCGCCTTCATCGCGCAGTGCCTGCAGCAAGGCCTGGGCAAAACGGGTGTCCTGGTGGTACAGCACGCCGGCGTGCCACGGGCGCTGCACGCCGTTCATCACCGGGGTGAAGCTGTGCATCATCACCAGCAGCGTCGGCCGTCCCGCATCGCGGCGCGCATCCAGTTCGGCATCGATGCGTGCATGGTAGGGCGCGTGGATCGCATCGATGCGCTGCTGCCGCTGTGCGGGCGACAGCGCGGCATTGCCCGGCACCACGGTATGGTCGCTGACCTCGGGAATCAGCGTGGACGAAACCAACGGCCGGTTGCAGTCGATCAGCAGCCGCGAATAGGTCTGCTCGATCGCCCACGCATCCAGCCGCTCGGCCAATGCACGGGTGGTGCCGCCGATGCCGATGTCCCAGCCGATATGCCGGTCCAGTTCGGCCTGCGGCAGTCCAAGGTCGGCCAGTGCACGCGGCACCTGTTGGCCGGCATGGTCGGCCAGCAGCAGGAACGGCGAGGCGCCCTGCGCACGGTGCACGCTGAAGATCGCTGGATCGTCGGCGCCCAGCAGTGCCGGCAGCGCGTGCAGGCCGGCGTCAGCCACGGGGGCGGCCGTCCAGGTGGTGCTCGATCATCCACAGGCCGGCCCACAGCTTGGCATCGGCTTCATAGCCTTCGGCCATTTTCTGCACCAGCCAGGCGGCCGCCTGCGTGCGCGGCACTTCATGCACGGTGATGTCCTCGCTCTCGTCGCCGCCGCCTTCGCCGATGCGGCGCAGGCCGGTGGCACGCACGAAGGCGATCTTCTCGCTGCTGGCACCGGAGGAGGTGGGGCCGATCATCAGCACTTCGGCGTGCTCGGCGGTCCAGCCGGTCTCCTCTTCCAACTCGCGTACAGCGGAGACTTCGATGGACTCGCCCGCATCGATGTCGCCGACCAGCCCGGCCGGCATCTCGATGGTCGACGCCTGCAGCGGCACGCGGAACTGCTCGACGAACAGCACCTTGTCCTCGGGGGTGACGGCAATGATGATGGCGGCCAGGCCGCCTGCGTGGGTGCGTTCGCTGTATTCCCAGCTGCCGCGCACGACCATGCGCTGGTACTTGCCTTCGTAGACGACACGCGGTGCTTCGGTGTTGCGCTGGCTCATGCGGGCTCGCTGGAAGTAGGGACGGGGTCGGAAATGCCGGCGGCACTGAACAGCCGGCGGCGGGTCATGGGGCCGAAGCGCAGGGTCTGGCACAGGCCGCCGAGCAGCTCTGGATCGGCCGCCTGGCGCGGCATGCCGGGCTGGCAGCCTTCCAACGGCGCGTCCAGGGCAATGGTGGTCAGCTGGCGCCAGAGCTGGGCATGCTCGCGCTGCTCGCGCAGGCGCACGGCCATCTGGGCCGCGCCGCGCAGGCGCAGGAACGGCACTTCGTCCAGGCGTTCGTACAGCACGTCCATGCTGCCGAAATGGGCCAGCAGCACGGCCGCCGACTTGGCGCCGACACCGCTGATGCCCGGAATGTTGTCGACCGCATCGCCGCACAGGGCCAGGTAATCGGCAATCTGGTGCGCATGCACGCCGTGCCGGGCCTTGACTCCGGCCACGTCCCAGCGCTGGTTGCGTGCGTAATCCCATTGCTCGTCATGGTCGAGCAGCAGCTGCGACAGGTCCTTGTCAGCGGAAATGATCACGCCGCGATGGCTGCTGCGGTGGCCATGCAGGGCGCTGCCGATCAGGTCGTCGGCTTCGTAATCGTGGTGGGCCAGCACCGCCAGGCCGAGCGCCGCGCACAGCGCCTTGCAGTGCACGAACTGGCGCTTGAGCGCTTCCGGCGCCGGGTCCCGGTTGGCCTTGTAGGCCGGGTACAGCCGATGACGGAAGCCACTGTCCAGCGCCTCGTCGAAGGCGATGGCGATGTGCCCGGGGCGTTCGCGCTCCAGCAGGTCCAGCAGGAAACGGGCGAATCCATGCACGGCATTGGTCGGCCAGCCCTGGCTGTCCTGGAATTCGTCCGGCAGCGAGTGCCAGGCGCGGAACACGTAGATGCTGGCGTCCACCAAGTACAGCGGCGGCGGTATCGCCACGGGAATCACGGCGCTCACTGGCCGGTCCAGTCCTGCAGCAGGGCCGCGGCATCGGGGCGCTCGCGCTCGGGCACTTCGGCCTTGGGCGTGCCGATGTGGATGAAGCCGGCAATGCCTTCGCCCTCGGCCAGCCCCAGGTGGGCGTGCACGGCAGGATCGAAGGCCATCCATGCGGTCAGCCACTGCGCGCCGAAGCCCAGCGCCTGTGCCGCCTGCAACAGGGCAAAGCACACGCAGCCGGCGGTCATCAGCTGTTCCTGTGCGGGCACTTTCGGGTCCGGGCGGGGGCTGGCCACCACCACGATCACCAGCGGTGCATGGCTGAAGCGCTGGCGGTCCTTCTCGAACACGGCGTCGCCGGCATTCGGGTCGCGCTCACGGCTGCGCGCGGCCAGGAAGTCGCCCAGAGTGTGACGCGCATCGCCGGCGATCTTCAGGAAGCGGAACGGTACGCGCTTGCCGTGGTCGGGCACGCGGACCGCCGAGGTCAGCATCCGCTGCAGGGTGGCCGGATCCGGTCCGGGCTCGCCCAGTTGCCGCGACGGCACCGAGCGGCGGGCATCCAGGGCAAGCAGGGCAGCAGGGTCGGGCATGGAGTCTGAACCGGTCATCACGGGTCGCTCATTATAGTCGGGCAGGTAGATGACGCCGTTTGTGTCGCGTCAGACCCCTGAATAGCAAACTGTGATGAACATCATGCCACTGGCGGATCACGGAGCCCTGCTTCCCCTCGCCTCGCAGGCCCTGCACGGCTTACGATACGCAATACTGCCGGGCCGCCGTTCATGAGGTTTGAAGTGAGGACTGTTTCACTGTCCGCGATGGGCTGGCCGGCCTACCATCGAGGGACCGGTGCATGGGGTGTACCGGCCGTCGCGATGTCCATGATGTCTGTCGCACCAGAGAAGGTGGGGAGCCTTCCCGAATGATGAGCGCGCCCACTCCGATGGGATCGCCGGGCCGTGACCCGGCCCAGCTCCAGCTTGCCCGGGACATCGTCCTGCCGGCGTTGTGCCAGGCCTTTGGCGCGGCACTGGCCCGCTTCGACGATGCCCTGTTCGACCGTGCCGGCAATGCCGGCTCGTCGCAGTTGCTGTTCCTGGACGCGATGCGCGAGCTGCGCCGCCGCCGTGAGGAGATCGCCGGCGCTTTTGCCGCCCATCTCGGCCATGCCTGGGCCGGCCTGGCGGCGGGCGAGCCCGTCTCTGCCGAGCTGACCCTGGCCGGGCAGGCACAGGATGGCCTGAGCCTGGTGCCGGAACATGTACTGGAATCGCGGTTGGCGGTGCGCAACTTCGCCACCGTGCTGCTGCGCGACTTCAAGCCGGTGCTGGCGCGGCTCGACCGCCGCCTGGGCTGGCTGGGCGGCGGTATCGAACTCGACGCTGACCGCAACCCGATCAGCCCCGAACACTTGGGCGTGGCCATCCACGAGGCCTTTGCCGGCTGCGAGCTGGCCCCGGAAGTCCACTTGGTGCTGATCAAGCTGTGCGAGCGCGACCTGCGCGCGCCGGTGGGCCGCATCTACGAGAAGCTGGACGAGCACCTGGCCGCGGCCGGGGTGATGTCGCAGATGGGCGCCCCGCGACGACCGCTGGCGCCGGCCCCGAGCCCGGCCCAGCATGTTCCGCATGGCCTGGATGATCTGGTCGAGCAGCGCACGGCACCGGGCGTTGACAACGAATTCAATGACGACGAACAGGCCGCACCGGCCTGGGCGCAGCGTTTTGCCGCGCGCTGGTCCGAGCGTCGTGGCCACCTGCAGCAGCATGCCGGTGGCGAACAGAGCCCGTCCGGTGAAGCCTATTCCGGCCAGCAGGGAATGCTGCTGGAAGCGCTGCACGAGCTGCTGCAGCAGACCCGCCATGTGCGTGAGGACGCAACCTCTGCGGCGCAGGTCGCGGTTGGCCAGCATCGCCCGTTGAGCCAGCGCGAGATGATGTCGGTGCTGTCGCTGCTGCAGGCCACGCCGAGCGCGACCCTGCGTGCGGCGATCGGCGAGGATGGCGAATCACTGGCGCAGCGCCTGAAGAGCGAAGTGCTGTCCAGCGCTACCCGGCTCGGCGTCGATCCGAGCCAGGCCCGGCTGGACGCGCAGGACGAGGATGCGATCGACCTGGTCGGCATGCTGTTCGATGTCATGCTTGACGAGCGTGAACTGGAAGGCCGCTCGCGTGAGCTGATCGGTCGCCTGGTGGTCCCGTTCGTGAAAGTGGCGATGCTGGACCGCCGCATGTTCGTGCAGAAGACCCATCCGGCCCGCAAACTGCTCAATTCGCTGGCCGAAGCCTGCGAGGGCAATACCGGCGAAAGCCAGGCCGAGCGCATGCTGATGGCCAAGGTCGAAGAAATCATCGAGCGGCTGGTTGCCGAGTTCAACGAGAACCTGGCGATCTTCCTGACCCTGGAAGAGGAGTTCCGCGAGTTCCTCGCGCAGCATCGCCGTCGTGTGGAAATCGCCGAGCGCCGTGCCGCCGAGACGCAGCGCGGGCAGGAGAAGCTGGAGATGGCCCGCAGCCGTGCTGGTGCCGAACTGGACCGCCGCATCGGCGACGCGACCCTGCCGCAGGCCATCGCCGGGTTCCTGCGCCAGCCCTGGCAGCATCACCTGACCCTGGCGCTGCTGCGCGAGGGTGAGGAAGGCGCGTCGGTGGCCGAGGCGCTGACCCTCGCTGACGGCCTGCTCGAGGAAGTGGCCGAGGCCCGCCGGCAGATCGTCGGCAAGCCCTGGTTGCAGGCCTGGCAGCCGATGCTGGTCAGGGTCTTTGCCAGCGTCGGCGTGCATGGAGACGCGGCCACCGCCGCCATCGATGCGCTGCATGACACCCTGCAGGGCATCGCCGAATCGCGGCCGGAGCTCGAGCGCGCCCTGCCGGAGCTTCCGCAGGTGGTGCTGCCCGCACCCCCGGCCCCGGAAACGCCGGCGGTGGAGCTGGGCGGCACGTTCAATACCGACGATTTCGACAATGCCGATGCCGACCGCTTCCGTCGGATGGAGATCGGCAACTGGCTGGACTTCGTCGACAAGGATGGCAAGGTGCAGGCGGGCAAACTGTCCTGGATCAGCCCGATTTCCTCGCGCCTGCTGTTCGTCAACCGCCGTGGCGTGCGCTTCTGCGTGGCGTCGCCCGAGGAACTGGCAGTGATGGTGCGATTGGGTCGGCTGCGTCCCCACGTCGACGATGGCGCCTTCGACAGTGCCATGCAGGGCGTGCTTGACCGCCTCGACCCGGGTGGGGCAACGCTGCACTGAGCCGCGTACGCCTGCTAGGATCGGACCCACTCACCGATCAGCGGGAATCTGCATGGCCGTGGCGTTGCTGGGGATCAAGGAGACCGCGCCGGGCGAACGCCGCGTTGCGCTCACGCCGGAAACGGCGCGCAAGCTCGGGGCGCTGGGCATCACCGTGTGGTACCAACCCGGTGCGGGCCAGGCCGCCGGCTTCACCGATGCCGCTTACGACGACGCCGGTGCCCGTGCCTTCGACGCCGGCCGTTGGGCCGAGATCGACATCCTGCTGTGCGTGCAGGCGCCACCGGCCGGGGTGCTGGCCCAGCTCAAGCCGGGTGCCAGCGTGGTCGGCCTGCTGACCCCGGCGGCCGACCCGGCGCTGGCTGCATTGGCCTCCGATGACCGCCTGTACCTGTTCCCGCTGCAGCAGCTGCCGCGCACCACGCGCGCGCAGGCGATGGACGTGCTCAGTTCGCAGGCCGGCATGGCCGGCTACAAGGCGGCATTGATCGCTGCCGAACGCGCGCCGCGCTTCTTCCCGATGCTGACCACGGCGGCCGGTACCGTGCGTCCAGCCAAGGTGCTGGTGATCGGCGCCGGTGTCGCCGGCCTGCAGGCCATCGCCACCTCCCGCCGGCTGGGCGCGCAGGTGGAGGGCTTCGACGTGCGCCCGGAAACCCGCGAACAGATCCAGTCGCTCGGCGCGCGCTTCCTCGACCTGGGGGTGAGTGCGGCGGGCGAGGGCGGTTATGCGCGGGCGCTGACCGATGAAGAGCGTGGCGAACAGCAGCGCCGTCTTGGCGACCACCTGCGCAGCGTGGACGTGGTGATCTGCACTGCCGCGGTGCCGGGACGTCAGGCGCCGACGATCGTCACTGCCGCGATGGTCGAAGGCATGGCCGCCGGCAGCGTGATCGTCGATCTGGCCGCCGAGAGCGGTGGCAACTGCGCGTTGACCGCGCCCGGCCAATGCATCGAACACCAGGGCGTGACCATCGATGGCCCGCTGGGCCTGGCCAGCCGGGGTGCCACCCAGGCCAGCGAGATGTATGCGCGCAATCTGATGAACTTCGTCGCCCTGTTCGTGCGCGAAGGCCAGCTGGGCTTCGACTGGGAAGATGAGCTGCTGGCGAAAACGCGCTGGCAGGCCTGAGTCGGTTGCGCCGGGCCATGCCCGGCGAGCGCGGCATCCGGTGAATCCGCCGGGCATGGCCCGGCGCTATCCCTTCGATAGGGGTTACCGCGGCTTCGCCGGCGGCGGGTTGTCCCGCACCCATTCCCTGCGTTCGTCTGCGGTCATCTGCGACCAGCGCTCGCGCATGGCATCGCGCTGGGCCGGGCTGAGATCACGCATCTGGCCGAACAGCGCCCGGGCCTGCTCGCGCTGTTCGGGGTTCATGTGTTCGAAGCGGCGCAGGCCGCGGCGGGCCTTGTCGCGCTCTTCCGGGCTCATCGACTGCCAGCGCTGGCCGTGCGACAGCATGCGCTGGCGCTGCGCGGGATCGGCGCCGTTCCAGCGGTCACGCAGCGGCGCCAACAGCGCTTCGCGCTGGGCCGGGCTCAGCTGTTCCCAGTTCGGCAGCGGCGCGGCAGCAGGCGCCGGACGCGCGGCAGGCACCGGCGCGGTGGCCTGCGCCAGTGCCGATGCAGCGGGCAGCAGGGTCAGGGCGATCAGCAGGGGCAGGCAGGGATATCGCAGCATGGTTCACTCCATCGCCAGGTCGTTGTCGCCCAGCCACAGGTACAGATCGGGATTCTCGTCGTACAACACGCCATTGTCTTCTTCCGCAGCGACGATCGGCGTGGTGATCGGGCCCTGATGATCGCCCGGACCGACGAACTGGATGCCGATGCCCAGCGCGATCACCAGCGAACAGGCACTGGCCAGCCACCAGCGCCAGCGACCGGCGTGCGCGGTTCTGGCGCTGTGACGGGCACTGCGCAGGCGTACCAGGGTGGCCGGCGACAGCGCCTGCAGCGACTGCGCGTGCAGGCTGCGCAGGGCGTCATCGGAAGGCAGGGGGCGGTTCACGGGTGCATCTCCAGTTGATTCTGCAGCGCCTGTCGGGCGCGCGCCAGATGGGTCTTTACCGCGCCTTCGCTGCAGCCCATGGCGCGGGCGGTGGTGGCCCCGTCCAGGTCCTGCAGCACGCGCAGGGTGAATGCCTCGCGCTGGCGGGCGGGCAGGTCGCGCAGCGCCTGCACCAGCTGCTGGTACTGCTGGCGTTGCTCGTGCGCCTGCGAAGGGTCCGGCCCGGGGTCGGCCCAGTCGATCTCGCCGCCGTCGGCATCCCGGTTGTCGCGCCAGAACGGCAGGCGGAAACGGCGGCGGCGCTGCAGGTCGATCACCCGCCGGCGCAGGATGCTCCAGAACAACGGCGCCCACTCGGCGGCCGGCTTGTCGGCGTAGTCCAGCATGCGCAGCAGCGCGTCCTGCACCGCATCCAGCGCATCCTCGCGCTGGCGCAGGCCGGCCTCGGCGAAGCGGAAGGCGCGCGGCCCCACGCTGGCCAGGAACGCTTCCAGCGAGGCCGGAACGGCGTCGGCATCGGTGGTCGAGGGGACAGGGCTGCTCACCAGCACAGGGTACGGTTCCTTGGCAGGGGTCACCATCGACAACGCGTGAGCGCGGCCGTGGTTGACCGGGACGCGCGCAGGGTTCAGCCCATGGTTATGATGGGGCGACGAAGACAGAGCAGGAGCGTTGCCGGTGAGTGACGGGTTCGTGGCGCTGTACATCTTCATGCTGGCCGCCATTGCCGGCCACGTGATCATTTCCCGGGTCCCGGTGATCCTGCATACCCCGTTGATGTCGGGCTCCAATTTCATCCACGGCATCGTGCTGATCGGCGCGATGGTGGTGCTGGGGCACGCACAGACGCCGTTGGAGAAGGTGCTGGGGTTCCTTGCCGTGGTGCTCGGTGCCGGCAACGCCGCCGGCGGCTATGTGGTCACCGCGCGCATGCTGGAAATGTTCAAGCCGAGCGTGCGCAAGGCCGACAACGATGAACCGAAGGAGCCGCAGGCTTGAACATCAGCACCGTCGAACTGCTCGATTGGCTGGTCAAGGCCAGCTACCTGGTTGCCGCCACCCTGTTCCTGCTCGGCCTGCAGCGCATGGCCTCGCCGATGACCGCAAGCAGCGGTATCCGCTGGGCGGGGCTGGGCATGCTGCTGGCCACGGTGGCGACCTTCTTCCTGCCCGAACTGCACAACGTGCCGTTGATCCTGGTAGCACTGCTGCTGGGGGCCGGCCTGGCCTGGTGGTCGGCGGGCAAGGTCGCCGTCACCGACATGCCGCAGATGGTCGCGCTGTACAACGGCATGGGCGGTGGTTCGGCCGCAGCCATTGGTGCGGTGGAACTGCTGCGCTATGCCTTCCTGGCCAACCGCGACACCACCCACTGGAGCGCGCAGGCGTTGGCCGACCTGGCCGCGCGGCAGCCGTCCGGCACGGTGCTGGTGCTGGCGGTGGTGGGCGCGGCGATCGGTGCGGTGTCGCTGTCCGGCTCGGTGATCGCCTGGGCCAAGCTGGATGGCCGCCTCGACAAGCGCGTGACCTGGCCGGGCCAGCAGGTGATGAACCTGCTGGTGGCGCTGGCCGTGGTGGTGCTGGGCATCATCGCCGCCAGCACGCTCAGCACCTGGGCCATCGTTGCCTTCTTCGTGCTGGCACTGGCGCTGGGTGTGTTGATGACGTTGCCGATCGGTGGCGCCGACATGCCGGTGGTGATCTCGCTGTACAACGCGTTCACCGGCCTGGCGGTGTCGTTCGAAGGTTACGTGCTGGGCAACGAGGCGCTGATCATCGCCGGCATGATGGTCGGTGCGGCCGGCATCCTGCTGACCCGGTTGATGGCCAAGGCGATGAACCGGCCGATCCGCAACGTGCTGTTCTCCAACTTCGGTGCTGGCGCCAGCGGCGAGGCGCAGACGATCAGCGGTTCGCAGAAGCCCATCGATGCGGCCGACGTGGCCGCGATGATGGCGTTTGCCGAACGCGTGGTGATCGTGCCCGGTTACGGCATGGCCGTCGCCCAGGCCCAGCACAAGATCTGGGAACTGGCGCAGCGGCTGGGCCAGCGCGGGGTGAAGGTGAAGTTCGCCATCCACCCGGTGGCCGGGCGCATGCCCGGGCACATGAACGTGCTGCTGGCCGAAGCCGGCGTGCCGTACGACCTGATCGCCGACATGGACGACATCAATCCCGAATTCGCCAGCACCGACGTGGTGCTGGTGATCGGCGCCAACGACGTGGTCAACCCGGTGGCGCGCACCGATCCGGCCAGTCCGATCTACGGCATGCCGGTACTGGACGTGGTCAATGCCCGCAACGTGGTGGTGATCAAGCGGGGCAAGGGCACCGGCTTTGCCGGTATCGAGAATGCGCTGTTCTATGCCGACAACACCCGCATGCTGTACGGCGACGGTGCCGAGGCGGCGGCGTCGCTGGTCAGCGAGCTGAAGGCGCTCGACGGCGGGCATTGATGCCATACCGGTAGCGCCGGGCCATGCCCGGCGGCTTTGCGTGCAGACCGCTGCGCTCGCCGGGCATGGCCCGGCGCTACCCGCGATCCACGCATGGCGTGGATCCAGCTTGGGGCGTTTACCGCGCCAGCCAGGCTCCGACCACCACGGCCACCGCCAGCCACAGCCACTCGACCACGCCATTGGCCAGGGTGATCAGCGTCCAGGCCAGGTGCGGGCCCATCCGCAGCGAGGCGTCCCAGGGGTTCAGGCCCATCGAGCCGCCCATCCAGGCACTGGCGATGGCCCAGTTCGAGATCGCGGCCACCAGCAGCGTGCCCAGCATGACCAGGGCGATGCGCAGCTTGCCGGGACCGAGCGTGCCCAAGCGCAGCATGAACACCAGTTCCAGAGCGGTCAGTACCGCCATCCAGCCGACCGGACGGCCGGTGAACAGGGCGATCAGCATCCAGGCGAGGGGGGCGGTGGCCAGCGCCAGCAACAGCATGAAGGGCCAGAGCCAGGTAACGGTCCTGGCGCGTGCGGCATTGGAGGACATCGAAGCTCCTGAAGGTCGCCGACAGGATACTGTGGTTTGCCGCAGTGCACCGGCGAGGGCGGGGCGCCTACGCTAGAATGGCCGCTTGCGTGGCTTATGCCGCAGCCCCATATCGGTCCCCATGTATTCCCGTAGCAGCGAACCTGTCCACTTCGAACGCGATTGCGAGGCCGTGATGGTCCCGCAGGGCGACACCGTGACCCTGCCCGCCGGCAGCTATGGGTACATCACCCAGGCGCTGGGCGGCAGCTATTCGGTGTTCGTCGAGGGCAATCTGTTCCGTATCGCCGGCAAGGATGGCGATGCCATCGGCAAGGAAGCGCCGGCACCGCTGGAACTGCCCGACGATGCCAGCGACGAGCAGGTCGAACAACTGGTCTGGCAGCAGCTGCGCACCTGTTTCGACCCGGAAATTCCGGTCAACATCGTCGAACTGGGCCTGGTCTACGAGGTGGAGATCAAGCACCTGGACGAAGGGCAGCGCGAGATCGACGTGAAGATGACCCTGACCGCGCCTGCGTGCGGCATGGGCGACATCCTGGTCGACGACGTGCGCAGCAAGCTTGAAATGATCCCGACGGTGGCCGAGGCCGACGTCGAGCTGGTCTTCGACCCGCCGTGGAACCAGCACATGATGTCCGAGGCCGCACGGCTCGAAACCGGCATGCTTTGACCCACGGCCCGCAGTGACGCGGGCCCGGCATTACCCGCAACCAGAACAGGAAATCTCCGGTGTCCCAGTCCATTCCCAGCTTCGCCGTCACCCGTTCGGACCACCCGCGCAGCGCTGAAGAGCGCGCCCAGATCCTGGAAAAGCCGGGCTTCGGCCTGCACTTCACCGACCACATGGTGGAAGTGCGCTGGGACAAGGATGCCGGCTGGCACAACGCCAGCGTGCGCGCCTACGGTCCGTTGCAGCTGGACCCGGCCGCGGCCGTGCTGCACTACGGCCAGGAGATCTTCGAAGGCATCAAGGCCTACCGCCATGCCGATGGTTCGATCTGGACCTTCCGCCCCGATGCCAACGGCCGTCGCCTGCAGCGTTCGGCGCAGCGCCTGGCGCTGCCGGAACTGCCGGTGGAGATCTTCGTCGAATCGCTGAAGCAGATGATCGCCGTCGACAGCGCCTGGGTGCCGTCGGCCGATGAGTCGAGCCTGTATTTCCGTCCGTTCATGATCGGCGATGAAGCGTTCCTTGGCGTGCGCGGCGCACACAAGGCCGGTTACTACGTCATCGCCAGCCCGGCTGGCCCGTACTTCGCCAAGGGCGTCGCCCCGGTGTCGATCTGGCTGTCCACCGAGTACGCGCGTGCGGCCAAGGGCGGTACCGGTGCGGCCAAGTGCGGAGGCAACTACGCCGCGTCGCTGTTGCCGCAGCAGAAGGCGCAGGCGCAGGGCTGCTCGCAGGTGCTGTTCCTGGACCCGGTCGAAGGCAAGTACCTGGAAGAACTGGGCGGCATGAACGTGTTCCTGGTCTACAAGGACGGCACGCTGGTCACGCCGGAGCTGTCCGGCAGCATCCTCGAGGGCATTACCCGCGAGAGCATCCTGCAGCTGGCCCGCGACCGCGGCATGAAGGTCGAAGAGCGCAAGGTCACCATCGATGAGTGGAAGCAGGGCGTGACCTCCGGCGAGATCGCCGAAGTGTTCGCCTGCGGTACCGCTGCGGTGGTCACCCCGATCGGCCAGCTGAAGGGCGAAGGCTTCTCGGTGGGCGACATCAATGCGCCGGCCGGCGAAGTGACCATGTCGCTCCGCAAGGAACTGACCGACATCCAGTACGGTCGCCTGCCGGACCGCCACGGCTGGCTGGTCAAGCTGGGCTGATCGCCTGCGCGAACGCGTAGCGCCGGGCCATGCCCGGTGACTTTTCGGAAAGCCCGTCCCCGCGACGGGCTTTCTGCGTTTCAGGCGTACGTCCGCCGGGCATGGCCCGGCGCTACCAGGATCAACGGCTCCCGCCAACGCGCGGCGATGCCCGGCGAATGTACGCGTGCCACGGTAGCGCCGGGCCATGCCCGGCGGCTGTTCGCCGATGTCGGCAAAGACATGGTGGGACAGGACATTCCGCAGTCAGGTACGTGCAGATGACGCGAAAGTTCCTTCACCTTCACAAACCCTCGACCCGGAAAGTCTCAGATCCAACATTTCATCTTGCTGAAAAGACGCTGAAAATCTTGTGGTGTCCGGTTTGAGCCACTAGCGTCATCAACACAGCGGATGGTCAGGGGAATCCGCTGGCTCGCCGGACCCGAACCTCGCCATCGCAAGCCAGCCCACGGTTCAGGCCGGTGCTTCTGCCGATTCCGGCATTCCTACCATTAGAAGGGAAATCCGATGTCCCAGGTAACGCAACCGCGTGTGCGTCGTGTGTGGGTGGTCCTTGGTGCGTCCGTCCTGTCTTCGCTGCTGCTGGCCACGCCTGCGCTGGCCGGTGATGTCCAGCTCAGCGGCCTGCAGTCCGCGCCGACCCACCAGCGCTTCATCGTCAAGTACCGCGACGGCAGTGCGCCGGTGGCCAACACCACCGCGCTGGCCTCTTCGCTGAAGACGGCCGCTGCCGGCATCGCCAGCAGCCAGGGCCGCGCGCTGGGCCTGCAGCAGGTCCGCCGGCTTGCGGTCGGCTCCACCGTGGTCAGGACCGACCGTGCGCTGGACCAGGCCGAATCCGAGCTGCTGATGCGCAAGCTGGCCGCCGACCCGAACGTGGAATACGTCGAAGTCGACCAGATCATGCGCCCGACGCTGACCCCCAACGACACCCGTTTCAGCGAGCAATGGGGCTTCGGTACGTCCAACGCCTCGATCAACGTGCGCCCGGCCTGGGACAAGGCCACCGGCACCGGCGTGGTCGTGGCCGTGATCGATACCGGCATCACCAACCATGCCGACCTCAACGCCAACATCCTGCCCGGCTATGACTTCATCAGCGACGCGGCGATGGCGCGCGACGGCGGTGGCCGTGACAGCAATCCCAACGACGAGGGCGACTGGTACGGCGCCAACGAGTGCGGCTCGGGCATTCCGGCCTCCAACTCCAGCTGGCACGGCACCCACGTGGCCGGCACGGTCGCCGCAGTGACCAACAACAGCACCGGCGTGGCCGGTACCGCCTTCAATGCCAAGGTCGTGCCGGTGCGCGTGCTCGGCAAGTGTGGCGGCTACACCTCCGACATCGCCGACGCGATCGTCTGGGCCTCCGGTGGCACGGTCAGCGGTGTGCCGGCCAACGCCAACCCGGCCGAGGTCATCAACATGTCGCTGGGCGGTGGCGGCAGCTGCTCGACCACTTACCAGAACGCGATCAACGGCGCAGTTGGCCGTGGCACCACCGTGGTGGTCGCTGCCGGCAACAGCAACACCAACGTCTCCAGCGCGGTACCGGCGAACTGCCCGAACGTGATCGCCGTGGCGGCCACCACCTCGGCGGGTGCGCGTGCCAGCTTCTCCAACTACGGCACCGGCATCGATATCTCCGCACCGGGCCAGAGCATCCTGTCCACCCTCAACAGCGGCACCACCACCCCGGGCAGCGCCAGCTATGCGTCCTACAACGGCACCTCGATGGCGGCACCGCACGTGGCGGGCGTGGTAGCACTGATGCAGTCGGTGGCACCGAGCCCGCTCAGCCCGGCGCAGGTGGAGAGCATCATCAAGAGCACCGCGCGCCCACTGCCGGGTACGTGCTCGGGTGGTTGCGGCGCCGGCATCATCGACGCCGATGCCGCGGTGACTGCCGCGATCAACGGCACCACGCCCAACCCGGGCGGCACGGTGCTGCAGAACAACGTGCCGGTTACCGGCCTCGGCGCAGCCAGCGGCGCATCGCTCAACTATACCGTCAACGTCCCGGCTGGCAGCGCGCAGCTGCGCGTGGCGATCAGTGGCGGCAGCGGTGATGCCGACCTGTACCTGCGCCAGGGCAGTGCCCCGACCGACACCGTCTACACCTGCCGCCCGTACCTGAGCGGCAACAACGAGACCTGCACCGTCAACAGCCCCGCCGCCGGCACCTGGTACGTGCGGGTGAAGGCGTACAGCACCTTCTCGGGCGTGACCGTCAACGCCCAGTACTGAGCCCAAGCCCCTCTCCATGGGCACGCCCCGGCCTCGGCCGGGGTGTTTTTTTGGGGGGACGGCGAAGCGGAGAAAGCAATGTGCAGCAGTGCATTTGCATTTGCCCTTGCTCTTGCTCTTGCTCTTGCTCTGGCTCTGCCCTTGACCTTGCTGGCCGCGCACCGGCATCTGTCTGGAGAGGCTCAGGTTCCCATCGCAGGACCGTTGGCGCCATGGGCCCGAGGCATGCCTCGGGCGGGTTGGGCAGGACGCCCAACCCCGGTCTTGCCGTGTGCGCAGGACAGCGCACACGAGCAAGGCGCCATCGAGCCCCCAAGGATGGGTTTACGGCGTGTCCTGGGATGGGAGCCTGAGCCTCTCACGACTACAGCAACCGAAACGCCGACGCGCGACAGCGCGCCTTCAATCCCTCAAACCGACTCGAACCGGTTCGCCGCCACGTTCTTGCGCACATGCTGCGGGTCGAAGATCCGGCCGTTCATCGCGATGAACACCCCCGCCGGCAGCGACTGCACCGCGCCGATCGCACAGCCGATGTTGAACTCCGCATCCGAACCACGGAAACGCGCCGGGCTCAGCGCGCCGGTCATCACGATGGTCTTGTCCGGGATCGTCGCCAGCACCTTGCCGGTCTGCACCATCGAATCGGTGCCGTGGGTCACCAGCACGTGGCGGGTGGGCTGGGCGGCGATCGTCGCGCGGATCAGCTCACGATCGTCGTCGTTGATGTGCAGCGAATCCTTGCGCAGGATCGGAATCACGTTGAAACGGAACGTGACCCCCAGTTCGCGCAGGATCATGCCGATCTGCGGGTCGCCGATCTGGTAGTCCGACTTGTCGTCGAAGTAGATCTTGTCGATCGTGCCACCGGTGGTGACGACCAGGAGCTCTTCCATCATGTGCATGCGCGAAACCAAGGCAGGTACAGCGGCGCGGGGCCGGGAACGCAGATGATACGGCGCACCGGGCGCAGCGTCAGCGCCGCCGCCCGAAACGGGCGCGCAGGCCGGGCAGGCTGGCCGAAAAGATCACCAGCAGCGCCAGCACGATTTCGATCAGGGCCAGCCAGCGGGTCTCGGGATGGCTCCAGGCGCTCATCACGCCGTGGCTGAACCAGCCCAAGGCCAGCACCGCCGCCCAGAACCCGGCCTTGCGCCAGCCCAGCCGCAGGGCGATGGCCAGCGCCAGCGGCGGCGCAGTGAACACCAGCTGGGTGGCCAGCCAGTGCCTGTCGTTGATGAACCAGCCGGCAAACAGCGCCGCCAGCCCCATCAGGGCCAGCAGCAGCACGGTGCGCGGCGCGGTGCTCATCGTGCCAGCCGCTGCGCGATGTCGGCCACGCGCCGGCCCAGCGCCCGCGCCAGCACCGCCTCATCGTCGGTCGGTTGCGGGTCGTCGGCGGCGCCGGCCACGTGGCTGGCGCCATACGGCGTGCCGCCACTGGTGGTGTGGCTCAGCGCCGGCTCGGTGAACGGAATGCCGACGATCAGGCAGCCGTGGTGCAGCAGAGGTACCTGCATCGACAGCAGGGTCGACTCCTGGCCGCCATGCATCGACGCGGTGGAGGTGAACACCCCGGCCGGCTTGCCGGCCAGCGTGCCGTTCACCCACTCGGCGCCGAGGCCGTCAAGGAAATGCTTGACCGGCGCGGCCATGTTGCCGAAACGGGTGGGGCTGCCCAGCAGCAGTCCCTGGCACTCCGCCAGGTCCTGCACGCTTACATAGGGCGCGCCATCGTCGGGTATCGGCGGCTGCGCGGTCTGGGTAACGGCAGCCACCGGCGGCACCGTGCGCAGTCGCGCTGTCATGCCCGGAACCTCGCCAATGCCCCGCGCGATCTGGCGCGCCAGCCGTGCCACCGAACCGCCGCGGCTGTAGTACAGCACCAGGATTTCGCCCATCGCGCCCAGCTCTCCTCATCGTGTGGACGCCAGTATGGCTATCCTGCACCGATTCCGCATCGGGTACCCTTGCGCCGATGGAACCTTTGGATACGCTCAATTTGTGGATGGAGCGCGCGCGGGATCGCGCACGCGCCGCCAGCTTCGGCCGCTTCCTGTGGCGCCGCTTCCTCGACGACCGCCTGTTCCAGGCCGCCGCCGCGCTTGCCTACACCACGGTGTTCGCGCTGGTGCCGTTGGCGATCGTGGTATTTGGCGTGCTCTCGGCCTTCCCGGTGTTCGATCGCTGGAGCGACCAGCTCAGCGACTATGTCTTCTCCAACTTCGTACCCAATGCCGCGCGCGCCGCAGAAGGCTATCTGCGGCAGTTCTCGGCCAGCGCCGGCCAGCTCACTGCCGCCGGCTTCATCGCCCTGGTCATCTCGCTGCTGATCACCCTCAACAGTGTTGAAGAGACCTTCAACCAGATCTGGCGCGTCGGCAGCAGTCGGCCGCGGTTGACCCGCTTCCTGGTCTACTGGACGGTGCTGACCCTGGGCGCGATGCTCGCCGCTGCCTCGCTGGCGGTGTCTGCGCGGGTGTTCGCGATGCCGTTGTTCGGCACGCAGGAAGGGCGCTGGCTGGCGGATCTCGCGCTGCGGCTGGCGCCGATCCTGATCGAATTCGTCTGCATCACCCTGATGTTCCGGGTGGTGCCACACCACACCGTGAAGTGGCGCCATGCGGTTCCGGGCGCGATTCTCGCCGCAGTGATCCTGGAGCTGGTGAAGTGGGGCATCGGCGCCTACCTGGGCAGCTTCCAGTCGTACCAGAAGCTGTATGGCACGGTGGCCTTCGTACCGATCCTGCTGCTGTGGATCTACCTGTGCTGGGTGGCCGTGCTGCTGGGCGCGTCGTTGGCGTCGTCGATGGCGGCTTTCCGCTACCAGCCGGTGGAACTGCGCCTGCCGCAGGGCTACGAGTTCTATGGCCTGCTGCGCCTGCTCGGGCGCTTCCAGCACGCACGCGCCAAGGGCAGGGGCTTGGCCGACGACGAGATCCTGCGGCTGGAACCGATGCTGACCGACTCGCTGCTGCAGGACCTGGCCTGCAACCTGGAGGGCATCGGCCTGCTGCGCCGCGATGAGCGCGGCGAGTGGCTGCTGGCCCGCGACCTGGACCAGGTCAGCCTGGGCGACCTGTACGAATGCACGCAGCTGCGCATTCCGGTGGCCGAACAACACCTGCCTTACCGCGATGACAGCCTCGGCCGGGCCGCTTTGGCTGCACTGGATGAACTGCGCCTGCCGCTGCGCGAACGCCTCAAGCGTCGCGTCAGCGACATCTACCCTGATTCTGGAGACGCCCCATGACCTGCAAGACCCCGTTGCTGCTGGCTGCGCTGCTGGCCTTGGCCGCCTGCAAACCCGCGCAGGAGCCGACCCCGGCCAGCAGCCAGCCGCCGGCACAGGCACCGACCCCGGCCGCGCCGGCGCCGGTGGAGGACACGCCCGCCGAGCGCGTTACTGCCGAGTTCCCGACGCTGAAGATGAAGGCGGTCGATGGCAGCGATTACGACCTGGCCGCGCATCGTGGCAAGTGGGTGGTGGTGAATTTCTGGGCGACCTGGTGCGCGCCCTGCCGCAAGGAAATGCCCGAGCTGTCGGCGTTGCATGCCATGCGCAGCAACATCGAAGTGGTGGGCCTGGCCTACGAGGACATCGAGGTTCCGGAGATGCAGGCGTTCCTGACCAAGCATCCGGTGACCTATCCGATCGTGGTCGTCGATCCGTTCGACCCACCGGCCGACTTCGCCACCCCGCGTGGCCTGCCGCTGACCCATCTGATCGACCCGCAGGGCAAGCTGGCCCACAGCTTCCTGGGCCCGGTTACCGCGGCGGACATCGAAAAGCAGATTGCTGCTGCCAAATAAGGGGAGGGGCAGGGCTGCGCCCTGCACCCACCGAAGCGGTAGTGCCGGCCGCTGGCCGGCAACCTCGACAGCAACAACAACAGCCGAAGCAACAGCAGAAGCAGGTTTCCTGTGGGGAGGCGGGGTGGGTCCGGTTGCGGGGGACGCCGTAAATACGTCCCTGTAGGCTCGGTCGCCGCTTGCTCGTGTGCGCTGTCCTGCGCACACGGCAAGACCCGGGTTGGGCGTCCTGCCCAACCCGCCCGAGGCATGCCTCGGGCCCATGGCGCTCACGCCCCCGCAACCGGACCCACCCCGCCTTCGACAGTTTCTGGCGACCTGCCGGAATGACATGGCCTGCTCTTGGTGGGTGTCGAACTTGGTCGACACGTAGATCCACGCCATGCGTGGATGTTTTTCGTTCACTTGTCGAGATATTCGATTCCGATGGAGATTCATCCACGCATGGCGTGGATCCATCAGATCGCAGAAATCTGTCAGAGGTGGGGCGGTGTCGGAGTGCGGGGTGTCCGCGGCATGGATGCCGCGGCCAAGCCCCCATGGACGGGTTCACGGCGTCCCCGCACTCCGACACCGCCCCGCCATCCCACGGTATGCCCGCTCTTGACGTTGCTTCGGCTCTAGCTGTTGCCTGAAAGCAGCAGGTGCAGGGCCGCAGGCCCTGCCGACCAACCCTACTCCTTGACCGGAAAATCCTCGATCGGCTTCAGCACGTCGTAGTGCTCGCGATGCAGCTTGCCCTTCAGTTCCGGCAGCTCCGGCAAGGGCGCATCCACCCGTGTGTCCGGCAGCCGGTCCAGCAGATTGCGGACCAAAGTCAGGCGACCCAGCCGCTGGTCGTTGAAATCCACCAGCGTCCACGGCGCACCGTCGCGATGGGTCGCGCGCAGCATCGCCTCGCGCGCTTCGGTGTACGCGCTGTACTTGCTGCGCGACTTCAGATCCACCGGCGACAGCTTCCACCCCTTCAACGGATCAAGATGGCGTTCGGCGAAACGCTTCTCCTGCTGCTCCTGGTCCACGCACAGCCAGTACTTGAACAGCAGGATGCCGTCATCCACCAGCAGCTGTTCGAACACCGGTGCCTGATGCAGGAACTGCTGGTACTCGCTCTCGCTGCAGTAGCCCATCACCCGTTCCACGCCCGCGCGGTTGTACCAGCTGCGGTCCATCAGCACGATCTCGCCGGCGGCCGGCAGATGCGTGGCGTAGCGCTGGAAATACCATTGCGTGGCTTCGCGGTCGGTGGGCTTGGGCAACGCCACCACCCTGCATTGGCGTGGGTTGAGGTGCTGGCTGATGGCCTGGATCGCACCGCCCTTGCCGGCGGTATCGCGTCCTTCGAACAGCACCAGCAGGCGTTGCCCGCTGTGCTGCACCCAGCGTGCCATCGCCGTCAGTTCCAGCTGCAGCGGCTGCAGCAGTTCGTCGTATTCCTTGCGCTTGAGCTTGGCCATCGTCATGCCACGCGGGAGGGAAGCCCGAGCGTAGCGCAGGGCGATGTCAGGGCGTGTCGAGGCCCTGCCAGCCCTGTTCGCGGGCCAGCTGCTGAAGCAGTGAGGACAGATCGCGCGCGAAGGCCGTCATGTCGAACAAGCCGCTGCGCTCGCGTGCCTGCGCCAGTTCGGCACGCAGGGCAGCCAGCGCGGCCGGGTCGTTGCCGAGTGCACTGGCGGTGGCGACGAAGGCCGCATCGTCGGCGACGTTCAAGTGTTCCAGCCCCAGATGATGGTTGAGGCTGCCGGCCACGCGCGCGGCGAAGGTAGCGCCGGGGCAGGTCAGCACCGGGCAGCTGGCCCACAGTGCATCCGATGCAGTGGTGTGTGCGTTGTACGGGTTCGTATCCAGGAACAGGTCGGCCAGCTGATAGCGGGCCAGATACTGCGGATGCGGCAGCTTGGCCATGAACACCAGGCGCGCCGGATCCAGTCCTGCAGCCTTGGCGGCGGAACGCAGCCGCGCATCGGCCTGGCCGGGGCCGGACAGCAGCCACAGCACGCTGCCAGGTACTGCCTGCAGCACCGCGAACGCGCGGCCCATGCTGCGCGGGTTGAGCTTGTAACTGTTGTTGAAGCAGCAGAACACCGTGCCCTGCGCGGGCAGCCCACACGCCGCACGGTCCGGCGCCGGTTCCAGCACGCGGGTGTTGTCGGAGGGCTGGAACGCGCGCGGCAGGCGCAGCACGCGTTCGCTGTAGTGCGGTTCCAGCGAGGACGGCAGCGCGAAGTCGTCAGCGATCACTGCATCCAGCCACGATGCACCGGAGGTGCCGGGGTAGGCCAGCCAGTTCAACTGCAGCGGGGCAGGGCGCATCGCCAGTACTTCCGGCGTGCCGCCACCGCCCCAGCCGCGCAGGTCCAGCAGCAGGTCGATGCCCTGTGCACGGATGCGCGCGGCCGTATCGGCGTGGCGCAATCCCACCACGTCATGCAGCCGGGTAGCGGCCTGCAGGCGTTGGCGGATGCGGCTGCCATCGTCCGCGTTGAGCGCGAACAGATGCAGTTGCAGGGCCGGGTCGCGGCTCATCTGCTCCAGCAGCGCCACCGTCAGCAATCCGGTGGGATGAGCGCCGAAGCCGTTGGAAAGGAAGCCCACGCGAAGTGGGCCTCGTTCGCGAAGCTTCGCCGGCGGCAGTGGCCGCACCGATGCCGCCACCGCGGCGGCGCGTGCACGCGCGCAGGCCAGCTGTTCGGCCGCGCTGGCGTCTTCGCTGAGAAACGCGAAGGGTTCCACTACGCCCTGGCCGGACACCAGTGCACCGCGCACCTGATCGGCCAGCGCATCCACGTCCTGCCAATCGCACAGGCGACGCTGCCAGGCGAGGCGCTGCGCGGCGATATACGGCTCATCGGGCATCAGTGCATGTGCGCGACGATAGGCCGCTGATGCACCTTCGGCATCGTTGGCATCTTCCAGCGCGTGCCCCAGCCACAACGCGATGCCCGGGTGCTCCGGTGCCAGCGCCGAGGCCTGGCCCAGCAGCGTGGCGGCATCGGCATGCGCTCCTGCCATCCACGCCACCCGGCCGAGCCGGGCAAGCGCTTCAGGATGATTGGGCCGCAGCTGCAGTGCGCGCCGCGCGGCCTGCTCGCCGGCTGCGATGTCGCCGGCTTCCAGTTCCAGGTCGGCCAGCATCACCCAGGCGACGAAGTCGCCGGGCTGGCGCGTGATCGCCTTCTGCAGTTGCTGCCGCTGCTGCCAGGCCGACATGCTGGTCAGCCCGCCGACAGCTGGGCCAGGGCGTCGACCTGGTGCTCGTGGCTCAATCGCTGCAGCAGCGGATCGAGATCGCCGGCCAGTACGTTGGGCAGGTCGTACAGGGTCAGCCCTTCCACGCGGTGGTCGGTGATCCGGCCCTGCGGGAAGTTGTAGGTGCGGATGCGCTGGCTGCGGTCGCCGCTGCCAACCTGCAGGCGCCGTGATTCGGCCTGCGCCGCGTCGTGGCGCTGGCGCTCGGCATCCAGCAGCTGCGCCTTCAGGCGTTTCATCGCCTTGTCCCGGTTGGCGTGCTGGCTGCGTTCGGTCTGGCATTCCACCACCACGCCGCTGGGCACGTGGGTGATGCGGATCGCCGATTCGGTCTTGTTGACGTGCTGGCCACCGGCGCCGGAGGAGCGGTAGGTATCAATCCTCAGGTCCGCCGGGTTGATGACGATCTCATCGACTTCGTCGGCTTCCGGGATGATCGCCACGGTGGCCGCCGAGGTGTGGATGCGGCCCTGCGATTCGGTGGCCGGCACGCGCTGCACGCGGTGGGTGCCCGATTCGAATTTCAGGCGCGAGAACGCGCCCCGGCCGACCACGCGCGCCACCACTTCCTTGTAGCCGCCATGTTCGCCGGGGTTGTCCGATTCGATCTCGACCTTCCAGCCCTGTCGCTCGGCGTAGCGGGCATACATGCGGAACAGGTCGCCAGCGAAGATCGCCGCCTCGTCGCCGCCGGTGCCGGCGCGCACTTCCAGGAACAGGTTGCCTTCATCGCGCGGGTCGCGCGGCACCAGCAGCAGTGCCAGCTCCTGCTCCAGGTCCTGCAGGCGGGCCTGGGCGGCGGCGATCTCCTCGTCGGCCAGTTCGCGCAGGTCCGGATCGGTGCGCATGCTTTCGGCCGCGGCCAGGTCGGCCTTGGCACGCACTTCATCGGCCAGCGCGGTGGCGATCGGTTCGAGCTGGGAAAACTCACGCGAAAGATCGCGGAAGCGCGCGTTGTTGGCGACCACCTCCGGTTCGGCGAGCAGACGTTCCAGTTCTTCGCGGCGCTCGGCCAGCGCTTCCAACTTACGGCGCAGGGTCGGCGTCATCGGTTCTCACAGGTGGGTGGTGGTAACCCGGCGCAGCCGGGAACAGGCGCTCGGCGGCGCGGGTCAGGTCGGCGTCGCCGCTGAGCGCGGCCGCGCGCAGGGCGGCGGTCGGCGGGTGCAGCAGGCGGTTGGTCAATCCATGGGCAAGCAGTTCCAGCACTTCGTCGGCCGGCTTGCCGTTGGCCAGCTGCTGGCGCGCGCGCTCCAGCAGTTCGGCACGGGTGGCCTCGCCGAAGGCGCGCAGTTGCCGCAGCGGTGCCTGGTGGGCACTGGCCTGCAGGGTCTCGACGAAGCGCGAGACCTGCAGGTCGATGATCGTCTCCGCTTCGGCGGCCGCCTCGCGGCGGCTGCGGCGGTTGTCTTCCACCGCGCGCTCGAGGTCGTCCACGGTGTACAGGAACGCATCGTCGAGACTGGCAACGTCGGCCTCGATGTCGCGCGGCACGGCCAGGTCGAACAGCAGCATCGGCTTGTGCCGGCGTGCGCGCAGGGCGTTGGCCACTGCGGCACGATGGATCACCGGTTCGCGTGCCGCGGTGGCCGAGAACACTACATCGGCCTCGGCCAGGTGACGCTCCAGTTCGGTCAGCGGCAGCGCCACACCGCCATGGCGGCTTGCCAGTTCCTGCGCATGGGCGAGGGTGCGGTTGGCGATCAGCAGCCGCCGCACCTTGCCTTCGCTGAGGTGGCGTGCGGCCAGTTCGATGGTCTCGCCCGCGCCGACCAGCAGCACGGTGGAATCGTCCAGGCGGGCAAATGCATTCTGCGCCAGGCGCACCGCTGCCGAGGCCACCGATACCGGGTTGGCACCGACCTGGGTATCGGTACGCGCGCGCTTGGCCACCGAGAACGTCTGCTGGAACAGCCGGTCCAGGCGTTGGCCGAGCAGGCCATGGTCGCGCGCGGTCGACCAGGCGTCCTTCACCTGGCCCAGGATCTGCGGCTCACCCAGCACCATTGAATCCAGCCCTGTCGCCACCCGGAACAGATGGCGAACGGCATCGGCATCGGCGTGCTGGTACAGGTAGCCCTGCAGGTCACCGGCCTGGCTCTGCAGCCACTGGTCCAGCGCCTGCGCGGACTCGGCCACGGCATACAGCTCGGTGCGGTTGCAGGTGGACAGCAGCACCGCCTCGGCGATCTGCGGGGTATCGCGCAGCGAACCGAGCGCGCGCGGCAACGCGTCACCGGCGAAGGCTGCGCGTTCGCGCAGTTCCACCGGTGCGGTCTGGTGATTCAGTCCGAGCACCCACAGGGTCATTGTTCAGTTGCTTGCGATAAGCTGCTGGCCATTGGACGACATTTTAAGGCCCCGATGCCGACGATGCCCGCATTGATTCGCATCCCCAGTGTTCTGCTGCTGTCTCTGGCCTGTGCGCAGGCCCTGGCGGCGGTGCCCGCCAAGGCGCCTGCACGGCCTGCGGTGACTGAGGAACTGGCGCTGGAGCCGGTGCTGGCCGGCGAGTTCGCCCTGCAGGCCGGCAAGCTGGCCGAGGCCGCGCGCTGGTACCTGCAGGCGGCCCAGCAGACCGACGGCGACGCCGGCCTGGCCGAGCGGGCGACCCGTATCGCCATGCTGGCCAACGAAGATGGCGCCGCGGCCAAGGGCCTGGCCCTGTGGCAGCAGCGTGCGCCGCGCTCATTGGCGATGCGCAGTGCCGCCGGTGCGCTGGCGATGCGCCAGGGCGATGTGAAGGCTGCGCGCAGCGAGCTTCAGGCCTTGTTGCAGGACCCGGGGGATGAGGGCTGGAAGTTCGCCCTGGGCGCCTTGATCGGCGGTGGCCGCGATCCGGCCGTGCCGGCCCAGGTGCTGGGCGAGCTGGTCGATGCCAACGCCATTCCCCAGAAGATCGAGGCCTGGCAGGAGTTTGGACGCCTTGCACTGCGCATGGAGAAGCCCGAGCTGGCACGGCGCATGATCGATGAGGTGGTCAAGCGCTTCCCCGAGGAGCCACGCGTGGCGTTGCTGCGCGCCAGCCAGCTGCAGCAGGCCGGCCAGACCGACCAGGCGCTGTCGCTGCTGCATGGGGTGGAGCCGAAGACCCGTCAGGACCCGGAGCTGCGCAACGCGGTGGCCATCGCCTATGACAGCCTCGGTCAGCCGGCAGCGGCCGAGCGCGTGCTGGCGGTCGGTCCCCAGGATGTGCAGACGTGGGGCATGCGCGCTTCGCTGCTGGCCAAGCAGGGCGACAAGGCCGCGCTGTCCAGTCTGTACAACGAACTGTCGCGGCAGGCGGCCAAGCCGGACCCGGCGCAGCGCCTGTTGCTGGGCAAGATCGCCGAGTACCTCAAGCGCTACCCGGAGGCGGTCAACTGGTATCACAGCGTTCCCGGCGGTGATGAGCTGAATGAAGCGCGCCTGCGCGCGGCCAATGCGCAGGGTCTGGCGGGCCGACAGTCGCTGGCGCTGGATGAAGTGCGTGCCATCCAGTCCGATGCCAGCGTGGATGACGATGTGCGGCGCGATGCGTATCTGCTGGAAGCCGAGCTGCGCCAGCGCGCCGACGACCTTCCCGGCGAGATCGACGCACTGGCCCGTGGCCTGGCCGCGTATCCGGACGAAAACGGCCTGTTGTATGCCCGTGCGCTGGCCTGGGAGCGTCGCGACGACATCGCCCGCGCCGAGGCCGACCTGCGCAAGATCCTGGTGACCGAGCCGGAGAACGTACCGGCACTGAACGCACTGGGCTACACCCTGGCCGACCGGACCGGTCGCTACCAGGAAGCGCTCGAACTGATCGACCGCGCACGCGTGGCCGAACCGGACAACGCCGCCATCGTCGACAGTTATGGCTGGGTGCTGTATCGCCTGGGGCGCAACGCCGACGCGCTGGTACAGCTGCGCCGCGCCTGGACGCTGGCCAAGGACCCGGAAATCGCCGCCCACGTGGGCGAGGTGCTGTGGGTGCTGGGCAAGCACGATGAAGCCCGTCACTTCTTCGAGGAAGCGGCCAGGCTCGACCCTGAAAACCGCGCACTGCTGCGCGCCCGCGAGAAATTCAATCCATGAGTGTTTCCATGATCCGGCCCCTGCTGCTGGTGGCCGTGACCCTGGCCCTGAGTGCCTGTACCACCGTTGGCCGGCAGAAAACGCCGGCGCCCGCCGTTGTCACCACCGTTTCGGCCGAAGCGGCCGCCGCCGAGGCCGCGCGCGTGGACGCGCTGCGATCGGCGTCGGAGTGGAATTTCCAGGGCCGGGTGGCGGTCAGCAAGGGCAAGGACGGTGGCAGCGGCCGCATCGACTGGAAGCAGGAAGGCCAACGGTATGTGGTTGAACTGAGCGCGCCGGTCACCCGCCAGAGCTGGAAGTTGAGCGGTGATAGCCATCATGAAGCCGGCCGTCTGGAAGGGCTGGCCGGTGGTCCGCGCGAAGGTGAAGACGCGCAGGCCCTGCTGCTGGAGGCCACCGGCTGGAATATCCCGGTCAACCAGCTGCCCGACTGGGTACGCGGTCTGGTCGCTGGGGACAGCGGCGGGCCGGAAAAGATCGATCGTGATGCAGATGGCCGCCCGCGGCGGCTCCAGCAGATGGGCTGGGTGATCCAGTATCTGGACTGGTACCCGGCCGAAGCCGGGCGTCCGGCCCTGCCGCGCAGGGTCGAGGCAGTCAATGGCGACGCCAAGGTGCGCCTGCTGGTCGACCAGTGGGGGCAGGGCGCGCCATGAACCCGCCGGTGGATGACGCGGGCTGGTCCTGGTGGCCGGCCCCGGCCAAGCTGAACCTGTTCCTGCATATCACCGGCCGTCGTGCCGACGGCTACCACGAGCTGCAGACCGTGTTCCGCCTGCTCGACTGGGGTGACCGTATCGGCCTGCGCCTGCGTGAAGACGGCCAGGTGCGGCGGCACGGCGAGGGCCTGGCCGGCGTCGCCGAGGCGGATGACCTGGCGGTGCGTGCGGCACTGGTGCTTAAAGAGACGGCAAATGTCGAGCAAGGTGCCGACATCATCGTCGAAAAGCATGTTCCCGCAGGCGGTGGTTTCGGCGGTGGGTCGTCCGATGCGGCCACCGTGCTGGTGGCGCTGAACCGGCTCTGGGGCGCGGGGCTGGACGACAATGCGCTGGCGGCGCTGGGCTTGCGCCTCGGCGCCGATGTGCCGGTATTCGTGCGCGGCCACAACGCCTGGGCCGAGGGGGTGGGCGAGCAGCTGCAACCGATCGCCCTGCCGCAGGCCTGGTATGTGGTGGTTGATCCGGGCGTTCATGTGCCGACCCCCCTCCTGTTCGCTGATCCGGATTTGACGCGCGACAGTCCACAGGCGAAAATAGAGGACTTCGCTTCCGGCTCGCTGGTCGGGAACGTGTTCGAACCGGTGCTGCGCCGCCGTGAGCCTGCCGTCGAGGCGGTGCTTGCTGCGTTGAGCGACATTGGCACGGCACGACTGACCGGTTCGGGAAGTGGTTGTTTCGTCGAGTTCGATTCGCAGGCTGCCGCCGAGCAGGGACGAGCGAAGTTGTCGAAGGAGTTGCGGGCAAGGGTGGCTGCGGGCGTTGCACGTTCGCCACTGCTGGATGCACTCGAGCAACACTGATTCATCAATGCAGGGGCGTCGCCAAGAGGCCCAAGGCACCAGGTTTTGATCCTGGCATTCGGAGGTTCGAATCCTCCCGCCCCTGCCAATGCGGCTGCGTCCGCGCCTTCCAGCGCATCACCTGCGCGGGACGTGGGAACAGCCGCGGTGTTGTCAGCAGCAGGGGCCGAGGTGGTCCTTGCCGTTACCGGATCCCCGCCACTCGTCCCCGCCCGAGACAATCATGATGCAAGAGTCCCCGAACCTGCTGGTCTTTTCCGGCAACGCCAACAAACGTCTGGCGCAGAACATCTGCAAGGAACTGGGAGTGCGCCCGGGCAAGGCGCTGGTCTCGCACTTCTCCGATGGTGAAGTGCAGGTGGAGATCGAAGAGAACGTCCGCAAGCAGGACGTGTTCGTGATCCAGCCGACCTCGGCGCCGAGCGCGGAAAACCTGATGGAACTGCTGGTGCTGATCGACGCGCTCAAGCGCGCATCGGTGGCCAGCGTGACCGCCGTGGTGCCGTACTTCGGCTACTCGCGCCAGGATCGCCGCATGCGTTCCTCGCGCGTGCCGATCACCGCCAAGCTGGCGGCGAAGATGTTCAGCACCGCAGGCGCTGATCGCGTGCTGACCGTCGACCTGCACGCCGACCAGATCCAGGGTTTCTTCGATATTCCGGTCGACAACGTGTATGCCTCTCCGCTGCTGCTGGCCGACATCTGGCGCGCCTACGGCACCGAGAACCTGATCGTGGTGTCGCCGGACGTGGGCGGCGTGGTCCGCGCCCGTGCAGTGGCCAAGCGCCTGGATGACGCCGACCTGGCGATCATCGACAAGCGTCGTCCGCGCGCCAACGTCTCCACCGTGATGAACATCATCGGTGACGTCGAAGGCAAGACCTGCGTCATGGTCGATGACATCGTCGACACCGCCGGCACCCTGTGCGCCGCTGCCGCTGCCCTGAAGGCGCGCGGTGCGCTCAAGGTCGCCGCCTACTGCACCCACGCGGTGCTGTCGGGCCCGGCGGTGGACAACATCACCAATTCCCAGCTCGATGAGCTGGTGGTGACCGACACCATCCCGCTGAAGGACGCCGCGCGGGTGTGCAGCAAGATCCGCCAGCTGAGCGTGGCGGAAATGCTGGCCGAAACGATGCGCCGCATCGCCTTCGGCGAGTCGGTCAGCTCGCTGTACGTGGATTGATTTTTTCGTCCCCGCCGGCAACGGCAGGGACACGCCGGGCGCTTCTGGTCGCGGAAGTGCCTTCAACCGCCAAGCCGCAAGGCAAGGCAACAACCGAGTAGTCGAAAATGTCGAAGACCCATGAAATCAAGGTCACCAAGCGTGAACTGCAGCGTAAGGGTGCGAGCCGCCGCCTGCGTCACGCCGGTGTGATCCCGGCGATCGTGTACGGCGGCAACGCCGAGCCGGTCGCCATCAGCCTGGACCACAACGAAATCTGGCTGGCCCAGCAGAACGAGTGGTTCTATGCCTCGATCCTGGACCTGAACCTGGACGGCCAGGTGCAGAAGGTGCTGCTGCGTGACATGCAGCGCCATCCGTACAAGCAGCTGATCATGCACCTGGACTTCCTGCGCGTGAACGAGAACGAGAAGCTGAGCGCTTCGGTTCCGCTGCACTTCATCAACGAAGACGCCTCGCCGGCCGGCAAGGCTGCCGACGTCGTGGTCACCCACGAACTGAAGGAAGTGGCCATCAGCTGCCTGCCGAAGGACCTGCCGGAGTCGATCGAAGTCGACCTGGGCGAGCTGAAGGCTGGCGACGTGGTGTACCTGTCGGACATCAAGCTGCCGAAGGGCGTGGAAATTCCGGCGCTGGCGCTGGGCAAGGACCACGACGACGCCATCGTCACTGCCAAGCACGGCAAGCAGGACGCTGCCGACGCTGAAGAAGCAGCGGCCGAGTAATACCCCGCGGCGCCTGTCCTTCGGGGCAGGCGCCGTATCTGGATGGAACGATGGCAGGATTGCGACTGATCGTCGGTCTGGGCAACCCCGGATCGGAGCACGCCCGGACCCGCCACAATGCCGGGTTTCATTTCGTTGAGGCCCTGGCTGAAAAGGCCGGTGCGCGATGGAACGTGGACAGCAAGTTGTTTGGCGAGACCGCCAAGGTCGACATTGCCGGACAGACCGTGTGGCTGCTCAAGCCAGCCACCTTCATGAACCTCAGCGGCAAGTCGGTCACCGCCGCGCAGCGGTTCTGGAAGATCGAGCCGGAGGAAACCCTGCTGGCCCACGACGAACTGGACCTGGCGCCCGGCGTGGCGCGGTTGAAGTTCGACGGTGGCCACGGTGGACAGAACGGCCTGCGCGACACCATCCGTCTGCTCGGCCATGGCAGGTTTCACCGCCTGCGCGTGGGCATCGGCCATCCCGGCCACAAGGACCGCGTGGTCGGCTGGGTGCTGGGACGCCCCTCCAAGGACGATGAGGTACTGATCTCCCGCGCCATCGACGATGCGATCGACGTGCTGCCGTTGGCGGTGCAGGGCGATTTCAGCGAAGCGATGAAGCGGTTGCACACCCCGAAGTAACCGGTAATGCCGGCCGCTGGCCGGCAACGGGTGCCAACCGGCGCCGGTAGGCGCCAACCGGCCCCCGGTAGGTGCCAACCGGTCCTCGGTAGGTGCCAACCGGTCCCCGGTAGGTGCCAACCGGCCCCCGGTAGGTGCCAACCGGTCCCCGGTAGGTGCCAACCGGTCCCCGGTAGGTGCCAACCTTGGTTGGCACAGATGCTGATCGACGACACCGAGATGGATTGGCCAAGCGGCGCGCGCGCTGTTTCACCAATCACTTTCACCCCAGAGAGCTGTCACCCATGGGTATCAAATGCGGCATCGTCGGCCTGCCCAACGTCGGCAAGTCGACCCTGTTCAACGCGCTGACCAAGGCGGGCATCGCCGCGGCGAACTTCCCGTTCTGCACCATCGAGCCCAACGTCGGCATCGTGCCGGTGCCGGATCCGCGCCTGAACGAGCTGGCGGCGATCATCAACCCGCAGAAGGTCATCCCGACCGCGGTGGAGTTCGTCGACATCGCCGGCCTGGTGGCCGGTGCGGCCAGTGGCGAAGGCCTGGGCAACAAGTTCCTGGCCCACATCCGCGAAGTGGATGCGATCACCCACGTGGTGCGCTGCTTCGAGAACGCTGACGTCATCCACGTCAACAACAAGGTCGACCCGATCTCGGACATCGACACCATCGATACCGAACTGGCCCTGGCAGACCTGGACAGCGTGGAGAAGGCACTGAATCGCGCCGAGCGTGCGGCCAAGGGTGGTGACAAGGACGCAGCGGCACGCAAGCCGGTGCTGGCCAAGCTGCAGGCCGCGCTGGCCGACGGCAAGGCCGGCCGTTCGGCGGGCCTGGACGAGGAAGAGAAGGCGCTGGTGCGCGATCTGTTCCTGCTGACCCTCAAGCCGGTGATGTACATCGCCAACGTGCTGGAAGACGGTTTCGAGAACAACCCGCACCTGGACGCCGTGCGCGCCCGTGCCGCCGAAGAAGGCGCGCAGGTGGTGCCGGTGTCGGCGGCGATCGAAGAAGAGCTGTCGCAGCTGGATGACGAAGACCGCGATACCTTCCTGGCCGACCTCGGCCTGACCGAGCCGGGCCTGAACCGCGTGATCAACGCGGCCTACAGCCTGCTCGGCCTGCAGACCTACTTCACTGCCGGTGTAAAGGAAGTCCGCGCGTGGACCGTGCGCAAGGGCGCCACCGCGCCGCAGGCTGCCGCCGTCATCCACACCGACTTCGAGAAGGGCTTCATCCGCGCTGAAACCATCGCGTATGACGACTTCATCAAGTACAAGGGCGAAGCCGGTGCGAAGGAAGCCGGTCGCCTGCGCCTGGAAGGCAAGGAATACCGCGTGCAGGAAGGCGACATCCTGCACTTCCGCTTCAACGTCTGATCCCACGCCAGCGGATCTCGCCGGACGCCCCGCCTTGTGCGGGGCGTTCGCGTTTGCGGCTTCGCCCGAGCAGCGTGGACAAAAATTGACCGCCTTCTGAGGCGCTTGCCGCGCATGGCTCGCAACTGCTTATCCACACCAAACTCCCATCGCTTTCCACCTGCAGTGTGGAAAACCCGGATGACTGTGCGGGGCCTGGCCGATGCGCGGCTCGTGCGGACCGCAACCGGGGCGTGGGCCCGGCGCTTCCGTGCCTGGGCAAGCGTGCATGGACAAAATTTCGCCACGCCCCCAAACGCCTGTGAGACAACACTCCCACCCACTTGTCCACATCAAGTTCCCATCGCTTTCCACGTTGCATGTGGAAAACCCCCAGCGGCATATGGACAAAAAACAGCCATGCCCTGAATCGCCCGCAGCGCAGGGCTCGCAGGCACTTGTCCACATCAAACCCCCATCGCCTTCCACGCGTGGTGTGGAAAACCTTGAGGCCGCCCCGCGTTGCCGTCTCAGGGGCACTGGCAACTTCGGATCTTTCGCATGGAGCGCTTGCGGGCGCTCCTCCATGCTGCCGCCAGACGGACGTTCTGGCCTGGCAGGGGCGATGGAATCAGGCGTGTGCTGAAGCCCTTCGTCCTCCCCCGTGGGCCGGAGGACGGCACAGCGATGGGGATGCCTCAGCCGAACAGTGATGCCTGCAGGCAGTACTCGATCAGCGCCTGGTCGCTGTCCACGCCCAGTTTGCGCATCGCGCTGATTTTCTGGGTGCTGACCGTCTTCGCACTGCGCTGCAGTTGGCGGGCGATGTCGCCTACGCTCATGCCGCCGGTGAACAGGCGGATCACTTCCAGTTCCCGCGGAGACAGGCGTGCCCGCACCACCGCTGCATCGGCAGGTTCTGCGGCTGCCACCGGCAACAGCCCATGCGGGCGATGGATGCGGTCGGCCAATACCGTGCGCAGGGCCTGCACCAGGCTCCCCAGACCGTGACTCTTGAGCACCACGCCGCCGGCGCCTGCGGCATACATCGCCGCTACCAGCGAGGGATTGGAGACCATCGTCAGCACCAGCACATGAGTCTCCGGAAAGCTGCGGCGCAGGAACGAGATCAGCTTGATGCCATCGCCGAAGGTGTCACCGCCGGGCATGCTGTAGTCGGTGATCACCGCGTGTGGGCGCGTGCTTGCCATCAACTCGATCAGCGTCGCCGGATCAGCGGCTGCGCCGACCACTTCCAGGTCCAGTTCGCCGGCCAGCACATCGCGGATGCCGGCAAGCACGATCGGATGGTCGTCGGCGATGAGGATGCGCAGTGTCATGTCGGTGTCGCGTTGCTGGAAGGTGGGGGGACGTCAGCGGGTGCAAACGGTTCAAGCAGCCGCTGCAGGCGACGCTGGAACTGGTTGAGCGCTTCGATGAGCGCCGGCAGTTCGCAACCGTCGCCGAGCTGTTGTTCGATGTGCTGGCCACATGCCACCAGTGCCGGGGCACCAACGATCACCATTGCGCCGCGGATGCGATGCAGCACCTGTGCCACCTGGCCGGGCGAGGCATCGGCAATGGCCCGCTGCAGGCTGTCGAGGTCGGCCTGCATGGTCTGCAGGAACAACGCCTGCATCTTCTCCGGAACCTGCAGGGGACCATCTTCTACGACGACTGGCTCGCTGCGCGGCAACGCCGCAACCTGGCTCAGCAGCCGCTGCAGTGCTTCGAGTGTGATCGGCTTTACCAGAACGCCCTGCATCCCCGCCTCCTGGCAGCGCTGTCGCTCGGCCGGGTCCGCGTTGGCGGTCGCGCCATGGATAGGCACATCTACGCCGCGCGCGCGCAACGCCCGCGCCAACCCGTAGCCGTCCAGGCCAGGCATGTTGAGGTCGCTCAGGACCAGAGCGAAGGGCCGTTGCTGCCAGTATCCCAATGCTTCATTGCCATCGCTGGCGACCACGGCGTGGCAACCCAGCTGTTCCAGCTGGTCGCGCAGGATGGCCTGGTTGATCGGATTGTCTTCGGCAACCAGCACGTGCAGATCGAATCGGCGTGAAGCAGGCAGGTGCCCGCCGAGGCTGCCTGGCAGGGACCGTCCGGCTGCAGCAGCCAGCGCGATCACGATCGCATCAAAGTGCTGCAGGCCGACCTGCCAATACCCCCGCACGTGCTGCGGCCGCAGCCCGCCCTGAGGACAGGCGATCACGCGCGGGCCATCCCAGGCAGGTATGGAGTCATCGAGCAGCACGTCGAGCATCACCGCCGATGGATCGAAAAGCTCGGGTGCATCCTCGCGGTACACGCTGGCCTGCGCGCCGCGCTGCTGCAGTCGTTCGCACAAAGACTGCACGAGTTCGCGGACACTGCCGCGCACCTGCACCGGCATTCCCGTCGGCAACTGCGATGACGGCGCCTGCAGCGGGTCCGGGCTCGTCGGAGGCAGAGGCAGCTCGACGGAGAAGCTGCTGCCGAGCCCGCTTTCGCTGACCACCCGCAGGTGGCCTTCCATCATGGTGGTCAGGTGGGCACAGATTGCCAGGCCCAGTCCGGTGCCACGCATGGCGTCGGTGCGCGGATTGGCCTGGAAGAAGGGTTCGAACAGGTGTGCCTGGTGTTCGCTGGCAATGCCGATGCCGGTATCGGCAACCTGCCAGCGCAGCCAGCTGCGATCATCGATGCGCTGCACGCCCAGGCGCACGACAACCCGCCCGCTGTCGGTGAACTTCAGTGCATTGCTGATCAGGTTGTTGAGGATCTGGCGGACGCGTGCGGCGTCACCGTTGACCGCAGCCGGTACGTCCGGGTCTATGCAGGCGTAGAACTGCAGATCCTTGCGTGCGGCGGCAGCGGCATAGGAATCCAGCGCATCCTCGGTCAGCCGTACCGGATCGAACGCGCCGGGCTCCAGGCTCAGCTGGCCGGCCTCGGCCTTGCTCACATCGAGGATGTCACTGATCAGCTGCATCAACGTCGAGGATGAGCGCTGGATCGTGTCCAGGTAGTCCTGCTGGCGAGCATCCAGCGGGGTCAGGCCGAGCAGTTCCAGGGTACCCAGCACGCCGTACAGAGGGGTGCGGATTTCATGGCTCATGGTGGCCAGGAACTGGCTCTTGGCCCGGTTGGCCTGGTCGGCCGCACGCCGGGCCTGCTGCAGTACCTGCTCCGCTTCGTGCTGGCTGCTGAGATCGATGAACAGGCAGAGTATCGCCGGCTCACCGCGATAGCGCGCGGGCGTGGCGGTGATCAGCAGGTGGCGATTGTCCGGGGTGGTGTAGGCCAGTCCATTGCCGCCGGTGGTGCCACCGGCGGCCAGCACGCTGCGCCGCCACGGCCCGTGCCAGCCGCCTTCGCCATGGTCTTCGCCCAGCCAGTGACGCGCCAGCGCATTGTCCAGCAGCACGCGGCCATCCGTGCGCCGCAGCAGGCACAGCCCGATCGGTGCGTTGTCGAGAATGGTGCGGCTGAAGGCTTCGCTCTCAAGCAGTCGCGCGTGGTTGCGGCGCAGCGGTTCGATCACCGACCGCCGGTAAGCGCGCAGGATCAGCGCGCCCCCAACGGCCAGCAGCAACGCCACCAGCATGCTCCCCAGCAAGGGGCCATGCGGGTGCTGGAACACCTGTTGCCAGCTGACGTGGTACACCGCCAGCCATCCCTGTTCGCTGCGCATGCGGAACAGCAGGCCGCCCACGCCCGCGCGCCAGGAGGTGTCGGCGCTGCTGGCGTCGGCCGCATCGCCGAGCAGCAACCGGCCGCTGCCGTCGAAAAGGGACATCCGTTCAAAGACCGGTGTGCCCATTACCTGGCGGTAGTCATCAACCCGGGCGGGATCCAACAGGCAGGCTACTGCCGCCAGTGACTGGTCCTCGCTTTCGCCCCACAGGTGGGCATCCTGCGGCGTGTGGGCGATGGCGAGCAGGCGGTTCTTTCCATCGCGCCAGGCCACCGGCGTCCAGACGATGCTGCCGCGTCGCAGAGCTGGTTGTTCGCCGAGCATCCGATGGACCAGCGCCAGGGCAGGTTGCAGGTGATGCGGGCTGCTCTGGCCGGCATCACGTAGCGACATCTGGATGGGTGCAAGCAGTCCACGGCGGCCCTGGCCATCGACCAGCAGGCAATGAGGAGGCGGAAACCGGGAGGCCGTCCAGAAGGCGCCATAGAAGCGCAGGAAGCGATCGCCCAGTTCGGTCGTTGCCGGTGTTGCCGCACCGCCGCCAGCACCGATGGCGGCGAAGCTGGTGAACAGCGGCCCCGATGGTGCCGGCGGAGCGGCATCGTCGGCCGCTAGTCCGCTGCTGCCCACGTCATGCAGCCGCCATTGCCGCAGGAAGCGTTCCTGCTCCTGCAGCGTGCCGTCCAGACGGCGGAAGTGGTACCGGATTTTGCCCTGTTCCTCGTTGAACAACTGGCTGCCGGTGGACAGCAGCAGGCCGGCCTGCAGCGTCGCCAGCACCACCACGCCGATCAGCAGGGCATGTACGCGCAGGGAGCGCCGCGCAAGTCGGCGTACAGGAGCGGCCTCGGCCGGCATGGGCAGGTCTCGGAAACAGAAGGCGGTCGATTGCGGCCGGAAGGGTCCAAGGCACGGCCGGTACCGCCGTGTGCACAGGATCGTCAATGACTCTTGATGGAATTGTGAAGTTTTTCAGCCACGATGTCAGTGCGACGCCGCCCGGGTGTTGCCGGCAGCCTCGTGCGGGTTTTCTTCATCCAGCAGACGGGTGAACTCGTCCGATGGCAGCGCCTGGGAAATCAGGAAACCCTGCACCTGACTGCAGCCGAGCTGGCGCAGCGCAGCCAGGTCGGCATCGCATTCCACCCCTTCGGCGACGATGGTCAGGCCAAGCCGATTGGCCAGGGCGATGACAGTGGCCAAGGTCAGATGCAGGGCGGGATCGCGCGCACAGCCGCTGACCAGCGCACGATCGATCTTGACCTCGGTGAAGGGGGTGTTGACCAGGTTGTGCACCGAACTCAGCCCTTGGCCGAAGTCGTCCTGGGCCAGGCCGAACCCCTTCATCCGCAACCGGCATGCGCCTGCATAGAAGTCGCTGACGTGGCGGGTGGTGCTGTTCTCCATCAGTTCGAAGCACAGATCAGCCGGATTGCCGCCCGCGGCCAGGGTCAACGCCAGCAGCTCATCGGGAAGGTCGGACTGCTCCAGCAGATGCGGTGGCAGGTTGATCGATACCGGTACGTGGAAACCCTGGGAGCGCCAGCGCGCCTGCGTCTGGATGCTGGCGGTGAGCATCGCGCGCAGCAGTTCGCCCTCCAGGCCATGGCGGCACAGCGCAGGCAGAAAGCTGCCAGGCGCCAGTGTTCCCAACTGCGGATGGCACCAGCGCACCAGAGCCTCGGCGGCGACCACGCGCCCGGACTGCAATGACTTCTTCGGCTGGAACCACGCGGTCAGGCTGCCGTCGGCCAGCGCCTGCCGCAGCTGCGCCGCGTCCGGCTCGGGCGCCAGCGCAGCCGGAGGCAGACGCACCGCCAGCCGGGTCTGGGCCAGTGCATCGAGCAGCGCATCGACATCGCTGGCGGCGACCGGCTTGGCCAACAGCCCGATCACGTCCAGGCCCAGTGATTGGGCCATCAGCCGTGCCGAACTCATCATCCGCCGCGAGGCTGCGCTGACCACGGCAAGCCGGGGCGGGCGCGGCTGCGCGGCCAGTGCCTGGATGAACTGGATGCCATCCTGGCCGGGCATCAACAGATCGCTTACCACCAGGTCATAGGCCTGGCAGGCACACAAGGAGATAGCTGCGTCCACATCTTCGCAGGCGTCGACCTGGACGCCCGTGTGCGCGCTGAACAGATTGACCAGATAGCCGCGCTGGAACGGCTGGTCTTCCAGGATCAGGACACGGCGGGTCACGCTGGATCTCCTTGGCGAACGGCGGAAAGCGCCTGACGCAGGCGTGCGATGTCGATGGGTTTGCTCAGATAACCCTGCATCCCGCTGGCCAGGCAGCGCTCGCGCTCCTCGGCGGTGGCGTTGGCAGTGGCGCCTATCACCGGCAGCAGAGTGCCCTCTGCCCGCAGCCGGCGCGCCAGAGTGTGGCCGTCCATGCGCGGCATGTTGATGTCGGTGACCACCAGGTCGAAGTCGTGGGTCTGGCACAGCTGCAACGCCTCGACACCATCCTGCGCGAGTTCCACCTCGCAACCCAGAGCCCGCAGCTGTTCGGCCAGGATCACCCGGTTGATGGGATTGTCCTCCACCGCCAGCACCCGCAATCCCAACGGGCCCGGTTGCACATCGCGCGCTGCGGTGGGCAGCGTTGCGCATTGCCGCTGCTGGCGTGCGACCGCCAGGGCGATCGAGGAAATGCCATGCAAGGTGACCATCAGCGCGCCATCGGCGGTAGGTGCCGGTTGGTCGCCAGCATCGATCGAAGCCAGCACCCGCGGTCCCTGCCAGGCCAACGGTTGCTCCGCCTCGCCATCCATCAGGATTGCGCCGTCATGGTCGAGCAGGGCAGGATCGCCGTGCAGGGGCTGCGCATTGGCACCCCAGCGGCGCAGCCAGCCACAGGCACTGTCCACCAGCTCGCGATCGCGGCCGCGCACGTAGACAGGCGGTTCGGCCAGCAACGCGGGCCCATCCTCGGCCGCCGCCAGCACCGGCAACGGCAGGCGCACGGTGAAACTGCTGCCCAGTCCCGGTTCGCTGACCACGCGCAGTTCGCCACTCATCAAGCGCACCAGGCGGTCGCTGATCGACAGGCCCAGCCCGGTGCCCTGTGCACTGGCAGCGCCACGGACCTGGCGGAAGGGTTCGAACAGGCGCGCCTGTTCCTCGGTGACGATGCCCACGCCGGTATCGGTGACCTGCCAGGCCAGCACGCTCGACTCGCCTTCGCGCTGCACCAGTCGCACGCGCAGCACCACCCTGCCATGCTCGGTGAACTTGATGGCATTGCTGAGCAGGTTGCCCAGCACCTGGCGGATCCGGTCGGCATCGCCGAGCACCCGTGTCGGCAACCGGGGATCGGTGCAGACCAGTACCTGCAGGCCCTTGCGCGTCGCCGCAGCGGCGAAGCTGCGCAGCACGCTTTCGGTCAGCTCGCGCGGCGAGAACGATGCCGGCTCCAGGCTCAGCTGGCCCGATTCGATCTTGGACACATCCAGCACGTCGCTGATCAGTTGCAGCAGCACCGACGAAGAACTCTCGATGGTGCGCAGGTACTGCGACTGGCGCGCATCCAGGGGCGTTCGGCCGAGCAGCTCCAGCGTGCCAAGCACGCCGTACAGCGGTGTGCGGATTTCATGGCTCATGGTCGCCAGGAACGCGCTCTTGGCCTGGTTGGCAGCGTCGGCCGCCTGCCGCGCCGAGGACAGCGCCGCCTGCGCCTGTCGATGGCGTGAGATGTCATGGAATACGCACAGCAGCACGTCGTCATCCTGGTAACGGCAGGCAGCATGCAGTACCTGCAGCTGGCGACCGTCGCGTGCGGTGAACTCCAGCCCGCGACCGCGTTCGCCGGCATGCCCGCGCCACGGTGCCTGCCAATCGCTGTCCGTGCCGTCTTCGCCCAGCCAGTCGCGCAGCAGCTGGTTGGACAGCAGCAGCTGGCGGTCGCTGCGGCGCAGGACACAGATGCCAACCGGCGCCAGATCGATCACCGTGGAACTGAAATCCAGGCTTTCCAACAAGCGCCGGTGCTGCAGCAGGGCCGGTTGGATCAACTGGCGGTCGACGCGACGCCGCAGCAGACGCAGCGCCATTCCTGCAAGCATCAGCAATGCACCGCTGATCAGCAGCGAGGTCGCCATGTCGCCGAGCAGCAGGCGCGGAGGCAGGTGATAGACCAGTCGCCAGCCGTCATTGCCGACGCCCTTCACCAGGGCCACGCCGCGTGGCAGGCCCGCGCTCCAGAGCACGCCGAAACTGTCGTCCTGTCGCTGCTGCAACGCCTTCCAGCCTGCGTTGTCCAGGTGCGGCGCCGGGCTCGACAGGGCAGGCTGCCCATCGCGATCCAGCAAGGCGTAGCCGCCGATGTGCTGGCCATCGATCATGTCCGAGGTGGCCGCCCTGTCAAGCAGCAGTATCAGCCACTGGTTCGAATCCGGTCCGGTCTGCACCGGCTGCGCCAAAGCGACCCCGGCATTGTCCGGACGCAGCCAGTACACCGGGTCGGTGCCGGCAAGCGTGCCGCTGCGCTGACGCAGCACCTGCAACGTGGGCAGGCTGGTGATGTCCGCGTCGGCCTGACGGCCGGCCAGCCAATGCGTTCCCTGCGAATCGAGAAGCAGCAGATGCGTCTGCAGCACGTTCAGCGTGTGCTCGGCGCGCGGTGACAGCAGCAGGCGCTGGCCCGGCTTCCCGCCCGGCCCGTCCAGTGGCAGCTGGCGCACGCCTTCGCTGGGAGGAGCCGACGGATCACCGACCACCACCGAATCGCCCAGATAGCGCAGCAGGGCTTCGCGCTGGTCGAAGTAGATCTGCGCCCTGTAGGCAGCGGCGTTCATGTCACGCCGATGGGTGGAAATGTCTTCGGTGAGCGCCGTGAGCAGGTAGAAGCCAGTGGCCGCGGTCAGGCACAGGAACACGCACAGCGTCAGCCAGCTCAGCAGCACCGAGGCGGCGGTCGGTGGCGCGATCTGGGGCAGGCAAGGGCGAGGGAGACGGAACATGCACCGATGCTAGGCAGAACGGTCACCGGCCCGGAATCAGCCACATCCTAAAAACAGCCGGCACCGCGCGGTCGTGCCCGCGGGCGTGGCACGGTTCAGGGTAGGGAGGGGGCAGGGCAAAAAAAGACCCCCGCCGAAGCGGGGGTCTGTGGCGGGCCAGCAGCAGGGCGTCCTTACAGCGCGCCGCCGCCGAACTTGTGGGTGTACTGCAGGTTGATGGTACGGCCGACGCTGTCGAACCAGGACACGTCGTAGTACGGGTACGCCGTATAGGTCTTGTCCTTCGGCGGCATCTTGTTGAACACATTGACCACCGACAGCGACAACCGCGAGTGATCGTCGAAGCGGTACTGCAGCGAAGCGTTGTAGCGGTAGGTCGCCTTGATCCACGGGCTGTCGCCGCTGTCCTCGTCGAACACCTGGTCGTAGCTGTCCGAGGTCGGCAGCCTGCCCAGGCGCGAGCCGTACACGGTGGCCGACCAGGCGTCCTTTTCCCAGGTCACGCTGACGCTGGTCTTGGTGCGGGGAATATCGAAGCCGCTGTTGATCGCGAACTGGTCTTCGGTCACATCGCCGGCATAGCGCTGGAAGTCATGCTTCTTCACCCAGGTGTGGGTGCCATTGAAGATGAAGTCGCCGATGCCGGTCTGCAGGCGGTAGCGCAGGCCGACGTCGATGCCGGAGGTGGACTCGCGCGCCACGTTGATCGGATTGACGTGCACACCGTACAGGCGGCCGTCTGCGGTGCGGGTGATGCGGGCCAGGGCATCCACGCAGGTCGGCGAGCCGATGTCGGCGCTGCCCAGGCGGCAGTTCGCTTCGCTGGCCAGGATCGTACGCACGTCCATGTCCTGCACCTGGTCGCGCATGTCGATGTTGAACCAGTCGGCCGACAGGTCCAGGCCGGTGGCCGGCGACCACACGAAGCCCGCGCTCCAGGAGGTGCTGGTTTCCGGTTCCAGCTCGCGGTTGCCACTGCGGCTGCGGATCACGTTGCGCTCGTAATCGGCGCAATCATCGGCGGCGTCGGCGCGGCAGTTGTACAGATCTTCCGCGCTGGTCTCGTCGTTGCCCGGGCCGGCGAACACATAGTGCAGGTCCGGCGCACGGAACGCGGTGCCGTACGAGCCGCGCACCAGCAGCGTGTCGATCGGGCGCCATTCCAGGCCGCCGCTCCAGGTCGCCTTGCCGATGGTGTGGCCCGAATAGCGATACTGGTCGTAACGGCCGGCCACGCTCAGGTTGACCGTCTCATGCAGCGGCATGCGCAGCTCGGCAGCGGTCGCCCAGCGGTTGCGCGACCCCGTGCCGTCCGAATCCTTCCAGCTGTAGTAGTAATAGCCGGTCGCCAGCGGGTCCGGGTTGAGCGCGTAGGCCTGCTGCCCCACTTCCACCGTCGCGGCAAAGCCGGCATCGCCGCCGGGCAGGGTGAACAGCGACCCATTGGTCAGGGTCAACGCAGCCGTCTCGGTGCGCGACTTCGGCGTATAGGTGGTGCGTGCGGCGATCGAATCGTACTCGGCACGGGTCAGCGGCCGGTACAGGCGCGACGGATCGGCGTTGTAGATCGGGAAGCCGTCCTCGTCCTCGCCCAGCTGCGGGCCCAGGAACAAGTCGTTGGCCTTGGATGCGATGATCTGCGCCCAGCTGATCCGCGACTGGTACTGCGAATGGCTCAGTGCTGCTTCGTAGTCCCAGTTGCCGGTCAGGTTGCCCTTGAAGCCGGTGGTCACGCTTAAGGTCTTCTGCGTGCTGCGCACCATCGCATTGTCCAGCCCGCCCATTTCCTCGGGCGAGAACTGGCGCTGCCAGAACTCGATCTCGCCGGTGGCTTCATTGTTGAAGTAGCCCGACTCATCGCCGTCGGCGGCCATGCGGCCCCACTTGGTGACATCGCGCATCAGCGACATCGTGTGGTAGCCCAGCTGCACGTCGGCGAACCACTGCTGGCCGTTGTCGAAGTCGTAGCTGAGCGAGGCATAGCCGTTGGCGCCACGGCGCTTGCTGAGGATCGTGCCGTAGCCGATCGCGCTGTCGCTGCCACAGTAGTAGCCGTAGCGCGGACGGAACGCGCGGTAGGTGCTGCCCTGGTTCTGCGCGGCCAGCGCCTCGCAGGTCGCCGCGCCCGGGTCCAGGTAGTCATCGTTGTAATCGGTGCGCAGGTAGGAACGACGGGCGATGCGCGCGCCTTCGGTCGGGCCGTCCTGCGTCGAGTCCTGGATGTCGCGGTCGTAGGCCCACAGCGGCGTCTGCGACTGCAGTTCGACGCTGTACACCGCGTTGAAGTTGCCGCTGCTGAAGCCGCTGGCCAGGCTCATGTCGAACGACTCACCACCGCCTTCGGTGGTGGTGCCCATGCGCATGTCGATGGTGGTGCCATCGGCCTGCTTCTTCAGGATGAAATTGACCACGCCGGCGATCGCATCCGAGCCGTAGATGGCTGACGCACTGCCGGTCAGCACTTCAATGCGATCGATCATGCCCAACGGAATGTTGGACACATCGGTGAAGTTGCTGCGGCCCTTGAACGGCATCGGGAAGTCGGCGATGCGACGGCCGTTGACCAGCACCAGGGTGTGGTTCGGCCCCAACCCGCGCAGGTCGACCTGCTGCGCACCCGGCGAGAAATCGGCCCCTCCGGAGGACTGCTGGCTCTGCGTCTCACCGCCGTTCTGGGTCATCGCGCGCAGCACGTCCGGCACGGTGGTGAAGCCGCTGGAGCGGATCTGCTCTGCGTTGATGACAGTGATCGGCGCCGGTCCTTCCACCTGGGCGCGCGGGATGCGTGAGCCGGTTACCTGCACCGCATCCAGCTGTTGTACCGAAGAGGAAGCGGGAGTCTGTGCCGCCGCCGACGCAGCAACGCCCATCAACGCCAGCTGGATCGACCACGCCATCGCCTGTCTACGCATGAGAAATTCCCGGAAGTAATGCCGGCCCGCAGAGGAGGGGCCCTGTCCCCCATTCACATTTCAGGAATAGGCGCGCGCATTTAACGCCTTTTTCATGTCCTTGACTACCGGAGATATGTCTGGCAAAGAGCGAAAACGGTTGCAGGTCGTTTTTGTTCAGGGAGATCAAGATGCGACGCCTTCGCCACGGGCCGCGTGGCCCGCTCATCGCCTTGCTGCTGTCGGCGCTCTGGTCTTCACCTGTCGCGGCGCAGGAACTGGTGGACGCGGGCTTCGCCTACTACGAAGTGGGCGATCTGGATGCTCCGCGGCCCGGGCCGCGGGCACCCGCAATGATGCTGATGGGCGGCGGCGAATGGGTACCTGAAGCCTTCCAGTGGTGGCTGCGCCAGGCCGGCAATGGCCGCGTGCTGATCCTGCGCGCCTCGGGTACCGATGAACTGCAGGACCGTCTGTATCGTGAGGTCGGCGGCACCACCGCCGTGCAGACGCTGGTATTCGACAGCCGCCGCGGCGCCGATGACCCGGCCGTGCTGCGGGTCGTGGCAGCAGCCGATGCGATCTTCATCGCCGGCGGAGACCAGTCCCGCTACATCCGCTTCTGGAAGGGCACCGCGCTCAATCGCGCGCTGAACGCCCACGTGCGCGCCGGCAAGCCGATTGCCGGCACCAGCGCCGGGCTGGCCATCCTCGGCGGCTACGCCTATGGTGCGCTGGACGGCGGCAGCATCGATTCGGCCAGCGCCATGGCCGACCCGATGGGCGAGGCGGTGACCCTGGACCGCGGCTTCCTGCAGCTGCCCTACCTGCAGCGGGTGGTCACCGACACCCACTTCGACAAGCGCGACCGTCTCGGTCGCCTCATCGTGTTCGTGGCCCGCGCCGCGCATGACAGCGGCGACCCGGACATGGTCGGCATCGGCGTCGACGAAGACACGGCCCTGTGCGTGGAGCCTGACGGCCAGGCCCAGGTCTACAGCGCCGACGGCGAAGGCAGGGTCTGGGTGGTCAGTCCCGGACGCGATGCCGACCGGCTGGTGGAAGGCGAACCCCTGCGCTTCCACGCGGTGCCGGTCGCCGTGGTTGCCAGCGGCAGTCGCATGCGCCTGGACGACCTGCAGGCCGACGTGGCCTACCAGGCGCTGGCCGATGTCGATGACGGCCAGATCGAACTGATCCGACAATGATCCGATAGCGCCGGGCCATGCCCGGGCGGATGCCGCCGCGCTGTGCCTTCCACCGGGCCCGGCCCGGCGCTACCGTGCAATCCAATCCCTGTCCTTCTGGAGATCTGCTTCCATGAAACTGCGCCTGGCGCTGTCTGCTCTGCTGTCCCTGCCACTGCTGGCCCAGGCCGCCCCCGCTGCATCACCCGTGCTGGTCATCCACGGCGGCGCCGGCGTGGAGCGCAGGGCTCTCTCCGCGGCGGAAGAACAGGCCGCACGCGCGGCGCTGAAGGCGGCATTGTTGAAGGGCCATGCCGAACTGGCAGCGGGGCGTCCGGCACTGGCCGCGGTCACCGCTGCCATCACCGTGCTCGAGGATGATCCGACCTTCAACGCGGGCAGGGGCGCAGTGTTCACCCACGAAGGCCGCAATGAACTGGATGCGGCGGTGATGGACGGCGCCACCCGGGCAGCCGGAGCGGTGGCCGGCGTGCAGCGCGTGCGCAACCCGATCCTGCTTGCGCAGACGGTGATGCAGAAATCCAGGCACGTCATGATGGTGGGGCAGGGCGCCGAAGCCTTCGCCGCCGAGCAGGGCGTGAGCCTGGTCGACCCCTCGTACTTCCGCACCGACAAGCGCTGGCAGCAGCTGCAGCGTGCATTGAAGGAAGAGGCGGGCGGCCAGGCCCATTCCGACCTGGAGACCGCAAAACACTTCGGCACGGTCGGTGCGGTCGCCCTGGATGCGCAGGGGCATCTTGCGGCAGGTACCTCCACCGGCGGCATGACCAACAAGCGCTATGGCCGTGTCGGCGATTCGCCGATCATCGGCGCCGGCACCTGGGCCGATGCGCGTTGTGCGGTATCGGGTACCGGCTGGGGCGAGTACTACATCCGCACCGCGGCAGCCCATGAGATCTGCGCGCGCATGCGCTACCTCGGTCAGTCGCCGGAACAGGCAGGCAAGGGCGTAATCAACGACATGATTCCGCAGATGGGCGGCGACGGCGGAGCGATCGTGCTGTCCGCAGACGGAAAAGCAGCAGCGCCGTTCAACACCCAAGGCATGTATCGGGGCTGGATCGGGGCCGATGGCGTTGCCCATGTGGCCATCTTTGCCGACGAGACAATCGCGATGCCTTGAGCAGAGCCTTGCGTATCAAGGGGTTTGCGACGCGCGTGAAAAAAAGTGAAAAAAAGCGTTGACAGACCCCCGCTTCATCTCCAGAATTGCGGGCTCACCACCACACACCGCAACGCTTCGGCGGCACGGGACGGGGTGGTAAAAGGAGGGATACCCAAGCGGCCAACGGGGGCAGACTGTAAATCTGCTGGCTTACGCCTTCGGTGGTTCGAATCCACCTCCCTCCACCAGCTTCACGTTGTGGCACATTCCCGGTGCGGGAGTAGTTCAATGGTAGAACCTCAGCCTTCCAAGCTGATGGTGCGGGTTCGATTCCCGTCTCCCGCTCCATTGAATGAACTTTGAATATTATCGAGTTCATGCCATAATGCAAAACTCGCTCACGTAGCTCAGTCGGTAGAGCACTTCCTTGGTAAGGAAGAGGTCGAAGGTTCGATTCCTTTCGTGAGCACCATCTACCAGCACCACACCAGACGAATTCGAGATAAGCAGCCATGGCCAAGGGTAAGTTCGAGCGCACCAAGCCGCACGTCAACGTCGGCACCATCGGTCACGTCGACCACGGCAAGACCACGCTGACCGCCGCACTGACCAAGATCGGTGCCGAGCGCTTTGGTGGCGAGTTCAAGGATTACTCCGCGATCGACGCCGCGCCGGAAGAAAAGGCACGTGGCATCACGATCTCGACCGCGCACGTCGAATACGAATCCACCACCCGTCACTACGCCCACGTCGACTGCCCGGGCCACGCTGACTACGTCAAGAACATGATCACCGGTGCTGCCCAGATGGACGGCGCGATCCTGGTGTGCTCGGCCGCTGACGGCCCGATGCCGCAGACCCGCGAGCACATCCTGCTGTCGCGTCAGGTCGGCGTGCCGTACATCGTCGTGTTCCTGAACAAGGCCGACATGGTTGACGATGCCGAGCTGCTGGAACTGGTCGAAATGGAAGTCCGCGAGCTGCTGAGCAAGTACGACTTCCCGGGTGACGACACCCCGATCATCTCGGGTTCGGCCCGCCTGGCGCTGGAAGGCGACCAGAGCGACATCGGCGTGCCGGCCGTCATCAAGCTGGTCGAAGCGCTGGACACCTGGATCCCGACCCCGGAGCGTGACGTCGACAAGGCATTCCTGATGCCGGTCGAAGACGTGTTCTCGATCTCGGGCCGCGGCACCGTGGTGACCGGTCGTATCGAGCGCGGCGTGATCAAGGTCGGCGAAGAAATCGAAATCGTCGGCATCCGTCCGGTGCAGAAGACCACCGTGACCGGCGTGGAAATGTTCCGCAAGCTGCTGGACCAGGGCCAGGCAGGCGACAATGCCGGTCTGCTGCTGCGCGGCACCAAGCGTGACGACGTCGAGCGTGGCCAGGTTCTGGCCAAGCCGGGTTCGATCAAGCCGCACACCAAGTTCGACGCCGAAGTGTACGTGCTGTCGAAGGACGAGGGCGGCCGTCACACCCCGTTCTTCAAGGGCTACCGTCCGCAGTTCTACTTCCGTACCACCGACATCACCGGTGCGGTCGAGCTGCCGGAAGGCGTCGAGATGGTGATGCCGGGCGACAACGTGAAGATGGTTGTCACCCTGATCAACCCGGTCGCCATGGACGCCGGCCTGCGCTTCGCAATCCGCGAAGGTGGCCGTACCGTCGGTGCTGGCGTGGTTGCCACCATCCTCGAGTAAGCCTGCATGCCGGCGGTCGCATAGCGCTGCCGGTCTGGCGAGTGGCGGGCCGGGAACCTCGGTCCGCCTTCGCCGTCTAAGGGAAGGCAAGTTTTCAACGTACGCCAGTAGCTCAATTGGCAGAGCAGCGGTCTCCAAAACCGCAGGTTGGGGGTTCGAGTCCCTCCTGGCGTGCCATCTGCCCACCTTATCGAGCGGCCCTGCCGCTAAAGCAGACACAGCCTGATGAATAGCAAGATCGAACATTCCAAGGACACCTCCGCGCAAGGCGGGGATATCGTCAAGTACGTCCTCGCATCGCTGCTGGTGCTGGCAGGTCTGTTCGTCTGGTTCTGGTTCTCCGCCGACTCCGGTCGCGCTGCCCAGCTGGGCGCGTGGGCGGGTCAGCTGCGTGCGTTGGCGGTCGTGGTCGGCCTGGTTGGCGGTATCGGCGTGTTCATGCTGACCGGCAAGGGGCGCGACACCCGCGAATTCCTCTCCGAGTCGCGTTTCGAACTGCGTAAAGTGGTTTGGCCGACCCGTCAGGAAGCCATTCGCATGACCTGGGTGGTGATTGTCGTCGTCCTGATCCTCAGCCTGTTGCTGGGTGGGTTCGACTTCCTCATCCAGAAACTGACTCAGTGGTTCCTGAGCCGCTAAGGAGAAATGCATGAAGCGTTGGTACGTCGTTCACGCCTATTCGGGCTTCGAGAAGTCGGTGGCGCAGGCTCTGCGCGATCGCATCGTCCGTGACGGCATGGAAGAGCGCTTCGGCGACGTCCTGGTTCCGACCGAGGAAGTGATCGAAATGCGCGCCGGCCAGAAGCGCCGTTCCGAGCGCAAGTTCTTCCCGGGTTACGTGCTGGTCCAGATCGAGACCCACGAAGAAGCGGGCATTCCGCGCATCGACAACGAAAGCTGGCACCTGGTCAAGGAAACCCCGCGCGTCATGGGCTTCATCGGCGGAACCGCCGATCGTCCGCTGCCGATCGCCGATTCCGAGGCCGAGTCGATCCTGAACCGTGTCCAGGAAGGCGTCGAGAAGCCGCGTCCGAAGGTGCTTTTCGAGCCGGGCCAGATGGTCCGCGTCACCGACGGTCCGTTCAACGACTTCAACGGTGTGGTCGAAGAAGTCAATTACGAGAAGAGCCGTCTGCGCGTCTCGGTGCTGATCTTCGGTCGCGCCACCCCGGTCGAACTCGAGTTCGGTCAGGTCGAAAAGGCCGTCTGACCAGAATTCACGTGCTGCTTCAGGCATGTGAAGAAAAAACCTGATATGCTGCGCGGCTCCCGTTGGGAAGCTGGCGGGACGAGGCCACCGAAAGGTGGCCTTCGGCATGATTTCAAAACGCGATGCCGGGACGCGTGATTCCCGGTCCGATGGGGAGCCTGTTGTCGCAAGGCGCTAGCACCCGGAGAGTACTCACATGGCAAAGAAAGTTGTCGGTTATATCAAGCTGCAGGTGAAGGCCGGTCAGGCCAACCCCTCGCCGCCGGTCGGTCCTGCGCTGGGTCAGCGCGGTCTGAACATCATGGAATTCTGCAAGGCCTTCAATGCCGCCACGCAGAAGCTCGAGCCGGGTCTGCCGGTTCCGGTGATCATCACGGCCTATTCGGACCGTACGTTCACCTTCATCACCAAGAGCACCCCAGCTACCACCCTGCTGAAGAAGGCCGCTGGCATCTCGTCGGGCTCCAAGCGCCCGAACACCGAGAAGGTCGGCAAGGTCACCCGTAAGCAGCTGGAAGAGATCGCCAAGGCGAAGGAACCGGATCTGACTGCCGCCGATCTGGACGCCGCCGTGCGTACCATCGCTGGCTCTGCCCGTTCCATGGGCCTCGTGGTGGAGGGTTAAGAAGATGGCACAGACCAAGCGTGAGAAGGCCATCAAGGCCGCTATCGTTCCGGGCAAGGCATACGCCTTCGAGGACGCGATCAACATCCTGAAGACCGCCACCAAGGCCAAGTTCGTCGAGTCGATCGACGTTGCCGTGCGCCTGGGCGTCGACGCGAAGAAGTCCGACCAGCAGGTCCGTGGCTCCACCGTGCTGCCGGCAGGTACCGGCAAGTCGGTTCGCGTCGCTGTCTTCGCTCCGGCCGGTGCCAAGGCTGACGAAGCCCTGGCCGCTGGCGCCGAAGCCGTCGGCATGGACGACCTGGCCGAGAAGATGCAGGCCGGCGATCTGAACTACGACGTCGTGATCGCGACCCCGGACGCAATGCGCGTTGTCGGCAAGCTGGGTACCGTGCTGGGCCCGCGCGGCCTGATGCCGAACCCGAAGGTCGGCACCGTCTCCCCGAACCCGGGTGAGGCTGTGAAGAATGCCAAGTCGGGTCAGGTGCGTTACCGCACCGACAAGGCCGGCATCATCCACTGCACCATCGGCAAGGCCGACTTCGCCGAAGACGCGCTGAAGTCGAACCTGACCGCGCTGCTGCTGGACCTGATCAAGGCCAAGCCGGCTACCTCGAAGGGCACCTACCTGCAGAAGGTTTCGGTCAGCTCGACGATGGGCCCGGGCGTCACCGTCGACCAGTCGTCGCTGAGCCTGAAGTAATCGTTTCAAGCGGTCGCGGGTCCCTCGGGTCCCGCGACCGTGACATTTGAAGGCATCGCCGGCAACCCATCGCCGGTGGTAGCCGTCAAAGACCGCAGGTGCGGTCGTGGCATGCCGGCGACGGGCACGGAAGCTCGATTTGGCAGGGAGTCGCCGCCGGAGCAGTCACGAACGCTTAATCGATTCCCCGGAATCACCCTGCGTAGATGGTGCCCTTCTGGAGTTTTTCTGGTTCACGCACGTCTGGGGTTACCCAGGTTGGCCCACTCCAGGTCTAGAACGGCCCACCCCCCGGAACATCATTCCGATGTTCCCGGCGTCCAGGACGGATGCCGCACAGGACCGCACACGGCAGGAGCCGTAAGCGGAGTTCAATCGGAGGAGTGCAATGGCTCTCAATCTGTCCCAGAAGCAAGAAGTAGTCGCGGAGCTGGCAGACATCGCCGCCAAGGCCCACTCCTTGATCGCAGCCGAATACGCTGGCACCACGGTCGCCCAGATGACCGCGATGCGCAAGCAGGCTCGTGAAACCGGCGTTTTCTTGAAAGTTGTCAAGAACACCCTGGCTTCGCGTGCTGTTGAAGGCACCGAGTTCGCAGTCGCACAGGACCAGATGGTTGGTCCGCTGCTGTACGCGTTCTCGCTCGAGGAGCCCGGTGCAGCCGGTCGCCTGATCAAGGATGCCGCCAAGGGCAACGACAAGCTGAAGGCCAAGGTCGTCGCAATCGGTGGTGAAGTGTTCCCGGCGAGCCACGTCGAGGTTCTGGCATCGCTGCCGACCCGCGACCAGGCCCTGGCAATGCTGGCACGTGTCCTGACCGAGCCGGTCACGATGTTCGCCCGCGCCATCAAGGCAATCGGCGACAAGCAGAATGGTGGCGACGTCGCCGCCGACGCTGCTGAACCGGCCGCCGAGACCGCCTGAGTTTCGACCAATCGTGGTTCCTGACGGAACCTCAATCCAGAAAAACATCCAAAGGTAATTATCATGTCCCTTACCAACGAACAGATCGTCGACGCCATCGCCGAGAAGTCCCTGATGGAAGTGATGGAGCTGGTCAAGGCCATCGAAGAGAAGTTCGGCGTTTCCGCCGCTGCTCCGGTTGCCGTTGCTGGCCCGGCCGGCCCGGCCGCTCCGGTCGAAGAGCAGACCGAATTCGTCGTCACCCTGAAGACCGCCGGCGACAAGAAGGTTGAAGTCATCAAGGCCGTCCGCGCCATCACCGGCCTGGGCCTGAAGGAAGCGAAGGACCTGGCCGAAGCCGGCGGCGTCCTGAAGGACAACGCTTCGAAGGACGAAGCCGAGAAGATGAAGAAGGACCTGGAAGCTGCTGGCGCGACTGTCGAAGTCAAGTAAGCACTTCCTTTGCGTCGCCATCGAAATCCGGCGATGCAGCCAAGGCTGGGGGCGTAAGCCCCCGGCCTTTGGTCGTTGTTGCGGTGCTGTAGATCCACGCCATGCGTGGATGTGAAAAACGGCAAAAAAGCCCAACACGGGCTGCGGTCAAACCCTGGCCGGCCAGCGCAACGCGCGGCGGCGGGGGCGTGGATGCAGACGAGTTGGCAGTTGGAAGTAGCGGGAGAAGGCGTGCTGGTGCCGGCAATACCAGCGACTTCCAACTGACAATTTCAAGTTCCCTTCGGGTCGTGGGCGCACGACCCGCACAACAAGGTGGAAGACCTCATGACGTCCTATTCGTTCACCGAAAAAAAGCGTATCCGCAAGGATTTCGGCAAGCAGCGTTCGATTCTCGAAGTGCCGTTCCTGCTCGCCATCCAGGTGGATTCCTACCGTGAATTCCTGCAGGAAAACGTCGATCCGGCCAAGCGCACGGACCACGGCCTGCACGCTGCACTGAAGTCGGTCTTCCCGATCGCCAGCTACAGCGGCAATGCTGCCCTGGAATACGTCGGCTACAAGCTGGGCGATCCGGTCTTCGACGAGCGTGAGTGCCGTCAGCGTGGCATGAGCTACGGTGCGCCGCTGCGCGTGACCGTGCGCCTGGTGATCTACGACCGCGAGTCGTCGACCAAGGCCATCAAGTACGTGAAGGAGCAGGAGGTCTACCTCGGCGAAATCCCGCTGATGACCGACAACGGCACCTTCATCGTCAACGGCACCGAGCGCGTCATCGTCTCGCAGCTGCACCGCTCGCCGGGCGTGTTCTTCGACCACGACCGTGGCAAGACCCACAGCTCGGGCAAGCTGCTGTACAGCGCCCGCATCATTCCTTACCGCGGTTCCTGGCTGGACTTCGAGTTCGACCCGAAGGACGCGCTGTTCACCCGTATCGACCGTCGCCGCAAGCTGCCGGTGTCGATCCTGCTGCGCGCGCTTGGCTACAGCAACGAAGAGATGCTGGCCGAGTTCTTCGAGATCAACACCTTCCACATCAACCCGGATGAAGGCGTCCAGCTGGAGCTGGTGCCCGAGCGCCTGCGCGGCGAAACCCTGGGCTTCGACCTCGCCGACGGCGACAAGGTCATCGTGGAAGCCGGCAAGCGCATCACCGCGCGCCACATCAAGCAGCTGGAAGCCTCGGGCATCGCCGCCCTGGCCGTGCCGGACGACTACATCGTCGGCCGCATCCTGTCGCACGACGTGGTCGATGCCTCGACCGGCGAACTGCTGGCCCAGGCCAACGACGAAATCACCGACGAACAGCTGCAGGCCTTCCGCAAGGCCGGCGTCGATGCCGTGGGCACCCTGTGGGTGAACGACCTGGATCGTGGCCCGTACCTGTCCAACACCCTGCGCATCGATCCGACCAAGACCCAGCTGGAAGCCCTGGTCGAGATCTACCGCATGATGCGTCCGGGCGAGCCGCCGACCAAGGATGCCGCGCAGAACCTGTTCCACAACCTGTTCTTCACCTTCGAGCGCTACGACCTGTCCGCGGTCGGCCGCATGAAGTTCAACCGTCGCGTGGGCCGCAAGGAAACCACCGGCGAAGCCGTGCTGTACGACCGCAAGTACTACGGCGAGCGCAACGACGAAGAGTCCAAGCGCCTGGTTGCCGCCCACGGCGACAGCTCGGACATCCTGGACGTGATCAAGGTCCTGACCGAGATCCGCAACGGTCGCGGCGTGGTCGATGACATCGATCACCTGGGCAACCGTCGCGTGCGTTCGGTCGGTGAAATGGCCGAGAACGTGTTCCGCGTGGGCCTGGTCCGCGTCGAGCGCGCGGTCAAGGAACGTCTGTCGATGGCCGAGTCGGAAGGCCTGACCCCGCAGGAGCTGATCAACGCCAAGCCGGTGGCTGCGGCGATCAAGGAATTCTTCGGCTCCTCGCAGCTGTCGCAGTTCATGGATCAGAACAACCCGCTGTCGGAAGTCACGCACAAGCGTCGCGTCTCGGCCCTGGGCCCGGGCGGCCTGACCCGTGAGCGCGCCGGCTTCGAAGTGCGCGACGTGCATCCGACCCATTACGGCCGCGTCTGCACCATCGAAACGCCGGAAGGCCCGAACATCGGCCTGATCAACTCGCTGGCCGTGTATGCCCGCACCAACCAGTACGGTTTCCTCGAGACCCCGTACCGCAAGGTCGTGGACGGCAAGGTCTTCGACGAAGTCGAGTTCCTGTCGGCCATCGAAGAAAACGAGTACGTCATCGCCCAGGCCAACGCCCTGACCGATGCCAACAGCGTGCTGACCGAGCAGTTCGTCCCCTGCCGTTACCAGGGCGAATCGCTGCTGAAGCCGCCGGCGGAAGTCCACTTCATGGACGTCTCGCCGATGCAGACCGTGTCGATCGCGGCCGCGCTGGTTCCGTTCCTGGAGCACGATGACGCCAACCGCGCACTGATGGGCGCCAACATGCAGCGTCAGGCCGTGCCGACCCTGCGTGCGCAGAAGCCGCTGGTCGGTACCGGCATCGAGCGCGCCGTGGCGCGTGACTCGGGCGTGACCGTGAACGCCCGTCGTGGTGGCGAGATCGTGCAGATCGACGCCGCCCGCATCGTGGTCAAGGTCAACGAAGCCGAGATCACCGACGCCTCCGACGCCGGCGTCGACATCTACAACCTGATCAAGTACACCCGCTCCAACCAGAACACCTGCATCAACCAGCGTCCGCTGGTGGAAGTGGGCAACGTGGTGGCGCGTGGCGACGTGCTGGCCGATGGTCCGTCCACCGACATCGGTGAACTGGCCCTGGGCCAGAACATGCTGATCGCCTTCATGCCTTGGAACGGCTACAACTTCGAAGACTCCATCCTGCTCTCCGAGCGCGTGGTGGAAGAGGATCGCTACACCACGATCCACATCGAAGAGCTGACCTGCGTTGCGCGTGACACCAAGCTGGGGCCGGAGGAAATCTCGGCCGACATCCCGAACGTCTCCGAGCAGGCGCTGAACCGCCTGGACGAGAGCGGCGTGGTGTACATCGGCGCCGAAGTCCGCGCCGGCGACATCATGGTCGGCAAGGTCACCCCGAAGGGCGAAAGCCAGCTGACCCCGGAAGAGAAGCTGCTGCGCGCGATCTTCGGCGAGAAGGCTTCGGACGTGAAGGACAGCTCGCTGCGCGTGCCGCCGGGCATGGACGGCACCGTCATCGACGTGCAGGTCTTCACCCGCGACGGCATCGAGAAGGACAAGCGCGCCCGTCAGATCGAAGAGTCTGAAATCAAGCGCGTCAAGAAGGACTTCGACGACCAGTTCCGCATCCTGGAAGCGGCCATCTATGCCCGTCTGCGTTCGCAGATCGTCGGCAAGGTGGTCAACGGTGGCGCCGGCCTGAAGAAGGGCGACGTCATCTCTGACGCCTACCTGGATGGCCTGAAGAAGGCCGACTGGTTCGTGCTGCGCATGAAGGACGAGGACGCCGCCGAAGCCATCGAACGCGCACAGAAGCAGATCCAGGCGCACGAGAAGGAGTTCGAGCGTCGCTTCGCCGACAAGCGCGGCAAGATCACCGCGGGCGACGACCTCGCCCCGGGTGTGCTGAAGATGGTCAAGGTGTTCCTGGCCGTGAAGCGCCGCATCCAGCCGGGCGACAAGATGGCAGGCCGCCACGGCAACAAGGGTGTGGTGTCCAACGTGGTGCCGGTCGAGGACATGCCGTACATGGCCTCGGGCGAAACCGTGGACATCGTGCTGAACCCGCTGGGCGTGCCGTCGCGCATGAACATCGGGCAGATCCTGGAAGTGCACCTGGGCTGGGCCGCCAAGGGTCTGGGTCGCAAGATCCAGGCCATGCTGGAAGCCCAGGCTGCGGTCGCCGACCTGCGCAAGTTCCTGGACGACATCTACAACCACGATGACACCAACGTGGCCAACCGTGTCGACCTGTCGCAGTTCAGCGACGAGGAACTGCTGCGCCTGGCCCGCAACCTGACCGACGGCGTGCCGATGGCTACGCCGGTGTTCGACGGTGCCACCGAAGCGGAAATCAAGCGCATGCTGGAACTGGCCGACCTGCCCAGCAGTGGCCAGACCCAGCTGTACGACGGCCGCACCGGTGAAGCCTTCGATCGCCACACCACCGTTGGCTACATGCACTACCTGAAGCTGAACCACCTGGTCGACGACAAGATGCACGCCCGTTCGACCGGTCCGTACTCGCTCGTCACCCAGCAGCCGCTGGGCGGCAAGGCGCAGTTCGGCGGCCAGCGCTTCGGTGAAATGGAAGTCTGGGCGCTGGAAGCCTACGGCGCGGCCTACACCCTGCAGGAAATGCTGACGGTGAAGTCCGATGACGTGCAGGGCCGCAACCAGATGTACAAGAACATCGTCGACGGTGAGCACGAGATGGTCGCGGGCATGCCGGAATCCTTCAACGTCCTGGTGAAGGAAATCCGCTCGCTGGCCATCAACATGGAACTGGAAGACAACTGATCCATGCCGGCGCGGCGGCCACCGCCGCCGCGCCGCTGGCAGTGAACTGAAAGCCCATCGACACAGCATTCCTCCTTCTGGAGAACACCATGAAAGACCTGCTCAACCTCTTCAACCAGCAGCGCCAGACGCTGGACTTCGACGCGATCAAGATCGCGCTGGCTTCGCCGGACCTGATCCGTTCGTGGTCCTTCGGCGAAGTGAAGAAGCCGGAAACCATCAACTACCGTACCTTCAAGCCGGAACGTGACGGCCTGTTCTGCGCCGCCATCTTCGGACCGGTCAAGGACTACGAGTGCCTGTGCGGCAAGTACAAGCGCATGAAGCACCGCGGCGTGGTCTGCGAGAAGTGCGGCACCGAAGTGACCCTGGCCAAGGTGCGTCGTGAGCGCATGGGCCACATCGACCTGGCGTCGCCGGTCGCGCACATCTGGTTCCTGAAGTCGCTGCCGTCGCGCATCGGCCTGATGCTGGACATGACCCTGCGCGATATCGAGCGCGTGCTGTACTTCGAAGCGTACGTGGTGACCGAGCCGGGCCTGACCGCCCTGGAGCGCCGCCAGCTGCTGACCGAAGAACAGTACCTGCAGGCCCGCCAGGAACATGGCGATGATTTCGACGCCGCCATGGGCGCCGAGGCCGTGTACGAGCTGCTGCGCACCATCGACCTGCAGTCGGAGATGACCCGCCTGCGCGAAGAGATCGCCAGCACCGGTTCGGAAACCAAGCTGAAGCGACTGACCAAGCGCATCAAGCTGATCGAAGCCTTCCTGGAATCGGGCAACCGTCCGGAATGGATGGTCATGACCGTGCTTCCGGTGCTGCCGCCGGACCTGCGTCCGCTGGTTCCGCTGGATGGTGGCCGCTTCGCGACCTCCGATCTGAACGACCTGTACCGCCGCGTCATCAACCGCAACAACCGCCTGCGCCGCCTGCTCGAACTGAGCGCGCCGGACATCATCGTGCGCAATGAAAAGCGCATGCTGCAGGAATCGGTCGATGCGCTGCTGGACAACGGCCGTCGCGGCCGTGCCATCACCGGTACCAACAAGCGCCCGCTGAAGTCGCTGGCCGACATGATCAAGGGCAAGCAGGGCCGCTTCCGCCAGAACCTGCTCGGCAAGCGCGTGGACTACTCGGGCCGTTCGGTCATCGTGGTCGGTCCGTACCTGCGCCTGCACCAGTGCGGCCTGCCGAAGAAGATGGCGCTCGAACTGTTCAAGCCGTTCGTGTTCGCCAAGCTGCAGCGTCGTGGCCTGGCCACCACCATCAAGGCCGCCAAGAAGCTGGTCGAGCGCGAAGAAGCCGAAGTCTGGGACATCCTGGAAGAGGTCATCCGCGAGCATCCGGTGATGCTGAACCGTGCGCCGACCCTGCACCGTCTGGGCATCCAGGCCTTCGAGCCGGTCCTGATCGAAGGCAAGGCCATCCAGCTGCACCCGCTGGTCTGCACCGCGTTCAACGCCGACTTCGACGGTGACCAGATGGCCGTCCACGTGCCGCTCTCGCTGGAAGCCCAGCTGGAAGCGCGTGCGCTGATGATGTCGACCAACAACATCCTGTCGCCGGCCAACGGCGAGCCGATCATCGTGCCGTCGCAGGACGTCGTGCTGGGTCTGTACTACATGACCCGCTCGCTGGAAAACAAGAAGGGCGAGGGCATGGCCTTCGCCAACATCGCCGAAGTCAAGCGCGCCTACGACAACCGCGTGGTGGAACTGCACGCACGCGTCAAGGTCCGCATCACCGAGGTGGTGACCGACGAAGAAGGCAACAAGCAGAACAAGACCTCGATCGTGGACACCACGATCGGTCGCGCCCTGCTGGCTGAAATCCTGCCGGAAGGCCTGCCGTTCGCGCTGGCCAACACCGAGCTGACCAAGAAGAACATCAGCCGCCTGATCAACTCCAGCTACCGCCAGCTGGGTCTGAAGGACACGGTCGTGTTCGCCGACAAGCTGATGTACACCGGCTTCGCCTACGCGACCCGCGCCGGCGTCTCGATCGGCATCGACGACATGCTGATCCCGGACGAGAAGAAGGGCATCCTCACCGAGGCCGAAGCCGAAGTGCTGGAAATCCAGGAGCAGTACCAGTCGGGCCTGGTCACCGCCGGCGAGCGCTACAACAAGGTGGTCGACATCTGGTCGCGCACCAATGAGCGCATCGCCAAGGCGATGATGGACACCATCGGTACCGAGAAGGTCATCAATGCCAAGGGCGAGACCATCGACCAGAAGTCGATGAACTCCCTGTACATCATGGCCGACTCCGGCGCACGAGGCAGTCAGGCGCAGATCCGCCAGCTGGCCGGCATGCGTGGCCTGATGGCCCGTCCCGATGGCTCGATCATCGAGACGCCCATCAAGGCGAACTTCCGCGAAGGCCTGAACGTGCAGGAGTACTTCAACTCCACCCACGGTGCCCGTAAGGGTCTGGCCGATACCGCGCTGAAGACCGCGAACTCGGGTTACCTGACCCGTCGTCTGGTCGACGTGGCGCAGGACGTGGTGATCACCGAGGTGGATTGCGGCACCACCGAAGGCCTGATCATGACCCCGATCGTGGAAGGCGGCGATGTGGTCGAGCCGCTGAAGGACCGCGTGCTGGGTCGCGTGGTTGCCGAGGACGTGTTCCTGCCGGGCAACGACGAAGATCCGATCGTCACCCGCAACACCCTGCTCGACGAAGCCTGGGTCGCCAAGCTGGAAGACGCCGGCGTGCAGAGCATCAAGGTGCGTTCGACGATCTCGTGCGAATCGGCCTTCGGCGTCTGCGGTCGCTGCTACGGCCGCGATCTGGCCCGTGGCCACCTGGTCAACATCGGTGAAGCGGTCGGCGTCATCGCCGCCCAGTCCATCGGTGAGCCGGGTACCCAGCTGACCATGCGTACGTTCCACATCGGTGGTGCGGCGTCGCGAGCTGCTGCGGTCGACAACATCACCGTCAAGACCACCGGCTCGGTCAAGTTCAGCAACCTCAAGTCGGTCGAGCACGCCAATGGCTCGCTGGTGGCAGTGTCGCGCTCGGGCGAAATCTCGGTGCTCGATGCCCACGGTCGTGAGCGTGAGCGTTACAAGCTGCCGTACGGTGCGACCATCACCTCCAAGGATGGTGATTCGATCAAGGCTGGCCAGACCGTGGCCAACTGGGATCCGCATAACCACCCGATCGTTTCGGAAGTGGCCGGCTTCATCCGCTTCATCGACTTCGTCGACGGCATCACCGTCATCGAGAAGACCGATGAGCTGACCGGCCTGGCCTCGCGCGAGATCACCGACCCGAAGCGCCGCGGCGCCCAGGCCAAGGATCTGCGCCCGATCGTCCGCATCGTCGATGGCAAGGGCAACGACCTGTCGATTCCGGGCACCGACCTGCCGGCGCAGTACCTGCTGCCGCCGCGCTCGATCGTCAACCTGCAGGACGGCGCTGCCGTCGGCGTGGGTGACGTGGTTGCCAAGATCCCGCAGGAAGCGTCCAAGACCCGCGACATCACCGGTGGTCTGCCGCGCGTGGCCGATCTGTTCGAAGCGCGCAAGCCGAAGGATCCGGCCGTGCTGGCCGAGCGTTCGGGCATCATCAGCTTCGGCAAGGACACCAAGGGCAAGCAGCGCCTGATCATCAAGGACACCGATGGTTCGGAGCACGAAGAGCTGATTCCGAAGTACCGTCAGGTCATCGTGTTCGAAGGTGAGCACGTGACCAAGGGCGAAACCATCGTCGACGGCGAGCCGAGCCCGCAGGACATCCTGCGCCTGCTGGGTGTCGAGCCGCTGGCCGCCTACCTGGTGAAGGAAATCCAGGACGTGTACCGCCTGCAGGGCGTGAAGATCAACGACAAGCACATCGAGGTGATCACTCGCCAGATGCTGCGCAAGGTCGAGATCACCGATCAGGGCAACAGCAAGTTCCTGAACGGCGAACAGGTCGAACGTCAGCGCGTCATCGAGGAAAATGCTCGCCTCACCGCCCGCAACGAGCTGATCGCCCGTTTCGACCCGGTGCTGCTGGGCATCACCAAGGCTTCGCTGGCAACCGAGTCGTTCATTTCGGCTGCTTCCTTCCAGGAAACCACCCGCGTGCTGACCGAGGCTGCCGTCCGTGGCACCAAGGACAACCTGCGCGGCCTGAAGGAGAACGTGATCGTCGGCCGTCTGATCCCGGCCGGTACCGGCCTGACCTACCACGCCAACCGCCGCCGAAATGCGAGCGGGCTGACGGACTCGGAAATGCAGACCCTGGCCGGCACCCCGGCAGCTGCAGCCGCCGTGGACGTGGCAGCACCGGAAGTGGTGGTGGAGTCGACCGACGCCGAGCAGGCCGAGGATTGATCGTTGGGTCCGGCTTCGGCCGGACCGCGATCGGGCAGGGGCCCGGCCATCGGCCGGACCCTGCTGGATGTCCCGGCTCCGTGCCGGGCACGTATCACGCAGGACCCGCTTCGGCGGGATCTGCACTCGAGGGCGCAGGCCGCTGGTCTGTTCGCCGTCGATGAGGTAGGATGCCGCCCCGGCCCAGCGATGGGTCGGGCGACAACCTGAACGGGGGGCATGGAGAAGGCTCCCCTGTAACGGCCCTGGATCAGGGCTGGCTTGGCGTGTGCGCATTTGACCGCGTTTTCGTCAAGTTGCTACAATCGTCTGTCTCAGCAGGCCGGTTTTTCGCCTGCTCGCACATATCCGCATTCATGGCCGGTTTTTTTCGGCCTCTCTCAGAAGAACATACTGATGGCGACGATCAATCAGCTTGTCCGCAAGCCGCGGCAGGCAACCACTTATAAGAGCGCCTCGCCGGCTCTCGAAAAGTGCCCCCAGCGCCGTGGCGTCTGCACGCGCGTTTACACCACTACTCCGAAGAAGCCGAACTCGGCCCTTCGCAAGGTTGCCAAGGTTCGCCTGACCAACCAGGAAGAAGTGATTTCCTACATCGGCGGTGAAGGCCACAACCTGCAGGAGCACTCCGTGGTCCTGATCCGTGGCGGTCGCGTCAAGGATCTGCCGGGTGTGCGTTACCACACCGTTCGTGGTTCGCTGGACGCCTCCGGCGTTGCCAAGCGTCGCCAGGGCCGTTCCAAGTACGGCGCCAAGCGTCCGAAGAGCTAAGGGAAAGCACACATGTCTCGTAAAGGTAATACGCCGCAGCGCGCAGTCCTGCCGGATCCGAAGCACGGAAGCGAAACCATCGCCCGTTTCATCAACATGGTGATGCTGAGCGGCAAGAAGTCCGTCGCTGAGAAGATCGTCTATGGCGCCATGGACGTGATCGGTGAGAAGAACCCGAATTCCGTCGAGCTGGTTCAGAAGGCTCTGGAAAACGTGGCTCCGTCGGTCGAAGTCAAGTCGCGTCGTGTCGGTGGTGCCACCTACCAGGTGCCGGTCGAAGTGCGCGCTTCGCGCAAGATGGCGCTGGCCATGCGTTGGCTGATCGACTCCGCGCGCAAGCGTGGTGAGAACACCATGCCGAAGAAGCTGGCCGCTGAACTGATCGATGCCTCGGAAAACCGCGGCGGCGCCATCAAGAAGCGCGAAGAAACCCACCGCATGGCCGAAGCCAACAAGGCATTCGCCCACTACCGCTGGTGAGTTTGACGGCCTTGTAAAACAGGCAGGGCAGCACCATCTCGGTGCTGCCTCGCGGCCCCAGAAGGGCTGCGCCAATCCGAAGGCCGCCGAAAGGCGGCGTTCGGCCATCCGAATTCCAAGAAATTGAGAGGCTCCCGTGGCCCGTTCCACTCCCATCGAGCGTTACCGCAACTTCGGCATCATGGCTCACATCGATGCCGGCAAGACCACCACGTCCGAGCGCATCCTGTTCTACACCGGCAAGAGCCACAAGATCGGTGAAGTGCATGACGGCGCCGCCACCATGGACTGGATGGAGCAGGAGCAGGAGCGTGGCATCACGATCCAGTCCGCTGCCACCACCGCGTTCTGGAAGGGCATGGACAAGTCCCTGCCGGAGCACCGCTTCAACATCATCGACACCCCCGGGCACGTCGACTTCACCATCGAAGTGGAGCGCTCGCTGCGCGTGCTCGACGGTGCGGTGTTCGTGCTGTGCGCCGTCGGTGGCGTGCAGCCGCAGTCGGAAACCGTGTGGCGCCAGGCCAACCGCTACAAGGTGCCGCGCATCGCGTTCGTCAACAAGATGGACCGCACCGGTGCCAACTTCTACAAGGTCCGCGACCAGCTGAAGGCCAAGCTCGGCGCTGTCGCCGTGCCGATGCAGCTGCCGATCGGCGCTGAAGAAGGCTTCAAGGGTGTTGTCGACCTGCTGAAGATGAAGGCCATCCATTGGGACGAAGCTTCCCAGGGCATGAAGTTCGAGTACGGCGAAATCCCGGCCGACCTGCAGGAAAAGGCTGAAGAAGCCCGTACCTTCATGATCGAAGCTGCGGCCGAAGCCAACGAAGAGCTGATGGAAAAGTACCTGGGCGGCGAAGAGCTGGCCGAGGCTGAAATCATCAATGCGCTGCGTATCCGTACCCTGGCCACCGAGATCGTGCCGATGTTCTGCGGCTCGGCGTTCAAGAACAAGGGCGTGCAGGCCATGCTCGACGGCGTGGTGCAGCTGCTGCCGTCGCCGGTCGACGTGCCGGACGTGACCGGTACCGACGTTGACGACGAAACCAAGGAAATGAGCCGCAAGTCCGACGACAAGGCTCCGTTCTCGTCGCTGGCCTTCAAGATCATCACCGACCCGTTCGTCGGCGCACTGACCTTCTTCCGCGTGTACTCGGGCACCCTGAACGGTGGCGACACCGTGCTGAACTCGGTCAAGGGCAAGAAGGAGCGCATCGGCCGCATCCTGCAGATGCACTCGAACAACCGCGAGGAAATCAAGGAAGTTCTGGCCGGTGACATCGCTGCTGCCGTGGGCCTGAAGGACACCACCACCGGTGACACCCTGTGCTCCATCGACCAGCCGATCATCCTGGAGCGCATGACGTTCCCGGAGCCGGTGATCTCGATGGCCGTCGAGCCGAAGACCAAGTCGGACCAGGAAAAAATGGGCCTGGCCCTGGGTCGTCTGGCCCAGGAAGATCCGTCGTTCCGCGTCAAGACCGACGAGGAATCCGGCCAGACCATCATCTCGGGCATGGGCGAGCTGCACCTGGACATCATCGTCGACCGCCTGAAGCGCGAGTTCAACGTTGAAGCCAACGTCGGCGCGCCGCAGGTGGCCTACCGCGAAACCATCACCCTGGCCGACGTCAAGTCGGACTACAAGCACGCCAAGCAGTCCGGTGGTAAGGGTCAGTACGGTCACGTCGTGATCGAGCTGTCGCCGCTGACCGCTGCCGACCGTGCCGATGCCAAGCTGGCCCCGGCGATCAAGGACGACTTCCTGTTCGTCAACGACATCACCGGCGGCGTGATCCCGAAGGAATTCATTCCTTCGATCGAAAAGGGCCTGCGCGAAACCATCACCAGCGGTCCGCTGGCTGGCTTCCCGGTCGTGGACGTCAAGGTCAAGCTGGTGTTCGGTTCGTACCACGACGTCGACTCCTCGGAAATGGCGTTCAAGCTGGCTTCGTCGATGGCCTTCAAGCAGGGCTTCGCCAAGGCCAAGCCGGTGCTGCTGGAGCCGATCATGAAGGTCGAGATCGTGACCCCGGAGGATTACCAGGGTGACGTGATGGGCGACGTCAGCCGTCGTCGCGGCGTGCTGCAGGGTTCCGACACCACCGGTGACGGTTCGGCCAGCATCATCAACGCGATGATCCCGCTGGGTGAAATGTTCGGCTACGCCACTGCGCTGCGTTCGCAGACCCAGGGCCGCGCCACCTTCACCATGGAATTCGACCATTACGAGCCGGCGCCGAACAACATCGCCGAAGCCGTCATGAAGAAGGGCTGAGCCTCGCTCAGCCTCTCCTGAAAACCACTTACATAATCAAGGTATAGAACAATGGCAAAGGGTAAGTTCGAGCGCACCAAGCCGCACGTCAACGTCGGCACCATCGGTCACGTCGATCACGGCAAGACCACGCTGACCGCCGCACTGACCAAGATCGGTGCCGAGCGCTTCGGTGGCGAGTTCAAGGATTACTCCGCGATCGACGCCGCGCCGGAAGAAAAGGCACGTGGCATCACGATCTCGACCGCGCACGTCGAATACGAATCCACCACCCGTCACTACGCCCACGTCGACTGCCCGGGCCACGCTGACTACGTCAAGAACATGATCACCGGTGCTGCCCAGATGGACGGCGCGATCCTGGTGTGCTCGGCCGCTGACGGCCCGATGCCGCAGACCCGCGAGCACATCCTGCTGTCGCGTCAGGTCGGCGTGCCGTACATCGTCGTGTTCCTGAACAAGGCCGACATGGTTGACGATGCCGAGCTGCTGGAACTGGTCGAAATGGAAGTCCGCGAGCTGCTGAGCAAGTACGACTTCCCGGGCGACGACACCCCGATCATCTCGGGTTCGGCCCGCCTGGCGCTGGAAGGCGACCAGAGCGACATCGGCGTGCCGGCCGTCATCAAGCTGGTCGAAGCGCTGGACACCTGGATCCCGACCCCGGAGCGTGACGTCGACAAGGCGTTCCTGATGCCGGTTGAAGACGTGTTCTCGATCTCGGGCCGCGGCACCGTGGTGACCGGTCGTATCGAGCGCGGCGTGATCAAGGTCGGCGAAGAAATCGAAATCGTCGGCATCCGTCCGGTGCAGAAGACCACCGTGACCGGCGTGGAAATGTTCCGCAAGCTGCTGGACCAGGGCCAGGCAGGCGACAATGCCGGTCTGCTGCTGCGCGGCACCAAGCGTGACGACGTCGAGCGTGGCCAGGTTCTGGCCAAGCCGGGTTCGATCAAGCCGCACACCAAGTTCGACGCCGAAGTGTACGTGCTGTCGAAGGACGAGGGCGGCCGTCACACCCCGTTCTTCAAGGGCTACCGTCCGCAGTTCTACTTCCGTACCACCGACATCACCGGTGCGGTCGAGCTGCCGGAAGGCGTCGAGATGGTGATGCCGGGCGACAACGTGAAGATGGTTGTCACCCTGATCAACCCGGTCGCCATGGACGCCGGCCTGCGCTTCGCAATCCGCGAAGGTGGCCGTACCGTCGGTGCTGGCGTGGTTGCCACCATCCTCGAGTAATCTGCTAGACTCTGCGCCCCGATGTTGCCTGGGTAGGGCATCGGGGCGTATCAAAACGGGAAAGTAGGCACAGGATGTGCCTTGTGTTCCCCGGACCAGGAAGGGTCAATGCCATTCAGGCGGCGTCAACAGGAGACTGTTGACAGCTGCCTTGCGTGCCATTATGCTTCTCCGTCTGGGCAGGCCGGGTAACGGGTCTGCCTACGTTTTTGGGGTCTACGGATTGACCTTGTCGGCCTGCGGGAATGCGGGCCGTCTGTATTCACGGATTTCATGGGGCAAAGCAACCCAGAGGCTTTGTCTGTCGCTCTTTTAACGAAGGAACCTACCGCCATGGCGGACCAAAAGATCCGGATCCGGCTGAAAGCGTTCGATCATCGTCTGATCGACCGTTCGGCCAGCGAGATCGTTGAGACGGCCAAGCGGACCGGCGCGCAAGTGCGTGGCCCGATCCCGCTGCCGACCAAGATCGAGCGTTACACCATCCTCGTCTCCCCGCACGTCGACAAGGACGCGCGTGACCAGTACGAGACCCGCACGCACAAGCGCGTGCTCGATATCGTTGACCCGAATGACAAGACCGTGGACGCGCTGATGAAGCTCGAACTGGCTGCCGGCGTCGACGTTCAGATCAAGCTGACCTGAGGACTACGACCATGACGAAGAAGTATTCGTTGGGCTTCGTGGGCCGCAAGGCTGGCATGAGCCGCGTGTTCACCGAAGATGGCCGTTCCATCCCGGTGACCCTGATCGAAGCAACCCCCAACCGCATCGCGCAGATCAAGACCGTCGAAACTGACGGCTACAGCGCCGTGCAGGTGACCGTCGGTGCGCGTCGCGCTGCCCTGGTCAACAAGCCGGAAGCCGGCCACTTCGCCAAGGCGAAGGTGGAAGCGGGTCGTGGCCTGTGGGAATTCCGCGTTGAAGACGCCCAGCTCGGCGATTTCGCCGTCGGTGGCGAAGTCAAGGCGGACATCTTTGAAGTCGGCCAGATCGTCGACGTCCAGGGTGTCACCAAGGGTAAGGGCTTCCAGGGCACCATCAAGCGCTACAACTTCCGTATGGGTGACGCTACCCACGGCAACTCGCTGTCGCATCGCGCGCCGGGTTCGCTGGGTCAGCGCCAGACGCCCGGTCGCGTGTTCCCGGGCAAGAAGATGTCCGGTCACATGGGCTCGGTGCAGCAGAGCACCCAGAACCTGGAAGTTGTCAAGGTCGACGTCGAACGCGGTCTGATCGCGGTTCGCGGCGCCGTTCCGGGCGCGGCGGGTGGCGACGTGATCGTCCGTCCGGCGAGCAAGGCATAAGGAGAGATGACGATGGAACTCGTTATCACGGGTAGCAACAACAAGGTCTCGGTCTCCGACGCCGTGTTCGGTCGCGATTTCAGCGAAGATCTGGTCCACCAGGTCGTCGTTGCTTACCGCAACGCCGGTCGCGCCGGCACCAAGGCGCAGAAGACTCGCTCCGAAGTGGCAGGTACCACCAAGAAGTCGAAGAAGCAGAAGGGCGGCGGCGCGCGTCATGGCGCACTGACGGCTCCGATCTTCGTCGGCGGCGGTGTCACCTTCGCGGCAAAGCCGCGCAGCTTCGAGCAGAAGGTCAATCGTAAGCAGTACCGTGCCGCCATGTGCGCGATCCTGTCCGAGCTGAACCGTCAGGGCCGTCTGACCATCGTGGAGTCCTTCGATGTCGAAGCGACCAACACGAAGGGTCTGATCGCCAAGCTGGCCGGCCTGGAAGTGGGCAAGCGCCCGCTGATCGTCACTGAGGAAGCCTCCGAGCACCTGTACCTGTCCGCCCGCAATCTGCCGTATGTGCAGGTGCGTGACGTGCAGGGTCTGGACCCGGTGTCGCTGGTCGGTGCCGACACGGTCGTCATCACCGCTGACGCGGTCAAGAAGGTCGAGGAGTGGCTGGCATGAACAGCAACGAAAAAATCTTCAGCGTGCTGCGTGCCCCGCGTGTCTCCGAAAAGACCGCGCGCCTGCAGGAACTCTCCAACCAGTACGTCTTCGAAATTTCGAACGAAGCCACCAAAGCCGATGTAAAGGCCGCGGTTGAGCAGCTGTTCGACGTCAAGGTCGAAGCTGTCAACGTGGTCAACGTCAAGGGCAAGAACAAGTCCTTCCGTAACCGTGCTGGCCGCCGCGGCGATTGGCGCAAGGCGTACGTTCGCTTGGCCGACGGCCAGGCGATCGATGTAACGGCCAAGGCCTGAGGTACATCCCATGCCATTGATGAAATTCAAGCCCACCTCCCCCGGCCGCCGTTCGGCCGTGCGCGTGGTCACTCCCGACCTGCACAAGGGTGCTCCGCACGCCGCGCTGGTCGAGTCGCAGAGCCGCTCGGGTGGTCGTAACCACCACGGTCGCATCACCGTGCGTCACGTCGGTGGTGGCGCCAAGCAGCACTACCGCCTGATTGACTTCAAGCGCAACAAGCTGGGCATCCCGGCGCGCGTGGAACGCATCGAATACGATCCGAACCGCACCGCCCACATCGCCCTGCTGTGCTATGTCGACGGCGAGCGTCGCTACATCATCGCCCCGAAGGGTCTGAAGGCTGGTGATCAGGTGATCGCTGGTTCGGACGCCCCGATCAAGGCGGGCAACACCCTGCCGCTGCGCAACATCCCGGTCGGTACCACCATCCACTGCATCGAGCTGAAGCCGGGCAAGGGCGCTCAGATCGCTCGCGCTGCAGGTGCTGCCGTGCAGCTGGTTGCTCGTGAAGGCATCTACGCCACCCTGCGCCTGCGCTCGGGTGAAATGCGCAAGGTTCCGGTCGAGTGCTGCGCGACCATCGGCGAAGTCGGCAACGACGAGCACAGCCTGGAAAAGCTGGGCAAGGCCGGTGCCAAGCGTTGGCGCGGTGTCCGCCCGACCGTTCGTGGTGCTGCCATGAACCCGGTTGACCACCCGCACGGTGGTGGTGAGGCGAAGGCCGGCCAGGGTAATCCGCATCCGGTCACCCCGTGGGGTGTTCCGACCAAGGGTTACAAGACGCGCCATAACAAGCGCACTCAGCAGTTCATCGTCCGCGATCGTAGGGGCTAATCGACCATGGCACGTTCACTCAAGAAGGGCCCGTTTGTCGATCACCACCTGGTTGCTAAGGTGGCTGCCGCTGCGGGTAGCAAGCGTCCGATCAAGACCTGGTCGCGTCGTTCGATGATCCTGCCTGACATGGTAGGCGTCACCATTGCCGTGCATAACGGCAAGAACCACATCCCGGTTCTCGTCAACGAGAACATGGTCGGCCACAAGCTTGGCGAATTTGCCATCACCCGGACCTTCAAGGGTCACGGTGGTGACAAGAAGTCGGGCAAGTAAGGAGAGATGACAATGGAAGCGAAAGCCATCCTGCGCACCGCGCGCATCTCCCCGCAGAAGGCACGTCTGGTCGCTGACCAGGTGCGCGGTCTGCCGGCCGAGCGTGCCGTCAACCTGCTGAAGTTCTCGGACAAGAAGGCTGCCCACCTGATCAAGAAGGTGGTGGAGTCGGCTATTGCAAATGCCGAGAACAACCAGGGCGCCGACGTCGACGAGCTGAAGGTTCAGACCATCATGGTAGATGAAGGTCCGACCCTGAAGCGTTTCATGGCGCGGGCGAAAGGCCGCGGTACCCGCATCCTCAAGCGCACCAGCCACATCACTGTGGTTGTGGGCGCCGCCAAGTAAGCGGATAAGGAAAAGACCATGGGTCATAAAGTTCATCCGATTGGTATCCGCCTCGGCATTTCCAAGGACTGGAACTCCAAGTGGTACGCCAACAAGGCCGAGTTCGCTGGTTACCTGGCAGCCGACCTGAAAGTGCGCGAAATGCTGCGCAAGAAGCTGGCCCAGGCCGGCATCAGCAAGATCCTGATCGAGCGTCCGGCCAAGACCGCTCGCGTGACGATCCACACCGCCCGTCCGGGCGTGGTGATCGGCAAGCGCGGTGAGGACATCGAGAAGCTGCGCAAGGAAGTGAGCGAAATGATGGGCGTCCCGGCGCACATCAACGTCACCGAAGTGCGCAAGCCGGAACTGGACGCACAGCTCGTTGCCGAGTCGATCGCCCAGCAGCTGGAGCGTCGCATCATGTTCCGCCGTGCAATGAAGCGCTCGGTCGGCAATGCGATGCGCCTGGGTGCTCTGGGCATCAAGGTCAACGTCGGTGGCCGCCTCAACGGTGCAGAAATCGCCCGTTCGGAGTGGTACCGCGAAGGCCGCGTGCCGCTGCACACCCTGCGTGCCGACATCGACTATGGCTTCGCTGAAGCCAAGACGACCTACGGCATCATCGGCATCAAGGTCTGGATCTACAAGGGCGAGGTCTTCGATTTCTCCCAGGTTGGCCAGGAAAAGCAGGACGACACCCCGTCGCGCAACGATCGTCATGATCGCGGCGACCGCGGTGACCGTCAGCGCCCGGCTCGTGAAGCGAGGTAACGACAATGTTGCAACCCAAGCGAACCAAGTACCGCAAGGTGCACAAGGGCCGTAACGAAGGCCTCAGCTGGAGCGCAAACGCTGTCAGCTTTGGCGAGTACGGCCTGAAGGCAACCGCCCACGGTCAGCTGACCGCGCGTCAGATCGAAGCGGCTCGCCGCTCGATCAGCCGCTACGTCAAGCGCGGCGGCAAGATGTGGATCCGAGTGTTCCCCGACAAGCCCATCACCAAGAAGCCCATCGAAGTTCGAATGGGTTCCGGTAAGGGCAACGTGGAATACTGGGTGGCCCAGATCCAGCCCGGCCGCATGATCTATGAAATCGAGGGTGTAACCGAGGAAGTGGCACGCGAGGCGTTCCGCCTGGCCGCGGCCAAGCTCTCGGTCACCACCACTTTCGTGACCCGGACGGTGCGCTGATGGATATCAAAACTCTCCGTGAAAAGTCGGCTGACGACCTCAAGGCCCACCTGATCGACCTGCGTAAGGAACAGTTCTCTGTCCGTATGCAGCAGGTCACCGGCCAGCTGCCGAAGACACACGACATCCGCCGGGTCCGTCGCGAGATTGCTCGCGTCAAGACTCTGCTCGGCAGCACGAAGTAAGGATGGCCGCTATGAGCGACAATACTGAAAACAAGGCGCTGCGCACGGTCGAAGGCCGTGTCGTCAGCAACAAGATGGACAAGACGGTTACCGTCCTGGTTGAGCGTCAGGTCAAGCACGCGCTGTACGGCAAGTACATCAAGCGTTCGACGAAGCTGCACGCCCACGATGCCGACAACGCCTGCAAGGAAGGCGATGTCGTCCGCGTGACCGAGATTGCTCCGATGTCCAAGACCAAGAACTGGCGCGTGGTGGAAGTCATCACGCGTGCGGCTGAATAAGGAGTCTGAATCATGATCCAGATGCAGAGCTACCTTGACGTCGCGGACAACTCTGGTGCCAAGCAGGTGATGTGCTTCAAGGTGCTGGGTGGTTCCAAGCGCCGTTACGCCGGCATCGGCGACATCATCAAGGTCACCGTGAAGGATGCGATCCCGCGCGGCAAGGTCAAGAAGGGCGAAGTGTATGACGCCGTCGTGGTGCGTACCCGCAAGGGTGTGCGTCGCGCCGACGGCTCGCTGATCCGCTTCGACGGCAACGCTGCCGTTCTGCTTAACAACAAGCAGGAGCCGATCGGCACCCGTATCTTCGGGCCGGTGACTCGTGAACTTCGTTCGGAGAAGTTCATGAAGATCGTCTCGCTCGCTCCCGAAGTGCTGTGAGCGACAGGAGATAATCATGGCTAACCGTATCAAGAAGGGCGACCAGGTTGTCGTCAACGCCGGCAAGGACAAGGGTAAGCAGGGCGAAATCGTCCGCGTCGACGGCGACCGTGTGGTCGTCGCCAACGTGAACATCGTCAAGCGCCACACCAAGCCGAACCCGCAGGCAGGTGTTGCCGGCGGCGTGGTCGAGCGTGAAGCGTCGATCCATATCTCCAACGTGAATGTGCTGAACCCGGCTTCGGGCAAGGGCGAACGCGTTGGCTTCAAGGTGCTGGAGGATGGACGCAAACTGCGTGTGTTCCGCTCCAGCGGTGAGGCGCTTGACGCCTGAGGAATGAGAAGATGACTTCCCGTCTCGAAAAGTTTTACAAGGAAGAAGTGGTGCCGGCGCTGATGAAGCAGTTCGGCTACACCAATTCGATGGAAGTGCCGAAGCTCGTCAAGGTCACCCTGAACATGGGTGTCGGCGAAGCGGCCACCAACAAGAAGATCCTGGAAAACGCCGTCGGCGACATGACCAAGATTTCCGGCCAGAAGCCGGTTGTCACCAAGTCGCGTATCTCGGTTGCGTCGTTCAAGATCCGTGATGGTTGGCCGATTGGTTGCAAGACCACGCTGCGTCGCCACAAGATGTACGAGTTCCTGGACCGCCTGATCAACATCTCGCTGCCGCGCGTGCGCGACTTCCGTGGTGTTTCCGGTCGTTCCTTCGACGGTCGCGGCAACTTCAACATGGGTGTGAAGGAACAGATCATCTTCCCGGAAATCGACTTCGACGCTGTCGACGCGATCCGCGGCATGGATATCGCCATCACCACCACTGCGAAGACCGACGCGGAAGCGAAGGCGCTGCTGGCAGCGTTCAAGTTCCCGTTCCGTAACTGATTCGTCGAGGAAACCGAAATGGCAAAGACCTCCATGGTCAACCGCGACATCAAGCGGGAAAAGCTGGCCAAGAAGTACGCTGACAAGCGTGCGGCTCTGAAGAAGATCGTGTCCTCGGTGGACGCGAGCTACGAAGAGAAGATCGACGCCGCAACCAAGCTGGCCAAGCTGCCGCGCGATTCGTCGCCGAGCCGCCAGCGCAACCGTTGCGAACTGTCGGGCCGTCCGCGTGGCGTCTACAGCAAGTTCGGCCTGGGCCGCAACAAGCTGCGTGAAGCCACCATGCGTGGTGACGTTCCGGGCCTGCGCAAGGCCAGCTGGTAATCCCAGCCGGTCCTGCCGGCGAGGGCTCCTCCGGGGGCCTTCGCAGCCGGGGAGGGGCGTTCAGCTTTCCCTCTGCAAAAAACCCGAAGAGCCCGACGCAAGTCGGGCTCTTTTGGCGTATACTCCCGCGTCTTGCCCTGCGCGAAGACGTAAGGGGAGGGGCCTGGCCCGTTTCCAGGAGACAACAGATTTTCGCGAAAGCGGATATCGGTGCACTCAAAGGTACTCATATGAGCATGACTGATCCCATCGCCGACCTGCTGGTCCGCATCAAGAATGCGGCAGCGGTGGGCAAGCAGACGGTGAAAGCCCCGTCGTCCAAGATCAAGGTAGCGATCGCCCAGGTCCTGAAGGACGAGGGTTACATCGCCGACCTGCGCGTGACCGCGCTCGAGAACAACAAGTCCGAGCTGGAAATCGTGCTGAAGTATTTCGAAGGCAAGCCGGTCATCGCGACCCTGAAGCGCTTCTCGCGTTCGGGCCTGCGCCAGTACCGCGGCAAGAGCGAACTGCCGAAGGTCATGAACGGCCTGGGTATTTCCATCATTTCCACCTCCAAGGGCATCATGACTGATGCGCAGGCGCGCCAGCTGGGCGTCGGCGGCGAAGTCCTGTGCTTCGTGGCCTAAGGCGAAAGGAGTAGACCATGTCCCGCGTAGCCAAGAAGCCGATCGACCTGGGTAAGGTTGAACTGAACGTCCAGAACGACAACGTCACCGCCAAGGGCCCGAAGGGCACCCTGTCGCTGGCCAAGCCGGCTGGTATCAACATCAACGTCGAGAACGGCGTTGCCACCCTGAGCACCGACAACGTGGATCTGATCCCGCTGACCGGTACCGTCCGCGCCATCCTGTCCAACATGGTCAAGGGTGTTTCCGAAGGCTTCGAGCGCAAGCTGGAGCTGGTCGGCGTGGGTTACCGTGCCGCCATGCAGGGCAAGGACCTCAGCCTGTCGCTGGGCTTCTCGCACCCGGTTGTGTTCGTGGCGCCGGAAGGCATCACCATCACCACCCCGACCCAGACCGAAATCCTGGTGCAGGGCGCTGACAAGCAGGCCGTCGGTGAAGCTGCCGCCAAGATCCGTGCGTTCCGCAAGCCGGAGCCGTACAAGGGCAAGGGCGTGAAGTACTCCGACGAAGTCATCATTCGCAAGGAAGCCAAGAAGGCCTAATTAGGACCTTCCGCTTTCCAGGGAAAAAGATCATGAACAAGAACATCGCCCGCCTGCGTCGCGCCAAGTCGACCCGTGCCCACATCCGTGAGCTCGGCGTTGCACGCCTGTCGGTGCTGCGCACCGGCCAGCACCTGTACGCGCAGGTCTTCACCGCTGACGGCTCGAAGGTGCTGGCTGCTGCCAACACCACCCAGGCCGACGTCAAGGACGGCCTGAAGAACGGCAAGAACGCTGATGCCGCTGCCAAGGTTGGCCGCATCGTCGCTGAGCGCGCCAAGGCCGCCGGCATCGAGAAGGTTGCCTTCGATCGTTCGGGTTACCGTTACCACGGCCGCATCAAGGCCCTGGCTGACGCCGCCCGCGAAGCCGGCCTGCAGTTCTAAGGGATAAGGGCAGGGGGCTTGATGCCCCCTGTCCGCCTGCTCGCCAGCCTGAGTGAGGCTGGGCGGCGCCGCTCTTCTGCAGTGGCCCACCGCAACAACGCACCACTCCACAACCATAAGCGGCCTCGAGCCGTACATAACCCAACAACCAAGGAATAAACATGGCAGAAGAACGTCAGCAGCGGGGTCGCGATCGCGACCGTAACCGCGAAGAGAAAGTCGACGACGGCATGATCGAAAAGCTGGTCGCGGTCAACCGCGTCAGCAAGACCGTCAAGGGTGGCCGTCAGTTCACCTTCACCGCCCTGACTGTCGTCGGCGACGGCGAAGGCAAGGTCGGTTTCGGTTATGGCAAGGCCCGCGAAGTGCCGGTCGCCATCCAGAAGTCGATGGAACAGGCTCGCAAGAACCTGGTTACCGTTGACCTGAACAACGGCACCCTGTGGCACACCATCAAGGATGGTCACGGCGCAGCGCGCGTGTTCATGCAGCCGGCTTCCGAAGGTACCGGCGTCATCGCCGGTGGTGCCATGCGCGCCGTCCTGGAAGCGGTTGGCGTGAAGAACGTGCTGGCCAAGGCCACCGGTTCGCGCAACCCGATCAACCTGGTGCGTGCCACCGTGAAGGGCCTGACTGCAGCGCAGTCGCCGGCTCGCATCGCGGCCAAGCGCGGCAAGAAGGTGGAGGAACTCAACCATGGCTAATGAGTCCAACAAGACTGTGAAGGTGCGCCTGGTGCGTGGCCTGCGTGGTACTCAGTCGCGTCACCGCCTGTCGGTGCGTGCCCTGGGCCTGAACAAGCTCAACGATGTCCGTGAACTGAAGGACAGCCCGCAGGTTCGCGGTCTGATCAACACCGTTCACTACCTCGTCAAGGTTGAGGAGTAATCGATCATGACTCTGCGTCTCAATGAACTGAGCCCGGCACCGGGCGCCCGTCAGGAACGTACCCGCGTCGGTCGCGGTATCGGCTCCGGCCTGGGCAAGACCTGTGGCCGCGGCCACAAGGGTTCGTTCGCCCGCAAGGGTGGCGGCAAGATCAAGGCTGGCTTCGAAGGCGGCCAGACCCCCATGCAGCGTCGTCTGCCGAAGATCGGCTTCCGTTCGCCGATCGCCAAGGACACCGCTGAAGTGCTGCTGTACCAGCTGGACAAGCTGCCGGCCGGCGAGATCGACTTCGCTGCCCTGCGTGCGGCCAAGCTGGTCCCGAGCACTGCCAAGAAGGCCAAGGTCGTCGTCAAGGGCGAAGTGACCAAGGCGTTCACCCTGAAGGGTGTTGCTGCCACGGCCGGTGCCAAGGCTGCGATCGAAGCTGCCGGCGGCAGCGTAACGGAGTAAGAGAATCATGGCGCAAGCTGGCATCGGTAACCTCGCGGGCGGAATGGGCAAGTTCACTGAACTTCGCCAACGTTTGCTGTTCGTCGTCGGGGCTTTGATCGTCTATCGCATCGGCTGCTACGTGCCGGTGCCGGGCGTCAATCCCGATGCCATGCTTGCCATGATGCAACAGCAGGGCGGCGGCATCGTGGACATGTTCAACATGTTCTCGGGCGGCGCCCTGCACCGTTTCAGCATCTTCGCGCTGAACGTGATGCCGTACATCTCGGCATCGATCGTGATGCAGCTGGCCGTGCACATCTTCCCCGCCCTCAAGGCGATGCAGAAGGAAGGTGAGTCCGGCCGCCGCAAGATCACCCAGTATTCGCGCATCGGCGCCGTGCTTCTCGCAGTGGTGCAGGGCGGCTCGATCGCGCTGGCGCTGCAGGGCCAGGTCTCGCCGACCGGCGCACCGGTCGTGTACATGCCGGGCATGGGCTTCGTGCTCACTGCCGTGGTCGCATTGACTGCCGGCACCATGTTCCTGATGTGGGTCGGTGAGCAGGTCACCGAGCGCGGTATCGGCAACGGCGTGTCGCTGATCATCTTCGCCGGTATCGTGGCGGGCCTGCCGGGTGCGGTCATCCACACCTTCGACGCCTACCGCGACGGCAACATCCAGTTCATCCAGCTGCTGCTGATCGCCATCGTCGTGCTCGCCTTCACCTTCTTCGTGGTGTTCGTCGAGCGCGGCCAGCGCCGGATCACGGTGAACTACGCGCGCCGCCAGGGCGGTCGCAACGCGTACATGAACCAGACCTCGTTCCTGCCGCTGAAGCTGAACATGGCCGGCGTCATCCCGGCGATCTTCGCCTCAAGCCTGCTGGCGTTCCCGGCCACCCTGGCCATGTGGTCCGGCCAGGCTGCCAACCAGAGCACCTTTGGCCAGACCCTGCAGAAGGTCGCCAATGCCCTGGGCCCGGGCGAGCCGCTGCACATGATCGTGTTCGCTGCGCTGATCACCGGTTTCGCGTTCTTCTATACCGCGCTGGTGTTCAACTCGCAGGAAACCGCCGACAACCTGAAGAAGTCCGGTGCGCTGATTCCGGGCATCCGTCCGGGCAAGGCCACCGCCGACTACATCGACGGCGTGCTGACCCGACTGACAGCTGCCGGTTCGGCGTATCTGGTGATCGTCTGCCTGCTGCCGGAACTGATGCGCACCCAGCTGAATGCCTCGTTCTACTTCGGCGGTACTTCGCTGCTGATCGTGGTGGTGGTGGTGATGGACTTCATCGCTCAGGTGCAGGCGCACCTGATGTCCCACCAGTATGAGAGCCTGCTGAAGAAGGCCAACCTGAAGGGCGGCAACCGCGGTGGTTTTGCTCGCGGCTGATTAGCCTGTTATACTTTCGTCTTCCTGACGTGATGGTCCTCCGCTTCGCGGACTCCGGCCACACAAACGAAGGGCGGCCCCCGCAGCGGTTCCGGGTGGGGGTGTGATGTGGTGGTCCCGCGCTGGAGTAGCGCGGGCGGCCCCGGAGGAAACTCCAGGTCCAACCCCATCCGGCGCCGGAGCCTGGGCACACTCCCCGGGCCGGGTTCATGAAACCTCTGGTTTCACGGGCTTCCAAGTAGACCGGAACCTTGTTAGTATCACTGGTTCACTTTTTTGATCCATCCTGCCGGATCGGCGTGCCTCGAGCGCGCTGTCGGCCATCACTCAGCTGGAGAACCGCGTCATGGCGCGTATTGCAGGCGTCAACCTGCCAGCCCAGAAGCATGTCTGGGTCGGGTTGCAAAGCATTTACGGCATCGGCCGTACCCGTTCGAAGAAGGTCTGCGAAGTCGCAGGTGTCACTTCGACCACCAAGATCCGCGATCTGTCGGAGCCGGAAATCGAGCGCCTGCGCGCCGAAGTCGGCAAGTACATCGTGGAAGGCGATCTGCGCCGTGAAATCGGCATCGCGATCAAGCGCCTGATGGACCTGGGCTGCTACCGCGGCCTGCGTCACCGTCGCGGTCTGCCGCTGCGTGGCCAGCGCACCCGTACCAACGCCCGCACCCGCAAGGGCCCGCGCAAGGCGATCAGGAAGTAAGGGACCTATAAATGGCTAAGCCTGCTGCTAAGACCAAGAAGAAGATCAAGCGCGTCGTCACCGACGGCGTTGCCCACGTCCACGCTTCGTTCAACAACACCATCGTGACCATCACCGACCGCCAGGGCAACGCTCTGTCGTGGGCGACCTCCGGTGGCGCTGGCTTCCGCGGTTCGCGCAAGTCGACCCCGTTCGCAGCCCAGGTGGCTGCCGAAAAGGCCGGTCGTGCTGCGCTGGACTACGGCGTGAAGTCGCTGGAAGTCCGCATCAAGGGTCCGGGTCCGGGCCGTGAGTCGGCCGTGCGTTCGTTGAACAACGTCGGCTACAAGATCACCAACATCATCGACGTGACGCCTATCCCGCACAACGGGTGCCGTCCGCCGAAGAAGCGTCGCGTCTAAAGGGAGCGATAAGAAATGGCTCGTTATATCGGTCCTACCTGTAAGCTCGCCCGTCGCGAAGGCGCCGACCTGTCCCTGAAGAGCCCGGCGCGTGCGCTGGACTCCAAGTGCAAGTTGGAGCAGAAGCCCGGCCAGCATGGCGCCACCGCCCGCAAGGGCAAGCTGTCCGACTACGCTACCCAGCTGCGTGAAAAGCAGAAGGTCAAGCGTATCTACGGTCTGCTGGAGCGTCAGTTCCGCAACTACTACAAGAAGGCCTCGACCAAGAAGGGCAACACCGGCGAGAACCTCCTGCAGCTGCTGGAAACCCGCCTGGACAACGTTGTCTACCGCATGGGCTTCGCCGTGACCCGTCCGGCTGCCCGTCAGCTGGTGTCGCACCGCGGCGTCACCGTGAATGGCAAGTCGGTCAACCTGGCCTCGTACCAGGTCAAGGCTGGCGACGCCATCGCCCTGTCTGAAAAGGCTGCCAAGCAGCTGCGCGTCCAGGAAGCCCTGACCGTCGCCGCCCAGCATGACCTGAGCCCGTCGTGGGTTGAAGTGGATTCCGGCAAGTTCTCCGGCATCTTCAAGGCTGTTCCGGATCGTTCGGATCTGCCTGCGGACATCAACGAAGCGCTGATCGTCGAGCTGTATTCGAAGTAATTCACATTGGAGAGCCCCCGGCGACGGCCGGGGGTTCACTAGGAGAACCCGCAACATGACGGTTACCGCCAACCAGGTTCTGCGTCCTCGCGGTCCGCAGATCGAACGCCTTACCGACACCCGTGCAAAGGTCGTTATCGAACCTTTGGAGCGGGGTTACGGGCATACGCTGGGTAATGCCCTGCGTCGCGTGCTGCTGTCGTCCATCCCGGGCTTCGCCATCACGGAAGTCGAAATCGACGGCGTGTTGCATGAGTACACCACGGTCGAAGGTCTGCAGGAGGACGTGCTCGAAGTCCTGCTGAACCTGAAGGACGTGGCCATCCGTATGCACTCCGGCGACAACGCGACGCTGTCCCTGTCCAAGCAGGGTCCGGGCGTTGTCACCGCTGCCGACATCAAGGTCGACCACAACGTGGAGATCCTGAACGGCGACCACGTGATCTGCCACCTGACCAAGGACACGGCAGTGAACATGCGTCTGAAGATCGAGCGTGGTTTCGGCTATCAGCCGGCCGCTGCGCGTCGTCGTCCGGACGAAGAAACCCGTGCCATCGGCCGCCTGGTCCTGGACGCCTCGTTCTCGCCGGTCCGCCGTGTCGCCTATGCCGTGGAAGCGGCTCGTGTCGAACAGCGCACCGACCTGGACAAGCTGGTCATCGATATCGAGACCAACGGCACCATCGACGCCGAAGAAGCAGTGCGTACCGCTGCCGACATCCTCAGCGATCAGCTGTCGGTGTTCGGTGACTTCACCCACCGCGACCGCGGTGCGGCGAAGCCGGCCAACAACGGCGTGGATCCGGTGCTGCTGCGCCCGATCGACGATCTGGAGCTGACCGTGCGTTCGGCCAACTGCCTGAAGGCCGAGAGCATCTACTACATCGGCGATCTGATCCAGAAGACCGAAGTCGAGCTGCTGAAGACCCCGAACCTGGGTAAGAAGTCGCTCACCGAGATCAAGGAAGTGCTGGCCCAGCGTGGCCTGTCGCTCGGCATGAAGCTGGAGAACTGGCCGCCGGCCGGCGTCGCCAGCCACGGCATGCTGGGCTGATAACGCCTTTCTGCAAGACCGCGTGGCCCCGTCGGCAACGACGGGGCCATTGCACCAAGGCAACACCGCCACGACGAACGAAGGTTCGCGGGCAGGTCGTCCAGGACGGATGGCCAGGACCAACCGCAGTCCGAGCAGCAGCGCCAGGAAGGCGACAACGATCCGCAAAGCCACATCATTAACCAAGGAATATCACCATGCGTCACCAGAAATCCGGCCGTAAGTTCAGCCGTACCAGCGCCCACCGCGAAGCGATGTTCAAGAACATGGCTGCCTCGCTGTTCAAGCACGAGCTGATCAAGACCACCCTGCCGAAGGCCAAGGAACTGCGCCGCGTCGCCGAGCCGCTGATCACCCTGGCCAAGGTCGACTCCGTCGCCAACCGTCGTCTGGCCTTCGCCCGCCTGCGCGACAACGAAGCCGTCGGCAACCTGTTCACCATCCTGGGCCCGCGCTACGCGAATCGTCCGGGTGGTTACCTGCGCCTGCTGAAGTGCGGCTTCCGCGCTGGCGACAACGCGCCGATGGCCTACGTTGAGCTGGTTGACCGTCCGGCCGTGGCTGAAGCCGTCGAAGAGTAATCGACGCGCAACACCCGTCATTCGGTGAAGAACCCGGCCTCGTGCCGGGTTTTTCCGTTTCTGGGCGACGGATGGAGATCCACGCCGGGCGTGGATGATCCCGCATGTTGCCGCGCGCGCACCGGCGTGTTCCGACGGGCGCGACGTTGTGGCGGTTCGAACGGCGCGCACTCTCGGTTACGCTTGCGGTCCGTACTACACGAGCGTTGCCGATGAATCCTCTGCGCTGGCCTTTCCGCGCCCAGTTCCTGCTGGGCTTCCTGATCTGCGCGGGCCTGCTGGGCTACGCCATCTTCCTGCAGCTGAAGATGGGGCTGGAGCCGTGTCCGCTGTGCATCTTCCAGCGCCTGGCATTCGCGGCCCTGGGCCTGCTGTTCCTGATCGGCGCCCTGCATGGGCCGTCCAACCGTCCGGGACGGGCGACCTACGGCATCCTCGCGTTCATCGCTGCCGCCGTGGGCGTGGGCATCGCCGCACGCCATGTCTACGTGCAGATGCTGCCGCCGGAAATGGGAGCGACCTGTGGCCCGCCGCTGGCCTTCCTGCGCGAGACCATGGGGCCGCTGGAAGTGTTCCGCACCGTGCTGACCGGCACCGGCAACTGCGGCAACATCGACTGGACATTCCTTGGCCTGACCATGCCGATGTGGTCGGGCGTGTGGTTCGTGCTGCTGGCGCTTTGGGCGCTGGTGGTGTCGCTGAGCAAGGTCAAGCACTGAGCCAGTCCGGAGCCACGCATGGCGCGGCTCTACTGTTTTCCGGTAGTGCCGGCCGCTGGCCGGCAATCCCAGGGGCAGTGCAGTCCCGTGCGAATGCTGGCCGGCAGTCGGTGGTACCTCAGAAGTCCTGCTGCAGGCTCAGGTAAGCGCCGCGACGTGGGCCCCACTGCGGCGCGAACACGCCGATGCCACCGCCATCGCGCAGCTGGTAGCTGCGATCCAGCGCGTTGATCACCGCCAGCTGCACGTGCAGCGGATGGCCGCTGTCGGCGTTGAAGTCATGCGCGGCGCTGAGATTGACCTGCAGGTACGACGGCAGCTCGCCGCCGTTGGGCACGCCCTCGATGTCCGAGCGCAGGCCGCTGCCGTACACGTAGTTCGCGCCCACCCGGTTATGGCCAGCGAAGGCGTAGCTGACACCGCCGGAAGACGTCAGCTTCTGGTCGTGGTCAAGATGGATCCAGTTCTGCTGTACGTAGGCCAGTGCATCCGGATCGAGGTTGTACTGGCTGGTGATGACCTGGGTGCCCATGGCCTTGTTGTAGGCCGCGTTGAAGTACGCGCTGATCGGCCCGTTGCTGTAGTCGGCGCTGAACTCCAGACCGTGGATGTGGCCGCGGCGATAGTTGAAGGTGGAATAGATGTAGGCGGCGCCGAACTGGCCTTCGTCCTGCAGGCGGTGCACGCGTCGGTCGTAGGCATCCAGGCCGAGGGTGAGGTGGTTGCCGACCTGCTGTGACACGCCGATATCGTAGTAGTCACTGCGCTCGGACAACGGCGTGTTGCTGCCATCGGCGGGTTGCTGGTTGCTGGTGCCATCGAACAGGGCAAGATCGCTGGCGGCAACCAGCTCGCTGGCGGGCGGGGTGAAGTAGCGCGAATAGCCGGCGTGCACGGTGGTGCTGTCGCCGGCGTTCCAGACCACGCCGAGGCGTGGGCTGAGCTGGCCCTCGGTGTGATCGAAGGCCTTGAAGCGGTCGCCGCGCAGGCCGTAATTGACGGTCCAGTCATCGCCGATCCGCCACTCGTCCTGCACGTACAAGGCTGCGGTGCTGGCGTGGAAGGCATTGCGGTCCGGGATCAGCCGTGGCGTGGTGCTCGTCTGCCGCCCATCGGCGTCGACCGGGAAGACCCAGCTGCTGTTGTTGGCGGCGGCGTGTTCGTAGTTGCCATACAGGCCATAACGCAGGGTGTGGTTGTCGCCCAGCGGTGTGGAGAAATCGGCCTGCAGGGTGTTGGCGCGGTTGCTGCGCTGGACCTGGGAGGCGACGCCGCTGAACACCAGGTCGCCCACGACGTCCGGATTGAAGGCCACATCGCTGTAGCGCTGGCCGGCCGAGAGCTGGTACGCGGTCTGGCCCAGCGTGCCCTGCAGCACCAGCATGCCGAAGCGGGTGGCCTCGCGCTGGGTTTCGTCCAGCTGGCTGGAATCGAAGGTGGTGGTGTCCAGGTAGCCGAACTGCGGGGTCTGTCCCGGGTTGACCGGGATCTGGAAGCGGTTGTTGGCAACGCCGGCGAACACGCTCAGGCGGGTGCTGTCGTTGACCAGGTAGGTCAGGTCGGCAAAGGCCTTCCCCTGGTGGGTGTCGTCATGCAGCGGCCTGCGTGCGCTGGTGGGATTCTCCAGCCCGACCTCGTTCCGATCGTAGTTGCCGGTCAGGAACCAGCTCCAGCGGCCCTGGTTGCCCCACCAGGAGGCGTTCGGGTTGACCTTGCCGAACGAACCGGCGGTGATGCCAGCGCTGCCGCCGTTGCCCAGCTCGGCGCCACTGCGGGTGGTGATATCGACCACCGCGGCGGTGCGTTCACCGAACTGCGCCGGCAGGGCGCCGTCCATCAGGCGGATGCTCTTGATGGTGCGGGCATCCAGGGTCTGGCCGAAGCCGGAGATCGATTCGGGCAGCAGTACGCCGTTGATGCGGTACTGCAGGTTGGCGTGGTCGCCGCGCACGTGCACGCCACCGTAAGAGTCCTGGATCACACCAGGGGCCTGCAGCAGCACCTGGCTGAGCGGGGCGGAGGCGCCCAGCGGCTGCTTCTCGATGTCCTCGGCGGTGATCTGGTACTGGCTGCTGCCGATGTCCGGTGACAGGGCGTTGCGGGCCTGGTCGAGCTGGGCGCTGACGGTGACCACGTCAAGGTCCTTGACCGCGGCCGCGCTGGCATCAGTGTCGGCGGCAAGCACGGGTTGGCTGGTGAGGATCAGGGCGAAGGTGATGGCGGTGGTGAGCAGGGAGGGCTTCATGGGAAATGGGCAGGGAAGGGGGAGGGGGCCGGTCCATGAGGGAGTGTTACTCCGTAACAACTGCGTGCCGATCATGCGCCTGTCCGGCGATGGCGACCATGCCGTTTCTGGCCGATCACACGGCCCCTTTCCACACGGTTCAGGCAGTCATGACCGGGCCCGGCCCTTTGCGCCAGCGGCTGGCTCTGCGACCATGACCGCCCCCCTCCCCGGATGTCCGTGATGAGCCTGTCCGCCGTTCCGCCCGCCCCCGATCCTGCCGCCATCGCTGCTGGCGCCGCCTGGTCACCGGAGAGCTGGCGGGGCAAGACCGCGCTGCAGATGCCGACCTATCCCGATCCGGTGGCACTGGATGCCGCGCTGCACGAGCTGAAGCGGCTGCCGCCGCTGGTGACCTCGTGGGAGATCCTGGCGTTGAAGCAGCAGTTGGCCGACGCCCAGGAGGGCAAGCGTTTCCTTTTGCAGGGCGGCGACTGCGCGGAGAATTTCAGCGACTGCGAATCGGGCACGATCTCCAACCGGTTGAAGGTGCTGCTGCAGATGAGCCTGGTGCTGGTGCACGGCCTGCGGCAGCCGGTGATCCGCGTCGGCCGTTTCGCCGGCCAGTACGCCAAGCCGCGTTCGGCCGACACCGAAACCCGCGACGGCGTGACCCTGCCCAGCTACCGCGGCGATGTGATCAATGCGCCGGCCTTCACCGAGGCGGCGCGTCTGCCCGACCCGAAGCGGATGCTGCAGGCCCACGCGCATTCGGCGATGACGATGAACTTCGTGCGGGCGCTGATCGATGGTGGCTTCGCCGACCTGCACCATCCTGAATACTGGAACCTGGAATGGGTGAGCCATTCGCCGTTGGCCGCCGAGTACCAGAAGATGGTGGCCTCGATCGGTGATGCCGTGCACTTCATGGAGACCCTGGCCGGGGCCCGCGTGCACAACCTCAATCGCATCGATTTCTACACCTCGCATGAAGCGCTGCTGCTGCCCTACGAGCAGGCGCTGACCCGGCAGGTGCCGCGCCAGCAGGGCTGGTTGAACCTGAGCACGCACTATCCGTGGATCGGCATGCGTACCGCCGCGCTGGATGGCGCGCACGTGGAGTACCTGCGTGGCGTGCGCAACCCGATCGCGATCAAGGTGGGCCCGTCGGTGACGCCGGACCAGTTGCTGCGCCTGATCGATGTGCTCAACCCGGATGACGAGCCGGGCCGCCTGAGCTTCATCCATCGTATGGGCGCGGCGCAGATCGCGCAGAAGCTGCCGCCGTTGCTGGATGCGGTCAAGCGCGATGGTCGTCGCGTGTTGTGGGTGTGCGATGCGATGCACGGCAATACCGAAAGCACCGCCAACGGCTTCAAGACGCGGCGCTTCGACAACGTGCGCGGCGAGGTCGAGATGTCCTTCGACCTGCACGCGGCCGCAGGCACCCGCCTGGGCGGCGTGCATCTGGAGCTGACCGGTGAGGATGTGACCGAATGCACCGGCGGTGCGCGCGAACTGACCGAACGTGACCTGGAACGCGCCTATCGTTCGACCGTCGACCCGCGATTGAACTACGAGCAGTCGCTGGAGATTGCGATGGCGATCGTGCGCAAGCAGGAGCAAGTGCGGTAAGTGTGTTTCGGCAGGGCTGCGCCCTGCACCTGCCGAATCAACGTCAACATCAACATCAACATCAACGTCAACGTCAACGTCAACGTCAAAAGCGGGCTATCCGTGGTTGGCGGGGCGGTGTCGGAGTGCGGGGACGCCGCAAGTACGTCCCTGTAGCGGGCTATCCGTGGTTGGCGGGGCGGTGTCGGAGTGCGGGGACGCCGCAAGTACGTCCCTGTAGGCTTGGCAGCCGCATCCATGCGGCTGACACCCCGCACTCCGACACCGCCCCGCCTTCGACAGTTGTCCGGTGTCTGATGGATTCACGCCATGCGTGGATGAATCTCCATCGGAATCGAATATTTCGAATTGAATTTGAAGAGCATCCACGCATGGCGTGGATCTACGTGTCGACCAAGGTCGACACCCACCAGCAGCGGGGATCGACACCCGCCAACAGCCGCGGGAAATTGTCGAAGGCGGGGAGGGGGCAGATGGCGGGGGCGTGAGCGCCATGGGCCCGAGGCATGCCTCGGGCGGGTTGGGCAGGACGCCCAACCCTGGTCTTGCCGTGTGCGCAGGACAGCGCACACGAGCAAGGCGCGACCGAGCTTACATGGACGTACTTGCAGCGTCCCCCGCCATCTGTCCCCTCCCCGCCATCCCAAGGAATGCAGGCTTTTGCTGTTGCTGTTGTTGTTGCTGTTGAGGTTGCCGGCCAACGGCCGGCATTACCGTGGGTGCAGGGCGCAGCCCTGCCGAACACCCCCGCCTACATTCTGCTTACGAACGACTGACATTGTGCTCATGGTGCATGGGCCACGCTGGAGCTTGGTGCTTACAGCGAGGATGCATGGTGGTCTGGCAACAGCTGCAGCAGTACCTGTGGCCGATCGGCAGCGCCCTGGTGGTTGGCGGTCTGGGGGCCTGGGCCGTACTGGCCATGTACCGTCGCCTGCGCGGGCGTGACCGGCGCCGTGCGCGCATCGGCCGGGTGATCGGACCGCCGCTGGCCCTTGCACTACCCGTGCTGCTGCTGGTGCCGGCGCTGCAGGCTACGCCACTGCCGGAACATACACTCGATCAACTGCTGCGCGTGCTGCACATCGCCCTGACCGCCTGCTTCATCTGGTTGCTGGTGCGAGGCGTTGCGGCGGGTGAGCGGGCGATCCTGCGCAGCCATCCGATCGATGTCTCGGACAACCTCGAGGCGCGCCGCATCCAGACCCAGACGCGAGTGCTCAGCCGCGTGCTGATGGGCGGCATCATCGTGCTCGGTGCTTCGCTGGTGCTGCTGACCTTCCCGATGGTGCAGAAGATCGGCGCCGCACTGTTGGCGTCGGCGGGCCTGATCGGCCTGGTGGCGGGTATCGCCGCCAAGCCGGTGTTCGGCAATCTGATCGCCGGCCTGCAGATCGCGGTGACGCAGCCGATCCGGCTCGATGATGTGGTGATCGTCGAGGGCGAATGGGGGCGCATCGAAGAGATCGGCAGCAGCTACGTGGTGGTGCGCATCTGGGATGAGCGGCGGATGGTGGTGCCGCTGACCTGGTTCATCGAGCACCCGTTCCAGAACTGGACACGACGCAGTGCCGACCTGCTGGGTACGGCCTTCCTGTGGCTGGACTACCGTGCGCCGATCGCGGCGATACGTGCCGAGCTGGAACGCATCTGCCAGGGCCAGCCGCTGTGGGATGGACGGGTGTGCGTGACGCAGGTGACCGAGACCAGCGAGCGCGCGATCCAGGTGCGGCTGCTGGTCAGCGCACGCAGTTCCGGTGATGCGTTCGACCTGCGCTGCCTGGTGCGCGAACGCATGCTGGATTTCCTCGCACGCGAACATCCGCAAGCGCTGCCGCAGGTGCGCGCGCGCCTGCAGCGGGACGATGAGCTGGATATGCCGCGGATGCGGCGTGCAGGCAGCGCCGATGTGCGTTCACCCGGTGCGGAGGATGGTGAGGCGGCCATCGCGCCGGCGGAGCCGCGCCCGGAATGGTAGCGCCGGGCCATGCCCGGCGGATTGCAGAGTGCCGCTGCGCTCGCCGGGCACGGCCCGGCGCTACCATCCATTGGGTCAGGGGTCGCCGGATTCGATCAAGGTATCGGTATCGAAGTGCGGTGGGCGCCGGGCGCGCGTGCGCTGCTCATACGCGTAGGCCATCTCGATCAGCTTCGGCTCGCTCCAGGCCGTGCCCATGAACAACAGTCCTGCAGGCAGGCCATCGATCTGGCCCATCGGCACGCTCAGGCTGGGGTAGCCGGCGACGGCGGCAACACTGTAGCTCTCGCCGGGGAAGTCATCGCCGGTGCTGCGCAGGGGCCAGGCCACACCGGTCGTCGGTGCGACCAGTGCATCCAGTTTCTGCGATGCCAGCACGGCGTCGATGCCTTCCGGGCCCGCCAGTCGCCGCGCATCGCTGCGCGCGCGGATGTAGACGGGATCGCCCAGGCCTGGAGTCGCCTGGGCTTCCTGCAGCAGCTCCTGGCCGAACAGGCCCAGTTCCTGGCCTTTGTGCGCCTCGTTGAAGGCGATCAGCCCGGCCAGGCTGCGCAGTGGCGCCTGGTAGGTGTTGAGGTAGCGCTCCAGCCCCGCCTTGAATTCGTACAGCAGCACGATGCGCTCGGCTTCGGCCCAGGCATCCGGGTGGGGCAGTTCCACCGGCACCACCACCGCGCCGGCGCGGCGCAGTTCAGCGACCGCCTGCTCAACCAGTGGCGGCATCCCGCGGTACTTCAGCAGCGGGGTCTGCAGCAGGCCGATGCGCTTGCCGCGCAGGCCCTGCGGATCCAGCCGTGCGGTGTAGTCGTAGACTGCGCGGCCGGGCATGGTCGCAGTGGCGGGATCGGCGTCATCGCGGCCAGCGATGGCGGTCAGCACGGCGGCGGCGTCGGCGACGCTGCGGGTCATCGGGCCCGCAGTGTCCTGGCTGAAGGAGATCGGGATGATGCCTTCGCGGCTGACCAGGCCGACGGTCGGTTTCAGGCCGACCACGCCGTTGATCGCGGCGGGGCAGACGATGCTGCCATCGGTTTCAGTGCCGATGGCCACGCTGGCCAGGTTGGCGGCCACGGCCACTGCGCTGCCGCTGCTGGAGCCACAGGGCGAATGGCTGAGGCGGTAGGGGTTGCGGGTCTGGCCGCCGCGCGCACTCCAGCCGGAGATCGAGTCGTTGCCGCGGAAGTTGGCCCACTCGCTGAGGTTGGTCTTGCCCAGCACCACGGCGCCCGCTTCGCGCAGGCGGCGGACCAGGTAGGCATCGCCGGGGCGGAAGCCCTGCAGGGCCAGCGAGCCGGCACTGGTGGCCATCGGCGCGGCGTTGATGTTGTCCTTCAGCAGGATCGGGATGCCATGCAGGGGTCCGCGCAGGCGGCCGGCACGGCGCTCCTGGTCGCGCTGTGCGGCTTCCTTCAGGGCATCGGGGTTGAGTTCGATCACCGCGCGCAGGCGTGGCCCGGTGCGGTCCAGGGCGGCGATGCGCTTGAGGTAGGCGCCGGTCAGGGTGACGCTGTCGAGCTCACCGGCGACCATCCGCGCCTGCAGGTCGGAGACTTCGGTCTCGGCGTAGGGGAAAGGCATAGAGCTGTTGCCGGGTTCACCGGCATGCGCGGTGGACGCGGCCGGGCTGCAGCCAGCAGCCAGCCCCGCAGGCAACGCGACGATAAGGAAGGACAGGAGGGGCGGCAAGGACAGGCGCATGGGGCAGCTTCGACGGCTCCGATCCCCAGTGTAGCGGCTGCTCAGTGGCGGCGCTTGCGCAGGTCGCGCGCCAGCACGTAGACGACGACCAGGTTGATCGCCAGCACCATCCACGAGGCCCAGCCGGGATGACGGACGATCGCGTAGATATCGAAAGGCAGGTAGATGGAGGCGGTCAGGCAGCCCAGCCAGGAGGCCCATGCCCTGGCTTTCCACAACCCCCAGGCTTCGACCAGGTGCAGCAGGCCGTAGCCGATCATCGCCGCCGCGGCCAGGTGCACCGCGTCGGGGCTGATCATGTTCAACAGCGAGGGCAGGGTGCCGTGATCCGGGTCCAGGCTGAAACGCCGGATCAGGGCATTGACGCCGTCGCGAAGCGGCTGCGGGCCGAGGATTTCCAGCCCGGTGGCCGCCAACAACGCCAGCATCGCCTTGCTCGCTTCGAGCAAGGCGATGACATGGAGGCCCGGATGCCGGTGTGGATCCGGGTTGTAGCCGTTCTGGCTCACGGTTCGCTGGATCAGCCGCCGCGCGAGTTCTTCTTGCGGTCGCTTTCGGTCAGGAACTTCTTGCGCAGACGGATCTCCTTGGGGGTGATCTCGACCAGCTCGTCGTCTTCGATGAAGTCCAGGGCCTGTTCCAGCGAGTACTTGATCGCCGGGGTCAGCTGGATCGCATCGTCCTTGCCCGAAGCGCGCATGTTGGTCAGCGGCTTGGTCTTGATCGCGTTGACGGTCAGGTCGTTGTCCTTGGAGTGGATGCCGACCAGCTGACCTTCATACACGTTGTCGCCTTCAGCAGCGAACAGCTTGCCGCGTTCCTGCAGCGGGCCCAGCGAGTACGCGGGGGTGGTGCCCGGCGCATTGGCGATCATCACGCCGTTGATGCGCTTGGCGATGGCGCCCTGTTCCTTCGGGCCGTAATGGTCGAACACGTGGAACAGCAGGCCCGAACCCTGGGTGAGGGTCTTGAACTCGTTCTGGAAGCCGATCAGGCCACGGGCCGGGATCTGGTATTCCAGGCGCACACGGCCCTTGCCGTCCGATTCCATGTTCTTCAGCTGGCCCTTGCGGGTGCCCAGCTTTTCCATCACGCCGCCCTGGTGGACTTCTTCGATGTCCACCACCAGCTGCTCGATCGGCTCCATGGCCTGGCCGTCGATCTGCTTGATGATCACTTCCGGGCGCGACACGGCCAGCTCGTAGCCTTCACGACGCATGTTCTCGATCAGCACCGACAGGTGCAGTTCGCCACGGCCGGAGACCAGGAACTTGTCGGCGTCTTCCAGCTGTTCAACCTTCAGGGCCACGTTGTGGACCTGCTCGCGGTCCAGGCGGTCCTTGATCTGGCGGCTGGTCAGGAACTTGCCACCGGACAGGTCCTTGTTGCCGGCGAACGGCGAGTTGTTGACCTGGAAGGTCATCGAGATGGTCGGCTCGTCGACGGTCAGTGCCGGCAGCGCTTCCGGGGTGTCCGGGTGGCACAGGGTGTCGGAGATGGTCAGCTCCGGAATACCGGAGATGGCGACGATGTCACCGGCTTCGGCGGTGTCCTGCTCGATCCGCTCCAGGCCCAGGAAGCCCAGCACCTGGGCGACCTTGCCGTTGCGCTTCTTGCCTTCACGGTCGATCACCGCGACCTGCATGTTCTTCTTCAGGGTGCCGCGCTGGATGCGGCCGATGCCGATCACGCCCACGAAGTTGTTGTAGTCCAGCTGGCTGATGCGCATCTGGAACGGACCTTCCGGGTCCACTTCCGGCTTCGGTGCGTGCTGCATGATCGCTTCGTACAGCGGGGTCATGTCGCCGTCGCGCACGGTGTCTTCCAGGCCGGCGTAGCCGTTCAGGGCCGAGGCGTAGACGATCGGGAAGTCCAGCTGCTCATTGGTGGCGCCGAGCTTGTCGAACAGGTCGAAGACCTGGTCGATCACCCACTCCGGACGCGAGCCCGGACGGTCGACCTTGTTGACCACGACGATCGGCTTGAAGCCCATCGCGAAGGCCTTCTGGGTGACGAAGCGGGTCTGCGGCATCGGGCCGTCCATCGCGTCGACCAGGATCAGCACGGTGTCGACCATCGACAGCACGCGCTCGACCTCGCCGCCGAAGTCGGCGTGTCCGGGGGTGTCGACGATGTTGATCCGGTTCTTGATGCCGGTCTTCTTGTCTTCCCAGGTGATGGCGGTGTTCTTGGCCAGGATGGTGATGCCGCGTTCCTTTTCCTGGTCGTTGCTGTCCATCACGCGCTCGGCGAGGACGGTACGCTCGGACAGGGTGCCGGACTGCTTCAGCAGCTGGTCGACCAGGGTGGTCTTGCCATGGTCGACGTGAGCGACGATGGCGATGTTGCGAAGATTTTCGATGGACATACGAAAGGGGGCCAGTCGGCGCCGGATTTGGAAAAAGAAGTCCAACATTATACGTCGAACTTGACGATTGGCGAAAACCTGGATTTCAGGACTGCTGAGGCCCCCATTCAGCCTGCCCCCCGGCGCTGCCCGTCCACAGGCTGAAGACCCTGCCTGCGCACATGGTCGAAGCCGCCCATGCCACGGGGGAGGTGTATCCTTATGGGGCTGATTACACACCCCGCATCCCAAGGATCTGCATGTCCCTCATCGCCACTTTCGACACCACCCAGGGCCCGATCAAGGTCGAGCTGTTCGCCGACAAGGCGCCGCTGACGGTCGCCAACTTCGTGAACCTGGTCAAGCGCGGCTTCTATGACGGCCTGATCTTCCACCGCGTGATCCCCGATTTCATGATCCAGGGCGGCTGCCCGCAGGGTCGCGGCACCGGCGGCCCGGGCTACAAGTTCGAAGACGAGAAGAATGGTGTGAAGCACCAGGTCGGCTCGCTGTCGATGGCCAACGCCGGCCCGAACACCAATGGCAGCCAGTTCTTCATCACCCACATCAAGACCGATTGGCTGGACGGCAAGCACACCGTGTTCGGCCAGGTCCTGGAAGGCCAGGCGATCGTTGATTCGGTCAAGCAGGGCGACGTGATCCATTCGATCACCCTGGAAGGCGACACCGACGCCGTGCTCGCCGCCCAGGCAGAGCGCGTGGGTGAGTGGAACAAGATCCTCGCCGCCTGATCCAATACCCGGACGGCCCCCTGCAGAGGGGGCCGTTTCCATGTTGCGGCCGCCCCGCCAGGCCTGTCCCCGCCCGCGCGGCCATCTCCCACAACGCTACTTAGCTTCTTAGCAGAGGAAATCCCCATGAAAGCACCTGTTCGTGTTGCCGTGACCGGCGCCGCCGGCCAGATCGGCTACGCCCTGCTGTTCCGTATCGCCTCCGGTGAAATGCTGGGCAAGGACCAGCCGGTCATCCTGCAGCTGCTGGAGCTGCCGGTCGACAAGGCCCAGGCCGCCCTGAAGGGCGTGATGATGGAGCTGGAAGACTGCGCGTTCCCGCTGCTGGCCGGCATGGTCGGTACCGACGACGCTGAAGTCGCCTTCAAGGACGCCGACATCGCCCTGCTGGTCGGCGCACGTCCGCGCGGCCCGGGCATGGAGCGCAAGGATCTGCTGCTGGAAAACGCCAAGATCTTCACCGCCCAGGGCGCCGCACTGAACAAGGTCGCCAAGCGTGACGTGAAGGTGCTGGTGGTCGGCAACCCGGCCAACACCAACGCCTACATCGCCATGAAGTCGGCGCCGGACCTGAACCCGCGCAACTTCACCGCCATGCTGCGCCTGGACCACAACCGTGCGCTGAGCCAGCTGTCGACCAAGCTCGGCAAGCCGGTCGCCGGCATGGAGAAGCTGGTGGTGTGGGGCAACCACAGCCCGACCATGTACCCGGACTACCGTTTCGCCACCGCCGATGGTGCGTCGATCGCCGATGCGATCAACGACCAGGAGTGGAATGCGAACACCTTCATCCCGACCGTCGGCAAGCGCGGCGCGGCGATCATCGAAGCCCGCGGCTCGTCCTCGGCAGCTTCGGCGGCCAACGCAGCGATCGACCACGTGCGTGACTGGGTGCTGGGCAGCAACGGCAAGTGGGTCACCATGGGCGTGCCGTCCGACGGTTCCTACGGCATTCCGGAAGGCGTGATCTTCGGCTTCGCGGTCACCACCCAGAACGGCGAGTACACCCTGGTCAAGGATCTGCCGGTCGACGACTTCAGCCAGAAGTACATCGACAAGACCCTGGCCGAGCTGGAAGAAGAGCGCGCCGGCGTCGCCCACCTGCTGGGTTGATGCGGTCGGTGCCGGCACCCTGCCGGCACCTTTTCCATCAGGGCAGGTACCGGCCGTTGGCCGGTACGCAGGAAACGGGGAGGCTTCGGCTTCCCCGTTTTCGTATGGAGTACCTGGCAACGACATGATCCTTCTGCATTACATCGACGACGCGCTGCTGGTGGCCGATAAGCCGGCCGGCCTGCTGTCCGTGCCCGGCCGCTTGGCGGAGAACCAGGACTGCGTGGTCGCACGGCTGCAGGCGGTGTATGCCGATGCGTTGACCGTGCATCGCCTGGACCAGGTCACCTCTGGCCTGCTGTTGCACGCGCGCGGCAAGGACATGCAGGTAGCGCTGTCGATGCAGTTCGAGAAGCGCCAGGTGGGCAAGCGTTATGAAGCCATCGTGCAGGGGCTGCTGGAAGAGGATACCGGTGAAGTGGACCTGCCACTGATCGTCGACTGGCCGAACCGGCCCAGGCAGATGGTCGACCACGAACGCGGCAAGCCAGCACTGACCCGATGGCGGGTACTGTCGCGTGACACCGAGGCGCAACGAACGCGCGTTGAACTGGAGCCGGTCACCGGCCGCAGCCATCAGCTGCGCCTGCACATGGCCAGCCTGGGTCATCCGATCATCGGCGACGTGCTGTATGGCGCAGAGGCCGCGCAGCGCGTGTGCCTGCATGCGCGCAAACTGCAGTTCACTCATCCGGTGACGGGCGAGGCGCTCGCGTTCGAATCTGCGACTCCGTTCTAGAAGGGTAGGGTATTCGGCAGGGCTGCGCCCTGCACCTGCTACGAACCGAAGCAACGTCTAAAGCCAAGGCAGATCTGGTTTTCTGCGTGTTGGGCGGGGCGGTGTGGGTTGGCAGGACACGCCGTAAACCCATCCATGGGGGCTCGATGGCGCCATCCATGGCGCCAACGGTCCTGCCAACCCACACCGCCCCGCCTTCGACAGATCTCCGGTGACGGAGGTCTGTGCGCGCTTTGCGTGGATCAAATCCATCGGAATCGAATATTTCGACAAGTGAACGAAAAGCATCCACGCATGGCGTGGATCTACGTGTCGACCAAGGTCGACAGCTACCAACAGCAGCCCAACAGCGGCGCGAAGTTGTCGAAGGCGGGGTGGGTCCGGTTGCGGGGGCGTGAGCGCCATGGATGGCGCGACCGAGCCTACATGGACGTATTCACGGCGTCCCCCGCAACCGGCCCCACCCCGCCATCCCAAGGAATGCACGCTCTTGCTGTTGCCGTTGCCGTTGCCGTTGCCGTTGCTTCGGCGGGTGCAGGGCGCAGCCCTGCCGGCAACACACCCCCTACCAAGGTAGGGCGGCCCACGCGCCAGCGCCGGACTATGCTCGAAGCCATGACTTTGTCTGGGAGGGCTGCGTCATGAACTACGAGGAAACCTACCGCCGCTCGATCGACGAGCCGGAGGCATTCTGGGGCGAGGAAGCCAAGCGCATCCATTGGCACAAGCCGCCGCAACAGGTGCTCGACTACAGCAACCCGCCGTTCCGGCGCTGGTTCGTGGGCGGTGAAACCAACCTCTGCTACAACGCCGTCGACCGGCATCTGGCCGACCGCCCGGACCAGCTCGCACTGGTCGCCATCTCCACCGAAACCAACAGCACCCGCGAAATCACCTATCGCCAGCTGTATCGAGAAGTGAACGACTTCGCCGCCGTGCTGAAGCACCTTGGCGTCGGCCACGGCGACCGCGTGGTGATCTACATGCCGAACATGGCCGAGGCCGTGTTCGCCATGCTTGCCTGTGCACGTATCGGTGCGGTGCACTCGGTGGTGTTCGGTGGCTTCGCTGCGCACAACCTCGCGCTGCGCATCGACGATGCCAAGCCGAAGCTGCTGATCGCTGCCGATGCCGGCATGCGTGGCGGCAAGCTCATTCCGTACAAGGCGATGGTCGATGCCGCCTGCGCCGAAGCCAGCAGTCCGCCGCCGCACGTGCTGATCGTTTCGCGCGGGCTGGACCCGGCCGAGCCCCGCATCGAAGGGCGCGACGTCGAGTACGCCACCCTGCGTGCGCAGATCGGGCAGATCGATGTGCCGGTGCAATGGCTGGAATCGAGCGAGCCCAGCTACCTGCTGTATACCTCCGGCACCACCGGCAAGCCGAAGGGCGTGCAGCGCGATGTCGGTGGCTATGCGGTGGCGATGGCGCAGTCGATGCAGACCGTGTTCGACTGCAGGCCGGGACAGGTGATGTTCTCCACCTCCGATGTCGGCTGGGCCGTGGGCCATTCCTACAACGTGTATGGCCCGTTGATCGGCGGCTGCACCTCGCTGCTGTACGAAGGGCTGCCGACCAACCCCGATCCGGGCATCTGGTGGGCGTTGTGCGAGCAGTACAACGTGCGCACGATGTTCTCTTCGCCGACGGCGATCCGCGTGCTGAAGAAGCACGATGCCGATTTCATCCACCGCCACGACCTGGATGCGCTGAAGTATCTGTTCCTGGCCGGCGAGCCGCTGGACGAGCCGACCGCGCACTGGATCAGCGACGCGCTGGGCAAGCCGATCATCGACAACTACTGGCAGACCGAAACCGGTTGGCCGGCATTGACCCTGCTGCCTGGGCTGGACATGAAGCCGGTGCGGTTCGGCTCGCCCGGGTTCCCCAATCTCGGCTACCGGATGAAGGTGATCGACGAGAACACCGGTGAAGAGGTGGCTGCCGGGCAGAAGGGTGTGCTGGTGATGACGCCGCCGTTGCCGCCGGGCTGCATGAGCACGGTCTGGAATGACGACAGCCGCTTCCTGCAGAGCTACTTCAGCCACTTCAAGGAACTGCTGTACAGCTCGCTGGACTGGGCCATCCGCGATGACGATGGCTATACCTTCATCCTCGGCCGCACCGACGATGTGATCAACGTGGCCGGGCACCGTCTGGGCACGCGTGAGATCGAAGAGGCCATCTCCAGTCACCCGCGCGTGGCCGAGGCAGCGGTGATCGGGGTGAAGGACGAATTGAAGGGGCAGGTGCCGCTGGTGTTCGTCACCCTCAAGCAGGGGCTCGATGGCGAAGACCCGGCCGCAGTGGTGGCCGAGATGATGGCCACGGTGACCGCCTCGCTGGGTGCGGTGGCGCGGCCGGCGCACATCCATGTGGTCAACGCGCTGCCCAAGACCCGTTCGGGCAAGCTGCTGCGTCGCTCGTTGCAGGCATTGGCCGAGCAGCGCGACCCCGGCGACCTGTCGACGCTGGACGACCCGGGGGCGCTGGAAGAGATCCGCCGCGCGCTGGGACGCTGATCGGGGTGGTAGCGCCGGGCCATGCCCGGCGAGCGCAAAGCGCGGCAAAGCCGCCAGGCACGGCCTGGCGCTACCCAAGCCTGCCAGGACATGCGCTAAGCTCCGCCTGTCATCGACCTGCAACACGCGGCACGCGCCGGGGAACGCGCGTGCCACCCGGGGATGACGAACAGGGGGGCGTGCCCGCAAGGGCGCGCATGCGTATCGCATCGAAGGGAGGGGGAGCTATGGCACTGCTGCATGCCAAGACGGCCGCTGGCCGACAGGAAATCGAAGATCGTGCCCGGCGCCTGCCGGCGGCGCTGCGTTCGATCCTGTTGATGGTTGACGGCCAGCGCGATGAAAGCGAACTGCGCGGTTTGTTCGAAGGACTGCGCGCGCCGCCGGATGCGCTGCAGCAGCTGGCTGCACTGGGCCTGATCGAAGTGGTCGGCGGCAGGGCCGAACCTGCTCCGCAGCGCGGGCTGTGCAGCGGCCGCGAGCAGGATCCGGCGCTGTACCAGCAGTTGTACGACGCGATGAGCGATGCCGTGCGCCGGCATCTGGGCCTGAAAGGCTACTTCATGCAGTTGAAGATCGAGCGCTGTACCGACGCGGTCGCCCTGGAAAAACTGTGCCCGGAAATGATCGCCGCGATCGGCAAGGCACGCAGCCCGGCGCTGGCCCAGCGCTGGTGGCAGGAGATGCAGATCTCGATGGCACCGGTCACGGCAGAGGTCGTGCCCGGCTGACACCCGGGGTAAAGTGGTCCGTTCTTTTTCCGCCCAGGAGCCCCGCATGCAGGACGACACCGATACCCCCGGTTGGGATGCGATCAATGCCGCGCTGGCACCGCTGTACGCCGGCCAGGAGCCGCGTCACTTCGGTACCGCGTTGCCGTACACGCTGGGTGGCCAGGATCCGCTCGACGGCATCAGCGTGTACTGGGCGGAATCACCGGTTCCGCATTGGCACTACATCACCTACGGCCTGTCAGAACTGTATGCAAAAGAGAGCAGTGATGCGGCCACCAGTGGCTATGGTTTCGAGCTGACGTTCCGCCTGGCTGCGGACAAGGGTGAGGATGCAGGCAGCACGCCGCCTGCGTGGCCGATGAACCTGCTGCAGAATCTGGCGCGCTACGTGTTCAGCAGCGGCAATGTGTTCGAGGATGGCCACCACCTCAACGCCAATGGCCCGATCGCGCTGGAGACCGACACCCGTCTCTGCCATCTGGCGTTCGTTGCCGATCCGCAGTTGCCGGCGCGCGACACTGCCAACGGGCAGCTGCAGTTCCTGCAGGTGGTGGGGTTGACCGACGAGGAAATGGACGCGATCAAGCGCTGGTCCACGCGCGGTGTCCTGCAGGTGCTTGAGGACGCGATGCCGCTGTGGATCACCGATCTGCATCGCGGCAATCTGCTGGACGATCCGGCGCTGGCTGCGCGGGTGCAGGCCGGCAGCGAGCGTGAGGGGTCCAGTACCGGCATGTTGTTCATCGAGACGCTGGACTGGCGGCAGACGGCGGGTATCACCACGCTGGTGCTGGGGGCCGGGCAGGTCGGCAGTGTGGGTGAGCTGCTGCCACTGCGCCTGCGCCACGGCAAGGCACTGACGCTGGTCAGCCGCGAACGGCAATGGGAGTTCATGCCGGCCGCCGATGGCGCGCTCGCGGTCGAGGACGACAACGTGCGCTGGATACTGGATGAGGCGGCGCTGCAGGCCTGGCATGGCGTGCGGCCGCAACGCGGGACCTACCCGGTGTCGAATACGTTGCAGGTTGAAGTGGTGCCGACGTTCCTGCGCGATGCGAAGGGCGAAGTGATCCGCGAAATCGGCTGACCGCGCCGATGGCACCAATGGGGTCGGAGCCGCCTGCTGCGCAGACGGATCCGACCCCGGTTCCATCAGGCCAGGCCTTCGGCCTTCAGCACCGCCTGCACGCCCGGATCGGCGTCCATGCGCGCCTTGTAGGCGGCCAGGTTGTCCAGGCCCGACAGGTCGACCTTGGTGCCGGCCGCCCAGCGCAGGGTGATGTAGAAGTAGGGATCGGCGAAGCTGCGGAAGCCGGCCAGCCACGGCTTGTCGGCCAGCTGCCTGTCGGCGGTCTCGAACAGGCCGCGCAGGCGCTTGTGCGCGGCGGCGCGGATCGCGTCGTGCTGGCCTTCATCGGCGATGAACTTGCCCGGCGCGAACAGCGGCGAGAACGCCGGGTGCACGTCGGAGTTGACGAAGGCCAGCCAGCGGGTGGCTTCAGCGCGCTGGCGCGGGCTGCCATCGCCGCCGAGACCGGCCTGCGGGTAGCTGTCGGCGATGTAGCCCATGATCGCCGCGTTCTGCACCAGCACGAAGTCGCCATCGACGATCGCCGGTACCGCGCCGGCCGGATTGATCTTGAGGAATTCCGGACCCTTCAGGGTGTCCTTGTTCAGCAGTTCGACTTCGAACGGCTGGCCGGTCCACTGCAGGGCGATGTGGTCGGCGGTGGAACAGGCACCGGGCTTGCTGTACAGCTTCATGGGAACTCCAGGCGGGGTGTGGCGGGAAACCACCACTATCCCAGAGCCCAGCGGCACGCGGCAACGCTGCCACCGGCAACGGATCGTTACGACTGCCGGGGCTTGAGGTTCTGCACTTTGTAGAAGGTGTGATCGCCGATGGTGGCCACCTGGTAGGCGTTTCGCCAGTTCGGGCTGGCAATGGCCAGCGCAGCGAAGTGGCTGGCGCCAGGCACGATCTCGCGGCGCTCGCCGGCCGGCAGCGCCCAGTTGCGCTCGGCGTCGAAGGCCACGTCCATCGCCTCACTCCACGCCGCATCGTTGCCCAGCTGGGTGCCGGGGGAGACGATGGTGGGGGCGAACTGCTTGCGCGCGGTCACCACCTGGCACATCGAGTCGCCCCACAGGCCACTGTCGAGGCGACGCAGGGCGACCTCGGCCACGGCCTGCTGGCCACGCAGGGTCTGGTCGCGGGCTTCCAGGTAAACGGTGGTGCTCAAACATAATGAATCAGCGGCCGGCTGCGGCAGCAACTGCGACAGCCAGAGAATCCAGGCCAGTTTCATATAACTCCTTGCTCCGTGTGGGACGCACCTGGCGGTTCCGGCAGCGCAGGCTGCTGGAGGCGGGGTACGACTTGGCGTCATGGGGAGGCGGCCATCGGGGCTGCCCCGTGGGCGGCCCCAAGAACACGATCGTGGATCGATCGGCGGGGTCCGCACCGGCTCACCGGAAACTGGCTGGTGAGCAGAAAGTCGGCGCAAGGTAGGGGGGCATTGCCGAACGCATCCTGAATCGTCCGGCTTGACATTCAGCTTGGGGGCCGGTGACGGAAATCATATTCCGGCCCCCATTCAGGTGCTCATCAGAGCGCGGCGGCGAGTCGGCTGCCCTGATCGATCGCACGTTTTGCATCGAGTTCGGCGGCCACATCTGCACCACCGATCAAGTGCGCGGTGATGCCCGCGGCCTGCAGTTCGGCCTGCAGCGCGCGCTGCGGTTCCTGGCCGGCACAGATCACCACGTGGTCGACCGGCAGCAGCTGTTCGCTGCCGTCCACGCGGATGCGCAGGCCCGCATCGTCCACGCCCAGATACTCGACACCACCCAGCATGCGCACGCCCTTGGCCTTCAGCGTGGCGCGGTGGATCCAGCCGGTGGTCTTGCCCAGGCGTGCACCGGGCTTGCCGGCACTGCGCTGCAGCAGCCACAGCCTGCGCGGCGACGCCTCCACCGCCGGGCGGGCCAGTGCACCGCGGGCCTCGAAGGTGGCATCCACGCCCCATTCGGCCATCCAGCGCTGCGGGTCCAGCGACGGCGAGGGGCCGTCATGGGCAAGGAACTCGCCGACATCGAAGCCGATGCCGCCGGCACCGATGATGGCCGCACTGCCACCCACCTCGACCCGGCCCAGCAGTACGTCCAGGTAGTTCACCACCTTGGCGTGGTCGGCACCGGGGAAGTCGACCTTGCGCGGCACGATGCCGGTGGCCAGCACCACTTCATCGAAACCGGCCAGGCTGGCCACGTCGGCACGGGTGCCCAAGCGCAGCTGCACGCCGGTCTCGCCCAGCTTGTGGCGGAAATAGCGCAGCGTCTCGTGGAACTCTTCCTTGCCGGGAATGCGCTTGGCCACGTTGAACTGGCCACCGATCTCCTCGCTGGCGTCGAACAGGGTGACCTGGTGGCCGCGTTCGGCAGCGACCGTAGCGCAGGCCAGGCCGGCCGGGCCGGCGCCGACCACGGCCACCCGCTTCGGTGCGGTGGTCGGGGTATAGACCAGCTCGGTCTCGTGGGCGGCGCGCGGGTTGACCAGGCAACTGGCCAGCTTGTTCTCGAACACGTGGTCCAGGCAGGCCTGGTTGCAGGCGATGCAGGTGTTGATGGCTTCGGCGCGGCCGGCGCGGGCCTTGTTCGGCCACTGCGGGTCGGCCAGCAGCGGACGGGCCAGCGACACCATGTCGGCACCGCCATCGGCGAGGATGCGTTCGGCGACCTCGGGCATGTTGATGCGGTTGGTCGCCACCAGCGGCAATGACACATGCGGCTTGAGCTTGGCGGTGACCGCGGCGAATGCGCCACGCGGTACCGACGTGGCAATGGTCGGAATGCGCGCTTCATGCCAGCCGATGCCGGAATTGAGGATCGTCGCACCGGCGGCCTCGATGGCCTGGGCCTGCTGCACGATCTCTTCCCAGTTGCTGCCGTCTTCGACCAGGTCGACCAGCGACAGGCGGTAGATGATGATGAAATCCGGGCCGCAGGCTTCGCGGATGCGGCGCACGATCTCAACCGCGAAGCGCATGCGTTGTGCGGCATTACCACCCCAGCGGTCGCTGCGCTTGTTGGTGCGCGGGGCGATGAACTCGTTGATGAGGTAGCCCTCCGAGCCCATCACTTCCACGCCGTCGTAGCCGGCTTCGCGGGCCAGCTTCGCGCTGCGTGCATAGTCGGCGATGTGCCGCTCGACACCGCTGGCCGACAAGGCGCGCGGGGTGAACGGATTGATCGGTGCCTTCAGCTTCGACGGCGCCACCGACAGCGGGTGATAGGCATAGCGCCCGGCGTGCAGCAGCTGCAGGCAGATCTTCGCGCCGTGCTGGTGCGCGGCGGCGGTCAGCTGCCGGTGCGGGCGCACTTCCCATGGCCAGGACAATTTGCCGCCGAAGGGCTTGAGCCAGCCCACCACGTTCGGCGCGAAGCCGCCGGTGACGATCAGGCCAACGCCGCCTTCGGCGCGTTCTGCGAAGTAGGCGGCCAGGCGCGGGAAGTCGCGCGCGCGGTCCTCCAGGCCGGTGTGCATCGAGCCCATCAGCACCCGGTTGCGCAGCTGGGTGAAGCCCAGGTCCAGCGGGGCGAACAGGTGGGGGAAGGCGCTTTCGTTGGCTGGCGACATGTCGATACGCTTGCGTACGGAAGCGCGAAGGGTGCCGCGAAACGGCGCCCGGAGCAAGGGCTGCTCGCTCGGTGGCGCCGGGCCATGCCCGGCCTACCGGTCAGCTCAGGGCGATTGCGGTTGCCGGCCAGCGGCCGGCACTACCGGTGCGCGGCCGATCCCGAACCAGCCAAGGGTGACCCCGCACAATGGTCCGATCAGCAACGCGAAGGCGAGCGTGCCGACGCCGACATTGCCGCCCAGCCACCAACCCAGCAGCAGCACGCTGCCTTCAATCAGGCTGCGCACCTTCCAGATCGGCCAGCCGGTGCGCGCGTGCAGTCCCGTCATCAGGCCATCGCGCGGGCCGGGGCCCAGCCTGGCGCCGATGTACAGGCCGGTGGCCAGCGCCACCAGCAGCATGCCGGCGCAGAACATCGCCACCTGCCAGCCCAGGCCGACCGCCGGTGGCAGCAGCCACAGTCCGAACTGGGCCGAAGGGCCGATCAGCATCACGTTGAGCACGGTACCGACACCGGGCTTCTGCCGCAGCGGCCACCACAGCAGCAGCACCAGCGCGCCGATCACGTTGGTGGCCAGGCCGAACGACAACGGCGTCTGCGCAGCGATGCCCTGCGACAGCACGTCCCACGGCGCGACACCGATCGCGGCGCGGATCATCAGCGAGGCGCCGAAGCCGTAGAGGAACAGGCCGATGATCAGTTGCAGCAGGCGCAGGGGCAGGGCGGAGGGCATGGCAGGCTCGAGGGATGGGAATCTGTTTCCACCCTATCCCCGAAACGGGCCGTTCAATAGATACAGATGTCGGCCAATCCACTGCGACAGGCGGAGCGCGCTGAATCAGTCGTCCCAGCCGGCCAGCGCCAGCTTGCCGATGGTGCGGCCGCCGGCCAGACGCTGATGGGCGGCGTCCAGGTTGGCCGCATTGATCGGGCCCAGCACTTCGCTCAGCGTGCCGCGCAGCTGGCCCGCGTCGATCATGCTGGCGGCCCGATTGAGGATGCGGTGCTGCTCAATGCGGTCGGCGGTGGCAAAGCGCGCGCGGGCGAACATGAATTCCCAATGGATGCCGATGCACTTGGCCTTGTAGGGATCGCCGATGCGCAGCGGACCGCGGGGTTCCACGATCAGGCCTACATGACCCTGTGGTGCCAGCAGCTGGCCCAGTTCGTCCCAGTAGTGATCGGTGTCGGCCAGGTTGAGTGCCACCTGCACTTCGTCGATGCCGAGCGCCTGCAGCTGCGGCAACAGGGGCTGGCGATGGTCGATGACATGCTGGGCGCCCATCCGCCGGCACCAGTCGATCGAGGCTTCACGCGAGGCGGTGGCAATGACCTCAAACCCCGCGTGGTGGGCCAGCTGGATCGCCATCGAGCCGACGCCGCCGGCACCGCCGATCACCAGCAGGCGCTGGCCAGCGTGGCGGCGATCATCAAGCTGCAGGGGCATGCGCTGGAACAGCAGTTCCCACGCAGTGAGGGTGGTCAGCGGCAGCGCGGCCGCTTCGGCGAAATCGAGGGTGGTCGGTTTGCGTGCCACCAGCCGCTCATCCACCAGCTGATACTGTGCATTGCAGCCAGGGCGGGTGACATCTCCTGCGTAGTAGACCTCGTCACCGGAGGCGAACAGGCTGGCCTCCTCGCCCATCGCTTCGACCACCCCTGCCGCGTCCCAGCCGAGAATGCGCGGGGCATCCAGCGACATGGCCGGCGTGGCTGCACGCAGCTTCCCGTCGACGGGATTGACGGAAAGTGCTTCGACACGGATCAGCAGGTCACGGCCACGCGGCGGTTGCGGCGGTGGCACCACCAGATCACGCAGGGCAGGGGCGGAGTCACGGCACAGGGCGACGGCTTTCATTGCAGCTCCAGCTCGGTTCCTGTCTGCATCATAAGGTTCCTCACCTCGATGGGCGCGCGCTGAACCGCTTTGGGATAACGAGCGACAAATCTGATGCATCTGGCCCTTAAACCCTTCCAAACCCTTGTGGTGCGCGGGTCTTGCGGATTTTCATCATCCTGTATAGGGTTTCAACGTCGGACCGGTGGCCGGTCGTGCGCGGCGCTTCACATGTTACGGGACTGTTAACATGACCTTCACCCGCCTGAGCATAATGTTCGCGGCGGTGGCGTGCTGAATCGGCTGTCTGAACATCGACGCAGTAGTGCTGGCCCATGCCTCTACCGGTTTCATACCCCCGAAATAGGAGCTGTACTCAATGAACAAGAAGATCCTTACTGCCGCGCTGCTGGGCGGTCTGGCATTCGCCCAGGCTGCGTCGGCGCAGGAGTTCGATGACCGCTGGTACCTGACCGGTTCGGCCGGCTTCAACTTCCAGGACAGCGACCGCCTGACCAACGACGCTCCGTTCGTGACCCTGGGTCTGGGCAAGTTCATCAGCCCGAACTGGTCGCTGGATGGTGAGCTGAACTACCAGAACCCGAACTTCGACGCCAACCAGGATCAGAACTGGTCGCAGTACGGCGTGTCGTTCGATCTGCGTCGCCACTTCATCAAGGAAGGCCGCGGCTGGAACCCCTACATCGTGGGCGGCCTGGGCTACCAGAAGTCTGAAGAAGAGTACGCAGCTGGCCCGAACGGCCCGGCCGACCGCAAGGACGGCAACGTTGCCGCCAAGCTCGGCGTCGGTCTGCAGACCACCTTCGACAAGCGCGTTGCTGTGCGCGCCGAAGTGGCCTACCGCGCTGACTTCGACGACCAGAGCATCGCCGCGCGCGACGAAAGCTGGTTCGGCGACGTGCTGGCTTCGGTCGGCGTCGTGATCCCGCTGGGCCCGGCCCCGGTGGCTGCTGCTCCGGCTCCGGCTCCGGTTGCCCCGAGCTGCGCCGACCTGGATGACGACGGTGACGGCGTCAACAACTGCGACGACAAGTGCCCGAACTCGCAGCCGGGTCAGACCATCGGTCCGGACGGTTGCCCGGTGCCGGTCTCGATCGACCTGAAGGGCGTGAACTTCGACTTCGACAAGTCGAACCTGCGTCCGGACGCTGTGGCCATCCTGAGCGAAGCCACCGAGATCCTGAAGCGTTACCCGGATCTGCGCGTTGAAGTTGCCGGTCACACCGACTCGAAGGGTACCGACGCTTACAACCAGAAGCTGTCGGAGCGCCGCGCCACCGCGGTGTACAACTACCTGACCAAGAACGGCGTCGACGCTGGCCGTCTGGCCGGTCCGATCGGCTACGGCGAGAGCCGCCCGATTGCGCCGAACACCAACCCGGATGGTTCGGACAATCCGGAAGGTCGCGCCAAGAACCGTCGTACCGAGCTGAACGTCCAGAACTGAGTTCTGACGCTCTGCCAGTAAGACACAGCAGGACCCGGCTTCGGCCGGGTCTTGTTGTTTGTGCGGCCTGTAATGATGAATCAGCGCTGGAAAGGTGACCGTTCGTCGGTGATTTGCCCATGAAACCAATGAGTTGCCGTATTCATTGAAAGTGGCGCTTGAAAGATGACGCGGCATTGCTAAACTCGCCGCGTCACTTCCTTTCGTGGATGCCCTCATGCTGCGCTCTGCATCGGCTGCCGTTCTGGCGCTGGCTCTGGTTCCCGCTGCTCACGCTGCGGTCGATTGCTCGGTCAACACCAGCGCCTCGCCGCTGCCGTTGCCGGCCACGGCCGTCGCCCCGGTGGCCGATGAGCTGTACATCCGCAGCAGCCAGCTGGGCATGGCCAGTGGCGTGCTGGGCAGCAGCTACGATCCGTCGCAGTCGCTGGACCAGGTGCTGCAGCGGTTGCGCATCGATGGCTGCCAGAACATCGCCAAGGCGATTCCGAGCGCGCCGGCGGTAAAGCCCAATGATCCGGCTGCGTACAAGCCGCAGACCGAATTCGACAACACGCCGTGGCGCTTCGACATGAGCCAGAACGGCAAGCGCATGACCGCCGAAGAGTTCGACGCCTGGATGAAGGCGCGCGGCGTACGCGTGGTCAAGGCACGTCCGGTTCCGGCTGCCACCCCGGCCGCTGCCGAAGTACCGGCTGAGACCAAGCCGGTCGACAAGAAGTAAGCGCGGCGGGGAGCAGAGGCTTGCGTACGCGCCGCCCACCTGCTGCCCCCGCTGCCCGCTCCCACGCTGCGCGTGGGCGTGCGACCCCCCCTGCGGTTTCCGCTGGCGTGCGCCATGGCCTGGCGCGCGTGCTGTCCAAGGCCGGCGTGTGCTCGCGCAGCGAGGCCGCGCGCTGGATCGCCGATGGCCGTGTTCGTGTCGCCGGGCGCATTGTCCGTGATCCGGAATTCCCGATTGCCAGCCCGGCGCCGCCGATCGAGGTCGACGGCCAGCCGATGGGCGCACCGCAACGTCTGTACCTGATGCTCAACAAGCCGCGCGGGGTGGTCACCACCGTGCAGGACGAGCGTGGCCGCGACACCGTGTACCGCTGCTTCGATGGTGCCGGCCTGCCGTGGATCGCGCCGGTAGGTCGCCTGGACAAGGCCAGTGAAGGCCTGCTGCTGTTCAGCAACGATCCGCAGTGGGCTGCGCGCCTGACTGATCCGCAGACCGGCCCGCACAAGACCTACCACGTGCAGGTTGATCGCCTGCCCGACGAGGACACCCTGGCCGCGCTGCGCGCCGGTGTCGAAGACGAGGGCGAGTTCCTGCTTGCTCTGGCCGTGCGCGTGCTGCGCAGCGGCGACAAGACCGCCTGGCTGGAGGTGGTCCTCGACGAGGGCCGCAACCGCCATATCCGTCGCCTGCTGGCGGCCTTCGACCTGCAGGTGCTGCGCCTGGTCCGGGTTGCGATCGGCGAGCTCACACTCGGCGATCTCGGCAAGGGCCAGTGGCGGGCGCTGGAGGTCAGTGACCAGCAGCGGCTGGGGGCCGCTGCACCGGGCTGAGTGATGCCCACGGCCGGCGCTCGCCGGCCACCGTTCCAGGCGTAGGGGGCGCCTGGTTGTCGAATGTCCAGAACGGAGCCTGCCATGTATCACCCGAGCCTCAAGCAAACCCTGCGCTGCGCCAGCCTGTTGTTGCCGATCGTGCTGTTGACGGCCTGCGGCGGCCACAAGAAGACGGCCAAGGCCGAACTCCCTGCCGAAACCCCGGTGGTTGAAGTGAAGACCCCGGAACTGGATGGCCGCGGCAGTTACCGCTTCATGATGAGCAACGGCGACCAGAAGATGACCGCCGACCAGTTCGATGCCTGGATGAAAGCCAATGGCATCCGCGTTGCCAAGGGCAACGGGCAGGACGCTGCCGCCAAGCCGGTGGTGGTTGCCAGCAAGGACGAACCCAAGGACAAGAAGAAAAAGAAGAAATAAGGTCTGGCAGGTGCCGACCTTGGTCGGCACGTCCTGAAGGGGAGCTCCGGGCCGTGCCCGGCGGGCGCATGGCGCGGCTATCGGGAAACCGCCGGGCATGGCCCGGCGTTATCCGTGGGTGATCAGCCCTTGATCACGCCCAGCTCGACGCCGATGCGGGTGAACGCATCGATCGCCCGGTCCAGGTGTTCGCGAGTGTGCGCGGCGCTGATCTGGGTGCGGATGCGCGCCTGGCCCTTGGGCACCACCGGGAAGAAGAAACCGATCGCATAGATGCCTTCTTCCAGCAGCCGCTCGGCGAACTTCTGCGCCAGCGGTGCGTCGTACAGCATCACCGGGCTGATCGGGTGCACGCCGGGCTTCACGTCGAAGCCGGCAGCGGTCATCTTCTCGCGGAAGTAGGTGGTGTTGGCGGCCAGGGTGCTGCGCAGGTCATCGGCCGCGGCCAGCATCTCGAACGCCTTGATGCCGGCGGCGACCACGTGCGGCGGCAGCGAATTGGAGAACAGGTACGGGCGCGAGCGCTGGCGCAGCAGCTCGATCACTTCGGCGCTGGCGCAGGTAAAGCCACCCAGCGCGCCACCCATGGCCTTGCCCAGGGTGCCGGTGATGATGTCGATCTTCTCCAGCACGCCCTTGACCTCGGCCGAGCCGCGGCCCGTCGCGCCGAGGAAGCCGGTGGCATGGCATTCGTCGATGTGCACCAGCGCGTTGTACTTCTTCGCCAGCGCGGTGATCTCGTCCAGCGGCGCGATGAAGCCATCCATCGAGAACACGCCGTCGGTGGTGATCAGCTTGGTCTTGCAGCCGGCCGCATCGGCGGCCTGCAGCTGCGCTTCCAGGTCGGCCATGTCGCAGTTGGCGTAGCGGAAGCGCTTGGCCTTGCACAGGCGCACGCCGTCGATGATCGAGGCATGGTTCAGGGCATCGGAAATGATCGCGTCGTTCTCGCCCAGCAGCGGTTCGAACAGGCCGCCGTTGGCGTCGAAGCAGGCCGCGTACAGGATGGTGTCCTGCTTGCCGAAGAAGTCGGCGATCTGCTTCTCCAGCTGCTTGTGCAGGTCCTGGGTGCCGCAGATGAAGCGCACCGATGCCATGCCGAAACCGTGGCTGTCCAGCGCGTCCTTCGCGGCCTGGATCAGGTCAGGATGGTCGGCCAGGCCGAGGTAGTTGTTGGCACAGAAGTTCAGCACCTTGCGGCCGTCTTCCAGGGTGATCTCGGCGGACTGCGGGCTGGTGATGATCCGCTCGGACTTGAACAGGCCCTGGGCGCGGATGGCGTCCAGTTCCTCAGCATAGTGGCGGGTCAGGGCGGAGGAGTCGGTCATGGCGTGGGCACGGCTCAGCACGGGAAACCACTGATTCTACCGGGCATCGACCGCAGCGGACCGGGCCGGATGGGGCACCGCCATGGCCGGCACATGTTGCATCGCAATAGCAAACGGGTTAAAAATTCGTGAACCGGGGCTGTCTGGCTCCGGTTGCTGCGCCCGCTGCAGATCCCCGCCTTCCACGCCACCGACCCCACCGGAGACGCTCATGAAGCACGCCCGTGCCTGCCTCGCCATTGCCGCCGCCCTGACCCTCGCGCCGTTCGCCGCCAGCGCCCAGGACAACGAATCTCCGTACAGCTGGAACGTCACCGCCGTCTCGGACTACCTGTTCCGTGGTGTGTCGCAGACCGATGAGGATCCGACCCTGCAGGCCGGCTTCACCTACACCAGCCCGGTTGGCCTGTATGCCGGTGTCTGGGGCTCGGGCGTGGACTTCGGTCCGGGCGATCCGAAGACCGAGGTCGACTACCTGATCGGCTACGGCGTGGACGTGACCGAGCGCGTCAACTTCGACGTGCTGTTGAACCGTTACACCTACCTCAAGGCCAGCCACCAGAACTACAACGAGCTGATCACCACCACCACGCTGGACGACACCTACAAGCTGACGGTGGCCTACAGCAACGATGTGTGGAACAGCAGCACCGACGGCTGGTACTTCGGCCTGGGTGGCAGCTGGGGCCTGCCGAAGGACGTCACGCTCAACGCCAACGTCGGTCGCAGCACCTTCGAGGACGGTATCGCCAAGGACTACACCGACTGGAACGTCGGCGTCGCCCGGCAGTTCGGCCTGTTCAATGTCGGCCTGGGTTACTACGGCACCGATGGCAATGGCCGCGACAACTCCGGCAAGCTGGCCCACAGCCGGGTGATGCTGAGCGTGGCCGTAGGCAAGTAACGCCGCAGGCGTTACGGTAGGTGCCTGGCTTGCCTGGCACGCTTCACGAAAAAGGCGCCCAATGGGCGCCTTTTTCGATTCCGCAGCGTTCTTGATCCCAACTGGGGAGAGCCCCTTGTTGTTCAAGGGGGCGCGCCGACGGCGCGGGGATAAGGAAACCTGCGGGGGAATTGACCCGAAGGGTCAATTCCAGCTGAGGACCACCTTGCCGGCCTTGCCTTCTTCCATCAGGTCGAAGCCCTTCTGGAAGTCGTCGATCGGCAACTGGTGGGTCATCACCTTGCCGAGCGGGAAGCCGGACAGCACCAGCTGGGTCATCTTGTACCAGGTCTCGTACATCTTGCGGCCGTAGATGCCCTGCACGGTCAGGCCCTTGAAGATGATCTTGTCCCAGTCGCAGCCGGCGCCCTTGGGCATGATGCCGAGCATGGCGATCTTGCCGCCGTGGTACATGCAGTCGAGCATGTCGTTGAACGCGCGCGGGTTGCCGCTCATTTCCAGGCCCACGTCGAAGCCCTCCATGTGCAGTTCCTTCATCACGTCCTTCAGCGACGTGTTGGCGACGTTGACCACGCGGGTGGCGCCCATGTCGGCGGCCAGCTTCAGGCGGAAGTCGTTGACGTCGGTCACCACCACGTTGCGTGCACCGATGTGCTTGCAGATGCCCGCCGCGATGATGCCGATCGGGCCGGCGCCGGTGATCAGCACGTCTTCGCCGATGACGTTGAATTCCAGCGCGCAGTGCGCGGCATTGCCGTACGGGTCGAAGAAGGCGGCCAGCTCGGAGGGGATCTGGTCGGGAATCGGCCACAGGTTGCTGGCCGGCATCACCATGTATTCGGCGAACGCACCGTTGACGTTGACGCCGATGCCGACGGTGTTCGGGCACAGGTGCGGACGACCGCCGCGGCAGTTGCGGCAGTGGCCGCAGACGATGTGGCCTTCGGCCGACACGCGCTGGCCGATCTCGTAGCCGGTCACGCCCGGGCCGATCTGCGCGATGCGGCCGACGAACTCATGACCGATGGTCAGGCCCGGCTTGATCGTGCGCTGGCTCCATTCGTCCCACAGGTAGATATGCAGGTCGGTGCCGCAGATCGCGGTCTTTTCCAGCTTGATCAGGACCTGGTTGGGGCCCGGGGTCGGCACCGGGACCTCTTCCATCCAGATGCCCTTGGCCGCTTCGCGCTTGACCAGGGCCTTCATCGTTTGCTGCGCCATCGGGGTGGAACTCATCAGGGGGAAAGCGCGGATTATAGGGCGCCACGCGGATTTCCCATGTTGCGCTGCGGGTGCAGTGGTGGAACGAAAGCTGTGCGCAGGCGGGCGTTTCGAACAGCGCCGCTGCGCTCGCCGGGCATGGCCCGGCGCTACCGGCAAATCGCGCGGGTAGCGCCGGGCCATGCCCGGCGGGCCGGGGTCCATGACTTCCGGGGTTCGGGCCGGGGCAGGGTGGCGGGCTACAATCGAGGGTTCCACTACCAGGGGCCGCTCCATGCGCTCGAACCTGCTTGCATTCTCCGTCGTCGCCAGCCTCGGGCTGGTCCAGGTCGCCCATGCCGCTGAAGGCATGTGGGTGCCGCAGCAGCTGCCGGAAATCGCCGGCCCGCTGCAGAAGGCCGGCCTCAAGCTGTCCCCGGAACAGCTGGCCAACCTGACCGGTGACCCGATGGGCGCGGTGGTCGCGCTGGGCGGCTGCACCGCCAGCTTCGTCTCCCCGCAGGGCCTGGTGGTCACCAACCATCACTGTGCCTACGGTGCGATCCAGCTGAACTCGACCGCACAGAAGAACCTGATCAAGGACGGCTTCAACGCGCCCAAGCTCAGCGATGAACTGAGTGCCGGCCCGAATGCCCGCGTGTTCGTGCTCGACCAGATCACCGACGTCACTGCCCAGGCCAAGGCGGCCATCGCCGGCGCCGGCAAGGACCCGCTGGCCCGCAGCCGTGCGCTGGATGCTTTCGACAAGGCCCAGGTCGCCGCGTGTGAAGCCGATGCCGGCTTCCGCTGCCGCCTGTACTCGTTCTCCGGCGGCAACACCTACCGCCTGTTCCGCAACCTGGAAATCAAGGACGTGCGCCTGGTCTATGCACCTCCGGGCAGCGTCGGCAAGTTCGGCGGTGACGTCGACAACTGGATGTGGCCGCGCCACACCGGTGACTTCTCGTTCTACCGTGCCTACGTCGGCAAGGACGGCAAGCCGGCGGCGTTCTCGGCCGACAACGTGCCCTACCAGCCCAAGCACTTCCTGAAGTTCGCCGATACGCCGCTGGGCGCCGACGACTTCGTGATGGTGGCCGGCTACCCGGGCCGCACCAACCGCTACGCGCTGGCCAGCGAGTTCAACGAGACTGCCAGCTTCACCTACCCGACCATCGCGCGCCACTACAACGCAGTGCTGAAGATGATCGCCGACGCCGGCAAGGCCGACGCCGACGTCAAGGTGAAGTACGCCGCCACCGCCGCCAGCATGAACAACGTGGCCAAGAACTACCTGGGCCAGCTGGAAGGCTTCAAGCGCATCGATGCCGCCGGCCAGAAGCAGGCCGAAGAAGCGGCGGTGCTGGCCTGGCTGAAGAAGCAGGGCGCTGCCGGCAAGCCGGCACTGGCTGCACACGCGCAGCTGCTGCAGCACCTGGATACCAGCAAGTCGACGCGCGAGCGCGACCTGTTCGTCGGCCAGTTCAACAACACCTCCGCGGTGGGCGCGGCCATCACCCTGTACCGCCTGTCGATCGAGCGCAGCAAGCCCAACGCCGAGCGCGAAGCGGGTTACCAGGACCGCGACCTGACCACCATCGAGGGCAGCCTGAAGCAGATGGATCGCCGCTACGTGGCGAAGATGGACCAGCAGCTGCAGACCTACTGGCTGGACCAGTACGTGGCCCTGCCGGCCGCGCAGCGCGACAACGAAGTGCTGAACACGTGGTTGGCCGGCAGCGATGCCACTGCGGTGAAGTCGCTGGTGACCAAGCTGGGCGGCACCGGACTGGGCAGCCTGGACAACCGCCTGAAGTGGTTCAAGGCCGATCGCGCTGCGTTTGAAGCCAGCAATGATCCGGCCATCCAGTACGCGGTGGCCGTCATGCCGGCGCTGCTGAAGCAGGAAGAGCAGAAGAAGATCCGCGAGGGCGAATCGCTGACCGCTCGTCCGCTCTACCTGCAGGCCGTGGCCGACTACAAGAAGAGCCAGGGCGAGTTCGTCTATCCCGATGCCAACCTGTCGCTGCGCATCACCTTCGGCAACGTGATGGGCTATGGCAAGGACGGCGTGAAGTACACTCCGTTCACCACCCTGGAAGGTGTGGCGGCGAAGGAAACCGGTGAGGATCCGTTCGACTCGCCGAAGGCCCTGCTCGATGCGGTCAAGGCCAAGCGTTACGGCGGTCTGGAAGACAAGCGGATCGGTTCGGTACCGGTGAACTTCCTGTCCAACCTGGACATCACCGGCGGCAACTCCGGTTCGCCGGTGCTCGATGCCAACGGCAAGCTGGTCGGCCTGGCCTTCGACGGCAACTGGGAATCGGTCAGTTCCAACTGGGTGTTCGACCCGGTGATGACCCGCATGATTGCCGTCGACAGCCGCTACATGCAGTGGATCATGCAGGAAGTGGCGCCGGCGCCGCAGCTGCTGAAGGAACTGAATCTGGCCAAATAAGGTAGTGCCGGCCGCTGGCCGGCAACCTCGACCAGATAGCCGGAGTTCCTGAAACCCCGCGACGTCTGTCGCGGGGTTTTTTCATGCCCCGACCGGCCGGGTCCGCCGAACAGGTATGATCCCTGTTCCGCGCACTTCACAGGATGTGAACAATGCGCCGGAACTCCTCCCCCAAGGACCCCTTGTTCGCATGCGCATCCTGCTTGCCCGTCACGGCGAAACGCCGTGGAACGCCGAAGGCCGCTACCAAGGCCAGATCGACATCCCGCTTTCGCCCATCGGTGAGGCCCAGGCCCAGGCGCTTGGCGCCCGCCTGGCTTCGGTGGACATCACCCGCGCCGTGGCCTCGCCGCTGTCGCGTGCCCAACGCACCGCGCAACTGGCCCTGGGTGCTGCACGCGCCGACATGCTGCTGACCGAGCCGGAGCTGCAGGAAATCGCCCACGGTGAGTGGGAAGGCCTGCTGGCCAGCGAAATCAACGAAAAAGACCCGTCGCGCCTGCAGGCGTGGCGCAATGAACCGGACACCGTGCTGATGCCGGGCGGCGAATCGCTGCGCCTGGTGCTGGAGCGCAGCTGGCGCGGCCTGGCCCGTGCCGCCGAAGGCCTTGGCGAACACGACACCCTGCTGGTGGTCGCCCACGACGCAGTCAACCGGGTGATCCTGTGCAAGGTGCTGGGCCTGCCGTTGTCGCGGCTGTGGACCTTCCGCCAGGCACCGACCACGCTCAACCTGCTTGAAGGCGCCGACCTGGACAGCCTGGAAGTGGTGCGCCTGAACGACTGCGCCCACCACACGCCGTTCTTCGGTGAAGCCAAGCACCGCGCACTCTGAATCTTCTGCCCTGAACCACCTGCACCTGTTGGAAGTCTTGCCGTGAAGAACACCCCGACCACTCTGGCCGAATGGCTGGACTACATTGAACGCCAGCATCCGGCCAGCATCGACATGGGGCTGGAGCGCGTGCGCACCGTGGCCACCGCGATGGGCCTGGGCACGCCGGCCAGGCACACCATCGTGGTCGGTGGTACCAACGGCAAGGGTTCCACCGTCGCCTTCATCGAGGCCATCGCGCGCGCTGCGGGCTGGAAGGTCGGTGCGTACACCTCGCCACACCTGCTGCGCTACAACGAGCGCGTACGCATCGATGGCCAGGATGCTGATGACGCCGCACTGGTGGCCGCGTTCAATACAGTCGAAGCCGCGCGCGGTGACGTGACGCTGACCTACTTCGAGTACGGAACGCTGGCCGCGCTGCAGTTGTTCGCCAATGCCGATCTTGATCTGGCCGTGCTGGAAGTGGGCCTTGGCGGCCGCCTGGATGCGGTCAACATCGTCGACGCCGACGTGGCGGTGATCACCACCGTGGACATCGATCACGCCGAATGGCTGGGCGAGGACCGCGAGGCCATCGGTGCCGAGAAGGCCGGCATCATCCGCGGCTGGAAGCCGGTGATCCTGGGCGAGACCGATCCGCCGTCGAGCGTGCTGGCGCGCGCCTATCTGGTGGGTGCCAATGCGATCCGCGGCGGCAGCGACTATTTCTACGAACCGATCGACGCGCAGCGTTGGCGCTGGCGCGATGTCGGCACCCGCCTGGAGCTGCCGACGCCGACGCTGGCCGGGCCGATCCAGCTGGCCAACGCCGGTGCGGCGATCGCGGCGCTGCGCGCGCTGGACCGGCCGGTGCCGCGCGCGGCATGGGCCGCAGGCGTGGCAGCGGCGCGCATCGCCGGGCGCCTGCAGGCGTTCGAGCGCGATGGTGTGCAGGTCCGCGTCGATGTCGGCCACAACCCGCAGGCGGCCGGCCAGCTGGCGCGTGCGCTGAAGGCCGAGGCATCCCCCGGGCGCACCCTGGCGGTGTACGCCGCGCTGCAGGACAAGGACGCCGTGGGCGTGGTGCAGGCCCTGCAGGAGGTAGTGGGCGACTGGACCCTGGCCGGGTTGGATGGCGCGCGTGGGCAGAGTGCGGCGGAACTGCAGGCACGGCTGGCAGATACCGCGGCAGCCACCGCGGCGCTGGCCGGCACGGTCGAACAGGCGATGGCGCAGGTGCTGGCCCGCGCCGAGCGCGGCGACCGCGTGCTGGTATTCGGTTCCTTCCATACCGCCGCCGCTGCGCTGCAATGGCTGCAGGCCCACGCCTGACCGCCGTTCAGCCATTACCGACGCCGTGCGGTCGCGCACCCGTATAATCGACCGCAACGTCCAGCCTGCCGCCTGCCCTACGTGGATACGCCCCTGAAACAGCGTCTGATTGGTGCCATCGTCCTGGTGGCCTTGGCCGTCATTTTCCTGCCGATGCTGGTCAAGGGCCCGGCCCCGGACAGCGGTGTGGCTTCTGTGCCGATCGCCGCGCCCGATGCGCCGGCCGGTGGCCAGTTTGAAACCCGTGAACTGCCGCTGGTCGCACCGGCCGGCGGCGCCACCGGGTTGCAGAGTGGCCAGGCCCGTCCCGTCGAGGAGGCCGCCGCCCCGGCGACACCGCCGACCGTGGACACCTCGCCAGCCGTCGCCGCCGGTAACTACGCGGTGACCTTCGGCGCCTACGGCAGCCAGGCCGACGCCGATGCGGTGATCGCCTACCTCAAGCGTTCGCAGCTTCCGGGCTTCATCGAGACCGCATCGATCAACGGTCGCCCGGCCTGGCGCGTTCGCGTTGGGCCGTATGCCGACCGTGCCCAGGCCGAAGCGGCCCGGCTGCAGGCGGTGAAGGTGCGTGCCGACGTGAAGGCAGAAGTCATCACGCTCGATGCGAAGCCCTCGACCAGCGCACCGGTGGCAAGCACACCGACGCCCGCGCCGAGCGCCAGTACTCCCGTCGCGGCGGCCACGCCGTCGGCGACCGGCAACCCGGTGCGCAGTGAAAGCCTGCCGCCGAGTACGCCGACCGCAGCAGCACCGCCGGCCGCCAAGCCGGAGCCGGCCAAGCCGGTGGCCAAGCCGGAACCGAAGCCCGAGGCCAAGCCGGAAGCGACCGCCAGCAAGCCGGCCACCCCGCCGAGCACGCCGGCCGCACCGGCCGCCAGCGGAGTGGGTTTTGCCGTACAGCTCGGCGCATTCGGCCAGGCCGCCGATGCCAACGCTCTGCGCGACAAGGTGCGCGCGGCAGGTTTCAGCGCTTTCGTCGAGCAGGTGCGTACCGACAAGGGCAGCCTGCACCGGGTCCGTGTCGGGCCAGTCGCCAACCGCGCCGATGCCGAACAGTTGAAGGCGCAGGTCGCCGCCAAGGTCGGCGTCGCCGGCATGGTGCGACCGCACCCGTGATCCGGCCCGTTGTCCGCCACTGTCGCTGGCAGGAGCGGGCCGCGTGATCGATATCGTGCTGGGCGTGCTGATCGGCGCGTCCGCCCTGTTCGGTTTCATCCGTGGTTTTGTCGGTACCGTGGTCGCGCTGGTGTCATGGTTGCTGGCTGGATGGATGGCCTTCACCTTCGGCAACCAGGCCTCGCATTGGTGGGCGGCACCGGCGCCGCCCGGTACCGGCCACTACCTGGCCGGATACCTGGGTGTCTTCATTCTGACCGTGGTGGTGGTCGGGCTGCTGGGCCTGCTGCTGAAGGCCGCGATCAAGCTGACCCTGCTCGGTGGCGTCGATCGCGTGCTGGGCGGTGCATTGGGCGCGGTGCGCGGCCTGTTCTTCGCCTGCATCCTCCTGCTGCTGGCCGGTTTCACTGCATTGCCGGGTGAGCCGGCGTGGCAGCAGTCGCAGCTGCGGCCGCTGCTCCAGCCTGCCGTGGCCTGGATGCAGGCGCAGCTGCCGCAGCTGGACAGGGTGCTGCCGGAGGCGTTGCCTCTGCAGGCCCTGCTTCCCGATCGGCTGCCCTTGCCCTTGGACGAGAACGCCCCATCTTCACAGCAGGTGTTGGGCAAGCCGGCGGCGACAGGCGATAATGGCGTTCTCAACCAGGTAGTGGCGGGCGGCGGATGGCCGCAGCCCGTGGAGATGGAGCAGGAGCCCGGTGCGGCCTCCACACTGCCCAGCAGCATCGAGCCGGCGCCCGCGCGCCCGGCCCGCCCCGCGCCAGCCGCGGGCGGTACCCACGGCCAGGCACGGCCACCTTCCTTGTAACTGGGCACAGCCCAGCGGAGACCTCGCATCATGTGTGGCATCGTCGGAATCGTCGGCAACCAGAACGTCGCCGGGCAGTTGTATGACGGCTTGACCGTCCTCCAGCATCGCGGCCAGGACGCGGCGGGCATCGCCACCGTCAACGGCAGCCGCCTGCGGGTGCAGAAGGCCACCGGCCTGGTCCGCGATGTCTTCGATGCCCGCACCATGTCCACCCTGGAAGGCAGCGTCGGCATCGCCCATGTGCGCTATCCGACCGCCGGTTCGGAAGGCATGGACGAGGCACAGCCGTTCTACGTCAATTCGCCGTACGGCATCGCGCTGGCCCACAACGGCAACCTGATCAACACCGAAGACCTGCGCCAGCAGGTGTTCGAGCAGGACCGCCGCAACGTCAATACCGATTCGGACAGCGAAGTGCTGTTGAACGTGTTCGCCTACGAACTGGAACAGCAGCGCCAGCTCAGCCCGGAAGCCGCCATCCGCGCGGTTGCCGGCGTGCACCGCCGCTGCAAGGGCGGCTATGCGGTGGTCAGCGTGGTGCTGGGCCTGGGCCTGGTCGCTTTCCGCGATCCACATGGCATCCGCCCGCTGGTGCTGGGCAAGCGCAGCCATGCCGAGGGTGACGAGTACATCGTCGCCTCCGAGTCGGCCGCGCTGGACGTGCTGGGCTTCCAGCGCGTGCGCGACGTGCAGCCGGGCGAAGCGCTGGTGATCACCGCGCGCGGCGAGCTGTTCTCGGAAATCTGCGCCGAACCGGCCGAACACACCCCGTGCATCTTCGAGTACGTGTATTTCGCACGCCCCGATTCGATGATCGACAACGTGTCGGTGCACAAGGCGCGCATGCGCATGGGCATCAAGCTGGGCGAGAAGATCCTGCGCCTGCGCCCGGACCACGACATCGACACCATCATCCCGATCCCGGACACCTCGCGCGATGCCGCGCTGGAGATCTCCAACGTGCTTGGGGTGAAGTACCGCGAAGGCTTCATCAAGAACCGTTACATCGGCCGCACGTTCATCATGCCGGGCCAGGGCGAACGGGTGAAGTCGGTGCGCCGCAAGCTCAACCCGATCCACCTGGAATTCCGCAACCGCGTGGTGCTGCTGGTGGACGACTCGATCGTGCGCGGCACCACCAGCCAGCAGATCGTGCAGATGGCGCGTGACGCCGGCGCACGCAAGGTCTACCTGGCCAGCGCCGCGCCGCCGGTGCGTTACCCGAACATCTACGGCATCGACATGCCGGCCGCTGAAGAACTGGTCGCGCACAATCGCAGCATCGAGGAAATCGAAGCGCACCTGGGCTGCGACTGGCTGATCTACCAGGACATCGAAGACATGGAAGCGGCGGTGAGCGAAGGCAATCCGGCGCTGCGCAACTTCGATTCCTCGTGCTTCAACGGCCATTACCCGACGGGCATCGAGCCGGGCTACTTCGAGCGCATCCAGCAGCTGCGTTCGGACGACGCCAAGCACAAGCGCCGCGCCTGAGGCGCCGGCAGTGGTCGACGTACCTGACGTCGGCGGCAATCTGCTGCGCGCCGCGCAGCAGTGCCTGGCCGAAGCCGATCCGCTGCGCAAGGTCGCACTGACCCAGGCCTACGCTGCCGCGTTCCGCGCCGGCCGCTTGAACGTACCGGCCGATGCACCGCCGGCCGATCCGATCCGCATGCCGGGCCGGCCGCCGCAGCTGGTGATGGTGCATCCGCGTGAAGTGCCGCGGCGCGGCCTGGGCGGGGTGGAAGGGCGTGCGGCGTTCATCCATGCCATCGCCCATATCGAGCTCAATGCGATCGACCTGGCCTGGGACGCGGTGTACCGCTTCCGCGGTCTGCCGGCTGCGTTCCATGCCGACTGGGTGAGCTGCGCCGACGACGAATCGCGCCACTTCATGCTGCTGCGTGAACGCCTGCTGGCACACGGCCATGAGTACGCCGATTTCCCTGCGCACAACGGCCTGTGGGAAATGTGCGGGAAGACCGCGCACGACGGCCTGGCGCGGATGGCGCTGGTGCCGCGCGTGCTGGAAGCGCGCGGGCTGGACGTGACCCCGGGCATGATCGACAAGCTGCGCAACGTCGGCGATGGCGAAACCGCCGACGTGCTGGACGTGATCCTGCGCGAGGAGGTTGCACATGTTGCCGCCGGCTCGCGATGGTTCCGCTGGTACTGCGAGCGCGCCGGCGTCGAGCCACGAGCGCGTTTCAAGGAACTGCTGGTCGAGTATGCCGGTGGCTACCTGCACGGGCCGTTCAACATCGAGGCACGCCTGCTGGCCGGGTTCGATGCGGATGAGCTGGCCAACCTGGTCGAACAGGCGGGTTGAAGGAAAAGGGGGACGGAGGGAATCAAGTCGTTTGTGCCACACACGACTTGATTCCCTCCGTCCCCTTCTTGGGTCTCATGCGTTCGGCAACACCACGCGCCTGCCATCCACCGTCGGCCGGTTGATGTAGAACAACCCCGGGCCGGGCCGATACGGCAGCTCGCTGACACCGGCGTCGGCGGTGTAGGTCAGGGCGGTATCGCCCAGCGCATCGAAATTCCAGTGTGCGGACTGCATCAGGTAACGGCGACGCAGCAACGCTTCCTGCGTCGGAGTCAACGGCTGGCCGGCAATCAGGCGGCGCGCGATCGGCTGCAGCGCGCTGGGCAGTTCCCAACCCGCCACCTCGGCGGCGTCGGCAGTCCAGGCCACGCCGGCCGCGATGGCGTACTGCTGCATCACCTGCAGCGCAACCAGCTGGTAGCGCCAATCGATGCGCCGGTGCAGCACCACCGCAGCGGTGACGTACAGCACCGGCGACATCAGCACGCTGCGGCTGCCCGCGCGTCGCTGCTGCTGCCACTGGTGCCAGACATCGACCCACACTTCCTTCGGGTTCAGCCCCAGCTGCTGCCGCCAGCGTTCGGCGTCGGCCTGTGCTTCAGCGTACGCGGTAGTCGCCTGCAGTAGTGCCAGGGGCGGTGTCTGGAAGTCCTCCACGCCAGGCCGGCGCAGCTGCTGCCGCCGCGGCCGGCTGAGCAGCTTGGGTCCTTCTTCCACCTGGTCGTAGCCACCACCGATGTTGGCGTGCACGCCGGGCAGCGCGATTTCGGGATGGGCCGGTGCCACCGTGGTCAGCGCATAGTGCTGGCGATGCTCGTCGCGCGCACTGAGCTGCAGCACGGCCTCGGCGATGCCTGCGGGCAGGGCGATGCGGGGATGTTCGTCGGCGCGGCCGCCGTTGACGGCGACCACCGTGTCGAACAGGCCGATGAAGCGCAATACCGGCCGCGGCAGGGTGAAATCTGCGCTGCATGAAAGGCCCGCCTGCTGCAGCAGCTGCCGCCAGCGCGCGCCGTCCCATCCGCGCAGATGGTTGGCCACATCGCGCGCGGAGGCCGCGCCGCGCGAGTAGCCGAACAGATCCAGCTGCACGCTGTGCAGGGGCGCGCGCCACTGCGACGCAAGTGCCGACAGTGCCGCCGGCAGCAGCACCTGCAACGCACGCTGCACCTTCGCCTGCACGCCACTGGCGCCGATACCGAAGGCCAGGCCGATCAGGTCGTCTTCGGCATCATCGCGGGTGCCGACGCCTTCCACGTAGATCGCCAGCGAAGGTGTACTGCCGGGCGTGCGCCGGCTGTCCGGGTACAGCTGATGCAGGCGCGCGATGTTGGTGGCGCCGTTGTCGTAGCTGCTGGTCAAGCGGCTCTGGTAGGTCGAATCATCATCGGCGCGGAGCAGGGCGGGGCGCGGTCGCGGCGCCTGCCGGTGGCCCTGCGCCAGGTTGTGGGCGTTGTTGCGGGTGCCATCGAAGAACAGGCCGATCCGCAGCAGGCCCGGATCAGCCGTCGTGTCACCGCTGTACTGCGCTGGCGCCATGTGCATCCCCTGTCGTGGCCACGTCACGGTAGCGCGAAAGCCGTGTGTTGGCGAAGTGTACTGACGCTTTTGACCTGACTGAACGCAGATGCGGTCGATCACAGATCGCGATTTCCATTCCTTTCGTCTATTGAATTCACACGCCCTGCGCAGGCCTGATGGCCGGACCCGGCACCCCGGGTCGTGCTGCATCAACGCTGTCCACTTCACTTCAAGGAGCGACAAGATGATGTCCAGATCGATAGGTAAAGCGACAGGTGGTCTGTTGTTGGGATTGTCGGTAGCGGCGGCCGCCCATGCGGCGCCGCTGTTCGAGCCGGTCACCGTGCTCAGCCGTGCATCGGCCACCAGCGAGCCGGCACTGGGGCGATTGCTGGCCACCCCGTCCACCGCCGCCGTACAGGAAGTGCGTGTCGATGCTGCCGCCACCGCGCAGCCGCAGCTGGAATTCGAGCTGCTCGGGCAGAAGGTGCAGGCCGTTCGCAGCAAGGTCGAGGCGCTGCCCGATGGCGGCAGCATCTGGTACGGCCAGCTGCGCGCACCATCCGATCGCCTGCAGGCGGCCACGTCCAATGGCCAGGATGATCCGGGCAATTCGCTGATCCTGGTGCGCTCGGGCAACACCCTCACCGGCTCGATCCGCAAGGACGGCAAACTGTATCGTCTGCGTCCGCTGGGCAATCGCCACGTGCTGGTCGAGGTGGACGAATCGCGGATGCCGGCTGATCATCCAGCCGACTACAACCAGTTGCCGAAGATCGCCATGCCGGCCAATGATCGCCTCGGCACTGCGCAGGCCTCGTCAGGCAGCCCGGCGACCATCCGCGTGCTGGTGGTGGCAACCAATGCTGCAGTGACCGCCTACGGTGGCAACATGCAGTCGCTGGTGCAGTTGGCGGTTGCCGAATCCAACCAGGGTTACACCAACAGCAACGTAGGCCTCACCCTGCAGCTGGCCGGTTATGAAACCACCAGCTACTCCGAGTCCGGCAATTTCACCACCGACCTGTCCCGCTTCCGTGGCACCAGCGACGGCTACATGGACAGCATCCACACCAGCCGCAACAACACCGCCGCTGACGTCGGCGTACTGCTGATCAACAACACCAGTTACTGCGGACTGGCGTCGGGCATCGGTTCCACCGCATCGACCGCGTTTGCTGCGGTGTACTGGGATTGCGCCACCGGCTACTACTCGTTCGCCCATGAAATCGGCCACCTGCAGAGCGCACGTCACGACATCGCCAGTGATCCGAGCACGTCGCCGTATGCCTATGGCCATGGCTATCGTTATGAGCCGGCCAGCGGATCGCGCTGGCGCACGATCATGGCCTATGACTGCTCGGCCGGCTGCCCGCGGCTGAACTACTGGTCCAATCCGAACATCAGCTACAACGGCGTGCCGATGGGCATCGCCAGCAGTGCCGACAACCAGCGCGTGCTGGTCAATACAAAGGCCACCATCGCGGCCTTCCGCTGAGTCCAGGCGCCGACCAGGGTCGGCGTCTATCAGGGCGCGTGCACCTGTTCTGGTAGATGCCAACCTTGGTTGGCATCCTGCGATCCGTCATGCGCGGCTGAGCGTATCCAGGGTCCAGCCGTTGGCATCCACGCGCAGCACCGAACCCTGTTCGTACCAGTCGCCCAGCACGATGCGGGTGCAGCTGCGTCCGCCGGCCTGCAGGGTGTGGATCGCCGGGCGATGGGTGTGGCCATGGATCATCGTGTCCACGCCGTGGCGCACGTAAGTGGCTTCCACTTCCGCCGGGGCCACGTCGGTGACGGTTTCGAACTGCGCACGGTCGCCCTGCTTCATTTCCGACTGGCGCGCCTGGCTGGCATCACGCGCCTTCTGCGCGAAGGCGATACGCGCTTCCAGCGGCTGCGACAGGAACTGCGCCTGGAAGACCGGGTCGCGGGTCTGGGCACGGAACTGCTGGTAGGGGATGTCATCAGTGCACAGCAGGTCACCGTGCTGCAGCAGCACCGGGCGGCCGTACAGCTCGATCATGCACGGGTCCGGCAGGATGCGCAGGCCTGCGCGGCGGGCATAGTCTTCGCCCAGCAGGAAGTCGCGGTTGCCGCGGATGAAGAAGACCGGCACGCCGCTGTCGGATAGTACCTTCAGCGCATCGGCCACCGCGTCGGCTGCGGCCGAGGGGGTGTCATCGCCGATCCAGGCTTCGAACAGATCGCCGAGGATGTACAGCGCATCGGCGCCAGGCGCTTCCTCGCGCAGGAAGCGCAGGAACAGGTCGGTGATGGCCGGACGGCTGGGGTCCAGATGCAGATCGGAAATGAACAGCGTGGTCATGCGGACATTCTAGGGCATCACACCGGCAACGGCAGCCAGGCCAGGCTGGCCGAAGCCAGCAGTGCAGCGATGCCGGTGGCAGCCAGAACGTCGCTTGGGTAGTGCAGGCCCAGCACCACGCGCGACAGGCCCACGCCGAAGGTGAACGGCACCAGCAGCGGCGCCAGCCAGGGGTAGTAGGCCAGCGCGACGATGGTGAACGAGACCGCGTGCAGGGTATGGCCGGACGGGAAACTGAACTCATCCAGCGGCGCCACCCAGGCACGGATACGCAGGTCGGCCGCGTACGGCCGTGGCCGCCGGGTCCAGCGTTTCAGGCCCTTGTACAGCAGCAGCGCGGCCAGGCCCGTGGCGGCCATGTGCACTGACGCGCGCAGGCCGTCGAAGCCATCGATGAGCACCAGCGCGCCCATCAGCACGTACCAGAACACGCCATCGCCGAGCCGGCTGATGATCGAAAAGACGCGCCGCACGCGACGACGTCGGCAGTAGTGGTTGGCGCGGCGGCACAACCGGGCTTCGCGACCGGCCAGCAGCTCAAGCGGCGTGGTGCGCATGTCCGCTCCTCCGCACGCTGGCCAGTTCCGCCAGCAGGCTTTCGAACTCCGCCACCACCTGCTGCGGGTGCAGCCGCTTCATCGCCCGTGCCGCGTTGCCACCCAGCTCGCGGCGCTGGGCATCATCGGCAGCCAGTTGCACCGCGGCCTGCACGAACTGCTCGTCGTCATCCACTGCGGCACCGTTCTCGCCGTTGCGCAGGTACTCGCGGGCCGCGCCGTAGTCGAAAGCAACCGTGGCCAGGCCGCTTGCCATGCTTTCCAGGGTCACGTTGCCGAAGGTCTCGCTGCGGCTGGGGAACAGGAACAGATCGCCACTGGCGAAGTGTCGGGCCAGGGCATCGCCGCGCTGGATACCGCAGAAGATGAAGTCGGGATTCTCATGCGCCAGCTTCTCGCGCGCAGGGCCATCGCCGACCCAGACGAAACGCGCTTTCGGGCGCACCTGCTGCAGCTTGCGGAAGGCCTTCACCGCCAGGCCGAGGTTTTTTTCGGCGGCGATGCGGCCAACGTAGATCGCCGCCATGCCCGTGCCATCGATACCCCATTCCTCGCGCAGCGCCGGATCGCGGCGTGACGGGTCGAACTGCTGGCTGTCGACCGCACGGGCGAGCAGGCGGACGCGCTCGAAGCCCTGGCCGGACAGGAATTCCTGCAGTTCGCGGGTGGGCACCAGGGTCGCGTCGGCCTGGTTGTGGAAGCGGCGCATCCAGCGCATTGCCGCCGACTGCAGCCACGCCACGCCATAGTCGGGCAGGTACTCGTCGAAGCGGGTGTGGAATCCGGTGGCGACCGGAATGCCGAGGCGGCGCGCGGTGCGCAGTGCCGACCAGCCCAGCGGACCTTCGGTCGCCACGTACACCGCATCAGGGCGCTGCTGCCGCCAGTGCCGCCCTAGGCGGATCGGTGCCGGCAGGCCGAAGCGCAGGCCGGGATAGCGTGGCAGCGCCGCACCCGGTACCAGCAGGGTGTCCGGCGCCGCCTCCAGCGCTTCGCTGGCCTGTCGCGGACGGATCAGGTCGACCTCGTGGCCGGCCGCGCGCAATCCCTGCTCCAGGCCCTGCACGGTCAGTGCGACGCCGTTGATCTCCGGCGGGTAGGTTTCGGTGACGATGGCATAGCGCATGGCGGGCCTCCGGTTTTACGCATGCTCGGGCCTGGCGATGTAGCCGACATGACCGCTTTGCGACAGCGCGATGACAGCCGGGCAGGGCGGTGCCTGCGCAGTTCAGCGGCACAAAAAAACCACGGCCCCGAAGGGCCGTGGTCGTGGTGGTGCGACAGCGCGTGGATCAGAAGCTCTGCTTGTACTGCATGTACACGAAGCGGCCGATGTCGAAGCTGCCCGAGTAGGAGTACACCGAGTTCGGCTTGGTGTACATCACCGGGCCGAGACGGTTGAACACGTTGTTGGCACCCACCGAGACGGTGGCGTTCCACGGCAGCTTGTAGCGCACCTGCACGTCGTTGAAGGTCACCGAACCACGTTCGTTGTAGTTGCGGGCGCCCTTGTACCACGGCGCGTACACGCCCGGATCGGAGCACTCGTCCGGATGGTTCGGCAGGCTCAGGCACTGCTCCTTGACACCGGAGTAGTAGCGGGCGGTCCAGCTCACACCGAAGTTCTCGAAGTCCCAACCGATGGTGGCGTTGGAACGCACGCGGAAGCCGATGCCGGTATTGACCGCGATGCCGTTGGTGGTGGTCGGCACGGTGGCAACGTCATTGGACGAACGGTAGATGTTCGAGCTGACGTAGGTGGTCGACCACGAGGTGCTCAGCTTGCCGTAGTCGGTATCCAGACGGTAGCTGACGTCCATGTCGTAGCCTTCGGTCTCGGCGAAGCCCGCATTGCGGTTGCCGAACTTCAGGCCGGTGACGATGCCGGTGACCGGATCACGCGAGAAGCGCGCGCAACGCGACTCGATGTTCTGCTCGTAGCAGTCGATCAGGATCTGGTTCGAACTGTCGGACACGATGGTGTTGTCGATGCGGATCTTCCACCAGTCCAGCGACACATTGAAGTTGCTGATGAAGGTGGGGCTCCACACCACGCCCAGCGTGCGGCTGGTCGAGGTTTCCGGCAGCAGGTCCGGGTTGGAGCCGGAGGTGAACGCCACCGGGCTGGCCGCGCTCGAACCGCTGGTCGGCCTGTTGGTGCTGTCCAGCTGGCGGTACGTATCGATGTTGGCGATGTCCTGGGCGCAGCGTGCACGCACGGCGCTGTTGGAACGGGCCGAGCCGTACACGCTGTCGCAGGGATCGCTGAAGGTCGGGAAGGTCTGCGAGCCGCCGCCGTACAGATCGTTGATGGTCGGCGAGCGGAAGCCCTCCGCCCAGGTGCCACGCACCAGCAGCTGGTCGATCGGCTTCCACTTGAAGCCGAACTTGCTGTTGAGGGTGTCGCCGAAGGTGTTGTAGTCGGAGTAGCGCGTAGCTGCGTTGAAGCTCAGTTCACGCGCGCCGGGCAGGTCGGCCAGCACCGGTACGTTCAACTCCAGATAGGCTTCCTTCACCTTGTACGAGCCGCCGGTCGGGCCAGCGGCCAGGTTGGTGGTCGCGCCGGTCTGGGCCAGGGCATCAGGGATGAACTTGCCGTTCTCTTCGCGGTTTTCCAGGCCGAATGCGAAGCCCAGATCGCCTGCCGGCAGGGTGAGCAGGCTGCCACTCAGGTTGGCGAACCAGTTCTTGGTCGTGGTTTCACCCGTGGCGTTCTCGGCGGGGAACAGCCAGTCCTGCAGCGCCTGGTTGCCGTCCAGGCCATACGGGCTCTGCACGCCGTAGGGAACCAGCGGGTTCCACACCATGCAGTTGGCCTTCGGAGCCGCAGCGCTGCCGCACTCGACCTTGCCGGTGGCGTTGTTGAAGTAGGACGGCCCCACTGCATCGATGACACGCTGCTTGTGCAGGTTGCCGGTGGTGTGCTGGGTCAGCTCGTTCTTGCTGTACTGATAGCCCACTTCCCAGTCGAAGTAGCGCTCGCCCAGGTCGAAGGTGCCTTCGAAAGCGGCGACGGCGCGGTAGGTCTTCAGCTCGCTGGTGCTTTCGCGCGGCATTTCCCAGGTGCGGCGGTTCCACGCCACTGACGTTGGCGTCGCATAGCCGTTCTTGTTGCCGAACGGGTTGAAGTAGCTGTCGATGGACATGTTGCCTGCGGCACCCGTCGCGCCCAGCGTGTTGGAAGCCAGCGGGTAGCCAGCGGTGACGCGGGTCGAGGAGCGCTTGTTGTAGCCCAGCTCGGTCTTGAAGCGGACGTTGTCGGTGATGTTGGCCTGGCCGGAGAAGAACACCGAGTCACGCTTGATCGGATAGCTCAGGTGCATCTGATCGTTGGTGTTGCTGGTGTCGCCGGTGAAGGCGGCCGGGTCGGTGAGGTGGTAGTTGCCCGGCTTGGTCGGATCGGCGCCACGGTTGAGCGAGTAGCCGCAACCGGCCGCGACCGTACAGCCGGGACCACGCAGGCCGGTGAACTGGCCCCACTGGCTGGTCGTGGTCCAACCTTCGGTCGGGTGACGGTCGGTGTTGCTGTAACGGCTGAAGCCGCGGTCACGTGCCCAGACTGCCTTTTCCTCGGAGTGCTCCAGTGCCAGGGTGGCCGAGAAGCGGTCATTGGACCAGCCGGCAACCACGTCGACGCGGTCGCGGGCACCGTCACCCTCGCTGAACTGGCCGTGGTAGACATTGGCGGTCACGCCGCTGACATTGCTGCGGGTGATGATGTTGACCACGCCGGCCATGGCGTCGGAACCATAGATGGCCGAGGCGCCGTCCTTCAGGATCTCCACGCGCTCGATCGCCGACACCGGCAGGACCGACAGGTCCTGGTAGCCGGAGGTGCTGATGCCCAGGCGCTTGCCGTTGATCAGTACCAGCGTGCGCTGGGTGCCCAGGCCGCGCATGTCCACGTAGGTGCCACCGGCATTCTCACCGGCGGTCAGCACGTTGGCGCGGCTGATGGTCGGGGTGCCCATCGCGGTGACGTTCTGCAGGATGTCCGAGACCGAGCTGAAGCCCTGGCGCTCGATGTCCATCCGGCTCAGCGCCAGCACCGGCTGGGCGGTTTCCACGTCGACCTGGCGGATACGCGAACCGGTGATCTCGATGCGGTCCAGGTTGGTCGGCGAGGCAGTGCTGCCGCTCTGTGCGAAAGCCGGCAGGGCGGCCAGGGTGGCGGTGGTTGCCAGGGCGTAGCGGATGGCCTGCCCCAGTGCGATCGTGCGTGAAGTCATGACGAGCTCTCTCTCTCGGGTCGTGCAAAGGACGCCAAAGTGGGCGTCGAAGGAATCGACTGGTCCAGGACCGAGCCGATGACCCGATAGTAGTCTCGTTGGTTAATGCCATGTAAAGAGCGTATGTCGGTTTGTGTCGTTACACATCACCTGTTTTCACAGAATGTGAACAAAAGCAGGGGTTTACGTGAAGATGCGGCAGGCACGACCATCGCCAGCTGCTGCGTTGCAGCAGGAATTGGCGGTCGATTGCGCGAACTGTAACGAAATGTAATCGGGCACCGGCTGGCGATAAGACGGCGTCCCGTCGCCTTGCTCAGACCACGAACGGACGGAACTGGATGCCGAGTCCAGCGATGCCCTCGGTCTCGCCGATCAGGTCGGCGCGCAGCAGCGGGCGCGCATCGATGAAGTCCTGCGGCACGATCAGCGACAGGCGGCTGTCGTCGGCAGTCAGTTCCAGCACCGGCAGCGGTGCGTCCTCATGCGCGCGGTTGAGCAGGACCGCCAGGCGCAGCAGGGCAGCCAGGCGCCGTGCGGTCAGCAGCAGGCGTTCGGGAATGGCATCGAAGGCGGTCTTGCTGATGCCGCGGCGATGATTGCGCACGAGCGTCGCCAGCATCTGCTGTTCCTGTCGCGAGAAGCCGGCGATGTCCGAGTTTTCCAGCACGTAGCTGCCATGCACGTGGTAACCGCTGTGGGCGATCATCAACCCCAGCTCATGCAGGCGTGCGGCCCAGCCGAGCATGCGTGCGTCATCGGCATCCAGCTTCCACCGCTCCTGCACCTGCTCCAGCAACGACAGCGCGGTGTCCTGCACGCGGCCGGCCTGCACCGTATCGATGCCATAGCGATGGGTGAGGGCGGCCACCGATTCATCGCGCGGGTCGTTGTCGCCGGCACGGCCGAGGATGTCATAGAGGATGCCCTCGCGCATCGCGGCCTTGCTGACCAGCAGCTTCTGCAGGCCCAGCGCCTGGAAGGCGGCCTCCAGCACCAGGATGCCGCCGGCGATGATCGGGCGGCGATCGCTGGACAGGCCAGGCAGCACGATGTCGTCGATCTTCTTGGCCTTCAGCAGCTCATCGCGGAGCTGCGGCAACGCCTCGGCGGTGATCGCACCCTTGCTCAGCTTCATCGTCGCGCAGATTTCGCTGATGGCCTTGTGGGTACCAGACGACCCCAGTGCCTCCTGCCAGCCCAGCGCGCGGTATTTGCTGGCGAAAGGCTGGAACTCCCGGCCGATTTCGGCCAGTGCGTCCTTCCAGCGCTTCTTGCTGAGTTTGCCGCCGGGGAAGAAGCGTCGGGTGCTTGCGATGCAGCCGGCCTGCAGGCTCTCGCGTTCCAGGGTCTGCATGCCCTTGCCGATGATGAACTCGGTCGAGCCGCCGCCGATGTCGATCACCAGGCGATGCTGGTCGGGCTTGGGCGGTTGTGCATGGGCTACGCCCAGGTAGATCAGGCGCGCCTCTTCGCGGCCACTGACTACTTCGATGGCATGCCCGAGCGCGGTTTCGGCTGGCATCAGGAAGGCCTGCGGCGAACGCAGCTGGCGCACAGTGTTGGTGGCCAGTGCACGCACGCGATGCGGCGGGACGTTGCGGATGCGCTGGCCGAACCGGGCCAGGCACTCCAGCGCGCGCTGTCGCGCTGCGGCGGAGAGTCCACCCTTGCCGTCCAGGCCGTCGGCCATGCGCACGGTTTCGCGCAGGCGGTCGATCACCCGCAGCTGGCCAAGCGTGTAACGCGCGATGACCATGTGGAAACTATTGGAGCCAAGGTCGATGGCGGCCAGCAGGTCGCCATCCTGCAATGCGGGCGGAGTCGTGGTGGTATGCGGCATGGGCGAATGTTAGCCGAAGGGGCGGTGAACTCGTCACCGCGCGGCCTTCACATTTTGGAGGGGGAGTGCGGCAGGGCTGCGCCCTGCACCTGCCGAAGCGGTAGTGCCGGCCGCTGGCCGGCAACCTCAACGGCAACAGCAACAGCAACGACAACAGCAACGACAACAGCAACGGCTGGCTTCCTGTGGGATGGCGGAGTGAGTCCGGTTGCGGGGACGCCGTAAACCCCGCTCCGCGGTCCGGCCCAGCCGCTGGCGGCTGGGCGTTCGGGCGCTTGCGAAGCAGTGCTTCGCAAGCAAAGCGCCCTCACCCTTGGGGCTTGGCCGCGGCATCCATGCCGCGGACACCCCCGCAACCGGACCCACCCCGCCTTCGACAGATTTTCGCGATCTGTCGGAATGGCTTGGCCTGCGCTTGGTAGGTGTCTACCTTGGTCGACACAGCAGATCCACGCCATGCGTGGATGAATCCAAACGTGCCAACCAAGGTTGGCCACCTACCGGGTCAGAGGCCCTGCATCAACGCCATCTGCGCCGAATGCGGGGCTTCGTCGTGGGCCGGTGCGCGCTTGTGGTAGATGCCTTCGGCATCCAGCTCCCAGGCGTTGAGGTTGTCGTCCAGGTAGTTCTGCAGCACCTCGCGGTACACCCGCTTGGCCAGCGCCGGGTCGAGGATCGGGAAGCAGGTTTCCACCCGGCGCAGCAGGTTGCGTTCCAGCCAGTCGGCGCTGGCGCAGTACAGCTCCGGTGCGCCGTCGTTGCCGAACCAGTAGACCCGGCTGTGTTCCAGGAAACGGCCGACGATCGAGCGCACGCGGATGTTGTCCGACACCCCCGGTACGCCCGGGCGCAGGGTGCAGGCGCCACGGATGATCAGGTCGATCTGCACACCCGCCTGCGAGGCGGCGTACAGCGCACGGATCACCTGCGCTTCGTTGAGGGCGTTCATCTTGGCGATGATCCGCGCCGGTCGCCCGGCGGCGGCGATGCGCGTCTCGCGCTCGATCCTCGCCAGGATCCCGGTGTGCAGGGTGAAGGGCGACTGCAGCAGGCGCTTGAGCTTCATCTTCGACGCCAGCCCGGACAGCTGCTGGAACAGCAGGTGCACGTCGTTGCCGATGTCCGCATCGGCGGTGATCAGGCTCAGGTCGGTGTACGCGCGCGCGGTACCGCTGTGGTAGTTGCCGGTGCCCAGGTGCACGTAGCGGCGCAGCTTGCGGCCTTCGCGGCGCACGATCAGCAGCATCTTGGCGTGGGTCTTGTAGCCGACCACGCCGTACACCACCTGCACGCCGGCTTCCTGCAGCCGATCGGCCAGGCCCAGGTTGGCCTCTTCATCAAAGCGCGCGCGCAGCTCGACCACCACGGTCACGTCCTTGCCGGCGCGTGCGGCCTGGATCAGTGCATCGACGATCAATGAGTCCTTGCCGGTGCGGTACAGGGTCTGCTTGATCGCCAGCACGTTCGGATCGAGCGCGGCCTGGCGGATCAGGTCCAGCACCGCTGCGAACGCGTCGAAGGGGTGGTGCAGCAGCAGGTCCTGGCGGGCCACGGTCTCGAAGATGCCGTCGCTGTCGCGCAGGGTGCGCGGGGTCATCGGCGGATACTTCAGGTCCGGCTGGGCGATCAGGTCGTACAGCTGGATGATGCGGTTGAGGTTGACCGGTCCGTCGATGCGGTACACCGCGTTCTCGGTCAGGCCGAAGTTCTGCAGCAGGGTGCGTACGATGTCGCGCGGCATGTCGTGGGCGATCTCCAGCCGCACTGCAGGCCGGTAGCCGCGGTCCACCAGCTCATCGCGCAGGGCCAGCGCCAGGTTTTCCACTTCCTCTTCATCCACCACCAGCTCGGAGTTGCGGGTGACACGGAACTGATAGGCGCCCAGCACTTCCAGCCCCGGGAACAACTCGTCCACGAAGGTGGACAGCACCGAGGACAGGAACACGAAATTCTGCGGGCCGCCGAGTTTTTCCGGCAGCTGGATGATCCGCGGCAGCGAACGCGGTGCGCGCACGATGGCCAGGTGGCCGCTGCGGCCGAACGCATCGGTGCCCTTCAGCACCACCACGATGTTCAGCGACTTGTTGAGGATCTTCGGGAACGGATGCACCGGATCCAGGCCCAGCGGCGACAGCACCGGCATGATCTCGTTGCGGAAATAGGCACGCAGCCAGCGCTTCTGGCGGTGGGTCCAGGAGTTGCGGCCGAGCACGCCGATGCCGGCCTCCATCAGCGCCGGGCGCAGCGTCTGGTTCCAGCAGCGGTACTGCTGGTCCACCAGCTCGGCGGCGCGCTCGTGAATGGCATTGAGAATGGCCTGCGGGCTCATGCCGTCCGGCGCCGGCGGCAGGCCGAACTCCTGTGCATGACGGACCGCGGCGGCACGGATCTCGAAGAATTCATCCAGGTTGGTGCAGGAGATGCACATGAAGCGCAGGCGCTCCAGCAGCGGCACCTGCGGGTCCATCGCCTGCGCCAGCACGCGGAAGTTGAAATCCAGCTGCGACAGTTCGCGGTTGATGTACAGCGCCGGGTCGCGCAACGGATCGCTGTCCGTGCTCACGGGGAGGGGGAGGGATCCGAGGCTGCTCATGGCGTCATTCTTCGAAGGAGGTCAGGGGGGCGGACTCACGCGGTCGCACGTGGTCGGCATCGAAATGGCAGGCGAACACCGAGCCCTTGCCGACCTCGCTGTCGATTTCCAGGCGTGCGTGGTGCAGACCGAGGATGTGCTTGACGATCGACAGGCCCAGGCCGGTGCCGCCGCTTTCGCGCGAGCGGCTGCTGGAGACGCGGTAGAAGCGTTCGGTCAGGCGCGGCAGGTGGGTGGCCGGAATGCCGTAGCCGGTATCGCGTACCGCCAGCACCACGCCGTCGCCCTCGCGGCGGAACTCCACCGCGATGCGGCCACCGGCCGGGGTGTAGCGCACCGCGTTGGTGACCAGATTGGAGAACGCGCTGTGCAGTTCCTTGGTCGAGCCCTGCAGGTCCACGCCGGCCAGGTCGTCGATGCTGATCTGGTGCCGGCCTTGGCTGTGCGCTTCGGCTTCGCGGCGCAGGGTGGCCAGCATGGGCTGCATCGCCACCGTCTCGGCCTCGCTATGTTCCTGCGATTCCAGCCGCGACAGGGTCAGCAGGTCCTCCACCAGCTGGGCCATGCGCTGACTCTGCTTGCGCATTTCCTCCAGCATCGGTCCGGTTCCCGGGAAGTCCTCCGGGTCCATCATGTCCAGGTAGCCGTGGACCACGGTGAGCGGGGTGCGCAGCTCATGTGAAACGTTGGCCACGAAGTCGCGGCGTACCTGTTCCAGGCGCAGCAGCTTGCTGACGTCACGGGCGATCAACAGCCAGTAGTCGGACGAATAGGGAATCAGGCGCAGGTTCAGGCGGATCGCAGGATCGACCGGCGAGGGCACGTCCAGGATCGGTTCGGCGTTGCGGCCACCGGCCAGCCAGTGGGCCAGCGGCATCGGCTGCAGGCGTTCGACCAGGGCTTCCCCCAGATCGCCCGGATGATGCAGGCCGAGCAGCGCCGTGGCTGCTTCGTTGAACCACTGCACGCGCTGGCTGTTGCGGTCCAGCACCACCACGGCATCGGGCAGCGCGGCGGCGGCGGCGCGATAGCTGCGCAGCATGTCCAGCAGGCGCCGCTTGCGCACGCGCATTTCAACCTGGTTGCGGTACAGCAGGCGGTCCAGTTCGTTCCAGACGCCGGTGCCTTCGGCGGCGGTGTCCCAGCGCTGGCGCGCGGTCAGCCGGCGCAGTACCCGGCGCAGCCGCCAGTAGTGCCAGACCAGCGTCGCCAGTGCCGCCAGCGCGATGCACAGCCACAGGTGGCCAGTGAACCAACCGACCAGACCGGCCGACAGCAACACGGTGGCCACGGTGGCCAGTGTCTTCAACCAGGCAGAGCGGATGTGGCGGGGCATTGCGGTCTCGTCGTGGGTTGCGGCGGTTCACCCAAGTGAACCGGAAGTTATAGCAGAGTTGCCGGCGCCGGCACCGTGGGGTGCACGGCGCAGGCACGACGAGGCTCAGGTTGCGGTGGAGAAGCGGTAACCGGCGCCGCGCACGGTCTGCACCATGTTCTCGGCGTTGAACGGTTCCAGCGTCTTGCGCAGGCGGCGGATATGCACGTCGATGGTGCGTTCTTCCACATACACGCTGCCGCCCCACACGTGGTCCAGCAGCTGCGCGCGGGTATACACGCGCTCGGGGTGGGTCATGAAGAAGTGCAGCAGGCGATACTCGGTCGGGCCGATCGGCACCGGCTGGTCGTTGGCGAACACGCGATGGGCGGCGCCGTCGATGCGGATCGCGCCCACCGCCACGCTGCCGTCCTCGTCATCGTCGCGGGCGCGGCGCATGACCGCGCGGATACGCGCCAGCAGTTCGCGCGCCGAGAACGGCTTGACCACGTAGTCGTCGACACCGGCTTCGAGGCCACCGACGCGGTCGTTCTCTTCGCCGCGCGCGGTCAGCATGATGATCGGCACTTCGCGGGTGAGGGTTTCCTTGCGCCAGCGCCGGGCCAGGTCCAGGCCGCTGGTGCCGGGCAGCATCCAGTCCAGCAGGATCAGGTCGGGGACGCGGTCGGCGATGGCGGTCTGGGCCTCGCGGGCGTCACCGGCGTGGACAGGTTCGTAATCGCCCTTGCGAAGGGCGAAGGCGACCATTTCGCGGATCGCGGGCTCGTCATCGACGATCAGGATGCGTTTCTGCACGAGGGCACCGTAGGGCTCGGTTACTGGAGTGGTGCCAGTAGACTACGGTTTGATGACATGTTTGTGACTGGCTGGCCGGCATCTGGCGTTGCTGCCATCTTCCGGTCATGCCGCACTCAGCGGCGGTCCAGATCCGGGTCCTGCACGCCCTGCCGGCGCAGCTCGAGTACGGTGGGCGTGATTGCTTCGATCCGCGCATCCACCCGGGCCCGGCCGACATAGTCCAGCGCGGGGTTGCGCTTGAGTGCCTGCAGCTGCATCAGGGCCTGTTCCGGGCGCCCGCCCAGGAACGCCGCCTCGGCATAGGCCTCGCTGGCGCGGACGCTGTCGCCGGCCAGTTCACTGGCGCGGGCGTAGCGCTGCTGGAAGACCGGATCGTTACCGCTTTGCGACAGCAGCGGACGCAGCATCGCCTGCGCGCGCTGGCCCGCGGCCTGGCCTCCCTGTTCGTTCAGGATCTCGGCGTAGGTCAGGGCCACCGGCCGGCTGTTGGGGTGTTCGTGCAGCAGCTGCTCGAAGCGCGCATTGGCCTGGGTGGATTGGCCGGTGCGCGATTCCGCTTCGGCCAGTGCCAGGGCCACCCACAGGCTGTCCGGGTGGGTCTTCAGCAGGTCGGTGAGGGTCTGCCGGGCCTGGCTGGCGCCGCTGCGGCCACCGCGCATTGTGGCCAGCGCCTGGCCATAGCGCTGGGCGTCATCCAGGCCGTCCTTCTGCCTGCGTGCAAGGTCGGTGTACTCGCGTTGCAGGTCGGCGGGGCTGTCGGCGCTGAGCACGCGCAGGCGCTCACGGGCCCAGTTGAAATCGCCACTGGCGCCTCGGCTGAGCTGGCCGACCGGAACCCGCAGCACGCTGCCGGGCAGCAGCGGGTTGATGCCGCGCAGCAGCGGATCGCCCAGGGTCGGATCGGCCGGATCCACCCGTTCCCTGCGCTCGCCGCTGGGCGTGCGCGTGGTCAGCAGCACCGTGTCCTTCTTCATCTGTTCGGCGCGGGCTTTGGCCTCGCTGATGCGGGTGGTGTTGACCGGGTGGGTGCGCAGGAAGTCGGGAACGCTGTAGCCGCCATCGTTGCCGCGCATCGCCGAGGACATGCGCTCGAAGAAGCCGGCCATCGCATCCACGTCGTAGCCGCTGCGCGACAGCGTGCGGATGCCCAGCCGGTCGGCCTCCGATTCGTTGGAGCGGGTGTAGTCGATCTGCCGTTGCTGCATCAGGCCCATGCCCGAGCTGATCGCGGCCATGGTGGCGTTGCCCGAGGACGAACTGTTGCTGGCCTGGGCGGCAACCACCGCCGCCAGCATGCCCAGCAGGATCGGGATCTGGTCGCGCTGGGCGCGCTCGACCCCGCGCAGCACGTGCTGCTGGGTGACGTGGGCGATTTCATGGGACAGCACCGCCGCCACCTCGTCCTCGCGCTCGGCGGTCAATACCAGACCGGCATTGACGCCGATGTAACCGCCGAGGGTGGCGAAGGCATTGATCTGGCGGTCCTTCATCACGAAGAACGTGTAGGGCTGGCGTGGCTGGTCGCTGTTGGAGCCCAGGCGCGTGCCCATGGTCTGCAGCCAGTCGTTGACCAGGGGATCGTCCAGCAGGTAGCCATAGTTGCGCAGTTCGCGCAGCATCATCGCGCCATACTCGGCCTGCCGGGCCGGGGTCAGCAGTTCGCCCGCCGAGGAGCCGATGTCCGGCAGCTTCTCCTGGGCCTGCGCCAGCGGGGCGGCCAGGGCCAGGGTCAGGGCAGCGGTGAGCAGCAGGGGTCGCAAGCGGTCGGTCCTCGGGCAGGGTCGGCCCAGCGTGGCAGGGCAGGGGGCAACCATTCGTTAATCAATCCACAGTGTTGCGGGCGTGGCGTGGAAATTCCAGCGCACCGGTACCATATATGGACCGTCGATCCATCGTGGAGTTTCCCGTGACAGCCCAGTCCGCCGGCGCTACCCCCGCCATCACCATCTATTCCACCGCCGTCTGCCCGTACTGCGTGGCCGCCAAGAACTTCCTCAAGAGCAAGGGCCAGCAATGGACCGAGGTCCGCATCGACCTGGATCCGGTCGAGCGCGAGAAGATGATGGCCAGGACCCGCCGCACCAGCGTCCCGCAGATCTTCGTGGGCGACGTCCACGTGGGCGGCTACGACGACATGATGGCCCTGCATCGTGAAGGCAAGCTCGAGCCGCTGCTGGCCGGGCAGGGCCAGGCATGAGCGCGGCCGACGACGGCAGCAAGGACCGGATCGCCGAATTCACCGACTTCCGCAAGCGCATGAACGAACGCATCCTGGGCGAGCCGAACCAGGTGGTGCGCCGCTTCTTCGCGCTGGACACGCAGACCTACCAGGCCGGCGCGCTGGACGTGAAGACCAAGGAGCTGCTGGGTCTGGTCGCCTCGATGGTGCTGCGCTGCGACGACTGCATCAGCTACCACGTGGCCCAGTGCAAGGACGCCGGCGTCACCCGTGAAGAGTTCTTCGAGACCTTCTCGGTAGGCTTGGTGGTCGGCGGCTCGATCGTGATCCCGCACCTGCGCCGCGCAGTGGACTTCCTCGACCAGCTGGAAGGTGGCGCCGCCGCCCCGGCAGCGCACGAGCACTGAGCCCGGCCGCTACCGCGAACCGGACTCTCTGGTAGTGCCGGCCGCTGGCCGGCATCCGGTGGACCTGAAACGGCCGAGGTTGCCGGCCAGCGGCCGGCACTACCCGGCAAATGGCTGCACCGGGGCCTTCCCCGCGATCCCGCAGCCCAGGAGCCCCCTTGTTGTTCAAGGGGGCGCGCCGAAGGCGCGGGATAAGGAGGAATGCGCGGGCAATTATGCCTTTGCCGGGGTCGGGACCATGGTCTACTTGGGCAGCCGGGCCCGGCTAAGGCATAATTGCGGGTGAAACTTCCTTTGCGCCGGCGTTTCCGGGCACGTCCGGACGGCGTTTTTCCCCCTGTTCGGAACATCGATCAATGACGCAGAAAATTACGGTCATCCGCGGCGACGGCATTGGCCCGGAAATCATGGACGCCACCCTGTACGTGCTCGACCAGCTCAACACTGGCCTGGAGTACGAAGATGCCGACGCCGGCCTGGTGGCCCTGGAGAAGCACGGCGACCTGATGCCGGCGGTGACCCTGGAATCGATCGCGCGCAACAAGGTCGCGCTGAAGAGCCCGCTGACCACCCCGGTCGGTGGCGGCTTCACCTCGATCAACGTCAGCCTGCGCCGTCACTTCGACCTGTACGCCAACGTGCGTCCGGCCCACACCTTCCCGAACACCAAGTCGCGCTTCGAGAACGTCGACCTGATCACCGTTCGTGAGAACACCGAAGGTGCGTACCTGGCCGAAGGCCAGGAAGTGTCGGCCGACGGCGAGACCGCTTTCTCCGGCACCCGCATCACCCGCAAGGGCTCCGAGCGCATCGTGCGTTACGCCTTCGAGCTGGCCAAGAGCACCGGCCGCAAGAAGGTCACCGCCGTGCACAAGGCCAACATCATCAAGTCGACCTCGGGCCTGTTCCTGGCCGTGGCGCGCGAAGTCGCCGCGCAGTACCCGGACATCGAGTTCCAGGAAATGATCGTCGACAACTGCTGCATGCAGCTGGTGATGCGTCCGGAACAGTTCGATGTGATCGTCACCACCAACCTGTTCGGTGACATCATTTCCGACCTGTGCGCCGGTCTGGTCGGTGGCCTGGGCCTGGCCCCGGGCGCCAACATCGGCAAGGACGCGGCGATCTTCGAAGCCGTGCACGGCACCGCGCCGGACATCGCCGGCCAGGGCAAGGCCAATCCGTGCGCCCTGCTGCTGGCAGCGGCACAGATGCTGGACCACGTCGGCCAGCCGGAAAACGCCGAGCGCCTGCGCAAGGCCATCGTCGCCACGATGGAAGCCAAGGATTCGCTGACCGGCGACCTCGGCGGCACCGGCAACACGATGGGCTTCGCCAAGGCGATCGCCAGCCGCCTGTAACCGACGGCTGTCCTGCTGGGGATCGTCGCACGCAGATCCAGCAGGGCTTCGGGTAGTTGCAGACGGGCCGTCCTTGTACGGCCCGTCTGCGTTTTGCGCTGCGCGTTCTTCACCGACAGGGTTTTATGGATGCCTGAGACGGCTGTGTGGATCCTGGGGGCTGCTGCCGTTTACCTTCTGGGTCTAGCCATCTACTTCGTCTTCTACTGGCCATGGTCCCGTTCGCAGCGCGCGCTGCGCCGCCTGCGCAGGGAAGGGACACCCGTTCGCAGCATGCGGCGGTCCGAGGAGCGCGTACTGCAGTTGATCGAGTTTTCGGCAGGGGCGCCGGTTCTCCTGCTGGAAGGGGCCTGCGCGGAATTCGTCATCAGGAGCGCCAATGCGCCTCCCCGCCATGTCCACACTCTGGCTGGCGTGCCGGTGAAGTATCCGGCCGGCCTGCAGCATGCCCTGCGCGCCGGTAGCAATACCGCCGAAGTCGTGCTCGGGCGCGAGTACGCGATGATCGTACGGCTCAATGGGGCAAAGCTGACCTCGTAGCATCGCGCAAGCTCAAGGCCATGAGAATGATCTGTGCAAATCGTGCACAGATCGTGTGCTGGCCGATGGCTGGTTCGTGCGCTTGCCGCTCCTCATCCTGTGCCCACTTTCCACCGCACAGGAGCTTGACCATGAACCTCACTGCTTTCGGCCTGGCCGGCCTGATCGGCATGGCTGCCACTGCCCCGGTTGTCGCCGCCGAGCCGGTCCACCCCACCATCCGGCATATGGCCGGCGCTGCGGCCGTCACCTCGCTCGACGCAGCGAAGACAGCCGTGCTGGTGATCGACTTCCAGAACGAGTACTTCGACGCCAGTGCCGCGCCCGGTTTCGCCGGTGGTCGCATGGTCATTCCCGATGGCGTGGCGGCCCTGCGGCAGACGCGTCGCGTGGTCGACTTCGCTGATGCCAACGGCATCCGCGTGATCCATGTGCAGCACGTACTGCCGGCAGGCGCGCCGCTGTTTGCAGAGGGCAGCGTCAACGCGGCATTCCACCGTGACATGCAACCGCGCAAGGGCGAGACCGTGGTACAGAAGGACAACGTCAGCGTGTTCGCCGGTGCCTCGGCAGCAGCACTGGACAAGGTGCTGAAGGATGCCGGTATCGACACCCTCATCGTCACTGGCCTGCAGACCCATGCCTGCGTTGCCGGCGCTGCACGCGATGCGGCGGCGGCGCCGCGTGGCTACCGGGTGATCGTGGCCTCCGATGCCGCTGCCAGCCGTGATCTGGATCTGGCCAATGGCGGGACCATCGGCCATCGCGCATTGCATGAAGCGTCGCTGGCGCAGATCGAGGATGCCTTCGGCGAGGTCATGACCACCTCGGCGATTCTGGCCCTGCCGATGCGCAAGGCCGGCAACGGCACTTGATAAGCTGGCGGGGTCCGCAGCCTGCGGGCCCCGCCGACTGGAGCGCGCTGCCGATGGACCATTTCGCCGCCCTGCGAGCCCTGCGCGCGATCGTCGACGCCGGCAGCTTCACCGCTGCCGCCGAGCGGCTGGGTACCACCCATTCGGCGATGTCGCGGCAGCTGCGTCAACTTGAAGAGCACCTGCAGGTGCGGCTGCTGGATCGCAACAGCCGGCGGCTGTCGCTGACCGAGGCCGGGCGCGACTACTACCGCGAGGCGGTGGCGCTGCTTGACCGGCTGGAGGCCGCCGATGACCGTGCGCGGGCCGGCCAGGCCCAGCCCAGCGGGCGCGTGCGGGTCAGCGTGCCACAGGTGGTTGCCAGCCAGGAGTTGCCGCATTGGCTGCCTGGCTTCCTGGCGCGCTATCGCCAGGTGGCGCTGGAGCTGTCGGCCGACGATCAGCTGGTCGATGTGGTCGGCGGGGGCTTCGATCTCGCCCTGCGCATCGCGCCGTCCTTGCCCGACAGTCAGCTGGTCGCCCGTGAACTGGCGCGATGCCCGCGCATCCTGGTTGCGGCACCGGCGTACCTCGCCCTGCAGGGACTGCCTCGACAGGTGGCCGACCTGCAGAACCACACCTTGCTGGGGTTCAATCCTGTTGCGGCGATGACGCCGTGGCAGCTGCACGGGCCGCGCGGTGTCATCGCCAGCGTGGAGGCCGGCCAACGACTGCGTGTGGATGCCACGCCGGCGCTGTATGCGGCGGTGCTGGCCGGCATGGGCATCAGTCTGTTCACCGCGCTTACGGTGCAGGAAGATCTTCGCGCCGGCCGTTTGATCCGTGTGCTGCCCAGCTGGCACGGTGGCATCCGCTGCTATTTCGCGCTGTATCCGCATGCGCGTGCGCTGGCGCCGAAGGTGCGCGCGTTGGTCGATCATCTTGCCGCGCATTACGCTGCAGCGTCGGGTGCGGCAGGGTAGTCGCACGGCAGCGGTGAGGAATAGGGATGGAGCCGGTGTATCTGCTGGTCGCGCTGGGCGCGATCGTCGCAGGGTTCGTGCAGGGCCTGTCGGGATTCGCGTTCGGCATGGTCGCGATGTCGTTCTGGGCGTGGGGGCTGGATCCCCGGCTTGCGGCGACGCTGTCGGTGTTCGGCGCGCTGGTTGGCCAGTTGCTGGCGGTGTTCACGGTGCGCCGTGGCTTCAACCTGCGCCTGCTGCTGCCGTTCGTGCTCGGTGGGCTGGCGGGCATTCCGCTTGGCGTGCTGGTGCTGCCGCAGCTGGACATGGCCTGGTTCAAGGCGCTGCTGGGAGGTTTCCTGGCGCTGTGGTGCCCGGTGATGCTGATGGCGCGTTCGTTGCCACCGGTCACCGTTGGCGGCCGGTTCGGCGACGCGCTGGCCGGCATGGCCGGTGGTGTGCTCAGTGGCATCGGTGGCTTCGCCGGGCCGATACCGACCCTGTGGAGCACGCTGCGGGGCTTCGGCAAGCACGAGCAGCGCGCGGTCATCCAGAACTTCAATCTGGCGATGCTGGCGGTGACCATGGCCACCTATGTCGGTACCGGCATGGTCACCCGGCAGATGCTGCCGTACTTCGCCATTGTCGCGCCGGCGATGCTGGTACCCACGCTGCTGGGGGCGAAGCTGTATATCGGTATCAGTGAGGCGCGTTTCCGGCAGATCGTCCTCGGCCTGCTGACCGCTTCCGGCGTGGCCATGCTGGCCTCGTCGCTGCCGATCCTGCTGTCCCGTGGGGCGGCGGGCTGAGGGGTCAGGCGGGCCGCAGCATGCGGAAGCGTTGGTCGGCGGTGATCCGGAAGTAGTCGGCCGGTCCGCCGCCGCGCAGGATGGTGTCGCTCGCTGCGGTGTCGTAGATGCCGTCGACGAGCAACCGCGTATCGATATGCACGGCGACCACTTCTCCCAGTACCAGCCAGCCATTGGTGTCATTGCCGGCCGCATCACGCAGACGCACGATCTGCGTGCAGCGGCACTCCATGCTCACCGGGCTCTGCGCCACGCGCGGCGGTGCAACCTGCTCCGAGGCCAGTGGTGTCAGCCCGGCCAGGACGAACTCGTCCACGTCCGGCGCGACTGCGCGGCAGCTCTCGTTCATTGCCTGGGCCAGATCGAATGTGGCGAGGTTCCAGACGAACTCGCCGGTGGCTTCGATGTTGCGCAGCGAGTCCTTGCGGCCCTGGCTGCTGAAACCAATGATCGGCGGCGTGTAGTTGAACGCGTTGAAGAAGCTGTAGGGCGCCAGGTTCACATTGCTGTCGGCATCACGACTGGAGATCCAGCCGATGGGGCGCGGGCCGATGATGGCGTTGAACGGATCATGTGGCAGGCGATGGCCGTCGGCCGGTCGATAGCTGTGGAAGCGGCGAGGGGTGGTGTCTGCCATGGGGCACGTTTCCGCGGGTGTCGAGTGTGCTCGACGCTACAAAAAAGGCCGCGATCCCGGCGGACCGCGGCCTTGTCGTTTATGGCATTGCCAGAATCAGCGCTGCTGGATCTTCGACAGCAGGCGAAGGAACTCCACATACAGCCAGACCAAGGTCACCATCAGGCCGAATGCGCCATACCATTCCATGTACTTTGGCGCGCGCTGGGCCACGCCGGTTTCGATGAAGTCGAAATCCAGCACCAGGTTCAGCGCGGCCACGACCACCACGAACAGGCTGAAGGCGATGCCCCAGCCGCTTGAGGAATGGATCAGCGGCACTTGGATGTTGAAGAACGACAACACGAACGAGGCCAGGTACAGCAGGGCGATGCCGCCTGTGGCGGCGACCACGCCGAGCTTGAAGTTCTCGGTGGCCTTGATCAGGCCGCTGCGGTAGGCGAACAGCAGTGCGAACAGGGTGCCGAAGGTCAGCAGCACGGCCTGGAACACGATGCCCGGGAACTTCATGTTGAACACGGCCGAGATGGCACCCAGGAACAGGCCTTCCACCAGCGCATAGAGCGGTGCGGTGACCGGCGACCATTCCTTCTTGAACACGGTGATCAGGGCCAGCACCAGGCCACCGATCGCCCCGCCCATGGCGTACAGCTTGGCGCTGGCCATCACCTGGCCGTAGTCGTCCACGGTCTGGTTCCAGGCGAAGGCCGCGGTCAGCACGGTCAGCAGCAGCAGGAAGCCGGTCTTGTTGACGGTGCCATTGAGGGTCATGGCCTGGTCGGGGCTGGTCACCACCGAGCCACTGGCCAGATCGAGGAAGGTCGACTCGGAAAGAGCCGGGTTGCCGCTGCGCATGCGAGGTCTCCGTGCGAAAAGGGGGCGATTGGGCCATCCGGCCGCTGGCTGCGAGCATAGCCGATGACTGCGTAAGCCGTGGTCATGGCGGGGCAGGGCTGGGATTGCGCGTTGACAGTTCGCAGGGCGCTTGGCCACAATGGCCAGCTCCCCGGGTCCATGCCCGAGGGGATTGCAACACCGGGGTATAGCGCAGTCTGGTAGCGCGCCTGCTTTGGGAGCAGGATGTCGGGGGTTCGAATCCCTCTACCCCGACCAATCCCACGTCACGTCGGATTGGACGCCGTTCCGGTTCGGGCGCCCGTAGCTCAACTGGATAGAGCACCGGCCTTCTAAGCCGGCGGTTACAGGTTCGATTCCTGTCGGGCGCGCCATTGGTGCGACACCGGAACGTAGCTGGCGGATGTGAAGAAGTGCTTGCAAAAGCATGCAGACTCCACCAGAATGTCGGACTCGCTTCGGCGGACCTGAACTTCGGTGACAGTCCTCGGGCAACGTATCAAGCGTCAGCGTCGGCAGCATTGGCGGTGAAGCGAAAGTTTCAGTGGTGGCTGTAGCTCAGTTGGTTAGAGTACCGGATTGTGATTCCGGTGGTCGGGGGTTCGAATCCCCTCAGCCACCCCACTGATTCAACCGCATCGGCGTCGCCGAAACGGTATTGCAATAAACAGGTCGCCGGCTATAATGTGCGCCTGAGTTTCAAGGGCTGTTAGCTCAGTTGGTAGAGCAGTTGACTCTTAATCAATAGGTCCAAGGTTCGAATCCTTGACAGCCCACCAAGACAGAAGCCACCGGGTTCGCCCGGTGGCTTTTTTCTTCAAGATGTAACCCTTCGCGATGGATCGCTGGTTGCAGTGCTTGTTTCAACGACGTTGAAGAAAGTGCTTGCAACGCCCTCGCGGATCGGGTCATAATTCGCCCCCCGATTTCGGGCTGTTAGCTCAGTTGGTAGAGCAGTTGACTCTTAATCAATAGGTCCAAGGTTCGAATCCTTGACAGCCCACCAGACGAAAGCCACTTGGTCCGCCAAGTGGCTTTTTTCTTTATGTCTCCGCTGGCGTGCAGCCGGCTGGGGGTAGCCCCCTTGAGTCAAGGGGGCGCGGCGAAGCCGGGGGGATGTGGGCGTTGGTGAGAGGGGCCTGCGGTGCGCAGCAGCGCGTGGGGCGGCAGCGCGAATGCGCAGCCGCGTCCCCAAGGTTCGAATCCTTGACAGCCCACCAGACGAAAGCCACTTGGTCCGCCAAGTGGCTTTTTTCTTGCCTGCGGCAGCGTCGGTAGATCCCCGTCATGGGTGGATATCGCAGGCATTGATGGGTTCATCCACGCATGGCGTGGATCTACTGAAGCACGGCTGAAATCAGCGTCACATGCGTCATCAGCATCTTCAATGCTGTGAGCTGCTTCTCACCGGTTGCTGCCGGCATCGCTCCCAATAGGTGTTCCGCGCCGAAGGCGCATGCATGAGGAGTGCTTCGATGACGTTCAACAAGAGCACGGGCGTGATGCTGTCCGGCCTGGTGGTGATCGCGCTGTCAGGCTGCAGGGCGGACGAGGCGGCAACCGCCGCTGCACCGGACTACGCGCGGACGGTCGAGCGATCTGCGGATGTCGACCACATCGCGGCACAGCCGGTGGAGGGTCGCGACGCCACGCAGTCGACCGGGTCGACAGGGGAGGCGCTGCCTGCTGGCGCGGTTGAAATGACGCGCTCCGTCGATGGCGCGACGCTGGAAACGCCCAGCGACGATGCGGCTGGCGGCGCTGTGGGCAAAGCACCGAAGCCCGCGCCGGTCGCCCACTGACCCGGATCGGCCTGGGCCGGGATGCGCCCAGGCCGGCTCCAAGGGGTGATTTCCCTGTTCAGTTTTGTGGAAGCCTTCCGCTTTCCGCCCCCGCCTGCAACAATGAACACCTGAGCCGGCCACGCGAAAGTGGCGGAATTGGTAGACGCCCTGGATTTAGGTTCCAGTGCCGCAAGGCGTGGGGGTTCGAGTCCCCCCTTTCGCACCAGGCCGGCCCGTCCCCCGCCCAGTCGGGCATTCCGCGTCAACCCCTGCGCCTGGCCGTGCTGGCGGCGCCGCCCGAATTGGGCGAAACTAAAGGGCTGCGGCAAGCAGGCGCGTCATCGACGTCGTGTCCTTACAACCGTTTCATCCATCATCGAGCCGGGGGCCAGGGCGCCACCGGTGGCAGGAGTCAACATGCAAGCTTCGATCGAAACCATCGGCAACCTGGAACGCCGCCTGAGCTTCTCGCTGCCGGAAGACCGTCTGCAGAGCCACATCAACGGCCGCCTGGGCGAAATCGCCCGCACCACCCGCATCAAGGGTTTCCGTCCGGGCAAAGTGCCGGCCAAGGTGATCGAGCAGCGCTTCGGCGCGCAGGTCCGTGGCGAGGCGCTGGACGGCCTGCTGCGCGAAACCTTCGACGCCGCCGTGCGTGAGCACGACCTGCGCATTGTCGGCAGCCCGCGCATCGACAAGGGTGACGAGGGTGAGTTCTCCTTCGTGGCCACCGTCGAAGTGGTGCCGGACTTCGGTGACATCGACGTCAGCAAGCTGACCGTGGTGCGCCACACCGCCGAAATCACCGATGCCGACATCGACCAGATGATCGAGAACCTGCAGGCGCAGCGTCGCAGCTGGTCGCCGGTCACCCGCGCCGCACAGGACGGCGACCTGGTCGCACTGGAAACCTGGTCGCAGGCCGGGGATGAGCGCCTGCCGGCCGAAGGCACCGAGAAGGGCAGCATCGTGCTCGGCCAGGGCATGATGTTCGAGACCATCGAGCAGGGCCTGGTCGGCATGGCCAAGGACGAAGAGAAGACCCTGGACGTCGAGTTCCCGGCTGACTGGCGCGTGCCGGCGCTGGCGGGCAAGACCGTGCAGGTCACCGTCAAGGTCAGCAACGTGTCCGAGCCTGTCGTGCCGGCCGTCGATGAAGCCTTCATCAAGAGCTTCGGCGTGAAGGGTGGCGACGTCGAGCAGTTCCGCAGCGACATCCGCGCCAACCTCGAGCGTGAGCTGAAGGGCGCACTGATGAACCGCCTGCGTCGTGAAGTCGGCGAGCAGCTGATCGCGGCCTATTCGTCGGTGGAAATGCCGCCGCGCCTGGTCGAGAACGAAGCCCGCGCCATGCTGGCCCAGCAGGTCGAGCAGATCCGCCGCAGTGGCCGCAACCCGGGCGAGATCCCGGCTGACGCCCACGAAGGCTTCAAGGACGCTGCCGCCAAGCGCGTGCTGGTCGGCCTGGTGGTGGGCGAAGTGGCCCGCAGCAACGACCTGCGCCTGGAGCCGAAGCGTCTGAATGAAACGATGCGTCTGATCGCCTCGACCTACGAAGAGCCGGAACAGGTCATTGAGATGTACCGCAACGACCCCCAGCTGATGTCTGGCCTGCAGAACCGCGTGATGGAAGAGCAGGTGATCGACTGGATCGCCGAGCGCGCCCAGCACACTGAAGAAAAGCTGTCGTTCCAGGACGCGATCCGCCAGTAATCCCTGGCGGATTGCCGGATACCCCGCGCCAGCCCTGGCGCGGGGGTGTTTCCCCCCAAGATAGGTACCTCACGAAATGGACAACCGAACCAAAGCCCTGAACATGGTTCCCATGGTGGTCGAGCAGACCAGCCGCGGCGAGCGTGCCTACGACATCTATTCGCGCCTGTTGAAGGAGCGCCTGATCTTCCTGGTTGGCCCGATCGACGATCACATGGCCAACGTGGTGGTGGCGCAGCTGCTGTTCCTGGAAGCGGAAAACCCGGAAAAGGACATCAGCATCTACATCAACTCGCCGGGTGGCGTGGTCACCGCCGGCATGGCGATCTACGACACCATGCAGTACATCAAGCCGGACGTGAGCACCATCTGCGTTGGCCAGGCCGCCTCGATGGGCGCGCTGCTGCTGGCGTCCGGTGCGGCGGGCAAGCGCTATGCGCTGCCGAACTCGCGGGTGATGATCCACCAGCCGCTGGGTGGCTTCCAGGGCCAGGCCACCGACATCGACATCCACGCACGCGAGATCCTGACCCTGCGTGCGCGCCTGAACGAAGTGCTGGCCAAGCACACCGGCCAGTCGCTGGAGACCATCGCGCGCGATACCGAGCGCGACAACTTCAAGAGCGCGGTCGATGCGGTCGCCTATGGCCTGGTCGACCAGGTCCTGGAGCGTCGTCCGGAAGAGTCGATCCAGGCCGGCTGACCGGCACTCACGGGGCCATGGCAGGCCCCGTTCCTGCAGGGTCGGGGAGACTGATGTCCCTCCGGCCCTGTGTTATTCTCGAATCGAACCCCCGTTCAGCGGGTGGGGTAACTGGGTAAGCGAAGCATGAGCGAAGACCGCCAAGGTCGTTCCACGGACACCGGCAAGATCCTCTACTGCTCTTTCTGCGGCAAGAGCCAGCATGAAGTGCGCAAGCTGATTGCCGGTCCGAGCGTGTTCATCTGCGATGAGTGCGTGGAGCTGTGCAACGACATCATCCGAGAGGAGCTTGAGGAAAAGGCGCAGTCGGCGCGCAGTTCGCTGCCCAAGCCGCGCGAGATCCTCGAGGTGCTCGACCAGTACGTGATCGGACAGAACCGCGCCAAGCGGACCCTGGCCGTGGCCGTGTACAACCACTACAAGCGCATCGAGAGCCGCCAGAAGAACGACGAAGTCGAGCTGGCGAAGTCGAACATCCTGCTGGTCGGTCCGACCGGTTCGGGCAAGACCCTGCTGGCCGAGACCCTGGCCCGCCTGCTCAACGTGCCGTTCACCATGGCCGACGCCACCACGCTGACCGAAGCCGGTTACGTGGGCGAGGACGTGGAGAACATCATCCAGAAGCTGCTGCAGAAGTGCGACTACGACGTCGAGAAGGCGCAGCAGGGCATCGTCTACATCGATGAAATCGACAAGATCTCGCGCAAGAGCGAGAACCCGTCGATCACCCGCGATGTGTCCGGCGAAGGCGTGCAGCAGGCCCTGTTGAAGCTGATCGAAGGCACCGTGGCCAGCGTTCCGCCGCAGGGTGGGCGCAAGCATCCGCAGCAGGAATTCCTGCAGGTGGACACCAAGAACATCCTGTTCATCTGCGGCGGCGCGTTTGCCGGCCTGGACAAGGTGATCCAGCAGCGTTCCAACGACGCCGGCGGCATCGGTTTCGGTGCCAAGGTGAAGAGCAGCGAGCGCAAGCAGGAAGTGGGCAAGGTGCTGGCTGAAGTCGAGCCGGAAGACCTGATCAAGTTCGGCCTGATTCCCGAGTTCGTGGGCCGCCTGCCGGTGGTCGCGACCCTGGAGGAGCTGGACGAGTCGGCCCTGATCCGCATCCTGACCGAGCCGAAGAACGCCATCACCAAGCAGTTCAAGAAGCTGTTCGAGATGGAGAACGTCGAGCTGGAGTTCCGTCCGGACGCCTTGTCGGCCATCGCCAAGAAGGCGCTCAAGCGCAAGACCGGTGCCCGTGGCCTGCGCACCATCGTCGAATCGGTCCTGCTGGACACCATGTACGACCTGCCGTCGCAGGAAAACGTCAGCAAGGTTGTCGTGGATGAATCGGTGATCGAGCACAAGTCCGAGCCGTACCTGATCTACCAGACCCCGCCGGTCCCTGAACAGAAGGCCGCCGGCGCTGAATGATTCTTTCAACTCGTTGAATAGAAAGAATTTTCTCGGAACGTCTTGCATCTGAAAGCCGATGGCCCCATAACGGGGCCATCGGCTTTTTTTGTCTCCGGAAGATGCCCTCCCGGAGACGGTTTTCCCCTTCCCTGGAGCCCCCATGGCCCGTTCCCCAAGTGAGACCCTCGACCTGCCGGTCCTGCCGCTGCGCGACGTAGTGGTATTCCCGCACATGGTCATCCCGCTGTTCGTCGGCCGCGACAAGTCCATGCACGCGCTGGAACAGGCGATGGAAGCAGACAAGCGCATCCTGCTGCTGGCGCAGAAGTCGGCCGAGACCGATGACCCGCAGGCCGCCGACCTCTACCAGGTCGGCACCCTGGCGCAGGTCCTGCAGCTGCTGAAGCTGCCCGACGGCACCATCAAGGTGCTGGTCGAAGGCTTGTCGCGCGTGCAGGTGACCAGCGTCAGCGAACGCGATGGATCGCTGCACGGCCAGGCCGTGGAAATCGAGGCCGCCGATGCACGCGAGCCGCGCGAGATCGAGGCCATCGCCCGCTCGCTGATGTCGCTGTTCGAGCAGTACGTCAAGACCAACCGCAAGCTGCCGCCGGAACTGCTGCAGACCCTGGCCGGCATCGATGAGCCGACACGCCTGGCCGACACCATCGCCGCCCATATCAGCGTGCGGTTGTCGGACAAGCAGCGCCTGCTGGAAACGTTGGCCGTGGGCGAACGCCTGGAGATGCTGGTCGGCCTGGTCGACGGCGAGATCGACGTGCAGCAGATGGAAAAGCGCATCCGCGGCCGCGTGAAGTCGCAGATGGAAAAGAGCCAGCGCGAGTACTACCTCAACGAACAGATGAAGGCCATCCAGAAGGAACTGGGTGACCTGGACGATGCGCCGGGCGAACTGGAAGAGCTGGCGCGCAAGATCGCCGAAGCGGGCATGCCCAAGCCGGTGGAAGCCAAGGCGCGCAACGAGCTCAACAAGCTCAAGCAGATGTCGCCGATGTCTGCCGAAGCAGCGGTCGTGCGCAACTACCTGGAGTGGCTGCTGGGCGTGCCGTGGAAGAAGCGCAGCAAGGTGCGCAAGGACCTGAAGGCCGCGCAGGACACCCTTGATGCCGATCACTACGGCCTGGAGAAGGTCAAGGAACGCATCCTTGAATACCTGGCGGTGCAGTCGCGGGTGAAGCAGATGAAGGGTCCGATCCTGTGCCTGGTCGGGCCGCCGGGCGTGGGCAAGACCTCGCTGGGCCAGTCCATCGCCAAGGCCACCAACCGCAAGTTCGTGCGCATGTCGCTCGGCGGCGTGCGCGATGAAGCCGAGATCCGTGGCCACCGTCGTACCTATGTCGGTTCGATGCCGGGCCGCATCGTGCAGAACCTCAACAAGGTGGGCAGCAAGAACCCGCTGTTCGTGCTGGACGAGATCGACAAGATGTCGATGGACTTCCGCGGCGATCCGTCCTCGGCGCTGCTGGAAGTGCTAGACCCCGAGCAGAACAACGCGTTCAACGACCACTACCTGGAAGTGGACCTGGACCTGTCCGAAGTGATGTTCGTGGCGACCTCCAACTCGCTCAACATCCCCGGCCCGCTGCTGGACCGCATGGAAGTGATCCGCATCCCCGGTTACACCGAGGATGAGAAGCTCAACATCGCCACCCGTTACCTGGCGCCCAAGCAGATCAAGGCCAACGGCCTGAAGCCGGAAGAACTGGAGATCGGCAGCGATGCGATCCAGGACATCGTGCGCTACTACACGCGCGAATCCGGCGTGCGCAACCTGGAACGCGAGATCGCCAAGATCTGCCGCAAGGTGGTGAAGGAAATCGCGTTGGCCGGGCCGCAGCCGGTGGCGAAGGCGAAGAAGGGCGCGCGCAGATCCAAGGCGCTGGTGAGCGTGTCGAGCAAGAACCTGGACAAGTACCTGGGCGTGCGTCGCTTCGACTTCGGCCGTGCCGAAGAAGAGAACGAGATCGGCCTGGTCACGGGCCTGGCCTGGACCGAAGTCGGTGGCGATCTGCTGCAGATCGAATCGACGCTGGTACCGGGCAAGGGCCAGCTGATCCTGACCGGCCAGCTCGGCAACGTGATGAAGGAATCAGCGTCGGCGGCGTTGTCGGTGGTGCGTTCGCGCGCCGAGCGCTTCGGCATCGATGCGGACTTCCTGCAGAAGCACGACGTGCATCTGCATGTACCCGATGGTGCGACGCCGAAGGATGGCCCCAGTGCCGGTGCGGCGATGGTGACCTCGCTGGTGTCGATGCTGACCAAGGTTGCCGTGCGCGCCGATGTGGCGATGACCGGCGAAATCACCCTGCGCGGTCGCGTCACCGCGATCGGTGGCCTGAAGGAGAAGCTGCTGGCTGCCCTGCGCGGCGGAATCCGCACGGTGATCATCCCCGATGAGAACCGCAAGGATCTTGCCGACATTCCGGCCAACGTCACCCGCGACCTGGAGATCGTGCCGGTGAAGTACATCGAGGAAGTGCTCGATCTGGCCCTGGAACGTCCGCTGGCGCCGAAGAAGACGCGCAAGAGTGCGCAGCGCGTCACGGTGCGCAGCAAGGCCAAACCGAGTGGAAACGCGCGCGTCAAGCATTGATGCGTCCTGTCGAAATGCTTGAAACCCGCGTCGTTGCTGGCTTTCCAGCTTGCGTGGGGGTAGGGCCGCTGGTATAAAAGCAGCACTCGCGAACGAGTGATCGCAGTCAGCGCTCACTGAATTCGGCGAACCGTTTCCACATGGCAACCGCATGCAGACGTCGTGCGGTTGCTTCCCTGTCGAATACGCGGAACCCACCGCCAAAGGAGTTGTACAGAATGAACAAGACCGAATTGATCGATGCCGTTGCTGAAGCCGCCGACCTGACCAAGGCCGAGTCCAGCCGCGCTGTCGATGCCGTCGTTGCTGCCGTCACCAAGGCGCTGAAGGACGGCGATGCGGTCACCCTGGTTGGCTTCGGTACCTTCCAGGTCCGCGATCGTGCTGCCCGCACCGGCCGCAACCCGAAGACCGGCGACACCATCAAGATCGCTGCTTCGAAGAATCCGTCGTTCAAGGCTGGTAAGGCCCTGAAGGATGCTGTAAACTAAGCGGCTCGCTGGGGTGCTTAGCTCAGCGGTAGAGCGTCTCCTTTACACGGAGAGGGTCGGGGGTTCGAAACCCTCAGCACCCACCACAGCACCGCGGTAAGTTTGAAATGTGGAGCGGTAGTTCAGCTGGTTAGAATGCTGGCCTGTCACGCCGGAGGTCGCGGGTTCGAGTCCCGTCCGCTCCGCCATTTTCAACGAGGCCCCCGGCCGAAAAGCTGGGGGCCTTGTTTTCTCTCCAACCAACCGGTTGCAGAGAAAACAAAGAGGTCTGCAATACGGAGCGGTAGTTCAGCTGGTTAGAATGCTGGCCTGTCACGCCGGAGGTCGCGGGTTCGAGTCCCGTCCGCTCCGCCATTGCAAAACTCTTAAATCCTCGTGAAAAAACTTTGAAAAAAGTGTTCAGCGGGTAGGTTTTCAGGAAGTCTTCGGATATACTGAGCGCCTGCAAAGTTTCAAGCGCGGAGCGGTAGTTCAGCTGGTTAGAATGCTGGCCTGTCACGCCGGAGGTCGCGGGTTCGAGTCCCGTCCGCTCCGCCAACTCTAAGAGCCCTCGACGCAAGTCGGGGGCTTTTTCTTTGCGCCGTTTCCATCATTCGATGCGGGCGAACGTGCAGATCGCCTGGGCCGGAGGCCGGCAGGCCCCGCTGGCACTGCTTTTGGTCCGCGCCACGAAGCGGGTTACACTGCCGGGCTCGCCAATCAAGCCTTGTGATTCCTCACCATGCTGCAGAAACTCCGCGACAAGACCTCAGGCTGGATCGTTACCGTGATCCTGGGGCTGCTGATGATTCCGTTCCTGTTCGTGATCGACAACAGCTACCTCGGTGGCGTCGGCGCACAGAACGTCGCCAAGGTTTCGGCACCGCCGACCTGGTGGCGCTCTGCACCGTCCTGGTGGCCGGTGCGCATGATGTGGCAGCACCATGAGATCAGTGCACAGGACTTCCGCACCCGTTTCGAGCAGGAACGCATGCGTGAACGCCAGCAGCAGGGCGAGAACTTCGATCCACGCGCGTTCGAAAGCACCGAGAACAAGCTGGCCGTGCTCGACCAGTTGATCGACGAGCAGGTCGTGCGCCTGGTCGGTGAGCAGGCCGGTGTCGTGATTGGCGACGGCGCTGTGCGCGAATACATCACCACCATTCCGGGCTTCCTGGGCGCCGATGGCAAGTTCAGCGAAAGCAATTACCGCCTGGCCCTGGCCGGTGGCAATCCGCCGCGCACGCCCACCCAGTTCCAGGAACTGGTCCGTGAGAGCCTGCAGCAGTCGGTGATCCCGTCGGGCCTGCAGAATTCCGGCTTTGTCACCCAGGCCGAGACCGAGCGTCTGTTGAAGCTGTTGGGCGAGACCCGCGATGTGGAACTGGCCGCGCTGCCGGAAGTTCCGGTGGATACCGCGCCGGTCACCGATGCGCAGATCAAGCAGTGGTACGACAGCCATGGCAAGGATTTCCGCCAGGCCGAATCGGTGTCGCTGGAATATGTCGAGCTCAACGGTGCCAACCTGCCGGCACCGACCGCAGCTGACGAAGCGACGCTGCGCAAGCGCTATGAAGACGAGAAGGCCAAGTTCACGACGCCGGAACAGCGCCAGGCGGCGCACATCCTGATCACCGGCGACGGTGCTGAAGCCAAGGCCGCCAAGCTGGCTGTCGAAGCCAAGGCGGCAGGTGCCGACTTTGCCGCGCTGGCCAAGGCGAACTCGGAAGATCCTGGTTCCAAGGCACAGGGCGGTGACCTGGGCTGGGTGGAGCGGGGCGCGATGGTCAAGCCGTTCGAAGATGCGCTGTTTGGTGCCAAGGCGGGTGAGGTGATCGGCCCGGTCAAGACCGACTTCGGTTACCACATCATCAAGGTCGCAGCGGTTCGTGGCGGCCAGGGCAAGTCCTTCGAAGAAGTACGCGACACCTTGGCTGCCGAGCAGCTGAAGGCCGACGGCGAGCGTGGCTTCAACGATCTGGCGGGCCGCCTGGTCGATGCCATCAACAAGAGCCCGAGTGATCTGGCCGCGGCCGCCAAGGCGGTCGGCCTTTCGATGCAGACGCTGGGCCCGATCACGCGCACGACCGCCACCGGCATTGCCGCTGATCCGGCCGTGCTGCGTGCCGCCTTCTCCGACGTCCTGGTGCAGGACGGTACCGCCAGCGATCCGATCGCGCTGGGCGGCAGCAGCAACCACAGCGTAGTGATCCGCGTTGCCGCGCATACCCCGGAGCAGGCACTGCCGCTGGACAAGGCGCGTGAGCAGGTGATCGCCGCGATCCGTGCCGACCGTCAGCGCCAGGCCGGTGACAAGGCCGCCGATGCCCTGCTGGCCAAGCTGAAGGCCGGCGCGACCCTGCAGTCGCTGGCTGCCAGCGAGAAGCTGCAGCTGAGCCCGATGCCGGGCCTGCCGCGCAGCCAGCCGGTGCCGACTCCGGAGATCAACCGTGCAATCTTCAGTGCGCCGCTGCCTGCCGAAGGCAAGCCGAGCTACGGCAAGGTCGACGTCAACGGCCATGCGCTGGTCTTCGCGGTGAACAAGGTCAACCCGGGCGACATCAAGGAAGTGACCGCCGAGCAGCAGAAGCAGTTGAAGGACCAGCTGAGCCAGATCGACGGCATGGCTGCGGCCAAGGCCTACATCGACGCGATGCGCAAGCGCTTCCTGGTGCAGACCACCGAAGCGAACCTGTAAGCCTCTGGCGAGCAGGAATTGAAAAGGCCCGGCATTGCCGGGCCTTTTTTGTTGTCGCAACCCTGATCGATCCGTGACCTGCGCGATGAGTGCCGACCAGGGTCGGCCGCTACCAGAAGCGAAGCGACCGGCTCCTGCTCTTCATCTTCCAACCCGTGGGTGGTGCCACCGGAAACCATCAGGGGACGGGCGGGGTGGGCGCGCGGGGGTGTCCGCGGCATGGATGCCGCGGCCAAGCCCCCAAGGATGGGTTCACGGCGTCCCCCGTGGGTCCACCTCGCTCGTCCCAACTCATGAATGCTGCTGCCGCCACCCGCGAGGGGCTTCGCCGTTGGCCGGAAACCACGCGGCAGCGCCGCACCGACCTCAGTCTTCGACGCGCAGTACCGCGCCCGGCTTCAGCACGCTGCTGCCGCTCAAGCCGTTCAGCGACAACAGCGCCTTCACCGGCATGCCGTAGCGGCGGGCGATGGTCCAGGCCGATTCACCGTTGCGCACGGTGTGGCGACGGTTGCGCGGGCGATCGGCAGCCGACGCGACCACCTTGGCCACCTGCGGGCTCGGCGCGGCGCTGGCGGTGCTGGCCAGTGTGGTGGCAACGGCCGTGCTGGCGATGTTGGCAACGTCCGCGTTGGACGCCGAAACCGGAGCCAGTACGCGGGCCGCGCCCGACGGGCGGTTGCCAGCGGCCAGTGCCGGATTCAGACGGGCGATCTTCGCCGGGTCCAGCGCGCGCTGCGCGGCCCATTGCTGGACGCTGGTGCCCGCCGGCAGGGTGTGGTCCTTCAGCACCGGCACGGTGCGGTCCAGCGAGGCCATCACGCCCGGCTGGTCTTCCACGTCTTCCAGCACGCAGGCCAGGGCATGCAGCTTCTCGACGTAGGCATGGGTGACCGGCGACAGCCCGGGCAGGCTGGCCGGCTTGGCGTTCTGCGCATTCATGCCGGCCTTGCGCATGGACTGCAGCACGCGGTACTCGCCCGCGTTGTAGGCCATGGTGGCCAGGCGCCAGTCACCGCCGAACATGCCATGCAGGGTCTTCAGGTAGCGCACGGCGGCCTGGGTGGACTCCACTGCCGACAGCCGGCCGTCGTAGTTGTTGCTCATCGGTACGCGATGGTTGCGTGCCGTGGTGGCGATGAACTGCCACAGGCCGGTCGGGCCGCTGCCGTTGCGGGCATTGGGCCGGTAGCCACTTTCGACGAAGGGAATCAGGGCGAATTCGGTGGGCAGGTTGGCTTTGCGCAGCTCTTCGACCACGTAGCCGAACAGCACCAGCGCGTCGTCATCCTGGTTGGCCAACCGCGAAGGCGCATGGGCGAACTGCTTCTGCCAGCGCGGGCTGGTGGCCTCGGCGTCGCAGCTCGGCTCGGCCAGGCCGTCGCGGAAGCTGGAAAAGATCTCCTGGCCATTGCGTACCGATGCGGCCGGCAGCGTTGACGGATCCAGCGGCAGGGTCGAGGCGGCGGTCAGGTTCTGGCTGATGCCGGCGCCCAGCGATTGTGCGCCGGCAGTTCCGGCCAACCCCAGGATCAGACCCAGGGCCAGCGGCAGACTTCGGCGACTCATGCGCGGAAGCCGTCTTTCCAGTGCCGGAGACCGGCCATGACGTCGACGTCGTCCACGACTTCGCGCCCCAGGTGCGCCGACACGGCAGCGCGGATGGGCGCCGTGTGGGTACGCAGGAACGGATTGCAGGCAATTTCATCGGCCAGGGATACTGGCAGGGTGGAACGGTCATCGCGGCGCATGGCCAAAGCCTCCTCTTGGCGCTGCAACAAGGCAGCGTTGGCGGGGTCGACATGCCGCGCGAAGACGGCATTTGACACGGTGTACTCGTGAGCGCAACACAGCAGCAGTTGCGCGGGCAGGGCACCCAGCTTGCGCATCGATGCCAGCAGCTGGGACGGCGTACCTTCGAACAGGCGTCCACAGCCCAGGCTGAACAACGAATCTCCGCTGAAAAGCTGTTCAGCGGTGTGAAACGCGATGTGGCTGCGGGTGTGCCCGGGGACGGATAGTACGTGGAACATCCGTCCCAATGCCTGAACACGTTCACCTTCACCGACCCGCTCGGTGGCCATCGGGATGCGCTCGTCGACCGGTGCGACCACGCGCACGCCGGGGAAACGCGCCTGCAGCGCCGGTACCCCGCCGATGTGATCGTCGTGGTGATGTGTGAGCAGGATGGTGTCCACGCGCACGCCTTGGGCAGCCAGCGCCAGTACCGGCGCAGCGTCGCCGGGATCGACGACCACGGCAGCACCGTCGTCGGCGATCAGCATCCAGATGTAATTGTCCGCAAATGCGGGCAGGGCAGTCAGTCGCATAGAATTGGACCATGCCCGCGCTGCAGAGCACCCGTCAAGCGAGCCAGGCCCCGTGGTTCGACAGCGAACCGGCGGAGGCCCTGCGCGTGCTCGAACGGCAGCTGCTGCTGCCGCAGCTGTCGCTGCTGCCGACCCGGCCCTGGTTGTGGATCGCCCCCAGCGCCGCTTGGCTGGCCGATGCGCAGCTGGGCGGTCGGGGCCTGCGCCTGCATCGCCAGAGCAGTGGTTACGCCGGCGACGCGCGCTGCGCACTGCCCTTGCCGCTGCCCAACGAGAGCGTCAACGCCATCGTGCTGCAGCATGTGACCGCCGGTGATGCCGACCATCTGCTGGACGAATGCGAGCGCGTACTGATGCCTGGCGGTCATCTGTGGCTGACCAGCCTCAATCCGTTCAGCCCGTTCCGCACGCGCTGGCGCCAGCACGGGCTGGTGGTGCGCACGCCGCAGCGGATCCGCCAGCTGCTTGAGCGCCATGGGCTGGAATGCGAGGACATGCGTTACCTGGGACCGATGTGGCAGGGTGCCGGCAGCCGCCGTCGCGGCGGCTGGGCCCCCCTGCGCGCGGCCTGCCTGTTCCACGCCGAAAAACGCACGCTGGCCCTGCCCGGGCCGACCCCGTTGCCCGTGCGCTGGCACGGCACCGTTGCTACCTGATCTGGAGTTGTATTGAAAACCATCGAAATCCACACCGACGGTTCCTGCCTCGGCAATCCCGGCCCCGGTGGCTGGGCGGCGCTGCTGCGCTACAAGGGGCATGAGCGCGAACTGAGCGGTGGTGAAGCCCATACCACCAACAATCGGATGGAGCTGATGGCGGCCATTTCCGGCCTGGAGTCGTTGACCGAGCCCTGTGAGATCGTCCTCTATACCGATTCGCAGTACGTACGGCAGGGCCTGACCCAGTGGCTGCCGGGCTGGATCCGCAAGAACTGGAAGACCGCCGGCGGTGACCCGGTGAAGAACCGTGAACTGTGGGAGCGCCTGCAGGCCGCCACGCTGCGGCACCAGATCGACTGGCGCTGGGTGAAAGGCCACTCTGGCGACCCGGACAATGAACGCGTGGATACCCTGGCCCGCAACGCCGCGATCCAGATCCGCGACGGCAGCCCGGTAAACTGAGCCCATGCGTCAGATCATTCTTGATACCGAAACCACCGGCCTGGAGTGGAAGAAGGGCAACCGCGTCGTCGAAATCGGCTGCGTCGAGCTGTTCAAGCGCCGCCCGACCGGCAATACCTATCACCAGTACCTGAAGCCGGACTGCGAATTCGAACAGGGTGCGCAGGAAGTGACCGGCCTGACCCTGGAATTCCTCGCCGACAAGCCGGAGTTCGCGCAGGTCGTGGAGGAGTTCCTGGCCTTCATCGATGGCGCCGAGCTGATCATCCACAACGCCGCGTTCGACCTGGGCTTTCTCGACAATGAGCTTTCCCTGTTGGGAGAGCAGTACGGGAAGATCACCGACCGCTGCACGGTGATCGATACCCTGGCGCTGGCGCGCGAGCGCTTCCCGGGCCAGCGCAACTCGCTCGACGCCCTGTGCAAGCGGCTGGGCGTGGACAACTCGCACCGGGCCCTGCATGGCGGTCTGCTGGATGCGCAGATCCTGGGTGATGTGTACATCGCGTTGACCTCGGGCCAGGAGGAGATCGGCTTCGGGCTGGGCGATGACGATGCCGGTGGCGCTGCGGCGTTGCAGGCGTTCGATGCGTCCAAGCTGCTGCCGCGGCCGCGCGTGGTGGCCACGCCGTCGGAGCAGGAAGCGCATGCGGCGCGTCTGGAACGGCTGCGCAAGAAGGCCGGCCACGCATTGTGGGACGGCCCGAAGGTGGAAGAGGCCGCGAGCGCGTAGGCGCAGCGGTGGGGTGCGAAATGCAGCCACGCATGGCGTGGTGATGCGTGTGAAATGCAGCCACGCATGGCGTCGCTCTGCTGTAGATCCACGCCATGCGTGGATGGCGTGGATCAGTGGCAGCGCACCAGTATCACGGTGATGTTGTCCGATGACGCGCCAGCGCAATCGCGCTGGCGCCCCGCAATCCGCGCTGCAAATCGTGGGCCCCGTCTCACCAGCACCCAGATCCCCGCCGCTTCGCGGCCGCCCCCTGACTCAGGGGGCTTGCCTCCAGCCGGCATCAGTGGCAGCGCACCAGGATCACGGTGATGTTGTCCGAGCCGCCGCCGTCGAGGGCGGAGGCGACCAGGCTGTCCACGCATTCCTGTGCGCTGGCGTCGTCGAAGGCGAGGGTGCGGGCGATGCCGCGGTCATCCACTTCCTCGGTCAGGCCATCACTGCACAGCAGCAACTGCATGCCCGGGCGCAGCTCGCCGCTGGTGGTCGCCACGTTAAGGTGTGCCGGGTCGGTGACGCCCAGTGCCTGGGTGACCACGTTGCGGTGGGGATGGGCGCGCGCCTGCTCGGCGGTCAGGTTGCCCTGCGCGACCAGTTCCTGCACCACGCTGTGGTCCTGGCTGAGCTGGGCGAGCTGGCCATCGCGCCACAGATAGGCGCGGCTGTCGCCGACCCAGGCCACTTCGTAACGGTTGCCCTGGACCCGTGCCGCGACCACGGTGGTGCCCATCGGCAGGCTGTCGTTGCGCCGGCGCGAGGCGCGGATGATCTCTTCGTCGGCGGTGCGGATCGCCTGCGCCAACGGCGCGCCACGGCGGATCTCACGGACGATGGTCTCGCGCGCCAGTGCGCTGGCCACCTCGCCGCAGGCGTGCCCGCCCATGCCGTCGGCTACCAGCCACAGGGCCAGCTCGCCGTCACCGTAATAGGTGTCCTCATTGAGCTCGCGGCGCAGGCCGGGGTGGGTGAGATGTCCGAATTCGATCATGGTGGCTGCTGGGACGGGGTAATGCCGGGGAGAACGGCATCATCACGGCCAAGCGGACATCCGGCAAGCCGTGCAGTCAGGAAAATTTCACTTCATTGGGCGCAATGACTTGTCGTCAGCCGCGCTTCCTCGTATGATGCGCGTCCCCGGTTCGCCGGGGAACATCTGGAGAGGTGGCAGAGCGGTTGAATGTACCTGACTCGAAATCAGGCAGGCGTTTATAGCGCCTCGGGGTTCGAATCCCCCCTCTCCGCCAGATTAAAAAAGAAGGGCTGCCGAAAGGCAGCCCTTCTTTTTTAATCTGGCGCGGGGATGCGACGACGCTTCGCGCGTCGCCCCAAACGTTGCGATGCAACGTTCGGGCCCCCATTGCCAACCTTCCTGCGGATGCTTCAGTAGATCCACGCCATGCGTGGATGCCGTTCGCGTGCGGCGGGTTACCATGTACGTCATCACCTGCTGGAGCCGCCACGATGACCGCTGAAATCCTCGTCCCCGTTTCATTCGGCGAGCTGCTGGACAAGATCTCGATCCTGCAGATCAAGTCCGAGCGCATCAGTGACGAAGGCAAGCTGGCCAACGTACGCAAGGAGCTGTCCGCGCTGGAAACCACGTGGATGGCGCACCCTGCGGCAGTGAAGGACATCGCCAAGCTGCGCGCCGAGCTGAAGACGGTCAACGAGCAGCTGTGGGAGATCGAGGACGACATCCGCCTGAAGGACAAAGCGCAGGCCTTCGATCAGGGGTTCATCGACCTTGCGCGCAGCGTGTACCTGCGCAACGACGAACGCGCACGCATCAAGAAGGCGATCAACCTGGCGCTGGGTTCGGCGTACGTGGAAGAGAAGTCCTACCAGGATTACACGCAGCGCGCGTAATCCCGGGCGGCCCGACGCAGTAGATCCACGCCATGCGTGGATGGATCTCCCGGGCTGCGGGACGGTGCGGACCAGGTACACCGCACCCACCAGGTACCGCCTGGTCCGCCACTCAGCCCAGGTGGTCGGCCACGTAGCGCTCGAACGCGGCAATGCCGTCCTCGACGGTGATCAGCTCCATCACGTCGTCGAATTCGATCTTGGTGCCCCACTTCAGGTCGGCGGCCTGCTTGCCCAGGTACTTGCGCGCCGCGTCGTCGTAGCGGTCCGCGCAGTAGCGGCGGTCCGAGTACGGGCCGCTGCGGTTCGGGTTGCTGGCCGCATGCAGGCCCAGCACCTTGGTACCCATCGCATTGGCGATGTGCATCGGGCCAGAGTCCGGCGTCATCACCAGGTTGGCGCGGGCCAGCAATGCCGGCAACTGCTTGAGCGTGTCCTTGCCGACCAGATCCAGCGCCGGAACATCCAGCTGGGCCAGGATGGCGTCGGCCATGCTGCGCTCCAGTTCGCTGCGGCCGCCGCACAGCACGATCCGCCAACCGCGAGCGACGGCATGGTTGGCGACCTCGGCATAGCGGTCGGCGTACCAGTTGCGGCGCACGTGGCTGGAGCAGGGCGAGATCATCAGCACCGGCCGGCCATCGTCCTGCCATTGCGCAGCGGCCCAGTCATAGGCTGCCTGCGGCACGGCCAGGTCCCAGCTGACGTCGGTCTGGCGCAGGCCCAGCGGCTCGCAGAAGCTGCCGATGGCATCGAGCACATGGATGCCCGGGCGATCAGCGATACGTTCGTTGATGAAGAGGCCGTGCAGGTCCTTGGAGCGGCTGCGGTCGTAACCGATGCGGCGCTCGGCGGGAATGAAGGCGGACAGCACGTTCGCGCGGAACGCCACCTGCATCTGCAACAGTGCCTCGAAACGCCCGGGCGGCAGCTGCTTGCGCAGTTCCTTCACCCCGGCCATGCCGGTCTTCTTGTCGTAGGCATGGAAGGTGACGCCCGGCAGGCCATCAAGCAGCTTCTGCCCGACCTTGTCGATGATCCAGTGGATCGGCGTGTCCGGGCGCGCGGCCTGCAGGGTGCGCACCAGCGGCACTACGTGGGTCACATCGCCAAGAGCGGACAGGCGCAGGAGACACAAGGAGGAGGACGCTGATGCCATGTGTTGTTAGACTCAAAGGAATGGTCGCATTCGACGCCAATGAAGCGCTGACGCCATGCCGCGAGGGTCGCGGCATCGGGGCCATTCTGTTCGACCGCGAGCGGCTGCGGCAAGCCGACATCGGTCTGTTCTCGCCACAGCACTGGGCCGGCAAGGCCCGGCCGGTGGGTGAGGGCGGCCGTGGCAGCGCCTGGTTCGTGGATGCGCCGTTCGGCGCCAGCGTACTGCGGCACTACCTGCGCGGGGGGCTGGCGGCCCGGATCAGCCACGACCAGTACATCTGGCGGGGGGCGGACCGGACCCGCAGCTTTGCCGAATTCCGGCTGATGCGCGCGCTGCGCGAGAAGAAGCTGCCGGTGCCCAGGCCGATCGCCGCCTTCTACATGCGTGAAGGCCTGCGCTACCGCGCCGCGATCCTGATGGAACGGATCGAAGGGGTGCGCTCGCTGGCCGACCGCGCACTGGTGGCCGGGCGCGGGGCGCCGTGGGAGGAAACCGGGCGGATGATCGCGCGCTTCCACCGTGCCGGGCTGGACCATGCCGATCTCAATGCGCACAACATCCTGTTCGATGGCAACGGGCATGGCTGGCTGATCGACTTCGATCGCGGGGTGATCCGCATCCCGGCCACGGCCTGGCGCGAGCGCAATCTCAAGCGCCTGCTGCGCTCGCTGGTCAAGCTGCGCGGTGAGCGCAGCGTGGAAGACGTGGAAAAAGACTACGCGCGCCTGCGTCGCGCCTATGACATGGCCTGGAACCGGGGCACCTGATGGACTGGTCGTTGCGTTTCCTCGGCGTCGGCAATGCGTCGGCGGTCGAGCTGGGTTCGCCGATGTCGGTGATCGAGCGTGATGGCCGGCCGTGGCTGACCATCGACTGCGGCGGCGAAGGCCTGACTGCCTTCAAGGCCCATTACGGGCATATGCCGCAGGCGCTGTTCGTCACCCATGTACACCTGGACCACGTGGCCGGTTTCGAACGGCTGTTCGTGGATACCTTCTTCAGCGCGCAGCGGCGCGGCAAGGTGCGCCTGTACGTGCCGGCCACGGTGGTGCCGCTGCTGCACAAGCGCATCGGCGATTACCCGAACGTGCTGGCCGAGGGCGGCGCCAACTTCTGGGATGCCTTCCAGCTGATCGTGGTGGGCGATGCGTTCTGGCACGAGGGTGTGCGGCTGGAGGTGTTCCCGGTGCGGCACCACTGGCCGGAGACGGCCTATGGCCTGCGCCTGCAGGGCGCGCTGACCTGGAGCGGTGACACCCGGCCGATTCCGGAAATGCTGGCGCGCTATGCCGGTGACAACGAACTGATCGCCCACGACTGCGGGTTGCACGGCAATCCTTCGCATACCGGGGTGGATGACCTGGAGCGCGAGTACAGCGCCGAGCTGCAGGCACGGATGATGCTGTACCACTATGCCAGTGTGGCCGATGGCCAGGCCCTGGCCGCGCGTGGGCACCGGGTGGCACAGCCGGGGCAGTGCGTGGCGCTGGCGACCCCGACGGCGCCGCACGTGCTGGCGCAGGATCCGCCGTGAGCAGCGCTGGCGCCGCCGCTTCACCGGCGCTGGCCGCAGAACTGGAGGGGTTGGAACGCGCACTGCATTGCCCGCAGGTGCGCGCAGACCATGAGCGTCTGGCGGCATTGCTGGATGAGGATTTCAGCGAGATCGGCAGCTCCGGCCAGTGCTACGGCCGTGAAGCCGCGCTGGAAGAGATCCCGCTGGAGCGTGCGCAGGTGGTGATCGAGTCGGACCGGTACGCCGTGTGGATGCTGGCAGAGGGCCTGGCCCAGGTGCGTTACCGCAGTCGCTATCACGTCGATGACCAACCGCAGCGGTGGGTGCTGCGCAGCTCGCTGTGGCGTCAGCATTCAACGGGCTGGCGGATGGTGTTCCATCAGGGTACGCCTGAGGCGCGGTAGCGCCGGGACATGCCCGGCGAAGGGCGCCAACCAAGGTTGGCATCTACCGGAGCGGGGCTTCGCCGAAAAGGCGGTGGCCCCGCCGGCTGACCTCGGCGCCCGCGTCGATCGATACCGTTGCTGCCTTCCGGCCCTGGCGGAGTTTTCGACCTAGCGTCGCGAGGGGCCGACGGGGCCACCATAGAGACGTTGGCCGCCCGGAGGCGGCCGATTCACGGATCAGGGGAAGCAGCGCGTTGTGCGCCGGAGACCACAGCCGGACTGCACATCGGCTTACCGATGGCAGACGCGCATTCTAGCGCAGGCAGGTGCGTTGATGCCAGCTTCATGCACTGAATCCGATGTAACCCTGTGCCCCCAGCATCGGTCGGTGGCTGCCGCCGTTGCTAGAATCCGGTCCCAGGAGGAACGACCTCCCCCACATCGGGATTCAATGACCAGGACGGCCTGGCCCTACCAAAGGAGGGCTGTCATGGCCTGGATCTATCTGTTGTTTGCCGGCCTGCTGGAAATCGTCTGGGCCGTGTCGATGAAGCAGTCTGAAGGCTTCACCAGACTCACCCCCACCGTCATCACCATCGTCGGCATGATCGCCAGCTTCTGGCTGCTGGCCGTGGCCATGCGCAGCCTGCCGCTGGGCACCGCCTACACGATCTGGACCGGCATCGGCGCGGTCGGTGCCTTCGTGGTCGGCATCGTGTTCCTGGGCGAGCAGGTCAGCCCGATGCGGATTGGCGCAGCGGTGCTTATCGTCGCCGGCCTGGTGCTGATGAAACTCTCCAGCAGTTGAGGCCGGGCATGGGTGCGGCGGGAGGCTACAGCACCCGCTCCATCTCCACGGCGTCGATCCCGGCGCCGTGGCCCCACCTGTCCTTCAACGAGGCATCCACGCATGGCGTGGATCTACTGCGTACAAGCCCCTCTATTGAGGAAGGGAGGGGCCCGAACGTTGCGCAGCAACGTTTGGGGCGAAGCGCGCGCAGCGCACTTCGCGTCCCCAGCCAGATAACTGAAAAAGGCCGCCCAAAGGGCAGCCTTTTTCAGTTATCTGGCGGAGAGAGGGGGATTCGAACCCCCGAAGCGCGGTTTAGACGCTTACACACTTTCCAGGCGTGCTCCTTCAACCACTCGGACACCTCTCCGGATCCCTGCCATCGGCAAACGCCTCAGCAGGGGCGCAGATTCTAGCGGGCGCAGCGGCAGGACACAAGCACTGGTTTGCAGGGCGAGAGGGCTGGACAGGCGTGGCACAATGGAACATCCGATGGAAGACGGTGGCCTGATGTCCTATCTCGTCCTTGCCCGCAAGTGGCGTCCGAAGCGTTTTGCCGAGCTGGTGGGCCAGGAACACGTGGTCCGTGCGCTCAGCAATGCGCTCGACAGCGGCCGGGTCCACCATGCGTTCCTGTTCACCGGTACCCGCGGCGTGGGCAAGACCACGATCGCGCGCATCTTCGCCAAGTCGCTGAACTGCGAACAGGGCACCAGTGCCGATCCCTGCGGCCAATGTGCGGCCTGCCTGGACATCGACGCCGGTCGCTACATCGACCTGCTGGAAATCGATGCCGCGTCCAACACCGGCGTGGACGATGTGCGCGAGGTGATCGAGAACGCCCAGTACATGCCCTCGCGTGGCAAGTACAAGGTGTACCTGATCGACGAAGTGCACATGCTGTCCAAGGCGGCGTTCAATGCGCTGCTGAAGACCCTGGAAGAGCCACCGGAGCACGTGAAGTTCCTGCTGGCCACCACCGATCCGCAGAAGCTGCCGGTCACCGTGCTCAGCCGCTGCCTGCAGTTCAACCTCAAGCGCCTGGATGAAGATCAGATCCAGGGGCAGATGACCCGCATCCTCACCGCTGAAGAGATCGAGTCGGACCCGACCGCCATCGTGCAGCTGGCCAAGGCCGCCGACGGCAGCCTGCGTGATGGCCTGTCGCTGCTCGACCAGGCCATTGCCTATGCCGGCGGTGCGCTGCGTGAGGACGTGGTGCGCACCATGCTGGGCACGGTCGACCGCACCCAGGTGGCGGCCATGCTCGATGCCCTGGCCGAGGGCGATGGCCCGCGCCTGCTGCAGGTGGTGGCGGCGCTGGCCGAGTTCTCGCCGGACTGGAGCGGGGTGCTCGATGCGCTGGCCGAGGGCCTGCACCGCATCCAGGTGCAGCAACTGGTGCCGGGCGCATCCGCCGCTGCCGAGGGACTGGATGCCAGCGTGTTTGCCGAACGCCTGCGCCCGGAGGTGGTCCAGCTCTGGTATCAGATGGCCCTGAATGGTCGTCGCGATCTGCCATTGGCGCCCAGCCCGCGCGCCGGCTTTGAAATGGCCGTGCTGCGCATGCTGGCGTTCCGCCCTGCGGCTGCCGTGCCGTCGGTGCCGCGTACTCCGGAATCCTCCGGTGGCAGCGCACCGACCGGCACGGGTCAGGCCGGGGGCGGCCTTGCTGGTGGTAGCCACGAAGGAACTGCACCGGCCGCTGCTGCGGCGCCAGAAGCCGCGGTAGTCACCCAGTCAATTGCGGCCCCCGTGCTGGCGGAGGCAACCGCACAGACGCCGACCCCGGCACCACAGCGCGAACCCGAGCCGCAGCCCGAGCCGACCCCGGAACCGGATCCGACCCCTGAACCTGAACCGGCTCCGATCGAGGAACCCGGGTCACCGCTGCCGATGAAGGCACAGTTGGCTCCCGAGGCGGCCACGCCCAAGGCACCTGCTGAGGCTGACGACCTGCCGCCGTGGGCAACCGACGCGGCTGGCGCGCGCGATGAAGCGCTGGCGGCCGAGATGGCAACGCCCGACGCGGCCATGGTCGCGCCGTGGCACGAGCCGCCGGTTGCGGCTTCACCGCCGGTTGCAGAGGCGGTTGTCGCGCCGGAGCGTCCGTTCCGTGCCGAGGGTATCGACATCGCCCCGGCACCGGTTGCGGCAAAGGAAAAGGCCTCGCCGGCAGGCAGCGTCAGCGAGCTGGCCTGTGCCGAGGACTGGCTGGACCTGGTCGCCAACAGTGGCCTGAGCGGTCCGTCGCGACAGCTTGCGGCCAATGCGGCCTTCATCAGTTGCCAGCATGGGGTCTTGAAACTGGGCCTTTCGCCCGGATTTGAATACCTGCGCTCCGAGCGCGCGCTGGCAGCGTTGGGCGAGGTGCTGGAAAAGTCCCTTGGCCACGCGCTGAAGATCGTGGTCGAAACCGTGGAAACCGAGCAGGTCCCGGCCGAGACCCTGCACCAGCGCGCCGACCGCCAGCGTGGCGAGCGGCAGCAGGCTGCCGAGGCCATTTTCATGGACGATCCGGAAGTCCAGCTGCTGATCCAGCAGCACGGCGCCCGGGTTGTTTCCGATTCCATCCGTTCTTTTGACGAGTAAGACGACATGCGCGGCAATATCGCCCAACTGATGCAGCAGGCCCAGAAGATGCAGGAAAACCTGCAGAAGGCCCAGGAAGAAATCGCCAGGATCGAAGTGACCGGCAGCGCCGGTGGCGGCATGGTCAATGTCACCCTGACCGGTGCCAAGGAGTGCCGCAAGGTACGCATCGATCCGTCGCTGGCCAGTGACCCGGAAATGCTGGAAGACCTGATCGCCGCCGCCTTCAACGATGCGTCCAACAAGATCGATGCCGAGTCGAAGTCGAAGATGGGTTCGGCCACCGCCGGCATGCAGCTGCCGCCGGGCATGAAGATGCCGTTCTGATGCCCTGCGTGGCACCCGCACTGCCGGGTGCCATGCACTGTGTAGCGTCGAGCGTGCTCGATTGCCCGCAATTTCCAGTCGAGCACGCTCGGCTCTACAGAACACGCCGCCGTGTCCGCACCCCTGCTTGAACAACTGATCGATGCACTGCGGGTGTTGCCTGGCGTAGGCCAGAAGACGGCCCAGCGCATGGCTTACCACCTGCTCGAACGCGAGCGCGAAGGTGGCAAACGCCTTGCCGAGACGCTGGCGCAGGCGGTTGAACGCATCGGTCACTGTGCGCAGTGCCGCGACTTCAGCGAAACCGAGCTGTGCCCGACCTGCGCCAATGGCAGCCGCGAGCGCAGCCAGCTGTGCGTGGTGGAATCGCCGGCTGACCGCCTGGCGATCGAGAACGCCACCGGCTATCGCGGCGTTTACTTCGTGCTGCAGGGGCGCCTGTCGCCGCTGGATGGCATCGGCCCGCGCGAGCTGGGTCTGGAGCAGCTGGAACAGCGCCTGGCCGAGGCGGAAGTGCAGGAACTGATCATTGCCACCAGCGCCACCGTCGAAGGCGAAGCTACCGCGCACTATCTCGCGCAGCTGGCGCGTGCCCGCCAGGTGCGGCCGAGTCGACTGGCCCAGGGCCTGCCCCTCGGTGGTGAGCTGGAGTATGTCGATCGCGGCACGCTGTCGCACGCGTTCGGCACCCGCAGCGAAGTGCGCGATTGAGTCGATGCCGGGCATGCCCCGGCGTTACCGGCCTACAATGCGGAAAATACTCCGCCGAGGCCGACCATGAGCAGCGAAACCCTCTTCAGCAAGATCATCCGTCGCGAGATCCCGGCCACAATCGTCTATGAAGACGACGACGTGCTGGCGTTCAAGGACATCGCACCGCAGGCGCCGGTGCACGTGCTGTTCATTCCGAAGAACGAGATCATTCCAACCCTGGATGACCTGCAGCCGTCGCAGGCGCACCTGATCGGCAAGTTGGCGCTGGCCGCCGCCGAGTACGCGCGTCGGGAAGGTTTCGCGCAGGACGGCTACCGCATCGTGATGAACTGCCGCGAAGATGCCGGGCAGACCGTGTTCCATATCCACATGCATCTGCTGGCTGGCGCGCCGCTGGGTCACTTCGGTACGCCAGGGCGTTGAGGCGGCCATCCACGCATGGCGTGGATCTACTGTTGTTGGTGCGCTGTCGATCCACGCCATGCGTGGATGAAAAAAGGCCGCCCGATGGGCGGCCTTGTGCATCATGCGCAACGGGCCTGGACTACCACCAGCCCCAGCCGCGGTAGCCGCCCCAGTAAGGGCCATACGGGCCCGGGCCCCAAGGTCCGTAGGGGTAGGGCACTACATCGACCTGGCGCTGCTCCGGCCACAGATAGATCACGTCGGCAGACAGCTTCGGCAGCCGGTAGTCGTAATCGCCGATACGGGTGTTGGCGTAGCCATCGATCTTGCCGATGAAGGTCACGTCGCGGCCGGCTTCGAACACGGCCGGATCGTAGAAGCCGGCGCGGCAGGCGATGAAGCGGCCGTCGCTGGCATCGGAAGAGGTGGTGTTCGGGCGGCCACTGCCGTTGAGCGGACGCGAGATGATCTGGAAACAGGTCTCGCCTTGGCCGGGCTTGGTTTCGATGATCCGACCACCCCAGCGCACCGGCGTGCCGACCTGCTGGGTGGCTACCGAATCGCGCGGGGAAACCAGGCTGAACTGTCCCTGCAGCGGCTTGGGGGCCGTGGCGCAGGCCGACAAGGCCAAGGCGGCCACGGCGGTGAGGAGGAACTTGGTATTCATGGGGAGGCTCCGGAAGTCGGGCGATGCCTGCGCAGGTCCCGCAATAATGGGGCGAGCTCGGTACAAGTGCCAGCGTAGCGTGCATCGGCGAAACGCTGGCTGAGTGTGATGAGGGCCGGGTCGGGGCGCTGTGCGTGGACCCGCCGGGCCCAGTGCAGGGCCGGTTCGTGCGGTTCGCGGCCCAGCCCCAGCCGCGCATAGCGTTGCCCCAGGCGGTGCCAGGCGCGCAGCAGCGGGTCGCGCTCGCGTTCGCCACGTGCCAGCAGCCACGCCATCCACGCCAGCGCCAGCAACGCGGCCATCACGAAGCCGGCCAGCAGCTGTCCGGGGCCGAGGTCGTCCAGCCCGAATGGTTGCAGCAACTGCTGCTGCCGGCGAGCGTCGAAGGACAGCACCAGTTCGTTCCAGCCCCTGCGCATCCAGTCGCCGACCTGGCCCAGCTGCAGCCAGCGTTGCTGCAGGCCGGTAGTGGCACCAGCCTGCAGGCGATCATCGAGTGTGTCCAGGATGCGCTCGGGTGCTACTGCCGCTGTCGGATCGATGCGCACCCAGCCGCGTTGCGGCAGCCATACCTCAGCCCAGGCGTGGGCGTCCATCCGCCGCAGCACCCAGTAGTCGCCGATCCGGTTGCGCGTGCCGCCGGCGAACCCTGTGACCACCCGCGCGGGAATGCCGGCATTACGCATCAGCACCACGAAGGCAGAGCTGAAATGCTGGCAATAGCCGGCCTTGTAGTCGAACAGGAATGCATCTACCGGATCGCGCCCGGGGGCCGGTGTTGCCAGCGTGTACGAGAAGTCCGCGGTGATCCACGCCAGGGCGCGACGGACCACGGCGTCGTCGTCGTTCCCCGCTTCCTGCCGCCACTGTCGGGCCAGGCTTGCCGTGCGTGGGTTGAAGCTTTCCGGCAACTGCAGCGCAGCGCGACGCTGGTACGACGACAGCGTGGCATCGAAGCGCTGCGGCGGAGCCGAGTGCAGGCGCCACCGGCTCAGTGCGGACAATGCACGGTCGCTGCTCAGGCTCAGGGCTGCATCCAGCCGGCTGCCCTCTGGTGCGGCAGTGGGGAGATCCAGCGCGACCAGCTGGCGACGGTCGGTAGGTTCGTAATCGATCTGATAGTCCCAGCCCTCCGTGCCGTGTTCCACGATGGCTGGCGGCAGAGCTTCGGTACGGCGGTCGCGTCGCCACACATGCCCATCGAACCGGGTCAGTACCGGCCCGCGCCAGTAGCGCTGTGCCGGCGCTGGAGCCGCGCCGAAGAACTGGACACGCAGGGCCGGGGTGTCGTCGGCCATCAGATCCAGCCACTTGTCCGGCTCCATCGTGTCCGACAGTCCGGGTGTGCCGACCGCGCGTTCGGGAATGCCCCACAGCGGCGTGGCCAACCGCGGGAACAGCCAGAAGCAGGCCAGCGCCAGCGGCAGGCCGATCAGCAGCAGGCGACCGACACCACGCAGCTGCGTGGTCAGTGGCGGCGGCGCACTGCGGCCTTCACCCTGCGCCAGGCGCTGCAGCGCAATCAGGGCGCTGACGCCGGCCAGCACGGCGAGCACGGTGGTCAGCGGCCCCTGGTCGAGCAGGAAGGCAGCAAACGGTGAAAACAGGGCAAAGCCGAGCAGGCTGCGTGCATCGCGCAGGGTACGCAGCTCGCTGGACTTGATCGCCAGCATCGCCGCCAGCAGCGCGCAACCGGTATCCCGGCCGGGGCGCACCGCCCCCATCTGCCAGAGGATGGCAGCAAGCATGCCCAGCACCAGCAGTACCCGCACCGGCATCGGCAGCACGCCGCGCTGTGACAGCGCCGCGGTGGCGAGCGCCGCCACAGCGATCAACGCGGCCAATGTGGTGGGCAGCTGCAGCAGCAGCGGCAACAAGGCCAGTGCGGCGCTGGCCAGCGTCCACGTGCGGGTGTTGCGGTCCAGCAGCAGGGCAGGCTCAGTCATGGGGAAGCAGCGCCAGCGCGCGCAGGCACAGATGGTGGTGGCCGGCGCCCTGGCCGGGCCCGAGTGGCGGCTGCATCGGCAGCAGCAGCGTGTAGCGTCGGCCTTCGCGCTCGGCGCTGTCCACCCAGCGTGCCAGCCGCGCAATGCGTGCTTCCCGGTCCAAGGGGGCCAGTGCGCGCCAGTCCAGCACGACCTCGATGCCTACCGGTTTTTCATACTCGCGTACCAGCAGCGTGTCGCGGCGCGCCGAGTGCTTCCAGGCAATGCTGCGCGGTGGATCCCCGGCGCGATAGGGGCGCAGCTGGTGCAGTTCCTCGCCATTGGCGTGGGCGCGGGTGTGCAGTGGATCGCTGCCCTGCTGCGGCAACGGCGGCGCCTTCGCTTCGGCCAGCGGGTAGACCAGCAGGGGTTCTTCGGGCCACACCCATGACCACGCCCTGACCAGGCCAAGCGGTTGGGTGCTGGACAGGCGGATGCGTTGCAGTTCCAGCCAGCCACGGCGTTCGCTGGGCACTTCCAGCGCGGCTTCGCCGCGGCCGTGCGCGGGCAGGTCGAGCCACGCTTCGCTGTGCCCCAGTTGCAGGTGCAGGCCGTGGCGCGCCCGTGGGTCGCGCAGCGACAGGTCCACGCGCAGGCGCAGCGGCTGCCCGGCCGGCACCGGCTCGGCGGAGATCGCGTCGATCTGCACGCCCGACAGCTGCAGGTGCGCAGCGATGGCGCTGGCGATTGCGGCTGCGGCCAGCAGCAGCGCCAGCAAAAGGGCCGGGTTGTTGTTGTAGTTCAGCGCGCCCAGCAGCATTGCGACCAGCAGGCAGGCCACAAACAGGCCGAAGCGGGTGGGCAGCACATAGATGCGCCGGCGGTCCAGCCGCTGCGGCAACGCCTCCGGCGTACGCGGGCGGGCCAGCTGCAGCAGTCGCCGGGCGCGCGATGCCACGTTCAATCGACCGCGACGGTCTGCAGGATCGCTCGTGCCAGCGCCGGTCCCGTGCTGGACTCGGCTTCGCCCACCAGGCGATGGCCCGCCACTGCCACGAACAGGGTCTGCACGTCTTCGGGTACGACGTGGCCACGGCCGAGCAGCAGCGCATGTGCCTTGGCCGCGCGAAGCAGGGCCAGCCCGGCACGCGGCGACAATCCGACGCGTACGCCAGCGTGCTGGCGGCTGCGGGTCAGTAGCGCCTGCACGTAATCCACCAGCGCATCGCTGGCATGTACCTGGCCAACCGCTTCGCGCAGCGCGCGGACCTGGCTGTTGTCCAGCTGCGGCAGCGCGTGAGCGATCAGGTCGCGGCGATCGCTGCCGCGCAGCAGTTCACGCTCGGCCTGCGCGCTGGGATAGCCCATCGCCAGGCGCAGCAGGAACCGATCCAATTGCGAGTCGGGCAACGGGAAGGTGCCCGACAGATCCACCGGGTTCTGCGTGGCGATCACGAAGAACGGATCGGGCAGGGCATGTGTCTGACCGTCGAGGGTGACCTGCTGCTCGGCCATCGCTTCCAGCAGGGCGCTCTGCGTGCGCGGGGGCGCACGGTTGATCTCGTCGGCCAGCAGCACGTGGGTGAACACCGGCCCGGGATGGAACTGGAACTGGCGGCTGCCGGCGTCGTACACCGATACGCCGAGCACGTCGGCCGGCAGCAGGTCGGAGGTGAACTGCACGCGCTGGAAGCTCAACCCCAGGCTGCTGGCCAAGGCATGGGCCAATGTGGTCTTGCCGAGACCAGGCAGGTCTTCGATCAGCAGATGGCCGCCAGAAAGCAGGGCGACGAAGGCCAGCCGCACCTCATGCACCTTGCCCAGCACCAGCGTGTTGACCTGGTCCTGCGCATTGCGCAGGGACTGACGCAGTTGATCGGTTAGCATGCTGGGCATGGGGGACGAAGCTGTCATGATCGTCTCAAGTTCGGTAACCGGTCGATTCTATCCATACATCAATGCAGGGCGAACAGCGCGCACGTACGATTTTTCTCTGGTTATGGACGCTCGTCACAGCGGCCAAGCTGGTCGTGGCCGCACGCCTGCCGTTGTTCGTCGATGAGGCGTTCTACTGGCAGGAAGGCCAGCATCTGGCTGCGGCCTATTCGGATCTGCCAGGGCTGACGGCCTGGTTGACCCGGTTGGGTGTGGAGCTTGGCGGCCAGCATGTGCTTGCGCTGCGGCTGCCGTTCCTGGCCATCGGCGCACTGCTGCCGCTGCTGGTATCGCGCATTGCGGCGCGCTGGTTCGGCAATGTTGCCGGTTGGCAGGCCGGCAGCTTGACGTTGCTGATGCCGTTGTCGGCCACGCTGGGCCTGCTGGCCGTACCCGATGTGCCGATGGCGCTGGCGGCGGTGCTGTGCCTGGACGCCGGCGCACGCCTGCTGCGCAACGTCGACGCCTCCTCGGCGGTGAAGCTGGCGCTGGGCCTGCTGATCGGCGCGCTCAGCCACTATCGTTTCATCGGTGTGATCGGGGTCGGCTTCATTGCCCTGCTGGCGCTGCCGCAGGGCCGGCGCATGCTGGCCGACCCGCGCGTCTGGGTGGCCCTGGCCGTTGGCGTACTGGCATGGCTGCCGCTGTTGGCCTGGAACGCCGACAATCACGATGCTGGACTGAAGTTCCAGGTAGTCGAGCGCCACCCGTGGGCATTCGAGTGGCGCGGCCTGTGGTTCCTGGTGATCCAGCCGATGCTGGTGACGCCCGTCCTGTGCATTGCGATGTGGAAAGTTGCGCTGGCCGGCACCCGCAACGGCGGCGGCGCGCGCGCGCAGTGGCGCTATTTCGGCCTGGTCGGTGGCGTATCGACGCTGGGCATCTTCGCCCTGGGCTTCTTCACCGATGTCGAACGCATCAGCTTCCATTGGCCGCTGCCGGGTTACCTGGCCCTGCTGGTGGCGGTGCCGGTGATCCTCAACGGCTGGCCACGCTGGTTGCGGCGTACCGGCTGGTGGCTGGCCGGGCTGGGCATGGTGCTGGCCTTCGGCTATTACCTGATGGCGTCCTCGTCATCGCTGCGCGAGCAGTTGGCCGGCGACAAGTACTACCCGCGCAACTTCGCCGGCTGGCAGCCGCTGGCGGCTGCGGTCCGCGAAGAACTGCAGCAGATGCCCGAAGGCAGCCGCGTGCTGGCCGGCAACTTCAAGGTGGGTGCCGAACTGGGATTCCAGCTGGGCCGTGGTGACATCGACGTGCTGCCCCATCCGCTCAACGACAAGCACGGCCGTACCGCGCAGTTGGCGCAATGGGGACAGGTGCATGAAGGCGAGCGCGACGTGCCGATGCTGCTGGTGCTGTCGCCCAGCGATCAGCGTTTCCGCGATCTGCTCACCCGTTATCACGCCATCTGCGAACAGGTCGGGCCGTTGCCACCACCGCGCGTGGTCAGCAGCGATCACGGGTTCCAGCGCTTCCTGCTGTTCCGCCTGCCCGTGGAGCGCGCGCAGGGGCCATGCGTAGCCCCCGCTCTGGCCTGGCTGGACACCCCTTCCAATGGAGAGGTGGTGAGCGGCGCGCTGGCGATCAGAGGCTGGGCGTTCAAGGAAGGCGTTGGGCTGTCGCGGGTTGAAGTGCTGGTGGATGGTCGTTCGATCGGCGATGCCAGCTATGGGCGGGTGTTCGATATCCGCCACGCCTGGCCGGACAGCACTGACCCGCAACACCCGGCTGTCGGCTTCGATGCAACGCTCGATACCACGACGCTGGCACCGGGAAAGCACTGGCTGGGCCTGCGCCTGCACGGTCGCGATGGCAGCGTGGAGCAGTGGCAGGAGCAGCCATTCGTGGTGGGCAAGCGCTGAGGCAGCGTGCCTCGTGCCGGGGTTAGGGCACCGCGAATCCGGCCCGGCGCAACAAGCTGCACAGCGCGATCAGCGGCAGCCCGATCAGCGCCGTGGGGTCTCGGTTGTCGATGGCCTCGAACAGGCTGATGCCCAGGCCTTCGCACTTGAAGCTGCCGGCGCAGTCCAGCGGCTGTTCGATGGCCACGTAGCGGGCGATCTCCGATGCCTGCAGCGCGCGGAAGCGCACCTGGGTCATATCCATTGCCGAAAAGGATTCTCCGTCACGGGTGAGACTGATGGCCGTATGGAAGCGCACCGTCTGCCCGGACATCGCCGCCAGCTGCGCGCAGGCGGCCTGCACCGTGCCCGGTTTGCCCAGCGGCTGGCCATTCAGGTCGGCCACCTGGTCCGAGCCGATCACCCAGCTGCCGGGATGGCGGGCGGCCACGTCGGCCGCCTTGGCGCCGGCCAGGCGTGCTGCCAGCGCCAGCGGCGCCTCGTCGGCCTGCGGGGTCTCATCCACCTGCGGGCGTGCGCAGTCGAAGGGCAGGCCCAGCCGTTCCAGCAGATCGCGGCGGTAGCGGGAAGTGGAGGCCAGAACCAGGGCAGGCATGCGGGAATTCCGGGGGCGGGGCGCGAAAGTCTGGCCCGGTACCGCCAGCCACAGCAAGCCTTTCGTGGCAGTCATTTGACACACGACCGGCCGATCCTTAATATTCGGCGGCTTATGTCCGCGAACGTGCCCGAAACGCTGGATGCCTGGCGGATGGTCGTAGCGCGAAGGCGCTTCGACGGTCAGGTAGCCCTGGCTGAATTGACTCGCCTGCAGGGGCTTGTCGCCGATACCGAGGGTGAGTGTAATTACTCGCTCGAATTCGGTCGCGACGAGATCTTGCGGGTATCCTATGTGGAACTGACCATCGATACCGCGTTGCCGCTGACCTGTCAGCGCAGCATGCAGCGTTTCCTGTTGCCGGTGAAGATGACCCAGAGGCTTGGCCTGATCCGCGACGAGGACGAGGAATCATCCTTGCCGGAGGAATACGAGGCGTTGCTGGTGCCGGAAGATGGCCAGCTGCGTCCGTTGGACCTGGTCGAAGACGAGCTGGTGCTGGCGGTGCCTGTGGTACCGCTGTCGCCGGACGGCGAGGCAGTCGACAAGGACTGGGCGCCGACCGAAGAAGAAACTGAAAAGGCCAATCCGTTCGCGGCGTTGGCGGCATTGAAGAAACAATAGCAGCCGGTTGTCGTCGGCGGCTGCGGCGAAAGCGAAAAGTGTGCTGGGCGCTGGCGTCCTGTGCGACGAAACGACGAAGCAAAACGAACCGAGTTTGGAGCAATCCCATGGCTGTCCAGAAATCCCGTGTTACCCCGTCCCGTCGTGGCCAGCGTCGTTCGCATGACGCCCTGAGCGCCAAGCAGCTGTCGACCGACCCGACCACCGGCGAAGTGCATCTGCGTCACCACATCACTGCTGACGGTTTCTACCGCGGCAAGAAGGTCATCCAGACCAAGTCTTCGGCTGTCCAGGAAGACTGATGTGCCGGAAGGTCGCTGCCCGCTGGGCAGCGGCCTTCGCCTTCTTTCCCGGGCACGCCGGTGAACGGCGGCTCGTGCAACAGGAAACATGATGAGCAAGCGGATCTACTCGAGGATCGCGGGCACCGGTAGTTATTTGCCGGAAAAAGTCCTGACCAATGCCGACCTGGAAAAAATGGTCGAGACCTCGGACGAGTGGATCCAGACGCGCACCGGTATCCGTGAACGGCACATCGCGGCCGAAGGCGAAACCACCAGTGATCTCGGCTACCAGGCCGCGCTGCGTGCGATCGAAGCGGCCGGTATCGACGCTTCGCAGCTCGACATGATCGTGGTCGGTACGACCACTCCCGATCTGATCTTTCCCTCCACCGCGTGCCTGATCCAGGCCAAGCTCGGTGTGAGCGGCTGCCCCGCTTTCGACGTCAACGCGGCCTGTTCGGGCTTCGTGTTCGCGCTCAGCGTGGCTGACAAATTCATCCGCTCCGGTGATGCCCGCCATGTGCTGGTGATCGGCGCGGAAACCCTGACCCGCATCGTCGACTGGGAAGACCGCACCACCTGCGTGCTGTTCGGTGATGGCGCGGGCGCTGTCGTGCTCAAGGCCGACGAAGAAACCGGCATCCTCAGCACCCACCTGCATTCGGATGGCAGCAAGAAAGAGCTGCTGTGGAATCCGGTCGGCGTTTCGGTCGGTTTCGGTGAAGGCAACAACGGTGGCGGCACCATCAACATGAAGGGCAACGACGTGTTCAAGTACGCCGTCAAGGCGCTGGACTCGGTCGTGGACGAAACCCTGGATGCCAACGGCCTGACCAAGTCCGACCTGGACTGGCTGATTCCGCACCAGGCCAACCTGCGCATCATCGAAGCCACCGCCAAGCGGCTGGAGATGTCGATGGACCAGGTCGTGGTCACTGTCGACAAGCACGGCAATACCTCGTCCGGCTCGGTGCCGCTGGCACTGGATGCTGCCGTTCGTTCCGGCAGGGTCGAGCGCGGCCAGCTGCTGCTGCTGGAAGCCTTCGGTGGTGGCTTCACGTGGGGTTCGGCCCTGCTGCGCTATTGATAGTGCAAGTTACGACAACGTGAAACCGTCGTTACGGCCCCTCTGGGGCCGTAATGCGTTGAAGGAGACCGTCATGGTTGAGCCCATCGTCATCGAAGGGCAGCGCGCCTGGCTGAAGCAGTACGGCGAAGGAAGCCGGGCCGTGGCCCTGAGCCTGCTCAATTTTGTTGCCCGCCGGTTCCATCTCGATGCGCTGCGCCCGCCGCCGCACCGCGGTGGCGACGCCGCGCGCGAAACCGAGGCCCGCCGGCTGGCGGAACTGCAGGCGCAGGGCGTGAACGTGCCCGCGGTGATCGGCAGCGGCCATGCCGCGCTGGTGATCGGCGACAACGGCAGCTCGTTCAATACCTGCCTGCGCGAGGCCGACGATGCCGGTCGCGATCGCCTTGTGGCCGCGGCAATGCAGGCCATCGCCGAAGCACACGCACGTGGCGCCTATTTCGGCCAGCCGTTGCCGCGCAACCTCACCTGGGATGGCCAGAACGTCGGTTTCATCGACTTCGAAGAAGATCCGCTGGAAGTCATGGACCTGGCCGAAGCGCAGGCGCGTGACTGGCTGATGTTCGGCTACGGCGTGGCCAAGTACTACGCTGATCGCCCCGAAAGCCTGCAGGCGATGATGGCCGAGGCGATGAACGGGGTGCAGGCACCGGTACGCGCGCATGTGCACGCCGTCAGCGGCCGTCTGCAGCGGCTGGCGCGGGTGTGCATGAAGCTGGGGCGCTCGGCGCGTGCGCTGGCCCACTCCATCTTCATCACCCATGGTGCCACCACGCTGGGCCTGCTGATGGTGGTCGGTCTGTGCATGGACTGGTTCGCCGACGGCGAGCTGGACATCCTGCAGCTGCTCTGCTGATCGCGGTCCGCCGGGCCATGCCCGGCGGACCCCGTATCGGGGCACTGTCCATACGCCGTGCATACGCGCACGTACAGACGACACGGCATGTTCCCCTTATCATGGCCCGCTTCGATTGCAACAAGCGGATGACCGCGTGACCGTATCCACCCTCGCTTTTGTCTTCCCCGGTCAGGGCTCGCAGTCTGTGGGCATGCTGGCCGAGCTGGCCGAACTGCACCCGCAGGTGCGTGAGGCCTTCACCGAGGCATCCGATGGTGCCGGCGTTGACCTGTGGGCGTTGTCCCAGGGCGGCCCGGAGGAAATGCTCAACCGTACCGAATACACCCAGCCTGCCCTGCTGGCCGCCAGCATCGGCGCGTGGCGCGCCTGGAACGCCGTGGGCGGTCCGCGTCCGTCGGTTCTGGCGGGCCACAGCCTGGGTGAATACACCGCCCTGGTCGCCGCTGGCGCCCTCAGCCTGCACGACGGTGCGCACCTGGTGCGCCTGCGCGGCCAGCTGATGCAGGACGCGGCTCCCGCAGGTGTTGGCGCGATGGCCGCCGTGCTCGGTGCCGAAGATCAGCTGGTGCTGGACGTCTGCGCGGAAGCTGCCGGCAGCCAGGTGGTCGTTCCGGCCAACTTCAACTCGCCGGGCCAGATCGTGATCGGCGGCGACGCTGCCGCGGTCGACCGCGCGCTGGCGCTGCTGGCCGAGAAGGGCGTGCGCAAGGCGGTCAAGCTGGCCGTCAGCGTGCCCTCGCACACCCCGCTGATGCGCGAAGCCGCCAACCGTCTGGCCGAAGTGATGGCCGGCCTGTCCTGGCAGCTGCCGCAGCTGCCGGTGGTGCAGAACGTCGACGCCAAGGTGCACGACGGTGTGGACGCGATCCGCGCCGCGCTGGTGCAGCAGCTGTACCAGCCCGTGCAGTGGACCGGCTGCGTGCAGGCGCTGGCCGCCCGTGGCGTCACCCGGATCGCCGAATGCGGCGCGGGCAAGGTGCTGACCGGTCTGGTCAAGCGCATCGACAAGGCCATCGACGGCCGTTCCCTGGCCACCCCGGGCGACTTCGAAACCGCCCGCGAGACGTGGTCGGCCTGATTGCCCCTGTTCCTGCCGACCGTGCCGGTGGCCGCTGCAAGCGGCGCGGGTGCGGCGGCCGCCCCAGCCTGAGGAAAACATCATGAGCAAGCCCCTGCAGGGTGAAATCGCACTGGTTACCGGTGCCAGCCGTGGCATTGGTGCCGCCATCGCCGATCTGCTGGCCGCCCAGGGCGCCACCGTCATCGGCACCGCCACCACCGAGTCCGGCGCCGCCGCGATCGGCGAGCGCCTGGCTGCCCACGGCGGTCACGGCCGCGCGCTGAACGTCACCGACGCCGCTGCGCTCGATGCCGTGCTTGACGGTATCGCCAAGGAATTCGGCCCGATCTCGATCCTGGTCAACAACGCCGGCATCACCCGCGACAACCTGCTGATGCGCATGAAGGAAGACGATTGGGCGTCGATCATCGACACCAACCTGACCAGCGTGTTCCGCACCAGCAAGGCCGTCATGCGCGGCATGATGAAGGCGCGCAAGGGCCGCATCATCAACATCGCCTCGGTGGTGGGCGTGACCGGCAACGCCGGCCAGGCCAACTATGCCGCCGCCAAGGCCGGCATCATCGGTTTCTCCAAGTCGCTGGCCAAGGAAATCGGCTCGCGCGGGGTCACCGTCAACGTGGTCGCGCCGGGCTTCATCGACACCGACATGACCAAGGCGCTGCCGGAAGAAGCGCGTGCCGCGCTGATCGGCGACATCGCCCTCGAACGCCTGGGTTCGCCGGAGGACATCGCCCATGCGGTGGCCTTCCTGGCCAGCCCGGCTGCCGGCTACATCACCGGCGAAACTCTCCATGTGAACGGCGGCATGTACATGCCGTAAGCAAGGGGCGCAGGGATCGCGCCGCAAGTGGTTGATCTGCGAGGATTTTTGCTGCAATGCAAGGTCACGCCGGTTTCCACTACACTATCCCACGGCCATCGCCTTTGATGGCGACCACTTTTGAACCACTACTCCATCTGGAGCGATATCCCATGAGCACCATCGAAGAACGCGTCAAGAAAATCGTCATCGAACAGCTTGGCGTCAAGGAAGAAGAAGTCACCAACAGCGCATCGTTCGTCGATGACCTGGGCGCTGACTCGCTGGACACCGTCGAGCTGGTGATGGCGCTGGAAGAAGAATTCGAGTGCGAGATCCCGGACGAAGAAGCCGAGAAGATCAGCACCGTGCAGGCGGCGATCACCTACATCACGGCCCACGTCAAGGCCTGATGCAGGACGTCAGTGCGCGTGCGGGCGTTGCGTCCGGCGCGCACGACACCCCATGGGGCCGCTGTTTGCGGCCCCGTGTGTTTGCGCACCACACCGAAGTAAACCGCGTTACCCGCAAAGAACGTTCGGGTCAGGAGAATCAGCAATGAAGCGTCGCGTCGTCGTAACCGGCCTGGGTATGGTCTCGCCGTTGGGCAATGATCTGGCCAGCAGCTGGGAAGGCATCACCCACGGTCGTTCGGGCATCGGTCCGCTGACCAACGTTTCTGATGCCTACCTGGAACGGTTCACCACCAAGATTGCAGGTGAGGTCAAAGGCTTTGACATCACCGCCGACAACGAACTGTTCGGCAAGTACCGGGTCAGCGGCAAGGATGCCAAGAAGATGGACCCGTTCATCCATTACGGCCTCGGTGCCGCCTTCATGGCCCTGCATGATTCGGGCCTGGAGATCACCGACGCCAATGCCGACCGCATCGGCGCCATCGTTGGCGCCGGCATCGGCGGCCTGCTCGGCATCGAAGAGCAGACCATCGAGTTCCACGAGGGGAAGAAGATCTCTCCCTTCTACGTGCCCAAGACCATCATCAACATGCTGCCGGGCCAGCTGAGCATCATCAGCGGCCTGAAGGGCCCGTCGTTCTCGGCGGTCTCGGCGTGCGCCACCTCCAACCATTCCATCGGCACCGCCATGCGCATGATCCAGTACGGCGATGCGGACGTGATGGTGGCCGGCGGTGCAGAGCGCGGCTCCTCGCCGACGGCGCTGGGCGGCTTCTGCGCGATGAAGGCAATGAGCACCCGCAACGATGCTCCGGAACAGGCCTCGCGCCCGTGGGACAAGGACCGTGACGGCTTCGTGCTGGGCGACGGCGCCGGCATCCTGATCCTGGAAGAGTACGAGCACGCCAAGGCGCGTGGCGCGAAGATCTATTGCGAGCTGGCCGGTTTCGGCGCCAGCTCCGACGCGTACCACATGACCGCGCCGAGCGAGAACGGCGAAGGCGCTGCGCGCTGCATGACCATGGCCATGAAGGACGCCGGTGTCACCCCGGAACAGGTCGGCTACCTCAACGCACATGGCACCTCGACCCCGCTGGGCGACCTCGGTGAGACCATGGCGATGAAGACCGCCTTCGGCGACCACGCCTACAAGATGATGGTCAGCTCCACCAAGTCGATGACCGGCCACCTGCTCGGCGCTGCCGGCGGCGTGGAAGCGATCTTCTCGGTGCTGGCAATGCGTGACAACGTGATTCCGCCGACCATCAACCTGCAGCAGCCGGGCGAAGGCTGCGACCTGGACTACGTGCCCAACGAAGCACGCCAGGCCAAGGTCGACGTGGTGATGTCGAATGGTTTTGGTTTCGGCGGCACCAACGGCACGCTGATCTTCAAGCGCGTCTGATCGCACCAGTAGGGTCGAGCCATGCTCGGCTCCGCCAACCACGAGGCCGCCGCAAGGCGGCTTCCGTGTATCCGTCTCCCGAACTGGCTGCCATGACCCACTCCCCGCTGATCCACCCGCTGCCGCACCCGATCGACCTGCTGGCCCTGCAGCAGCGCGACCCGGTGCGTTTCCCGCTGCTGATGGAGTCCACCGCCGCAGGCACCGCCCAGGGCCGCTGGAGCCTGCTGCTGGCCGCGCAGGGCGACACCCTGCAGCTGGACGCCGATGGCCAGGTGCGCGACCAGCACGGCGCGGTGCAGCCCGGCAGCTTCCTACAGGCGCTGGACCGCGCATGGCAGGCACAGCGGTTGCCGCACGACGGCGGCCACGCGCTGCCGTTCCGCGGTGGCTGGGCGTTGATGCTCGATTACGAAGTGGCCAGCCAGGTCGAACCGGTGCTGCCGGCGCGCGCGCGCGATGACGGCCGGCCGACCGCACTTGCCCTGCGCTGCCCGGCCGCCGTGCTGCATGACCACCAGGCCGACACCAGCTTCCTCGTTGCCGAAGCGGGCGAGCAAGCGCTGCTGGACTCGCTGGTCGCGCTGGTAGCGGGTGAACTGCCGCCGGCCGGGCAGGGCTGGCAGCCGCCGCAGTCGGTCAGCGAAGACGAACCACAGCGCTTCACCGAGGGTGTGCGCCGGGTGATCGACTACCTGCGCGCCGGCGACGTGTTCCAGGTGAACCTGTCGCGGCGCTGGAGCGCGCACTTCGCAGCACCGGTCAGCCCGCAGGCGCTGTACGCGCAGCTGCGGCGGGCCAATCCGGCGCCGTTTGCCGGCCTGTTCAGTGCGTACGGCCGGCATGTGGTCAGCTCGTCGCCGGAACGGCTGGTGTCGGTGCATGGCGGCCACGCACAGACCCGCCCGATCGCCGGCACCCGTCCGCGCTTCGAGGGCGACGACGATGCCGCGCGCATCCAGGAACTGGTCGGCCATCCCAAGGAGCGCGCCGAGCACGTGATGCTGATCGACCTGGAGCGCAACGATCTGGGCCGCATCTGCCTGCCCGGCACGGTCGTGGTGGACGAGCTGATGACCGTGGAAAGCTACGCCCACGTGCACCACATCGTCAGCAACGTCAGCGGCCAGCTGCGCGCGGACGTCACCCCGGGCGAGGTGATCGCCGCGACCTTCCCCGGCGGCACCATCACCGGCTGCCCGAAGGTGCGCTGCATGCAGATCATCAGTGAGCTGGAGCAGGTGCCACGCGGCGCGTACACCGGCGCGTTCGGCTGGCTGAACCGTGATGGCGACCTGGACCTGAACATCCTGATCCGCACCGCCGAAGTGGACGGCAGCGAGGTCAGCTTCCGTACCGGTGCCGGCATCGTGGTCGACTCGGACCCGGACAAGGAACTGGACGAAACCCGGGCCAAGGCCCGCGGCCTGCTGCGGGCGCTGGGGCAGCAGGGTTGACCGATTGCCGCCGCCGGGCATGGCCCGGCGCTACCAGGAGGGAGACGCCACGGTAGCGCCGGGCCATGCCCGGCGGTAGATCCACGCCATGCGTGGATGAGTGCCCCGGTCATGACCCCACACCACCGGCACGGTATCCTGCACGACGGAATCGAGTTCAGAGGTAGTCCATGGCGGGAGCCAAGCGCGGGTGTCTGTTGGTGGTAATGCTGCTGCTGGTGCTGGCCGCCATCGTGGCCGGCGCGGGCGCGTGGTTCTTCTACAAGCAGAGCCAGTTTGCCGACGTGCCGTTGACCCCCAGCGCGGACAGCGTGGTCATCGCCAGCGGCGATGGCATGAACAGCGTGCTGCGCAAGCTGCGCGAGGCCGGCGTGGACGAGGGCCAGGACACCCAGTGGCAACTGCTGGCGCGCCAGCTCGACGCGGCCGGCAAGCTGAAGGTGGGCGAGTACGCGCTGAGCAAGGGCCTGACCCCGCGCGAGCTGCTGCTGCGCATGCGCGCGGGCAAGGTGCTGCAGCACCGCGTCACCATCATCGAAGGCTGGAACATCCGCCAGCTGCGCGCCGCGCTCAAGCGTGCCGATCCGCTGCTGCACACCACCGACACCCTCGATGACGCAGCACTGATGGATCGCCTCGGTTTCGCCGGCCAGCATCCGGAAGGCCGGTTCCTGCCGGAAACCTACGTCTACCAGCGCGGCGACAGCGACCTGGACGTGCTCAAGCGTGCCCACGGCGCGATGGAGAAGGCGCTGGACGAGGCCTGGGAAAGCCGCGCCCCGGATCTGCCGATCAACACGCCCTACGAGCTGCTGACGCTGGCGTCGATCATCGAAAAGGAAACCGCGCTGGCCAGCGAGCGACCGCAGATTGCCGGCGTGTTCATGCGCCGCCTGAAGATCGGCATGCGCCTGCAGACCGATCCGACCGTGATCTACGGCATCGGCGCGGCGTACGACGGCAACATCCGCCGCCGCGATCTGACCACCGATACGCCCTACAACACCTACACCCGTTCTGGCCTGACCCCGACCCCGATCGCCATGCCCAGCCGCGACGCGCTGATGGCCGCCGCACAGCCGGCACCGGGCGATGCGCTGTACTTCGTCGCAGTGGGCGATGGCAGTGGTGCGCACGTGTTCTCGCCGAGCCTGGACAAACACAACGCCGCCGTAGCCCGCTACCTGCAGCAGCTGCGCCAGCAACGCACCCAGGAGACCCCGGCGCAATGAGTTCCGCGCTGCTTCGCCATCCCCGTTTCGTCAGCCTGGAAGGCGGCGAGGGCGCGGGCAAGACCACCGCCATCAACGCCATCCGCGAGTGCCTGCGCCGTCACGGCCATGAGGTCGTGTTGACCCGCGAGCCCGGTGGCACGCCGCTGGCCGAGCGCATCCGCGGCCTGGTGCTGAAGCCCGATGCCGAGATCGCCGCCGAGCCGCTCAGTGCCGAGGCTGAGCTGCTGCTGGTGTTCGCCGCACGCGCGCAGCATGTGCGCCAGGTGATCCAGCCAGCACTGCAGCGCGGTGCCTATGTGCTCAGCGATCGCTTCACCGATTCCAGCTATGCCTACCAGGGCGGCGGCCGCGGCCTGGACCCGCAGTGGATCGCTGACCTGGAGCGCCGCGCCGTTGGCCTGCTGCCCGGTTTGACCCTGTTGTTGGACGTGGACGTGGCCGTCGGCCGCGCGCGTGCCAACGGCCGCGACCTGTGGCCGGACCGCATCGAAAGCGAGCAGGACGATTTCTTCCAGCGCGTGCGTGAAGTGTTCCGCAGCCGTGCGCAGCAGGACCCGCAGCGCTTCGCGCTGGTCGACGCCGGGCAGGTGCAGGAGCGCGTGGCCGCCGATGTGGTTGCGCGTGTCGAGCGCTGGCTGCAGCAAGGGGAGGGCGCATGAGTACGTTCTCGCCCTGGCAGCAGCGCGCGTTCGAGCAGACCGTGGCTGCGTTGGATGCGGATCGACTGGGCCATGGCCTGTTGATCTGTGGCCCGGCCGGGCTGGGCAAGCGGGAGGTGGCCCTGGCGCTTGCCGACCACGTGCTGGCACGCGGGGATGGCGCGCATGCCACCCGCACCCGGCAGCTGATTGCCGCCGGCACGCATCCCGACCTGCAGCTGATCAGCTTCATTCCGAACAAGAGCGGCGACAAGCTGCGCACCGAGATCGTGATCGAGCAGGTGCGCGAGATCACCAACAAGCTGGCGCTGACCCCGCAGTACGGCGTGGCGCAGGTGGTGATCGTCGACCCGGCCGATGCCATCAACCGTTCGGCCGCCAATGCGCTGCTGAAGACCCTGGAAGAGCCGCAACCCGGGCGTTACCTGTGGTTGATCAGCAGTGACCCGGCGCGCCTGCCGCAGACCGTGCGCAGCCGCTGCCAGCGCCTGGAATTCAAGCTGCCGCCGCGCGAGGAAGCGCTGGCCTGGCTGCAGCAGCAGGGCCACAGCGAAGCGGCCGCGCGTGAGGCACTGGATGCGGCACGCGGCCATCCCGGGCAGGCCGACAACTGGCTGCGCGAAGATGGCCTGAGCCTGCGTCGCGACGTCAGCCGTGAGCTGGAACAGCTGGCCGCCGGCAAGACCGGCGCGGTGGAGCTGGCGCAGAAGTGGTGTGCCGATGACAACGCGGCGCTGCGCCTGCGCTTCGCTGCCGACCTGGCGCTGGCCCAGGCCAGCACCGATGCCTTGACCACGCCGGAGCGATTGCACAAGCTTGCAGCCTGGTTCGATGCGGCCAACCGCACCCGCGACCTGCTGCGCACCACCGTGCGCGCAGACCTTGCGGTGGTCGAGTTGCTGCTGGCCTGGAACAAGGTGAACGAGCGGCCTGCCGCAAGGGGAAATCGATGAGTGCCAGCAACGCCCGCCAGGGCATCCTGTCCCTGGCAGTGAAGGACAAGGCCGCGCTGTACAGCGCGTACATGCCGTTCGTGAAGAATGGCGGCATCTTCGTGCCCACGCCCAAGCGCTACTTCCTGGGCGACGAGGTGTTCCTGCTGCTGACGTTGCCCGATTCCAGCGAGCGCCTGCCGGTGGCCGGCAAGGTGATCTGGGTGACTCCGGCCGGTGCGCAGGGCAACCGCACCGCCGGCATCGGCGTGCAGCTGGCCGACGGCCAGGAAGGCGAGACCGTGCGCCACAAGATCGAAACGATCCTGGCCGGCCTGACCGGTTCGGACAAGCCGACGCATACGATGTGATTCCGGTAGCGCCGGGCCATGCCCGGCGGCCTCTGGAAACGCGCGTGAACACGAATGTGAAAACTGTTGACGGTCTCTGAAAAGCCCCTATAATGAGCGGCTCAGCAACACACCGGGCGGTTAGCTCAGCGGTAGAGCATTGCCTTCACACGGCAAGGGTCACAGGTTCGATCCCTGTACCGCCCACCAAATAGATCCCTGATTTTTCAGGTGACATGAAGAAGCCGGCCTTGAGCCGGCTTTTTCGTGTGTGCAGAGTAAGTGCATCGAGGGCGTGCGGGCTCCAGGAAGCCGATGACTCGCCGTCAGGCGAAAATCGCACTCTTCAACCCGCCTTGGCCCGCTCGGACTTCTTCGCTAGCGGGAAGGCTTGCGAATCCATGACCAGGCACGTGATGGGGTTTGATCATCCGCTCAACTTCCACCTCTATGCATCCTCGGTGATTGCGTAGCGGAGTCAGTTGAGAAGTGCACCCTCCCGAAGGAGGGTGCTTCAGCGCTACAGAGTGGAGTTGCTTTCCTCCAGCATCAGATGCCCAAATGAGGCGTACCAATCGATATCGACACGGCTGTAGACATGCGCATCGCATTCATTCAGCGCTGTGGAGTGATAGGTATCCAGCAGGAAGAAGTCATCGCCCATCTGCGGCGTGCCACTTACCTGTATGGCGCGGTCCAGGTGGTACTGGAACGCATCCACCACCGGATCTACAACCAGTTCCCGACGGATCTGCACGATCTCCTCGTTGTCCTGCCCGAATGGGCGGATCAGTTCGACGGGCAGCAGGATGTCCACGAAGCGTCCCGGCAGCGCGAAGCCATTGCTGACCTTCAGGAAGTCGCGATAGCTTTTTGGCAATCTGACCCCCAGGCGTTTCTCCGCATCAACAATGGCCTGCTCGCTGGCGCCGGGTACACCACACCAATCGATGGTTCCGGTGAGTGCGCGCCGAGCGACGTCTGCCAGCGGACTGTCCGGGTACTGCTCGGCGAAGGGTTGCATGCCCATGTCGAAATGAGGTGCAGCAAGCCGTTCCTCCAGTGTGGAAAGGATTCCTTGATTGAGCTGCGTGAGTAGGTCGAGCCACTCATCTACGTCAGCTGGTGCCTTCAGGTGCTTCGTCTGCCCGTTCATGGGGTGATCCTCAGCCAGAATTCCTCGCCGTCGATGATGCGGTCGGTTCCACAGTAGAACTCGCCCAGTTTTCCGCCAACGCGGCGGTTGTCCGAGGAGTCAAGATATCGGACGGACATCTGATCTTCCTGTACGAGACTCGCACCCTGATAGGTCGATGCGAAGGGGTACTCATCGCAGTCCTTGCCAGCACCTGGCTGACCTGGAAACCTCTGCTCGCAAAGCGTTTTGCTTGTGTTCCTGTTCGCCCTTCTTATTTCATTGCTTCGCACACGAGTCATTGCCTTCCCCCGCAGTGAAGCATCAGGATCCCAGCGTCCGATGTTGTTGGGCAGTGCGGCCTGCGCCGCAAGAATATGAGCAGCGGATTCATCAACATCCGGGTCCGAAAGGCTGAGCTCCAGAACGCCCGGATAATCCGCGTGCCGGCAGCCGGAGTGACTGTTTGCCAGCCTCTCGCATCGCACTTCCGGCGCCGACATCTCGATCAGCGTCTGCTCCACGTTGAACCGGGTCAGGATCAGCTGCGTGTTCTGGCTGGTCCGCCCGTCGTCGGTGTCCATGCTCAACGTTGCGGTGAAGTCATAGGTACCCTGACCTCCGAGGCCGATCATCTGGAACTGCTGCTTGTCGGTGCAGCTGCCACAGAACAGGAAGGGCGCCATCGTCAGTCCCCTGGATGCCTCGCCCAGAACATCCTGGATCACCACGCGCACACGGTGCGTCCACGTGGTGCCTGTGCGTGGAAGGTAGGCGTAGTCATACATCGTGACGTCCGAATACTCCTCTGCGCCGATGTCGGTGTTGTAGGACACGTAGCGCGCCGTGCGCTTGATGCAGTAGTGGCGCCGTGACCCCGCAGCGTCCTCTTCGTCCTTGTCGGTGGCGTCCTTGCACAGCTCCTCGAACGGCGGTTCGTCATTGCGCATGTCCGCTTCATAGCGGTCAAGCTCTGCGTAGGACAGGGTGGCGATCATCTGTGCATCGCTCGGGCAGTCATCGTCCTGCCTGGCATGCGCTGTAAACACGCACAGCGCTGCGGCCAGGGCCAGTGGCGTTGGTTTCATCGGGGCTCCTCGTGTGGGACAGGTCGCCGGCGGGGAACATGCCGGTGCCCCTTGATGCGCCTGCCGGCACGTGAAGGAGGGTAGGGATACTTCGCTCCTCAAACCGGGCGTGATGAATGGCACGGCCCGGATGTGGCGCTGATCACTGACCTTGGCGAGGGCGGTGGTGTTGATCGGTGCGAGCCGGGGTCAACGCGACAGCTGCATGACCTGGGTTGACGCCCGCAGAGGATCCACGCGAGGCATGGCGATGAATCCGTCAGAGAGGTTCAGCGGCCCACGCGCTTCGCTTGTACACATCCCGGCTGCAGCTGTCGTGAACCGGGGTGTCTGCGGGTTCTACCGCATGTCCGTCGGACGCGGCATCATGTCGCGGCACCCGTCACGGAACCCTGCATGTCCGCCACTGTTCACCACAAGCTGCGCATCGGCGTGGATCAGTTCACCGGCCAGAAGGTGGTCGACCAGCAGTTCCATGACTGTGATTTCTCCGGCGCGGACCTCACTGCCACCGAGTTCGTCAACTGCGGTTTCTACGACGCCGACACGCGTACCGGGTGTCGTTTCAGTGGCGCCACGTTGAAGGAAGCCAGCTTCCGCCAGTGCGACATCAGCCTGTGCAACTTCAACTTCATCAAGGCGCTGGGACTGGAAATCAGCGAGTGCCGCGCGCAGGGCGCCGATTTCAGCAACGCCGGTTTCATGAACCAGGTCACCACGCGCAGCTGGTTCTGCAGTGCCTTCATCAAGAAATCCAACCTGCGCTATGCCAACTTCTCGCGGGTGACGTTGGAGAAGTGCGAGCTGTGGGAAAACCGCTGGGACGGAGCCAACGTGAGCGGCGCCAGTTTCGCAGGGTCGGACCTGTCCGGCGGCCAGTTCGAGGGCATCGACTGGAATGCGGCCAATTTCACCGATTGCAACCTGACCGGTTCGGAGCTGGGTGAACTGGACCTGCGCAGCACCAACCTGCGTGGCGCCACCCTGGACGTGCAGCAGGTGGCGCTGCTGATGCAGCGCATCGGTATTACCGTGGTGCCCTGAGTCCGCCTCGCAACGCTACGCCGGTGTGGCCGGCACCTGGGCCACCCATCCCTTGAAACTGAAACCGGCGTAGAACAGTTCCACGTTCTCGAAGCCGGCCTCCTGCAGCAACGCCACTTCCTGCTCGGGCGAGAGCAGTGGCAGGCGCTCGGCGATGGCAGCGACCGCGCGCTGCGCATCGGCACGGGGAACGCCGGAGGCTTCGGCGAACGCGGCGTAGCGCTGCAGCCAGCGATGCTTGCCGTCTGCGTCCTGCGGCACGCTGTGGTGGGCCACCACCAGCGGCGCGCCCGGGCGTAGTCGTTGCCGCAGCTCGCGCAGCGTGTGCAGGCGCTGCGCGGCATCGAGGAAGTGCAGGGTCAGCAGGCAGCTGGCTCCATCGAAGCGCAGGTCCGGGGCATCGTCGATGTAGCCTTCCAGCAGTTCGACGCGTGCGTTCAACGGACCCAGTGTCTGCTCGGCCAGGGCCAGCATCGGCGCGGCGGGGTCCACGCCCAGCAACTGCCAGCCCGGCTGCGCTTCGGCGAAGGCTTTCAGCTCCAGCCCGCCCCCGGCACCGAGCACCAGCACGCGGCCGTGTGCAGGCACGCGTTCGGCCAGCAGCAGGCGGCTCATCTGCTGCAACGCGAGGAAGCCAGGCACCTGGCGCAGTGGCGCTTCGGCATAGCGGGCCACTGCCTGCGGATCGGAGAACGAGGACATGCGCGGATTCCTGCGGCAGGGGACAGGCCACTGTAGCAAGGCGCGCAAGAGGCATTGCGCGTCGCTGCCGCACAGTCAGGACCGGGCTCAGGCCGTGGCGGCCTCAAGCACGTCGTGCAGTTGCACCTCGCCGAGGAAGCCGCCGCTGCTGGCTGCCGGTCGCTGCGCTTCGATGGCGTGGGCGAACTGCACGCCGGCGTCGTCCTGCAGGCGCTCGAACAGCTGCTGCACCCTGGGGAACTCGCGGCGGTCGACCACCTGGTGATAGTCGTTCCAGCGGGCGATGCCGGCGAAGTAGGCGTCGGCGAAGCTGCGTTGCTCGCCCAGCAGCCACGGGCTGCTGCCAATCATCTGCTCCAGCGCCTGGTGGGCGTGGCGCACCTTGGCCGTGCCATAGGCACGCAGCGCCTCGCCCTCGGTACCCTCGGCGTGTTCGAGCGCATGCCAGAGCGGCGCGTAGGCACCGAAGAAGCTGGTGTTGAGATAGGCCAGCCGGTGGTTGAGGCGGTCGAAGCCGGACGTGCCCTGTGCGAAGCCCAGCCCCTGCATGATGCCCTTCGCGGCCAGGTGGTTGAGGATGGCCAGGCTCTCGCTGAACAGTTCGCCCTGCGCGGTGCGCAGGGTCGGGGTTTCGCCCAGTGGATTGAGGCGGCGGTAGTCTTCGCCCTGCACTTGGCCTGGCATATCGATGCGGCACAAGTGGTAAGGCTGGCGCAGCCATTCCAGGGCGACGATGGAGCCGAACGAGCAGCCCGAGGGTACGCCGTAGAAGAGGATCGGGGTCATGGCAGGTTTCCGGTTCAAGCCGCGATGCGGCGGGTGAGGAAAGCGTGCCTGCGTGGACATTGCCCCGGAAGCCGTCCGAATGGCATCCTGAAGTCCACACGTGTGGACATTGCGCATGCTCAACCTCAACGATCTGGCATTGTTCGTCACGGCGGTGGAGCAGGGCGGTTTCGCTGCCGGTGGTCGCCATCTGGGCCTGCCGCGCTCGACCCTGAGCAAGCGCGTGGCGTTGCTGGAAGAACGACTTGACGTGCGCCTGCTGCAGCGCAGTTCGCGCCGCTTCGCGTTGACCGAAGTTGGCCAGGAATTCTTCGAGCGTGCGCGCGCGGCCCTGTCTGAGGTGGAGGCGGCCGAAGCCATTGTCCGCAACCGCCAGGCCGAACCCAGCGGCACCGTGCGCATCAGCGCCTCCATTCCGGTGGTGCAGGGCCAGCTCGCTGTCTGTCTGCCTGCGCTTGCGCGCCGCTTCCCGCGTCTTCGCATCGAAGTGGAAGTCAGTGATCGCTTCATCGATCTGGCGCAGGAGGGCATCGACATCGCCCTGCGCAGCCACTTCGGTCCGCTGCCGGATTCCGGGCTGGTGCAGCGATCACTCGGCAGCGAGCGCATCGTGCTGGTGGCCTCGCCGGGCTATCTGGCCAACGCGCCCGCCTTGGACTTCCCGGAACAGCTATGCACGCATGCCGGCCTTCTGACCGCGCGCCACGCAACGCGCTGGACGCTGCAGGGTGCCGGCGCTCGCAGTGTGCAGGTGGAGCCACGCGTGGCTCTGGTCGGGAATGAGTCGCAGCTGCTGATCGCCGCGGCCGAGGCGGGTCTTGGCATCACCGTGCTGCCCCACAGCCTGTGTGCAGCGGCCATCGCCGCCGGCCGGCTGCAACAGGTGTTGCCGGCCTGGCATGCCGGCGAGGTGACCACCAGTGTGCTGCTACCGCATCGTCGCGGACAGTTGCCGGGCGTACGCGTGGTGGTGGATGCGCTTGTGGCGCATTACCAGCTCATCGCAACGCCTTCCCAAGCACCTGCCAGATCTTCGGGTCCTGGCACTGCGACACATTGAAGCGCACGTAGTCGGCAGCCCGCTGCGACTGGCTGAAGGCATTGCCCGGCGCCACCACGACGCCTTCGCGCAGGCACCGCCTGGCCACCGCCGATGCATCGCGGCCATCGGGCAGCTGGCACCACAGGAACAGCCCTGCATCGGGTTGCAGCCATGGCGTGATGCCCAGCTTCTGCACCTGCCGCAGCGTGTGCTTGCGCGCATCGGCCAGGCGCGTGCGCACCGCCTGCATGTGGCGGCGGTAGCCACTGTCGGTCAGTGCGATCTGCATCAGGTTCGCCGCCAGGTGCCCACCGCCGAAGCTGGTGGCCAGCTTCAGATCGGTCAGTGCCTCGATCCAGTCCGGGCGCGCGGCGATGTAGCCGCAGCGCGATGCCGCGGAAATGGTCTTGGAGAAACTGCCGACATGGATCACCCGCGACAATCCATCCAGGGCCGCCAGCCGAGGCGCCGGGCGCAGTTCGAAGTCGGCGAAGATGTCATCTTCGATGATGATCAGTTCGCTGTGTTCGGCCAGGCCCAGCAGGCGGTGTGCGGTGGTCGCCGACAGCACCGCGCCGGTCGGGTTGTGCAGCCCGGCGTTGGTGATGTACAGGCGTGGCGCGTGTTCCTGCAGCGCGCTGGCAAACACCTGCAGGTCCGGCCCGGTGTGCGTGTACGGTATGCCGATGGCCTGCACCTGATGGGCCTTCAACATCGCGTGGTAATTGAAATAGCTCGGGTCGTCGACCAGCACGCAGTCACCGGGCTTCAGCAGGAAGCGGCAGATCAGGTCGACCGCGTGCGTCCCCGATTCGGCCAGCAGCAACTGCTCCATCGACGCGTCGATGCCCAGCGTGGCCGCGCGTCGCTGCAGTGTCTGTCGCAATGCCGGCAGGCCCAGCGGTCCTGCATAGTCCACCAGCTGCGCGGAGTCGGCGCGGGCCATGCGGCGCAGGCCGCGGCGCAGGCCATCGTGGTACAGCCAGTCGCTGGGCATCCAGCCGCAGCCAGGCTTGAGGTGTCCCGGCGGGGTTTCCAGCGATTGCCGTGATACCCACAGCGGGTCCACCGCGCGATCCAGCCGCGGTTCCATTTCCGCCAGCGCCAGTGGTGCCGCCGGGCCAGCCACGTAGAAGCCGGAGCCGGCGCGCGCGGCGATCACGCCTTCGGCGGCCAAGCGTTCGTAGGCCTCGACCACGGTGGACACGGAAACGCCCATCGCCGTGGCCTGCGCGCGCACCGAGGGCAGGCGGCTGCCCGGGCCATCCAGGCGCGAACTGATGCGGGAGCGGACGGCGTGGATGACGCTGTCGATGCGGCTGGGCGGTCGGGACATGCGCGTGACTGTAAGGGGATTGTGGGCAGTACAGTTACTTGTGACTGTACTGGATTGTAGCTGTGTATCGCCCGTGCCCGGTGGCCCAATGACGGGCACGGCCGGCCATTGCCCGGCATTTCTGGAGCAGGGTGTGGAACGGTCGGCAAGCGGGTGGATCAATGGCTTCATCGGTGTGGTGATCTTCGCCGGCTCGTTGCCGGCCACCCGCCTGGCAGTGATGGAGCTGGACGCCAGCTTCGTCACCGCCGCGCGCGCCAGCATCGCCGCGTTGCTGGGGCTGGTCCTGCTGCTGGCATTGCGCCAGCCGCGCCCGGTCAGAAGCGATCTGCCCGGTCTGGTGCTGGTCAGCCTGGGCGTGGTGGTGGGCTTCCCGTTGCTGACCGCGCTTGCCCTGCGCCACGCCTCCTCGGCACATACCATCGTGTTCCTTGGGTTGTTGCCGCTGAGCACGGCGGTATTCGGCGTCCTGCGCGGCGGTGACCGGCCACGCCCGGCGTTCTGGGTGTTCTCGCTGCTGGGCAGCGCCTGTGTGGTCGGCTACGCCGCGCGCAACGGCATCGAAGCCTCACTGCAGGCCGACCTGTTGATGCTGGCAGCGATCGTGGTGTGCGGACTCGGCTATGCCGAGGGCGGCCGCCTGGCCCGGCATCTGGGTGGCTGGCAGGTGATCAGCTGGGCGCTGCTGCTGGCATTGCCGGTGATGCTGCCGCTGATGGTGGCAATGCGCCCGTCCTCGTTCACGGCGGTCGCCGCGTCGGCCTGGTGGGCGCTGGGGTACGTGGCGGTGTTCAGCATGCTGGTCGGTTTCCTGTTCTGGTATCGCGGCCTGGCCCAGGGCGGTATCGCTGCGGTCGGCCAGCTGCAGCTGCTGCAGCCGTTCTTCGGCCTGGCGCTGGCGGCGCTGCTGCTGCACGAGACCGTCAGCGCCGGCATGTTGCTGGTGACCGTGGCAGCGGTGATCTGCGTGGCCGGCGCCCGCCGCTTCAGCCGATGACGCGCGATAGCGTCGGCGTATCGTGGCGTGCCGCCAACAGTATTGGCCGGGGCCGGCGCGCTTGGTTGAAGCTGTGCCGATGAAACCCAGTTCCAGTATCTCGTTCGAAGGCCAGGTGGGCCTGGTAACCGGTGCCGCCGGTGGCCTCGGCCTGGCCTACAGCCGCCTGCTGGCCCAGCGTGGCGCGCACGTGGTGATGCATGACGTGGGCGCCGCGACGGACGGCACGGGTACCGATCCGCAGCGCATCGCCCAGGCGGTGGCGGCACTGCATGCCCAGTGCCTGCCGGTCGAAGCCGCCAGCGGCCCCATCAACCAGCGCAGCGGTTGCCACGGGCTCGTGCAGGACATCCTGCAGCGGCATGGTCGCCTGGACTTCATCATCCACAACGCCGGCTGGGTGGCCTACGCCGGTATTGAAATGGTGGAAGACGATGCGCTGGAGCAGATGCTGTGCCTGGCGGCGAAGACACCACTGTGGCTGGCACAGGCGGCATGGCCTGCGATGCGTGCTGCCGGCGGCGGCCGCATCGTGCTGACCACCTCCGATCGCGCGCTGTACCCGCAGTATGCGCAGCGCGGCCTGTGCGGCTACGCGATGGCCAAGCTGGCTGCGCAGGGGCTGGTCAATGTGCTGGCCATGGAAGGCGCCGAGCATGGCATCGTGGTCAACGCGGTGTCGCCGGTGGCCAAGACCCGCATGTGGGGCATCGACGGGGAACCGGATGAACTGCATCCAGAGGCGGTGGCACCCGGGGTCGCCTTCCTTGCCTCTACGCGGTGCCGGCAGGGGGGCTGGACCCTGCGGGCCAGCAACGGCCAGTTCCATGCATTGCGATTGCAGGAAGCCGAACACGTGGCCTATCCGCGCGACCTGCGTGCGGTGGCAGCGGACAGCATCGAATCGGTGGCCCTGCAGTGGCCGGTCATTGCACGGCCGAGTGTCGACGCGCGCGGTTGAACGCGTACCCTAGGCAGGTCTCCACCTGCCTGCGATGAAATGATCGATCTGCGCCTGCTCCGCCAGTTCGTGGCGGTGGCCGAAGAACTGCACTTCCATCGCGCTGCTGCACGCCTGCACATGTCGCAGCCGCCATTGACGGCGGCGATGCGGCGCCTGGAAGACGAGGTGGGTACCGGGCTGATCGTACGCGGCAACCGCACGCTGGGCCTGACCGCAGCGGGGCAGACGCTGCTGGTGGAGGCGCGTGCAACCCTGCAGCACGCCGAACAGGCGCTGCAGCGCACGCGGGAAGCGGCGGCAGGGCAGACCGGCAGCCTGCGCGTCGGCTATGTCGGCAGCGCACTCTACGGGCGCCTGCCGGCACTGATCCGCCAGTTCCGCCATGCGTTTGCGCAGGTGCAGCTGCATCTGCACGAAGCCACCTCGCGGCAGCAGCAACAGTGGCTGCGCGAGGGGCGCATCGACCTGGGCATCCTGATTCCGCCGATCATTTCCGCAGAGCTGCATCTGCAGGCGTTCGACTATGATCGACTGGCCATTGCCCTGCCGCGCGCGCATCGGCTGGCCGCACGGCTACGGCTGGATGTCGCCGCGCTGGTGGACGAGCCGTTCGTTTCATGGCCGTCGGCCGAAGGCATCGGCTTCCACGCGCAGGTGCTGGGCCTGTGTACTGCTGCCGGCTTCACGCCACGGGTCGTGCAGGAAGCGCAGGGCATGCACGCAGTGCTGTCGCTGGTGGCCGTGGAAGCGGGCGTAGCAATCGTGCCGGCCAGCATGGCCGGGTTCCGTCCCGAAGAAATCGTCTATCGGCCGCTGGATGGCGGCAACGCTGCGTTCGAACTGCAGTTCTGCATGCGACCGGAATCGCCTGCGCCGGTGCTGCAGAATTTCCTGGCGATGGCAGCGCAACCGGTAGTGTCGTGATTGCCAGCTGAGCATCTGTGCTGCGTGCAGTGGTGCGACGCTGATCGGCGTCGTGCATGCCTGCGGAGTGTGACTCGTCCTGCAGTTCTGCCCTTGAAAATCGCACCTGCGGCAAGCCTGAGGCGCGGGCGCGGATAACCCCTACACACCGCCTCGGCGACAGCACTCAGCATGTCCCCGTCGGCCATCATCGGCCGGCTGGGATTGGCGTCCCATAATCAACTCTGGCACGTGATCGGCAGGCGCACGGATGGCGCCTGCGGATCTCGTGACCTGCTGTCCGTGGTGGGCGATGTGTGGGGATCACAATGATCCGCCGGTCAGTCCCAGAGTTGTCCGGTACGCCAACCCGCATCGCCCGCCGCCCGTTCGTGGTCAGCCACGAGTGCGCTGATGGCGCTTGCCTCGGGGGTGGCAATGCGCGTCGTGCATGGAGAGCGGCGGCGGGCGGTGCATCTTTCTGCTCAACGGGGACGGGTGAACAGATGTTCGGCCATGTAATCGATGAACACCCGCAGGCGCGCGCTGGGGTGGCGATTGCCCGGCCACAGCAGTGAGAATTGTCCGTGCTGCCTTTCCAGCATCGGCAGCACCTGCTGCAGCCGGCCATCGGCCAGTGCTTCGGCCGCCAGGAAATCAGGCATCCAGGCCACGCCCATGGCACCGATCGCAGCGGCCAGCAGCGCTTCCATGTTGTTGCAGGTCATTGCCGTAGCCAGAGCAGCGCCGGCATCGCCATTCACGCCGGGCAGGCTCCAGGGCTGCAGTGTGCCGGTGGTCGGGAAGCGGAAACGCAGCGCCTGCAGTGAATGCAGTTCCGGCAGCGACTGAGGCCCGCCATGCGTTCGCAGGTACACCGGCGCTGCGCACAGCACGAAGTGGAAGCTGCCGAGCCGACGCGACATCAGGCTGGAATCGGCCAGTTCACCGCTGCGTATCACCGCATCCAGCCCTTCGCTGACTACATCCACGAGGCGGTCATTGAAATCAAGTTCCAACTGCACCTGCGGGTAGCGCTGCTGGAAGGCGGGCAGCACCGGCAGCAGAAAACGGTAGCCGATGGTGGGCAGGCCAATCCGCAGCAGGCCGCGGGGAGCGAGTTGGCGTTGCGCAAGATCCGCCTGGGCCTCGGATAGTTCATCCAATGCCCGGCGGCAGCGCTGCAGCAGCAGGTCGCCTTCGTCGGTGAGGTGCATACGGCGCGTGGTGCGGTGGAACAGTCGCGTGCCCAGGTCCTGCTTCATGGGGAATGTGCCTGGCTGTCACCTGCCTGCCGCAGCGCCATCACCCGGTCTTGGCCCGGGCATCGGTAGGGTTGATCGTCCCCGTCCCCCACGGAGACCAGCCATGTGGTTGCTTGACCGACTCTGGCCCTCGCGCCCTGCGCTGCCCGCCGCGACGCTGCCGCCTGCAGCGGACCTGCCCGCGCGTCGAACGCCGTTGAAGCGTCCGTTGCGCGTCGGCCGGGCCAGCATGGCCCCCTGGCAGAAGATCGCGCCGCCACCCCGGCGCAGCCGCCACTAACCGGTGCGATCAGAGGGGTGGTTGACCCCGTCGCTGACCGGAACGGTTCCCAGCGCGAACGGATCGATGCCTTCCAGGCAGGCCACGTTGTAGCCGTACTGGTCCGGGTTGGAGCGCCGGCGGTGGTGCGTGTAGATGCCACAGACGTCGCAGAAGTAGTGCTCGGCTACGTGGGTGTTGAACTCTGGTACAGGCGCAGATGGGCCTGGCCACGCACGATATGCAGCCCGTCTTCGGCCACGCTGGCGGCGATGGCGCCGCGGCGCCGGCACATCGAACAGTCGCAGCGGCGCGGGTCGACGATGCCCTCGGGCAGGTCCAGCAGCAGCTCGACGGTGCCGCAATGACAGCTGGCCCGATGCTGCGCCTGCACGGCGACGCCGGCCACGGTGGTGATGCCCATCCTCGCTCCCTGTGTACCCTTGGTTGACGCCAGTATGCGCCCGCAGGCGCCAGCCTGAACCGTCATGGATGTCGCCGTGAGGCGGCTTGTGGCTAACTATGCCGCCCCGGGACCCCGACAGGATGCCAGTGAAAGCTGCAGGACGATGGATAACAGGATGTGTGATGGTGCTGCTGGCGCTGTGGGTGGCCGGTCTGCTGACCTACCAGATGTCCGGGCCGGGCTGGCTGGGCGTGACCGCGGCGATGCTGTGGCTGCTGGCCGCCGCTTGGGCGGCGTGGCAGGTGGCGCGCGGCCGTGGCACGCGCCGGCTGTGGGCGGCCTTTGCCGGCGCTCTGGCGCTGGCGGGGCTGTGGTGGCTGCTGCTGACCCCGCGCCAGGACCGCGACTGGGCCGATGACGTGGCGCAGCGCCTGCACGTGGAATCCTTCGATGGCCGCCACGTGGTGCTGGACAACGTGCGCGATTTCACCTGGCGCACCGAGACCGACTACGACGCGCGCTGGGTGCGCCGCAGCTACGACCTCGACCAGTTGCGTTCGGCCGATCTGGTGCTGTCGTACTGGATGGGCCCGGCGATCGCCCACACCCTGGTCTCGTTCGGATTCGAGGACGGGCGCCATCTGGTGTTCTCGCTGGAAATCCGCAAGGAGCGTGGTGAATCGTTCTCCGCACTGGGCGGCTTCTTCCGCAAGTTCGAGATGACGCTGGTCGCGTCCGAAGAAACCGACATCATCCGCACCCGCACCAACGCACGCGGCGAGGATGTCTACCTGTACCGCCTGCATGGCATGGATCGCAACCAGCTCAAGACCCTGTTTGCTGCCTACATCGATCAGGCACGCCAGCTTGACGCCAAACCTGGCTTCTACAACACGCTGACCAGCAACTGCACCACGATCGTCTTCGACCTGGCGCGGCATATCGCCCCGCGCCTGCCGCTGGACTACCGGTTGCTGGCCTCGGGCTACCTGGCCGAGTACGCGCAGGAGGTGGGCGCGCTCACGCCTGGCGTGCCGTACGCCGAACTGCATGCCAAGGGCCGCATCACCGAGCGCGCGCTGAAGATGGCACCCGACGATGATTTCTCCACCGTGATCCGCCAGGGCATCCCTGGCACCGAGCAGGACCCGCAGCAATGACCCCGATGATCCTGTTCCGCTGGCAGCGCGCGCTGCCGGCGCTGTTGGCTGCTTTCCTGCTGCTGGGCGGCAGCGGCTGCGCGATGGTCACCGTCAAACAGGTGGCGTCCAGCGATTACCTGGTCAACAAGCGCGCCGATGTGCTCAACACCGGCAAGCTCAGCCCCGCCTCGCGCGAGACATTGAGTGCGGCCGGGCTGGACGAATCGCAGTGCGAGAAGGACTTCCTGGTCTGCCGCAGCACGCTGTTGATGACCGATGACCTCAACGTCGAGCAGCGGTTGTCGACGCTGTCCGAGCTGTGGGTGAAGGCCGCTCTGGCATTGACGCCGAAGAAGCAGGCGGCCAACGAACCGCCGATGAGCGATGCAGCGCTGGATGCTTGGCTGGAGGCGGCGCGCTATGGCTATGCCTATCTGTTCTACAGCGGGCGCTCGCCCTCCGATCGCGCGTTCGAGGATCGGCAGACGCAGGTACGCGATTACTACAACTATGCTGCCGAGAAGGCTGCCGTGGTGTTGTTCGCGCGTGCCCGTGCCGCAGCATTGGCCGGCGAGGACTACACCAAGCCGGTGTCGGCGGGCAGCTGGACGCTGGCTTCCGATTTCCAGCGCCTTTCATTGAAAAGCATCCCCAAGCAGCTGGTGCCGGCCGGTACCGTCAGCTTCGTCGGCATGCGCAGCACCTATCGCCGCGATGGTTTCGGCGCCGAGCTGGTGATGGTGATGGACCCGCCGAAACTGGTGGTGCCTGCCGTCGCCGCGGAAGGGGCCAAGGCCGAAACGGCACAGGCGCAGGCCACCAAGGACGAGCAGGAGGAGGGCGTCCGCCGCGGACGCCGCCACCAGCACGATGATTCGGTGCCCGAGTACAGCGAGATGTCCTCGATCAACGTCACGGCATTGCTGCGTTTTGAAGGCAACACGCTGGAAGACGTGATGCGCACCCGCCAGGTGCTGCTGGATGGCTATTCGCCCGAGGCCACCGAGCGCATCACCCTGCATGGCGAAGAGGTGCCGCTGGCGGGCAACTTCACCGCCGCCTACGGTCTGTGGTTGGCGCAGAGCGGGTTCGCCACGCAGTCGCTGCGTACCCTGTTCGGCATGAGCGAGGGCATCGGCGAGCCGCACATCTACCTGATGCAGCCATGGGATCCGAACCGCCGCATCATCTTCATGCTGCATGGCCTGGGCAGCAGCCCGGAAGCGTGGGTGAACCTGGCCAACGAGATCATGGGTGACCCCGAACTGCGCCAGCAGTTCCAGGTGTGGCAGGTGTACTACCCGACCAATGCGCCGATCGCGCTGAACCGCTACGAGATCGCCAACGCATTCAACGACACGTTGCAGCACTTCGACCCCAACGGCAGCACGCGCGCCTCGAAGGACATGGTCTACATCGGCCACAGCATGGGGGGCGTGCTGGCGCGCCTGCTGGTCAGCGACTCGGGCGACGTGCTGTGGAACGATCTGCTGGCCAACTACAACCTGAAGGGCGAACGCCTGAAGCGGGTGCAGTCCAAGCTGGGTCCGTTGCTGCACTTCAAGGCCGAACCGAACGTGGAGCGTGCGATCTTCATCGCCGCCCCGCACCAGGGCACGGACATCGCCGGCAACAAGGTCGGCCGCCTGATCGGCCGCCTGGTGCGCCTGCCGCTGACCATCCTCGGCAAGTTCGAGGATGTGTTCCTGGCACTGGCACAGGCCGAGCAGCAGGTCGATGGCACGGCCAAGCCGAAGATTCCCAACAGCATCGACAACCTCAAGGCCAGCGACCCGTTCGTGAAAGCCGCTGCGCAGCTGCCGATCACGCCGGGCCTGAAGTACCACTCCATCATCGCCCAGCGCAAACCGGAACTGGCGGTGGAGAAATCCGACGATGGGTTGGTGCCGTACTGGAGCTCGCACCTGCCGGGCGCGTTGTCGGAGAAGGTGATCATCTCCGGCCACAGCGTGCAGGAGACGCCGCAGGCGGTGCTGGAAGTGCGCCGCATCCTGCACCAGGACATCGATGAAGTGGGTACGGTGGCGAGGCCGTAACGGGACGCTCTCCGGGGCGTCTACACGCGCCTTGCGATCACCGTGGCGAACACCGCCAGGCCCAGGGTGATGGCCAGGCACAGGATGTAACCGGTATGCGGGGCGCTTTCCACGAACAGTGCGAACAGCGCGCCGGATACCGCCAGTGCGGTGGTCACCGACAATGCTTCGCTCAACTGCAGGGCCGAGGTGTTTGCACCCTGTTCGTGTGGTGGTGACAGTGACAGCGTCAGCACCGACAGGCTGGCGTAGATCATGCCCATGCCGAAGCCGGTCAGTGTCCAGCCGACCAGGGCGACCGGCAGTGGCACCGCAGTGAACAGCACCGCCAGCGTCGCGGCGATGCCCACGGTCATCAGCGGTGTGCCCACGCGCAGCAGTTGCTGGCGCGACCAGCCACGCTGCTGGTGACCCTGCAGCCACGAGCCGGTGAACCAGCCCAGCGCGCCCAGGCTCAGCACGGCACCGGCCCAGCTGGGTGACAGCCCACGCTCGCGCTGCAGCAGCAGGGGCAGGTAGGCCTCGCAGGCGAAGAACGCGGCAGCGGCCACACCACGCAATGCGATCACGCTGGGCAGTCCGCGGCGCAGGCGCAGGGTGCCGGCAGGCAACAGGCGATGCACGCAGAACAGCAGCGCCAGCATCGCCACGCCGATGCACAGCAGCGCCGGTACGCCCTGCTGTTGCCCGCCCAGATACAGCAGCAGGGCAGCCAGGGAGGCGCCACTGGCCCAGCGCACGATGTTGCCGCGGCCATCATCGGCAACATCCGTGGCTGCAGCCTGCATGCGCGCCAGCGCCGGTCGCAGCAGCAGGCCGGCCGGTATCGCCAGCAGCGGCACCGCCAGGAACACCCAGCGCCAGCCAAGATGCTGCACGATCACACCGCTCAGCGCGGGGCCGATCATCGACGGCACCACCCAACCGGCAGAGAACGCGGCGAAGACCTTCGGCCGCAGATGCTCGGGATAGGTCCGGCCGACCATCACATACAGCGACACCGAAATGGCGCCTGCGCCCAGGCCCTGCAGCAGGCGTCCGGCCACCAGCATGCCCATGCGCAGGGCGAAGCCCGCCAGCAGCAGGCCCAGCACGAAGCAGGCCAGGCCCCACCATAGCGGGCGTGCGGGGCCGTGGCGGTCGGCCCAGCGGCCGGCCAGGGTCATGCCGATCACGCTGGTGGCCAAGGTGCCGCCGAAGGCCAACGCATACAGGCGCAGGCCGTCCAGGGCCTCGGCCACGGTCGGCATTGCTGCGGCCACCGCCAGTGCCTCGAAGGCATGCAGGGAGACCAGGGCGACCATGCCCAGGGTGGTGGCGCGGTAGCGCGCGGACAGGATGGAGGAATCGACCGGATCGGCCGTGGCAGCGGGGGAGGGCATCGGGTTCCTGCGGGGGCGGACGGGCCGCGCTTGTCATCTGGCGGCGATGGTAGCAGCATGCCACCTCAACCAAAGTTGAGGTCAATCGATGCTGGCACAGGACATGAGCGTCGGCGATGTCGCCCGTCGCAGCGGCGTGGCCGTCTCTGCGCTGCATTTCTACGAGCGCAAGGGGTTGATCAGCAGCCTGCGCACGTCGGGTAACCAGCGCCGCTACGCCCGCGACGTACTGCGCCGGTTGGCGGTGATCCGTGTGGCGCAACGCGTGGGCATGCCGCTGGAAGCAGTGGCACGTGCGTTCGAGAGCCTGCCGCAGGGGAGGGCGCCGACCAAGGCCGACTGGGCCAAGCTGTCGGCACGCTGGCAGGTGGAGCTGGAGGAACGCATCCACATGCTGCAGCTGCTGCGCGACGAGCTGACCGGCTGCATCGGCTGCGGTTGCCTGTCACTGAAGCGTTGCCGCCTGGCCAACCCGGATGACGTGCTCGGCGAGCGCGGCGACGGCCCGATGCGCTGGGGCTGACCGTGCGGGTGGGTGCCGACCCTGGTCGGCACGCGCGTTACCAGACGGTGATGGTTTCGCCGCTCTGGATGCCTTCCACCGCGCGCTGGAAGGCCAGCGCCGCGCGCTGTGCGGTCACCGCTTCGAAGCCGGGGAAGTAGGGGCCGTAGGCTTCCATCGATTCCACCAGCACGTTCGGGCTGACCACGTTGATGCGCAGCCCGCGCGGCAGCAGTTCCAGCGCCGCCGCCCGCACGAAACCTTCCAGCGCATGATTGACGGCAGTGGCGTTGGCGCCATCGCGGATCGGCTGCGCGCTGACGATGCCGCTGGTCAGGGTGATCGAGCCGCCAGCATTGAGATGGTGCTGCGCGGCCAGTGCAAGACGCACCTGGCCGAGCAGCTTGTCCTGCAGGCCGACGTTGAACTGTTCGGGTGTCATCTGCTGCAGCGGGCCGAAATGCAGCTTGCCGGTGGTCGAGATCACCGCATCGACCGGGCCGGTCTGCGCGAACAGCTCGCGCACGCTGGCGTCGTCGGTGAGGTCCACGCGCAGGCTGCCGCTGTGGCGGCCGGCAGCGAGGATGTCGTGCTGCTGGCCCAGGTGGCGGGCGACCGCCTGGCCGAGGGTGCCGCTGGCACCGACGAGAAGAATCTTCATGAAAGCTCCTTGCGAGAGGGGATGGATGCAGTCTGCGCTGTCACCGGTTGGTTTGGTAAGCGGCGTATGATTCGCATATTCCTAACCATGGGTTTGCAATGGATACCTTGCGCTGCATGCAGGCCTTCGCCGCCGTGGCCGAGCACGGTAGTTTTTCCGCTGCCGCCAGCCACCTGCAGGTCTCGGCGGTGATGGTCGGCAAGTACATCCAGCAGCTGGAAGCGCACCTGGGCACCGCGCTGCTGCAGCGGAACACCCGTCGCCAACGCCTGACCGAAGCCGGCACTGCCTATCTGGCCGGTTGCCGGCAGGTGCTGGAACAGGTGCAGCAGGCCGAGGCGGACGTGGCCGGGCTGCAGGTGCAGCCACGCGGGCTGTTGCGGGTCAGTGCGCCGACCACCTGGGGCAGCTGCGTGCTGGCTCCCGTGTTGAGCGAGCTGCTGCGGGCACAACCGCTGCTGAACATCGAGCTGGACCTGAGCAATCGCCGCATCGACCTGATCGAGGATGGCTTCGATGCAGCCATCCGCGTCGGTCCGCTGCCGTCGCAGGAACTGGTGGCGCGGCCGCTGCCGCCGTATGCGATGAGTCTGTGTGCATCACCGTCGTACCTGCGCCGCCGTGGTACGCCGCGTACGCCCGCCGATCTTGAAGGACATGATTGCCTGAGCCACCTGGCCTGGCGCGGCGGTCACGGTTGGCAGCTGGCCAATGGCGAGCAGGTCGATTGGGAAGCGCGGTTGACCAGCAATGACGGCTACGCGCTCCGCGAAGCAGCCGTGGCAGGCGCGGGCCTGGTGCTGCAGCCGACCGCGCTGCTTGCCGGCGAAATCGCAGCGGGACGATTGAAGCCACTGCTGCGCGACTATCTGCCCGAGCCACGGCCGATGCACCTGATCTACCTGCCCGACCGTCGCCCACGACCACGGCTGCAGTGTTTCGTTGATTTCGTCATGGCCAGGCTGGGCACGTAGATCCACGCATGCGTGGATGGCGGTGGGTGCCGACCGTTGGTCAGCACACTTGTTTCAATCATTGGCCGCAGAGAGTTCCTGCCCACGCACCTGCGCCGCACGCAGTGCCTTGTCCACCAACGCTTCAAACCCGTCGGCCTGGAAACTCTCGATCGCCGCCTGGGTGGTGCCGTTGGGTGAGGTCACCCGGCGCCGCAGTTCGGCTGGGCTTTCACCGGCTTCGTCCAGCATGCGCGAAGCGCCCAGCAGCGTCTGCACCACCAGCGTGCGCGCCGCTTCTGCAGGCAGGCCTTGCGCGATGCCGGCCGCTTCCATTGCTTCGGCCAGCAGGAACACATAGGCCGGGCCACTGCCGGATACGGCGGTGACCGAATCCATCTGCGCTTCGTCGTCGATCCACACTGTGCGTCCCGCGCTGGCCAGCACGCGTTCGGCCTGCGCATGCTGCTGCGCATCCACCGCTGGCGTGGCATACAGGCCGGTGACCCCGGCACCGAGCAGGGCCGGGGTGTTGGGCATCGCGCGCACCACCGGCAGCGTGCCACCCAACCAGCGCTGCAGCTGCGGGCTGGTGATGCCGGCGGCGATCGAGATCACCAACGGCTCCTGTGCCTGCGCCAACACCTGCAGTGACTGGCAGACCTCGCGCAGCACCTGCGGTTTCACCGCCAGCAGCCACGTGTTGCCCTGCGCCGCCGCAGCGGCCGCGTTGTCGTGGGTCTGCACGCCAAAATCGGCAGCCAGTTTTTCGCGCAGTTCGGCCACCGGTTCGGCCACGTGGATGTGCGCGGCCGGCACGCCCTGCCGGATCAGGCCGGCAATCAGGCTGCGGGCCATGTTGCCGCCGCCGATGAAGGTGATGGAATCAGCTGCCATGGGAATCTCCTTGGAATCAGGCCGGGCGCGGACGCGCGCCGAACAGGGCGGTACCGATGCGCACCAGGGTGGCACCTTCGGCGATCGCTTCAGCGTAGTCGCTGCTCATGCCCATCGACAGGGTGTCCACCTGGGGATGACCGGCAGCCAGCGCCTCGAAAAGTGTGCGCATGCGCACGAACGCGTCGCGCCGGCGCTCGGCGTCGGGCCACGGCGCAGGAATCGCCATCAGGCCGCGCAGGCGCAGGTTCGGCTCGGCGGCGATGGTTGCCGCCAGCGCGTCCACGTCGTCCGGCGCGCAGCCGTGCTTGCTCGACTCGTCATCGATGTTGACCTGGATGAGTACGTTCAGCGGGCCGCGTTCAGCGGGGCGGTAGCGGGCCAGCGCGGCGACCAGCTTGGGCCGGTCCACGCTCTGCACCCAGTCGAAGTGCGTGGCCACCGGTTCGGCCTTGTTCGACTGCAGGTGGCCGATCAGGTGCCATTCCAGGCCCAACGCCTGCAGTTCCTGCATCTTGGCCAGCGCTTCCTGCACGTAGTTTTCGCCGAACGCGGTCTGGCCCTGCGCGGCAAGCGCAGCCACGGCCTCGGCCGGCTGGGTCTTGGACACCGCCAGCAAGCGCGGCGGTGGCCGCCCGGCGGCAGCGGCGGCGTTGTGCAGGTTGCTCAGGATCTGGGGCAGGGGAGTGGCCACGTAACGCGTTCCGTTCAATCAGGAGGCTATACTGCCGCCCGGGGAAAGATCCTTCCAGTCGAAGCCGTTATTGGGGAGTAGCCGCTCATGGATATCGCCGAGCTGTTGGCGTTTTCCGTAAAGAACAAAGCGTCCGACCTGCATCTGTCCGCAGGCCTGCCGCCGATGATCCGCGTGGACGGTGATGTTCGCCGGATCAACATTCCAGCCCTGGACCACAAGCAGGTCCATGCGCTGGTGTACGACATCATGTCCGACAAACAGCGCCGCGATTACGAGGAATTCCTCGAAGTCGATTTCTCCTTCGAGATCCCGTCGCTGGCGCGCTTCCGTGTCAATGCGTTCAACCAGAACCGTGGCGCCGGTGCGGTGTTCCGTACCATTCCGTCCGAAGTGCTGACCCTGGAAGACCTGGCCTGCCCGCCGCTGTTCCGCGAGGTGATCCAGCAGCCGCAGGGCCTGATCCTGGTGACCGGCCCGACCGGTTCGGGCAAGTCGACCACGCTGGCGGCGATGATCGACTACATCAACAAGAACGAATACGGCCATATCCTCACCGTCGAGGATCCGATCGAATTCGTGCACACCTCGCAGAAGTGCCTGATCAACCAGCGCGAAGTGCACCGCGATACGCACGGCTTCAATGAAGCGCTGCGTTCGGCACTGCGTGAGGACCCGGACATCATCCTGGTCGGCGAACTGCGTGACCTGGAAACCATCCGCCTGGCGCTGACCGCCGCGGAAACCGGCCACCTGGTGTTCGGCACCCTGCACACCAGTTCGGCGGCCAAGACCATCGACCGCATCATCGACGTGTTCCCGGCCGGCGAGAAGCCGATGGTGCGCTCGATGCTGTCCGAATCGCTGCGCGCGGTCATTTCGCAGGCGCTGCTGAAGAAGGTCGGTGGCGGTCGTACCGCCGCCTGGGAAATCATGGTCGGCACCCCGGCCATCCGCAACCTGATCCGCGAGGACAAGGTGGCGCAGATGTATTCGGCCATCCAGACCGGCCAGCAGTACGGCATGATGACCCTGGACCAGCACCTGCAGGACCTGGTCAAGCGCAGCCTGATCACCCGCAACCAGGCCCGCGAATACGCCAAGGACAAGCGTCTGTTCGAGTAAGGCGAGGCAATGGCGGGGCAGGGCGCGCGAAGACGTCGCCGGCCCCGCGCTGTTTTCTCCACCGACCGATTCCTGGTACATGCCCCATTGGGAGCCCGCCGTGAACACCACCGCGACCACCATCGATTTCACCTCGTTCCTCAAGCTGATGGCGCACCAGCGCGCCTCGGACCTGTTCATCACTGCCGGCATGCCGCCGGCGATCAAGGTCAACGGCAAGATCTCGCCGATCACCCAGACGCCACTGACGCCGCAGCAAAGCCGCGACCTGGTGCTGAACGTGATGACGCCGGCGCAGCGCGAGGAATTCGAAAAGACCCACGAATGCAACTTCGCCATCGGCCTGTCCGGCGTCGGCCGCTTCCGCGTGAGCTGCTTCTACCAGCGCAACCAGGTCGGCATGGTGCTGCGTCGCATCGAGACGCGCATCCCCACCGTGGAAGAGCTGAGCCTGCCGCCGATCATCAAGACGCTGGCGATGACCAAGCGCGGCATCATCCTGTTCGTCGGCGCGACCGGTACCGGTAAATCAACCTCGCTGGCAGCGATGATCGGTTACCGCAACCAGAATTCGACCGGGCACATCATCACCATCGAAGATCCGATCGAATTCGTGCACAAGCACGAGGGCTGCATCATCACCCAGCGCGAAGTCGGCATCGATACCGACAGCTGGGAAGCCGCGCTGAAGAACACCCTGCGCCAGGCGCCGGATGTGATCATGATCGGCGAAGTGCGTACCCGCGAGGGCATGGACCATGCCATCGCCTTCGCTGAAACCGGTCACCTGGTGCTGTGCACGCTGCACGCCAACAACGCCAACCAGGCGATGGACCGCATCGTCAACTTCTTCCCGGAAGATCGCCGCAACCAGCTGTTGATGGATCTGTCGCTGAACCTCAAGGGCGTGGTCGCGCAGCAGTTGATTCCTTCGCCGGATGGCCGTTCGCGCAAGGTGGCGATGGAGATCCTGCTGGGCACGCCGCTGGTGCAGGACTACATCCGCGACGGCGAGATCCACAAGCTGAAGGAGCTGATGAAGGAATCGGTCCAGCTGGGCATGAAGACCTTCGACCAGAGCCTGTTCGAGCTGTACCAGGCCGGTGAGATCAGCTACGAAGACGCACTGCGCTACGCCGATTCGCAGAACGAAGTGCGCCTGCGCATCAAGCTCAGCCAGGGCGGCGATGCCCGCACCCTGTCGCAGGGGTTGGATGGCGTGGAGATTTCAGAGGTCCGGTGATCACCGGGTACATGGCCGGTCCCCGGCATGCGGGGGCCTGGTCCATGGCGAACGCTACAGGGGAGTGCATATGGATATGCCGTTGGCCCGCAACGTGATATTGATTGATTTCGAGAACGTCCAGCCGCCGTCCCTGAAGGAGCTGGCCGCACCGGGGTTCACCGTTCTGGTATTCGTCGGTGCATCGCAGGCACGCATCAGCATGGATGTGGCCGAGGCCATGCAGGCATTGGGCAGCCAGGGTCGTTACATACGCTGCCATGGCAGTGGCCCCAACGCGCTGGATTTCCATATCGCGTTCTACATCGGCGAAATGGCGGCCGCTGATCCCAAGGCGTTCTTTCACATCATTTCCAAGGACACCGGTTTCGATCCGTTGGTGGCACACCTGAAGTCGCGTGGCCTGCAGGCAGGTCGCTGTACCTCTGTGGCCGATCTGCCGATGTTCCGCTCCGCGCGGCAGAAGGCTGCTGCAGCCGCATCGCCCGCAGCGAAAACCGTGCCGCCGGATGCTCGGTTGGTGCATCTGCGCGACTGGCTGGTGCGGCAGGACAAGGCAAGACCCGGTTCAAAGGCGGCACTGCACAACTCCGTCAACAACCTGTTCCAGAAGGCTCTGCCTGCGGCTGAAGTCAACGCGCTGGTGCAGCAGCTGCAGCAGAAGAAGTGGATCGTGCTGGAGGGCAACAAGGTCTGTTACCAGGTGGCGGCCATGCGCGCCTGAGCGGCACTGGCGTCGCCCCTGCAGGCTCTGCGATAGTCGCGCGGTCACCGCGCTCGCGGGACAGGGGGAGCCGGTACCCTGCCGGCGTGACAACATGAGGTTCGCATATGGAAATGCACGATCCGTATCGTGCGCCGGCGGCAACGCCTGCGCGTCCGCCGGTGCTGCCGACTACGCAGGGCAGCTTCGCCACATCCAACCAAGCGGTGTATTACTCGCCGCCGACGATGAAGATCGCCGCGCTGTCGCTGGCCACGCTGGGCCTGTATCCGCTGTACTGGTTCTGGCAGAACTGGCGGGCCATCAAGCGCGAAACCGACGGCAGCCAGTGGCCGTGGGCACGTGCGCTGTTCTCACCGATCTGGGCGTTTTCATGCTTCAGCGATCTGCGTGATATCGCGCAGTCGCGCCGCCGGCAGCTGGCCTTCGCGCCGGGTCTGCTGGGGGCGCTGTTCTTCCTGCTCAATTTCGCCGGCCGGTTGCCCCATGGCGGCGCGCTGCTTTCGTTGTGCACCTTTGTGCCGCTGCTGCCGGTCAACAGCTTGCTGCGGCGCTACCACCTGGACGCGAAGGTGGACATGCGGCGCATGGACCGCTTCGGCGTCTGGCACGTCCTCATGCTGCTGCCTGGTGGCGCGCTGCTGTTGCTGGCGATCGTGGCGATTGTGGCGGGTGAACTGGATTCATGAAATCCAGTCATGACCGACTGCCATCCAGGTCGTTCAATCCGCGGCCCCTGCAGGCGTATCGTCATCGCTCCCCTACTGGAGCACGACGATGCAGACACGTGAACTCGGCCGCAGCGGCCTGAAAGTCTCCGCCTTGGGCCTGGGCTGCATGGGCCTGAGCCATGGCTACGGTCCGCCGGTCGAGCAGGGGCAGGGCATCGCCCTGCTGCATGCGGCGGTCGAGCGCGGCGTGACCTTCTTCGACACCGCCGAAGTCTATGGTCCATATACCAACGAAGACCTGCTCGGCAGGGCACTGGCAGCGCACCGCGACAAGCTGGTGATCGCCACCAAGTTCGGCTTCAAGGACGCACAGGTCGACACCGGCCTGGACAGTCGTCCGCAGAACATCCGTGCGGTGGCAGAAGCCAGCCTCAAGCGCCTGCGCACCGACTACATCGACCTGTTCTACCAGCACCGCGTGGATCCGAACGTGCCGATCGAGGATGTGGCCGGCACCGTGCGTGACCTGATCGCCGAGGGCAAGGTGCGCCACTTCGGCTTGTCCGAAGCCAGCGCCGCCACGGTGCGTCGCGCCCATGCCGTGCAACCGGTGGCCGCAGTGCAGAGCGAGTACTCGCTGTGGTGGCGCGAACCGGAACGCGAACTGCTGCCGGCGCTGCAGGAACTCGGCATCGGCTTCGTGCCGTTCAGCCCGCTCGGGCGCGGCTTCCTGACTGGCGCGATCAACGCCGACACCACCTTCGCCGACAACGATTTCCGCAACACCGTGCCGCGCTTCGAAGTGGAAGCGCGTCGCGCCAATCAAGCGCTGGTTGACCGCATCACCACGATCGCGGCGGCGCGGGGCGCCACCCCGGCACAGGTCGCGCTGGCCTGGCTGCTGGCGCAGGCACCGTGGATCGTGCCGATTCCGGGTACGACCAGGATCCATCGCCTGGAAGAGAACCTTGCCGCCGCCGACCTGCAGCTGTCTCCCGCCGAGCTGGAGCGCATCGCGCAGACGCTGCAGGAGATCGCCATCGTCGGCGAGCGCTACAACGCGCAGCGCGCAGCGCAGGCCAAGGGCTGATCGCAGTGGGTGCGGACTTTCGTCCTGTGCTGGGTGCGGTCTTCCGATCTGTGGTGGGTACGGACTCTCGTCCTGTGGTGGGTGCGGACTCTCGTCCTGTGGTGGGTGCGGACCGTTGGTCCGCACGCCTCACCCCACCATCGGCCCGCGCAGCGCATCAAGCACCGTACGCATCGCCACGGTGACGTGCCGGCGTGACGGGTAATACGCGTAGTAGCCATCGAAGTGCGGGCACCAGTCATCCAGTGTTGATTGCAGGCGGCCTTCCAGCAGGGCCGCCTGCACCTGGTCTTCGGGCAGCCAGGCCAGTCCGCTGCCGGCCAGCGCCGCAGCCCGCGTCATGCCCATGGTGTTGAAGGTCCATTGGCCGGAGACGCGGATGCTCAGCTCGTTGCCATCCTGACCGAAATCCCACGGCATCAGGCCGCCATGGGTGGGCAGGCGCAGGGTGATGCAGTTGTGCGCGGCCAGATCGTGCGGATGCACCGGCGCCACGTGCTGGCGGAAGTACGACGGTGCCCCCACCACGCGCATGCGCAGCGGCGGACTGATCGGCAGCGCCACCATGTCGCGTGCCAGGCGCTCACCGAGACGGATGCCGATGTCGTAGCGCTCGGCGACGATGTCGGCCAGGCCGTAATCGGTGGTCAGCTCGACCTTCAGGTCCGGGTACTGCTGCAGCAGCGGTGCCAGCCTGGGCCAGGCCAGGTATTCGGCGGCGTGGCCGGTGGCGTTGATGCGGATGGTGCCTGCGGGGCGCTCGCGGTACTCGGCCAGCGCGGCCAGTTCGTCTTCGATCTCGGCCAGGCGCGGGGCCAGGGTTTCCAGCAGGCGGGCACCGGCCTCGGTGGTGGCGACGCTGCGGGTGGTGCGGGTCAGCAGGCGCACGCCCAGTCGTTCTTCCAGCCCGCGCATGGCGTGGCTGAGGGCGGATTGGGAGACGCCCAGCTGGGCAGCGGCCTTGGTGAAGCTGCCTTCGCGGGCAACGTGGACGAAGGCTTGCAGGTCGTTGAGGTTTTCACGCGGCATGAGGGGATGATACGGCCGGGCTGCGCCCGGCGCCCGCTGTCGACAGGTTCCCGCGGCGGTTGGTAGGTGTCGACCTTGGTCGACACGTAGATCCACGCCATGCGTGGATGCGTGCCCGGTGCTGCCGGTGCTGGTCGGTTAAAGCGCTATGTCGATTTGTGGTTCCGTGCTTCGTCGATCGGGTACTTTCCAAAGTAAAGGGAGCAGCACATGAGCACCGACAGCAAACCCAAGGGCCCGGCGTCCTATTTTCCTTCCATCGAAAAGACCTACGGGCAGCCGGTGGCGCATTGGCTGGGGCTGCTGGCCAAACGGCCGGGGCTGAAGCACATGGAGCTGGTCAGCTTCCTGAAATCCGAGCACGGGCTGGGCCATGGCCATGCAAACGCCCTGGTCGCCCACCACCTGGCCAGCCAGCGCTGAATCCGCCGCCCCACCGAGCGCAGCGACCCGCTTCTGCTCTTCTTTTCTCTTTACGTGGCTGGACGCGCACGGAACCTGTCCGGGGCCGGACGTACTTGCAGCGCCCCCTGCACAGCCCACCCGCCCGGCCCACTGCCAGATTCGGAGGCAGCATGCCGCCCAGCCACGAGGGGCTGCGCCGTTCGCCGGCATCCCCAACTGAACGATTTCATCTGCAACTGTCATGCAGATCGTGTCTAATACCGCTCCCCACCCGCAGTGCCCCCACCTGTATGTCCCTCCAATCCCATGGCCCGGCGCCGTGCGACGACGCTGACGGCCACCTGGTCACCGCTGGCCCGCTGACCCCGCCGCCCGATGTTGCCGGCACCCCCGCCGATGAGAAGGCGCTGCGCCACTCGGTCGCCGAGGACGTGCAGGGCATGGTGCTGGCCATGCTCGTGGCTTCACTGGGCCTGGCGATCTTCGCCAAGGGCGGGCTGATGATCGGCGGCATGGCCGGCATGGCCTTCCTGCTGCACTATTCGCTGGGCTGGAACTTCGGCCTGGTGTTCGTGCTGGTCAACCTGCCGTTCTACTGGGTGGCCGTGCGCCGCATGGGCTGGGAATTCACCCTGAAGACGTTCGCAGCGGTCACTGCCTGCGGCCTGCTCACCGACATCCTGCCGCGCTGGGCGGACTTTTCGCATATTGCGCCGCTGTACTCGGCGCTGGTCGGTGGCGCGCTGTCCGGCCTGGGCATCCTGTTCTTCATCCGCCACCGCGCCAGCCTCGGCGGCATCGGCATCCTGGCGGTGTACCTGCAGCGCACCCGCGGCTGGAGCGCTGGCAAGGTGCAGATGTCCTTCGATGCGTGCCTGATGGTGGCCGCGTTCTTCGTGCTGTCGCCGTCGAAGGTGATGTACTCGGCCATCGGTGCGGTGGTGCTCAGCCTGGTCCTGATGTTCAACCACCGCCCGGGCCGCTACATGGGCGTCTGATTCCGCATTCGGCGGATCGCCCGCCCAGGTGCCACGCGCGCCGGTAGCGCCGGGCGATGCCCGGCGGATGCGCATCAGCCGCGCGCTGCCTGCACCCACGGCGGTGCCAGCTTCAGCAGCGTTGCATGCACCGGGCAGTCCTCGGCATGCGCGCCCGGCAGGTAGCCCAGGCTCATCAGGAACTCGCCGGTGATCTCGCCACCGGTGAAGCGGAAGGTTTTCTTGAACAGTTTCACCCAGTCGGCCTTGCTGCGCGGATGGTGTGCGTCCAGCCAGCCGGCGAAGCTGCCGTGGCTCTGTCGCAGCTGCTGGATCACCTGCGCGTTGTGGATCGCCGCCAGCACCTTCAAGCGGTTGCGGATGATGCCCGGGTCCGACAGCAGGCGCTCGATGTCCTGCTCGGCGTAGGCCGCCACCCGATCGACGTCGAAACCGTCATACGCCGCGCGGAACCCCTCGCGCTTCTTCAGGATGGTTTCCCAGCTCAGGCCGGCCTGGTTGATCTCCAGCAGCAGGCGCTCGAACAGTTCACGCTCATCGCGCTGCGGGAAGCCATATTCGTTGGCATGGTAGTGCTCGTGCACCGGATGGCCCGGGGCAATGCGGCAGTATCCGCTCATTTTCTCTCTTTCATCCTGCCGTTGGTGCGGGAGTGGGGGAAGTCGGCCGGCGTGTCACCCAGCGCTGCGGGTGGACAAGGGCATCGGCACGTCCTCCTGCTTCGCTTCATCGTCCATCCAAGCAGCCCATCCTAGCCCATCCCTTCGCGCCCGCATCCGGTCGCAGCGGTTAGAATGGCGCCCATGCCAGTAACGCCGACTTCCCTCGCCAATCACCTGCTCGTGGCGCTGCCGTCGCTGATCGACGCCACCTTCGCCCGCACCGTCGCGCTGATCTGCCAGCACGACGAGAACGGGGCAATGGGGGTGCTGGTCAACCAGCCGTCCGAGTACACCCTGGGCGAAGTGCTTGCGCAGATGGATATCGCGACCGGCGACGGCGTCCTGCAGGCGCGTCCGGTGCTCAATGGCGGGCCGGTGCATCCCGAGCGTGGCTTCGTCATCCATGACGACGCGCGCGCGTGGGATTCCAGCCTCGTCGTCGGTGACGGCCTGTACCTGACCACCTCGCGTGACATCCTCGAGGCGATGGCGCGTGGCGAAGGCCCGGCCAATGCCGTGGTCACCCTGGGCTGCGCGGGGTGGAGTGCCGGCCAGCTGGAAAGCGAACTGTCCGAAAACAGCTGGCTGACCGTGCCGGCCGATGCCGAACTGGTGTTCCAGCTGCCGCTGGAACAGCGCTGGCAGGGCGCCGCGTCGCGCATTGGCGTCGATCTGTTCCGGCTGACCGATTACAGCGGCCATGTCTGAGCCGGCCCTCATCCGCCGCGATGGCACCGTACTCGGTTTCGATGTCGGCTCGCGCCGGATCGGCGTGGCGATCGGCAGTGCCTTCGCCGCGCATGCACGCGCGGTGGCCGTGGTCGATGTGCACGGCAATGGCCCCGACTGGGCGGCGATCGAACGCCTGCTCAAGGAATGGAAGCCCGATGGCCTGGTGGTCGGCGATCCGCTGACCCTGGACGGCCAGGACCAGCCCAACCGCAAGCGCGCGCAGGGCTTTGCCCGCCAGCTGCGGGAACGTTTCAAGCTGCCGGTGGTGATGATCGACGAGCGTTCCAGCTCGGTCGAGGCCGCCCGCCGCTTCGCCGTCGAGCGCGCCGAAGGGCGCAAGCGTCGCCGCGACGCGGCTGCGCTCGATGCCGTGGCTGCGGCGGTGATCATCGACCGCTGGTTGTCGTCGCCGGACGACGCCATTCCCATTCCCTGACGATACGAACCCCGCCATGACCGCCCAGCAACTCGATGACTCCGGCCGCCTGCGCCACCTGTTGACGCTTGAAGGTCTTCCCCGCGACACCCTGGTGCAACTGCTCGACCGCGCGGGCCAGATCCGCGACGCCGCGGTCGGCCGTGTCGGCAACAAGCGCCACGTGCTGGGCGGATCGGCGGTGTGCACGTTGTTCTTCGAACCCTCCACCCGTACCCGTAGCTCGTTCCATCTGGCGGCGCAGCGGTTGGGCGCGGACGTGCTGAACTTCGACGCTTCAACATCGTCCACGCGCAAGGGCGAAACCGCCTGCGACACGCTGAAGAACCTGGAAGCGATGGGCGTGCGTGGTTTCGTGGTGCGCCACCCCGATGACGGCGCCGTGGCGGCACTGGCTGCCGTGGCGGGCGAGGGCACCGCGCTGGTCAATGCCGGCGACGGCCGCAGCTCGCACCCGACCCAGGGCCTGCTGGACATGCTGACCCTGCGCCAGGCCAAGGGCCCGGACTTCTCGAAGATGAAGGTGGTGATCGTCGGTGACGTCAAGCACTCGCGCGTGGCCCGCACCGACCTGCATGCCCTGCGCACGCTGGGCGTGGGCGAGATCCGCGTATGCGGTCCGCAGTCGCTGCTGCCCGACGACGACACCCTCAAGGGCTGCGTGGTCGGTGATGATTTCGACGCGATGCTGGAAGGTGTCGACGCGCTGATGATGCTGCGCCTGCAGCGCGAGCGCATGGAAGAAGGCCTGGTGCCCTCGCTGGAGCAGTACCACGCACAGTACGGCCTGAACACCGCACGCCTGGCCCGCGCCGGCAAGGATGCCGCCGTGCTGCACCCGGGCCCGATCAACCGCGGCGTGGAAGTGACCGATGACGTGGCCGACGGCCCGCAGTCGTGGGTGCTGCGCCAGGTCGCCAACGGCGTCGCCGTACGCATGGCCGTGCTGGAAACCCTGCTGGGTTGATTGCCTCCGATTGCTGCGTTGGTAGATGCCAACCTTGGTTGGCACGAGCGCTGCGTTGGTAGATGCCAACCTGGGTTGGCACGAGCGCTGCTTTGGTAGATGCCAACCTGGGTTGGTACGTGCACTGCTTTGGTAGATGCCAACCTGGGTTGGCACTATCCGTCCGTGCTGAATGCCTCTGGTCGATCACCCAAAGCCTCGAGCTCCCACTCGCACCATGCGTGCCGATACTGCCCCAACTGCGTCGTCAGACCCGCCCTGATCGGATTGCCCATCAGGTACATCGCATGCCGGTACAACGATTCGTCCGAGCGGATCGCATGGTCGTGGTAGTAGGCCTGCCAGAAACGCCCGACCCTTCCCAACAACCGGTTTGCCTGCTGCGCCGTGCGCGATTTGAAGCGCTTCATGACGGTTTCCAATGTTCCCGCACGCAGTTCGAGCAGCCAATGGATGTGATCGGGCATGACCACGTAGGCGATCGAGCGGGTGAAGCCTTCCTGATCCAGCCTCTGGAATTCCTGGATTGCCAGGGCTGCGGCAGCGTCGTTGGCGAACAGGGGCGCGCGGCGATCCACGTCGGTAGTCAGGATGTAGCTGAGGCCGATGCTGGAGCGACGGCCGAGCAGGAGGCGGACGTTTTGCATGGCGCAAGCTTGGGCGGACCTGCTTGCGACGGACATCGGGGAATGGCTTGATCTTGGGTAGGCGAGTGCCAACCAAGGTTGGCCTCTACCAGAATGGGCCAACCAAGGTTGGCCTCTACTGGAATGGGCCAACCAAGGTTGGCCTCTACCGGAGCAAGCGTTCAGCGCTTCTGGGCGAACAGCCACGCCCACATCGCTGCGTCGGCGTAGGTGGCATCCCAGGCGTTGTGGTTGCCCTCGGGGTATTCGGTATAGCGCACGTCACGCGCACCTGCGGTCTGGAAGGCGGCCTGCAGCCGGCGATCATCATCCGGTGGCACCACATCATCCAGCGCGCCGTGGAAGATCCAGACCGGGGTGCGCTGCAACCGTTGCGCGATCACCGCATAGGGATCCGCTTCGTTGGCCACCTGTTCCACGAACAGGGTAGGGCGTACCGCACGTGGCGCCAGCACCGCACCGCAGACCGGCACGATCGCGGCAAAGCGCTTCGGATCGTCCAGCGCGATGTTCCAGCTGCCATAGCCGCCCATCGACATTCCGGTCAGGTACTGCCTTGCCGGGTCAGCGTCGAATTCGGCAATCGTGGCATCCAGTGCCGCGATCGCCACCCGGTTGTTGCGGCCGCTCCATTCCCCGTCGCCGGGAACCTGCGGAAACACCGCCAGCGCGGGGAAGTCGGCCGCGTGCCGACGCAGGTACGGGCCCAGGCCTGCGTGGGTCTGCTTCACGCCATCGCCGCCGCGCTCGCCGGAGCCGTGCAGGAACAGCACCACCGGCAGCGGACCAGCCGCGCGCGCGGCAGCGGCCGGGATGAACACCTGGTAGTAGGCGGTGTCGCCGTCCACCTTCACCGCGCGTGCCTCGAAGTGGCCGCGCGCACCGGGCGGCGTACTGGCACACCCGGTCAACATCAGCAGGGCCAGCAGCGGCAGCCAGCGCAGAAGCAATCGAAGCATGGCGGTTCCCATGAGGGCGATGTCGCCCCGATGGTAGTGCGCCGCGACCGGCCCGGCATCGTGCGCCGCATCACTGCGGGCGCGGGAAGCTGGCGATGATCTCCAGCTGCTCCTGTGCTTCGGCATTGCCGCCTGCGGCCGCGGCCTGCACCTGCGCCATGTCCGGGTGCAGCACCACCAGCAATGGGTTCTCGCACACCGGGCACACATACTCGGTGGCGTCCTCGTCCAGTTCCATCACCATTGCCCGCGAACTGCCTTTCCACTCGCAGGCGGCACAGGTGTGCAGCTGGTCGCGCCAACCCGGCGCAAAGTAGTTTTCGATCGTCGTTGCCATGGCAGTTCCAGTCAGTGCAGCAGGACCATGGTGGCCAGGCCGAGGAAGGTGAAGAAGCCCATCGAGTCGGTCACCGCTGTCAGGAAGATGCCGCTGGCCAGCGCCGGATCGAAGCCGAAGCGCTTCAGGCCCAGGGGCACCAGTACGCCGGCAAGCGCCGCGAACAACAGGTTGCAGGTCAACGCGATGGCGATCACGGCCGAGAGCCCGGGCGAATGGAACCAGGCGAGCACGATCAGGCCCAGCACCGAACCGAGCACCACGCCATTGAGCAGGGCCACCCGCACTTCCTTCCACAGCAGCGTGCGTGCGTTGGAACTGCCGACCTGGCCCAGTGCCAGGCCGCGCACCATCAGCGCCAGCACCTGGGTGCCGGCGTTGCCGCCGAGGCCGGCGACGATCGGCATCAACACCGCCAGGGCGACCAGCTTGTCGATGGTGCCCTCGAAGTGGCCGACCACGCTGGAGGCCAGGAACGCCGTGCACAGATTCACCGACAGCCACATCAAGCGGCGGCGCATCGCGCGCCAGACCGGGCTGAACAGATCTTCATCCTCGTCCAGGCCGGCGGCGCCCAGCGCCTGGTGCTCGGCCTGGCCACGGATGATGTCGACCACGTCATCGATGGTGATGCGGCCGATCAGGATGTTGTTGTCATCCACCACCGGCGCGGAGATCCAGTCATGGTCGGAGAACTGCCGCGCCACTTCCTGGTCGCTTTCGCCGACATCGATGGCAGGTTGCTCATCGTCGATCAGGCGGTTGATCGGGGTGGTGTCTTCGTGGGTCACCAGCGAGGCCAGCGACACCCGGCCCAGGTACTGGTGGCGGCGGCTGACCACGAACAGGTGATCGGTGTGGTCGGGCAGTTCGCCGCGCAGGCGCAGGTAGCGCAGCACCACATCGACGTTGACGTCGGCGCGTACCGTCACCACGTCCGGGTTCATCAGGCGGCCGGCGCTGTCCTCGGGGTAGGACAGCACCTGCTCCAGGCGCTCGCGGTTCTCGCGGTCCATCGACTTGAGGACTTCGTCGATGACCGTGTCCGGCAGGTCTTCAACCAGGTCGGCCAGATCGTCGATGTCGAGGTCTTCGACCGCGGCGATGATTTCGTCCGGGTCCATGTCCGCGAGCAGGCTTTCGCGCACGTCGTCGCCGACGTGGACCAGTACCTCGCCGTCATCTTCCGGATCGACCAGGCCCCAGACGATCTCGCGTTTGCCCGGTGGCAGCGATTCGAGCAGGTTGCCGATCTCGGCCGGCGCCAGGGTATTGACCAGACGGCGTACCGGGCCCAGCCGACCGCTGTCCAGTGCATCGGACAGCATCCGCAGTTGGCGCGCAGTCTTGTCGTGGCGTACGGCCTCAGCCATCGCAGCTCCCGCGGGATAAGAAAAGCCGCGATCCTGGCAAGGATGCGGCAACAGGGGTGTTCAGCGCGTCATTATCGCAAGGGGATGTTTCAGCGCATACCCCGCCGGCCACAGGCCACTGGGGTCCACGCATGCCACCGTATCCCCGCCTGCCGGCGCGCTCCTTGAACAACAAGGGGCTGCTGCTCCAGATCGAATCCGCCGGGCATGGCCCGGCGCTACCAAAGGTGACACGCGGCGGTATCGAATCCGCCGGGCATGGCCCGGCGCTACCAAAGGTGACACGCGGCGGTAGCGCCGGGCCGTGCCCGGCGAGCGCGTAGCGCGGGGGTCAGGACGCGTCCGCCACAAGCGCCAGCCAGCGCTCGATGCCGCGGCGGTCACGCATGCCCAGCAGCTTCGGTGCGCGGGCACGCAGGGCCCCCAGATCGGCGTCACGGACGGCCCGGCGTACTTCCAGCAGGGTGCCCGGGTGCAGGCTGAACTCGGTCAGGCCCAGTGCCAGCAGCAGCGGGGTCATCCGTGCGTCGCCCGCGATTTCGCCACATACCGCCACCGGGATGCGATGGCGTGCGCCGGTCTCGATCACCATCTGCAGCAGGCGCAGCACGGCCGGATGCAGCGGCGAATACAGTTCGCCCAGTGCTTCGTTGTTGCGGTCGGCGGCCAGCAGGTACTGCACCAGATCGTTGGTGCCGATCGACAGGAAGTCGACCAGGTCGATGAAGCTCTCCAGCGCCAGCGCGGCGGCGGGTACTTCGATCATCGCGCCCAGTGGCACGTGCTCGGCCACCATGTGGCCCTCGGCGCGCAGTTGCTCGCCCAGTTTCAGCATGCGCCGGCGTACCGCCAGCAGTTCGTCACGGGTGCTGACCATGGGCACCAGCACGCGCAGCTTGCCGTAGGCCGAGGCGCGCAGGATCGCGCGCATCTGGGTATCGGCCACCTTGGGCCGGGCCAGCGACAGGCGCACGCCGCGCAGGCCCAGCGCCGGGTTTTCCTCGTTGCTCAGGGTCAGGCCGGTGCGGTCTGCCTTGTCGGCGCCCAGGTCGAGGGTGCGGATGGTCACCGGGCGGCCACTCATGCCCAGCGCCGCATCGCGGTAGGTCTGGAACTGTTCTTCTTCGTCCGGCAGCTCGTTGCGCTGCAGGAACAGGAATTCGGTGCGGTACAGGCCCAGGCCGTGGGCGCCCAGCGCATGGGCCTGGGTCACATCTTCCAGCGATTCGGCGTTGGCCAGCAGGGCGATGTCGACCTGGTCGCGGGTACGGCTGGGCTTGCTGCGCAGGCGGCCAAGCTCGCGCTGCTCGCGTGCGTGCTCCTTCAGGCGCGCGCGGTAATCACGCAGGTTGTCAGCCTGCGGATTGACGGTGATGCTGCCGTCGGCGCCATCGATGATCAGCACGTCGCCGTCGATCACCTTGTTCAGCAGCTGCGGCACGCTGACGATCAACGGCAGGTGCAGGCTGCGGGCGAGGATCGCACTGTGCGAAAGCGCGCTGCCAGCGCTGGTGACGATGCCGACCACACCGTGCGACTGCAGCTGGGCCAGCTCGGAAGGGGCGATGTTGTCGCAGACCAGGATTTCGCCGGCCAGGCCCTTCATCGCTGCGGGCCGCTCGGGCTGCAGGAAGGCATGGATGCGCCCGATCACATGGTCGAGGTCGTCCATGCGGCTCTTCAGGTAGGCATCGTCCATGCCGTCGAAGACTTTGGCCAGGCGGTCGCGCTGCAGGCGCAGCGCGTAGCCGGCGCTGTAGGGGCCACTGCGGATCAGTTCGTCCAGGCCGAACAGCAGTTCGGGATCATCCAGCAGCAGCGCATGCAGGTCGAGGAACTCGCCGACCTCCTGGTTCAGCGCGCCATGCAGGCGCTGGCGCAGGTCGTGCATTTCCGTGCGCGCCGCGTCGACTGCGTGGTGCAGGCGCGCCAGCTCGGATTCAACATGGGAGGGGGCGACGCGCTGTTCGGCTACTTCCAGTGCATGCGGCAGGCGCACGCGGGCGCGGCCCATTGCCGTGCCGCGGGCGGCGCCGTGACCGGCCAGCAGCTGTACCGGCCGTTGGCCGGTGGGGGCCTGGCCGGCGCGCGCGCGCGGCACGCTCAGTTGTCCTCGTCGAAGCGGCGCTCGAACAGGTCGACCACCGCGTCCATCGCGGCGGCTTCGTCCTCGCCGTTGATGCGGATGGTGACCGGCGTGCCTTGCCCGGCCGCCAGCAGCATCACGCCCATGATGCTCTTGGCGTTGATCTCACGGCCCTTGGCGGCCATGGTCACGTTGCAGCGGAACGGCGCCAGGGTCTGCACCAGCTTGGCGGTGGCCCGGGCATGCAGGCCCAGGCGGTTGCTCACAGTGAGTTCTCGTTCAAGCATCGTCGACTATCGCTCCATTACGGGTGCCCGCCGCCGCAGTGGCGGGCAGTTGATCCAGTCCCTGTTCCGGATAATTCATCACCCGCAGCAACATCGGCAGACTCAGCGCCGACACCCGGCGAACCGGGGTCCCCAACCGGGCCAGCTGCCCGGCAAGGTTGGCAGGGCTGGCGCCGTACAGGTCGGTCAGGATCAGCACGCCATCGCCCCCATCGACCCGCCGCAGAGCGGCCGAGGCGAGCGGGAGCAGAGCATCCAGGTCTGCGTCGAACGGTACTTCGAAAGCTTCGGTCTTCAGCGGCAACTGCCGCAGAAGCCGGGTCGCCACGTCGAGCAGGGCGATCCCGACCCCAGGATGTGTTACGAGGAGAATGCCACAGGTCATTACTGCACGTTAACAGGTCAAGGTGAATTGGCGATAGCAGCAGGAGAGGGGCACTGTGTCCCGTATTCAGCGTTGCTCGGGTCAGGGCCCTTTTTTGTTGAAAAAGGATCCGACCCGACCCCTGTTTGTCTATTCATCCACGCATGGCGTGGATCTACCGTGTCGACCAAGGTCGACACCCACCAACAGCCAAACGACGATGCGTCGCCGTCCCACGTAATCCGGCTCTTGCCGTTGACGTTGCCGTGGTTTCTGCAGGTGCCGGGCGCAGCCCGGCCGACCCTGTCAATCCTGTTCGCGGTGGTACGTCGCCACGTCTTCCCAGCCCATCTCACGCGCATGGCGGGCCAGGCGTTCGGCCAGGAACACCGAGCGGTGCTTGCCGCCGGTGCAACCGAAGGCCACCGTCACATAGCTGCGGGTGCCATCGCCCAGCTTGGGCAGCCAGGTATCCAGGAAATCCATCAGCTGCGCCAGGTAGCGCTGCACATCCGGCTGCGCTTCCAGGTAGTCGCGCACGCCGGGTTCGCGGCCGCTCAACGCACGCAGTTCCGGATCCCAATGCGGGTTGGGCAGCACGCGCGCGTCGAACACGAAGTCGGCCTCGGCCGGCACGCCACGCTTGTAGGCGAACGATTCGAACAGCAGCGACAGGCGGCTGGCATGGCCCATCGCAAATTCAGTGATGATCCGGCGCCGCAGCTGGTGCACGTTCAACGCACTGGTATCAATCACCGCATCGGCTTCGCGGCGCAGCGGCGCGATCAGCTCGCGCTCACGCGCAATCGCTTCCGGCAGCGACAGGCCCAGCTGGCTCAGCGGGTGCCGGCGGCGGGTGTCGGCGTAGCGCTTGAGCACCGTTTCATCGCTGGCCTCGAAAAACAGCACCTTGGCGTCGACGCCGGCATCGGTGGCCAGCTGCCGCCAGCTGGACAACTGGGTCAGGTCGCTCTGCCCACGCACGTCGATGCCCACCGCCAGCCGGCGCGCTGATGCACCGTCGTGATGACTCAGCACATTGCGCACGAAATCCGGCAGCAGCTGGATCGGCAGGTTGTCCGAACAGTAGTAGTCCTGGTCCTCGAAGGTCTTCAGGGCGACGGATTTACCCGAGCCGGACAGGCCACTGACGATGATCAGGGTCGGGGCGGTGGGAATGACGGTGCTCATGGACGGGCTCTTCGAAGGACAGGGGGGTCAGGGCGTTCGCCGTTCCAGCAGGTTGCTGTGGCGGGCGATGAACATCGCCGCCGGGTCGATACCCTTGGTACGCAGAATGTGCAGGCGGGTGGCCGCCTCGGTCAGGACGGCCAGGTTGCGGCCGGGCATCACCGGCAGGGTGATCAGCGGCACGTCCAGGTCCAGCACGTGGCGCGTGCCCGAGTCGCCGGTCAGGCGCTCGTAACCGTGGGGGGTGGGCTCGGTCATCGGCTTGGTCAGGTGGACGATCAGCCGAAGGTACTTGTTCTTTTTTACAGCGGTGTCGCCAAACATCTCGCGCACGTTCAGCACGCCCAGGCCGCGCACTTCCAGCAGGTCCTGCAGCAGTTCCGGGCAGGTGCCATCGAGCACGTCGGGGGCGATCTGGGTGAACTCGGGGGCGTCGTCGGCCACCAGGCGGTGACCGCGGCTGAGCAGTTCCAGGGCCAGCTCGCTCTTGCCTGATCCCGCTTCGCCGGTGATCAGCACGCCGATGGAGTAGATCTCCATGAACACGCCATGCAGGATCACCCGCGGCGCCAGCGTCCGGGCAAGGTGATAGGACAGATGGTTGAGCAGTTCGTGGCCGCGCTTGGGTGACAGCCACAGCGGCGTGCCGGATTCATCGGCGGCCGCGCGCAGGTCTTCCGGGCACGGCTGGTTGCGGGTCAGCACCAGCGCCAGCGGATGCGACTGCATGATCTTTTCGATGGTTTCCCAGCGCTGGCGTGGTTCCAGCGCGTCCAGCCAGGACAGTTCCTCGGTACCGAGGATCTGCACCTTGTTGGGATAGATCGCATTGAGATAGCCGGCCAGCGAAGGGCGTCGCGAGACCGTATTGCCGGCCTCCAGCTCGCGCTTCTCGCCGGATTTGCCCGCTGCCCAACGCAGGCCGAGCCGCTCTCGCTGCTGTTCGAACAGTTCGCGGGCAGTGATGCTGGTATTCATGCGGCGCTCGCCGGTGGGGTCAGGTCCAGGGCCTGGCGCAGCTCCCGTGCATCACCGGCCTCGCGCAGCGCCTGGCGGATGCAGGGCGCGGAAAACAGCTCGGCCAGCTCGGACAGCAGCATCAGGTGTTGATGGGTGTAGTGGGCGGGAACGGCCATGGCGAACACCAGGTCCACCGGCTCGTCACCACCGAAATCGACCGGGGTCTGCAGGCGCAGCAGCGCGCCACGGGGGCGATCCAGGGTCGGCGCACGACCATGCGGGATGGCGATGCCGTAGCCGATCGCGGTACTGCCCAGCGCTTCGCGCTGGCACAGGTTGAGATAGATCTGTTCGGCGTTGGCCTGGCGGCAGGCCAGCAATCCGGCCGCGGCCTGCAGGACGCTGTCGCGGTCGGTGGCCGTGCAGAGCTGGGTCTGCACGGCCGCCAGGAGGTCAGTCAGGGGCATGTCTGCGGGGAGCGGTGGCGATCAGCCACCATTGTCGCCCACCGGCAGCGGTGCGTGCTGCTGTTTTTTCTCCTTGTGCTTGATCACCAGGCGGTCAAGCTTGTCCGCCAGCAGGTCGATCGCCGCATACATGGTCTGCGCATTGGCTTCAGCGTGCAGGGTCTGACCCGGAATATTGAGGCTGGCATCGACGTGGTGTTCAGTCTTCTGCAGCTTGAGCGTCACCCGCGCTTCGCAGTGCTGGTCGAAGTGTTTGCCGATCCGGGCCAGCTTCTCCTCTACATAGGACTGCAGGGCCGGGGTGACTTCGACATCTTTGCCAAACGTTTCGATGCGCATCGGGTTTCTCCTTTGATCGGATGTGCCAATGAACCTCTCCGCCGGGCGCGGCGGCGCGTCAAACGATTCTGACTCTTTCGTGCGAGGCGGAGATGTTCATGGCCTCACGATACTTCGCCACGGTGCGCCGCGCTACCGGAATTCCCGACGATTTGAGCAGGTCAGCCAGCTTGGCGTCAGAAAGCGGCTTGCGTGGGTTCTCGTCATCGATCAGGCGCCGGATCATGGCCTGGATGGCGGTGCTGGACGCTTCGCCGCCGCCGTCGGTGTCGATGCCCGAAGCGAAGAAGGCGCGCAGCGGCAGGGTGCCACGTGGCGTACGCACATGCTTGCGGGCGATCGCGCGCGATACGGTGGATTCATGCAGGCCCAGTTCGCCGGCGATCTCGCGCAGGGTCAACGGGCGCAATGCCTGTTCGCCGAATTCAAGGAAGCCCGCCTGCTGCTGGATCAGGCTGCGCACTACCCGCAGCAGCGTCTCGCCTCGCGCCTGCAGGCCCTTCAGCAGCCAGCGCGCCTCCTGCAGCTGGCCGCGCAGGTAACCGGCATCGGCGTCACCGCAGCGGCGGATCATCTGCTCGTAACCGCGGTGGATCACCAGCCTGGGGCCGGCATGGGCGGCCAGCGCGGCGCGCCAGATGCCGTTCTGCCGCCATACGACCACGTCGGGCACCACGTAGGTGTCCTGGGCGAGCGGGGCGATCTGGGTGCCGGGGCGAGGGTCCAGCGAGCGCAGCAGGGCCACGGCGGTCTCGACCTCGGCCAGCGGCTGCTTCAACTGCTGGGCCAGGCCGGTCACGCCCGAGCGCGGCAGTTGTTCCAGTGGGCCGGCGGCAACCTGTCGGGCCAGGGCCAGGCACGGGGTATCAGCAGGAAGCACGTCCAGCTGCAGTTGCAGGCACTCGCCAAGGCTGCGTGCGGCCACGCCTACCGGGTCGAAGCGCTGGATCTGGTGCAGCACGGTCAGGATTTCGTCTTCACCGGCGTGGATCGCCGGCAACAGCGCTTCGGCGATGGCCGAGAGCGGCTCGCGCAGATAGCCGTCGTCTTCCAGCGAATCGATGAGCGCGGCGCCGATGCTGCGGTCGCGCTTGGACAGGTGGGTCAGGTGCAGCTGCCACAGCAGGTGGTCGGCCAGGGTTTCGGTTTCGGCAACGCGTTCGGCGGCACTGCCATTGTCGTCGTCGTCATCGAAACTACCGCCGCTGCCGCCACTGCTCCAGTCCAGCTCGGCAGGCGCCCAGTCGTCGCCGCTGCTTTCAGCGTTGTCGGGCGGGGCGTCATTGTCGCCGCCCGCGTCCTCGCCGCTGCCGTCCTTGTCGACACCGGCACCTTCGTCGCTGCTGTCCGACCAGTCCAGCAGCGGATTGCTCTCCACCGCCTGGGCGATTTCCAGCTCCAGCTCGGTCGTGGACATCTGCAGCAGCTTGATCGCCTGCTGCAGCTGGGGCGTAAGCACCAGCTGCTGTCCCAACGATGTCTGCAGCCGAGTCTTCATGCCTGTGCCGAACGGAAGGGAGAGGGCCCGGCGGCCGCGGTCACAGCTTGAAGGAATCCCCAAGGTAGACGCGGCGCACGTCGGCGTTGTCCAGGATCGCCTCCGGCGAGCCCTGGGCCAGTACGGTGCCCTCTGCGAGGATATACGCGCGGTCGCAGATTCCCAAGGTCTCGCGCACGTTGTGGTCGGTGATCAGCACACCGATGCCGCGTTGCTTGAGATGGGTGACGATGCGCTGGATTTCGCCGACCGAGATCGGGTCGACACCGGCGAAGGGTTCGTCGAGCAGGATCAGCCGCGGCTTGGCGGCCAGGGCACGGGCGATCTCGCAGCGACGGCGCTCACCACCGGACAGGCTGGCACCGAGCTGTTCGGAAACATGCCCAAGCTGCAGTTCGTCGAGCAGGCTGTTCAGTTCGCGCTCGCGGCCTGCCGAATCCAGGTCCTCGCGCAGTTCCAGCACCAGGCGCAGGTTGTCGGCCACGGTCAGCTTGCGGAACACCGACGGTTCCTGCGGCAGGTAGCCCACGCCCTGCTTGGCGCGGGTGTACATCGGGTCGCCGGTGATGTCCTTGCCGTCCAGCACGATGCTGCCGGCATCGGCACCGACCAGGCCGACGATCATGTAGAAGCAGGTGGTCTTGCCGGCACCGTTGGGACCGAGCAGGCCGACCACTTCACCGGCGTCCAGGGTCAGCCCGAAGTCCTTGACGACTTCGCGCTGCTTGTAGCGTTTGCGCAGGCCAGTTGCGACGAGCATTACTTCTTGCCTCCAGCCGGAGCCGGAGCGGCAGCAGGCGTCTTGTTCTTCGGCGGAATCACGGTGCGCACGCGGCTGCCATCGCCGCCGGAGTTCATTTCACCGCTGCGGGTGTTGTAGACCATGCGCTGGCCCGCATTGGTGCCGCGCGCGCTGGTGACCTTGTAGTTGCCGGTCAGGGTGATGATCTCGGTGGTGATGTCGTAGTCGATCCGGTCGGCCACCGCATCCATCCAGGTGCCATCGTCGAGCTGCTGCTTCATCTTGGCCTGCTTGCCGGTGAACACCGCACGCACGGCTTCGCCGCCCTTGAGATAGATCTCTGCTTCGGACGAGCGCAGGTCCAGGGTGCCCTGGGTGATGATCACGCCACCGGACAGCACGGTCTTGCCATCACCGGTGAGGGTGCCGGACTGCGCACCGGAATCAATGTTCATCGCTTCGTTGCGGTCCGTCGACTTGGCAAAGGCGACAGCGGGGACAAGAAGACTGAGTGCGAGCACGGCTGCAAAGGGAATCTTCATCGGGGTCCGTTCTACCGGTGGTGGCCCTCCGGCGGGACCGGGGGCGGCGGGTGGGGGCTGCCGGCTTCGCGCCTGTCGGAAGACGTCGCGGGCGGGCGGCGGAATCAGCGCTTGGGCGTGTATCGACCCTTGGACTGGCTGAGGAAATGATACGTGTTGTTCTTCGAATCCACCTCGAACCCGACGCCGGACTGCTCCATGCCGGGCCGGGTCATGGTCACCAGGGCATCGGTGCGGGCGCGGTTGTCCTTCGGGAATACATCCAGGTGGTCGGTGCGGAAGGTGGTCGGGACCACGCCCGGGCCGGCCGGGCTGTCGCCGGCGACGTTGCCCCGCAGCTTCATCTCGTCGCCCTTGGCACTGAGCCAGCCGGTCTGGGCGCGCAGCGTCCAGTGCTTGCCGTCCTTGTCGGGCATTTCGAACAGCGGCGTGGTGATGTTGAGCGTCTGGTCACCACGCTGGCGTTCCAGCAGGGGCGCGCGCAGGGTGGTCGATTCCTTGCCATGTTCGTCCAGGGCGACGATCTGGAAATCGTGCAGGATGTAGTCCACGCCGGCGTCCTGGCCTTCGGCGGCAGGTGCCTTTTCGCGGTTGCGCAGCGCCGCCCAGCTGCTCAGCAGGGCGGCCAGCAGCAGGCCGACGCCGAGGATCATCCGCCAGTTCAGGGTGGGGGCATTCATGCGCCGAACCTCGCCAGCACGGCGTCCACGCGGCCCTGCGCGGCCAGCAGCACGTCGCACAGCTCGCGCGCGGCACCACGGCCACCGTCAGCACGGGTGACCCAGTGCACGCGCTCGGCGATCCACGGGTGGGCATTGGCCGGAGCCACCGCCAGGCCGACCGCGCCCAGCGGCGCAAGGTCCGGCAGGTCGTCACCCATGAAGGCCACCTGCTCCAGGCCGATGCCGTGCTGGGCGCACAGCGCCTGCACGCTGGCCAGCTTGTCGCCGACGGCAATCTGGGTGTCGATGCCCAGGTCGGCGCCGCGCTTGAGCGCGGACTGGCTGTTGCGCGCGGTGATCAGCACGGGGTGGATGCCGTGCTGCTGCAGCAGTTTCAGGCCCAGACCATCCTGCACGAAGTACGCCTTGCTCTCGTTGCCATCCTTGTCGTAGTACAGCCGACCGTCGGTGAGGGTGCCGTCCACGTCGAAGCAGGCCAGGCGGATACCGGCCGCAACGGCATGCAGGTGGGCGGGGAAGGCGGGCAGGGGGGACCAGGGCATCAGGGCATCGGACTCAGTGGTTGCGGGCTCGTTGGTACAGACTGAATGGGGTCTACGGACTGTCGGTTAAACCACCCGGGCCCGCAACAGGTCATGAATGTTCAGCGCGCCGACCGCGCGGCCCTGGTCGTCGACCACGATCAGGCCGGTGATCTTGTGCGTTTCCATCAGCCGCGCAGCTTCTACCGCCAGCTTGTCGGCGCTGATGGTGCGCGGTTGCCGGGTCATCACATCGGCGATCCTGGCGGTGCGCACGTCCAGGTCGGTGTCCAGGGCGCGGCGCAGGTCGCCGTCGGTGAACAGCCCGATCAGCACGCCCTGGCCGTCGACCACGGCGGTCATGCCCAGGCGCTTGCGGCTCATCTCCATCAGCGCTTCGCTGAGGCTGGCGCCGACATCGACCTTGGGCAGGTCCGCACCGGTGTGCATGACGTCGGTGATGTGCAGCAGCAAGCGGCGGCCGAGGCTGCCGGCCGGGTGCGAGCGGGCGAAATCGTCGGCGGTGAAGCCGCGAGCGTCCAGCAGGGCCACCGCCAGCGCGTCACCCATCGCCAGCGAGGCGGTGGTGCTGGAGGTCGGTGCCAGCGCCAGCGGGCAGGCTTCGGCCGGCACGCTCACATCCAGGTGGAAGTCGGCGGCGCTGGCCAGGCTCGACTGCGGGCGGCCGGTCATGGCGATCAGCACGTTGCCCTGGCGCTTGAGCACCGGCAGCAGCATCAGCAGCTCATCCGATTCGCCCGAATAGGACAGGGCCAGCACCACGTCGTCTTCGGTGATCATGCCCAGGTCGCCGTGGCCGGCCTCGCCCGGATGCACGTAGAACGCCGGGGTGCCGGTGGAGGCCAGGGTGGCGGCGATCTTGCGTGCCACATGGCCGGACTTGCCCATGCCGGTGGCGACCACCCGGCCGCGGCTGCCCAGGATCGCCCGGCAGGCCTGCTGGAACGCGTCGCCGAGGCGGTCGGCCACCGCGTCCAGCGCCTGCCGTTCGATCTCGAACACACGCCGGCCACTGGCGACCAGGGCGGCAGGGTCGGGGGAACGGGGGGGCAACAGGGATTCGGCCATGCGGACGCCACGCAGCGGAAGTAGAATGGACCCACATTTTATTAGGAAAGCCCGTTGGACGCCGACACCATCCGCAATCTGATCGAAACCGGCCTGCCCGGCGCCCGCGCCGACGTGCACGGTGATGATGGCGTGCATTTCGAAGCGACCGTGGTCAGCGAGGCCTTTGCCGGCAAGCTGCCGCTGGCCCGCCACCGGATGGTGTATGCCACTCTGGGTGACCTGATGGGCGGCGCGATCCACGCGCTCGCACTGAAAACCGTGACCCCGGCCGAAGCCGGCTGAACCGCAGAAGATCCCCAATACATGGCCAAGATCGTTGTGACCGGCGGCGCTGCGCTGCACGGTGAAGTAAGCATCTCCGGCGCCAAGAACGCCGTCCTCCCCATTCTCTGCGCGACCCTGCTGGCCGACGCGCCGGTGGAGATCACCAACGTGCCGCATCTGCACGATGTGGTCACCACGGTGAAGCTGCTGGGCGAACTGGGCGCGAACGTGACCATCGACCAGGGCACGCTGTCGCGTGGCAGTGCGATCGTGGTCGACCCGCGTCCGGTCAACCAGCATGTGGCGCCGTATGAGCTGGTCAGGACCATGCGCGCCTCGATCCTGGTGCTGGGCCCGCTGCTGGCCCGCTTCGGCGCCGCCGAAGTATCGCTGCCCGGCGGCTGCGCGATCGGTTCGCGCCCGGTCGACCAGCACATCAAGGGCCTGCAGGCACTGGGTGCCGAAATCGTGGTCGAGAACGGCTTCATCAAGGCCACCGCCAAGCGCCTGAAGGGTGGCCACTTCACCTTCGACATGGTCAGCGTGACCGGTACCGAGAACGTGCTGATGGCCGCAGTGCTGGCCGAAGGCACCACCATCCTCGACAACGCGGCGATGGAACCGGAAGTCACCGACCTGGCGCATTGCCTGATCGCGCTGGGCGCGAAGATCGAAGGCCTGGGCACCGCCCGCCTGGTCATCGAAGGCGTCGAACGCCTGTCCGGTGGCCGCCATGAAGTGCTGCCCGACCGCATCGAAACCGGCACCTTCCTGGTGGCCGCAGCGATGACCGGCGGCAAGGTGACCGTCAACCGTGCGCGCCCGAACACCATGGATGCGGTGCTGGCCAAGCTGGTGGAAGCCGGCGCGACCATCGAGACCAGCGAAGACAGCATCACCCTGGACATGCACGGCAAGCGGCCGAAGGCAGTCAACCTGACCACTGCGCCGTATCCGGCGTTCCCGACCGACATGCAGGCGCAGTTCATGGCGCTCAACTGCGTGGCCGACGGCGTGGGCGTGATCAATGAAACGATCTTCGAGAACCGTTTCATGCATGTCAACGAGCTGCTGCGCCTTGGCGCGGACGTGCAGGTGGAAGGCCACACGGCCATCGTGCGTGGTCACGAGCGCCTGAGCGGTGCACCGGTGATGGCAACCGACCTGCGCGCGTCAGCGTCGCTGATCCTGGCCGGCTTGATGGCCGATGGCGATACCACCATCGATCGCATCTACCACCTTGATCGCGGCTACGAAAACATCGAAGAGAAGCTGTCTTCGCTCGGCGCCACCATCCGGCGCGTGGCCGCATGATCCTGCGCGGCAGGTTCAGCCGTCGCCGCAAGGCGCTTCTGGTGCTGGTGCTGATCGTGCTGGCGTGGCTGGGCTATGCCTGGTACGCCAACATCGCCATCACCAAGGGCATCGAGCAGAAGGACATGGACTGGAATGGCGACGGCACGGTAACCCGTGACGAGATCATCCAATCGTTCTACGCGGTTGCGGTGAACGACAGCCAGGACGGCAACCGCCATTGCCGCACGTTCGTGCGCCGATCCACGGGCGAGCAGATCCGGGTCGACTGCCGCACCGAGTTCAAGCCGGCGGAAGAAACGAAGAAATGAAAAAACGCCCGCGAAAGCGGGCGTTTTTGTGTGCGGGGCGTGAATCCACGCTTGGCGTGGATCGACGTTGGGCGGTAGCGCCGGGCCATGCCCGGCGAGCGCGCAGCGCGATCGATCAGTTCATCGACTTGATGGTCAGGTCCAGCGCATCGCGGCCGCTTTCACGCTGCAGCATGCGCGCCGGCACGGGGAACTCCGGCACGATCCAGGCAATCAGCTCCTTGTTGCCGTCGACGCGCGAGACCTTGGTCGCCTCGTAGCTCTTGCCGCCAACGGTGACCGCTTCCTTGCCCACCACGCGGTAGGTCATGTTCTTGATGCGGCCCTCGTCGACCATGCGATAGGTCAGCGGCTTGCCGGCAGCCAGGTCGCGGGCGATGGCCAGGTTGATCAGCAGCGCGTCCATGTCGCCGGACTTGAGGGCGATCGGGCCGGCGCGATCCGGCTTGATGTCGCCGGTCCAGGTGGCCTGGTTGCTGGTCCAGTTGTAGTTGGCCTGCACATTGCGCTTCTTCACCAGCAACGCGGAGCGGTCTTGGCTGCTGAGCGGGCGCAGCTGCCCACGCACCTCCTCGAACACCGTGCTCTGGCTCAGGTCCGCCAGCTGGTTCTTGACCTGCAGGCTGTAGCGCCACTTGTTGGCACCTTCGCTGGCCAGGGTCATGCTGCCATTGGCCTGCATGCCCATGTAGCTGGCCAGGTAGTCGGCCTTGAACGGCTGCAGGGCCATGGCCGGCAGGCTGGCCACCGACAATGCGGCAGCGGCGATCCAGGTCAGGGGGCGGGTCAGGGTGTTCATGCTCAGACTCCTTGGTATTCGATCAGGCGCAGATCGACGCGATCTTCGCCATCTTCGCGTTGCAGGATGCGCACCGGGGTGGGGACACCGTTGGCGATCCAGAGAATGGTTTCATTGTTGCCGCCGTTGGTGCGATACACCCGCAGCGCGTTGTAGGACAGGTCGCCGACCTCGACGTTCTCGGTCTGCGGCGCGGCCTGGTAATCGTGCTGGCGCACCTTGCCCATGTCGACGTAGCGATAGTGCATGGCCGCGCCGGGACGCGCGTCGCGCATGATCGCCAGGTTGATCAGCAACGCGCTCTGGTCCCCGGCCTGCAGTGGAATCGGCTGGGCGCGCTTCTTTTCCACGTCGCCGCTCCATTGCGCGGTACCGGCCTGCCAGTTGTAGGTGCCGACCGCCTTCTTGCCCAGGAACAGGCCCTTGCGCACCGTGCTCTGGCTGAGCGGCGCATACACACCGCTGCGCTCCTCGAACACCGTGCTCTGCTCGATGTTCAGGCCCAGCACGCTGGCAAAGCCGCGGCGGCCGACCACCTGCATGTCCACCCGCCACTGGCTGCCGCCGGTGTGGGTGACCTGCATGGTCGCATCGCCCGCTTCCTTGCCCTTGTAGAACGCCTGGTAGGTCGCGCTGAACGGCTGCAGCGGCGGCGGCTCCCAAGCCAGGGCGGGCAACACCGGCGGTGCCACCTCGGCAGGTGCCGGCGCAGCAGGCGCTGTTGCCTGGCCCCAGCCCGCACAGGCGAGGACGGCAAGCGGCAGCAGCAGAGTTGTACGCAGCAGGGACGTGGTCTTCATGGCCGACAGGAACCGCAGGAGGGGAGCAGGATGCCAGCCCCGCAGTCAGCGGGGCGTGTGCACGGGCGTTACCGGTTCAGGTTTCCGGCGGAATCTAGAGCCAAGGGGCTAAACAGGGGGTGACCGTCGAGCGTCGGCTGGCCTTCCCGTTCAGCCAGGCGCCCCGCACAGAGCAGTTCCAGGGTGGCGATCAGCAGGGGATGCTCCACCGCAAGCACGCGTTCGGCCAGGGTCTGCGCATCGTCGCCGGCAAGCACCGGAACCCGGGCCTGCGCCAGCACCGCGCCGGCATCCAGTTCCGGCACCACCAGATGCACGCTGGCGCCGTGCTCGACGTCTCCGGCCTCAAGCGCCCGTGCATGGGTGTGCAGGCCCTTGTGCAGCGGCAGCAGCGAGGGGTGGATGTTGACCAGGCGACCATTGAACCGCTGCACGAAATCGGGGCCGAGGATGCGCATGTAGCCAGCGCAGACGATCCAGTCCGGTCTGGATGCTGCCAGCGCATCACCCAGTGCCAGCTCGTAGGCGGCGCGGTCGCTGAATTCCTTCGGCGCATGCCCCCAGCGCCGATCCGTTGCCACCCGCTCCAGTGCGGCGGCAGCGGGACGATCGGAGAACACGCCGACAATCTCGGCCTGCAGTCGCCCTGCCGCGATGGCGTCGACAATGGCCTGCAGGTTGCTGCCGCGCCCGGATGCCAGCACGGCGATTCGGCGGATGCTCATCGCACCGCGCTCCGGCGCACCAGCGGCCACAGCAACAGGCTGCCCAGGGTCGCCAGCAGCATGTCCGCATGCGCGTCCCACATGTCGCCCTGCTGGCCGTTGTAGGCTTCGGCCGCTTCCGGCGACAGGGCAAGGGCGATGCCCCATTCCAGCCACTCATACACCAGGCTGGAACACATCACTGCCATCAGTGCCAGGGTGAATGCCTGGCCGATGCGCAGCGCAGGCCAGGCATGTCGCGCCAGCTGCAGCAACGCCGGGGTGAAGCAGACGCCATAGAGGAAGTGGATCAGGCGATCGAAGTGGTTGCGCTGCCAGCCAAACGCTGCGTCCGGCGACCATCCCAGCAGCGCCTGCAACCACGCGTCATACGGCACGTTGGAATACAGCCAGCGCGCGGCCACGCAGTGGATGGCGATGAAGCCGCAGATGGCGATGAACGCACCGTTGCCCAGCTGCCAGCGCCGGTTCACCCACCACAGCGCCAGCAGGCCGATCACGGTCAACGAGCTGTGCAGGGTCTGCTCGAGCGGCCACAGCGGATGGATCCAGGTGGCGGCGAAGATGCCCAGCACCGCGACCAGTGCGGCCTTCTTCGGTGCCGACAGTGAGTGGGTGGCGCGGTTGCGGGCGAGCGTGGGGGCAGCGGGCGTGGACATGTCGGGGCGATCAGCAGAGGAGACGGAACATGCGCTTGCCAGCTCAGACGCTGACGTGGTCGCCGCGGTCGAACAGTGCGGCGATCTCCGGCTTGCGCAGGAAATACACCGCGTAGGCGGTGAGCGCCATGCCCAGCGGGCCGGCCATCACCGCTGCCCAGGCCGCGCCGCGGCACCAGGCCAGGTGGCTGCGCTGGCCAAGCAGCCGCGCGGTGCGCAGTTGCAGGAAGCCCAGCCCGATGGCCAGCAGCGATACGGCGCCGTACACCGTCGCCAGCACGGCGCCGTCGTCCATGCCGCGTTCGAAGGCGACGATGCCGACAAAGCCGAGGAACACCAGCGCTGCCAGCCAATGGAAGCCGGCCAGTGCGTAGAACAGGATCTTCAGGGTGTGCAGGTGGCTTGCGGTCTGCAGGTCCGCCAGGGTCTGCCGTGGCAGCGGTGGCGGGTTCATTCCATCGCTCATGCCACACCCGCCTGGCCAGCGAAGGCGGCCTTCACCTGTGGGCGCAGCAGCACGACCAGGGTGAACACGCCGAGGATGGTGCCGATGGGAGTGAACAGGCACGACAGCCCGGCCACGATCATGCACAGCAGGTAGCGGCGCTGCTGCGACAGGCAGCGGCCGGCATAGGCCACGAAACCTGCCAGGGTCAGCCCGCCGAGCACGATGCAGACGCCCATCACGGTGAACAGCCAGCCGACGACCTGCTGCTCCTCCGGCGATGACGGTTCACCGCCGGACTTCATCGGCAGCGAGCCGGACAGCATGGCGATGCCCAGCACGATGTGCAGGACGAAGACCAGCGAGAACACCGCCATCAGGCCAGCGACCACATAGTGGCCGATCGCCAGCTGGCGCAGCTGGGTGGCGTCCTGCGGGCCGAACACCGGCATGGCCGGGTTCGGCGGCAGCACCGGCAGCACCGGCGGCGTCGACAAGGGAGGAGGTGCGTCCATGCGGGTTCCTTTGTCCTGTGGATCAGGCGATGTGGACGCGTTCGCCGCCCTGGGCGGTGACCACCTGGCCGATCGTCCAGTGCTCCAGGCCTTCCGCCTTGACCGCAGCGGATACGGTCTCGAGCTGGTCCGCAGCGACGATCAGCACGAAGCCGATGCCGCAGTTGAAGGTGCGCCACATCTCGCTGTCGGCCACCGCGCCTTCCTTCTGCAGCCACTGGAACACCGGCGGCAGGGTCCACGACGAGGCCTGGATGTCCAGGCCGAGGCCTTCGGGCACCACGCGGATGATGTTCTCGGTCAGGCCGCCACCGGTGATGTGGGCCATGCCGTGGATGGCATCGCCGTGCGACTTCAGCAGCGACAGGATCGGCTTGACGTAGAGGCGGGTGGGGGCCATCAGCGCATCGACCAGCTTGACCCCGCCTTCCAGTTCCAGCTCGGCCGGGCGGCCGGCGCGGTCGTAGATGCGACGGACCAGCGAATAGCCGTTGGAGTGCGGGCCCGACGAGGCGATGCCGATCAGCACGTCGCCGGCGGCGACATTGGCGCCGTCCTTCAGTTCGCTCTTTTCGACGGCCGCGACGGTGAAGCCGGCCAGGTCGTACTCGCCCGGCGCGTACATGTCGGGCATCTCGGCGGTTTCGCCGCCGATCAGGGCGCAACCGGCCTCGGTGCAGCCGTTGGCGATGCCGCCCACGACCGCGGCGGCGGTGTCGATGTCCAGCTTGCCGGTGGCGAAGTAGTCCAGGAAGAACAACGGCTCGGCGCCCTGCACCAGCACGTCGTTCACGCACATGGCGACCAGGTCGATGCCGATCGTATCGTGGCGGTTCAGCTGGTGGGCCAGCTTCAGCTTGGTGCCGACGCCGTCGGTGCCCGACACCAGCACCGGCTCGCGGTACTTGTTGGACAGGTCGAACAGGGCGCCGAAGCCACCCAGGCCGCCCATCACCTCCGGACGGAAGCTGCGCTTGACCAGGGGCTTGATCCGCTCGACCAGTTCGTTGCCGGCGTCGATGTCGACACCCGCGTCACGGTAGGTGAGGGGAGAAGGGGCGGAAGACGGGCTGTTGGTCACGGGCGTCGGCGCTGGCAGGGGTTGAATCGCCGATTTTAACAGGCCGCATTGGCGCAAAGGCCGTATTCGGGCAACAATTCCCCCCGGATACGTCGAGCCAATGGATGTCCTGATGCGCCGCAGCCTGTTTTTGACCCTGCTCCTTGCGCTGTGCCTGCCGGTGGCCACGATGGCCCAGAGCGGCATGCGAACCGAGGGGGATGTTGCCACTGCCAGTGGTGCGTACGAGGCCGAAGTGCCCGTCAACAGCCAAGCCGAGGCTGACCGCAACGGTGCACTTGCCCGCGCGTTGAGCGTGGTACTGGGCAAATTGTCCGGTGATCGCAGCGTCATGTCGCGCCCTGGCGTGGTCCAGGCGCTGCGCAATGCCAAGGACTATGTGGCCAGCTACGACTACAGGCAGGACCAGAGCGTGGGCGCCAGCGGTGCGCCGAGCTTCCGTACCCTGCTGGTCGCGCGCTTCCGCGAGGATGACGTGGACGGGCTGGTGTCGGCCCTGGGCCTGCCGCTGTGGCCGCAGCCCCGGCCGAAGCCGGTGCTGTGGCTGGCCGTCGACGACGGCAGTGGTCCGCGCCTGGTCAGCGTGCAGCAGGCCAATGCCGCGCGGCCGTTGCTGAGCCGGGCCATCGAGCGCGGTTACAAGCTCGGCCTGCCTAGTGGTGGCGCCGCAGAACAGGCCCTGGCCGGTGCCATCTGGCGCCAGGACAGCGCTGCTGTGGCCCGGGCCTCGTCGCGCTATTCGCCGCCGATGCAGCTGATCGGCAAGCTGTACCGCGCCAATGGCGGCTGGCAGGCGGACTGGGTGTTCGTCGACAACGGCCGGGAACTGAACAAGTGGACCAGCAAGGACGCCAACGCCATGCGCGCGATGGCCGCCGGTGCCGATGGCGCTGCCGACGCGCTGGTCAAGCGTTATGCCAAGGCTGGTGCGGCCACCGGCCAGGCGGGCACCTACCGCGTGGTGGTGACCGGCATCAACAGCGCCGACGAGTACCTGCGCCTGGCCGCCGGCCTGCGTGAAGTGGCGGTGGTGCGCAACGTCACCCCGCTGCGCGCGACGGCCGACCATCTGGAGCTGAATCTGGAAATGACCACCGGCCTGGCCGGCTTCAACCGCATGCTTGGCGACAACGGCGTGCTGGTGCCGTCGGCGACACTGCCGGCCCTGCCGACGCCGATCGACGACACGACCGGTGCACCGGCACCGGCGCCGGTCAGCAACGAGTACCGCCTGCGATGATCCTGTCCCCGGAAGCGGAAATCGCACAGTTCCTGCGGCGGTTGAAGTTCATCCTGCTGGCCGGCCTGATCGGCTGGGTCGTGTGGCTGCTGGCGCCGATCCTGACGCCGTTCGTGCTGGCGCTGGCGCTGGCCTGGCTGGGCGATCCGCTGGTGGACCGCATCGAAGACACCGGCCGCTCGCGCATGACCGGCGTGGTGCTGGTGTTCGTGGCGATGGTGCTGGTGATCGTCGCGCTGCTGCTGGTGCTGGTGCCGATGATCGAGCGCCAGATCAGCACCCTGATCGCCGCGGCCCCGCAGGCGCAGGCCTGGCTGATGGAGAAGGGCATTCCCTGGTTCGAGCAGAAGACCGGGCTGGAAGTGATGCAGTGGATGGATCCGGACCGTGTGATTGAATGGGTGCGCAGCCATTGGCAGCAGGCCGGCGGATTCGCCACGACCTTCATGGGCTACGTATCGCGCTCGGGCTTCACGGTGGTGACCTGGGTGGTCAACCTGCTGCTGCTGCCGATCCTGGCGTTCTACTTCCTGCGTGACTGGGACACGCTGGTCGAACGCGTGGCATCGGTGATCCCGCGCAACCAGATCGGCACGATCACCACGCTGGCACGTGAATCCAACGAGGTGCTTGGCGCCTTCATCCGCGGGCAGTTCCTGGTGATGCTGGCGCTGGGCGTGATCTACGCCGGTGGCCTGTCGCTGGTCGGGCTCAAGCTGGGCCTGCTGATCGGCCTGATCGCCGGCCTGATCAGCTTCATTCCCTACCTGGGCGCGACCACCGGCATCCTGATGGCGATCGTGGCCGCACTGGTACAGGCGCAGGGGTTCGACCTGAAGCTGCTGATCCTGGTGGGCGTGGTGTTCACCGTTGGCCAGCTGCTGGAGAGCTACGTGCTGACCCCGCGCATCGTTGGCGACAAGATCGGCCTGCACCCGGTGGCGGTGATCTTCGCGGTGATGGCAGGCGGCCAGCTGTTCGGCTTCCTGGGCATGCTGCTGGCGCTGCCGGTGGCGGCGGTCAGCAATGTGCTGTTGCGCTATGCGCACCAGCGTTACCGCCAGAGCGAGCTGTACGCCGGCGAGAAGCCCACGATCGTGCTTGATGGGGTGATCGACCAGCCCCATCTCATCGTGCCTGGCAATGACAAGGGTCCGGAACTGAAGTGATTGGTGTGCCGCAACTTCCGCTGGCCCTGCATTACCCGCGGGACCAGCGGCTGGAAAGCTTCATCGGCGCGCCGGACGGCGCGCTGGCGCAGCTGCATGCCATCGCGGTAGGGGCCAGCCACGACTGGGTGTACCTGGAAGGCGCGGCCGGCACCGGCAAGACCCACCAGGCGCTGGCGATGTGTTCCAGCGCCGAGCAGGCCGGGCGCCTGCCGACCTATGTACCGCTGACCAGCGTGGTCGGCCGGGTGCGGGTAGCGCTGGAAGGGCTCGAGCAGCGCGAGCTGGTGGCGCTGGATGGCCTGGATGCGGTGGCAGGCAATCGTGAGGACGAAATCGCGCTGTTCGATTTCCACAACCGCGCGCGCGCTGCCGACGTGACGGTGCTGTACACCGCACAGAAGTCACCGGGCGAACTGGGCCTGGTGTTGCCGGACCTGCGTTCGCGCCTGGGCCAATGCGTGCGCGTGCTGCTGCAGCCGCTGGATGAGGAAGGCCGCGCGGCGGTGTTGCGCGAGCGCGCGCTGCGCAGGGGGCTGGCGATCGACGAGGCCGCCATCGAGTGGCTGCTGTCGCACACCGGGCGCGAGCTGGGTGGGCTGATCACGTTGCTGGACTGGCTGGATCGCGAATCGCTGGCGGCGAAGCGGCGGATCACCGTGCCGTTCCTGCGCCAGGTGCTGGAAGAAGGCCGTCCTCGTTACTGAGAGGTGTTGGGTGTTAGGCAGGGCTGCACCCTGCACCCGCAGAAGCCGAGCAACGTCAACGTCAAAAGCTGGCTTCCTTAGGGGAGGCGGGGTGGCTCAGGTTGCGGGGGACGGCGCAAGTACGTCCATGTAGCCTCGGTCGCGCCATCCATGGCGCTCACGCCCCCGCAACCTGAGCCACCCCGCCTTCGACAGGTTCCCGCGATCTGTCGGGTCGGCGTTCTGCACTGCTGTTGGTGGGTGTCGACCTTGGTCGACACGTGTCTTGCTTCTAGTGGGTGACGACCGTTGGTCGTCACCAGAGCAAGCGCAGCGAAGCGACCCGCTTTTGCTTTTCTTTTTCTTTTTCCGTGGTTGGACGCACACGGAAACTGTCAGAGGCCGGGCGGGGTGGGTTGCGCAGGGGCGTGAGCCGCATGGATGCGGCGACCGAGCTTACATGGACGTACTTGCAGCGTCCCCTGCGCAGCCCATCCCGCCCGGCCAAGCAAGGCTTCTGCTTCAGATGCGACCAACCACGAGGGGCTCAGCCGTTCGCAGCCAACTCAACATCCAGCGCGCGCAGGCGATCCACCGTCCCGACATCGGTCCAGCGCCCGCGATGGTGCTGCCCCGTCATCAACCCCTGTGCCATGAAATGCTTCTGCAACGGCACCACCGAGAACTTCGGCGGCACACGCTCGCTGCCCGGTGCCTCACCGATCACCGCGCGCCAGTCGGCCACGATGGACGGGCGATAGACGCCGATGCCCGCATAGGTCAGGCACGGGCCTTCGCGGTCATGGTGCAGTACACCGTGCGCGTCCAGCCGGTAGTCGCCATTGGGGTGCTGCGCCGGGTTGTCGACCAGCACCAGATGCGCTTGGCCGGCCGGCTCACGCGGCAGCGTGGCGAAATCAAAATCGGTCCAGATATCGCCGTTCACTACCAGGAACGGATCGTCCCCCAGCGCCGGCAGTGCATTGAGGATGCCGCCACCGGTTTCCAGCGGGGTATCGCCTTCGTGCATGAAATGCAGGCGCAGGCCCCACTGGCTGCCATCGCCCAATGTGGCCGGGAACTGCTCGGCGAGCCACGCGGTGTTGATCACCACGTCGTGGATGCCGAGCGCGGCCAACCGCTGCAGATGCCACACGATCAGAGGTTTGCCGGCCACCGCCAGCAGTGGCTTGGGCGTGTGCAGGGTGAGGGGGCGCATGCGCTCGCCCAGGCCGGCGGCGAAAATCAGTGCCTTCATCGACGCGGCCTTCAGCGCTGCACGCGCATCGGCGCGGCCAACTCGGCCAGTGCCGGTTTGATCCGCGTTTCCAGCAACTGCTGCAGGGGCGCCAGTTCGCGGTAGCGCGGCAGCACTTCATCAAGGTAGGCGATGAAGCGCGGCGCATCGTCCAGGTAGTGGCCCTTGTTGTCGCGGTAGCGCAGGCGGCAGAACAGGCCGAGGATCTTCACGTGGCGCTGGATGCCCATCCAGTCGGCATCGCGCAGGAAGGTGGCACGGTCGGGTACCGGCAGGCCGGCATCGCGTGCGCGCTGGTGATACTGCGCCAGCCATTCGTCCACGCGCTGCAGCGGCCAGCTCAGGAAGGCATCCTTGAACAGACTTACCGCGTCGTACGCGATCGGGCCACGCACCAGGTCCTGGAAATCCAGCACCGCCGGGCCGCCATCCACCGGCATCAGGTTGCGCGGCATGTAGTCGCGGTGGGTCATCAGCTGGGCCTGGCCCAGCGCGTTGTCCATCAGCCGACGGTGCACCAGCTGCAGCCCTTCGATCTCGCCGCAGTCCAGTTCAAGGCCAAGATGGCGTTGCAGGAACCACTCGTCGAACAGGCCGGCATCACGCTGCAGCAGCGCTTCGCCGAACTGGCCGAAATCGGCCGGCACCGGAATGGCCTGCAGGCGCAGCAGCTGATCGATGGATCGGCTGAACCAAGCGTCGGCATTGCGTTCGTCGAGGATCTTGGCCAGCGTCGGGCCGCCCAGGTCTTCCAGCAGCAGGAAGCCGGCGTCGAGGTCCTGGGCAAGCAGGGCGGGCACGCGGAGGCCGTGATCGTGCAGCAGGCCGCGCATGCGCAGCCACGGCGTGGGGTCTTCCAGCCCCGGCGGGGCGTCCATCACGATGTGGCTGCCGCGCTGGCTGGTGGTGCGCCAGTAGCTGCGCATGCCGGCGTCGACCGAGGCGCGTTCGACCACGGCGTTGCCATCGTCAAGCTGGGTACGGGCCCACTGCAGGCGCTGTGCGCTGCGCTGGGGATCAGAGGCGGGTTCGGTCATGCAGGCATATCCGGGCGCGCCGGGCGCGCCAACGTCGGGGCAGGATGGAAAAGGAGATGGCGGCTCAGCGGCGGCCGCTGAACAGGCGCAGGATCGCCAGCACGACCACCGCACCCAGCACCGCGCCGAGGAAGCCGGCCGGTTCACCGGGCGCGTACCAGCCCATGTACTGGCCGAACCAGCCGGCCAGCAGCGCGCCGATGATGCCCAGCACGATGGTCAGCAGGCAGCCCATGCGGTTGTTGCCGGGCATGAAGAAGCGTCCCAGCAGGCCGACGAAGAAGCCGACCAGGATGATGTAGAGCCAGCTGGTGCTGCCAAACAGACCGTTCATGCGATCAGTGCTCTGGAAGGTTGGACGCAGCCTAGCAAGGCCGGGCTGCGTCCGTCACTGCGTGCTGGATCAGCAGCAGCCGTGGTCGCCGTGGCGGGTGCCGCTGTCGGCGGCCACCGGCGAACCGCTGGTCTCGCCACGCAGGCTGGCCGCGTAGTGCTCGCTGATCACCTTGGACACGCACGCGGTGACCTTCTTGCCCATCGGGATGTGCAGGAACTCGTTCGGGCCGTGGGCATTGGAGTGCGGGCCGAGCACGCCGGTGATCATGAACTGGGCGCCCGGGAACTTCTCGCCCAGCATGCCCATGAACGGGATCGAGCCGCCTTCGCCCATGTACATCGCCGGCTTGCCGAAGAAGGTCTGGCTGGCATCGTCGATGGCCTTGGTCAGCCACGGTGCCATCGCCGGCGCGTTCCAGCCGGTGGAGGCCTTTTCCAGGTCCAGGGTGACCTGCGCGCCGTTCGGCGGATCGCGCAGCAGCGCTTCCTTCAGCAGTTCGCCGCAGGTCTTGCCGTCGGCAGTCGGCGGCAGGCGCAGCGACAGCTTCACTGCGGTATGCGGGCGCAGCACATTGCCGGCCGATTCCAGCGGCGGCATGCCGCCGATGCCGGTCACCGAGAGGGCAGGGCGCCAGGTGCGGTTGAGCACCAGCTCGGTCAGGTCGTCGTTCATCGGCTTGAGGCCATCGACCAGCGGGAATTTCTCGAAGATCGCGGTGTCGACCACGTCGGCGGCACGCTTGGCCTGTTCCAGGCGCTCGGCCGGGATCTCCACGTTCATGCCGTCGATCAGGATGCGGCCGGTGTCCTGGTCCTCGATGCGCGACAGCAGCTGGCGCAGCAGGCGGAAGCTGGACGGCACCACGCCGGAGGCATCACCGGAGTGCACGCCTTCGTTGAGCACCTTCACCGAGAAGTTGCCGCCGGTCAGGCCGCGCAGCGAGGTGGTGCACCACAGCTGGTCGTAGTTGGCACAGCCCGAATCCAGGCAGACCACCAGCGACGGCTTGCCGATGCGGTCAGCCAGATGGTCCACGTAGGCCGGCAGGTCGTAGCTGCCCGACTCTTCACAGGCTTCGATCAGTACAACGCAGCGGGCATGCGGCAGGCCCTGGGCCTGCAGTGCCAGCACGGCGGCCAGCGAGCCGAAGATGGCGTAACCGTCATCGGCACCGCCACGGCCATACAGCTTGTCGCCGCGCAGGACCGGGGTCCACGGGCCCAGGTCGTCGTCCCAGCCGGTCATCTCCGGCTGCTTGTCCAGGTGCCCGTAGAGCAGGATGGTGTCGTCGCCGGTTTCGGCGCCGGTAGCCGGAATTTCCAGCAGAATCAGCGGGGTACGGCCTTCCAGGCGCACCACTTCGACCTTCAGGCCGGGCAGGTCCTGGGCCTTGGCCCAGGTTTCCATCAGGGTGACCGCCTGCTCCATGTAGCCGTTCTGCACCCAGTTGGCGTCGAACATCGGCGACTTGTTGGGAATGCGGATGTAGTCGACCAACTGCGGGACGATTTCGCTGTCCCACTTGTCATTGACGAATTGGCCGAGCTTGGCGCTGTCCATCTGAAACTCCGGTTGCATGGCTGATCCGCCCATTCTACGCCTCGGCCAAGGGTAGGGTTTTCCCTACATCACGTCGGGTATTTGGCTGGCTTTTAGAAATCCGTGAACCCTATACGCTGTGTGCATGTGGTGACGGACACTGTTTCGACCGACGGGATTGCCGGTCGGGACGGTCAGAACCACAAGGAGATACACGTCGTGCCTTGGTTTGTCGTGTTAAGGGCGCTGGTGCTGGGAATGTGGATCGCGGGAGCGCAAGCTGCCGAGCCGATCGACATCAACCGGGCCGATGCCCAGGCGCTGCAGCAGGGATTGACGATGGTCGGGGCCACCAAGGCTGCGGCGATCGTCGAGCACCGGCGCAGACACGGCCCGTTTCACCGCGTCGAGGACCTGACGCAGGTGAAGGGGATAGGGACATCGATCGTCGAACGGAATCGACGACGGATCACCGTTGGCAACACGATGTTGCCTGCGGATCCGGTACCCGGATCGGTACCGGTGCGAACCGTACCCAGGCGCTGACAACAGGAATCGTCGGAATCTGCAGGATGCAGGTTCAATGGCTGCGGACAGGATGGCTGCAGCCGCCGACCGTCGCAGGGATGCGGCACCAATCACCAGGATGGTGGCATCACAGACCTGTGGAAGGGGCTGAGATACAAACAGGACAGACGCGGCCGCGTGCAGGATGCAACGCCGCCCCCGCTTCGCAGGATGCGAGGGGGTGGCAGCAGGCCGACAGGGACGTGACGATTGCCCGGTACGACACATGGCTGTGTCGCCGGGCAATTTCTTTTGGCGCGGCTGCGACGTGCCCATGGTGTACGGTGGGGCCTTCGCATGGAATGGAACCTGCTGGATGCACCTGCACCGTTTGACCTTGATGCTCGCCGTGGCCTTGGCACTGCCGTGCGCCGCACAGGCGGCCGCACCCTCCAAGCCTGTCGTGGCCACGACTTCCGAAGTACGCGGGCCGACCGACCTCAAGCCGGGCGAGTACCTGTGGCATCCGGAAGTCTCGCCGGCCGGTCCGATCGTGCTGGTGGTGAGCCTGGATGAGCAACGGGCTTACGTGTACCGCAATGGCATTGCCATTGGCCTGACCACGATCAGCTCGGGCAAGACCGGCCATGAGACGCCGACCGGTGTGTTCACCATCCTGCAGAAGGACAAGGACCACCGCTCCAACCTCTACAACAGCGCACCCATGCCGTACATGCAGCGGCTGACCTGGGACGGCATCGCCCTTCACGGCGGCAGCCTGCCCGGGCACCCGGCCTCGCATGGCTGCGTGCGCCTGCCGCAGGCCTTCGCCCAGAAGCTGTTCAGCGAAACCAAGCGCGGCGATACGGTGGTCGTGGCCGATGCCAAGAGCGCGCCGATGACGCTGGCCTATCCGGCGGTGCTGGCGCCGGTGAATGCACGCGGCCAGGCCCTGCCGGAAGGCGAGGGCGGTTCGCCTGACAAGGCCTGGTGGGATGATGCGGCCGCACCCAGTGGCCAGGTCGGCATCCTGGTCAGCCTGCACGACCAGCGCCTGTACGTGCTGCGCGATGGCGTGATGATCGGTGAGTCGCCGCTGAAGGCCGACGCGCTGCCAGCGTTCCAGGGCACCACCCTGTTCGTGATGGGCCAGGGTTACAGCGATACGCCCAGCCCGCTTGACGCGCAGCAGCGCATGCACCAGTGGACGGCCTATCCGCTGCTCGGCCAGGACCGCGCCCAGGCCACGCCGGACCTGCTGGCCACGCCGTCGTTGCCGATGGCCCTGCCGGCTGATTTCGCCCGCCAGCTGTACCAGGTGCTGGTGCCGGGCACGACCCTGCTGGTGACGTCGCTGCCGGCGGTGCGCCCAAGCGCGGCTGAATCGGGAATGCAGCCGGTCTTGGAATCGGAGCCGCCAGCGTCCACCCTCAAGGGATCCTGAGACCTCCCTACGTGCCCATGTCTGCTTCCCGCCTGTGCCGGCTGGCCGCCCTTGGCCTGCTGGCAACCACTGCCAGTGCCCCGGCCTGGGCACAGACGCCCATTGCCGCCATCAGCGCCGACGACCTCGCCGCGCAGCTGGCACGCACCGCGCCCAAGGCCGACCGTCGGGTTCTGCAGTTGGCTGCCCACGCCATGCGCTGTGCACTGCAGCGGCCGGAGCTGGGAGTCAGCAGTGAACGCCTGAGCGTGATCGATTACTCGCGGCCGTCTACCGAGCCGCGGATGTGGGTCTTCGATCTCGCCCGCCAGCGGCTGTTGTTCGAGGAGTGGGTGGCGCACGGTCGCAACAGCGGCGAGAACCGCACCGAACATTTCTCCAACCGCGATGGCAGCTTCATGTCCAGCATCGGTGCGTTCACCGCGCAGGAAACCTACATGGGCGGCAACGGCTATTCGCTGCGCCTGGCAGGGTTGGAGCCGGGGTTCAACGATCGTGCGCGCGAGCGCGCCATCGTCATCCACGGTGCGCCGTATGTGAATCCGTCCACTGCGCAGTTGCAGGGGCGGTTGGGGCGCAGCCTGGGCTGCCCGGCGGTGCGGTTGTCGGTGGCCAAGCCACTGATCGACGCGCTGCGAGGCGGCACGATGGTGTTTGCCTATTACCCCGACAAGGACTGGCTCAAGCACTCGCAGCTGCTGGGTGGCGATTGCGGTACGGCTGCGGGTCTTGCAACGCGTTGATGCGTTGCGGCGCGCGGCATGATGCAATGCGCGCATGAACATCGACTCCCTGCTGCAGACCCCGAGCCAGGTGATTTCCAGCCTGGATTACCGCCGCGAACGCTGGCGCAACGGCCTCGGCTGGACCCGCGAGATCCTGCGGTTGCCGGCGCAGGGCGATGACTGGGCGTTGCGCCTGTCGGTGGCCGAGATCGAGCAGGACGCCGCGTTTTCCGCATTTCCGGGCGCCGAGCGCGAACTGGTGCTGCTGCAGGGCAATGGCGTGCGCCTGCGTTTCGAGGACGGCCGTGTAGCCGAGGTGCTGCCACCGCATGGGCGCGTGCGTTTTTCCGGCGAAGCTGCGCTGCATGGCGAGCTGGTGGACGGCATCACCCACGATTTCAACCTGATGTGGAAGCGCGGACTGCTGCAGGCCGAGCTGCTGCACCGGCCGCTGGTCGGGCCGATGTTCTTCTTCTGCGAGCCGGGCGTGGCCTGGGCCCTGCACCTGTTGGGCGGGCAGGCCACGTTCGGCGCGGACAGTGGATTGCCCGCGATGCAGGCCGGCGATACCGCGTGGTTGGCTGCCGGTGAGCGTCAGCGGCATGCCTTGCAGGGCGGCGGCGAGTTGTTGGCGATACGGGTGAGCGCGGTGGGCGGCTGAGCCAGCGTCGGCGCCCGGAGGCAATCATCCACGCCATGCGTGGATGCGGCAGCCGATGCCGCAGCAGGGTGCGAACCAAGGTTCGCACCCACCAGGAGGCAATTCGCCCCAAACGTTCGCTCAATACACGTCGCGCCGGTAACGACCGGCCAGCAGCAGCGCTTCCTTGCCGTCGGCACCGAGCACCTGCTCGATCACCGCATCCACTGCCGGGGCCATGCCCTGCAGGCTGCCGCAGACCAGGATCGTCGCGCCGTCATCGACCCACTGCCGCAGCGTGGTTGCTTCGGCCAGCAGGCGATCCTGCACGTAGCGATGTGCGCCGCCATCACGGCTGAACACCGTATCCAGGCGGGTCAGCGTGCCGTTGCCGAGCATCGCCTGCAGTTCATCGCCGAAGTGGAAATCATGCGCGGCCGAGCGTTCGCCGAGCAACAGCCAGGTGCGGGCACCACCAATGCGTGCGCGTTCGTGCAGGTGCGCGCGCAGGCCGGCGATACCGGTGCCGTTGCCGATCAGCAGCAGTGGAACATCGGCGGCGACGCCATGGAAATTCTCGTTGCGGCGCAGGCGCATCTGTACCGGCCCGCCGATGGCGGCGTGGTCGCACAGCCAGCCACTGCCGATGCCCGGCGTGCCATCGGCACGCAGCTGCCGGCGCAGCAGCAGTTCCACCGCGCCGTCGTCCATCACCGAGGCGATGGAGTATTCGCGATGTGGCAGGGGCTGCAATGCCGCCAACAGCCCAGGCAGATCGCCTGCTGCAACCAATGACGGCAGGTGCGAGCGCGCAACGCGGGCGAGCAGCGTAGTGCCGTCGTCCAACACGGTGTCCGCATCGAAGCCCTGCGTCTGCAGCCAGTCGCGCGTGCTCTGTTCGGCATGCTGCGGACCGACCTCGGCGATGTCACCGGCCTGCCACTGCGCGCCGCTGCCGGTCGGGGGCTGCAGGCGCAGCCAATAGACCGGACCACCGGCACTGCCGGGGTTGAGGTGGGTACGCTGCAGCAGCGTCCACGGCTGGTACTCGGCCGGTGTCCAATCGGGAAGTTCGCTCGCGCCGCCGCCGAGCTGGCCAAGCAGTTGCTGCCAGTGGCGCAGGGCAGCTGGATCGGCGTTGTCGACTTCAATGGCATCGAACAGCGGATGTGCTCCGTGCTGGCGCAGCCAGTCATGCAGTTGGTGGCCGAACGCGCAGAAATGCCCGTAGCTGCGATCGCCCAGTGCGAGCACCCCGTACTGCACGTGCTGCAGCGGCGGAGGCGTGCTCATCACCTTGCGCAGGAAGGGCAGGGCGTGGTCGGGCGCATCGCCTTCGCCGGTGGTGCTGACGATGAACAGTACACGCGCGCTGCCCGCCAGCAGGGTGGCATCGACTTCATGCAGTCCGCGCAGGCGCACCGGCATGCCAGCCGAGCGCAGAGCCTGCGCACTCCGTTCGGCCAGTTCGCGGGCGAAGCCGGTCTGGCTGGACCAGACCAGCAGCAGCGGTGGGTTGCCGTCTTCGGGCGTGTCGTGGCGCGGACGGCTGCGCCACCACAGCACGCCACACGCCAGCAGATACAGCGCGGTGGCGGCCAGCGCGATGCCCCATTGCCGGGCCGGCGGTGCACCCTGCCACCACGCTTCGCCCAGGTGCAGACGCAGCAGTGCCCCGCCGATCACGGCCAGCAGGGCCAGCACCATGACGTTGCCAACGGTCGCGCGCGGGAAACGCATGCTCATGCAGCCTGCCCATCCAGCAGCTGCTGGAAGGCGCTGCTGAGGGTTTCGCGTGGGCCGGTGGTGGTGCGTTCCAGATAGCGCGCGGCCAGCCCCTTGCGCTCTGCGAGCGCGATGCCCGCGTCGCGGCCGAGCACGGTCAGCGCGGTAGCCCACGCGTCAGCGTGCATCGCGTCGCTGGCGACCACGGTGACGGCGGCTGCGACCTGCCGTACCGGCGTGCCGCTGCGCGGGTCAAGGCTGTGGCTGTAGGCCACGTCATCGTCGTGATAGTGGTGCCAGCGATCGCCGGAGGTGGCCACCGCCTTTCCGTCCAGCGCCAGTACACGCGGTGGCGTATCGGTGTGGGCATCTTCTTCCGGCGCCGACTCCACCAGCACGCGCCACGGCTGGCCGTCCGGCTTGCGGCCGTAACCGGCCAGTTCCCCACCGACTTCAATCAGTGCGGCATCGACACCCTGGCCGCGCAGCCAGGCCGCGACGTGGTCGACGCCGAAGCCCTTGGCGATCGCCGAAAGATCCAGCTCCAGGCCACCGGGCTGCAGCAGCGCATCCTCCTGCCAATGCAGGCGCTGCCAGCCGCAGCGTGCACGGGTTGCCTGCAACGTGGCGGCATCGGGTGCGCGCCGTGCGCCGGCATGGGCGCCGAAGCCCCACAGCGCCACCAGCGGGCCGACGGTGGGGTCGAACGCCCCGCCGCTGGCTGCAGCGATGGCCTGCGCGCAGGCCAACACATGGCGTGTCTCGATGGGAAGCACGCAGTACTGACCTGCGTCGGCACGGTTGTAGCGGCTCAGGTCGGAACCCGCTTCCCAGGTGCTCATCTGTGCCACCACGTCATCCAGACGTGCCTGGATGCCAGCATGCAGTGGATGCAGGTCGCGCTGGCGCGGTGCGACCAGTGACACGCTCCAAGTGGTGCCCATGGTGGTGCCGCCCAGCCGGGCGATGTCGAGTGCGGTAGATGTCATGGGCATGCGTGGCAGGCTGCGATACCAGGGCGCGCCGGGTATCGCAGCGCTGTCTTTACTGCGGCAGCACTTCCAGCGTGGCGACGTAGCTGAGGCGGCGCTTGGCGGCCTGCTTGACCGAGGTCTTCTTGTCCTCGGTGCCGGTTTCCAGCCAGTACATGCCGGCTTCCGGCCAGGTCACCTTGATCTCGCCCTTGGCGTCGCTGGTCAGCTTCTGCTCGTCCTGCGCGTTGCGGTAGCGGGTGCCGCCGCGCACGATCTCGAACTCCAGGCCTGCGGTCGGTTTGCCGTCGACCAGTACGCGGAAGGTGGCTTCCTCGCCGGCGAACAGGTCGTTCGGGTGACCGACGGCCACCAGTTCGATGCCGCGGTTGGTCGGCTTCAGAGCGGTGTCGTTCGGCGCCCCGTTGGTGACGAAGGTCTCCACGCGGCCGACCGACTGGCTCACTTCCAGCTTCTTCGCATCCTTGGGCAGTTCGCCGAAGGTGGCGGCGGTACCGCGCCAGCGCTTGCGCTCGCCGTTCAGTTCATAGGTGGCCGACAGGCCGTCGTTGACCGAGGCGATGCGGTAGGTGCCCTGCTGCTTCAGCTCGACGTCGAACACGCTGCGGTACTTGCCGGTGGCCGCGTTCTGCGCCTGCACGGTGCTGCCGTCCGGGGCGGTGATCACCACCGATTCCAGGCGCAGCGGCACGTGATTGAAGTAGAACAGGTCGTTGGAGACCGCACCATCGACGGTGATCCACGGCGCGTTGCCGGCGATCACGGTCTGCGAGGGCAGCAGCCAGGCCTTGTGGGCCAGGGCAGAGAAGGGAAGGGCAGCGGCCAGAGCGGCGGCGAGGACGAGCGTGCGCTTCATGCGGAAGACTCCAGGGTGATTGATGGGGTCAGAGCCCTTCCTGTGGAAGTGATCCGACCCCTGGGGTGCTGCGATGGGGCCGGATCCCTTTCCAGCGGAAACGGCTCTGACCCCGGCTCAGGCAATTACGGTTTGACGGCGAGGGTGACCTGGCCCAGTTCGGTGGCGCCCTGCGCGCGGCCGTTCTGTGCGGCGGTGGCCGGCCAGGTGAAGGGAATCTTCAGCAGTTCACGGCCGCCGACTTCGCGCACCGCTTCCACCACCAGGGTGTAGTTGCCCGCGGCCAGTTGCTTCAGTGCGGGCTGCTTGTCGTTGAACGACAGCGCGTGCTTGCCGGCCGGGCGGGTCGGGCCGGTCACGCCGTCCACCGGCACCTGCAGGGTGCGGCCGCTCTTGCGCCACCACTGGCGCAGGTCGGGCAGCCATTTGGTGCCATGGCCTTCGCTGTTGCTGGTCTGCTGGTACCAGACCGACAGGTTGGCGGCGACCTTCTGGTCGGCGCCTTCCAGCCACACCGCCACATACGGGCGGTGGTACTCGGCCACGTTGAGCTTGGGCACTTCGACGTTGATGTCGAGGGTGGTGGCGTAAGCCGGCGAGGTGGCCAGCAGGCCGCTGAGGGCGATGGTCAGGGTGACGCGCATGGGGCGGCTCCGGAAGAACGGATGGAAGTCACGGTGGAAGTCAGTGGATCAGCAGCAGGGCGATCAGCAGCGGGATCATCAGGCCCAGGCCGACCAGTGGCCAGGTCATGCGTCGCTGCCGCGCATGCAGGTGCAGCAGGAACAGGCCGGTGATGCAGAACACCAGGCAGGCCACGGCGAACACGTCCAGGAACCAGCCCCATGCGGGGCCGGCATTGCGGCCCTTGTGCAGGTCGTTGAGATAGGACACCGCGCCGCGCGAGGTGGATTCGTACTCCACCGCGCCGGTTTCGCGGTCGATGCTCAACCAGGCGTCGCCGCCGGGGCGTGGCAGTGACAGATAGATTTCCTCGGCCGACCATTCGGCGGGTCGACCGCCAATGGAGATGCCCAGCTGATCGTCGAGCCATTGCCGGGCCGGGCGTGGCAGTGGTGCATTGCCGTCCTCGCGGGAGCCCATACCGCCGAGTAGTTCGGCCGGCAGTTCCAGGTGCTGGTTCTGCACCTGTGGCTTGGCCTCGATCTTTGCTGCATGGTTCAGCGTCAGACCGGTCACCGCGAACAGCAGCATGCCGATCAGGCAGACCGCAGAGCTGATCCAGTGCCACTGGTGCAGGGTACGCAGCCAGAAGCCGCGGCTCTGCTGCTGCTGCACGGTGGAAGATGCGGGACGGCTCACGGCACGGTTCGGGACGGATGAATACTGGTCATTACATCATTGATGAGAATTGCTCGCAATTAGATGTCGTTGTGTATCCCTGAAGGGGTAGTGCCGGCCGCTGGCCGGCAATCCCATGCCACCTGAGAACATCGCGCGGTTGCCGGCCAGCGGCCGGCACTATCACGGTTCGGTGGATCCACGCCATGCGTGGATGGAGAGGTGCCGACCAAGGTCGGCATCCACCAGAGCAAGGTCAGAACTTCGCGTTGAGCGAGATCCAGTAGCTGCGGCGCTGGTCCTTGGTGGCGTAGTCGTCCACGCAGTTGTATTCGCTGGGGCTGGTCAGCAGGCACGACTGCGAGACGAAGTTCTTGTCGAACAGGTTGTTGACCCGCGCGTTGACCGTCAGCCACTGCGTGGCCTTCCAGCTGCCACCGAGGTGGAAGAGGGTGTAGTCCTCGTAGTAACGGGTGTGACTGGCACCGGCGGCATCAAGGATCGTGTCGCGGTAGCGGTCGTAGCGGCCTTCGCCGATCAACGACAGGCTGATGGCATCGTTGAGCTGCCAGTTGAGGCTGGCGTTGGCCATGTGCTTGGCCGGCATGGTGCCGGTGATCGGCAGGCCCTTGCCGGAACCGGCGGTCTGCTCGCTCTTGGTCCAGGTGTAGTTGCCGCGCAGCTGCAGGGTGTCCAGCAGGTCGACGTGGCCGGCCAGTTCTGCGCCACGTGTCTCGGCCTTGTCGATGTTCACGCTCTGGGTGAAGGTGCTGTAGCCCAGCGACGCCCAGCCCGGCCCGATGTCCACGCAGTAGCCACTGCCGACCGGCGCGACTTCACAGTTGGGGAATGTGCCGCCGCTGGCGATCTTGTCTTCGAACCTGTTGATGAAACCGGTGACGTTGAAGCCCCAGCGCTGGCCTTCGTAATAGGCGGCCAGCTCGTAGTTGGTGCTGGTTTCCGGCTTCAGGTTCGGCGAGCCCACCAGCGGCAGCACGCCCTGGCCACCAAAGCCGGTGATGCCGGGGAACAGCTGGTCCGGACGCGGGGTCTTGTAGCCGGTGCTGACGCCACCCTTGAAGGTCCAGGCATCGGTGGCATTCCAGACCAGGTAGCCGCGCGGGCTGAGGTGGCTGCCGAAGATGTTGTGGTCGTCGTAGCGCAGGCCGAAGGTGGCGGTCAGGGTGTCGGTCAGCGACCAGTTGTCCTCGGCGAACAGCGCCCACATGCGGTGCTTCTGTTTGGTGTTGCTGCGGTAGCCGGCACCGTCCATGCCGAACACGCCGTCCACCATGTCGGTGTCGTTGTACTGGCCGCCCACGGTCAGCTTGTGCGCACCGAAGTCGAGGTCGAGCATCGTGTCCAGCACGTAGCCTTCCAGTTCCATGGTGCGCAGCGGCCGCGGCAGGAACGCCTGCAGGCGTGCCTGTTCGCTGGCGTTGAGTGCGGCCAGGCCGTTGTTGCGGCCGGCGGCACAGTTGTTGGCGGCACCGGTGCGGCGGCAGACGTCGTTCCACAGGGTCTGCAGGCCGGCGCGCTCGTCCAGCGTCAGCGGCAGCGAGCGGCCGAGGTTGTTGCTCTTGCTGTGGGTCAGCGAGGTCTGCCAGGTGCCGAAGCTGTAGCGGCCTTGATGGGTCAGCGAGAGCTGGTCGCGCTCATAGCGCTGGTAGGCGGTGTAGCCCACGCGCGGCTGCACCACGCGGCGGGTGACGGTGCCGCTGCCATTCGGGTTCGGAACCACCGCGTTGCCCACGCGCCACAGGCTGGCCAGGCTGTCGAGGGTGCCGGTCTGGCCTTCGCTGTTGTCGTACTTCTGGCGTGAGACGTCGTAGTCCAGCCACAGTTCGTGGTCGTCGTTGACGTGGAAGTTCAGGCGCACGCCGGTGTTCCAGTTGGTGTTGGCTACCGACTTGCCGCCGCCACCGAAACCGATGCTGCGTTCCCACAGCGTGCCGTCGGGCAGGGTCAGTGCATTCCATTCGGGATTGGATGCCTTGGCGTCGTAGTAGCTGCCGCGCACGGCCAGGCCCAGGCGATCCTTGACCAGCGGGCCGCTCAGGTACAGATCGGTGCTGCGCGCGTCGCCGAACTGGTCGTCCTGCTGCACGGTGAAGCCCTGGGTGACCGCACCGTGCCAGCTGTCCTGGTTGCGGCGGGTGATGATGTTGATGACGCCGCCCATTGCATCCGAGCCGTACAGCGTGGACATCGGGCCACGCACCACTTCGATGCGCTCGATCGCATCCAGCGGCGGCAGGTAGGCGAACTGGCCACCACCGAAGTTGTTCGGATACAGCTGGCCGGCGTTGCTCTGGCGGCGACCGTCGATCAGCACCAGGGTGTACTCCGACGGCAGGCCGCGCATGGAGATGGTGGCGCGGCCGTTCTTGTCGGTGGCTTCCAGGCCGACGTCGATGCCTTCGACGTCGCGCAGGGCGTCGACCAGGCTGGTGTAAGGGCGCTTGCTCAGCTCTTCGCGGCTGACCACGCTGATGCTGGCCGGTGCATCGACTACCTTCTGCTCGAAACCGGAGGCGGTCACCACCACCTTGTCCAGCGTCTGCGGCGCGCCGCTGGCGGCACCATTGGCGTAGGCGGGCGCCGCGACCGCAGCCAGCACAGCGCTGGTCAACAGATGTCGGGACAGGGACGAACGGACACGATGGCGCTGGGCCATGGCAGATACCTCGAAGGATGTAGGGCAGCGCGATGCAGGGCGCGGAACGCGCACGGCAGGGCAGGGATGGCCCGGTCACGGGCGGCAGGGGCGAAACAGGCAGCGGCGAGCCGTCGCAACCGCGCAGGCGGTCACGGCGTGCCGTGGATCAGGCGAGCGGCGGCGCCTGGCCGCGTTGCTGGCGGCGCCCGGGCGCATCGGCCCAGGGCATGTCCGGTACGGCCAGCGGCCAGTGCGGACGCGCGCCGGAGGGAACCGACGCAGAGGGAACCAGATCAAGTTCGGTGCGCAGCCAGTGGCTGGCCAGCAACAGCGGCGGGATCGGATTGTCCGTGGACTTGGCCGGTGCCGAGGCGCAGCGCCGCAGTTTGGCCGGCGCTTCTTCCTGCAAAGGGCTTTCGCCGCCGCGCTCTTCCAGCGGCTGCTGCAGCGCCTGCGGCGCGGCAGCGTGGGCGACCGGCAGCAGCGGCAGGGTGCCCAGCAACAGGGTCAGCATCGCCACCCACGCCAGCAGGCTGGCCAGCGCAGGCCGACGGCCGCGCATGGCGGTGCCGAGCTGTACAAGCCGAAGCGGGCGGGGGCGGAACGGACGACGCAAGCGGAGATCCCTGGCTGGCCGGAACATCCGGCGTCAACGGGGTGTGATTGTAATGAGACCCGTTAGCCGTTGTAAATGAGAATGATTGCTAAATTGCCGCAAGGGTGGCCTGATCGGTTCAGACCTCGCTCCAGCGCCGCAGCAGGTTGTGGTACACGCCGGTCAGCTGCAGCACCGCGTCGGCATCGCCATCGGTCTGCCGCAGGCGCTCGATGGAGGTATCCATCTCCCACAGCAGACGACGCTGCACATCGTCGCGGATCATGCTCTGCACCCAGAAGAACGATGCCACGCGCGCACCGCGGGTGACCGGATTGACCTTGTGCAGGCTGCTGGAGGGATACACGATCAGATCACCGGCCGGCAGTTTCACTTCGTGCTCGCCGTAGGTATCACTGATGATCAGCTCGCCGCCGTCGTACTCGTCCGGGTCGGACAGGAACAGCGTGCAGGAGATGTCCGAGCGCAGCTGCTCGCCGTTGGCCAGGTTCATCACCGCGCCATCGACGTGGAAGCCGTAGGTGCCGCCGCCGCTGTAGCGGTTGAAGCGCGGTGGCAGGTACTTCAAGGGCAGCGCGGCGCTGAAGAACAGCGGATGCCGTGCCAGAGCCACCAGAATGGTTTCGCCCAGTTCGCGGCGCAGCGGCGAAGCTTCAGGCAGCTGCTGGTTGTGCTTGGCCTGCGCGCCGAGGTGGCCGACGGTCTCGCGGCCATCGGTCCAGTCGGCTGCGTCGAGCCTGCGGCGGATGTCAGCCACCTGTCCGGTGCTGAGGATGTCGGGGATGTGCAGCAGCATGCGGAAGTCCTCAGCAAGCAGACGGTGCGACCAGCGCGCGCACCTGCGGGTGGGGTGAGGCGGCCAGCTCGGGCACGATATGTGCCATGAACGCGGGACTGCCGTGCTGCAGCGCCAACTGCAGCCAGTGCACGGCCTGTTCGATCTCACCGGCCTGCAGAAGGATGGAGGCGTAGTTGGCCTGGCCGCGGAAATCGCCGGCCTCGGCCGCGCGCCGATACCAGCCCAGTGCAGCCTGCGGATCGCGACCGGTGTCCAATCCATCTTCCAGATGCCGGGCCAGCAGGTTCATCGATTTGGCGTGGCCCAGATGGGCCGCGCGGGTGTACAGCGCCAGTGCCTGTGCACGGTCCTGTGGTACGCCGCGGCCGGTGGCCAGCAGGTTGGCCAGGTTGTACAGGCCCCAGTCCAGACCGGTGTCGGCGGCGCGCCGGTACCAGACCGCTGCGAGCGAAGGATTGGCGGTGGTGCCCTGGCCCAGCTCATGGCAGCGGCCAAGCATGTTCATCGCCATCGGCGCGCCGTTGTTGGCTGCAGTCTCGTACCAGAGCAGGGCCGCAGCAGCGTCCTGGGGCGTGCCTTTGCCTTCCATGTGCATCTGCGCCAGCAGCAGTTGCGCCTCCACCTGCCCGGCCTGCGCCGCATCGCGCACGCGCGCGAAGGCAGCCTGCGGGTCGTGCAGCAGCAGGTCGGTCAGGGCGTCGGAATCAAAGGGGATGTTGGAAGCCATGCGCGGAGTATCGCCGGAAACAAAAACGGCGGCAGGAGATCCTGCCGCCGCGTGGGTGCTGCGGGTTACATCAGAACTTCACGTTCAGTGCCAGGGTGGCCGAACGACCCGGGGCGATGCTCGCGTAGTGCGACGCGTAGGCCTTGGTGAAGTAGGTCTTGTCGGTCAGGTTCTGCACGTTCAACTGCAGGCTGATGTTGTCCTGGATCGCGTAGCTGGCCATCGCATCGAAGCGGGTGTAGCTGGGGATCCACTTGGTGTTGGCCACATCACCGTACTGCTTGTCGGAGTAGTTGGCGCCGGCGCCGACGGTCAGGCCGAACGGGAAGCGGTAGGTGGTCCACAGGGTGGCGCTGTGCTTGGCGGTGTTCGGGAACACGTTGCCGTTGTACGGCGAGGGCACGTAGATGTTGGACGGGCAGGTACGGCCGGACACGGCGCAGACGAAGCCGTTGTCCTTCAGTTCCGAATCCAGGTAGGTGTAGCCGCCGTACAGGCTCCAGGCGTCGGTCAGCTGGCCGGTGAAGCCCAGTTCCACGCCGTTGATTTCCTTCTTGCCGGCGTTCTGGCTGGTGCCGTTGTCGACGGTCACGCGCGCGTTGTCCATCACGGTGTGGAAGATCGCCGCGGTCAGGTTCAGGCGGTTGTCGAACAGGTCCCACTTGGTACCCAGTTCGAGGTTCTTGGTGTCCTGCGGCTTGAGGTCGGCCACGGCCGCGCTGAGGCCATCGGAACCATCGCCACCGTCCATGCCCGGCGGGGTGGAGGAGGTGCCGTAGGACAGGTAGATGCTGCCGTTGGCGGTCGGCTTGAAGACAATGCCGGCCTGGTAGTTCAGGAAGTCATTGTCATTGCGCACGCGGGTCGGCGCCTTGCCGGCCACCGGGGTGGTCAGGGTGGTGGAGAAGTCGTCGTAACGCAGGCCGACGTTGATCATCCACTGCGCGTTCAGTTCGATGGTGTCGAACAGGTAAGCGGACTTGGTCTTGGTGCGCTGCTCGACGTCCAGCGCCTTGTCGCTGCGGTACACCGCATGGGTGGCCGCCCACGGATCGTTCGGGTTCGGGTTGTCGAAGCTGGTGCAGTTGTAGCCGGTGGCCGCGCCGGTGGTCGGGCACTTGCTGCTGTTGGTCAGCGGATTGTTGGTGCCCGGGGTCATCAGGTAGCTGCCACGGGTCATCTTCTCGTCGCTGTATTCCGCGCCGGCGCTGTAGCTGTGCTTCAGTGCACCGGTCTGGAAGCTGCCGGTCAGGCTCAGCTGGTCGGCGAAGCTCTTGACGTCGACGGCGCGGCTGTTGGTACGGCGCCACAAGGTGCCGTAGTTGTTCGGGTTGCCCTGGCTGTCGTCCGGCTGGGTCCACAGGTAATCGTTGCTGGTGTTGCCCAGGCGCGCGATGTTGCGCAGCTTGTGGCTGCCGAAGTCGTAGCTGCCGTCCAGCGTGCTGATGTCGGCGCGGGTGTGCTGGAAATCGCGGTCCACCAGGCCGTAGTAGTTGTTGCGGTCGGGCACCATCGGGCGGCCGTCGACCCACTTCGACACCGGCGCGCCGTTCGGGTTGCCATACGGGAAGCCGCCAGCGTCGGGCAGGTCATCGCTCTGCATGTGGTAGTGGCTGGCGATCAGCTGCGCCGGGCCGTTCAGGCCGAACGCGATCGACGGCGCGATGCCCCAGCGGCTGACGTTGGCCGCGTCACGACCGGCAATGTCCGACTCGTGCTTCATCAGGTTCAGGCGTGCGGCGATGCCATCGCCCAGCACGTAGTTGGCATCAACGGTGCCGCGTGCGTAGCTGTCGGTGCCGATGCCCATGCTGGCAGTGGTCTCGTTCTTCAGCTTCGGGGTCTTGCTGACCAGGTTGAGGCTGCCACCACCGGAGTCACGACCGCCGTAGGCCGAGCTCGGGCCCTTGACCACTTCCACCTGCTCCAGGTCGAACACTTCGCGGGTCTGCGAACCGACGTCGCGCAGGCCATCGACAAACATGTTGCTCTGCGAGTCGAAGCCGCGGATGAAGGGGCGGTCACCGGTCGGGTTGCCGCCTTCGCCGGCGCCGAAGGTGATGCCCGGGACCATGCGCAGCGCATCCTGCAGGTTGGTCGCACCGGTTTCGGCGATCAGCTTCTCCGAGACGATCGAGACCGACTTCGGAGTGTCCAGCAGCGCGGCGGTGAACTTCGGCGAGGACGGGTTGAACCAGCTGCCGCGCACCTGGACCTTATCCAGCTCGGTGGCCTTGCTGGCGCCGGCGCCGGCGCCGGCGTCGTCGGCGGCCTGCGCGGCCAGCGGCGCGAAGCCGGCGGCGAGGGTGGCGGTGGCCAGTACGGAAACGCGAGGTGCGTACTTGCGGGTCTTGATGTGGGTCATGGGTAGGTTGGCGATGGCTTGGATGGGGAATAAGCGAGAGCTGGCCAGCACGACTCAATGGCGCGATGGCGGCGGCGAGGTTCGGGCAGTGCCAGGCCATGCCTGGCGGCAGTTCAGACGAGACGAGGCGCACGGCAATGGCCGCAGGGCGCCTCAGATGGCGTGCGGTGCCGGAGGTGCGTGGCCGGGATTCAGGCGCAGCGAGGGGTCGTGCCGCTGCCAGCGCAGGGCATCGGAGTGCCACAGTGGGACATGCGCCACCAGCGCAGCACGCGGCGGCGCAGCGCCGGTACAGTGCGTGCTGCCCTCACCGTCCAGCGGAGGCTCCGGGGCCGGCGCAGCGTGGTGGGGGCATTCGTCGCTGGAAGGTGCCGGCATCGGAGCGGCCTGGTCCATATTGTCCAGAAGCGCCTGCCAGCCGGCGTTGGTGGCGTGGCCGCCACGCCCTTCGTGCAACGCCGACCAGCCCAGCAGCAGCGTCAGCAGCGCGGCCACAAGCAGCGGCCACCCCTGACGGGCGAGCTGGCACAGCGTGGCAGTGGGCGCGGACGAAGCCATGGCGCAGGCGGAGGCGTTACGAGGATGTTACGTAGGATAACATCAACGATAATGATTCGCATGTACGGGCATGGCAGGCCACCTGGAACGGACCCGAAAGGCCCTGACAGGGCCCTCAGGCTGTTGCAGTAGATCCACCCCATGGGTGGATGCCTTGAGCTTCAATCGCGGTCGTCGCGGGTCCAGATGGCGTCGTGTTCGCGCTTCACCGGGAACTTCGGCACCGCGGTATAGGCCGGCGCGCACAGGGCGCGGCCATCACGCACGTCGAAGCGCGCGCCATGCAGCACGCATTCAACGCTGCCCTCGGTGGTGTTGAACTCACCCGAGGACAGCTCGAACTCCTCGTGCGTGCACTGGTCTTCCAGCGCGTACAGTTCGCCGTCGAGGTTGAACACCACGATCGGCGTACCGGTGACTTCGTCGAACACGCTCTTCATTTCGCCCGGCAGCAGTTCGGCGCCGGCGCAGACAAAGGTCCAGGCCTCGCTCACGCGGTGGCCCCGGCCAGCGGCTTTTCCAGGATCTCGAAGCGCAGGTCGTCGCGCTTGGGGATGCCGAAACGTTCATCGCCATACGGGAACGGCTTCTTGATGCCGGTGCGCTGGTAACCGCGGCGCTCATAGAAGGCGATCAGTTCGTCGCGGATGTCGATCACGGTCATCTGCATCACCGGCACGTTCCATTCGCGTGCGGCGAGGGCTTCGGCCGCGTCCATCAACTGCTTGCCGACGCCGCCGCCCTGCTGGGCCGGGTCGACCGAGAACATGCCGAAGTAGCCCTTGCCGTCGACGTCGGCGACATGGGCGCAGGCCACGAGCTGGCCGTCGCGTTCGGCCAGCAGGATGGTCGAGCGCGGGCGGTCCAGGTCGCCCTGGATGCCTTCGGCATCGACGCGGGCGCCGTCCAGCAGGTCGGCTTCGGTGGTCCAGCCGACGCGGCTGGCGTCGCCGCGGTAGGCCGAGGTGACCAGGGTGATCAGGGCGGGGATGTCGGCCGACGTGGCGGCGCGGAAGGTCAGGGTGCTCATGGGGGCATTCTAGGTGGGGCGGGGGCGGGCGCAAAATGGGTCGAGGCAATGGGCCAGGGTCAGATCCCTTTCGCGCCGCGAAAGGGCTCTGACCCCATCCCTGAATCCCACCCCTGCGAAAACGGCGGCACTATGGGAACAAGGATCCAGGGAGGATCCAGAGGGCCGTGACCATGCGATTCGACGCTGTTGTCTCCGTTCGCTTTCTGCAGAGCGCCGAAGGTGGGAGGCGCACTGACATCGTGGGACAGGTATACGCCTGCCCGTTGTTCGTGGCGGGCCGAGTATTTGACTGCCGCGTGCTGTTGCAGGAAGGACGGGCCGTCCTTGGGGAGAGCTACGAACTTCCCGTTGCGTTCCTGTTCCCGGAGGACGCGCTCGCCGTGGCCAACGTGGGAGAGGACGTCTCGCTGTGGGAGGGAAGGACGATTGCGCGCGGCCGGATTCTGCGTGTCGCCGGGAGGCGATTGCAGGAGTGAGCCGGTGATGGGGCCACATGCCTTCTGCAATCTTCCGCGCGCGAGGCAGCGTGGGGAAACGAGCGAGGCTACGGCTGAATCGCGAACGCCGTAGAGGTTGAGGTTGCGCATGGACTATGCTCCCGCGGTGCACAGATCCGCACGGAAGCGATGAGGCGTTACCCGCATGATGCGTACCAGGGATGGCAAAGCGACCACCTACCCGATGCTGCGTCTGCGCGTGCTTGCGCTAGCCGTTCTTGCGGTGTCGGCGTGCTCAGGGTTGACCGACACTGTCGTGGTCGTCAGGAACGTGGGCTCCCAGCGCATCGACGCGGTGCAGATCGACGCTGGCGGTCGAGTGACTGAGCTCGGGGCGATCGATGCAAATGCACAGGTTTCGATGACGCCGGCGGTCCAGCAGGACTCGTCCGTATCCGTGCGCTATCGGGAAGCAGGCCTCGACGTCGCGTGCCTGGGTGATGTGTACCTGACGCAGAATCTGCGGGCACGCATCGAGGTGCAGGTGGGCAATGGCACGTGCAAGGTCGTGGATGCCACCCGCTAGCTGGGTGGCCGGGGTCAGAGCCCTTTTCGCGGTGCGAATGGGATCTGACCCCGGATTGCCGCTCTGCCGGTGTGCGGGCTCACCCCAACAGCTTCCGCACCTTCGTCAACGCAGTCATGAACCGCTCGATCTCTTCATGCGTGTTGTAGAACGCCAGCGACGCACGGCAGGTCGCCGCCACGCCGTAGTACTGCAGCAGCGGATGCGCGCAGTGCTGGCCCGAGCGCACGGCCACACCTTCCAGATCCAGAAGCGTAGCCAGGTCGTGCGCGTGCGCCCCGTCAATCAGGAACGACACCACCGCGGCCTTTTCCGGTGCCTCGCCGATGATGCGCAGGCCATCGACCCGGCGCAGCTCTTCGGTGAAGTGCGCCAGCAGCTCGGCTTCGCGCGCTTCCACGTGGTCCAGGCCGACGTTCTGCAGATAGTCCGCCGCCACGCCGAGGCCGATGAAACCGGCGATGTTGGGGGTGCCGGCTTCGAACTTGTGCGGGGCGTCGTTGAACACGGTGCCGTCGAAGCTGACTTCCTTGATCATCTCGCCGCCGCCCAGGAACGGCGGCATCGCGTCCAGATGCTCGCGACGCGCCCACAGCGCACCGGTGCCGGTCGGGCCGCACATCTTGTGGCCGGTGATGGCGTAGAAGTCGCAGCCGATCGCGGTGACGTCGACCTTGCGGTGCGGGGCGGCCTGCGAGCCGTCGACCACGGTGACGATGCCGCGCTTGCGCGCTTCGCGGCAGATCTCGCGCACCGGGTTGATGGTGCCGAGCACGTTGGAGACATGGGCCACGGCCAGCAGCTTGACCTCGGCGGTCATCGCCGCGCGCAGTGCGTCCAGGTCCAGCGCGCCGTCGGGGGTGATCTCGGCCACGCGGATGGTCGCGCCGGTGCGCTGGGCGACCAGCTGCCAAGGCACGATGTTGGCGTGGTGTTCCATGCGCGACACCAGGATCACGTCGCCGGCCTTCAGCCGGGGCAGGGCCCAGGAGTAGGCAACCAGATTGATCGCGAAGGTGGTGCCGCTGCACAGCACCAGGTCGTTGCTGCGCACGTTGAGGAAACGGGCCAGCTTGTTGCGTGCGCCTTCGTAGGCGTCGGTGGCCTCGGTACCCAGCGCATGCACGGCACGGCTGACGTTGGCGTTGTAGCGGCGGTAGAACTCGTCCACCGCGCCGATCACCTGCACCGGCTTCTGGCCGGTGTTGGCGTTGTCGAAATAGACCAGCGGCTTGCCGTGCACTTCGCGCATCAGCAGCGGGAAGTCCAGGCGCACGCGCGCCCAGTCGGGGGCGTCGGCGGGTGCTTCGATCGGTCGCGGGGTGGACAGATTCATGCCACGCCCGCCTCGGCCAGGGCCTTGTCCAGCCGGCGTGCCAGCTGTTCGCGCAGCGCTTCGGGCAGCACCTTCAGCGGCTCGTGGCAGAACGCGGCGCTCAGCAGCGCCTGCGCCTGGGCCTGCGGCAGGCCGCGCGAGCGCAGGTAGAACAGCGCGTTGGCGTCGAGCTGGCCGACGGTGGCACCGTGTGCGGCCTTCACTTCGTCGGCGTCGATCACCAGCGTCGGCTGGGTATCGATCTCGGCGTCGGCCGACAGCAGCAGGTTCTTGTTGGACAGGTTGGCGTCGGTGCCATCGGCACCGGCACGGATCTGGATGCCGCCATGGAACACCACGCGGCTGCGGTTGGCGGCCACGCCACGCCACTGCAGCTCGGCGCTGGTGTCGCGGGCGATGTGGTCGATGCCCAGGCGGGTATCGACGTGGCGGCGGCCGTTGCCGAGCAGCACGCCATTGGCGGTCAGCTGGGCGTTGTCGCCTTCCAGACGCACGTTCAGCTCATGGCGGCTGAGCGCGGCACCCAGCTCCAGGTCCACGCGGTGGTACTGCGCGTCCTTGGCCAGCACCGCGTCGGTACGCAGGAAGCTGGTCTGGCGCGCGCTGCCGGCCTGCACGCGGGCGTGCTTGAGCACCGCATCGCGGGCGACGTGGGCGTGCAGCACCGTGTTGTCCAGATGCGCCGAATCACCGACGCTGAAGCGGTGCTCGACCACGCCCAGGCTGGCGCCGGCACGCAGTTCGATCAGGTGCCGGTGGTGCCAGGCCAGGTCGGTGTCGCCGGCGACGCTGGCGAATACCAGCTGCAGCGGCACCTCGACCTGCACGCCATCGTCCACGCGCAGCACCACGCCTTCATCGGCGAGGGCGGCGTTGAGGCGGGCGAATACTTCGTCGCTGCGCTCGTAGCGGCGGCCGAGGAAGCGCACGGCGTCCTCGCCAGCGGCCAGTGCGGAAGACAGCGTTTCCAGCTGCACGCCGGCCGGCAGGCCCTGCACGTCGCTCAGCGCGTCGTTGAGGCGGCCATTGACGAACACCAGGCGCGGTGCCGGGATGTCCTCCAGCGCGGTGGCATCCAGCAGCGCCGGGGCCAGCGGAGCAGCCGCAAAGCTGCGACGCTCCAGCTGGCGCAGCGAGGTGTACTTCCAGGTTTCGCTGCGTGCGCCGGGCAGGCCGTCGCGCAGCACGCTGTCGAGCACTTCGCGGCGCGCATCGCTGCCGCAGAAGGCCTGGGCCATGGAGTCGAGCAGGGCGCTCATCAGACCGCCGCCTCGGGCACGACCCGGTCCTTCAGGAAGTCATAGCCGTGCGCTTCCAGTTCCAACGCCAGCTCCGGGCCACCGCTCTTGACGATGCGGCCATCGGCCAGCACGTGCACCACGTCCGGCTTGATGTAGTCCAGCAGGCGCTGGTAGTGGGTGATGACCAGGAACGAGCGGTCGGCGCTGCGCAGCGCGTTGACGCCGTCGGCCACGCTCTTCAGTGCATCGATGTCCAGGCCCGAATCGGTTTCGTCCAGGATCGCCAGCTTCGGCTCGAGCACGGCCAGCTGGAAGATCTCGTTGCGCTTCTTCTCGCCACCGGAGAAGCCTTCGTTGACGCCACGGTGCAGCAGTTCGTCCTTCAGGTGCAGGACGGCCAGCTTCTGCCGCACCAGCTTGAGGAACTGCATGGAATCGAGCTCTTCCTCGCCGCGCGCCTTGCGCTGTGCATTCAGCGCGGCGCGCAGGAAGTAGGTGTTGTTCACGCCGGGGATTTCCACCGGGTACTGGAACGCCAGGAACAGGCCGGCAGCGGCGCGCGCTTCCGGGTCCTGGTCGAGCAGGTCGACGCCTTCGAACTGCACGCTGCCTTCGCTGACCTCATAGCCGTCGCGGCCAGCCAGGACATTGCCCAGCGTGGACTTGCCGGCGCCGTTGGGGCCCATGATGGCGTGCACCTGGCCCGGCTTCACTTCCAGGGACAGGCCCTTGAGGATTTCCTTGTCGCCGATGCGGGCGTGGAGGTTTTCGATCTTCAGCATGGTGGGGGTTTCCGTGGTGCGGGCCGGGGCCCGCCGGTAAAGAGAATGCGTTGTGCGAGGGCAGGGCGGGCGATCAGCCCACCGAACCTTCCAGCGAGACTTCCAGCAGCTTCTTGGCTTCCACCGCGAATTCCATCGGCAGTTCGCGGAACACCTGCTTGCAGAAGCCGTCGACGATCATCGACACCGCGTCTTCCTGGCTGATGCCACGGGCGCGGCAGTAGAACAGCTGGTCGTCGGAGATCTTCGAGGTGGTGGCCTCGTGCTCGACGGTGGCGCCCGGGTTCTTCACCTCGATGTAGGGGAAGGTGTGGGCGCCGCACTGCTTGCCGATCAGCAGCGAATCGCACTGGGTGTAGTTGCGCGCGCCGTCTGCGTTGCGGTCCACCTTGACCAGGCCACGATAGGTGTTCTGGCCTCGGCCGGCGCTGATGCCCTTGCTGATGATCTTGCTCTTGGTGCGCTTGCCGACGTGGATCATCTTGGTGCCGGTGTCGGCCTGCTGGCGATGGTGGGTCAGTGCCACCGAGTGGAACTCACCGACCGAGTCGTCGCCCAGCAGCACGCAGGACGGGTACTTCCAGGTGATCGCCGAGCCGGTCTCGACCTGGGTCCAGGTGACCTTGCTGCGCGCGCCACGGCATTCGGCACGCTTGGTGACGAAGTTGTAGATGCCGCCGACGCCGTTCTCATCGCCCGGGTACCAGTTCTGCACGGTGGAGTACTTGATCTCGGCATCTTCCAGCGCCACCAGTTCGACCACTGCGGCATGCAGCTGGTTCTCATCGCGCATCGGCGCGGTGCAGCCTTCCAGGTAGGACACGTACGCCTTGTCCTCGCAGATGATCAGCGTGCGTTCGAACTGGCCGGTGTGGCCGGCGTTGATGCGGAAGTAGGTGCTCAGTTCCATCGGGCAGCGCACGCCCTTGGGAATGAACACGAAGCTGCCATCGGAGAACACCGCCGAATTGAGCGCGGCGAAATAGTTGTCGCCCACCGGCACCACGGTGCCCAGGTACTGTCTGACCAGTTCCGGGTGCTCCTTGATGGCTTCGGACATCGAGCAGAACACGATGCCCTTTTCGGCCAGTTCCTTGCGGAAGGTGGTACCGACGGACACCGAGTCGAACACTGCGTCCACCGCTACGCCGGCCAGCTTGGCGCGCTCGTGCAGCGGCACGCCCAGCTTGTCGTAGGTGTCCAGCAATTCCTTGGGCACGTCATCCAGCGAGGCGTACTTCGGGCCCTTCGGCGCGGAGTAGTAGCTGAGCGCCTGCAGGTCGATCGGGGCGATCTGCAGCTTGGCCCAGTTCGGCATCGGCATGGTCAGGAAGTGGCGGTAGGCGTCCAGGCGCCACTGCGTCATCCATTCCGGTTCTTCCTTCTTGGCCGACAGGGCGCGGATGGTGTCCTCGTCCAGGCCGGCGGGAAGGGAGTCCGACTCGATGTCCGTGATGAAGCCAGCCGAATACTTGCGGCCGAGCTGCTCATGGATCTCGCGGTTGGGGGTGTCGTCGCTGGCGACGGTTTCGATGGTTTCGGTGGCCATGGGGGCTGCCTACGGATCAGGAGACGACGTCGACAGCGATGGTGCGGCGCTGTTCTTCGTCGACAAGGGGAAGAGGGGGCAGGATCTGCGCCAGGCTGACATCGCGCAGGGCCTCGGAGACCACGTCGTTGATCAGCCGCCAGCTGCTGCGCGCGCCGCACTTGGGCGCCATGCCGCACTGGTGGTGGTCGTGGCTGCACTCGGTCAGGGCCAACGGCCCTTCCATGGCTTCAACCACTTCAAACAGCGAGATCTCGATCGATGGGCGGGTCAGCCGGTAACCGCCGCGGACCCCGCGCAGGCCTTCGACCAGGCCGGCCTGGGCCAGTGGCTTAAGCACCTTGCTGACGGTGGGTGGCTCCAGACCGGTGAATTCGGCCAGCTCGGTGGCACTGAGCACCTCGCCCGGACGGGCGGCGAGCACGGTCAGTACGACGGTGGCGTAATCGGTGAGCTTGGTGACGCGCAACATGGGATGCGAGTGGTTCTTAAAGCGGACTGAAATTGTACGCTTTTATTCGCCGGCATCCAACCCGGCCATTCAGCGGGCGCTTGGGCCCGGCCGGAGGGCAGTCGCCAAGGGCCGCCATCGGGGCGACATGCTGGGGCATGGGGGTGATTTTCGCAATCACCCGGAATGGGCGAGAATCAACGTTCCTTCCGCTGCAAACGTCTCTTGCCGATGCCCAAGAAGATCCAAGCCCGCAAGTCCGCCATCCACGGCAACGGTGTGTTTTCCGTGGCCCCGATCAAGCAGGGCGAGCGCGTGATCCAGTACAAGGGCCTGCTGCGCAGCCACGGCGATGTCGATGCCGATGACAGTGGCGACGTGGAAAGCGGCCATACCTTCCTGTTCACCCTCAACGACGACTGGGTGATCGATGCCAACTACAAGGGCAACGACGCGCGCTGGATCAACCACAGCTGCGACCCGAACTGCGAGGCGGTGATCGAGGAAGACGAAGACGGTGACAGCCGCGGCGACAAGGTGTTCATCGAGGCGCTGCGCGATATCAAGGTCGGCGAAGAACTGACCTACAACTACGGCATCACCCTGGCCGAGCGGCATACCGCCAAGCTGAAGAAGATCTGGGAGTGCCGCTGTGGCTCGCCCAAGTGCACCGGCACGATGCTGCAGCCCAAGCGCTGATCCGGTAGCGCCGGGCCATGCCCGGCGAGCGCAAAACGCGGGCGGAACCAGAAACCGCCGGGCACGGCCCGGCGCTATCCGGGCGATTCTCCACCTGCCGTGCACGTGAGGGTCACCGCCGTTCAAGGGCCACTCGGCCACCCTGTGCGCTCCCCCTTATCTGGAGCACGACATGGCACAGCGTCTACGCGGCAAACAGATCGCCATCCTCGCCACGCATGGTTTCGAGCAGTCCGAACTCATCGAGCCCAAGCACCTGCTGGAAGCGGAGGGCGCGCGCGTGAGCGTGGTGTCGCCGGCCAAGGAGGCGAGCATCAAGGGCTGGAAGGACAAGGACTGGGGTGATTCGGTCGCCGTTGATCACCCACTGGATGGCGCCGACGCCGGCCATTTCGATGCGCTGGTGCTGCCCGGTGGCGTGATCAATCCAGACACCCTGCGCACCAACGAAGCAGTACTGGATTTCATCCGCAGCATGGCCGGTGCCGGCAAGCCGGTGGCGGCGATCTGCCACGGCCCCTGGCTGCTGATCAACAGCGGGCTGGCGGAGGGACGCGAGGTCACCTCGTGGCCGTCGCTGCAGCAGGACCTGGCCAATGCAGGCGCGCGCTGGCGCGACGCGGAAGTGGTGGTGGACGGCAACCTGATCACCAGCCGCAAGCCCGATGACATTCCGGCCTTCAGCGAGGCGGTGGTGAAAGCGCTGGCGGCGTGATGCTGTGCTGGTTGTGCCGGCCGCTGGCCGGCACGTGTGTGAAAGGATTGCCGGCCAGCGGCCGGCACTACCTTATTTGCCGAGGATGCCCGCCGGCACCAGGTCGCCCAGGTTCTGGTTGAAGGTCACCACCAGCTTGCCGTTCTTCACCTGCGCCGACTGCACCTGCAGGGCACCGAGCAGCCCGGCCACGGCCGGGTCCAGCTTGTAGATCGGTTCGCGCTGGGCGTAGTCGCTCAGCCATGCGTTCAGCAGGCCACGGGTCCGTGAATCGAGACGGCCACCCTGGCTGGCCGGAGTGAAGTCATCCACGCTCGGCTGCTGCAGGTGGAAGCCCTGGGTCTGCGCGTCATAGCGCAGGCCACTGCTGAGCTTCACCGTACCCAGCTTGGCCGGGTTGCCACCGGCGGTGGCCAGCGCCACGTCCATGCCCAGGTTCAAGCGCTCGCCTGCCGGCAGGCTCAGCTGCGGGTGGCTCATGGTCAGCGCGATCAGGCCGCCCAGTGCGTCCTGGGTGCGCGGGAAGCTGCCGTCCAGATACTGCTGCACGTCGCTGGCGCCAACCGCCAGTTCACGACCGGAGATCGAAGGGGCGGCCTGCGCACCGATCGCGGCAGCAATCAGCACGGTCGAGGCGGCTAGGCGGGTCATCAGGGAACGCAGGCGCATGGCAGTGACCGGAAGAAGGATCGAAGAGGCCTACAGAGTAGCTTTGCCCGCTGAATCGCGGATACACACGACGGCAACGGTTCAGTCCAGCGTTGGTTGCAGGCTGGCCGACTGGATCTGCCACCCGTGGCCGTCGGCGCTGGGTTGCACCCGATACCAGCCGTGGTAACGGAAGGTGCCGTTGGCGGTCATGGCGCGGATCCTCACTGGCACTTCCAGCAGGCGCGGTGGCTGCCCATCGTCACGGGGCAGCGGCACATCACTGTCCAGGCGCAGGTTGCGCACGTCGGGCAGCAGGCGCAGCGCGGCGTCGTCAGCATGACGCGGGTCGGCGGGGGCATAGGCCCAGGCGGCATCGCTGCGGGCCTTGTCCTGGTTGAGCAGATCGAGCACGTAGCGGTTGAGCATTGCTGAGGGCGGCTCGCTGCCGAGGGCAACGGCGCCATACAGCGGATCGATGGCGATCGCATCGACGGTAGCGGCCTGCGGTGCCGCTTCCGTCGTTGGCACCGATGGGTCCGTTGTGGAGGCGCTCGCGTCGCGCCTTGTGTCATCGGCCGGGGGCGCCGGGTTGGAACACCCCGCCACAAGCAACGGGATCAACGAGCAAATAAAGCCGCGCATGTCTGCCTCCTCCCCGAGGCAACCTGGAAGGCGGCAGTGTAGCGGCCGGGGGCGGCCCAGCGCGAAGTGGTCAGCGCGAAGAGGGAAGCTGCTCCAGCGCGTCCAGCGCCGGCAGGACCTGCGCGGCGACCGCTGCCAGTGCATGGCCGTCGGTGTCGGCATGGCGCTGCACGATGTCACGCAGCAGCTGGGTGGCCACCACCAGCGTGGCACGTTCGTCGCCGCTCAGGCCTGCCGTGCGCGGGGCCGATTCCAGCAGGCGCATCAGGTCGCGGCTGGCGCGGTGTTCCAGTTCGATGGTGCAGCGCCCGGTGCACTGGTGCCCGTCCTTTTCGATCGGGGTCACCGAGATCCGGTAGCGGGTGGAGGGGCTGGCCATGGGGGTGCTCGCGCTGGTGGGGAGGAATGGGACCACCATAGGCAAGGCGTTGGCCGGCGGCGATGGCCGGCGCTGCACGCAGTGTTCCACCCGGTTCGTTCCTGCGCTGGAAAAACAGCGGCGCGGCCATGGGCGGCGGGCCTGTGCGGGAAATTGCGTGGGCGCGGGAAACGCTGTGTTGCGGGGGCGCAGTGGGCGGCATCCACGCATTGGCGTGGATCTACTGCAGAGCGAGCGCGGAGGCGGGGCAAAAAAAACGGGACGGCCAAGGCCGTCCCGTCAGAGGTATCCGCTGCAGGGCGCGCGCTTAGAGCGCAGCGTCCTTGAGCTTCTTCAGCGGGCGCACCTTGAGCTTGGTGGTGGCCGGCTTGGCAGCGAACCACTGCTCTTCCTTGGTGAACGGGTTGATGCCCTTGCGCTTCGGCTTGGCCGGCACATTGACGGTGGTGATCTTCAGCAGGCCCGGCAGGGTGAACGAGCCGGCGCCCTTCTTGTGCACCGAGGAAGCGACAGCGCCTTCCAGCGAGGCCAGCACAGCGCGGACGTCCTTGGCGACAACGCCGGACGCTTCAGCGATGTGTGCAACCAGGCCCGACTTGGTCAGCACTTCCTTGATCGGCTTCGGAGCGGCCGGCTTGGCGGCTGCCTTCGTCGCGACTTTCTTCACTGCCTTCTTCGGGGCAGCCTTCTTAGCGGTCTTTGCCATGGTTTCCTGTTCCGTGAACGGTTGGTTGTTTGGTCGGCGCCGAACCCCGTCGGCAAGCGCAATGTAGGGCAACTCTTGGGCGCCGCCAATAGCCTGGAGTGCTGAAAGTGCATGTTTTTTCATATCCAGGCCGATTCAGTACATGGCCGGCGGTAGGGGGAGCGGGTGCGGTGGTGCGCTGCACCGCAGTGTCGGTGATTTCGACTGGATGGGCGAAATGACTGAAAACAAGGGGAAAATCGCCAGGCTGCTGGCGAAGAAGTGTCCAGTCGTTGGCCCGGGACAGGCGCGCCGCATGCGGCGGGGCGACACAGGGCTAACGGGGCGCGTGCCAGGGTATCGGTTCATCACAGCCGCAACGGAGCAGGACATGGGAATCTCGCGACACGCTACCGCGCATTGGGAAGGCGACCTGAAGTCGGGCAAGGGCCAGTTGAGCACGCCGCAGAGTGGTCTTCTGGACAAAACCCGCTACGGCTTCAACAGCCGTTTCGGTGATGAAAAAGGCACCAACCCCGAAGAGCTGATCGCTGCCGCGCACGCTGGTTGTTTCACCATGGCGCTGTCGGCCAAGCTCGGCGAAGCAGGCTTTACCCCGACCTCGCTGGATACCGAAGCCAAGGTCGATCTGTCGATGGAAGGTGGTCCGCAGCTGTCGCAGATCCGGCTGAAAGTGAAGGCGGTGGTGCCGGGAATCGATGCGACCCAGTTCCGCGCGATCGCTGATGACGCCAAGCAGAACTGCCCGGTATCCAAGGCGCTGAGTGCGGTGCCGATCAGCCTGGAAGCCGAACTGGGCTGAGAAGGTAGCGCCGGCCGCTGGCCGGCAACCACATGAAACCGGGCATAAGGTGGCAGCCGGCCAGCGGCCGGCTCTACCGCCTTGCGTTCACCAGTCGATGGTGCCGGAAATTACGGTCTGCACCTGGCCGCCGGACCAGACCTCGCCCTCTTCATCGACCAGCAGCGTCAGCCGCGCATCGTGGCCGACTTCGCGGCCCTGGCTGACTTCGAAGGGCTGGCGTCTGTGCGGAAGGGCATCGCGCAGGTCCAACCAGGCGGCCAGCACGGCGTTGGCCGCGCCTGACGCAGCATCCTCGAAGCGGCGCCCATTGCCGACGAAAGCGCGTACGGCCAGGTCGTAACCGTCGCTGCCATCGGCAAAGGCATAAGCGAACACGCCCATGCTGTCGGTTGATTCAGCCAGTGTGGCGATCGCATCCCAGTCAGGGTGCAGGGCGCGCAACGCTGTCTCATCCTCGACCTCTACGACCCACCAGCTGCGGCCACCCTGCATGCGGGCCGGCGGCAGCGAACCCAGCGGCCAGGTGCGCAGTGCGGCCTGCAGGCGTGGATCATCGGTGGCGGCGATCTCGGCCAGCTGCGCGCGGGGCGTGCGGATGGCGATGCGCTGCTGTGCGCCTTCGCCGGTCACGCGCAGCGGCAGTGCACCGGCGATGCCGTCCTGAACCAGTACCCCGTCGACCGGCATGGCCAGGCCGCCTGCAGCACCGCGTGGGCGGTGCCGACGCTGGGGTGGCCGGCGAACGGCACTTCCTTCTGCGGGCTGAACATGCGCAGCCGATAGCTGGTGCCGGCCGTCTGTGCCGGGAACACAAACGTCGTTTCGGGCAGGCGGGTCCAGCGGGCGATGGCCTGCATCGCCGCATCGTCCAGGCCTTCGGCATCGAGCACGACGGCCAGCGGATTGCCGGCGCCCGGGCGCGGGGAAAACACATCCAGCTGCAGGAAACGGCGGGTGGTCATCGGGCAGGAACTCCAGGAAACAGGCGGCATAGGGTAGCGCGGGGCCATGCCCCGCGAGCGCGCAGCGCGGCAGGCCGCCGGGCATGGCCCGGCGCTACCAGCGGATGTGGCCGTCGATCACCAGCTGCACCTGGCCGCCGATCCACACCGTGTCCTGCGCATCCACAGTGACCTGGACGCGGCCGTCGCGGCCGACCTCGCGGCCCTGGCTGGCCACGTAGCTCCCGTCCTTGCCGGGCAGGGCATTGCGCTGCCGCAGCCAGGCGCCGATCAGCGCGTTGGCGCTGCCGGTCACCGGGTCTTCCGGCACGTTGGGCGCATCGGCGGGACAGAACGCGCGCACCACCAGGTCATGGTCGGTTCCAGGTTCGAGTGCGAACACGGCCACGCCGAGCGCTTCGGTGGCAATGCTCCAGTCGCGCAGGGCCGCCATGTCCGGTGCCAGCGTGCGTACGGCGTCGGCGTCGCGCAGCGGCAGCAGCCACCAGCGCGGGCCGTTGTCCCACAGCTCGGCGTGCTGGCCCTCGGCGGCAGTGGCGCGCAGGGCGTCAGGAAGGTCGCCTGGCGCTACCGGCAGCGGCCGCGCCGCTGGGCTGGCCAGGCGGATGGTGGGCGCGTCGGACGGCCCGGTGACCTGCACCGGCAGCAGGCCGGCCGCGCACTGCTGCACCAAGGCCCCGTCGCGTGGCTGCACCAGGCCGCAGGTGACCGCAGCCCAGGCGGCGCCCACGCTGGGGTGCCCGGCGAAGGGCAGCTCGCTGGCAGGGGTGAAGATGCGCACGTGGTAGTCGGCGCCGGCAGCGGTGGGGCGAAGGAAGAACACGGTCTCGGACAGGTTCAGCCAGGCGGCCAGGGCCTGCATGCGGTCGGTGGACAGTCCATCCGCGTCGAACACGACGCCGAGCGGGTTGCCGGTACCGGGCTGGTGGGCAAAGACATCGAGCTGCAGGTAGCGGTAGGCGGTCATTGACGGGTGTATTGGGCTTAGAATCGAAGGTTCCGCCCCCTCGGGCGGCTTCCCCACATTACACATAGCCTATCCATGTCAGCTTCCCCCCTTGTCGATCGTTGGATCGTACTGAAGTTCGGCGGCACCTCGGTGTCGCGTCGCCACCGCTGGGACACGATCGGGAAGCTGGCGAAAAAACGGGCCGAGGAGACCGGTTCGCGCGTTCTGGTGGTGGTTTCGGCGCTGTCCGGGGTCACCAATGAACTGACCGCGATTGCCGATGGCGCGCCGGACAGCCGTGATCGCGTGGCGGCGCTGGTCGAACGCCACCAGGCCTTCCTGGACGAGCTGGGGCTGGGCGCGGAGGTGCTGGCCGAGCGGCTGGCCGCGCTGCAGGGCCTGCTGGACGACCCGCGTGCGCCCAGCCGTCCTCTGGACTGGCAGGCCGAAGTGCTCGGCCAGGGTGAACTGCTGTCTTCCAGCCTGGGCGCGGCCTACCTGCGTGCCAGCGGCCTGGATTTCGGCTGGATGGATGCGCGCCAGTGGCTGGACGCGCTGCCGCCGCAGCCGAACCAGAGCGACTGGTCGCAGCGCCTGTCGGTGAACTGCCAGTGGCGTGCCGATGCCGAATGGGCGCAGCGCTTCCGCGCGCAGCCCACGCGCCTGCTGATCACCCAGGGGTTCATCTCGCGTCACGCCGACGGTGGCACTGCCATCCTCGGCCGCGGCGGCTCGGATACCTCGGCGGCATACTTCGGTGCGCTGCTCGGCGCCAGCCGCGTGGAGATCTGGACCGATGTGCCCGGCATGTTCAGCGCCAACCCCAAGGACGTGCCGGACGCGCGTCTGCTGACCCGCCTGGACTATTACGAAGCGCAGGAAATCGCCACCACCGGCGCCAAGGTGCTGCACCCGCGCTCGATCAAGCCGTGCCGCGATGCGGGCGTGCCGATGGCGATCCTCGATACCGAGCGTCCGGAGCTGCCAGGCACCAGCATCGACGGCAATGCCGCGCCGGTGCCGGGAGTGAAGGCGATCAGCCGCCGCAACGGCATCGTGCTGGTGTCGATGGAAGGCATCGGCATGTGGCAGCAGGTCGGCTTCCTCGCCGATGTATTCGGCCTGTTCAAGAAGCACGGCCTGTCGGTGGATCTGATCGGTTCGGCCGAGACCAACGTCACCGTGTCGCTGGATCCGTCCGAGAACCTGGTCAACACCGATGTGCTGGCCGCGCTGTCGGCCGACCTGTCGCAGATCTGCAAGGTCAAGGTGATCGTGCCGTGCGCGGCGATCACCCTGGTCGGCCTGGGCATGCGCTCGCTGCTGCACAAGCTGTCGGACGTGTGGGCAACCTTCGGTCGTGAGCGCGTGCACATGATCTCGCAGTCGTCCAACGACCTGAACCTGACCTTCGTCATCGACGAAGCCGATGCCGATGGCCTGCTGCCGATCCTGCACGCCGAACTGATCGACAGTGGCGCGATGCCGGTGGAAGAGACCGAAGTGTTCGGCCCGCGCTGGCGCGAAATCGCCGGCACCGTGCGTCCGCGTGGTACGCCGTGGTGGCGCGGCCAGCGTGCGCACCTGCTGCAGCTGGCCGATGCCGGCACCCCGCGCTACGTCTACCACCTGCCGACGGTGCGGGCGCGTGCCCGCGCGCTGGCGGCGATCAAGCCGATCGACCAGCGTTACTACGCGATCAAGGCCAACAGCCATCCGGCCATCCTGCAGTTGTTGGAAGCTGAAGGTTTCGGCCTGGAGTGCGTGTCGCACGGTGAGCTGAAGCACGTGTTCCAGGCCATTCCGGAACTGTCGCCCAAGCGCGTGCTGTTCACCCCCAGCTTCTGCCCGCGCAGCGAGTACGAAGCGGCGTTCGCGCTGGGCGTGACCGTCACTGTCGACAACGTCGAAGCCCTGCAACGCTGGCCGGACCTGTTCCGCAACCGCGAGCTGTGGCTGCGCGTGGACCTGGGCCGTGGCGAAGGCCACCACGCCAAGGTCCGCACCGGTGGCAAGGAATCCAAGTTCGGCCTGCCGATCGCGCGCGTGGACGAGTTCGTGCGCGCGGCGACCGAGCTGGGCACCCGCGTGGTAGGCCTGCACGCGCACCTTGGCAGCGGCGTGGAAACCGCCCAGCACTGGCGCCTGATGTGCGATGAGCTGGCAGGCTTTGCGCGCCGCATCGGCAGCGTGCACACCATCGATATCGGTGGTGGCCTGCCGATTCCGTACAGCGAGGAAGACGAGCCGTTCGACCTGGATGCCTGGGCCGAGGGCCTGGCCGAGGTCAAGGCACTGCACCCGGCGTTCCGCCTGGCGATCGAGCCGGGCCGCTTCCTGGTGGCCGAATCGGGCGTGCTGCTGACCCACGCCACCCAGGTGGTGGAGAAGGATGGCGTGCGCCGCGTCGGCCTGGATGCCGGCATGAACACGCTGATGCGCCCGGCCCTGTACGACGCCTGGCACGACATCGAGAACCTCAGCCGCCAGGGCGGTTACGCCGAAGCCGCGTTCGATGTGGTCGGCCCGATCTGCGAATCCAGCGATGTGTTCGGCAAGCGCCGCAAGCTGCCGGTGTCGACCGCGCCGGATGATGTGATGCTGATCGCCGACGCCGGTGCCTACGGCTATGTGATGTCCAACACCTACAACCAGCGGGCGATGCCGCGCGAAGACGTGATCGAATGATCGCCGCCTTCCGCGCCCTGCACCCGCCCACCGACACCTCCCGCGCCTGCGCGCGGGCACGTGCCTGACCGTGCTTGAACTGGATTCACCATGACTGCTTTCGATAAACACCAGGTTTCCCGCTTCCGTTTCGTCCGCTGCGAATTCGCTGCGGACACCGGCGTGGCCAAGCTGGTCTACGCCTTCGATGACGGCCCGGAAATGGTGGAAACCGTTACCGTGCCGGGCGCCCCGTTCGTGCTGGAACCGGCCCGTGCCGATGCCGTGCAGCGCGCGCTGCGGCTGCTGCACCTGATTGCCGGCGTGAGCTACTACAAGGCCGGGGTGCCCGATACGGTCAGCATCGACAGCTACAGCATCGATGCCGATACCGCAGCGCTGGTGGAGACCATCTACCTCAACGGCCTGGGCGAATTCGCCTACCGCAACGGCCTGAACCTGCGTGGGCGCTTCCGCCTGCCGGTGCAGGGCGAGGCGGTGCAGGCGCCGGTGCTGGGCCTGCAATCGCACGCCCTGGTCGCCATCGGCGGCGGCAAGGATTCGCTGGTCAGCATCGAAGCGCTGCGCCGCGCCGGCGTGGACGAGACGGTGACCTGGATCGGGGGTTCGCAGTTGATCCGTGCCTGTGCCGAGCGCACCGGGCTGCCGACGTTGAACCTGGGCCGCGCGCTGGCGCCGGAACTGTTCGAACTCAACCGCCAGGGCGCATGGAACGGGCACATCCCGGTCACCGTGGTGAACTCGGCGATCATGGTGCTGGCTGCGCTGCTGCACGGTGTGGACCAGGTGGTGTTCTCCAACGAGCGCTCGGCCAGCTATGGCAGCCAGATTCCGGGCACCGGTGAAGTGAACCACCAGTGGTCCAAGGGCTGGGCCTGCGAGCAGGCCTTCGGCAACCACGTGCGCAGGTACGTGGCCGCCGACCTGCAGTACTACTCGCTGCTGCGGCCGATGTCGGAACTGGCGGTGGCCCGGCAGTTCGCCAAGAGTGATTTCTACGACGCGCATTTCTCCAGCTGCAACCGCAACTTCCACATCCTCGGCGAGCGCCCGGTGAACCGTTGGTGCGGCGTCTGCCCGAAGTGCCACTTCGTGTTCCTGGCGCTGGCCCCGTTCATGCCCAAGACCCGCCTGGTAAGCATCTTCGGGCGCAACCTGCTGGATGACATCGAGCAGGCGGGTGGCTTCGATGCACTGCTGGAATTCCAGGACCACAAACCGTTCGAATGCGTGGGCGAAGGCCGCGAATCGCGTGCGGCGATGGCGACCCTGGCGCAGCGCCCGGAGTGGAAGGAAGACGTGTTGGTGAAGCGCTTCTGCAATGAAATCCAGCCGCAGCTGGATGCGGCCGAACTGGAGCTGGCACCGCTGATGCAGCTGCAGGGCGACCATCGTATTCCGGCGGCGCTGTGGGAACGGGTGCGTGAAGATTTCGCAGCTTGAAGGCAAGCGCGTAGCGCTGTGGGGCTGGGGACGTGAGGGGCGTGCTGCGTATGCGGTGCTGCGTGCGCGCCTGCCATCGCTTGGCCTGAGCCTGTTCTGCCCGGCCAGCGAGGTCGCGGCCGCGCGTGCGGAAACGCAGGGCGTGCTGGACGTGCGTGGTGAACCATCGGCCGAGGCCTTGGCGGCATTCGAGGTGGTGATCAAGTCGCCGGGGATCAGCCCGTACCTGCCGATCGCGTTGGCGGCGGCGGAGCGGGGCACCCGCTTCATCGGCGGCACGGCGTTGTGGTTTGCCGAACATGCCGATGCCGATGGCACCGTGCGCGACACGATCTGCGTGACCGGCACCAAGGGCAAAAGCACCACCACCGCGCTGGTCGCCCATCTGCTGCGCGCCGCCGGGCATCGCACCGGCCTGGTCGGCAACATCGGCCTGCCGCTGCTGGAAGTGCTGGACCCGCAGCCGGCGCCTGCTTACTGGGCGGTGGAGCTGTCCAGCTACCAGACCGGCGAGGTCGCGCGCAGTGGTGCGCACCCGCAGGTGGCGGTGGTGCTGAACCTGTTCCCGGAACACCTGGACTGGCACGGCAGCGAACAGCGCTACATCGAAGACAAGCTGCAGCTGGTGACTGGCGCCGCGCCGCGCGTTGCCGTGCTCAATGCGGCAGACCCTCATCTTGCGGCGCTGCCGCTGCCCGGCAGCGAGGTGGTCTGGTTCAACCAGCCGCAGGGCTGGCACATGCGCGGTGACATCGTGCATCGCGGCGGGCAGGCGGTATTCGATACCCGCAATACGCCACTGCCGGGCCGCCACAACCGCGGCAACCTGTGCGCGGTGCTGGCCGCGCTGGAGGCACTGGGCCTGGATGCCGTGGCGCTGGCGCCGGCGGTGCAGGATTTCCGGCCGCTGCCGAACCGCCTGCAACGCATCGGCCAGGCCGATGGCCTGACCTACGTCAACGATTCGATCAGCACCACGCCGCATGCCAGCCTGGCGGCACTGGAGTGCTTTGCCGGCCAGCGCATCGCGTTGCTGGTGGGCGGGCATGATCGTGGCCTGGACTGGACGGATTTCATGCAGCACATGGCGCACGACGTGCCGCCGGTGGAGATCGTGACCATGGGCAGCAACGGCCCGCGCATCCACGCGATGCTGCAGCCGCTGGCCGATGCCGGCCGTTTCGGCCTGCATGCCGCGGCCGATCTGCCTGATGCGATGTCGCTGGCGCGTCGCGCACTGGGCGAGCAGGGTGGGGTGGTGCTGCTGTCACCGGGCGCGCCGAGCTATGGCGCCTACCGCGATTACGTTGCGCGCGGGCGGCATTTCGCCGAGCTGGCCGGATTCGACCCGGATACCATCAGCGCGATTCCGGGTATCGGGATCGCCTGACGGTCGTGCCGGCCACTGGCCGGCAACCCGGGGGATTTCATCCACGCATGGCGTGGATCTACCCTGTGTGGAAACCCGGACGGATTCGGCGAGCCTTATGTGCACCTTTATCACCCTGTTCCTGCCCACTTCGTTTCCGGACGCCGAAAGCTCCGCAATCATGGAGCGCAGCGGCCGGCGGCTGTTCGCGCAGGATTCGCCCAGCCTGCGTGCCGCCGTGGGGCCGGGCTGGCAGCCCTGGTTGAGCGCAGGCCACTGCGACTGTGGCACCGCACTCGCATCGGCATGGAAGATGCGGGAAAGGAAGAACGATGCCGAACGCTGGCGCAGGAAGGGCTGGAGCGAGGCGAAGATCGCCCGTGCGCTGGCCGAGCAGTGGGCGCGGCGCGAGCAGGATCAGCAGGTGCATCGCGATGGAGCCCTGGGTGACGCCGGCCAGTGGCTGCAGCGCATTGATGCCCTGCTGGATGCCGGAGCGGCGCGCATCGGCCTGCTGGTGCGCGACTACGCTGGGGCTGTGGGGGGCCGGCAGCCGAAGCCGCCGGAACGGTGTTGGGCGCGCGCGCGGCTGGCGGTGGACGATCTGCTTGCGTTCGAATCGGGGGTGTTGCATTGGATCGAGCGCGGGTGAAGCCCTGATCCACGCATGGCATGAGGTCATCGGCCGGCGAGGATTTCATCCACGCATGGCGTGGATCTACTCGTCGAGGAAGCTGTAGTCGCGATCGATCAGTTCCTGCAGGTACGCATCGAAGCTGGGCGCGATGACCGCGTAGCTGTCCGGGTCGTGCAGGTAGCGCACCACCTGGCCAACGCTGCCGCCGGGTGCGGGATCGAAATCCAGGTACAGCATCGAGGTGCCGCCGTTGTTCATGCAGTGCGAGAAGCACAGGCGGCGGCTCATCGGCAGGTCGGCATCGATGCCGGCACCGAGGATCTCCGGATCTTCTTCCAGCCATTCCTCGTAGATGGAACGGATACTGTCGTCCCATTGCTGCTGGTCTTCGAAGATCTGCGCGATGGAGCGCAGGTAGTACGGGTAGTCGCCCACGTCCGAGCCCAGCATCAGCACGCAGACCTCGCCCTTCGGATAGTCGCGGAAGTGCGTGCCATCCACGCGCGAAAGCAGCTCGACCAGGCTGCCGGGCACCTGCGGCCACTGCGCGCGCAGGCGTTGCAGGTCGGCCTCGCTGGCGCCTTCAGTCCACGCCCATTGCGGGGCATCGTCCTCGGGCAGGCGCGGGATCAATCCAGACAGAAAGCGATCAACAAGGTTCATGCAGAAGAGGGACGGAGGGGATCAAGTCGTATCCAACCACACCTGCGTCACGCCGCCAATGCAGAATGCGACGCGGGAGGGGCGAATGCGGCTTGATCCCCTCCGTCCCCTTTTTCTGGAGCAGGCGCATGAACCGTTGGCGTTGCGGCGTGGCGATGGTACTGGGGCTGGCAGCGATGCCAGCGTGGGCGGCGATGAAGACCCAGCCGGTGGAGTGGAAGCACCAGGGCACGACCTTCAGTGGCGTGCTGGTCTATGACGATGGAGATGCTGACAAGCGTCCCGGTCTGGTGATGGTGCCGAACTGGAAGGGCGTGAACGAATCGGCCATCGAGAAGGCCAAGCAGCTGGCGGGCGATGACTACGTGGTGCTGGTGGCCGATGTGTACGGCAAGGGCGTGCGGCCGAAGACCGATGCCGAGGCCGGACCGGTGGCGACCAGGCTGCGCAATGACCGGCCACTGCTGCGAGCGCGTGCACTGGAGGCGGTCAACATACTGAAGGCGCAGGCGGGGAAGGCGCCGCTGGACGCCAGCCGGATCGGCGCAGTGGGCTTCTGCTTTGGCGGCACCACGGTGCTGGAACTGGCCCGTGCCGGCGCGCCGCTGGCGGGCGTGGTCAGCCTGCATGGCGGGCTCGGCTCCCCCTTGCCGGCGCAGGCCGGCGGCAGCCACCCGTCGGTGCTGGTACTGAACGGCGCCGACGACAAGAGCGTGACGGCCGAGGATATCGGCAGTTTCCAGAAGGAAATGGATGCGGCCAAGGTGGACTGGGAGTTCACCAACTACAGCGGTGCGGTGCACTGCTTTGCCGAGCGCGATGCCAACAGCCCGCCGGGCTGCCAGTACAACGAACGCGCCGCCAAGCGCGCCTGGAAGGCGCTGGATGAGTTCTTCGAGGAGCGGTTCGAGAGGCGTTGAGGCGCCGTGTCCGCCGGGCATGGCCCGGCGCTACCAGATCTCATGCGGTAGCGCCGGGCCGTGCCCGGCGAATCCATCAATGCGAACGCTGTACCGCGTAGCGGGCGAGGCCGCGCAGGGCGGCGACGGCATCATTGTCGGCCAGGCCGTCAAGCGCCCGTTCGGCGGCCTCTGCATATTCCTCGGCACGACGGCGGCTGTATTCCAGGCCTCCGGTGGCGTGGATCGCCGCCAGCACGTCCGGCATCGCCGAGGCGTCACCGTTCTGCACGATCGCGCGCAGGCGCTGGCGGGTGGCCTCATCGGAATGGGCCATGGCATGGATCAGCGGCAGCGTCGCCTTGCCTTCGGCCAGGTCGTCACCCAGGTTCTTGCCTAGCTCCTCGGCGTTGGCCGAATAATCCAGCACGTCATCGGCGATCTGGAAGGCGTAGCCCAGGTGCATGCCGTAGTCGTACAGGGCCTGCTGGGTGGCTTCATCGACGCCGCTGGCCAGTGCACCCAGGCGGGTGCCGGCGGCGAACAGCACTGCGGTCTTGCGCTCGATCACGCGCAGGTAGGCGGCTTCGTCGGTGTCCGGATTGTGCACGTGCAGCAGCTGCAGCACTTCGCCTTCGGCAATGCGGTTGGTGGTGTCGGCCAGGATCTGCATCACCGACATCCGGTCCAGCTCGACCATCAGCTGGAAGCTGCGCGAGTACAGGAAGTCGCCCACCAGCACGCTGGGCGCGTTGCCCCACAGTGCATTGGCGGTGCTGCGGCCGCGGCGCAGGCTGGATTCGTCCACCACGTCGTCGTGCAGCAGGGTGGAGGTGTGGATGAACTCGATGATCGCTGCCAGCTGGTGGTGTTCGGGGCCGGCGCCGCCGACCGCATGGCCGGCCAGCATCACCAGCATCGGCCGCAGGCGTTTGCCGCCAGCGGAAATGATGTGGTCGGCGATCTGGTTGATCAGCACCACATCCGAAGACAGCCGGCGGCGGATCAGGGCATCGACGGCAGCCATGTCGGCTGCGGCAAGCGACTGGATCTGGGACAGGCCCAGGGCGGGACGGGTGTCTTCGGTGATGGTCATGCGATCAGGCTTTCAGGCTCATCCCTGATTATAGGCGTTGCCTGTGAATTCGGGCGGATGGCGTCACCGGCGCGTGAGCCGGACCGGCCGGGCGTGAATACGTATGCAGGCAGCGCCATCGCCGGGGAGCCGCCGCTAAGCTTGCGGGAGCAGGATTTCGGCCCGCTTCCGGCGGGCCCCGCATGCCCGGAGGGGGCTGTCGATGTCGCACTATCCATGGTGGCGCGGAGCCGTCATCTACCAGATCTACCCGCGCAGTTTCCTCGACGCCAACGGCGACGGGGTAGGCGACCTGCCCGGCATCATCCAGCGCCTGGACCATATCGCCGGGCTGGGCGTGGATGCGATCTGGATCTCGCCGTTCTTCCGATCGCCGATGGCCGATTTCGGCTATGACATCGCCGACTACCGCGATGTCGATCCGCTGTTCGGCAGCCTGGACGACTTCGACCGGCTGCTGGCCAAGGCCCACGGCCTGGGCCTGAAGGTGATGATCGACCAGGTGCTCAGCCACACCTCGATCGAGCATGCCTGGTTCCGCGAGAGCCGCCAGGACCGCAGCAACCCGAAGGCGGACTGGTACGTGTGGGTGGATCCGCGCGAGGACGGTACGCCCCCCAACAACTGGCTGTCGCTGTTCGGCGGCGGTGCCTGGCAGTGGGAGCCGCGCCGCGAGCAGTACTACCTGCACAATTTCCTGGTGGACCAGCCGGACCTGAATTTCCACAACCCGCAGGTGCAGCAGGCGACCCTGGACAACGTGCGCTTCTGGCTGGACCGGGGTGTGGATGGCTTCCGCCTGGATGCGATCAACTTCTGCTTCCATGACGCGCAGCTGCGCGACAACCCGCCCAAGCCGGCCGACAAGCGCGTCGGCCGCGGCTTCAGCGCGGACAACCCGTACGCCTACCAGTACCACTATTACAACAACACCCAGCCGGAGAATCTGGCGTTCCTGGAGCAGCTGCGCGCCCTGCTGGACGAATACCCGGGGGCGGTGAGCCTGGGCGAGATCTCCTCGGAGGATTCGCTGGCGACCACCGCCGAATACACCCGCGATGGCCGCCTGCACATGGGCTACAGCTTCGAGCTGCTGGTCAACGATTACAGCGCGGCCTACATCCGCGACACCGTTTCGCGCCTGGAAGCGGCGATGACCGAAGGCTGGCCGTGCTGGGCAGTGTCCAACCACGATGTGGAGCGGGCAGTCAGCCGCTGGGGTGGTCATCCGGCCGACCCTCGCCTGGCGCGGATGCTGGTGGCACTGCTGTGTTCACTGCGTGGTTCGGTCTGCCTGTACCAGGGCGAGGAACTGGGCCTGGCCGAGGCCGACGTGCCGTTCGAGGCGCTGCAGGACCCGTACGGGATCACCTTCTGGCCCAACTTCAAGGGGCGTGACGGCTGCCGCACGCCGCTGCCGTGGATCGACGCGCCGCTGGCCGGCTTCACCACCGGCAAACCGTGGCTGCCGATCCCGGCCGAGCACCAGGCGGCGGCCGTGGCGGTGCAGGCGCAGGATCCGCATTCGGTGCTGTCGGCCTTCCGCGGCTTCCTGGCCTGGCGCCGTACCCAGCCGGCCCTGCTGCACGGTGACATCCGGTTCCTGGACAGTGCCGAGCCAGTGCTGCTGTTCGAGCGTATGCTTGCAGATGAAACTCTCCTGCTGGCCTTCAACCTGTCGGCCGAAGCGGTGAGCCATCCGCTGCCGGCGGGCAACTGGCAGCAGGTGGCTGTGCCGGGCCCGGATGCGGGGACGGTGCAGGGCAATGAACTGCAGCTGCCGCCGCGTGCGGTGTATTGCGCACGACGCAGCTGACCGATTTCTCCGGTGGCGGTACTTGCGGGGACGGGGCCGAAGCGCCCCGTCCCTTTTTTGTGTGCGCGGTTCCGGTGCAGAGCATCCACGCATGGCGTGGATCTACCGGAGATATGCCGAATGGATCCCCGCCACGCATCGATTGCGATGCGACCGGGTAGATCCACGCCATGCGTGGATAGGCCGTACCGATCACGCTTCACTGGCCAGGGCGTTGTGCGCACAAAAGAAAACCCGCTGCCTGCGCAGCGGGTTCCCGGTCCTGTTCCCTGTGTCCTGTCGCCGGGCATGGCCCGGCGCTACCTCAGAACTTGTAGTTCACGCCCAGCATGTAGGTGCGGCCCCACTCGATGTACTCCAGCGGGCGATCCTTGGTGCCGGCGTAGGTGCGGTACGGCTCGTTGGTCAGGTTGCTTCCCTGCAGCAGCAGGGTCAGCCCATGCAGGCTGCTGCTGTCGCTGAAGGTGTAGCTGATCTGCGCATCGGTCACGTTCTCGCCCACGACATAGCGCAGGGTGCGGTTGCCGTTGAAGTTGCCGATCTCGCCGATGAAGTCCGAACGGCGGCGCTGGCTCACGCGTGCTTCAAAGCCACTGCGCTCGTAGTAGGCAGTGAAGTTGTACACGCGCTTGGACAGGCCGGGCAGGCTGATCGGGTCGGTGCCCACGCTGGATGCGCTTTCCGGATCCAGGATCTGGATGTCGCTCTTGTTGAAGGTCGCGCTGGCCTGCACGCCGAAGCCACGCAGGCTGTCGGTCAGCATCTCCAGCGGGAACGACGCGGTCAGCTCCAGGCCCTTCAGGGTGCCGCCCTTGCCGTTCTGTGGGGTCGAGAACGTGCCGGTCGGCAGCACCGGCACCACCATGCCCGGCGGCGGTACATAGTCGCCCAGCAGGCCGGTGAAGTCGTAGTTGTCCACCGACTGGGTGTAGACGTAGCTTTTCAGGTCCTTGTAGAAGATCGCTGCGGCAACGTAGGCCTTCTCACCGAAGTACTTCTCGTAGGACAGGTCCAGCGCGGTGGCGCGCCACGGGTCCAGCAGCGGGTTGCCGCCACTGCCGCCGGGGCGACCGGTACCGGTATCCACGCCGAACTCCAGGCCCGCGCGCATCTGGTCCACGCGCGGGCGCGCGACCTGCTTGGCTGCGGCAAAACGCAGGGTCTGCTCATGCGGGAACATGAAGGCCAGGTTCAAGCTGGGCAGCCAGTCGTTGTACGTGCGGCCGTCCGAGTAGGGCTGGATGTTGTTGCCGGCCGCCTGCGAGCTGTCCCAGTAGCGCGAGTCCGAGCTCTGGTCGGTGTGCTGCATCTGCACGCCGATATTGCCGCGCACGCCCACCACACCGATGTCGGTGTTGATGTTCAGGCGCGCCCAGGCGGTGGTGATCTTTTCCTGCACCGTCCACGACTTGGGAATCAGGTAGTCCAGGTTGTCGACCGGGTTGAAGGTCATGTAGCGGCCGACCGCGCCCGGCACGTTCCAGGCCGGGATCGTGCCCAGGCCGGCGAAGCCGAGGTTGACCGGGCGGTACTGCAGATCCGATGCGATGTTGGCATCGCCCTGCGCGCCCAGCAGGATGTTGCCTTCGGACTGGGTCTTCACCTTGCGGCGGTCGGCATAGTTCACGCCGATATCCAGATCCGGTGCCCACGACGCCATTGCTTCGGGCAGGGCGATGGTCGCGGCCAGCTTGCCGCCCTTCAGGCGGTCTTCCACCTTCGGCACCTTGCCGTAACCAGAACCGTAGATGGTGTTGGTCAGGAACAGCGCGTCCGGGTTGGAGTAGTTCAGGCCCGGGCTGATCTGCGAGAAGCCATCCTGGCGGAACTGCACACCGACCGTATCCAGCTGCGGCATCGGGGTCAGCTGCAGGTTGTTTTCCAGGTTCAGTTCGTCACGGGTGGCCTTGGAATAGTTCAGGTCGGCGACCAGCTTGACGCTGCCGAAGGTGAACTCGTTGTTCCAGCCGAACGCATCGATCTTGTCCTTGCGCTTGTTGTACATGCCGCGCACCAGCGGGTACACGCCACTGGCGGTGCCACCGGTGAAGGTGCCATCGGCATTGACCTGCGGGTTGCTGATCAGCAGGCCCGGGGTGTAGCCACCGTTGTAGTTGCTGAGGTTGAGCTCGAACTGGTTGGCGGTGTCGATCTGCTCCGCTTCGGTATGGAACGCGTCGAAGGTGCTGGTCCAGCTGTTGTTCGGCCGGAACTGGATCGTGGCCATCACACCGTCGCGCTTGTTGTTGCCGGTGCGGCGCAGCGCCTTGATGCCGTCGGTGAAGTAGGTGCCAGCGGCAACGCCCGGGCGGTTGCCTGCGTCGGTGTGCTCAGTGGTCCATGGCTCGTACAGGCCGACCTGGTTTTCCTGGATCGGCATGTCGCTGTGCGCGTAGCCGATGGCGATGCCGAGGGTCTTGTCCAGGAACTGGTCGATGTAGCTGGCGCTGAAGCGGTTGCCGTACGGGTCGGTGTCGGCGGCGCGGCCCAGCGAGCTCTTCTGGTAGCGGCCGCTGACGGCGATGACGCGGTCGGGGAAGCTGAGCGGACGTGCGGTCTGCATGTCGATGGTGCCCGACAGGCCCTGGCCGACCAGCGCTGCATCGGGGGTCTTGTACACGGTCACGCCGTTGACCAGCTCGGACGGATACTGGTCGAACTCGACGCCGCGGTTGTCGCCGGTGCTGACCACTTCACGCCCGTTGAGCAGGGTGGTGGCGAAATCCGGCGACAGGCCGCGCACGCTGATCACCTGCGCACGACCGGCCACACGCTGTGCGGCAAGGCCAGGCAGGCGCGAGATCGATTCGGCGATGCTGACGTCGGGGAGCTTGCCGATGTCCTCGGCGGAGATGGCTTCGACCACCGAGGTGGCGTCCTGCTTGGTGGCGATGGCGCTCTCGATGCCGCGACGGATGCCGGTGACCTGCACGGTGTCCAGGTTGGTGGCGGCGGTGCCGGTTGGCGGGGTTGCCGTGCTCTGCGTGGACTGCGCTGCTGCCAGCGATGGCGTCAGTACGACGGCCAACGCGATGCTCAGCGCACTGCGCTTGTGGTTCAACATTTTCCCCTCCCAGGCAATGTTGTAGTGCGATTCGTGGTCGTCCCGATGGTGTCGAGGACGTGCGACGCGGTGGCCGCTGTCGTCGCCGCTATGGTAGGCAGCGCGTTCTTCGTGGGAATCACCCTGCATACGTATTCAATGGCGTTTGCAGGGTTGTAATCGATTCCAGATCATCATTCCGGTAGTGCCGGCCACTGGCCGGCATCGTTGCGACGTGGATGGTTGCCAGCCAGCGGTTGGCATTACCGGCGCATTCACAGCGGTGTGAAGCGGATGGCCTGTCCGCCGCCCGGCGCCAGCACCAGGGTGAGTGAATCGGTGCTGCTGACCACGCGGGTTTCGCGCTTGAAGGCAAAGGGATTGCTGCGGAAATCCGCGCCATCGCCATCGCGGTAGACCTCGGCGCGGTAGCGCACGCCCGGCTCCAGGAAACCCAGCGACACCGGCAGCACGCGGCCGTTCTCGTCGGTGATGCTGCCCAGGAACCAGTCGCGGCTGTTGCGGTCGCGGCGCACGATCGTCACGTAGTCGCCGACCTCGCCATCGAGCACGCGGCTCTGCTCCCAGTCCACCGCCACGTCCTCGATGAAGCGGAACGCTTGGCGGTGCTGCAGGTAGCGCTCGGGCAGGTCGGCAGCCATCTGGATAGGGCTGTACAGCACCACATACAGGGCCAGCTGGCGGGCCAGCGTGCTGGGAATGGCCTGGCCGTGGCGGCCCTTCAGGCTGAGGATGCCGGGCGTGTAATCCATCGGCCCGGCCAGCATGCGGGTGAACACCAGGTTGACCTCATGCTCGGGCGGGTTCGGTGGCTGGCCCCAGGCGTTGTATTCCATGCCACGTGCGCCCTCGCGGGAAATCCAGTTCGGGTAGGTGCGGCGCAGGCCGGTGTCCTTGATCGGCTCGTGCGGGTTCACCGACAGGTGCCGGCGGGCGGCTTCCTGCACCACCTTCAGGTGATGGCGGGCCATGAACTGCCCGTCGTGCCACTCGCGCCACAGCGGGCCGCCGGCCGGATTGCGGCGATCAACCTGGCCGTCGTCGCAGACGTAGCCGGTCTTGAACTGGTCCACGCCCAGCCGCGCATACAGATCCAGCGCAGCACCCAGCTGGTCTTCGTAGTGTTCGATCGCGCAGCCGGTTTCATGGTGGCCGATCAGGTGCACGCCCTTCTTCAGCCCGTACGCCGACAATGATTCGATGTCGAAATCCGGCGTGGCGCGGGTGAAGTCGAAGTCGTAACCGTTGCCGACCCAGTTGCCGTCCCAGCCTGGATTCCAGCCCTCCACCAGCACGCCACGGAAGCCGTGCGCGGCGGCGAAATCGATCACCTTCCGGGTCTTCGCGGTGGTGGCCGCATGCTTCGGGCCGGTCGCCCAGCTCTCTTCATCCAGGTGCATCGACCACCACACGCCCAGGTACTTGGCCGGTTTCACCCAGCTCACATCGCCCAGCGCATTGGGCTCGTTGAGGTTGAGGATCAGGTCGGACTCGACCAGGCCGCCGGCACGGTCGGCGATCTGCAGGGTACGCCATGGCGTGGCGAAGGGCAGGGCGCGGCGCACCTTCCAGCCTTCGGCCGAAGGCGAAAGCTGGGCGCGCAGGCGCTGGCCCTCGGTGCGGCGCAGCCACATGCCCGCGTAGTCGACCAGTGCCGCCTCATGGATGGCCACGTGCAGGCCGTCGTGGCTGCGCAGGGTCATCGGCGTGTGCGCCAGCGGCATTTCGCGCAGCGGGGTGCGCTGGTACAGGTATTCGTAATGGATCGGCTCGCCCGCGGGTATCCACCATGCAGTGGACTCCGGCGCGATGGCGAACTCGGTCAGCTCGTCATCGATGATCGCTTCGCGCAGGTTCGGTTGCTCGGGGAACACGTAGCGGAAGCCCAGGCCGTCGTCGTAGACGCGGAACACCAGGTCCAGCCGGCGCTTGCTGCCGGTGGTTTCGGCCAGGTGCACGGTCAGTTCGTTGAAGTGGTTGCGGGTGAGCCGGCGCTCGCCCCAGGGCTGTTCCCAGCTGTCGTCGACACTGCGCCGTTCCTGCGCCAGCAGGCTGAAGTCGCGGTCGAGGCGACCATCGCGCAGTTCAAAACCCAGCTTCGAATCGGCCACCACGGTCTGGCCGAGGCGCTCGACGCGGTAGCGCGCGGTACCGCCGTCCAGCACCAGGCTGACCTTCAGCACCTTGTCCGGTGATTCGACGCTGGCGATCTGCGGTGCCGCCGCCTGTGCCAGCGCGGCCCATCCCAGCAGGGCCAGGCCGAAAGCGTGCGCGAACACTACGCGTACCGTTGTGGGTGACATCGGCATTTCCCCTCCCAAGGCGCCGTTGACAGACCCGGACCATAAGCCAGGCCGACAGGCCTGCCGGTACTGCACGCCATGAATACGTATGCAGCTGGACGCAGCCGACAGCCCCGCGTCTACCATGGGGCCAGGGCACCTTGAGGGAGGTGCCGCGCCCGCACGCCGGCAACGGCAGTGCGGACCCACAACGGTGCAGAGAGGGAGGGAGGTCGACGGGCGCAAGCCGGTCTGCCGCTTCGATGCTGAAGATCATTTGCCTGACCGCTGCCCTGGGGGCAGCGCTGGGGACGACCGCGCACGCGGCCGACCTGACATTCGACGGCCGCCAGGCGCGCGCCGAATCCGCTGCCAAGGGCAGCTTCGTGCTGCATGCGCCGAAGGGTGAGGTGCGCATCGCCGCCGCGCCCATGCGCAGCCGGACCGGCAGCGTGATGTTCGATGCGCTGTTCGCGCTGGCCCAGCAGGAAATGGACCAGGACCGGGTGGATGCCATCCGCGATCCGGCCTTCGACGAAGGCCGTCCGGTACCGTGCGAGTGCTTCCAGACCGGCGCGCGCTGGCCATATGTGTGGACGCGTGACGTCAGCTTTGCAGCCGATCTGGCGCTGGCCAAGCTGGACCCGAAGCGCACCCGTCAGTCGCTGCAGTTCAAGTTGTCGGCGGCGCGCGACGGGCATACGCCCGGCCTGTTCGTGGCCCAGGACACCGGGTCCGGTGGCAGCTGGCCGATCAGCAGCGACCGCGTGGTGTGGTTCCTCGCTGCCCGACACCTGCTGGATGATCCTGCGTTTGCCGAGCAGGTCTGGCAGGCCCTGCAGGGCACATTGGCGCAGGACCGGGCGATGGTCTTCGACGCGCAGATGGGCCTGTATCGCGGCGAGACCTCGTTCCTTGACTGGCGCGAGCAGACCTATCCGGACTGGACGCGCGAGGACGTGCGCTTCATCGGTGATTCCTATGCGCTGTCCACCAACGTGCTGCATTACCAGGCGCTGCGCCTGGCGCAGCAGATGGCCGCGCAGCTGGGCGACGAGCGCAGCGAGCAGTACAGGGCCTGGGCCGATGCACTGGCGGTGCAGATCGACGCGCGCTTCTGGCGCGAAGACATGGGCCAGTACATGAGCTACATCGGCGAAGCGGCGCACCCGGTGCCGTACGCCAAGATCGATCTGCTCGGCCTGTCGCTGGGCATCCTCGCTGACGTGCTGCCTGCTGAGCGTGCGCGTCGGGCGCTGGCGGGCTATCCGATGGGGGCTGCCGGCAGCCCGGTGGTGTGGCCGCAGGAAGCGCAGCAGCCGATCTACCACAACCGTGCGATCTGGCCGTTCGTGAGCGCGTACTCGCTGCGCGCGGCGCGCAAGGTGGACGATGCGCCGCGCATTGCTGCCGAGATCCGCTCGCTGATGCAAGGGGCGGCGCTGGCCGGTTCCAACATGGAGAACTACGAACTGGTCAGCCAGGCCGTGCACGTGGACGAAGGTGCGTTGAGCGGGCCGGTGGTCAACTCCGAGCGCCAGCTGTGGTCGGTGGCCGGCTATCTGTCGATGGTCACCGAAGGCGTGTTCGGCGTGCAGGACGACGGTCGCGTGCAGCCCAAGCTGCCGGCCGAGCTGGTGCCGGAGCTGTTCGGAAAGCAGAAGCGGATCAGCCTGGAGGCGGGCGGCAAGCGCTATGTGCTGGAGCGCCCGAAGCAGGTGGATGGTGGCTTGCTGGTCGCAGGCAAAACCCGCACGCGCGGCGCCACGACCACCGTGCAGCTGGTCGCTGCACCGGCAGCCGTGAGACGTGATGTGCCGCGTGCCGATGCCAATGCACGAGCACCGGCCACGCCGCTGGCACCCCGGGCAAAGCGCAGTGGCAAGGGCTGGTCGGTCGCGGTGGCTGCCGGCCAGGTCCTCTGGCAGGACGGTGTCGCGGCCACGGCCAGCAAGGGCCAGGTGCGCGTCGGCGATGATGGCCTGCAGCACTGCCTGAGCCTGACCCGGCGCGAAGGTGCGCTGGAATCCCTGCACAGCCCGATGGTCTGCGTCGGCCCGCAGCAGGTGCTGCGGGGCAGCCGGCAATGGCAGTTCAATGCAGCCAGGGCGGGCCACGTGCGCCTGCGCCTGCAGTACAGCAACCCGAACGGCCCGATCAACACCGGTGTGACCGCGGCGGTGAAGCAGCTGGCCGTGCAGTGCAAGGGCCAGCCTCCGCAGCGGCACACGGTAACGCTGCCGCACAGCGTGGCGGCGCAGGACTCGACCGCGGCAACCTTCGCGGTACCCAAGGGCCGCTGCACGGTGACGCTGGAAGAGGGCTTCAACATGAGCGCGCTGCAGCACTTCGCGCACTACACCGGCGGCAAGGGCGGTCGTGATGGCGTGCTGAACCAGGCCCAGGTGCAGGCGCTGAAGATTGCGCCGGTGGCGGCAGCAGAGGATGCACGATGAGCCGTCCTGCAAAGCCGCAGTTGTCGTTCTGGCAGATCTGGAACATGTGCTTTGGCTTCCTTGGCATCCAGTTCGGCTTTGCCCTGCAGAACGCCAACGCCAGCCGCATCTTCGAAACGCTGGGTGCGGACATGGACGCGGTGCCCGGACTGTGGATCGCCGCGCCGCTGACCGGCCTGCTGGTGCAGCCGGTGATCGGCTACCTGTCCGACCGCACGTGGACACGCTGGGGACGGCGCCGCCCGTTCTTCATGATCGGCGCGGTGCTGACCACGCTGGCCCTGCTGGTGATGCCGAACTCGCCGACGCTGTGGATCGCGGCCGGCACGCTGTGGGTGCTGGACGCCTCGATCAATGTGTCGATGGAGCCGTTCCGCGCCTTTGTTGGTGACCAGCTGGCACCACGGCAGCGCCCGGCGGGGTATGCGATGCAGAGCTTCTTCATCGGCGTCGGCGCGATCGTTGCCAGCTTCCTGCCCTTCATCCTGGCCCACTTCGGTGTTGCCAACACGGCGGCGGCGGGCGAGGTGCCCGATACCGTGCGCTATGCGTTCTACTTCGGCGCGGTGGTGCTGCTGGCGGCGATCACCTGGACGGTGGTCAGCACCCGTGAGTATTCGCCCGACGAGCTGGCCAGCTTCGACGACGCCGAACCGCCGGCGCATCACGCCGGGGCCGCGGTGACCGGCCCTGCGCCGTGGGCGCAGGTTGCGTTGTGGCTTGGTCTCGGCGTGCTGCTGGCGGCACTGATCGCGTGGCGCCACGGCGACAGGATGCTGTACGTGCTGGCCGGCCTGTGCGCGGGTTACGGCGCACTGCTGGCGGCGGCGCGGGTACTGCCGGGCACGCACATGCTGGCCGCCATCGTCGGCGACCTGCGCGCGATGCCGATCACCATGCGCCGGCTGGCCTGGGTGCAGTTCTTTTCGTGGTTCGCCCTGTTCGCGATGTGGATCTTCACCACGCGCGCAGTGGCCGGCATGCATTTCGGCTCCACCGATGTCGAATCGGCGGCCTACAACGAAGGTGCCAACTGGGTGGGCGTGCTGTTCGGTGCCTACAACGGTTTCGCCGCACTGGCCGCGCTGCTGATCCCGCCGATGGTGCGGGCGATCGGCCTGCGCTGGAGCCACCTGGTCAACCTCTGGCTGGGTGGGGCAGGGCTGATCTCGATGATGTTCATCGAGGATCCGCAGTGGCTGCTGCTGCCGATGGTCGGCGTCGGCTTTGCCTGGGCCTCGATCCTGTCGCTGCCCTATGCGCTGCTGTCGGACAGCGTTCCGGCGGCGAAGATGGGTGTGTACATGGGCATCTTCAATTTCTTCATCGTGATCCCGCAGCTGGTCGCGGCCAGCGCGCTTGGTTTCGCCCTGCGCGCATGGCTGGGTGGCCAGCCGATGCATGTCCTGGTGCTGGGTGGCTGCAGTCTGTTGATTGCCGGTCTGTGCGTGTTGCGGGTTCCGTCCCGTCCGGAGGTGGTGTGATGCGTGGTGCCCTGTCTGTTGCTGTATCCCTTGTGCTGTTCGCTGGCCATGCCGTGGCTGCGCCACGTCCGTCCTACGTTGGTACCACCGAGCCGTTCGCCAGTGACGCGGTGTACTTCGTGGTCACCGACCGCTTCGTCAACGGCGATCGGTCCAACGACCATCGCGACCAGGGCGGCACGCATCGTACCTTCGATATTCCGGTGCCATGCCCGGACAAGGTGGACGGCAACATCGGCTATCTCGGTGGCGATTTCCGTGGTGTGCTCGACAACGCCGACTACATCCGCAACCTCGGTTTCGGCGCGGTGTGGATCACCCCCATCGTCGACAACCCGGATGAAGCCTTCACCGGCAGCAAGCCGATCAGCTGTACCAGCACCCTGACCGACCGTGGCAAGACCGGCTACCACGGCTACTGGGGCATCAACTTCTACGCGCTGGACGAGCACCTGCCGAGCAGGGACCTGGATTTTGCCGGGTTGACCAAGGGCCTGCACGGCGCCGGCCTGAAGGTGGTGCTGGACATCGTCGGCAACCATGGTTCGCCGGCCTGGACCATGCCCAAGCGGCAGCCGCAGTTCGGCCAGATCTTCGACAAGGACGGCAGGCTGATTGCCGACCACCAGAACCTGCCGCCACAGAAGCTGGACCCGAAGCACAATCCGCTGCACGCGTTCTACAACAACATCGGCCCGGTCGACAGCAAGGACGGCTCGATCTTCGATGGCAACCTGGCCGAGCTGAGCGACTTCAACCAGGACAACCCGGCAGTGATGGACTACCTGGTGGGGGCGTACCTGCAGTGGACCGCGCAGGGTGTGGATGCGCTGCGCATCGACACCATCGGCTGGCTGCCGCATCCGTGGTGGCACGAGTTCGTCAACCGCATCCGCGCGCAGCACCCGGGCATGTTCATGTTCGGCGAAGCGTTCGACTACAACGCCGCCAGCATCGCCGAACACACCTGGCCGGCCAACGCCAATGTCAGCGTGCTCGACTTCCCGCTGCGCGGCGCGCTGGAGCAGGCCTTCGGCAGCGCCGGCAAGGGCTTTGAAACGCTGGCCGAGCCGCTGCACCTGACCGCTGGCCCGTACGCCAACCCGTATGAGCTGATGAGCTTCTACGACAACCACGACATGCCACGCCTGCAGGCCAGCGACAGCGGCTTCATCGACGCGCACAACTGGCTGTTCACCGCACGCGGCATTCCGGTGGTCTATTACGGATCGGAAACCGGCTTCATGCGCGGCCGTGCGGAGCACGCCGGCAACCGTGCCTACTTCGGCCAGCCGCGGGTGGATGCAGCCCCGCAGAGCCCGATCTTCGCCCCGCTGCAGCGCATCGCCAAGCTGCGCGGGAGCACGCCGGCGTTGCAGCGCGGCCTGCAGGTGAACGAACGTCTGCAGGGCGATGAAGCGGTGTTCTTCCGTGTGCTGCAGCATGGCGACGTGGCGCAGACCGCGCTGGTGCTGCTGAACAAGGGCGATGCCGCAAAGACCTTCAGCGTCGACCGCTACCTGCAGCCCGGCCTCTGGCGCGACGCGCTGGACGGTGGCCAGGTGGCGGTGAAGAGCAGTCTGAAGGCGGAGGTGCCGGCGCACGGGGTGAAGGTGTTTGTGCTGGATGCGGACGTGCAGCAGCCGGCCCTGCAGGCCGAACTGGACAAGGCCATGGCCGATCAGCAGGCGCGCGACCAGCGACTTCGGAAACGGTAGTGCCGGCCGCTGGCCGGCAGCCTCTTCGTCGTTGGACCCAATGCAGTTTGCCGGCCAGCGGCCGGCACTACCCGGTGTGGCGGCATCCGGCACAATAGGCACCCCCTGACGCCGCGCCTGTACCGCCATGACCGACCTTGCCCCGCAGACCCCGATCGAAACCCTGCTCAAGGCCGCGATGGACGGAACGGTGCCGATCCGGGCGTTCATGGAGGCCTTCGTCGCTTCCCAGGTGGTGCTGCTGACCGGCAGCCTGGTCACACCCGATGGGAGTGGCTTCGACCCGCTGCTGTTCGACAAGCAGGGCACCCTGCACGTGGCCGTATTCACCGATCCGGCACGGGTGGGCATCTACAGCCAGCAGGCCGAGCATCAGGTCCGCTGGCTGATGCTGGACGTGCTGCGTCGCGTGCCGGGCGGCTACGGCGTGGTGATCAATCCGGGCACTACGCTGGGCTTCGAGATCTCGCCCAACGGCGTCGGCGAGATCCTGAAGGACTTCGCGCAGGGCTGATTGCAATGCCCGCCCGCTGTAGCCCGAGCCCATGCGCGGTGTCGGCGGGTCAACAATTTGCAGTGGCTGCAGACGTGAAGCATGCTTGCCTGAAGGACGAACAGGACAGCGAGGTTGCCCATGGAGTTCAGGATGCTGGCGCCAGCGGCGCCGGAGTGCGAGCAGCTGGCGCAGTGGTATCACGCGCAGTGGGGAAAGGATGCAGGCTTCACTCTGGAAGATGAGCGTCTGCGTCTGTGCAGGCCCAAGGACGCGCAGGGATTCCCGCATGTACTGGCGGCAATCGACGATGGGCAGGTGGTCGGCGCCGTGCAGCTCAAGCGCGGTGAGATGCCCGGTTTTCCCGAGTATGAGCATTGGCTGGGAAGTGTGTATGTGGCCGACAGCCAACGCGGGCGAGGGTTGGCCAGCACGCTTGTCGAGCGCGCAGTGAAGCACGCCCGGTCGATGGGCATATCGCAGCTCTACCTGCAGACCGAGTCGCTGGACGGTGGTCTGTATGCGCGATTGGGGTGGAAGCCCGTTGTCGAGTCCGACACGCGTGGCTTCCCGGTGCTGGTGATGGTCCGCGGGTTGAGCGCATGAGCACCGCCTCGGCCCGGCATTCCCGTCTTGCCCTGGTCCTGTTGATCGGTGCCATTGTGGCTGCGCTCATTGCCACGCCGCTGCTGCGCGCAGCCGGTTTCGTGCAGTGGCCGGTATTTGTCATCGCCTGGCTGATCAACCTGGGGGCGGCCTGGCACCTGGGCGCTTGGGCAAGGCTGCAGGGGCGGTCGCCGTGGCCGTTCGGTCTGCCGGCTGCGTTGGGTACGGTCGCCTCGATCGTGGTCTATGTGCTGTTGGCGCTGCTGGGGCCGAAGACAGGCGCGATAGTCCCCCGATCGCAAGAGTGAGCTGGCAGCGCTGCGGCCGGTGACGTCCACTTGGCGCAGCTGGCGATCCCATCCACGCATGGCGCGGATCTGCTTTCCGATCACTCCACCCCACGCGTGGGCGCTGCAGGAAGACGGAGCCCTTGGTAGCCGGCCCACTTCATCGTCATCTCCCGCCGGTTGTGCTCGTGAAAGCTTCCTGAATGCGTTAACAGCGGTGCGCTGGATCACACAACCCGTCGACAGGGGCGCCGATAGGCTTTCCCCCTCAAACGTCGACGTCGATGCAGGCACGCATGCGGATCACAACCGGAATTGAAGGACTGGACAGCATCATTGGTGGCGGGCTGCCGCAGGCGCGGCTGTACCTGCTTGAGGGGCCGCCGGGCTCCGGCAAGACCACGCTGTCCCTGCAGTTCCTGCTGGAAGGCCTGCGGCGCGGCGAGCGCTGCCTCTACATCACCCTGTCCGAGACCGCCGAGGAGCTGCGCGAAGTCGCGTTGGCGCACGGCTGGTCGCTGGACGGTCTGCACCTGTTCGAGCTGGGTTCGGCCGAAGGGGCAATGGGCAATGGCCGCCTGCAGTCGGTGCTGCATTCGTGGGAAATGGAGCTGGACGAGACGGTCAACCTGATCATGTCCAAGGTGGACAGCATCGGGCCGACCCGGGTGGTGTTCGATTCATTGTCGGAACTGCGCCTGCTGGCGCAGGATTCGCTGCGCTATCGTCGGCAGATCCTCGCACTGAAGCAGTTCTTCGCGCCCAAGAGTGCGACGGTTTTCCTGGTGGACGACCTGACGTCCAGCGGCGATGAGCGCGACGGCCAGCTGCACAGCCTGTGCCACGGCGTGGTCTCGCTGGAGCGCCTGACCCTGGACTTCGGCCCTGCGCGGCGCCGCATGCAGGTGCAGAAGCTGCGGGGCGTCGATTTCGTTGCCGGCTACCACGACATGGTGATCCGTCGCGGTGGCGTGCAGATCTTCCCCCGCCTGATCGCCTCGGAGCATCACGGACGGTTCGTCGGAACGCCCATCAGCAGCGGCGTGGCCGAGATCGACCGGCTGCTGGGCGGCGGTCCGCTGCGCGGTACCTCCACCCTGTTGACCGGCCCGGCCGGCAGCGGCAAGACCAACGTGGCGCTGCAGTACGTGTGGGCCGCCTGCGAGCGAGGCGAGCGCAGCTGCATCTTCGAGTTCGACGAGCGCGTGGGCACGCTGCTGGCACGCGCTTCGGCGCTGGATATCGACCTGGAAAAGCACCTGCGCTCCGGCCTGCTGGAGATCCTGCAGATCGACCCGGCTGAAGTGTCGCCCGGGGAGTTCTCCTGGAACCTGCGCAAGTCCGTGGAAGAGCGCGACTGCCGCGTGCTGGTGATCGACAGCCTCAACGGCTACGTGACCGCCATGCCGCAGGAAAAGCAGCTGATGCTGCAGCTGCACGAGATGCTGTCCTACCTCAACCAGAAGGGTGTGGCGACCTTCATGATCAACCCGCAGCATGGGCTGGTCGGCACCATGTCCACCGGCAGCCTCAACGTGTCCTACATCGCCGATGCGGTGGTGCTGTTCCGCTTCTTCGAAGCCAAGGGGCGCATCCGCAAGGCGATCTCGGTGATCAAGAACCGCGGCGGTGCGCATGAAGACACCATCCGCGAACTGAAGATCGACGGGCGCGGCATCACGGTCAGTGCCGCATTGGCCGATTTCCAGGGCATCCTCACCGGCACGCCGGAGTTCGTCGGCGACAGCGCAGCGCTGCTGGGCCAGTCCGATGTCCGATAGCGATGAGGGCGGCACCGTTGTCCGTATCGTCGCTCCCTTCGGCCGTGATGCCGACAGCATCGCGGCGGTGCTGGCCGGCGCAGGGTTGAGGACAGGCATCGCGCCAAGCCTGGAAGTGCTGGCTGAGCAACTCGATGACTGCACCGGGCTGGTTGTGGTCACCCAGGAAGCGGTGGCACGCGGCAGCGAGGTACTGCTGCAGGCGCTGCAGCAGCAGCCCACCTGGTCGGACATTCCGTTCATCCTGCTGCGCTCGGCGCGTTCCTACCGGCGTTCCACCCGTGAACCGTTGTTGCCCGGCTCGATCAACGTGGTGGAAATGGACCGGCCATTGGGCAGCATGTCGTTGCTCAGCGCGGTGCAGGGCGCGCTGCGCGCGCGCGGCAAGCAGTTCGTGGTGCGCGACCAGGTCACCGCCTTGGCCGATGGCCGTGCGGCGCTGGCGCGCAGCGAGTCCGAGCTGCGATTGATCGCCGATGCGATGCCGGTGCTGATCGCATTCGTGGACCGCGCGCTGTGCTTCCGCTTCGCCAACAAGGCCTACGAAAGCTGGTTCGAACTGGCCACCGGCGAGGTCATCGGCAGGCACGTGCGCGAGGTCATCGGCGAGACCGTGTGGCAGCAGCGTCGCCCGGCGATGGAAGCCGCGTTGGCCGGTCGCGAGGCGATGTTCGAGATCGTCTGGCCACATCGCGTGTATGGGCGCCGGGACTGCGAAGTGCGTTACTCGCCGCGCCGCAATGGCGAGGGGCGCATCGACGGCTTCCACGTGTTCGTCACCGATATCACCGCAGCCAAGCTGGCCCTTGCCAGCAGCCAACAGCACGCGCACGCGCTGGAGGCGATGGTGGCCGAGCGCACCCGTGAACTGGAAGCGCAGATGGCGGCGCGCGAGGCCAGCGACGCTGCATTGCGGCAGTCGCAGAAGATGGAGGCGATCGGCCAGCTGACCGGCGGCATCGCCCACGATTTCAACAACATGCTGACCGGCATCCTGTCCGCGTTGGACATCGTCCGGCTGCGCCTGGACATGGGCCGGGTCGACGACCTCGAACGTTTTCTCGACACCGCTACCGCCTCGGCCCAGCGTGCGGCGGCACTGACCCAGCGCCTGCTGGCGTTCTCACGACGGCAGTCGCTGGATGCGCGGCCGGTCGAGCTCAATACGCTGCTGGTGTCGGTGCAGCACCTGCTGCACAGCACCCTGGGCGAAGCGGTGCGCATCCGCGCCGAGCCCTCGCCGCTGCCCTTGCACGCCACGCTGGATGCCAACCAGTTCGAGAGCGCGCTGCTGAACCTGGCCATCAACGCGCGGGATGCGATGCCGGACGGCGGCGATCTGACTCTGCGTGCCTCGTCGGTAAGCGTAAGGGAAGGCCAGTACACGGCCGTGCCTGCCGGCGACTACGCACTGGTGGAGGTGGCCGACACCGGTGCCGGCATGGCGCCGGAAGTGGTCGAGCGTGCGTTCGAGCCCTTCTTCACCACCAAGCCCATCGGCAAGGGAACGGGGCTGGGCATGTCGATGGTGTATGGCTTCATGCAGCAATCCGGTGGCCACATCGCCATCCAGTCCAATGTCGGCGAAGGGACGACGGTGCTGCTGTTCATTCCCCTGTCGGAGGCCGTTGTGGAGGACGTGCCCGCGCCTTCGCAGCCGATCCGGCGCGGCGCCGGCCAGTCCATCCTGGTGGTGGAGGATGACGAGCAGGTACGGATGCTGGTGACGGTGGTGCTGGAAGACCTGGGGTATCACGCGCAGGTGGTGGGTGATGCCGATGCGGCGATTCCCATCCTCACTTCGGCGCAGAGCATCGATCTGCTGGTCACCGATGTCGGGCTGCCCGGACTCAACGGGCGCCAGCTGGCGGAGATCGCGCGGCAATCGCGGCCGAAGCTGCCCATCCTGTTCATGACCGGCTATGCGGAAAAGGCGCAGGAGCGCGCGGCCTTCCTCGACGAAGGCATGGCGATGATCGCCAAGCCCTTCCTGCTGGATGAATTCAGCATGGCGGTACGCACGGCCATGCCGGGCGGCGCGTAGCGATGCAGGTCCTGTAGAGCCGGGCCATGCCCGGCTGTCGTCGGCCTTGCGTCCCACGCATGCATGCTGAGCATGGCTTGGCGCTACCGAAGGGCTACGTGCGCAGCGACGACTCGCGCACCACCAGCTTCACCGGAATGCTCTGGCCTTCCACCGGCTGCCGGCCGATCAGCGCCAGCAGCTTCTCTACCAGCAGCTGGCCGGCCTGCTTGGTGTCCTGCTGCACGGTGGTCAGCGGCGGCGACACCGAGGCCGCCAGCGGGATGTCATCGAAGCCTGTCACCGCCACGTCCTGCGGCACCCGCAGGCCCTGCTCGCGCAGTGCGCGCACCGCACCGATGGCGATCAGGTCGCTGGCCGCGCAGATTGCATCAATGGAGCGGTCCTGGGCCAGCAGTGACAGGCACGCCTCATGCCCGGACGCCTCGGTGGTGATCGCATCGTGCTGCAGCGCCGGGTCGGCGGTCAGGCCATGCGCACGCAGCGCCTCGACGTGGCCGCGATAGCGCTCCTGGAATTCCGGGTAATGGCTGGAGGCATGGCCGAGGAAGGCGATACGGCGGCAGCCCTGTTCCAGCAGGTGGGCGGTGATGTCATGCCCGCCCTGGAAGTTGTCGCTGCCGATCGACACCCCCGGCTGGCCGGGCAGGGCCGCGCCCCAGCGCACGAAGTGGGTGCCTTGTTCCACCAGCCGCTGCAGGCGGTCGCGCGACTGGTGGTAGTCGCCATAGCCAAGCAGGATGATGCCATCGGCCTTGTTGCTGTCTTCGTAATCGGCCTGCCAGTCGGTGGACAGCTGCTGGAAGGACACCAGCAGGTCCTGCCCATGCAGCGCGCAGGCGCGGGTGATCGACCCCAGCATCGAGTGGAAGAACGGGTTGATCAGCGAGTCGTCGTTGGTCGGGTCCTCGAAGAACAGCAGGGCCAGCGTGCCGGCATTGCGCAGGCGCAGGCTGGAGGCGTTCTTGTCGACCTTGTAGTTCAGCTCGCGGGCGATGCGCAGGATGCGCTCGCGGGTCTCGGCGTTGACCATCGGGCTGCCGCGCAGGGCCCGCGACACCGTGGGCTGGGAGACCCCGGCCAGGTGGGCGATGTCCAGGGAGGTGGCTTTGCCTTTGATGGTCATGGGGGCCGACAGGGAAATGATCGGGGAATGATGCCATGGGGCGCCGACGGGCTGGCGCCGCGCGCCGGGGCAGGGCGCGCGCAGTGCCGTGCCCGGGGGCCGCAAGCCGGATTCCGGCCACGGCCGGGGCTTTCCTGACCCAGGTGTCGGCCGAGGGGATGATAAGATGACCCGTTCTCGCATTCCCCCAAATTTCCCGGGGGCGACCCCAGCGCTCTGCACCCCGCCCGGGGACGTGCTATCACTGGCGGCCTGCCCCTGGACAACGGACGAAGGTACCTATGGCGCGCGGCATCAACAAAGTCATCCTGGTCGGCAACCTCGGCAACGACCCGGACGTGAAGTACACCCAGAGCGGCATGGCGATCACCCGCATCAGCCTGGCTACCACCAGCGTCCGCAAGGACAAGGATGGCAACCAGCAGGAACGTACCGAATGGCACCGCGTCGTGTTCTTCGGCAAGCTCGGCGAGATCGCCGGCGAGTACCTGCGCAAGGGCAGCTCGGTGTACGTCGAAGGCAGCCTGCGTTACGACAAGTACACCGGCCAGGACGGCGTGGAGAAGTACTCCACCGACATCGTCGCCGATGAAATGCAGATGCTCGGCGGCCGCGGTGAAGGCGGCGGCGGTGGCGGCGGCAACTTCGCTGGCGGCGAGCGCCCGCAGCGCCAGCAGGCCCCGCGCCAGGAATACGGCGGCGGCGGTGGTGGCAACCCGCGTGGCGGCCAGGGCGGTGGTTACAACCAGGGCGGCAACCAGGGCGGCGGCTACGGCCAGCAGCGTCCGCAGCAGCAGCCTCAGCAGTCGGCCCCGCCGATGGATGACTTCGCTGACGACGATATTCCGTTCTGATTCCCGCCAGGCTCCGGCCTGCAGAACCCCGGCAAGGCCCAGCGCCTGCCGGGGTTTTTGTTGTAGCGTGGGTGCACATGACGCGCTTCCGCATAGCCACCGTCGCCCTGCTGCTGATTCTCGGCGGCTGCGGCGACGCCGGTAACCGCGATTCCCGGCGCCAATCAGCTACGACCGCGCCACCTGGCCTGCCTGCGATGGCGTCGCGTACACCGCACTTCCTCATCCACAGTGCCGCAAACCCGCAACAGACCGCTGCGGTCGGCATGGCCGTGGAAGCGCTGCATCGGTCGTATGCGATGACCGTGGGGCAGCGGGGCACCGCCGGGCCTTTCCAGTTGGTGCTGTACCGCGACCAGGCCGACTTCAAGGCACACAACCGCAGCAGCCCATGGGCCGAGGCGTACTACCGCCGACCTTACGCCTTTGCCTACCCCGGCGAGGGCGGCGCTCCCCATCAGTGGATGCTGCATGAAGTGACCCATCAGCTGCTGGCCGAGGCCAGTGGCCTGTCCCCGCGACGCTGGATGAACGAAGGCATGGCCTGCTACTTCGGCGCCAGCAGGCTTTCAGGCGGAAAGCTGCACGTGGGCACGCCGGATCCGGCCGGCTACCCGGTCTGGTGGCTGAGCGAACTACGCTTCGATAGCACCGGGCTCCCCACCCTCGAGGATGTGCCGCTGCCCACCCTGCGGCAACTGGTGGAAGACAGCGGGCCGCCCGTCGCAGCGCACGTGAACGGCTACTACCTGGCATGGTGGAGCCTGGTCCACTTCCTGATGGAAGGCGACGGCCAAGCCCATCGTCGGCAAGCTCTGCTGCTTCTGCACCGAGGCGGAAATCCAGCGGCCTTCCAGCAGCTGTTCGGCAGCTACGCGGAATTCGAACCGCGCTGGCATCAACACCTGCGCGCCTTGGCCCGGTCCCAGGGCGAGCGGGAAATGCACTGAGCTTCACGCGCCTTCGCTTCCCCGCAGCGCTGCACACCTTGGCCGCTCAGCTGCGATGCCGGAATCGGGCTTGCCGTGGTGCCCTGCAGCATCGGCTTTCGTGCACTGCGACTTGCAAACAGACAATTTCCTCCCCTATGGTGCAATCGATTGCATTGCAGTGAAATCGTCAGTGTTTGATACCGGTTGGGAGGCCGGCAGGTGGATGTCCATCCATTCGATCAGACCGGCCCCGGGCCTCACGCGGCGCGATGCGCTGCGCATGGCGGCTGCTGCGAGCCTTGGCTTGGGGGCGGCGGGCGTTCTGCCTGCGTTTGCCGCCACGGCGCCGCTCAAGGGCAACCTGAAGCACTCCGTGGCCCGTTGGACCTTCCCGCAGCTGTCGGTCGCCCAGCTTTGCGTGACGGTGAAGGACATCGGTTTTGCCGCGATCGACCTGGTGGGCCCGGAGGATTGGCCCACGCTGAAGGCCCACGGCGTATACAGCTCGATGTGCAACGGCGCGGAGCTGGGCCTTACCAAAGGCTTTGCCGGCCGCGAGTTCCACGATCAGCTGGTGGAGCGCTACACGCGGCATATCGATCTGGTTGCCGATGCCGGCTATCGTAACCTCATCTGCTTCTCCGGCAACCGTAACGGCATGGATCCGCAGGCCGGCCTGGCAAACGCCGAAGCCGGCCTCAAGCGCATCCTCGGCCACGCCGAGAAGCGCAACGTCGTGCTGGTGATGGAGCTGCTGAACTCCAAGGTCGATCATCGCGACTACCTGTGCGACCACTCTGCGTGGGGCGTAGAGCTGTGCCAGCGGCTGGGCTCGGACAATTTCGGCCTGCTGTACGACATCTATCACATGCAGATCATGGAGGGCGACATCATCGCCACCATCGGCAAGCATCACGCCTGCTTCAAGCATTACCACACCGCAGGTGTGCCGGGCCGGAACGAGATCGGAGACCAGCAGGAGCTCCACTATCCGGCCGTCTGTCGCGCGATCCGCGACACCGGTTTCAAGGGGTATCTGGCGCAGGAGTTCACGCCTGCAGCGCCAGATCCCGTTGCCTCATTGCGCGAGGCGATCCGCCTCTGCGACGTCTGAAACGATATCCACCCAGGTGAGAAACCCATGGCAGATAATCACTACGACGCCATTGTTGTTGGCTCGGGAATCAGTGGCGGTTGGGCAGCGAAGGAGCTGACCGAGAAGGGCCTGAAGGTCTTGATGCTGGAGCGGGGCCGCAACATCGAGCACGTCAAGGACTACGTCAACGCGATGAAGGAGCCGTGGGATTTCCCGCATCGCAACCGGCCCACACAGGCGATGAAGGCCGCCTTCCCGGTACTGATGCGCGACTACGCGCTGGCCGAGAACCTGCAGGGCATGTGGGCCGACGAACAGGAATCGCCGTACATCGAGACCAAACGGTTCGATTGGTTCCGTGGCTACCACGTGGGCGGCCGCTCGCTGATGTGGGGCCGGCAGAGCTATCGTTTTTCCGATCTGGATTTCGAAGCAAACCTCAAGGACGGCATCGCCACCGACTGGCCCATCCGCTACGCCGACATCGCGCCGTGGTACGACCATGTGGAGAAATTCGCCGGCATCGCCGGTACGCGCGAAGGGCTGGACGTGTTGCCGGACGGCGAGTTCCTTCCGCCGATCCCGTTGAACATCGTCGAGAAGGACGTGGCCGCCCGGATCCGGAAGGCCTTCGGCGGCACCCGCCACATGATCCACTCGCGCACGGCGAACATCACCAAGCCGATGCCCGAGCAGGGCCGTGTCAACTGCCAGTACCGCAACAAGTGCATCCTGGGCTGCCCCTTCGGCGCCTACTTCTCGACCCAGGCAGCGACGCTGCCGGCGGCGATGAAAACCGGCAACCTGACCCTGCGGCCCTTCTCGATCGTCAAGGAAGTGCTCTACGACAAGGACCGCAAGCGGGCGCGCGGCGTGGAGATCATCGACGCAGAGACCGGCCAGACCTACCAGTACACGGCCAAGGTCATCTTCCTCAACGCCTCCTCCTTCAACTCGACCTGGCTGCTGATGAACTCGGCCACCGATGTGTGGGAGGGTGGGCTGGGCTCATCGTCGGGTGAGCTGGGACACAACGTGATGGACCATCACTTCGGTGCGGGCGCCTCGGGCCGGGTCGAGGGCTACGAAGACAAGTACTACTTCGGTCGCCGTCCCTGTGGCTTCTACATTCCCCGCTTCCGCAACGTGGCCGCTGACAAGCGCGGCTACCTGCGTGGTTTCGGCTACCAGGGCGGTGCCAGCCGCACGGGGTGGTCGCGCGAGATCGCCGAACTGAACATCGGCGCCGACCTGAAGGAGGCGCTGACCGTGCCCGGTGACTGGCGCATCGGCATGACCGGCTTCGGCGAAATGCTGCCGCACCACGACAACACGATCCGCCTGGACCGGGACCGCAAGGACAAGTGGGGTCTGCCGGTGCTGGCGATGGATGTATCCATGCGCGCCAACGAACTGGCCATGCGCAAGGACATGGCCGCCGATGCCGCCGAGATGCTGGAGGCCGCCGGCGTCAAGGACGTGGAGATGCACGACAACGACTACGCCCCGGGCAAGGGCATCCATGAGATGGGGACCGCGCGCATGGGCCGTGACCGCAGGACGTCCGTGCTGAACCAGCACAACCAGGTCTGGGATGCGCCCAACGTCTATGTCACCGACGGTGCCTGCATGACCTCCAGCGCGTGCGTGAATCCGTCGCTGACCTACATGGCACTGACCGCGCGGGCTGCCGACCATGCCGTGCGCGAACTGAAAGCGGGGAACCTCTGATGGATCGCCGCGAACTGCTGAAGATGATCGTCGCCGCCACCGGCGCGGCGATGATCGGCCTGCCGGCGCTCGGTCAGGCACAGGTTCCCGCCGCAGGGGCGAAGACGCGCTTCTCCGACACGGATGTGGGCACGCTGGACGAGATCGCCGAGACCATCCTGCCGCGGACTAAAACGCCGGGGGCGAAAGACGCAGGCGCCGGTGCGTTCATGGCGACGTTCGTCAGCGACTGCTACACCACCCGGCAGCTGGCGGCTTTCCGCGCCGGCCTGGTCGATATCGAAAAACGCGCCGGCGGCCGCTTTGTGTCACTTGCGCCGCAGGCCCGCACCGAACTGCTGCGCGCGCTGGATGCAGAGGCCAGGAAGCACGCGGTCGAGGTGACCGAAACCGGCACCGCCGAAGCAGGAGAGCCGATGCCGCACTACTTCACGATGTTCAAGCAGCTCACCATCTTCGGCTTCTTCACCTCCAAGGTCGGCGCGACCGAGGTTCTGCGTTACGTCGCCGTGCCGGGCCGCTACGATGGCGACCTGGCCTATGTTCCCGGCACGCCCGCATGGGGGACCAGCTGATGGATCACGCTATGAAGATCGCGCCGCTATTGATCGCCGCCGGCGTGCTGGCCGCAGCACCGGCGTTCGCGCAGGCCAGCACAGATCCCGCGCGCGACCCGGCAAAGACCGAGGTGTGGACGCCCGTGCCTGCAATCGTGGCCACGCCGCCGGGCAAGGCTCCTTCAGACGCCATCGTGCTGTTTGATGGCAAGGATGCTTCCGCGTGGGAGTCGGAGCAGGGCGGGCGTGTGCCCTGGACCGTCGCCGACGGCGCCATGACCATCGTGCCGGGCAGCAAGGGCATCCGCACCAAGCAGCGCTTCTGCGATATCCAGCTGCATGTCGAGTGGCGCACACCTGTCGAGACCAAGGGTTTCGACGGCCAGAACCGGGGCAACAGCGGCATCTTCCTGCAGGAACTCTATGAGCTGCAGGTGCTGGACAGCTACAACAACCCGACCTATGCCAACGGCCAGGCCGGCTCCATCTACAAGCAGGCCATGCCGCTGGTGAACGCCTCGCGCGCACCGGGGCAGTGGCAGGCCTACGACATCCTCTGGAAGGCGCCGCGCTTCTCGCCGGGCGGCGGGCTCATCTCGCCCGCGCGCATCACCGTGCTGCACAACGGTGTGCTGGTGCAGGACGACACCGTGCTGGCGGGCAGGACCGAGTACATCGGCCCGCCCTCGTATTCACCGCATGCGTGCGCGCCGATCCATCTGCAGGAGCACGACGCCAAAGTCAGCTACCGCAACATCTGGGTGCGCGAGCTGTAACGCTGGCGGCTTACTTCGCCAGATAGCTGGTGATGTCGTCGATCTCCTGTTGCGACAGCTGGGAGAACGGCGGCATCAGTCCGCCGCCCTTCCTGATCTTGTCCTTGATCTGCGCGGCATCCAGGCGCTTGCCGATGTCGGTGAGCGCGGGGAACGCGCCCGGCATGCCGGCGCGATCGGCACCATGGCAGGCCGTGCAGTTCGCTGTGTAGAGCTTTGCGCCGGCTGCAGCATCGTCCTTGGACCATGCCGTGGTTGCCAGCATCGCCGCACAGAGAATCACAGCCACTTTCAGCATCGTTTTCAATCAGGACTCCTTCGCGCACTAGCGCTGCGCGCTGGCTGGCAGGCGGGGGGACAGGTGTTCACGCAGGTAGTCCGCGCCGGTCTGGATGACCTTGGCCGGATCGCGTGGCTGGTCGTGCTCGAGGATGTACCAGTGCACGCCGGCCGCTGCGGCGGCTGGCAGGATTGCGCGCCAGTCCAGCACGCCCTGGCCGACGGCCGCGAAGCCGCCCTCGTCTTCGGCCTGGCCCTTGGCTGCATTGTCTTTGGCGTGTACCGCGAACAGGTGGCCGCGGAACTTGCCGAGCATCACCGCCGGGTCCAGGCCCGCACGCGCGACCCAGGCCAGGTCCAGCTCGGTCTGCAGGTCCGGCCCGGCCGCTGCGAACAGCAGTTCCAGGCCGGTCCGGCCATTGAAGTCGACCAGTTCGAAGTCATGGTTGTGGTAGGCCAGGCGCATGCCCTTGGCCCGTACCTGCTTGGCGATCGCGCCCAGTTCCTTGCCCAGCGCGGTCCAGCCTGCGGCATCGGTCGGCCGATCCTTCGCGTCCAGGTAAGGCACCACCAGGGTGGTGTTGCCGATCGACCGGTTGAAGGCCACCACGCCGTCCAGATCCTTGCGCAGCTCGGCCAGTTGCACGTGCGAGGAAATCGCCCTGATCGAATACCGGTCCAGCAACTGCTTGAGTTCGGCCGCGCTGACGCCCTGCGTGCCCACCGTTTCCACCGCATCCACGCCGGCGTCGTGGACGATCTTCAACTGCTGGTCGAGCGGGCCGGCGTTGCGCAGTGTGTACATCTGCACGGCGATGGGCTTGTGCGGGATGACGGCTTCGTTGGCGAGGGCGGGCAGGGCAGCGAACAGCAGCAGGGCGAGGGTGGCAGTTCTGCGGGCAGTCGTGTTCATCATGAGATGCTCCCGGGGTTCAACCGATGGCGGTCCAGGCACGGGTCCTGGCCGAGGTGATGACGCGGTCGACGATCAGCGCCGAGCGCACGCCGTCTGCGAAGGTGGGCAGGCCATCCGGTCGCTCGCCTTCGATGGCGCGGTAGGTGTCGGCGACGAATGCCTCGAAGCAGTGGCCGTAGCCCTGCGCGTGCCCGGCCGGCAACAGCGACAGCCGGCGCTGTTCGGCACTGCCGGCGCCCGGCCCGCGCACGAAGACTTCCTCGCGCTGGTCGGGCTTGCCGATCCACAGCCGCTCGGCATCTTCCTGGTCGAACGCCACGCTGGCCCTGGCACCATCAATCTCGAACCAGAGGCGGTTGTGGCGTCCGGCCGATACCTGGCTGACCGTCAACGATGCCAGCGTACCGGCGCCGGTGCGGAACATCGCCGCCGCCACGTCCTCGCTGGTGACCGCCTGCATCGCGCCACCGGCCACCGCTGTGGTGAAGCTCTGCCCGGTGTCGGTGCTGCGTTCGGCGATCACCGTGTCGAACGCCGCGCAGACCTCGGCCAAGCGCTCGCCGCTGACCCATTCCACCAGGTCGCACCAGTGCGAGCCGATGTCGGCGAACACGCGCGAGGCGCCGCCCAGTGCCGGGTCCACGCGCCAGTTGTTGCTGGCCGGGTCCAGCAGCCAGTCCTGCAGGTAGCTGCCGTGGATGAGGTGCAACGGCCCCAGTTCGCCGTGGGCGATGCGTGCGCGCGCCTCGCGGACCACCGGGTGGTAGCGGTAGACGAAGGGCACCGTGGCGACCAGCGCGTTGGCGGCGGCCAACGCCGCCAGCGCCCGGGCGTCCTCCAGCGTAGTGGCCAGCGGCTTCTCGCAGACCACGTGCTTGCCGGCTTCCAGTGCGGCCTGTGCCATGGGGCGGTGCAGGTGGTTGGGCGTGCAAACGTGCACGACCTGCACCTGTGGATCGGCGACCACCTCCTCGATGTCCCGATAGGCACGCGGGACACCCCACGCCTGCGCCACGTCGCGTGCGCGCTGCGGAGAAGAGGCGGCCACGCCACGGATGTCGGCACCCGCCAGCAGCGCCGCGCGACGGTGCACGGCACCGATCATTCCCGTGCCGACGATGGCGATTCCAGGCTTTGGCATCAGGTAGGGTCCTCAGGGCGTGGAAGGTGCGGCCGCAACCACTGGCCGGTCGCGGAACAGCAGCAGGAAGGCGATCAGCACGAGCAGCGCGACCCCTGCAGGGAACAGCCAGATCTGCTGCCAGTCCGGACCGGCTGCAGTGGTGAAGTGCTCCACCACCGCGCCGGACAGGAACGTGCCGATCAGCATGCCCACGCCATATGTGGCCAGGGTGATGAATCCCTGCGCGCTGCTGCGCGCGGCCGGGCCGGCATGCGCATCGGTGTAGATCTGACCGGTGACGAAGAAGAAGTCGTAGCAGATGCCGTGCAGCACGATGCCGATCACCAGCAGCGGGAAGCCGCCGCCCGCATCGCCAAAGGCGAACATGACGTAACGCACGACCCATGCGGCCATGCCCACCGCCAGCATCGTCTTCACCCCCAGCCGCACGAACAGGAACGGCATGGCCAGCATCAGCAGGACTTCGGAGACCTGTCCCAGCGACTGCAGGCCCGCCGCGCCGCGCACGCCCAGGTCGTTGAGATACGGGTTGGTGAAGTTGTAGTAGAACGCCAGCGGGATGCAGATCGCGATGGATGCAAGGAAGAACACCAGGTACGAGCGCGACTTCAGCAGGCGCAGCGAATCCAGCCCCAGGATCTGCCCCAGGCCGGCATCGCGCTGCTGCGCCAGCGGCGGCGTGTGCGGCAGGGTGAACGCATACAGGCCCAGCGCCAGCGACGCCATCGCCGCCATCCGGAAGGTCAGCTCGAGCCGGTGCGCCTGTTCCCAGCCCAGCCAGCCGATCAGCACGCCTGCCACGATCCAGCCGACGCTGCCTGCCACCCGCACCAGCGGGAATTGCTTCTCGGGCGATTGCATGTGCCGCATCGCCACGCTGTTGGCCAATGCCAGCGTCGGCATGAACAGCAGCATGTAGCCTATGACGCAGGCGGAGAACATGCTGAAGCTGGTTGCGGTGGACGCCAGCCACATCAGCACTGCGCCAGCCAGGTGCAGGACCGCAAGGATGCGCTGCGCCGCGAAGTAGCGGTCAGCGATCAAACCAACCAGGAAAGGCGCGACGATGGCACCGATGGACTGGCTGAGGAAGGCCGTCGCCACCTGGCTTGCGCTGGCCTGCAGCGGGCCCTGCACCAGATAGGTTCCCAAGGTGACGAACCATGCCCCCCAGATGAAGAACTGCAGAAACATCATCGCGCCCAAGCGCGACATGGTGTGCGTCATGGCTTGCCCTCCCAGGCAGTGATGTCTCAGATCCCGAGCATGCGGCGCAGTGATCCGGGATCGGTGCCGCTGTCGGCAAAGTCGTCGAAGGCGCGTCCGGTCACGCGGATGATGTGGTCGCGGATGAAGGTGGCTCCTTCCCGTGCACCGTCTTCCGGGTGCTTCAGGCAGCACTCCCATTCCAGCACTGCCCAGCCGGGAAAGTCGTACTGCGCGAACTTCGAGAAGATCGCCTTGAAGTCGATCTGCCCATCGCCGAGTGATCGGAATCGGCCCGGACGATCGATCCAGTCCTGGTAGCCGCCATACACGCCACTGCGGGCACTGGGGTGATATTCCGCGTCCTTGACGTGGAAGATGCCGATGCGGTCGTGGTAACGGTCGATGAAGCCGAGGTAGTCCATCTGCTGCAGCAGCAGGTGGCTGGGGTCGTACAGGATTTTCGCGCGGGGATGGTGGTCCACCTCGTCGAGGAAGCGCTCGAAGGTCGCGCCGTCATGCAGGTCCTCGCCGGGATGGATCTCGAAGCACAGGTCCACGCCGCAGGCGTCAAAGGCATCCAGGATCGGGCGCCAGCGTCGGCCCAGTTCGGCGAAGGCTTCGTCCACCAGCCCGGGGGGCCGCTGCGGCCAGGGATAGAAGTAAGGCCAGGCCAGTGCACCGGAGAACGTGGCATGCGCGGTCAGCCCCAGGCGCTGGCTGGCCTTGGCGGCCAGCAGCAGCTGCTGCACCGCCCAGGCCTGGCGGGCGGCCGGATCGCCACGCTTGTCCGGCGGCGCGAAACCGTCGAACAGGCTGTCATAGGCCGGATGGACGGCAACCAGCTGCCCCTGCAGGTGGGTGGACAGCTCGGTGATCTGCAGGCCATGTCCGCCCAGCATGCCGCTGACATCGTCGCAGTACGCCTGGCTGCGCGCCGCCTCGGCCAGATCGAACAGGTGGGGCGCGCTGGTCGGCACTTGTACGCCAGAATAGCCCAGCCCCGCAGCCCATCCGGCCAGCGTGTCCAGCCGATCAAAGGGAGGTGTGTCACCGATGAACTGCGCCAGGAACAGCGCTGGACCCTTGAGCGTCTTCACGTTGATTCGCCCTCGATGCAATCGATTGCATTATCCTAGCAGGGGAATTCGCGAGACCCGTTGTGCACTGCACAGCGGAAGAAGGAAGTAACGCCATGGCCACCATCTACGACATCGCAAGGCACGTCGGCGTCTCCGCAGGCACGGTGTCGCGAGCGCTTTCCCGGCCGGACAAAGTGCTGCCGGCTACACGCGCGCGCATCGAGCAGGCCGCTGCTGCGCTGGGCTACGTGCCCAATACGGTGGCCAGGACACTCAAGACCCAGCGCAGCGGCAAGATCCTGGTCACCGTGCCGGACATCGCCAACCCGTTCTTCGCGCAGATCCTGCAGGGCGCGGAAGATGCGGCGCAGGCCGTTGGCTACGCCGTCCTGCTGGGCGACACCCAGAACCTGCCCGAGCGCGAGGAGCGCTACGCGCAGATGCTCCGGCGCAACGAGGCCGATGGTCTGATCGTGCTGGGGCATCGCCTGCCGCCGACGGCGCGCGAGATTGTCCAGCAACGAGGTACCGCTGCACCGGTCGTCAATGGCTGCGAGTTCGATCCCGCGCTGGGCATCCCCAGCGTCCACATCGACAACGCGGCCGCCGCGCGCGCTGTGATGGAGCACCTGTACGGACTGGGGCACGAGCGGATCGCCGTGGTCGGCGGACCGCCCGACAACCCGTTGCACCAGCAACGGCTGGAAGGCGTCCGCGCCGCCGCCAGGGCGCGTGGCCGCCTGCGCCACCTCAGCGTCGTGCCGGGTGACTTTTCCGTGGAGTCCGGCCATGCGGCCGCGATGGCGCTGCTGCCGCCCGCAACCGCACCCACCGCGATCTTCTGCTTCAGCGACCAGATGGCGCTGGGTGCGTTGGCAGCCTGCCGGGATCTGGGCATCCGCGTGCCGGATCACGTCTCCATCGTCGGCTTCGACGACCTGGCGTCATCGCGTTACCTCACGCCTCCGTTGACGACCATCAGGCAACCGATGCGCGAGATCGGTGAGCGCGCGGTCAACCTGCTGCTCGCCATCATCGAACAGGTCGATGTACCGCTTCAGCAGACGCTGGATTTCAGCGTGATGCTGCGGGGTTCGACGGCCCCGCCCAAGGGCCGCTGAGGCAAGGGCAGGGCGGCGGGATGCCGCGCTTTGCCCGGCTCAGGGCTTGCCGCGCCTGGCGTCCACGCTGAAGCGGCCAGGCCCGCTGCAGGCCAGCAGCAGGAAACCGCCGGCGATGGCCAGATTTTTCAGGAACATGATCTGCTGCACCGGGTCGGCGAGCTGGTGGTGGAAGATGAAGGCCGTGACCAGGCTGAAGGCGGCCAGCACCGCGGCCACTGCCCGGGTCTGGAAACCGAGCAGGATGCACAGCGCCGTGCCGATCTCGAACAGGATGGTCGGCCACAACAGGATGCCGGGAAGACCCATCGCCGCCATGTAGCCCTGTGTTGCCGCCGGGTCGGACAGCTTGCCCAGGCCCGATACCAGGAACAGCAGCATCAGCAACACGCGGGCGGCCAGCTTCGCAAGGGAGTGAAGTGATGTGTCCACGGCAACGTCCTCAGGGTGGGCAGGGCGGGGGATGCTCAACAACCATGCAGGGTGGTATGCCCTTGCCCAACCGACCGGGCGCTGCAGCAGGAGCTCCTGTCCGGCCATCGAATCCCATCACGGGTGAAGTGGATGTTGAGAGCGATGGCGCCGGCAGCCTGGGCGACCTGCGCGGTGCGTGCTTGCCTCAGCGCCGCTCGTACCAGCCGCGCGATGCATTGACCATGCGCACCACCGACAGCATCACCGGCACTTCGATCAGCACGCCGACCACGGTCGCCAGCGCCGCGCCGGAATGCACGCCGAACAGGCCCACGGCGGTGGCCACGGCCAGTTCGAAGAAGTTGCTGGCGCCGATCAGCGCCGAGGGACCGGCCACGCAGTGGGCAACCCCCAGGCGCCGGTTGAGCAGGTAGGCCAGCCCGGAGTTGAAGTAGACCTGGATCAGGATCGGCACCGCCAGGATGGCGATGACCAGCGGCTGCTGCACGATCTGCTCGCCCTGGAAACCGAACAGCAGCACCAGCGTCAGCAGCAGGGCCAGCAGCGAGACCGGTCCCAGTGTCCGCAGCGCGGACTGCAGGCCAGCCTGGCCGCGACGGGCCAGCATCCAGCGCCGCAGCAGTGCGGCCACCAGCACCGGCGCGATGATGTACAGCGACACCGACAGCAGCAGCGTGTCCCACGGCACGCTGATCGCCGACAGGCCCAACAGCAGCGCCACCACCGGTGCATAGGCCACCACCATGATCGCATCGTTCAACGCCACCTGGCTGAGGGTGAAATTGGCATCGCCGCGGCACAGGTTGCTCCACACGAAGACCATCGCGGTGCAGGGCGCTGCTGCCAGCAGGATCAGCCCGGCGATGTAGCTGTCGATCTGCGCGGCGGGCAGCGCGTCGGCGAACACGTGGCGCAGGAAGAACCAACCCAGCAGGGCCATCGAGAAAGGCTTGACTGCCCAGTTGACGAACAGCGTCACGCCGATGCCCTTCCAGTGCTGGCCGAGCTGGCGCATCGCACTGAAATCGACCCGCAGCAGCATCGGGATGATCATCAGCCAGATCAGCACCGCGATGGGCAGGTTGACCTTGGCCACCTCCGCCGACGCCAGTGCAGCGAATGGCTGCGGCAGCGCGTGGCCAAGCAGGGTGCCGGCCACGATGCACAGCGCCACCCACAGGGTCAGGTAACGCTCGAACAATCCCATCGGTGCTGGTGCGCTCACGCCGGGCCGTCCCCGGGCTGCACGAAGCCAATGCGATCCAGCGCATCCTTCAACCGCACACGATCGGACCATGTGTCTGCGGGCAGTGCCAACAGCGCCAGCAGGCGCGCCTTGACGATGGCATGGGCCTGCGCGAATGCAGCCGCCTTGTCCTCCGCGCTGCCATCGACGGCGGCCGGATCAGGAAGGCCCCAGTGCGCGCGCACGAAATCGCCGAACACGACCGGGCATGCCTCGGCGGCCGCGGCATCGCACACCGTGATCACCAGGTCCATCGGCGCGCCGTCGGCGAACTCGTCCCACGATTTGCTGCGCAGGCCTGCCGTTGCAATGCCCTCGGCCTGCAATTGCGCAAGTGCGAACGGATTGACCTCGCCGGTGGGCTGGCTGCCGGCGCTGAAGACCTCGAAGCGATGACCGGCCCACGCCCGCAGCGTGGCTTCGGCGAGGACGCTGCGGGCGGAATTGCCCGTGCACAGGAACAGGACGCGTTGGGTGGTCACGAAGCAGATCTCCGGTCAGCAGGCGCAATCAGGGGAGGTGGGGCTGCAGGCGGGATCGGACGAGCCTGCGCAGCAGTTGTGGGTGAGGTAGTCGATCAGGCCGGTCATCGCGCTGAAGTTGGCGCGGTAGCAGACATTGCGGCCCTGACTCTCGCTCTCGACCAGCCCGGCCTGCAGCAGCTCCTTCAGGTGGAAGCTGAGCGTGGCCGGCGGCACCTGCAGGGCGGCGCCGATGTCACCGGCCATGCGTCCGGCCGGGCCGGCTTCGACCAGCAGCCGGAACGCGGCCAGGCGGGTGGCATGGCCAAGGGCGGTAAGGGCGGCGATTGCATTCTTTGTTTCCATATTTCTAGAATAGTCGAATGAATAAACCCATCACAAGTGCCACCCTTCCCAATCTGGTCGAAGCCTCGCTTCCCCAGCCCGACCCGACCCTGCTGGGCGCCGGCCGCGCACACCCGCCGCGGATCCTGCTGCTGTATGGCTCGCTGCGCCCGCAGTCGTTCAGCCGCAAGCTGGCGCTGGAGGCCGAGCGCCTGCTGCGCCACCTCGGCTGCGATACCCGGGTGTTCGATCCGCATGCGTTGCCCATGCTCGACAGCGTCGGCGCCGATCACCCTGAAGTGCAGCGCCTGCGCGCGTGGTCGCACTGGTCCGAAGGCCAGGTCTGGATCAGCCCGGAGCGCCACGGCACGATCACCGGCGTGTTCAAGAACCAGATCGACTGGCTGCCGCTGGAAGACGGCAGCGTGCGCCCGACGCAGGGCAGGGCGCTGGCGGTGATGCAGGTCAGTGGCGGTTCGCAGTCGTTCAACACGGTCAACACGCTGCGCGTGCTGGGGCGGTGGATGCGCATGCTGACCATCCCCAACCAGTCTTCGGTGGCCAAGGCCTGGCAGGAGTTCGACGAGAACGGGCGGATGAAACCCTCGGCGTACTACGACCGGGTGGTGGATGTGATGGAGGAACTGGTCAAGTTCACCCTGCTCACGCGGGATCGTGCGGACTACCTGGTCGATCGCTACAGCGAGCGCAAGGGTGATCAGGAGGCCACCGTACCGGCGCGTGCGGCAGGGGCGGTGGCCGCACGCTGACGGCACGCGGCGGCCGCAGGGACGCGCATGCGCGGGCGCATCAGCTCAATCCACTACCATGGGCCACCCCATCAGGATGTGCCCCGATGTCGCTCGTCATCCCGACCCTGCCCAAGCCTCCCGCCGCACGCATCGCTGCCTGGCTGATGATGCTGCTGGGCATGTGGCTGGCGCTGAAGCTTGGCCTGGTGGTGACCCTGCTGTCGGGCCTGCTGGTGTTCCAGCTGACCCATGTGCTGGCCTCCACCGTGGAAGGCAGGCTGCGCCCCGGCCGGGCACGGGCGATCGCGGTGATCCTGCTGTCGGCGGTGATCATCAGCGTGCTGGTGCTGGCCGGTATCGGCGTGGCCTCGTTCTTCCGCAACGAGACCGGTGGCCCGGACGTGCTGCTGGCGCGGTTGATGGACATCCTCAACACCTCGCGCCACCAGGTGCCTGCCCTGCTGCAGCCCTACATTCCCGAAGATCTGACGGCGCTGCGCGCGGCCGTGAACGAATGGGCCGCCGAGCACCAGCGCCAGCTGGGCGTGGCCGGCACATCGGTGGTGCAGGTGGGCGTGCGGGTGCTGATCGGCATGGTGCTGGGCGCGATGATCGCGCTGTACGACGAACTGCCGCTGCCGAAGATGGGCCCGCTGGCGCAGGAACTGATCGGCCGCACCAGCCGCCTGGCCACCGCGTTCCGCCAGGTGGTGTTCGCGCAGGTCAAGATCTCGCTGCTCAACACCGTGTTCACCGCCATCTTCCTGCTGGGCGTGCTGCCGCTGTTCGGCGTGCACCTGCCGTTGTCGAAGACGCTGGTGCTGATCACCTTCCTGGCGGGCCTGCTGCCGGTGGTGGGCAACATCATCTCCAACACCATCATCGCCATCGTCGCACTGTCGGTGTCGTTCTACGTGGCCGTGGCTGCGCTGCTGTACCTGGTGGTGATCCACAAACTGGAGTACTTCCTCAACGCGCGCATCGTCGGCGGCGAGATCCAGGCGCGCGCCTGGGAACTGCTGCTGGCCATGCTGGTGATGGAGGCGGCCTTCGGCCTGCCCGGGCTGGTGGCCGCGCCGGTGTTCTACGCCTATGTGAAGCGCGAACTGGTGGACCAGCGCTGGATCTGACCCGAAGAGCGCTGTACCGATCAGCTGAGCGGCCTTTTGAACCGGCGCCCGCTGGAGGAACGGTACGACAGCGGCGTGCCGATGGAAACACGCAGGCGGTCGTGATTCTGCTGGACCTCGAGCATTTCAAGGCGATCACGATGGGCAGGGGCATGCGGCCGGTGATGATGTGCTGGTGCAGGTGGCCGCAGGCGGGCACGCGGCCCGCTGAAGGTGGCATTGTTCATCGCCGGCGCACGCGCTGCTGCCTAGACTGGCCATTCGCCCGTCCCAGGAGTACGCCATGACCCTGCGTTCTGTTGTGACTTCCACGCTGCTGGCGGGCCTGCTCGCTGGTTGCGCCAGCAGTACACCGCAGACCGATCCGGGCGCCGATGCGCCGCGTCACCCGTCTATCGCTGCTGATGCCAGCCCGGTGCCTGCCTTCACCGGCGGCGGCGCCGGCTGGTCCATCGAGATCGCCTCCACCGGCAAGGGCAACCACGATGCCACGCTCACCGTTGCTGGCCGCAGCAGCGCTGGAACGCTGCGCTACCTCGGCCAGCTGGCCGGTGCGCCCCGTTCGTTGACGGTGCTCAACGGTGAGCTGGGCAAGCAGCCCACCATCGTCGAGATCAAGCGCGAGCCCTGCCGCAACGCCGAAGGCGTGGATACGTCGGCCAGCGTGCAGGTGACTGTCGAGGGCCAACCACAACGCCGCGGCTGCGGCTTCCTGGCCGTGTACTGACTGGCACACGCATGATCCACATCCCAGAGCTGGAGACACCGCGCCTGCGCCTGCGTGCGCAATGCCTGGATGACTTCCCGGTGTATGCCGCGTTCCTGGCCTCGCCCCGTGCGCGCGGCATGGGCGGGCCGTTCGCTGAGGCTATCCGCGCTGATGAGTGACGGCCACCGCGGCGCGGGCGCGCTGCACGCGGGAATGCCAACTACGGCCACTGCGTGAAGAAGGCGCCAGCAGGCATCCACGCATCGGTCACCGCGTCGGGCAGACGCTGGACACCCATCTGTTGAAGGAACTGCCCATGACCACGCTCACCCTTCCCGAACTGGCCAAGAAGATGGCCGGCATCGATTTCACCATGCTGCAGACCCATGCGGGCGGCCAGATCGCTGGCCGCCCGATGAGCAACAACGGCGATGTGGACTACGACGGCGACAGCTGGTTCTTCACCATGGAAAACACCGACATGGTGCGCGAGATCAGCGCCGATCCGAACGTGGCGTTGGGCCTGACCGGCAGCAAGTCGCTGCTGGGCAAACCACCGCTGTTCGTGCACGTGCAGGGCAGGGCGGCGCTGGTCCGCGATCGCGCCACGATGGCCCAGCACTGGGTGAAGGACCTGGAGCGGTGGTTCGAGCAGGGCGTGGATACGCCGGGTCTGGTGCTGATCCACGTACACGCCAGCCGCATCCATTACTGGGATGGCGAGGACGAAGGCGAGATCGTGGTCTGATCGCGGGGGCTGCACAGGGCCCCTGCACATTGCTGCCGCAGCTCAGGAATGTGCAGGCGTGCCGGACCACGCGGCCAGCTCCGGTGCCAGCGCATGTTCAACGGCGCGGCGCAGCAGTGCCGGGGCCACGTAATGACGATGGGCGCTGTCGATCATGGCCATGTAGAAGCGGCCAAACGCATTGAGCGTCTGCACGCGCGAGCCCAGGCTGATGTGGACCTGGCCGTCCTCGCAGAACTGCACGCGCACGCTGCTGCGGAAGCGGAGATGGCGGTCGTCTGCGCCGAGCAGCACTTCGGCACACCGGTCTTCCGCATCTCCCTGGGCATCCAGCACCGGGAAACGTCCGCCGAACACGCGGCTGCGATCGGTGGACAGCAGCGACGACACTGGGCAGCCCAGCGGCGAGGTGCGCAGACGCAGTGGTGCAACCAGACGATTGCGCAGGGCCATCAAGCGGCCGACGCCTGCCGGCGGGTTGCGCAGGAACCCATCCAGTACATCGGTCAGCAGGGCGGAGGCCGATCGATGGCGGGCCTGCCCGCCGTGCAGGGTCAGCGTGGTCGTGTCGTTGTAGTGACTGTGCGGCAGGGCGCTGGCGAGCATTCCCGCTGGAGGCGACGACGCGCTGCTGCAGACCGGGTACGCCGGCGTCGCCCGCTCCACGAATCCGCGCAGTGGCTCCAGGCTGAAGCGACGCAGCGGCCCGAGCAACGTGCGCGTCTGCACGCACAGGCGTGCGCGCAGGCTGGGCGCTGCCGCCTGCAGTGACAGTTGCAGCAACGGCGTGGCGGCGAGTGTGGTTGCGCTGGGCCAGTGCGCTGCTGGCAGCACGTCGGTCAGGCTGGGAATGTCCGCGGCGTTTGCTTGTGCCTGGGCGCGTGCCTGCTCGCTCATTGCTCCCGCCAGCTCATTGCTGTGGCACGAAAGCGCGAACAGGGCAGGGTGGGCCGGACTGTTCGAGGCGAACTGGTGCCAGGTGCCGCCGCCAAAGCGCACGGTGAACAGGCAATCGGGCGGGATGCGGACACGACGCAGCGACCGCAGGAAGTGCGAGGGATCGTCCGCCAGTTGCTGATCGGATGCGCTGGCAAACCGCAGCTCGGCACCGGCACTGCCGGCGATGGCGGTGAACATGCGCGGCCCGGCATGGCGGTGGAAGGGATGGCCGCCGGCACCCACCACGAAACTGTACAGCGATGACGGATCGCCGTGCTGCAGGTGCATGCCACCCAACCGTGCCGAGGGCTCGTCCAGCGCATCGATGAAGGCCGGGTGGTGGCGCTGGCGCTGGCTGGCATCGCTCACCAGCGCATCGCCGGCACCGATGCCGAGCTGCGCGATCAGGGTGACTTCCACCGGGCCACCGCCGTCGTGTGCCGGAAGCTGGATACTCGGGAACGAACGGCTGGTGCGGGTCGAACCGGGCATCGCAGTGCTCCTCAGCGGGCGGGTGTCTTGCGGCGTGCGCGCGCTTGCCGCTTCAGCGGGCCGCCGACCGGACAGACTTCGGCAGCCCAGGAAAACAGCGTGTTGGCCAGGCGGTCGGGCACCTGCCGGAAGTACACGAACTGGCCGCGCTTCTCGCGTTCGATCAGGCCGGCGTCTTCCAGGATGCGCAGGTGGCTGGAGAGTGCCGGCTTGCTGAAATCGAAGCGCTCGGCCAGCTCGCCGGCGCTGAGTTCGCCGGCGCTGAGGTAGGCCAGGATCTGCCGGCGTGCGGTGGAGGCCAGGGCTTCGAAGATGCGGTCCATCGTTGTAGTTAACTAATTCGTTAACTGATGTTCCGTCTGCCGCTGGGCGGTGTCAAGCGCGGGCGCGATTCAGCCAGCCGCCCTGGGGATGTGATATATCGTTTATCGATAAATCCACCTCGGGGCGGCAGGGCCGCTCCACATCGGAGGCTGCTTGACCGCTCGTCCCGCCCGCGCCCTTCCTGCGCGCGGCTTGTTCACCCTCGCCCAGACCGCCGTGCAGGCGGTGCGCGCGATGTGCTGGCTGGGCATCCTGGCCGCGCTGCTGGCGGTGCCGCTGGTGGCCTACGACCGCAGCTGGCTGCTGGACAGCGTGCACGACGCGCAGGCCGCGGCCATGCACGGTTCGCATCTTTTCCTGCATTTCTGCGTGGGCCTGGCCGCCATCGTCGCGCTGCTGGTGCTGTGCCTGGTGTTCCTGCGCCACCTGGCGCGGCTGCTGCGTTCTGCGGCCAACGAACGCCCCTTCACCCATGCCAATGCCGTACGCCTGCAACGCATGGCCTGGCTGATGCTGGCGATGGAGGTGCTGTCCATCGTGATCGGTCTGTATGCCAGCTGGATGGGGCCGGACTTTGCGTGGATGGAAGTTGGCGGTGGCATGTCGATCACCGGCCTGGTGGCCGTACTGATGCTGTTCGTGCTGGCGCGGGTGTTCACCGTTGGCGCAGCGATGCGCGACGATCTGGACGGTGTGATTTGATGGGCATGATCTGATGGCGATCGTCATCACCCTCGACCGCATGCTGCAGCAACGCGGCATGACCTTGTCCGAGCTGGCCGGGCGCATCGACATCACCCTGGCCAACCTGTCGATCCTGAAGACCGGCAAGGCACGCGCAATCCGCTTTTCCACCCTCGATGCGATCTGCCGCGAACTGCAATGCAGCCCCGGCGACCTGCTCGGGCATGACCCTGCGCAGGCGCAGGATGCGGATTGAGCCTGGCCGCGCCGCACGCCTGCACCGCACCACTTTTCCCTTACTGACGAAACGGACCTGAAATGGAATGGTTGGCTGACCCCTCGATATGGATGGGCCTTGCAACCCTGGTCGTGCTGGAGATCGTTCTCGGCATCGACAACCTGGTGTTCATCGCGATCCTGGCCGACAAGCTGCCGCCGCACCAGCGCGACCGCGCGCGGGTGATCGGCCTGGCATTGGCGCTGCTGATGCGGCTGGTGCTGCTGGCTGCGTTGGCCTGGATCATGAAACTGACCGAGCCACTGGTCACGCTGCTGGAGCACAGCTTCTCCGGCCGCGATCTGATCCTGCTCGGCGGCGGCCTGTTCCTGCTGTTCAAGGGCACCATGGAGCTGCACGAGCGGCTTGAAGGCCGCGAGCATCACGAGGACGGCAAGAAGGTCTATGCCAGCTTTGCGATGGTGGTGGCGCAGATCGTGGTGCTTGATGCGGTGTTCTCGCTGGATTCGGTGATCACCGCGGTCGGCATGGTCGACAACCTCGGCGTGATGTATGCGGCGGTGACCATCGCGATGGCGCTGATGCTGCTGGCCAGCAAGCCGCTGACCCGCTTCGTCAACAAGCACCCGACCGTGGTGGTGCTGTGCCTGGGCTTCCTGCTGATGATCGGTTTCAGCCTGGTGGCCGAGGGCCTGGGCTACAAGATCCCGAAGGGGTACCTGTACGCGGCCATCGCGTTCTCGATCCTGGTGGAAGCGTTCAACCAGTGGATACGTTTCAACCGCGAGCGCAACGAACAGCGCCAGCCGTTCCGCCAGCGTACTGCCGATGCCGTGCTGCGGCTGTTGGGTGCGCGCCAGGCCAATGGCCACGATGAAGATGAAGCCGATGAGCGCGGCAGCTCCGAAGAACGCCTGCAGCCCGCCGAGCACGAGATGATCCGCAGTGTGCTGGGCCTGGCCGACCGCCCGGTATCGAGCGTGATGACGGTGCGTGCCGACGTGCAGTGGATCGACATGGCGCGTGGTCACGACGATGTGGTCGCACGCCTGGTGGCGTCGCCGCATACGCGGATGCTGGTGGGCGAGGGCGACCTGGACAGCCTGCGTGGCGTGGTGCAGAGCCGTGACCTGCTGGCCGACCTGCTGCAGGGCAAGCCACTGCAACTGGAAGGCAACCTGCGCGAGCCGCAGTACGTGCTGTCCAGCGCCAGTGCGTTGCAGGCCCTGGAGCTGATCCGCCAGCACCCGGTGCCGTTGGCAGTGGCGGTGGACGAGTACGGCAGCGTGGAAGGCCTGGTGACGGCCAACGACCTGCTGGCGGCCATCGCCGGTGATCTGGCCGATACCCAGGACGAGCGCTATGGCGTGGTTGCACAGGGCGAGGACTGCTGGGACGCCGACGGCGCGCTGACCCTGGACGACCTGCAGCGGCTGGCCGGCGTGTCGCTGCCGCGCAGCGCGGACTACATGACCATTTCCGGGCTGGTGCTGGAGCAACTGGGGCGCCTGCCCGACATCGGCGACACGCTGGAGGTGGCCGGTATCCGCATCACCGTGCTGGCGATGGAGAAGCGGCGCATCACCCGGTTGCGGGTGGAACGCTTGCCGGAAGCGTGACGATGTCGGGGCTGGGCCCATGCCCGGCTCTATCCATTGCCATCTTCTGCCGTCACCATGGCGGGCCTGTTCGCCGTTCTGGATTGTCGTAGTGCTGAGTACGATTGGTTTTCTGATGGGCCTGTATGTGGCCTGGCGCCTTTTCTGGCCGCTGCGCCTGCCTGTCTGGTCGAAGGTGGTGCTGTCGGTGCTGCTGGTGGGCATTGCCGTGCAGCTGCGCATCGTCGCCAGCTTCTGGGGCACGATGGCCTCCCCGGAAATTCCGAAGATGGCCATTGCCACGCTGGCCACCGGTTCCACCGCCGTGCTGCTGCTGGCCCTGGCGTTGCTGGTGCTGGACGCCGGCCTGTTGGCCGCGCGCCTGCTGCGCGCCCCGCGCGCCCTTTCCGTACTGCGCAGCAAGGCGCTGCGCCCGTCTGCCGCGGTGCTGGCGCTGCTGCTCAGTGCCTTCGGTGTCAGCCAGGGCATGGCCGTACCCAAGCCACGGCAGATCGAGGTGGCCATCAGCGGACTGCCGCAGGCCTTCGATGGCTACCGTGTGCTGCAGCTCACCGACATTCACGCCAGCCGCCTGCTGACCGGCGACTGGGTGCGCCAGGTCGTGGCTGCAAGCAATGCACTGCAGCCGGATCTGGTGGTGATCACCGGCGACCTGATCGACGGCAGCGTGCAGGCGCGCCGCAACGATTACACGCCACTGGCGGACCTGCGTGCGCCAGACGGGGTGATCGCCATTACCGGCAACCACGAGTACTACGCGCAGTACAGCGAATGGATGCAGGCGTTCCGCGCGCTGCACATGCAGGTGCTGGAAAACAGCCACACCCAGGTGCGCCGCGGCGGGGCGGCACTGACCATCGCCGGCGTCACCGACCCGGTCGCCGCACGCTATGGCCTGCCGCTGCCCGACCTGGAGGCCGCCCTGGCCGGTGCCGACCCCAGCGCACCGGTGATCCTGCTCGACCATCGGCCCCGCAATGCACGCGAGGCCGCTGCACGCGGGGTGAAGCTGCAGCTGTCCGGGCACACCCATGGCGGACAGATCATCGGCATGGACCAGCTGGTGAAGCGCGCCAACGGCGGCTTCGTCTCCGGTCGCTACGCGGTGGATGGCATGACGCTGTACGTGAGCAACGGTGCCGGCCTGTGGGCCGGGTTCCCGGCCCGCATCGGCGTACCGTCGGAGATTACGATGATCACCCTGCGCCGGGCGCCGTGATGCGGTGGGGTGTGGGATGGGGGATCGTGCAACGGCTCAGAGGATGAAGCCTCCATCGATGGTCAGGCTGCTGCCTGTCATGTAGCCCGCTTCCGGCCCCGCTACCCAACTGGCCAATGACGCGATCTCGGCAGGCTGGGCAATGCGGCCCAGGGGTACCCGCGCAGCAAGCTTTTCATCCAGCCCGGCGGTGATGTCGGTCGCAGTCGGGCCGGGTTGCAGGTTGTTGATGGTGATGCCGCTGGGGGCCAGCTCCAGCGCCAGCTCGCGCACCAGAGCGGCCACCGCCGCCTTGCTCATCGCATACAGGCTGCTGCCGGGCGAACCACTGCGCACGGCAGTGTTGCTGCCGATGGTGATGATGCGGCCACCGCCGGACAGATGCGGCAGGGCCGCCTGGATGGCCAGCACCACGCCACGTATGTTCACCGCCAGCAGCTGGTCCAGCGTAGGCAGATCCACGCTGTCGATCGGTGTATGCCGGTACAGGCCGGCATTGACCACCAGCACATCCAACCCACCGAAGGCCTGCGCAGCGGCGGCCACGGCCCGGCGCAACGCATCGGCATCGCTGCTGTCAGCCTGGAAGGCGAGCGCGCGGCCACCGTGCGCGCGGATGGCATCAAGCGATGCCTGCGCCCCATCGGGGCGCGAGACGTGGGTGATGGCGACGTCATGGCCATCAACGGCCAAGCGTTGCGCAATGGCCGCACCGATACCGCGTGAGCCGCCGATGACCAGTGCACGGCGGCGAGAGGAAGAGACTGTCATGTTCAAACTCCGGTTGGGGATGATCAGGCCGCTGGCAGGGAAGGACGGGCGTGGGCGCTGCGGCGCAGCGACTGAGCACGTTTGGCGATCCAGCGGACCACGAAGGCGGTGAACAGCAGTGCCGAAGGCACCGCATACCAGAAGTTCGTGGGTACACGTTTGAAGTACGAATAGGTGAACACCGCCGCGATGACCCACATGCCGGTGACGTGCAGTCGCCGCCAGGCGGTTGGACCCATGCGCCGGGCGATGCTCCGGTGCGAGGTGATGGCCAGCGCCAGGATGGCCACGTAACCCATCGTTCCGGGAAGATTGGCAAGGGCGGAGCGCGCTGGCCAGAACGCCGGATTGAGGATGCCGAACGCGGTGATGGCGAAGGCATGCAGCAGATGCGAGAACGCAAACGACAGGCCGATGATGCGGCGCTCGCGCATCAGGAAGCGGGTGGTCGGCCCGGGCAGCAGGGTGGCAAATGACGATGCCGTAAACGCGGCCAGGAACAGCAGGAACGACGTGCGGGCAGTGACCCGGATCGCTGCGCGGCTGCCCTCGGCCAGATCCGGTTGCAGAGCGAAGGCTGCCAGCGCAAAGGCGATCAGGACTGCGGCGATGGCCATGAACAGGCGCCAGCCATGCAGCAAGGAAGTGTTGGAAACAGCCATGGTCAGACCTCGAATCAGATAGGGGTAGTGCCGGCCGCTGGCCGGCAATCTCAGAACCCGGTCAGCGCGACCAGCACGCCGGCCGCGCACAGTTCGCCCAGCAAGGGCGCGGCCACCACGCGCAGTGCATCGGTGGCCACGCCATGCGCCTCAGCCAGCGCCTGCCGGGCGTCGTCCACGCGCGCACCGTCGTTGCCAAAGGCCGACAACAGCGCATATGCAAGCGGTGCCAGTTCCTCGACCTGCAGGCGGTCGTCCGCCAGGCGACGCAGCAGCAGAAGTGTCGGCTCGCTGGCGGGCGCATCGTCCAGTCCGGCGTCCTCATGCACCGGCCACTGGTAGCCCAGTACCCGCACCAGCGGCGACAGCGCCAGCACGTCGCTGCCCGCAGGCATGGAGTGCAACGAATGCCCGGCATCACGCGCTTCGATGTGCAGTGCCTGCTGCGTGCTCTCGTAGTGCGCCAGTTCCGCTGCCCAGCCGGGCAGCGCGAACGTGTCCTGCGCCGCCAGCCAGGCAGCGAACTCGCTGGCGATCTGCGGGAACAGCGGGGTGTGGCAGTCGTGGTACGCGTAGTAGTGCTCGACCAGGCCACGCCAGCGCGCTTCGCCCAGTTGTTGATGCAGGCGCGGCAGGCTGCCGGCCAGCAGGTTGTCCAGACTGTCGATGCACAGGCGGCAGTAGATCGCCAGCCGCCATGCCGCGATGCCATCGGGTGCGGGCATCGAGGGATCGCGCACATGGTCGGCCCAGCGCCGCTGCAACGTGGCCAGGGACTCAGCCATGGGCCACCTCCGGCAACTCGGCGTCAGCCTGGGCCCTGCGGATCTGTTGCACTTCAGCAAGCAGTTCGGCCAGCGGCGGGAAATTGAAGTCGCACTCCAGCAGGGTGGGGCGCACGCCGACGTGCGCATAGGCCTGGTGTAGCAGGGCCCAGACCACACCCTTCACCGGCGCGCCGTGGGTGTCGATCTTGAAGCCGTCGTCCTCGTCGAAGTGGCCAGCCACATGCAGGGAGGCCACGCGGTGGGCCGGCACGCGGCGCAGGAAATCGAAGGCGTCGTAGCCATTGTTACAGGCGTTGACGAAGACATTGTTGACGTCCAGCAGCAGGTCGCAGTCGGCTTCGGCAAGCACGGCAGTGATGAACTCGATCTCGCTCATGTCGGCAGCGGGCACTGCGTAGTAGGAGATGTTCTCCACCGCGATACGACGCCCCAGGCTGTCCTGCACCTGGGCGATGCGACCGGCAACGTGGCGTACGGCCTCGGCGGTGAACGGCAGCGGCAGCAGGTCATAGAGATGGCCCCCGGCGGCGCAGTAACTCAGGTGTTCGCTGTACAGCTGTACCTGGTGCAGGTCGAGAAAAGCGCGGGTCTGTTGCAGCAGCGTGCGGTCCAGTGGGTCCGGTCCACCCAGCGACAGCGAAAGACCGTGGCAGGTCAGGCGGTGGCGCTCGCTCAGCTGGCGCAGCGCGGCACCGTGTGCACCGCCGACGCCGATCCAGTTGTCCGGCGAGCATTCGAGGAAGTCGATGGCATCGGCCGGCATCGCCAGAAGCTCATCGATCAGGCCTCGGCGCAGGCCGAGGCCCGCACTGGCGGTAGGCAAAGGCAGGGACATGGTGGGTACTCCGGGATGAGGTGCCGCCACGAGGGCGGCGCCGGGTGCGGGCAATCAGTCGGCAACGCGCGAGAACAGGCCCTTCGGCATCGGCTTGCCATTGGCGGTGTAGACGCTGCGCAGGTAGTCGTGCGCTTCCTGCTCGCTGATGTAACCGTCGTGGTCGGTGTCGATGCGGTCGAATTCGGCGGCACGTTTGGCGGCCACGGCATTGAACTCGGCACGCGACACCTTTCCGTCGTGGTCACGGTCGGTCCGGGCAAACGAGGCGTCGCCGCACTTGCCTTCGCCGCACTGGCCCTCGGCTACCTTGGCCTTGCCGGCGGGCTTGCTGGTGGTGGCCTTGTTGGCGCCGCACTTGCCTTCACCGCACTTGCCTTCGGCGGCGGCGCTCATGGCCACGGCACTGATCGCCAGCGGCTGGATCGCGGCAGCCTGGCCGGCCAGCAGCAGGCCGCCGGCCAGGGCGATGCCGATGGCGCCGATGCGCGGCAGACGGGAAGCAGAGGTGTTATTGGTCGAGACGGACATGGTGATGACTCCTTGGGATGTGCACGCAGGGCGTGCGGGATGGACGCCGCTGGAAGGCGACGGAATGCGATGCGAGGAAGGGTGGGAGAGGGCGGAAGCGGATCAGGCGCTGCGGCGACGGCGTAGTACATGGGCCAGCAACAACGCGGCGCCGAGCAGGGCACCGCCGAAGCCGACGCCGGGCAGTAGTGCGGCGACCGGCAGCAGCAGCGCGATCAGGCTGCTGCCCCAGCCGAGGCCGTCATCGTCTGCGGCGGCGTGTTGCGGGCTGGCAAGCAGACGGTCCAGGCTGAGTGATCCAGCACCGTTGAGGATCAGCGGCAGCAGCATGGCCAGGAACAGCAGCGGCAGCTTGAAGTTGCCGTAGCCCTGGTCGGTGATCGCATAGCCCCGCCAGAGTTCATCCAGGCCGTTCCACTGGTCGGGCCAGTGCACGGCGGCGATGGCCACGATGGTGAGCACCCAGAAGATGTACGCCACCGAGCGCGTGGCCAGGCCCAGCAGCAGCATCACCGCGCCCACCAGTTCCAGCCAGGTGGCCAGCTGCCAGTTGAGCGAGGCGGGCAGGGTGGAGAAGGGGAACGGGAACCGGCCTTCCAGATCGGCGAACCAGTTCTGGCCGCCCAGCTTCTCGCGACCGGATTCAAAGAATTCCCAGGCGAGCAGGGCGCGCAGGGCCAGCGGCGAAAGCCAGCGGCCGACGGCATCCAGGCGTGGGGTGTAGAGGGAGGAGGCGGTGCTGATCATGGGTGTGTCCTGCGGGCCGGTTGTCGATGGAGGCCATTTCGGGCCACGCAGGTATCGGCAACGTGTGTCGATGCGCGGGGTTTTGTCAGCGACTGTGGCTGCGGCAGGGGTTTCGTACAGTTGGATACAAAGACGCCGCATCGGGGGCGCATCGGCGCATTGCGCGCCCGCGTGCGGGGAGCGATATCCACCCGATGGCGCCGGGGCATGCCCAGCGGCCGAATGTATCCCACTGTAGGAACCCGCCGCCGCCCTACAGTCCGGTACAACTCGGCATCACAGCGAAACAGCAGGGATACACCGGCACGCGGAAATGGCCACTCCCAACACCGGAGTGCCGCCCATGATCCGCACCACCCTGCTTGCCGCTGCCCTGGCCCTGGCCGGCACCGCCACCCCCGCCTTCGCCGTGCAGGCCGATGCCGGCGCGCCGCCCACCATCATCCTGGTGCATGGCGCCTTCGCCGATGGCTCCAGCTGGAACAAGGTCATCGGCACCCTGCATGCCTGGAAGCTGCCGGCGGTGGCGGTACAGAATCCGCTCACCTCGCTGGCCGATGACGTTGCCGCTACCCGTCGCGCGATCGCTGCCGCACCTGGCAAGGTGGTGCTGGTCGGCCACAGCTGGGGCGGCACGGTCATCACCGAAGCGGGCGACGATCCCAAGGTGCAGGCGCTGGTCTACGTGGCCGCGTTCGCACCGGATGTCGGCCAGTCCTCCGCGCAGCAGGGCGAAGGCTTCCCGGTCGGCCCCGGGCTGACCCGCCTGCAGGAGAAAGACGGTTACCTGACCCTGCCGGCCGATGCCATCGCCCAGGATTTCGCACCCGACGTGATGAAGAAGGCCGCCGCCCTGCTGTACAGCACGCAGGTGCCGTTGAAGGCCAGTGGGCTGGGTGAGGCCGTGACCACGGCGGCATGGCGCAGCAAGCCGAGCTGGTACGTGGTCAGCCGCGATGACCGCATGCTCTCGCCGCAGCTGCAGGTCGCCACCGCGCAGCGCATTGGCGCGCAGCTGCAGTCGATCGGCAGCAGCCATGTCTCGCTGCTCTCGCACCCCGCGCAGGTGGCCGACAGCATCCTGGAAGCTGCCGGTGTGAAGCCGGCCGAGCTGCCGCTGGCCGAGCAGGGGGGCTGAGCAATGGCCACGCTTCGTGCCTATACCGTGCCGCTGCTGCTGTCCCTGCTCGGCGCCGTTGCGCTGCTGCTTGCGTGGCCAAGCCCCGAAGCCGGTGCACAGACTGCCGAGGCCGCACCCGCTGCGGGATTCAGCGGCGGTGGGCCATGGCACAACACCCCGCCGCTGACCCTGCAGCAGCTGCGCGGACAGGTGGTGCTGGTCGAATTCTGGACCTACACCTGCAGCAATTGCCTCAACGTGGCGCCGTACGTTCACCAGTGGCATCGCCGATACGCGGAACAGGGCCTGCACGTGATCGGCGTGCACACCCCCGAATTCGCGTATGAAGGGCTGCCGGGGAACCTGCGCCGTGCGATCCACCGGCTGGATATCACCTGGCCGGTGGTGCAGGACAACCAGTACCGGATCTGGAACGCGTGGGGTAACCGTTTCTGGCCCGCGCTGTACCTGATCGACCGGCAGGGGCGGGTGGTCTACCGGCACTACGGTGAAGGCGACTATGCGCGTACCGAAAGCGAGATCCAGCGCCTGCTGGCCAGCCCCTGAGCCGCGCTACCATGGCCGCGTCGCGCGGCTTCGCCCCTGCCTCGATCGAGAATACGATGAACCACGTACCGCACATCCTTGTCGTCGACGATGACAGCGACATCCGCCAGATGCTGGCCGACTACCTGCAGCGCAACGGCCTGCGCGTCAGCCAGGCCGATGGTGGCCGCGCGATGCGCGCGCTGATGGACACCCATGCGGTGGACTTGGTGGTGCTGGATGTGATGATGCCCGGCGAGGATGGCTTGAGCCTGTGCCGCAACCTGCGGGCCGGCAAGCACCGCGCCGTGCCGGTGGTGCTGCTGACCGCCCGCGATGATGAGACCGACCGCATCATCGGCCTGGAAATGGGCGCCGATGATTACGTGACCAAACCGTTCTCCTCGCGCGAACTGCTGGCACGCATCAACGCGGTGATCCGCCGCACGCAGATGCTGCCGCCGAACCTGCAGGTGAGCGAAGCCGGCCGCCAGCTGGCCTTCGGCGAATGGCGCCTGGATACCACCGCCCGCCACCTGCTGGACGCGCAGGACACCGCCTATCCGCTCAGCGGCGCCGAGTTCCGGCTGCTGCGCGTGTTCCTTGACCACGCCAACCGTGTGCTCAGCCGCGACCAGCTGCTCAGCCTCACCCAGGGCCGCGATGCGGAACTGTTCGACCGCTCGATCGACCTGCTGGTCAGCCGCGTGCGCCAGCGCCTGGGCGACGATGCGCGTGAGCCGACCTACATCAAGACCGTGCGCAGCGAAGGCTATGTGTTCAGCGTGCCGGTGCAGTTGCTGGGGCCGGAGGAATGAACGCCGCGGCGCGCCGCCTGCCGTGGCCGCGCACGCTGTCGGCGCGGCTGCTGCTGTTGCTGCTGGGTGGGCTGACTCTGGCCCATGCGCTGTCGTTCGGCCTGCTGTTCTACGAGCGCTACCAGTCCACCCGCAGCATGATGCTGCGCAACCTCGACGAGGACGTGGCCGTGAGCGTGGCCTTGCTGGAGCGCTTGCCCGCCAGCGAGCGCGAAGCGTGGGTGCCGCGTCTGGAACGGCGAACCTACCGCTATCTGTTGCGCCCGGCCGCGGCCGGCCCTGCGCCGGAGACTGATCGTGCGCGACAGGTCACCAGCATCATCGATGACAGTCTGCGGCATCGATATCCGCTGCAGGCGCGGCAGGCCTCGCGTATGCCCGAGCGCTTCGAAGTGGAGCTGCGCCTGCACGACGGCACGCCGCTGACCATCGAGGTCACACCGTCCGGCCTGCCACTGGCACGCTGGTTACCGCTGGTGCTGATGGCGCAGCTGGCGCTGCTGCTGCTGTGCGCATGGTTGGCGGTACGGCTGGCGATGCGGCCGTTGGCACAGCTGTCGCACGCGATGGAGCACCTGCAGCCCGGCCAGGACGGGCCGGCGCTGCCTGAAGACGGTCCAGCGGAGGTAGGCACCGCAGCAACGGCACTCAACGCACTGCAGGCCCGCATCCGTGGTCATGTCAGTGAACGCCTGCAGATCCTGGCGGCGATCTCGCACGATCTGCAGACGCCGATCACGCGGATGAAGCTGCGGGTGGAAACGCTGCCTGAAGACGCCACCCAGCAACGGCTGCTGGCCGACCTGGACCATCTGGGACAGCTGGTACGCGAAGGCGTGGCGTACGCGCGCAGCAGCCATGTGGCCAGTGGTGAGCCGGTGGCAATGGATCTGGCGGCATTCCTGTCCAGCGTGGTCGGCGATTACCAGGACGTGGGCAAGCCAGTCAGTGGTGGCGCCCCGAGCGGCCTGATCGTGCAGACGTGGCCGCAACCACTGCGGCGGGTGGTCGGCAATCTGGTCGACAACGCTTTGCGCTATGCCGGGAGCGCGGAGATTGATGCCGGTCGTGACGAGGCGGGCAGGGTGTGGATTCGGATTTCCGATCGTGGCCCCGGTATTCCCGAGGACCAGCTGCAGGCGGTATTGGCGCCCTTCCATCGGCTGGAAAGCTCACGCAACCGGGATACCGGCGGTACCGGGCTCGGTCTGGCCATCGCCGTGCAGCTGGCGCAATCGCTCGGTGGTTCTCTACGGCTGCACAATCGCGAGGGCGGCGGTTTGCAGGCGCTGTTGCAGTTGCCGGCCTGAAGTCTGGCGGGGCAAGCCATCCACGCATGGCGTGGATCTACTGCATCGTCACCGCCTTCATGACACGCTGCGGCCATGAAGGAAAGCACGCAATGACCGCAGGACGGCAGCGCTCGATGTGGGTGGCCGGCCTGTCCACGGTGGTGGAGTGGTACGACTTCACCCTGTACCTGTACTTCGCCACGGTGCTGTCGCGGGTGTTCTTCGGCGGTGGCCAAGAGGCGATGCTGGTCACCCTGGCCGGCTTCGCGGTGTCCTACCTGATGCGTCCGCTCGGTGCGCTGTGCTTCGGCCACCTGGGTGACCGGCTCGGCCGGCGCTGGATGCTGCTGGCCTCGATGGCGTTGATGGCCGCGGCCATGCTGGCCACCGCGTTGCTGCCGACCGCGGCCACCGCGGGTGTGACTGCTGGCGTGCTGCTGCTGATCCTGCGCTGCGTGATGGCGTTTTCCGTGGGCGGCGAATACACAGGCGTGGTCGCCTATCTTCTGGAAAGCGCGCCGGCGCGACGACGTGGCTTGGTCACCTCGCTGGCCTCGGCGGCCAGCGAAGTGGGCGCGTTGCTGGCGGTGGCGATCTCCGCGCTCACCGTGGCCCTGCTGCCTGCGCCGCAGCTGGACAGCTGGGGCTGGCGGATCCCGTTCTTGTTCGGCGCGGCGCTGGCACTGGTGATCCTGATCGCGCGTTCGGGCATGCACGAATCGCCGGAGTTCGAACGGCAGCGGCGCGAAGGCAGCATTCCGGCTACGCCGCTGCGGCACGTGCTGCGCAACCATCCTGGTGCCGTGGCGCGCACGTTCGCGATTTCCGCACTGGGTTCGATCACCTACTACGTGGGCATCACCTATGTGCCAGCATTCCTGCACGCACAAGGGCACGACGAAGGTGATGCGCTGTGGCTGTCGACGATTGCGGCGGTGGCGGTGATCGCGATCACCCCGCTGTGCGGGGCGCTGTCCGATCGCTTCGGGCGGCGTCCGCTGCTGCTGGGGCTGACGGTGCTGGCGGCGCTGCTGCCGTTGTCGATGTTCGGCTGGATGGCCTCTGCTGCGCCGTTGGGCATCGTGCTGGCAGCGGTGAGCCTGGCCTGTGTGGCCGGCGGTATCAGTGCGGTGGCGGCACCGGCTACGGCCGAGCAGTTCCCCGGCGAGGGCCGGGTCAGTGGTCTGGCGCTGGGGGTGACCATGGCCACCGCAGTGTTCGGCGGGGCGACGCCGTGGTTGGCGCAATGGTGGGTGGAACGCAGCGGCTGGGCGGCGGCGCCGGGGGCGATGATCGCGCTGGTGGCGGTGCTGGTGCTGCCGGTGCTGTGGACGCTGCCGGAGACCGTGCCGAAGACCCGCCCCGTGTCCCGGGGCGGGCAGTGAGCGCTTAGACCTTCAGGATCTGCTCGATGTCGGCCAGCACCGCGGCCGCATCCACGCCGATGGCGATGGACTGCAGGACATGGCCGTCCCACACGCTGGGGCCGAAGCCCATGCCTTCCGGCTTGGGAATGGTCATGCCACGGGCGACACCGTCGGTGGCCACGCGCACGCTGGCGCGCTCGAACTGGAACAGCTCCGGGCGGGTCAGGGCGATGCAGGCGCAGCAGTCGTGCACGACCATGCCCTTGTGGCCGGCCTGCAGATAGAAGTCGACGTAGTCCTGCGACAGGGCGCGGACCAGTTCGGCATCGGCGCCGCCGATCGCGGCCAGCTTGTCCAGGCCGTCGCGGTTCATCTCGACGCGGGTGGTCACGTCCAGGCCGATCGCGGTGACCGGCCACTGGGCGGTGAACACGATGTCGGCCGCTTCCGCGTCACCCCAGATGTTGGCCTCGGCCGCCGGGGTGATGTTGCCGTTGACGTGGAACGCACCGCCCATCAGCACCACGCCACGCACCAGGCCGGCGATGTCCGGGGCCTGCTGCAGGGCCAGCGCCAGGTTGGTCATGCGGCCGACCGCCACCAGGGTCACTTCGCCCGGATGGGCGCGCACCAGGTCGATGATCAGCTGGTGCGCAGGACGGCCGTCGGCGGTTGCGTCCAGCGTTTCCGGCACCGGGTGGTTGCCCAGCCCGTTGTGGCCGTGGATGTGCACCGGCCAGGCTTCCGGGGTGGCTTCGGGCTGCAGCGGGCCTTCGGCGCCGCGCGCGACCGGCGCGGACAGGCCCCAGGCCTGCTTCAGGTACAGCGCGTTGTGGGTGGTCGACTCCACCGAGGCATTGCCGAAGGTGGTGGTGACGCCGATCAGGTCGATCTGGGGGTGCTTGTGCAGGTACAGCAGAGCCAGCGCGTCGTCGACGCCCGGGTCGGTATCGAAAATGACTTTCAGCATGTTGTTGTTCTTCTTCTTCCGTGTGGTGCAGGGGGGCCGGCGGCCCCGAGGGCAGGCCGGCGCGCTCCACATTGTCCCATCTTCATGACAGGCAGGGCGAACCGGCGGCGGTGGTATCGTCTGCGGGCCCGAACCCTTCGCAAGGAGCTGCGCCATGCTGGCTGTGACCCTCGTCCTGATTGCCCTGGTGCTGGGGCTGAACCTGGTGGCCAGTTTCGTGGTGCTGGGCCGCGACGACCTTCCCGCCAGCAGCCGCGCCGGGCAGCTGCTGGTGGTGTGGCTGCTGCCCCTGGTCGGCGCGATCGTGTGCATGGCGATGGCCACCGCCGATGGTTCGCCCGCGCGCGCCGATGGCAGCGGCGGTGGACCGGTGGATTTCACCGGGGGCTATTCCGGGGACAGCAACAGCCACCACAGCTACAGCAGTTCCGACTGCAGCAGTGGCGACAGCGGTGGGGGCGGAGACGGCGGCAGCTGCGGCGGCAGCGATTGAGGCGAGGTCATGCCCCGGTAGTGCCGGCCGCTGGCCGGCAACCCCATGAACTCAGCTTCCGCCTTCGGTCGGCAACGGCGCAGGCACGTTCAACAACCCGCCGCTGGCCACATACGCAGCCAAGGCCTGGCCCTGGCTGAGCAGGTGGCGTTCCATCGTGCGTTCGGCGGCTGCAGCATCGCGCTGGCGGAAGCAGTCCATCAGTTCGCGGTGTTCGGCCAGCGACTGCGCGGTGCGGCCCGGCGCCAGCAGCTGGCGGCCGCGATGCATCTTCAGGATGCGGTGAAGGTCGTGGGTGATGCGGATCAGCCACGGGTTGCCGGCGTAATGCTGCACTGTCTCGTGGATGAGGTAGTTGTTGCGGTAGTACTCGGCGATGTTGCCCTCGGCGGCGGCCGCTTCCATCGCCGCGTGCAGGTCTTCCAGCTGCTGCACGCCGGCGTCGTCGATGTGCTTGACCGCTTCATGCGCACATCGGCCTTCCAGCATCGCCATCACCGGGAACAGCTGGTTGAGGTCTTCCAGGGTCAACCGGGTTACCCGTGCGCCGCGGCCGGCATCGATCTGCACCAGGCCTTCGGCAGCGAGCAGCTTCAACGCTTCGCGCAGGGGCGTACGGCTGATGGCCAGTTCCTCGCACAGCGCCGGTTCGTCGATCCACTCGCCCGGCGGCAGGCGGTAGTCGTAGATCCGCTCGCGCACGTGTTCGGCCACCTCCTCATACAGAGGGGCGCGCTTCTTCGGAGAACGCGGAGCGGGAGCGATGGTCATGCGGAAAGTGTAACGCCAGGCAGTGCCGGCCGCTGGCCGGCAACCCGTGATCGTTCGACGGATGCACGAGGTTGCCGGCCAGCGACCGGCACTGCCGCAGGCATTCACATCCAGCCCGGCACCACGAACACCAGCCACGCCAGCAGCGGGCCAAACACCACCACCAGGCCGCTGTAGACCAGGAAGCGGCGGAACAGCGTTTCGCGTTCTTCCTTCGCGGCCGAGGCCACCACCAGTGCGCCGTTGGTCGAGAACGGACTGACATCGACGATGGTGGAGGACACCGCCAGCGCGCAGATCACGCCAGCTGCACTGAGATGACCCTGCATCAGGAACGGCACGGCCAGCGGAATGGTGGCGCCCAGCACCGCCGCCGACGAGGCGAATGCGGAGACGATGCCGCCCACGTAGCAGACCAGCAACGCGCCCAGCAGCGGGATGCCGATGCTGGAGACGCCGTGGCCGATGAAGTCCACGGCACCGGCATGTTCCAGCACGCCGATGTAGGTGACCACGCCGCAGATCAGCAGCACGGTGGACCAGCTGATGCCGTCCACCGCACCCTTCTGGCTCTGCGGCGACAGCAGGGCCAGCACCACCGCAACGGTGATCGAGACCAGGCCGACGTTGAGGTTGTAGATCAGCGCGGCCACACCCAGGCCGAGAAGGCCGATCAGGGTGAACAAGCGCTCGCGGGTCAGGCCCACCGCATCCAGTGCCACTGGATCGTTGGACAGGGTGCCACCACCGGCTGCGACCAGCGCACCGTGGCCTTCGATGGCGAACTGCCGCGATGAAGCCTGCGGGCCACCGGCCATCGCCAGCTCCGCGGTGCCTACCTTGCCCGCCGCAGTGATCGAACCGCGACGCAGCAGCGCGATGCCGCCGAAGGCGAAGAAGCAGATCGTGGCCATCATGAAGTTGAAGCCGAGGCTGGTCAGGAACACCGCCATTTCGGTGACTTCCAGGCCTGCCTTCTGCACCACGCCATTGGTGATGCTGCCGTACACGCTGATCGGCGAGAAGCCACCGGCCTGCGCGCCATGGATCACCAGCAGGCCCATCATCAACGGATTGATGTTGTACTGCTTGGCAAAGCGCAGCGCGACCGGGCCGATGATCGCAACCGCGGCCGGGCCCAGCGCACCGAAGGCGGTCAGCACGGCAGTGATCACGAACATCACCCACGGGATGGCCACGATATGGCCGCGTACCGCTTTCACCGCCCAGTGCACCAGCAGGTCGATGGTGCCGTTCTTCTGCGCGATGGCGAACAGGTAGGTGATGCCGACCAGGGTCAGGAACAGGTCTCCCGGGAAGCCGGCGAGAACCTCCTTGCCCCCCATGTCGACCCAGAGCCCGCCGACGATGAAGGCCAGTGCGAAGGCGACGGCGCCCATGTTGATCGGCATCGCGGTGGCGACGATGAACATGATCACCAGACCGATGATCGTTGCAATTTGTGGAGTCATGCGCCCTCCCAGACACCTGATTCGCGTGTTGCACGGATGGAAGCCCGCCATCCCGGGGTATGGCCTGTTACGTACTGCGCGTTACGTACTGCTCAAACCCGTTACTGCAGCCGCTGCAGCGCGCTGCGGACCCACGCCGCCGCGCCGTCCAGGCTCTGGAATTCCTCGATCGCGCGTACCTCGCAGCACGGATAGGCCGGCGCGATCATGCGTGCCAGTGCGTTGCCGGGGCCCAGCTGCAGGAACACCCGTGCGCCGCGCTCGAAGGCCTGGCGCATCACCTGTGCCCACTCGATGGTCTGTGCCAGCTGCGCGGACAGCGTGTGCACCACCGCTGCGATGTCTCGCACCGGCCGTGCGTCGATGCCGGCCAGCAGCGGCAGGCGCGGCGCCTGCAACGTGGTGGCCTGCAGTGCGGCGGCAAACGGTGCGACCGCCGCCGACAGCAGTGGCGTATGCGCCGGCACATGTACCGGCAGCACGCGCACCTCGGCACCTTGTGCGTGCGCGGCAGCGGCCAGCGCACGCAGTGCCGGCAGCGTGCCGCCAACGATGAAATGATCTGTGCCGTTGGCGATCGCCACGTGCGTGCCGTGGATTTCGCACAATGTCTGCACCGTCTGTCGATCCAGCCCCAGCATCGCCTGCATTCCGCCATCGACCGGACTGACGGCGTCCATGAATCGTGCACGCTGCGCCGACAGGGACAGGCAGGTGGTCACGTCGAAACTGTCGGCGATGGCATGTGCCGCCAGTTCGCCGATGCTGTACCCGGCCACCACGATCGGGTCCGGCACGGCGCCGCGCAGGGCATGCCAGTGCGCGATGCTGGCGGAGCACAGCAGCGGCTGCGCCTGTGCGTTGTCGAAGCGGTCGTCGCCGGCCGCGGCCGCGAACACATCGCGCCCCAGCGCGTCGCTCGCCGCATCCAGTACCGCGCGTGCAGCGGCCATGCCGCGCACATGGTCGAACATCGCCGGATGCTGCGCACCCTGTCCGGGGCAGAGCAGGGCCAGGCTCATGCGCCCTCCTGCTGCAGCAGGAACCAGGCGCAGGCCAGCAGATCGGCACTGCCACCCGGGCTGAGCCGACGCCTCACGAACGCATCGCCGATGGACTGCAGGCGCACGCGCCAGTCCGGCGCGAAGGCGCCACCGGCGGAAAGGAATGTGGCCGCTTGTTGTTGCGCCCAGCGCAGGCCCTCGGTACCGCCGCGATGCAGCAGGTTCAGATCGTCCACCTGTGCCACCAGCTGCATCAGCGTCTGGCACAACGCGGCGTCGCGCGGCAGGCCGCTGTCCAGCGCATGGCGCAGGGCAGGCAGGGCCAGCTCACGCAGCACCGGGTAGCCGGCGGCAGCCTGTTCGCGTACGCCGCAGACCCCATGACGCGCACGTGCGCGCTGTCCCGGGCTGTGCGGGTCCAGCGGCGCAGCGATGAGCGCGTCTTTCCACTGCTGCACCGCCAGGCACACCTGCGCGCCCGACACGGCATGGCCATGCACGCGCCTGCGCTCAGCAGCGGCGGCCACCAGCAGGCCAAGGCTGAAGATCGCACCGCGATGGGTGTTGATGCCGGCGGTGGCGGCCAGCATGGCCGCTTCAGCGGCAATACCGTGATCGCGCAGCACCGTGAAGAGGGCGCCGGCGGCACCGGCCCTGGCCACCGCCGTGAAGTAGTGGCGCAGGGCGAAAAGACTGCGCAGGAAAGTGCCGGCATCCATGTCGTCATGGCTGCCGCTGTCGAACGGGGTGACCAAGCCCGGCTTCGGGGCGCACGCCAGCTCGGCGTGCAGGCTGGCAATGGCCAGCCGTCCCAGGCGTGCGCTGTCGACCACCGCGTCGCGTGCCGGCAACGGCTTCGGGGCGGCGATCATGCGATCGCCTCGCGCGTGGCGAACAGTGCATCACGCGCTTCCAATGCGGCTCCATCAAGGCGTTTCACCAGCACCTGGCGACTGCGGCCGGCAAGTTCGCGCCAGTTCACCGCGCCACCATCGGGCAGGCACAGCTCGCCATCAAGGCGATGCGGATGGCGGGTCTCCCATGCCAGCAACTGCGCGATCAGCGCCTCGGCCTGCGCGGCATCGGTCACCTGCCACAGCAGGTCGATGTCCGAACGCTCATGTACATAGGGCAGGGCGGTCAGCCATTGCCAGGCGAAGGCGCCGAACACACGGGCCGGCGCCAGTGCCTGCAGGTCGTGGAGTGATTCCTGCCACGGCTGTGGAATACCGGCGTCGCCTGCTGCCAACAGCTCGCTCAATGCCGGCGGAGCCCGCATGTGCACGACGTCGCACAGCGGTACGCGCAACGACAGGCGCTGCTTGCCTTCGGCCGGTGGCAACGGAACGCCCAATCGCAGGCGCGGATCGGCATCATCCGCGGCACGACGCGCCACCACTGCAGGGAAGCCCTGCGCGAACCAAGCGGCAAGACGCGGCTCGTGCGCGGGCAGGTCGGCCCGCCAATCGGCATCGGCCGACAGCCAGACCAGCGTGTGCCGGGCCGGCCGCTCAGGCATTGCCCTGGCTCACTGCGGTGGTCACCTGCGCAGCCAGCGTACGGCCACCCCGTTCGGCGCCCAGTGCAGCGCGATGGTCACCGTCGACGGCTGCACGCAGTGCGTCCAGCAGGTGATGCGCCAGATCGCCATCCCACAGCGATTGCACTGCGCCCATCGCCACGTAGTTCGCCACGCCCGGCGCGAACACCGGCGAGGTCAGGCTGAGCGCCTGCAGTTTTTCCAACGGCTGCTTGGTCACCCGTGCCATCGCGCGCAGATCCATCACCCGCACCTGCGCATCGGGCAGGGCATGGATGAGGTCGGCCATCAGCCCGAACGACAGGAAGCCGCCGCTGACCGATTCGCCGTAGACCAGCGTGACCAGGCGAGCGCCACGGCGGCGGGCCAGGTCCAGGGTCTGTGCGAGGTGGGCAAAGTAGCCGTTGATGCCCAGCAGTTCATCGCGGCGCGCCAGCCGCTGCCCGGCGGTATCGACCAGCATCACGATGGGGCGCTGCGGATGTGCAGCGGTGCTGGCCAGCACGGTGTCGGCCAGCACCAGCGCGTGGTCCACACCGACTTCGATCCTGTCGGTGGTGCCGATCACCGTCACCTCACCGTCGTCGGTGGTCGCTGTGCCGGTCAGTACCGAATCGTTCACCGCGATCGCATGGCCACGCGGGAACAGTGCGTCCAGCAGCGAATTCAATGGCAGGCTCATGGCAGGCTCCGCTGCGCAGTGGCGGCAAGGAAGGCATCGGTTTCCAGCAGCGCCAGACGTTCCGGGTCGGCAATGCCCTGGCGTGCCCAGATCTGCAGGCCATCGTTGCAGTCGCCCCACGCCTGTACGCGCGCCTTCAACGCGGCGTGGCGTGCCTGCAGCGCGGCCAGTGCCGCGTCGGGGTCGGCACTGGCGGTGTCTGGCTGCAGCGCATCATAGGCGGCCTCGGCGAACGCGCTGATCGCATCGGGCACCAGCACTTGCGCCTGGTCGATCAGGTAGCGGTGCTTGCCACCGGTCACCCGCCACACCAATGCGCGGTCGCGCGAATCGAATTCCTCCACGCCGCGCACGGTCTCGATCACTTCGGGGCCGGACAGCGACAGCCGTCCTTCCTCGGACATGATCACCGTACTGCAGCAGCGGGCGACGATGCCCATGCCGCCGAAGGCGCCGTTGCCGCTGCCGATCAGCGCCACCACTGGCACCCCGGCGGCCCGTGCGCCGAGCGTGGCGCGCATGATTTCGGAAATGGCGATCAATCCCGCATTGGCTTCATGCAGGCGCACACCGCCGGTATCGAGCAGCAGCAGCACGCCATCGGGATGGGTATCCGCCGCGCGGCGCAGCAGGCCGGTCAACTTGGCGCCATGCACCTCACCCACGCCGCCGCCCATGAATTCACCCTGCTGCGCGGCCACCAGCACGCGTTTGCCTTGCAGGCGTCCCTCGCCGACGACGATGCCATCGTCGAAGGCGGCCGGCTGGTCCAGCTGCGCCAGATGCGGGCTGATGGCGCGCTGGGCTGGGCCGAGAAATTCGCGGAACGATCCTGCATCAAGCAGCCGGGCGATGCGCGCGCGGGCATCGGCTTCGTAATAGCTGGTGCGCTGTGCGAGCGTCATGGCTGGCCTCCGGCAAGCAGGGTCTCGACGGCCTGGTCCAGGCGCAGGCTGACCACCGCCGGTGTAGCGCCGGCATCGTTGATCGACACGCGTACATCGCGCAGGGGGTGACGTTGGGCGAAGTCGGCGATCACCGCCTGCCATACCGTGCCGAAGCCACGTGCAGCGGTGATGATGCGCACGGTCATCGCACCGTCCAGGTCGGCCGGTTCCAGCAGGATTTCCAGGTTGCCCGAGGCCAGTACGCCGACCAGCACCGCATCGGTGGGGAAGCGCACGGGCGTCGTGCCGGCGAATCGATAGTCGAGGGTTTCCATGGCGTGGCCCTTACCAGTTGCGGAAGCGCTTGGGCGGGTCGTACAGACCGCCGGACCAGCGCACCAGGTCTTTCACCGAACGCGCGGCAAGAAGATCGCGGTTGGCATCGCGCACGTTGATGCCGAGATCGTCCGGGCGGCGGATCACTCCGCGGTCGCGCAGGTTTTCCACCATGGCGCGGTCGCGTCCCCTGCCCACGGCGGTATAGCCGGCCACGCCGCGGATCGCCTGCTCGCGTTCCTCCGGGCTGCGGCACAGCAGCAGGTTGGCGATGCCTTCCTCGGTCAGCACATGGCTGACGTCGTCGCCGTAGATCATCACCGGCGGCAGCGGCATGCTCGCGCGCTCGGCCAGTTCCCAGGCATCGAGGCGGTCGACGAAGGCCGGCGCCATGTGCTCGCGGAAGGTTTCCACCATCTGCACCACCAGTTTGCGCCCGCGTGGCATCTCGCCGGGCCGCGCGGCCTGCTGGCCGGCCTTGATCCAAGCGTCGCTGGCGTGGCGGCGGCCGCGTGCATCCGAACCCATGTTGGGCGCACCACCAAAGCCGGCGATGCGGTCGCGCGTTGCGGTGGAGCTGTTGCCCTGCAGGTCGATCTGCAGGGTGGAGCCGATGAACATGTCGCAGGCATACAGCCCTGCGGTCTGCGAAAACGCGCGGTTGGAGCGCATCGAACCATCGGCGCCGGTGAAGAACACATCCCCGCGCGCGGCGATGTACTTCTCCATGCCCAGTTCCGACCCGAACGAGTGCACGGATTTGACGAAACCCGATTCGATGGCTGGAATCAGTGCCGGGTGCGGATTGAGTGCCCAGTGCTGGCAGATCTTTCCCTTCAGCCCCAGCGACTCGGCGTAGGTCGGCAGCAGCAGTTCGATTGCTGCGGTATCGAAACCGATGCCGTGGTTGAGCCGGTTCACTCCGTACTCGGCGTAGATGCCCTTGATCGCCATCATCGCCATCAGCACCTGGATCTCGGAGATCTGTGCCGGATCGCGGGTGAACAGCGGTTCGATATGGTTCGGGCGCGGCGCCTGCACCACGAAGTTGACCCAGTCGGCAGGAATATCGACGCGGGGGAGGGTGTCGACGATCTCGTTGACCTGGGCGATGACGATGCCGCCACCGAATGCGGTGGCCTCCACGATCACCGGTGTGTCTTCGGTGTTGGGGCCGGTGTAGAGATTGCCGTGGCGGTCGGCAGCCTGCGCCGCGACCAGTGCCACACGCGGAGTGAGGTCGATGAAGTAGCGGCCGAACAGTTCCAGGTAGGTGTGGATGGCACCGATCTGGATGCGTCCTTCGGCCACCAGGTTGGCCAGCCGCACCGACTGCGGCCCCGAGAAGGAGAAGTCCAGCCTGGAGGCGATGCCGCGTTCGAACACATCCAGGTGCGAGGGCAGCGACAGCACCGACTGCACCATGTGCAGGTCATGCACCCGTGCCGGGTCGAGGTCGGCCAGCGTCTGGGCGAGGAAGTCGGCCTGCTTCTGGTTGTTGCCTTCCAGGCAGACCTTGTCGCCCGGCTCCAGCAGCGCGTGCAGCAGCTCGGCGACATCGCCAGCCGCCACCTCGTGGCCCCTGGCCCATGGCGCGGCGCGTTCCAGCCGCGCCTGGCGGCCCCGCTCCAGCGTGTCCCAACTCGGGTTCATCGGCGGACTTCCGAATGGCGTTGGAATAATTACGCCATAATTACGACAAGGGCTGCAACCCGCAGTGCAGCAAAGAAAAGGCCCGCGCGAAGGCAGGCCCATTCAGGTGGGCCACGACCGTGGGTCGTGGCGGAGCGTAAGAAGCGTGCCGACCAACGGTCGGCACCTACCCAAACAGTGGGCACCCACCCAATGGTCGGCACCCACCGTTCCCGGGGTGCTCAGAACTTCCAGCGCAGGCTGGCCGCCACGAAGCGCGGCTCGCCGTAGTTGTTGTAGTCCAGGTTGGCCCAGTAGGTCTTGTCCAGCGCGTTGCGCACGCTCAGCGTCGCCGTCCAGTTGTCGCTGATGCGGTAGTTGGCGTTGAACTGCACCAGCGCATACGCCGGCTGGTTCACCGTCACCGTGCCGCCCAGCGGGTAGGGGATGTTGTAGCCCTGCACCTTGCTCTGCCATTGCACGCCACCGCCGATGCTCAGGCGTTCCAGCGCGCCGCGCAGCTGCAGCTGGGTGTTGAGCTGCAGCAGGTCTTCGGCCGGATTGGCGTACAGCAGGTCGGTGGCCGCGCGGGTCACCTTGACGTGGGTATAGCCGGCATTGACCGTCCAGCCCGGCAGGATCTCGCCGTTGACGTCCACTTCCCAGCCGCGCGCCTTGGTGCCGTTGACGCCGATGTAGGCCGAGCTGCCGTCGCTGAGTGAGCCTTCCGGCACGCTCATGTCACGCACCGCGTAGTTGTCCTGCTTGGCTTCGAACACCGCCGCGTTGGCGGTCAGGCGACCGTCGAACCACTGCGTCTTCAGGCCCGCTTCCAGGTTGGAGCCCTGCACCGGCGCCAGCAGGTTCTCGTTGCGGTCCTTGTAGTTCTGCGGGTTGAAGATCTCGGTGTAGCTGGCATAGGCCGCCACGTTCGGGGTGATGTCGTACACCAGGCCCACGTACGGGGTGACTTCATCGCTCACCTTGTACGCGCCGCTGGTGGCGGTGTAGGCGCCGGCCGCGTTGTAGGCGCGGGTCTGGGTCTGCCAGCGGCTCAGGCGTGCGCCGGCGATCAGCGCCAGCGGATCGGCCAGGCGCAGGCGGGTGGCCAGGTAGAAGCCGCTCTGCGTGGTCTTGGCCACGCGGCGCGCGCCGGTCAGGGTGTAGGTCACTTCGGAGATGTCGCCATCCCAGGTGTGCACGTTGGGAATGTAGTAGCAGCGCTCGCTGCCGCAACGAGCCCAGTCACGCGGGTAGTTCAGCGCCAGGGTGTTGGTGGTGCCTTCCAGGTCGGCCCACTGCGCGCCCACGGTCACGTCGTGCTGCTGGCCCCACAGGTTGAAGGTGCCGGTCAGGTAGGCGTCGACGTTGCGGCGGGTGTCTTCCGAATCGCCGGCGGCGGTGCGCAGGTAGATGCCCGCGCCGGTCACCGGGTCGGGATTGCCGGTGCCGTACAGGCGCATGTTCTGCACATTGCCGCGGGTATGGGCGGTGTTGATCTTCAGCAGCCAGTTGTCACCGAAGCGCTGTTCCAGGTTGGCGAACACCGTGCTGGTCTCGCGCTGCCAGTAGCTCCACTTCGGTGCCAGGTTGGTCGAGCGCGGCAGATGGGCGAAGTTGCCCTTGCTGTCGAAGAACGGCACGGTGCCCCAGGTCGAGCCCACCGGGTTGTTGTCCTGGGTCTGGTAGCCGACGGTCACCGTGGTGCTCTCGGTCACATCGCCTTCCAGCACGGCCATACCGGCCATCTTGTTCTCTTTGTAGCGGTCGTAATAGAAATCACGATCGGTGTAGGCGGCGACCACGCGGCTGCGGAAGCGGCCGTCGGCGGTCAGTGGTGCGGTCACGTCCGCTTCCATGCGGCGGTAGTCCCAGCTGCCGGCACTGACCGAGAACGAAGCGTCGAACTCCTTGCCCGGGCGCTTGCGCAGCAGGTTCACCGTGGCCGACGGCACACCGGCGCCGCTGAGCAGGCCGTTGGCGCCGCGGATCACTTCCACCCGGTCATAGAAGGCGGTGTCGTATTCCTGGTTGGTCGAGCCGCTGTAGGTGGGAATGCCATCCACCTGGAAATCGGTGATGGCAAAACCACGCGCGTAGTACAGCGGGCGCTGGGTGTCATAGAAGGACACGCTGACGCCGGTGACATTGCGCATCACGTCGTTGAGGCTGAACAACGATTCGTCCTGCAGGCGCTGCAGACCGATCACCGTGGACGACTGTGGCGTTTCCTGCAGGGTGATCGGCAGGCGGGTGGTGCTCGATGGTGGCGCGGACTGCTCGGCGCGCACGCTCACCCGGTCCAGGGTCTTGGCATCGGAGGCGTCGGCAGCGACCTCGGCCAATGCCGACGGCGCAGCCAGGGTGAGGCAGGACAGCAGGGCAGCGGGCAGCAGCGCACGGCGGGGCAGGCGGGAATGGAAAATCTGGGTCATGGCGGGCTCGAAGCGTGAAGGCGGGGAAGGGGCGGCAACAGTCGTCCAGCACCCGGGGCGGCGGCTTCGGGCACGTCAGGTCCATCTGGGAGCGGCGCGGTCACTGCGCAGGGCGCAAATGTAAATAATTCTTAACAACATTACAATTCGCGTCATTGCGCAGGGGCTTTCAGGCGCGCAGCAAGCGTCAGGGCGGGGTCGGATCCCATTGCCGCAGGCACTGGGCTCTGACCCTGCGAGGGGCCTCCCGGAACGGGTCAGAGCCCTCCCGTGCGGGAGGGATCCGCCCCGTCGCCGCCCGCAAACGCAGACGGCCACCCGAAGGTGGCCGTCTGCAGGCATCCGCCAAGCGCAGGCTTACAGCGCCTGCAGCTCTTCGTTGGCGTTGCGCTTTTCCTTGGCCGGGGCCGGCGCGGTCGTTGGTGCCAGTGCCGGCGTCGTACCTGCTTCCACCGGAACCTCCAGGTAGGGCAGGTGCAGGGTCTGGCTGGTCAACGTGCGGATCTCGTTGGTCAGCGCGGCACTCTCGTTGAGCTTGCGGCCGTACGAGGGAACGATCTCGCGCAGGCGGGCTTCCCAACCGGCCTTCATCTGTTCCGGGAAGGCCTTGGCCATCAGGTCCAGCATGATCGGCGGCGAGGTCGAAGCGCCCGGCGAGGCACCCAGCAGCGCAGCGAGGGTGTGGTCCTTGTCGGTCACGATCTCGGTACCGAACTGCAGCACCGCGCCCTTCAGCGGATCACGCTTGATGATCTGCACGCGCTGGCCGGCGGTGACCAGCTTCCAGTCGCCCGGCTTGGCATTGGGGAAGTACTTGACCAGCTCGGCCTGGCGATCGGCATCGTTCAGGCGCGCCTGGCCCATCAGGTACTGCACCAGGTCCAGGTTGTCCTTGCCCACTTCCAGCATCGGGCCGACGTTGTTGTGGTTGACCGACGAATACAGGTCCCACCACGAGCCGTGCTTGAGGAACTTGGTGCTGTACAGCGCGAACGGCCCGAACAGGACCACCGGCTTTCCATCCAGCTTGCGCGCATCCAGGTGCGGCACCGACATCGGCGGCGAACCGGTCTCGGCCATGCCATAGGCCTTCACGCCATGGCGCGAGGTCACGTCCTGGCCCTGGAAGGCAAGGAACTGGCCGCCCACCGGGAAGCCGGCGTAGTCCTTCGATTCCGGGATGCCCGACATCTGCAGCAGCTTCAGCGCAGCGCCACCGGCTCCGATGAACACGAAGCGGGCGTGGGTGGTCGATTCGGTGCCGGCCTTGAGGTCCTTCACCGTCACGTTCCAGCTCTTGTCCGCGTTCTGCCGCAGTGCGCTGACCTCGTGGTTGAGGTGCAGGCCGAAGTTCGGGCTGCGCTGCAGGCCGGTGGTCAGCTGGCGGGTGATGACGCCGAAGTTGACGTCGGTGCCGAGCGGCATCCACGTTGCGGCAACCTTCTGCTTCGGGTCGCGGCCTTCCATCAGCAGCGGTGCCCACTGCTTGATCTGCGCCGGGTCCTCGGAGTACTGCATGCCGTAGAACAGCGGGTTCTTCACCAGCGCCTGCTGGCGCTTGTGCAGGTAGGCGATGTTGTCATCGCCCCAGACGAAGCTCATGTGCGGGGTCGGATTGATGAAGTCGCTGGGCTGGCTCAGCCGCCCTTCCTTCACCTGGTGCGACCAGAACTGGCGCGAGACTTCGAACGATTCGGCGATGCCGACCGCGCGCTTGGTCTCGATGCTGCCATCGGGCAGTTCCGGGGTGTAGTTCAGTTCGGCGAATGCCGAGTGGCCGGTGCCGGCGTTGTTCCAGCCGTCCGAGCTTTCACCGGCGACGCCGTCGAGACGCTCGTAGACCTGGATGTTCCAGTCCGGCTGCAGTTCCTGCAGGTAGGTGGCCAGGGTGATGCTCATGATGCCGGCGCCGACCAGCACGACATCGACGGGCTTGTCGTTGTTCGCGGCGGGCACCGAGCGCTGGGTCAGCGGCCAGTACAGGAACAGCGCGGCCACCAGCAACAGCAGCACGAGCAGGGCGAGCAGGGCCTTGCCAAATTTCTTCATGGGAGCGGGATCGTTGGCGGAGGGGAAGAGTTCAGGATGCGCGTGGGGCAGGGAAAGGGCGTGAAGAAACAACGCCTTGCGTCATCCTGGAGGACGATTCTACCCGGAACCGGTCCTGTTTTTGTGCAATGCATCATCCTGTTTGCCGGACCGGCCGGTTAGACTTGGCGGCTCTTCGCGCGCAAACCACACGGCCATGGAGGGGCCGAATGACGATGTCACGGATGCTGATCGTGGTAGGTGATGCCCTGCAGACGGGCGGTTCGGTGCTTACGGGCTCACCGCATACCGACATCGAAGGCCGTGCCGTTGCGCGCGTTGGCGACCGGGTCATCTGCGCCCGCCACGGGCCGGGCTCCATCGTGTCCGGTGACAGTACCCTGGTCATCGACGGCCAGCCGGTTGCCCGCGACGGCGACAAGGCCAGCTGTGGTTGTGCGCTGATGGCGGGCAAGCAACAGCGGGCGCACGTGGCGGCCGGCGGTGGAGGCAGTTCGGGTGGCGCGGCGATGGCCGCAGCGGCCTCGGCGGCCAAGGCGCTGCTGAAGCAACCGCAGCTGCAGACGCCAGGCTTCGCGCCGCCGGGCACCGAGGCGCCGCAGTGCTGGGTGCGAGATCATTCCACCCACGTATCGCAGTCGCCGGACGGACGCTATTTCGAGGCCTATGCGCCCGATGGCACGCAGTATGAGTACGATCTGCACGCCAGCTTCCGCATCGACGTGCCGCTCAAGAGCGGGGGCGACATCGTGGTGACCAGCCGCTTCCGGGTGACCACCCATGGACGCGTCAGTGCCGCTCAGGTGGCTGAGGCAAAGCAGCGCCTGCGCGACGGAATCAATCGCCACTGGAACAACCAGTTCACCATCACAGTAGCCGATCCCCAGTGCGGCACGCGAGCCTTCCGCGTGCGTTATGACATCGATTTCGTCGACAGCGGGCAGGACTACTCGGTGTTGCTGCACGATGTCTACGAGCGTGAGATGGTCAGCGACAGCGTCCTCTATGCGTCGGTGGACACTACGCTGTGGACCTATGCGCACGAGTACGGACACTGCCTGGGCCTGCCTGACGAGTACGATGATGCCGCCGTGGAAAGCGATGCCATCGTGAAGTTCTTCCTGCCCAGCGGTACGCTGGACACCGAAGAGGTGCATGCGCCGGAATTCCGCGAGGACAGTGATCCGCTGGCGACCATCATGTCCAGCGTGGACTGCAGCGTGACCCGGCCGCGCCACTGTTACAACATCGGACGCGAGGTACAGGAACTGCTGACCCGCGAGATCGCCCGGGAGATCACATGCACCGTCTCATGATGTCATTCGCCCTCATGATTGCCGCCATGCCTTTCACCGCATCCAGCCAGGAAACGCCCGCCATGATCGAACTCCACGTGCGTTGCATCGACAATGCCCCCTGCCACTTCCTCGGTGAGGACATCCGCGTGGAACTGGAACTGCGCAATGCCGGCAGCGAGGACGTGCAGGTGCCGGCTGAGTTCTACCGCCGTCGCGGGCCCAGCGTGAAGCTGGTGGACCGCCACTCGGGCAAGGAAAGGTCGCTGGCCATCAATCCGCCCGACGCGCGCCTGCTCAAGTCACCGCAGACGCTGCGGCCGGGGCAGTCCTTCCGGTTCCCTTGGCGCATCCTGCCAACGGAAATCAGCCATTTCGCCCTGCGCCCGATCGACGTGTCGGCGGTGTTCAGCGTCAACCTGACGCCGGGCGTACGCGGTGGGCAGGCCCGCATCGTCAGCAGCGAGCTGCGCATCACCGACCCGGCCGGCAGCGCGCCGCGCTGAGCCGATCACGTAAACGAGGTCGTGTGCGTCGCTGTTTTGCACTTGCTCTCTTTCTGGCTTCGTTCAAGGCAGTTTCCGGATACGCAACTGCCGCTGAGCCACCTGCGGGTGTCGTCCTCACTGCCACGTGCATCGACAACCCGACCTGCCGTTACAGCGGAGAGGAGATCGTGGTCGAACTCGAACTTCGCAATGAAGGCCGGCAAAGCGTGCAGCTGCCGATCCGATACCTGCATCGCATGGGGCCGCGCGTCCAGGTGATGGACAACCACTCTGGCAAATCGACCTGGCTGCGCACGCCTCATCCGGACCGATCTCTGGTCAATGAACTGGAAGCGCTCGCGCCGGGTCAGTCCATCCGGATGACCCGATCAGTCATGCCGGAGCTGCTGCAGTCGTTCGCACTTCACCCGATCGATGTTGGCGTCGAGTTCTCCCTCAACGTGGTGCCGCAGAAGCCGCGCGAAGAAATGGAACTGGTGAAGAGCCGGGTTCGGATCGCGCAGCAGCCGGAGGGTTGCCAGTCCGGCAAGTAAACGCCAGGAGATCACATGCCCCGCCTCATGATGGGGCTTGCCCTTGGAACTGGAACTGCGCAATGCCGGCAGCGAGGACGTGCGGGTGCCGGCCGAGTTCTACCGCCGGCGCGGGCCCAGCGTGAAGCGGGTGGACCGCCATTCCGGCAAGGAAACGTCGCTGGCCATCAATCCGTCCGATGCGCGTTGCTGAAGTCACTGCAGACGCTGCGACCTGGGCAGTCCTTCCGGTTCCCTTGGCGCATCCGGCCCACGGAGATCAGCCATTTCGCCCTGCGCCCGATCGACATGTCGGCGGTGTTCAGCGTCAACCTGACGCCGGGCGTACGCGGTGGGCAGGCCCGCATCGTCAGCAGCGAGCTGCGCATCACCGACCCGGCCGGCAGCGCGTCGCGCTGAGCCGGCATCTGCCGACGTTCGATGCGGCGGCAGACCAGGATCGCAGAACAACCGGGCAGCGTAGGTATGGCACGCGTCTGAGCCTGCCGGAACGGCATCCGGCCAGCTCCGTGGCCGGGCGTCAGGGGAGTTCGAGGATTTCATCCCCGGCGTCATCGATCTGCCCGGTCGGGCGCCAGCCCAGCCGACGGTAGAAGCCATGCGAGCGCGAACGCGGGTCTGCCGAGCAGGCCAGGAACAGCCGCTGGTGGCCGGCATCGCGGGTCAGGCTGACCACCTCCTGCAGCAGCTGGCGGCCGATGCCGCGGCCTTCGTAGTCCGGCAGCAGGGCCAGCACCAGCACCTCGCCGCTGTCGCGGTCGGCAAAGCAGTAGCCGGCCATGCGGTCGCCCTCGCAGGCAATCCGGCCGATCGAGTCGCCATCGGCGATGCCCGCGGCCCAACTCCCGGTGGTGATGCCCAGTTCGGCCAGTTGCGCGGCACTGAAAGCGTTCTCGCGGGTGCGCCCGCGGAGATCAATGCAGGTGGCAGCGTCATTGGGAAGCGCGTTGCGGTAGTGGATCGTCATCTGGAAACCTGGTGTCGGACGGAGTGGCGCGCGTGTGGCTGAGCCGCATCGAGATTGAATGGAGACGGGAGGCGTCATTCACTGCCGATGGTGAAGTATTCCGCCGCGAAGTAGACCAGCTGGTAGGCCAGCGTTGCTGCGGCCAGCAGCAACTGCGAACGCGCGCGGTGCAGGCGCCAGCCGAGCGCAGCGACGACGAGCATCAGGGCGGTGTGCAGTGGGTATGCCGTACCCAGCAGCCGCCATCGACTTTCACCCTTGATCGCGGTATCCACAAGATCCAGAAGCGTCAATATCGCAATCACCCCGAAGATCCAGCGTCGACGCTGCATCAGGTAGTTGCCGTAACTGCCGTACTCGCGCAGGTCCTCGGGAAACAACAACGCGCACAGCAGGAACCAGGTCGCGCAGTAGGTGATCACGAACAGATAGGTTTCAAACGTCCAGCGGTGCACTTCAACCAGGCGGAATTCCCACCACCAGAAGGTCACCAGCGATACCAGCGTCCAGACCACCCAGCAAAGGTGCAGCGCCGAACAGCCACGCCGCTGCGGGTGTTCGATGATCTGCGCCAGCCCCTTCAGCAGGGTGGTGATGGACAGGCCGAGGATGATCCCCATCACCACGCGGATATGCAGGAATACCGGTTCGGTTTCCATCGGTCGGCCCCATCGTCGGTTGCACCGATACTTGCATGAAAAGGGGACGGAGGGGATCAGGGCGTTTACGCCACAAGCGACTTGATTCCCTCCGTCCCTTCTTCAGCGCCTGCGCTGCACCAGCGCGGAGGCGGCGTCCAGCACCGCCCGGGTCAGCAGGGCCATCGTCTGCACGTCGCCCTTCCAGTGCTGCCAGTACAGCGGCACGTCTTCCCACGCGCGCTGCCGCACGTAGACCAGGCGCCCGGCATCCAGATGGCGCTTGACCAGCGGCAGCGGGTTCATCGTCCAGCCCAGCCCGCCCAGATTGGCCTGCACGAAGGCGCGGGTGGAGGGAATCCACCACGTCGGTGCGGTGCTGGGCAGGTCGGCGCCGGCCATGCGCCGGGCAAAGCGCGACTGCATGTCGTCCTTGCGGTTGAACACCAGCACCGGTGCCTGTGCCAGCGCCTGTGCGGTCACGCCCTTGGCGAAGTGCTGCTCGCGGAACTCCGGCGTACAGGTGGCGGCGTAGCGGATGCTGCCCAGTGCGTGGATCTGGCAACCCTGCACCGGCTCGTCCAGGGTGGTCACGGCCCCCAGCACGGTGCCCTGGCGCAGCAGTTCGACGGTGTGGTCCTGGTCCTCCACCCGCAGGTCCAGGGTGGTGCCGGTGCCCTGCGCGAACTGCTGGGCGGCCTGCGGGAACCAGGTCTCCAAGCTGTCGTGGTTCACCGCCACCGGGATGCTGGCCTGCGGCAGGTCCTCGTCGGCCAGGCCCATCCGGTGCAGCGCGTCGTGCTCCAGCAGGGCGGTCTGCTCGGCCAGCTGCACCAGCAACTGGCCTTCAGCGGTGGCGGTGGCAGGCGTGCCGCGCTTGACCAGCAGGCGGCCGATGCGGTCTTCCAGGGCCTTGACCCGCTGCGAGATGGCCGAGGGGGTGACGCTGAGCGACTGCGCGGCACGGTCGAAGCTGCCTTCGCGGATCACCGCGGCCAGGGCCCGCAGCTGGGCATGGTCGATGCGCATGGAGATTAAGCTCCGCTAATGTTGGTTTAGTAAGTTTAGCTCGTCTTTTCTATGTTGCGGCGCGACAATGGCGCCCGTTCCGGTGCTGTCCGCCTTCGCGAGGCACCGCTCCCCCCAGGCAAGACAAGGTAGTGAATCCCATGTTCTCGGTCATCTCCGCCAGCACCGGCCTCGGTGCCTGGTTCTCTGGTGCAGCCACCGGCATCGGCCTGTTCGCCGTGGTCGGCGCCCAGAGCGCCTTCATCCTGCGCCAGGGCATCCTGCGCAAGCACATCGTGCCGGTGGTCGCCACCTGTGCGGCCATCGATGCGATCTTCATCTTCGCCAGCGTGGCCGGCCTGCGCACGCTCACCACCGCGCTGCCGTGGCTGACCACCGCCGTCCTCTGGACCGGCGTGGCCTTCCTGGCCTGGTATGCGATGAAGTCGGCACGCCGTGCGATCGCCGGTGGCGGTGGCATGGGCGAAGCCGACAGCGATGACGGCAGCCGTCGTGCGGTGCTGATGGCGGCAGTCGGCTTCTCGCTGATCAACCCGCACTTCTGGCTGGACATGATGGTGATCGGCTCCATCGCCGAGAACTTCGGCAATGCACGCATGGCCTTCGCTGCCGGCGTGGTCACCGCCAGCTGCCTGTGGCTGACCGCGCAGGGCCTGGGCGCGCGCCTGCTGGCGCCGCTGTTCACCAAGCCCAGCACCTGGCGCGTGCTGGACGGCACCATCGCGGTGATCCTCAGCATCCTGGCCCTCACTCTGGCGGTGCGCGGGGTCCATTGACCCGGCGCACGCCCCCCGAACCCACGTCCTTACTCTCTCTCCAAGGTAGTGGCAACGACGGCACCGGCAACGGTGCCGTCGTTTTTTCTGCCCACTGGCGGCGCGCCTGCTTGCCTGCCTAGAATCGAGACTGCGGGCAGGGAGTCCGTTCTCAGGGGGAAGGATGCGCAGGATTGTGCTTGCCGCGCTGCTGTGCGCGGTGGTGGGCGGGACGTCGGCGGGTACCGGCGGGGTGGACCTGGACCGCTACCTGCGGCAGGAAGCATTCGCCGACATCAAGATTTCGCCGGGTGGCGAGTACGTGGCTGCCACGGTTCCGATCGAGGCGGGTACGGCGCTGGCGATCTACCGGATCGCCGACATGAAGATGGTCGGCACCTTCCGCCCACCCCGCAACAACCACGCCCATACCTTCGACTGGGTAAGCAATGAACGCCTGCTGGTGGGGATGGCGCAGAAGCTGGGTGTGCTGGATCGACCGGCGCCCACCGGCGAGCTGTTCGGCATCAACGCCAACGGCAAGGGGGGAGAACTGCTGGTCGGCTACCGCACCGCTGAAACCGGACTGGGCACCAACATCAAGGTCAAGCCTGCGGGAATGGTGGCGGCTTTCCTCACCGACGAGTTGAAGGACGACGATCGCAACGTGCTGGTGGCGGTCACTCCGTTCACCGACAACGCGGCCACCCAGATCGAACGCATGGACGTGAGCACCGGTCGCCGCAACGCGGTCGCGCGCGCGCCGATCGCGCAGGCCGCCTTCACCATCGACGCCCGGGGCGAAGTGCGCTTCGCTTACGGCGTCGGACCTGACCAGAAAAAGAAGCTGTATTACCGCGCGGGTGCCAGCAGCGAATGGATACTGCTGCACGACGAGACCTTGAACCCGCGCAACGAGGCGGCCATCGGCTTCTCGGCCGACGGCCGCCTGGCCTATCTGCAGGTGGAGCAGGCCGAAGGCCCCGACGTGATCGTCAGCTGGGACCCGCAGAGCAACGAGCGGCGAACGGTTCTGCGTGATGAGATCGCCGACCCTGCACGCATCATCCACCGCCCCGGTACGCAGGTGCCGGTGGGCGCGCTGTTCATGGGCACTACCCCACGCACGCGCTTCTTCGATGAGACCTCGGAGGATGCCCGGCTTTATCGCAGCCTGGAAACCGCGCTTGGTGCTCCGGTATACATCACCTCCAGCACCCGCGACGGCAGCACTGTCCTGGTGGAATCCTGGTCGGGCCGCAATCCGGGAGATTTCTACCTGTATGACACGCTGGGCAAGCGCGCCCGGCACCTGATCAGCCGCAGCGACTGGATCGACCCGGCGCAGAGTGCCGACGTACGCGCCATCACCTTGCAGGCCCGCGACGGCCGCCCCCTGCATGGGTTCCTCACCGTGCCACCGGGGGTGCCGATGCGCGCGCTACCGATGGTGGTGGTGCCGCATGGCGGTCCGATCGGGGTCCTGGACGATGGCACGTACTCCACCGAGACGCAGATGCTGGCGGCCGCCGGCTATGCCGTGCTGCAGGTGAATTTCCGTGGCTCGGCCGGTTACGGGCGCGCACATGCGCAGGCTGCGCGCAAACAATGGGGTGCGGCGATGCAGGACGATGTGACCGATGCCACGCGCTGGGCCATCGAGCAGGGAATTGCCGACCGTGAACGCATCTGCATCTATGGGGCCAGCTACGGCGCCTATGCGGCGCTGATGGGGACGGTGCGCGAGCCGGGTCTTTACCGTTGTGCGGCAGGTTACGTTGGCATCTACGACCTGCCCTTGATGTATGCGCGCGGGGATATCCAGAGTGACGAATCCGGGTTGATCTACCTGCGCGAGTGGCTGGGACGGCCCAAGGATCTTGTCGAACGCTCGCCGGTCAACCTGGCCGCGCAGGTTGGTGTGCCGGTGCTGCTGGCCGCCGGCCGCGAAGACCAGCGCGCACCGGTGGTGCATACCGAGCGGATGGAGGCGGCATTGAAGCAGGCCGGAACGCCTGTGCAGGCTCTGTACTACAAGAACGAAGGGCATGGGCTGTACAACCTGGCCAACCAGCGCGACTACTACGGCCACCTGCTGGCGTTCCTGTCGCGCAGCCTGGGCGGAGCAACGGCACAGGTGACGGCCGCTGGCAATGCAGAGAAGGCGCCCTGAGTCCGGCGATGGCGCCCTCGCCACTGGCGGAGCCATCGCGGGCCTGCCTAGAATCGGCGAATCTGGACAGGGTGTCCGGGCAGGGAGGGGGAAGGATGCGCAGGACTGTACTTGCCGCGCTGTTGTGCGCGGTGGTGGGCGGGACGTCGGCGGGTACCGGCGGGGTGGACCTGGAGAAGTACCTGAAACCGGAGTCGTTTTCGAACGTCAAGCTCTCGCCCGGCGGCGAATACGTTGCCGGCACCGTACCGCTGGACGATTCCACCGCGCTGGTCATCCTGCGCACGTCCGACCGCAAGCCTGCCGGCGTGTTCCGCCCGCAGGACAAGAACCACGCCAACACCTTTGAATGGGTGAGCAACGAGCGCCTGCTGGTCGGCCTGGCCGAGAAGCTCGGTGTACTCGATACGCCACAGCCCACCGGTGAACTGTACGGGGTCAACGTCGATGGCAAGGGTGGGGAGCTGCTGGTCGGCTACCGCGTGCAGGGGCGCGGGTTGGGCACGCGCATCCAGCCGAAGAAGGTGGAGGACGTCGCGGCCTTCCTCACCGACGAACTGGCGGGCGACGACCGCAATGTGCTGATCGCGGTATGGCCCTTCGCCGAAGACCCCTACACCCGGGTCGAGCGGCTTGACGTGGTCAGTGGGCGTCGCGTGCGCGTGTCCGGTTCCCCCGTGCAGCGTGCCGATTTCACTACCGATCATCAGGGGGAAGTACGCTTCGCCCACGGCGCAGCGTCGGACAACGTCAACAAGCTCTACTACCGCGCCGGGACCAATGCGCAGTGGTCGCTGGTCAATGACGAGTCGCTGAGCCACCGGATAGAAACCGCAATCGGCTTCTCCGAAGATGGCGCGCTAGCCTATCTGCAGGTCGAGCAGCCCACCGGGCCCGATGCCATCGTCAGCTGGAACCCGCAGACCGGCGAACGGCGCGAGGTGCTGCGTGATGGCGTGGTCGATCCCTACGCGATCATCTTCCGCCCGGGCACCCGCGTGCCGGTGGGCGCGCTGTTTGCCGGCGATGCACCGCGCACGCGCTTCTTCGATGAGAAGGGGGCCGATGCCCGTCAGTACCGCAGCCTTGAAGCGGCGTTCGGCGGCCCGGTGTTCATCACCTCCAGTACCCGCGATGGCGGCAAGGTGGTGGTGCAGACGTGGTCGGGCAGCAACCCCGGGGATTTCTACCTGTTCGACACCCGCGCGAAGGCGGCCGAGCATCTGCTCAGCCGCAGCGAATGGATCGACCCCAAACTGGCCGCCACCGTGCGCCCGTTCTCGCTGAAGGCGCGCGACGGGTTGCCCCTGCACGGCTTCCTGACCCTGCCGCCGGGCAGCGAAGGGCGCAATCTGCCGTTGGTGGTGCTGCCGCATGGTGGCCCCATCGGCGTATTCGATGAGGGCAGCTACAGCAGCGAGCCGCAGATGCTGGCGGCAGCAGGGTATGCCGTGTTGCAGGTCAACTTCCGTGGTTCGGCCAACTATGGCCGCGCGTTCACCCAGGCGGGTGCGAAGCAGTGGGGCGCGGCCATGCAGGACGATGTGACCGACGCCACCCGCTGGGCCATCGCAGAGGGCATCGCCGACCGCAACCGCATCTGCATCTATGGGGCCAGCTACGGCGCGTATGCCGCGATGATGGGGCCGATCCGCGAACCCGGGCTGTACCAGTGCGCGGCCGGCTACGTCGGTGTGTACGACCTGCCGCTGATGTTCAGTGGTGAGGCACAGCTGAGCGATTCAGCCATGGCCTGGCAGCGCGAATGGGTGGGTGATCCGAAGACCCTGGGAGCCCGTTCGCCGGTGAACCTGGCCGCGCAGCTGAAAGTGCCGGTGTTCCTGGCCGCTGGCGGCGAAGACACGCGTGCGCCGGTCAAGCACACCGAGCGTATGGAGGCAGCGCTGAAGGCGGCCGGCTCACCGGTGGAGAGCCTGTACTACCGCACCGAAGGGCACGGTTTCCACCGGCCTGAGCACCAGCGCGAGTACTACAGCAGGCTGCTGGCCTTCCTGTCACGCAGCCTGGGCGGCGGTACCGCAGCGGCCGCAACGTCTTCCGACAAGGGCAGGGCGCCCTGAAACAGACGCGGCGGCCACCGACCTGGTGGCCGCCGCGGTGTCCTGCCGTCGTGCGTTATTTCACCCCGTGCATCATCCGCTTCAACAACGGCGCAGCGATGAAGGCCAGCAACGCGCAGCCCAGGCCGATCCACATCAGCAGCCAGAACAGGTGCGCATAGGCACCGGCCGCGGCGGCCATGTCCAGCGTTTCGCCTTCAGGTACGTCGATCGCCGCCAGCTTGCCGAACAGCGCGGCCAGCGTTTCGGAGAAGGCCGTCGCCAGGAACCAGGTGCCCATCATCAGGCTCATCACCCGGGGCACCGCCAGCTGGGTGACCGCCGACAGGCCGACCGGCGACAGGCACATCTCGCCGCTGGCCAGCAGGAAGTAGGCCAGCACCAGCCACCACACGCTGGCCATCTCGCCGGTGGCACCAACGTGCTGCGCGGCCAGCGCCAGCGGTACGAACGAGAGCGCACCGATCACCAGCCCCCAGGCCGACTTCACCGGCTTGCCCGGTTCCCAGCCGCGGCGGTCCATCCAGGTCCACAACGCGGCGAACGCCGGCGCCAGCAGCACCAGGAACAGGCCGCCGAGGTAGGTCAGCGAACCGGCGGTCTGCGGGATCACCAGGCAGTCGCGCACCAGCAGCACCAGCATCAACGCAACGATGGCGATGAAGAACGTGCGCGGCGCGGACGAGCCGGGGCGACGCTCGGACAGGCGCGCGCTGACCACGAAGCCCAGCGGTGCCAGCAGCAGCGAGAGGATCGACCACGGCAGCGGTGAGCCTTCGCGGATCACCAGCGCAGGCACGATGTCCTTGGTCAGCAGGCGGTCGGTGAAGGTCACCCACGAACCATACGATTGCTCGTACATTGTAAAGAACACCAGCGCCATGAAGATCAGCACCATCAGCGCGACCATCTGCTGGCGCTGCACCGGCGTGCACTGGGTGCCGGTGAACCAGGCGAACCAGACCAGCACGCCGCCCAGCACCACCAGCATCAGCATCAGTGCCAGGCTGATTTCACCGCCAAGCGCGAAGGCACCGTTGCCGGCCGCCCACATCAGCCAGGCCACCGGCAGCACGCCGATCACCGCGCACAGGTAGATCAGCCATTCGCGCGGCAGGCCCAGCACCTTCTGCTTCAAGGTCGCCGGTTGCGGCGGCTCGGCGTGGCCCTGCAGGTATTTCTGGCCCCACAGGAACATCGCCAGGCCGGCCAGCATTCCGATGCCGGCCGCACCGAAGCCGTACTTCCAGCCGTAGACCTCGCCCAGGAAACCGCACACCAGCGAAGAGAACAGGGCGCCCAGGTTGATGCCGGCATAGAACAGCGAGAAGCCCGAATCGCGGCGCGGATCGTCCTGCGGATAGAGCTTGCCGACGATGGTGGAGATGTTCGGCTTGAGGAAGCCGACGCCCATGATGATCAGCGCCAGCGACAGGTAGGTCACGGCCAGTGCCGAGGTGTCGCGCACTACTTCGCCGTTGACCCGGTATGCGGCGTGGCCCTCGAAGGCCATGCCGAGGTGGCCGAGCACCAGCAGGATGCCGCCGAACAGCACTGCCCGGCGCATGCCCAGCCAGCGGTCGGCCAACATGCCGCCGAACACCGGGATGCAGTACACCAGCCCGCCGTAGGCGCCGAGCAGGTCAAGCCCGGCCTTGTCGCCGAACAGGTGGTACTTGGTGAGGTACAGCAGCAGCAGCGCCTTCATGCCGTAGAAGGAGAAGCGCTCCCACATTTCGGTGAAGAAGCAGACGTAGACGCCCTTGGGATGGCCGAGGAAGTCGTCGGAAGCGATAGCCGTGGAATTCATCGCGGAATTATAGGCGTGCGCTGCAGGCGCGCGCCGGGTAGCGCCGGGCCATGCCCGGCGATCCTGTGCAACGCCGGGCATGGCCCGGCGCTACCGTTCACAGGTATCGCAGCCAGGCCAGGTCACGTCGCCGCGCCTTGAACCGCGCGAACGCCAGCGTCGGTGGGTACAGCACCACCGCCAGCGCGCAGGCCACCAGCAGCAGCCCGGCCACCGAGTCCAGCGCATACAGGCAACCGTGGGTCGGGCCCCAGGTCTTCAGGGCCGCCAGGTACAGCAGCTTCAGCACATACAGGTGCAGCAGATAGAAGAACATCGGCGCTGCACCGATATCGGCTAGCGGCCGCAGCGCACGCGCCAGCGGTGGCCACTCATACAGCCGCAACAGCAGCAGGCCCATGCCCAGGGTCAGCAGCAGGAACTGCAGCGAGGGCGGGTACTTGGTGATGTTGAACACGCTCATCCACGTGCGCAGCGTGGTCTGCTGGTACTGCCACGGCGTGTCGCCATAGCCGTTGGCGAAGCGCAGCAGAGCGAAGGCGGCCAGTGCGCCCAGCCCGGACCACAGCAGCCGCTGCCGGCGCTGCTGCGGGTCGCTGCCGGCAGCGAACCACGGCGCCATCAGGTAGCCCAGCGCGATCACCCCGATCCACGGCAGCACGGGGTAGGAGGTACGCAGGCTCAACGGCCCAGCCTCGATCCAGTCGCGCTGGTGCAGCACCTTCCACAGCACTGCCAGAGCGCCGTCGCCCTGCACCCGTACGCCGTCCAGCAGGTTGTGACCGACCACCAGCGTCACCGCCAGAACGGCCAGCACCGGCCGCGGCAGCCACAGCAGGCCGGCCAGCGCGATCATGCTCAGGCCGATCGCCCAGATCACCTGCAGGTATACCGTTTCCGGCGGCCACTGGAAGGTCCAAGCGAGGTTGACCAGGGTCAGTTCCAGCACCACCAGGAACAGGCCGCGCTTGAGCAGGAAAGCCGCAATGGCACGGCGCGGATCGGCATGGCGCTGGCCGTACAGCCAGGCCGACAGGCCGGTCAGCAGCACGAACACCGGCGCGCACAGGTGGGCCAGCAGGCGGCAGGCGAACAGGGCAGGGGATACGGTTGCCGCGTCCATCGGATCGCCGACCTGATACTGCAGGAAGAACGTCTCGCGCACGTGGTCGAGCAGCATCAGCAGCATCACGGTGCCGCGCAACTGGTCGATGGAGGCCAGCCGGGAGGAGGGAGGGGCCACGGGCGCTCAGGTCAATGGCGTGACAGGATATAACATAACAACAAACTGTTTCCAGCACGTGCTGATCGGTGTCGGCGAGCGCGCGCGTCGGCTCAGGGCAGGCAGACCGCAGGACTCCAGCCTAGAGCGTCGTCGTAGCGGACCTGGATTGCGCGCAGGCTGCCGTCGGCGTTCGCCTTCAGGCAGAATCGGGCGCTGTAGAACTGGGTGGCGCCGGTCCTGGTGGCCGACATCGAGACGTCGTACAGGCGTCCAGGCTGCAGCGGCACGGACGTTTGCCTTGCAACGGCGTTGGCTGGTACTTCTCCGTAGAGCACGCACGCTCCGGGTGGAAGCGGGAGTGACGCGGGATAGGCAAACTCGAAAGACCATTGCTGCCGCAGCGGTGGAGTAATCGCGTCATACACCTCCACACCAAACACCTGCGGAGTCTTACCGATACGCTTGCGCTCTTTCTTGGGAAGCCCGAAACAGGGTTTGCCAGCGTGGTCGGTGACCTCGATCGCGCCAACGCGACTCCAGGCAGATGCGTGATCGCAAAGCGGCATCAGGCTGAACAGGGTCGCGATGGCCATGACTGGCGATGTGATCGGGCGGATCCGAAGTGCATTGTTCATAGGGCGGCTCAGCGTCATGCGTCCAGATCGTGAACACGATGCATGGGCAGTTGAGACACTTCAAACTGTGTCGCCTGGAGCGCTGCGGTGGCGGCTGGCCTGGCCCATGCAGGGCAAGGAAACCGCGAGACCCGCTAGCTCCCTGGAATGTGCCTGATGCGCTTGATGCGTTGGCCGAGTTTGGCCAAAAGCGACTATCTCACTGGCCGCCCAGCCGCAACCCTCCCGAACCGCACTGGACTTGCTGCCCCCTGAACGCTAGCGTGACAGGGATTTTTTGCCAGCAGGGGCTTTCATGAACCATGACGCTGCGCCCAAGCAGCTCACTTTCCGCGCGGTGGTCCTGGCCATCGTGCTGGCGGTGGTGCTGTCGGCCGCAAACGCCTACCTCGGTCTGTTCGCAGGCCTGACCATCGCCACCGCGATTCCCGCCGCGGTCATTTCCATGGGCGTGCTGCGCCTGCTGGGGGGCGGTTCGATCCTTGAGAACAACATCGTGCAGACCGGCGCTTCGGCCGGTTCGTCGATCGCCGCCGGTGTGATCTTCACCATCCCCGCGCTGGTGATCATGGGCTACTGGCCGGACTTCAAGTACTGGTGGGTGCTGGGCATCGCCGGTCTCGGTGGCCTGCTGGGCGTACTGTTCTCGGTGCCGCTGCGCCGTTCGATGATCGTCGAAGATCCGCTTCCGTTCCCGGAAGGCAAGGCTGCGGCCGAAGTGCTCAAGGCCGGTGAGAACCCGGGCCCGGGCCTGAAGATCCTCGGCCTGTCGGCGGTGATCGGTGCGTTCGTGAAGCTGGCCGCGGAAAGCGGCATGCGCCTGATCCCGGACGCCTGGGCCACCTCGGCCTATGTCGGCAGCTCCAAGGTCACCGCCTTCATCGGCACCAACCTGTCGCCCGCACTGCTGGGCGTGGGCTACATCGTCGGCCTCAACGTCGGCATCGTGGTGGTGTCCGGCTCGATCCTGACCTGGCACATCGCCATCCCGATCTACCAGGCGTTCTTCATGAACACCGATCCGGCGCTGGCCGCCTCGATCGCCACCGCCTCGTCCACCGAAGCGGCGTTCGCGATCTGGGGCGCGAAGATGCGCTACCTCGGTGTCGGCGCGATGCTGATCGGCGGAATCTGGACCCTGATCTCGCTGCGCAAGTCGCTGCTCAACGGCGTCAAGAGTGGCTTTGCGGCCGCGCGCAAGAGCGGTGGCCCGGTGCTGGCGCACACCGAGCGCGACCTGCCGATGAAGTGGATGCTGGTGGCGCTGGTGGTGTTCACCCTGCCGCTGCTGGCGCTGTACCAGGCCATCGTCGGCCAGTGGCACGTGTCGATCCCGATGACCCTCATCATGATCGTCGCCGGCTTCCTGTTCGTTTCGGTGTCGGCCTACCTGGCCGGCCTGATCGGTTCGTCCAACAACCCGGTCTCGGGCATCACCATCTCCACCATCCTGTTCGCTTCGGCGGTGCTGGTGCTGCTGCTGGGCAAGGATGGCCTGCAGCCGGTCGGTGCCTTCGGTGCGCCGCTGGGTGCGGTGGCCGCGATCATGATCGGTGCGGTGGTGTGCTGTGCCGCCGCCGTCGGTGGCGACAACCTGCAGGACCTCAAGGCCGGCTACATCGTCGGTGCCACCCCGTGGAAGCAGCAGCTGATGCTGGGCATCGGCGCGTTCTCGTGCGCGCTGATCATGGCCCCGGTGCTGAACCTGCTGGCCACCGCCTACGGCATCGGCGTCAAGTCCGAGCTGCACCCGAATGCGCTGGCCGCACCGCAGGCCAACCTGATGGCGTCGGTGGCCAAGGGCCTGTTCGGTGGCGAGCTGCCGTGGACCTTCATCGGCATCGGTGCCGTGGTCGGTGCCGCCATCATCGCGTTCGACAGCTGGCTGAAGTCGCGCAACTCGCGTTTCCGCGTGCCGGTGCTGGCCGCCGCGATCGGCATCTACCTGCCGCTGGAACTGATGGTGCCGATCTTCCTCGGTGGCCTGATCTCCTACCTGGTCGAGCGCTTCCACAAGGTGCGCGCCGATGACGAAGAGGGCCGCGACCGCGTGCACAAGCCGGGTGTGCTGTTCGCTGCCGGCCTGATCACCGGTGAGGCGCTGATGGGTATCGCCATCGCCGTGCCGATCGTGGTCAGCAGCCGTGCCGACGTGCTGGCCGTGCCGTTCCACCTGCCGGCCGCGCAGTGGATCGGCCTGGCCGTGCTGTTCCTGGTCGGCTGGCTGATCTACCGCACCGGCAAGCGCGCCGTGGCGTAAGGAATGGGGGAGTGCCGGCCGCTGGCCGGCAACCCTGGAACCCGTGACGCCCCATGGTTGCCGGCCAGCGGCCGGCACTACCGGTGTCCCCAGCAAACCGCGCTACGGCGCGGTTTGCTTTTTCTGGCGGCAGCTCAGCCACGGCCATGACCGATGGCCTTGGCAGGCCCGGCCGCGCAGGCCTACCATCGGTTTTTTGCCGTCCTGCGGAGACCCCGATGAAACTGCGTCATGCCCTGTTGCCACTGAGCCTGCTGGCTGCCCTGCCCAGCGTCGCCGCTGCCCGTGGCCTGGAAGTCCGCGACATGGTGGCCATGGACCGCGTCTCCGCGCCGGTATTGACCGCCGACGGCGGCACCGTGGTGTTCGCCAAGCGCAGCACCGACGCCAACCTCAAGGCCAGCACCGCACTGTTCGCGCGCAACCTGCGCACCCGCGACGCGGCACCGCCGAAGCAGATCACGCCGGCTGGCTGGAACGTCAACTCCGCGTCGCTGTCGGCCGATGGCCAGACCGTGTACTTCCTCAGCGCCAAGAACGGCAGCCAGCAGCTGTACGCACAGCCGATCAGTGGCGGCGCCCCGCGCCAGCTGACCGACTTCCCGGTGGACGTGGACAGCTACCACGTGTCGCCGCAGGACGACCGCGTGCTGTTCAGCGCCGGCGTGTTCCAGGCCTGTGCGTCGGACCTGGCCTGCACCGAAAAGAAGCTGAAGGACGTGGAAGGCGCCAAGGCCAGCGGCAAGGTCTTTGATTCGCTGTTCGTGCGCCACTGGGATACCTGGAACGACGGCCGCCGCAACACCCTGTTCGTCGCCCCGTTGCCGGCAGCCAAGGCCGGTGCGGTCAAGGGCGCTTCGGCGCTGAGCGCGACCATCGACGGCGATGCTCCGTCCAAGCCGTTCGGTGGCAATGACGATTTCGCCTGGTCGCCGGATGGCAGCAGCGTGGTCGCCAGCATCCGCGTGGCCGGCAAGCAGGAGCCGTGGTCGACCAACTTCGACCTGTACCGCTTCGATGCTGCGGGCAAGCAGGCGCCGGTCAACCTGACCGCGTCCAACCCGGCCTGGGATGCCGGCCCGGTGTTCAGCGGCGACGGCAAGACCCTGTTCTACCGCGCGATGAAGCGCCCAGGCTTCGAGGCGGACCGCTTCGGCCTGATGGCGATGGACCTGGCCAGCGGCAAGACGCGCGAGATCGCGCCGCAGTGGGACCGTTCGGCCGGCGGCATCACCCTGTCCGCCGACGGCGCCAGCATCTACACCACCGCCGACGACCTCGGCGAACACCCGCTGTTCCAGATCGACGTGGCCAGCGGCAAGGCCACCAAGCTGATCGGCGATGGCAGCGTCACCGCTGTCGACGTGGCCGGCAACAGCGTGGCCATCACCCGCAACAGCCTGAAGAGCAACGACCAGGTGCTGGTCGGTCTGCTGCCGGCCGCTGGCGAGCCGATCGGCGCGCTGCGCGCGCTGACCCCGGCCGCTGGCGAAGTGCTGAAGGATGTGAGCTTCGGCGACTACGAGCAGTTCGAGTTCAAGGGCTGGAACAACGACACCGTGCATGGCTATGTGGTCAAGCCGCACAACTACCAGGAAGGCAAGTCCTACCCGGTTGCGTTCCTGATCCATGGCGGCCCGCAGGGCAGCTTCGGCAATGGCTGGAGCTACCGCTGGAACCCGCAGACTTACGCAGGCCAGGGCTACGCTGTGGTGATGATCGACTTCCACGGCTCCACCGGTTACGGCCAGGCCTTCACCGATGCGATCAGCCAGCACTGGGGTGACCGTCCGCTGGAAGACCTGCAGAAGGGCTGGAGCGCGGCGCTGAAGAAGTACGACTTCCTCAACGGTGACAAGGCCTGCGCACTGGGCGCCAGCTACGGCGGCTTCATGGTCAACTGGATCGCCGGCAACTGGAACAGCCCGTTCAAGTGCCTGGTCAACCATGACGGTGTGTTCGACCAGCGCATGATGGGCTATGCCACCGAAGAACTGTGGTTCACCGAGTGGGAGCAGGGCGGTACCCCGTACCAGAAGGCGGCGAACTACGAGAAGTTCAACCCGGTCAACCACGTGGCTGACTGGAAGAAGCCGATCCTGGTGATCCATGGCCAGCAGGACTTCCGCATTCCGGTCGAGCAGGGCCTGGCTGCCTTCACCGCGGCCCAGCGCCAGGGCATCGAGTCGAAGTTCCTGTACTTCCCGGACGAGAACCACTGGGTGCTGAAGCCGAACAACAGCATCCTGTGGCATGACACCGTCAACGCCTGGCTGAAGCAGCACATCGGCGAGTAAGCGATACCGGCGCCGCCCTTGTGGCGGCGCCCGGCTTTCCGGTAGTGCCGGCCGCTGGCCGGCAACTGCACGTTGCGACCTACCTACATGGGGTTGCCGGCCAGCGGCCGGTACTACCAGGATGCCTGCATGCCCTCGACTGCCCTGATCCAGAACGACATCGTCGTCTTCGGCCTGATCGCCGCCACCCTTGGCGCCGTGTTCTGGACCGCTTCGCGCGAGCAGGGCCTGTGGAAGCGCTTCTATACCTTCGTGCCTGCGCTGCTGCTGTGCTATCTGCTGCCGGGCATCTACAACACGTTCGGCCTGATCGACGGGCAGAACACCAAGCTGTACAACCCGGTCGCGCGTGACATCCTGCTGCCGGCGGCGCTGATCCTGCTGACCCTGGCGGTCGACATCAAGGGCATCCTGCGGCTGGGGCCGAAGCTGGTGCTGATGTACCTGGGCGCCTCGGCCAGCATCATGCTGGGTGCGGTGGTCGCGTTCCTGGTCATGCGTGCGATCCATCCGGATACCGTCGCCGGCGATACCTGGGCCGGCATGGCGGCACTGGCCGGCAGCTGGATCGGCGGCGGTGCCAACATGCTGGCCATGCGCGAAGTGTTCGACGTCAACGCAACCACGTTCGGCCAGTTCGCGGTGGTCGATGTGGGGGTTGGCTACGTGTGGATGGCGGCGTTGATCTTCCTGGCTGGGCGCGCGGCGAAGATCGATGCACGCAGCGGTGCCGATACCTCCGCCATCGACGAGCTGAAGGAGCGCATCGCACGCTTCCAGGCCGAGCATGAGCGCATTCCCAGCCTGACCGATCTGATGCTGATCGTGGCGGTGGCCTTCGGTGGCGTCGGTCTGGCCCACGCCATCGGCGCGCCGCTGGCGGCCTGGTTCAAGGTCCACGTCAGCTGGGCATCGCAGTTCAGCCTGGATGCGCCGTTCGTGTGGGTGGTGGTGCTGTCGACCACGCTCGGCCTGGGCCTGAGCTTCACCCGTGCACGTACGCTGGAAGGCGCGGGCGCCTCGCGCCTGGGCTCGCTGCTGCTGTACTTCCTGATCGCCTGCATCGGCATGCAGATGGATCTGCTGGCGCTGCTGGACCGCCCGTGGCTGTTCCTGCTCGGCATCATCTGGATCAGCGTGCACATCGTGCTGCTGTGGTGCCTGGGCAAGCTGTTGAAGGTGCCGTTCTTCTACTTCGCCATCGGTTCGCAGTCGAACATCGGCGGCCCGGCCTCGGCACCGGTGGTGGCCGCTGCGTTCCATCCAGCGTTGGCGCCGGTAGGCGTGCTGCTGGGCACGATGGGCTATGCCACCGGCACCTATCTGGCGTATGTGGTCGGCATCACCCTGCGCGCGCTGGCCACGTGACCCACGGTAGCGCCGGGCCATGCCCGGCGAACCGCATCGCGGCGGATGTGCATGCCGCCGGGCATGGCCCGGCGCTACCGATGCGTCATGCCACCGGCAACCCGCGTTCGATCAGCCAGGCCTTTGCGTCTTCGGCGTCCTGCTCGAACCACGCCTTCGTCGACCCCAGCCGATAGGTATACCCCCACGCATCCATGTCGGCCATCAGCCGCTCACTGCCGACACCGGGCAGGTGCCCGGCCAGCACGATCTGCAGGTAGCAGGTGGCGTCTTCTTCGGGCACCGAATCGGTGGCGTCGGTATGCACCTGCGCGCGCCGCTCCGGTGGCAGCACGATCAGGTGGCAGGCCTCGTGCAGCATTGAATGCACCGGCGTGTCATCGCGCACGTAGACGTCGCTGGCGATGATGCCCGCCTCGGGCTCGCCCCAGTAACTGCCCGGGATCGGCTCGCCGGCCGCCACCCGATGCAGGCGCAGCGCGTGCGCGGCGAGCAGGCGCTGGGCATCGGCGAAGGCGATGTCGCCGACGCGGGTAACGTTCGGTTCGGGCGTGGTATCCGTCATGTGGGTCAGGCAGCCCCGCCCATGCAGGCACGGGCGGGGCAGGGGGTTCAGGGTTTGTCCGGGCCTTCAGGCAGCGCCACGGAGATGTCCAGCACGTCGTGCTGGCCATCCTTGACCAGGTCCACCTTCACTGCATCGACGTCGATGTTGACGTACTTCTTGATCACTTCCAGCAGTTCGCGCTGCAGCAGCGGCAGGTAGTCAGGACCGCCACGGTGGCTGCGCTCCTGCGCGATGATGATCTGCAGGCGGTTCTTGGCGGTTTCGGCGGTGGTCTTCTTCGCTTTGAGGAAATCAAACAGGCCCATGCTTACCCTCCGAACAGCTTGCTGAAGAAGCCCTTCTTCTCGACGTTGGTGAAGCGCATCGGGCGTTCTTCGCCGAGGATGCGTGCGACGGCGTCGTCATAGGCCTGGCCGGCAGCGGATTCGCCATCCAGGATGACCGGCTCGCCCTTGTTGGAGGCATTGAGCACGTCACCCGATTCGGGGATCACGCCGATCGCCTTCAGGCCAAGGACCTCCTCGACGTCGGCGATGCTGAGCATCTCGCCGCTTTCCACGCGCACCGGGGTGTAGCGGGTCAGCAGCAGGAAGGCCGGCACGTCCTGACCGGATTCGGCCTTGTGGGTCTTCGAATCGAGCAGGCCGATGATGCGGTCCGAGTCGCGTACCGAGGACACTTCCGGGTTCACCACCACCACCGCACGGTCGGCGAAGTACATCGCCAGGAAGGCGCCCTTCTCGATGCCGGCCGGGGAGTCGCAGATGATGTATTCAAAGCCGTCGGCGGCCAGGTCCTTCAGGACCTTGCCGACGCCTTCCTGGGTCAGTGCATCCTTGTCGCGGGTCTGCGAGGCAGCCAGCACGAACAGGTTGTCAAAGCGCTTGTCCTTGATCAGGGCCTGCTTGAGGGTGGCTTCGCCATGCACGACATTCACGAAGTCGTACACCACGCGGCGTTCGCAGCCCATGATCAGGTCGAGGTTGCGCAGGCCGACGTCGAAGTCGATCACCGCCACCTTCTTGCCACGCCTTGCCAGGCCGCAGGCCAGGCTTGCGCTGGAAGTGGTCTTGCCGACGCCGCCCTTGCCGGAGGTGACTACGATGATTTCAGCCAAAGGACTTCTCCTGATGATTCTGTTTGAGGTGCTGCATCAGTCCAGCGCAGCGATCTTGATCTGGTCCTGTTCCAGCCACACCTGCACGGCCTTGCCGCGCAGGGTTTCCGGTACATCGTCCAGTACCTTGTAGTGGCCTGCAATGGCGACCAGTTCCGCATGGAAATCACGGCAGAAAATACGTGCCGCGGTGTTGCCCTGGGCCCCCGCCAGCGCACGGCCGCGCAGGGTTCCGTAGATATGGATGCTGCCATCGGCGATGACCTCGGCGCCGGCGCCGACGGTGGCCATCACGGTCAGGTCGCAGTTTTCCGCGTACAGCTGCTGGCCCGAGCGAACATTGCCCAGCTGCATGCGGCCAGGCTGTGGCGCGGCCGTATCGGCAGCCTTGCCCATCGGCGTGGCCGGCGCCGGCGCCGGCGCGGCCTTCGCTTCGGCGCGCGTGGCACGGCGCGGTTCCGGTGCGGGTGCCGGCGGCGGGGCAGGTTCTGCCTCGGCGCGCTCATACTGGGCGCGGAACTTGGCCAGCAGCGGCAGGCCGAGCTGCTGCGAGAGCAGGTCGACCGCACTGGTGCCATAGGCCAATGCCACCGGCAGTACGCCGGCAACGCGCAGGCCATCGACCAGCGCCTGCGCCGTTGCCACGTCGGGCACCTGGCTGAGGCCGCCGAAGTCCAGGATCACCGCCGCACGGCCGAACAGCTTCGGCGCACGGCTCACCCGCTCCTGCATTTCCTGCACGAGGCGTTCAACATCGAGGGTGCGGATGCGCAGGTTGGCGATGCCCACCTGGCCGATCTTCAGTTCACCGGCCTGTTCGTAATCGAAATTCACTGCCACGCTCAGGTCCCCGTCGACCGCTGTGCCTGCGCCGGCAGCTGCCGGTCGCGCGCCCATGCAACATCAGGCAGCTTGCCGCCATAGGTTTCATTCACCCACGGGAAGCTGCACAGTTCCTTGGCCAGCATGCTGGCGCGCACGTCCACCTGCGGCATGGTGTTCTGGCCCAGCTCGCGGAAGCCGAAGCTGCCGTGGAACAGCAGGGCGGCATCGGCGCCGTGGTCCAGGAACACCTCGCAGGTCATCTGCGGGTAGCGCAGCTCGGCGAAGCTCTGGGCGTCGGCGTAGAACGCACGGCCGACGCCACCACCGCGACGGCGGCTGGCGACCACGATGCGGTCGATATAGAAGAAGGGGGTGTCCAGGTGTTGCTTGAACCAGGCGAAATTGCTGCTGTCGTGCTGGCTGTCGCTGCCGAAGCCGATCAGGAAGCCGGCCAGGTTGCCGTCGCGCTCGGCGACGCGGAAATATTCAGCGGTTGCATAGAACAGGCGCAGGCGCTCTGCATCCAGCGGAAGGATGGCCAGGCCAGCATTGTTGTTCAAAGCCAGGACGGAATCGAGCTCGTGCTCGCGCACGTCGCGGATGACAATCGACATTGTGACTCCGTGGGGTAACGCGGTTGGTCCCATGTACGGACCCTGCGCATGATTATTGCATGCCCGGGGTGGGCTGCGGCATGAACAGGGGACCGCACCGAACATGACTTTATGCCCTTGGGCCCTGACGCGCACAGGCTACGATGGGCCATGCTGGCCCGACTCAACCACAATGCGATGCTGCGCTACTCCGGGTTGTTCACCTGGGGCACCGTCGGCCTTTGGCTTGCGATCTACCTGATCGATCCGGTGTCGCTGACACTGGAAAGCCTGGACGGCGAGGCCGGCTTCCGGATCATTCCCTGGGCCTCGGCCTACCTGGCCTTCGGCTTCGTGTACTGGGTGCTGACGCGCTCGCTGGGCGAAAGCCGGCCCGGCTTCTTCGACCATGCCGCGCTGATCCTGCTGACGGCCTGCGCGATCGGCGTGAGCTATTTCTCCGGCACCGCGCTGGGCAGCATCCTGCTGATGGTGGTGGCCGGCCTGCTGCCATGGCTGCTGGGCCCGCGCATCGGGGTGGTGTGGCTGGTGGCCAGCAACCTGGCCGTGCTGCCGGTCTACATCCAGCCGCTGGGCTTCCCGCCGGTCATCGCCGTGCTGCAGGCCGTCGGCTACATGGGCTTTTCCAGCTTCGTGTTCGTGATCGCGCTGGTGGCGCGCCGCCAGGCCGAAGCGCGCGAGGAGCAGCGCCGGCTGAATGCAGAGCTGCGCGCCACCCGTGCGCTGCTGGCCGAAAGCGCGCGGGTGAACGAGCGCACCCGCATTTCGCGCGAACTGCATGATCTGCTGGGTCATCAGCTGACTGCGCTGACCCTGAACCTGGAAGTGGCCGGCCACCTCGCCGAGGGCCAGGCGCTGGAGCACGTGAAGCGCTCGCATGCGCTGGCCAAGCTGCTGCTGGGCAACGTGCGCGAGGTGGTCAGCCAGCTGCGCGAGACCGGCGCCATCGACCTGGCCGCCGCCCTGCGCCCGCTGACCGAGCACGTGCCGTCGCTGGACATCCAGCTGGAGATCGAGGAGCCGCTGAACGTGGAAGACCCGCAGCGGGCCCACGTGCTGCTGCGCTGCACCCAGGAGATCATCACCAACACGGTGCGCCATGCCGGCGCCCGCCACCTGTGGCTGCGGGTGTACCGTGAGGTCCCTGACCAGGTCGTGGTGGAGGCCCGCGACGACGGCGTCGGGGCGGAAACGGTCAATGTGGGCAATGGTTTGCGCGGCATGCGCGAACGCCTGCAACAATGTGGAGGCCAGCTGCAGGTGGAGACCCGCCCCGGCGAGGGCTTCCGGCTGCGGGCGACGGTACCGGCAACGGTGCTGGCGGCCCTTACCCAGGTTCCTGAAGGAGTGCGTTGATGATTCGCGTCTGCCTGGTCGACGACCAAACCCTGGTGCGGCAGGGGATCCGCTCGCTGCTGGCGCTCGACGACGGCATCGAAGTGGTGGCCGAGGCTGCCGATGGCCGCCAGGCGGTCGAACTGATCCCGCAGATCCGCCCGGACGTGGTCCTGATGGACATGCGCATGCCGGTGATGTCCGGGCTGGAGGCGCTGCAGGTGCTGTCACGGCAGGAACAGCTGCCGCCGACCATCATCCTGACCACCTTCGACGATGACCAGCTGGTGCTGGCTGGGCTCAAGGCCGGTGCCAAGGGCTACCTGCTCAAGGACGTGACCCTGGCGCAGCTGGTCGGGGCGATCCGCACGGTGGCCGAGGGCGGTTCGCTGGTGCAGCCGGCGGTGACCCAGCGTCTGCTGTCCGGGCTGGAGCACATGCGCAACGATTTCGTCAGCCTGGACCGGCCCGACCCGCTGACCGACCGTGAAACCGAGATCCTGCGGCTGATGGCCAGCGGTTTCTCCAACAAGGAGATCGCCAATTCGCTGGGGGTCGCCGAGGGCACGATCAAGAATCATGTGTCCAACATCCTCTCCAAACTGGGCGTGCGCGACCGTACCCGTGCGGTCCTGAAAGCGTTTGAACTCCAGCTGGTGTGAGGAAAATCCTTTAGCGACAAAGACTTGGCATGCAGCCTGGGCCCGGATTCACGATTGTCCCCCACTTGCCCCCTACATGCCGGGTACGCGGATGCGTTACCCTTCGAATTCTTTGTGCATACAAATGCGCAGCCGGCACGGAAACCGGTGCGCCAATCCCGATAACCAATGCCCGCGAAGCCTGCTAGGATTGGCGCTTCGCTTCAATCAACCCGGCCGTGGGATCGGCCCCGGAGACTCTCTGAATGACCCGTATTATCGAGTTCCTGATCGCCTTGGGGATCGTGGCTGGCCTGTTCGTCATCATTGGCGTCTGTCTGCCGGGCGAGCGTCACATCACCGAAAGCATCGAGACCAACCGCAAGATGACGATCGTGTACGACACGGTCAGCAGTCTGCGCCGCTTCAAGGACTGGAACCCGCTGGTACTGCGCGATCCCGCCGTTGAACTGAAGCTGTCCGGCCCGGCCTCCGGTGTCGGTGCCACTCTCGACTACACCTCCAAGGACCTGGGCACCGGTTCCTGGAAGGTGACCGAAGCCGAAGAGAACAAGCGTGTTGTGATCGCCGTCGACGATGCCTCCAAGGGTCACGACAAGGTCACCACCTTCACCCTGGAGCCGACCGGCAAGGGCGGTCGCAACGTCAAGATCACCCAGGACTACTCGGTGAAGTATGGCTTCGACCTGTTCGGCCGCTACGCAGGCCTGTATGTCAGCCGCCAGATCGGCGATGACATCAAGATGGGTCTGTCGCGCCTGGCGAACATGCTGGCCACCGTGCCGAATGTCGACTACCGCACCTCCGAAGCCCCGCTGACCGATCTGGGCATCGTCGATGTCCCGGCCGAAGACCTGCTGGTCGTCACCGCCGGTAATGTCGACCGTGGCCAGGATTCCATCACCAAGTCCATCAAGGACAACCAGGAGTGGATCAAGCGCGTGATCGAGGCCAATGGCCTGGAAGCCGCCGGTCCGCTGCGTATCATCACCACCGATTTCGGTGCTGAGAAGTACGCCTTCGACATCGCCCAGCCGGTGAAGAAGAAGGGTGCCGAAGGCGTGCCGGCCGAACAGCTGACCGTCAAGATCGACGGTGGCGCTCCGGTCAAGTACGTCCGCGTGGCTCCGCACCGTTCGGCGCATGCGGCCTACACCGGTCACATGGCAGGCCTGGACGTTGCCCGCAGCGCCCTGCGCGCCTGGGCCGTGACCTCGGGCAACGAAGTCATCGATCGTCCGTACGAAACCTGGAAGGACGGCGTGGACAAGTCGTTCACCCCGGAAGCGACGTACGACATCTACTGGGCCGTCAAGTAAGCCTCGGCCGACCCATGTAACGTTGGACACGAAAACGCGCCGCTTCCTGCGGCGCGTTTTTTTTCATCCCGAGCCCGGTGTCGGGCATTGCGCAAGGAGCTGTCATGTTCAATTCCGAACGACGCGCGCGTAAACCTTCGTTGCTGGCCTGCCTGGGCGCGCTGCTGGCAGCGGCCTCGGTCGGTCTATCCGCCTATGCCGCGCACGGCGTGTCCGATCCGCTGGCGCAGCAGCACCTGAACATGGCGGCGTTGTACGCCTTTGCCCACGGAGCGGTACTGGCTGCTCTCGGCCCGCGCGCGCAGGGCGCGATCGCGCATCTGGCGTTGTACGTGTTGCTGCTGGGCGTGCTGCTGTTCTCCGGCAGCCTGGTGGGCGGTGCGCTGTGGCAGTGGCCGACCCGGCTGGCGCCGGTAGGTGGCACCACGCTGATGGCCGGGTGGGTACTGCTGGCGATCAACGCGCTGCGGCGCTAGCCGCAACGCCCAAGCACTGGTAGCGCCGGGCCACGCCCGAGGTCGAGCGCAGCGACCCGCGTCTGCCTTTGCTTTTTTGTTTGTTCAATTCCGTGGCGGACGCACGCGGAAACTGTCCGTGGCCGGGAGGATGGGCGGCGCAGGGGCGTAAGCGCCATGGATGGCGCGCCCGAGCTTACATGGACGTACTTGCAGCGGCCCCTGCGCCGCCCATCCTCCCGGCCAGCCCGAGGACGGCAGTCGGGCAGCCGCCACGAGGGGCTCAGCCGTTGGCCGGTGTCCAGCACCAGTGCCACGGTTCGTAGACGATCCCATGCGGGTTGTCACGTGGATAGCTCAGATGGAACCCGTGCGCCGCGGCATTGGCCTGCAGCCACGCAAACGCAGCCGTCGCCTCGAAGGTCTCCTCTGCCGGCGCATCCCCCGGTGTGCCGATGTCCAGCGCGTGACCACTGTGGTGTTCGCTGAAACCAGGGGCGGCATTGACCTTCAGGATCTGCGGCACGCTCTGCCCGCGCGCCAGCTTGCGTTCGAAAATGCCGAGCTGATACGCATGGCTGCGGAAGCCGGAGATCGCGTCCAGTGCAACTCCATCCCGTGCGGCATGCAGGCGCATCCGTCGCCAGCCCTGCGCGGCACCGCGGCGCAGCCACAACGGGCGCGCGAAGCGATCACGTCCGGCCAAGTGCAGCACGCACGGCTCGGCTTCCAGTGCCAGCCCGCTGTCGTGCGCATAGCGCTGTGCATCCAGGCCCAGCTGCTGCAGGCGCTGCTGCAGGCCAACCAGCGGCAGCCACTGGTCTTCCAGTGCAGCGCCGAACGGTCGTGACCGTGGGCCATCCAGCAGGGCCAGCGCGTCCTCCACGCCCGGCTCGCGTGGCAGGCGCGGCACCAGCGAGTGCACACCGTGCGCCAGTACCGCCGCCAGGTAGCGGCCATCGCGCTTGCGCCGCAGTACCCATTGCGCGCGGGCCAGCAGGCGGGCGTCGAGATTGCTGCGCGCGCGCAGCAGCGGCGCAGGCCACAGTTCGACGGTCTCGGTATTGATCAACAGCGGAGTGCTACGGTGCATCGATCCAGCTTACTGCCGTGGCGCCGTGGCGGCCACCTTGCGCAGCGCCTCGAGCAGGGCCTGCGGGCGCTCCAGGCTGAGCAGCAGGGTGCTGCCGCCGCGCACCGGAATGACCAGCGTGCGTGCGCGGTCGGTGACCAGGGCAAAGCCCTTGCCGCCCCCCTGCAGGCGGAAGTGCCCGGAGTAGAAGCCGGGCATGCTGTAGCCGTTGGTCTTGAAACGGATGCCATAGCGGCGATCACGGCTCAGGTCGACCACCTCGGCCTGGTCCAGCAGCAGGTCGGCCACCGGCGTGCGGCGACGGTACAACGTCGAACGCACGTCCAGCACATTGCCTGCCAGCTCCACCCGGCGACGGAAGAACGCCCAGCCCAGGCCGATGCCCATCAGTAGGATCACCGCCAGGCTCCATGCCGCGCTGCCGCCCATCAGGAAGAACGGCGGCGACAGGGTGACCTCCACCCAGGGAGCATCGCTGCGATTGTCGTGCAGCTGTGCCCACATGCCCACGCCCAGTACCGCCAGCACTGGCAGCAGCACCCACAGCACCCGCAGCGAAGAACTCTCGGCAACCTCGAACGGGCGTGCATCACTGCCGCTCATCGCTGCGCCTCCACCCAACGCGCCACGTCATCGATCAGCTGCCCATCGACGTGGCCCGGCTGCGCGTATTCCTTCAATGAACTGGGGCCGCTGCCGGCGATGCCGATGTGGTTGAGGGCAGGGTAGGCCTTCCATTGCACGTCCCGGCGATCGGCCAGGGCTTTTTTCCACAGTGCCCAATCCGTTTCCGGTACCTGGAAGTCGCGGCCCCCGTGCAGCATCAGCAGTGGTTTTTTCAGTGCCACCGCGTCGCCGCGTGCGTTCACCGCTTCGATGCTTTTCCAGAACGTCTGCGGCACGCCCAATGGCAGTTCGCTGGCTGGCACAGGAGTTTCGCTGCGGGCCGCAGCGATCTGCGCGTCGAGCTTGTCCAGGAACGCTTGTTCCGGTGCGCTGATCGAGCCGTCCAGCGACAGCAGGTAGCGGTTCTGCTCCGGCAGCAGTTCAAGCAAAGTGCGCGCCGGTGCGGCCCACAGGATTGCGCCGCGCGCCTGTGGCCAGCGGCTGGCGATGCGCGGGGCGAGCATGCCGCCCTGGCTGTGGCCGAGCACGAAGATCCGCTTGCCGTCGATGCGTGGGTCCGCCGCCAACGCGCTCAACGCTGCGATGGCATCGTCGGTGGTCTCGTCATCAACGTTGAAGCGGCCGCTCTGGAAGTCCTGGGGGCGGGCATGGGTGCGCTTGTCGTAGCGCAGCACGGCGATGCCCTGGGCAGCCAGGCCGCGGGCGATGTCCAGGAACGGACGGTTGCCACCGATGGTTTCGTCGCGATCCTGTGGGCCGGAGCCGTGCACCAGCACTACCGCCGGGAACGGTCCTTTGCCCTTGGGCAGGGACAAGGTGCCGGGCAGCGCACCGCGTGCCTGTGGCACGCTGAAATCGGCCTCGCTGTAGCTCGCGTCGGATGGCGGTGGCGGCGCCTTGGCGGCCGGGGCCGGGCGCAGCAGCAGGCCAGCCACTTGGTCCTGCCCGTTCACCGCCACCTGCGCGATCACCGCACCGCTGGCGAACTGCAGCGGTACTTCCACCAGGTGCAGGCCCTGCTGCTCACTGCTGTGCGCCGGGCCGCGCTGCTTCAGTTCACCCAGCGACTGCCACAGGCCCTGCAGCTTGTCGGCAGGCACGGCTGCGGCCATCTGCGGGGTCAGCATGGCCTCGGCATCGGCGGTGCGCCCTGCCTGCAGGTGATCGAGCAGGCGTGCCGCGACCTGCTGCGGTTCGCCAGCGGATGTGCTGGCGGACAACAGGGCAAGGGAAACAGCAAGCAACGAGCGGCGTGCACTCATGGTCACAGCTCCTTCTTGAAGACCAGCAGGGCCGGGCGCATCGGCGCCGGGACGATGATGTTGACCAGTTCCCAGCCCAGCTGGCCCTGGCGGCTGAGTTCGGCCTGGATGTCATCAGCCTTCTGCAGGCCCATCATGGATGTCTTGACTTCGACGGTCAGGTAGCTCCAGCGCTTGCTCATTCCTTGTCCTCCGGCGATGGCTTGGGTTTCGGCAGGCGGCCTGCCTTGCGCAGTGCGTCGCGCAGTACGTATTCGATCTGCGCGTTGAGGCTGCGCAGTTCATCGTCCGCCCAGCGCTGTGCGGCCGCCAGGACCTCGGCGTTGATGCGCAGCGGATAGGCTTTTTTCTCGCTCATGCAGACTCCTGGCGGGGCGGTGGGGCGCCCCGTTGCGAGGGTGGCTCAGTACAGCGAGCCGGTGTTGACGACCGGCTGCGTGCCGCGGTCCGAGCACAGCACGGTCAACAGGTTGCTGACCATGTGCGCCTTGCGCTCCTCGTCCAGCTGCACCACGCCGTTTTTCTGCAGCTCGGCCAGCGCCATCTCGACCATGCCGACCGCACCGGCGACGATGCGCGTGCGTGCGGCGATGACCGCATTGGCCTGCTGCCGCTGCAGCATCGCCTGGGCGATTTCAGCGGCGTAGGCGAGGTGGCTGATGCGCGCATCGATCACCTGCACGCCGGCATCGGCCAGGCGCTCGGCCAGTTCGTTCTTCAGGTGCTGGGAGATCTCGCTGGCATGGCTGCGCAGCGCCAGCTGGCCGTCCTCGTGCTGGTCATAGGGGTAGCTGGTGGCCATCGCGCGCAGCGCCGATTCGGACTGGATGTGCACGAAGCTCTCGTAGTCGTCCACGTTGTAGACCGCTTCGGAGGCATCGACCACCTGCCAGACGATCACCGCAGCGATCTCGATCGGGCTGCCGTCCAGCTCGTTGACCTTCAGCTTGCCGCTCTCGAAATTGCGCACGCGCTGGCTCACGCGGCGCTTGCTGAAGAAGGGATTGTTCCAGCGCAGGCCGTTGTCCTTGACGGTGCCGACGTACTTGCCGAACAGGCTGACCACCGCCGCCTGGTTGGGCTGCACGGTGTACAGACCGGCCAGCGCGACCAGCGCCAGCGCAGCGATCAGCAGGCCGGCCAGGATCAGCAGCACGTTGGGCGAGCCGGTGCTGGCCTTCGCCGCGACCCCGGCCACGAACAGGGCGCCGCCGGCGAGGGCTACGACCAGGGACCCGGCGAGCGCGCCCAGGCCGTTGAGGGAGGACAGCGACTTCTCTTTCATGGCGGTACGTCCTTGAGGGTTCGAATTGAAGATATCAAAGTGATATCACATTCGGGCTGCCGTTCGTCGGCTCGTGCATGCCCAGGCGCTGCGGCTGGACCGGCTAGAATGCCCACCCGCCTTCACATCGCTGCTGGAACCCCGCCATGGCCAAGCTTGGAACCCCGTTGTCCCCCTCCGCCACCCGTGTGCTGCTGCTGGGCTCGGGCGAACTTGGCAAGGAAGTGGCCATCGAACTGCAGCGACTGGGCGTGGAAGTGATCGCTGCCGACCGTTACGCCGATGCCCCGGCCATGCAGGTGGCACATCGTTCGCATGTGATCGACATGCTGGACGCGATGGCCCTGCGCCAGTTGATCGCCCAGGAGCAGCCGCACCTGGTGGTGCCCGAGATCGAGGCGATCCATACCGAGACCCTGGTGCAGCTGGAACAGGAACAGGGCCTGCGGGTGATCCCGACCGCGCGTGCTGCGCGCCTGACCATGGACCGTGAGGGCATACGCCGCCTGGCCGCCGAGACGCTGGGCCTGCCGACCTCGCCGTACCGCTTTGTCGACACCGAGGCCGAGTACCGCGCCGCCGTGGCGGCAATCGGCCTGCCGTGCGTGGTCAAGCCGGTGATGTCGTCCTCGGGCAAGGGCCAGAGCACGCTGCGCAGCGAGGCGGACATCGCCCCGGCATGGGAATACGCGCAGACCGGTGGCCGTGCCGGCGCCGGCCGCTGCATCGTCGAGGGTTTCATCGACTTCGATTACGAGATCACCCTGCTGACCGTACGCCACGCCGGCGGCACGTCGTTCTGCACGCCGATCGGCCACCTGCAGAAGGAGGGCGACTATCGCGAAAGCTGGCAGCCGCAACCGATGTCGGACAAGGCGCTGGCGCGTGCCGAGGAGATCTCGCGCGCGATCACCGATGACCTCGGTGGCTGGGGGCTGTTCGGCGTCGAACTGTTCGTGAAGGGCGACGAGGTGTGGTTCAGCGAAGTATCGCCGCGCCCGCACGACACCGGCCTGGTGACGCTGGTGTCGCAGGAGCTGAGCGAGTTCGCGCTGCATGCACGGGCCATCCTCGGCCTGCCGATCCCGGTGATCCGCCAGAGTGGCCCTTCGGCATCGTGTGCGCTGCTGGCACACGGCGAGGGCGTGCCGTACTTCAACAACGTCGCCGCTGCATTGCAGGTGCCGGACACCGCCGTGCGCCTGTTCGGCAAACCCAGCGTGCATGGCCATCGTCGCGTGGGCGTGACCCTGGCGCGCGCGGAATCGATCGACGAAGCACGCGCCATCGCGCGTGACGCCGCCGAAGCGATCGGCGTCGAGCTGCGCTCGTAAAACGGTAGTGCCGGGCCATGCCCGGCGGCTTCCCATAGGGCGCGCGACGCGGCCGGAAAAGCCGCCGGGCATGGCCCGGCGCTACCGGTTTATTTCACATCCACCCATACCAGGTGGTGGTCGCTGCCATCGGCGATCTTCGCTTCGGCACTCTCATTGGCCGGCCAGAACACGCCGCTGCCGAGGTACTCGAAACCGACCGAGGGCAGCACGTAGTCCAGGCGCATGGTGCCGGACTTCGGGCCGAAATCGCCGGTGGCATGGAACGGTGCGCCCTTGCGGGTGATGCCCTTGGCCGCATAGGCCAGGCTGGTCTGCTCGGCGCCGATGCTGCGCGGGGTGGGGTAGCGCAGCACGCGGGCGTTCTCGATCAGTTCGACGATCGCCTCGTGGCGGCCATCGCCATCGACCGGATCATTGTTGAGGTCGCCAAGGATGACAAAACGCGCATCCTGGGCCAGGCCGCCGCACTGGCCCTTGTCGTCGCACAGCCACGGCTTGTCACCCTTGGACAGGTATTCCTGCCACAGGCGCAGTTCGTCATGGTTGCGCGCGGCGTTGCGCTTCTCCGGGCCGTCGAACACCGGCGGCGTCGGGTGCGAGACCAGCGCGTGGACCACGCCGGCCGGGGTCTTCACCGGTACATCCCAGTGCGACTTCGACGACAGCCGCAGCTGTGACCAGACGGTGTCGTTGTAGAAGCTCTTGCTGGTGCGCGGATCGACCGGGCGGATCGCGCCGGGCATCGCACTCCACTTCAGCAGCTGGAAGCTGCGCACCTTGGCTTCGTCGATCGGGTAGCGCGACAGCACCAGCATGCCGTACTGGCCCGGGTGCAGGCCGTAGCCCCAGGCGTCGTTGCCGCGACCGCGGCCTTCGCCGCCGACCACGCCGTTGTTGTCCAAGTCCAGGCCACTGGGCACGCCGGTGTTCACCGGCGCCAGGTAGCGGTAGGCGAAGTGCAGCGGCTTGCCGCCACCGGGCTGGGCCACTTCCAGGTAGCGCTTCTGGAACAGGTCGGCGGCACGATGGGCGTCATCGAAGTCGAACTCGTTCAGCAGCACCAGGTCAGGGCGCGCCTGCTGCAGTACCGCGGCGATCTTGCGCGCATGTTCGCTGTCGCCTTCCAGCTCGGCGATCAGGCCGCCGGCTTCGTCCGAATACAGCGAGGTGTTGTAGGTGGCCAGGCGCAGCGCTGCAGACGGTTTTTCGGTCATCGCGGGGGACGTGGCGAAGGCGGGAGCGGCGGCACCACAGAGCAGGGCCAGGCCGAGAATCAGGGGTTTGGCGTTCATGGGCCCTATTGTGCACCTGGCCCGGTGTCAGTGGTTTGTCAGCGTCCGTCCAGTTCGTCATCGAAATCATGCCAGCGGCGGCCATCGTAGGCCTCCAGCGGGCGGTAACGCCGCTTGTAGTCCATCTTCTGGTGCTCGCGTATCCAGTACCCGAGGTACAGGTGGGGCAGGCCCTCGCGGCGGGCCCACTCCAGCTGCTGCAGGATCGCGAACGTGCCCAGCCCGCGCGCGGCATGGGCGGGGTCGAAGAAGGTATAGACCGCCGACAGGCCGTGCTCGGTCACATCGGTCACCGCCACGCCCAGCAGCTGGCTGGGCTGCCCGTCGTGGCCGGGCAGGCGCATTTCCATGAAGCGCGTGTGCGACCAGCTGCCGATCAGGAACTGTTCGAATTCATGCGGGCCGTGGTCGTCCATGCCGCCCTTGGCATGACGATGCACCAGGTAGCGGTGGTACAGCTCGAACAGATCCTCGCGTGGCATGGCCGCGGTGATGCGCACTTCCAGATCGGCATTGCGGGCGGCGCAGCGGCGCTGGCTGCGATCCGGGGCGAAGCGGGCCACCGGAATGCGCACGGCGACGCAGGCGTGGCAGTTCGCACAATGCGGGCGATAGACCAGATCACCGCTGCGTCGGAAGCCCCAGCTCAGGGCCAGCGGGTACAGCCCGCCGAGGCGACGGTCCTGCGGGTCCAGCACCAGGTCGCGTGCAACCCGGTCCGGCCAGTACCCGCAGGGGTGCTCGCCGGTCTGGAACAGTCGCAGTTCGTCGTCTCTGTCGCCGTGTCTCGCCATGGGCACAGCATAGCTCCAGCCTGTCGCAATGGCGGCGACTGTCCGCCGGATGAATGGAATGGGCGGCTGCGTCAACCGAGGTCGTGGTCAGGCGTTGTTGTCCTCCGAGGGTGAGGTGTTCACCCCGATGCCAATCCCATTCCCAGGAGTGACCCCATGATCCGTACCCCCCTGCTGCTGGCCCTGCTGCTCGGCACCTCCGCGACCGGCATTGCCTTGGCTGCCGACACCCCGGCTGCACCGGCGCAGCGTTCGGCCAAGCTGGATGCCAATGGCGACGGCGTCATCGACCGCAGCGAAGCGGCGGCCAACCCGCGCCTGGCCGCAACGTTCGACGAGCTGGACAAGAACAAGGACGGCAAGCTCTCGCGTGATGAGCTGCCGCGCTGGAAGCATGGCCGCCACGGTGGTCGCGGCGGCGAGCGCTGGGCCAAGCTGGACACGAACAAGGATGGCCGCATCAGCCGTGACGAAGCCAAGGCCGATCCGCGCCTGGCCGAGCGTTTCGACCAGCTCGACCTCAACAAGGATGGCTACCTGGACAAGGCCGACCGCGAGCTGCGCATGAAGCAGCATCGTGACGCCTGGTTCGCCGCGGCCGACACCAACAAGGATGGCCAGCTGAGCAAGGCCGAGTTCGACACCGCCAAGGGCCCGATGCACGGTGGCCCGCGACACGGCGGCCCGCGTGACGGCGCCGCGCCGAAGCAGCAGCGCTGATTTTCAATGCAGTGATCGACGACAACGCCGGCGCACTGCCGGCGTTGTCCGTTACAGGCGGCCGCTCTGCGTCATCGTGTAGGCCAGGGCACCGATGACCATCAGGTTCACCGCCATCATGCCGGTCAGGCCGTACATGGATTCGTACTTCCAGTTGATCCCGTGACGCCCACGCCGGGCTGCATCACGTGCGAGCAGCGGCGCCATGATTCGCCGCAGCGTCACCAGGCACTGGTAGTTGACCACCACCAGGCCCAGTGCCAGCACCAGCAGCTGCGCCCACATCGGCGCCTGCAGCAGCACGGTGAACAGGATGGCCAGGCACCAGCCCAGGCTGGTGCCGGTGCTGAGGTTGACGAAGCGGCGGACCTGGACCTGCTCGGCACCGGTCTGTGCGTAGGACAGCAGGAAACGCCCACCGAGATAGCTGCCGAGCGCGCCACCGACGACGCCACCGATGATCGCGGCCCAGCTTGACGCAGGCAGCATCTGCAGCTGGCCCAGCGTGGCTGTCAACGAGCCGAGCGCGGTGCCGCCGGCAGCGCTGGCGCCACCGAGGCCGAGCTTGCTGCCACCCACGCCGACGCCGGTTCCCAGCAGGATCGCCGCGCTGGCGGTGCCGGGCGCGGCGATCATCACCATCGACACCACCGCCGTTGCGAACGCAGCACTGGGCGCGCTGCTGCGTGCGAATTCGCCGAAGCGCTGCAGCAGGCCCTCGCGCACCTGCGCACGGGCACGTGACAGGCGCTTGCGTACCGCCGCGTCGCTCAGCCCGAGCAGGTCGGCGACCTGCTGCGAATGCTGGCCCTCGCGGTAATACAGCAGCAGCACTTCGCGGCTGTCGGCGGGCAGGGCAGAGATGATGTCTTCGGCAGCGATTTCCTCTTCCAGCCGCTGCAGGCGATCGGCCACGCCCGGGGTCGGATCCGCAGCCATGGTCAGCGCCACTTCGGCAGCCTCGCCGCTCAGCGGTCGACCACGTTGTGCGCGCAGCCAGTCGCGGGCGAGGTTGCGGGTGATCTGCCGCAGCCAGGGCAGGAAGCTGCTCGCGCTGCGCAGCTGGTGCAGCTGCTGCCAGCCCTTCACGAACGCTTCCTGGGCGATGTCCTCGCTGGCCTGGCGGTCGCCGGTGATGGCCAGGGCGATGGCGGTGACCGTGTTCTGGCAGGCCAGCACGATGCGGCCATAGGCATGCTGGCAACCGCTGCTGGCGGCCGGCAGTTCGCGTTCCAGGGTTTCGTCGATGCTTGCGGCGAAGATCGTCATGGTGGCGGGCTCCTGCAGGGATTGTGTCCCATGACGGAGGCGCGCGCCGAATGTGACCGGTTCGCGTCCCGGTAGCGCCGGCCTTGCCCGGCGGCGTCTCTGTCAGGCCGCTGCGCTCGCCGGGCATGGCCCGGCGCTACCTGCGCGTTACGTGGACGGCTGGATGCGGACCCGCACTTCCTCTTCTTCCGGCGGTGCCGGTGCGGTCGGCTGTGCTTGCTGCGGCTGAGCCTGCGGGGCGGGCACCGGGGTCGCGGGGGCAGGGGCGCCGCGATGGCGCAGGCCGATCACCAGCGCCACCCCGGCGATCACCACCAGCAGGGCGATGCGGATGCGCCAGGCCCAGCCACGACCGCCGGTACTGCCCTGCACATCATCGCGAAAGGCGAACTCAGCGGTCGGGTGGTCACGGCGGGTGGTGTCGAGCAGGCGCGCCTCGCGCAGGATTTCGCGCGCACGTGGCTGGTCGTCGGCCCGCACGATCCACACTGCCGGGTAGGCACTGGCATTGCCCAGATCGGTATAGCTGAACTGGCCACGCCGACGGGTCTTGTACGAGCGCCCGTTGGTGACCTTCACCTGGATGTCGTGGCTGCGCAGGAGCTCGGCCACGCCTTCCACGGTTTCCACGCGCTGGCTGCTGAAAATCTGACGCATCGGTCAATCCTTGGCCGGCACGGCGGCCGCTGCTGCCTGGTCCGGAACCACGCGGATCAGGCCTTCCTGGGCGGTGCTGGCCACCAGCACGCCATCACGGGTGAAGAACTGGCCACGGGCCAGGCCGCGCGAATCCTGCGCACTGGGGCTGTCCAGCGAGTACAGCAGCCAATCGTCGGCGCGGAACGGGCGGTGGAACCAGATCGCGTGGTCCAGCGAAGCCATCTGCACGTGCGGATGGTAGTAGCTGATGCCGTGCGGGAACGTGGCCGTGCCCAGCAGGTGGAAGTCCGACGCGTAGGCCAGCAGTGCCTGGTGCAGCTCGGGAGCATCGCCCACGCGCTCGCTCAGGCGCAGCCAGACCTGGTGGTAGGGCGGGCGCTTGGGCGGGTTCAGTTCATCGCGGGGATACACATGGCGGAACTCGAACGGACCGCCGCGCGACAGCCAGCGCTGCACCTTGATCGGCAGGCGCTCAAGCACCTCCGCCGGCAACGGCCGGTTCGGTTCGATGTCTTCCGGTTGCGGCACTTCGGGCATCTTGTGCTGGTGCTCGGCACCGGATTCGGCCTGCTGGAACGAGGCCGCGCAGAAGAAGATCACCTTGCCGTGCTGGATGGCGGTCACCCGGCGCACCGAGAAGCTGCCACCGTCGCGGGTGCGGTCGACGTCGTAGACGATCGGATGGTCGATGTTGCCGGCGCGGAGGAAATAGGCATGCAGCGAGTGCACATGGCGACCATTGTCGACCGTGGCCTGGGCGGCCGCCAGGGCCTGGCCCAGCACCTGCCCGCCGAACACGTACTTGGTACCGATGTCGCGGCTCTGGCCGCGGAACAGGTTGTCCTCCAGCCGCTCCAGGGTGAGCAGATCGATCAGCTCGGAGACGACGGGTTCGGGCATGTCGTTCAAGGGGGCGGCCACAGCGATGAAAGAGGGGTCGATTATACCGGTGTAGGCCGGATGCCCCATCTTCGGTAGTGCCGGCCGCTGGCCGGCATCCGCAGGCGTCCCGGAAGGATCGCCAGGCTGCCGGCCAGCGGCCGGCACTACGTTTACTTGCCGAGACGCGCCGCCAGTGCCTGCAGTGCGTTCTGCGCATCCGGGGCGAACCAGGCCTCGACGAAGCGCTCGAGCTGGATCAGGTCCGGATGCAGGGCGTCGTGCAGCTCGGCGCGGGCGATGGCACGGGTCAGCAGCATCGGCTGCCGCGGCTGCTTCAGCAGGTCCTGCAGCCAGGCCACCGCACGGGCCGCCACCAGTTCGCCATCCACCAGTTCGTCGACCAGGCCGATCTGCAGCGCCTGTTCGGCCGGTACCAGCGCGCCGGTGGCCAGCAGCACGCTGGAGCGGTGCGCGCCCACGGCACGGCGCAACAGGCGCTGGATGCCTTCCGGTGCGATCAGGCCGACCTGCACTTCGTTCAGGCCGATGGCATACGGGCGCGCCGGATCGGCACTGCGTGCCATCACCCGGTAGTCGCAGCACAGGGCCAGCACGCAGCCGCCCGCCGGTGCATGGCCGGTGATCGCCGCAACCACCGGGATGCGGCTCTCGGCCAGCGTGCGTACCGCGCCGAAGAACGCGTTCCAGGTGTCCAGCAGCTTGTGCTTGTCATCGCCATGCGAGAGCAGGTGCGGCACGTCCATGCCGCCGGTGAAGATGCGCTCGCTGCCGGACAGCACGATGCCGTGCGCGTCCTCGGCCATCGCCAGTTCGATGGCATGGATCAACTGCCGGCACAGTTCGGTGTCCAGTGCATTGACCGGCGGACGCGCCAGCCGCAGCTCGCGTATGGGGCCATGGTTGATCACCTCGATGAGCGTCGTCATGCTGCGGGTCTCGTTGCGAAGAAGGAACCTGGGCGATGATAACCAAACCATTCGTTGGCGTACTGTTGATGATGTGTGCGGGCGCAGCACCGGCGGCGGCCGCTGTGCCGGAGTGCGTCACCGTCTCGCAGGGCTGGGTACGTCTGCCGCCCAGCCCGACGGCGACGCCCATGACTGCCGGCTATGGCGTGATCCGCAACGGCTGCTCCACCGCGGTAACCATCATCGGTGCGCGCAGTGCGGGTTTCGGTGATGTGTCGTTGCACGAGACCCGGATCGTCGACGGGGTCAGTCGCATGCGTGCTGTCGAGCGCCTGCCATTGGCGCCGGGCGAACGCGCCGTGCTCAAGCCCGGCGGCCTGCACCTGATGTTGATGGACGGCAGGCGCGTATTGGAGGAGGGGCAGCCCGTGTGGCTGCAGGTGCAACTGGAGGGGGGCACCGAAGTCAGCACGGCCCTGATGGTGCGCAAGGTCGCGCCGTAACGCGGCGCTCGTTCCGCCGGGCACGGCCCGGCGCTACCCAGGCATCACTGCCGAATCGACATCGGTAGCGCCGGGCCATGCCCGGCGAGCGCGCAGCGCGGTGGGGCTTACGACCAGTCGTACGAGAACAGCACCGTGCGGCTTTCCGGCTCGTACAGCATCACGATCGCATCGGCACCGGTCGCGCACCAGTTGTAGCCGGCCACTTCGGCCACGGCGAAGAACTTGTGGCCATCGCGGGTGATGATCGCGCGCTCGGCATCGTCCGGAGCATGCCGGTCGTCGGCAGCCTCGGTGAACGCCAGTGCGAAGGCGGCCGGAATCTCTGCGGTTTCGATCCAGTTGCCGGTCGAGATCTGCCCACCCAGCACATCGAGGTACGCCTGCTCGCCGGGCTCGCCGTCGCCATAGCGCGAATAGCTGGCCAGGCGTCCATGCTGCTGGAAGTACGCGCGTGCCTTGCTGTAGCTCCCGCGCATCTCAGCGATGTGCTCCAGCGCGTCCTTGTCCTGCACCTGGTCACCGATGAAGTAGCCCTCATCGCCGAGGAAACGCATGCGGTTGTCGCTGGTCAGTTCAAAGGCGATCCAGTTGGTGCCGGTGAACGCGTTGTGGTGTTCTTCGGTGGTTTCACCGATGCAGCCGTCGTAGGGTTCGATCGGGCACAGCATCGTGGCCACGCTGCCGGCCAGTTCCGGGCGCAGCACGCCGAGGTCGATCTTCAGCAGCGGCAACAGGTGCTGGCCAAGCCAGGCCTGGTCAGCCGGGAATACGTCGGCGGGGAAGGGGACCATGCCGGGCAGCAGGTCGCGCAGTTCGGTCTGGTGGATCATGTCAGTCCTTTGATGTGGAACGGTAGCGCCGGGCCATGCCCGGCGGGCCGGTGCCGACCAAGGTCGGCATCTACCAGATGTGTCAGCTCGACGCGCTGCGGATCGCGTCCGGCAGCGGCGCGCTCCTGCCGGTCTGCGTGTCCATCCAGACCACCACCACGTTGCCGTCCGAATACAGCGTCGACTCGTCCTGCTGGTCGACGATGCGATGGCCGATGGTCACGCTGCTGTTGCCCAGGCGTTCGACGAACAGCTCGACCAGGATGTCGTTGGGCCACACGATCGGCAGCCGGTAGTTGACGTTGGTGGCGGCCACCACCGGTGCGATGCGGTCGGTCATCGACACGCCTTCCACGCCCAGCATCCAGCGCACGCGCGCCTCTTCCAGGTAGGAGATGTACTTGGCGTTGTTGACGTGCCCCATGCTGTCCATGTCACGCCAGCGCACGCTGATCGGAATGCGGGCCAGGATCTTGTGTTCGCTGCTCATCAGGCGTCCTTCTTCTTCTTGGTGCCGGCCGTGGCGGTCTTGCTGGCCTTGCCGGTGCTCTTGGCGGCAGCCGCCTTCTTTGCCGGCTTTTCCGGCTTGACCTTGCGCGGCGGGCGCGCATCGGGCTTGTTGGCCACGGCGGCGGGCTGGTCCGGTCGCGCAGTAGTGGACGGCAGCATCCGGGCGAGGAACTGCCCGGTGTACGAAGCCGGGCATGCGGCCACGTCTTCCGGCGTACCGGTCACCAGGATGGTGCCGCCGCGATGACCGCCTTCCGGACCCAGGTCGACGATCCAGTCCGCGGTCTTGATGACGTCCAGGTTGTGCTCGATCACCACCACCGTGTTGCCCTCGTCGCGCAGCTTGTGCAGCACGCCGAGCAGCGCCTCGATATCGTGGAAGTGCAGGCCGGTGGTCGGCTCGTCGAGGATGTACAGGGTGCGGCCCGTATCGCGGCGCGACAGTTCCTTGGACAGCTTCACGCGCTGCGCTTCACCACCGGACAGCGTGGTCGCGCTCTGCCCCAGCTTGATGTAGCTCAAGCCGACATCGACCAGGGTCTCCAGCTTGCGGGCGATGGACGGTACCGGCTCGAACAGCTTCAACGCATCTTCGACGGTCATTTCCAGCACGTCGTTGATGTTGAAGCCCTTGTACAGGATCTCCAGCGTTTCGCGGTTGTAGCGCTTGCCATGGCAGACGTCGCACGGCACGTACACGTCCGGCAGGAAGTGCATCTCGACCTTGATCAGGCCGTCGCCCTGGCAGGCCTCGCAGCGGCCGCCACGCACGTTGAAGCTGAAACGGCCTGGCGAATAGCCGCGCGCGCGCGCTTCGGGCACCTGTGCGAACAGTTCGCGCAGGGGAGTGAACAGGCCGGTGTAGGTGGCCGGATTCGAACGCGGGGTGCGGCCGATCGGCGACTGGTCGATGTCCACCACCTTGTCGAACAGATCCAGGCCGTCGATCTCCTTGTACGGCGCGATCGGATGCGAGGCGCCGTTGATCTCGTTGGCGGCCAGCGAGAACAGGGTGTCGTTGATCAGGGTCGACTTGCCCGAGCCGGACACGCCGGTCACGCAGGTCAGCAGCCCGGTCGGAATGGCCAGGTCCACGCCCTTGAGGTTGTTGCCGGTGGCGCCACGCAGGTGCAGCGTCATCTTCGGGTTCGGCTTGTGCCGGCGCGCCGGGATCTCGATCGCACGCTTGCCCGACAGGTACTGGCCGGTCAAAGAGCGCGGCGCATCGAGGATGTCCTGCAGGCTGCCCTGGCCGACGATCTCACCGCCGTGTACGCCCGCACCCGGACCGATGTCCAGCACGTAGTCGGCCAGGCGGATCGCATCTTCGTCGTGCTCGACCACGATCACCGTGTTGCCAAGGTCGCGCAGGCGGGTGAGGGTGCCCAGCAGACGCTCGTTGTCGCGCTGGTGCAGGCCGATGGACGGCTCATCGAGCACGTACATCACGCCCACCAGGCCGGCACCGATCTGGCTGGCCAGGCGGATACGCTGCGCCTCGCCACCGGACAGGGTGTCGGCCTTGCGCTCCAGGGTCAGGTAATCCAGGCCTACGTCGACCAGGAAGCCGAGGCGTTCACCGATCTCCTTGACGATCTTCGCGGCGATCTCGCCGCGCCAGCCCGGCAGGCTCAGGGTACTGAAGAACTTCAGCGCTTCGTCGATCGGCAGCACCACCAGTTCCGGCAGCGGGCGGTCGGCCACGAACACGTTGCGCGCGGCCTTGTTCAGGCGTGCGCCATTGCACTCGGGGCAGGCATGCTCGCTGATGTACTTGCCCAGTTCTTCCTGCACCGCCGCCGATTCGGTTTCCTTGTAGCGGCGTTCCAGGTTGGGAATGATGCCTTCGAAGCGATGCTTGCGCTGGGTGCGGCCACCGGCCTCGGTGAAGTAGGTGAAGGTGATCGCGTCCTCGCCGCTGCCGTACAGAACGGCCTGCTGCACCTTGGCCGGCAGCGAGTTCCACGCCGCGTCGACGTCGAACCTGTAGTGCTTGGCCAGCGAGGCGATCAGCTGGAAGTAATAGGCGTTGCGGCGATCCCAGCCACGCACGGCACCGGCCGCCAGCGACAGCTCCGGATGCACGACCACGCGCGAGGGGTCGAAGAACTCGGCCATGCCCAGCCCATCGCAGCCGGGGCAGGCGCCCATCGGTGCGTTGAACGAGAACAGGCGCGGCTCCAGTTCCGGCAGCGAGTAGTCGCAGACCGGGCAGGAATACTTGGACGAGAACAGGGTAGGGGTCGCAGCGGCATCGTCCAGCGACTGCACCGACGCCATGCCATCACCCAGCTTCAGGGCGGTTTCGAAGCTCTCGGCCAGGCGCTGCTTGATGTCTTCGCGCGGGCGGAAGCGATCGATCACCGCTTCGATGGTGTGCTTCTGGCGCAGCGCCAGCGGCGGCACCGCGTCGATTTCGTACAGTTCGCCATCCACGCGTACACGCACGAAGCCCTGTGCGCGCAGCTGGTCGAACACCTGCGCGTGCTCGCCCTTGCGGTCGCGGATCACCGGCGCCAGCAGCATGTAGCGCTGTTCCGGGTCCAGCGTCAGCATATGGTCGACCATCTGGCTGACCGTCTGCGCCTCCAGCGGATAGCCGTGGTCGGGGCAACGCGGCGTGCCGACGCGTGCATACAGCAGGCGCAGGTAGTCGTAGATCTCGGTGATGGTGCCGACCGTCGAGCGCGGGTTGTGCGAGGTCGACTTCTGCTCGATCGAGATCGCCGGCGACAGGCCTTCGATATGGTCCAGGTCCGGCTTTTCCATCACGCTCAGGAACTGCCGCGCGTACGCCGACAGGGACTCGACGTAACGCCGCTGACCCTCGGCATAGATGGTGTCGAACGCCAGCGACGACTTGCCCGAGCCGGACAGGCCGGTGATCACGATCAGTTTGTCGCGGGGCAGGTCGAGGTCGATGTTCTTGAGGTTGTGCGTCCGCGCGCCGCGGATGCGGATGAAATCCATCGCCATGGGGAATCCGGTTGTGGGGGCGTGGCTGGGCCGCCGGGCCAGCGATAGGGCGGCAATCGGTCAGCCTACCGAGGTGACCAGATGGGGGCAATGGGCGACAATGCCAGCCCGGTGTCTCACCCGGTGAGACCGCCTGTCAGGCAGGGGTCAGATCCCTTTTCACCGTGTGAAAAGGGATCTGACCCCGTTCCGGCCCGGCCGCCAGAGCCGTTCAGGGGTTGACTTGACCCGTCCACGGTGGTCCACGTACAATTCCGCTCCTGTCCGCCCTCGACGGCGGCAGTCCATAGACCACAATAACTACAGAGGAAGTCTGGTCATGTACGCAGTACTGGTCACCGGCGGTAAGCAATACCGCGTGGCGCAGGGCGAAAAGCTCCGCATTGAAAAGCTCGAAGCCGACGTCGGCAGCGAGATCAAGTTCGACAACATCCTGCTGCTCGGCGACAGCGATGGCATCAAGATCGGCGACGCCCTGAGCGGCGCTGCGGTCACTGCCACCGTCCTGTCCCAGGGTCGTGCCGACAAGGTCCGGATCATCAAGTTCCGTCGCCGTAAGCACCACATGAAGCGCCAGGGTCACCGTCAGTACTACACCGAAATCGAGATCACCGGCATTGCCGGTGGCAGCAAGTAAGGAGATAGGTCATGGCACATAAAAAAGGCGTAGGCTCTTCGCGCAACGGTCGCGACTCCAACCCGAAGTACCTCGGCGTCAAGATCTTCGGCGGCCAGGCCATCGAAGCAGGCAACATCATCGTGCGTCAGCGCGGCACCCAGTTCCACCCGGGTACCGGCGTCGGCCTCGGCCGTGACCACACCCTGTTCGCCCTGACGGACGGCAAGGTGGAGTTCTCGGTGAAGGGCCCGAAGAAGCGTCGCACCGTCAGCGTCGTCTCGGTCGAAGCCTGATAAGGCTGCGTCCGGCGCCCATGCCTCGGCATGGCCGTGCTGGATGAAGAGCTCGCTGCATGAAGAGCCCCGCTTCGGCGGGGCTTTTCGTTGGAATCAATGGTAAAACGGGCATCGCCCGGTTGTCGGCCAGCGGCCGGCACTACATCAAGGTGGCGGCGTGCATGCCGCGCCCATCGCAGGCATCGAAACAATGAAACTGGTAGACGAAGCAGAAATCGAAGTGTTCGCCGGCAACGGCGGCAACGGCTGCATTGGCTTCCGTCGCGAGAAGTTCATTCCGCTCGGCGGCCCGGACGGCGGCGACGGCGGTGCGGGCGGCAGCGTGTGGATCCGCGCCGACGAAAATCTCAACACCCTGGTCGACTTCCGCCATGACCGCATCTTCAAGGCGCAGCGCGGCGAGAACGGCATGGGCCGCCAGGCCTATGGCAAGGGTGGCGAAGACCTGGTCATCACCGTGCCGGTCGGTACCGTCATCATCAACGTGGCCACCGATGAAATCATCGGCGACCTGACCCAGCATGGTGACCGCCTGCTGGTGGCCAAGGGCGGCCGCGGCGGCCTGGGCAACATGCATTTCAAGAGCTCCACCAACCGCTCGCCGCGCCAGGCGCTGCCGGGTGAGCCGGGTGAGGAGCGCACGCTTAAGCTGGAGTTGAAGCTGCTGGCCGATGTCGGCCTGCTGGGCTTCCCCAACGCCGGCAAGAGCACCCTGATCCGCGCCGTCTCTGCGGCAACGCCGAAGGTGGCCGATTACCCGTTCACCACGCTGTACCCGAACCTGGGTGTGGTGAAGGTGGAGAACTACCGCAGCTTCGTGATCGCCGATATCCCGGGCCTGATCGAAGGTGCCGCCGACGGTGCGGGCCTGGGGGCGCAGTTCCTGCGCCACCTGCAGCGCACCCGCCTGCTGCTGCACCTCGTCGACATCTCGCCGATGGAAGGTGGTGTGGAAGGTGTGTCGCCGGTTGAGCAGGTGCGTGCCATCGAGCGCGAACTGGAAAAGCACGATCCTGAGCTGCTGGCCAAGCCGCGCTGGCTGGTGCTGAACAAGGCCGACCTGATGTTCGAGGACGAGGCCAAGGCTGCTGCCGAGAAGATCGTCGCCGAGCTGGGCTGGAAGGAGCCGTGGTTCCTGGTGTCGGCACTGGGTCGCGAGGGCACCTTCCCGATCATGAGCCGGATCATGGCGTTCTTCGATCGCCAGAAGGAAGACGAGCTCGAGGCGGCGCGCAACGCGCAGTAATGCCGTTGTGGTTCCCGCGAAAAACCCGGCTTCGGCCGGGTTTTTTTGTACATGGCTAGTGCCGGCCGGCGGCGGGCACTGCCGGATTGCAGGCAACAAAAAAACCCGGCCGAGGCCGGGCTTTTGCGTGCTGCCGGAGCCGGGGCTCCAGCAACCAACCGGATCAGGCGGCCTGGAGGGCCTTGATGCGGTCGTTCAGGCGGCTCTTGTGGCGAGCAGCCTTGTTCTTGTGGATCAGGCCACGCGCGCTGAAACGATCCAGGATCGGCTGGGCAACGGCGAAGGCGGCTTGGGCGCCGGCGGCATCGTTGGCGTCCAGCGCCTTGATCACTTTCTTGACAGCGGTGCGCAGCATCGAGCGCTGAGCCACGTTGCGCGCGTTGCGCACGACGGTCTGCTTGGCGCGCTTCTTGGCGGACTTGATATTGGCCACGGTGGTGGTTTCCTGAAAAATCGGTGTTATGGGAACAGCAAGCTAGCTAGTATGATGGCGTAAGAAATGTACGTCAAGTCGATTGTCAAGAGGGACGTTGAGTGAGTTCACCCAAGATGTTGCGGGGCCTGCTGTCGTTCAGCAGCATGACCATGGTCTCGCGGGTTCTCGGCCTGGTCCGGGACCAGGTGGTGACCTCGACCTTCGGCACCAACGCCATCACCGATGCTTTCTGGGTCGCCTTCAGGATACCCAATTTCCTGCGCCGGCTGTTCGCCGAGGGTTCCTTTGCCACCGCATTCGTGCCGGTGTTCACCGAGGTGAAGGAAACCCGCAGCCACGCCGAGCTGCGTGAACTGATGGCCCGCACCGCCGGCACCCTGGGCGGGGTGCTGATGCTGGTCACCGCGCTGGCGCTGATCTTCGCCCCGCAGCTGGCCTCGGTCTTCTCCAGTGGCGTGGACACCGACCCGGCCAAGCAGGGCCTGCTGATAGACCTGTTCCGCCTGACCTTCCCGTTCCTGCTGTTCGTCTCGCTGACCGCCCTGGCCGGCGGTGCGCTGAACAGTTTCCAGCGCTTCGCGATGCCGGCGCTGACCCCGGTCATCCTCAACCTGTGCATGATCGCCGGCGCACTGTGGCTGGCGCCGCGGCTGGGTGGCACCCCGGAAAAGCAGATCCTCGCCCTGGGCTGGGCGGTGCTGGCCGCGGGCCTGCTGCAGCTGCTGTTCCAGCTGCCTTCGTTGAAGGGCATCGACCTGCTGACCCTGCCGCGCTGGGGCTGGAACCATCCGGGCGTGCGCAAGGTGATGACGCTGATGGTGCCGACCCTGTTCGGCTCGTCGGTGGCGCAGATCAACCTGCTGCTGGACACCGTCATCGCCGCCAAGCTGACCGACGGTTCGCAGTCCTGGCTGTCGCTGGCCGATCGCTTCCTGGAACTGCCGCTGGGCGTGTTCGGCGTGGCCCTGGGCACGGTGATCCTGCCGGCGCTGGCCCGGCACCACGTCAGCACCGACCGCGAAGGCTTCTCGCGCTCGCTGGACTGGGGCCTGCGCATGACCCTGCTGATCTCGGTGCCGGCCATGCTGGGCCTGCTGCTGCTGGCCGAACCGCTGATCTCCACGATCTTCCAGCACGGCCAGTTCACCGCCTTCGACACCCGCATGACGGCGCTGTCGGTGTACGGCCTGAGCTTCGGCCTGCCGGCGTTCGCGCTGCTGAAGGTGGTGCTGCCGGCGTTCTACGCGCGCCAGGACACCAGGACGCCGGTGCGCGCCGGCGTCGCTGCGTTGGTGGCCAACATGGTGTTCAACTTCGCCCTGCTGGCGGTGCTGTACCAGGTGATGGTGCCCGACGAGCTGAAGGCGCAGGGGGTGATGGCGGCGCTGGGCAAGCAGCCCGGCCTGCACCTGGCGCTGGGCATTGCCAGCGCGTTGTCCAGTTACCTGAACCTGGGGCTGCTCTGGTACTGGCTGGGCAAGACCGATGTCTACCAGCGGCGCCCGGGCTGGGGCGGCTACCTGCTGCGCCTGCTGCTGGCGTGCACGGCAATGGTCGGCATGCTGCTGGCCCTGCTGTACTGGCTGCCGGGCTTCTCGTCGATGGGCGTGTGGGAACGGATCGGCGCGCTCGGCCTGCTGGTCGGCGGTGGCGGGCTGACCTATCTGCTTGCGATGGTGGCGATGGGCTTCCGTCCGCGCGACCTGCGTGGGCATTGATCGTGGCTCCCGGCGGCTATACTTCAGGGTTACACCATTGAAGGGGCGGGCTTCGGCCGGCCGGAACGGGAGTTGATGAGCAGGCTGTTCAGAAGCGTCGAGGGCGGGGAGCTGTTCCCCAACGGAAGCGTGGTCTGCATCGGTGCATTCGACGGCCTCCACCTGGGCCATCGTGCGCTGGTGCGGCACGCGGTCGCGCGTGCGCGCGCCTTGGGTGTGGCTGCGGTGGCGGTGGCCTTCGAGCCCTTGCCGCGTGAGTTCTTCGCCCAAGGTACGCCGCCGCCGCGGTTGACCCTGGCACGCAGCAAGGTCGAGATCCTGCACGAACTGGGCGTTGATGCGATCGGCCTGCTGCGCTTCGACGCGGCGATGGCGGCGATGCCCGCCGAAACCTTCGTGCGCCAGCTGCTGGCCCAGCGCCTGAACGCCCGCGAGGTGTGGATCGGGCCGGAGTTCTGTTTCGGCAACCGTCGCCGTGGCGATCTGGCCCTGCTGCAGGCGCTGGGCGCCGAGCTGGGTTTCAGCGCCGGCGAGATCGAAGCGGTCGACCTGCATGGTGACCGCATCTCCAGCACCCGTATCCGCCAGCTGCTGCAGGAAGGCGACTTCGCCCGCGTCGGCGACCTGCTCGGTCGCCCCTACTCGATCAGCGGGCGGGTCGTGCGCGGGCGTCAGCTCGGTCGTACGCTGGGCTTCCCCACCGCCAACCTGCGCTTCCCGAAGACCCCGGCACTGTCGGGCATCTACGCGACCTGGGTGCACGGGGTGTTCGACCAGCCGTGGCCGTCGGTGTCCAGTTTCGGCACGCGGCCGACCGTGGACGGCGTGGAGCCGCTGCTGGAAGCGCACCTGTTCGATTTCCAGGGCGACCTGTACGGGCGCCACATCGAAGTCGAATTCGTTGCCAAACTGCGTGACGAAGAGAAATTCAACGATCTGGCGGCGCTGACCGACCAGATGCACCGCGACGCCGAACAGGCGCGTGCCATCCTTTCCGAACATAGATTGCGAGCCACTGCGTGAGCCAGGACTACAAGACCACCCTCAACCTGCCGGCCACCGAATTCCCGATGCGCGGCGACCTGCCCAAGCGCGAGCCGGGCATTCTGGCGCGCTGGGAAGAGCAGGGGCTCTACCAGCAGCTGCGCGACAACGCCGCCGGCCGCCCGCTGTTCGTGCTGCATGACGGCCCGCCGTACGCCAATGCGCGCATCCACCTGGGCCATGCGGTCAACAAGATCCTCAAGGACATCATCGTCAAGTCGCGCTACCTGGCCGGCTTCGATGCGCCCTATGTACCGGGCTGGGACTGCCATGGCCTGCCGATCGAAATCGCGGTGGAAAAGAAGTGGGGCAAGGTCGGGGTGAAGCTCGATGCGGTCGCGTTCCGGCAGAAGTGCCGCGAGTTCGCCGAGGAGCAGATCGACATCCAGCGCGCCGACTTCAAGCGCCTGGGCGTCACCGGCGACTGGGACAACCCGTACAAGACCCTGAGCTTCGATTTCGAGGCCAACGAGATCCGCGCGCTGTCCAAGGTCATCGCCAACGGCCACCTGCTGCGCGGCGCCAAGCCGGTGTACTGGTGCTTCGACTGCGGTTCGGCGCTGGCCGAGGCCGAGATCGAATACCAGGAAAAGACCTCGCCGGCGATCGACGTGGCCTACACCGCGCGCGATGCGCAGGCCGTGGCGCAGGCGTTCGGCGTAAGCGTGCCGGCCGACGTGGAAGTGGCCGTGCCGATCTGGACCACCACCCCGTGGACGCTGCCGGCCTCGCTGGCGGTATCGCTGGGCGCGGACATCCGCTACGTGCTGGCCGAAGGCCCGGCGCACAACGGCAAGCGCCGTTGGCTGGTGCTGGCCGCTGCACTGGCCGAGCGCTCACTGCAGCGCTACGGCGTGGACGCGGTGGTGCTGCACGGTGAGGCCGAAGGTTCGGCGCTGGAAAACCAGCTGCTGATCCATCCGTTCTACCCGGAGCGCGAGATCCTCGTGCTCAACGGCGAACACGTGTCCGACGAGGACGGTACCGGTGCGGTGCATACCGCCCCCGGCCACGGCCAGGAAGACTACGTGGTCAGCCAGAAGTACGGCCTGCTGGACAAGTACAACGCCGGCCAGATCACTCCGATCGACGGCCGTGGCGTCTACCTGGAATCGACGCCGCCGGCAGGCGAGGTGGTGCTGGCGGGCCAGCACCTGTGGAAGGCGCAGGAGGCGATCGTGCAGGTGCTGCGCGACAGCGGCGCGCTGCTGGCCTTCGTCGAGATCCGCCATAGCTACCCGCACTGCTGGCGGCACAAGACGCCGGTGGTGTTCCGCGCCACCCCGCAGTGGTTCATCTCGATGGACAAGGCCAACCTGCGCAGCGATGCGCTGGCCGCCATCGACACCGTCGGCTGGTTCCCGACGTGGGGCAAGGCGCGCATCCAGAGCATGGTCGACGGCCGCCCGGACTGGACCATCTCGCGCCAGCGCACGTGGGGCGTGCCGATCGCACTGTTCACCCATCGCCAGACCGGCGAGATCCACCCGCGTTCGGTGGAGCTGATGCAGCAGGTGGCCGACCGCGTCCAGGCCGAAGGCATCGACGTGTGGTACTCGCTGGACGCGGCCGAACTGCTGGGCGCTGAAGCGGCCGACTACGAGAAGGTCACCGACATCCTCGATGTCTGGTTCGACTCGGGCGTGACCCACGAAGCGGTGCTGGCTGCCCGTGGCTTCGGCAAGCCGGCCGACCTGTACCTGGAAGGTTCGGACCAGCATCGCGGCTGGTTCCAGTCCTCGCTGCTGACCGGCGTGGCCATCGACAAGCGCGCGCCGTACAAGCAGTGCCTCACCCACGGGTTCACCGTGGACGAGCATGGCCGCAAGATGTCCAAGTCGCTGGGCAACGGCATCGAGCCGCAGGAAATCATGAACAAGCTGGGCGCGGACATCCTGCGCCTGTGGATCGCCTCGGCCGACTACAGCAACGAGATGTCGCTGTCGCAGGAAATCCTCAAGCGCACCGCCGACGCCTACCGTCGCCTGCGCAACACCGCACGCTTCCTGCTGGGCAACCTAGACGGTTTCGATCCGGCCCAGCACCTGCGCCCGCTCGACGAGATGGTCGCGCTGGACCGCTGGATCGTGCATCGCGCCTGGGAACTGCAGGAGAAGATCAAGGCCGCGTATGACAACTACGACATGGCCGAGATCGTGCAGCTGCTGCTGAACTTCTGCAGCGTGGACCTGGGCTCGCTGTACCTGGACGTGACCAAGGACCGCCTGTACACGATGCCGACCGATTCGGATGGTCGTCGTTCGGCGCAGAGCGCGATGTACCACATCGCCGAAGCGTTCACCCGCTGGGTGGCGCCGATCCTGACCTTCACCGCCGATGAGCTGTGGGGGTATCTGCCGGGCGACCGTGCCGGCCACGTGCTGTTCACCACCTGGTACGAGGGCCTGGCTCCGCTGCCGGCCGACGCACAGCTCAACGCGGTCGACTTCGACCAGCTGCTGGCCCTGCGCGAGCAGGTGGCCAAGGTGCTGGAGCCGATGCGCGCCAATGGTGCGATCGGTGCCGCGCTGGAAGCAGAGATCACCATCGCCGCCAGCGAAGAGCAGGCGACCCGCTGGCAGCCGCTGGCCGATGAACTGCGTTTCCTGTTCATCAGCGGTGACGTGCAGGTGCGCCCGGCGACCACCGACGAGGTGTTCGTCAGCGCGCAGCCGACGCAGAAAGCCAAGTGCGTGCGCTGCTGGCACCACCGTGCCGACGTCGGCAGCAGTGCCGACCACCCGGAACTGTGCGGCCGCTGCGTGACCAACGTCGCCGGTGCCGGCGAAGTGCGGAGCTGGTTCTGATGGCCGCCGCGCGCCCGCATCCCAATGCGTTGATCTGGCTGCTGCTGTCGGCAGTCATCATCGGCCTGGACCAGTGGTCGAAGGCCTGGGTGCTGTCGAGCCTGCCGGAGTTCCAGCCGGTGGTGGTCATCGACGGCTTCTGGAACTGGTACCGCACCTACAACACCGGGGCAGCGTTCAGCTTCCTGAGCGATGCCGGTGGCTGGCAGAAGCATTTCTTCACCGTGCTGGCGATCGCCATCAGCGGCCTGATGGCCTGGTGGCTGCGCGCTACCGCGCGAGGCAACTGGAAGGCCGCCGTGCCGTACGCGCTGATCATCGGCGGTGCCATCGGCAACGTGATCGACCGCCAGGTGCATGGCCACGTGGTCGATTTCATCCAGTGGTACGTCGGCGAGCATGTCTGGCCGTCGTTCAACATCGCCGATTCGGCCATCGTGGTGGGTGCCGTCGGCATCGCCCTGTTCGGCCTGTTCGACGGCAAGTCCGCCAAAAAGGCGGATAATGCCAACCCGAAACCGTAAGCCGGCCGCTGCCGGGAGACTGAACTGATGGATGTGCTGCTCGCCAACCCGCGTGGATTCTGTGCCGGTGTCGATCGTGCGATCGAGATCGTCAAGCGCGCGATCGAAACGCTGGGCGCGCCCATCTATGTCCGCCATGAAGTGGTGCACAACCGCTTCGTGGTCGATGACCTGAAGCAGCGCGGCGCGATCTTCGTCGAAGAACTCGACGAAGTGCCGGACAACAACACCGTCATCTTCAGCGCCCATGGCGTGTCCCAGGCCGTGCGCCAGGAGGCGGAGCGCCGTGGCCTGAAAGTGTTCGATGCGACCTGTCCGCTGGTGACCAAGGTCCACTTCGAAGTCGCCCGCCACTGCCGTGCCGGCCGTGACGTCGTGCTGATCGGCCACGCCGGTCACCCGGAAGTGGAAGGCACCATGGGCCAGTGGAACCGCGAAGCGGGCACCGGCCAGATCTATCTGGTCGAGGACGTGGAGCAGGTAGCCACGCTCCACATCAACCAGCCGGAAAACTTCGCCTACACCACCCAGACCACGCTGTCGGTGGATGACACGCGCGGCATCATCGATGCGCTGCGCGAGCGCTTCCCGGCGATGCAGGGGCCGAAGAACGACGACATCTGCTACGCCACGCAGAACCGCCAGGACGCCGTGCGCGACCTGGCCAAGCGCTGCGACCTGGTGCTGGTGGTCGGTTCGCCGAACAGCTCCAATTCCAACCGCCTGAGCGAGCTGGCCCGTCGTGAAGGCGTGGAGAGCTACCTGATCGATGGTGCACACGAGATCGACCCGGCCTGGGTGGTGGGCAAGCAGCATATCGGCGTCACCGCTGGTGCCTCGGCACCGCAGGTGCTGGTCGATGGCGTGCTGGCGCGTCTGGCCGAGCTGGGCGCGTCCGGTATCGGTGAGCTGGACGGCGAGCCGGAATCGATGGTGTTCGCGCTGCCGAAGGAACTGCGCCTGCGCCTGGTCGACTGACCGGCAGCGCTGCGGGTGGGGGCGAACCTGGGTTCGCACTGTCGGCTGTACGTCATCCACGCGTGGCGTGGATCTACTGATCTGCTTTCCAGCAGATCCACGCCATGCGTGGATGCTGCCAGTCTTCGCCGCCGCTCCGATGAGGCTTTGCCGCATCTGGTCGATGCGCCACTGACCATGACCTTCGGCCATGGGGCTCGGCATCTCACAGGCCTAGCATCGGGGAATTCTCCGCTGCTGGAAGTTGCCGATGAAAACCCGTGCCCTGGTGATGTCCGTGCTGTTCGCGCTGGCGACCACGCCCGCGCTGGCGCAGACCCCACCACCGGGTGATGCCGCCGCCCCCGGCCTGCTGCGCATCGACGTCGATGCGCGCGACCTGGCCCGGCGCATCTTCAAGGTGACCGCCACCGTGCCGGCCAAGCCCGGCCCGCTGACCCTGCTGTACCCGCAGTGGATTCCCGGCAACCATTCGCCCACCGGCCCGATCGACAAGCTGGCCGGCCTGCGGGTGACCGCCAACGGCAGGCCGCTGGCCTGGCAGCGCGACCAGTACAACGTGTACGCGTTCAAGGTGGATGTGCCGGCGGGCGTGAGCGAGATCGTCGCCCACTTCGATTTCCTGTCTTCGCAGGGCGGCAGCCAGGGCCGGGTGGTGATGACCCCGGAAATGCTCAACCTGCAGTGGAACGCCAATTCGCTGTATCCGGCCGGCGTGGACGCGCGCAACCTGCAGACGCAGGCCAGCGTCACCCTGCCCAAGGGCTGGGCCTACGCGACTGCACTGGAGACCGCACGCCGCGATGGCGACACCGTGGTGTTCAAGCCGATTTCCTATGACCACCTGGTCGATTCGCCGCTGTTTGCCGGTGAGCATCACCAGCGCATCGACCTCGACCCGGGCGCGAAGGCGCCGGTGCACCTGAACGTGTTCGCCGACGATGCCAAATCGCTGAAGCCGACCGACGCGCAGCTGAAGGCGCACCGCGCGTTGGTGCAGCAGGCGGACAAGCTGTACGGCGCGCGCCACTACGACCACTACGAATTCCTGCTTGCCCTGACCGATCGCCTCGGCGGCATCGGTCTGGAACACCACCGTTCCAGCGAGAACAGCGCCGATCCGGGTTACTTCACCGAGTGGGACAGCAATGCCTGGATGCGCGACCTGCTGCCGCATGAGTACACCCACTCGTGGAACGGCAAGTACCGTCGCGGTGCCGACCTGGCCACGGCCAATTTCAATACACCGATGGGCGACAGCCTGTTGTGGGTGTACGAAGGGCAGACCCAGTTCTGGGGCCAGGTGCTGGCCGCGCGTTCGGGGCTGTGGTCCAGCGAGCAGGCGCGCGACATGCTGGCCAACGTGGCGGCCACCTATGATCGTGGTCGCCCGGGCCTGGCATGGCGCCCGCTGCAGGACACCACCAATGACCCGACCATCGCCCAGCGCCGCACCCTGCCGTACCGCAACTACCAGATGAGCGAGGACTACTACTCCGGCGGGCAGATGCTGTGGCTGGAGGTGGAGGGCAAGCTGCGTGGACTGACCGGCAACCGGCGCAGCCTGGATGACTTCGCGCGTGCCTTCTTCGGCGTCGGCAACGGCGACTGGGACGTCAACCCCTACACCTTCGATGACGTGGTCGCGACCTTGAACGGCATCGCGCCGTACGACTGGGCGACGTTCCTGCGCGGTCGCCTGGACGGCCATGGTCCGTTGACCGGTGGCCTGGAACTGGCGGGCTGGAAGCTGGCCTACCGCGATACTCCGAACGACGCCTACAAGGCGCAGGAAAAGCGCGCCAAGGCAGCGCTGCTGGCCTACTCGCTGGGAGCGACGGTGCTCGACAGTGGCGTGGTCGGTGATGTGGTCTGGGACAGCCCGGCGTTCAATGCCGGCCTGACACCGGGCATGAAGGTGATCGCCGTTGCTGGCCGCGAATACAGCAGCCAGCGCTTGAAGGATGCGGTGGCTGCGGCCGCCACTGACAGCGCGCCGATCACGCTGCTGGTCAAGCAGTTCGACCGCATCGATACGATGAAGATCGACTACCACGGCGGCCTGCAGTATCCGGTGCTGGAGCGTATCGCCGGCCGCCCGGATCGCCTTGCAGAGCTGTGGAAGGCACGATGAAGCTGCGCACGCGCGATGGGTTGATCCTGGTGGTGGCCGTGCTGGCCATCATCGGCGCCTACCTGGACGGCGACGGGCGCTGGCTGCACTGGCTGGCCAAGCCGGCGACCACGCTGCTGATCGCCGCCATCGCCTGGCAGGCGAGGCCGGCGGGCGATGCGTTCTACCGGCGCGCGGTGCTGGCCGGCATGCTGTTGTCCTGTGCAGGTGATATCGCGCTGATGCTGCCGATCGACGCGTTCGTGCCAGGCCTGGTTGCCTTCCTGCTGGCGCACCTGTGCTACATCGCCGCGTTCCGTACCGGCCTGCGCGCGGGCCGCGGATTGCTCGCTGCCTTCGTGCTGCTTGCCGCATTCGCTTCGATCAACGTCACCGGCCTGTGGCCGCATCTATCGCTGCCGATGCGCGTTCCGGTGCTGGCCTATGTCGTGGTGCTGGCGCTGATGGCAGTGCTGGCACTGGCCCGCTACTGGAAGCGTCCGCACCTCGACGCACTGGAAGCGGGCAGCGCGCGTTGGGCTGCCGCTGGCGCACTGCTGTTCGTGGCCAGTGATTCCCTGCTGGCGTGGGATCGCTTCGGCGGTGGCCTGCCCATGGCCAGCCTGCTGGTGCTGTCCACCTACTACGCTGCGCAGTACGCCATCGCCTGCTCGGTGAGATAGCAGAAAAGGGGGACGGAGGGGATCAAGTCGCTTCCGCCTTCGTTGTGGCAGTTGCGACTTAATCCCCTCCGTCCCCTTTTTCGAGGTCGGTGGCGCTGTCGCAGGTTCGCTGTGGCGCGCACAAGCGGTCCAGCAGAGCCAGGGTGACGCCGTTGCTCCAGCCGAAGCCATCCTGCAGCGGGTACTCGCCGCCGCCGCCACCGCCGGCGGAACCGTCGACCACATACTTTTCCACCAGCTTGCCTTCGCGGTCATAGACCGACTGCACGGTACGCAGGAAGCGCACGCCCAGTTGCCGCGCCAGCCGCTGCTGGCCGTAGTGCTGCAGGCCATCCACCGCCACCCACTGCAACGGTGCCCAGCCATTGGGCGCGTCCCATTGCTGGCCGGTGGTGAAGGTAGTGGTCAGCAACCCACCTTCGCGCAGCAACTGTGCTTCGACGGCGTTGGCAGTGCGTCGTGCCTGCGTGCGGTCGGCAATCTGCAGCCACAGCGGATACAGTGCCGCGGCGGTCAGCGCAGGACGGGTGATGCCGCGATCCAGGTCGCGATCCACATACCATCCCTGCGCGGAGTCCCAGAGATGATCGTTGATGGCAGCGCGGCGTGCGGCGGCCTGGCGTGCATAGCCGCGGGCATCGTTGCGCAGGCCCGCGGCCCTGCTGGCACGCTGCAGGGTCAGTTCAAGCTGGTGCAGCAGGCTGTTGAGATCCACCGGAATGATCGACGTGGTGCGGATGCTGGCCAGCGAGGCAGGATCATCGAGCCAGCGCGAGCTGAAGTCCCAGCCGGATTCAGCGCCTGCGCGCAGATCCCGATACACCTGCGCTGGCGCACGTCCCGAGGCTTGCGAGGCAGTTGCCAGATCATCGGTCCACGATTCGGTACGCGGCACGGCGCGCGCGTCCCAGTAGCGATTGAGCAGGCTGCCGTCGGCCATCCGCACCACACGCTCGCGTGCCGCGCCCGACGGCAGGCCATCGGCGCCCTGCATCCAGAAGGCATGCTCGATGCGCAGTTGTGGCAGGTAGCGTTGATAGGCATCGTCACCTTCGTGGCGGGCCAGCAGTTCCACCATCAGGCTGAAGAACGGCGGTTGCGAGCGGCTGAGGTAGTAGCTGCGGTTGCCATTGGGGATGTGTCCGTACTGGTCAAGCTGCCAGGCAAAGTTGTCGACCATGTCGCGCACCTGCTGCCAGCGACCGCTGGAGGCCAGGCCGAGCATGGTGAAGTAGCTGTCCCAGTAATAGACTTCACGGAAGCGGCCACCCGGCACCACGTAGGGGTGGGGCAGTGGCAGCAGCGAGCCATGCGGGTCCACCGTCGCCGTCTGCCGGGTCAGCACCGGCCACAATCCTTCGATGTGTGCCCGCAGGCTCTGGCCCGCAGGCGGCACATACGGCGGCGCCTCGCCCGGCACGTCGAAGGCGGAAAACACAAAGCTGCGCAGGGAATAGCCGGGCTGTTGCTGTGCGCGCTGCCAGTCGGCCAGCACAGCGGCCGGCTCGCGCTGCGGCACCGCATCGGCGAAGGCCTTCTGGTCGGCGAACACCTGTGCGCGCTGCACCTGCTGGAACAGCGGCTGCAGTTGCTGGTCCGGAGCAGCCGAAGCTGCGTCGGTATCGACGGCCCTGGCGGCGCCGATGCAGGAGAGCAGGGCCAGCGTGGTCCCGGCCAGAGGGATCGAAAGGTGCATGGGCGCGCTTCCTTGTAACGATGGAAACACTGTAGGCGGAGGGCCGTGAAAGCAGGCACAGTGCTCAGCGCACTTGCAGGGTCACCAGGAAGTAGCGCCCCAGCGGATCGTCCAACCCCGGCATCTGCCCGCCGCTGCCGACCAAGTGGTTCACCGGCTGCGTGTCCAGCAGGTTGTGCACATCCAGTGCAGCCACCAGGCGTGGACTCAGCCGGCGCGCCACGTGCAGGTTCCAGCGCAGCTGCGCCGGGTTCATGCAACGGCCCTGGTCATGCTGTTCCTGCGCGCAGGCTTCACCGGCCAGCCATGCGCGGGTGCGGCCGACGCGGTTGCCTCGCAGGGCGATGTCCCAGGACGGGTTCTGCCACTGCACGTTGAGGATGCCCGCGTTCGCCGGCGTAGCATGCCCGCGCAGGTCCACCGATTCGCCATGGCCCCGATCACGACGCAGCTCCTGCTGTTTCAACGCATCCAGCGAGAACAGCCACTGCCCGTTGCGGCCGGTATCCACCCGGTACTCGCCGCGCAGCACCCAGTTGTGCGAGGTGGTGCGGCCGATGTTGTCGAATGACAGGCGAAGATCACGCAGGCGACCCTGCTCATCCAGCTCCCAGGTGCCGGGATTCCACAGTGCATCGCTGGGTTGCAGGGCGAGGATCTCGTTGCGCAGTTCGACGATGTTGTGGGTCAGTGACAGCGAGAAGGCATCGTTGGGTGTCCAGCTGGCGGCCAGCGAGTGGCTGCGCGAGGTCTCGGCTTTCAGCCCATCGTTCTCCACCACCTGCACTTCCACCGCGCAGCCGCCATCGCGCAGCGGGCGCGCGCATGGCGGCAGGGACTCCGAGGCGGGCAGGCCATACAGGCCGAAGTAGCCCGGTGGCCGCCGCCGCTCGAAGATGCTGGGTGCCCGGTAGCCGCGGCCACTGGCCAGCAGGAACGACCAGTGCGGGCTCGGGCTCCAGCGCAGGCCGGCACGCGGCGAAAACGCAGTGTCACCGCCATCTCGGTCCAGTCGTGCGGCCACGTCCAGGCGCAGTGTCGGTGCCAACGGCAGGCCCACTTCGGCGTAAGCGGCGTTGCTCTGCCGCGACAGCCGGCGTTGTTCCATCGGCAGTCCCAGCGCCAGTTCGCCCTTGCCCAGCAGCGGATCGGGCAGCGAGGTCCAGCGCTCGCGGCGCAGATCGATACCGGTGGCCAGCTGCGCAGCACCACCGGGCAGCGTCATCAGCGTGCGTTGCATGCCCCACCAACCCTGCAGCTGCTCGGTGCGCCCGCGGTTGTGGATGGCCGGGAACAGCTCCTCTGCCAGCCCCGGTGGCAGGGTGGAAAAGCCCGGCAGGAAATCCAGCGTGCGTGCTGCTTCCAGCAGACGTTCGCTGCGCACGGTGCCCTCGGTGCGCAGGTCCACCTGGCTGCGCTGCGCGCTGAGGCCGGCATCCCAGCTGCGGCCGGCGCGCTCACGGCCCATGCCGAAACTGAGGTCGCCTTCGGTGGCATGCACGCGCGGGCGCACTTCGCCGCCTTCCTGCAGGACCACGTTGAGGATCGCGCCACGGCTGAAATTGAGGGCGACCGCGGTCGGTCCCAGTTCGAAACGCTGGCGGTTGTGGCTGGCGCGTGCCTCCACGTAGGCGTAGCGTCCTTCACCGCGTTCGTGGCGATAACGCAGGTAGCCGGACAGCGTTTCCGAGGCCGGTTGCAGCGAACGCGGGCGTGCGTTGTCGAACCAGCAACCGTCGTCTTCGCGCTGCAATGGCGGATGGCACTGGGTGGCCGGGTAGTAGTCGCCGTTGGGCATGATCAGCCCGATCGGGTAGAGCGAGGTTTCCGCATGCCAGTCGCGCTGGTCACCGGCCACGTGCTGCAGGCGATGCAGGTCGATGCCGGCGAACCAGCGGTCGCCGCCTTCGCGCACGCCCCCCGTTGCCGCCTGCAGCCGGTACTGATCGCCATCACCGCGGCTGCTGACACCCGATTGCAGCGTGGCTTCCGGTCCCTCGGCCTGGTCACGCAGGATGATGTTGACCACGCCGGACATCGCATCGGCGCCGTAGATGGCCGAAGCACCGCCACGCACCAGCTCGATGCGCTCGACGAAACTGAGCGGAATGCCTCCCAGATCGGTCAGCCCGCCTTCTTCCAGCGACACCATCGGATAACGCGGCAGGCGCCGGCCGTTGACCAGGAACAGGGTGGCGCGTGGGCCCATGCCGTCCAGGCTGGTGGTGGCGGCCGCGCCGACCGGCAGGTACAGCGAGTCGCCGCTGCGCGAGGTGCTCAATGGCGGATGGCCGTTCATGCCGGGCAGGTGGCGCAACAGGTCGAACAAGGTGCCGTAGCCGCTGCGCAGGATGTCCTCGCGATCGATCACCGTTACCGGCAGCGTGGTCTGCACGGAGGTGCGCGGCAAGCGGCTGCCGGTGACATGGATCGGCGCCAGTTCCACCTGCACCGGCTTTGTTGGTGCGGGCGGTGGTGGCCGTCGTACGGGCTGTGCGACCAGTGCAGGTGGGGCAGCGTGCCGGCGCACCACGAATCCGCCCCTGGGGGTCTGCAGGATGTTCACCGGCATGCCGGCGACGAGCTGCTTCAGTGCAGCGGCCGGCGCCAGCGAGCCGGCGACACCGCTGGTACGCAGGTCGGTCAGTTCACGTGCGTCGAACACCAGGGCAATGCCACTCTGGCGTGCCCATTGCTGCAAGGCCGGCGGCAGGGCGCCGGGAGCGATCCGGTACTCGACCTGGGTGACGGCTTCTGCCGCCGCCACCGTCGCCGCGACGCCGGGCACCAGCACAACGCACAGCAGGGCCTGCAGCAGACCCCAGCGCAGCACGTCCCAACCAAGCACACCCGGCGCCGGCATCGGCCGCCGCCTCAGTAGGTGCGGCGCAGTTCCAGCGCGCCATCCGAGCGCGGCTGGCCAGCAATGGACCACCCCAGTTCCAGGGCGGAAAGCAGTTCATGCGCATCGCCTGCGCGGAAGGTGCCGCTGACCGCGAGGTCGGCGATGTCCGGGTCGGCGACCACCAGTGGCGTGGTGCCATAGCGGTTCATGCGTTCGACCACGGTGGACAGGGGCGTGCCGTCGAACACCAGCCGGCCCTGTGGCCAGGCCTCGGCGGCGGCGGTCGAGGACAGCTGCGGGCCCGGTTGGATCTTGCCGGAGGCAAGGACCTGCAGCTGCTGGCCCGGTGAGAGCGTGTGCTGCGCGCTGCCACTGGTGACTTCCACCACGCCTTCCAGCAGCGCGACCTCGACCCGGCCGTCAGCCAGGCGTTCAACCTGGAAGGTGGTGCCGATGTCGCGGATCGAACTGCCGCCGGCCTGCACCCGCAGCGAGCGCGATGACGGTTCGACCTGCAGCTGGATGCGGCCGTGTTCCAGCGCCAGTTCGCGCTTGCGCCAGCCAAAGCGTGCGGTGAGCGTGGTGCCGGCGTCGAGCGTGGCGATGCTGCCATCGGCCAGGGTGCGCTGCTGCGGCAGCAGGCTGGCGTTGGCGTAGGTCAGCGGTGTGGGATTGCCATCGGTGTACAGCATCCAGCCCAGGCCAACGGCCAGGCACACGCCTGCAGCGGCGGCGACACCGGGCAGCCAACGCCGCTGCGGCCGGCGTGCCGCACGCGCGGCGGCGGTGCGCAGCCACGGGTCGCTGGCCAGGCCGGCGCTGCGCTGGTGCAGCTTCTCGGCCTGTACCCACGCGCTGACATGTGCCGGATCCTCGGCCAACCAGTCCTCGAAGGACTGCCGTTCCTCGGCGCTGCAGTCGGGGGCGTCCAGCCGGGCTACCCAGGCGCTTGCGTGTTCAAAAAGCAACGTGTCATCCCTGTTGTCGTTGCGGATCATCCGGCATCTCCATCATTGTGGAGAGGATCGGGGCCCAGCTCCTTGCGCAGGCCCTGCAATGCACGGCCAATGTGTTTTTCCACGGTCTTGGCGGTGATGCCGCAATGCCGGGCGATCTGTGTATAGCTCATCCCGGTGATGCGGTTGAGCAGATACACCTCGCGGGCACGTTCGGGCAGCTTGAACAGTGCCTGGCGCAGCAGGGCGAGCATCTGCCCGGATTCTGCCTGACGCAGCGGATCAGGAGAAGCACTGGCGGCTTCTTCGTTGCCGTCGCGTTCGGTGAGCGACAGGTGGTTGCGCGATTGTGGCGAGCGCCCGCGGTCTGCCAGGCGGTTGCGGGCGATGCGGTACAGCAGCAGCCGCAGCTCGCCGGTGCCGTGCGCGCGGTAGCGGATCAAGCGCTCCATGCAGTCCTGGGCGATGTCCTCGGCATCCTCGGGGCCGACACCGCGGGCGCGCAGGAAAGCGCACAGCGGCGCGCGTTCCTCGCGCACGAATGCGATGAAGGCATCCGGAACCCCGGGCAGTTCCGGCGCAGGACGGAGCAAAGGGGAGGGCGCGGACAGGGGAGGGCCTCGGACGACGATGACGGACGCGTCACCGAGTTTTACGCGACGGTGACCGGATGGGGAAGCCCACATTTCGCCTGCATTTCCATTGTGAATGCATTCATGTTTTTTCTCGCCGTCGACTGGGGGCATCGAGCCCGCTGCTGCGTTCTGCTGTCGACCCGCGTGGTGCGGGCGGAGAGAGAGAACGCAATGAAGCATTCGAAGTTGAGCATCGCCCTGGCAGGCCTGGTGGGTATCGCGACCCTGGGCCAGATGGATGACGTCATGGCAATGAATTATCACGTGCAGGGCGATCGCGTCGTGCTGAGTGGCGGTGTCACCGTCGCCGACGTCGTCGCGCTGCCGGCGCTGCTGGCCAAAGCGCAGGCAGAAGGCCGCCCGATCCGCGAAGTCGTGCTGCGCACCTCCAACGGTGGCGCGCTGATTGCCGGTGAGTGGCTGCAGGGCGTGATCCGCACCAACGGCCTGAACACCATCGTGTCCGGTCATTGCATTTCGTCGTGCTCGATCATGCAGTCCGGTGGCGTCGAGCGTTACCTGGCCGGTGACCTGCCGCTGGTCGACTCGGTGCAGATCCACGCCGCCAGCAGCGGTGGCAAGGTGATCTACACGCCGTCGCCGCGGATGACCGAGATCTACACCGGCAACTACGGCGGCGGCATGGATGCCGGCCTGCTGCACAAGGCCATGTACGAGGTGGTGCAGCCCAACGGCCTGCTGGTGTTCCGCGACCCGGCCCGGACCACCGGCGCTTCGGTCAGCTTCGATCCCGATGGCAGTGGCCGCAGCCTGGAAACCTTCCCCGGCCAGGACATCTACAGCAACAACATCATCACCGCCGCCGGTTACCGCGATCCGGGCGACACCCTGACGGTCACCGGCAATGTCAGCGGCGACATCAATCCGGGCTACCTGCGCACTGCGCGCCAGCTGCAGGCGTTCGTCGATGACGACTTCGCGCGCTGGAACGATACCGACTTCGCCACCACGTACATCAACCAGGCCGTCTCCATCTACAACGCGGCTGCACGCGGTCCCAACGGCATCGGCACCTTCTCGGTACAGGACTTCCTCAGCGATCCGGGCATCCAGGCCGACCTGCTGGCAAGCCTGCGCCTGTCGGAGCTGGACGCCTCCACGCTGGGCAATTCGGCTGGCGTGATCCGCGTCGCCAAGGGCGGCACCTGGCGCACCGCCGCAACCACCGGCGCCGATTTCATGCTGGTGGAGAACGGCACCATCGCCCTGGAAGGCGGTGCCCTGCGCACGCCGGAGCTGCGCGTGCTGGCGGCCGGCATGGTGGTCGGTCACGGCGACATCGCCTCGGTTGCCACCGACTCGGACGCACTGCTCGATGCCACCGGCCCGTCGTACCGCGAGGATGGCTTCAACCGCCTGCGCGTGTACGGCACCCTGATGCCGCGTGGTGGTGATCTGGTCACCCACGGCTACGTCAACATCATGCCGGGCGGCAAGGTGCTGTTCGACGTCACCGAGGCAGGCGGCGCCAACAGTGGCCGTCTGCGCGTGGGTGACTTCTACGACAGCGGCGCCAACGAGGGTGCGCTGGTCATCTCGCCGGGCGCCCACCTTGAACTGAACGTGGCGCAGGGCTTCTACGCCGGCAACTACCAGCGTGAGCTGGTCAGCGGCCCGATCTACCAGGGTGGTTTCACCGATGCGGTGCGCCTGGGTGACACCGGCTATACGGCCAGCATCACCGACGGCGAGGTGTTCCGGCCGCGCCACAATTCGCTGCTGAGCTTCAACATCAACCAGACCGCCGAGGGCCTGTCGCTGACCGCCAACCCCGGCTTCGACCAGCTCGCGCAGCTCACCGGCAACAATGGCAACGATGGGCTCGGTCGCGCGCTGGCCACTGCCGGCCAGCGCCAGGATGCCGGACTGAAGCCGCTGCTGGCGGCGCTGCAGTTCGCGGACCGCGATGTGATCGCCCAGCAGGCCGGTGCACTGCGTGGTGATGGCCACGCCAGCCTGCGCCTGGCCGACAACGCGCTGGTCGGCAGCATCGGCAGCGTGGTGCAGCAGCACCAGGCCGCACGGCGCAGCGGCAGCGGAGATGCCGGTGGCTTGGCGGCACAGGCCGCGCAGGCGGCGTCGGCACAGCCGGGCATGGCCAATGGCAGCCTGTTCAACCAGTTGGCGATGCATCTGGTGGAGCCGGCGGCAGGCGCTGGCGGCACGAGTTACGGCGGCGAAGCGCCGCGCAGCCATGGCCTCTGGGGCCGGGGCTTCGGCAGCCATGGCCGCATCGATGGCGAGGGCGGCGTGGCCGGCCTGAGCCATACCGTCGGCGGCATCGTGCTCGGTGCCGATACGCAGCTGGCCGATGACCGGGTGACGCTGGGCGTCAGCGTTGCCGCCGCGGACATGTCGACCAAGGGCCGCGATGGTTCCGGGTTCACCGGCGACGTGCGCGCGCTGGATGTGGGCGGCTACCTGGATGCCACTTACTCGCGGGGTTACCTGTCGGCCTCGGTGCGCTATACCGACCTGCGCCACGACACCCGCCGCAGCATCGACGGCATCGATGGCCTGCAGGGTCCGTTGCGTGCCAAGTACAACAACGATGCGATCTCGGCCCGGCTGGAGCACGGCTTCTCGTTCACCACCGCCAAGGGCGTGGTGATCCAACCGCTGCTGCCGGTGGTCGATTACGCTCGCACCTCGGCCACCCGTTTCAATGAAGGGCAGGGTGCCGGCGCGCTGGTGGGTCGTGGTGACAGCCTGGAAAGCATCCGCGTTGGTGCGGGCCTGCAGGTGTTCAAGACCTTCGAAGGCAACAACGGCGAGCGCATCACCCCGCGCGCGCGCGTTGTCTGGCAGAAGGAACTGGGCGACACCCAGGCCCGTTACAGCACCGGCTTCGCCGCTGCGCCGGACCTGGTGTTCGGTGCCAGCAGCCAGACCGTGGGCGAGCAGGTGCTGGCCTGGAACCTGGGCGTGACCAGCCGCGCCACCGATCGCCTGTCGGTGATGGTCGACTACGTGGGCGAGCGCCGCGACGGCCAGCTGCAGAACGGCGTGATGCTGGGCCTGGGCTATACGTTCTAAGGCAGTACCGGCACCGGCGGCCGTCGCGCCGCCGGTGCCATCCCCATCGGGGGCAGGTGCGCTATGGTCGTGGCGGATTTCCGCGCAGGCCTTGCCATGCAGATCGCCGTTTTCAGTGCCCGTCCCTACGACCGCCGCTTTCTCGAGGAAGCCAACCAGCACGAGGGGCAGGGCAGGATTTCCAGTTCGTGTATTTCGACGCGGCGCTGGACGTGCACACCGCCGCGCTGGCACAGGACTGCGCCGCCGTCTGCGTGTTCGTCAACGACAGGCTCGATGCACCGGTGCTGCAGGCCCTGCATGCACTGGGCGTACGCGCGGTGCTGCTGCGCTGTGCCGGCTTCAACAATGTGGACCTGGCCAGCGCGCACGCGCTCGGCCTGTTCGTCGCCCGCGTGCCCGCCTACTCGCCGGAAGCGGTGGCCGAGCACGCACTGGCGCTGGTGATGACCCTCAACCGGCACACCCATCGCGCCTACAACCGCGTGCGTGAGGGCAACTTCATGCTGGATGGCCTGCTCGGCCGCACCCTGCATGGCAAGACCGTGGGCATCGTCGGTACTGGCAAGATCGGGTTGGCCACCGCGCGCATCTTCCGCGGCATGGGCTGCACCGTGCTGGGACACGATCCGTATCCCTCGCCGGCGTTCGCCGGGATCGGCGCAATGGTTGAACTGGACGAGCTGCTCTCGCGCTCGGACATCGTCTCGCTGCATTGCCCGTTGACCCCGGATACCCAGCACCTGATCGACGACGTCTCGCTGGCGCGGATGAAGCCCGGCGCGATGCTGGTCAACACCTCGCGTGGCGGCCTGGTCGATACCCATGCGGTGATCCGCGCGCTGAAGTCGCGCCGGCTGGGCCACCTGGCCATCGACGTCTACGAGCAGGAAAGCGCGCTGTTCTTCCAGGACCTGTCCGGCGAGATCATCGACGATGAGGCCTTCCAGCGCCTGATGACCTTCCCCAACGTGCTGGTGACCGGCCACCAGGGCTTCTTCACCGTGGAGGCGCTGCAGGAGATCTCGGCGATCACGCTGGGCAACCTGGCCGATTTCGCGGCGGGGCGGGAGTGCGGCAACCGGGTGGCGGCGGGTTGAGAGCCCGGGCGGGTGGACGTTTGACGGCAATCGTCACGACCGGATTGACCGCAGGGGCAGGGCGACCGTAAAATTGCCTGCTTCGCCGGAATAGCTCAGTTGGTAGAGCGGCGCATTCGTAATGCGTAGGTCGTAGGTTCGATTCCTATTTCCGGCACCAGTTTCAGCAAAAGCCCCGGCCTTGGTCGGGGCTTTTTTTGTGCTCTGGTAGCGCCGGGCCATGCCCGGCGGAATGCGTGGTCCTCCAGTAGTGCCAGCCCATGGCTGGCAGCCCAGGATTTTCGAGCCGCGCGACCCACTCGCCTCAGCGGCTCTCAGGCGCTTAGGTCCTGGCGCCGTTCCTGACCTGGAAACCGCAGCCGGCCATTCCTGTGCTATGAATACCCAATGGGTTGATAGACCCTAAGGTGAAGTGAAATGACGCTGCCTTTCTCCTCCCGTCTGCATTCGCTGTTGGTCGAAATCGCAGCGAAGCGCAGCTTTCAGTTGCCTGAAGGCGGCGTCGAACACCTTGCCGAGCACGACCGCGAGTTGCTGATCGACATATTGCTGCAAGAGTTCTCGGAGACCGGCTTGGGAACCGACGATGAGCCTAATCAACGAGGCGTCGAGATCGAAGAGATCATCGATTTCGTCGGCTCTATCGCTGATCAAACTTGCGCATCCAGTGACTGAGGAGTCGTTGATCTGGAGTCATAAGCAGCTGCTCGTAGGTTCGACTCCCGTTTCCGTCACCCGTTGCATGAATGCCCCGGCCTTGGTCGGGGCTTTATTGTTTGGACGGCACGACCGCTGACCTGCCGTTTCAGTAGTGACACCCCATGGCGGGCAGCGCGGGAACACCGCAGACCTTGGAATGATCCGGCCCACGCAGCTTGACCGGAGGCGCTCCCAGAACCAAGCCGCGCTATTGCCCGAACGCGATCACCAACAAACGGCCTGCCGAGTTGTCCACCAGAATGACGGGCGTGCCATCCTGGTGGATCTCGAAGTGCGTCGCCGCGCTGACCATGTTGAATTCCGGCATCCCCGCCACGCTTTCCCGCTGCAACCGTACGCGCAGATCCTCCTGCAGCTGCAGAAACTCCAGATCGGAAAACTCCCGATAGGTCGTGACGGTGATGCGCGCTTCCGACCGATAGCTGTGCGCGACTAACGGGCCCAGTGCCAGGACCATCAACAAGGCCGCCCACGCCAGCGCCCGCCTGCCGAGCCGGCCGCGCACTAGCTGCGCACATGCAGGCAGGCGGTGACCTGTGCGGTAAGGGCCAGGCAGGCCATCATCATGCCTTCCATCGCGCGCTCGCCCACGTATTCGTGGGAAGGGCCGTTCTGCCGGGTGCGTTCGGCCGCCAACAGCATTTCCTGCACCACCGTCAGGCCGGCCAGCGCGCAGTCGGCGTCGGCCAGCTCCATGCGGCGCCCTGGCCGCAGGTAGGTTTCCGGCCACGGGCGCCCATCGGCGGCGGCGCCGGTCTGGATGCTGCGCAGCGTGGAGACGAAGGCGGTGGGGTCCACTCCAGGCTCGCCCAGGCTCTCGGCATTGGCCGGGTCATGGCGGGCATTCAGTTCAAGATATTCCGATGCGTGCATGGCAGTGCTCCGTGCAGGACAGACAGCAGCGCCACCGGGAGAGGTGGCGGACGATGCGTGGCGGCAAAAACCGGTTACTGCTGGAACCCGGCGGGCGCATGCAAGCACGCACCCCCACGCACCGCCCGCCATGGAACGCGAACGGATTGCCAGCCGGCGCCACGCAGAGGTGGCGCCGGCTGACAAGCGTAAACAACCAGCAGTAATCGGGTTTGCCGACCCGGCCACTCGTTTTCAGTGGCATGCCATGGTGTGCACATCCCCGCCGCTGCTGCCACTTGTGGAGCAGGTGCGGTCAGTGATGTCCTACGCTTCCCGCTTATTTTGGCATGCGCGCGATTGCCCCGAAATGCCCGCCCTTCAAGGCGTTTCCCGGGGCGCGCAGCGCGCCGGGCAGCTGGATGCGTCATGCAGCGCTTCTGCGGCGCAGCCCCCGCATTCGCCGCCAGCCCGCGTCGATCGCGACAACACCGCAGACCGCGCTCGACATCGGGGCAGGGCATAGCTGAACCTGTTCAGTCGACTGTGCCGAACGAGGGGCCTCGTCGGCCTCGCGGCCGATGCTGCGCTGCCGTCCTCGCGCGTTCTGCCGGCCGCAATGGCGCGGTGCGACAACGTGTCGCATCCAGATCCGGGCCTTTCCTGCGCCTGATCATTGTCAATGCCTTTCTTAAATGGTGGGTGACGGCCTAAAATTGAAAGGCTGACTCGACCCCACCTCACCTGCCTGTCTTCTGGACGGGTGGGCCCGGCTTTGGCCGGTGCGGGCAGGACGGGGAACGGCATTCCCTCGCAATTGGATCGACCGATGATTCCGTTGAAAACCCTTGGGCGCTGGTTGCGCCCGGGCCTGCTGCTCGCATTGCTGGTGATGCTCACCGGCTGCGATGCCGTGGCCATCCTCAGTCCGAAGGGCCAGATCGGCCAGGATGAAAAGACACTGCTGATCACGGCCACCGTGCTCATGCTGCTGGTCGTCATCCCGGTCATCATCATGACCCTGACCTTCGCGTGGAAGTATCGCGCCTCCAACACCAAGGCCCGCTATGAGCCGAAGTGGTCCCACTCGACGGCGATCGAGGTGGTGGTGTGGTCGATCCCCTGCATGATCGTGCTGGTCCTGGCGGTGCTGACCTGGCGGTCCTCGCACGCGCTGGATCCGTACAAGCCCCTGGAATCGGACGTCAAGCCGGTCACCATCCAGGCGATCTCGCTGGACTGGAAGTGGCTGTTCATCTATCCGGAAGAGAAGGTCGCGGTCGTCAACGAGATCAAGTTCCCGGTCAACACCCCGCTGAACTTCGAGATCACCTCCGATACGGTGATGAATGCGTTCTTCATCCCGCACCTGGGCAGCATGATCTATTCGATGGCGGCGATGGAGACCAAGCTCCACCTGATCGCCAACGAGCTGGGTGAATTCCCGGGCATGTCCTCGCACTACAGCGGTGCAGGCTTCGCCAAGATGCATTTCACTGCCTACTCGGTCACCGATGCGCAGTACCGCCAGTGGCTGGACCAGGTCCGTGCCGGCGAGCAGAGCCTGGACAAGGCCTCGTTCAAGGCGCTGGGTGAAGCGAAGAATTCCGAGTGGTACCCGGTCACCTACTTCGGCAAGGTTGAAGACAACCTGTTCGACTGGGTCATCGCCAAGCACATGGGCGACAACAAGCACTACGGCATGAAGCATTCCCATGCGGGTGCGGCTGCTGCCGATGCGTCCAGCCATGAAGCGCACGAGGGGCACGCCCCGAGCGACGCGCATGATGCCAAGGAATCCGGGAAGAACCTGGATGCCACCGAAGAACACGAACACGCTGGCCATGAAGGCCACATGGGTTCGGGAGAATGAACATGTTGGGAAAACTCTCTCTTGAGTCGATCCCCCACGATCCAATCGTGCTGACCACCCTGGTCGGTGCGGTGCTGGGTGGCCTGGGCGTGATGGCCCTGATCACCAAGTTCAAGCTGTGGGGCTATCTGTGGAAGGAGTGGTTCACCTCGGTGGATCACAAGAAGATCGGCGTGATGTACATCATCGTCGCCTTCGTCATGCTGCTGCGCGGTTTCTCCGACGCGATCATGATGCGTACCCAGCAGGCCATCGCCGTCGGCGGGTCCGAGGGTTACCTGCCGCCGCACCACTACGACCAGATCTTCACCGCCCACGGCGTGATCATGATCTTCTTCGTGGCGATGCCGCTGATCACCGGCCTGATGAACCTGGCCGTGCCGCTGCAGATCGGTGCGCGCGACGTCGCGTTCCCGTTCGTGAACTCGCTCAGCTTCTGGCTGTTCGTGTCCGGTGCGGTGCTGATCATGCTGTCGCTGTGGATCGGTGAATTCGCCGCTACCGGCTGGCTGGCGTTCCCGCCACTGTCGGGCATCGAGTACAGCAACAATGTAGGTATGGACTACTACATATGGGGACTACAGGTGGCGGGTCTGGGTACCACGTTGAGTGGTATCAACTTCTTCATCACCATCCTCAAGATGCGCACCCCGAGCATGAAGCTCATGCAGATGCCGGTCTTCACCTGGACCGCTCTGGTGACCAACGTGCTGATCGTCGCCGCCTTCCCGGTGCTGACCATCACCCTGGTGCTGCTGACCCTGGACCGTTACCTGGGCACGCACTTCTTCACCAATGACGGTGGCGGCAACGCCATGCTGTACATCAACCTGATCTGGATCTGGGGCCACCCGGAAGTCTATATCCTGGTGCTGCCGGCCTTCGGCGTGTTCTCCGAGGTCATCGCGACCTTCTCGCGCAAGGCCCTGTTCGGCTACAAGGGCATGGTCTACGCCACCGCCTGCATCGGCGTGCTGTCGTTCATCGTGTGGCTGCACCACTTCTTCACCATGGGCTCGGGTGCCAACGTCAATGCCTTCTTCGGCATCACGACGATGATCATCTCCATCCCCACCGGTGTGAAGATCTTCAACTGGCTGTTCACCATGTTCCGCGGTCGCGTGCAGTTCACCACGCCCGTGCTGTGGACCATCGGCTTCATGGTCACCTTCACCATCGGCGGCATGACCGGCGTGATGCTGGCGATCCCGGCCATCGACTTCGTGCTGCACAACAGCCTGTTCCTGATCGCCCACTTCCACAACGTCATCATCGGCGGCGTGGTGTTCGGCATGTTCGCCGGCATCACCTACTGGTGGCCGAAGATGTTCGGCTTCCGCCTCAACGAGTTCTGGGGCAAGTGCGCGTTCTGGTGCTGGTTCATCGGCTTCTATGTGACCTTCATGCCGATGTACGTGCTGGGCTTCATGGGCATGACCCGTCGTCTGCAGAGCACCGTCAACCCGGCCTACGAGCCGTTCCTGCTGGTGGCCGCTGTGGGCGCCTTCATCGTGGGTGCCGGCATCCTGTGCCAGATCATCCAGGTGGCCGTGTCGATCCGCGACCGCAAGAAGACTGCCGACCTGACCGGCGACCCGTGGGATGCCCGTACGCTGGAGTGGGAAACCTCTTCGCCGCCGGCCTTCTACAACTTCGGCACCCTGCCGGACGTCACCGAGCTGGACGATTTCTGGGAGCGCAAGCAGCGTGGTGAAGCCTGGCCGAAGCCGGCCAAGTACACCGACATCCACATGCCGCGCAACACCGGCACCGGCGTTGTCATCGGCGCCTTCAGCCTGGTGTTCGGCTTTGCGATGATCTGGCACATCTGGTGGCTGGCCATCATCGGCTTCGTCGGCATGATCGCCACGTTCATCTACCGCACCTTCGACCAGGACGTGGACTACTGGGTCCCGGCTGCCGAGGTGGAACGCATCGAGAACGAACACCGCAAGCACCTGGAAGCCCAGGGCCTGGTGAAGTCGGAGCTGAAGGCATGAGCACCAATACCTCGACCCTGAGCCACGGGCACGCCGCACACGCGGCGGCCCATGGCCATGACGACCACGAGCACCACGACACCGGCGGCAACACCGTCTTCGGTTTCTGGGTGTACCTGATGAGCGACTGCCTCATCTTCGCCTCGCTGTTTGCCACCTACGTGGTGCTGGCCGGTGGCACTGATGGCGGCCCCGGCGCGAAGGACCTGTTCGAGCTGCCGTTCGTGGCGTGGGAAACCGCGCTGCTGCTGACCTCGTCGCTGACTTTCGGCCTGGGCATGATCTCCATGCACCGCAAGCAGGTCGGCCAGATGTTCCTGTGGCTGGGCATCACCTGGCTGCTGGGCTTTGGCTTCATGTGCATGGAAGTCTATGAATTCCAGCACCTGATCCATCAGGGCTACGGTCCGGACCGCAGTGCCTTCCTGTCGGCGTTCTTCGCCCTGGTCGGTACCCACGGCCTGCACGTCAGCGCCGGCCTGCTGTGGCTGCTGGTGATGTTCGTGCAGCTGAAGAAGTACGGCCTGACCCCGACCAACAAGACCCGCATGGCGTGCCTGAGCCTGTTCTGGCACTTCCTGGACCTGATCTGGATCGGCGTGTTCTCCGTCGTCTACCTCAATGGAGCGCTGTAATGGCACATGACAACCATGCGCACGACCACGCCGCCGGCGGCGAAAGCCACGGCACCGTGAAGTCGTACCTGATCGGCTTCGTGCTGGCGGTGGTGCTGACCGTCATCCCGTTCTACATGGTGATGTCGGGTGATTTCTCGCGCACCGTCAACGGTGTGGTGATCGCCATCACCGCGGTGCTGCAGATGCTGGTCCACCTGGTGTTCTTCCTGCACCTGGACCGCTCTTCGGAGAGCCGCTGGAACGTCAACGCTGCGGCCTTCACCGTGGTGGTGATCGGCATCATCGTGGTCGGTACCCTGTGGGTCATGCACAACATGAACGTGCACATGATGCACTGACGTCTTCGCGACGTTGCCACGCAGAAAGGCCGCCCCCGGGCGGCCTTTCTGTTTGTTGCGCGATCGCGGGGAACGCATCCACGCATGGCGTGGATCTACCCGTCACCGCGAAGTCCCCGCACAGTAGATCCACGCCATGCGTGGATGCGGTTGCCGCTCACCCCACCTTGCGCAGGAATTCCTCGGCCTCCATCGGCCGCCCCAGGTGGTAACCCTGCAGCTGGTCGCAGCCCAGCTCGCTCAGGTAATCGCGCTGGGCCTGGGTCTCCACGCCCTCGGCTACCACCTGCAGCTGCAGGGTACGGCCCAGCGCGATGATCGAGGACACGATGGCGGAATCTTCGTCATTGCGTTCAAGGTCATGCACGAACGCCCGGTCGATCTTCAGCTCGGTGGCCGGCATGCGCTTGAGGTACAGCAGGCTGGAATAGCCGGTACCGAAATCATCGATGGCGATGTGCACGCCCATCGCGGTCAGATCGTTGAGGATCGCCAGGCTGGCCTCGACATCCTTCATCGCCGTGGTTTCGGTGATCTCCAGGGTCAGCCGCGCCGGGTCGATGCGATGCCGCTGCAGGACCGAACGCACGCTTTCAAGCAGGGCCGGCGAGGCGAACTGCAGCGGAGACAGGTTCACCGCCATCGTCCAATGGCTGTGTCCGCCGTCATGCCAGGCGCGCAGCTGCGCGCACGCCTGGTCCAGCACCCAGTCGCCGATCGGCAGGATCAGGCCGCTGCGCTCGGCGATGGGAATGAACACGTCCGGCGCCAGCAGGCCCAGTTCCGGGTGCTGCCAGCGCAGCAGCGCCTCGGCCCCAGTGGCCGGTGCATCGGCCGCCGGGAACTTCGGCTGGTAGTGCAGCAGCAGCTCGTTGCGCGCGATCGCCTTGCGCAGGTCCTGCAGCAGCCGCAGCTGGCGGTTGGCACTGAGCTGCATCGAGGGAATGAAGAAGGTGTAGCCGTTGCGGCCGGTTTCCTTGGTGTGGTACATCGCCGCATCGGCATGTGCCATCAACTCGCGTTCGTCGCTGGCATCGTCCGGATACAGGGCAATGCCCAGGCTGGCGGTGACCTGCAGCTCCGCCGCGTCCAGCACGAACGGTTCACCGGCCGCGGCGATCACCCGCTCGGCGACCACCGCCGCATCATCAGGTGCATCGATGGCCAGCACGATCACGAACTCGTCGCCGCCGAGGCGGGCGAGGGTGTCCTGCGGGCGCAGCTGCGCCCCCAGGCGCTGGGCCACCGCGACCAGCAGGCGGTCACCCAGCTGGTGGCCATAGGCATCGTTGACGGCCTTGAAGCCATCCAGGTCGCAGAACATCACCGCCACCGACTGCTGGCGGCGTTGCGCCTTCTCGATGGCCTGCTCGATGCGATCCTGCAGAAGCATGCGGTTCGGCAGCTGGGTCAGCGGATCGTGCAGGGCGGCCTGGATCAGCTTGTCGTTGGCGTGCGCCAGGGAATCGGCCAGCAGGCGGGTGCGTACGCGCATCTGACGGTCGAACAGCGAGGCCACCAGGGCGATGCCGAGCGTGGCCAGGGTGGTCACGATCACCAGCACTGCCAGCCAGCGCGGATCGATGCCGCCGCTGCCGATGGCGCCGCAGACGCTGCCAGGCGGGAAGCGCGCGGCGGCCATGCCGGTGTAGTGCATGCCGACGATGGCCAGGCCCATCACCAGCGACGCCAGCATCCGCAGGCGCACCGTGTTGCGCTGTTCCACGCGCAGCCGGAAGGCAATCCACAGCGCTGCACCGGCGGCAGCGATGGCCACTGCGATGGACGCGGCAAACCAGCCGGGGTGGTAATCGATACCGGGCTGCATGCGCATGGCGGCCATGCCCAGGTAGTGCATGGCCGCGATACCCAGCCCCATCAGCACCGCACCCGCGGCCAGCCGCTGCAACGGCAGGCTGGGGCGCGACACCAGCCACAGCGCATAGGCCGACGCGCCGATCGACACCGCCAGCGAATACAGGGTGATCGCCAGGTCGTAACCGACCGGAACCGGCAGCTTGAAGGCCAGCATCGCGATGAAGTGCATCGACCAGATGCCCAGGCCCATCGCGGCGGCACCGCCGGCCAGCCACCAGCGGGCGACCCGGCCCTGGGCCGTGGCCAGGCGGCCGGCCATATCCAGCGCGGTATACGATGCCAGCATGGCCACCAGCAACGATATGGCGACCAGGCTCTGACTGTAACTACCAGTCATGTTGAATCCAGAGGAGGAGGGAGGGGCGCCCGCAAGGCGCACGCGCGCCACCGCTATCGGCACCGACGGGTGGGACTTGAGTGGTCGCAGCAGCTGCGACCCGGCTCGGCTATCCTGCCACGCTCGTTGCCCCTGCAGGAAATCTCCGATGGCCAAAGCCCGCACCGCGTATGTCTGCAATGAATGCGGCGCCGAATACAGCAAGTGGCAAGGCCAGTGCACCGAATGCAATGCCTGGAACTCGCTGTCGGAAATCGTCCTTGAGAGCGCTGCGGCGGCCAAGGCGCCCGCCTCGCGCCGTGCCGGCTGGGCGGGCAAGATCGACCCGCCGAAGATCACCGCACTGAAGGACGTGGCGCAGACCGAACACAACCGGGTCAGCACCGGCATCGGCGAATTCGACCGCGTGCTCGGTGGCGGCCTGGTCGAGGGCGCGGTGGTGCTGGTCGGTGGTGACCCGGGCATCGGCAAATCCACCCTGCTGCTGCAGGCGGTGGCGAAGATGGCCGCGGTCCTGCCGGTGCTCTACGTCACCGGTGAAGAATCACTGGCCCAGGTCGCCGGTCGTGCACACCGGCTGGAGCTGCCGCTGGAGGGCGTCAACGCGCTGGCCGAGACCGGTGTCGAATCCATCCTGCAGCACGCCACCAGGAGTGGGCCGCGGCTGATCGTGGCCGATTCGGTACAGACGCTCTGGACCGAGACGCTGACCGCCGCGCCCGGTTCGGTCAGCCAGGTGCGCGAGAGTGCCGCACGGCTGGTGCGCTTCGCCAAGGAAACCGGAACCGCCGTGTTCCTGGTCGGCCATGTGACCAAGGAAGGTGGCATCGCCGGCCCGCGCGTGCTGGAGCACATGGTCGATGCCGTGCTGTATTTCGAAGGCGAGAGCGGCAGCCGCTTCCGCCTGCTGCGCGCGTTCAAGAACCGCTTTGGTGCGGTCAACGAACTGGGCGTGTTCGCGATGGGCGACAAGGGCCTGAAGGAGGTCTCCAATCCGTCGGCGATCTTCCTTTCCGGTGCCAGCACGCACCAGCCGGGCAGCTGCGTGATGGTTACCCGCGAGGGCACCCGGCCGCTGCTGGTGGAAGTGCAGGCGCTGGTCGACGCCTCGCCTCTTTCCAATCCGCGCCGCGTGGCGGTGGGGCTGGAGCAGAACCGCCTGGCCATGCTGCTGGCGGTGCTGCATCGGCATGGCGGCGTGCTGGTCGGCGACCAGGACGTGTTCGTCAACGTGGTCGGCGGCATCCGCGTGCAGGAGACCGCCGCCGACCTGCCGGTGCTACTGGCGGTGCTGTCCTCGCTGCAGGACCGTCCGTTGGCCGAGAAGACCATCGCGTTCGGCGAAGTCGGCCTGTCCGGTGAGATCCGGCCGGTGCCCAACGGCGAGGATCGCCTGCGCGAGGCGGCGACCCACGGTTTCAAGCGCGCCATCGTGCCCAAGGCCAATGCCCCCAAAGGGGGCTCGGTGAAGGGCATGGAAGTGATCGCGGTCGAACGGCTGTCCGAGGCCATCGACGCGGCGTGACCGGGGTCGGGTCCGGGCCCGGACCTGCAGATGCGGCCGACGGCACAGCAGCGGTCAGCCAGCCTGTGCTAGTTTTCCCGGCTCGACGAAGGCGCCCCCTGGCGCCTTTCCGTGGCAAGGAGTAATCGTTTACATGCAGGACCCGATGTTCAGCACCCCCGCCGCCGAAATCCGCCGCGCCGGGGTCGATCTCAATGGACTGATGACGGTGCTGGGCAAGCACCTGTATTCCACGCCGATGGTGGCGCTGCGCGAGCTTGTGCAGAACGCGCACGATTCGATCATCCGTCGCCGTATCGAGCAGCCCGGCATCCAGAGTGTGTCGCGCATCGACGTGCAGGTCGATGTCGCCGCCGGTGTGCTGCGCATCACCGATACCGGTGCCGGCCTGACCCGCCAGGAAATCCACGATTACCTGGCCACGGTCGGTGTCGGTTACACCCGGGGCCTGCGCCAGGACGGCCAGGACGATGAAGGCCTGATCGGCATGTTCGGCCTGGGTTTCCTGTCGGCCTTCGTATTGGCGCGCCGTGTCAGCGTGCGCACCACCTCGTACCAGGCGCCGCAGCTGGGCCACCTGTACGTGTCCAGCAACGCCGAGCAGTACACCGTCAGCGAAGTGCCGGCGCGCGCGATCGGCACCGAGGTCGAGCTGGAGCTGCATCCGGACTTCCTGCCGCTGGCCAACGAAGCGCGCCTGCACGAGGTGCTGGGCCGCTACTGCGCGTTGCTGTCCGAGCCGATCTTCATCGGTGCGGCGGCCGCCGCGATCAATCCTGAACCGCCGCCGTGGCGCGGGCAGGGTGACGTCGCCCTGCATCCGGTGCAGGCACGCCGCCAGGCGCAGCAGTTCGCGGCCCGTTTCGAACACGATTTCGAGCCCATCGTGACGATGCCGCTGCAGCCCGATGGCAGTAGCGACGCCGTCGGCATGCTCTGGGTGCAGGACGGTGCCACCTACGGCACCAGCGACAACCGCAACCTGTCGGTGTTCGTGCGCGGCATGCTGCTGGACGACGATGCACGCGACCTGCTGCCGCCGTGGGCCGGTTTCATCGGCGGGGTGATCGAATCGTCGAAGCTGACCCCGACCGCCAGCCGCGAGGACCTGCAGCGCGATGACCACTATCGCGCCGTGCAGCACGCCCTGCTGGAAGCGCTGATCGATGGCCTGGCCGACGTCGCCCGGCAGCAGCCCGAAGCCTGGCGCCGCGTGCTCAGCCGCCACAATGAAGCCCTGCTGGGCGCGGCGCTGTGCGATGAGCGCCTGTTCGACCTGCTGCTGGAACACGTGCGCGTGCCGACCTCGCAGGGTGACCTGCCGGCCAGCGCGTTGCCGGCGCGCGGCGCAGTGCATGTGATCCTCGACAACGGTGGTGGCTTCGAGGAAATGCTGTTCCGCGCGATGGGCGTGCCGGTCGCGCATGGTCATCGCTACGCGGTGGTGCCGTTCCTGCGGCGCTGGGCCCAGGCCAAGGGCCTGCGCCTGGTCGAGCTGGGTACCGAGCAGGGCAACCGCGCACTGTTCCGCACCGACGACAGCCTTGACGATACACAGTTGGCCTGGCTGCGCGAACACCTGGGCGACGGCGAACAGCTGCTGCCGGCGCGGTTCAGCCCCGAGGCGCTGCCGGTGGTGGTGGTGCCCGACCGCGAAGCCGAACTGAAACAGCGCCTGGAAGACGACGAGAACGACAAGCGCGTATCGATGGCGGCACTGCGGCTGGCGCGCCAGTTCACCGCGCGCATCGAGGCGCGTGCGCCGTCGCGGCTGTACCTCAACCTGGACAATCCAGCGGTGCAGGCGTTGCTGCAGGCCCAGCGCGAGGGCCACCCGCAGGCCGGGGCGGCCGCGCGCCTGCTGCGCTCGCTGAAGATCATCGTGTCCGCACAGGGCCGGCCGCTGCAGCAGAGCGCGGCGACGCCGGGACCCGATCTCAATGGTGCATTCACCGATATTGCCGGTGCCCTGCAGCAGATGCTGCGTTGAGCACCGCTCCCCCCTCTCATCCCGCCTTCGCTAGACAGGAGCATTACCCCCATGGATATCTGGAACTGGGTCGAAAAACTGCAGGAAGACCTGCGCCAGGCAGGCCAGGCGCAGAACGCCCACCTGCTGACCCGTCTTGCCGATGAAGTCAGTGAACTGCAGGTCGACCGCGTCGATGCACTGCTGCCCGAAGCGCGCGCGCTGGGCAAGGCGCTGGACAACCCCTGGGTCGACGTCTATGTCGGCCATTGGGCGCTGCGCAACCGCGTCGGCAACCGCGTGGAAGGCGAAAGCGCGCTGGGCGAGTCGGTGGCGCTGTTCGAGCGCGCACACCGTGCCGATACCCTGGACTGCCCGCAGTCGATCTGCGTCACCCAGGATCTTGCCGCCTGCTACGGCAACATCGATGGTCCGGGCTGGGTGCCCGAACGCATCGAGGTCTGCGACGAGACGCTGGGCCGCATCGACCCGAGCTGGGCCTGCTTCCAGTGCCTGAGCTGCGAGAAGGCCGACGCGCTGCTGGACGACGGCCGCGGCCAGGACGCGCTGGATTACCTGCAGGTGCAGGCGGCGGCGATCCAGGCGCGCGGCAAGGAAGTGTTCGACAGCTTCCCTGAAATGCAGATCAAGATCCTGCTGGCCAGCGGCCGTGCGCAGGAAGCGCTGGCGCTGATCGAGAAGCGCGAAGCCGAAGTGGCCGCTGCGGGCGAATACGAGCCTGCCAACTGCACGGTGCCGCGCCGGCTGTCCAAGGCCTGGGCACTGGCCCAGCTGGGGCGCGATGAAGAGGCGCTGCAGCAGCTGGTGCCATGGAGCGAGCTGACGCCGAATCACTGGCGGTTGTGGGCCAATACCGCTTCGACACTGTGCAGCCGTGATGCCGCCCGCAATACCTGGGATCTGGGAACGCGCTTCAACACGATCATCGAGCACTTCGCCGCTGTCGGCGCGCATCGCCTGGTGATCGAGATCGCCGCGTTGAGCCTGGAGCTGGCCCTGCAGCGCGGTGCACGCTGGGTGGCGCAGCGCCAGCTGGGTCTGGCCCGCACCCATCTGGCGCAGCTGCGCCAGGACCGCGGCGCCGCCGCGTTGGTGGCCGGTCTGGCGGCACGCATCGAAGCGCTGCCGCAGATGGCGCCGCTGCCGGTGCCTGCCGCTGAGCTGCTGGCGTGGCTGGAAGCGCAGGGCGAACAGAACCAGTCGCGCGATCCCGAGCGCGAAGCGCAGTGGCTGCTGCAGGCGCACGCCGAGCGGCCGGACGACGGCGCGCTGGCCGAGGTCGCCGCCTCGGCGCTGCACGCCTGTGGCGCGAAGACAGAAGCGCAGGCGCTGCTGTGGGACTTTGTGCGCGGCCACGCGCAGGAAGACGGCGCGGCGGCCTACACGCTGATGCGTTGGCTGGCCGAGCAGGGCGATGATGATGGCCTGCGCAGGCTGGCCGCGACCTACCGCGACAGCGTGCCGGTGTTCGCGCACTGGTGCGAGGTGCAGCGCGCACGGCGTGCGTCCGACTGGCCTGCACTGGAACAGGCCGCGCAGGCATTGCTGGCGTTGTCGCCAGGCTCGAACGGCGCACGCGGGACGCTTGCGCGCATGTACATGGAGACCGGCCGCTTCAGCGAGGCGCAGGCCTGCTATGCGCAACTGGTGGAACTGCTGGAAGAGCCCAGTGCCGCGCATTGGGACCATATGAGTGCGGCCAGTGCGGCGCGCGACTGGGATGCGGTGCGCCGCTCGGCGGCAGCAATCGGCATGGAACTGTCCAGCCAGCAGGGCGTGGTCGAAGAGCCCTGGGGCTGGGTGATCATCCGCAGCGAAGAAGGCGGCGAGCCGATGGAGTACTACGCCCGCCGCAGCGGCCCGGTGACCGCGCGCATCGTCGAGAACGCACCGGCCAACCGCGCGCAGCAGGTGGGGGACTGGGTGGTATTCGACGCCGGCTTGGTACACCCCGCGCCAGAGGACGAAGCGGAGCGCGAGCACTTCATTCCGACCTATGCGCAGGTGCATGTGCTGGAGCGGGGTGGTTTCGCGCGCAGCTGGCTGGTCGATGGCGCGCACCCGGGCGAGGAGGCATGGAATGACTTCGTCGAAGCGGCCGAGGCACAGGGCTGGAAGGTATGGGCGCACAGCCGTGCGGACTACACCGTGACCGATCCGGACGTGGAAGACGGGACGTTGCCGGGCCTTTTGTTCACCGTTGCCCAGCCGCAGGACCATGCGCCGTTGGCGCTGCACCGCTTCCTGCAGCAGGCCACGGCCGATTGGGCGCACCCGCACTGCTGGCTGCGCCTGGCCGAGGCCTGCGACCAGGATCGCCAGCCGCATCTGGACGCGATCGAACGGTACGGATTGTAATCCCTGCCGCGCTGCGCGTTCGCCGGGCAACACGCATGGGTAGCGCCGGGCCATGCCCGGCGTCCTTCCACCGTCAAGGAACTGAATATGCGGAAGACAAGGATGTGGGTGATCATCGGCCTGCTGCTGGCCCCCACCGTGCAGGCCGCGCCGGCCTGCCAGCAACCGGCTGACGTGGCGCGCGCCTTCTTCGAAGCGACCACCGGCAAGGGCGACCTGCTGGAGCCGCCGCAGGCACTGGTGAGTGCGGCGTTTGCCAAGGCGCTGCACGGCGAGCGTGCCTGCCAGGTGCGCGAAGAGGGCATCTGCACGCTCGATTCCGATCCGTGGCTGGACGCGCAGGACGGGGAGATCGACAGCCCGGTGCGCTACAGCTGGAAGCAGGCCTCGGCCACGGCCGGCCAGGTCGAAATGCGCTATCCGGTCTGGGGCAAGGCCTACGTGACCCGCCTGCCGATGGTGCGCAAAGGGGAGGGCTGCTGGCAGGTCGACGACATCCTCACCAACAGTGGTCGCTCGATGCGCAGGATCCTGGCCCAGCCGCTGCCTTGACCGTCTGCGGCATCCACGCGGGGTGCGGTCCTGTTGCCGGCCAGCGGCCGGCACTACCAGGGTGGGTGCCGACCGGCGGCCGGCACGCCTCTAGCGTGAATGCCCGAACACCAGCTCGATCACGAACTGGCTGCCGAAGAACGCCAGCAGCAGCAACAGCATCGCCGTCAGCGTCCAATGCACCGCCTTGGTGCCGCGCCAGCCATAGCGGCGGCGGCCGATCAGCAGCACGCCGAACACGATCCACGACAGCACGCTCAGCACCGTCTTGTGCACCAGCTTCTGCGCCAGCAGGTCGTCGACGAACAGCACGCCGGTAACCAGGGTCAGGGTCAACAGGGCGAAGCCGACGGTGATCACCCTGAACAGCAGCGATTCCAGATCGGCCATCGGCGGCAGCGCACGCAGCCACGGACGGAATTCACGGCGCCGCAGCGCACGCTCCTGCAGCCACAGCATGATCGCCAGCAGCGCGGCGATGCTCAGCGTGGCGTAGGCCAGCAGTGCCAGCCAGGCGTGGCTGGCCAGGCGCCAGCCCAGCACCTTGCTCGGTTCATGGCCGTAGCCGTGGTAGACCACCAGCAGCAGCGCGGCCAGCGGGAATACCACCACGCCCAGAGTGGACATGCGCCCGCGCGCGCCCACCAGCGAGGTCAGCCAGGCCATTCCCAGGCCGACCAGCGACAACGCGGCGAAGAAGTGCATGTCCGGGCCGCCGGTCGTGCGCATCGCCACCAGCACGTGATAACCGCCATGCAGCAGCATCGCCGGCAGCGCAGGCCACAGCCAGGCGGGCGAGGTCACCCCGTCGTTGCGACCAAGGGCGCGCACCAGCAGGGCGCTGGCGGCCAGGTAGAGCAGGACGGCGATGAGAACGATTGTCATCGTTGAAGTTTCGCATACCCCCGCGGTGCTGGCGACGGGCGTGGCGTCGCAGTCCGGGGAGCGCGGTGGACCCGTTATACTGTGGGCCTTATTGTCCCCCGCTTTCAGACAGGTTGCGTCGCATGTTCGAGTCCCTGACCCAGCGCCTTTCCGGCACCATCGAGCGCCTGCGCGGCCGTGGCCGCCTGACCGAAGAGAACATCCGCGAGGCGACCCGCGAGGTCCGCATCGCGCTGCTTGAAGCCGACGTCGCGCTGCCGGTGGTGCAGGCCCTGATCGAACGCATCAAGGTGCGTGCGGTCGGCCAGGAAGTGCTGAAGTCGCTGACCCCGGGCCAGGCCCTGATCAAGGTCGTGCGCGACGAGCTGACCGCGGTGATGGGCGCCGAAGCCAGCGACCTGAACCTCAACGTTCCCGCGCCGGCCATCATCCTGATGGCGGGCCTGCAGGGCGCCGGCAAGACCACCACGGTCGGCAAGCTGGCCAAGCACCTGAAGGAAAAGCGCAAGAAGAAGGTGATGGTGGTCTCGGCCGACGTCTACCGTCCGGCGGCGATAGAGCAGCTGAAGACGCTGGCCGACCAGGTGGGCGTGCTGTTCTTCCCGTCCAGCGCCGAGCAGAAGCCGGAGGCCATCGTCCGCGCCGCCATCGATGATGCGCGCAAGTCGTTCGTCGACGTGCTGCTGGTCGATACCGCCGGCCGCCTGGCCATCGACGAAGCGATGATGGCCGAGATCAAGGCCCTGCACGCCGCGGTCAACCCGGCTGAAACGCTGTTCGTGGTGGATGCCATGACCGGCCAGGACGCGGCCAATACCGCCAAGGCCTTCGGTGATGCGTTGCCGCTGACCGGCGTGGTCCTGACCAAGACCGACGGTGACGCCCGTGGCGGCGCCGCGCTGAGCGTGCGCTACATCACCGGCAAGCCGATCAAGTTCGTCGGTGTCAGCGAAAAGCCGGAAGGCCTGGACGTGTTCCACCCGGACCGTATCGCCAGCCGCATCCTCGACATGGGCGACGTGCTGTCGCTGGTCGAGCAGGTTGAGCAGCAGGTCGACAAGGACAAGGCGCAGAAGCTGGCCGAGAAGGTCGCCAAGGGCAAGAAGTTCGATCTGAACGACATGCGCGACCAGCTTGAGCAGATGCAGAACATGGGCGGCATCGGCGGCCTGATGGACAAGCTGCCGGGCCTGGGCCAGATTCCCGAGCACCTCAAGCAGCAGGTCAGCCAGGGCAAGGAAGTGCCGCGCATGATCGCCATCATCGGCTCGATGACCAAGAAGGAACGGCGCAACCCGAACCTGCTCAATGGCTCGCGTCGCGCCCGCATCGCCAAGGGCTCGGGCGTGACCCCGGCCGACGTCAACAAGCTCATGAAGCAGTACATGCAGATGGAAAAGATGATGAGCAAGATGGCCGGCGGCGGCATGAAGGGCATGATGCGCAGCATGAAGGGCATGATGGGCGCCATGGGCGGCCGTGGCATGCCGTTCCGCTGAGCGCGCGCTGTATCGAACGCTTGAACAACCCGCGGAATCAATCAAAGGAATGTGCATGAACAAGTCGATCGTGGTGATGGCGCTGGCCCTCGGGCTGGTTGCCTGCAAGGACGACACCTCCGTGTCGCAGAAGGCCGGTAGCGCCATCAGTGGAACCGCTGCCGATTTCGTCGCCGGGCTGGGCGAGGGCGTGGACAAGCGCATGAACGTGACGCTGCAGGCCGATCCGGGCCTGGCCGCGCGGGGCCTCACCGTCACCCTCGGCAAGAGCCGTGGCATGGGCTCCAAGGACGCGGCGGTGTACGTGGTGGCCGACAAGGCGTTCAAGGGCAAGCTGGTGGCGCGTGCGCTGGATGCCGAGGGCACCGAGATCGGTCGCGCCAGCGCCGAGGAAGAGTTCGCCGCTGATGACGCGCGCTACGTGACGTTCAAGTTCAACGAAGAAATGGACAGCCAGCTGGTCCGCACCTACGCGGTGTCTGCACGCTGAGCCAGGCGCGAGCGGATCGCCCGGGGCGACGCGCCCGTCCACAGTGTCTGGCGTATGCTGGCAGCGACTCCTCCCACAGGTGCGTCGCGTGAGCCTTTCGCCGATTCTCGAACGCGCCGACGATTTCTGTCGGCGTTTTTCATTGCAGCTGCCGATCCTGCTGGCACCGATGGCCGGTGCCTGTCCGGTTCCGCTTTCCGCCGCGCTGGCCAACGCCGGCAGCATGGGCGCGATGGGGGCCGTGTTGTCGCCGGCGGCGGATATCGGTCGCTGGATGCAGGACTTCCGTGCAGCGTCCACCGGGCCGGCGCAGGTGAACCTGTGGTTGCCCGATCCCGCGCCGGTGCGCGATGTGGCTGCCGAGGCCAGCACGCGTGCGTTTCTGGGCCAGTGGGGGCCGGAGGTTGCGGCCAGCGCAGCCGATGCCACGCCGGCCGATTTCGAGGAGCAGTTCAGTGCGCTGCTGGCGGCACGGCCGGCGGTCGCCTCGACCATCATGGGCGTGCTGTCGCCGCGTCATGTGCAGCAGTTGAAGGATGCGGGCATCGCCTGGATCGCCTGCGCTACGACGCTGGCCGAAGCGCGTGCTGCGCAGGACGCAGGTGCTGACGCGGTGGTCGCGCAGGGCGCCGAAGCCGGCGGCCACCGCGGCGCCTTCGATCCGATGCGTGCGGAGCAGCAGCTGGTCGGCCTGTTCGCACTGCTGCCGCGGCTGGCGGACAATCTGAGTATTCCGGTGATCGCTGCGGGCGGAATCGGCGACGGTCGCGGCATTGCTGCTGCCTTGATGCTCGGGGCCAGCGCGGTGCAGATCGGCACGGCCTTCCTGCGCACACCCGAAGCAGCGGTGGCGCCTGCATGGGCCGATGCGTTGGCCCGCAGCGAACCCGAAGACACCTGGCCGACGCGCGCGTTCAGTGGGCGCCTGGGCCGCGGCCTGGCGACTGCCTACGTGCGTGCAGCTGCTGCCGAGGGCGCACCCGCGCCGCGCCCGTACCCGGTGCAGCGTGGCCTGACTGGACCGATGCGCAAGCAGGCCACGCAGGAAAACCGGCTTGCTGCGATGCAGGCCTGGGCCGGGCAGTCGGCATGGATGGCACCGGCAGCGCCGGCCGCCGACGTGCTGCGTGGCATGTGGGAACAGGCGCAGGCACTGTTGCGATGACGGTGACCTGCAACGGCGCAACGGCGCGGGCCGAAGACCTGCTGCCGGCGCTGACCAACTACGGCCACTTCACCTCGTTGCAGGTGCGCGGCCGCTCGGTGCAGGGGCTTGATCTGCATCTGCAGCGGCTGGCCAAAGCAACGCAGGAACTGTTCGGCAGCGCGCTCGATATCGCGCAGGTGCAGGCGTGGATGGCGCAGGCGCTGCAACAGGCCGGCCAGGTCGACGCATCGATGCGGGTCACCGTGTTCTCGCGCCGTTTCGATTTCCGCGCGCCGCTGGCAAGCGTGCCGGTGGATGTACTGGTTGCCGTCTCCGCGCCGGTCGCGCTGACCGCGCCGAAACGCGTACGCAGCGCGACATGGCAGCGAGAGCTGCCGCAGATCAAGCATGTCGGTACGTTTGCCCTGTTCGCCCAGCGCCGTGCGGCGCTGGCAGCAGGTGTCGACGATGCGCTGTTCGTGACTGCCGACGGGCCGATCAGCGAGGGCACGACCTGGAACCTGGCCGTGCATGACGGCGAACACCTGATCTGGCCACAGGCGCCTGCGCTGCGGGGAACCGCTGAAGCGCTGCTGCAGGCGGGCTGGGTGGGCCCACAGCAGATCCGGCCGTTGCGGCTGGATGAGCTGGCCGGCATGCGGGCGGCTTTCGCCTGCAACGCCAGTGGGGTGTGGGCGCTGGACGCCATCGACGGTCAGGTGCTGCCGGGTTCGCAGGCCCTGGCCGAACAGGGCAGGGCGGTGTTGGCCCGGGTGCCCTGGCAGTCGCTCTCCTGAACGAGCTGCGTTGGTGGATGCTCGCCGGGCATGCCCCGGCCCTATCGTGGAGACCCATGGTGGGTAGCGCCGGGCCATGCCCGGCGGATGCTTTCGCAGCACAGGACAGCAGGAGTTCCAATCAGTATCGCCACAGTCACCGAGCAGCATCGCGCGGTGGCGATGCACGCGATGAAGATCATGGGCGGCGACGCACGGCCCAAGGTCCAGGCCTTTTACGATGACCGTCGCCAGCGTTCGGTCGACATCCTGACGACACTCAACGCTCCGGAAGCGGGCCTCAAGTCGATTTCGTCCATCGGACTATCTGATTGCGCTCTACGTCATTCGAATGGTCGTGAACTGGAAACGCGCGTCGAGCTTTGCGCATGTGTACCTGAGGAGAGACTGCACTGGGACAACGTCGTCGCCTCCACTGCATTTGCGATCATGCGTGATCGTGCGGCGGTGCTACCGGGCAGCGTGATTCCGGACATCCTGCTGGACTACTTCCCGTCGTCGAAGATGCCGCATATCTATCTGGTGCCTCCCTTCTTCTGGCGTGAGGGAAAGTTTGCGGGACTGCAGCTGCCATCTCTCGCGATAAACTGGCTCCAGTGCATCGCCATCCATGAATCTGAGCGGCGCCTGATCGAGCAGATTGGCGCGGACGCATTTGATGATCTGCTGCAACGTCACGAGGTCGACGTGTTCGACACGGATCGTATCGCGCTGCCTGCATTGGGCGCCGCGTGACGCCTTTGGCATTGGCCGGACGCGGGATCAGTCGCTGAATCCATCACTTTGCTGAATGAAAGCCGCCGGGCATGGCCCGGCGCTACCGGACAGGCCCGTTTTTTTGCGGGGTTGGCTCGGCCGGACTCTGCCGCTATAATCGCCCGCTTACCGCGCCATCCTGGCGACTGGGCAATAGGAAAAAACCACCATGGTCAAGATTCGACTGACCCGCGGCGGCGCCAAGAAGCGTCCGTTCTACCACATCATCGTCACCGACGTCCGCAGCGCCCGCGACGGCCGCAACATCGAGCGCGTCGGCTTCTACAACCCGGTTGCACAGGGTGGCGAGAAGCGCATCGAGCTGGACCTGGCCCGCGTTGACCATTGGGTCAAGAACGGCGCCCAGCCGACCGAGAAAGTTCGCAACCTGATCAAGGAAGCGAGCAAGTCCCAGGCCGCTGCGGCCTGATCCTGACGGGCCGCGCCCTGGTGCGGCCCATCTGATTGAACGCAGATGAAAGATAACGAGCGCCGCATCCTGCTTGGCAGGATTGTCGGCGCTTTTGGTGTGCGCGGCGAAATAAAGCTCGAGTCCTGGACCGAGCCGCGTTCCGCTATTTTCCGTTACCAACCGTGGATCCTGCGCAGCCCCAACGGGCAGGAATCGACGCTTGAAGGCGCCCGTGGCCGGGATACCGGCAAGCACCTTGTGGCCCGTTTCCCGGGCATCGAGGATCGCGACACGGTCGAGGCGATGCATGGCACCGAGGTCTTCGTGGCCCGCAGTGCGCTGCCGCCGCCCAATGCCGACGAGTATTACTGGGTCGATCTGGAAGGCCTGGATGTGAAGACCGTCGAAGGCGTTGCCCTCGGCCAGGTCTCGCACCTGTTCAGTACCGGCGCCAACGATGTGATGGTCGTGCGCGGTGACCGCGAACGGATGATTCCGTTCGTGCTGCCGGACTTCATCACCTCGGTCGACTTCGAGGCCAATCTGGTCGTGGTCGACTGGGACCCCGAGTTCTGAGCCTGAGCATGCGTTTCGACGTCATCACCCTGTTCCCCGATTTCCTCGCCCAGTCCGCTGGACTGGGCGTGGTCGGCCGCGCGCAGGAAAAGGGGTTGTTCAGCCTGCATGGCTGGAATCCCCGTGACTACGCCGAGGGCAACTACCGCCGGGTGGATGACCGTCCGTTCGGCGGTGGCCCGGGCATGGTGATGCTGATCGAGCCACTGCAGGCCTGCCTGCAGGCGATCCGCGAGGCCGATCCGACGCCTGCGCGGGTGATCCATCTCAGCCCGCAGGGCGCGCCGTTGACCCAGGCCAAGGTGCGGGAACTGGCGGCATTGCCGCGCATGGTCCTGCTCTGCGGCCGCTATGAAGGCATCGACGAGCGCTTCCTGGCCGCCAATGTCGATGAGGAGATTTCTCTCGGCGACTATGTGCTGTCCGGCGGCGAGCTGGGGGCGGCGGTCATCATCGACGCGGTGGCCCGGCTGCAGGAAGGCGCCTTGAATGACGCCGAATCGGCGGCGCAGGACAGTTTCGAGGGCGACCTCGGCCTGCTCGACTGCCCGCATTACAGCCAGCCGGCCCAGCATCCGCTGGGGGACGTGCCGGACGTGCTGCGCTCGGGCAACCATGCCGCCATCGCCGCCTGGCGCCGGCAGCAGTCGTTGATCCGTACCGCACAGCGGCGCCCGGACCTGCTGGATGAACAGGCGCTGGGCAAGGCCGACCGCAAGCTGCTGGCCCTGGCCCGCCAGGTCCCGGCGGAAAAGGGCAAGGTCTAGCGCCAGCCCTGCTTTATCGGCTATCATGGCCAATTACGCCGGCCCCGGCCGGTGCGCAGTACCCAAAACAAACGTGCAGCACAGTCCGGTGACTGCATGAGCCCACGCTGTCGAATGACACGCCCACCCGAACAATGAATCGGTGTAACCCATGAGCAAGCTGAACAAGTCCATCGTCGCGGAATTCGAATCCGCCCAGATCACCCGCGAACTGCCGCAGTTCAGCCAGGGCGACACCATTGTCGTCAACGTGAAGGTGAAGGAAGGTACCCGTGAGCGCGTGCAGGCCTACGAAGGCGTTGTCATCGCGACCAAGAACGGCGGCCTGAACTCTTCGTTCACCGTGCGCAAGATCTCGCACGGCTACGGCGTCGAGCGCGTGTTCCAGACCCACAGCGCCATCATCGACTCGGTCGAAGTGAAGCGCCGTGGCAAGGTCCGCGCCGGCAAGCTGTACTACCTGCGTGGCCTGGAAGGCAAGGCTGCCCGCATCAAGGAAGACCTGGCTGCTGCTGCTGCCGCCAAGGTTGCCCGCCTGGCAACCAAGGGCTGATAAACAACTCCGGTTGTTGTCGCGACGGCCGCCTTCGGGCGGCCGTTTGCGTTTGTGCTGCCGCCTCGGTAGTTTCATTGGATGGATGAGATCGACCATCGATACCCGGCGGACATCCAGGTGGCGTTGCGCTTCCTGGACCGTTCCGGGGTGCCACGGAGGGAAGCGGCCCCCTTGCTGCACCGCATGCTGTGGCGGCTGGGCGTCGCGCTGCCGCCGCCGATACTGGCCGGTTTCCTGACCAATACGCTGCTGCAGGGCCTGTTGTTCGGCGTCTTCTGGACGGTACTGATGTGGCTGCTGCTGTGGCAGGGCAGGGCCCCGGCACTGGAACTGCTGTTGCTTGCCGGGGTGGCGGCAGGCGTGATGTTCGGCCTGGTGATGGCCACCCTGATGTGGTTCCTGCGCGGGACCCGCAAGCTGCCCACCTGGCGTCAGTTCCGCAGCAGCCTCTGATGCCATGGCGCAGTGCGCCGTGACCGCTGCCGGGCGGCGGCGTACGCTCGGGCCTTCGACCGTCATGGCCCCTGCGATGCCCGCCAAGCAACCTGCCAACAGTGCCTCGCCGAAGCTGCTGTCCGGCGGTAACCCGCAGATCGCCAAGGGTGAGGGCGATGCGCCCGTGCAGGCTTATATCGCTGCCATGCCGGGCTGGAAGCGGGCCATCGGGGCGCGCCTGGACATGCTGATTGAACAGGCCGTACCCGGCGTGCACAAGGCAGTGAAATGGAACTCGCCGATGTACGGTGTTGCTGCCGGCGAGGGCTGGTTCCTCAGCTTCCATTGCTTCACCCGCTACATCAAGATCGCGTTCTTCCGCGGCGCGATGTTGCAGCCTGTTCCGCCGGAACCGTCCAAGAGCGCCGACACGCGCTACCTGCACGTTGCCGAGGACGAGCCGCTGGACGAGGCGCGGTTCCTCGACTGGGTGCGACAGGCCAGCCAGCTGCCTGGCGAACGCATGTAATCCCCCAGGTTCTTTCCCCGAACGAGACCGCGCGATGGCCACGCAGAAGTCCGATCCCGCAGATGCCACTCTCCCCGCTGCCGCCCTGATTGACGCGCGCATCGCCGAGCTCGCTGATTGGCGCGGCGACATCCTCGCCCGCGTGCGCGCGCTGATCCACGAGGCGCTGCCGGACGTGGAGGAAACCTGGAAATGGCGCGGCACACCGGTGTGGGAGCACAACGGCATCCTGTGCACCGGCGAAACCTACAAGCAGGCGGTGAAGCTGACCTTCGCCCACGGCGCCGCGTTGCCGGACCCGAAGCGCCTGTTCAATGCCAGCCTGGAAGGCGGCACACGCCGCGCGATCGACATCCACGAAGGCGGCATGCCCAACGCCGCGGCGCTGAAAGCACTGCTGCGCGCTGCCGCCAGGCACAACGCGGAAAAGAAGAAGCGGTAGTGCCGGCCGCTGGCCGGCAACTGCGCGATGTTTGCGACGTCCATGGGGTTGCCGGCCAGCGGCCGGCACTACCGGTGCATGTTCAACGCGGTGGAATGGTTTCCAGCGCCGCATCCGGGTCGGCCACCGGCGAGGGCGGACAGGCGGGAATCTCCGAGGGCGTGGCGAGTTCTTCGGCATGCACCGGTGTACTGATCATCTTCGCCTTGCGCCAGCCACCCCAGCGGTAATACGCCAGCGACAGCAGCATCGACACCAGCGAGCCGGCCGGGAAACTCCACCAGATCGCATCGGCACCCCAGTACGGCTGCAGGAATTCGGCGAACGGCACGCGCACGCCCCACAGCGACGCGGCCAGGATCAGCAGCGGCGGCAGCACCGCGCCGGTGGAGCGCACCACGCCGGAGATCACGAAGCTGACGCCGAAGAACAGGAACGAACCGATCACGATGTGGTTCAGGTGCCGCGCGATCTGCAGCGACTCGCTGCCCTGCGGCAGGAACAAGGCCAGCGAATACTGGTCCAGCAGCACCAGCGGCAGGATCAACGCGCCGGTCAGCAGGAAGTTGAACGCGATGCCCTGGCGCGCGGTGCCGCGCACGCGATCCCAGCGCTGCGCGCCGACATTCTGCGCGGCCATCGACGAGCATGCTGCACCGATCGCCATCGCCGGCATCTGCACGTAGTTCCACAGCTGCAGCGATGCACCGTAGGCCGCACCGGTGTCGGTGCCGTACTGGTTGACCATGGTCATCAGCATGATCACCGACAGCGAGATCAGCACCATCTGCAGGCCCATCGGCACGCCCTTGACCACCAGCGCGCGCAGGATGGTCATGTCCAGCTTGAACAGGTGCATGTCGGCGCGACCCAGCCACAGCGTGTGCCGCTTGTGCCGCATGTACAGCAGCAGGCCGGCCAGCGACAGCGTCTGCGACGCCAGCGTGGCCCAGGCCGAGCCGGCGATGCCCAGTTCCGGGAACGGCCCCATGCCGAAGATCAGCACCGGGTTCAGGGCGATGTCCAGCACCACCGAGACCAGCAGGAAGCGGAAGGGCGTGCGCGAATCGCCGGCACCGCGCAGCGCCGCACTGAGGAAGGCGAAGGCGTACAGCGTTGGCATCGCCAGGAAGATGATGCGCAGGTAGGCCTCGGCCAACGGCAGCGAGGCGGCGGGCGTGCCCATCGCCGCCAGCAGCGGGTGGGCCAGGAACCAGCCGGCGATGGCGATGATCACCGACAGGCCGATGAAGAACGTGGCGCTGGTGCCGACCACGCGTCGTGCCTGGGCGATGTCGCGCGCACCGATGGCCTGGCCGATCAGGATGGTCGAGGCCATGCCGAAGCCGAACACCGAACCGATCAGGAAGAACATGATGTTGTTGGCGTTCGCGGTGGCGGTCAGTGCCGCTTCGCCAAGGAAGCGCCCCACCCATACCGCATTCACCGAGCCGTTCAGCGACTGCGCGATGTTGCCTGCCAGGATCGGCAGCGCGAACAGCAGCAGGTTGCGGCCGATCGGGCCGGAGGTCAGGTCAAGCGGCGCTTTGGCCATGGAGTGGTGATCGATTGCCGGGAGGCGCACACTAGCATCAAGCCGGTTTGCAGGATGTGGCAATGCATCAACCACAACAGGCGATGCGGATGATCGTGGCGGCCTTGATCGCAGCGGCACTGGCCGCATGTTCGTCGGGTGACCGGCTGGGCGATACCCAGGTGCGGCCGACCGACCGCCCCGAGTGCCTGGTCGGCAGCCAGCGCCAGGACCTGGCGGCCGGCACGCCGGCATTGATCGGGGGCAGCGGCTGCCGCACCGACCCCGACAATCCGCGCCCCCTGAACAAGCGAACGGAGTAGTCCCCACCGATGTCCGAGCTTTCCCCGTTGGCGCCCAGCGTCCGTCTGGACATCTGGTTGTGGGCGGCCCGCTTCTTCAGGACCCGCAGCCTGGCCAAACAGGCGATCGAGACCGGCAAGGTATCCGTGGCCGGGCAGCGTCCGAAATCCTCGCGCGCAGTACGCGTGGGAGAGCAGCTGCTGGTCGATCGCGGTGAAGAACACTTCGAGATCCAGGTGCTGGGCCTGAGCGACCAGCGCGGTCCGGCCCCGGTGGCGCAGCAGCTGTACGCCGAGAGCGAGGCCTCCAAGGCGCGCCGCGCCGAACAGCGTGCGCTGCGCATTGCCGCGCGTGATGGCTACCAGGCACCGGAGCACAAGCCGGACAAGCGCGCACGCCGGTTGATCCGTGCATTGGGTGATATCGACGCCCTGTGACGGCGCCGCCCGGGCGCTGGTAGTCGCCCACCTTGGTGGGCGCTGTGCCAGGTGCCAACCAAGGTTGGCACCTGGCATATCCGGTCAACCGTGCAGGTCGTAGCGATCCAGTTCCATCACCCGGGTCCAGGCGGCGACGAAATCCTGCACGAACTTCTTCTCGCCATCGGCGCTGGCGTAGACCTCGGCCAGGGCGCGCAGCACGGCGTTGGAGCCGAACACCAGGTCGGCACGGGTGCCGGTCCAGCGCGCAGCGCCATCGTTGCGGCCACGGCCTTCATAGCTTTCGCGACCGGTCGCCTTCCAGGTCGTGCCCATGTCCAGCAGGTTGACGAAGAAGTCGTTGCTCAGCGTGCCGGGACGGTGGGTGAACACGCCGTGCCTGCTACCGTCAGCATTGGCGCCGAGCACGCGCAGGCCACCGACCAGGGCGGTCATTTCCGGTGCCGTGAGGGTCAGCAGCTGAGCCTTGTCGATCAGCAGCGCCTCACCCGGCACGCTGTAAGCGCCCTTGAGGTAGTTGCGGAAACCATCGGCAGCCGGTTCCAGCACCGCGAACGATTCGACGTCGGTCTGTTCCTGGCTGGCATCGGTGCGGCCCGGGGTGAACGGCACGCTCAGGTCATGGCCGCCGGCCTTTGCCGCCTGCTCGATGCCGACGCCACCGGCCAGCACGATCAGGTCGGCCAGCGACACCTGCTTGCCGCCCGCGCCGTTGAACTCGGCCTGGACCTTTTCCAGCGCGGCCAGCACTTTGGCCAGCTGGTGCGGCTGGTTCACCGCCCAGTCCTTCTGCGGTGCCAGGCGCACGCGCGCACCATTGGCGCCACCACGCTTGTCCGAACCGCGGAAGGTCGAGGCCGAGGCCCACGCGGTGGACACCAGCTCGGCCACGCTCAGGCCGGTCGCTGCGATCTTCTGCTTCAGCGCGGCGATGTCCTTGGCGTCGATCAACGGATGCCTGGCTTCCGGCACCGGGTCCTGCCAGATGAATTCCTCGGCCGGAATCTCCGGGCCGAGATAGCGCGCACGTGGGCCCATGTCGCGATGGGTCAGCTTGAACCAGGCGCGGGCGAAGGCATCGGCGAAGGCCTGCGGATCAGCAAGGAATTTCCGCGAGATCTTTTCGTAGGCCGGGTCCATGCGCAGCGACAGGTCGGTGGTCAGCATCGTCGGGCGGTGCTTCTTCGACGGATCGTGCGCATCGGGAATCACTGCGTCCGCATTCCTTGCGACCCACTGGTGGGCGCCGGCCGGGCTCTTGCTCAGCTCCCATTCGTTGCCGAACAGGATCTCGAAGAAGTCGTGGCTCCACTGCGCGGGGGTGCGGGTCCAGGTGACTTCCAGGCCGCTGGTGATGGTGTCGCCACCCTTGCCGCTGCCGAAGCTGTTGGCCCAGCCCAGGCCCTGGCTTTCCAGGCCCGCTGCTTCCGGTTCCTTGCCGACGTTGTCGGCCGGGCCGGCACCATGGGTCTTGCCGAAACTGTGGCCACCGGCGATCAGGGCGACGGTTTCCTCATCGTCCATCGCCATGCGGCCGAAGGTGTCGCGGATGTCATGCGCGGCCAGCACCGGATCGGGATTGCCATCCGGGCCTTCCGGGTTCACATAGATCAGGCCCATCTGTACCGCGGCCAGCGGGTTTTCCAGTTTGCGCGAGTGCACATCGCCATCAGCATCGTCATCGGATACCAGCACGCCGTGGTCCTCTTGCACGCCCTCCGAGCCGTGCTTGTAGCGCACATCGCCGCCGAGCCAAGTGGTTTCGCGGCCCCAGTACACGTCCTGGTCCGGCTCCCAGGTATCGGGACGGCCACCCGCAAAGCCGAGCGTCTTGAAGCCCATCGATTCCAGTGCGACGTTGCCGGTCAGGATCAGCAGGTCGGCCCAGGAAATGGCCTGGCCATATTTCTGCTTGATCGGCCACAGCAGGCGGCGTGCCTTGTCCAGGCTGACGTTGTCCGGCCAGCTGTTGAGCGGAGCGAAGCGTTGCTGGCCACGACCACCGCCACCACGGCCGTCACCGATGCGGTAGGTGCCGGCACTGTGCCAGGCCATGCGGATGAACAGGCCGCCGTAGTGGCCGAAGTCGGCTGGCCACCAGTCCTGCGAGTCGGTCATCAACGCCTTCAGGTCGGCCTTCAGGGCACTGTAGTCCAGTCCGTTGAAAGCCTTGGCATAGTCGAAGCCCGCATCAAGGGGATTGGAGCGCGTGGAGTGCTGGTTGAGCAGGTCCACGCGCAGCTGGTTCGGCCACCAGTCGCGGTTGGTCGTCGCATCACCGACGACGGCATGGTTGAACGGGCACTTCGCTTCGCTTTTCATGGGTCTCTACCTGTGGGCTGGCGAATGAGGGAATCAGATCGCTTACCCACCATAGGCATCGCCTAATGATGGGTAAATTCGATTGATTCAACCGATGCGATAGTGGCTGCCTATGATCGGCAGCGCTTGCATCGTTGTGCGCGATCAGCGCTTGAGCAGGCCCGCGCCGAGCTTGAACAGATCGCTGGCGCCGAACTGGCCATCGCCGTCCTGATCGAGCGCACCGCCGAGCAGGCTGCCGATGCCGCCGCCGGAGTGCTGTGCTTCCTGCCCCAGGGCCTGGCTGAGCTGGCCGGCGTTGCCGCTCTGGGCAAACCGCTGGGCCAGGAACGACATGACGATGGGGGCCAGGATCGCCAGCAGCTGGCTGGACCTGCCGCTGTCCAGGCCGGTCTTCTGGCCCAGTACTTCGGCCGCCTGCGAGGTCTGCCCACCGAACACGTGGCCGAGGATGCCGGTACCGTTGGTGGCGTTGCCGCCGCCACCGCCCATCACCGCGCCGAGGATGCTGCCGATGTCGAAACCGCCGCCAGCACCACCACCGCCGCCCGAACCGAGGTGGTCGCGCTGCAGGGCATTGAGGAGGGACTGCGCACCCTGCGGCTCGCTGGCGTTCTGGCCCATCGCGCCGAGCAGCAGCGGCAGCGCGCTGCCGACGGCCTGGGTAGCCTGGCTGCTGTCCAGGCCGAGCTGCTGCGAGACCTGCTGCAGGCCTTGGCCCTGCTGCAGCTGCTGGAAGAGGGATGCAGCAAGGGATTCGGTGTTCATGGCGGTCTCCGGTCTGTGAAGGACGAACCGCCCGAGCATAACGCCGTGTACACGACGGCAATGCGAAGGCTTCATGGCGGGCGTCCGCCGGGCAGGGCCGGCGGAACCTGCGCCCTCCCTTACAGCAGCGCCTTCAACCGGTACAGCGCTTCCAGTGCCTGCTTCGGGGTCAGCTCGTCCGGGTCGATCGCGGCCAGCGCCTCCTGCGCCTTGTTCGGCGGAGCGGCAAACAGCCCGAACTGCTGCGGGGCATCCAGCGCCTGCGGGGCAAGTTCGGCGGCATGGCTTTCGCCACCGCGCTGTTCCAGCTCGGCCAGGCGTCGGCGCGCCTGTGCCACGGTGGCACGCGGCAGGCCGGCCAGGGCGGCCACCTGCAGGCCGAAGCTGCGATTGGCCGGACCGTCCTTCACTGCATGCATGAACACCAGCGCTTCGCCGTGCTCGACGGCATCCAGATGCACGTTGGCGATGCCGCTGCGGCCGCCTTCGTGCTGTTCGTCGGCCAGCGCGGTCAGTTCGAAGTAATGGGTCGCAAACAGCGTGTAACAGCGGTTTTCGTAGGCGAGGTGGCGCGCTACCGCGTCGGCCAGGGCCAGGCCGTCGTAGGTGGACGTGCCGCGGCCGATCTCGTCCATCAGCACCAGCGAATGCGCGGTGGCGTGATGCAGGATGTAGCTGGTTTCGGCCATCTCGACCATGAAGGTCGACTGCCCGCGGGCAAGGTCGTCGCCTGCGCCGATGCGGGTCAGGATGCGGTCGATCGGGCCGATCAGCGCACGGCTGGCCGGCACGAAGCTGCCGATGTGGGCCAGCAGCACGATCAGCGCGTTCTGCCGCATGTAGGTCGATTTACCGCCCATGTTCGGGCCGGTGATGACCAGCATGCGACGGTCCGGGTGCAGGTCCAGGTCGTTGGGCTCGAACGGCTGGTCCCGCACCGCTTCCACCACCGGATGGCGGCCGCGCTCGATCTTCAGGCACGGCTCGGCCTGCAGCTCCGGGCGCGCCCAGTCCAGCGCCTGCGCACGTTCGGCGAAGGCGGCCAGCACGTCCAGTTCGCTGAGTGCGGCAGCACACTGCTTGAGCGGCTCCAGCTGGGTGCCCAGCGTGTCCAGCAGCTGCTCGTACAGGTACTTTTCGCGCGACAGCGAACGGTCGCGGGCGGACAGTACCTTGTCTTCGAACGCCTTCAGTTCTTCGGTGATGTAGCGCTCGGCGTTGGTCAGTGTCTGGCGGCGGGTGTAGTGCACCGGCGCACGGTCGGACTGGCCCTTGCTGATTTCGATGTAGTAGCCGTGCACACGGTTGTAGCCGACCTTCAGGGTGGCGATGCCGCTGCTCTCGCGCTCGCGCTGTTCCAGGTCGACCAGGAACTGGTCGGCGTGGGTCGACAGGCGGCGCAGCTCATCCAGCTCGGCGTCGAAGCCATCGGCCAGCACGCCACCGTCGCTGAGCTTGAGCGGCGGCATGTCGGCGATCGCGCTGGCCAGCAGGTGGGCGCATTCGTCGTGTTCGCCAAGCGCGGCGTGCAGGGTCTGCAGGCGCGGTGAATCCAGCGGTGCCAGTACCTCGCGTACGGCCGGCAGCAGGCCGAGGCCATCGCGCAGGGTCGAGAAGTCGCGCGGCCGTGCCGAGCGCAGGGCAACGCGGGTGAGGATGCGTTCCAGGTCGCCGAGGCGGCGGAACTGTTCGCGGATATCTGCGTCCGCGCCACGGTCGATCAGTGTTTCCACCGCGTGGTGGCGCTGCACCAGCACCTCGCGCAGGCGCAGCGGCCGATGCAGCCAGCGGCGCAGCAGGCGGCCGCCCATCGGCGTCACCGTGCTGTCGAGCACGCCGAGCAGGGTGTTGCGGGTATCGCCGTCGACGCGGGTGTCCAGCTCCAGATGACGCCGCGTTGCCGCGTTCATCGCGATCGCTTCGCCGGCGGTTTCCATCGAGATGGAGGTCAGGTGCGGCAGGCGCTGTTTCTGGGTTTCCTCGACATAGCCGAGCAGGGCGCCGGCAGCGGCCGTGGCGCGCGGCTTGTCGTCGATGCCGAAGCCGCTCAGGTCATGCAGCTTGAAGAAGTTCAGCAGCTGGCGGCGGCCACTGTCGGCGTCGAACAGCCAGGGTGCGCGGCGACGCACGCCGCTGCGCTGGCGCAGGAACTCCGGCCAGTTCTCCTCATCCGGCACCAGCAGTTCGGCCGGCTCCAGGCGCGCGAGTTCGGCTTCCAGCGCGTCATCGGTGTCCACTTCGTTGACCAGGAAGCGGCCGCCGGCCAGGTCGGCCCAGGCCAGGCCATAGCCGCTCTTGTTGCGCGACAGGGCCATCAGCAGGGTGTCGCGACGCTCGTCCAGCAGCGCTTCGTCGGTGACCGTGCCGGGGGTGACGATGCGCACCACCTTGCGTTCGACCAGCCCCTTGGCCAGTGCCGGGTCGCCGATCTGTTCGCAGATCGCCACCGATTCGCCCAGCGCGACCAGTCGTGCCAGGTAACCCTCGTAGGCGTGCACCGGTACACCGGCCATCGGAATCGGTGCGCCACCGGAGCTGCCGCGCTGGGTCAGGGTGATGTCGAGCAGGCGCGCGGCCTTGCGCGCATCGTCGTAGAACAGCTCGTAGAAGTCGCCCATGCGGAAGAACAGCAGCAGGTCCGGGTAGTCGGACTTGGCTGCGAAGAACTGCTTCATCAGCGGGGTGTGTTCGGCGGACTTGTCTTTGGACATGGGACTCGTGGATCAGGGGCGTCCGCTCGCGCCGGAGGGCAGCGGGGCGGAGCGGGTACAGGGTTGTCCATGGTAACTGGTCGGGGCAGGGGGACGCTTTTGCCGGGGGCGTGGGCGCGTGTCGCAGGCGAACAGCTGCGGTGGTGCGTGCGGCTTTCAATGGTTGTGCGGGAGGCTCGGGCGATGGGCAATTGCGAGTGAAACGGTCGTTGCCGGCGCCGGCCTGCTGGTTCTGGGTGAATCCGCGTTGCGGGTCACAGCTTTTGCCGGGACGTCCGGCGGAGGGTGGATCGCCGCAATCGGGCGGTCAATCGGAGTCATGCATGTTCCGTCGGGTGTTGCTTGCGATATTTCTGGCCTGCACTGCGGGTCGTTCCCTGTCGGCAGAGGCGGCGCCGTCGAATGACCTGCACCACCTTGCGTTGCGGGTGCTGCACGACGGGGTTCCCGCGTTCTCGCCCCGGCTGAGCGTGCGGCAAGGGCGAACGGCGACCGTCGCGCTGGAGGGCAGGCATGGGCAACGCTACAGCCTGGTGATCGACATTGCCGAAGCGGTGGCCGTCGCCGGCGAAGCAGGCGCAGACCTGCAATGGAGCCTGTGGCAGGACGGGACGCCGCTGCAGGAGGGCGCATTGACGATCTCTCCGGCGATGGTGCAGGCGGCGGCACTGGAGGGGCGGCCGCTGGGTGTCCGCAAGCGTGGGCTGGGCGGGGCACAGGTCGACGTCCAGGTGCTGGACTATTCGGTGGAAGCGTCGCCCTCGGAAGGAGATGGCAGGGCGACTGCCTGTGCCATCGCCTCGCCGATGGCAACCGCTCGCGATAAGGGATGTTGTGCCGCGAGGTGCCAGGATGGCAGCGGACAGTCGCTCAAGTGCTGTGGTGCAAGCTCCTGCTGTGCATGTGGTACCTGTTGCCACGTTCCTTGATGGGCGTCGGCAGCGGGCGTGGCAGCCTCAGGCCTGTACCAGGGTGATGTCCGGGTGGCTGGCGAAGATCTCCATCACGATGTCGAAGTAGGTCTGCCCCTCGCCACGTTGCAGGGCGTCCAGCTGGCGGCCGATGGTTTCGGCATTGAACGTACCCGGCTGCCGCAGCTTGTCTTCCAGCCACGCCCGCGTTGCATCCACTCCCAGTGCCTCGCGGCTGCGGTCGATGTCGCGCCAGACCAGCGTGGCGGTTTCGTGCCCGGCCAGCGCGCCATAACCGCCGTACAGCAGATCGTCCAGCCCATCGAGACTGGGCCCGAGCTGCCAATCTTCGCCGGCCATGAATACCCGATTGATCTCCGCATAGAGGCTGGGGATATCGACAATGGCGGTGCCATCGATCTGCAGGAATACGGTCATGCGCCGACTATAGCGTTGGGCTGCCAAAGAGCGCGCGACTTATTCATCGGGGTGATACGTTCCCAACCCGCCATTGCTGGACGATGCGGGGCTGCGGGGGGGGCAATCAGCAGGCAGCAAAGAAAGAAAATCCGCTTGAACGCATTTATGTTAATGAGGCGTTGTTTCAATAAATGTACTTAAAGTTTCCCCAGGGTCGTGCCGCCACCGATATAGGGCCACGATCAAGGGAATTGAGATGCTCGCCTTACGCAACCTCCGTGTGGGATCCCGGCTTTCTGCCGGCTTCGGTCTGCTGTTGCTGTTCATCCTGGCCATCGTTGGCCTGGTGTTGTACGGAAACCATCTGAAGTCCGCCCAGTTCGAGAAAGTGGTGGGCGTGAACATGGTCAAGATGCGGATGTTGAACGACATGCTCGATACCAACAACACGGTGCTGATGCATCGTCGCCTGATGGTGATCAAGCGCGGCGAGGAATTTGACAAGGATTACCAGCGGTTGCAGGAGCTGAGCCGTACCTACGACGGCATCTGGGACAAGTACGTCAAGATTCCCCGCGATGCCACCGGCGATACGCTGGTGGCGCAGATCGCCGCGGCACGCAAGGCCACCGACGCCTCCACTCAGCAACTGCACGAGCGGATGAAGGCAGGCGACTACGACGGTGCAGCTACCGAGTTGCTGGCCGAGCAGGGGCTGGCCACGGCCTGGAATGGAGCAATCTCCAGCCTGCTGCGGCACCAGGAAGCCCTGACCGAACGCGGCCGTGAGGAATACCGCGCCACGGAAGCATGGACGGAAACCCTGTCCATCGCCTTCGGTGTGCTCAGCCTGATTCTCGGCGCACTGGCCGCGTGGGCGATCACCCGCAGCCTGACCCGCCCCTTGGCGGGCGCGGTGAAGTTGGCTGATGGCATCGCCAACGGTCGCCTGGACAACGTCATCGATGCTTCGGGCAATGACGAGGTGACCCAGTTGCTGAAGTCCATGCAGCGCATGCAGGGGCAGCTGCAGGCGGTGATGGCCGCGCAGGGCGAGATGGCGCGGCAGCACGATGATGGCAGCCTGGGTTATCGGATGGACGAGAGCGCCTTCCCCGGCGACTACGGGCGCATGGTGCATGACACCAACGCGCTGGTGGGCTCGCACGTGCAGGTGCAGAACCGCTTGATCGAGGTGATGCAGCACTACGCGCGCGGCGACCTGTCGGTGGACATGGATCGCCTGCCCGGCGAGAAGGCGGCGATCACCCAGGCCATGGACGAGACCAAATCGAGCCTGTCGGCCATCAACGGCGAGATCCGCCGGCTGGCCACAGCCGCAGCCGCGGGCGACTTCAGCCTGCGCGGTGACGAAGCACGCTTCGAGCATGATTTCGGCGAGATGGTGGCCGGCCTGAACCGGTTGATGCAGACCACCGACGAGAACCTGGTGCAGGTGTCGAGCCTGTTGCAGGCGATCTCGCGCGGCGATCTGACCGTGCGCATGCAGGGTGACTTCCACGGCGTGTTTGCCCGCATGCGGGACGACTGCAATGCCACCGTTGAGCAGTTGACCCAGATCGTCGGCCGCATCCAGGCCAGTGCATCCAGCATCAATCTGGCGGCAGGGGAAATCGCCTCGGGCAATACCGATCTGTCGCGGCGTACCGAGCAGCAGGCGGCCAACCTGGAAGAAACGGCAGCGTCGATGGAGGAGCTGACCTCCACGGTGAAGCAGAACGCCGAACACGCGCGCCAGGCCAACCAGCTGGCGATCGGTGCACATGGGGTGGCCTCGCAGGGCGGCGAGGTGGTCGGCCAGGTGGTGACCACCATGAGCGCCATCGAAGCGTCGTCGAAGAAGATCGCCGAGATCATCAGCGTGATCGATGGCATCGCTTTCCAGACCAACATCCTGGCGCTCAATGCCGCCGTGGAAGCCGCGCGTGCGGGTGAGCAGGGCAGGGGCTTTGCGGTGGTGGCCAGCGAGGTGCGCACCTTGGCACAGCGCTCGGCGGGTGCGGCCAAGGAGATCAAGGGCCTGATCGAAGAGTCGGTGGGCAAGGTGTCCGACGGCTCGGCGCTAGTGCGTCAGGCCGGCACGACGATGGGCGAGATTGTCGCCTCGGTGCAGCGGGTGACCGACATCATGGCGGAGATCTCTGCAGCCTCGCAGGAGCAGAGCTCGGGCATCGAGCAGGTCAACCAGACGGTGATGCAGATGGACGAAACCACTCAGCAGAACGCCGCGCTGGTGGAAGAGGCCAGCGCGGCAGCACGTTCGATGGAGGAGCAGGCCAACCTGCTGGCCGAGGCGGTGTCGGTGTTCCGCACCGGCGCTTCGGTCGCGGCGGCAGCGGTCCGGCCGATGTTGGCAGCGGTCGCTGCAAGCGTGCCGCCGGTGCGTCGCGCGACCGGCGTGCCGCCGCGAAATGCCCCGTCGCTCGCTGCCAACACGGGTGGGTGGGAAGAGTTCTAGGCCGAGTGGGAGGCGGCGCCCATCGCGAGGCTGGTCGCGATGGGCGCACTTTTGTTTCCTGAACCGATGATGGCCGCTGAGCGCTTGGAGACGTGGATTTCACCTGCAGTTGCCACGTGCAGGCAGACACTTGCGCCATACCGGAGCACAGGAGATGGCCATGAAGACCTCGACCCGATTGATGGTGCTGGGCACCCTGCTGGCGGCCTCGTCCGTTGCTGGCGCACAGAATTACGGCCCGCGTGATGAAGGGCGCAAGTTCAACGATGGCAGCCGCGTGGTCTGCAAGAACGTGGAAGTGCAGCGTAATACCCGCGATCCCAACCGCATCACCGGTACCGCTACGGGCGCCGTGGTCGGCGGCCTGCTGGGCAACCAGGTAGGCGGCGGCAACGGCAAGAAGCTGGCGACCGTCGCCGGTGCCGTGGCAGGCGGTGCAGCTGGGCGCCAGATCCAGGGCAACCATCAGCAGAAGACCGGCGACCGCGTGGTCGAGCGCCGTTGTGAGCGCGTCTATCGCTGATACCTCCATGCGATAACCCCTTCCACACTGCTGTACCCCGAACGCCGACCCTGTGCCGGCGTTCTTCATTTTCGGACCCGTCCCGTGGGGCAGGGCGCATGCCTATACTGCGCCGACCTCCAAGGATGAATCGCCAGTGAACAAGTCGAGCGCTGTAGACCGTCGGGAACCGTCCGATGTTGCGGATGCAATGCCTCGCACGACAGCCAGCTACTCCCGCGTGCGTGACCGCACCGACGAGCTGGAGCTGTTCATTTCCGGCCTGCTCGCCTTCGCACTGCTCGCCGTGCCGGGCTACCTGTTCGATGCGTGGGCGCGCAGCAGCCTGCATACCGAAGGTGTCTATTTCCAGGCGCTGTGGTTCGCCTTCAGCATCGGCGTCGGCATGTGCTACGTGCTGGCGGTGGCCTTGATCATCCACTTGGCCGTGCGCGGCTACTGGATCGGCCTGATCGGCCTGAAATCGCACTTCCCCAACGGTATCGACTGGGATCGGTTGACGATGCTGGGGCCGTTCTCACGCGCGTTCCTGCAGCAGCGCGACGGCGGCCTCGACGGCACCATTGAACGCGCGGACCGGCTTGCCACCATGCTGTTCTCGACCACGCTGTTGTGCGTGCAGACCCTGGCCGGCACGCTGGTGGTAGCCATTGTCTCGCTTGGCGTGGCGATGGCCATCGGCGCCGCCTTCGGCGATGTCGATCGCATCACGCTGGGAATCGTTGCGGTGTTGATGCTCTGTCTGCTCGGTCTGGCGATGGTGCCGATGCTGCTGGAAAAGTCGATCGCGCGGCGTCGCGCGCGGGGCCTGGACACGGCACGGCAGGAGAAGGGACTGCAGTCGGTGCTGGCTGGCCTGCAGCGGGTACCCATGCTGCGCCTGCTGCAGACCATGCAGTGGACCCTGCAGAGCAACCTGCGCGGCCGCTCGTTCACGGTGATCTATATTTCGGCGGTGATGCTGGCGATGGTGCTCGCCGCCCTGCAGGTCTATGGCTCGATGACGTTCTCGCTGTTCAACCGCTACACCGTGCTGACCGAGGAGGCAGTGAACCACGGCATGCTGGGCGCGCACTACGAATCGCTGCGCTCGGCGCACGACCAGTTGCTGCCTTATCCGATGATTCCGGCCGATACCATCAGTGCATCACGGTTGCGCCTGTTCATTCCCCATCGCCCGCAGCGTGACAACCCGGTGGCGCGACAGCGCTGCGCCGGTGGTGCGCGCAATGAAGCGCAGGGCGCACTGGCCGCGACAGCAGCGGTGAACTGCATGGCCACGCTGTGGACGGTGCAGCTCGACGGCGGCAAGGTCGACCTGCACGATTTCGTGCCGATGGAGCGCCGCGACCTGGACATGCGCGGGCTGGTGGGCTATCTGCCGATGGCGGACCTGAAGCCGGGCCGGCATGACCTGCGACTGGTCTGGAACGTGGACGGCGGCGAACGCGGCCCCAGCCGTCGTCGCGAATACAGCATCCCGTTCTGGTACGCGCCAGACCCGTAAAAGGGGACGGAGGGGATCAAGTCGCTTTCCCCCTCTCCGTGCCAGCTACGACTTAATACCCTTCGTTCCCTTTGGGCTGTGCAGACGCCAGAGGGCGAGGGCGCCGTACAGCACCAGCAGCACGGCCAGGGTGATCAGTTCGCGGCTGACCTCGGCCAGGCTGGCGTCCATCTGGTTCAGGCGCACCATCAGGTTGATGCCGGAGGTGGTCGGCAGCAGCTGCGCCAGCCACACCAGCGGGCGCGGGGTCATCACCGCCGGCCACGACAGGCTGGCCAGGAAGAACAGCGGGATCGAGGTGGCGATGATGTACTGGAAGGCGCGTTCGCGCGTGCGGAAGAAACTGCCGACGAACAGGCCGAACGCCACCGTGGCAGCGATGAACAGGGTGCCGCCGAGCAGCTGGCCGAGCGGGTTGCCGCCACGCGGATAGTCCTGCACCCAGGCGGTGAAGCCGGCGTACCAGAACAGCCCGAACAGCCCGATCAGGCCGAAGCCAAGGGCCATGCCGGTCAGGGTGGGCAGGTCGAACTGCAGGCGCCGGCCCAGCACCAGCCGGCGACCGCCGAGCAGCACGCCGATGCCCATCAGCAGCGTCTGGTGCACGATCAGTTCGGCCACGCCGGGCACGATCGCGCTGCCATAGCCTTCCTGCGTGTTGAACAAGGGCCGCTGCACGAGGGTGACCGGTGGTGCCTGTGGCGCGCCCATGAACGCGGCCTGGGTGACCGCCGCCTCACGGCCGAACGCACCCAGTGCATCGGCCACGCTGCCCAGCACCCAGCTGGCGCGGCCGAGGTAGGCGCCGTTGCCGAGCAGCACCAGTTTGGCCGGACGCCCGCGCAGGATGTCGCGTTCCAGATTGGCCGGGATCAGTACGATGCCTTCGGCCTGGCCCGCTTCCAGCTGTGCGCGCGCTTCCTGCAGGTCGGCCGGTTGCCCGACCACATGGGCCACGCGCAGCGAATCGAGCTTGCGCAGCAGCTCGCGGCTGGTCGCGCTGTGGTCTTCATCGACCACCAGCACGGGCAGGTTGCCGGCCACCTGGTGGCGATAGGCGGCGGGGTAGAAGAACGAGTACAGAATCACCGCGCCGACCATCACCACGATCGCGTAGCGGTCGCAGAGCACGGCCAGCAGGGTCTGTCGCAGGCTGTGCCAGATCCGGCTCATGCGCCTGCCCCGGCGGGTTGGGCGGCCTGCGGCGTGCGCGCGAACGCCAGCAGGCGCCAGCCGCCGATGCCGCCAGCAACCGCGATCATCAGCAGCAGCGTGGCCAGCGGCCATAGCGACACCGCCAACGGCGAGCCGATGAACTGCTGCTGGGTCTGCAGCTTGATGTAGGCGCTGAGCGGCAGCAGCAGGTGCCAGACGCGGGTGAACAACGGTGCGTCGATCACCGGGAACGTGGCGCTGGAGAACGCCAGCGCGGTGCCGATGCTCAGGCCCACGGCGGACAGGGCCGTGCCCATGTCACGGGTGACGCCGACGAAGAACAGGGCATAGGCCGCGGTGGCCAGGTAGAACAGCGGCTGTGCGAGCAGCAGCAGAAGCACGCTGCCAGCGATGCCGTCGCCACGCAGCCAGGCCAGGTAGGCCGCGCCCAGCGCGCCGTACAACGAGAACAGCAGCACGTAGGGCAGCACCTTGCCGGCAATGGCCGACCATGGTGCCTGGCCCAGCCAGGCGGGCAGGGTACCGTCGCGGATCTCACGGCCGAGGCTGCCGGCCACGGCCAGCGCCAGTACCAGCGACAGTACCGCCGGGAAGATCAGTGGCAGCAGGAACAGCTCGTAGCTGCGCGCCGGATTGAACAGGATGTCCGACTGCACCGCGATGGGCGCGGCACGCAGCTTGCCCGGCCCGACCTGCAGGCCGATGCGCTCGCGCAGCAGCCGCGCGTTCCATGCCGATACGGCGTCGCCGATATCCCGCGCGGCGGACTGGCCGGTGGTCATGTACGTGGCGTTGTAATAGGAAAACACCGTGCCCTGCCGGCCGCGCAGCGCCTGGCGGGTCACATCGCGCGGCACCAGCACCACCGCGAACACCTCCAGCCGGCGCAGCTGCGCGCGCGCCTCCTCCATATCGGCCGGTTGGCGGGCGATGCGCACGCCGGGGCTGGCGTCGAGCATGCGCAGCAGCAGGCGGCTGTCGCTGCTGTGGTCAAGGTCGACCACTGCAATCGGCACATCGCGCATCACCGATGCGGAGAACATCCAGGCCATCACCACCAGCATCAACAGCGGCAGCACGGTGACCAGTGCAAGGTCTGCGCGATTGCTGCGCAACCGGCGCAGTTCGCGCTGCCATGAGCTGCCGAAGCTGCTGCGGCTGGTGTTCAGTGCTGCGGCCATGCGAACAGCACGCTCATGCCGGGGCGGAAGCCCTCGATGCGGCGTACCGGGCGCACCCGCACTTCGAAGCTGCGCACGTCGTAGCCCGATGACTGGCGGGTGGTGCGCCAGGTAGCGTAGTCGCCCGCAGGATTGATGAAGTAGACCTCGAACTCACCGTCCTTGCCGAGTGCCGGCACGCTGCCCTGCAGCTTGCTGCCGACCTTCAGGCCCTGCATCTGCGATTCGCGCAGGTTCATCGACACCCACATGCGGTCGATGTCGACCAGGGTGAACACCGGGTAGCCGGCCGGTACCAGTTCGCCCGGGTCAGCCATGCGCTTGTTGATCTCGCCGGCCACCGGCGCGCGGCCTTCCACTTCAACGCGCGCGGCGTTGACTTCCGCCACCGCACCCTGGGCCTGCTGCACCTGGCCCTGCGCGGCACGCTTGTCCTGTTCGCGCGCGCCGGTCAACGCCATGTCGTACTGGGCGCGGGCGGCGCGGGCCAGTTCGCGCGAGCTGGTGGCCTGGGCCGCCGCTTCATCGCGCTTCTGCCGGGTCATCACCCCTTCGTTGAACAGGTTCTGCACGCGCCGGTAAGTGGCATCGGCAAGGGTCGCACCGGCCTCGGCGCGCTTCCAGTTGGCTTCGGCCGCGCGGATGTCTTCGCTGCGTGCGCCTTCGGCGGCCTTGTCGGCCACCGCCTGCGCCGCAGCCAGTGCGCCGTGCGCCTGCTGTTCCTTGGCTGCTACTTCGGGGCTGTCTAGCAGGAACAGCACCTGCCCGGCCTGCACGCGATCGCCCTCGCGGACCTTCAGTTCGGCCACGCGCGCGGTGATCTTGGCGGACACGTTGAGGGTGTCGGCGTCGGCCATGCCCTGGATCTGGTCGGCGGGGCTGCGCCAGGCCAGCCACAGGCCCAGCACCACCGCCACCAGCAGCACCACCAGCAGAATCGGCCCCAGCCGGCGCTTGCCCGGGGGCGTCGTTGCTTCGTCGTGCAACACATCACTCATGATCAATTACCTCGTCTGCACGCCGCCGATGGTCTTCGAAGCGGTCCATCTGTCCACTCACCTCGAGCAGTTGTGCCAAGGCGATATCGTATTGGTAGGCGGCCTGCGCACGTTCGACGCGGGCACCGCCGAGACCGAGCCGTGCGTCGATCACGTCCAGCGAGGTGGCCTGGCCTTCGCGGAAGGCCAGCTCCTGCAGGCGCAGGTTCTCGTCGGCCTGGGCGATGCTGCTGTCCAACAGCACGAACTGCTGGCGTGCGGTTTCCAGCTCGTTCCAGGCCTTGCGCACACCCAGCGCGACCTGGTTCTCGGCCTCGCGCAGGCCGGCCTCGGCCTGTTCCTGCTGCGCGCGTGCCGCACTGATCTGTGCCGGCCGTGAGTTCGGCGACAGGAACGTGTACTTCAGGCCGATGCCAAACGCCCAGTCCGGATCGGTCAGCATTTCGTCGCGGCGGCGGAAGTCGTACTGGCCGAACAGGAATACCGTTGGCTTCAGCTTGGCCTGCTGCACGCGCACGCCCTGTTCGGCCTGCGCCACGATCGCCCGCAGGCGGGCGATCTGCGGCTGCCGTGCCTGCGCGGTACGCTCGAAGCTGGCGACCGGTTCCAGCGGCGCGCGCTGCACGAACAGCGGCGACAGCGGCTGCACATCGCCTCCACTGCGCAACAGCGTGGCCAGCGCAGCCTTCAGCGTGGCCAGATCATTGAGCGTCTTCTGGTACTCGCGCTCGGCCTTGTCGCGGGCGACGGTGGCCTGCAAACGCTGCGCACGCGTAGCGAAGCCTTCGCGTTCCAGCTTCTCTGCATCGGACAGGTGGCGGTTCAAGCCGTCGCGCACATCGCGGCGCACGACCACTGCCTGTTCGGCCAAGCGCTGACCGAAGTAGGCCTGGGCCAGTTGCACGGTCAGCGACTGCCGCTGCGCTTCGCGCTCGGCGCTGGCCTGTTCGCTGGCCGCGCCGGCAGCACGCTGCGCGGCCGGAATCAGGCCGCCGGTGTACAGCGGCAGCACCGCAGTGACCACCGGCCGTGTGCGCCAGTCGCGCTCGGTGAACGACAGCGGTGAGTCGATGCCAAAGGCTTCGGCCACCGGCGCCAGCGAGCCCAGCGGCAGGGTCAGTGTCTTCTGGAACTGCAGCCGCCGCACTTCGCCGGTGATCTCCGGCAGGCGCAGCAGGCGGGTGGCCTCGTGCAGGTCTTCCTTGTTGCGCACGCCGGCATCAGCAGCGGCCAGCGCGTCGGAGACCTGTTCCAGGCGCTGCCGCGCCTGTTCCCATTCCAGTGCGGGAGGCGCGCTGGTCTGTGCCGCTGCAGCCAGCGGCAGGCTGGCCAGCAAGGCCAGGCCGGCAGCGCCGAGCGCGCGATGCATCCTTGTCCGTGGGCAGCTCAGGCGCATGCCGTTCCTGTAGTGAAGAAGTGGGCAAACGGTAGTGGTCCGCGCGTGAAGCCGGGGTCTGCGGTGGTCTGGATCATGCTCTTTTCAACGTAGGGTATTGCCCGCGGCGGTACGCAGCGCCTGGGTGATGTGCTGCAACGTGCTCGAACGCACGGCGGCATGCTGCCAGAACAAGGGTACGTCGAGCCAGCGACGCGGTTCCAGCACCACTATCTGTCCGGCCTCTGCCGCTGGCGTGACCAGGGCCTCCGGTGCCAGGCACCAGCCCAGCCCACGCGCGGCAGCATCGACGAAGCCGGTGGAGGAGGGCAGGTAGTGTACGGGCGGCTGGATTCGCGCGCGGGTGAGCCTGCGCAGGAAACGCCATTGCAGTTCATCCTTGCGGTTGAACACGATCATCGGCGCCGAGGCCAATGCTTCGGCCTGCATGCCCGCGCTGAAGTGGCGGCGCGCAAATGCCGGTGAGGCGATGGCGCGGTAGCGCATCGCGCCCAGCGGATGCACGTTGCAGCCCTTCAGCGGCCTGCGCTCGGCGGTGACCGCGCCAAGCACGCTGCCGGTGCGCAGCAGTTCCAGGGTGTGGTCCTGGTCGTCCATGCGCAGGTCGAACAGGTAGCCGTGGCGCTGGTGCAGCTCGGCGATGGCGGCGACGAACCAGGTGTCCAGCGAATCGTCGTTGACCGCCAGCGGAATCGGCGTGCGGGTGGCATCGCTGCCGCGTTCCGGCAGCAGTTCGGCAAGCGCTTCGGCCTGCAGTGCCTGCATCGGCCGCACCCGCCGCAGCAGCACTTCGCCGGCAGCGGTAGGCCGGCACGGGGCCTGGCGCACCACCAGCACCTGGCCCAGCCGGTCCTCAAGCGCCTTGATCCGTTGCGACAACGCCGACGGGCTGATCGACAGGCGGCGTGCGGCGGCCTCGAAGCTGCCTTCTTCGAGCACGGCGGTGAAGGCGCTCAACTGCGGATGTACCAGGTCCACTCGGTGCCTCTTCAGTTTTTCTGCACAGGATAAAGAAAAACCAGCTGGCCTTAACGAGCCCGTTGGTCGCACCCTGCGCCTCTTTTCAAGGTGGAGAGCGTCGGATGTGGATTGCTGCGGCCCTGGCCGGCCTGTTTGCGGGTGCCGGTCTGATCATCGCCATCGGTGCGCAGAACGCCTTCGTGCTGCGCCAGGGGCTGCAGCGCCGCTACGTGGGCATGGTGGTACTGGCCTGCATGGGCGCGGACATCGCGCTGATCCTGGCCGGGGTGGGCGGCATGGGGGCGCTGGTGCTGCAGTGGCCGTTGCTGCTGCAGGTGCTGCGCTTCGGCGGGGCCGCCTTCCTGCTGTGCTATGGGCTGCAGGCCGGGCTGCGCGCGTGGCGCGGTGGCAGCGCGCTGGCCGCGGCCGATGCCAGTGGTGGCAGCCGGCGGCAGGTACTGCTGGCCTGCCTGGCGTTCACCCTGCTCAACCCGCACGTGTACCTGGATACGATGGTGCTGCTGGGCAGCCTGTCCACGCGCTACCCGGGTGACCTGCGTTGGGTGTTCGCAGCGGGCGCCTGCGTGGCCAGCGTGCTCTGGTTCTGCGGGCTGGGGTTCGGCGCACGGTTGCTGCAGCCGGTGTTCCGCAACGCGGCAGCATGGCGGTTGCTGGATGCAGGCGTGGCGGCCTTCATGCTGTGCCTTGCGCTGCTGTTGCTGCTGCGCCCGCTCTAGGCCGCATCCACCGCGCACAACGGGGTTTCACCAGGGCGCAGGGTCAGCACGCGCACGCCGCTGCCGGTCACGGCCACGGTGTGCTCGAACTGCGCCGACAGCTTGCCGTCGCGGGTATACACCGGCCATTCGTTCGGCTGCTGGCGGATGGCAGGCTTGCCCTGGTTGAGCATCGGCTCGATGGTGAACACCATGCCTTCCTGCAGCTCCATGCCGGTGCCGGCATGGCCGTAATGCAGGATCTGCGGTTCCTCGTGCATCTCCTGGCCGATACCGTGGCCGCAGTACTCCTTGACCACGCTGTAGCCGTGGCTGCGGGCGTGGCGGGCGATGGCGTGGCCGATATCGCCCAGGCGCGCGCCGGGCCGCACGGCGGCGATGCCTTTCCACATCGCCTGGTAGCTGGTCTGCACCAGCTTGCGTGCGGCGTAGTCGGCATCACCCACAACATACGTGGTGCTGGAATCGGCAATGTAGCCGTTCTTCTCCAGCGTGATGTCGAGGTTGACGATCTGGCCATTGCGCAGCACGTCATCGGCCGACGGCATGCCGTGGCAGATGACGTTGTCGATCGAGGCGTTGAGCACGTACGGGAACCCGTACTGCCCCTTGCTGGCGGGCCGTGCCTGCAGCTCGTCGACGATCATCCGCTCGACGATGTCGTTGATCTCCAGCGTGCTGCGGCCCTGCAGCGGCAGCGCGTCGAGCATGGCGAAGACCTGCGCCAGCAGTCGTCCGGACTCGGCCAGGCGGTCGATCTCGTCGGGGCGCTTGATCATGGCCATCGGCTCAGGTCCGCGCGGGGGCAAGCAGCTGCGGCTGCACACCGGCGGCGCGCAGTTCACTGGCGACGACGTCCTGGAAGCTCAGGGTCGGGTTCATCTCGCACAGCATGCCGACCCGGATCCAGAACGTGGCCTGGGCGTTGATCGAGCGGTTGGAGACGGTGCAGGCACGGCGCAGCTGGTCGTGCAGGGTGTCATCGATGTTGACGATGCCCATGGACGTTCTCGATTGGGAATATATGAAGCGTATACGAAACGTATATTCCCGCTCAAGCGCGTGGCATTCAGCCAGCGTCGGTGGCGAAGCGCAGGCGGTTGCCGTCCGGGTCGATGATCAGCATCTCGCGGCTTCCCCAGTCGGTATCGTGTGGCGGCTGCTCGATGGGTACTCCCGCAGCGCTGAACGCGCGGTGCAGGCCATCGACGTCGGTGACGATGAAATACACCGCACCGCCCACCTCGCAGTCGCCGGTGTGTTCGGTCAGGAAGATCGTCTGGCCTTCGCGGGTGAGCTGGGCGAACAGCGGGAAGCCGGGTTCGAAGCGGTGCTCCCAGTCGACGAGGAAGCCCAGGCCCTGCACGTAGAAGGGCAGGCTGGTATCGGCATGGCGCATGCGCAGCTGCGGGATGACGGTCTGGGGCATGGCGGCGGCTCCGGGGGCAGACGTCCAGTGTAGTGCCGGCCGCTGGCCGGGTCCGGTAGTTGCCAAACTTGGTTGGCATTGCCGGCCAGCGGCCGGCACTACCCCCGCTCAGCAGGCCATCGGAACGGCGGCCATCGCCGCCAACAGTTCGCGGTTCACCTGCTGGTGCTGCTGCTGCCATGCCGGAAGATCATCGGCGCTGACGTCGGGCTGCCCATCCAGCGATGACAACCAGCGCTTGAAACGGCTCTGGTAGTTGGCAAGTGACACCTCGCCGGTGATGTCGCTGCCCGCCAGTCCACCGGTGCGCAGGGCCTCGATCACCATCAGCGCGTGTTCAAGCTGGAAGCGGCCCTGGTCCCAGTTGCTGCGCGCGACATCTTCAGCGAACACGTCCTTGTCGATCGACAGGTAGGTTGGCTGAGGGGCCTGTGCCTGTTCGGCGGCGAACGCGGCGACCAGGGCCTCGGGATGGTCGAAGCGGCGGAAGGCATCTGCCATGCCCATGCGGCTGGCCCAGCCCACATCCACATCCATGCACCAGTAGGTCAGCCGCCGCCCCAGCAGCGGCCGGCAGTGGTTCTCCCACGCATGGCCCAGGCCGATATCGGCGGAGGTGATGCCCAGCACATGCACATGCGATACCTGCGGCAATGCGGCGGCAGCATTGACCCAGGAACCGCAGTGCATGCCGAAGGGAAAGCGCATGTTGTCCGGATGGTTATCCAGCACCACCAGCTGGAACGGGGCACGCGTGTGCAGGTGCTGCAGCAGCGGCAGGCTGAGATGGTGGAAGTCGCCGCTGCCGAGCATGACCGTGCCGAGCTGTGCCGGCAGCGGCCGAAGAACTTCAGTGGCGAAGCGTGACAGCGTGGCGTTGCGGCAGGCAAAGCGCAGCGGGTCATGCCAGTGCTGCAGCGCAAGCGTGCGTGCCTGCGGCAGTGGCAGGACGCCTCCGTCGAGGTCGAGGATCAGCGGCGGACGCAGGTGCATCGGTCAGCCTCCTCCATCCGGTTCAGCCTGCAGGTGCGGGGCCAGCCTGCGCAGGACGGCGCGCAGCAGCGGCGAACGCGCATGCACCGCGTGTGCGGTGGAGGTGAAGCGGGCACCCAGTTCGGCCTTGATGCGTGAATCGGTCCAGCCGGCAACGTAGTGGGTGAGGCCGTGCTGCAACGCGTATTCCAGGTTGTGCATCCAGCTGACCGAGTACAGGTTGTGGTCGCGCGACTGCGGGTAGGACAGGCCGATGTACTTGTCCACCAGCTTGCCGGCGTGCACGTAGCACAGGTTCCAGCCGATCAGCTCGCCGTTGTGGCGGTAAAGGAACAGACGTCCCTGACCCTGCGTGTCTGCCAGCAGGTGCTGGAAGAAGGGAAGGTCGAGCCGGTCGAAATGCACGGCGCTCTGTGCATACACCTGCAGGTACAGCGCAAACAGTTCGGCCTGCAGCCGCGGTTCGGCAAGGGCAGGGTCACCGGTGGCGATGCAGTCGATCTGCAGGTTGCTGCGTGAGCGCAGTTTGCGCCGGATGTTCTTGCGACGCGCTGCGGACAGGCGTGCCAGATAGGTGTCGATGCAATCGAAATCGATCGCCACCCATGCCAGCGGCATGCCTTCCAGCGGGACGAAACCGCGTGCTTCCAGCGCCTGCAGGAAGGCGTGGCTGTGTGCGTTGGCGGCATCGTCCAGCAAGGGCGAATCGATCGCCAGATCCTTGACCACCAGCAGCCGGCTGTCACCGACGCCATGGCGCAGCACGTCGTCGGCCAGTGCTGCCGCAGAAACATGCCCCGGCAGCGGCGTGTACTCGGTGCTGGTGGCACCGATGAACCGCGTCTGCCAGGTCAGCCACGGCCGCCACAGGCGCGACAGCGGCAGCCCCAGCAGGCGCGAGCGCAGCGCATCGTCCAGGGTTGTGGTCAGATCCAATGGCGCACGGAAACTGGGCAGGCCGCTGGGCAGGCGGCTGGCATCGAACCCCAGGGGCGGGTGGGCCAGGAAGCCCTCCAGCAGCGCGGCCGGTTCCAGCGCGGTGCTGGATACACGCGGGATCATGTCCATGCGGGGCACGGGAACCGGCAGCGCATTCCGCTCAGCCCTTGGCCTTGGTCAGCAGCTGGTCCAGCAGGGTAATCGCCAGGTCGATCTCTTCGTAGCTGATGTTCAACGAGGGCGCGAAGGTGATCACGTTCTTGTACCAGCCACCCACATCGAGCACGAGGCCCATGCGCTTGCCGTCGTGCAGCAGGTCGCCGGCCAGGCCGATGTCGACCATGCGGTCCAGCAGTTCACGGTTCGGGGTGAAGCCATCGGCGGCGCAGATTTCCGCACGCAGTGCCAGGCCGAGGCCATCGACATCGCCGATTTCCGGATGGCGCTTCTGCAGACCGCGCAGGCCGTCGAGGAAGTAGGCCCCCTTCTCCGGCACGGTGCGCTCGTAGTCCATCTCCTTGCCCAGCTTCAGCACCTCCAGGCCCAGGCGCGTGCCCAGCGGATTGGAGTTGAAGGTGGAGTGGGTGGAGCCCGGCGGGAACACGGTCGGGTTGATCAACTCTTCGCGCGCCCACAGGCCCGACAACGGGTTGAGGCCGTTGGTCAGCGCCTTGCCGAACACCAGCACGTCGGGGGTGACGCCGAAGTGCTCGATGGACCACAGCTTGCCGGTGCGCCAGAAGCCCATCTGGATCTCGTCGACGACCATCAGGATGCCGTACTTGTCCAGCACGCGCTTGAGGCCCTTGAAAAAATTGCGCGGCGGAATGACGTAGCCGCCGGTGCCCTGGATAGGCTCGACGTAGAACGCGGCGTACTCGGCCTGGCCGACCTTGGGATCCCACACGCCGTTGTACTCGCTTTCGAACAGGCGCTCGAACTGGTGCACGCAGTGGTCGGAGTACTCGTCCGGGGTCATGCCCTTCGGGCGACGGAACGGATACGGGAACGGGATGAACATTGCGCGTTCGCCGAAATGGCCATAGCGGCGGCGGTAGCGGTAGCTGGAGGTGATCGACGAGGCGCCGAGGGTGCGGCCGTGGTAGCCGCCTTCGAAGGCGAACATCAGGCTCTTGCCGTTGCGCGCGTTGCGGACGATCTTCAGCGAATCCTCCACCGCCTGCGCACCACCCACGTTGAAGTGCACGCGGCCGTCGAGGCCGAACTTCTCGTGCATGTCCACCGCGATGGTCCTGGCCAGCTGCACGCGGGTGGGGTGCAGGTACTGGCTGGCGACCTGCGGCAGGGTCTCGATCTGGTCCTTCAGCGCATTGTTCAGGCGCTGGTTGGCGTAACCGAAGTTGCAGGCCGAGTACCACATCTGCAGATCGAGGTACGGGGTGCCGGCGGCATCGAACATGTAGCTGCCTTCGCAGCGCTGGAAGATCTTCGGCGGATCAACGTAGTGCACGGTGTCGCCGAAGGAGCTGTAGCGGGCTTCATCTGCCAGCAGCTGCGCATCGGTGATGGCGGCATCGGCGTTCTTGTCAAAAATATTCATCGGTTCGGTTCCGGAGAGGGCATTCAAAGGAAGCAACGGGCGGAGCGATCAGACGGTGGCGAGCAGCCGCGGAAGCGAGGGCTGAAGCAGACTGCCGTCGAGCAGGCGCGGCAGCAGCGCAGTAGCGTCGTGGAAGGTGTCGATGGCGGCGTGGGGAATGCCGGCGTCGGTGCAATGGGCAATCAGGCGGCGCTTGGCGAATACGAAATCGGCGTGTTCGGACACGCAGAAATCCGAGGCGCCATCACCGATCATCAGCACGCGGGGAGCTTCGTCAGCACGCGCCTGCGCCGCGCAGGTGCACTTGCAGGTGCCGCTGCGGCAGCCTTCGGCCTGGTACGGAGATTCAAGCTGCCAATGGTCGTTACACCAGCGCAGGTGGTTGGCCACCACAGGCAGCGGCGGCAGGCCGTGGTTGGCGAGGATGCGATGGATTGCGTAGTCCAGGCCGTCGCTGACGATGCGCAGTGGCAGGCCCAACGCCTGCGCGCGTTTGACGAAAGCGGCGAAGCCCGGATCGATCCGTACCTGGTCCAGGTGTGCATCGAGGGTGGCCGGATCCAGCTTCAGCAGGCGGACCTGGCCCTGCATGCATTCACGCGAACCGATCTCGCCCAAGCGCCACTGGTCTTCCAGCTGCTGCCAACCGGGCTGGCCGAAGTTTTCCAGCAGCGAATCGATGACGTCCTCGAGGCTGATGGTGCCATCGAAGTCACACAGGATGCTCCATTGCATGGGCAGCTCCGTCGATGAAGAGAGGCCTTGGCACGATGCCGGCGACGGGGCCAATGTAGGCAGGCCGTCTTTCTCGTTCCTTTCCACCTGAAAGCCCGTACGGAGGCACTCGGGAAGCGTTCAGCCAGTGAGCGCGAGGCAGTCTTTGCCCGGCTTCAGCCTCTACTGGCCAGCCAGTACCTTCACGATCTCGCAGCTGTCTTCGTGGGTCAGCCAGGGGCTGTTGCCCACGGTCAGGGAGCGGGCGGCGAAGTCGCGGGCATTGGGTACGTCCGCGTCTGCGACGACGCCTCGCAGATAGGCATAGTCCGGCAGGGCGTGGATGAACATGCGGCTGACACCCAGGCCGCGCTGCCACAGCGCGGACAGCGCTTTGTCACGTGCGCGTTCGCTGGGCAGCAGCAGCATCAGCATCGGCCAGGTGCCCTGGGTGCCTGGCATTCCGTCCACCACCTCAACGGCGGGTAGCGACTCCAGCTGCACGCGCAGCTGCAGCGCACGCAGACGGACCGCCTGCAGGAAATCGGGCAGGCGCTGTGCTGCGCGTGCACCGACGCTCTGCCGCCAGCGGCTGACGCGATGCTGCGGAATGGCCAACGGAAACACATCACCCACCGCAGCTTCCAGGTCGCCGCGGCGCAGGGCACGCCGCAGCGGATTTCCATACACCAGCGACATCAGGGTAGGGCGGTAGCAGGCCGCCAGGCCCAGCAGCTGCAGGCTGCGGGTCAGCTCCCAGCGCGGGTTGAAGGGCGTGTGTCGTGCGGCCTGCTCGATCAATGCCGCACGCAGTTCTTCATCACGCGTCAGCAGCAGGCCGCCCTCATGCAGGCTCAGGCCCTTGCCGGCGGCCATGCTGAAGAAGCCGATATCTCCGCGCAGGCCGACGCTGTTGCCGGCCACGCGTGCACCCAGTGCCTGTGCAGCGTCCTCGATCACCCAGGCACCGACGCGGTGCGCAATGGCACATGCGCGATCGACGTCGGCGACGCGCCCGCCCAGGTGCGTGGGGATGATCGCCAGGGTGCGTGCATCGGCTGCGGCGTGCAGCGCCACCGGGTCGAAATCGAAATGATCGCGGCGGGCATCGCACAGGTGTATGCGCAGGCCGAGGCTGTGCACGGCAATCGCTACCAGCGGACAGGTATAGGCCGGCAGGATCACCGTATCGCGCTGCGGCGCGCGCCTGCGCAGGGTGCGCAGGGCAATCAGCAGGGCATGGGTGCCCGAGCAGGTCAGCTGCAGCGGCGGCGTGCCCAGCTGCTCGGCGAGAATCGTGCACAGGTCGCCGCCGCCGGGAAGGAAATCGCTGGCCTGCAGGGGCAGGCCAGCGGTGGGAGGCAACTCGCGCGACAGCAGGCTCACGGGACCGCTTCGATAACAGCTTGTGGATCATCCGCCTCGGCCCGGCCCAGGCAGATGATGCCGGCCACGATCAGCACCGCACCGATCAGGTGATGCAGCGTCAACGGTTCGTGCAGCAGCCACGCCGACAGCAACAGCACGCTGATCACTTCCAAATGCGAGGCCGCGAACGCAGGGCCGATCGGCGCGTGCCGCAGCAGGCTCATCCAGGTGAAGAACGCGCCGACGTAACCGAGCATCGCGCCGTATACCCAAGGCTGTGACAGCACGCGCAGCAGCCATGCGCTGTTGGCTTCGACCGGCAGCGCGGCGTCGCCGGCGTACTTGAAGCACAGCTGGGCCAGGGTGTCGAAGGCCATCAGCAGCGGGAAGCCGACCAGGTACAGCCGCCTCATGTTCCGGCTCCGACCACGGCAACGCCGGCGCTGACCAGCAGCATGCCGGTCACCCGCAACGGCGTCAGCCGCTCGCGGAACAGGATGCGGCCGGCCACCATCAGCGCGACGATGTTGATCGAGCCGAGCAGCACGCCCTGCGACAACGGCACCAGCGACAGGAAGGCAATCCAGGCGACGAATTCAAGCACATAGCAGGCGATGCCCAGCCACAGCCAGGGACGGCCGAACATGTGTTTCCAGCGCTGCAGGCCTTCGCCATCCTGCGGCTCGCTGGCGGCCGCCTTGAAGGCCAACTGGCCGCCGGTGTCGAGCACCACGTTGACCAGCCACAGCAGGGTGGCAAGCGATCCCATCTCAGGCGACCGCCTGCAGCACGCCCGCACGTTCACCGATGTCGCTGAAGAAGCGCGCGCTGCGGCGGATCACCTCGCGGCGTTCGCGATCGATGGTGATCATGTGGTAGCTGTCTTCCAGTACCATCAGTTCGGTCGGTCCGCTGACGCGCGAGATCACCAGTTCGGCATTGCCCATGCTGGCCACGTCGTCCTCGCGGGCATGCATCACCAGGCAGGGTGCCGTGACCTGGTGCAGGTGACGCCGTGTCCAGGCGCTCAGTGCACGCATTTCGGCCAATGCATGCCACGGGTTGCCTGGCAGGCCGGCAGCGGCACTGTCACCAGAGAGCATGGCGGCGCTGACCTGCGCACGCAGGCGCTCGTCGCGCAGGCCGTACGGCGGCTCTTCCATGAACATGCGGTCGCGGCCGATGCCCAGGCGCTTGAACCACGGCAACAGGAACGAGAAGCGTGCGACCGCCGGAATGTTCCAGCCGTCGTAGCGGAAGGTGGCGCCGTACACCCCCACGCCGGAGACCCAGTCCGGCCGCCGCGCGGCCAGCGCCAGCGCCAGCACCGCCCCCATCGACAGGCCGCCGACGAACAGCTGGTCGACCTTGCCACGCAGGTCCGCCGCCGCATCTTCCACGCCCTGGTACCACTGTTCCCAACGGGTCTGCAGCAGGTCTTCGACGCTGCCGCAGTGACCCGGCAACTGCACGCCATGCACGCTGAAGCCCGCGTTGTTCAGCCCTTTGCCCAGCATGCGCATTTCGGCGGGCGTGCCGGTCAGGCCATGGATCAGCAGGACACCCTGCGGGCCACCGGGAAGAAAGAACTCATGGGATGCAGGCACCAGTCGGCTCCAGCGCGGCAGTCGGGAAGGTCAGCATCGCAAGCGCGATTTTCGGCAACCTTTCAACGGTCCGTCTGGATCAAGGGCCCTTCAGCAACGGTATGGTGATGGACACCTTCAGGCCACCGCCGGGGCGGTTGAGGTAGCCCAGGCGTCCGCCCAGGTGTTCGACGGCCTCATGGGCGATGGCCAGGCCCAGGCCGGTACCGCTGGCGGCAGTGCCGGGCGCGCGGAAGAAGCGTTCCCCCAGCCGCGACATCACGTCCTCGGGCACGCCCGGGCCGTTGTCTTCGACGTACAGCTCGACATCGTTGTCGTCCAGGGCCTGCACACCGACGGTGACGGTCGCATCCGCGCCGGCGTAGCGCAGGGCGTTGTCGATCAGATTGTCCAGCGCCTCGTGCAGCAGTGCGCCGTTGCCCAGTATCCGTACCGGCTGCTGCGGACCCAGGTAGCCCAGGTCGATGCCATCGCGGATCGCTTCGGGCACGCGCATGCCCACCCATTGCGGCACCAGCTCGGATACATCCAGCGCCTCCACCGTCTCCGGCACGGTCTGTGCCCGGCTCAACGCCAGCAGCTGGGTGCTGACGCGTGCAGTGCGCTGGTTGAGCCGGCGGATGTTCTGCAGCGCTTCGCGCACGGTCTCTGGATCGCCGTGCGCCAGTGCCTGGTCCACGTGCAGTGCCATGCCCGCCAGCGGCGAGCGCAACTGGTGGGCGGCATCGGCAATGAAGCGGTTCTGCAGCGTGATCATTTCCGCCTGCCGCGCGAACAGGCCATCGATGGTGCTGATCAAGGGCTGGATTTCCTCGGGCACGTCGGCATCGGAAATCGGTGCCAGCTCGCCGCGGCGCTGGGCCAAGCGCGAGGTCAACGGGGTCAGGATACGCAGGCCGTGGGTGACGCCGAACCAGACCAGCGCGGCCATTCCCAGCGCCAGCATGGCCATCAGCGGAATGACGATCATCAGGATTTCGCGCGCACGCTGGCGACGGTCGGCCATGCTTTCGGCCACGGTCACCGCCAGCTGGTCCTGCGGATCGTTCATCGCCTGGGTGCAGACCGTCGACATGCGCACCTGCTGGCCGTTCAACTCGCCTTCGTACAGCGCCGGGTGCGTGCCGCTGCAGTCCTGCGAGGGCGCATAGGCACTGAAATCGGCGTTGCCGGCAATGGTGCCCAAGCGGCTGCTGTCGACGTTGAAGTAGCGGTGACCGTCAGGGTCGTACTCGATGAGAAAACGTGCCTGCGGGGACAGGTCGCTGCTGACCGGCATCGTGCTGAGCATCTGTGCGAACGACACAGTGTCATCGGTCAGGTTGCGGTCGTGGATGCGGTTGGAGTAGTGCAGCGCGATGTAGTAGGCCAGCAGCGTATTGAAGGTCAGCAGACCCAGCATCGGCAGCGCCAGGAAGGCGAGCAGGCGCCGGCGCAGGCTGGGCGGTCCGCTGATCACGCGCTGGCGTCTTCCAGCATGTAGCCCAGCCCGCGCACCGTGCGGATGCCCATGCCGCCCGGCTGCAGCTTGCGGCGCAGGCGGTGCAGGGCGATGTCCAGGCCATTGTCGGTCAGGTCCTGGCCCCAGTCGCACAGGGCCTCCACCAGCTGCGCGCGCGAGACGATGCGCTCGGCACGCACCGCCAGGGCGGACAGCAGGCCGAACTCGCGCGCGGTCAGTTCCAGCGTCTGCTCGTCTATCCACACACGGTGACCGGTCAGGTCCAGGCGCAGCCGGCCGATGCGCAGGTCGGGGTTGCCGTTGCTGGTGACCCGGCGCAGCTGCGCGCGCACGCGTGCTTCGAATTCGTCCAGGGCGAAGGGCTTGACCAGGTAGTCGTCGGCTCCCAGGTCGAGCACCCGCACGCGCTCGGCCAGGCCATCGCGTGCGGTGACCACCAGCACGGCCAGGCCATCGCCGCGCTGGCGCAACCGCTGCAGCACATCGCGGCCGTCCAGCTGCGGCAGGCCCAGGTCCAGCACCAGCAGCGCGTACTGGGTGGAGTTCAGGGCTGCATCGGCATGCGCGCCGTTGTCCACGTGGTCGACCACGTGCCCCTGCCGGCGCATCGAGGCGCACAGGCCAGAGGCGATGTCCGGGTCGTCTTCTGCGATGAGTACGCGCATGCGCGGGGCTCCTGGGGGCGGATGGGCCGCCCGCTGGACAGGGCGGGCCTCTCGGCTGCCGAGGGTAGCGGCAAACGGGGGGGAGGTGGCAGGCGTGGGCGGCCTGGGCGCACCCGGCGCTGGCCCTTCGTTCAGTCCTGCAGGCCGGGCTCGCCCTTGGCCAGCGGCACCCGCGTTCCGTCCAGCAGGCCACGGCTGAGCTTGCCGTCCTCGATGAACAGCAGTTCGCCGTTCTCGCCATTCTTGATGCTGCTGTCGATGGCAATCACGCGGCCGTCGTGGAAGCTGCTGACGTGCGGCATCGAGGTGTGGCCGACCACGATGCGCTTGAGCTGGAGACGGTCGAGCACCGCCTGCACGCCCTGGCTGTCCAGGCGCCCGTCGAAGTAGCCGCGGTACCAGATCGGGCTGGTCTTGCCGTCGTACAACGGTGCGGTGGCGGGGTCCGCCTTCACCTCGGCCTTGGGAATGCCCAGCGAGGCCTGGTAGGCGGCATTGGTGCGGGCCGGGTCCACTGCCATCTGCACCGCGTCGGGCGAGATGCCGCCATGCAGGAACAGGGTATCGCCGATCTGCAGCAGCACCGGCCGCGTGCGCAGCCACTGGCCGATCACCGAGTCGGCAGCATACAGCTGCGGGTAGCTGCGACCGAGCAGCTGCGCGCTGCGCAGGTACTTCGGGTTGACGTACCGCAGGTCGTCGTACAGCACCATGGTCTCGTGGTTGCCGAGCACGAAATGCACCGCGCCACCGGCGGCGGCGGCCTGCTGCTGCAGGCCATACAGCAGCCAGAACGCTTCGGTCACCTGCGGGCCGCGATCGAACACGTCGCCGGCGATCACCAGCGTATCCGTGCCCAGTGCCCAGCGGTCCTGCGTGTCGATCACCCGGTTGGCGCGCAGCAGGCGGACCAGTAGCGCGTACTGGCCGTGGATGTCGGACACGGCGACGATGCGCGGCACGGCCGGCAGTACCGATGCCGACGGCGCGTTCGGCGGCAGCACATGCACCGCATGCGGGTAGCCGCAGCGCGCGGCAACCTCCGTGCCATCGGTGCCGGCCTGCACGCTGTGGGTTTCCACCTGGTCCTGGCAGATCCACTGCGCTTTCAGCTGCGCGCCCTCACGGAACAGGTAAGGGCCGTCGCTGTCCACGTGCTCTGCAGGTGCTGCCACGTCGCGGGCAGAGACCGGTGGTGCGGCCAGCAGCAGGACCAGTGGCAGCAGGATCGACAGGGTTCGGGCGTGGTTCGGCATCGGCGGCATCCAGCGGCAGGAGACGAGCGATGCTAACCGCCCACGGACGCCACCGGTGTGCGCGAACGGGCGGATCAGGCCCGGCCGCCTTCCCCCTTGAGCTTGCGCACGCGGGTATCGGCGGCGCGCACGGGCTGGCCGTCACGGCCATGGGGTTGCATGTAGGGCAGTGGCCGGCGACTGCTGGATTCGATCAGTTGCGAGTGTGCTTCGCCAGCAGCGAAGCAATGCCGTTCTCCCCATTGGCGCAGGGCCACCAGCAGCGGGAACAGGTCCTGGCCGGCCGCGGTCAGCACATAGTCGTGGTAGGCGCTGCCATCGGCGGCGGGCTGCTGCACCAGCAGCCCCGCCTCGACCAGGCGCCGCAGGCGGTCGCTGAGGATGTTGCGCGCCGCGCCCAGGCTGCGCTGGAAATCGCCAAAGCGACTGACGCCATCGAAGGCATCGCGGATGACCAGCAACGCCCAGCGGTCGCCGAGCAGATCGGCGCTGCGGGCCACGGGGCAGGGGCTGTTGGCGTGCATAGCGGACTCCCTCGATTGTGGTTGCAGTTTAAAACCAGTGGCGCTACCGTGCACCTGGTTTCAAAATGCAACCAAACTGATGATGCCTTCGCTGTCCCGCCCCGTGTTGGGCCTGCTCGCCATTGCTGCCGGTGCCAGCGTGGCCAATGTCTATTTCGCGCAGCCGCTGCTGGAGCGCCTGGCCCACGATTTCGCCCTGGATGCCGCCGTGGCCGGTGCAGTGCTGGCTGCCACCCAGGCCGGCAGCGTGCTGGCCCTGCTCGGGCTGCTGCCGTTGGCCGACCGTGGCGACCGCCGTCGGCTGCTGCGGGTGCAACTGCTGGCGCTGGTGGTGGCGCTGCTATGGCTGGCCGCCGCCCGCAGCACCGCGTGGTTGCTGTCGGGCATGCTGCTGGCGGGTCTGCTGGGTACCGCGCTCACCCAGGGGCTGATCGCCTACGCCGCCAACCTCGCTGCACCGGAGCAACGCGGGCGGGTGGTCGGCATGGTCCAGGGCGGCGTGTTCATCGGCCTCCTGTCGGCACGCGTGGTCTCAGGTGCGGTAGCCGCCGTAGCGGGATGGCGCGCGGTGTACCTGCTGTCGGCATTGCTGATGGCGGCGCTGGCACTGCTGCTGTGGCGGCGTCTGCCGCACGTGCCGGTGCCCGCAATGCCGCCGTCGTGGCGCAACCTGCTGCGTTCGATGGCCGATATGCTGCGGCAGGATCGCGCGCTGCGCGAACGCGGGCCGCTGGCATTGTTCCTGTTTGCCGGTCTCAACGTGTTCTGGGCCGCGGTGCCACTGCCGTTGTCGGCGCCGCCGTTGAACTGGTCGACCGCCGCCATCGGCGCGCTGGGCCTGGCCGGCATCATCGGCGCACTGCTGGCAGCGCGGGTCGGGCATTGGATGGATCGTGGCCTTGCCCACCGGGTGAGCCTTGGGGCGCTGCTGCTGATGCTGGTCGCCTGGGTGCCGTTGCTTGGCCTGCCGTACTCGCTGGCCCTGTTGCTGCTGGGAGTAGTGGTGCTGGATCTGGGCGGGCAGGCGTTGCATGTGTCCAACCAGGCCCTGCTGCTGCGTGCACCGGCCGAACAGCATGGACGCCTGGTGGCGCTGTACATGCTGTTCTATGCCGTGGGCAGCGGTGTGGGGGCTGCAGCGGGCACCTGGACGCAGGCGCGCCATGGGTGGCCGGCGGTGTGCGCGCTGGGCGCGGGCATCGCGCTGCTGGCACTGACGTGGTGGGCGACGTGGCGCATACCGCGCAAGGACGCTGCGTAGCGTCGAGACCGCCCGGCGCCACGTCACGCGCGCTGCAGGCTCAACGTTGCAACGCGCGTCGTCCCGGAGCTTCCGGCAGTGCGTCGTCGGCCACCACCACCCGGTTGCGGCCCTGTCGCTTGGCGGCATACATCGCCGCGTCGGCGCGCGCCATCAGCCGCTCGTAATCGGGATGACCATCGTGTCCGGCCACGCCGATGCTCGCGGTCAGCGCCAGCGTCTGTCCATCGGGCAGGGTGATCGGCGACTGCGCGATCTGCCGGCGCAGGCTTTCGGCGATCACCTCCGCCTGCGACTCGCTTGCCGCCACCAGCACCACCACGAACTCCTCGCCGCCGTAGCGGAACAGGTAGTCGCTGCCACGGGTCTGCTGGCCGAGCAGGGCGGCAACGTGCTGCAGCGCACGGTCGCCGGCGTCATGACCGTGACCATCGTTGATCGCCTTGAAATGGTCCAGGTCCAGCAACAGCAGCGAGAACGGCGTGTGGTTGCGCGTGGACAACTCGATCTCACGGCGCAGCACGGTCGGCAGGAAGCGCCGGTTGAGCAGGTTGGTCAACGCATCGCTGCCCGCATCCAGTTCACCGATGCGTTCGAACAGCAGGGTCATCAGGTTGCGGATGGTGGCCAGGTCTTCGCGGATCATCGGCAGGGCGGTCAGCCGCCGTGCCGGATCTTCATCCGTGGCGCGCTGCAGGTGGCCGTCGATGCGTGCCATCAGCTGGCCCACCTGCTGCGTCTCGCTGCTTTCGCCGAAGCTGGGAATGCCCTTGTGGGTGAACCACAGGCCGAATTCCGAGCTCGCCAGACTGGCGTTGTCGGCACCGGTCGCATGGCCGGCGAGGGTGTACAGCAGGCTGTTTTCCCAATCCAGCAGCAGGGCGCGCTGGCGCTCGCGCTCGGTGCTGACGTTCTGCACCAGCGAGAACAGCCGGTACGCCGCATCGGTGCGCGAAGAGCGCTCACGGGCGTGCGTATAGGCCAGCGTCATGCCTTCCATGGCGATGTCCATGATCGCGCTGAGGCAATCGATGGCGGCGAAGGCGGTGTCGTTGTCAGCGGCATCGGCGCGCAGGCGGATGAACAGCTCGTGCTTGAGTACGCGCGCACCGCGGGCCACCAGGTCCACCGGAATGCCGACCCGCGCGTGCACATCGCCGATCACCCGTTGTGCGGCGACGGTCGCGGCAATGCCATCCGCATCGGTGGTCAGCAGCTGGGCCAGCCAACGCTGCATCGCCGGTTGCAGGCGCTGCTTGACCTGTTCGTGGGACAGGAAGCGGCGCGCACGCGTGTCCTGCAGCAGCACTTCGTAGAAGCGCTGCGCCAGCGTCGGCGGTGCATCGGCGGCCACGGCATGCAGCAGCGCGGCGGCGGCGGGGCCGGCCAGCAGCAGACACTGCTGCCAGGCCTGAGCCAGCGGTTGGCTGGCTTCGTCCAGTTGGGGTGTATCCACGTCGATCTCTAACGGCGCACAACAGACCACGGTATCGGCTGCGGCTGTCGACGGTTGATGGCAGGGAAGCCGGCCAGTTTAAGCGCCATGCAGGCCGAAAAACGCGGATGAAGCACATGCCGGCCGATGCCGCAATGCGTTGACGCATTTGAGAATCACTCGCATTTATGAAAAAATGACGGCAGGAACCGACCTGCGGGCATCCCGCAGTGATCGTTCCGCCTCCCCCGTCGCCGCCTCGTGCCCCATGCCAGAGGCTTCCGTTGCCCTGCCAGAAGGTCCAGAACATGCCTGCAAACACTCTTTCACCGCGCCCTCTGGCGCTCGCCGTCGCTGCATTGCTGGCCACCGCTGCCGTCACCGCCCATGCGGAAACCGATGCCACCGATATCGACACCGTGCATGTCACTGCCTCGCAGATCGCGCGACAGGCGCTGGGCACCTCCACCATCACCGCCGAGGACATCGCCAAGCGGCCGCCGGTCAACGACATCGCCGAACTGCTGCGGACGATGCCCGGCGTCAATCTGACCGGCAACAGTGCATCGGGCCAGTACGGCAACAACCGGCAGATCGATCTGCGCGGCATGGGGCCGGAAAACACCCTGATCCTGATCGACGGCAAGCGCGTGGGTGCACGCGACGCGGTGCGCATGGGCCGCAGTGGCGAGCGCAACACGCGCGGCGATACCAACTGGGTGCCGGCGGAAATGATCGAACGCATCGAAGTGCTGCGTGGCCCGGCGGCGGCACGCTATGGCTCGGGTGCCTCCGGTGGCGTGGTCAACATCATCACCAAGCGCCCGACCGGCGACCTGACCGGTGCGGTTGACCTGTACGGCTTGGCGCCCGAACACAGTGCCGAGGGCGGCAGCGAGCGCCTCGGCCTGCAGCTGAGCGGGCCGATGACCGACACGCTGTCGTTCCGGTTGTACGGCAACCTCAACAGGACCGATGCCGATTCGCTGGATCTCAACCGCGACTTCGCCACCGGTGCCAATGCGGTACCGCCGGCGGGCCGCGAAGGCGTCAAGAACCGCGACGTCAACGCGCTGCTGCGTTGGGACGTGACCGCCGACCAGGTGGTCGAGTTCGAGGCCGGTACCAGCCGTCAGGGCAACATCTATGCCGGCGATCGTGCGGTCAGTACCACTGGTACCTCCACCAGCGTCGACCTGGCCGCGTTGGCCGAGCAGCAGGCCGAGACCAACCGCATGTATCGCACCACCGGCGCGATCACCCATCGCGGACGCTGGGGCGATGTCAGCTCGCGGCTGACCGCAGCGGTGGAAGGGGTCAACAATTCGCGCATCAACGAAGGCCTGGCCGGTGGCCCGGAAGGCAGCTTCAATGGCGCCGACTGGTCGACCTCGCGCCTGCGCAACTACCAGCTGGACGGCGAGGTCAGCTTCCCGACCACCCTCGGCGGTGCCGAGAACGTGTGGACGCTGGGCTTCGAATACCTCGACAGCCGGCTGACCGATCCCTATTCGATGAGCCAGTCCAGCAGCAGCGGTGGTGGTATTCCGGGCCTTTCGGCCGATCGCGCACGCGGCAAGGCCGATGCACAGACCACCGCCGTCTACGTGGAAGACAACATCTACCTCGGCGAGCGCTGGATCGTGACCCCGGGCCTGCGTTTCGACCATCACAGCCAGTTCGGCAACAACACCAGTCCGAGCCTCAACGCGCAGTTCCGGCTCAACAGTGACTGGGTGGTCAAGGGCGGCATCGCACGCGCCTTCAAGGCGCCGAACCTGTACCAGTCCAACCCGGACTATCTGTATTACACCCGTGGCAACGGCTGCCCGAACGCGTTGCCGAGCCTGGGCGCCGGCTGCTACATGCAGGGCAATGCGGATCTCAAGGCAGAGACCAGCCTGAACAAGGAACTGGGCGTGGAGTGGGCACCGCAGAGCGGCTGGCAGGCCTCGTTGACCTATTTCCACAATGACTACAAGGACAAGATCCAGGCCGGTTACACCCAGATCGGCCTGACGGCCGACCGCAAGGGCCGCATCTTCCGCTGGGAGAATGCACCCAAGGCCATCGTGCAGGGGCTCGAGGGCAACCTGGTGATCCCGCTGCTGGGCGAGCAGGGCGACCGTCTGAAGTGGAGCAACAACTTCACCTATATGGTGGAGAACGAAAACAAGAGCACCGGCCAGCCGCTGTCGGTGATTCCCAAGTACACCGTCAACACCATGCTGGACTGGCAGGCCACCGAGCAGCTGTCGCTGCTGCTGACCGGCACCTTCTACGGCAAGCAGGAGTCGGCCACGACCAACATCAACAACGATCCGCGCTGCACCGCCAGCTGCGATGCGTCCACCGTGCTGCAGACCCGCGGCGCGTACAACGTCTGGGGCGTGAGCGCGCGCTACAAGGTGACCGACACGGTCAGCGTGGGCTTCGGCGTCAACAACCTGGCCGACAAGCGCCTGTTCCGCGAGGCCAACAGCAGTGACGCCGGTGCGGCGACCTACAACGAGCCCGGCCGCGCGTACTGGGCCAGCCTGCGCTTCGGCTTCTGACCGCGCGCGGCTGCTGTTCGGCTACGCCCGCCAGGCATGGCCTGGCGCTACCCGGTAGCGCCGGGCCATGCCTGGCGAAGGTATCGGTGTCCTGCAATGTTATAAACACCGTGATAGTTTCCCGACACCCGCCGGCGTAGCCTGACTCCCATCGCAAAGGAGCTGTTGCCATGGGTCACGACCACGATCATCTGCCATCCGAGATCCGCCACGAGAAACCCTTGTGGTGGGCGCTCGGCCTGACCTCCACCTTCCTTGTCGTGGAGGTGGTCGGTGCATTCTGGACCAACAGTCTGGCACTGCTGTCCGATGCCGCGCACATGGCTACCGACACCCTGGCGCTGATGATCGCGCTGGTGGCCGTGCGGCTGAGCCGGCGCCCGCCGGATGCCCGCCGCACCTACGGTTATGCACGTCTTGAAGCACTGGGCGCGATGATCAACGGCGCAATGCTGTTCGTGGTTGCCGGCTACATCCTGTGGGAAGCCATCGGTCGCTTCCGCCAACCGCAGGAGATCGCCTCCACCGGCATGCTGGTGATTGCCGCGGTCGGCCTGGTGATCAACATGATCTCCATGCGCCTGCTGCAGGCCGGCAGCGGCGAGAGCCTCAACGTGAAGGGCGCCTACCTGGAAGTGTGGGCCGACATGCTCGGCTCGGTGGCGGTGATCGCCGGCGCGCTGTTGATCCAATGGACCGGCTGGAAGCCGATCGACCCGATCCTGGCCGTTCTGATCGGTTTGTGGGTGCTGCCGCGCACGTATGTGCTGATGCGCGAGGCCATCAACGTGCTGCTGGAAGGCGTGCCCAAGGGCATGGACGTGGCCAGGGTCCGCGACCGCCTGTCCGACCACGACGCAGTGCTGGACGTGCATGACCTGCACGTATGGGCGCTGGCGTCCAGCACGCCGGCACTGACCGCGCACATCGTGATGCGCGAAGGCGACGACGCCGACCGCCTGCGGCGCGAACTCGGTGATCGCCTGCACGATGATTTCGGTATCGAACACGTGACCCTGCAGATCGAAGCCGACCACTGCGGCGAAGCCTGTGGCCAGCCGTCGGCGGGCAAGGACGACGATCACGCCGGGCACGATCATGCCGCTGCCGATGCGCAGGGCCATCGCGGTCACGTGCATCGCTGAAGCGGGTGTGGCGGCCGGTGCCCGGCGCTACCTCTGTTCGTCGCGCCGCGAGGCCAGCCGATCCGCCAGCCGGGTCGGCTCGGGCAGGCGATAGCCGCGCAGCGTGCGCTGCACCCAGGCCAGCGCGGTATCGGCACTGACCCGATGCCCGCCGGCGACGAACAGCGGCTTGCAGCGCAGCTTGCTGCGCAACACCCAGCCGAGCTGCTCGCCGCCGTCCAGCAACGGCGTGTGCGCGCCGGCCTCAGGGTCGGGCTCGATGAAGCGGCCCACCAGCTTCGATTTGGCCACGCCGATGCTCGGCAGGTCGGTCACCACGCCCAGGTGTGCGGCAATGCCCAGCCGGCGCGGATGGCTGATGCCATGGCCATCGACGAACACCAGGTCCGGCGCGCGCGGCAGCAATGCCAACGCAGCCAGCAGCGCCGGCAGTTCGCGGAAGCTGAGCAGGCCCGGGATATAGGGCATCACGGTGGGGATGCGGGCGATTTCCTGCGCCACTGGCTGCAGGGTGTCCGCGTCGAGCAACACGGCCGCAGCGCGGGTGATCGCGCCGTCTTCCTCGAAGCCGACATCCAGCCCGGCCAGCCAGCGCACGGTAGCGGGCAGCCGGTCCTGCCGCTGCACGCGGGTAGCCAGCTGCTTCTGCTGTTCGCGGGCGGCGCTGACGCTGCCTTCCCAGCGCCCGGGGTCGATCAGTGTATTCATCGGCCACAGGATGACATCCACACCGCCACGGCGCGGTGAGCGGGCGCCGGGGCTACAATGGCCGCCTGCCTTTCCTCGCGTTGGAGACCCTGCAGTGACCCGTAAACTCGTACTGTTGCGCCATGGCCAGAGCCAGTGGAACCTGGACAACCGCTTCACCGGCTGGGTCGATGTCGACCTGACCGAGCAGGGGCGCCGGGAAGCGGCTGCCGCCGGCCGCCTGATGCGCGAGGAAGGCCTGCAGTTCGACGTCGCCCACACCTCCGTGCTCAAGCGTGCCATCCATACCCTGCAGGGTGCGTTGGCCGAGCTGGAGCAGGACTGGCTGCCGGTGAACAAGTCCTGGCGCCTCAACGAGCGCCACTACGGTGGCCTGCAGGGCCTGGACAAGGCCGAGACCGCCGCCAAGCACGGCGAAGACCAGGTCAAGGTGTGGCGCCGTTCGTACGACATCCCGCCGCCGGCGATGGACCTGGAAGATCCGGGCCACCCGATCCACGACCGCCGCTATGCCGGGCTGGATCGCAACGCGCTGCCGGGCACCGAATCGCTGGCCACGACGCTCGACCGCGTGCTGCCGTACTGGCACGACGCCATCGCGCCGCAGTTGAAGGATGGCAAGACCGTGCTGGTCACCGCCCACGGCAACTCGCTGCGCGCGCTGTACAAGTACCTCAACAACGTCTCGCGCGAGGAAATCCTCGAGCTGAACATCCCGACCGGCATTCCGCTGCTGTTCGAGTTGAACGATGACCTCACAGTGAAGTCGTTCCGTTACCTGGGTGATCCGGAAGCGGCACGCAAGGCCGCCGAAGCCGTGGCCAACCAGGGCAAGGCGCGGTAGATACCCACCGTTGGTGGGTATTCCCCTGCTGGGTGTGTGCGGACCAACGGTCCGCACCTACCCGGTTGCGACCGCGGGCGTTCCCCTGTGACCTTTGGCCGGTCCCCACCATCGCCGCAGCGGCTACGCTGGACGATTCGCCGTTGGAGACACGCCATGAATGTCCGCAATCTGGTCCCGCTGGGCCTGACCATCGCCATCGCCGCTTCGCTCGCCGCCTGTGGCAAGAACGAGACCGCGCCCGTTGCCGACGCCGCCAAGCCGGCGTTCGACCAGTCGCAGATCAAGACCGCGCTGATCAGCCTCAACAGCGCCGATCTGGATCCGTCCATCGCCGCGTGCACCGACCTCAACGGCTTCGTCAACAGCAAGTGGCTGAAGGCCAACCCGGTGCCGGGCGACCAGACCACCTGGGGCAGCTTCGAGATCCTGCGCGAGCGCTCGCTGGAAGTGCAGCACGCGCTGGTGCAGCAGGCCGCCGCCAGCCAGGCCAAGGCCGGCTCGGTGGAAGCCAAGATCGGTGACATCTGGAAGACCGGCAACGACGAAGCGAAGATCGAGGCCGCCGGCCTGGCGCCGCTGCAGCCGACGCTGGACAAGATCGGCGCGCTGAACGACACCGCCGCCATCACCCAGTACCTGCGCGACAGCCAGGCGCAGGGCCAGGGCGTGCTGTTCTCGCTGTTCGCCAATGCCGATTACAAGGATTCGGCCAACGTCATTGCCTACGTCGGCCAGGGCGGCCTGGGCCTGCCGGAGAAGGGCTACTACTTCGACGACGCGCAGGCCAGGATCCGCGACGCCTACGTGGCCTACATCGCGCAGGTGCTGACGCTGTCCGGCGTGGACGCGGCGCAGGCTGCCGAACAGGCCAAGGCGGTGATGGCGTTCGAGACCCGCCTGGCCAAGGCCTCGATGTCGCGCATCGAAATGCGTGACCCGGCCAAGCGCTACAACCCGCTCAGCGCCGCCGATGCGGACAAGCTGACCCCGAACTTCAGCTGGACCGCGCTGTTTGACACCCTGAAGGTGCCGGCCGCGCAGAAGTTCTCGCTGGCCCAGCCGGGCTTCTTCAGCGAGATGGACAAGATGCTGGCCGACGTGCCGGCCGCCACCTGGCAGTCCTACCTGCGCTTCCACACCATCGACGACGCCTCGCCGTACCTGAGCAGCCAGTTCGAGAAGGCCAACTTCGAGTTCTACGGCAAGACCCTGCGCGGCCAGCAGGAAATGCAGCCGCGCTGGAAGCGTGTGCTGGAGTCGGTCAACGGCGGCATGGGCGAAGCCTTGGGCCAGCTGTACGTGGACGCGGTATTCCCGGCCGAATCGAAGGAGGCCATGCAGCACCTGGTGCAGAACCTGTCGGTGGCGCTGAAGGCGCGCCTGGAGCAGCTGCCGTGGATGGGCGAGGAAACCAGGAAGAAGGCACTGGAAAAGTGGGCCAGCTTCACCCCGAAGATCGGTTACCCGGACAAGTGGCGTGAGTGGACGGGCCTGCAGACCAACGGTGACAGCTATCTGGGCAACATGCAGGCAGCGCGTGCGTTCAACTACCGCTACATGCTGGACAAGATCGGCAAGCCGGTGGACAAGACCGAGTGGGGCATGACCCCGCAGACCGTCAATGCCTACTACAACGCCACCAAGAACGAGATCGTGTTCCCGGCGGCGATCCTGCAGGCACCGTTCTTCGATGCCAAGGCCGATCCGGCGCTGAACTACGGTGGCATCGGTGCGGTCATCGGCCACGAGATGATGCACGGCTACGACGACTCGGGCAGCCAGTTCGCCGCCAACGGCAACTTCGACAACTGGTGGACCGACAGCGACCGCAAGGCCTTCACCGAACGCACCGACCGGCTGGTCGCGCAGTTCGACGGCTATGAATCGGTGCCGGGCGTGTTCGTGAAGGGCAAGCTGACCCTGGGCGAGAACATCGGTGATCTGGGTGGCCTGACCGTGGCCTACGATGCCCTGCAGATGGCGCTGAAGGAGAACCCGAAGGCGAACGTCGAGGTGGACGGTCACAGCCAGGACCAGCGCTTCTTCATGAACTGGGCCACCGTGTGGCGTCGCAACTTCACCGACGGTGAGCTGCGCGTGCGCCTGAACACCGATCCGCATGCACCGGCGAGCTTCCGTGCCAACGGCGCGCCGTCGAACATGCCGTCCTATGCCGCCGCGTTCCAGTGCAAGGCCGGTGATGCGATGGTGCGTGCCGACGACAAGCGCGTGGTGATCTGGTAAGCGCACCGGAGTGAGTGGAACGAAAAACCCGGCGAAAGCCGGGTTTTTTCTGCCTTCCAATGGCTGCCGATCCTGAGCTGGCGGGGCTGGTTCGGAATCGATGCAATCATCATTGCTGCTTGCGGCCTCTTTTCAGGATTTCTTTCGAGAAACCCGCGCAGATAGGTCGCGATACGGTTCCTGTCGTGATGCTGGTTCAGCAACTCTCCATAAAGTTGAAGATACGGTCGAGAGTTCATGATGCGATACGTGATGACATCGAGCCAGTCCGGGGCACGGTTTGCGAGCGTGCTGGTTGCATCGAGAACAGCCGAAAGGTAGCACTGCGCATCGAACGATTCCGCCAGTCCAATCAGGTCCTTCATCAAATCGATGTGCTCGGAATCGTCATCGAGTGCAAGCAGGATGCGCGGAAGGAAGGTGGCGTCCTTCCTTGTCGCTGCGTCCTGCAACAGGAGGTACTCCTGATTGATGTCGCTCTGTTCGCTCTGTGATCGCATGGTAGAAGACCGCCCACGATTGGCCGCAGGTCGAGCATGGCGCGACCGTGCATACACATCAATCGAATTCCGCGTGGATTTCAGTTCGGTGTATTCATCAGGCCAGCGCGGGCTCGCGCTTGAGCATGCCGTGGAAGCGACCCAGCACATACGGATCGATAAGCCCACCGGCCTGCTCATCAAGGATGCGCAGCACCGTCTCATGCTCCATCGCCGCGCGGTAAGGGCGCACGCTGGTCATTGCATCGTAGGCATCGGCAATGGTGACGATGCGGGCGCCGAGCGGAATGGCCTCGCCGTGCAGGCCATCGGGATAGCCGCTGCCATCGAACGCTTCATGATGGGCACGGATCAGTCGCGCGACCGGCGCGGCATCACTGCGGCCGGTGGCCAGGAAAATGTGCTCGCCGCGCACCGGGTGCTCGCGCATGATCGCGCGCTCTTCGTCGCTGTGCCGGCGCGGGCTCAGCAGTACCTCGTCGGGGATGCCGATCTTGCCGATGTCGTGGAAGCGCGCGGCCAGGCCGACCTGCGCACAGGCGTCCTCATCCAGGTCGCAGTGCAGGGCAAGGTGCTGCGCAAGAAGGCCCACGCGGTCACAGTGGTGGCGGGTATAGGCATCACGCATCTGCAGCGACATCGACAGGGCGTCGATCAGGCAGGCCTGCGCGTGCAGGAGGTCGGGAGGTCTGGGCTGGGGCATCGGAACTGGCGGCGCGGCGAAGCTGCGCAGAAAACGGAAAGGCCCGCGAGAGCGGGCCGGGGCGGCGCATAGGGTACCCGCATCGGTGTCACGCGGGGGCCATCAATGGCCCCGCGTGGGGCTGTGCGTTCAGTCGCATGCAGTATTCTGGCCCCGGCCGCATCGCAACCGGGGCTGCGCGGATCAGCCGGTGGTCTGCAGGTGGATGCGATGGGCTTTGGCGAAGGCGTCCTGCGCGTCGCTCAGGGTCTGCATGTCTTCGTCCATTCTGGTCACGGCCTCATCCAGCGTCTGCAGCAGCGGGGTGACCTGTTCTTCGCTGTAGCCATCGGGCAGGGCGGCCAGCTGTTCCATCACGGCGAACATCTGTTCGGTGCTCTTCAGGGAATCGAGCAGGTTCTGGTGCAGTGCATCGGCGTCCTTGCCATGAGTGAACTGTTGGACGAAGACCCGCCGGTCGGCGATTTCCTTGCGCGCGTTCTTCAGGCCGAAGCGATGCTGCTGCATGCTCTTGCCGTCCTGCAGCGACGCATGGAAGGATTCGCCGTTCGGGCCGTTGGTCCATTGCTCGACCATGCTGACCGTGCCGTTCCAGCTGGCGACATTCTCATGCAGGTAATCGCGGTTGCTCATGCCGCTGTGGCAGGCCGCAAGCAGGCCCAGGCTGGTGGCGAGCAGAAGGGGGGCGAAACGATTCACGGCAACACTCCTTGTCGCGGGCGCAGGAAACGGAAAGGGGGCCGGTCTGCCGCCCGCGGCGGACCGGCACCCTGCAGATCGATCAGCGCAGGGCCAGGGTCAACAGCAGTGCCCGCGCGGCATTGAAGCGGTCTTCGGGCAGCGGCAGCGGATGCTTGACGCGCAGCTTGTCCGGACCGTCCATGGCATAGAGGTTCGGCTGTTTCTGGATCAGCTGGATCACCGCCATCGGATCGATGTTCGGCTTGGATTCGAACACGATGCGGCCACCGTTCTCACCCAGGTCCAGCTTGCGGATGCCCAGCGAGCTGGCCTGCAGCTTCAGCTCGGCAATGGCGAACAGGTTCTTGGCCGCATCCGGCAGCAGGCCGAAGCGGTCGATCATCTCCACCTGCAGTTCGCGCAGCGCATCGCTGTCGCGCGCGCTGGAAATGCGCTTGTACAGCGTCAGGCGGGTGTGCACGTCCGGCAGGTAGTCGTCCGGAATCAGCGCCGGCACGTGCAGCTCGACCTCGGCGCCCCGCGCTTCTTCGCCGGCATCGATGTCGGGCAGATGGCCCTGCTTGATGCTGCGCACTGCGCGTTCAAGCAGCTCGGTGTACAGGCTGAAGCCGACTTCGGCCATCTGCCCGCTCTGGTCCTCGCCCAGCAGTTCGCCGGCGCCGCGGATTTCCAGATCGTGGGTGGCCAGGGTGAAGCCGGCACCCAGTTCGTCCATCGAGGCGATCGCTTCCAGGCGCTTTTCCGCATCCGGCGTGATCGAACGACGGTCGGGTACGACCAGGTAGGCGTAGGCGCGGTGGTGCGAACGACCGACGCGGCCACGCAGCTGGTGCAGCTGGGCCAGGCCGAAGCGGTCGGCACGGTTGATGATGATGGTGTTGGCGTTGGGGATGTCGATGCCCGATTCGATGATCGTGGTCGACAGCAGCACGTTGAAGCGCTGCTTCTGGAAGTCCAGCATCACCTTTTCCAGCTCGCGCTCGGGCATCTGCCCATGGGCGATGCCGATGCGCGCTTCGGGCACCAGCTCGGACAGCTCGCGCTGCATGCGGCCGATGCTCTCCACGTCGTTGTGCAGGAAATACAGCTGGCCACCGCGTGCCAGCTCGCGCTGGAAGGCTTCGCGCAGCAGCGCGTTGTCCCACTGGGTGATGAAGGTCTGCACGGCCAGCCGGTTCGGCGGCGGGGTGGCGATGATCGACAGGTCGCGCAGGCCGGCCATGGCCATGTTCAGCGTACGCGGAATCGGCGTGGCGGTCAGGGTCAGCAGGTGCACGTTGGCGCGCAGTGCCTTCAGCGCCTCCTTCTGGCGCACGCCGAAGCGCTGCTCCTCGTCGACGACGACCATGCCCAGGTCCTTGAACTTCACGTCCGGCTGCAGCAGGCGATGGGTACCGACGATGACGTCGATGGTGCCGGCGGCGACCTTCTCCAGCTCGGCCTTGATCTCCTTGGTGCTCTTGAAGCGCGACAGTACTTCGACCTTCATCGGATAGTCGGCGAAGCGGTCGCGGAAATTGCGGTAATGCTGTTCGGCCAGCAGCGTGGTCGGCACCAGCACCGCCACCTGCTTGCCAGCGCTGGCGGCAGCGAACGCGGCGCGCACGGCAACTTCGGTCTTGCCGAAGCCCACGTCGCCGCAGACTACGCGGTCCATCGGCTGGCTGCTGGCCAGGTCACGCAGGGTGGCGTCGATGGCAGCCAGCTGGTCGGGGGTTTCCTCGAACGGGAAACCGGCGGCGAACGGCTCGTACATCGCGCGGTCCACCTGCAGTGCCAGTCCGGCACGCGCCTGGCGGCGGGCCTGGATCTCCAGCAGCTCGGCGGCTACATCGCGCACCTTCTCGGCGGCCTTGCGCTTGGCCTTGCTCCACTGCTCGCCGCCCAGCGAATGCAGTGGCGCGGTTTCGGCGGACGCACCGGAATAGCGGCTGATCAGGTGCAGCTGTGCGACCGGCACGTACAGGCGGTCGCCCTTGGCGTACTCGATTTCGAGGAACTCGCCGGGCATGCCGCCGACGTCCATCGCGATCAGTCCGCGGTAGCGGCCGACGCCATGGTCCTCGTGCACGATCGGCGCGCCTTCGGTCAGTTCGCCCAGATCGCGGATGATCGCTTCCGGCTCCCGTCCGGCGCGGCGCGTGCGACGGGTGCTGCCGGCGCGCTCGGGGAACAGCTGGCGTTCGGTCAGCACCGCGATGTGCGGCGCATCCAGGGCGAAGCCGTCTTCCAGCGGCGCCACGGCAATGGCGAAGCGTTCGTCGCTGGCCAGGAAGGACAGCAGGTCGGCCACCACCGGTGGCTTCAGCTCGGCGGCCTGCAGCACCTCCAGCAGGGCCTCGCGACGGCCCGGCGAATCGGCGGCGATCAGCACCCGGCCAGGGTAATGGCCAAGGAAGGATTTCAGCGCGTCACCGGCCGGTGCCTCGCGCGCGGCCACCGGCAGCGGCGGCAACGGCTGGTCGCCCAGCGCATGCGCCTCGGCGATGCGGGCGTGATCGGCGGCCCAAACCTCGATGCGCGGTGCGTCGTTCAAACGCTCGCGCAGCAGGTCCGGCGACAGGTACAGCGCCGACGGTGGCAGCAGCGGTCGTTCTACATCATGGCGGCGTTGCTCGTAGCGCTCGCCGGTCTGCGTCCAGAACGTCTCTGCCGCTTCAGCGGCGCCCACGCAGACGACCGGCAGGCTGCCGGCAGGCAGGTAGTCGAACAGGGTGGCGGTGCGCTCGAAGAACAGCGGCAGGTAGTACTCGATGCCGGCCGGGGCCAGGCCCGATTTCAGGTCCTGGTACAGCGAACTGCGTCGGGTATCGACGTCGAAGCGCTCGCGCAGGGTCGCCAGCACCCGGGCGATGCTGGCGTCGTCCATCGGTACTTCGCGGCCGGGGAGCATGTGCACCGCCTCGACCTTGTCCAGCGAGCGCTGGCTTTCCGGATCGAACGCACGGATCGAATCGATGTCCTCGTCCAGCAGTTCCACCCGCAGCGGCTCGTCGGCGCCCATCGGGTAGACGTCAAGCAGGCCGCCACGCACGGCGAAATCACCCGGGTCCATCACCTGCGGCACGTTGCGGTAGCCGGCGCTTTCCAGGCGACGCTTCTCCGCTTCCAGGTCCAGACGCTGGCCGACTTCAAGATTGAAGCTGCCGCCGATGACATAGCTGCGGGGAGCCAGCTGCTGCAGCAGGGTCTGCACCGGCACCACCACCAGGCCGCGCTTCAGCGTGGGCAGGCGGTGCAGGGCCGACAGGCGCTGCGAAATGATGTCCGGGTGCGGGCTGAAGCGATCGTAGGGCAGCGTCTCCCAGTCCGGGAACGCCACCACCGGCAGGCTCGGGTCGCCTCCCAGCAGGGTATGCAGATCCGCTTCGATCTGGTTGGCACCGTGGTTGTCACGGGCCACCACCAGCAGCGGCGCGTCATGCGTGCGCGCTGCCTGGGCCAGATACCAGGCCAGGGCAGTGGGCGAGGCGGGGGCGCGCCACCAGGCGCGAAGCTGGCCGGCACGTGGCAGCGGCGGGGCGGGATATTGAGTACGCGACATGAACCGCGGATTTTAGCAGAAGCCCCCGCCTGGCCCATGATCGTTGCGTGACCGGGGTAGCGCCGGGCCATGCCCGGCGAGCGCAGCGGTCGGATCAACATCGCCGGGCAGGGCCCGGCGCTGCCGTCAGTTGTCCAGTTCCAGCACCATCCGCACCAGCCCTTCGGCCCCGTTCGGATGGGGGACCGGCTTGAAGCCCAGCGAGGCGGCCAGCTGCTTCATCGGCTCGTTATCGGCGGCGACATCGCCATACAGGCGGTCCAGGTACTTGCCGCGGCCCCATTTCACCAGCTTGCGCATCAGCTGGCGGCCCAGGCCCTGGCCGATCAGGAAGCGGCTGATCAGGATCGCGTACTCGGCCTCCCGGGTACCGGGGATGATCGAGGCGCGGGCCACCGCGCCGACCACGGCCTCACCAGCAGGCAGCGACTCGGCGGCGACCAGGGTGATCTCGGTCTTCGGGTTGGGATGGGTCAGGCGCTGGGTGGTTTCCGGTGACAGCTCGGTCACCGATTGCAGGAAACGATCGCGGATTTCTTCCGGCCCGAACAGGCTGAAGGCGGCCTGCAGCGGCGCGCCATCTTCGGGGCGGATGGGGCGGATCAGCAGCTCGTGGCCGCTGGGAGCCTTGAAGATCTCATGCCAGGGCGGCATGCGGTTGCGAGTGGCCATACCGGGTGATTCCTTGGTGGTCCATCGATTGTGTCATCACCGGGGCTGCGTTCCGTGAACGAAAGGCTCACGGTCGTACAGCCTCGTGAAGGCCCTCATTCGGCCGTCTTCAGCCAGTCCAGGCGGGTGCTGGCGCCGGGCTCGCCCAGGTGCTGGCGCAAGGCCGGCAGGGCCGGGCCGACCACGCGGTCGAACTGCCAGGGGGCATTGAGCACCAGCATGCCGCTGCCGTTGAGGCGCAGCGGGGAGTCGTCCGGGCGGACCAGGAATTCGATGGTCAGTGCCGACTTCACCGGCAGCGCGGTGGCCTTGCGCAGGAAATGCAGGATGGTGCGGCGCTGCTTGATCGGGAACCAGACCGCACAGGTGGCCTGCGGCCAGCGCGCCAGGGTCTCGGCCAGCGCGGCAAGGATGGCCTGGTACTCGGCATCCTGGGCCTCGTACGGCGGGTCGATCAGGACCAGGCCGCGGCCGATCTTGGCACCGTTGGCCTTGGGCGGCAGCAGCGAGCGCAGCAGCGCGTAGCCGTCGCCGGGGTGCACGCCGACGCGGCTGTCATGGGCGAACAGGGTCTTCAGCGAAGCGGCCTCATCCTCCTGCAGCTCGCACACCGCCATGCGGTCCTGCGGGCGCATGGCCTGCGCGCTGAGCAGCGGCGAGCCGGGGTAGGCGATCATCGCGCCGACCGGATTGTCGGCCTGCACCGCCTTGAGGTAGCGCTCGACCACCTCCGGCAGCTTGGGCTGGGCCATCAGCCGCATGACCCCGGATTCGGCTTCCAGGGTCTTGCGGCTTTCTTCGCTGGCCAGCAGGTAGCGGCCGGCACCGCCGTGGGTGTCGAGCACGAAGAACGGGCTGTCCTTGCGCTTGAAGCTGTCGATCAGGGCCAGCTGCACGATGTGCTTGAGGACATCGGCGTGGTTGCCGGCGTGGAAGGCGTGGCGATAGTTCATGGGCGGCAGTGTACGGGGCACGGGCCGCAGCGGCTATGCTGCGCGCCATGACAGCCCCTGTTACCCATGTCCTGGTGGTCGAAGACGAAGCGGCCATCGCCGAAACCGTGCTCTATGCGCTGCGCAGCGAAGGCTACGCCGCCAGCCATTGCCTGCTGGGCGGGCAGGCGCTGCAGCAGCTGCAGGCCGGCGATATCGACCTGGTGGTGCTGGATGTCGGCCTGCCGGACCTCAGTGGTTTCGAGGTCTGCCGCCGGCTGCGGGCCCTGCCGGGGCCGGTGGCGCAGGTGCCGGTGATCTTCCTGACCGCCCGCAACGACGAACTCGACCGCGTGCTGGGCCTGGAGCTGGGGGCGGACGACTACATGGCCAAGCCGTTCTCGCCGCGCGAGCTTGTGGCACGGGTACGCGCCCGGCTGCGGCGTGCCACACCGGCTCCGGCGGCGCAGACCGCCGAGAGCGGCTGGCAGGAACACGGTGCCTTCGCCATCGATCGCGATGGCCGCCGCATCCGCTTCCAGGGCCATGCGCTGGACCTGACCCGCTACGAATACGCGCTGCTGGAGGCGCTGCTGCAGCGCCCCGGCGCGATCCTCAGCCGTGCCCAGCTGATGGACCGTGGCTGGGACAGTGCCGCCGAAAGCGCCGACCGAACCGTCGACACCCACGTCAAGACACTGCGCGCCAAGCTGCGGGCGGCCGGCGCCAGCGGTGAGCCGATCCGCACCCATCGCGGCCTCGGCTACGCCCTGGAGGTCTGACCCGTGCGTCTGGTCCTGAAACTGTTCCTGGGGTTCTTCCTGATCGTGGGCATCGCCGCGTTCTTCGTGATGCGTGTGTTCGTCAACGAAGTGAAGCCGGGCGTGCGCCAGGCGATGGAATCGACCCTGGTGGATGCGGCCAACGTGCTGGCGGAAATGGCCGCCGCCGACGTCAAGGCCGGCACCATTCGCAATGGTACCTTCACCCGCAACCTGGCCAAGGCCCGGCAGCGCGACCTGAAGGCGATGGTCTGGCGCTTCCCCAAGCGTGCGCTGGACTACCGGGTGACGATCACCGACGCCAAGGGCATCGTGATCTACGATTCGCTGGGCCGCGACGTGGGCCGCGACAATTCGCGCTGGAACGATGTCTACCGCACCCTGCGCGGCGAATACGGTGCGCGCTCCAGCCCGGAAACGCCGGGCGATGACAGCAACACGGTGATGCACGTGGCCGCGCCGGTGTATGACCCGGCCGATGGCAGCACACTGATCGGCGTGCTCAGCCTGGCCCAGCCCAACCGCAGCATCGATCCGTTCATCGCCGCCAGCCAGCGCGCCATCATCGAGCGCGGTGCTTGGCTGATCGGCCTGTCGGCGCTGGTGGGCGTGCTGGTGACGATGTGGCTGACCAACGGCCTGGGCCAGCTCAGCCGCTATGCGCGTGCGGTCAGTGCCGGTGAACCGGTGCCGCCGCCGAAGCGGCGCAACGACGAGATCGGCGATCTTGGCCAGGCGCTGGAGACCATGCGGCGCAAGCTGGAAGGCAAGGCGTACGTCGAGCAGTACGTGCAATCGCTGACCCACGAGATGAAAAGCCCGTTGGCGGCGATCCGGGGGGCCGCCGAGCTGCTGCAGGAGCCGATGGCCGACGCTGACCGTGCGCATTTCGCACGCAGCATCGTCGACCAGCAGGAACGGCTCACCGAAACCATCGACAAGCTGCTGGCGCTGGCCGAGGTCGAGCAGCACGGGTGGTTGCAGACCCGTGATCCGATCGCCTTGCCGGTGCTGCTGCAGGAAGCTGCGGCGGCGGCGCAGGTACGCGCGCAGGCCGCAGGTGTCCAGCTGCATATCGAGCAGGTACCCGACCTGCGCGTGCAGGGCGATGGCTATCTGCTGCGGCAAGCGCTGCACAACCTGATCGACAACGCCATTGCGTTCTCGCCACCCGGCGCACAGGTGCAACTGGATGCCCAGCTGGACGGGCAGGGCATGCGCCTGCAGGTTGCCGACCGTGGCGCGGGCATTCCCGATTACGCACGCGAGCGCGTGTTCGAACGCTTCTATTCGCTGGCCCGACCCGGCACCGGCCGCCGCAGTTCCGGCCTCGGCCTGCCCTTCGTGCAGGAAGTCGTGCGCCTGCATGACGGCCGCGCCAGCCTGCAGCCGCGCGAAGGCGGCGGCACCGTGGCCAGCCTGTGGCTGCCGCTGGCGATACCGGGCCAGCGTCTGCGGCGCTGACTTCACACCCGCTTCAAATTCGCCACAAACCCTGCTCACCGCAGCCGTCCATCCTGCAGTCCTCTCCAACGAGGACGGACGATGAAATCCCTGAAGATGCTGCTGCGGTTCGCCATTGTCGGCGGCCTGATCCTGTTGCTGCTGATTCCGCTGTACCTGATCCGCAGCGTCATCACCGAGCGCAGCGCCTATCGCGAAGAAGCCTATTCGCGGGTGGCCGAAAGCCGTGCCGGTACCCAGCGGGTGGTCGGGCCGGTGCGCGTGGTGCCATGGTCCAAGCGCGAGCTGGTGGAAGTGGTCGATGTGCAGGGCAACAAGAAGAGCGAGCTGCAGACTACCCAGGGCTACTGGCTGCAGCCGCCGGCCACCCTGCAGATCAGTGGCGAGCTGCTGCCCGGCCAGCGCTCGGTCGGCCTGTTCAAGGTGCCGGTGTACAGCTGGAACGGCCAGCTCAAGGCGACCTTCAGCGAGGACGCCTACCCGGAGCACGATGGCATGACCTATGGCGAGGCCTACATCGCGCTGGGCGTGTCTGATGCGCGTGGCCTGGTCGGTACGCCGAACCTGCGGGTTGATGGGCAGCAGGTCAAGCTGCTGCCGGGCGTGGCCGGCGCATCCGCACTGGGCCGTGGGCTGCATGCACCGATCACCGGCATCACCCGCACCGGAGGCACCCTGGCGGCCAGCAGCGTGGAACTGGAACTGCAGCTTGATGGCAGCCGCTCGCTGTCGGTGGTGCCGGTGGGCGATGACAACCAGATATCCCTGCGGTCCAGCTGGCCGCATCCATCGTTCGCCGGTGCGTTCCTGCCGAACGAGCGGCGTGTGGATGCGCAGGGCTTCGATGCACGCTGGGCCGTGTCCTCGCTGGCATCGGACGCACAGCAGCGACTGCGCGAGGGCGATGACCTGGATGCACAGGCGGTGCAGGTTTCGCTGGTCGACCCGATCGATACCTATACCCAGGCCGACCGCGCGTCCAAGTACGGCGTGCTGTTCGTGGTGCTGACGTTCGTTGGTTTCATTTTGTTCGAACTGATCAAGTCGCTGCGCATCCATCCGCTGCAGTACCTGATGGTCGGCCTGGCGCTGGCGATCTTCTTCCTGCTGCTGATCAGCCTGTCCGAGCACATCGCCTTCTGGCAGGCCTACCTGGTTTCCGCGCTGGCCTGCATCAGCCTGCAGGCGGTGTACCTGGCCAATGTGCTGGGTCACTGGAAGCGGGGCCTGGGCTTCGCCGCGATGCTGACGGTGCTGTATGGCGCGCTGTATGGGCTGCTGGTCTCGGAAAACAATGCGCTGCTGATGGGCTCGCTGCTGCTGTTCGTGATCCTCGCGCTGGCGATGTGGGTGACCCGTCGGGTTGACTGGTACGCCCTGGCCGAACAGAAGTAAGGAGTACGCCATGGGCTGGCGCCAAGGATTGCAGCAACGGGCACGACAGGGCATTCCCGCGCTGTTGGAGGTGGATGCACTGCTGCAGGCCCATGGGGTACTGGCGGCCTTGCCGGGGGCACGGATCGCGCCCGGCCTGGTCCGCTTCCAGCTGGCCGCCATCACCTGCGAAGGATTGCAGCGGCGCGGGCTGGACTGGTTGCGGGAGGCGCGGCACGGACGCGGCGCGCTCGCCGGCAAGGTGCCCCGTTACCGGCCATGGAAGGCCGGGGCGGCGGCGTTGTCGGAGATCGGCATCGATGGGCTGCCGGCAGGCTGGCCGGAACATGCGGCGGTGTTTGGTTGCAGCAGCATCGACCAGCGGCACTGGCTGCTGCTGTTGCCCGAACGCGCGCAGCTGTGGCTGGGGTGGAACGGGTGACAGCGGAAGGCCCATCCACGCGTGGCGTGGATCTACGGGGCCTCTGCTGGGTGCGGACCTTGGTCCGCACCGCTCTTCGGTGGGAAGGCGCCATCCACGCATGGCGTGGATCTACCAGATGCCCATGACCGATGGGACGGGGGCCGGGCGCCGCGGCTGGCTAGACTCGAGCGGATGATGATCGAGCCGAAGGGCAGGGGTGCGGCGTGTTGACGTGGAGCGGGCTGAAGTGGGGCGTGCTGGCAGTAGCGCTGGCGATGGGTGGCAATGCGGTGGCGCAGCAGCGCGAGCCGGTGGACCTGGACATGGTCGGCAAGATCCGCCAGCAGGCGTTCCACAAGTCGCAGGTGATGGATACCTTCAGCTACCTCACCGAACGCATCGGGCCGCGCCTGACCAATTCGCCGGCGATGGGGCGTGCCAACGCCTGGACCCGTGGCAAGTTCAGCGAATGGAAGCTGGACAATGTCCATGACGAAGCCTTCGACGAATTCGGCCGTGGCTGGGAATTCACCTCGGCCAGCGTGGAAATGCTGGGCGATCGCGTGCAGCCACTGCATGCGCTGCCCAAGGCGTTGGACGCCGGGCACCAACGGCCCGGTCGAGGGCGACCTGCTGCAGGTGGACATCAAGAAGCCCGAGGACATCGAGAAATATCGCGGCAAGCTGCGTGGAAAGATCCTGCTGCTGGGCGAGGCCCGCGAATACAAGCGCGGCACCGGCGCCGATTCGCACCGGCACGACGCCACCTCGCTGGAAGGCCTGCAGGAATTCACCCTGCCCAAGGACAAGGACGTGGCCGCCGATCGCGCCAAGCGGGTCAAGGAATACCAGGAGAAGCAGGCGCTGGCGGCGAAGGTCAACGCATTCTTCGTTGAAGAAGGCGCGCTGGCCTCGATCAGCATCAGCAGCTGGGACAACGGCATCATCCGCGTGGCCGGTGGCGGCTCGCGCAAGGCCGGCGAAGCGGTCGGCATTCCCGAACTGGCGATGATCGCCGAGCACTTCAATCCGCTGGTACGCGCGCTGGAAGCCAAGCAGAGCGTGCGCCTGCGCGTGGATGTGGCCGCACGCTTCACCGACGAGGCCGACCAGCCCGGCTACAACACCCTGGCCGAGATCCGTGGCAGCAGCAGGCCGGACGAGGTGGTGATGATCGGCGCGCACCTGGATTCCTGGCACAGCGGCACCGGCGCGGCCGACAACGCCGCCGGCGTGGCGGTGATGATGGAGGCCATGCGCATCCTCAAGGCCAGCGGCGCCAAGCCCAAGCGCACCATCCGGGTTGCGCTGTGGAGTGGCGAGGAACAGGGACTGATCGGTTCGCAGGCTTACGTGGCCAAGCACTTCGGTCGATTCCCCGAGCCCACCGACCCGGCGCAGAAGGCGCTGCCGGCCTCGCTGCGCGAACCGACCGGTGCCCTGCAGAAGACCCGCGACTACGGCAAGTTCCAGGTCTACTTCAACATGGACAACGGCTCGGGCCGCTTCCGTGGCATCTACGCACAGGAAAACCTGGCGGCGATGCCGATCTTCGAAGCCTGGCTCGCCCCGTTCCATGACGTGGGTGCAACCACCGTGGCCACCCGCAACACCGGCAGCACCGACCACATCAGCTTCGACCGCATCGGCCTGCCGGGCTTCCAGTTCATCCAGGACAAGCTGGACTATTTCAGCAACGTCCACCACAGCCACCTGGACACCTGGGACCACGCCGAACCGGAAGACCTGAAGCAGGCCGCCGCCATCGTTGCCTCCTTTGCCTACCACGCCGCCATGCGCGAGCAGCCGTTCCCGCGCAAGCCCGAGCCCTGAAAAAGGGACGGAGGGGGATCAAGTCGTGTTTCCCCTCCGCTGCATCGGCGTTCTCCCGGGAGCGCGGCAATAGTGACTTGATCCCCTCCGTCCCCTTTTTCCGCAGGGGGCGGAGGGCTGGTAAAATCGGGGGATACCCGTTCCTCGAGCCCTCCATGACCTGCCGCACCCGCTTCGCCCCCAGTCCCACCGGCTACCTGCATATCGGTGGCGCCCGCACCGCGCTGTACTGCTGGCTGGAGGCCCGCCATCGTGGCGGCGAGTTCGTGCTGCGCATCGAGGACACCGACCGTGAACGCAGCACCCAGGGCGCGATCGACGCGATCCTGGAAGCGATGGAGTGGCTGGGCCTGGACTACGACGAAGGCCCGGTCTACCAGACCGAGCGCGTGGCCCGGTACAAGGAAGTGGCCGAGCAGTTGATCGCCGACGGCAAGGCGTACTACGCCTACGAAACCCGCGAAGAACTGGACGCCATGCGCGAAGCCGCGATGGCCAGGCAGGAAAAGCCGCGCTACAACGGTGCTGCCCGCGATCAGGGCCTGCCGTACAGGGACGATCCGAACCGCGTCATCCGCTTCAAGAACCCGCTTGAAGGCACGGTGGTGTTCGATGACCTGATCAAGGGCCGCATCGAGATCGCCAACAGCGAGCTGGATGACATGGTGATCTTCCGTCCGGACGGCTACCCCACCTACAACTTCGCGGTAGTGGTGGACGACTGGGACATGAAGATCTCCGAAGTCATCCGTGGCGACGATCACATCAACAACACCCCGCGCCAGATCAACCTGTACGAAGGCATCGGCGCACCGGTGCCGAAGTTCGGCCACATGCCGATGATCCTGGACGAGCAGGGCGCCAAGCTGTCCAAGCGCACCGGCGCGGCCGACGTGATGCAGTACAAGGACGCCGGCTACCTGCCTGATGCACTGCTGAGCTACCTGGCCCGGCTGGGCTGGTCGCACGGTGACCAGGAACTGTTCAGCCGCCAGGAACTGATCGACCTGTTCGATGTGAAGGACTGCAATTCCAAGGCCTCGCGCCTGGACATGGCCAAGCTCGGCTGGGTCAACCAGCACTTCCTGAAGACCGAGGAGCCGGCCGCGATCGCACCGCACCTGGTCTACCAGCTGCAGAAGCTGGGCCTGGACGTGTCCGCTGGCCCGGCGCCGGTGGACGTGGTGATCGCCCTGCGCGAGCGCGTGCAGACCCTGAAGGAAATGGCCGAGAAGGCCGTGGTCTGGTACCAGCCGCTGAACGAATACGATGAAGCGGCCGTGGCCAAGCACTTCAAGGCCGGCGCGGAACTGCCGCTGGGCAAAGCCCGCGAGCTGCTGGCAGCCCTGCCGGAGTGGACCGCCGAGGCCGTTGGCGTGGCCCTGCACGATGCAGCGGCGGCGCTGGAAATGGGCATGGGCAAGGTCGCCCAGCCGCTGCGCGTGGCCATCACCGGCACCCAGGTCAGCCCTGACATTTCCCATACCGTGTACCTGGCCGGCCGCGAGCAGGCCTTGAAACGCATCGATGTGGCCATCACCAAGGTAGCAACGGCCTGAGCCCTGCGGCCCACGCCTGAACTGGAGAACGCGCATGTCCGCCAAAACCGCCTGTACGGCCCCGCACCACCATGTCCACGACGCGTCGGATTTCGTGGCGGTGGTCGAGCGTGTCTCGCGCGAGCGCGGGCTGCGCCTTACCCCCATCCGCGCCAACGTGCTCAAGCTGATCGCCGAGGCCGGCAAGCCGGTCAAGGCCTACGAGCTGCTGGAGTGGGTGCGCAACGGCAAGGGGGTGGGCGCTGACGCCCCGCCCACCGTGTATCGCGCGCTCGACTTCCTCATGGCCAATGGCTTCGTGCACAAGCTGGAATCGGTCAATGCCTTCGTGGCCTGCCACCACCCCAGCAGTGCGGCCCATTCGGTGCCGTTCCTGATCTGCAACAGCTGCCACAGCGCGGTGGAACTGGAAGACCGCGAGATCGTGACCCAGCTCGAAAAGCGGGCCAAGGAGCTCGGCTTCCAACCGCAGGCTCAGACATTGGAAGTACACGGACTCTGCGCCCGCTGCGCAGGCTGATGCGAGGGTAGTGCCGGCCGCTGGCCGGCTTCCTCGGGACTGGGGTCAGGTCCCTTTGCCACTGGCAAAGGGACCTGACCCCATTTCATGACAATGCAGCCGAGCATGGAGCATGGTTCGACTCCACCGGGCCGGCGCCCTAGTCCAACGGCTTGGTCGCGGTATCCACCCGCACGATCACCGACATGCCCGGCCGCAACCGCGCCGCCAGTTCCTGGTCCCCGTTGATCGAGATCCGCACCGGCAGCCGCTGCACCACCTTGGTGAAATTGCCGCTGGCATTGTCCGGGCGCAGCACGCTGAACTCCGATCCGGTGGCCGGCGCGATCTGCTCCACGCGTCCGCGCAGCACCTGGCCCTGGAACGCATCCACCGAGAACGAGGCGGGCTGCCCGATCTTCATCTGCCAGGTCTGGCCTTCCTTGTAGTTGGCTACCACCCACAATGCATCGGGCACCAGGAACAGCAGCTGCGAACCGGCGGCTACGTACTGTCCCACGCGCACGCTGGCTTCGCTGATCTGCCCGTCGCGCGGCGCATGGATCACCGTATTGGCCAGGTCGATGCGGGCCAGCTCAAGCTGTGCCTGCGCACTTTCCACCTGCGCTTCCAGGCTCTTGCGCGAGACCTGGGTCGAGACCAGGGTTTCTTCGGCGATGCGGATCTGCGCCTGCGACTGCTGCACGCTGGCCTGCGCCGAGGCCTGGCTGGTGCGGAACTTGTCGCGGTCGTTGATCGACACCAGCTGCTGCGCCGCCAGTTCCTCGTAGCGCTTGGCCTCGTTGCGCGAGCGCTGCAGCTCGGCCTGGCCGGCCGACAGCGTGGCCCGCGCCGCAGCAATCTGCGCGCGGTTCTGCGCCTGCGACTGGTCCGAATTGGCCAGGGCCGCGCGCGCGCTGTCCAGCGTGGCCTGCGCCTGCGCCACCCGCTGCGCGTAGATGCGGTCGTCGATGCGCAGCAGCGGCTCGCCCTGCTTCACGTGCTGGAAGTCCTTCACCAGCACGTCGGTCACATAGCCGTTCACCTGCGGCGCCATCACCGTGATCTGCCCGCGCACGTAGGCGTTGTCGGTCACCATCACGCTGCTGGTGAACGGCCACAGGTGCCAGGCGCGCAGGATCAGCGCGATGCCCAGCAGGGCCACCACCACCATCACCACCACGCTGCGCGAACTCGGCTTGAGGTACTTCGGCGCGGCGGCGGGCGCGGCAGGCGTCGCCGCCGGTGCCGCATCGGTGGGCGGCGGCGGGGTGACGTTCTCGGCAGCGTCGGTGTCGTCTGGACGGGGCGGGACGGGAGGCATGACGGTGGACTCAGCGCGGTGCCGCGGTCGCAGCCGCAGCGGGGGAGGAAGGATGGCGCTTGCGCCATTGTTTGCGTACGGCGGTACGCAGCGACAGCAACAGCAACCAGCACAGGAAACCGATTGCCAGCCAGCCGCTCAGGGTGAACACATCGTTGAAGCCTCGCACGTTGGCTTCGCGGCGGGTGGTCTGCGCCAGCTGCGCGCTGCCCTGGGCACTGCGCAGCACCGGGTCGGTGATCTGCGCTGCGTACAGCTGTTGCTGGATGCGCAGGCGCTGTGCCACCACCGGGTCGGCTGGATCGAGCTGGCTGGTCAGCGCGCTGGAATACAGCTGCTCGCGATGCAGCTGGAATGTTCCCAGCACGGCTGAGCCGGCCAGTCCGCCCAGCGTCTGCGTGATCGACAATGTCACCAGGAAGGTGATCATGTGGTCCACGCCCTGTTTCAACGCGGCGGAAATGCCAAGCATGATCAGCGGGCCCATGAACATGCCGGCGCCCACCGACGCCAGGAACTGGCTGATGTAGAAGTCGTGCGGGCGATCCAGGCTGGTGCGGTGCTGGTCGAAGAACGCGGCGGCACCCAGCAGCAGGATCGCCATCAGCAACTGCGCGATCAGGCGCTTCGGGCCGAAGGTCAGTGACGCACCGGCGATGCCGGTGACCACGCCGGCCAGGATCACCACGAACAGCGGCCGCATCTGGTCCGGTCCCATGCCCAGCGTGCGCATCAGGTTGACCACGCCGTAGGACTGTTCAGTGGTCAGGAAGCGGATCAGGAAGGCGCCGACGATGAAGTGCATCACCGGCAGGGTCGACAGCCAACGGATCTGCAGCAGCGGGTTGCGCCGGTAGTGTTCGATGATCAGTGCGGTGGTGGTCAGCACGATGGAGGCGATCAGCGCCCAGCCCAGCCACGGTGTGTTCAACCACCAGCGCGTGTAGCCCTGGGCCAGCACCACCACCAGCAGGGCGACGGCAGGCGCGAGCAGGGCGAAGGTGAGGAAATCCAGCGGTTCGAAGGCCTTGACCTGGATGCCCGGCGGCAGCTTCAGCACGACCACGGCGGCAAACGCGCACAGCGCCAGCCCCGCTTCGAACGAATACAGCTGGTGCCATTGGCCGGTATCGACCAGGCCGGGCGAGACGATCCAGGCAATCGGCACCGCCAGCTGCGACAGGCCGACGCCGATCACCAGCAGGTTGCCGGTGAATCGCCGTGGCAGCGCCTGCAGCATGTACAGCGTCCCCAGCGTCGAGCAGGCCGCGCCGGCGAAACCGCTGGCGGCGCGGGTCAGCATGGTGGTCTCGAAACTGCCGACGAACAGGTGCAGCACCGCCAGCGCCGCGTACAGCCCCAGGCCGATCTCGGCGAACAGGCGGATGCCGTACTGCTGGCGGAACTTGAAGGCCAGCAGATTGGCGGTCACGTTGACCATGGCGTAGGCAGCCACCAGCCAGCTGCCCTGGGTGGGAGTGAGTGCCAGTTGCCCCTGCAGGAAGGGCAGGTTGGCCGTTACCAGCGCATTGCCGAGGCCACCGGTGATGGCCACCAGCAGCGACACCAGTGCATAGGCTGCACGCCGATAAGGCGGGTGCCAGGGCATCGACGCCGAACCGGGCATGGTCGGCTTCTCGTGCTCCTCCCAATCCGGAACCGGCTTGAGGTACGGCTGCACCATCAGCGTTCCCCGCTGGCTGCTCCCTGGAGTCCCCCGCGCAGCAGCTGCAGGGCACGCCCGGCCAGCTGGGCGCGCTCATCGCGGGTCTTGCCGCGCAGGGCCGCCCCCAGCATGCCCGAGATCAGTGAAATATCCGTCTTCTCCAGGTCGGGCCGGCACAGGCCAGCGGCCTTGGCGCGGGCGATGGGGGCTTCCAGCAGGTCGCGCACGGTCTCGCGTGCGGTGCGCATGGCCGGCACGTCCGAATCGACCGCGCGCCAGTAATCGGCAAGAGCCGGCGAATCGACGATGCGCTGGGCCATGCCTTCGAACACCTCGAACAGGGCGTCGTCGCGGTCGCCAAGCTGCTCGACCTGGCGGCGGATGCGGTCGACCGTGCGCTGCAGCAGCGCCTGGATCAGCGCGGTGCGGTCAGGGAAGTTCCGATACAGGGTGGCGCGGCCGACTTCGGCACGCTCGACCACCAGGTCCAGCGGCGCGGTGACGCCGTGTTGGCCGAACACATGGTCGGCAGCATCGAGGATGAGGGCTCGGCGGGCAGCGGCATCGGCACGTTGGGTGGTCATGGCTTCATTTTCGGACACAAATGTCCGGATGGCGAGAGACAGATGGCGACGGGATTGTCCGCTTGTTGTCGTACGCACATCTTTGTGACGGATGCGTGATGGCGGGCGGGGCGCAAAAAAAAAACGGGAGGCCACGCGGCCCCCCGTAGATCCACGCCACGCGTGGATGCCTCATCAGAAGAACGCGCGGATCCCGAAAGCGACACCACGACCCGGCAGCGGCGAGTAATCCTTCAGCAGCGAGGTATGCGGACGCACTTCGCGGTTGGTCAGGTTGCTGCCATCCAGGAACAACTCGTAGCTGTTGCTGTCGCTGCGGTCCCAGCGGTAGGCCAGGTGCGCATCGACCAGGGTGTAGCCGTTGCTCGGCTCCTCGTTCTGCGCAACGTCCTTCTGCCGGCTGTAACGCACCGCGCCCACCGAGGCACGCCAGCCATCCTTCGCCCAGCGCAGGTCGGCGCCGACGCGGGCCGGGGCGATGCGCGGCAGGTAACCGGTGTTGGCCAGTTCCACGCTGTAGTTGTGGTTGTGGTCACCGTGCGGCACGGCGATGTCCAGGGTGCGGCTGCCGTTGCCGTCCAGCTTGGCCTGCACGTAGTCGCCGAACACGCGCAGGTCCCAATCACCGGCGCCGCCTTCGAACAGGTGCACCAGTGCTTCGGCCTCGGCGCCCTTGAACACCGCGTCCTGCTGGGTCCAGGTGCGCACCGGCAGGCTCTCGGTGATGCCGGTGTCGGCCAGGTAGATGAAGTCCTTGAACCTGGTCTGGTAGATCGCGGCGGAGAAGTCCAGGCGCTCGCTGTGGGTGTGGATGCCCAGTTCAATGCGTTGGCCGCGCTCGGTCTTCAGGTTGGCATCACCGATTTCCAGCGAACGGGTGGCGATGTGCGCACCGGCGGCATACAGCTCCTCATTGGTCGGTGCACGCTCGGAGCTGTCCACGCCGATGCGCAGGTCGACCGCATCGTTGAGCTTCCAGATGCCGGCAGCCGACAGGTTGGTGGCGTCGAACTTGCGGCGGCGGTAGTCGCCGGTCGGGTCCAGCTTGACCTGGTCGTGGCGACCGCCCAGTTCCAGCTTGAACGGGCCGAACTGCTTTTCCTGCAGAACGAACAGGCCGATGTTCCTGGTTCCGGTATCGGGCACGAACGCTTCTTCGCCCTTGGCGCCGAAATCGCTGTTGCCGAACTGCAGGCCGAAGGCGCCGTCCCAGCCGCCGATCTGCTGCTGCACCGCTTCCAGGCGGCCTTCGATGCCGCGGTTGGTGAAGCGGGTGGACGGCGTGCCGGCTTCCAGCTCCACGTGTTCGTAGTCGGTGTAGGCCACGCGCGCGTTGACGTTCTTCAGGAACGATACCGGGTTGTAGATGCCGGCCTTGGTCTCGAAACGGTTCTGCACCATGTCGATGCGCACGTCGTGCTCTTCACCTTCCTCCTCCTCGCCATGGTCGTGGTCGTGATCATGGTCGTGGCCATCGCCGTCGGCATGCACGTGGGCGCCGTTGGGGATGCCGTAGTTGGTGCGGTAGGTGCTGGCCGAGGCGCCGAAGTAGCCGCCTTCGCCCAGCCAGGTGGCGCCGACGCCACCGGCGCGGGTGCGGATGGAACTGTTGTCCAGGCGGCCGCGACGCGGCTCTTCGCCTTCCTCGCCCGCGTGGTCGTGGTCATCGTGGTGGTCTTCCAGGCCGTCGATCACCGCGTAGCCGGGAATGCGGAAATCATCGCCATTGCGCACCAGGCCATCCACGTGCAGCACGACATTGCCGCTCACGCCGTCCAGGCGGAACATGCCGCTGCGTTCGTCGTTGACCGAATTGCCACGCAGCTCGGCACGGCCGCTGAGCGGACGATCCGGCAGTTCGCGCGCAATGCGCCCATCGACCACGTTCACCGCACCGCCGATCGCGCCGCTGCCGAACAGCAGGGTAGCCGGGCCTTTCAGTACTTCGATCTGGTCGGCCAGGAACGGCTCGATGCTGGTGGCATGGTCGGCGCTGACGGTGGAGGCGTCCATGTTGCCCATGCCGTTGGACAGCACGGCCACGCGCGGACCTTCCTGGCCACGGATGATCGGGCGGCCGACGCCGGGGCCGAAGAAGGTGCTCTGCACGCCGGGCAGCTTGGCGACGGTGTCGCCGAGGGTGCCGGCCTTCTGCTCGTCCAGGCGCTCACCGGACAGCACTTCGACCGGGCGCGCCAGCGATTCGGCATCACCCTGCAGCGGCGATGCCGTGACCTGCACCGAGGACAGCTCGGTCAGGTGGCGGTCACGATGCGAATCATCGTCGGAGGCCGCAAAGGCGACGGAGGGCAGCAGCGCAGCAAGCGCCAGGGCCAGGGAATGCGGCTTGAAACGAGGGTGGTGGGAGGGCATGGCGGTCCTTTGTTACATTGTATCAATCGGGTGGCGCACGAATCCCGTCGGCGGGACAGGGGAGGGGAACCGTGCGGGTCGGGAAACGATGTTATATTATTCCATAACGATTCGCCGCCCTGCTGGAAGTCATGCCTTTGCCCTCACGCCTGCGCCACCTGCTCGATCGCTTCGGCGCCACCGGTTCGATGCTGTGCGCGGTGCACTGCGCGGTCATTCCGCTGTTGCTGGCCGCTGCCCCCTCGCTTGGCCTGTCCTTGTGGCTCAGCGATGGCGTGGAGAAGGCGCTGGTGGTGTTCGTGACCCTGCTGGGCTTGTTCAGCCTGGTCTGGGGTTACCGGCGGCACGGCGCGCTGCGTGCGCTGGCGTTCCTGATTCCCGGCCTGATCGCGTTGTGGGCCGGCGTGCTGTACGACCCGCTGCACCACAACGCGGTGCCGCATGCGGTGGTGATGACCTTGGGCGGCCTGCTGGTCGGCATCGCGCACCTGGTCAACCTGCGCCTGAACCACGGCCACGTGCATGACGCCAGCTGCGCGCACTAGGCGCTCCGTGGTAGGCTTTCCGATCGTGCGCGGGGGCGCCCAGCAAGGCGGCCCCGCCGAACCCGTGTCAGTACGGGGTAACCAGATTTCACATTTGAGGAGTTGAAGACATGGGTAAGGGTGACCGCAAGACCGCCAAGGGCAAGCGCTACAACGCCAGCTACGGCAACGCCCGTTCGCACACCGCGAGCAAGGTCGCCGTAGGCGCCGCCGCCCCGGTTGCCAAGAAGACCGTGGCCAAGGCTCCGGCGAAGAAGGCTGTGGCCAAGAAGGCAGTGGCCAAGGCCGGCTGATCCGCCGACCGACCGGTCCAAAGAAAAACGCGGCGCTCGGCGCCGCGTTTTTTTTTTGACCGTGGCCAGGGCATGGCGCCGCGATCAGCGCAGGGTTTTCTGCAGCGTCTGCGCGTTGCCATCGTTGGCCGCTTCCGGCACCTGCAGCAGGTGCACCAGCAGCGGGTAGACGTCGACATTGTCGAAACCGTCGATCACCAGGCCTTGCCGGAATGAAGGGCCACGGGCGACGAACACCGCGCGCATCGACGGCAACGCGTTGTCGTAGCCATGTGAGCCGCGATCGGCGTGCTCGCGTTTGGCGATCTTCTCGCGCGTCAGCGCGTCCCAGCCTTCATCCATCTGGCAGACGATGGCCGGCACGCGCGGATGGGTGCCGTAATGCCAGCGCGCCGGCAGGTTCTCCTTCTTCCAGCATTCGTAGTGTGCGTGGCGACCGAGCAGGGCACGCTCGGCCTCTGCTTCGCGTCCCACCTCCGGCGCGAAGCCGACCGACTGGCCTGCGCTGACGTTGCGCGCGATGGCAGGGTCAATCATCGATTCGAGGGCGATCACCTGGCCCTCCGGCACCGACGCCATGCCGTGATCGGAGACCACTATCACGTTGGTGCTGTCGGCCAGGCCGTGCTGCTGCAGGCCATCGAGCACCTGGCCGATGACCTGGTCGGCATGCACGATGGCCTCGGTGTACTGCCTGGATTCGGGGCCAAAGTTGTGGCCGGCCTTGTCCACGTGCTCCATGTACAGCGTGGTCAGGCGCGGCGCATCGGCATCGGTCTGCGACAGCCAGTCGAGCACTGTCTGCGCACGCTGCTCCAGCGGTTCCTTGGCATCGTAAATGCGCCACTGGCTGGGCCGTGTACCCTGGATCTCGGCTTCGCTGCCCGGCCATGAGGTGGTGGCGGTGCGCACACCGACCTTCTCGGCACCGACCCAGATCGGTTCGCCGCCCCACCATCCGCTGGTGGTCACCGCAGCGCGGTCGTGCAGCGCGAAGCGACCGAGCGCGGCATCGTCCATGCTGTTGTTGATGATGCCGTGGTGGTCCGGACGCAGGCCGGTGACCAGTGTGTAGTGGTTGGGGAAGGTGAGCGAGGGATAGGACGGCGTCATCCAGCGCGCACGCACACCACCGTCGATGATCCGTTGCAGGTTCGGGGTTAGGCCGCGATCCAACGCATCGGCGCGCAGGCCGTCGATGGAGATCAACAGCAGCTTCGGCGGGCTGGCGGGCGGCGTATTCGCCTCCGCGGCAGGTGCAGCGATGGTTGTCGAAGGCGAAGGCGTGGTGGTGCATGCGGCCAGGGGCAGCAGCAGCGCCAGCGTGCAGGTCAGGCGTACGGAAGTCATCCGGCCATGATAATCCGCAGCAATGACGTACCCAAGACACGCCATCGCGCCTGTGGCGCGCTGGCGTGTCCACGCATTTCACCGTATCCCCGCGCCTTTGGCGCGCCCCCTTGAACAACAAGGGGGCTCTTCTCCAGACAGATTACGGATGCTTCCATCCACGCATGGCGTGGATCTACCGGAACGAATCAATCCGACACCGCCCCGACCACCCACGGATAGCCCGCTTTGGACGTTGATGTTGACGTTGACGTTGCTCTGGCTTGTAGCGGGTGCAGGGCGCAGCCCTGCCTCCAACCCTCATGCAAACAGCGGTGCCTGTCGCTGCTCCAGCCGCAACAAGGCCGCTTTGGTTTCCAGGCCGCCACCGAAACCGGTCAACGTACCGTTGCTGCCGATCACGCGATGGCACGGCAGCACGATCGGCAACGGATTGCGGCCATTGGCCGCGCCGACCGCACGGGTCGCCGTCGGCTGACCCAGCTGCTGCGCCAGCTGCAGATAGCTCCAGGTCTGGCCGAAGGGAATCAACGCCAGCGCGTGCCAGACGCGCAGTTGGAACGGCGTGCCATGCGGTGCCAGCACCAGGTCGAAACCGCTGCGCTCACCGTGCAGGTACTGCAGCAACTGTTCGCGCGCCTCCGGCAATGCGCCGGGCGTGTAATGCCAGTGCTCGCGGCCGCGCGCAGGATGGCGGTTTTCCGGGAACAGAACGTGGGCCAGGCCATTCTCATCCCCGGCGATGGTCAGTTCACCGATCGGTGTATCGAAGCGATCGAACAACAGGTTCATGAGGGTTCTCCAACGAACGTGCCGGACAGGTGCCACAGGTGCAGCACGGCATAGGCGCGCCATGGGCGCCATGATTGCGAACGGGCCTCGGTGGCGCGTTCGCTGAGGCGCTGGCCCTGCGCGTGGCCCAGCACCTGCTGCAGCACCAGGTCACCGGCGGGGAAGGCATCAGGCTGGCCGAGCCCACGCAGGGCAATGTACTGCGCCGTCCACGGGCCGATGCCGGGCAGGGCCACGCAGCGGGCGACGAATTCCTCCAGCGCCTGGCCCGGCCCGAAGTCCAGCTGGCCGCTGGCGCAGGCTGCGGCGAGGGCGCGCACGGTGGCGGCGCGGCTGCGTGGCAGGCCGATCGATTCCAGGGCCGCGTCGGCCAGTACGTCCGGCGCTGGAAACTGACGGTCGAATTCGGACGGCATGCCGGGCAGGTGCGCACCGTAGGCATCGACCAGCCGGCGCGCGAACGTGGTGGCCGCGGCCACGCTGACCTGCTGGCCCAGTACCGCGCGCACGCCTACCTCGAAGCCGTCCCATCCGCCTGGCACACGCAGGCCGGGGCGCTCGGCGATGCCGCGCGCCAACAGCGGTTCATCGCCCAGCGCTGCGTGCACCTGCTGCAGGTCGGCGTCCAGGTCGAACACACGGCGTACGCGGCGCACGATGTCCGGAATCAGGCGTGGGTCGACCGCGCCCAGTTGCAGGCGCAGCTCGGGCCGCTTCGGGTCGGCGGTGACGCGCAGCAGGGCGGGGCGCTCGGCTGTGCCCAGCACGCGCTGGTAACTGTCTTCACCGATCAGTTCGATGCCGGGCAGGCTGCGCTTGCGCAGGAAGGCCAGCATGCGGGGGAAATCCAGCGGCGGTCGATAGCCCAGGCGCAGCACCAGCCCGCCATCGTCGGCGGCCAGGGGATGGTGTTGGCGGCGCAGTACGGTAGGCGCCATGCCGCAGCCCTGCAGGAATGCCGTATTGAAGCGGCGCAGGCTGTTGTAACCAGCGGCCAGTGCCACGTCGGTCACCGGCAGCGTGGTTTCGGTCAGCAGTTGCTTGGCCAGCAGCAGGCGATGGGTCGCGTGGATCTGCCCTGGCGTTGCGCCCAGCCGTTCGACGAACAGGCGTTGCAGCTGGCGCGCGCTGAGGCCGATCTTTCCTGCCAGTTCGGCCACCGGCTGGTCCTGCAGGAAGCCGGCATGGATCAGCGCCAAGGCACGCTGCACGGCCTGTCCGGCCAGCGCCTGTTGTGCCAGCGGGGCCAGCTCGGGGCGGCAGCGCAGGCAGGGGCGATAGCCGGCCGACGCAGCAGCCGCTGCCGTGGGGAAATAGGTGATGTTGCGTGGCTTCGGTGGCGGCGCCGGGCACACCGGCCGGCAGTAGATGCCGGTGCTGCGCACGGCGGTGAAGAATACGCCGTCGAAGCGCGCATCACGGGCCAGGCGGGCACGATCGCAGGCGGCAGTGTCGAGGGCGAGTGCGGTATCCATGACGCCAGTCTAGGCGCCTGCGGGCGGTAGTACTCGCCATATTCGGACATGGATGCTGGAGGGGCCTGGCCGGGCTGCGCCCGGCACCCTCAGAGGCCTTCAAGCCAGGGCAGCAGCAAGGGCAACAGCAACAGCAACGGCAACGGCAACCGCGGGCTAGCCGTGGGATGGCGGGGTGGGTCCGGTTGCAGGGGACGCTGCAAGTACCCCTCCGGGGCCCGGCCCAGCCGCTGGCGGCTGTGCGTTCGGGCGCTTGCGAAGCAGTGCTTCGCAAGCAAAGCGCCCTCACCCCTGTAAGCTCGGTCGCGCCATCCATGGCGCTCACGCCCCTGCAACCGGACCCACCCCGCCTTCGACAGACTTCCGCGAACTGTCGAGATGGCATGGCCTGCTCTTGGTGGGTGTCGACCTTGGTCGACATGTAGATCCACGCAATGTGGGAGGGGATGTCGGATGACGCTGGGACAGGAAATGACAGGGTCAGAGGGTCAGAACAGGTTCAGTGGCGGGCGCTGAATGCGCGTCGTGGACGGGTAGACTGTGGTTCTTGCCTGTCTGAATCCGGTTGCCCGATGTCCGCCAAACTCCGCTGGTTGCCCCTGTTGTGCCTGGCCCTGGCGGGCTGCAGCCAGTTGGAGAACCCCGGCAACGTCACCGCTGCCGACAAGGCCACGCGGGCCCCGGCCAGCGATGGCGAAAACATGGTGTCGATCAATGCCGCCGATGCGCCGCCACCGCCGGCACCGGCACGCAGCCGGGCTGATCGGCCCTGGCCGCAGGCGCAGCTGGAAAACGGCAAGGCCTGGGTCAGCTGCACCACCGATTACGCCGGCGACGGCGGCGATGGTGTTGAGCTGGAAGGCCTGCAGCGCGAACAGCTGAAGCAGGCGCTGGCGCCGTGCGCCGAGCGTGGCCTGCTGCGCGTGCGCTACAACGGCAAGATCAACCCCGGGTTTGCCGAGATGATGTGGCGGCTGGCCGTGGTCGCCGACGAGCTGCAGATCCACAAGCGCATCCTGGATCTGGATTCCAGCGGTGGCCAGGTGGAATCGGCCATCGTTGCCGGCGACAGCATCGGCGAATCCGGCTGGACCATCTGGGTGCGCGAGGGCTCGATCTGCCACAGCGCCTGCGTGTTCGTGCTGGCTGCCGGCGACAACCGGCTGTTGACCGGCAAGGTCGGCATCCACCGCATGATGCGCATCAGTTCCAAGGCCACTTCGCGCGCAGAGCTCAACCGCGAGCTGCACGAGGTCTATGACAACGTGAAGGATTATCTGCAGCGCAATGGTGTGGCGGTGGGTGTGGCCGACCTGATGATGACCGTGCCCAACCGCAGCCTGCGCCTGCTGACGGCCGAAGAGCTTCGCCAGTACGGCCTGGACGGGACCAACGCCGTACAGGACGACCTGGAGCGGATCAAGCAGATGCGTACCTGCGGCGACGACTTCGTGCAGCGCAAGGATGCGTTCCTGGTGGCGTTCGACCAGCAGTGCAAGCGCGACGGTGCCGACATGGAATCGATCAACAGCTGTGGCCAGTCGCTGAAGCAGCGCTTCGGCTTCCCCGACCCGGTGTGCCCGGAGGAAAGCCCGCTGTCGGAGATCGACGTGGCTACGCTGCCCCCGGCACCGCCGGAGCAGCCGCCGGTGGCCGAGCAGCTGCCCGCGGCATCGGCGGCACCGGCGGCGCAGGCCGAGGCGGGTGAGGTGGAAGGCAGCGTGCAGGCGCGCTGACGGCCCACTCACTGCGCTGGCGTAGACTGCGGTTCTTTCCATCGAACCGGCGGTGTCCATGAAGCGCGTGCTCCTGCTGCTGTCCCTGTTGCCCCTGGCTGCACTGGCGCAAACGTCGGCGCCGGCCACGCCCGCACCGGCCCCGGCTCGCCCCGCGCCGAGCGCACCGACGGCCGCGAAGCTGGCCACTGCTGCCGCGCCCGCGCTGAGCCCGGCCCAGCAGGCGCAGGTGCAGAAACAGGACGCGGAAATGGGCAGTGCCGCATTGAAGGCCGCGCAACTGGTCGACGCCAATCGGGCCGGTGAGTTGTGGGACGGCGCCTCGGCGGTTGCCCGCCGCGCAGTGCCCAAGGCGGCCTTCGTCAGCCAGCTTGCGGCAGACCGCACGCGTCTTGGCGCGCTGGCCGGGCGTGGCCAGCCGACCATCACCCGCGTGAAATACGCTGCAGGTGCTGCCGTGCCCGAGGGCCTGTACATCAACGTCAGCTTCCCGACCCGTTTCGCCAACAGCGCGCAGCCGGTACGCGAGCTGGTGTCGTTCCGCTTCGACGAAGACCAGACCTGGCGCCTGGCCGGCTATAGCCTGCGCGCCTCCAGCCCCTGACGGAGATCGACGATGGCCACCGAACTGACGATGCTGGCGTGGGCGATGCTGCTGGGCTTCGTCTACATCTTTGCCGCCTCCACCGTGGTCACCCGCGAGCGCGGGATGAAATGGAACGCCTCCGCACGTGACGACTCGTCCAAGCCGCTGAGTCCACTGGCTGGACGACTGCAGCGGGCGCAATCCAACTTCTTCGAGACCTTCCCGTTCTTCGCCGCCGCTGCGATTGCGGTGGTGCTGGCCGGGCGTGGCAGCGACACCACCGCGCTGGCGGCGCAGGTCTACTTCTGGGCACGCGTTGTCTACCTGCCGCTGTACGCAGCCGGCGTGCCCTATGTGCGCAGCCTGGTCTGGCTGGTGTCGATCGTGGCGATCCTGGCGATGGTGTTCGCGCTGCTGTGACGCGCAGCTGATCCAGATCAAGGCCGGTCAGGCACGCAGCGCTATGCTGGCCGCGACTGGATCAACGGCAGGAGGCGCGCATGCGCAGGATGGACGTGGTGGTGGTCGGTGCCGGACCGGCCGGGCTGTGCTTTGCGCGCGCGCTGGCCAGCACTGGCCTGCAGGTGGGGCTGGTCGAGGCACAGCCGCGCCAGGCTCTGGCCGAGGCGGCCTTCGACGGCCGCGAAATCGCCCTGACCCATGCCTCGCGGCAAAGCCTGGAACAGCTTGGCCTGTGGCAGCGCCTGCCCGAAGCCGAGGTTGCCGAACTGCGCGACGCGCGGGTGCTGAACGGAGCTTCGCCCTTCGCGCTGACCTTCGCCAGCAGCCAGGTCGATGGCCAGCCGTTGGGCTGGCTGGTGCCCAACCATCTGATCCGCCGCGCGGCCTGGCAGGCGGTGCAGGGCCAGGACGGGCTGGAACTGTTCGATGGCCGCAAGGTGCAGGCGGTACGCGCCGACAGCCAGGGCCACGTGGTGCGCCTGGACGATGGCAGCGAGCTGCATGCGCGGCTGCTGGTATGTGCCGACAGTCGCTTCTCCGGCACCCGCCGCATGCTCGGCATCGGTGCGCAGATGCGTGACTTCGGCAAATCGATGCTGGTCTGCAGGATGCAGGTCGAGCGCGATCACCACCACACGGCGTGGGAGTGGTTCGGCTATGGCCGCACGATGGCGCTGCTGCCGCTCAACGAAGGACAGGCATCAGCGGTGATCACCCTGCCGCCGCGGCAGATCGAAGCGCTGCTGGCGATGGATGAGATCGCGTTCGGGGAGGCCATCAGCGGCTTCTTCGAACACCGCCTGGGACGCATGCAGCCGGTGGCCACGCCACAGGCCTATCCCCTGGTCGGGGTATATGCGCACCGCTTTGTCGGCGAACGTTCGGCACTGATCGGTGACGCCGCAGTGGGCATGCACCCGGTCACCGCACATGGTTTCAACCTGGGCCTGGCCAGCGCGCAGCGGCTGGCGCAGGGCATCGCCGAGCAGCAGCGACGTGGAGCGGACATCGCCGCGGCCGGCATGCTGGGCCGTTACCAGCGCGGGCATCGGCTGGCGGCGCGGCCGCTGTATGAAGCGACCAATGCGATTGCCAGCCTGTATACCGACGACCGCCGTCCGGCGCGCCTGTTGCGGGCGGCCGGGTTGCGGGTGGCGCAGGGGGTGGCACCGTTCCGGCAGTTGATTGCCGCCCACCTGACCCAGCGCGTGGCCTGACGGCCAAGCGGTGACTTACGCGGCGGCCAGGACGCGGATCTGGCTGTCGTTGAACTCGACCACCTGGCCTGCGCGGATCTTGCAGGCCTTGCGCAGCTCGACCTCGCCATCGACCAGCACCAGCCCTTCGCTGATGACCATCTTGGCTTCGCCGCCGCTGGTGACCAGGTCGGCCAGCTTCAGCAACTGCTTGAGTTCGACGTAATCGCCGTCGAGGTCGAATTCGAGGATCTGCATGGAACTGGGTTTCCTGGGGCAGGCGCTGCAGGACAGGGCCCGCGGCGGTAAAATGGGCATCTATTGTGCGCCACGGCGGGCCGTAACGGCGTGCCGGCGGTTTCCTGTACACCTTGTTCAGGCACAGTGCGGTATCATTCCGCTCTGAGCGAGTAAAACCTCAGCTCCAACCGAGCAGCGCCAGGGCACGCGATAAGAAGGGCGCCCAAAGCGCGGAAGCCCCCTTTTTTTTCGCCTGCCATGCTCGTGGCAGTGCCTTCGGAGTTCCCCATGTCCCAAGAAACCCAAGCGCAGCTGCAGTTCGCGCAGCTCGGCCTGTCCGATTCTGTCATGCAGGCTGTCACTGCCATCGGCTACGAAACGCCGTCGCCGATCCAGGCTGCCACCATCCCGGCGATGCTGGAAGGCCGCGACGTGCTGGGCCAGGCCCAGACAGGTACCGGCAAGACCGCGGCCTTCGCGCTGCCGGTGCTGTCCAACATCGACCTGCAGCAGATCAAGCCGCAGGCCCTGGTGCTGGCCCCGACCCGCGAGCTGGCCATCCAGGTTGCCGAGGCGTTCCAGTCCTATTCCTCGAAGATCCCCGGCTTCCGCGTGCTGCCGGTGTACGGCGGCCAGCCGTACGGCCAGCAGCTGTCGGCCCTGCGCCGCGGCGTGCACATCGTGGTCGGTACCCCCGGCCGCGTCATCGACCATCTGAACCGCAGCACGCTGGACCTGTCCGAGCTGAAGACGCTGGTGCTGGACGAAGCCGATGAAATGCTGCGCATGGGCTTCATCGACGACGTCGAAGCGGTGCTGAAGAAGCTGCCGGAGAAGCGCCAGGTCGCGCTGTTCTCGGCCACCATGCCGCCGGCCATCCGCCGTATCGCGCAGACCTACCTGAAGGACCCGGTCGAAGTCACCATCGCCAACAAGACCACCACCTCGGCCAACATCCGCCAGCGTTACTGGTGGGTGAGCGGCATGCACAAGCTGGACGCGCTGACCCGCATCCTGGAAGTGGAGCCGTTCGATGCGATGATCGTGTTCGCGCGCACCAAGGCCGGCACCGAGGAACTGGCCAGCAAGCTGCAGGCCCGTGGCCTGGCCGCCGCCGCCATCAACGGTGACATGCAGCAGGCCCAGCGTGAGCGCACCATCGCCATGCTGAAGGAAGGCAAGCTGGACATCCTGGTCGCCACCGACGTGGCCGCTCGTGGCCTGGACGTGGAACGCATCAGCCACGTGCTGAACTACGACATCCCGTACGACACCGAAAGCTACGTTCACCGCATCGGCCGTACCGGCCGTGCTGGCCGCAGCGGTGAAGCGATCCTGTTCGCCACCCCGCGCGAGAAGGGCATGCTGCGCCAGATCGAGCGTGCGACCCGCCAGCCGATCGAAGAAATGCAGCTGCCGAGCGTGGAAGCGGTCAACGACACCCGCATCAACAAGTTCACCTCGCGCATCACCGAGACCCTCGGCCAGGGCGGCCTGGACTTCTACCGCCAGCTGCTGGAGCGTTTCGAGTCCGAACAGAACGTGCCGGCCATCGAAGTGGCCGCCGCACTGGCGAAGATGATGCAGGGCGATACCCCGTTCCTGCTGCAGCCGCCGGTACGTGCACCGCGCGAAGAGCGTGCGCCGCGCGAGCGTTTCGAGCGCACTGAGCGCCCGGAACGTGGCGACCGCAACGAGCGCGGCCCGCGCTTCGAGCGTGGCCCGCGTCGTGACGATGCCGAGGGTGGCTTCGAGCAGCGCCCGCGCCGTGACGTGCCGCCGCGCGGTGCACCGGAGCAGGGCATGGAGACCTACCGCATTTCGGTCGGCCACCAGCATGGCGTGAAGCCGGCCAACATCGTCGGCGCCATCGCCAACGAAGCCGGCCTGGAAAGCCGCTTCATCGGTCGTATCGACATCCACGACGACTTCTCGCTGCTGGATCTGCCGGCACAGATGCCGTCGGACGTGCTGACCCACCTGCAGAAGGTCTGGGTGTCCGGCCAGCAGCTGCAGATGCGCCCGTTGGCCGCCGGTGAAGAGGTCAATCCGGCGCCGCGTCCGTTCAAGCCGCGCTTCGACAAGCGTGGTCCGGGCGGTCCGGGCGGCCCGGGAGCTCCGCGTCGCAGCGGTCCGGGTGGCCCCGGCGGCGACCGCGACAGCCGTCCGCCGCGTCGCGAGGGCTTCAACAAGCCACGTGGCCCGCGCAGCTTCTAAGCCGCATCAATGCAAGTGAACAACGCCAGCCTCCGGGCTGGCGTTGTCTTTTGCGCAGTGTCAGGCATGCTCGACCCGACCTGCCGATCACCGGCCGGGTCCGGTTTCGCATGGCCCACACATCTGCGGTTCTAGGCTGGCGCGGTTCCGTAGGAGATTGTCACCGCAGCACATTCGGGGGATCCAGGATGGGTAGGAGTGGCATGGACCAGCAGCGCCGACGGGTGCCGATGACCCGCGGGCTGGGACTGCGATTTGCGCTGTTGACGGGCATGGCGATCGGCTTGGTCGCGCTGTCAGCGGTGATCCAGGAACTGCAGGCGGCATCGACGGCGTGGATCGCCGGCCAGGGCTACTGGTCGCGGGGGCAGCAGGACGCCACCGCAGCGCTCAGCCGTTACCTGGCGCGTGGCCATCTGCAGGATCTGCAGGATGCCCAACGGGCACTGCAGGTTCCGTTGGGTGACCTGCAGGCCCGCAAGGCGCTGGAGCAACCCGAACCGGACGAGGCGGCAGCCCGCGCCGGTTTTCTGCGTGGGGGCAATGCCCGCGCGGACATTCCGCGGCTGATCTTCTCGTTCCGCCATGCGCGCAACGTCGGAGCCTTCCGCGAAGCCACCTGGTTGTGGCGGCAGACCGACGCAAACCTGCTGGCCATGCAATCGCTGGCGGAGGAACTGCAGCGGCGCCATGGCTCCGGACCGCTGGACGGGGCAGCCGTGGATGACTACCTGCAGCGGCTGCGTGGCATCGACCACCAGCTGCGCGGGCAGGCGCAGGCGTTCTCGCAGGCCCTGCTGCGCATGGCCCGCGCCGTGCGCATCGCAACCCTGGCCGTAGGCGGCTTGTCGGTGCTGCTGATCAGCTTGATGGCGGTGGCCCTGGCACGCCGGGTCGGCAAGGATCTGACCGAGCATGAAAGCCGTTTCCGTGCGGCGTTCTACCAGGCCAACGTCGGCATGCTCAAGCTGGATGCCGCTGGCCGGGTGGTGGAGGCCAACCAGGCGATGGCCGACATCCTCGACCATCGCCGGGACGTGCTGCTGCAGATGTCGCTGGCCGAGCTGCTGATGGAGGGCGAGCTGGTGATCGATGCGGGCGGCCGCATCGACTGGGAGCGCCAGCTGCGCCCGGGCGAGCTGCGCTTCCGGCGTCGCGATGGCAGCCTGGTGTGGGGGCGCTGGAGTGGTACCGGCGTGCGCACCGCCGGTGGCCGCCTGTCGGTGTTCGCCATCGTCGAGGATGTCAGCCAGAACCATGCCCTGGCACGTGAGATTGAGCACCACGCCAGCCATGACCCACTGACCGGCCTGATCAATCGTCGCGAGATCGAGCGTCTGCTGGAAAAATCGCTGCTGCAGGTCCGCTCCGACGGTGGGACCCATGCTTTGGGCTACATCAACCTGGACCACTTCAAGCTGGTCAACGACAGCTTCGGCCACGCGGCCGGCGACCAGATGCTGCGCAGTTTCGCCGAGTACCTGGTCGGCGCGGTGCGCGATGGCGACTGGGTCGGCCGCCTGGGGGCGGACGAGTTCGCGGTGTTCCTTGCCCGCGCCAACCAGGATGAAGCCAAGCGGGTGCTGCAGCGACTGATCCGCAACCTGGGCCAGGCCACGTTCCCGGTCAGCGAGGGCAGCCCCCAGTTGAGCTGCAGTGTCGGCGTGGTCGAAGTGACAGCCGAGGCGCCGGACGTGAACTGGTTGATGAGCGCGGCCGACAGCGCGTGCTATGCGGCCAAGCAGGCCGGTCGCAACCGCGTGCATTGCTTCAACGAAAATCGGCTGGCGCTGGAGGAGCGACGGCTGGAGGCTGAACGCCTGCAGGGCGTCAGTCGCGCCATGGCCGAGAACCGGATGCTTTTGTATGCGCAGCGCATCGCCAAGGTCGGCGATCCGTCCTACCTGCACTACGAGGTGCTGGTGCGCATGCGTGACAGTGACGGCGTGCTGCACCTGCCGGGCCAGTTCATGCCCGCGGTGGAGCGCTACGGCATGGCGGTGGTGTTGGACCGGCACGTGCTCGGCCTGCTGTTCCGCCACCTGCAGGTGTGCCCGGCGCACGTGCGGCAGCTGGGCCTGTGCAATGTGAATGTATCGGCCCAGTCGATCGCCGAGCCGGGATTCCTGGCCTTCGTCTGCGACCTGCTGGAGCGCAACCGCGCGCTGGCGTCCAAGCTCTGTTTCGAGATCACCGAAACGGCGGCCATCGGTAACCTGAGCCAGGCGCGTGCCTTCATCGACGCGGTCAAGGCGCGCGGCTGTCGGGTGGCGCTGGACGACTTCGGCTCGGGCCTGTCCTCGTTCGGTTATCTGCGGCAGCTGTCGGCGGACATGCTGAAGATCGATGGTGCGTTCGTGCGCGACATGGACACCGATCCGGTCAGCCGGGCCAGCGTGCGTGCGATCAGCGAGCTGGGCCGCGAACTGCAGATGGAGGTGGTGGCCGAGTGGGTGGAGACCACCGAAATTGCCGAGGCGCTTGCCGGGATGGGCGTGCAGGGGCTGCAGGGGTATGCCATCGAACGGCCGCAGCCGCTGGAACGGCTGACCCTGGCTGACCTGCGACCGATGCGGTTGGCCGGTACGCAGGGGCCATCGGCTGTCGGCTGAAGGTGCTGCGGCCGGGCGGCGCCCGGCACCCGCAGTAGTGCCGGCCGCTGGCCGGCAACCTCAGCGGCAACAGCAACAGCAACAGCAACAGCTGCATTCCGTGGGATGGCGGGGTGGGTCCGGTTGCGGGGGACGCCGCAAGTACGTCCCTGTAGGCTCGGTCGCGCCATCCATGGCGCTCACGCCCCGCAACCGGACCCACCCCGCCTTCGACAGATTCCGGCTGCTGTTGGTGGGTGTCGACCTTGGTCGACACGTAGATCCACGCCATGCGTGGATGACATCCAATCCATTCATTGATTTCGAAACGGTATGAACATCCATCCACGCACGGCGTGGATCTACCAGATGGCGGGACACTGTCAGGGGTGGGGCGGTATGGGCAGGCAGGACCGTTGGCGCCATGGGCCCGAGGCATGCCCTCGGGCGGGTTGGGCAGGACGCCCAACCCCGGTCTTGCCGTGTGCGCAGGACGGCGCACACGAGCAAGGCGCCATCGAGCTCCATGGATGGGTTTACGGCGTGTCCTGCCTGCCCATACCTCCCCGCCCAGCTCGGTAGCCCGCTGCTGCTGTTGCTGTTGAGGTTGCCGGCCAGCGGCCGGCGCTACAGCGGGTGCCGGGCGGCAGCCCGGCCAATACCCCCGCCACTTTGGTCTACACATCGGTGGTGCATTCCGCTGCGATAATGCCGCCAGGGGCGACGCGCAGTGGGCGCGGACGTAAGCAGGAACAGGACGTGGCGTGGGCGGCAGGCAGGTGGGTTTGGAAACAGGGGCGGTGCTTGTCCTGCTGCTGGTGTGGTTGGCGTTGCCGTGGTTGGGCCATGCGCGCAGCGTCGACGCTGGCCGCGATTACCTTCTGGTCGGCACCGCGACAGCCGAGCCTACGCCCCATCGCGCGTGCACGCCGGAGATGCTGGCCGGGCCGCGCCAGCAGACACGGGTGGATGCACCGCCGGAAGGCTGGTCCGGGCAGCCGCAGGCGCTGGATGTCTTCAACATCTTTGCCGGCGAAGTGCGGCTGCAGCACGGTGATCGTGAGATCTGCGGCAACATGCAGGATGCGCGCACCCGCGATTCGCGCTTCCGTGCGGGCATCGGCATGGTGGCGGTTCCCGCTGCCGGCAGCCACGAACCCTTTCTGGTCTCCTGGCAGACGCCGCTGAAGGCGCGCTGGGTTCCGACATTGCAGCTGGGTGCGCCCAGCCCGGTGCAGCAGAACGACACCGCCAGGCTGCTGGTGCGCGCCGCATGCATTGCCGTGGCAATCGCGTTGGCGCTGTCGGCGCTGATGGCCTACCTGACCACCCGTGACCGCAGTTTCCTGATCTACATCGGCGCCACCCTGGTGCTGGTGCTGTGGCAGTCGATCCTTGGCGGTCTCAGCGGCTATCCCGAACCCTGGTTGCGCGTCGGCGGGCGCGGTGACGGGTGGCTGCTGGCGCTGACTGCGGCCACCCAGGCACTGGTGCTGCCGGCGCTGTGGCGCCTGAACGGCGGCGACCGCATGCTGCCACGTTCGCGCGTGGGCCAGCAGCTGGTGTTGTGGTCCCTGCTGGCGTTGGCGGCCCTGGTGCCGTGGTTGCAGCGCGATGGCCTGGGCGTGGTCGCACAGGTCCTGCAGGGGACGTTCGTCATCGGCTGTGCGCTGTCGTTGGCGATGGGCATCTGGGCCCGGTTGCGCGGCGATGTCTGGTCGCTGGCCGGATTGGCCGCACTGGTGCCGATGCTGGTGCTGATCGTGGCCGACGCCGCCAGTGCGCACTGGTTGATGGCGTACCGGGTGGAAGCCCTGCAGCTTGCAGTCACCTGGCTGCTGATGATGGCGGCCTACGCGCTCAACCTGCGCCTGGGCCGGCTGCGCCAGCAGCGCGACGAAATGCGCCAGCTCGCCGAGACCGACATGCTGACCGGCCTGCCCAACCGCCGCGCCGGCCTGCAGCAGCTGGCCCAGCATCTGCAGGGCGGCGACCGTGAGAGGGGGCCGCTGGTGATCGGCTTCCTCGATATCGATCTGTTCAAGGACATCAATGATCGCCATGGGCATGAGATCGGCGACCAGGTGCTGATGGCCGTGGCCCGCGCGCTTCGCGCCGCTGTCCGCAGCGAGGACCAGGTGGTGCGGATGGGCGGCGAGGAGTTCCTGCTGCTGTTGCCGGGCATGCCGCGTGAGGTTGCGGCCACCCGCCTGGAACGCCTGCGCCAGCGCATCACCGAGGCCTGCCGGGACCTGCAGGTGCCCGGTCTGGAGGTGACCGCGAGCATTGGAATGGCGCAGTGGCGGCCGGCGGATGATGATCTGGCCGCACTGCTGCGGCGCGCCGACCACGCCATGTACGTGGCCAAGCGCAGTGGCCGCAACCGGGTGTTCGATGGAGAAACCGAAGCGCCGTTGACCACGGCATGAGGCGGGAAGGGCGGTGATGCCGGATAATGGGGCGATGACCAGCCGACTCAACAAATACATCGCCGACACCGGCTTCTGCTCCCGACGCGAGGCCGATCGCCTGATCGCCGCCCGCCGGGTCACCGTCAATGGCCATGCCGCCGGCACCGGCGCGGTGGTCGGTGAGGACGACAAGGTGCTGGTCGACGGCCAGCCGTTGCGCGTGCGCACTGCCCGCAAGCCGGGCGCCCGCCGCCACGTGTACATCGCGCTGAACAAGCCGGTGGGCGTGACCTGCACCACAGAAAGCACGGTGAAGGGCAACATCGTCGACTTCGTCGGCCACGAACAGCGCATCTTCCCGATCGGCCGCCTGGACAAGGAATCCGAAGGCCTGATCCTGATGACCAGCAACGGCGACATCGTCAACCAGATCCTGCGTGCCGAGAACGGCCACCAGAAAGAATACCTGGTGGCGGTGAACAAGCCGGTCACCGACGAGTTCCTGCGCGCGATGGCCCGTGGCGTGCGCATCCATGACCAGATGACGCTGCCGTGCAGGACCTCGCGGATCGCCAAGTTCGGTTTCCGCATCATCCTGCAGCAGGGCCTGAACCGGCAGATCCGCCTGATGTCGGCCGAGTTCGGCTACCGCGTGACCCAGCTGCGCCGCGTGCGCATCGACAACATCAAGATCGGTGCACTGAAGCCGGGCCAGTGGCGCAACCTGACCGAGCAGGAGCTTCACGGCCTGTTGCCGCAGCAGCAGGACTGGTAAGCAACGGGTGGTAGTGCCGGCCGCCGGCCGGCAACTGCACGGTGCTGGCAATGAACATCAGGGAGCCGACCAACGGCCGGCACTACCGGTGTGTGCAGACTGCGCGGCTACATCCGCTAGACTTTGCGGCGACCTGCCGGAACGTGACGCTGCATGATCAAGCCCGACAAGCCCGCCAACGAAGCGCTGCGCCTGGAGGCGCTGTACCGCTACCGGATCCTCGATTCCGAGCGCGAACGCTCGTTCGATGACCTGGTGGCCATCGCCAAGGCGGTGTGTGGCACGACCATGGCGGCCGTGACCCTGATCGACGTCGAGCGCCAGTGGTTCAAGTCCATACAGGGCATCGATGCGGCCGAGAACCTGCGCAGCGAGTCGATGTGCGGCCATGCGATCCTGCGGCCGCAGGAAATCATGGTGGTGGAAGACGCGCTGCAGGATGTGCGCTTCCATGACAACCCGGTGGTGGTGGGGGATCCCCATGTACGCTTCTACGCTGGCGCGCCACTGGTCAGCAGCGATGGTCTGCCGCTGGGAACCCTCTGCGTGTTCGACGCGCGGCCACAGCAGCTGGCCACTGACAAGGCCGAAGCGCTGGCCGCGCTGTCGCGGCAGGTGATGGTGGTGATGGAGCTGCGCCGTTTCGCCCTGGATATCCAGCGGCACATGCTTGAGCGCGCCGATTACGAACGCCTGTTGTCGGAGTACCACGATGTGCTGCTGGCCCAGAATGCCGACCTGGCCGAACAGAGCCGTACCGACGCCTTGACCGGGCTGCCCAACCGGCGTGCGATGGCACTGGCGCTGGAGGAGGCGATGGTGACCGCCGACGGCAACCACCGGCCGACCTGCGTGGCCCTGCTGGACATCGACCATTTCAAGCACATCAATGATTTCCAGGGCCACGCGACCGGCGACCGGGTGCTGGCCGAACTGGGGGCACTGCTGCGCTCGCACTTCGCCGGCGGTGGCCTGGCCGCGCGCTATGGCGGCGAGGAATTCGTGGCACTGATGCCGGATGCGGACCTGCGCACTGCCGAACTGCAATGCGAGTTCCTGCGGGTGGCCGTGTCCAACCTGCCGCTGGGCTTCCCGGTCACCATCAGCATCGGTGTGGCGCAGCACCAGCCCGGTGAAACGTCTGACCAGACCCTTGCCCGTGCCGATGCCGCGCTGTACCGAGCCAAGGGCGCCGGCCGCAACCGGGTGGAAGTGGCGCCCTGACCGCCGGCGCGGCTTCAGTAGATCCACGCCATGCGTGGATGGCCCAGGCCCTGCCGTGCTGTCGCAGCCATTGCGATAGCCGTACTGCACCCTCAACGTCTCACCGCAAGGACGTCGACCATGCTGCAGACCCTGGCCATCGCCCATTACCGATCACTGCATGGGCTGGTGCTGCCGATGCAGCGGCTCAACGTGGTCACCGGCGACAACGGCAGTGGCAAATCCAGCCTGTACCGCGCGCTGCGCCTGCTGGATGCACCGGCCTGGCATTGGCCGCAGCGCTGAGACGGGTGCCGGGAAGATCCACGCAATGCGCGGACGCGCTCAATCGGCGATGTTGCGCGCTTCGGATGTTCCGAGGATTTCCGGATGCTGCACGCGCTTGCGGCGGTTGAGCAGCGGATGCAGGAACACGGCACCGACGATGATCGCCACGCCCAGATAGAACCACGGGGTGACTTCATGCTGCTCGCGCAGCAGCACCACGGCCAGCAACACGGCGTAGACCGGTTCCAGGTTGGTGACCAGTTGCACGGTGTAGGCGCTGAGATGGCGCAGCGCGACCAGGGCCAGGGCGAACGGCAGCAGCGTGCAGGCGCCGGCCAGTACCAGCAGCAGGATGCCGTCGTGCAGGTCGGGAACGATCCACAACGGGCTGGCCAGCGCCGGCAGCAGGTACGGCATCAACGGTGCCAGCAGGGTCAGGGTGAGCGTGCCCGCGCCAAGTTCCAGTGCGGTGACCGTCAGCGGATCGGCATGGCTGACCATGCGCTTGTTGAGCGAGCCGAACACCGCCACCAGCAGGGCCGAGAGCGCGCCGATCAGCACGCCCATGCGCATGCCGTCGGGCACGCCGCCCACCACCAGCGCCACACCGGGCAGCACCGCCAGGCCGAAGGCCAGTTCACGCAGCTGGAAGGGACGCTTGGCCACCCAGGGCTCGATGATCGAGGTGAACACCGGTGCCAGGGCGATGCAGGTGGCGGCAACCGAGGCATTGGCCAGCTTCACCGCGCCGTAGAAGGTCAGCCAATGCAGGGCCACCAGCGCGCCGATACCGGCATAGCCGGCGACCAGCCGCAGCGGCAACGTGCGCAACCCGCGCCAGACCCGCGGCAGCAACGCCAGCATCGCCACCACCAGCAGCATCCGCCACCACACCAGCGGCAGCGCCGGCAGGGTGATCAACTTGCCGAGGATGGCGGTGACGCCCCACAGCAGGACACAGAAGTGGATCTGCCAAAGCGCTTTGCGGGTGTCGGGTGTGCTCATCGGCGTATTGTGCGGCAAGGCCGCACGCAACGCCCACCTGCAGGCATTCAGTCGCCGTCGATGCGCCGCTGCAGTGCCATCGCCGCCGCCGGATTGCGCGCCTTGCCGGCACCGATGCACAACAGGTAGACCTCGCGCCGTGCGGCAGGAGCCGGTGCGGCCAGGCAGGGCAGGTCGTCCACCACCTCACCCCGGGCCCAGCGCCGCGCGCGATCGGCCCAGCGCTGCTGCATCGGCTGCGGAAGACCTTCGGCCAGTCGGGCCTGGCTGCGCTTGATCCGTGCATAGACGAAGCCGGCGGTGACATCGCCGTGCAGCGGTGCTTCGTCGCTGTCTTCGATCACCAAGGCCACGCCATGCCGGCGCGCCGCTTCCACCAGTTCCGGCCCATGGACGCTGGCGTTGCGCACCTCCAGCGCATGCTGCAACCCCGTTCCATCCAGCTGCCTGGGCAGCTCTGCCATGAAGGCATCCAGCGCTGCGGCATCGGCCGGGTGCTGCGGGTCGAACTGCCAGAGCAACGGGCCCAGCCGGTCGCCCAGCGCGACGGCCGCCTGCAGGAACGCGCTGGCCGCCTCGATCGTGGACGACAGGTTGCGACGCTGCACCAGATGACGCGGGGCCTTCATCGAGAACCGGAAGCCTTCCGGCGTCTGCGCTGCCCACTGCGCGCACTGGGCGGCTGTCGGGGTGCGGTAGAAGGTGCCGTTGATCTCGATGCAGCGCAACGCACGACTGGCATAGGCCAGTTCTTCGCGCTGGATCAGGCCGGGCGGATAGAAGGCGCCCCCACGCCATTGCGGGAACACCCAGCCGCCGATACCGCAGCGCACCGGCGCCGCAGACGCTTGCCGTGCCGTCATTGCGTGTGTTCCGCCCGCCACGGATCGTAACTGCCGAACCACCACAGGTAGCCTTCCGGGTCGGCGCAGGCATAGCCACGTCCACCGTAGGCCTGGTCGGCAATGTCGATGACGATGCGCGCACCGGCAGCCTTGGCCCGGGCATAGTGGGCGTCGACATCGGTGACGATCACGCAGGCACTCTGGGTCTGCCGGCCGCCGACTTCATCGGGCATCACCGCCAGCTTGGCCCATTCGCCGCTGTTGCTGGCAGATCCGAGCATGATCATGCCCTGGCCGAATACCAGCTGCGCGTGATGCACCGTATCGCCGTCGGCATGCACGGCCTGCGAGTGGAAACCGAACGCGCGCTGCAGCCAGTCGATGGCCGCCAGCGCATCGCGGTAACGCAGGCACGGAATGATGGTGGAGCCGTTGCTGCTCTGGCCGTTCGCACCCATGACACCCCTCCTATGGCACAGGGCAGGCTGCACCCGGGGCCGTTACCATCGCGCGAAACCCCGGTGACGGCCTGCACATGGCCGCTACCCCTGTTCGGAGATGGTGCTGGATGAAAACCTGGATCGGAGGAGCCGTGCTGCTTGCGTGCACGACCATGGCCAATGCGGCGACCCCGCAGCAGCTGCAGGACCTGGATGCGACCGTGGAGCGCGTGCGCGCGCAGTTCGACGTGCCCGGTATCGCCGTGGCCGTGGTCAAGGACGGGCAGGTGGTGCTGGAACGCGGCTGGGGCGTGCGTGAGCTGGGCAAGCCGGCGCCGGTCGAGGCCGATACCCTGTTCGCCATCGCCTCCAACACCAAGGCCTTCACCGCCACCTCGCTGAATCTGCTGGCCGAGGACGGCAAGCTGAAGATGGACGACAAGGTGATCGACCACCTGCCATCGTTCCGCATGTCCGATCCGTTCGTGACCGGGCAGATGACGATCCGCGACCTGCTTTCCCACCGCAGTGGCCTGAGCCTGGGCGCAGGCGACCTGCTGTTCTGGCCGACCACCTCCTACAGCAATGCCGAAGTCGTGCAGCGCCTCGGCCAGGTGCCGCTGAAGGGTGGTTTCCGCGAGCGCTATGCCTACGACAACATCCTGTATGCGGTCGCCCAGCAGGTGATCGAGCACGTTTCGGGAATGAGCTACCAGCAGTTCCTGCAGACACGCATCTTCGACAAGGTCGGCATGGCCGGCACGCGCTACAACGCCGATCACCTCAAGGCCGGCGACAAGGCTGCGGTCGGCCACGCCAAGTACGATTTCAAGGACCTGCGCACCGTTGCACCGTTGACCTGGTCGAACAATGCCGGTGCCGGTGGCATCTATTCCAGTGCCCACGACATGGCGCGCTGGATGCAGGTGCAGCTGGCCGAAGGCAAGCTGGCCGATGGCACTGCGCTGTTCACCGCCAAGAGCCAGCAGCAGATGTGGCAGATGATCACGCCGCAGACGATCCCGGCGCCGAGCGTGCCGGAGCTGGCGCCGGCGCGGGCCAACTTCGCCGGCTATGGCGAGGGCTGGAGCCTGAGCGACTATCGCGGGCAGAAGCTGGTCTGGCACACCGGCGGCTGGCCGGGCATGGTTTCGCGGCTGACCCTGGTGCCGGGCGAGAAGCTGGGCGTGGTGGTGCTGACCAACCAGGAAGTGGGTGCGGCCTTCAATGCGATCACGCTGAGCGTGCTCGATGCCTACCTTGGCGGTGAAAAGCACGACTGGGTGGATGCCTATGCCAAGGGCGTGGCCAAGGGCCAGGACAAGGCCGACCAAGCGTGGGCCAAGCACCAGGCCGAGCGTGACAAGGGCAGCAGGCCGTCGTTGCCGCTGGCCGGGTATGCGGCCACCTACCGCGACCGCTGGTATGGCGACATGGTGGTGACGGCGGAAGGCAAGGGCCTGCGCCTGCGCTTTGCAAAGACCGCGCAGCTGAGCGGCCGCCTGGAGCACTGGCAGCACGACACCTTCATCGTGCGCTGGGACGACCGCTCGCTCAATGCCGATGCGTTCGTCAATTTCAGCCTGGACCCGGATGGAAAAGTGCGCGAGGTACGCATGCAGCCGATCTCCGACCTGACCGATTTCAGCTTCGATTTCCAGGATCTGTTGTTCACGCCGGTGAAATGACGCTGCCGGGCGCGGCGCTACCGTTTGGCCGAGCGGACGGGTAGCGCCGGACCACGGCCGGCGAGCGCGTAGCGCGGTTGCAGGCGATCCGCCGGGCATGGCCCGGCGCGGCCCGGAACGGGTGGTGATCGTCGGCCGGCGTACACACGCGGCGTGGGATACTCCGTCGGCTATCGATGGCGAGGGAATGCGATGTTCCGTTGGTTTGAATCCCTGATTCCGGTGTTTCCGCCCATTGACGGGCGCATGCCGCCGCGCACCGTGGTGCCGTTCTACCTGCACTACCTGCGTCCGGTGTGGCCGGTGCTGCTGGCCACCCTGGTCGCCGGCCTGCTGCTGGCGCTGGTGGAAGTGGCGATGTTCGATTTCCTCGGTCGCATCGTCGACATGGTTGCCGAGCAGCCCGGCGCGGACTTCTTCCGGCGCCATGCCGATACGCTCGGCTGGATGCTGTTCATCACTGTCATCGCGCGCCCGATCCTGGTCGGCCTGCACAACCTGCTGGTCAACCAGGCCATCGTGCCGGGGCTGAGCAATCGATCGCGCTGGCTGATGCACAACTACGTGGTGCGGCAGAGCCTGAGCTTCTTCCAGAACGACTTCGCCGGCAGCATGGCCAACCGGGTGATGCAAACCGGCACCTCGCTGCGCGAGTCGGCGGTGCAGATGGTCGATTCGCTGTGGTACATCGTGGTCTATACCGGCACCGCGCTGTACCTGTTCGCGCAGGCCGACTGGCGGTTGATGGTGCCGCTGATCCTGTGGCTGCTGGCCTACATGGTGATCATGATCTACTTCGTGCCGCGCGCGAAGGAGCGGGCCTGGATCGCCTCGGAGGCGCGCTCCAAGGCGATGGGACGCATCGTCGATGGCTACACCAACATTCCCACGCTGAAGCTGTTCGCCCACGGCGGCCGCGAGCAGGCCTATGTCGCCGATTCGATCCAGGAGCTGGCGGTCAAGCACCGCGCGCAGACCCGGATCACCACCGGCATGGACCTGACCATCGCCATCGTCAATGGTTTCCTCATCGCCGGCACCTGTGGCCTGGCACTGTGGCTGTGGAACGGCGGGCACATCACCGTCGGCGCGATCACCCTGGCAACCGGCCTGGTGATCCGCATCCACAACATGTCCGGCTGGATCATGTGGACCATCAACGGCATCTTCGAAGACATCGGTACCGTGCAGGATGGCATCACCACCATCGCCCAGCCGCTGACTGTGCAGGACCGCGAGGATGCGGTGCCGCTGCAGGTGACTCGTGGCGGTGTGCACTTCCAGGATGTCCATTTCCATTACGGCAAGAAGGGCGGCGTGATCGCCGGCCTGGACCTGGTGGTGAAGCCGGGCGAGAAGATCGGCCTGGTCGGCCCCTCCGGTGCCGGCAAGTCGACGCTGGTGAACGTACTGCTGCGGCTGTATGACCTGGAAAGCGGTCGCATCCTGATCGATGATCAGGACATCGCCTACGTCACCCAGGAAAGCCTGCGCCAGCAGATCGGCGTGGTCACTCAGGACACCTCGCTGCTGCACCGTTCGATCCGCGACAACCTGCTGTACGGCCGTCCCGATGCGACCGACGCGCAGCTGCGCGCGGCCGTGGCCAAGGCGCGCGCGGAGGCCTTCATCGACACGCTGGTCGACGGGGAAGGGCGTCGTGGCTACGACGCGCATGTCGGCGAGCGCGGGGTGAAGCTGTCCGGTGGCCAGCGCCAGCGCATCGCCATTGCCCGTGTGCTGCTGAAGGACGCCCCGATCCTGGTGCTGGACGAGGCGACCTCGGCACTGGACTCGGAAGTGGAAGCGGCCATCCAGGACAACCTGGACGAGCTGATGGGCGGCAAGACGGTGATCGCGATCGCCCATCGCCTGTCGACCATCGCGCGCATGGACCGGCTGGTGGTGATGGACCAGGGCCGGATCGTCGAGACCGGCAGCCATGCCGAGCTGATCGAGGCCGGTGGACTGTACGCGCGCTTGTGGGCACGGCAGACCGGTGGTTTTGTCGCGGCGGAGCAATGACCAACGCCGCACGGTGGATGCGCAACAGTAGATCCACGCCATGCGTGGATGCTGTGCCACACGGATAAAGAAACGGCCCGGGTCTCCCCGGGCCGTTTTCATTCAACTCACACCCGATCCCTCACTCGATCGGCTGGTCCAGCATCAGCTGGCGTGCGAAGCGCACCGGCGGTGCGCCGTAGGACAGCATCTGGTCGTGGTAGGCCTTCAGGTTGAACTTGTCACCCAGCTTGTCCTGCATCGCCTTACGGGTGTCGAAGTGTTCCTGCGCACCGACGAAGTAGGTCGGCAGCTGAGCCGAGGTGAGCTGCGCACGCACCCACTTGCCCGAGGCTTCGCTTTCCTGCTGGAAGGCGTCGTGGGTCATCAGGTGCATCGCCTTCTCGCGATCCCAGTTGTCCACGTGCACACCTTGGTCGAGGATCGCGTTGGAAATCGTGCGCAGGTAGAACTTCAGCTGCACCAGGTGGAACAGCGGGTCGTTGTTGAGGTACCCCTGCTCCTGCATCATGCGCTCGGTGTAGACCGCCCAGCCTTCGGCGAACAGGCCCGAGCGCAGCACCGCGCGCAGGGTGGATGGGAACTTGGCCGAATGCCAGCCTTCCAGATAGTGGCCCGGGGTGCCCTCGTGGATGCTCAGCAGGTGGATCATGCGCGAGTTGTATTCGCGCAGGAACGAATCAACCTGCTTGTCGTTCCAGTCGTCCGGAATCGGCGAAACCGCGTAGAAGGTCTTCAGGTTCTTGTCCAGCGGGCCCGGCGAATCGCAATAGGCCACGGCCACGCCACGCTGGAATTCCGGCATCAGGATGATGTCCACCGGCGCGTCGGGCAGGGTCATCAGGTCGTGCTCGCGGACGAACGCAGTGGACTGTTCCAGTGCGGCCTTGGCGTCGTCGACCACCTTGTCGCGCGCCGGCTTGTCAGCGTAGGCCAGCTCCAGCGCGGCCTCGATCGCCTTCTGCTGCTGTTCGTCGCTCGGCTGCGCCGGCATTTCCGGTGCGCCCGGCTTGTCCTTCAGCACGGTCTGCGCGATGCCGTACATTTCCTCGCGCACGCGCTTGAGTTCGGCGCGTGCACGCTCACCGATCTCCTGCCGCGACAGTGAGGAATTCAGCGCGAACTTCAGCTTCTGGTCGTACTTTTCCGCACCGATGCGGAAGTCGCCCTTGGCGTTCGGCACCAGGGTCTTGTCCAGCCAGGTCTGCTGTTCGTCCACGGCCTTCTTCAGGCCGTCGATGGCGGCCTGCAGGCGCTGCTGGTCGGCCTGCGGCAGCTCGCCGATGTGCGGGGTGATGAAGGTATCGACGATGCTGAGGATACCCTTGTTCTGCTTGGCCACGGTCTCGGCATGGATCTTCGGCACGCGTGCCGGATCCAGGTTTTCGCGGGCCTGGGCGAAGATCGCCGGCAGTTTCTCCATGCGCGCGGTGGCCGCCTTCAGGCGCTCGGGCAGCGGCGCGAACTCGCGCGCCATCAGGCCGTAGATCGCGCTGCCGGCAACGCCGTTGTACAGCTGCGGGTCCCACTTGCCGGACTGCATGACCTCGGCATTCCAGATTTCCGACTGCAGCTGGTTGCGCAGGATCGCTGCGTCCACCTGGTTTTCGCGGCCCAGCTTGGCCACCTCGATCTTGTCCAGCTCGCCCAGCACGCCCTTGTAGGCGTCCACGGTCTTCTGCTGGCCAGCCGCGCTCAGGTCGTCGATCTCGCTGTCATAGCGGTGGTCGCCGATCTGGGTGGCGCTGACCGGGGACAGCTGCATCCAGGTATCCAGGGCACGCTTGGACAGGTCGGCGAAGGCGGCGTCGACCGCCGCATCACCGGCCTGCTGGCTGGCGGCCGGGGTGGAACCGTTGGTCGGGGCATCGGCCGGCTGGCAACCGGCGAGGGCGGCGACGAGGGCGAGGGCAAGAAGATGCGGGCGCATCGGCATTCCTGTACGGGGTCAATCCTCGAGCATAGGCCCCCGGGGCTGCTTTGTCCCCGTGCCATAGGATTACCATGGGCGCCTACAAGGACTCTCCAGCGGAGCGCGGGACATGGAATACCAGGGAAGCTGCCATTGCGGCAGGATCGCATTCACCGTGCAGGCCGACGCCCCCATCAAGGACGTCATCGACTGCAACTGCTCGATGTGCCGCCGCCGCGGCAGCCTGCTCTGGTTCGCCCCGCGCGAGGCGTTCCAGCTGGGCACGGATATCGCCGACGTGGCGACCTACCAGTTCAACACCCATAACATCGATCACCATCACTGCCGCGAGTGCGGCACCGCGCCGTACAGCGAGGCGGTGGATCCGCGCAGCGGCCTGCCGATGGTGGCGATCAACGTGCGCTGCCTGTCACAGGTGGAGCTGGGTGGATTGTCGATCACCTCGTTCGACGGAGCCTCGCGATGACGGCGCCTCGCGTGTGGACGCGCGTGGTTATCGTGCCGGCATTGCTGCTGGCGCTGGCGGCCTGTGCCAAGAACGGTGAGCGAGCGCAGGAGGCCGGCGCAGTCGCTGCCGATGCCGATGCCGCTGTCGCTTCGCCGGAAGGCGCTTTCCTGGCCTACGAGCACGATGTGCAGGTGCAGTTGGAAGCAGCGCAGATCGCCCCGCGCATCCAGCAGGTCGCACAGGCGTGCCAGAACGCGAAGTTCGGTGAGTGCGCGGTGCTGCAGGTGGATCAGCGCAGTGGCGAACAGCCCAGTGGCGAAGTCAAGGTACGCATTGCGCCGAAGGGCGTGGAATCGCTGATCGGCCTGGCCGGCGAGGGGGGCACGCTGCAGGCACGCAACACGCGTGCCGAGGACTTGGCCCAGCAGGTGGCCGACACCGCGCTGACCAAGGCACGGCTGGAGAAGGAGCACGCGCGGCTGCTGTCCTACCAGGACCGCGGCGATCTGAAGATCGAGGATCTGATGGCGATCACCACGCGCCTGTCGGAGATCGAAGCGGGTGTGGAGCAGGCCACCAAGGATGCCGCCCAGCAGCGCAGGCGCATCGATACCCAGCTGGTGACGATGCATTTCGACACCACGTCGGGGCAACGCAGCCGCAGCGAAATCGGCGAAGCGTTGAGCGAGTCGGGCAGCATCCTCAGCACCAGCGTGGCATTTTTGATCCGTGCCGCCGCCGCGTTGTTGCCGGTAGCGGTGCTGGCTTTGATCGCGGCCTGGGGTGTGCGGGCGTGGTGGCGTCGCCGACGCCGCAAGCCCTGATCGAACCGCGCCGCGTATTCGCCGGGCATGGCCCGGCGCTACCGGAACAGACGGCGCATGGCCGGCGTTACCGTGGTGCCTCGAGCATCGGGTAGCGCCGGGCCATGCCCGGCGGACGCTCAGCCTTCGTCGGTCTCGTATTCGACGAACACGTCCAGTTCCAGTGCCAGTTCCTGCACCGCATCGCGCACCTTCTGCGCAGTGCTCTCGTTGCCCACTTCCACTTCCAGTTCGTGGGTGCCCGGGCCGATGTCGTCGGAAAGACCAGCCGAACTGGAATCATCGTCGTCCATGTGCGGCATCAGGTCGTCGGTCTCTTCGACGTGTTCGATGCCTTCCAGGCCGAGCAGCAGGTCGCTGATCGCGCGGGCATCATCTTCGGTTCCGGTAATTCGCAGTCGCAGCAGGGCCATGGCGGAAGCACGTTGTGGGGTTCGCCTGCAGCCTAGCCAGCGCTGGGCAAAGATCGGGTGAGGGCGCAGTCAGCCGGGTGTGGTGGGGCGGCCCAGCAGACTGTCCGGCAACGCCGGCACCGGCGTGCGCTCATCCGCTGCCTGGCCCAGCAGCCAGTCGATGAACAGCCGTGCGGCGGGGCTTGGCGGTCGCCCTTCGGCATGCACCACGTAATAGGCATAGCGTGCCTTCAGTGCAGGGCCGGGCAGGCGTACCAGCTCATAGCGCTGCAGGTACGGCTGGGCGACGTGGGTGCGCGCCAGCACCGCGCCCATGCCGTACACCGCCGCGCGCATCGCATCGGTACTGTCGGCAAAAGTGTGCATTGCCGGCAGCGGTGACGGCGGACGCACGCCGGCATGGCGGAACCAATCGCGCCAGCCCTGTGGTGACAGATCGCTCAGCAGCGGCAGTTCGGCGATGCGTGCCGGGTCCTGCAGCGCTTCGACTCCCGGCAGCGCGGGGGACGCGACGGGAAACAGGTTGTCGTCCATCAGGTGCTGCGCGTGCAGTCCGGGCCATTGGCCCAGTCCGTAGCGGATGCCGACCTCCGGGCCGTTCTCATCGTAACGGTCCAGGCCACTGCCGGTGTGCAGCTCGATGCGGATGTGTGGATGGGCCTGGGTGAAACGCGGTAGCCGTGGCAGCAGCCAGCAGTACGACAGCGAGCGCAGCGTCGCGATCCGCAGCGGCACGCTGTCCGCGTCCGGCTGCAGATGGTGGGCGACGGCGGCGACATCGGTGAACGCCGCGCTGGCGGCATCGGCCAACTGCCGGCCTTCGGCGGTCAGGCGTACCCCGCGTGCATGGCGCAGGAACAGGCGCGTGGCCAGCACCTCTTCCAGGCGTCGCACATGGTGGCTGACCGCGCTGGCGGTCAGATGCAGTTCCTGCGCGGCCTGGGCGAAGTTCTGATGGCGCGCAGCGACCGCGAAAACGGCCAGGGCGGGAAGCAGGGAAGGGCGTAGCAGCATGTCCAGCCTCAAACCATATTTGTGGCTGGCAGCGATACTACGCGCTTGTGCAGCGGGCGTCTGCGGCTGATCCTGTGTGGCCGGAACAGCGCCACGATGAGCAACGGACACAGCACATGAATGCGATACCCCAAGCGACCGAGCGTGATTGGCGCACACCGCTGGAATTGACCCTGCTCGGCGCGATCTGGGGCTGCTCGTTCCTGTTCATGCGGGTGGCGGTGCCTTCATTCGGGCCGTTCGCCCTGGTCGAGGTACGGCTGGTGCTGGGCGCCCTGGTGTTGCTGCCGTTCCTGTGGCGCGCACGCGCGCAGTTCCCACCGCGCCGCTGGCTGTGGTTGGCGCCGATCGGCCTGGTCAATTCGGCGTTGCCGTTCGTGCTGTTCGCTTACGCCGCAGAGCGTGCGCCGGCTGCGATCGGTGCGATCTGCAATGCGATGACGGTGCTGTTTGCCGCACTGATCGCCTTCCTGTTCTTCGGCGAGAAGATCGGGGTGCGGCGTGCCGGCGCGCTGCTGGTGGGTTTTGCCGGCGTGGTGGTGCTGGCCACGGCCAAGATCTCGGGGCTGAGCATCGGCACGGCCGTACTGGCCGGTGCCGCTGCCTCGCTGCTGTACGGACTGGGCGTGAACCTGGTGAAGCGGCACATGACCGGTCTGCCTTCGGCTGCTGCCGCCGCTGCCACGTTGTCGTGCGCCTCATTGTGGTTGTTGCCGATGGCGCTCACGCATCTGCCGCAGGGTCCGATTCCGGGCAAGGCCTGGGGCGCGGCGATCGCGCTGGGCGTGGTCTGCACCGGATTCGCCTTCCTGATGTTCTATCGCCTGATCGGCCGCATCGGACCGTCGCGTGCGTCAACGGTGACCTATCTGGTTCCGCTGTTCGGCGCTGCGTTCGCCTGGTTGTTCCTGGGCGAGCCGGTGACGCTGCAGATGCTGATTGCGGGTGCGTTGATTCTGGGTAGCGTGGCGGTGAGTCAGAAGGGCTGACGGCGCCGACGCAGCGTCGTCCGACACACTGGTAGTGCCGGGCGCTGCCCGGCAGCCTTTTCCCGCGCCTGCGGGGAGGCGTCACTTTCTTTGCTCGTGCAAAGAAAGTAACCAAAGAAACACGCCGCCAGGTCGCAAGCCGGTGCTGCGCACCGGTGCCCTGCGCTCCTCGGCCCGCCGAGGGACGGCGCGGGAACTCGCTGCGCTCAGACACCCGCGCCTCTTCGCCCTCGCCGGACCTGCGGTGCTCGGCTCGCTCAAGGCGGACTGGAAAGTCAAGACCAACAGCAAGAGCATCCACGCATGGCGTGGATCTACTGGGTGCAGCTGCGGCCTTTGATCTGGGTCCGCCTTGAGCGAGCCGAGCATCGCAGGGGAATCAGGGGCGAAGAGGTGCCGATGTCTGAGCGCAGCGAGTTCGGCACCGCCCCCTGATTCACCGAGAAGCGCAGGGAACCGACGTGCGCAGCACGGCGGCTCGTGACCGGCGGAACGTTTCTTTTGGTTACTTTTCTTTGCGTACAAAGAAAAGTAACGCCCATGAACGATGAAGCACCTTCAGCACGCGCCACGCGCACAACCCGCGACGGCGTTACTTCACCGGCACCGGAATATTGCAGAGGTCGATATGCCCCGCCGGGCGCTTGTAGAAATCATCCACGCGATTGCGGCGCGCTTCCACGGTATCGGCGAAGGTCTTTGAATCGGTGCGCAGCACCTGGATCGGTGTGCGCTCGGCCGCGGGCACGTCACTGGCGCGGCGGATCGACACGATCGGTGTGCGCAGCTTCGGGTCGGTGTAGAAGCCCATCGGTGCCGGTCCACGCTGGATCGCGCTGAGCAGTTCCATGCCCTTCAGCACGCGGCCGACCAGGGTGATGTTGCGGTCCAGCTGGCGCGGCGACTGGCCGGTCACCACATACAGTTCGGCCCCGATGCTGCTGTCTTCCTCGTTGCTGCGGCCGGCACCGAGCATGCCGTAGCAATGCGCCAGCCAGGCCTTGCCGGCCTGCGAATCCTGGCCCACCGGGAAGCCGTCGACGAAGCCGGTCTGTGCTGCCCAGCCATCGCGGTCGGGCAGCACGCTCACCTTCAGGCCGGCGCTGGCGCGCTCGAACTCGGCCGGCAGCTTGCGCTGCGCGCTGCCGAACGGCTTGGCCTTGGCCGCATCATCGGCGTCGGCATCGCCGAACTGCACCACGAAGTTGTCCTGCGAGCGGTAGATGCTGGTGCCGTCCCAGAAGTGCTCGTGGGCGAAGGTCTGGATGTTGGCGACATGGCGTGGGGCGAACTGCGGCGCAAGCTCGATGATCACCCGGCCGGCAGGCAGGTCCATGTACAGCAGGTTGGCCGGGTCCGGCGTGCGCCAGTCGCTGGCCGCCGAGGCATCCAGGATCTGCTGCGGGCTGCGATAGGGCGTGGCTGCGCTGGCCATTGCGGGCAGCAGCCAGGACAGAGCGAGGGCGGTCAGGGCAAGGCGTCGACGGTGCGGCATGGGATCCCCGGAACATGAACGAGGCTTCGATTCTGCGCGAGCCGCACGGCCACGCCAACCGACACGATGACTAACGACACATTCGCTATACCGAACTTCGCACTACTGTGGACTTCAACGTAGTGGAGGGCCGGTCATGTCCGAGGACGATGTCCACCTGAAGAAGTTCCAGAAGGAGCTCAGCGCCGGCACCGTGTCGCTGGCCCTGCTGGCAGTGCTGGCCCGCGCCGGTGAGCCGCTGTACGGCTACCTGATCGCCAAGGAGCTGGAACGGGTGGGCGAGGGCGTGCTCAGTGGCAAGCAGAGCGCGCTGTACCCGGTGCTGCGCAACCTGGAGGGCGCCGGCCTGCTGGAGAGCCATGTGGAGCCGTCCAGCAGCGGGCCGCCGCGCCGCTACTACCGCATCAACGCGCGTGGCCGGGAGGTGCTGGAGCAATGGCGCCAGGCCTGGCGCGACACCCGTGATTCCGTCGATTCCGTGTTGGAGGGGATACCGCAATGAACGACCTGGACCTGGCAGGCAACCGTCTGCCCAGCACCATCCCGCAGTACCTGGCGCAGCTGCGTGCCGCGCTGGACGGTGCCGATCCGGCGATGGTGCAGGACGCCCTGTACGACGCCGAGGAATACCTGCGCTCTGAACTGGCGGCGCAACCCGGCCGCAGCGAAGCCGAGGTGATCGCCGATGTCGCCGGCAGCTACGGTGCACCGGACGAGGTGGCGGAGATCTATCGCGAAACCGAGCTCACGGTGAACCGCGCGCTGCGCACGCCGCGGGCCGACACTGGCCCGGTGCTGCGTGCAGCGGCCGAGGCCAGCGGTGCGGCACCGGCGGCGCAGCCGGCAGCACCCGTGCAACGCTCGCTGCTGGCACGCTTCTTCGGCGTGGTGACCGACCCGCACACCTATGGCGCGCTGTTCTACATGCTGTTGTCGCTGGCCACCGGCATCTTCTTCTTCACCTGGGTGGTCACCGGCCTGTCGCTGTCGCTGGGCCTGCTGATCCTGATCATCGGTGTTCCGCTGACGGTGCTGTTCTTCGGCTCGGTGCGTGGGCTTGCGTTGCTGGAAGGGCGGCTGGTTGAAGCGCTGCTGGGTGAGCGCATGCCGCGCCGGCCGCAGTACACCGACCGCAGCCGCAGCTGGCTGCAGCGTATCGGCGACATGTTCACCGATGGCCGCACCTGGCTGACCCTGCTGTACTTCGTGCTGATGCTGCCGCTGGGCATCATCTACTTCACCATCGCGGTGACCCTGCTGTCGCTGTCGCTGGGCTTGATCTGGGCACCGGTGGCGGCGATCTTCAGCGGCGACATCCCCGGCATCTACATCAACGACGTGAACGTACTGCCCATGGCGGCCTCGCCGCTGGTGGCGATCGTGGTTGCAGCGGTAGGTGTGTTGCTGCTGCTGTTGACGATGCACCTGGCACGCGGCATCGGCAAGCTGCACGGCATGCTGGCCAAGAACCTGCTGGTGCGCTTGTAAGCGGGATCCCACGCTGCGGTAGGTGCCAACCTTGGTTGGCACGAACCATCAGGTGTCAGCACGCTTGAAAGAGCGCCAACCAAGGTTGGCATCTACCAGAAGCGCCAACCAAGGTTGGCATCTACCAGGGACGTGCTACCCCGCCCTGCGCCGCAGCGGGGTGACGTTGCTCTTCTTCTTCGTGGCCTTCGCTGCCGGGGCTTCGGCATGCGCGGCGAAGAAGTCACGCACCTTCGGGTAGACCACTTCGCGCCAGCGACGGCCGCTGAAGATGCCGTAGTGGCCCGCACCTTCAACGATGAAATGCTCGCGACGGTCGGCCGCGATGCCGGTGCACAGCGCCTGCGCCGCTTCGGTCTGGCCGAGGCCGGCAATGTCGTCCAGTTCGCCTTCGATGCTCAGCAGCGCGGTATCTCGGATTGCCGATGGGTCGACCTTTTCGCCATTGACCACCCACTCGCCACGCGGCAGCAGGAAGTCCTGGAACACCACGGAGATGGTGTCCAGGTAGTACTTGGCCGGCATGTCCAGCACCGCGTTGTACTCGTCGTAGAAGCGACGGTGCGCGTCGGCATCCTCCAGGTCGCCCTTCACCAGGTCGGTGTAGAAATCCCAGTGCGAGCTGAAGTGGCGGCTGGGATTCATCGACAGGAAGCCGGCGTGCTGCAGGAAACCGGGATACACGCGGCGGCCGGCACCGGGATAACTGGCCGGTACGGTGTGGATGACGTTGTTCTCGAACCACGACAACGGGTTCTGCGTGGCCAGGTTGTTGACGGCGGTCGGGCTGCAGCGCGCATCGATCGGGCCACCCATCATCACCAGCGTGCGTGGCGTCGCTTCGCCACGGCTGGCCATCAATGAAACCGCGGCCAGCACCGGTACGGTCGGCTGGCAGACGCTGACCACGTGCAGGCGCTCCACGCCGAGATGGCGGATGAACTCCTGGATGTAGGCGATGTAGTCGTCCAGCCCGAACTCGCCCTCGCTGCCGGGCACCATGCGCGCGTCGACCCAGTCGGTCACATAGACGCGATGGTCGCGCAGCAGCGTGCGCACGGTGTCGCGCAGCAGCGTGGCGTGATGGCCGGACAACGGCGCCACCACCAGCACGAACGGCTGGTTGAGCATGGTGTGCAGCTGGTCGGCTTCATTGCTGTGGCGCTTGAAGCGCAGCAGCTTGCAGAACGGCTTGCTGAGTTCCTCGTGCACCACGATCGGCACGCGCTCGCCCTCGACCTCGATTTCGTTGATGCCCCATTCGGGCTTCTCGTAATCCTTGCCGATGCGATGGAACAGCTCATTGACCGCCGCCAAGCGATCAGCGCCGGGCATCTGCGACCACCAGTGTCCCTGGTTGGCGAAGAACTTGGCGTTGGCCTGGGCCTGGTGCACCCAGGGGGCGAGCAGGTTGCGGGTCAGTTCGTGCAGTTGATAGAGCATGCCGACCGAATATGTATGGTCTTATGTTGCCGCGCAGCATAGCGCATCCGACTGTCCCGGACGTTAAGCAGGCGCACTGCCCGTATTCAGCGGGCCGCCTGCTCCAGCGCAGTCGCTTCGGTGGCCAGCGCTGGCCCCAGCCAGAGGTGGGAACCCACTGCCTGCAGCCCCTGCCGAGCCAGCTCGCGCCGGTACCAGCGGGCCGGACGCGACTGGAAGCCGTCATGGTCGCCCTCGAATTCATCTTCGGCGGCAAAGGTCTCCAGGAAGGCCACCCCTGCGGTCAGCTCGGCCAGCCCGGCCAGGCCCGCGCGCAGTTCGCGGTTGGGCACGTAATGCATCACGTCCGAACAGATCAGCAGGTCGACTGGGGCGCAGGGGCGCAGCCAGGCGAAATCGCCGAAGCTGGCCAGGTGCAGGTTGCGGGTCCGGCCGTAGCGGCGCACAGCGTACTCGCTGCTGTCGAAGCCCAGGTATTCGACCTTCGGACGCAGTTTCAGCAGCGGCGCGCGCCACGCACCTTCGCCACAGCCGACGTCCAGCACGCTGCGGATCGGTCGTTCCAGGTAGTACTCGGCCGTCGCCACGGCGAGGGCGACCTTGCGCGCCAGGCGCGCGCTGCCGCCGATGTCGGCGCGCCGGTACCAGCGCTGGAAGTAGGCGGCGTCGTAGGTCTTGTCCATGGCGTTCGGGTACAGTGTGAAATCGGCGCCTATCGTACGGCGTTGCAGCACGCCATGCGTCGATGTGTCGCGGCGGTTGTACGTGCGGTGGCCTCGCCACGACATGCGAGAATGGCGGACATCCACGCCAGCCGCCGGAGCGAGCGCATGCAGAGCTACTACTGGGTCAAGACCTTCCACATCGTGTTCGTGGTGGCGTGGATGGCCACGGTGTTCTACCTGCCGCGCATCCTGGTGAACCTGTCCGAGACGGCGGGGCAGCCGGCGGTGGTCGAGCGCCTGCAATTGATGGGCATGCGCCTGTACCGCTTCGGGCATTCGATGTTCGGCCTGGCGTTCGTGCTCGGCCTGGTGCTGTGGCTGGGCTACAAGGTGATTCCGGATTTCCCGACCATGGTCGCCCCGGGCGGAGCGGGCTGGCTGCACGCCAAGCTGGGCCTAGTGGTGGTGCTGCTGGCGTACTTCATCTGGATCGGACGCCTGCTCAAGGGCGTGGCCAAGGGCAGGGCGCTGCCGTCGTCGCGCGCGCTGCGCTGGATCAACGAGATCCCGCTGCTGGCCTTCATCCCGATCGTCTGGCTGGTGCTGGCCAAGCCGTTCTGAGGGGGCGTCATTTGCTTCTGGTAGATCCACGCCATGCGTGGATGCCGCGCGAGGCACAAACAAAAAGAGCCGGGCATCTGCCCGGCTCTTTCGTTTCTGTAATCCCCTGCATGTTGCCGGCCAGCGGCCGGCACTACCAAGCTTGTCTAGCGGCTGGCAGCACGGGGCTTACGCCGCTTCGTAAGTACCGTAGCTGCGCAGGCGCTTGTAGCGCTGCTCCAGCAGCTCTTCGGTGGACAGCGCATCCAGCGCGTCCAGCTCGTTCAGCAGCACGGCCTTCAGGCGCTTGGCCATCTGCGTCGGGTTGCGGTGGGCGCCGCCGGTCGGCTCGCGCACGACCTTGTCGACCAGGCCCAGGCCCTTCAGGCGCGGCGCGGTCAGGCCCAGCTGCTCGGCAGCATCCTTGGCCTTGCCGGCATCCTTCCACAGGATCGAAGCACAGCCTTCCGGGGTGATGGTCGAGTACACCGCGTATTCCAGCATCACGGTGCGGTCGCCCACGCCCAGCGCCAGTGCGCCGCCCGAGCCGCCTTCACCGATCACGGTGCAGATGATCGGCACCTTCAGTTCGGCCATTTCGATCAGGTTGCGCGCGATCGCTTCGGACTGGCCGCGCGACTCGGCATCGATGCCCGGCCAGGCGCCGGCGGTGTCGATCAGGGTCAGCACCGGCAGGCCGAAACGCTCGGCCATCTTCATCAGGCGCAGGGCCTTGCGGTAGCCCTCAGGCTTGGGCATGCCGAAGTTGCGCTTGATCTTTTCCTTGGTGTCGCGGCCCTTCTGGTGGCCGATGACCATCACCGAGCGGCCATTGATGCGGGCCAGGCCGCCCATGATCGCCTTGTCGTCGGCGAAGGCACGGTCGCCGGCCAGTTCCTGGAACTCATCGCAGATGATGCGGATGTAGTCGGCGGTGTACGGGCGCGACGGATGGCGGGCCAGCTGCAGCACCTGCCATGAGGTCAGGTTGCGGAAGATCTGTGCGGTACGCACGCGCAGCTTGTCCTGCAGCGCGTGCACTTCGGCCTCGACATTGACCGCCGGCCCGGCACTGGCGTTGCGCAGTTCCTGGATCTTGGCTTCCAGGTCGGCGATGGGTTGCTCGAAGTCGAGGTAGTTCGGATTCATCGGAAGCCGTCGTGTAAAGAAGAGGGGAATTCTAGCCGAATGCGCAGGAACGGCCCGTACGCCTTCGTCTGGAAGCCGACGGTAGCGCAGTGAGGACCGGCGGCGCCAGCCGGGCCGCCGGCCGCCGGTTCAGGGCAGGACCAGCGCGCTGCGGGCCATTTCGGTGCTGCGGATGGTCACGAAGTCGTTGTAGGCCTGGTTGGCCGCCACCGGCAGCTTCGCACCCAGCGTCATGGTGGCCTGGGTGAAGGCCATCTGTGCCTGGAAGTCTTCCTTGCGCAGGGCCTTTTGCTCGCTGGCCGTGGTGGCCTTCAGCCAGCGGGCATAGATGTCGCGCACCGCACCGGCATGGGCCTCGAAGGCCGGGTCCAGCGCGGGCAGCGCCGGCGCCGGTTCCAGCGTGTAGACCGGGGCCACGTAGCCGGCGGGCTGCTCACGCTTGTAGGCACCGGCCTCGCCCATGCTGGCCTCGATGTAGGTGATGAACTCCGGCGCGGTGAAGATCTTGGTGCTGATCCGGCCGCCGGTCGAGTCCACGTGCGCAACCACCTGCTCCTCGGGGAACGGCTCGCGCACGCCGAAGTTCCAGGTCTTGTCGATGAACAGGCCGTGGTGCTTTTCGAACGGTCCCTTGAACTCGACACCGCCCAGCTCGATGCCCAGGCCGCTGACGCCGAAGTTCTTCAGCTTGTCCTCGCCGGTCACATAGATCTCGCGCGCCGTCACGTACTCGCTGAGGCTGGGATTGATCAGGCCGCCGCGGCCGTCGGCGTAGACGATGAAGCGCACATCGCCCAGGCGGTCGGTATGCAGGTGATGCTCACCGGCAGCCAGGCTGATCGGTCGCGAAGCGTGCGCAGCCACCGGCAGGTCCTTGCCATCGATGCTGATCGCCAGCGGCGCATCGGTCGGGTTGTCGATCTCGAAATCGACCTTGGAGGAACAGCCGGCCAGCGCGAGCACGGCCATCATCGGCAACAGCAGGTATTTCATTGCGGGCAATCGTCCTTGACGTATGCGGCGGGAAAGCGGAAACGGGGTTGGGCCAGCCTCAGCTGGCCCATGGCGGGCTGTAGCGCACCTTCAGCGTGCGCACGGCCGGTTCGGCGCGCAGCGCCTCCATCAGCCTGGAATCGACGCGCACCGCGCTCTGCCCGGAAACATCGAGCATGCCGGCGATGCCGCCATCGGGTCCCTTCAGCAGCAGGTCCAGGCGCAGGGGCGTGCGGCCGGGGCGATGGCGGTCGAGCAGGGCGTCGATGCGCTCCCACACCGGCCGCTGATGGCGCAGGTCCAGCCGCAGCGACAGGCGCGTGGCGTAGTTCGCACAGACCTCGTCGAAGTCCCAGCACTGGCGGATGCGCAGTGCGAAGCCGCCATTGAATTCGTCTTCGCGCAGGCCGCCCTTGACCACCAGGATACGGTCCTTGGTCATCAGGTGGCCGAATTCGGCCATGGCATCGGAGAACGCGCTGCATTCGACGCGGCCACGGCCATCTTCCAGCTGGATGAAGATCTGGTTCTCGCCCTTGCGGCGCACGCCGACCACCTGGCCGGCAAGCACGGTCTGCACTTCCGGACGCCAGCGCTTCTCGCCCCCGCCACTGTTGCTGTTGGCGCTCCAGATCTTTTCCACCGAGCCGAGGTCGGTACCGACCAGATCGCGCACGTCGTCGCGCCATGGGTCGAACGGGTGGCCACTGAGGTAGAAGCCCAGCGTGTCGCGCTCGCCGTTGAGGCGCTGCAGCAACGGCCACTCGTCGGCTTGCGGCAGGTCCAGCTGGATCGTTGTCGCGCCCGGATCCGGACCGCCGAACAGCGAGTTCTGGCCGGACGCACGCTCGCGCGCCATCTGTTCGGTGGCCTTGATCACTTCCGGCAGCTGCAGCATCAGCGAGGCGCGGTTGTGGCCCAGCTCATCCAGCGCGCCGCAGTTGATCATCGCTTCCAGCGTGCGCCGGTTGAGCTTGGCCGAACCGATGCGGGTGCAGAAGTCGAGCAGGTCGGTGTAGTGGCCGCCGCGAAGGCGTTCCTCCACCACCGCTTCGCAGGCACCCTGGCCGACGCCCTTGATCGCTCCCAGGCCGTACTGGATGGTGTCCGGCGTGGCCGCTTCAAACATGAAGGCGGACTGGTTCACCTTCGGCGGCAGCACGGTCAGGCCGAGGTTGCGCACCTCGTCCAGGAAGCCGACCACCTTTTCGGTGTTGTCCATGTCCGAAGACAGCGTCGCGGCCATGAACTCGGCCGGGTAATGGCGCTTGAGCCAGGCCGTCTGGTAACTCACCAGGGCGTAGGCGGCGGCGTGCGACTTGTTGAAGCCGTAGCCGGCGAACTTCTCCATCAGGTCGAAGATCTCGTCGGCCTTGGGACCGTCGACACCGCCCTTGGCTGCACCCTCGCGGAAGATCTCGCGGTGCTTGGCCATTTCCGCCGGCACCTTCTTGCCCATCGCGCGGCGCAGCAGGTCGGCGCCGCCCAGCGAGTAGCCGCCGACGATCTGCGCCATCTGCATCACCTGCTCCTGGTACACCATGATGCCGTAGGTGTCGCGCAGGATGCGCTCGGTGCGCGGATCGGGGTACTCCACGTCTTCGCGCCCGTGCTTGCGGTCGACGAAGGAGGGAATCAGGTCCATCGGACCGGGGCGGTACAGCGACACCAGCGCGATCAGGTCTTCGAAACGGTCGGGCTTGGCGTCCTTCAGCAGGCGGCGCATGCCCGAGGATTCGAACTGGAACACCGCGCCGGTATTGCCCGAGGCGAAGATGTCCTTGTAGGTGGGCGCATCGTCCAGCGGCAGCTGGGTGATGTCCACCGGCGGAATGCCGGCGCGCTCGTGGCGCTTGTTGATCGCCTTCACCGCCCAGTCGATGATCGTCAGCGTGCGCAGGCCGAGGAAGTCGAACTTCACCAGGCCGACTTCTTCAACGTCGTTCTTGTCGAACTGGGTGACCGGATTCTTGCCACGGCCGTCTTCATCGTGTTCGGCGAACAGCGGGCAGAACTCGCTCAACGGCTCGGGCGCGATCACCACGCCACCGGCGTGCTTGCCGGCGTTGCGGGTGAGGTCTTCCAGCTGCCGTGCCAGGTCGATCAGGTCGCGGACATCGTCCTCGCTCTGGTAGCGCTGGATCAGCTCGGGCGAGGCCATCTCGCTGTCCTTGCCCTCACCCATCGCATCCTTCAGCGAGATGCCGAGGATGTTCGGGATCAGCTTGGCAACACCGTCGACCAGGCCGTAGGGGAAGCCGAGCACGCGGCCGGAGTCGCGCACCACCGCCTTGGCGGCCATGGTGCCGTAGGTGATGATCTGGCTGACCCGCTCGCGGCCATATTTGCGCGCGACGTAGTCGATGACTTCGTCGCGGCGGTCCATGCAGAAGTCGATGTCGAAGTCGGGCATCGACACGCGTTCGGGGTTGAGGAAGCGCTCGAACAGCAGGTTGTACGGCAGCGGGTCCAGATCGGTGATCTGCAGTGCCCACGCCACCAGCGAACCCGCACCCGAACCACGGCCCGGGCCGATCGGGATGCCCTGCGCCTTGCCCCACTGGATGAAGTCGGCCACGATCAGGAAGTAGCCGGGGAAGCCCATCTTGATGATGGTGTCCAGCTCGAACTCGAGGCGGTCGCTGTAATCCTGCGCCGTCATGCCGGGCGCGATGGGATTCTTTTCCAGGCGTGCGGCCAGGCCCTTGCGCGACTCGCTGCGGATCCAGCTGTCCAGCGTCTCCTCGTCGGGCACCGGATAGTCGGGCAGGAAGTAGGTGCCCAGGCGCATCTCGATGTTGCAGCGCTCGGCCAGCGCCAGCGTGTTGTCGATCGCATCGGGGATGTCGGCGAACAGCGCGCACATCTCTTCGGCCGACTTCAGGTACTGCTGGTCGCTGTACTCGCGCGGGCGCTTGGGGTCATCCAGCACGCGGCCGGTGGAGATGCACACGCGTGCTTCGTGCGCGCTGAAATCGGACGGCGACAGGAAGCGTACGTCGTTGCTGGCGATCACCGGCAGGCCACGCTGGCCGGCGGCCACCAGCGCGAACTGGTTGAAGCTCTCTTCCCCGTCACGGCCGGTGCGGGTCAGCTCCAGGTGCAGGCCATCACCGAACACGCGCTGCCAGTCGGCCAGCTGCTGCTCGGCCAGATCGTGCTTGCCATCCAGGGCCAGGCGCCCGGCCAGGCTCTCACGGCCGGCCAGGGCGAACAGGTTGGCGCTACCGGCCTTCAGCCAGTCCGGATGCACCGCCACGCCGCCCTCGGCGCGGTGGCCTTCCATCCATGCCCGGGTCAGCAGCCGCGACAGGCTCAGATAGCCTTCGCGGTCGCGGCACAGCAGGGTCATCCGCCACGGGTCTTGGCCTTCCTCGGCGATCATCACGTCGGCGCCGGCGATGGGCTTGATGCCCACGCCTTCGGCGGCCTTGTAGAACTTGACCAGGGCGAACAGGTTGTTGAGGTCGGTCACCGCCAGCGCAGGCAGGCCCAGTTCGACCGAGCGCGACAGCAGGTTGGCCTGCTTGGCCTTCTTCGGGTCGGCCTGGTCCGGCTTTGCCGGCACACGGATGGTGGAGTCCGCCAGCGAGAACTCGGTGTGGACGTGGAGATGTACGAAGCGGGAGTTGGACATGCCGGACCAGGTTGGAGCGCGCAGGCCCCGGGTGCAGACGCGGGAATCGTCGCCGGGGTCGGGAAGCGCTGGAGTGCCCGGTCAGGGTAGCGAGGGCAGGGGGTTGCGACAAGGACTTGACGGTGCGCGATATCGCCGATGCCGCCGGGCATGGCACGGCGTTACCGGGGGCGTTCATGTTGCCGTGGTAGCGCCGGGGCATGCCCGGCGAACGTTCAGGCGATGGCGGCGGCCGCAGCCGTCGGCGTCTCCAGGCACTCGCGTACCGGGGCGAAGCTGCGCCGGTGCTCCGCGCACGGGCCGTGTTCACGCAGGGCGGCCAGATGCGCCGGGGTGCCGTAGCCCTTGTGCTGGTCGAAGCCGTACTGCGGGTGGCGTGCGTGCAGATCCAGCATGTAGCGGTCGCGCGAAACCTTGGCCAGGATCGAGGCCGCCATGATCGCGCGGTCGATGCCATCGCCGCCGACCAGCGCCTGCGCCGGCAGCACCAGCCCCTTGGGCACCACGTTGCCGTCGATGCGGGCGAAGCCGGCCACGTGGGCCACCGCCGCGACGACATCGCGCATGCCCTGCAGGGTGGCTTGATAGATGTTCAGGCGATCGATGGCTTCCACGTCCACCAGCACCACGTGCCAGGCCAGGGCGCGGTCGAGGATGCGGTCATGCAGCTGCTCGCGGCGGGCCGCGGTCAGCTGCTTGGAATCATCAAGGCCATTCAGGCGTGGCCGCTGCGGGTCGAACACCACCGCTGCCACCGCCACCGGGCCAGCCAGTGGTCCGCGGCCGGCTTCGTCGACACCGGCGATGCGGTGGCCGGGGTCGATCACCGCCGTGCCATCGAACAGGGCCAGGCTGGCGGCCGCAGCGTGACGGCGGCTCATGCCTTTTCCAGGCCGCGCACCAGCAGTTCGCCAACGGCATCGGCGGCGCGCGCCGATGCGTTGCGGCGCAGGCGTTCATGCAGGCGTGTGTAGGTGCCCTGCAGGTCAGCGATCCGCTGCGGGTGGTCGAACCACTGCTGGACGGCGGCGGCCAGTTTTTCCGGCGTGCAGTCATGCTGCATCAGCTCCGGCGCCAGGTCCTGGCCGGCCAGGATGTTGGGCAGGGCGAAGCGGTCGACCTTGATCAACCCCAGCGCCTTCACCAGGCGGTACGTCAGTTCGTTGACCCGGTAGCCGACCACCATCGGCCGCTTCACCAGCATCGCCTCCAGGGTGGCGGTGCCGGAGGCCAGCACCACCACGTCGGCGGCGATCATCGCGTTGCGCGCCTGGCCGTCCAGTACATGCGAATAGGCCACCGGCAGCGCCGAGCGTGACAGCTGCTCCTCGATCAGGTGCCGGCAGGCCGCGTTGGCCGCAGGGACCACCACGTGCAGGCCGGGAATACGCTCGGATACCTGCCAGGCGGCCTCGAAGAAGGCTTCGCCGAGCTTGGAGATCTCACCCAGGCGGCTGCCGGGAAGCACGGCCAGCACCTTGGCCGAGGCGGGCAGGCCGAGTTCGATCCGGGCTGCTTCACGGTCGACATGCAGCGGGATGTCATCGGCCATCGGATGGCCGACGAAGCGCGCGTCGACGCCATGCTTGGCGTAAATCGGCGGTTCCATCGGGAACAGGCACAGCACCAGGTCGGCGCTGTTGCCGATCTTCTCGGCACGCTTCTCGCGCCATGCCCATACCGAAGGGCTGACGTAGTGCACGGTGCGCACGCCACGCTGTTTCAGCCAGCGTTCGATACCCAGATTGAAGTCCGGCGCGTCGATACCGATGAACACATCCGGTTGCCACTCCAGCGCACGCTGGCGGAAGGCCGAACGCAGCTTGAGCAGGCGCGGCAGATGGCGCAGGACTTCGGTCAGGCCCATCACCGCCAGTTCGCTGGCATCGTGCCAGGTCTGGCAGCCGGCGCTGCGCATGGCATCGCCGCCGATGCCGGCGAATTCGGCATGCGGGAAGCGGGCCTTCAGTTCGCGCACCAGGCCTGCGCCGAGCAGGTCGCCGGAGGCTTCACCAGCGACCAGGGCGATCCGCAACGGGCGCCCGCTGAGCACCCGATGTGCAGGCACGCTGCCGGCCATCGAGGCCAGCGAAATCACCTCGGCGCCGGCCGGCGCCTGGCCGGTCGCGCTGCTCATCGCAGCAGGTGCCTCTCGGTATGTTCGATGAAGTCCAGCATCGACTTGACGTCGTCGCTGTCGCGCGCCTGCTCGGCCAGCTGTGCCTTGGCTTCGGCCAGCGGCAGGCCCGCCACGTACAGCGTGCGGTAGGCACGCTTGATGGCGGTGATGCGTTCGGGATCGAAGCCGCGACGCTTGAGGCCCTCGCTGTTGATGCCGCGCGGGCGGCCCAGCGAGTCGGTGCCGACCATGGTGAACGGGGGCACGTCGCCATTGGTCAGTGCGCCCATGCCGAGGAAGGCATGCGCACCGATGCGGCAGAACTGGTGCGCACCGGCAAAGCCGCTGATGATCACGTAGTCACCCACGGTCACGTGCCCGGCCAGCGTGGTGTTGTTGGAGAAGACGCAGAAGTTGCCGACGTGGCAATCGTGGGCCACGTGCGTATAGGCCAGCATCCAGTTGTCATCGCCGATGGTGGTGATGCCACCGCCGCCGCCAGTGCCCCGGTTGAGAGTGACGAACTCGCGGAACACGTTGCGGTCGCCGATCACCAGTTCGGTGCGTTCACCACCGAACTTCTTGTCCTGCGGTTCGCCGCCGACCGCGACATGGCCGATGAAACGGTTGTCGCGGCCGATCCGGGTCGGGCCATGGACGCTGCAATGCGGACCGACCTCGGTGCCGGCACCGATCTCGACGTCCGGCCCGATGATCGTGAACGCGCCCACGCGGACATCGTCGGCCAGGCGCGCCGACGGATCGATCACGGCAGTGGGGTGGATCAGGGGGGCGTTGTCGCTCATTTCGGGCCTCCAGCCAGGGTCATTCGCGGGTGCCGGCGCACAGCACCTCTGCGCAGGCGACGACTTCGCCGTCGACCTTGGCCACACAGTCGTACACGGCCATGTTGCGGATCACGCGCTTGATCTCCACGTGCATCACCAGCACGTCACCGGGCACCACCTGCTTGGTGAAGCGGGCCTTGTCGACCTTGACCATGTAGAACAGCTTGGACTGCGCATCGCGGCCAAGCGTCAACTGGGTCAGCACGCCACCGGCCTGGGCCATGGCTTCGATGATCAGCACGCCGGGCATGATCGGCTGGCCCGGGAAGTGGCCCTGGAAGAACGGCTCGTTGATGCTGACGTTCTTGGTCGCGACGATCGTGCGCTTCTCGTAGTCGATCGACACCACCTTGTCCACCAGCAGGAACGGGTAGCGGTGCGGAAGCAGCGTCTGGATCTGCGCCATGTCCGGCAGGGTCTGGGTGTGGCTCATTCTTTCTCCTTGCTCACAGACAGGATGCGACGGGCCAGTGCATCGAGCTGCTTGAAGCGCGCGGCATTCTTGCGCCACGTGCGGTTGTCGGTCAGGGGCGTGCCGGAGGAATACTCGCCCGGCTCGGTGATGGAGTTGCGGACCACCGATTTGCCGGTGATCACGACCTTGTCGCAGATTTCGAGATGACCGACGACGCCGACGGCGCCGCCGAGCAGGCAGTAGCGGCCTATCTTGGCGCTGCCGGCAATGCCGGTGCAGCCGGCGATGGCCGAGTGGGCGCCGATCTGCACGTTGTGTGCGATCTGCACCAGGTTGTCCAGGCGGACGTCCTCGGCCAGCACGGTGTCTTCCAGCGCGCCACGGTCGACACAGGTGTTGGCGCCGATCTCGCAGTCGTCGCCGATGCGCACGCCGCCAAGCTGCGGCACCTTGATCCATTTGCCAGCGTCCATGGCCAGGCCGAAGCCATCGGCGCCCAGCACGGCGCCGGGATGGATGCGCACGCGCTTGCCCAGCTTGACGCGGGTGACCAGGGTGACGCGGGCGATCAGTTCGCAGCCGCTGTCGAGGGTGCAGTCTTCGCCGATGATGCTGCCGGCGCCGATGATGCAGTTCTCGCCGATGACGCTGCGTGCGCCGATGGTGACGAACGGGCCGATGTGGGCACTGGCGGCGACCTGTGCCTGCGGATCGATCACCGCGCTGGGATGGATGCCGGGCGGGCGGGTCGGGGCGATGTCGAACAGCGCGCCGATCTTGGCAAAGGTGGTGTAGGGGTCCTTGGCAACCAGCGCGGTGCCGGGAGCCGCGTCGGCATCCTCGGCGCGCAGCACTACGATGCCGGCCTGGCTGTCTGCCAGCTGGGCGCGGTAGCGCGGATTGGCAAGGAAGGTCAGCTGGCCGGCACCGGCATGGGCGAGGGTGGCCACGCCATGGATGGCGGTGCCTGGGTCGCCATGGACCTGCAGGCCGAACTGATCGGCGAGTTGCTGGGCGGTGTAGGTAGGAGTATTCACGGCGGGAGTTTAACGTGTGACGCCATCGCGGTCATGCGGGAGCGGTTCTGCGGCCAACGGCGGGGCCCCTCGTGGCTGGCAGAGTGAGGCCCGAGGGCCGGGTCGGACGGGTGGGGCCCGCGAGGGACGGCGCAAGTACGTCCCTGTAGCCTTGGTCGCCGCATCCATGCGGCTCACACCCTCGCGGGCCCCACCCATCCGCCCTTCGACGGTCTGGCGCGAGTGCCAGCCACGGAAAAGCAGAAAAAATCAAAAGCAGTTCGGCTGCCGCGCCCGCGCGGGCGCCCGAAAACGAAAACGCCGGGCAGAGCCCGGCGATTCGTACCCCGTCTGGTGGAGAGCCCCCTTTGTTAAGGGGGGCGCGCCAACGGCGCGGGGATAGGGAGCAGGATAGGCCCCGCGGTTTGCATCGCAAACCGTGGGAACGTTTGGGGCCAGTTAGAACTGGCCACCAAACGTAAATTGCAGACGTTCGATCTCGTCGCCGTCCTTCTTCTTCAGCGGGAACGCATAGCTGATCGAGATCGGGCCGACCGGGGCGCGCCACAGCAGGGCCACACCGGTGGAGACGCGCAGCTCGTTGGCCTTGAAGTTGTCGGTGCCGTTGTAGACGTTGCCGAAGTCCACGAAGGCCGACACACGGGCCGACGGGCTGTCGAACAGGCGCGGGAAGTAGGCTTCGACCGAACCGACGGTCTTCAGCGAACCACCCAGCGGCTGGCCGTCCGGGTAACCGCTGGTGACTTCGCGCGGGCCGAGGGTGTTGTCCTCGAAGCCACGCACCGAGTTGGTGCCACCGGCGTAGAAGTTCTCGTAGAACGGCAGGCCCGACGCAGTGACGGTACGGGTGGTACCGTCGCCGTTGTCGATCACGCGGGTCTTGTCGTTGCCGTAGGCATCGCCGTAGCCGATTTCGGCGCGGGTGTTGATCACCAGCGAGGGGATGATCGGCCAGTACTTGCTGATCTGGTAGTTCAGCTTGTAGTACTCGATGGTCGAACCGGGCAGGGTGGTTTCCAGGCCCACGCGCTGGTAGGTACCGCGGGTCGGCATGAAGTAGTCGTTGCGCGAGTCGCGGGCCCAGCCCAGCTCGGTGCGCCACGCATGGAAGGTGCGGCTGCCGACGGCATCGATGTAATCGATGATCGACTTCGGGGTCGAGCCCGCGTAGGTGGTGATCTGGTTGCTGTCGATGCCGAACATCAGCGAAACGGTGTCGGTCTCGGTGATCGGTACGCCGAACACCACCTGCGCCGAACCGTTGGTGCTGTTGTACTGCGCGGTATTGAAGTCGGAGTAGTCCAGCTCGCGCCAGGACAGGTTGTAGCCCAGCGAAACGCCGTCATCGGTGAAGTACGGGTTGGTGTAGCTGAAGCCGTAGCGCTGCAGGTAGCTGCTGCGCGAAGCTTCGACCGACACGCGGTTGCCGCCACCCAGGAAGTTGTTCTGCGACAGCTGCACCGAGGTGGTCATGCCGTAGGACTGCGAATAGCCCAAACCGAACACGAAGCTGCCCGAGGTGGTTTCCTTGACGTTGTAGACGACGTCGACCTGGTCGTTGCTGCCGCTGACAGCCGGGGTCTCCACTTCCACCGCCTCGAAGTAGCCCAGGCGCTGCAGGCGGATCTTGGAACGGTCGATCGCCGCCTGCGAGTACCAGCTGTTCTCGAACTGGCGCATTTCGCGGCGCATCACCTCGTCGGAGGTGCGGGTATTGCCCTTGAAGATGATGCGGCGGACCGTCACGCGCGGGCCCGGCACGACCTGCATGTTCACCGCTACAGTCTGCTCGGCGCGGTTGGTGGTCGGAATCGGGTTCACCTTGGCGAAGGCGTAACCGATGTTGGACAGCGAGTTGGTGATCGCGTCGGAGCTGAATTCCAGCAGGGCACGCGAGAACGTGTCGCCGGACTTCTGCACGACCATGCGCTCGACGTCTTCCTGCGGCAGGATCGTATCGCCGCTGACCTTGATCTCGGAGATCTTGTACTGGTCACCTTCGGTCACGCCGGCGGTGATGAACATGTCGCGCTTGTCGGGGCTGATCGACACCTGCGTCGAGTCGATGCTGAAGTCGACATAGCCGCGGTCCAGGTACCAGGAGTTGAGCTTTTCCAGGTCGCCGGACAGCTTTTCCTTGGAGTACTGGTCGTCACGGCGGTACCACGACGCCCAGTTGTGCTCCTTGGACTCCCAGTATTCCAGGATGTCCTTGCTCTCGAACTTCTCGGTGCCGACGATGTTGACGTGGCGGATCTTGGCTGCCTTGCCTTCCTTGATGGCGATGGCGATGTCGACGCGGTTGCGGTCCAGCGGGCTCACCGTCGGGGTGATGTCGACGGTGTACTTGCCACGATCGTTGTACTGGCGGCGAAGTTCCTGGGTCACCCGATCCAGACTCAGGCGATCGAAGGTGCCGCCTTCGGTCAGGCCGATGTCCGACAGGCCCTTGAGCAGCTGGTCGGACTTGATGTCCTTGTTGCCGGTGACGGTCAGCTTGTTGATCGCCGGACGTTCCTTGACGGTCACCACCAGGATGCTGCCCTGGCGATCCAGCTGCACGTCTTCGAAGAAGCCGGTCTTGTACAGGGCGCGGATGGTCTCGCCGACCTTGCTGTCGGTGACCGTCTCGCCACGCTCGACCGGCAGGTAGGTGAACACCGTACCGGAGCTGATGCGCTGCAGGCCGTCGACGCGGATGTCGCTGACAGTGAAGGGCTCGGCTGCCTGGGCCAGGGCGGGAGCGCCGGTGACGGCGGCGAGGGCGAGGGCCAGCAGGCGGCGATTGGGGAGTCGCGTCATGTCACGTCCGGTAGGAAGGTCGATTGCATTGGTAAGGGATGCCGACGCTGTAGACGGCAAAAACATGGAAAAGTTCATCGCGGGACCAGGCCGAGGATGTCGTTGTAGAACGCCAATCCCATCAGCCCGGCCAGCAACGCCAGGCCGATGTATTGGCCGGCGGCGACGGCACGCTCGCTCAGCGGGCTGCCCTTGACCAACTCGATAAGGTAATACAGCAGGTGGCCGCCGTCCAAGATGGGGATCGGCAGCAGGTTGATGATGCACAGGCTCAGCGACAGCAGGGCGAGGAACTGGATGAACCAGTCCACGCCACGTTTGGCCGAAATATTGGCGACCCGGGCAATGGTGACCGGGCCGGAAACGTTCTGCAGCGAGGCTTTGCCGGTCACGATCCGGCCCATCATGGCCAATGAGTCGGCGGCCATCCTGCCGGTTTCACGCACCGCTACGGTGACCGACTGCAGAGGGCCGAACTTGAGCAGGGTGTCGTAGGCGGGGCTGTAGCGCTCGGCAAAGCCCGCGCCGATCTGCCAGGTGGGCTGGCCCTTGCCGTCCTTGCCCTGGCGGGGGGTGATCTCCAGCGCCAGGCGCTCGCCGCCACGCAGCACTTCGATCATCGCCGGGCCACCGCGGCGACCGAGGCTGCCCACTTCGCTGATGGCCTGCTCGACGCTGTCGATGCGCTGGCCGTCGATCGCCACGATCAGATCGCCGGTCTGCAGGTGGCCCTCTGCGGCCGAACCCTTCACGATGGTGTCCACCAGCGGCGGCTGCAGCCACGCACGCCAGTACACGCCGGCCAGGATCGGAACCCGGCGTTCATCGAAGCCGGCCGGCAGCTGCGACAGCGGCAGGGTGCGTGAGCGCAGCTGGTCCGCGGGGTCGAGCACCTCCAGGGTCACATCGCGACGGTCCATCGCTGCGGCGGTAAGGGCCATGCTGGCCTCTCCCAGAGTGATCACATCGCGGCCGTCCACGCGCAGCAGGCGGTCACCACTGCCGAGCCCGGCCGTGGCGGCCATGCCGGTAGCGCGGCCGACGGTTGCCGAATAGTCCTGCTTGCCGATCACGAACATCGCCCACAGCAGCAGGATGCACAGCAGCAGGTTGGCGATCGGGCCGGCCGCGACGATGGCGATGCGCTGCCACACGGTCTTGTGGTTGAAGGCCTGGCCGCGCTCGTGCGGATGGACCTCGACTTCGCGTTCGTCGAGGAATTTCACATAGCCGCCCAGCGGGATGGCGGCGATGGCGAACTCGGTGCCATGGCGGTCGCGGCGCGACCACAGCGGACGGCCAAAGCCGACCGAGAAGCGCAGCACCTTGACCCCGCACAGCCGGCCGACCCAGTAATGCCCGAATTCGTGGAAGGTGACCAGCAGCCCGAGGCTGACGATCATCCACCAGACCGATCCGATGAAGTCAGTCATGCAGGTTCACATTGGCGGACACGGGCGGCGGCGTCATACGGGATGGGTGCGCTGTTCAGTTGGCGGCGATGGCGTTCAGGGTCAGCTGGCGGGCCCGCAGGTCGGCGGACAACAGAACCTCAAGTGTATCGGCTGGTTCGGTCGGCAGTGTTGAAAGAGCGTTAGCAACCAGCGCAGGAATGGTCAGGAAGCCTATGCGGCCCTGAAGAAACGCTGAAACAGCCTCTTCGTTGGCAGCGTTCAGCACCGCCGGGGCAGTGCCACCGGCGCGCATCGCCTGCCATGCCAGGGCCAGGCAGGGGAAGGCGTCGCTGTCGGGGGCCTCGAAATCCAGCCGGCCCTGGGTGAGCAGGTCCAGCCCGGACACGCCCGACTCGATCCGTTGCGGCCAGCCCAGGCCCACGGCAAGCGTGGTGCGCATGTCCGGCAGGCCCATCTGCGCCAGCGTGGAGCCGTCAACGAACTCGACCAGCGAATGCACCAGGCTCTGCGGGTGCACCAGCACCTCGATGCGCTCGCCGGGAATGCCGAACAGATGGTGGGCCTCGATCACTTCCAGGCCCTTGTTCATCAACGTCGCCGAATCGACCGAGATCTTCGGCCCCATCGACCATTTCGGATGCGCCACGGCCTGGGCCGGGGTGACCTGCTGCAGTTCGGCGCGGCTGCGCCCGCGGAAGGGGCCACCGGAGGCGGTCAGCAGGATGCGGCGCACGCCGGCACCGTCGAGGCTGGCATCACGTGAGCGCAGGCACTGGAAGATCGCGCTGTGCTCGCTGTCGATCGGGATGATCTCGGCGCCGGCACGTTCGGCGGTGCGGGTCAGCAGTTCGCCGGCCAATACCAGCGATTCCTTGTTGGCCAGCAGGATGCGCTTGCCTGCCGCAGCGGCGGCCAGGGTCGAGGACAGGCCGGCGGCGCCGACGATCGCGGCAACCACGGTGTCGCAGGCGTCGCTGGCCGCCAGCTGGTCCAGCGCGGCATGGCCGGCGTGGGCCTGGGTGGCCAGGCCCGCGTCGCGCAGGCCGTCGCGCAGTTCGGCATACAGGGTTTCATCGGCGATCACCGCATGCGCGGGCCGGTGCTGCCGGCACAGGGCCAGCAGCGCCTGTACCTGGCGGCCGGCGGCGAGCACGGTGGACTGGTACCGCAGGGGATGGCGGGCGATCACGTCAAGCGTAGAGGCACCAATCGAGCCGGTGGCGCCGAACACGGCGACCCGGCGCAGGTCTGCAGCAGCTTCCATGGTCAGAACCCGAAGATTTCCTTGCCCAGTGCGAACACCGGGATGGCCGCCAGCACGCCGTCGACGCGGTCGAGCACGCCGCCGTGGCCGGGGATCAGGTGGCCTGAATCCTTGGCGCCGGCGTGGCGCTTGATCAGGCTTTCGAACAGGTCGCCCAGTACCGAGGCGAATACGGCCACCACCGCGGTGACCAGCAGGCCAGGCAGGTGCGCCGCATCGATGCCAGCCAGCCAGCCCAGGCCGACGGCCACCGCAACGCCGGCGATCAGCCCGCCGACCAGGCCTTCCCAGGTCTTGTTCGGGCTGATCCGCGGTGCCAGCTTGTGCTTGCCGAAGTGACGGCCAGCAAAGTAGGCACCCGAATCAGCGGCCCAGACCAGCGCCAGCGCGGCCAGCAGCCACAGGTGGCCCTGATGGCCGGGCGGGTCGCCGCCGGCATGGATCAGTACCAGTGCGGCCCACGCCGGCACGATGGCCAGGGTGCCGGCCAGCAGCTTGAGGATGCGCGCCGGGCTGCCGGGCTGTGCGCCGAAGTTGAAGAAGCGCAGCCACACCAGCGCGCCCAGCCACCAGGCCACGCCCACCAGGGTCGCGATCTGGAACAGCACCAGGGTGCCGGCATCGGCCCACACCAGCAGCACCATCAGCACCAGGTTGAGGACCAGCAGCACGGTGCGGGCGAGGGTGTCTTCGACATCGGCCAGCTTCAGCCACTCCCACAGGCCGATCAGCAGCACGGCTGCGGCCGCGGCGGCCAGCCATTGCGTCGGCAGCAACAGGATCGCCGCAATGGCGACCGGCGCCATGATCAGCGCGGCGAGGACTCGGGTCTTGGTCATGGGCTGGACGTCTCGGTGGCCAGGGCGGCGATCTGGGCGCTGGTCAGGCCGAAGCGGCGCTCGCGGCTGGCGTAGGCATCCAGCGCCAGCTGCAGCTGCGCGGCATCGAAATCCGGCCACAGTGCTTCGGTGAACCACAGCTCGGTATACGCCAGCTGCCACAGCAGGAAGTTGCTGATGCGGGTATCACCGCCGGTGCGGATGAACAGGTCCGGTGGCGGCAGGTCGGCCAGCGCCACCTGTCGCCCCAGCAGGGATTCGTCGATCTGCTCGGGCAGCAGGCGGCCGGCGGCCACTTCAGCGGCCAGTGCGCGTGCGGCACGGGCGATGTCCTGGCGGCCACCATAGCTGGCGGCGATCGACAGGGTCAGGGCGCTGTTGTCGGCGGTGCGCTGTTCGGCCAGCTGCATGCGGCTGACCAGTCCGGCGCCGAAGCGCTCGCGTTCGCCGATGAAGCGCACGCGTACGCCACGCCGATGCAGCTCATCCACTTCGCGGTCGAGCGCGCCCAGGAACAGCTTCATCAAGGCATCGACTTCTTCCTGCGGCCGGCCCCAGTTCTCGCTGGAGAACGCGAACAGGGTCAGCGCCGGGATACCCAGTTCCAGGCAGCGTTCGATGGTGCGGTTGACCGCACGCGCACCGGCGCGATGGCCGATCACGCGGGGTCGGCGGCGCAGCTGTGCCCAACGCCCATTGCCATCCATGATGATGGCAACGTGGCGCGGCAGGGCGGCCGGCAGGGGAGGCGGGACTGAAGGCATCGACTTCAGACCGACATCAGTTCCTTTTCCTTGTCGGCGACGACTTTATCGACATCCTTGATGTTGCTGTCGGTCAGCTTCTGGATATCGTCTTCGCCGCGCTTCTTGTCGTCTTCGCTGATCGCCTTGTCCTTCAGCAGCTTGGCGATCTCCTTGTTCGCGTCCTGGCGGATGTTGCGGATGGCGATCTTGGCGCCTTCGCCTTCCTTCTGGACCTGCTTGGCCAGTTCCTTGCGGCGCTCTTCGGTCGGCGGCGGCAGGTTGACGCGGATCGAGGTGCCGATGGTGTTCGGGGTCAGCTCGATGTTGTACAGGCCCTTTTCGATCTCCTTGATCATGCTCTTGTCGAAGGGCGTGACCAGCAGGGAGTGGGCATCGGCGTTGGAGATCGACGCAACCTGGTTCAGCGGGGTGCTGGCGTTGCCGTAAGCATTGACCGTGACACGGTCCAGCAGGGCCGGCGTGGCGCGACCGGTGCGGATCGAGGTGAGGGTGTGCTTAAGAGCGTCGATGCTCTTGGCCATGCGCGTCTGCGCGTTGTTCTTGATGTCGTTGAGCATCGCCAGGGTCCTGGATGTAACTGGAATCGGGCGATTATAGGCGAATACGGGACGCCGCCGGGCCTGAATCGGCCCGGAGGTCGCCTTGCGCTCAGTCTCAGGCCGGGTCGCGGCCCTGCACGAGGGTGCCGATGTTCTCGCCGTGCAGGATCTTCAGCAGTTCGCCGGGCTGGCCCATGTCGAACACGCGCATCGGCAGGTCGCTGTCGCGCGCCAGGGCGAAGGCGGCGGTATCCATGACTTCCAGGCCGCGGCGGATCACTTCGTCGTAGCTCAGGCTGTCGAAGCGGACAGCGTCGCTGTACTTGTTCGGATCCTTGTCGTACACGCCATCGACCTTGGTTGCCTTCAGCAGCAGGTCGGCGCCGATCTCGATCGCGCGCAGGGCCGCGCCGGAGTCGGTGGTGAAGAACGGGCTGCCCACGCCAGCGGCAAAGATCACCAGGCGGCCCTTTTCCAGATGGCGGATGGCGCGGCGGCGGATGTAGTCCTCGCACACGTCGTTGATCTTGATCGCGCTCATCACGCGGGCCTTGGCGCCCACTTTTTCCAGCGCATCCTGCATGGCCAGCGCGTTGATGACCGTGGCCAGCATGCCCATCTGGTCGCCGGTGACCCGGTCCATGCCGCCAGCGGCCAGGCCCGCACCGCGGAAGATGTTGCCACCGCCGATGACCAGGGCGACTTCGGCGCCGGCCTGCTGGGCTTCGACGACTTCACGGGCCAGGCGGTTGATGATCTTGGGGTCGATGCCGTAGTCCTCATCTCCCATCAGCGCCTCCCCGGAAAGTTTCAACAGGATGCGGCGATAGGCGAGCTTGGACATAGGGACCTCGGGTGCGTGGAAATCGCGGGCGATTCTACGCGCAAGCGGCGCGTGGCCAAAGCGTTTTGTGCACTGCGGCGCAAAATACCGGTATGCCCCGTCCATCCGGGGCGTACCATTCAGCCCAGCTCGGCGCCAGCAGTGGCAGACAGTTCATGATGCCCCAGTTCGCCGGGAGAGCGTGCGATGACCCGGTTGCGGCCCAGGTTCTTGGAGCGGTAGAGCACGTCATCTGCCGCGCGCAGCAGGTCCTGCACGCCGGCAAAGCGCTCGTAGCCGCCCTGGGTGGCCACGCCGGCCGAGAAGGTGATGAACAGCGGGCCACCTTCCAGTTCCGCCATCGGGGTGGCGACGATGTTCGCCAGCACCCGGCGGATCACGTCCAGGGCCACCGATTCGCTGGTATTGGGCAGCAGTGCGACAAACTCCTCTCCGCCGAAACGGGCCACGGTGTCGCTGTTGCGCAGCTGCCCCTGCAGTTTGCCGGCAAAGGCGCGCAGCACCTCGTCGCCGGTCAGGTGGCCGTGCGCATCGTTGATCTTCTTGAAGTCATCCAGGTCGATGAAGGCCACCGACAGCGGCCAACCATGGCGGCCGGCGCGCAGGAATTCCTCTTCAAGCACGGCTTCGAGCTGGCGGCGGTTGAGGACACCGGTCAAGGCATCGCGATGGGCCTGGTCGGCCAGTCGCTTGGCGCGGGCCTCGAATTCATCGGCGCGGCGCCGGGCCTGGTCGGCATCCTGCAGTTCGCGCAGATTGCGCAGGGTGGCCAGCTCTTGGGCGTGGTCGATCAGCTCACGCACCCGTGCCGGCGAGTTCAGGCCGTTCTCGAACAGGCTGGCGATGTCGGGCAGCGCTTCGCTGATCCGCGCCAGCACCTGGTCGAAGCGGGCGCTGTCCATCTGCAGGTGGTCATGGACCTGCTGCAGGGCGCGTTCGCGTGCGGCATCGGCGTCTTCATCCAGCCAGATGTCGGCAACGGCCCCAGACAGCTGCACGCAGGCCTGGAACGGATTCTCGGCGGTGCCCTCGTCTTCGCTGTGGCGGATGCTGTCCACCAGGTAGCGCGGCAGGCCCCACTCCTCGGCCACCCATGCGCCGACGTCGGCGTGGCTGCAGCCCAGTTCCTGGCGCTCGCGCGCGATCAGGTCGGGGTTGTCGCGCGCTTCACGCAGCAGCGGCAGGTAGCGGTCGGATTCGGCCTGGGCCAGGCACAGCACTCCCATGTCCTGCAGCAGCCCGGCCAGCATCAGTTCTTCCAGGCGGCGCAGGCCGCGCGCCTGGCCGAGCTGGCTGGCGGCCAGTGCGCTGAGAATGCTGCGCTTCCAGGCGCGTTGGCGCAGGTCATGGTCGGCGCCGCCGTTGCCGGTCAGGCCCTGGGTGACAGTGAAGCCCAGAGCGAGGCTGATCGTGGCGTTCAGCCCGAGCATGGTCAGCGCCTGGCCGAGGTTCTCGATCCGGCGCCGGCTGGCATACAGCGGTGAATTGGCGATACGCAGCATGCGGGCACTCAGCGCCATGTCGATGGCGATGATGTCCGCAGCGGTTGCGATGTCCGCTTCCGGGTCCTGGGCCAGTTCGATGATGCGCAGGGCAATACCGGGCGGCGAAGGGAGGTTGCGGCAAAGCGCCAGGGCAGCTGTCAGCTCGGGAGGCATGTCGGGTCGTTCAATTCCATTAGGACAAGAATACCTAGGAATGCATCACAGTCTGCGAATTTCGTTCCTGTTATGTGACTGCAGGTTCCCTGTGCCGAGTATCGGCTTGATTCGGCTGCAACGCAAAGGTGACGGTGTGCGCACCAACGGTGCGCACCCACAGATTCGGCCACCCACAGGTGAAGGGCACCCACAGGCCCACCGGCATAAAAAAGGAGCCGCGGTTTCCCGCGGCTCCTTCTGGTTTCATTGCAGCCGTGAGGCTGGAATCAGACCTGCATCGCCTTGGCAACTTCGGCGGCGTAGTCTTCCACCACCTTCTCGATGCCTTCGCCAACGACCAGCAGCTGGAAGCCAGCCACGTCGGCGCCGGCAGCCTTGACCACCTGCTCGACGGTCTTGTCGCCGTCCAGCACGTAGCTCTGGCCGTACAGGGTCACTTCGCTGACGATCTTGTTGATCTTGCCGCTGATGATCTTTTCCAGGATGTCGGCCGGCTTTGACTTGTCCTTCTCGGACATCTTGGCCAGTTCGATTTCCTTTTCCTTTTCCACGAACTCGGCCGGCACATCGGCAGCCTTGTTGTGCGGCGGCTTCAGCGCAGCCACGTGCATGGCCAGGCCGCGAGCCAGCTCGGCGTCGCCGCCGATCAGGTCGACCAGCACGCCGACCTTGCCGTTGGTGTGGACGTAGGAACCGACGTTGCCGGTGGTGTCCAGCTTGACCAGGCGACGGATCTGGATGTTCTCACCCAGGGTCTGCACGGCGGTCGCGCGGGCTTCTTCGACGGTCTGGCCGCTCGGCAGCTTGGCCGACTTCAGCACTTCCACGTCGGCGGCGCCCGATGCCAGGGCGGCAGCGGCGACGGAATCGACGAAGTTCTTGAAGTTGATGTCGTTGGCGACGAAGTCGGTTTCCGAGTTGATCTCGACCAGCACGGCCTTGCCGCCGTCCTGGGCCAGGCCCAGGCGACCTTCGGCGGCCACGCGGTCAGCCTTCTTGTCGGCCTTGGCAGCGCCGGACTTGCGCAGCGCTTCAGCAGCGGCGTCGATGTTGCCGCCAGCCTCGGTGAGCGCCTTCTTGCATTCCATCATGCCGGCGCCGGTGCGCTCGCGCAGTTCCTTGACCAGGGAAGCAGTGATTTCCACGGGATTACCTCACGAAAGAAAGGGGTTGGGCCGGCATGGTGGCCGGCCCGTGTGACAGTCTCCTGTCGTCGCGCCATCGGCAGCGGACAGGAAAGGTGGGCGCGTGGCGCCCACCAGGGCCTGGATCAGGCCTGGGCTTCGCCCTTGTCGGCAGCAGCCTTCTTGGCCGGAGCGCGGCGGGCCGGCTTGGCTTCTTCGGCCGGAGCGTCGGCGAACTCTTCTTCACGGACGGTGGCAGCGTGCGGTGCAGCAGCCTTGCCTTCCAGCACGGCGTCAGCAGCGGCGCGCGCGTACAGCTGCACGGCACGGATGGCGTCGTCGTTGCCCGGGATCGCGTAATCCACCAGTTCCGGGTTGTAGTTGGTATCGACGACAGCGATCACCGGGATGCCGAGCTTCTTGGCTTCCTTGATGGCGATGTCTTCGTGGCCGATGTCGATGACGAAGATCGCGTCCGGCAGACGGTTCATGTCCTTGATGCCGCCCAGCGAGGCTTCCAGCTTGTCGCGCTCGCGACGCAGGCCCAGCACTTCGTGCTTGACCAGCTTGTCGAAGGTGCCGTCGGTTTCACCGGCTTCCAGTTCCTTCAGGCGGGCAACCGACTGCTTGACGGTACGGAAGTTGGTCAGGGTGCCGCCCAGCCAACGCTGGTTCATGAACGGCATGCCGCAACGCTCGGCTTCTTCGCGGATCGACTCGCGCGCGCTGCGCTTGGTGCCCAGGAACAGGATGGTGCCGCGCTTCTGGGCAACCGACGAGATGAAGTTCATCGCATCGTTGAACAGCGGGACGGTCTTTTCCAGGTTGATGATGTGGATCTTGCCGCGGGCGCCGAAGATGTACGGAGCCATTTTCGGGTTCCAGTAACGGGTCTGGTGGCCGAAGTGGACGCCGGCTTCCAGCATCTGACGCATGGTGACCTGGGGCATTGCAGAACTCCTGATGGGGAACCGGCGATTCCGCCCGCGGGATAGGTGTGCGGGACGCGTGGAAGCGCTGATGGTTCCGGGGTTGGGCTTCCCTGTTGCCTCCGTGGCCGAACTCCTTGCGGAGCACCCCGGCACGGATGGGGGCAGCAGGTGTGGATTCACCGGTGACGTCCGGTGTGGACGGCGTCCCGCGCACAGGGCGGCAGGACATCCGGGCAATTATAGCCCGCTTGACTGGCTCGCCGCAATTGCGGGCACCGATGGGGTCAGAATCACATCTGTGCCGTCCTGCAGGCGGGCGCGGAAGCGGCCGCCTGCATAGCCATCGGCGCGCGGCGGCAATGGCCACTGTCGTCGCCTGGCTGCGAGCACGTAGCCGGCAAGGCCGGGCAGCAGCAGGCTGCGCTGGCCATCCGCCGGCTCATAGCTCAGGTCGCTCAGGCGTGCGTGCCGGGCGCCGCTGTTGTGCAGTCGCAGTATTGGCTGAGATCCGCCAGCCACCACCTCCACCTGCAGGCGGGGCCGCGCCGGGGAGGCAAGTTCGCCACGGAACAACGGCAGCGAATAGCGCGGCATGCCGGCGTCGTCCGGTGCCAGGATGATACGGAACGCCTGTTCGGCGGCCACCGGCGCGGAAGAGGCAGGCAGCAACCACACGCGCTGGCGCGCGCCGGCAGGCAGGTCCAGCAGGGTCGGGCTGGCCAGTACCTGCCCGCTGCGCTGCAGGTGTTCTGCATCCTGTTGCTGGTCCCACGCCCAGACCTGCAGCTGCCCGCGCCACGGGCCGGGGCCGGGATTGCGCAGCCACAGCTCGGTCCGCCCCTGCGCGGCCGGCAGGTGCAGGGTGGTCGGCACCAGCTCCAGCGCCTGCGCCTGCGCGGGAAGTGGTAGCACGGCGGCCAGCAGAAGCAGCAGCCGGCGCATCAGTAGTAAGTGGTGGGCGGTTCGGGCAGCGAATGCCCCTGTTCGTCCTGCGCAGGCGGGGCCAGTTCCCGGACCTGGGGCGGCAGGTGACCGCCATCGTTGTGCTGCTGCGGCACCGGGCAGCGTGGGGCGCCGTCAGTACCGGCGCAGCCTTCAACCACGACCAGGCGGATCTGCAGCGGAGCAGGTACCGGTTCTGCCCAGGCTGCCGTGCTGGCGATGGTCATCGCCCAGATCAGTACTCCCGAACCACCTGTGATCCACCGTGTTGTCGACTTGATGCGCGGTATCGGCCGACAGGGGGGATTCTGTAGAACGAGCTCCGCTCAGTAGGTGATCGTCACCTGCACCAGGTCGTTGTAGGTGCCCGCCGGCGGCTGTCCGGCCACGGGGGGCACACGCCCGAATATGTCCAGTGTCTGCGCGCTGCCGGTGCCAACGCCGCTGAAGGTGTCCACGGTGAGCGTATTGCCCCAGCGCTGGCTGCGCGCAGCATCCCGGTACAGCTCGTAGGTCAGGTAATAGCTGTTGCCGCCGATGGTGGTGCGCATGCGCCGGGTGGTGGTCAGGGCCGGGTTGTTCTGACCGTTGTTCAGGCCGACCTGGTAGGCGGTGCGCTTGAGGCAGGTCAGCGTCAGGGTAGCGGTCTGGTCGATGTTGGCGGGAATGCCGCCGGTGACGTTGCCGAAATTCATGGTGGTGGTGAGATAGCTGCCGCATTGCGGCAGCACGGTGGCGGTCGTGTTGAAGGCGAAGGCGGCACTGCTGCTGTTGGTGCCGGTCGCGCCGCCGTTGCAGTTGGCCGGCACGCTGGCGTTGCCCAGCAGTACCTCGTTCCAGGCCCAGGTCAGCACCACGTTCGCGCCGCTGAAGGTGCTGCTGTAGCTGCCCGATGCCAGCACCTGGTTGGCCGGGATCTGCGCGTACAACTGCACGCTCTGCGCGCCGCTGCCGCCGGTCAGCAGGGGCACGTTGTAGGTCATGGTCAGCTCCTGCGCCGGCGGTACGCCGCGCGGGGTCAGGCCGGTCACCTGGCTGTAGTTGGAGGTGTTGTAGAGCTGGAAATTGAGTGTATCGCCGCTGCCGTTGACCATCGTTCGCCACGGCGTGGTGGTGCTGCCGCCACTGCCGCTGCCGATGCCCACGCAGACGCGCACGCCGGTGGTGGCGAGCAGGCTCAGCGCGGCGGTGGTGCAGGTCACGGTGATGTTCAGGGTGCCCGAGGTCGGGCCGGCCGCACCGCTGTTGACGTTGCCGAACGGCAGCAGGGCGTCTGCGGTTGCCGTGCATACTGCCGCGGCGCGGGCCGGCAGGCTGGGCACCAGGCATGCAAGCAGCAGCACGCCCGCCAGCAGCAGGCGCAGGCTCATGGCGCCACCTCCGGCACACATTGCAGCGGGGCCGGGCGCGGCCGCGCTCCGGCGGCGACCACCTGTGACGACGCCGGTACCCGCGCACGGCACTGGCCACGGCTGGTGGTGATGTACAGCACGGTTCCAGCGGCCACGTCTTCCAGGTACAGCAGGCCGTCGTAGCCGACCGACGCCTGGCGGCCATCCGGCAGCTGCACCTCGCTGCCGGCTTCCAGCGGCTGGCCTGCCATGTCCTGCAGGGTGAGGGTCAGCGAAGGCCGCGAGCGCAGGTTGAAGGTCACCCGGGTACCGGCGCGCTGGCGGGGTGTCACCCAGTCTTCGATGCGATCGGCGCGCATGTCCGCAGGCAGGTCCAGGGTATCGATGGAGACGCGGTTGCGCTGCCAGGACAGCAGCGGGCTGATCAGCAGCAGGCCCCGCTCGTCGGTGGCACCGATCAGGCGGTTCTCAAGCCGCACCGGCACACCGCCGATGCCATTGGTGCTGACCACCGCGAAGGCATCGGCGACTTCGCGGGCGGCGAAGGTGTGCCCGGCCATCCACACCAGGCTGCCGCTCGCGCTGCCATAGGCATGGTTGAGGCCCGCCTGGCGGGAGGCACCGAAGGCATAGCGGCCGACATCGTTGAGGATGCCGACTTCGGCCAGGCCGCCGCTGCCGCCGTCGCCGTGGCGGACCTGTGCGCGCCAACCGATACCACCTGCGCCGCCGTCGCCCGGCACCGGCTGGGTGACATCGGCAACCCAGCTCTGGCTGTCGCCGTTGCGCTGGCTGGACAGGCTGGCCTGGCGGTTGTTGCCCAGGCTTGCGGTCAGCGACAGGTAGACGCTGCGGTCATCACTGTCGTCCAGGTTCTGGTTGACCGACAGGTAGGCCGACCAGCGCGGGCTCCAGCTGCGTGACCAGAACAGGCTGGCATAACGGTTGTCATCGCCATCGGGGTAGCGCAGCCGCAGATAGCTGGCGCTGAGCGTGCCCAGGCGCAGCAGGTCCAGGCCGACCGTGGCCTGCTCGCTGATGCTGGGCGGCAGGTTGGCCTGCAGCGCGCCCAGGTCGCGGTAGTCACCGTGGCTGCGCACGCTGCGCAGGTTGAAATTGAAGCGCCGGTTGTTCCAGCTGTACCCCAGCGCCCACTGTCCGCCCTGCAGGCCCTGGTAGCGGCTGCGGGCATAGGCGGCATTGAGCACGCCGGCGCCGCCCAGCAGCCACCAGCCACCCACGCCGGCCTGGGCCAGGCCGCCGCCGCCCTCGGCGTGTGCTTCGCCGGTGAATGTGTCGCTGACGCCGCCGCGCCAGCTGGCGCTTGCCACGGTACGGTCGTCGTAGGCGAAGGAGCGTTCGCCGAACTGCTCGCGCAGCTGGCCGACGCCGAGCGACCAGTCCGACAGGCCCTTGGCCAGCAGCTGCTGGGTGCCGTAGAAACTGAAATCCAGGGTCTGCATGCGGCCGAAGGCATCGGTGACCACCACCTGCGCGCTGCCGGTACCGCTGATGCCTGGTTGCGCCGCCAGCTGGAACGGCCCGACCGGTACCTGGCCGCTGTACTGGCGCAGGCCATCCACATACAGCTCGACCGTCGATGGCACCACCGCCTGGCCGAGGAAGGCCGGAGTCGGGGTAAGAACGCGATACGGCTGCAGCCCGTAATTGCGGCCGATGTGGATGCCGCCCAGGCGGACCGGCCGGCTCCAGTCGACAAAGCCGCTGTAGAAATCGCCCACCTCCAGGGTCAGCGCCTTGTCCGGGAAGTCCAGCGTCCAGCGCGTATCCAGGCGTACGCTTTCGCTGCGCCAGTGGCGCTCGCCGGTCTGGTAGCGGCGGCTGACCGCGGTGTTCTCGAAGGCGCCGGCCCCTATGCCGAACACCCGCAGCTCAGCGCTCAGGGTCAGGTTGCCGAGGCTGTCGACGCGGCTGCCATACAGGTCGTAATTGAGCAGGACGCCGGGCGAGGCGCTGCCGCGGGGAGCGTGGACCTGCGGTCGGCTGATCACGGTGGTGGGCAGGGTCAACTGGTCCAGTGGCACGTCCAGGGCGAGGGTCTGCAGCTGCGCGTCATAGCGCACCACCGCGCCGCTGATCTGGTCCAGATGGACCGGGGCCTCACCGCTGGCGTTGAAGCCGAGCTGGCGCAGGATCTCGGGGCTGGCCTGCAGGCGACCGCGATTGTAGGTGAAGGGCAGCAGGCCGCGTGGCGTGCTGTTGAGGGTCACGTCCAGGTACAGCGTCTGGTTGGCCGTGAGCGTGGTCGGGGGCGGCAGCAGGGCATCGGCGGAGACCCCGGAGACATCGGCTGCGTGAGCCGCCGGGGACAGGGCCGCACCGAGCGCTGCGCTCATCAGCGCCTCAGCGAGCCGGTGGCGGCGGCAGCGGCGTCTGTTCCGACTCGCCATTGAGCTTTGCCGTGATCTGGTCGTTGTCGGCGTCGATCGCCGTGCGCCCCAGTGGCCAGCGCATGATCTGGCCGGGCAGTACGTAGCCCAGCAGGCCCGGGTGGACGATGCGCGGGCGCTCGGCGCTGCCGAGGGCAAGGTCGGCGATCTGCGCGTAGCTGTTGCCGGTATTGCCTACTTCCACGCCTTTGCGCCCGTCGTCCAGCCGCACCAGGCGGGCGTGCAGCTGCGGGGCCAGGCGGCTGCCTGGACCGGGCTGCACGAACACCGGGATCGAATAGCGCAGCACGAACTGCATGCCTTCGCTGCGCGTGGCCAGGTCGGGCACCTCATCGACGATCAGCCGGTAGTGCTGCTGCACGGCCGGTGCCTCGGCAACGGCGCGGATGACCCGCACCAGCTGCTGCTGGCCGGCGGCCAGTTCCTGCATCGGTGGCGTGGCCAGCAGATCCCCGGTGGGCAGCAGCTGTTCATTGCCGTCCTGCTGCACCCAACGGAATACCCGCACCTGCAGCTTCACCGGCGAGGTGCCGCTGTTGGTCAACCACAGTTCGCCGGCGCGCTGGCGTGCCTCCAGCTGCAGGCTGGTGGGTGCGACCTGCAGGCTGGTCGCCGAAACCCCGGTGACCCCGAGCAGCAGGCTGAAGGCGAGCAGCGCCACGCCGGTGGCGCGCCACGGGCGGGATCCGGCCATGCGGGCGTGCTCCATCAATAGGTGATCGTGGCGGTGACGGTATCCAGGTAGTTGCCGGTGGCAGCGTTGGCCGTGCTCAGGTTGAGGATCTGGCCGTAGACGATGTAGGGCACTGCCAGGCCGGTGCCGATACCGGCCTGGGTGTTGGTGCCCGTGGTGGCGCCCCACACCAGGGTATGTGCGGCATCCTGGTAGAGCTGGTAGCCCACGTAGTTGTTGGCCGTCACTGCCGCGTTGGTGTTCTTCATCCGCCGCGTGGTGACGTCATTGGCCGTGCCGGCATTGGCACCGGCGTTGAGGGCGATGGTATACGGGGTCAGTGCCGAGCACTGCGCGGTCACCGTGCCCTGGCCCAGGGTCGGGGTGGCGGTGGTGGATGCAGCCGTGCCGAAGTCGACGTTGGTGGCCGCTGCTGCGGTGATGGTGCAGGCTTTGGTGACCACCAGGGTGACGTTGAACGTGGTGGTGTCAGCAGCCATGGCCGGACCGGCTGCCAGCAGGGCAAGGGCCCAGGCCCAGGGGAAACGAACGGTGGATCGCATGGACAACCTCCCTGACCCGAAGGTCCGTTGAACAGCGCGAAGTCGGCACGTTTGGCGCCGATCAGACGACAGTGGGGCTAGCGTAGGCACCGCAAGTGTCTGTATTCCGTGAGAAACAGGCGATCAAAAGGGTGTGGGCCATCACGCTTTCACCTTCCTTGCCGGATCCGTGCATGGCCCGGATCGCCAGTTGGGTGGCGTTCGTTCAGATTGCGGCCGGATCGGCGATAATGGGAGCCATGAGCGTGAATATCAAAACCCCGCAGGAAATCGAGATGATGCGCATCGCCGGCCGCCTGGCCAGCGAAGTGCTCGACATCGTCACCCCCCACGTCAAGCCCGGTGTCACGACCGAGGAACTGGACCGCATCTGCCACGACCACATCGTGAACGTACAGGGCGCCATTCCGGCCAACGTCGGCTACCGCGGCTTCCCCAAGACCGTGTGCACCTCGGTCAACAATGTCATCTGCCACGGCATTCCCAGCGAAGGGAAGGTCCTCAAGGACGGCGACATCATCAATATCGACGTCACCGTCATCAAGGACGGCTGGCATGGCGACACCAGCCGCATGTACTTCGTCGGCACCCCGTCGGTGATGGCCAAGCGCCTGGTGGACGCCACCTATGAAGCGATGTGGCGCGGCATCCGCGCGGTGCGTCCGGGCGCGACCCTGGGCGACGTCGGCCATGCGATCCAGAGCTATGCCGAGAGCGAGCGTTTCAGCGTGGTGCGCGAATACTGCGGCCACGGCATCGGCAAGGTCTACCACGATGAACCGCAGGTGGTGCATTACGGCCGTCCGGGCCAGGGCCTGGTGCTGCAGCCGGGCATGACCTTCACCATCGAGCCGATGATCAACGAGGGCACCCGCTACAACAAGGTGCTGCCCGATGGCTGGACCGTGGTGACCAAGGACCGCAAGCTGTCTGCACAGTGGGAGCACATGATCGCCGTCACCGAGACCGGCGTGGACGTGTTGACCCTGTCGCCGGGCGAGTCGCAGGTCTCCTGACGATGCTGCCGGCGAGTTCGCTGCTGGACACGCCGGCCGCGTCGCTCAACGACCCGGACTGGGCTGCTGCCGCGCGCGATGCGCTGCAGCAGGCCGATACGCGCCTGTACCGCCGCTTCGACCAGGGCGACAACATCGAGCGCCTGCTGGCATTGCGCGCGCGCGCGGCCGATCACCTGATCCGCCATGCCTGGCAGCGCTGCCTGCCGGCCGACAGTGGCCTGTCGCTGTTTGCGGTCGGCGGCTATGGGCGCGGTGAACTGTTCCCGCGCTCCGACATCGACCTGCTGGTGTTCGGCGATCCGCAGGCGCAGCTGGCCCATGAACAGGCGCTCGCGCGCCTGTTCGCGCTGCTGTGGGATTGCGGCCTGGCGGTCAGCCACGCGGTGCGTTCGGCCGGGCAGTGCAGCGAGGCTGCAGCCGACCAGACCGTGCTGACGGCGTTGATCGAAGCGCGCCCGCTGATGGCCGATGAGGCGGCGCGGCGTGCGCTGCGTGCGGCAGTGGATGACCGCGAACTATGGCCGCCGCGTGCGTTCTTCCTGGCCAAGCTGGAAGAACTGCGCAACCGCCACCAGCGTTTCGGCGACACCGCCGACAACCTGGAGCCGGACCTGAAGGATGGCCCCGGCGGCCTGCGCGATCTCAACACGCTGGGCTGGATGGCGCTGCGTGCGTTTGGCGTGCGCGATCTGGAAGCGCTGGTCGGCCTGGGCCACCTGGGCGCTGATGAGGCCGCGGCGCTGAAGCGCGAACGTGCGGTGCTGGCGCGGCTGCGCTTCGGCCTGCACCTGGTGGCCCGCCGCCCGGAAGAGCGCCTGCGCTTCGATTACCAGAAGACCCTGGCCGCGCGCCTGGGCTTTGAAGACGATGCCGAGAGCCTGGGTGTCGAGAAGATGATGCAGGGCTTCTACCGCGCCGCTTCGGTGGTGCGGCGGATCAGCGATCGTCTGCTGCAGCGTTTCGAGGAACAGTTCGATGGCGAGGCACAGCCCGAGCCGCTGACGGTGGGGTTCGCGCTGCGCCGTGGCTACCTGGCGGCCAACGATGCCGACTGGCCGAATGCTGACATCGGCCAGGTCTTCGCGCTGTTCGCCAGCTGGGCGAACAATCCGCAGATCCGTGGCCTGCATTCGTTGACTGCGCGCGCGCTGGCCGAATCGCTGCCGCTGCTGCCTGCCTATGACCAGGCAGACCCTGATGCGCGCGAACAGTTCATGGCCCTGCTGCGTGGCCAGCGCCCGGTCGACACGCTTTCGCGCATGGCGCGGCTGGGCGTGCTCGGGCAGTGGATTCCCGCGTTCGCCCAGGTCAGCGGGCGCATGCAGTTCGACCTGTTCCATGTCTACACAGTGGACCAGCACACGCTGATGGTCCTGCGCAACATGGGTCTGTTCGCCAGCAGTCGCGCCGATGAACGTTTCTCCATCGCCCACGAAGTCTGGCCGCGCCTGCGCAAGCCGGAACTGCTGCTGCTGGCCGGCCTGTTCCACGATATCGCCAAGGGGCGCGGCGGCGATCATTCCGAACTGGGCGCGGTCGATGCACGGGCGTTCTGCCACGCGCAGGGGCTGAGTGGTTCGGATACCGAACTGGTGGCCTGGCTGGTCGAACAGCACCTGCGGATGTCGGTGACCGCGCAGAAGCAGGACATCGCCGATGCGGACGTGATCCATCGTTTCGCGACCCTGGTCGGCAGCCGCGACCGCCTGGATTACCTGTATCTGCTGACCTGCGCCGACATCGCCGGCACCAGCCCGAAGCTGTGGAACGCGTGGAAGGACCGGCTGCTGGCCGATCTGTATTTCGCTACCCGCCGCGCGCTGCGCGAGGGCCTGGAGCACCCGGTGCCGGCCGCCGAGCGCGTGGCCGAAGCGCGCGACAGCGTGCGTGCGCTGGTGCGTGAGCAGGGCTACGACGATGCCACCATCGATCGCCAGTTCGCGGTGATGCCCGACGAAGGTTTCATCCGCCTGCGCCCGGAACAGTTGGCCTGGCAGGCTGCCGCGCTGATACCGATCAAGCAGGGCCAGACGCTGGTGAAGGTTCGCCGGATCAGTGTCGACGACCCGGCGCTGGAAGTGTTCGTGCATTCGCCGGACCGTGACGGCCTGTTCGCCGCGATCGTGATGACCCTGGACCGCAAGGGCTACGGCATCCACCGCGCGCGCGTGCTGGATGGTCCGGCCGACACGATTTTCGATAATTTTGAAGTGAGCCCGGCCGACACCTTTGCCGATGGCAGCAGCGCCAACCTGGAAGCGGCACTGCGCGAGGCGCTCAGTGGCGACCTTGCGCGGCTGCGTCCCTCGCGCCGGGTGGTGCCACGCCAGCTGCGCCACTTCCGTTTCGCCCCGCGCATCGAGTTCCGCGATGAACCCGGCGCGACCCGTTTTGCCCTGGTCGCCCCCGATCGCCCCGGCCTGCTGGCCGACGTGGCGTTCGTGCTGCGCAACCAGGGACTGCGCGTGCAGGACGCGCGCATTGCCACATTCGGCGAACGCGCCGAAGACACCTTCGTGATCAGTGACGAACACGACCTCCCCCTGACTGAATCCGCCCGGCAGCAGCTGCATGACGCAATGCTGGCCTGCCTGGACCCTGATCGAAACGCCGGAGACCCCGCCTGATGGCCACCAAGCCTGCAAAGAAGACTGCCGCGACTGCCAAGAGCGCCGCGGCCAGAAGGACTACTGCCGCTGCCCCGGCTGCGAAGAAAGCTCCACAACAGCCGAAGGCGGGCCAGACCGCAGCGGTGAAGAAGGCCGCCGTGCCGAAACAGGCTGCAGCGAAGAAGGCGCCGGCAAAGAAGGTCCCGGCCAAGACCGCCGAAGCTGCGCGCGCCGAGAACATCGCGCGCAAGTCGCTGCGCAAGCCGGCCGGGCCGGGCGTGGAAGAACTGAAGTTCGGCATCGAAAGCGCCTTCGAGCGCCGCGCCACGCTGACCCTGCACGAACTGGAAGGCTCGACCCGGCCGCTGGTCAACCGCGTGATCGATGGCCTGGAAAGCGGCGAGTTCCGCGTCGCCGAACCCGATGGCCATGGTGGCTGGAAGGTCAACGAATGGCTGAAGAAGGCGGTGCTGCTGTATTTCCGCGTCAACGACATGGCCGTGGTCGATGCACGCCCGGCACCGTTCTGGGACAAGGTCGAATCGCGCTTTGCCGGCTATGACGAGGCGAAGTTCCGCCGTGGCGGCGTGCGCGTGGTGCCGGGTGCGATCGCCCGTCGCGGCACGTATTTCGGCAAGGACGTGGTGCTGATGCCGAGCTTCACCAACATCGGTGCCTACGTCGGCGAAGGCACCATGGTCGACACCTGGGCCACCGTCGGTTCCTGCGCGCAGATCGGCCAGCACTGCCACCTGTCCGGTGGTGCCGGCATCGGTGGCGTGCTCGAGCCGCTGCAGGCCAGCCCGACCATCATCGAAGACCATTGCTTCATCGGCGCGCGTTCGGAAGTGGTGGAAGGCGTGGTCGTCGGCCATCACAGCGTGATCGGAATGGGTGTGTTCCTCAGCCAGAGCACCCGCATCTACAACCGCGCCACCGGCGAAATCAGCTACGGCTACATTCCGCCGTACAGCGTGGTGGTGTCCGGCTCGCTGCCGAGCAAGGACGGTACCCACTCGCTGTACTGCGCGGTGATCGTCAAGCAGGTCGATGCCCGCACCCGCAGCAAGACCAGCGTCAACGACCTGCTGCGCGGCCTGGCCGACTGACGGGGCCGCGCGCATGAGCACCACCGTCCATGGTCTGAAGAACTGCGATACCTGCAAGAAGGCGACCAAGTGGCTGGACCGCTTCGGCGTGCCGTACACCTTCGTCGACTACCGCGACAACAAACCCAGCCCGGAAACGCTGCTGGAGTGGGCCGCCCAGCTGGGTGGCCTGGCGGCGATGGTCAACCGGTCCTCCACCACCTGGCGGCAGCTGCCGGACAACCGCAAGGCCGCCGATTCGGAGGCGGAATGGAAGCTGCTGCTGCGCGAGTACCCGCAGTTGATCAAGCGGCCGCTGGTGGTGACTGCCGACGGCAAGGTCAGCCAGGGTTTCAGCGACAACGGTTTCAAGGCGCGCTTCGGCGTGGGCGGCGCGTGAGCGCCGTCCTCGACCTGGCCTGCGATCTGATTGCACGGCCGTCGGTGACCCCGGACGATGCCGGTTGCCAGGCGCTGATTGGTGAACGTCTGCAGGCGGCCGGTTTCACCTGTGAGCACCTGCGGCTGGGCGAGGTCGACAACCTGTGGGCCACGCACGGCAGCGGCGCGCCGGTGCTGGTCCTGCTGGGCCATACCGACGTGGTGCCGCCGGGCCCGCGCGAGGCGTGGCAGAGCGATCCGTTCGCGCCACAGATCCGCGATGGCGTGCTGTACGGTCGCGGCACCGCCGACATGAAGGGCAGCGTGGCCGCGTTCGTGATCGCTGCCGAACAGTTCGTTGCGGCCCATCCGCAGCACGCCGGTACGCTGGCGGTGCTGCTGACCAGCGATGAGGAAGGCGATGCGATCGATGGTGTGCGCCATGTCGCGCGGCTGTTCGCCGAGCGTGGCCAGCGCATCGACTGGTGCATCACCGGCGAGCCGTCCTCCACCGCCACGCTGGGTGACCTGCTGCGCGTGGGACGTCGCGGCAGCCTGTCGGCCAAGCTGCGCGTGCAGGGCGTGCAGGGCCACGTGGCCTACCCGGACAAAGCGCGCAATCCGATTCATCTTGCCGCGCCGATGCTGGCCGAACTGAGCGCACGGCGCTGGGACGAGGGCTATGAGAGCTTCCCGTCGACCAGCCTGCAGATCTCCAACATCCATGCCGGCACCGGTGCCAACAACGTGATTCCCGGTGAGCTGGAGGTGGATTTCAACATCCGCTACAACCCGCACTGGGATGCAGCGAAGCTGGAAGCGGACATCACCGCGCTGCTGGACCGCCATGGCCTGCAGTACACGCTGAAGTGGCACCGCAGTGGCGAGCCGTTCTACACCCCCGAAGGTACGTTGCGTGCAGCGGCGCGCGCGGTACTGGCCGAGCACACCGGTCGCGCACCGGAAGAGAGCACCGGTGGTGGCACCTCCGATGCGCGCTTCATCGCACCCCTGGGCGCGCAGTGCATCGAAGTCGGCCCGGTCAACGCCAGCATCCACCAGGTGGATGAGAACGTGCGCGTGGACGAGCTGGAAGCACTGCCGGGGCTGTACCAGCGACTGGTGGAGCGGTTGCTGGTGTGATCCGCGTCGCCGGGCATGGCCCGGCGCTACCAGGGTGAGGGTGCGGTTGCTGGTGTGATCCGCGTCGCCGGGCATGGCCCGGCGCTACCAGGGTGAGGGTGCGGTTGCTGGTGTGATCCGCGTCGCCGGGCATGGCCCGGCGCTACCGGGGTGAGCGTGCGGTTGCTGGTGTGATCCGCGTCGCCGGCGTGGCCCGGCGCTACCGGGGTGAGCGTGCGGTTGCTGGTGTGATCCGCGTCGCCGGGCATGGCCCGGCGCTACCAGGGTGAGCGTGCGGTTGCTGGTGTGATCCGCGTCGCCGGGCATGGCCCGGCGCTACCGGGGTGAGCGTGCGGTTGCTGGTGTGATCCGCGTCGCCGGGCATGGCCCGGCGCTACCGGGTGAGCGTGCGGTTGCTGGTGTGATCCGCGTCGCCGGGCCATGCCCGGCGAGCGCAGCAGCGCGCGTCATTCCGAAAAAATGAAGAACGGCGGTTCGACCGCTTTTTTCCAGTAGCTCGGCGCGGCCATGTAGAAGCGCTGCGCCTCGGCCCGGGCGAACCAGCCCGCCGCTGCCTCGGTGTCCTTCTCCACGCCCGGCGCACTGCGGCCCAGCAGCAGCCCGGCGAAGTACTGGCCGAACACATTGCCCTTCTCGCCGGCACGCTGGTACAGCTGCAGCGCACGCGCCGGATCGCGCGGCAGTCCCACGCCCTTCTCCAGCAGCGCGCCCAGGTCCACCTGCGCTTCGGCATCGCCGCGCTCGGCGCGACGCTGGATCTGCGCAACCAGCGGGTGCGCGCTGTCGCCCTGCGCGGCCACTGCATCCGGCAGTCGCGACGATGAACTCGGGTAGCGCTGGTAGATCATTCCGCGCAGGTCCCAGCGCAGCGCCTGTTGCGCATTGCCACGCTGGCGATAGGCCTTGGCGAGTTCGTAGAACGCATAGGGATTACCGTGGTACGCCGCCGCCAGATAGGCGCGTTCGCCACGTCGCCAGGACGCGCGCAGCACCGGCGCAGGGTTGATGTGGGGGCTGTCGGCATACCGCAGCATGCCGGAGATCCAGATCCGGCCCAAGGCTTCTTCCGCCTTGGTGTTGTGGAAGGTCCAGGGGGTGACCGCTGCGGCACGCTCGTAATAGGCGATGGCGCGCGGATCGTTGAAGCGCTCGAAGGTTTCCGCGGTATCAAAGGCCCCCTCGAAGCTGCCGTCGGTTCCGCGTTGTTCCAGGCTCTGCTGCTGAGCCGGCGGAAGGGGCGAGGGTGGGGGCAGGGTCTGGCAGGCGGCCAGGCACAGGCAGATCACGGCGGCCAGAGCCGCGTTGCGTCCGTTGCGGTGTTGCATTTCCATTGCACGTTTCACGGCGGGCCATTATGCGCTCTGCGCAGTGGTTGCCAACGCAACGGTTGCGCCGTGCCGGAAAGCGGGGTAGGGTCGATGCCATGTCGATCCGCCTGGCCACCGTCGTCAACAACAGCAACCGCAATAATCTGCGTGCGAATAATCGTGCGCGGCCGATGCGGGACTGCGCCCTGGGTAGATAGACAGCAACATACGCCCGGACACCAGAAAACCCGCATCGGCCGATGCGGGTTTTTTTGTGCCCGGGCGCAGCCCCACCCGGGCCTGGATGGCCGGTCGAACACCTTCCCCCCGTGTACTTCCCCACAACAGGAGTTCCACCCATGTGTTCGATCTTCGGTATTTTCGGCCTGCAGGCCGGTGACGATCTTCCTTCCCTGCGCCGCCATGCGCTGGAGCTGTCGCAGCGCCAGCGTCATCGTGGGCCGGACTGGAGCGGTGTGTACCTGGACGAGGGCGCGCTGCTGGTGCACGAGCGTCTGGCCATCGTCGATCCGGCAGGCGGCTCGCAGCCGCTGCTGTCCGAAGACGGGCAGCTGGCGCTGGCGGTCAACGGTGAGATCTACAACCACCAGCAGCTCAAGGGCGGACTTGCCCAGGCCTATGCCTTCCAGACCGGCTCGGACTGCGAGGTGATCAACGCGCTGTACCGCCAGGGCGGGTCGCCGGCGCAGTGGCTGGAGCAGCTCAACGGCATCTTCGCTTTTGCTTTGTGGGATCGCAGTGCGGGTCGTGTACTGATCGCGCGCGACCCGGTTGGCGTGGTGCCGCTGTACTGGGGCCATGATGCGCAGGGGCGGTTGCGCGTCGCCTCTGAAATGAAGGCGTTGGTCGATACCTGCGCCGACGTCGCCCAGTTCCCACCGGGCCATTACTACGACAGCGCCAGCGGTGAGCTGGTGCGCTACTACCAGCAGCCGTGGCGCGAGTACGACGACGTGCAGGGCCGCTCGGCCGATCTCGCCGAGCTGCGCCAGGCCTTCGAACATGCGGTCGAACGCCAGTTGATGAGTGATGTGCCGTACGGCGTGCTGCTGTCGGGCGGGCTGGATTCGTCGCTGGTTGCCGCCGTGGCAGCACGTTATGCGCGTCGTCGCATCGAAGATGGCGGGCAGAGCGAAGCGTGGTGGCCGCGCCTGCATTCGTTCGCCATCGGCCTGAAGGGCTCGCCGGATCTGGCCGCTGCTGCGGTGGCCGCCGAAGCACTGGGCACGGTCCACCACGGCTTCGAATACACCTTCGAAGAAGGCCTGGACGTGCTGCCGGAGGTGATCCGCCATATTGAAACCTACGACGTCACCACCATCCGCGCCTCCACGCCGATGTTCCTGCTGGCGCGGCGGATCAAGGCGATGGGGGTGAAGATGGTGCTGTCCGGCGAAGGCAGCGACGAGATCTTCGGCGGCTATCTGTACTTCCACAAGGCACCGGACGCGCGCGAATTCCACCAGGAACTGGTGCGCAAGCTCGATGCCCTGCACAACTACGATTGCCTGCGCGCCAACAAGTCGATGATGGCCTGGGGCGTGGAGCCGCGCGTGCCGTTCCTGGACCGCGAGTTCCTCGACGTGGCGATGCGATTCGATGCCGCGCTCAAGATGGTCGGCGCCGGTTTTGGTGGTCGCCGCATCGAGAAGGCGGTACTGCGCGAAGCCTTCCAGGGCTACCTGCCGGACAGCATCCTGTGGCGGCAGAAAGAGCAGTTCAGCGATGGCGTCGGCTATGGCTGGATCGATGGCCTGAAGGCGCACGCCGAAGCACAGGTCAGCGACCGCGTGTTGGCTGCGGCCGACAAGCGCTTCCCGCACAACCCGCCGCAGACCAAGGAGGCGTACTACTACCGTCACCTGTTCGAGCAGTTCTTCCCCAGCCATGCGGCGGCTGAAACCGTGCCGGGCGGCAAGTCGATCGCCTGTTCCTCGCCGGCAGCGATCGCCTGGGATGCCAGCTTTGCCGCCGCCGCCGACCCGTCGGGCCGCGCCATCGCCGGCGTGCACGAACAGGCGTTGGCCTGATCGGCCGCGCCGAGCGGCAGCCACACGGGTAGCGCCGGGCCATGCCCGGCGAGCCCTGCAGCGCATGGGCGGCGAGGGACGTATCATCAGCCCCCTGCACATTGGGGAATGTTCATGGACGTACAGACCGGAGGTCCCGTGAGGCCGACGAAGTGGGCTTGGCGCTATCTGGTGTGGGCCGGCGTGCCGCTGCTGGTCGGCCTGCTGCTGGCCCGCTATGCGGGCCCCGGGCTGCCGACGGTGGCCAGCAAGGCCGAAGCCGTGGTCGGCAGTGACTGGGCCCATCACCTGGCCTCGCCGCTCGGCCTGTTCCTGCTGCAGCTGCTGGTGCTGCTGCTGGTCGCCAAGGGCGCCGGCGCGCTGTTGAAGCGTTTCGGCCAGCCGGCCGTGATCGGCGAAATGGCCGCCGGCCTGATGATGGGGCCGCTGTTGCTGGGCAGCCTGCTGCCGCAGGTGCACGGTGCACTGTTCCCGGCCGCTTCGCTCGGGCCGCTGGGCATGCTCAGCCAGCTGGGTGTGCTGATGTTCCTGCTGGTAGCCGGCGCCGAGCTTGATCTGGGCGCGCTGCGTGGGCGTCGTCGCTTCGCGTTTACCGTCAGCCACGCCGGCATCGCGGTGCCGTTCGTACTGGGTGTGGTCCTGGCCATCTGGCTGTATCCGCAGCATGGACCGCAGGGCGTGAGCTTTACCGCGTTCGCGCTGTTCGTCGGCATTTCGATGAGCATCACCGCTTTCCCGGTACTGCTGCGCATCCTCGCTGATCGCGGCATCACCCACACCCCGCTGGGGCAGACTGCCATCGCCTGCGCGGCGCTGGGCGATGCGACCGCGTGGTGCCTGCTGGCGCTGATCGTGGCGGCAGCGCAGGCCACCGGCTGGTTGCCGGCCAGCGTCAACCTGCTGTGCGTGGTGGCGTTCATCGCGCTGATGCTGGGACTGGTGAAGCCGTGGTTCGCCCGCCAGACCATCGCGCCGGGTCGCGAAGGGCGCTGGCTGCTGGGCATCCTGCTGCTATCGCTGGCCAGTGCGCTGGTCACCGAAGTGCTCGGCATCCATGCGCTGTTCGGTGCCTTCGCCGCAGGCGTGGCGGTGTCGTCCAACGCGCAGCTGCGGCACCTGCTGGTGGCCAGGGTCGAACCGTTCGCGGTGACGCTGCTGCTGCCGCTGTTCTTCGCCATGACCGGCCTGCGCATGCGCGCCGACGCGTTGCACAGCAGCGACATTCTGCTGTGCGTGGTGGTGATCGCCGTGGCCACGGTGGGCAAGCTGCTGGGCACCTGGAGCGCGGCGCGCAGTACCGGCATGGCCTCACGCGAAGCGTGGCGACTGGGTGCACTGATGAATACCCGCGGGTTGATGGAGCTGATCGTGCTCAACCTGGGCTACGAGCTGGGCCTGCTGGGCGACCGCCTGTTTGCGGTGCTGGTGATCATGGCACTGGTGACCACTGCGATGACCGGGCCGCTGTTGAACCTGATCGAGCGCCGCAAGGCCTGACGCGGTGAATCCCGCCGGGCATGGCCCGGCGCTACCATATCGTTCGGATCCACTGTGCGCGGGCTCGTTGCTCTGGTAGCGCCGGGCCATGCCCGGCGAGCAATTACCTGGCCGGTAGCAGCGTCAACGTGTGCTGCGCCTTGCCGGGCAGGAACGGGGTGGGGCGACCGTGTACCCAGTCCTCGTGTCCGGCGCCCCAGTACGGAGACAGCGGATGGCCGGTCTGCCCACCCGGCATGTGCACGATGCCATCGGCCTCGTGTCCGGGCGAGACCACCATGCGCTGCGAGGCGCCGAACGCCGGCGTCTGTACACGCGGCATGTCACGGTCGCCGGGCAGGGGATCGGCCGGCATGCACAACCAGCGGCTGGCGAAGGCGGGCAGGGCGCGCGCGACCGGATGGCAGATCGCTGCGGTATTGCGCTCGCCCCAGCTGCGGTGCGCCAGCGGCCCCTGCGCGGACAGCTCTGCTTCGGTACGGCGCGCCGCATCGGCCAGCAGCGCATCCCAGCTCGTGTAAGCGGGCGGCAGCAGGTTGGCGGGGCGCTGCTGCAGCATCGGCCAGGCCACGCCTTCCAGCTGCGACAGGCGCGGTGCCAGGAAATCCTCGCCCAGCGGTGCCCGGGCCGGTGCCAGCAGCGCATCGGTCAACGTGTCGAGCACCTGCGTGCGGAACTCGCGCACCACCCGGTAGCTGACCGAATCGATCGCGGCGCGCCCGTCCCAATGGCTGCTGGCCGTGCCCAACCGCTTCAGTGCCGGATCGTCGCTGTGCTCGACCACCTGGTGCAGCAGCACCCACCAGCGCTGCAGGAACACCGCGCGGTCGTCGAGCTGGATCGCCAGCAGGTCGTGCTCGTCGAAATGCGCCTGCGTAGCCAGCAGGTCGCGGATCTGCCGTCCGCGCGCGCCGAGGTCGTAGCCGCCATTGCCGACCGTGGCCAGGGTCGCCTCGTCCACCACGCGGCTGTTGGCCGTCCACAGCCGATGCGAGGCAGGGTCGACCAGGCTCGGCGCGGCGTCGCTGCGGATCGGCCACGGCGCGCAGCCCGGGTTGCGGTGATTGTCATTGAAGCCCAGCGGTGTGCAGCCCGGGCCACGGTCAGGCCGCGCGCCGATCAGGCGCCACGCGATGCGCCCGCTGCGGTCGCCGATCACCAGGTTCTGCGCGGGAATGCGGGCGTGGTCGGCAATCTGCAGGGCCTGGTCCAGATCGGCGGCCCGTGCCATGTCGGCGAAGTCCATGCGCACCGCGCCCGGCAACTGCGCGACCCAGCGCAGGGCGTCGCCGCTGCCATCGGCGTGGGTGTGCAGGATCGGCCCCCACGCAGTTTCGCGTACCGGGAAACGCACGTCGGCACCGCCGGCCACGACGATCCGTTCCTCGTGCACGGTCACTGCAGCGTCCGCTGGCTCGGTGCGGAAGTCGGCAGTGTCGATGTAGCTGTTGGTGAAGCCCCAGGCCACGTGGCCGTTGCTGCCGACAATCACCGCCGGCACGCCCGGCAGCGAGAATCCGCTGACGTCGACCTGGCCACCCGCGGCCTGTGGATCGGGGTAGCGCAGGCGCACACGGAACCACAGGCTGGGGGCGCGCAGGCGCAGGTGCATGTCGTCGGCGACGATCGCACGGCCATCGGCGGTCAGCGCGCCGGCCACGGCGAAATTGTTGCTGCCGACCGCGTCGGCATCCTCGGCAGCCGCGCCGGTCGCGGCCTTCAGCGTGCGCAGGTCCAGCTGGCTGGCATCAGGCAGGGGGGCGTTGCCGCGGGCAGCGCCGGCCAGCGGCGCATCCCACTCGCTGCCGTCGTTTGCCAGCAGCGCATACAGTGCTGGCGGCACCACCGCGCGGATGCGCTCCAGGGCCAGTTCGGACTGGTTGCTGGGGTCCTGCAGGTCGGCGTACATGGCCAGGCCTGCCAGCACGCTGTCGCTGGCCTGCCACGGTCGGGGCGCCTGCCGCAGCAGCAGGTAGGCCCATGGCCGCACCGCCAGGCTGCCCAGGCCCTGGTTGACCCCGTCCACATAGGCGCGCACGGCCGCAGGGTCGCTGCCCAGTGCGTCCTGCAGATGGGCCTCGGTGCGCGCGCGCAGGCGGTGCACGCGCATGCGCTTGTCGGCTTCGATCGCCTTCGCCCCGAACAACGCGGACAGTTCACCCGCGGCACTGCGCCGCATCAGGTCCATTTCGAAATAACGTTCCTGCGCGTGAACACTGCCGAGCGCCCGCAGGGCATCAGCCTTGTTGCCGGCGGTGATGGTGACCACCCCCAGCGCATCGCGCTCTACGGTGACCTTGCTGGCCAGCCCGGGCAACGGGCGCTCGCCGTCCAGTTCGGCGAGGCTGCCGCGCAGCAGCAACCACAGGACCAGCACCGCGAGCAGCACGATTGCCACCAGCACACCCAGAATCCACCGCCACGTACGACGCATTGCAGGTCCTTTCCGAGCAGGTCGGCCGATTGTAGCCGCAGGCGCAACTGCGACTGATTCCGATTAGATCACCGTAGTTCCAGATCGGGCACCATGGGCGCCATCGATTCACAGGAGCTCCCCCCATGAAAGGCAACCCGGACGTCATCGCCTGCCTGAAGGAACTGCTGCGCGGCGAACTCGCCGCCCGCGACCAGTACTTCATCCACTCCCGCCGCTACGAGGACCAGGGCCTGTTCGCGCTATACGAACGCCTGAACCACGAGATGGAAGAGGAGACCCAGCATGCCGACGCGCTGCTGCGCCGGATCCTGTTCCTGGGCGGCGACCCGGACATGCGCCCGCATGCCACCGAGCCCGGCAAGACCGTGGAGGAGATGCTGCGCAAGGACCTGGACACCGAATACGCGGTGCGCAACAACCTCGCCGCCGGCATGAAGCTGTGCGAGGAGAAGGGCGACTACGTGAGCCGCGACATGCTGCTGGCGCAGTTGAAGGACACCGAGGAAGACCACGCCTGGTGGCTGGAGCAGCAGCTGGGCCTGATCAAGCGAATCGGCCTGGAGCTGTACCAGCTGAGCAAGATCGACGGCAGCGGCGCCCCGGCGCACTGACCCCGATTGTCGTAGCGCCGGGTCATGCCCGGCTCTACCAGGAGCGCAAAGCAACGTCGCCCGCCAGCACCGGAGCACCGCCAGCCAGCCTTCGCCCGCCAGCTGCTCCACCGCCCGCCAGCCGACAAACAAAGAAGCCGGGGAATGCCCCGGCTTTTTTGTGCCTGATGCTCCGATCCCGGTAGCGCCGGGCCATGCCCGGCGGGTTCCCGGTTGCCGGGCAAGGCGTGTCAACCCAGGTTGACACCAACCGTCATTCGACCGACAACCCTTCCACCTTCTGCCAGCCACGCGGCAGCAGATGGCCACGGGTGGCGCGGGCGCCCAGATAGGCGTCGAGCTCGTTGAACTTCAGGCCCATGGTGCGCTGGCCGCTGCGGACCTGCAGGGTCTGGCCCGGGCTGATCGCCACGATGGCGACCACGCGTTCGGTGGCGAGCTTGGCCTTGGGGATCTCGATGATCTTGTTGCCCTTGCCCTTGTCCAGTTCCGGCAGGTCGTTGGCGGCGATCGCCAGCAGGTTGCCCGAACTGGTCACCGCGACGATGCGGTCGGTAGCGACGTTGGCCACCACCGATGGGGTCAGTACCGACGAGCCCGCCGACAGGTTCAGCATCGCCTTGCCGGCCTTGTTGCGACCGATCAGGTTCTCGAAACGGGTGACGAAACCATAGCCGTGGGTCGAGGCCAGCACGAAGCGGGTATCCGGTTCGGCGCTGGCCAGGGTCACGAAGCTGGTGCCTGCGGCCGGCGAGAAGCGGCCGGTCAGCGGCTCACCGTTGCCGCGTGCCGAGGGCAGGGTATGCACCGGCGTGGAGTAGGCGCGGCCTTCGCTGTCCAGGAAGGCGACCTGCTGGGTACTGCGTGCACGCACCGCGCCCTGCAGGGCGTCGCCATCGCGGTAGGACAGGGCGGACGCATCGACGTCGTGGCCCTTGGCGGCACGGATCCAGCCCTTCTCCGACAGCACTACGGTCATCGGCTCGCTCGGCACCAGCTCGGTCTCGTCGATGGCCTGCGCGGCCTGGCGCTTCACCAGCGGCGAGCGGCGTTCGTCGCCGAACTTCTTCGCATCGGCCTGCAGCTCGTCGCGGATCAGCTTCTTCAGTTTGGCCTTGCTGTCGAGGATGCTGAGGATCTTGTCGCGCTCCTTGGCCAGTTCGTCCTGCTCGCCGCGGATCTTCATCTCTTCCAGGCGGGCCAGCTGCTTCAGCTTGGTTTCCAGGATGTACTCGGCCTGGTCTTCGGACAGGCCGAAGCGCGCGATCAGCGCCGCCTTCGGTTCGTCCTCGGTACGGATGATGTGGATCACCTCGTCCAGGTTGAGGAACGCCACCAGCAGGCCTTCCAACAGGTGCAGGCGACGCTCGACCTTCTGCAGGCGGTGCTGCAGGCGGCGGGTGACGGTGCTGCTGCGGAATGCCAGCCATTCGCTGAGCAGCGTCTTCAGGTTCTTCACCTGCGGACGGCCGTCCAGCCCGATCACGTTGAGGTTGACGCGGTAGCTGCGCTCCATGTCGGTGGTGGCGAACAGGTGCCCCATCAACTGCTCGGCGTCGACGCGGTTCGAGCGCGGCACCAGCACCACGCGCACCGGGTTGGCGTGGTCGGACTCATCGCGGATGTCTTCCAGCCACGGCAGCTTCTTGGCGCGCATCTGCGCGGCAATCTGCTCGATCACCTTCGACGGCGACACCTGGAACGGCAACGCGGTGACCACCACGTTGTGCGCTTCCTTGGTGTAGGTGGCACGCGCACGCACGCTGCCGTTGCCGGTCTCGTACATGTTCCGCAGGTCGTTGGCCGGGGTGATGATCTCGGCGTTGGACGGGTAGTCGGGGCCCTTCACGTGCTCGCACAGGTCACGCACGCTGGCATCCGGATCGTCCAGCAGGTGCAGCAGCGCGCTGACGATCTCGTTGAGGTTGTGCGGCGGCACATCGGTGGCCATGCCCACGGCGATGCCGGTGGTGCCGTTCAGCAGCAGATGCGGCAGGCGTGCCGGCATCCAAGTCGGTTCCTGCAGGGTGCCGTCGAAGTTCGGTGCCCAGTCGGTGGTGCCCTGGCCCAGTTCGCCCAGCAGCACTTCGGCGATCGGGGTCAGCTTGGATTCGGTGTAACGCATCGCCGCAAACGACTTCGGGTCGTCGCTGGAACCGAAGTTGCCCTGGCCTTCGATCAGCGGATAACGGTACGAGAACGGCTGTGCCATCAGCACCAGCGCTTCGTAGCACGCGCTGTCGCCATGCGGGTGGTACTTACCGATGACGTCACCGACGGTGCGCGCGGACTTCTTCGGCTTGGACGCGGCATTCAGGCCCAGCTCGCTCATCGAATAGATGATGCGGCGCTGCACGGGCTTCAGGCCGTCGCCAATGAACGGCAGGGCGCGATCCAGGACCACGTACATCGAGTAGTCGAGGTAGGCGCGTTCGGCGTACTCGCGCAGCGGCAGTTGTTCGAAACCGTGGAACACGGGGCGGGCAAGATCGGTCATGCGGCGTTGTTACCTATGTCGGGAGGCGGTGACGGCGGTCGCCGCTCTCAATCCAGTGATTATCCGGATGCGGCGGGGGATGCCAAGCCGCGTGCAGGGTCAAGGCCCGGTTCCAGGCCGTGGCCGGCCCGTGCCAGGTAGCGTCCGGGCGGTAGCCCGAAGTGTCGCCGGAACACGGTGACGAAGGCGCTGGCGCTGCTGAAGCCCAGTGCGTGGGCGATATCGGCCACGCTGCGGCCCTCGCTGAGCTGCCGCAGCGCCTCGGCCAGCCGCGCCTGCTGGCGCCATTGCGCGAAGCTGAGGGTGGTCTCGTCGCGGAAATGGCGGGTCAGGCTGCGCGGCGACAGGCCGGCCCAATGCGCCCACTGCGCCAGGCCGCGCTCGTCGGCCGGGTCGGCCAGCAGCTGCGAGGCGATCTTCAGCAGGCGCCGGTCACGTGGCATCGGCAGGTGCATGCGCTGGCGCGGCGCGGCGCGTATCTCGTCCAGCAGCACATTGATGATGTGCTGCCGTTCGCTGGTGCTTTCGTAGTCCTGCGGCCAGTCACAGATGCGTTCGGCCACGGCCTGCGCCAACCGCGAGATGCCCAGCACGCATGGGTCGGCGGGCAGTTCGGCGCACAGCGGTGCGGCCAGCACCATGCCCCAGCCGCGCAGGGGGCCATCGATGTGGACCGTATGCGGCTCGGCCGGCGGCATCCAGCCCGCCGAACCTGGCGCCAGCGACCAGGTGCCATGGGAGGTGCGGGTGGTCAGCAGGCCGCGTTCGACGCAGATCAGCTGCGCGCGGACGTGGTGATGCCAGTCCACTTCGCGGGCCAGCCCCTGCGGGCTGTCGAAGCGGAAGGCGATGACCGGCGGGCCGTCATTGCGCTCGAACCAATCCAGTGCTTCTTCGCGCAGCAGGGTGGCAGGGCCGGGTTCGCCCGCCTTTACGTGGGCCAGGGGTGGCTTGAATGTGACATTCATTGGCTGGATTGTACTACCGGGCCAGTTGGGGGCGCCATTAAGGTGGCGCCTTCACCTGATCCAGCCCACTGCTGCAACACAGCATTTGATGCCAGATCGAATATTTCCATTGAGAAATATTTTTTTTGGAAGAGAATGCTCCCCCATGATCTGTCCTGCAACCACTCCCCCCAGCTTCGGCCTGCTGCTGCGCCAGGTGCGCGACGGCCTGGTCCGCCAGCTCGACGCGTCCATGGCCGAAGAAGACCTCGGCATCGGCTTCACCCACTACATCGGGCTGAAGGTGCTCTCGAACATGGCGCCGTGCACGGCCAACGAGCTGGCCCAGGCCATCGACCAGGTGCCCAGCGCGGTCACCCGCCTGCTGGACAAGCTGGAAGCGCTCGGTTGCGTGCGCCGTGAGCCGCATGCGCAGGACCGGCGTGCACTGCAGATCGTATTGACCGATGAAGGCCGCGCGCTGTGGGCGCGGTTGAAGCTGCGCGGCGACGCGGTGATGGATTACGCCCTGCGCGATCTGTCCGCCGACGAACGCACGCAGCTGCTGTCCCTCCTGACCCGAATCCGCGATTCCCTGACAACCCCATGAACCCGATCCCGCATCCCACTCTCCGCCGCTCCGGGCGCGCGCTGCTGGTTTCAGCGCTGGCCCTGGCCTTGGCCGCCTGCGCAAGCAGCCGTGGCCTTGACCCGCAGGGCCACGTGCTCGACGTGGACAGCCTGCACAGCGAACGTACCCTGGCCGACAGCGACCTGAGCGCAGCCGGTTTTCCTGCCCAGGACTGGTGGAAGGCACTGGGCGATGCGCAACTGGATGCGCTGATCGCCGAAGGCCTGGCCGGCCATCCGAGCCTGGACGCCGCCGACGCGCGCCTGCGCCAGGCACAGTCGCAGGTCGGCACCGCGCGCGCCGATCGCCTGCCCAGCCTCTCCGTGTCCGGTGGTTACACCGGCCTGCGCCTGCCCGAATCGATGGCTGGCGATGAAATCGGCGGCCACTACGCTGGCAGCAGCCAGATCGCGTTCGACTTCAGCTACGGCATCGACCTCTGGGGCGGCAAGCGCGCCGCCTGGGAGGCTGCCGTGGATGGCGCCCACGCCGCGACTGTCGAAGCCCAGGCCGCGCGCCTGAACCTGTCCACCGGCATCGCCCAGGCCTATACCGACCTGGCCTACGCCTGGCAGCTCAACGACGTGGCCGAAGAAGAACTGGCGCGCTCGCAGAAGTCGCTGCAGCTGACCCGGCAGCGTCGTAGTGCCGGCATCGACAGCGATCTGCAGGTGCGCCAGGCCGAAGCCCGCGTGCCGGCCGCACAGCAGCAGTTGCTGGCGGCGCAGCAGCGCATCGATGCCGGGCGCACGGCGCTGGCCGCGCTGGTCGGCAAGGGCCCGGACCGCGGCCTGTCGATCGAACGCCCGCGGGCGATGAACCCGCTGGCCCTGCAGCTGCCGGGCGTAGTGCCCAGTGAACTGCTCGGCCGTCGCCCCGACATCGTCGCCGCGCGCTGGCGGGTGGAAGCGGCCGACAAGCAGATCAAGGTCGCCAAGACCCGGTTCTACCCGAGCCTCAACCTGACCGCGCTGGCCGGCGTGGTCGCACCGAATGTCGGCGACCTGCTGCAGAGCAGTTCCAGCTTCGCCTACATCGGCCCGGCGCTGAGCCTGCCGATCTTCGAAGGCGGCAAGCTGCGGGCCAACCTGGCCAACACCGATGCGCAGTACGACCTGGCCGTGGCGAACTACAACCAGGCGGTGCTCGATGCACTGCGCGACGTGGCCGACCAGGTCAACGCGGTGCGCTCACTGGCGCAGCAGGCGCAGTCGCAACAGCAGGCGGTGGATACCGCACGCGCTGCGTTCGACCTGGCCCAGCAGCGCTATCGCGCTGGCATCGGCAGCTACCTGGACGTGTTGACCGCGCAGTCCACCCTGCTGCAGTCGCAGCAGCAGCTGGCCGGCCTGCAGTCGCAGCAGCTGCAGACCTCGGTGCGCCTGAGCAAGGCGCTCGGCGGTGGTTTCCAGCCCAGTGACGCTGATGCCGCACCGCTTGCTTCCCATTCCGATTCCTCGCATTCCTGAAGACCCCTGCCATGAGCCAGACCCAAGACACTGCGGCCCCCGCCGCCCCCAACCGCCGCGGCAAGCTGTTGCGCGGCCTGTTCGTGATCGTCGTGCTGCTGCTGGCGGCACTGGCGCTGTGGTACTTCATGTTCGGCCGTTGGTTCGAAGAGACCGACGACGCCTACGTGCAGGGCAACCAGGTGCAGATCACCCCGCTGGTGGCCGGTACCGTGGTCGCGATCAACGCCGATGACGGCATGCGCGTGGAGCGCGGCCAGCTGCTGGTGCAGCTGGACCCGGCCGATACCTCGGTGGCCCTGCAGCAGGCCGAAGCCAACCTGGCCAAGACCGTGCGCCAGACCCGCGGCCTGTACCGCAGCGTCGAAGGTGCGCAGGCGGACTTGAACGCACGCCAGGTGACCCTGAAGCGCGTGCGCGACGACTTTGCACGCCGCAAGGACCTGGCCGCCACCGGCGCCATCTCCAACGAAGAACTGGCCCACGCCCGCGACGAGCTGGCAGCTGCCGAAGCGGCCGTGGCCGGTTCGCGCGAGACCGTCGAGCGCAACCGCGCACTGGTCGATGACACCGTGATCGCCACCCAGCCGGATGTGCAGGCTGCCGCCGCGCAGCTGCGCCAGGCCTTCCTCAACAATGCGCGTTCGGGCATCGTCGCGCCGGTCACCGGCTATGTCGCCCGTCGTTCGGTGCAGGTCGGCCAGCGCGTGCAGCCGGGCAATGCGCTGATGGCGGTGGTGCCGACCGAGCAGATGTGGGTCGAAGCCAACTTCAAGGAAACCCAGCTGCGGCACATGCGCCTGGGCCAGGAAGTGGAGCTGAAGTCGGACCTGTATGCCGGCGACGTCAAGTACAAGGGCCGCATCGACAGCCTGGGCCTGGGCACCGGCTCGGCGTTCTCGCTGCTGCCGGCGCAGAACGCCAGCGGCAACTGGATCAAGATCGTGCAGCGCGTGCCGGTGCGCATCGCCATCGATGCCAAGCAGCTGGCCGAACACCCGCTGCGCATCGGCCTGTCGATGAAGGCCGAGGTGAGCCTGCGCGACCAGAAGGGCGAAGTGCTGCCGAGCGCAGCCGCCAAGGGCACGGTGTTCGACACCGACGTGTATGCCAAGCAGCTGCACGATGCCGATGAGGTGATCCACACGATCATCCAGGGCAACCTGCCGCAGCAGTCCAAGGCGAGCTGAGGTCGGCCATGTCCGCACAAGCTCCAGCTGCGCCCGGCTCTCCGGGCGCACCGGCGGCGCCGGGTGCGGCCGCTGGCTTCCTGCCACCCAGCGTGGCCCTGTGCACCGTGGGCCTGGCGATGGCCTCGTTCATGCAGGTGCTCGACACCACCATCGCCAACGTCTCGCTGCCGACCATCGCCGGTAATCTTGGCGCCAGTTCGCAGCAGGCGACGTGGGTCATCACCTCGTTCGCGGTCAGCACCGCGATCGCGCTGCCGCTGACCGGCTGGCTCAGCCGTCGCTTCGGCGAGCGCAAGCTGTTCGTGTGGGCCACGCTGGCCTTCGTGATCACCTCGCTGCTGTGCGGTCTGGCCCAGAGCATGGGCATGCTGGTGCTGTCGCGTGCACTGCAGGGCTTCGTCGCCGGCCCGATGTACCCGATCACCCAGTCGCTGCTGGTCTCGATCTATCCACGGGAGAAACGCGGGCAGGCGCTGGCGCTGCTGGCGATGATCACCGTGGTGGCGCCGATCTGCGGGCCGATCCTCGGTGGCTGGATCACCGACAACTACAGCTGGGAATGGATCTTCCTGATCAACGTGCCGCTGGGCATCTTCGCTGCGCTGGTGGTGGGCAACCAGTTGAAGGGTCGCCCCGAGCACGTCGAGAAGCCGAAGATGGACTACGTCGGCCTGGTCACCCTGGTGATCGGCGTGGGCGCATTGCAGCTGGTACTCGACCTGGGCAACGACGAAGACTGGTTCTCGTCGATGAAGATCGTGGTGCTTGCCTGCGTGGCCGTGGTGGCGCTGACCGTGTTCCTGATCTGGGAGCTGACCGACAAGGACCCGATCGTCGACCTGAAGCTGTTCCGGCACCGGAACTTCCGTGCCGGTACGCTGGCGATGGTGGTGGCCTACGCGGCGTTCTTCAGCGTGGCCCTGCTGATTCCGCAGTGGCTGCAGCGCGACATGGGTTACACCGCGATCTGGGCCGGTCTGGCAACAGCCCCGATCGGTGTACTGCCGGTGATCATGACCCCGTTCGTGGGCAAGTACGCATCGCGTTTCGACATGCGCATGCTGGCCACCATCGCGTTCGTGGTGCTGTCGATGACCAGCTTCCTGCGTTCGGGTTTCAACCTGCAGGTGGACTTCCATCATGTGGCCGGCGTGCAGCTGATCATGGGCATCGGCGTGGCGCTGTTCTTCATGCCGGTGCTGCAGATCCTGCTGTCGGACCTGGATGGTCGTGAGATCGCGGCCGGTTCGGGCCTGGCCACGTTCCTGCGTACGCTGGGCGGCAGCTTCGCGGCGTCGCTGACCACCTGGCTGTGGGCACGTCGCACGCAGGTGCATCACGCGGACCTGACCGAACACATTTCGGCCTATCAGCCGGGCATGCAGGATCAGGTGGCGGCGATGGGGCAGGGCGACCTGCAACATGGCGCGGCGGTGCTGAACAACATGATCAACCACCAGGCATCGCAGATGGGCTTCAACGACATCTTCTTCCTGCTGGGCTGGATCTTCCTGGCGATCATCTCGTTCCTGTGGCTGGCCAAGCCGCCCTTCGGTGCGGGCGCGGGTGCTGCCGCCGGTGGCGGGCACTGATCGATCGCTGTTGCTGAAAAACAAAACCCCGCCGGAAGGCGGGGTTTTTGTTTGCAGTGCATCCACGCATGCATGCGAATTCCAGTAGATCCACGCCATGCGTGGATGGACTGCCGCGCAGGCGATCGCGTTTCGAATGCTGGACATGAAAAAACCCGCTTGCGCGGGTTTGATCATTGTCTGAGTCATGGTGCCCAGGAGAGGACTCGAACCTCCACGAAGTTGCCCCCGCTAGCACCTGAAGCTAGTGCGTCTACCAATTCCGCCACCTGGGCGACTCAGGAGGAGAATTCTGCAGGAAGGCTGGATATGTGTCAACACCATTTCACACATTTTTTTCTGCACCGGCTTCCGCGTCCACATCCAGATGCAGCAGCAGGCTACGCATCGGTGGCGAGAGCGATGTCCAGTCGGCGAACGCGGCGCACAGCCGGCGTTGTGCCCATGCGTTGCCGAGTGCAACGGCGACGATGCCGGTGGCCCGCCGATGTTGCCGCGCGATCGTGCGCGGCGCGATGCCCACACCGATGCCATGGCCCACCATCGTGCACAGGCCTTCAAAGGTCTTCATGCGAATGCGCACGTCGAGCGTGCGTCCGGCCTCTGCCGCCAGCTCTTCAATATAGGTCTGCAGCGCATTGCCGTCGGCCAGGGCAACGAAGGTCTCGCCCAGCACATCGCTGAAGTCGAGCGAGCGCCGCGCGGCGAAGCGGTGGCCGGCCGGCAGCAGCATCATCAGCGGGTCTTCGGCAACGACATGGCGGTGCAGTCCATCGGCGGGAACGGCATCACTGATGATGCCGGCCTCTGCCTGGCCGGCACGGATCGCGCGCACGACTTCATTGCTGGTGCGTTCGTGCAGTTCCACGCGCAGGCGAGGGCGCTCTGCCAGCCATGGGGCCAGCCGCGCGGGCAGGTAGTTGGTCAATGCCGCGGTGTTGGCGTACAGGTGCAGCGTGCCGCGCGCACCGTGGGCGAACGCCTGCAGTTCGCCGCGCAGCTGCGCCTGCTGCTGCAGGATCAATCGCGCGTGATGGGCCAGCGCGGCACCCGCTTCGGTGAGGCTGATGCCGCGCGGGTGACGGGTCAGCAGCGCCGTGCCAGCGTCGGTTTCGATGGCGCGCAGGCGTTCGCTGGCCGATCCCAGTGCCAGATTCGCCTCCACCGCGCCGGCGGTGATGCTGCCGGCTTCGGCCACCGCCAGGAACAGGCGCAGATCGGCAATGTCCAAGCGCATGTCGTTTGCTCCGCTCGGCCCTGCCTTCGGCTGGTCCGAAGGCGCAGGCGGGAAGACCGCATTGTGCGCGCCTGCGGCGCCGGCTCCAATGGCGGCATGAACGAGACGACATACTTCTATGGGTTGCTGGTGGTGGTGTTCGTGCTGGCCGGGGTGGTCAAGGGCGTGACCGGCATGGGCCTGCCGACGGTGGCGATGGGACTGCTGGGCGGCGCGTTGTCGCCGGTGGCGGCGGCCTCGATGCTGTTCATTCCCACCTTCGTCACCAATGCCTGGCAGTTGCTGTCCGGGCCATCACTGGGCCGCACCCTGCGGCGGCTGTGGCCGATGATGCTGGCCGTGGTGGTGGTGACGCTGGGTTCGGCCGCGCTGCTGGTGCGGGTGGATCGTGACGCCTCGCGCGCCGCGTTGGGCGTGGCGCTGGTGGTGTATGCGCTGTACGCACTGGTGGCGCCGGTGTTCCGCGTACCACAGCGGCGCGAGCGCTGGCTGGGGCCGCTGGTCGGGGCGGTGTCCGGCGTGGTCACCGGCGCCACCGGCGTGTTCGTCATGCCGGCGGTGCCGTACCTGCAGTCGCTGGGGTTGCAGCGCGAGGAGCTGGTGCAGGCGCTGGGCCTGGCGTTCACCGTATCGACGATCTCGCTGACCACCGGACTGGTGCTCAACGGTGCGTTTGGCGTGCAGCAGCTGGGGTTGAGCGCGCTGGCGGTGCTGCCGGCGCTGCTGGGCATGTGGCTGGGGCAGGTGATCCGCCAGCGCATCAGTGCGCGCGTGTTCCGCGCCTGCTTCCTCGGCTTCCTGCTGCTGCTGGGCCTGGAGCTGATGCTGCGTTCGTGGTGGTGATGCCGGCCGGACGCCAGACAAGAAAAAACCCGCTTTCGCGGGTGTTTTTCATTCTCGACATGGTGCCCAGGAGAGGACTCGAACCTCCACGAAGTTGCCCCCGCTAGCACCTGAAGCTAGTGCGTCTACCAATTCCGCCACCTGGGCGTCGAGGAGGAGAATTATGGGGTGCCGTGACGGAGGTGTCAACACCCTTCTGAAATTCCTGCGTCCAACGCGCTCAGTAGATCCACGCCATGCGTGGATGGGTGCGGCAGCCGGATTTCAGGCAAAAAAAATCCCCGCCGGAGCGAGGAGTTTTTTCGTTGGTGCCCAGAAGAGGACTCGAACCTCCACGGTTTTACCCGCTAGTACCTGAAACTAGTGCGTCTACCAATTCCGCCATCTGGGCGTTCCAGAGGCGCAATTGTGAAGATGAACACGCAGGCTGTCAACGATTTCGTGAACGTTTTTCACCCGATTGTTCAAAGACGGGCGCTGACCCGTTCTGCACGCCCACAGCGGCTACCATGGAGGGCGATGACTACCAAAAAACCAAGCAAGGGCGGGAGCAAGTCCCGCAGTGAAGCCCCCAACAAGGGCACCAAGCAGGGCACTGCCCGCAACAACAAGCCGGGCAAGCCGTTGCCGGGCTGGCTCCCCGCACTGGCCGAAGGCGGTGCACCGCCTCCGGGGCGTGGCCGCCGCAACGCCGAGCCGCCGGGCCCGGCAACGGGTCGCAAGCTGCCGCCGGCGGGCAAGGTGATCGATGATCCCTACGCCTCCCGCGAAGCGGAAAAGTACGAACAACCCATCGCCAGCCGCGAGGCCATCCTGGCCCTGCTGGAACGCTGCGAAGGGCCGCAGACGGCTGAGGAACTCGGCGCGCGCCTGGGCCTGACCGCACCGGACCGTGCCGAAGCGCTGTCGCGCCGGCTCGGCGCCATGGTCCGCGACGGCCAGCTGGTGCAGAACCGCCGCGGCGGCTTCGCGCCCATCCAGACGTTGAACCTGGTCACCGGCGTGGTGATCGCCAATCCGGAAGGGTTCGGCTTCCTGCGCCCGGTCGAAGGCGGTGACGATCTGTTCCTGCCGCCCTATGAAATGCGCAAGGTGATGCACGGCGACAAGGTGCTGGCACGTGTCACCGGCATTGACCACCGCGGCCGTCGCGAAGGCAGCATCGCCCGCGTGCTCGAGCGCGGCATGACGCGCCTGATCGGCCGCTTCAGCGTCGAGATGGGCATCAACTACGTGGTGCCCGATGACAAGCGCATCCAGCGCAACGTGCAGGTACCGCCGGACCAGACCGGCGGCGCGAACGATGGCCAGCTGGTCGTCTGCGAACTGACCCAGGCACCGGACAGCCGCCGTCCGCCGATCGGCCGCATCATCGCCGTGCTCGGCGACAAGCTGACTGCCTCGCTGGTGGTGGAAACTGCGATCCACGGCCACGAGCTGCCGTTCGAGTTCCCGCAGGAGGTGCTGGATGAAGCCGCCTCGGTACCGCTGGTGGTCGAGCCGGCGATGATCGGCGGCCGCGTCGACCTGCGCAGCACGCCGCTGGTGACCATCGATGGCGAGGACGCCAAGGACTTCGACGACGCGGTGTACTGCGAGCCGAACGCCGATGGCTTCCGTTTGGTGGTGGCCATTGCCGATGTCTCCAATTATGTCCGTCCGGGCACGCCGCTGGACGATGAAGCACAGAAGCGCGCGACCTCGGTGTACTTCCCGGGCTTCGTGGTGCCGATGCTGCCGGAAACGCTGTCCAACGGTATCTGTTCGCTGATGCCGAAGGTTGACCGCATGTGCTTTGTCTGCGACATGCAGATCGACCGTGAGGGCCAGGTGACCGGCTCGCGCTTCTACGAAGCGGTGATGAATTCGCATGCGCGCCTGACCTACACCCAGGTGTGGCAGGCGGTGGGCGAGGACGATGCCGGTGCCAAGGCCTTCATCGGCGACCTGCTGCCCCAGGTGCAGCGCCTGCACCAGCTGTACAAGGTGCTGTCCAAGGCGCGCAGCAAGCGTGGCGCGATCGAGTTTGAAAGCAGCGAAGTCCGCTTCGTGCTCGACAACCGCGGTGAAGTCACTCAGGCCGGCATGCTGGTGCGCAACGATGCGCACAAGCTGATCGAGGAATGCATGATCGCGGCCAACGTGGAGGCGGCCAAGTACCTGCTGTCGCGCCACGTGCCCGCGCCTTACCGCGTGCATGAGAAGCCGCCGGAGACCAAGTACGCCGATCTGCTGGAATTCCTCAAGGAGTTCAAGCTGAGCCTGCCGCCGTGGTCGAAGGTGCGCCCGGGTGATTACACCAAGCTGCTGAAGAAGATCCGCGACCGCCCCGATGCCACGCTGCTGGAATCGGTGTTGCTGCGCAGCCAGAGCCTGGCCGTGTACAGCCCCGACAACAACGGCCACTTCGGCCTGGCGCTGGAAGCGTATGCGCACTTCACCTCGCCGATCCGTCGTTACCCGGATCTGCTGGTGCACCGGGCGATCAAGCATGCGCTGTCGGGCAAGCCGCTGGACAAGTTCACCTACACCGCCCGCGAGATGGCAGCACTGGCACTGCAGTGTTCCGAGCGTGAGCGTCGCGCCGATGAGGCCGAGCGTGAAGTGGATGAGCGTTACCGCGCGGCGTGGATGGAAAAACACGTCGGTGGCCAGTTCGACGGCGTGATCAGCGGCGTGACCAGCTTTGGCCTGTTCGTGGAGTTGGCCGACTCGAAGGTGCAGGGCCTGGTGCACGTGACCCAGTTGCCGCAGGACTATTACAAGTTCGACGCGACCCGCAAGACGCTGACCGGTGAGCGCCGCGGCAGCAGTTACCGGCTGGGTGACCAGGTGCGCATCCTGGTGCTGAAGGCCAGCATGGAAGAACGCAAGATCGACTTCCGCCTGGTCGAGCACAAGGGCGAGGAAGAGGAAGCAGGCCCGGCCCCGCTGCCCGAGCGCGGCAAGCCAGCCAAGCGCGCGAAGAAGAAGTATTGAAAGCTGTGCCGACCAACGGTCGGCACCCACCTCACCCGGTAGGTGCCAACCGTTGGTTGGCACGAGGTTCCGGAGGAATGCAGCAATGCAGGGCCAACCCGAATACAGCGGCGGCTGCCAGTGCGGCGCGATCCGCTTCCAGGCGCGGGGCGAGCTGACCGACAGCTCGATCTGCCACTGCCGGATGTGCCAGAAGGCCTTCGGCGCCTACTACGCGCCACTGGTGTCGGTGCGCGGTGTGCAGTTCAGCTGGACCCGTGGCCAACCGCGCTATTTCCAGTCGTCCAACGTAGTGCGGCGCGGCTTCTGCGCCGATTGCGGCACGCCATTGACCTATGAGGCCCCCGATGGCGTGGCGGTGGCCGCCGGTGCGTTCGACCAGCCTGAACGACTGCCGCCAACCCTTCAGTACGGCGTCGAGCGCAAGCTGCCCTTCGTCGATGGGCTTGGCCGGCTGCCGGCACGCCGCACGGAACAGGACATGGCCGCGCTGGAATTCCTGGCCACGGTTGTTTCCCACCAGCATCCCGACCACGACACCCCGCACTGGCCGCCGCGCTCGCGCGGGTAGCGCCGGGCCTTGCCCGGCGGGGGCGACGGACAACGGTCGCCGGGCATGGCCCGGCGCTACCGGCCAGCCGCCGCAGCGCCACGTCCGCCGATGCTCTACCATAGCCACCCCCTTTCCGGTCCTGCCCGCATGAGCAAGAACAGCCAGTGGATCGTCGGCGTCAACGCCGTCGCCTCCTCCATCGAGAACGACGCCGAGAACGTCCGCGAAGTGCTGGTCGAGGCCGGTGCGAAGAACCCGCGCCTGGTCGAAATCGAGGAAAACGCCCGCCGCAAGGGCATCGACGTGCGCAAGGTCAACAGCCAGGCGCTGGACGGCGTGGGCGGTTCGGTGCGCCACCAGGGCGTGGCTGCACGCTATGCCGCCGCCCGCACCTACAACGAGAACGAGCTGGAAGGCCTGGTCACGGCTGCGGAAGGCAAGGCCCTGCTGCTGGTGCTGGACGAGGTGCAGGACCCGCACAATCTCGGCGCCTGCCTGCGTTCGGCCGCCGCTGCCGGCGCTACCGCCGTGATCATTCCCAAGGACAAGTCGGCCACGGTCAACGCCACCGTGCGCAAGACCTCGGCCGGTGCTGCCGACCTTATTCCGGTGGTGGCGGTGACCAACCTGTCGCGCTGCCTGAAGGACCTGCAGAAGCAGGGCGTGTGGATCTACGGCCTGGCCGGTGAGGCGACTGCGTCGCTGTACCAGCTGGACCTGAAGGGCAACATCGCCCTGGTGCTGGGCGGCGAAGCCGACGGCCTGCGCCGCCTCACCCGCGAAAACTGCGATGGCCTGGTCAAGATTCCGATGCCGGGCGAGATCGAGAGCCTGAACGTCTCGGTTGCTGCCGGTGTCAGCCTGTTCGAGGCCGTGCGCCAGCGCGGTTGATCGGCAGCGATCGGGGGCGTGTCACGCGCTCCCGGTAGCGCCGGGCCATGCCCGGCGATCGTGCAGCGCGGTACACGTTGTGCTGCCGCAGGGAATCGCCGGGCATGGCCCGGCGCTACCGGCTACATGCATGACGCAGCGCCTTACCCCGCACTGCCTCCCAGCGCCTTGAACAGCGTCACGTCGTTGTTCAACTGGCTCTGCCGCACCCGTGCCAGTGACAGTTCCGCGTCGCGCCGGGTCTGCTGCGCTTCCAGCCAGGTGCGCAGATCGGTGGCGCCCACGCGATAGCGCACTTCCTGCGCACGTTCCACTTCCACCGCTTCATCGTAGGACGCCTGCGACGCGGTTACCTGGCGCAGCAGCTGCTCGCGTGCGGACAAGGCGTTGTCCACCTCCGACAGCGCGGTGTACAGCGTCTTGCGGAAGTTGGTGGCGGCGATCTGGTAGTTGGTGCCGGCCACGTCCGTATCCAGCTGCGCGCGCTGCAGGTTGAGGAAGGGCAGCGACAGCCCAGCCCCCAGCGTCGCCACCGGATTGCGCAGCACATCGCCCAGCGAGGTGGCGCTGGAACCCAGGCTGCCGGTAAGACTCAGTGCCGGGTAGTACTGGGTGGCGGTCACCCGGATCGTCTTCAGGCTGTTGCGCAGCCGCAGTTCGGCCGCGCGCAGGTCGGGCCGGCGGCCGAGCAGGTCGGCGGGCAGGCCTTCGGCAATGCTCGGGCTCTGCACCTCCTGCAGGTTCTGCGGTTCGTCCTGCTGCGGCCACGGCGTGCCATCCAGCAGCACGGTCAGCGCGTTGCGCACCTCCACCCGCTGTTGTTCCAGCGCGCTCTGCGCCGAACGCTGCGACTGCAGGTTCTGCAGTGCCTGGCGTACTTCCAGGCGCGAAACCGCACCGGCATCGAAGCGCGCCTGTACCAGTTCGTGCGTGCGCTGCAGCCGCTCAAGGTTGGCCTGGCCGGTGGCGATGGATTGGTTGAGGTAGGCCAGTGCCCAGTACTGGTTGATGACATCGCCGATCACCAGCAGGGCGGTGTTCTGCCGGTCTTCTTCGCTGGCGTCGGCCTCCCAGCGGGCGATGTCGCGCTGGGTGCGCAGGCGGCCCCACAGATCGATCTCCCACCCCAGCGACACGCCGGTGGAATAGCTGCGGCGCCAGTCGTCGGCCTGGTCGGTGGCGCGGCTGCCGCTGCCGCTCACGCCGGACGACGAAGGCTGCGGCCACAACGCGTTGCTGGCCAGCCCGGCCTGCAGGCGTGCACGCTGCACCGCCAGCCCGGCCGCACCGAGGTCGCTGTTGGCGGCAAGCGCCTGCGCGACGAGGCGGTCGAGGCGCTCGTCGCCGAAGCCGGTCCACCAGTTGTCCTGGCGGACGTCACGGGCCGGGGTGTCCAGGCCACTGCGTGGGTCGTCGGCCGGTGCGTTGAGGGTCGCATCGCCACGACCATAGGTGGCGGCAACGCTGGGGTCTTCGACCGGATAGCGGCCCACGGAAGCGCAGGCGGAGAGTGCAAGCAGCACGGCGCCGGACAGCAGCAGGCGCGAGGGAGCGGGGAAGGGCAGTCGGGTCATCATCTTCATTCGCGGGCCAGGGCCTCCACCGGGTCGAGCTGGGCGGCACTGCGTGCCGGCAGGAAGCCGAACGCCACGCCGATCAGGGTCGAGCAGGCGAAGGCGGCAATGATGGAAGCGGTGGAGAACAGCACCTGGAAATCGCTGGCGAACCGGCCGATCAACACGCCCATCAGCAGTGCCAGGCCGATGCCAAGCAATCCGCCGAGCAGGCATACCAGCACCGCTTCGATCAGGAACTGCTGGCGGATGTCGCTCTGCCGCGCCCCCACCGCCATGCGCACGCCGATCTCGCGGGTGCGCTCGGTCACCGAGACCAGCATGATGTTCATCACGCCGATGCCACCGACCAGCAGCGCGATGGCGGCAATGGCGCCGATCAGCAGGGTCATCGTGCGCGTGGTCTGTTCGATGGTGTCGCGGATCTCGGCGCTGTTGCTGAGGAAGAAGTCCTCGGTGCCGTGGCGCATGGTCAGCAGCCGGGTGATCGCTTCCTGTGCCGCATCCATCGGCGTTTCATCGTTCACCCGCACGGTGATGCTGGAAACGTGGCTCTGCCCGAGCATGCGCGACATTACCGTGGTGTAGGGCACGAACACGCTCAGGCTGGTGCTGCCGCCGAAACCGAAGCTCTGCTTCTTGGCCACGCCGACCACCCGCACCGGCACGTTGCCAAGCAGGATCACCTGGCCGATCGGATCGCTATCGGGGAAGAACTGGGTCCGGGTGTTCTCATCGATCACCGCCACCTGGCCCAGCCCCTTCACCGCGTCGGTGTCGAAGAAGCTGCCGCTGAGCAGGCTCACGCCCTTCACCCGGAAGTACTGCTCGCCGACGCCGCTGATCTGCGCGGTGGCCGACTGGTTGCGGTAGCGCGCGGTGACCGAACTGGACACGCTGGGGGTGGCGCTGTCGACGTAGCTCTGCCGTGACAGGGCATCGGCATCGCTGGCCTTGAGGGTCTGCACCCGCGCCGAGCGCATGTCGCCGAAGCCGCGACCGGGGTAGACGTCGATGGTGTTGGTACCCAGCGCGCTGATGTTCTGCAGGATCTGCTGCTGCGAACCGTTGCCCAGTGCCACCACCGAGACCACCGAAGCGATGCCGATGATGATGCCGAGCATGGTCAGGAAGGTGCGCAGGCGATGGGCGTTCATCGCCAGCAGGGCCATCCGGAACGCTTCGGTGAAGCGGTCGCGGGCGGCCTGCCAGCTGCTGCCATGGGCCACGCCAGCGCTCGGCTCGCGTTGCGCACGGTAGCTGGGCGCGGCCGGATTGGCACGGTCGGCGATGATCTCGCCGTCGCGGATCTCGATGATGCGCTGTGCGTGCTCGGCCACGCTCATGTCGTGGGTGACGATGATGATGGTGTGGCCTTCGGCATGCAGTTCGCCGAGGATGGCCATCACCTCTTCGCCGGATTTCGTGTCCAGGGCGCCGGTCGGTTCGTCGGCCAGGATCACCTCGCCACCGTTCATCAACGCGCGCGCGATCGACACGCGCTGCTGCTGGCCACCGGACAGCTGCCCGGGTTTGTGGTGCATGCGGTCGGCCAGGCCCAGCCGTTGCAGCAGCTGCTCGGCACGGGCGGTGCGCACCGGGCCGGGACTGCCGGCATACACCGCCGGCACGGCCACATTGCCGCGTGCGTCGAGATCACCCAGCAGGTGGTAGCGCTGGAAGATGAAACCGAAGTGCTCGCGGCGCAGCTCGGCCAGCTCGTCGGGCGCCATCTTCCCGGTCTCGCGGCCCGCCACCTGGTAGCTGCCACGGGTCGGGCGGTCCAGGCAGCCGAGGATGTTCATCAACGTGGACTTGCCCGACCCGGACTGGCCGACGATCGCCACCATCTCGCCGGCATGGATGTCCAGGTTGACGTCGCGCAGCACGGCGATGACATCCTCGCCGGCCGGGAATTCGCGCCGCAGGTCGCGCAGGCGCAGCAGTGGCGCCGTCATGCTCATCGGCGCCCCATGCCCGGGCCGCCGACCCGCATCTGCATGCCGCCACGGTTGCCGCCGCCCGCGGCTGCCGCAGCGCCGCCTTCGCCGACCACCACGCGCTCGCCTTCCTTCAGGCCGGACAGCACCTCGACGTTGGCGCCGTTGTTGATGCCGACCTTGATCCTGCGCGGCTGCGGCTGGCCCTTGTCGTCGACCACCCGCACGATGCGCTCGCCATCGCGCGACTTCGGTCCCAGTGCAACGGCCGGCACCATCAGCACGCCCTTGGCCTGCTTGAGCAGCACCGATACCTGTGCGGTCATGTCGATGCGCAGGGTGCCATCGGGGTTTTCGACGTCGAACAACGCGTTGTAGTAGACCGCGCTGCTGGAGCTGGAACTGGACGAGCTGCTGGAACTGGACGAGCTTTCGTTGGCGATCGACGCCGGTGCCGGATTGATCTGCCGCAGCGTAGCGTGGTACTTGCGGTCCGGGTCACCCAGCGTGGTGAAGTACACCGGCATGCCGGCCTTGATCTTGACCACGTCGGCCTCGGACACCTCGGCATTGACGGTCACTACGTCCAGCCGTGCCAGCATCACGATGGTCGGCGCGGTCTGGTTGGCGTTCACCGTGCGGCCTTCCTCGGCCACTACCGCCACCACGGTGCCGTCCATCGGCGCGACGATGCGGGTATAGGCCAGGTTGGCACGGGCAGTGCCCAGCTCGGTTTCGCGGCCCTTGATCTGCGCCTCGTAGGACTGCAGCTGCGCACGCGCAGTCTTCAGCTGGGCCTCGGCGGCATCGTATTCCTGGCGCGAAGTGGCTTCGGCAGCCAGCATCTGCTGCTGGCGCGCGAACTCCAGTTCGGCCTGGCGCAGGGTGGCCTGCTGCACTGCGCGCTGCGCGGTCACCTGGTCCAGCGAGGCCTGCGCGTTGAGCACCTGGTTCTGCTGGGTGGTGGCGTCGATCTCGGCGATCAGGTCGCCTTCCTTCACCGTATCGCCCAGCTGCACCTTCAGCGACTTGATCTGGCCGGAGGCCTGCGCGCCGACGCTGACCAGCTTGTAGGCGTCGATCACGCCGGTAGCTTCCACCGTCTGCTCGATGTCGCCGCGGCTGACCGGGGTGGTCGCCAGCGCCGGTGCGGCCGGCTTGCGCAGCAGCCACCAGGCGGATACAGCGGCGATCAGGACAATCAGGGCGATCAACATCAGGCGACCCTTGCGGGTCGCGGGCAACAGTCGGGAGATCACGTGGCGGCTTCACTCTGGGGGCCGCAGCGGCGGCGTTGGTGGGCATTGTGAAGATCGAGCGACGCCGCGCTCAATCCTCGGGGTGTGTCTCTGTGTAACACTGTCTGAGAGACTGCGTATCGGCAGGTATCCCGCATTGCGGGGGATACAGTGGTACGCATTGGCCTGGATGCGGTTCAGCTGCCGACACGGGATGATTCGCGACATGGAGACTGAAAACCCGATGCACCGTTTGCTGATCGTCGATGACGATAACGATATCCGCACCCTGCTGGCCGAGCAGCTCGGCCGTGCTGGCTACCAGGTCAGCACCGCCGCCGATGGCACCAGCATGCGCCAGCTGCTGGAACGCGAACACGTGGACCTGATCGTGCTCGACCTCAACCTGCCGCGCGAGGATGGCCTGACCCTGTGCCGCGACCTTCGCGCGCGCTCGAACACGCCGGTGATCATGCTCACCGCGCGCGCCGAGCCGATCGACCGCGTACTCGGCCTGGAAATGGGCGCCGACGACTACCTGGCCAAGCCGTTCGAGCCGCGTGAACTGCTGGCGCGCATCCGCAACGTGCTGCGCCGTACCGAAGCGCTGCCGGCCAACCTGGAACCGCTGGCGGTGCGCCGTGCGCGTTTCTCACGCTGGATCTTCGACCTGGAGCATCGCCACCTGGTCGATCCGGACGGGCGCGTGGTGGTGCTGTCCGGGGCCGAATTCCGCCTGCTGCGGGTGTTCATCGCCCATGCCAACAAGGTGCTCTCGCGCGAGCAGCTGGTGGCCCTCAGCAGCGGCCGCAACTATGAAGCGCAGGACCGGGCGATCGACCTGCAGGTCAGCCGGCTGCGCAACAAGCTGGCCGATGACGGTGGCCCCGATGGCCTGATCAAGACCGTGCGCAACGAAGGCTATGTGCTGGCCTCGGCCGTCAACCTGGAATAAGCCGCGATGAAGCGCCTGCGCCACTTCCTGTCCTCGATGGTCGGACGGCTGTTCGTGATCCTGCTGCTGGGCATGAGCGTGGCCGCGATCGGCGCGACCATGCTGGCCAGTTCCAAGCGGCAGCAGGAATTCGAGCGGCAGAACCTGAACCGCATCGCCGACCGCCTGCAGGGCTACATCAACCTGCTCGACGGCAACCCGGAGCTGCGCGAGCGGCTGCTGGAGATCGGTGGCCCCAGCGTGCGGGCACTGCAGCCCGGCGCGCGCATCGGGCGGGCCGACAAGGCGCTGATGGAAGTACTGGAAGACCGCCCGGGCCCGGTGTCGCGGGCGCATGTGCACTTCGCCTCGTTCCGTTCGTGCATTCCCAAGCTGCAGGAACTGCTGCCGCCACCGCCGCCGGGTCACCGCAAGCCGCCACACGAGCGCGATCCCACCTTCATTCCGCCCAAGTGCCGGGCGGTGGACGTGGTGCTCAATGACGGCACGTTGCTGAAGCTCGCCCTGGATTCGCCGGCCATCGCGCACAACGGCATCCTTGCCGTGGACCCGCTGTTCCTGACCCTGCTGGTACTGGCCATTGCCGTGCTGGCCTACGTGGTTGCACGCATGGCCAGTGCGCCGCTGCAGGAGCTGGCGGCCGCCGCCGAGGACCTGGGCGATGACCTGCAGCGGGCACCCTTGCCGCTGCGCGGGCCGCGCGAAGTGCGGCGCGCCGCCGAAGCCTTCAATGCAATGCAGCACCGGCTGCAGCGCCACCTGGCCGAACGCACGCAGATGCTGGCGGCGATCACCCACGACCTGCAGACGCCCTTGACCCGGCTGCGCCTGCGCCTGGAAAACGTGACCGACGAGACGCTGCGCGAGCGCCTGATCGGCGACCTGGCTGCGATGCAGGCGCTGGTACGCGAGGGGCTGGAACTGGCCCGGAGTGCGGAGAGTGCCGAACAGCGCGCCGCGCTGGATCTGGATTCACTGCTGGAGAGCATCGTCGAGGACACCGCCGAGGACGGCGCCGACGTCGTTTTCGAAGGCCGCAGCGGCGCGGTACTGATGCTGCGCCCGTTGGCGATGCACCGCCTGTTCTCCAATCTGGTGGACAACGCGGTGATGTACGCGCAACGCGCCCGGGTACGCGTTGAACGCGGCGAGGACACGATTACGGTGGTCGTTGCCGATGATGGCCCCGGGCTGGCCGATGACCAGCTGGAAGCGGTGTTCGACCCATTCGTGCGGGTGGAGACATCACGTTCGCGCGAGACCGGCGGTGCCGGCCTGGGCCTGACCATCGCCCGCGCGCTGGCCGAGAAGGACGGCGCCCGGTTGTGGTTGCGCAACCGCCCCGAGGGTGGGCTGGAAGCGGTGGTGCAGTGGTCGGCCAGCGCCGAGGCGCGCTAGCAGCGTCGATCCCGGCCCGGGCCCGGTTGCGCCGGGCTGCCCGGGTGCGGTGACGCCGGCGACAGGGTTTGCCCTATCATCTGCGTACTTCCCCATTCTTCCTCCGATGAGCCTGCCTGTTCCTGCCGGCATGCCGCCCTGCGCGGTGCGGCTGTCCCTGTTCGCGTCTGCTGCCGCCACCGGCATCCGCAGCTGGCCGCCGCCGCCGCGCTGATGGGCGGGCAGGGGACGGGCAGGCGCCGGGCCGGGCGCCACGCGGAGAACATCGGTCGCCTGCTGCGGCTGGGTGTGCTGTGGCTGCTGCTGGCGGTTGCCGCGCCATTGGCCGCGCAAGGTGGCGCGCCGCCACTGCGTGACTACGCCATCGATGTGTGGACCTCGCGTAATGGTCTGCCGCACAACTCGCTGCGCGACATCGCGCAGACCCCGGAAGGCCATCTGTGGTTCGCCACCTGGGAAGGCCTGGTGCGCTACAACGGCCTGGATTTCACCGTGTTCGACCGCAGCACCCGGCCGGGGCTGCGCGACAACGGCATCGGCGCGCTGCTGGTCGACCCGCAGGGCGGTCTGTGGATCAGCGATTCGCGCGGCAATGTCAGCCACCGTGGCAGCGATGGCCGGTGGCGGGTCTGGGAACATCAACCGGATACGCCGCAGGTGCTGATCCAGTCCATGCAGATGGACAGCCAAGGGCGCCTGTGGCTGTTGTACGAGGGCAAGGGCATCGGCTATCTGACCCCGGACAAGGGCATCGTCTACCAGCGCCCGCCGCCGGACCTGCCGCTGGCGATGAGTTTCACCAAGATGGCGGTCGACGCGCAGGACCGGGTCTGGATCGGCACCCTCGACGGCCTGGTGCTGCGCGACAACAACGGCGTACTGCAGCGCGCGCCGGCGGTGTGGGGCGTGGACAAGGGCCTGTCGTGGCCCTATCGCGCACCCGATGGCGCGCTGTGGATCGTCGCGGGCGAGCGCCTGTACCGGGTGGAGGGCGATCGCCTGGTGCTGATGCATCGGCTGCCCGGACAGCTGCACTTGACCGCCATGCTGCAGGACCGCCATGGCGACCTGTGGCTGGGCACCGAGAACCAGGGCCTGCTGCGCATCTCGGCGCATGGCCTGGAGCGCCTGCCGGCAGGTCTGAACCTGCCCGGCGGGCGTGTGGTCAGCCTGCGCGAGGACGCTGAAGGCAGCATATGGGTAGGCGCCAACGGCGGTCTGTATCGCCTGCGCGAAACCCTGTTCAGCAGTTACACCGAACGCGACGGGCTCAGCGGCGACTACGTGCGCACGGTGCTCGAAGACCGTGACCGGCATCTTTGGGTGGGCAGCGCCAGCGGCCTGGACCTGCAGACCGCCGACGGTCGATTCCGCGCGATACCGCTGCACAACCGCGGTGGCAAGGCGCCCTCGGTACTGAGCCTGGCGCAGGATGCCGGCGGCGATCTGTGGGTGGGCACCTTCGGCGACGGCATCTACCGCTTGCACGCCGATGGACGGCTTCGCCACAACTACGCGGTGGCCGATGGCCTGCCCGGCGGCAACATCCGTGCGATCAGCATCGCGCCCGACGGCGTGGTCTGGGCGGGAACACAGAAGGGCGTGGTCCGCATCGAAGGCGACGAGGTGAGCGTGCCCACGATTGCGGGCATGCCGGCAGGCCTGACCACCGCGCTGGAACACGATCACCAGGGAAATCTGTGGATCGGCACCATTGAAGGCGTCCGCGTGCTGCGCGGTGACCGGGTACAGTCGATCGACCTGGCGCCGCTGGGCGGGGGCCGCAGCGTGTTCGGCTTCCATCAGATCGGCGATGCGATGTGGATCAGCAGCGACCGCGGGCTGTATCGCTGGCAGGCGGGGACGCTGGCACGGGTGGGCCTGGAGCAGGGCATGCCGGTGGACGCGGTGTTCCAGCTGGTGCCCGACCGCTTGGGCAATGTGTGGGTCAGCAGCAACCGAGGTGTGCTGCGCACCGACATGGCCACGCTCAACGCGGTGGCCGATGGGCGTGCACCGCGGGTGACGGTGGAGCGCTACAACGAGATCGATGGCATCGCCAACGCGCAGGCCAACGGCAGCTCCGGCCCGTCGGCGATCCTGCGCCATGACGGCACCTTCTGGGTGGTGACCGCCGGCGGCCTGAGCATGGTCGACCCGCAGCGGCTGCAGCGTTTCCGTGAACGCCCGGCACCGCCTGCGGCAATCGAGAACGTACAGGTCGACGGTGCGCCGGTGCACTGGGAAGGCCGCGAGCGCAACCTGATACCCGGTGGGCGACGGCTTGCGGTGAGCTACGTGGGTCTGAGCTACCTGATGTCCGACCGCATCCGCTACCGCACGCGGCTGGAGGGGCTGGACAACGGTTGGGTGGAGCGCGGCCCGCAGCGCAGCGTGGAATTCGTTGGTCTGCCGCCGGGTGATTACACGCTGCACGTGGCCGCCGCGCACCCGGGCGGCAGCTGGGGTCATCAGGAAGCGGTGTGGAACTTCACCGTCGAGCCGTTCTGGTGGCAGCGGCACAGCGTGCAGGCGCTGATCGGGCTGATGCTGCTGTCCGCGCTGGTGGCGCTGTACCGCTTCCTGCTGCAGCAGTACAAGGCCAGCAACCTGCGCCTGGCACAGCGCGTGGACGAGGCGACCTTCGACCTGCAGGCGCAGACCGTGCACCTGCAGGCCCTGAACCAGGAGAAGACCGAGCTGGCCGAGCGCCTGGCGCGGCAGGCCGAGGCGTTCGAACGGCAGGCCCGCGAAGACGCGCTGACCCGGCTGGCCAACCGTCGCGGCTTCGACGAGGCGCTGGCCCGTGACTTCGCCCGCGCCCAGCGCAGCGGCCATCCGCTGTGCCTGGTGGTGCTGGACATCGACCACTTCAAGGATGTCAACGACCAGCACAGCCACAGCATCGGTGATGCGGTACTGGTGGAAGTGGCCCAGGTGATCGCCGCCGCCAGCCGCGATTCGGACCTGCCGGCGCGCACCGGCGGCGAAGAATTCGCACTGCTGCTCAATGACACCCGGCTGGAGGAGGCGGCGCAGCTGTGCGCGCGCCTGCGTGGCCTGTTCCATGACCACCCGGACTGGGCCGGCATCCCGGGCCTGCGGGTGACCTTCAGCGCCGGCCTGGTGGAACTGGACGGCGACGACCGCACCCCGGCACTGCTGTACCAGCGCGCCGACCGCGCGTTGTACCGCGCCAAGAGTGACGGCAGGGATCGCACGAGCATCGGTTGATCCACTGCAAAGCATCCACGCATGGCGTGGATCTACTGGCATTGCCGTACCAACAGTCGGCACCCATCGAGCGCAGCGACCCGCTGTTGCTCCCGCTTTTCTGATCTTTCCGTGGCGCCCGGGAAACTGTCCGTGGCCGGGCGGGTGGGCTGCGCAGGGGCGTGAGCCGCATGGATGCGGCGACCGAGCTTACAGGGATGTACTTGCAGCGTCCCCTGCGCAGTCCACCCGTCCGGCCTGCCCAGGAATCGCTGTCAGCCCGCCACGAGGGGCTTCGCCGTTGGCTGCTTCACCGCGGCCAGGCGTTGGCGATCGTGCAGAACAACCGCGCCGTCTGCTCGGTGTCATACACCGCGCTGTGCGCCTCGTTGGCGTCCCAGCCCAGCCCGGCCGCCGTGGCCGCGCGTGCCAGCACCGTCTGGCCATAGGCGATGCCCGCCAGGGTGACCGTGTCGAACACGCTGAAGGGGTGGAACGGGTTGCGCTTGTGCCCGGTACGGGCCACCGCGGCGTTGACGAAGCCGAGATCGAAATGGGCGTTGTGGCCGACCAGGATCGCGCGCTGACAGCCGTACTTCTTCATCGCTGCGCGCACCGGGGTGAAGATGTGGTCCAGCGCGGTCTTTTCTTCCTTGGCCAGCCGGAACGGGTGGTCGAGGATGATGCCGGTCACTTCCAGCGACTTCGGGTCGATCTCCAGCCCCTCGGCCGGCACTACGTGGGCGCTGGCGGTCTGGCCGGGATAGAGCAGGCCGTTCTCGTCCATCTCGATCGGCACGGCGGCGATTTCCAGCAGCGCGTTGCGCTGGCTGTCGAAGCCGCCGGTTTCAACATCCACCACCACCGGCAGGAAGCCGCGGAAGCGTTGTGACATCGCGCGCTGCGCCTGGGGTACGTCGGAAGCAGGGAGGGCGGCAGGTGCGGAAGTGGGGTCGGTCATGCATGGATTCTAGCAGAGCGACCCTGAGCGCCCGGGATCGCGGTAGGTGCCAACCTTGGTTGGTACCCTGCGCGCCGACCAGGGGCGGCATCTACCGGACCGCGCGGCGTGCGCCGACCACGGCGCCCGGGATACTGGTAGGTGCCAACCTTGGTTGGCACACTGCGCGCCGACCAAGGTCGGCATCTACCGGACGGCGTGACGTGCGCCGACCAAGGTCGGCATCTACCGGACGGCGTGACGTGCGCCGACCAAGGTCGGCATCTACCGGACGGCGTGACGTGCGCCGACCAAGGTCGGCATCTACCGGACGGCGTGACGTGCGCCGACCAAGGTCGGCATCTACCGGACGGCGTGACGTGCGCCGACCAAGGTCGGCATCTACCGGACGGCATGACGTGCGCCGACCAAGGTCGGCATCTACCGGACGGCGCGACGTGCGCCGACCAGGGGCGGCATCTAGCGGACGGCGTGACGTGCGCCGACCAGGGCGCCCGGGATCCTGGTAGGTGCCAACCTTGGTTGGCACCCTGCGCGCCGACCAGGGTCGGCTTCTACCGGAGCACAGGCCGCGCCGTGGGGCCCGACGGATACCACCGCGCCAGCACCGCATCCACGCTCAGGCGCCCGGCGCCGGTGAACAGCAGCGGCAACAGCATCGCCATGAACAGCAGCGGCAGTTTGAAGTTGCCAAAGCCCTGGTCGCTGATCGCGTAGCCCATCGCCAGATCGCCCAGCGAGTTCCATTCGGCCGGCCAGTGCACCGCGTACGTTGCCACAACCGTCAGTACCAGCAGGCTGGCGGCGGCAAAACGGGTACCGAAGCCGAACAGCAGGCACGCTGCGCCCAGCAGTTCGAACCAGGTGGCCAATTGCCAGTTCAGAGCAGCGGGCAGCTGGTCGAACGGAAACGGGAAGGCATCCTGCAGATCGGCGAACCAGTTCTGCCCGTGCAGCTTCTCGCGCCCGGATTCGAAGAATTCCCAGGCAAGCAGCAGGCGCAGGCCAAGCGGGGCCAACCACGGGGCGAAACGGTCCAGCTGGCCGCGTGCGGCGGCCAGGGGCGGGGTCTTCATCGGTGTATCTCCTGGAAGGGGCGTCAGGGTGAAGCGGGGAGCGGACCGATCACGCCAGCACGCAGGAACTGCTGCAGCAGGTGCGCGCCAGGGGCGGCCAATGTGTCGGGATCGAGGTGGTGCAGGGCGGCCAGCTGCTGCAGATGTTGTTGGCCGGTGGCCCCGGGGGACTCGCCGATCAGGGTCAGCAGATGCACTGCGAGGCTGGTCAGGGTGGCAAAGCGCACCGCTCCATCGGCATCGCGCCGTACCAGCAGGCCGGTGGGCTCTGCCGGTGGTTGCGACGGTGCATCGTCGCTACCCAGTTGATGCACCGGCCAGCGATACAGCAGTGGCCAGGCCAGTGGCGCGCGGCGCAACGGCACCTGCAACGGATCAATGTCGCCCGGTTCCGGCATCGGATCGGCCTGCAGCTGGTACAGCGCGGTCTCCACCCACTCGTAGTGGGCCAGTTCGGCAAGCGCCGGATGCGGCAGCTCCGGTTGGACCTGCAGCCACTGCACGAACTCGGCAGCCAGTTCGGTGAACAACGGGGTGTGGCACTGGTGGCTGGCGAAATAGTGGCGCACCAGTGCACGCCAGTCCGGTTCGCCCAGCAGGCGCACGCAGACCGGGAAGCCATTGCCCAGCAATCCCAGCAGATTGTTGAACAGCAGGCGTTCGTACACGGCCACCCGGCGCGGGTCCATGCCGGGCGGCGCCGGTACCTGCGCCGGGTCGCGCAGGTGCGCGGTGAACGCGTGCTGTTGCGCACGCAGGCGTTCGGGGGCGTCAGCCATGGGCGGCTCCGGCATGCGCGGCCTGCAGGCGGTGGATGGTCTGCAGTTCGCCCCGCAGCTCGGCGTAGGGCGGGAAATTGAAGTCGCGTTCGAGCAGGGTAGGGCGTGGGCCGATGCGGGCGTAGGTGCGTGCCAGCAGGTCCCACACCGGGTCGATCACCGGGCTGCCGTGGGTGTCGATCTTCAGGTCCGGCGCCTCGTCCAGGTGCCCGGCTACGTGCAGGCAGACGATGCGTTGTGCGGGCAGGCCGGCGATGAAGGCATCGGCATCGTAGCCATGGTTGCAGGCATTGACGTAGACGTTGTTGACGTCCAGCAGCAGATCACAGTCGGCCTCGGCCAGTACGGCAGTGGTGAAGGCCAGTTCGTCCATCGTCGGATCCGGCGCCAGGTAGTACGACACGTTTTCCACGGCGATGCGGCGGCCGAGAATGTCCTGCACCCGGGCGATGCGGGCAGCGGTGTGGCGTACCGCTTCATCGGTGAATGGAATCGGCAGCAGGTCGTACAGGTGGCCCTCGTCGCTGCAGTAGCTCAGGTGTTCGCTGTACAGCGGCACTTGATGCTGGTGCAGAAACGCACCCACCTGCGCCAGCAGCTGGGTATCCAGGGGCGCACTGCCGCCCAGCGACAACGACAGGCCGTGGCAGCTCAGCGGATGGCGCGCCGCCAGTTCGGCCAACGCGTCACCTGCGGGACCACCGACACCGATCCAGTTCTCCGGCGCGCATTCGAGGAAATCGAAATCGCTGGCCGGTGCATCGCGCAGGTCCTGCAGCAGGGCACGGCGCAGGCCCAGGCCCACGGCCGCCGCAGGAAGCGGCGACCGCGGGTGGACGACGCCGGCGCGGACGTCAGTGCTTGCCACCGCACTTGCCTTCGCCGCACTTGCCTTCGGCCGACTTCTTGTCACCGCCGGTCTTGGCCTTGCTGTCCGCACCGGCCGCCGCCTTGCCCTTGTCGCCGCCGCACTTGCCTTCAGCACTCTTGCCGTCGGCGCCACACTTGCCTTCGGCATGCTTGGCTGCGTCGGCGGATTTTGCATCGGTCGCCTTCGCATCGGTGGCCTTGGCCGCCTGGCCGGCCACCAGGTAGCCCTGGGCGAGGTCGGTCATGCTCAGGGCCGAGGCGGAGGCGGTCATGCCGAGGCCTGCGGCCAGGGCGGTGGCGGTCAGCAGGGACAGCGTCTTGTTGGAGGTGCTCATCGGTCGTGCTCCTGGGTGGTGGGCGGGTGCCCGTGGTGAAGCGATGGTGCAGCGATCCTACTCAACGAATCCTCGCCGGGAATTCAAATTTTCGTGAGAAGTATTACAGCGCCAGCAAAAAGGCCGCTGTCACGAGGACAGCGGCCACCCTGGAGTCGAATCCGGTGTTGCAGTGCAGTATCAGATATCGCCCGCGCTGGAGGTCTCGTCGCGCTTCTGGCGCGGCGGCAGCGGCTGTTCGCCGTGCACCAGGAACCACACGTTCTCGGCGATGTTGGTGGCATGGTCGCCCACGCGCTCCAGGTTCTTGGCCATGAACAGCAGGTGGGTGCACGGGGTGATGTTGCGCGGGTCTTCCATCATGTAGGTCAGCAGCTCGCGGAACAGCGCGGTGTACTGCGCATCCAGGCGGGCGTCGTCCTCGCGCAGTTCCAGCGCGGCATCGGCGTCGTTGTCGCGGTAGGCGGCGATGGCGCGGCGGACCTGCTGTGCGGCCAGGCGGCCGAGGGCGCGCAGGCCCTGGATCTGCGGCAGCGGCGGCACCTTGCCCAGCGCGATCGAGCGCTTGGCGACGTTGGCTGCGTAGTCGCCGATGCGTTCGATGTCGGCCGGAATGCGCAGGCCGGCGAGGATTTCGCGCAGGTCGCGGGCCATCGGGCCACGCAGCGCCAGGCGCATCACGTCGTGGCTGATCTGCTGTTCCAGCGCATCGATCGCTTCGTCGTTGGCGATGATGCGATGGGCGGCGTTCTCATCGCGCTTCTCGATGACGTCCATCGACGCCTCCAGCTGGGCGACGGCCATCTCGCCCATGCGCACGATCTCGGCCACCAGGCGCTGCTGCTCTTCGTCGTAGCTTTTGACGATGTGGTCGTTGGGAAGGTTCATGTTCTGCAATCCAGGTAGAGCCAGGCGCGCCTGGCTGGGACAGGTGGCGAAGCGTCAGCGCCGATCAGCCGAACCGGCCGGTGATGTAATCCTCGGTCTGCTGCTTGGACGGCTGCGAGAAGATCACTTCGGTGCGGTCGTGCTCGATCAGGTCGCCCAGGTACATGAAGGCGGTGTAATCGGACACGCGCGCGGCCTGCTGCATGTTGTGGGTGACGATCACGATGGTGTACTCGTGCTTGAGCTCTTCCACCAGCTGCTCGATGCGGCTGGTGGAAATCGGGTCCAGCGCCGAGGTCGGCTCGTCCAGCAGCAGCACCGACGGGCGCAGGGCCACGGCACGGGCGATGCACAGGCGCTGCTGCTGGCCACCGGACAGGCCCAGCGCGCTCTGGTTGAGCTTGTCCTTCACTTCGTCCCACAGCGCGCCCTGGCGCAGCGCGTGCTCGACACGGTCGGCCATGTCCGCCTTGGACAGCTTCTCGTGGTGGCGGATGCCGTAGGCCACGTTCTCGAAGATGGTCATCGGGAACGGCACCGGCTTCTGGAACACCATGCCGACCTTGCTGCGCAGGCGGTTCATCGGGTACTTCGGCGACAGGATGTTCTCGCCGTCGAGGATCACCTCACCGCGCGCTTCCAGCTTCGGGTACAGCGCGTAGATGCGGTTGAAGATGCGCAGCAGGGTCGACTTGCCGCAACCGGAGGGACCGATCAGCGCGGTCACGCGCTTTTCCGGGATCTCCAGGTTGATGCCCTTCAGGGCGTGGAACTTGTCGTAATAGAAGTCCAGTCCACGCGCGGCGAGCTTGACCGGGGCCGGAGCGTGCAGGTTCTCGTGCGAGGCCGGCACGACGATGCGCTGCATCGGCACGGCGTTGGAAAGGTCGTTCATGGCGGTATCCACGGAAAGGTCAGTCATGGGAGATACGGTTGCGCAGCAGGATGCCGCGCGCAGAGAGGCTGACCAGCAGCACGAACACGGTCAGCACCAGCGCGCCGGCCCAGGCCAGCACCTGCCAGGATTCGTACGGGCTGCCGGCGAACTGGTTCATCACCACCGGCACCGAGGCCATCGGCTGGAACACGTTGCTGTTCCAGTACTGGTTGCCGAAGGCGGTGAACAGCAGCGGTGCGGTCTCGCCGGAAATGCGGGCCAGCGCCAGCAGGATGCCGGTGATGATGCCGGCCGAGGCACTGCGGTACAGCACCTGCACGATCACCTTCCACTGCGGAATGCCCAGCGAAAGCGCGGCTTCGCGCATCTGCGAAGGCACCAGGCGCAGCATCTCGTCGGTGGTACGCACCACCACCGGCAGCACGATGAAGGCCAGCGACAGTGCACCGGCGAAGGCGGAGAAGCTGCCGCCGGTCTGCATCACGTACAGGGTGTAGACGAACAGGCCCAGCACGATGGACGGGGCCGACAGCAGGATGTCGTTGACGAAGCGGACCACGGTGCCGGCCTTGCGGGCGTTGCCGTACTCGGCCAGCCAGGTGCCGGCCAGCACACCCAGCGGGGTGCCGATGCCGATCGCCAGCGCACACATCACCGCACTGCCGAAGAAGGCGTTGGCCAGGCCGCCTTCCTGCATCGGCGGCGGTGTCATCTTGGTGAACAGATCCAGGTTGATGCCGGCCAGGCCCTTGGCGGCCAGGGTGAACAGGATCCAGCCGAGGAAGAACAGGCCGAACAGCGCGGTGGCGCAGGACAGCGCGATGGCGATGACATTGCCGATGCGGCGGCGCAGGTACAGGGAGTCAGCGGTGCTGGACATCAGTTGCCCTCCTTGCGGGACAGGCGCATCAGCATCAGGCGGGCGATGGCGAGCACCACGAAGGTGACGATGAAGAGGACGAAGCCGAGCAGCAGCAACGCCGAGCGGTAGGTTTCAGTGGCTTCGCCGAAGTCGTTGGCGATCAGTGCGGCGATGGTGGTGCCCGGTTCCAGCAGCGACGGCGACAGGCGCACGCTGTTGCCGATCACGAAGGCCACTGCCATCGTCTCGCCCAGTGCGCGGCCGAGGCCGAGGAACACGCCACCGATCACCGCCGAGCGGGTGTAGGGCAGCACGATGTCCCAGCTCACTTCCCACTTGGTGGAGCCCAGCGCGTAGGCCGATTCCTTCAGGCGGGTCGGCACGGTCAGGAACACTTCGCGCATCACCGAGGAGATGAACGGGATGACCATGATCGCCAGCACGAAGCCGGCGGTGAGCATGCCGATGCCCAGCGGCGGGCCCTGGAACACCGGGCCGATGATCGGCCATTCGCCCAGGGTTTCGTTGAGGAACGGGGTGACGTACTCGGTCATCACCGGCACCAGCACGAACAGGCCCCACATGCCGTAGATGATCGAGGGAATGCCCGCCAGCAGTTCGATGGCGGTGCCGACCGGACCACGCAGCCAGCGCGGTGCCACTTCGGTGAGGAAGAAGGCGATGCCGAAGCTGACCGGTACGGCGATGACCATCGCGATCAGGGCGGTGACCAGGGTGCCGTAGATCGGGGCGAGGGCGCCGAACTTGTTTTCGACCGGATTCCAGTCGGAGGAGAAGAAGAAGCTCAGGCCCTGCATCTGCAGAGCGTGGCGACCACCCCACAGCATCGACAGTGCGGCGCAGGCCAGCGCGATCAGGACGAAGATGACGGTGCCGACCAGCACCCATCGGAACAGTTTGTCGTTGCGGGCATCACGCATGTCACGCGTGGACGGGCGGCTACAGGCTGGGCGATGGCATTCATGGGGACGGCAGGGCCAGGAAGGGGCGGGGCAGCACGATGTGCAGGAGACGGTGCCCGCACGTGGCGGGCACCGTCGGGTCCATCACTTCAGTTCGGTCGCCCAGTAGGCTTCGATCTGCTTGACCAGCTCGGCCGGCAGCGGCACGTAGTGCAGTTCGTTGGCCTGGGCCTGGCCGCTTTCGAAGGCCCACTTGAAGAAGGCCAGCGCATCCTGGTTGCGCTTGGCATCCTTCGGCTTCTTCTGCATCAGCATGAAGTTGGTGGCGGTGATCGGCCACGCCTGCTCGCCCGGGGCGTTGGTGATGACCAGGTTGAAGTCCTTGGCGCTGGCCCAGTCGGCGCTGGCGGCAGCGGCGGCGAAGGTTTCAGCGTTCGGCTGCACCCAGGTGCCGGCCGCGTTCTGCAGTGAGGTGTACGGCATCGCGTTCTGCAGGGCATAGGCCAGTTCGACGTAGCCGATCGAGCCCTTGATCTGCTTCACGTAGGAAGCAACGCCTTCATTGCCCTTGCCACCCACGCCGTCCGGCCACTGCACCGAGGTGCCTTCGCCGACCTTGCTCTTCCACTCCGGGCTGACCTTGGACAGGTAGTTGGAGAAGTTGAAGGTGGTGCCCGAACCATCCGAACGGTGGACGATGGTGATCTTGCCGTCCGGCAGGGTCACGCCCGGATTGGCGGCGACGATGGCCGGGTCGTTCCAGGTCTTGACCTTGCCCAGGAAGATGTCGGCGAGCAGGGCGCCACTGAGGCGAAGCTTGCCGGCTTCCAGGCCGTCGATGTTGACCACCGGCACCACGCCGCCGATGGCCGACGGGAACTGGGCCAGGCCGGCCTGGGCCAGCTCGTCGCTGCTCAGCGGCTTGTCGGACGAACCGAAATCAACGGTGCCGGCCTTGATCTGGGCGATGCCACCACCGGAACCGATCGACTGGTAGTTGATCTTCGCGCCGGTGGCGGTGTTGTAGTCGGCCGACCACTTGGACACCAGCGGGAAGATGAAGGAGGCGCCGGCACCGGAGACCTCAGCGGTCACCTTGTCGCCGGCAGCGGCCGGAGCAGCGGCGCCGTCAGCGGCCGGCTGCTGTGCGGCCTGCTTGTCGCCACCGCAGGCAGACAGGCCCAGGGCGATGGCCAGGGAAAGGGCGGCAAGGCTGGCCGAGTGCAGTTTCATGGTCACTCCATAGCGGGGTAGAGCCGACGGTGTCGGCGGATGCGGCTATGAAATGATGTTTTTGTTACAGCCGTATGACGTCCATGACAGAGGTGTCCTGGATCACGTTCTGGCAAGGGTTTCGCGGGATTCACGGTTGGCCGCCGGGTCGGCTGGCAGCGCCAACTGCGCGTCTGCGCGGTCCCCGGCGCGGCGGAGGGCCGGGCAACCGTTGCCCCCGCTCCTGCCTTCCATGACCCCAGCGCGCCCCCGATGAACCATCAGGCGGCGTTGGGCCGGGCTGCGCAGGACCGTCCACGGCATGGATGCCGTGGCCGAACCTGCAAGGACGTACTCGCGGCGTGTCCTGCGCAGCCCGGCCCATCGCCGCAACAACTCATCGAGGGAAGCGCAGCGCCTTTCACGACCAACCCTACAAAAAAAGAAGAGCGCCGGACCCCGAAGGATCCAGCGCCCGGTGGGGCCGGCGGGGAGAGAGGACCCGCCGGCCCCGTTCCTGCGGGGAACGCCTTGCAACGAACTCAGTACTTCAGGTTCTGCGTCCAGTAGGTCTCGATCTGGCGCACCAGCGCGTCCGGCAGCGGCACGTAGTCCAGCTGCTTGGCCTGCGCATCGCCATTCTTGTAGACCCAGCGGAAGAACTCCTGCGTGGCCTTGGCGCCCGCCACGTTCTTCGGCTGCTTGCGCACCAGGATGAAGTTGGTGGCGGTGATCGGCCACGCATCAGCGCCCGGGGCGTTGGTCATCACCAGGTAGAAGTCACGGGCGTTGGCCCAGTCGGCGCTGGCCGCAGCGGCCGAGAACGAGGCGTCCGACGGCTGCACGATCTTGCCGGCCGCATTCTTCATCGCCGCGTAGGACATCTTGTTCTGCAGCGCGTAGGACAGTTCGACGTAGCCGATGCCGCCCTTGATCTGCTTCACGTAGGCCGCAACGCCTTCGTTGCCCTTGCCGCCGATGCCGGCCGGCCACTGTACCGAAGTGCCTTCACCGACCTTGCTCTTCCACTCCGGGCTGACCTTGGACAGGTAGTTGACGAAGTTGAAGGTGGTGCCCGAGCCGTCCGAACGATGAACGATCGTGATCTTGCCGCTGGGCAGGGTCAGGCCACTGTTGAGGGCGGCGATGGCCGGGTCGTTCCAGGTGGTGATCTTGCCCAGGAAGATGTTGGCCAGGGTCGGGCCGTCCAGCTTCAGCGCGCCGGGGGCGACGCCTGCAACGTTGATCACCGGCACCACGCCACCGATCACCGACGGGAACTGGGCCAGGCCGGCGGCAGCCAGCTCTTCCGGCTTCAACGGCGCGTCGGACGAACCGAAGTCCACGGTCGCTGCCTTGATCTGGGCGATACCACCGCCGGAACCGATCGACTGGTAGTTGACCTTCTTGCCGGTGGCGGTGCTGTAGTCGGCCGACCACTTGGACATCACCGGGTAGATGAACGAGGCGCCCGCGCCGGTGACATCGGCGGCGTTGGCGGCGAACACGGACGACGCGGCCAGAATGGCGACGGCGGCGCGCGACTTGAAGGCGTGGATCACGGGAGAGACTCCTGGGGTGGTCGAGGGGCGGCTGCCCGACGTTTCGGTGCACATTCCATAACGGTTCCATGACACGCCCGCGTCTGTCATATGACGCGAACGTGACAGCCGTCATGGCGGTGCCCAAGTCCGCCCTTCAGAGCCCGCGCAGCGCCTCCGGAACGGCATAGCGACCGTCGCGGGGCTGCAGTGTCCAGCGCTGTGCGGGTGCCGTCGTTTCGGTGGCATGGCAGTCGTCACCGGCGGCGACGCTGATCGTATCGGTGCGTTTTTCGCGCACCACGATCGGCGCCAGGCCAGCGGCATGGGCATTGCCCATCTCCAGCGTGCGCTCGAAGCGGCTGAACTCGCCGGCGCACCGCGTATCCCATTCGCCGCGACTGCCACTGACGGCCAGCGGGGCAAGCACCCGGCGCAGCTGCCGGCCCTCGCGTACGAACAACTGCAGTTCGGTCTGCGCGAACGGGTTGGGGCCTGAGCTGCCGCTGTAGTCCATGCGCACGCCGAACGCGCGGGTGGCCCGGTCCAACTGCCAGCGTGCCGTGTCCAGGTGCAGGCCGGTAAAGCGCAGCGCATCACTGCTGACCGCATCGGCCACGCGGGTCCAGGCCAGCGGCTGGCCACTGGCGGTATCGATCAACAACAGGTCCAGGTCGCCACCGCGCACGTCTTCCGAGGCGGGGGCGGTCCATTGCGCGACGGCCAGCAGAGTCGTGCCGGGCTGTGCGGGCCACGCGCGGCAGGCCGTGCTGTCCGCATCGGTGAAACGTGCCGTGACCGGCAGGGCGCCGGCCGGCAACTGCCGATACGCGGCCTCGCGCACGGCCTGCGCATCGTCACAGGCGAACGCAGTGGCGGGCAGGGCAGCGAGCAGGACAGCGCAAAGCAGGCGGCGCAGGCGGAGCGAAGAAGGCATCCCGAAGGTCCTTGTCGACAGGGCCGGGCATCATCGCGCGGCCACCGCCTGCCCACAACGACGAAGGCACGGCCTGGGCCGTGCCTTCGTTCGAACGCGTGCTTCCGGACTTACCAGAAGAACTGCGCGCGGGCTTCCAGGATGTTCGGATCGTCGTTGACGAAGCCGCGGGCGGTCGAGCTGTACTTCTTGCTGTCGACCATCACGTAGTTGAGCATCAGCTTGAAGTTCGAGCGCCAGTACCAGTTCGCGCCGACGGTCCAGATGTCCATCTTGCCGCCGAGCACACCATCGACGATCGGCGGACGGCCGGCCACCGGATTGGCGGCGAGGTTGCCGTCGTTCAGATCCATGTGGTCATAGCGCACGCCCAGCTGCCACTGGCCGCCGGCCGGGTTGTTCGGCAGGCCGGTGCCCGGGGTGCCGCCCTTGTAGCTCCAGCTTTCGCCAGTGACATTCCACACGCCGCTGACGTAGTAGCCATCGCTGGTGTAGTTGTCATGGGCGTAACGCTTGGCCTTGCTGGTGTAGTACTCGGCCTGCGCCTTGAACGGGCCCTGGAAGTACATCGCTTCGGCGCCGATGGTGCTGACGCGGTCGGTGTCGGTCATGTTGCCGCCATCGACCAGGCGCGCGGTGGCCAGGTCGGCGTTCGGGCGGGCACGCACGCGCAGGGTGTCTGCGTCGGTGTCGTAGTCGACGTAGCTCAGGCCGAAGTGCAGGACCTGGCCCTTCTCGTTGATCGGGGCCCAGGTGCCACGTGCGCCGTAGCCGCTGCCGTGGGCCAGGTTGCGGGTCAGTTCGCGGCCGAAGGCGCTGGCGGTGACCGACCAGTTGTCCTGGCCGTAGCTGTAGGCACCGCCCAGGCGACGGGCGACAGCGTAGGTGTTGGTGACCGCAGCCTTGGAGATGAAGTCGTTGTTCTTGGTGCTGGACAGTTCTTCCAGGCTGTTGGGCTGCTTGAACTGGCCGACCTGGATGAAGTGGTTGGCGTTGCCCAGCAGCTTGTACTTCACGTTGGTGTCGAGGAACTTGTCGGCCTTGGCGTCGTAGCCCACGACCCATTCCACGTTGCCCGGGCCCTTGCCCTTCAGCACCAGCTCGGCGCGACGCAGTTCGAATTCGCTGTTCTTGCCGTTGCCGGCGTCACCGCCGTTGAGGTCCACGACGTCATTGTCGTACCAGTTGCCGTCGGCCTGGACCAGGCCTTCGAAGGTGATTTCCGAACCGCCGATCACATCGATGGCGACTTCGGCGTGAGCGGCCGGCACGTACAGCGCAGCAGCCACGGCGATCGTCAGGAGCTGGTGATGCAGTTTCATGGAGAGGAGCCTTGCAGGCAGGTGGGAAGATGCGCGCAGGCTAAAACGTGAAGATTGCGTAAATGTGACAGTTCGCGCACGGCCGCGATCCGCCGCAGGCCCCGTTACGGCTGGGCCCGCCATTGAAACCGGTTACGTATGACGCGCGGATTGCGCCCCGGTTGCAGTAGATCCACGCCATGCGTGGACGGATTTCCCGTAGATCCACGCCATGCGTGGAGGGCACGGTCACTCCGCGGGGGTCTTGTCCTTGAATCGGCACAGGTCGGCAATCACGCAGCCCGGGCAATCCGGCTTGCGCGCTTTGCACACGTACCGGCCGTGCAGGATCAGCCAGTGGTGCGCATCGAGCAGGAACTCGGCAGGAATCGCTTTGACCAGTCGATCTTCGACCTCGCGCACGTTCTTTCCGGGCGCAAGTCCAGTGCGGTTGGCGACACGGAAGATGTGCGTGTCCACTGCCATCACCGGTTCACCGAAGGCGGTGTTGAGCACCACGTTGGCGGTCTTGCGGCCGACACCGGGCAGGGCTTCCAGTGCGTCGCGATCGCGTGGCACCTCGCCACCGTGCTTCTCGATAAGCAGCGCGCAGGTGGCGATCACGTTCTTTGCCTTGGCGTTGAACAGACCGATGGTGGCGATGTACTTCTTCAGTCCCTCTTCGCCCAGGGCGAGGATCTTCGCCGGCGTGTTGGCAACCGGGAACAGGCGTCGGGTGGCCTTGTTGACGCCGACGTCGGTGGCCTGCGCGGACAGCGCGACCGCCACCAGCAGTTCGAACGGCGAGCTGTATTCCAGCTCGGTCTTCGGATGCGGGTTGAGCTCGCGCAGGCGGGTGAACATTTCCACCACGTCGGCACGCGGCATCGTACCGCCGCGGCGCGCAGGTGCGCGCGCGGTCTTCTTCGCGGTCGCCATTACTGGTCCTTGCCGGCGGCGCGGGCCTTGGCCCGGGCGAGGATGGCGGCCGCGGCGGCAGGCAGGGCGGGTTTGACGTCCGGTGCCGGCGCGGGCGTCCGCCGCGCATCACGCTCGGCCTCGCGGCGGGCAAGGCGCACGGCGCGTGCGCGGAAACGTTCGCGCGCCGCCCATGCACGCTGCAGTCGCAACTGCATCTGGCACAGGCGGTCGGGCAGGTCCGGATGATCGGGCAGCAGCCGCTCATCGCCAGCCCTCACGACGTAGTCCATCAGTCCAGCCTGCAGCGCACCATCGGGATCGTCTGCCTGGACCCGGGCGAACAGCAGCACGGGGTTGGGTCGGGATGCCATGGCGTCAGCGGTTCTGGAAGGCGGGGGGGCGGCGCTGCAGGAAGGCGCTGGTGCCTTCGCGCATGTCCTCGGTGGCGAACAGCAGGCCGAACTGCGCACTTTCGTATTCCAGGCCGGCTTCCAGGCTGCATTCGCCGCCCACGTGCACCGCGTCGAGCAGGCCACGCAGCGCCAGCGGCGCCGACTGTGCCAGCTGCCGGGCCAGGGCCTGCACGCGGGCGTCGAGCTCGGCGGCGGGTACCACTTCGTTGACGATGCCCAGGGCCAGTGCGCGTGCGGCGTCGATCGGGGTGCCCAGCAGGCACAGTTCCAGCGTGGCCGCACGGCCACACAGGCGCAGCAGGCGCTGGCTGCCGCCGAAGCCGGGAATCAGGCCGAGATTGATTTCCGGCTGGCCGACTTTGGCCGAATCAGCGGCGATGCGCAGATGGCAGGCCATGGCCAGTTCCAGCCCGCCGCCCAGCGCAAATCCGTTCACCCGGGCGATCACCGGCTTGGGCATGCGTTCGATGCGGCGCATCAGAGCCTGGCCGAGCAGGGAGAAATCACGTCCCTGAACCGCGCTCAAGGTGTTCATTTCCGCGATGTCGGCCCCGGCCACGAACGCCTTGGGGCCAGCCCCGGTCAGCACCACCACCCGTACCGCCGGGTCGGCGGCGGCGTCGCCAAACGCCTCGGCCAGGGCCTGCAGGGTGGCGGCGTTGAGGGCGTTGAGCTTGTCCGGGCGTTGCACGGTAATGGTGCGGACGGCGCCATCATCGCTGACGTCGACCGGGTGGGGAGCGGGGGCCTCGACCACGGGAAACTCCTGGAACGTTAAAAAAAAGTGAGATTGAACTCTGTAAACGCAGACAGGTCATAGCCTGCGTGGTGAGTAGCGGTTACACGTTGTGGCCGTTATCCTAACCCGTCGCCTCAGGGCGGCGCAGAACGTCCCTGAGTTACCACCCCTGGAGAACTGTTTGATGAAGTTGCGTTCTATCGCGGTCGCCGTCGCGGCCCTGGCCCTGACGGGCAATGCCTTCGCCCAGGACATCGCGTCCGAGAAGGGCAAGCTGAGCTACTACTTCGGTTACGACTACGGCAACAACCTGGCGGAGCTGACCGGTCGCGGTGAGCAGCTGGACATCAACTCGGTGGTGAAGGGCCTGCAGGACGCCTACGCCAAGAAGCAGCCGGCCATTACCGCCGAGCAGCTGAAGCCGGCCGTTGAAGCGTTCCAGAAGCGCGAGCAGGGCCGTGCCCAGGCCGCCAAGGCCGAGTACGAAAAGGCTGCTGCCGAAAACAAGACCAAGAGCGATCAGTTCATGGCGCAGAACAAGGCAAAGGCGGGCGTGCAGACCCTGCCGAGCGGCGTTCAGTACCGTGTGATCGAAGCCGGCAAGGGTGCCAAGCCGACCCAGGCCAGCACCGTGCAGCTGGAAGTGGCCGGTCCGTTCCCGTACGGCCAGCGCCCGACCGAAGCCCGCCCGGCCCAGCAGATTCCGTCGATCAAGGTCAGCGAAGTCGAAATGAAGGCCATGCGTGAGACCCTGCTGCAGATGCCGGCAGGCTCGAAGTGGGAAGTCTCGCTGCCGCCGGATCAGGCCTACGGCGCCGACCCGCGCACCCCGTTCCCGCCGAACGTGGCTGTGCAGTTCGAGATCAAGCTGATCAGCGTCAAGTAAGAAGAAACAGCGTCAACATCAACGCGCCGGTGAACCCACCGGCGCGTTTTTGTTTCTGCACCACGCTGCAGCCGCGCGGAGCCCATCCCAAATTCAGCCCATTCGCGCTACTGTTGACCGGTGCAAATAATGGAAGAAACGGCGCGTGCTGTCGCAAGCCCCTGCATCAACGTCTGCAAGCTGGATCGCAACCGGCTCTGCGCCGGGTGCGGGCGGCATATCGACGAAATCGCACGGTGGTCGTCGATGAGCGACAGCGAACGCAGTCATATCCTGCAGCGCGTGCTGCCCCTGCGCCAACAGCTGCAGCAGTCGCTGCGAGGGTCGTTGGCCGATCATGAGCGGCTGCTGCGCGCGCTGCATCCGCTGGCCGAGCCGCCGGCAGGTGACGGCTGGAACCGCAGTGAACTGCATGACCTGCTGCCCCCGGGCCCACCGGTCGAGGCGGCGGTGCTGGCTGGCATCGTGCCGCGCGCCAACGGTGCGCAGGTGATCCTGACCCGGCGTACCGAAACCCTGCGGCAACATGGTGGCCAGGTTGGCTTCCCCGGCGGCCGTACCGAGCCCGATGATCGCGATGCGCTGGCTGCGGCATTGCGCGAAAGCCAGGAAGAAATCGCGTTGGCGCCGACACAGGTGCAGGCACTGGGATATCTCGATCCGTTCGTGACCATCACCGGCTACCGGGTGACCCCGGTGGTGGCGGTGATCGATCCGGATTTCGTGGCGGTTCCGCAGCCCAGCGAAGTGGCCGAGGTGTTCGAAGTGCCGCTGGACTATCTGATGGCCGCCGACAACCTGCGCCAGGTCGAAATCAACCATCGCGGCCGCGTCCGCCATGTCCTTGAATATGGCTGGCCCGGCCAGCGCATCTGGGGCGCCACCGCGGCCATCCTGTACAACCTGCGTCGCCGCCTGGAGCAAGCGCAATGAAGCCGATCGACCCACCGTGGACCACCCTTGTCGATGTTGCGACCCTGGCTGCGGCCTTGGGCGATGGGGTACGCGTGGTCGATGCCCGCGCGACCGCCAGTACCGTGCGCGTGGTCGACGCGCGTGCATCGCTGGCCGACCCGCAGGCGGGCAACAGCCTCTACGCGCAGGGACACATTCCCGGCGCAGTGCATGCCGATCTCAACCGCGACCTGTCCGATCTGACGCGGGTGGGCCATGGCCGCCACCCCTTGCCCGACAGCGATGCGTTCGCCGCACGACTGGGGCAATGGGGCATCGGCACCGACACGCAGGTGGTGGTGTATGACGGCAGCGATGGCAGCATGGCCGCCGCGCGCCTGTGGTGGCTGCTGCGCCTGATCGGGCATGCGAACGTGGCCGTGCTCGATGGAGGCATCGCCGCCTGGCAGGCCGCCGGCCAGCCGCTGGCGACCGGCAGCAGCCAGGTCACCGCGTTGCCCGCGTATCCGGGGCGCTTCGATGGCAGCCAGGTTGCCAGCGCGGACGAGATCGAATCACGCCTCAAGCATGCACCGGGCTGGCTGGTCGATGCCCGCGCGGGCGAGCGGTTCCGCGGTGAGGTGGAGCCGCTGGACCCGGTCGCCGGCCATGTACCGGGCGCGGTCAATCGCCCGTTCGCGTTGAACGTGCTGGACGGCCGCCTGCGCGATGCACAGGAACTGCGTGCCGAGCTGCAGGGTGTGATCGGCAACCAGGACCCGCAACGCGTGGTGCTGATGTGCGGCTCGGGCGTGACCGCCTGCCACCTGCTGCTGGCGATGGAAAGCGCGGGCCTGTCCGGCGCACGCATCTACGCGGACTCATGGAGTGGCTGGGTCAGCGACAGCAGCCGCCCGGTCGCCACCGGCGCCTGAGCGAAGCGGGTTGGTCGATTTGCCGTTCATCCACGCATGGCGTGGATCTACGTGTCGACCAAGGTCGACACCTACCAACAGCCGCGGGCCCCACCCCGCCATCCAAGGATACCCAGCGTTTGCTGTTGCTTCGGCTGTTGCCTGTGCGGGTGCAGGGCGCAGCCCTGCCGGCGCTTACTCCAACCCCTGCAACGGCACCTTCGCCAGCACCCGCGCCCACGGGAACAACGGGCCCGGATCACGCTTGCGCGCCACGCTCACCGCCGGGTCATCACTGGCCGGCACCTGCTCCAGGTCCAGCTGGTCATGCCCGGCAATCCGCCGCAGCGACGGGTAACGAGCCACCAGTGCCTGCAGCAGCTGTTCCAGCGCCAGCAGCTGCGCTTCGGTGTACGGCTCGTCCATCGCCTGGTGGCGGCTGTCGAGCCAGTGCGGGTAGCGCCCCGAATTGACCAGTTCGATGCCCACGGTATCGGCATTCATGCCGCGCACGTGGTGGGCGATGCGCTCCGGCGCCACGTACTGCACCACGCTGCCGTCGCGGTCGATGTAGAAGTGCCCGCTGTTGCCGGCGCCGCTGTCGTACAGCACGCGCTCGCCGTACTCCCGGGCGGTCGCCAGGTCGGGCAGTTCGGTGCAGTGGATCACCACCATCGCCAGGCTGGATGGATCGCGCAGTGGCAGGCGGTCGTGGTAGGGCAACGGCTGCAGCTGCAGGCCGGGCAGGAGCGGTTTGGGCATGCGGCGATGCTAGCATTGCCGGATGAAACTGCCTTCCCTTCTGCTGTCGATCCGCTCCGTGGGAGCGCACGCATGAGCCGCGGTCACTGCATCCTGTCCCACGGCTTCGAGAGCGGCCCGGAGGCGACCAAGGTCACCGCGCTGGCCGAAGTCGCCGAGCGACTGGGCTGGACCCATGAGCGCCCCGATTACACCGACTTGGACGCGATGAGCCAGGTCAGCCGCGTTGGCGATGTGCGCACCCGCCTGCAACGCCTGATCGAGCGCACGGCCGCTGCCGCTGCGCAGGGGCCGGTGGTGCTGGCCGGCTCCAGCCTGGGCGCCTACATCTCCGCCATCGCCTCGCTGCAGGTGCCGGTGGCCGGCCTGTTCCTGATGGTGCCGCCCACCACCATGGGCCCGATGCCGGCGCTGGATGCCGCGCCGGTGCCGACCACGGTGGTGCAGGCCTGGCATGACGAGGTGGTGCCGGCCGCCGGAGTCATCGCCTGGGCGCAGGCGCGCTCGGCGCAGCTGCTGCTGGTGGACGATGGCCATCGCCTGGAGCACCACGTGGAAGCCTCTGCGCAGGCCTTCGAGCGCCTGCTGCGGCAGCTGTGAAGCCCGGGCGCACGGCGCGCCCGCCCGCATTGACTACAATGGCAGCCCCGCCGCCCCCGGCGCGGGCCTGCCGGCCGTGTCCACGGCCCTCCCTTCCGAATGGCCCGGCCCCCTGCCGTGCCTGACCACCTGCGAACCGATCCCGTGAAATTTTTTGTCTCCTGCGCCAAGGGCCTGGAATACCTGCTTGCCGATGAGCTGTCGGCCCTGGGCCTGGAAAAGGCCACCGCCACCATTGCCGGCGTCAACGCCGATGGAGAACTGGAGCAGGCGCTGCGGATCGTGATGTGGTCGCGGCTGGCCAGCCGCGTGCTGTGGCCGATCGACGAATTCGAATGCCCGGACGAGCAGGCGCTGTACGACGGCGTGCGTGCGCTGCCGTGGCACGAACACATCAAGCCGGAGATGACCCTGGCGGTGGACGCACATGTGTCCGGCGACAAGATCACCCATGCCCGTTTCGCCGCGCAGCGGATCAAGGACGCCATCGTCGACCGCATGCGTGACGAAGGCCTGGAGCGCCCTTCGGTCAACACCGACCTGCCGGACGTGCGCGTCAACCTGTCGCTGCGCAAGGGCCGCGCCTCGCTGTCGATCGACCTCGGCGGCGGCCCGCTGCATCGCCGTGGCTGGCGCGGTGCGGCGCATGACGCGCCGTTGAAGGAAAACCTGGCTGCCGCGCTGCTGATGCGCGCGCAGTGGCCGCGCCTGCACGCTGCCGGTGGCGGCCTGCTGGACCCGATGTGCGGCAGCGGCACCCTGCTGATCGAAGGCGCGCTGATGGCGGCCGACGTCGCCCCCGGCCTGATGCGCCATGGCAGCCTGCCGCCGAGCCGCTGGCTGGGTTTCGACAAGGCCGCCTGGAAAACCATCCAGAGCGAAGCGCGTGATCGCGAAGCGGCCGGCCTTGCCGCGCTCAAGCCGGTCATCCACGGCAGCGACATCGACCCGGTGGCGATCCAGGCCGCGCGCGAGAACGCCGAAGTTGCCGGCGTCGCCCATGCCATCCGCTTCACCCGCGCCGATGTGGCTGACCTGCCCACCCCGGAGCAGGAGATCGGCGCAGTGGTCTGCAACCCGCCGTATGACGAGCGCCTGGCCGCCGATCCGGCGCTGTACCGCAAGCTGGGCAATGCCCTGCAGAAGGCCGTGCCGCAGTGGCGCGCCAGCCTGCTGTGCGGCAATGACGAACTGGCCTTCGCCACCGGCCTGCGTGCGGGCAAGAAGTACCAGATGTTCAATGGTGCGCTGGAATGCGCACTGATCGTCTGCGATCCGATCGCGGTGCCGGGCCGCGACCCGGCACAGGTGCGCGAGCTGAGCGAAGGCGCGCAGATGGTGGCCAACCGCCTGCGCAAGAACCTGAAGAAGTTCAAGAGCTGGCGCGCGCGCGAAGGCATCACCTGTTTCCGTGCCTACGATGCCGATCTGCCGGAATACGCAGCGGCCATCGACGTGTACGAGGAGGATGGCGGCCAGCGCCGCACGTTCCTGCATGTGCAGGAATACGCTGCACCGGCCGCGATTCCCGAGAACGACGTGCGCCGCCGCCGCAATGAACTGCTGGCCGCTGCGCGCGAGGTGTTCGGCGTGCCGCCGGAACAGGTATCGATGAAATCGCGTGAACGTGGCAAGGGCGGCAGCAAGTACGGCCGTTTCGAGCAGCGCGATGAGTTCCTCGTGGTGCGCGAGAACAACGCGCTGCTGCAGGTGAACCTGTTCGATTACCTGGATACCGGCCTGTTCCTCGACCATCGCCCGCTGCGCCGGCTGATGGCCGAGCAGGCGCGTGGCAAGCGCTTCCTCAACCTGTTCTGCTACACCGGCGTGGCCAGCGTGCAGGCGGCGGTGGCCGGTGCGGCCAGCACCACCAGCGTCGACCTGTCGGCCACCTACCTGCAGTGGTGCTACGACAACCTGGCCTTGAACGGGCAGGGCGGCAATCAGCACCTGCTGGTGCAGGCCGATGCGATGGCCTGGCTGGAAGGCGATCGCGGCCAGTACGACGTGATCTTCTGCGACCCGCCGACGTTCTCCAACTCGGCCCGCGCCGAGGACTTCGACGTACAGCGCGAGCAGGTGAAGATGCTGCGTGCGGCCGTCGAGCGACTGGCGCCGAACGGCGTGCTGTACTTCTCCAACAACTTCCGCCGCTTCAAGCTGGAAGAGAACGCCATCGCCGAATTCGCCCAGTGCCGCGAGATCAGCGCCAGCACCATCGGCCCGGATTTCGAGCGCAACGCGCGCATCCATCGTGCGTGGGAGCTGAAGCGCCTGGCGTGACGCGTCGCCGGGCATGGCCCGGCGCTACCCACGTGCGCGCAGAACGGTAGCGCCGGGCCATGCCCGGCGAGCGTGGGTCCGGTAGATCCACGCCATGCGTGGATGCGGTCCACCGCACGGGTTACAACAGCGCCACCACCAGCCCGATCACCGGCAACGCGATCGCCAGCGGCGCGATCCATTGCGGCCGGTAGGGGTACAGCGCGAACGCCAGCACGATTCCACCCAGGGTGAGCGCGCCGAGCCACAGCACCGGGCCCATCGCCCAGCCGTGGTCGACCACGCACAGTGCGAAAGCCACCGTCAGCAGCACCCAGCCCAGCACCCGCCATTGCGTGCGCCGTGCCGGTGATGCCGCGGATTTGCCGTGCAGTTCCTGCTGGTGCTTTTCCATCGCCAGCGACAGCGCGGTGAACGCTGTGAACGACAACCCCAGTACCAGCAGCATCATGCGCTGGCCTCCGCTTCCACTGCATCGGCCGGTGCCTTCGTCGCTGCAGCGGCCGCCGCACGCTTCTTCTTCTCGGCGGCACTCAGCGGCGGCGTCCAGCGCTGCATGCGCCAGCCGCACAGGGCCAGCATCGCGCCGAAGGCGATCATCGACAGGTCGAAACCGGCCAATGCCCAGTCACCGTTGAACAGCGTCACGCCCAGGTGCGCGTGGGTGGTCAATGCGTTGACCACCGGAATCAGCGCGAACGCGGCCGCGCCGATGTACAGCTGCCAGGCCCACATCATCCGCTTGGGCCAGATGAAGGCTGCCAGCAGCGAGGCGGCCCACGCGTAGAAGAACACGTTCGCTTCAGCGTTGGAGCGCTCGGCCAGGCCCAGCGGCAGCAGCCGGTTGCCCCAGAAATAGGCGGCAAAGGCGATCGGCAGACCGGCGACGGCGCCGATGTTCAGCGCATCGACCAGGCGCAGGCCGAAGCCGGTGCGACCGCTCTTGGCATGCTTCGGCCGCTCCTTCACCGCCCACAGCACCACGCCGCTGGCTACCATCAGGCAGCCGGTCAGGCCGGACAGGAAGAACAACGCGCGCAGGCCCCAATCGGCGAAGCGGGCCAGGTGCAGGCCATACAGCACGCCACGGGTGGCGGTGGCGCCACCGGAAGGCGGCGTTTCCTGCAGCAGCGCGCCAGTGACCATGTCATAGCGCAGCGCCGGGGTATCGATGGACAGGCGTTTGCCATCGCGCTGGCGGATATCGATCACTGCATTGGCGGCACCGGGATTGGCAACGCTGAAACCGGCGACCTCGGTGCCGTGCCAATGCGTGCGGGCGCTGTCCAGCAGCTGCCGCAGCGGCAGGGGGGCTGCCTTGCCTTCGGCGGGCGCGGTGACCTCGGGCAGGCCACCAAAGGCCTCCGCGTAGAACGCATCCTGGTCGGTGCCGTAGGCCACGTTCACTCCCCACGGCAGGTACATGATCATCAACGTGACGATGCCGGTGTAGGTGATCATCGCGTGGTAAGGCAGGGCCATCACCGCGCTGACGTTGTGGAAGTCCAGCCAGGAACGCAGGCCCTTGTCCTTCCGGAAGGTAAAGAAGTCCTTGAAGATCTTCTTGTGGGTGATCACGCCGGTGATGATGGCCACCAGCATGAACATCGCGCAGAAGCCCACCAGGTAGCGCGCCCACAGCACGGGAATGTAGTGCAGGTCGAAATGCAGGCGGTAGAAGAAGTCGCCGCCACGTGTCTCGCGGGCCTTCAGCTCGGTGCCGGTGTTCGGGTCCAGGGTGGCATCACCGAAGGCGCCGCGTCGGCCCTTGCTGGGGTCGGCCAGCTCGGCCGGCAACCGCCAGAACATCTGCATGGCCGGATTGCGTGGCTGCGGCAGGGTGACGAACCAGCTCTCGGCCTGCGGTGCGTTGGCCAGCAGGTAGTCGGCCGCGCGCTGCGCCGCTTCGTCGGTGCTGACCGAGCTGCGCGGCAGCTCCGGGCGCATCCAGCGGCTGATTTCCTCGCGGTAGTAGCTGGCGGTGCCGGCCATGAAGATCAGCAGCAGCAACCAGCCGACCAGCAGGCCGGTCCAGGTATGCAGCCAGGCCATGGATTGGCGGAATCCATTCTTCATGCCCACGCCCCCAGCAGGCGCGAAATGCCGGCCATCAGCAGGGTGGGGGCAAGAATGCCGACCCAGGCACGCAGCGCGCTGCGCGTGGCGAACGCCCACAGCGCGGCGCAGGCGGCGACCAGGATCGCCAGCAGCATGCCGGTCAGCACGGCCTGGCCGCGCGCGCCCGGCAGCGCCAGCGCACAGAACACCGTGGTCATCGAGGCAAGCGCGTAGCCGCCGAAGATGGCGGCGAGGGATCGGGACAGCACGCCCCATCGCGGGTTGGCGAAGAAGGTGCTGAGGCGGGGGCTGGCGGTTGCGGGCGAGCGGTCCACGGCGGTCCTGCAGGTTGAATGAAGAGAAGGCCGGCGCACCGAAGCGCGCCGGGGTTGGCCATCCGTGGCCGGGTGCCGGTCGCAGAACCGGCACCATCCATCAGGTCATCAGAGTTTCCAGCGCAGCGTCACGCTGACGTTGCGGGGTTCACCCCAGTACACGCCCTGGTAGAAGCCGACGTTGTTGTAGTACTTCTTGTCCAGCAGGTTGCTGATGTTGAGCTGGGCGCTGAAGTTCTCGTTGAAGCGGTAGCCACCGGCCAGGTTCAGCAGGTAGAACGCGTCCTGGGTGATGCGCGCACTTTCGGTGCGGCCGGTGGTCAGGTAGTCGGCCGTCGGCTTGGTGCTGTTGTTCCAGATGCGGCTCTGCCAGGTCACGCCACCGCCCAGCCAGAAGCGGCCTTCGATGCCGCCCGGCCGCCAGCTGGTGTTGAGGCGGAAGGTTTCCTGCGGGGTGGTGGTCCGTTGCAGCACACCCGCGGCGTTGCGGATCCGGGTACGGGCGAAACCGGCCGAGATGTTCCACTGCTCGCCGATGCTGCCCTGGGTTTCCAGTTCCCAACCCTTCACCTTGTTGCCCTTGCCGGTCGAGCGATAGGCCTGGCCGCCATCGGGCAGCGAGTTCAGCGGCACCGAATCATCGATCTCGGCCACGTTGTCCTGCTTGCCCTCAAACACGGCGGCCGAGGCGTTCAGCAGGCCACCGAAGAATTCAGCCTTGACGCCCGCCTCGTACATGTCGCCGACCACCGGCTCAAGGTAGTTGCCGTTGCGGTCGCGGTAGTTCTGCGGCTTGAAGATGTCGGTGTAGCTGACATAACCGCTGAACATCGAATTGAAGTCGTAGACCAGACCGGCATACGGGGTCAGCGTGTCGTCGGGCTTGTAGCCGGTGCGGGTGGTGCGGTTGCGGTTGCCGTTGGTGTCGTAGCCGTAGCCCCACTGGCGGGTTTCCCAGCTGCCATAGCGGGCGCCGACCACGGCCAGCAGCGGGTCGGCCAGGCGCAGGCGCGCGGCGATGTAGGCGGCGCGCTGGCGCAGCTCGTTTTCCGAGGAAAGACGGCCGTAGCGTGTCACCGGCAGGACCGGCACCTTGCCGGTCCAGTTGCGCCAGTCGGGAACCTGCATGTAGCCCGGTGCGCTGGTGTCGAAGCTGGTCGCTTCGGATTCGCCCTTGCGCACGGACTGGCCCAGCCCGAACACCAGTTCATGCTCGCGGCCGAACAGCTGGAATGGGCCGCCGACGTTGACGTCGAACACGTCCATCGTGCTGTGCTCGTTGAAGTGCGAGACGTAGGCGGTGACGCCGGTGCCGTCCGCGCGCGGGTAGCCGGCTGCGCCGTACCAGACGCTGCCATCGGTATCACGCACGGCATGGCTGACGTTGCCCTTCAGCGACCAGCCGCTGCCCAGCTGCTGTTCGAGGCGGGCGAAGGTGGTCTTTTCAATGATCGGCCATTCGCTCCACGACGCCGACAGATTGGTCGAGCGCGGCAGGTTGGCCGGGTTGCCGTCAGCACCCCAGTAAGGCACCACGCCCCAGGTCACGCCCGTGGTGTGCGGTGACTGGTATTCATAGCCCAGCTCGAACAGGGTGCTGTCGGTCAGGTCGGCCTGGACGATGCCGTAGAACACGTCCTTGTCGAGCTTGTAGACATCGCGGAACGAATCGCTCTGCTGCTTGGCCGCGACCACGCGTGCGCGGATGCGCCCGTCCCACGCCACGGGACCGCCCAGGTCGGCTTCCAGGCGCTGGTTGCCCCAGCGCCCCACGGTCAGGTTGCTGCTCATCTGGAAGGTGTCGGTGGGGCGCTTGCGCACCATGCTGATGGTGCCGGACGGATCACCGGCGCCCGTGGTCAGGCCGGTGGCGCCGCGGATCACTTCGATGCGTTCGTAGATGACGTTGTCGGTGTTGGTCTTGATCGACCCACCGAAGGTGTTGAGCATCCCGTCGATCTGGAAGTTCTCGATCGTGTAGCCACGCGATACATAGCTGATGCGCTCGCTGTCGGTGACCGACACGCTGACCCCGGTGACCTGGCCCATCACGTCGGACAACGAGAACAGCCCCATGTCATCCAGCCGTTGCCGGGTGATGACGGTGACCGACTGCGGCGTCTCGCGCAGCGACAGATCCAGCTTGGTCGCGCTGCGGGTGTTCTTCACCGTGTAGCCGTTTGCGATCTCGCCGTCAGCGGTCACCTTCACCGTGTCCAGCGTGCGCGCATCGGCAGCGAGCGGTGCATCGGCGTGGGCCAGCGGAGCGATCATCACAGCGGTCAGGGCCAGGGCCAGCAGGGTTGGGCGGGGAGTAATCAGGGGAGAAGCCATCGGTGCGATTCCATGCAGGACAAAAAACAGGCGATGGCAAACGCACCCATGGCGGCCATGCGCTCCGCGCACGTCACCCAGCGTGATTCCCATCGACGGTGCGCCACCTGCGGCAGGCAGGCGACCCAGTGGTCGGGGGATGTACACGGGCGAAGGGGCGGGTGGGCGCGTGCTTCCGTGCCCCGCTTGGCTAAGCGTACAACCGATCAGTAAATGATAGGCATTCGCATTTCGTTAAGCAAGTGTGACAGCCCCATTCGTCCCCGAACATGTGGATCCAGGCAGATCGAGGGAAACGGTCGAAGGCGGGGCGCTGTGGGTTTGCGGGGTGTGAGCCGCATGGATGCGGCGACCAAGCCCCCAGGGACGGGTTCACGGCGGCCCCGCAAACCCACAGCGCCCTGCCATCCCGCAGGAAACCAGCTGTGGCTGTTGCTCTGGATCGGGCCTCTGCGGGTGCCGGGCGCAGCCCGGCCGGGAACCCCCTCAGAACCGGAACAGCACCGTAGCCGCATGCAGCAGCAGCCCGATCAGCCCACCCACCAGGGTGCCGTTGAAGCGGATGAACTGCAGGTCGCGGCCCACGCTCAGTTCCAGCTGCTCGACCAGATGACGCTCGTCCCAGCTCTTCACCGTCTGCGCGATATGGCTGGTGACGCCCTCGCGCAGGCGCCCGGTGAGCCGCTGCGCACCTTCCAGCAGGTGCTGGTTCAATGCCTCGCGCAACGCCGGGTCCGATTGCAGGCTGTCACCCAGCGAGGCCAGGCTGCGCTGCAGATGACCGACCAGTGCCGAATCCTCGCGCTGCAGATCGCCGCGCAGGCTGGCATGGATGCGCGACCACAGGCCCTGCACGTAGTCCTGCAGGGCGGGGTGGTCGATCATTTCCTGCTTGAGCTGCTCGATGCGCTCGGCCAGTGCAGGGTCTTCGCGCAGGCGCTGCACGTAGTTGCCCAGCCATTGTTCGTAGTCCTGGCGCAGCGGGTGCTGCGGCTCGGCCAGCACCTGCTGCAGTTCCTCAAGCACCGCGCGCGCCAGGCGTTCGGCAAGGCTGTCGCCGATCTCATCGATCGGCTTGACCCAGTTCACCGTGCTCGACAGCGTCGGCCATTCGCGCTGGATGTAGCGCACGATCAGCTGCGAGGCGCGTTCCTTCACTTCCGCCTGCTCCAGCCAGCGCCCCAGCCGTTGCAGGCCTTCGTCCAGCACCCGCTGGTGGCGGCCATCGGCGGTCAGCAGGCCCAGCAGTTCGCCGGCGGTGGCTGCGGCGTTCCACTGCCGCAGCTGCTGCACCACGAAGCTGTGCAGCTGCCGCCGCACCGCCGCTTCATCGAAGAAATCCAGCGCCTGCAATGCCCAGCCACGGGCCATGTCGGCCAGCATCCGTGAACGCGCGGGATCGGCCAGCCAGCTGCCGAGGCGGCTGGCTGGATCGAATACCTGCAGCTTGGCCAGCAACACCGTCGGTTCCAGGAACTGGTCGCGCACGAACAGGGCCAGGCTGTCGCCGATGCGTTCCTTGCTGCGCGGAATGATCGCCTTATGCGGAATCGGCAGGCCCATCGGCCGCCGGAACAGGGCAACCACCGCGAACCAGTCGGCGAGCGCGCCAACCGCGGCGGCCTCGCAGAAGGCCGAGACCCAGGCCCAGATGCCACGCTCGCCCTGCCAGTGGCTGACCGCGAAACCGGCCAGCATCAGCAGCAGCAGGCCAAGGGCGAGGGTTTTCAGGCGCCGCAGCTGGGCGCGGCGCGGATCGATGGCAGACGTCATGCCCGAAGTCTACCCGCAGGCCGGTGAGTACCCGGTAGTGCCGGCCGCTGGCCGGCAACCCATGGACGTTGGAAGCACCTTGCAGCTGCCGGCCAGCGGCCGGCACTACCGGGGGATGCTCAGAGCGTTTCCAGCTGCCTGCGCAGATGGGCCAGCTGTGCGCGCAGGGTGTCGTTCTCGCGGGTCAGGGCAACCACGCGGCGGCGCAGCGCCGGGGCATCCTCGCCAAGCTGCTCCAGCGCGGCCAGCACCTCGGCATCGCGGCTGGCGATCTCATCCTCGTTGGCCTCTTCGAAGTCCATTTCCGCCGACTCCGGTTCAGGCTTCGGCGCACGCGGCTTGCGCTTGGACTCACGCACGCGCTTTGCAGCCTGCTTCAGTTCATCCTTGCCACCGGCAGCCGCCGCGCGCTGCTCTTCTTCCGGCAGGTCGGCCACGGCGGCGGCGGCGCTGATCGAGATCACGCCGGCCTTCACCGCTTCCACCACCTCGGCCGCAGCCTGGGCGTGGATGCGCTCGATCATGCTCACCTGGCTGGTGCTCAGCTTGGCTTCGCGGGCCAGTTCGGCTCGGCTGATCTTCGGCGCCGGTTCCCACGGTGGGCTGTCTTCGCCGGCCTCGTCGGCAGGCTCGGCGGTGCCGTCGCTTTCGCGCTGCAGCTGCGCCTGTTCGACCTGCTTGCGCGCGGACAGGATGTCGCGCTTGCGCAGGGCCAGCACGCCGCGCTGGAAATCGGAAACGCTGCGCCGGCCCAGGTGCTGCTCGATCATCCACAGGTGCACGTCTTCCATGCTCTGGAAGCGGGTGTTCTGCACGGTGTTGAACGGCAGGCCATGCTTCTGGCAGATGCCGAAGCGGTTGTGTCCATCCACCAGCACGTCGCCCCACAGTACCAGCGCATCGCGGCAGCCTTCGGCGAGGATGCTGCGCTCCAGCGCCTCGTGTTCGTCGGCGGTGAGCGGGTCGATGTAGGCCTTGAGTTCTTCTTTGACGACGATGTTCATGGGCACGGCAACAGGCAGGAGCGGAACCGCCCATTGTACCCGCTCGCCAGCACCGGCCTGGCCTCAGGCGGTGGCCCGGATCATCTCGCCCAGGGTGCCGGTGATCTGGTCGATCTGTGCCTTGTCCACGATCAGCGGCGGTGACAGCGCGATGATGTCGCCGGTGCAGCGCACCAGCAGGCGCCCGTCGTGGAAGCAGCGGCGGAACACCTCGTAGCCACGGCTGCCGGGGGCATCCTTGCGCGGTGCCAGCTCCACCGCACCGACCAGGCCGAAGTTGCGGATGTCGATCACGTTCGGCAACCCCTGCAGGGCGTGCAGGCGCTCCTGCCAGTATTCGCCCAGCTCGATCGCGCGCTCGAACAACCGTTCCTCGGCGTAGATGTCCAGCGTGGCCAACGCCGCCGCGCACGCCAAGGGGTGGCCCGAATAGGTATAGCCATGGAACAGCTCGATGGCCTGTGGCGGACCCTGCATGAAGCTGGCATGCACGCTGTCGCCGACCAGCACGCCTCCCAGCGGCACCGCGCCGTTGCTGGCGCCCTTGGCGAAGGTCAACAGGTCCGGGGTGACCCCGAAACGCTGCGCGGCGAACGCCATGCCAACCCGGCCGAAGCCGGTGATGACCTCATCGAACACCAGCAGGATGCCGTGCTGGTCGCAGATCTCGCGCAGTCGTTGCAGATAGCCCGGCGCCGGCAGGATCACCCCGGCCGAACCGGCGATGGGTTCAACGAACACCGCGGCAATGGTGGACGGATCGTGCAGGGCGATCAGCCGTTCCAGATCGTCGGCCAGCTCGGCGCCCTGGCGTGGCAGGCCCTTGCTGAACGCATTGCGTGACAGGTCCAGGGTATGCCGCAGGTAGTCCACGCCGCCGAGCTGCAGGCCGAACTGGCGGCGGTTGTTGGGCAGCCCGCCCAGTGCCATGCCGCCGAAGCCGACCCCGTGGTAGGCCTTCTCGCGGCTGATGAATCGCGTGCGCTGGCCTTCGCCACGCAGCCGGTGATGGGCCAGCACGATCTTCATCGCTGAATCCACCGCCTCCGAACCCGAGCTGGTGAAGAACACGTGGTTCAGCCCGGCCGGGGCCAGTGCCGCCAATCGCTGCGCCAGGGCGAAGGCCGGCGGCGAACCCATCTGGAAGGCCGGCGAGTAATCGAGGGTGGCGGCCTGCTCGGCGATCGCGTCGACGATGCGTCGGCGCGCGTGCCCTGCATTGCAGCACCACAGGCCAGCGGTGCCATCGAGGATGGCGCGCCCATCGACGTCCTCGTAGTGCATGCCCTCGGCACGTACCAGCATGCGCGGCGCGCCCTTGTACTGGCGGTTGGCAGTGAACGGCATCCAGTACGCGTCCAGTGAATCGGGGCGCTGGGTGGCCAGGTCGTGCAGGTCGCTTGCAGGGGTTTTCATGCCGGCTCCGTCGGGTCCGATGGGTGCGACTCTAGCGCAGCCGCGTCACGGTTCTGTCGGCAGGCATGGCCCGGCGCTACCGTTCGGGCCTCGACCTTGTGGTAGCGCCGGGCCATGCCCGGCGAGCGCGCAGCGCGGTCGATCACGGTGGGGTCGCGGCCGCGCCGGTATAAACAAGGATCGTTGATTGCTGGAGCGACCCATGGCCGACTTCCCCGACCGCAGCCACTGGCAGGCCCTGCGCAGCCGCGTGGCGATTCCTGCGCAAGCGTTCATCGATGGCCGCTACGTGGATGCCGCCAGCGGCGCGCGCTTTGATTGCATCAGCCCGATCGACGGGCGCGTACTGGGTGCGGTGGCCGACTGTGATGCACAGGACGTCGAGCGTGCGGTGGCCTCGGCGCGCTGCGCGTTCGAGGCAGGCCACTGGTCGCAGGCCAGCCCCGCCCATCGCAAGCGCGTGCTGCTGGCGCTGGCCGCGCTGGTGGAGACGCACGCCGATGAGCTGGCCCTGCTGGAAACGCTGGACATGGGCAAGCCGATCCGCGATGCGCGTCGCATCGATCTGCCCGGCGTGGTGCGCTGCCTGACCTGGACCGCTGAAGCGGTGGACAAGCTGTACGGTGAAATCGCCCCCACCGGTCCGCACGAGTTGGGTCTGGTCACACGCGAGGCTGCAGGCGTGGTGGCGGCCATCGTGCCGTGGAATTTTCCGCTGCTGATGGCGTGCTGGAAGATCGCGCCGGCATTGGCGATGGGAAATTCAGTAGTGCTGAAACCCTCCGAGCGCTCGCCACTGAGTGCGTTGCGGCTGGCCGCATTGGCGGCCGAAGCGGGATTGCCGGACGGCGTGCTCAACGTGCTGCCCGGTCACGGCTCACGCGTGGGCGAGCCGCTGGCCCTGCACATGGACGTGGACGTGCTGGCCTTCACCGGCTCCACCGCTACCGGCGCCAGGCTGCTCGAATACGCGGGGCGCTCCAACCTCAAGCGGGTCTGGCTGGAATGCGGTGGCAAGAGCCCGCACGTGGTGTTCGCCGATGCGCCGGACCTGGATGCGGCTGCCAAGGGCGTGGCGCAGGGCATCTTCTTCAACCAGGGCGAAGTCTGCACCGCCGGTTCGCGGTTGCTGGTGCAGCGTTCGATCCGCGATGACTTCGTGCACCAGGTGATCGCCTACGGCCAACGCATGCAGCCCCGCCATCCACTGGAGGCCGATGCACCGATGGGCGCGCTGGTCGATGCCGCGCACGTCGACAAGGTACTGGCCGACATCGCCCGGGCCGAAGCCGATGGCGCGCGCCTGCTGCTGGGCGGCCAGCGAGCCGAGGTGGAGGCGGGCGGTTGCTATGTGCAGCCGACGGTGTTCGACCAGGTACGCCCGGAACAGGCATTGGCACGCGAGGAAGTGTTCGGCCCGGTGCTGGCCGTGCTCGGCTTCGATGACGAAGCCGAGGCCGTGCGCTTGGCCAACGACAGTCGCTATGGACTGGCCGCCGGCCTGTGGACGCGGGATCTTGGACGCGCCCATCGCGTGGCCCGCCAGCTGCGCGCGGGCAGCGTTTGGGTGAACGGCTGGGATGGCGGTGACATGACGGCACCGTTCGGTGGCTACAAGCAGTCCGGCAACGGCCGCGACAAGTCGCTGCACGCCTTCGACAAGTACAGCGAGATCAAGGCCACCTGGATCCAGCTGTAGGGCCAAGGCATGCCTGGCTGTCTTTGGTAGACGCCAACCTTGGTTGGTGCCAGGCAGATTCATCCACGCATGGCGTGCATCTACTGTAGAGGCGGGACCGGACGGATTCCTCCACGCATGGCGTGGATCTACCGGAAAAGCAGAGCCAAGCCATGCCTGGCTGCATTGGCCGATGGTGCAGCGTAGCGGCCCCCCGGAAAGAATTCGTTGGCCTCGGTGTCGCCTGAAACCATTGCCCCGGCGGGGCGGCCAAGCGTGGCAGAATCGGTCGATCCGCCGTTACCCGCCTTGCCGATGTCGACGATCACCGCTGCCGCGCCACCCGTGAATTCTCCCCGCCGTGTCCTGCTGGCCAGCCTGATCGGCACCACCATCGAGTTCTTCGACTTCTACATCTACGCCACCGCCGCAGTGCTGGTGTTCCCGCACCTGTTCTTCCCGGAAAGCAGCGACCAGGCCGCCTTGCTGCAGTCCCTGGCCACCTTCGCGGTGGCGTTCATCGCACGCCCGGTGGGCTCGGCGGTGTTTGGTCACTTCGGGGACCGTATCGGCCGCAAGGCCACCCTGGTGGCCGCGCTGCTGACCATGGGCCTGTCCACGGTTGCCATCGGCCTGCTGCCCACCCATGCGCAGATCGGCCTGTGGGCGCCGGCACTGCTGGCGCTGTGCCGCTTCGGCCAGGGTCTGGGCCTGGGCGGCGAATGGGGTGGGGCGGTGCTGCTGGCCACCGAGAATGCGCCGCAGGGCAAGCGCGCCTGGTACGGCATGTTCCCGCAGCTGGGTGCACCGATCGGCTTCCTGCTGTCAGCCGGCATCTTTCTGCTGCTCGGTCGCTTTCTGGGCCAGGACGATTTCCTGCAATGGGGCTGGCGCATTCCCTTCGTTGCCAGCGCGCTGCTGGTCGGCCTTGGCCTGTGGGTGCGGCTGAACATCCACGAGACACCGGATTTCAAGCGCGCACTGGAGCGCAAGGCGCCGGTGCGGCTGCCGATGTGGACCGTACTGCGCGACCATCCGCTGCCGATGCTGCTGGGCACGTTGGGTGCCTTCGCCACCTTCGTGCTGTTCTACCTGATGACGGTGTTCAGCCTCGGCCATGGCACCGCCGTGCTCGGCTACAGCCGCGAGCAGTTCCTGCTGATGCAGATGGTGGCGATGCTGTTCTTCGCCGCCGGCATCCCGCTGTCGGCGCGCTACGGCGACCGCTGGGGAACGCGCCGCACGATGGCCATCGCCAGCCTGCTGATCATCGGCTTCGGTGTGCTGTTCGCGCCGTTGTTCCAGGCCGGCAGCCCGTGGCTGGTGCTGACGTTCCTGTGCCTGGGCCTGTTCCTGATGGGGCTGACCTACGGCCCGTGCGGCACGTTCCTGGCCGAAATCTATCCGGTGGAAGTGCGCTACACCGGTGCCTCGCTGTCGTTCAACCTGGCCGGCATTCTGGGCGCAGCTCCGGCGCCGTACCTGGCGACCTGGCTGGCCGAGCGTTATGGGCTGGTCGCGGTCGGCTACTACCTGTGCCTGACCGCAGTGATCACCCTGTGCGCGCTGCTCGCCCTGCAGCGCCGCCAGCGCTGATCAGCCGAAGAAGCGCTTGAGCGTGCGGCCCAGCCAGCCGCCACTCTGGTGCTCGCGGGCAAACTGGTTCAGGTGCTGCTTGACCTGTTCGGCATAGGCCTGGTCGTCGCCGCGGATGTGGTTGAACAGCCAGCGCGAGAGCATGGTGCGCAACTCGTCACTGATGTCCTCACCGGCCTGGAAGCGCATGCGGTATTCCGATACCCGCTTGATGAAGACCTCATGCACACGCTTGTGCGCGGCACAGAATGGATAGCCCGCTTCTTCCATCAGCTCTTCTTCGAATGCGAAGTGCGACATGGTGTAGTCCACCACCTCGTCGATCACTTCGCCCACCGCTGCCCGCTGCAGGCTGGTCTGCGCCACGTGCAGGTGGTTGAGCATTTCGATGATGCGGCGGTGTTGCTGATCGATCACATCGATGCCGATGTTCAGATCGTCCTGCCAGACCAGTAGTGCCATCCCCGGCTCCCCTTCATGCTGATGTCGGGGCCGACTGTAGAGGCGCCGCCCACGGGCGGCGTTGATCTGGATCAAGGCATGCCTGTCAGGACAGCGCAGCCTCGCGCGGGCGCAGCGGGCTGGCCACCGTGGTGCAGCTGACCCGGTTGCGGCCTCCGGCCTTGGCCAGGTACAGCTGGCGATCGGCCTCGGAAATCAGCCGGTGCAGCGCATCACGCTGCGGCCGCAGGCAGCACAGGCCGATGCTGACCGTCATGCGCAGCGTGGCGGTGCCGATGTCCACTTCCAGCGCGGCGATGCGCTGGCGCAGCTCCTCGAAATAGAGCAGAGCTTCGTCCTGTTCCATGTCCGGCACCAGCAGGCAGAATTCCTCGCCGCCGAAGCGCGCGATCAGGTCCTGGCTTCGCGCGTGGTCGCCGACAGCACGGGCTACCGCGCGCAGCGCATCGTCACCCGCTTCGTGGCCGTGGGTGTCGTTGATGTGCTTGAAATGGTCGATGTCGATCATCGCCACCGCCACGCACTGGCCATGCAGCTGCAGTTGCGGCAGCTGGCGCTGGCTCTGTTCCAGGAAGCAGCGGCGGTTGGGCAGGCCGGTGAGGAAATCGCGGGTAGCGAGGTCCTGCAGCGTGCCGATCAGTTCCAGCTGGTCCACATTCTGCGAGACGCGGCAGAAGAACTCTTCACGCGAGAAGGGTTTGCGCAGGAAGTCATTGGCGCCGTTCTTCAAGAAGCGCGGAATCAGCGACGCATCGGTATTGCCGGAAATGCCGATCACCGCCACCTTGTCGCGCGAGCGCAGGGTGCGCAGGCGGCGGGTGAACTCCACGCCCTGCATGCCCGGCATCTCCTGGTCGACCACGGCCAGGCGGATCGCCGGGTGCGCCTCGATCGCTGCCAGGCCTTCGCTGCCATCGGCCGCCTCGTACACCTCATGACCGTACATGCGCAGCAGGGCGGCGGCATAGCCGCGTGCGGACGGCGAGTCGTCCACCACCAGCGCGGCGATGCGCCGGTTGCGTTCCAGACGCTGCACCAGCCAGACCAGATAGTCGATGCTGCCCGGAGTGTTCTTCAGCACGTAATCGATGATCTGCTGCTGCAGCACGCGCTTGCGCAGGTCCTCGTCGTACACGCCGCTGACCACCACGGTCGGCAGGTTGCGCTTGAGGAAGAACTCGACCACCGCGTCGCGGTCGCCATCGGCCAGTACCAGCCCGGTCAGCACCAGGAACCAGCCGCCTTCTTCACTGAGCAGGCGATCGGCTTCGGCCAGCGAGCTGGCCACCACCACCGGCAGTTCCAGGCGCTGTTCGATGGCTTCGCGCAGCATGCCGGTGAAGGCACGGGAATTTTCCACCAGCAGGATGCGCTGCGGCAGCGGATCGGCCAGGTCGCCATCGACAGCGGCCTGCGGCAGGACGGGCATGATGCGGTGGCTCACGTGGGAGGGCTCGGCACCGATAGCGGCGGTTTCAGGTGCAACTTTAGCCGCGCAGGATAACCGGCACGCAGCGGGTGTGTCAGGCCGACGTTGGAATCTGCGGCTGCACACTGGAAATCGAGTCGTATACCGCAAGGCGGAGCCGATTGCTGCGGCAATGTACCGCGCCACCGTAGGCCTGAATCCGTCCGCTCAGGCGCTCGACGGCCTGGTGGGTCGTGTCAGTGGACAGCGCACAGCCACGGTCCAGCAGTGCGACGACCGCGACGATGCCACGGCGGCTACCGGCCGTGCCACACCGGGTCCGTACACAGATCTGGCCCGCCTCCAGTTCCAGCAGCAGCGAGACCGCCAGCATGCATGGGTTTCCGGTCGAGAACTGGCGCCAGATGAGGCAGCTGGTAGCGCAGACGGCTGACGGCACAAGCCTGCCCGGCCACAGGTGGAAACTCAGCCCAATTGTCTTGTTGAATCGGTCCAAGGCTGAGCCTCACTTGCTCCGGGGCGTAATGCCAAGCTCCGGTGCGGACACAATCCGCGGAGGAAGGGACGTGCAATTGCTGCGATTGCATTGAGCGCCTGCAGATGTGCCGGTAGACGATGCCTGATCTTCAGCAGCGGACGAAATTATCCAGATCGCTTCCGGATGCGTGCTGCTCTGTATCAAGGGGGGGCAGTAGACATATAGTGGCCCTTGCTTGCCCGGGAGCGGCAAGAGGTCGTGTGGCGGGGCGTCGACGTGGGTGCTCGGCTCAACCAGGTGGGTGTTTCATCGCGCTCATCATTATTTTCTACCGAGGAGGAAAAAATGCGAGTAGCTAATGCTGGGGTGGCGTTGGGAGCGGTCATTGCCGCTTGCCTGCCGATGTCGGCCTGGGCGCAATCCGACGATCACGGTATCCGTATGAGTCAGCGGGGCCTGGGGGAGGCATTCCCTGCAACGGTCAATCTGAGCCAGGATCCTGCGTGGCAGGTTTACGGTTTCCAGCGTGATGGCATTTCCTATTTTCAGGTGAATGACCTCGCTGGTCGCGTGCAGCTCATCATCGGCAATGCCGGTGGCGTTTTCTGGGTACTCCCAGCCGGCGATGCGCGGTTGCCCGTATCACTGCCGGGCCAGTCGTTGCCCGTGCCAGGCAGTGCAGTCCGTTCGCTGGTCTATCGCGGCAACGGTTTCGTGCTGGTGCGCTACAGCGCTGGTACGAGCGTGGTCTGGGCTATCGAAACGCAGTAATCATGGGTCAGCAGGGGACGAGCGTCGCCTGCTGGTCGACTGGTTTCAGCCAACCTTTCGTCAGCTGCACCCATACACCGGGCACGCCGGGGTGACTGGGATCAGAGTTTTGCCTGCTGCTGTTTCCAGGCAGGAAAGGCTACGCGGGAGCCAAATGAATTCCCTTCGGGGATTCGCGCCGTGTCGTGGTGCCTGACTCTACCAATACCATCACAATGCGGTTGTGGCGGCAATGGACGGAGCCACCAAACGCCAGCGCACGCCCGGCCAACCGTTCCCTGACCAGGTTGGCGGTGGTTCCAGACAATGCGCGATGCCGATCCAGCAGCGAGGCTGTCATGACAATTCCACGCTGTTGCCCAACGCTGATGCAGCGCGCCCGCACGATGACCTGCCCGGATTCGCTCTTCAACAGCAACGACACGGCGTCGATGAGACTCCGGTATGCCGTCAGCTGCAGGTCGAGGCTGAGCCGGCAGGGGTCACCGGCTAGGCGCGGTTCGGTTACACGGTGCGTGTCTATCCATGCCGAGCGCACGCCTCCGGCCTGCAGTGCGACATACAGTCCCAACTGCTCAAGTGCGGTGGGATACACCAAACTAGCCTGTTCGCGGAACAGCCGGGAGTGCACATTGGCCGTGTGCGTAAGGCTGCTGGCGATCGCCGAATGCCCGTGGCTGTTGAGCCAGTTGATGACTTCCGAAAGCGACAGGTCGATGCCATCACCCAGTTTACGCAGGTGAATTGCGCGCTCGCGAAGATCTGATTCGCTCGCAAGGTGCGAGCTGCGTGCGAGCTTGATGGCGTTCTTTTCGCCCACCTCACGGAGCTGATAGCGCCTGTGGTAGTGGCTGATGCGGGAGCCGAGCAGCAGCAGCGCTACACCCGTAATGGCCATGATCTGCTGTGTCGTAAACGTTGAAGCATCGAAGGCCGCTGCATAGGGCTTCGGCGTAGTCAGGCCAATGATCAGATTCAACGCGGGCACCCCGATGGCCGCACCGCGCCAGCCGTGCAAGCACGTCAGAGCAATTGCTGGAAGGCCCATCAGCAGCTGCAGGGACGTCCTGAGTGTACTGGCCTCGGTTGGAATCAGGGATGCGGTAACGCCAAGAAGTGTCATCGTTGACAGTGCTACGGCGGTGGGTCCTGTGGAAATGGTCCTCCAGAGTGGTTCGGTGTTGCGTTTCGCCCAAAGCAGCGCGAGCGGAGCCACAGTAAGTATGGCAATGAAATCACCGACGCTGAAACGAACTGCACGGGAGAGGAACGCGAGCGCGGAATCTGCAGGTGGCATTGGCCAAAGCAGTTGGGAGAAGCTCACATTCAGAAGTGTGACCACGATGGAGGACAGCAATGCAATGGCGAGCAGGCGGGCATTGACCGAGTTCGCGATCATCCTGCGGCCCCAATAGGTGATGAACATCACCGCAGGCATCAGAGAGACCGAAGCAAGGACGGCCCAGGTCACACCATACTTCTCGATCATTGGATACCGCATCTGCGCGAAGTAGGCATACTCGCCCAGCAGGAGATAAGGCCAAAGCCGAGGTGGGCAGAGCAGTACCGCAGCAACGCGTACGCCGGCGGGAAGATAGAACTGATCAAGCGAGAGCTGCCGTGTGGCCCAGCAGGCAATCGCGTACAGCACAGCCAAGGCAAGTCCTGCCGGATGGATGCGCAACTTCAGCTGCAGGCCTTCATTCCACCAGTTCAATCGCACTACCCCTTCACAGTACGTTCCCTGTCAGCATCCATTCGCCGCGGGACCCGGTTCTTACCGACGGTATCGACACGCGTTCGATTATGCAATCGCCTCAGCGCTCGGCCCGGCAAGTGAGAAAGTCATCACAGGAATACCGGCGGCGACGAGTTTCACAGTTTTCGGCGGGCGGTAGATTCAGCTCGCTTCCTGATCAGCTCACCACAACGCATCCCGCAGCTTGTACCAGGACATGGCCGCCACCAGCAGTGGCATGCGCAGCAGGCGCCCACCGGGGAAGGGGCCATGGCGCAGGCGCTGGAACACGTCCAGCCGCTCGCTCTGGCCAACGATGGCTTCGGCGATCACTTCACCGGCCAGCCCGGCCGCTGCCACGCCGTGGCCGGAGAAGCCCTGCGCGAAGTACACATTCCCATCCAGCCGGCCCCAGTGCGGGGCACGGTTGCGGGTGATGTCCACATAACCGCCCCAGACCTGCTGCAGCGGGATGTCGGCCAGTTGCGGGAACACCTCGTGCATGCGCCGCTGCATCACCCGGTGCAGGCCCGGCGGCGGCAGCGCGGAATAGCTGGCGCGGCCACCGAACAGCAGGCGGTGGTCATGGCTGAGCCGGAAATAGTCCAGCGCCCAGGCCGTATCGGAGACCGCCATGTTGTTGCCGATCAGGGCGCGGGCGCGTTCGGCCCCCAGCGGTGCGCTGGCGCCGATATACGTACCGACCGGCATGATGCGCCGCTCGAGCTCAGGCACCAGCCCCTGCAGCAGGGCGTTGCCGGCCACCACCAGCTGCGGCGCGCGCACGCTGCCGTGGTCGGTATGCAGCACCGCATGTGCGCCGCGTTGAATGCGCGTCACCGGCGATTGTTCATGGATGACCACCCCGGCTGCGCGCGCGGCATCGGCCAGCCCGCGGGCGTAGGCCAGCGGATGCAGGTGGGCGCTGAGCGGGTCGAACATCGCCGCGCGGTAGCGCGGACTGTCCAGTTGCCCGCGCAGGGTATCGCGCTCCCACCACTGCATCGGGTAATCGTAGTGTCGCTGCAGGTGTTCGCAGTTGGCGCGCAGGTCGCGCTCGTGGCGTGCGCGGATGGCAACGCTGGCGTGACCCTCCACCCAATGGCACTCGATGCCATGCCGGTCGATGCGCGCACGCATCGCCTGTACCGCCTCGCGTGACCAGTCGAACAGGCGGCGCGCATCCTCGTGCCCGAGCTGGCGTTCCAGCTCGTCCACTTCGCAGCCGTAGCCGACCAGCGCCTGGCCACCATTGCGGCCCGAGGCTCCCCAGCCGATCCGCTGCGCTTCCAGCACCACCACCCGCTGGCCGCGCAGGGCCAGTTCCAGTGCGGCGGTGAGGCCGGTATAGCCGGCGCCCAGTATCGCCACATCGGCATGCAGTTCACCGCGCAACGGCGGCAATGCGGGCGGTTCGGGCAGGCTGCTGGCGTACCAGCTGGGCGGGAAGGCGGCGCTCACCGGCGGCCTCGCAGAAGCGGGAAAGGGCGTCGGAGCGGGGGAGGACGGTCGGGCTTCACGCCGATAGTTTGGCCCAAGCCGGGCGCCCGTGGTGTGAGGGCAGCGGCTTGCCGATGCCGATGCCGGGCGCGTACCTTGATGCCACGCCAAGGAGTTTCCCCATGCGCCGCCTGCCCTGGGTGGGCCTGCCCACCGACAGCACCGTGCTCGGCCATCATCGTTTCGCGGTGGCCGGGGAAAAATATGTGCGTGCGCTGGTTGACGCTGCGCAGGCAACACCGCTGGTGCTGCCGAGCCTGCAGCCGCCGCTGCCGGCGCGCGATTGGCTGCAGGGCCTGGATGGCCTGCTGCTGACCGGCGCGGTCAGCAACATCGAGCCGCAGCATTACGAAGGGGGGCGTACCTGGAACGGCAACCGGCATGACCCGGCGCGCGACGCCACTGCGTTCGCGCTGCTGCGCGAGGCACTGGCGATGGATCTACCCGTACTGGCGATCTGCCGCGGATTCCAGGAATTGAATGTGGCGCTCGGTGGCACGCTGCATCCGCAGGTGCATGCAGTGCCTGGCTTGGCCGACCATCGCGAAGACCCGCAGGCGCCGGTGGAGGTGCAGTATGGGCCGACCCACGCGATCACCTTGGCCGATGGGGGTTGGCTGGCGCAGTGGTGTGCCGCCGATCGGGTGCAGGTCAACTCAGTGCACGGGCAGGGCATCGCGCAGGTGGCCGACGGCCTGCAGATCGAGGCCTGGGCCGATGATGGCCTGGTCGAAGCAGCGCGCAGCCCGCGCCATCGATTCGTGCTCGGCGTACAGTGGCACCCGGAGTGGCGTGTCATGCAGACGCCGTTCTATCACGCTATTTTCCGTGCGTTCGGCCAAGCTTGCCGGCAGCACCAACAGAATCGACTGGAATCCCCATGAGCTCCCGAACGCGCCCGCGCAAGACGGCCACGCCCCCGCCCCCGCAGGAAAGCAGCCTGCTGCGCTGGCTGAAGGAGCGGCGCATCACCGAGGTCGAATGCCTGGTTCCGGACATCACCGGCAATGCGCGCGGCAAGATCATCCCGGCCGACAAGTTCTCGCACGATTACGGCACGCGCCTGCCCGAAGGCATCTTCGCGACCACCGTCACCGGTGAATTTCCGGACGATTACTACGACCTGACCTCGCCGTCGGACTCGGACATGATCCTGCGCCCCGACCCGGACACCGTGCGCATGGTGCCGTGGGCGACCGACCCGACCGCGCAGGTCATCCATGACTGCTACACCAAGAACGGCGAGCCGCATGAGCTGGCGCCGCGCAACGTGCTGCGCCGGGTGCTGGATGCCTATACCGAGCTCGGCCTGCGGCCGGTGGTCGCGCCCGAGCTGGAATTCTTCCTGGTGCAGAAGAACACCGATCCCGATTTTCCGCTGCTGCCACCGGCGGGCCGCTCCGGCCGCCCGGAAACGGCAAGGCAGTCGTACTCGATCGACGCGGTCAACGAGTTCGATCCGATCCTCGACCTGATGTACGACTACTGCGATGCGATGAAGCTGGACGTGGATACGCTGATCCACGAATCCGGCGCAGCGCAGCTGGAGGTCAACTTCACCCACGCCAATGCGATGGATCTGGCCGACCAGGTGTTCCTGTTCAAGCGCACCATGCGCGAATCGGCGATGCGCCATGGGGTGTATGCCACCTTCCTGGCCAAGCCGATGGAGAACGAGCCGGGCAGTGCGATGCACATCCACCAGAGCCTGCTGCGCATCAGCGATGGCCAGAACGTGTTCACCGGCGAGCACGGTGGTGAGGATTTCAGTCCGCTGTTCGCCCATTACCTGGCCGGCCTGCAGAAATATGTGCCGATGGCCATGGCGTTCTTCGCGCCGAACGTGAATTCCTACCGGCGCCTGGTGTTCGGTGAGGTCTCGCCGAGCAACGTGCACTGGGGCTTCGACAACCGCACCTGCGGCCTGCGGGTGCCGCTGGATACGCCGGAGAACATGCGGGTGGAAAGCCGCTTTGCCGGCTCCGATGCCAACCCTTACCTGGCGATGGCCGCGACCCTGGCCTGTGGCCTGCTCGGCATCCGTGAGCGCCTGGCGCCGGATGCGCCGGTGACCGGCAGCGCCAAGGAACTGGGCTACGACCTGCCGCGTTCGCTGGGTGAAGCGCTGGACGGGCTGGAGCAGTGCAGCGAGCTGCAGGCGCTGCTCGGCGAGCGCTTCTGCCGCGCCTACACCTCGGTCAAGCGCAAGGAATACGAGACCTTCTTCCGCGTGATCAGTTCGTGGGAGCGCGAGTTCCTGCTGCTGAACGTGTGAAGGCCGCGAATAGAAAAATCCCTCGCCGGGGGGTAGGCTGGCACCCGTCGCCGGCCCGGCCGGCCCCCATTTCCGCATTCTGGAGCACCCGATGAAGCTGCGTATCCTCACGCTCGGCCTGGCCTCCGCCATGCTTTCCGCCTGTGGCGGCGGCAACGGCGGCGGACAGGACAGCCAGGTCCTGAACGTCTACAACTACAGCGACTACATCGCCGAAGACACCATCCCCAACTTCGAGAAGCAGAGCGGGATCAAGGTCACCTACGATGTGTTCGACAGCGACGAGATGGTCGAGACCAAGCTGCTGGCCGGCAACAGCGGCTACGACGTGGTGGTGCCGACGCTGAACTTCTTCGGCCGGCAGATCCAGGCCGGCGTGTTCCTGCCGCTGGACAAGTCGAAGATCCCGAACCTGGCCAACCTCGACCCGGAGGTGATGAAGCGCATCGCCACCCAGGATCCGGGCAACCAGTATGGTGTGCCGTACATGATCGGCACCACCGGCATCGGCTACAACGTGGACATGTTGAAGGAGCGCTTCGGTGGCAGCACCGACATCGCCAACAGCTGGGACCTGGTGTTCAAGCCGGAAAACATCAGCAAGATGAAGGACTGCGGCGTGACCATCCTGGACACGCCGGCGGACATGATTCCGATCGCGCTGCATTACCTGGGCCTGGACCCGCACAGCGGCGATCCGGCCGACCTGCAGAAGGCGGCCGACCTGCTGAAGTCGATCCGCCCGTACGTGCAGAACTTCCACTCCTCGCAGTACGTGGGCTCGCTGGCCAACGGCGGCACCTGCCTGGTGGTGGGCTGGTCGGGTGACATCATCCAGGCCCGCGACCGCGCCGAGGAAGCCAGCAACGGCGTGCACGTGGCCTACTCGATCCCGAAGGAAGGCGCGCCGCAGTGGTTCGACATGCTGGCCATCCCGAAGGATGCCAAGCACCCGGAAGCGGCCTACGCGTTCATCAACTACCTGCTGGAACCGAAGGTGGCCGCGGCCAACACCAACTTCATCCACTACGGCAACCCGGTGCCGACCGCGACCCCGCTGGTGGACGAGGCGATCCGCACCGACCCGACCATCTACCCGCCGGCCGACGTGGCCGCGAAGATGTTCACCTATTCGATCAACACGCCGGAGACCGACAAGCTCTACACCCGGCTGTGGACCGAGGTGAAGACCGGCAGGTAAGCGGTCCTGCCCGCTGGAAGAAAGTGGTAGCGCCGGGCCATGCCCGGCGGATGGCCTCAGCCCTTCCCGGAAGCGGCACCACCGGCCCGGCCAAGGTGCCGCAGGATGGCGGGCAACAGGTCGCGCGCATCGCGACCGCCGTTGCACAGGAATGATGAGCTCATCCGCTGCAGGTTGTGCATGCCGATGAAGAACAGGCCAGGCTGCGGGGAGACACCGAACTCGCCGAGCGGGTACCCGTGTTCGTCCAGCACGCCGTCCACATCCAGCCACGGCCATTCGGCGACGAAGCCCGTAGCGAGGACAACCGAGCGGATGCCGGCAGCGTTCAGATCCAGTTCGCGCGGCGAGGCGTCCGGCTCCCAGTGCAGGTACACCTCTTCGGGAATGTAGCGGGCATCATCGGTGCGCGGTTCGGGCCGCGTGGCGTAGTACCCGCTTGCCAGTGAATCGAGATAGGCGTACTCGGCCCGCGTCGCCTCGACCGCCGTGCGCAGCTGTGGGCGGACATCGGCGAAGCGAGCGATGTCCGCGTCGAAGCCCTGCAGGCGGCCCAGCAGCGTGATGCCCTCGCGATGCATCGACAGCAGGCTGATCGAGCTGCCCAGGCCTGCGCGTCCCTTGCCGGAAATCAGCGGGAACTCCGCAGTGCGGGCCTTGCGCAGCGCGTCCGGCTCCCCGGCGAGTACCCCGGCCGATTCACTCACATGCTGGTGGATGCGTCCGGCCATGTCCCACCAGGTCATCGAATCCTTGCCGCGCAGCCGGCGCGTATGCGAATGGCGCTCGGCCAGCGACCAATACACGGTGCGGCCGCTGGCGCGGAGATCCTGGGCGATCTGCGCGCCGGACTGGCCGCCGCCGATGACCAGCACCGCGCCGTCGGGAAGCTGCCGGCAATTGCGGTAGTTGCTGGAGTGCAGTACCGCCAGTGCCGGCCCGGGCGCAAAGGGAACGCGGGGCATCCGGGGACGGCCGTATTCGCCGGTGGCCACCACCACCGCAGCGGCCTGGATCGGTCCGCGGCTGGATTCGATGGCGTAGCCGCCCGCCTTGGGCGTGACACGCAGGACCGCGCAGCCTTCGTGGATCGGCAGTGACCTTTCGCTGGCGTAGTCGCGGAGCCGCTGGATCACTTCCGGTGCAGCCATGAAGCCCTCCGGGTCGTCGCCCGCATAGGCGTGGCCATGCAGGGCCATCGTCGCGTTGGCGGTGTTGGTCTGGAAGGAATCCCAGCGCCGCCGCCAGCTGGCGCCCACGGTATCCGCCTCCAGTACGCGATGCGCGACGCCGGCCTCCTGCAGGACCGCGCTGAGTGACAGCCCGGCCTGGCCGGCGCCGATGATGGCCACCTCCAGCCGATCAGCTGACGAGGGCTGGGGGCGGGTGGGGCGAAGACAGAAGTGTCTGCGGATGTCACGCGTGTTCGTCCATGGTCGGCCTCGATCCTGGGGATTGCGACGGGTAGTGGCGGGCGATCAAGGCTCCCGGTTCTGAAAAACGTTGCAGATTCGGCGCGGCACCCGCAGGCCAAGGCGGAAACACCAGGCAACGGCCACGCAGGGGGCGCGTGTTGCGCCTGGAGTGCGCCATTTGCGGGCCAAACCCGACACCGGTCCGGTACTCCAGGACGGCCAGCGGCGCCTTCCCGCCCGCCGTCGTCATATCCCCATCGGCCCCCGGCCGGTAGAATGGCGGCCGCTGTCCACCGCCCGCTCCCGGAGCCCCCATGCCCGTTGAAGCCCAGCCGGAAGCCGCCGTCGTCGAAGCGACCGGTGTGCCCGGCTATCTCTCCATTCGTGATCTGCGCAAGGAATTCGATGGCTTCGTCGCCGTCGACGACGTCAACCTGGACGTCCGCAAGGGCGAGATATTCGCGCTGCTCGGTGGCTCTGGCAGCGGCAAGTCGACCCTGCTGCGCTGCCTGGGCGGCTTCGAGACACCCACCAAGGGCAGCATCACCGTCGATGGCCAGCGGATGGACGCGCTGCCGCCGTACCAGCGGCCGGTCAACATGATGTTCCAGTCCTATGCGCTGTTCCCGCACATGACCGTGGAGCAGAACATCGCCTTCGGCCTGAAGCAGGACGGACTCGGCCGCGAGGCCATCGCCAAGCGCGTGGGCGAGATGCTCGACCTGGTGCAGATGGGCCATCTTGGCAAGCGCAAGCCGCACCAGCTGTCCGGCGGCCAGCAGCAGCGCGTGGCGCTGGCGCGGTCGCTGGCCAAGGGGCCCAAGCTGCTGCTGCTGGACGAACCGATGGGCGCGCTGGACAAGAAGCTGCGCTCGCAGATGCAGCTGGAGCTGGTCAGCATCATCGAGTCGTCGGGCGTGACCTGCGTGATGGTCACCCACGACCAGGAAGAGGCGATGACCATGGCCACCCGCATCGCGGTGATGGACGCCGGCTGGATCCAGCAGGTCGGCAAGCCCGATGAGGTCTACGAGCAGCCGGCCAACCGCTTCGTTGCCGAGTTCATCGGTTCGGTCAACCTGTTCGACGGGGTGATCGACGAGGACCTGCCCGAATACGTGACCGTGCGCTCGCCGCTGTTCCCGGCGCCGGTCTACATCGCCCACGGCATCACCTGCTACGAAGGGCAGCCGGTCGCGTTCGCGCTGCGCCCGGAGAAGGTGATGATCGGCAAGGACGAGCCGGAAGGGCACACCAACAAGGCGCAGGGCGTGATCGAGGACATCGCCTACTTCGGCAGCCATTCGGTCTACCACGTGCGCCTGCCCAGCGGCGCCAAGGTGCTGGCCAACTTCGCCAACTCGCAGCGCTGGGCCAGTGATGGCCTGACCTGGGGCGACCAGGTGTGGGTGCACTGGCGCGACAACGACGGCGTGGTGCTGACCTCATGAGCGCCGCCGGCCTGAAGCGCTGGCTGCCGGGGCTGCGTGCCACGGTGATCGGCATTCCGTACCTGTGGCTGCTGCTGTTCTTCGCCGTGCCGTTCCTGATCGTGCTGATGATCAGTTTCTCGCACAGCCGGGTCGGCTCGCCGCCGTACACCTGGCTGTTGCAGTACGTCGATGGCGGGCTCTCGCTCAAGCTCAACCTCGAGAACTACCTGGCGCTGTTCCGTGATTCGATCTATGCGCAGGCGTTCCTGAGCTCGATCAAGATCGCCGCCATCTCGACCTTCCTCACCCTGCTGATCGGCTATCCGATGGCCTATGCCATCGCCCGCCTGTCGCCGGCCGCGCGCAACGTGGCGATGATGCTGGTGGTGCTGCCGTCCTGGACCTCGTTCCTGATCCGCGTCTATGCATGGAAAGCGATCCTGGACCGCAACGGCCTGCTCGACCAGTTCCTGCAGTACACCGGCCTGCAGTCGCTGATGACCTCGATGGGCCTGCCGAAACTGCAGCTGATCGACACCCCGACCGCGGCCTACATCGGCATCGTGTACTGCTATCTGCCGTTCATGGTGCTGCCGCTGTACGCCAACCTGGTCAAGCATGACCACCGTCTGCTGGAAGCAGCCTACGACCTCGGCGCCAAGCCGTGGCAGGCGTTCCTGCGCATCACCCTGCCGCTGTCGAAGGCGGGCATCATCGCCGGCTGCATGCTGGTGATGATCCCGGCGATCGGTGAATTCGTGATTCCGGAAATGCTGGGTGGCTCGGAAACGCTGATGGTTGGCCGACAGCTGTGGAATGAATTCTTCAACAACCGCAACTGGCCCGGTGCCTCGGCAATGGCGGCGGCGATGATCCTGTTGCTGCTGGTGCCGATCCTGCTGTTCAACCGATCCCAGCAGCGGTTGCTGGAAGGGAAGCAGGCATGAGCCCGCGTTCTGCCAAGGGCCTGGGCCTGGGCGTGCTGCTGCTCGGCTTCGCTTTCCTGTACCTGCCGATCCTGCTGTTGATGTTCTATTCGTTCAACAGCTCGCGGTTGGCCATGGTCTGGGCCGGGTTCTCCACCCGTGCCTACAGCGACCTGTTTGCCGACCGCGCGCTGATGGATGCGATGTGGACCAGCCTGGTGGTCGCGTTCTGGACCGCCTGTACCGCCACCGTGCTCGGCACGCTGGCGGCGATGGTGATGACCCGCTTCAAGCGTTTCCGCGGCAAGCCGTTCTTCGGTGCGCTGGTGACCGCGCCGCTGGTGATGCCGGACGTGATCCTCGGTTTCTCGCTGATGGCGCTGCTGGCCTCGATGGGCGCGATACCGGGCTTCCCGGCGCGCGGCCTGGCCACCATCTGGATCGCCCACGTCACCTTCACCCTGTGCTTCGTCACCGTGGTGGTGTCCTCGCGCCTGCAGGAGATGGACCTGTCGCTGGAAGAAGCGGCGATGGATCTCGGCGCGAGCCGGCTGACCGTGTTCACCCGCATCACCCTGCCGATCATCGCCCCGGCGCTGGTGGCCGGTTGGCTGCTGGCGTTCACCCTGTCGCTGGATGACGTGGTGGTGGCCAGCTTCGTTGCCACGCCGGGCTCGACCACGCTGCCGATGAAGGTGTTCGCCTCGGTTCGCATGGGCATCAGCCCGAAGATCAATGCGCTGGCCACGCTGCTGGTGTCTGCAGTGTCCATTGCTGCGGTGATCGGCTGGTACATCAATGCGCGTGCGGAGAAGCGACGCCAGCGCGACCTGCAGCTGGCCCGCCAGGACAACGGCTGAGCCGGCAACATCCGGCTCACGGCGACCGGCGCACAATGGGGGTCTACCTGATGGAGACCCCCCATGACCGTCGAGATCATCAACCCGGCCACCGGCCAGGTGACCTACCGCCATGAGCTGATGGATGCCGCTGCCATCGAGCAGCGCCTGCAGGCCGCAGCCGAGGCGTTCCCACGCTGGGCCGAGCGCTCGCTGCAGGATCGCGGGGCGATCCTCAAGCAAATTGCCGGCCAGCTGCGCTCGCGCCGCGATGACCTGCAGCAGGCCATGACCAGCGAGATGGGCAAGCTGAAGGCCGAGGCCCTGGCCGAAGTGGAAAAGTGCGCGACCACCTGTGAGTTCTATGCCGACCATGCCGCCGATTACCTGAAGCCGCAGCTGATCGATACCGAGGCCCAGCGCAGCTACGTGCGCTATGAACCGATCGGCTGCGTGTTCGCGGTGATGCCGTGGAATTTCCCGATCTGGCAGGTGTTCCGCTTCCTGGCCCCGGCGTTCATGGCCGGCAACGTGGCGCTGCTCAAGCACGCCAGCAACGTGCCGCAGTGCGCCGACCTGATCCTGGCGGTGTGCCGCGATGGCGGCCTGCCGGACGGTGTGTTCGACGTGCTGCACATCGACAACGACCAGGCTGCCGACGTACTGCGCGATGCACGGGTGAAGGCAGTCACCCTGACCGGCAGCGAGCGGGCAGGGCGCTCCATCGCGTCCAATGCTGGCAGCCAGTTGAAGAAGTCGGTGATGGAGCTGGGCGGCAGCGACGCCTTCGTGGTGCTCGATGATGCCGACCTGGACAAGGCGGTTGCCGCCGCGGTGAAGTCGCGCTTCGACAACAGTGGCCAGACCTGCATTGCCGCCAAGCGCTTCATCGTGGTTGAAGCGGTGGCCGATGAATTCACCCGGCGCTTTGTCGAGGCCGCGGGCGAGCGTCAGTACGGCGACCCGAACGAGCGCGGCACCACACTGGCGCCGATGGCCCGTGCCGACCTGCGCGACGAACTGCACAAGCAGGTGCAGGCCAGCGTCGCCAAAGGCGCGCGGGTGCTGATCGGCGGCGAACCGATCGCCGGTTCGCATGCGGGCTACCCGGCCAGCGTGCTCGACCAGGTGGGGCCGGGCATGCCCGCCTATGACGAAGAACTGTTCGGGCCGGTCGCTGCGGTCATCCGGGTCAAGGATGAATCCGAAGCGCTGCGCGTGGCCAACGACACCCGCTTCGGCCTCGGCGGCAGCGTGTGGACGCGTGACCCGGTGCGTGGCGAGTCCTTCGCCCAGCGCATGGAATGCGGCGCGGCCTTCGTCAACGCCATCGTCAAGAGCGATGCGCGGTTGCCGTTCGGCGGCAGCAAGGAGTCAGGTTTCGGCCGTGAACTGGCCGACCACGGCATCCATGAGTTCATGAACATCAAGACCATCTACGTGGCTTGATTCCCAACGGTAGTGCCGGCCGCTGGCCGGCATTGCCTGGTTGCCGGCCAGCGGCCGGCACTACCCAAGGCAGGTCATGTGCCACGACCAACGGTCGTGGCCTGCCGGTCCGGTGGGTATCGACCGTTGGTCGATACGTCCTACAACCACTTCACCCGCTTGAACAGCCGGTACAGGCCAACGCAGATGCCACCGACAGCGACAATCATCAGCGGGTAGGCCCACGGCTGGTTCAATTCCGGCATGTGGCTGAAATTCATGCCATACCAGCTGGTGATCAGCGTCGGTGCGGCCAGCAGCGCGGCCCATGCACCCAGCCGCTTCACCGTCTCACCCTGGGCCAGCGTTACCAGTGACAGGTTCACGCTCAGGGCCGTGCCCAGCATTTCGCGCAGCGTGTCGATGACATCGCTGATGCGTACCGCATGGTCGTGCACGTCGCGGATATACAGCTTCACTTCGTCCGGGAACAGCTCGCCCTGGTAGCGACGCAGCTGTGCCAGTACATCCTGCAGTGGCGCCACCGCCATCCGCATCTTGTTCAACTCGCGCTTGAGCTCATACAGGCGCACCACCGTGCTGCGCTTGTAGCTGTCGGCGAAGATGTCCTTTTCCAGCAGTTCCAGGGTGTCGCGGAAGCGGTTGGTGATGGGCAGGTAATTGTCGACCACGAAGTCGGCCACGGCGTACAGGCAGTACGAGGGGCCCATCTTCAGCAGCTGTGGTTCGCGCTCCACGCGCGCGCGCACCGGTGCGTACGAGAGCGAGGCGCCATGGCGCACGGTCACCAGGAACCGTGGGCCGAGGAAGGCGTGGGTCTCGCCGTACTGGATGCGCTCGTCAACCATCTGCGCGGTGGTCACCACCACGAACAACGAGTTGCCGTAGGCCTCCACCTTGGGGCGCTGGTGCGCGTTGCGCGCATCTTCGACGGCCAGGTCGTGCAGGCAGAATTCTTCCTGCAGCTTCAGCAGTACATCTTCGTTCGGATCGTACAGGCCGACCCAGACGAAACCATTGTTGCTGGCGATGACATCGCTGATGGCATCCAGGCTGATGTCGTGGCGTTTGCCGTCGTCATCGTAGTGGACGCAGTTGATGACGCAGGTGGGATTGGCTGCGGCGGAGGCGGCAGCAGGGGCGGGCAGTGGGGCGGGCAATGACATGCCCGCCATCGTGCGTCAGTGCTGCGTTTCCGACAAGTGAGGACGGCGCCCCAGCGCCCAGGCCAGCGCCGCGTGGACCGGCAGCAGCAGCACGATCCACTGCACGTTGTACTGCGCCTGCAGGCTCAGCCAGTGCAGCACCAGGGCAGCCACCGCCTGCACCGCCACCAGCCACAGCACGATCCTGAACATGCGGCCGGGCACGCGCCGCCGCAGCAGGCGGATCGCCCCCGGCAACAGCAGCACGCACAGCGGCGACAGCAGCAGCAGGTTGCGGTTGGCCCAGGCAGCGTAGTGCGTGCTGAAGCCCCACAGGAACACCAGCAGGCCACCGGCGATGGTGCACAGCAGCCACAGCGGCAAGGCCAGGCCGGCCAGCAGGCGCGTACGCCTGCGCAGCGCCAGCACGCCGACCGCAGTCACCAGGCCACACAGCAGCCACGGCCACCAGTGGCGCGCGAATTCCTTCGGTTCGGGATCGATGCGGTGCGGCAGCAGTTCCTGCTCGGACTGCACCAGCGGGCGGCCGTCGCTGTTGCGGGCCTGCCGCAGGGCATCGGCCAGGCGCATCGGCACGAAGGCTTCCTGCCAACGCGACAGCGGCTGGTCGGCAAACGGGCCCAGGCCGATATCGAAGCCCAGCCACATCCACGGGGCCGGGGACGCCAGCCGTACCGACTCGCTGCGATAGGTGTTGCCACGCGAACGGCCCGACAGCTGTGAATGCAGCCCGCCGCCCAGTGCCTTGTCCAGCGTGTCGCGCACCATCGTCGCGCAGTTGGCGGTGTAGTAATCGTAGTGGTAGCGCGCGTTTTCCGGCTTGGCCCGTTCGGCCAGGTCGGCGGCCAGCGAGCGTGCCTGGTCAGGGGTGATATCCAGCCACTGCACGCTGGCACCGCGGCCGGTCTCGTCGTAGTACGACAGGTCCTGCTGCAGTGGCAGCGCCACCAGGTAATACATCATGTCGCCACGCACGAAGCGGCCGATGAAATCCTGTTCGGACGGATCGAAGTAGCCGAAGTTGTACGAGATCGCCTCGCCGCTCACCGGGTCCAGCACGACGATGGCATCGTGGCCGAAGCGCTCGAAGAACACGGTGCCGGGCTGCATGGTGACCACACCAACGCGCGGGGCAGGGGCATCACTGGCCGTCGAAACGGCCGGTGGCGCCGCCTGCGCGAACGCGGTCAGTGGCAGGGTCGTGGCCAGCACGCACACCGCCAGCCACACCGTCAGGATCAGGCCACGGTGCTTCAAGCGTCGTCCTGCGCGTCCGGTGCCAGCACCGTTACATGGAAGGCCTGCACCCGGCGCGCATCGGCACGGGCCACACGGAACATGAAACGGTCCAGCGCCAGTTCGTCACCGACTTCCGGCAGATGGCCCACCGCTTCGGTCACCAGGCCACCGATGGTGTCGTAGTCCTCATCGGAGAAGGTGGCACCGAAGCGCTCGTTGAAATCGCCGATCGGCGTGAGCGCATCCACCACGTACTGGCCATCGGCCTGGATGGCGATCTGCGCGGAGAAATCCTCGGCCTCGTCGTGTTCGTCGTCGATCTCGCCGACGATCTGCTCCAGCACGTCCTCGATGGTGACCAGGCCGGCGACACCGCCGTACTCGTCCACCACGATCGCCATGTGGTTGCGCGACAGGCGGAATTCCTTCAGCAGCACGTTGAGCTTCTTCGCTTCCGGAATCAGCACCGCCGGGCGCAGCAGTTCGCGCACGTTGCCGGGACCGTTGTCGGCAACCACGCCGCGCAGCAGGTCCTTGGCCAGCAACACGCCGAGGATGTCGTCCTTGTTCTCGCCATGCACCGGGAAGCGCGAATGGCCGGACTCGACCACCTGCTTCATCAGCTCCAGGAAGGGCGCCTCGACCGGCAGCGAGACCATCTGCGAACGCGAGATCATCACGTCGCCCACGGTCAGCTCGGCCACCGAAATGGCACCTTCCATCATCTTCAGGGTATCGGCGGCGATCAACCCTTCTTCCTGCGCGGTGTGCAGGACAGCGACCAGCTCGTCGCGGGTGTGGGGTTCGCCGGAAAAAGCAGACGTCAGGCGTTCAAGCCAGCCGCGCTTCTTTTCACTGTGCTCCACGGGGGAGCTACTACTGTCGTCTTCTGACATCTCTGGAAAAAAGGCACCCGGCAGGCCGGGCGATGGCCCAAGTCTAGCAGGATGTGGGGCCCTGTCAGTGACCGTCGGCCGCCGGGGCGGTGGCGGCCGGGCCCTCGTCCTCGGCCGGCAGGTCCAGGCTGTAGGTACAGCCGGCCAGGGTCCTGCCGGGGTGGCTGGCGACGGTGGAGACGCTGAGGATGATCGACTCGATCTGTGCCTCCCCGGTCTTCGGGTCGGTCACGTCGCGGCTGACCAGCTCGCGCCCGGCCATGAACTTGCCGTCCTGGTCGTAGCCGATCTCCAGGGCCAGCTGCCTGGCCAGCGGCCGCGGATCGGCCTGGTCGAGCACGGCCATGATGCTGGCGCCGGCCACGGCCACACGCTCGGTCTGCTGGCCGAACACGGTGATCGGGCTGGCCAGCCGGTACTCGCTCATGAACTGGTTGCCCTGCGGCAGCGGCTGCAGGCCATGCGCCACGGCCTTCAGCGGATCGGCCAGCAGCGGTGCCAGCGCGGCGTGCTTGGCCACGCCCTGGCGGCATTCGATCAGGGCAGGCAGGTCCAGCGGCGCGGCGGAAGCGGTGGAGGCAACGAGCAGCAGGGGCAGGGCAGTACGCAGCAGCACAGGCAGAAGGTCCGCGATGGAAGGAAACCGGAGCATGGTAGCGGCCGTCGCCGTGTCCGGCGACCGCGCCGGCCGGTTCAGGGCGGGAACCGCTGCGAGCCGGATAACAGGGGCGCGCTCAGTCCTGCGAAGTGCGGCCTAGCCGCGCTTGCATGCGCCGTAGCGGCCAGCGGGCAACGGCGCGCAACGCCATCGCCGGCAGGGTGAGCATCGCCGAGAGCAGTGCCACGTGGACCAGTTGCATCACCGCGCGGACCGCAACCGGCAGTGCACCCGGTTCCAGCAGCCAGTCCGGCAGGTTCGTGCTCGCCAGGTGGATGATGCTCATGTACACCACAGAGAGCAGGAACAGCGCCCACAGTTGCGCGCGCGTTGCGTAAAAAAACGGCAGGCTGCCGCTTGCGCGCCCGAGGCGCTGATGCACGACCACGCGCCAGCTCACCGGTGCGGAGAGCGCGCCGATCAGGATCAGCACCATCGCGGTCATCCAGATCGCCGACGTACTGCTCACCGGCCCATTGCCGCTGAGCAGGAGCGGCCCGACCACGCCCACGGCTACACCTGCCAGCAGGCTGGTGGGCGACAACAAGGCCAGTGTGCCCAGCAGCCAGTGCCGGCCGTCGGGGTGGTTGGCGCTGACGTGGCGCACCACGTTGGCGGCCACGACCAGCAGCAGGGAGAAGACCGCACTTCCGGCCAGCAGCGGCCCCATGTCGCCCATCATCATCCATGTCTCCGTCGAGGTTGCAGGCGGAGGATAGCGCTGTCCCCGACTCAGCGCTCGCCCGCGTACGGGTCGTCGATGCCGAGCTCGGCCAGGATCTCGCGCTCCAGCTGTTCCATCGCCTCGGCTTCCTTGTCGTCCTCGTGGTCCCAGCCGAGCAGGTGCAGCACGCCGTGCACGGTCAGATGCGCGTAGTGGGCGTTGAGCACCTTGCCCTGCTCCTCGGCTTCACGCGCCACCACCGGTGCGCAGATCACCAGGTCGCCCAGCAGCGGGAACTTTACGCCCTTGGGCAGGCCCTCCGGCACGTCGGCCGGAAAGCTGAGCACGTTGGTGGCGTAGTCCTTGCCCCGGTAGTGCCGGTTCAACGACTGCCCTTCCTTGCTGTCGACCACGCGGATGGCCAGGTCGGCCTCGCGGATCCGGCCCTTCAGCGCCGCCGCCACCCACTTGCGGAAGCTGACGGCAGAGGGCAGCCCGGCACGGGGCAGGGCATAGCTGACGGCGACATCGAGGCGGACGGGACCCTTGGTCATGGCAACACCGGCATTTCAGATCGAACAGGAGGTCACAGTATCGCGCGTGTCGCCGTTCACTGCGACTTCCAGTCGCCGGCTTCGTAGGCGATTTCGATCACCGACGCCTTGGCCGCACGCCCCTGGATGTCGGCACCGCCGGTCGATGGGTGGCAGTTGTAGCCGTTCTGCAGCGTCACCTGTCTGGCCAACTGGATTGCCCCCTGCTCCGGCGCCGCATCGGGATCCACATACAGGGTGGCGTTGGCACAGCCGCCTACGTTGGCCACTTCCAGCGCCGGGATCAGGCCGCGCGTGGCGCGATCAGCGAGGACATCGAATGCCTCGCGCGGCAGGACGGACTGATTGGCCGAGATGCGCAGCTTGAAGAAATGCAGCTGCTTATAGAACAGATAGCCATTGGAATGCAGCGGCTGGTTGCTGGACACGTGCAGCAGGCTCAGGCGCAGCTTCTCGCCTCGGACCTGCTCGGCCTTGGCAATGGCCTGGATCACCGCTGCGTCGATGTCATTGGCACCTTCCGCAGCAACTGCCTCGGCCGACAACGGGAAGGGCTCCTGTCCCAGCTCCTGCAGGTCCGCGTAGACGCCGGACGCAACCGCCTGCCTGAGGTCCGCCTGCAAGGCCTGCATGCCGCGGTCCACGGCAACCTGCGGGTCCAATCGGCCCGCCGGATACACGAAAACACTGATCGCCGCCTCTGGGTGCAGGCGGCTGCGGTAACTGAACCCGGCCCCCGCCAATCGGTCGTCCGGGTTGTAACTGCTGCGTACGAGCGTGAAATCCTCCACCTGGTAGGGAGCAATCACATAGCTGGATTCAACATACGCCCGCGCTTCGGCGGCAGGCGGGGGAGAGGCGAGTGCATGGACCGGCCCGAGGGCCAGCAGGCACAACGACAGCAGCAGACCCGGGCGAACCATGACACGTCCTTATGTGCACAGGAGCCCGCAGTGTAGTGTCATTCCGCTCCAGGTTGGATCTCATGAAGGTCGCGGCGGTCGTAGGCACTGACGATGCGCGCCACCAGCGGGTGGCGGACCACGTCGCGGGCTTCGAAGAAGGTGAAGCTGACACCCTCCACATCGCGCAGCACGTCGATCGCATCGCGCAGGCCGGACTTCACATGCTTGGGCAGGTCGGTCTGGGTCAGGTCGCCGGTGACCACGGCGGTGGAGCCGAAGCCCAGGCGGGTCAGGAACATCTTCATCTGTTCGATGGTGGTGTTCTGCGCTTCGTCCAGGATCACGAATGCATCGTTGAGCGTGCGGCCGCGCATGTAGGCCAGCGGCGCGATCTCGATGACGTTCTTTTCCAGCAGCTTGAGCACCTTTTCCACGCCCAGCATTTCATACAGGGCGTCGTACAGCGGGCGAAGGTACGGGTCGACCTTCTGGCTCAGGTCGCCGGGCAGGAAGCCTAGCTTCTCGCCGGCCTCGACCGCCGGACGCACCAGGATCAGGCGCTGCACGCGCGATTCGTTCAGTGCTTCCACCGCGCTGGCCACGGCCAGGAAGGTCTTGCCGGTACCGGCCGGGCCGATGCCGAAGTTGATGTCGTGGCTGACGATCTGGTGCAGGTAGCGGCTCTGGTTGGAACCCCGGCCGCGCACGGTTCCGCGCTTGACCCTGATCGCCACGTCCTGCGCTTCGTAGGAGCGGTCGGCGATCTGTTCGATGTTGGCCGCGTTCAGCCGCAGGTGAATGGCGTGGTTGTCGAAGGTGATCTCGGCGGCTTCCTCGTACAGCGCCTCGATCAGCTTCTGTGCCTCGGCACTGGCTTCGGCCGGGCCACTGACGCGGAACACGAAGCCCCGGTTGGCGATTTCCACGCCAAGCTTCAGTTCGATCTGGCGAAGGTGGCCGTCGAACGGGCCGCACAGGTTGGCCAGCTGCGCGTTGTCTTCCGGCGACAGGGTGAAGTCTCGATGCTCGATGCTTTTCATTGCTTGGGGTGGGGCGGGGTCGCCGTCCACCGCGATGGAGTCAGGGACGACAAGGGTAACGCGCAAGCCGGCATGACAACAGTTCTCCACACCGGGTGTGGACCGGCGCCGAAGAAACCTGTGGATAGATCTTCGCAGGGCTTGTGCCACAAGGAAGATGATGCCGTGGTGAAAATTGTGCCAGTGCCTGCAGGGTTTTCCACATGCGGTGTGGACGGTGTTGCCACGAACCTGTGGATAGGTGGCAGCGAGCCTTGCGGCAGTGGCCTTGGCAGCGACTGATCAATTATTGGCCAGCGCTGATCTGGATCATTGCGGGTGCACAGGGAGCATGGCACCGTGGCGCCATCGCAGGAGGTGGCGCATGGCCGTGGGCACGTGGGTGCGCAGGATGGGATTGCTGGGCAGCTGCCTTCTGGCGGGTTGCGGCGAAGCACCACCAGCAGCACTGGGTACGCTTGAATGGGACCGGATCAGCGTGCCCGCACCGGCGGCTGAAGTGATCAGTACCGTTGACGTGCGCGAGGGGCAGGCGGTCAAGGCGGGCGCGCTGCTGATGCGCCTGGACCCTGCCCGCGGCGCAGCCCAGCTCGACGCCGCACAGGCCGAAACGGCCCGCACGCAGGCACAGCTCGAGGAACTGCAGGTGGGCCCGCGTCCGGAGCAGATCGCCCAGGCGCAGGCACAGCTCACCGCGCTGCGCGCGCAGGCGGCGGAAGCCACCGCTTACTACCGCCGGGTGCAACCGCTGGCCCGTCAGCGGTTGGTGGCTGCCGCTGATCTGGACCGGGCCCGCGCGGCCGCCGACAACGCCGTGGCCAGCGTGCGTGCTGCCGAACAGGCATGGCTGCAGCTGCAGCGCGGCAACCGTCGTGAGGACATCGCCCAGGGCCAGGCCGCCTCCAGGGCGACACAGGCACAGGAGGTCGTGCAGGCCGTCAACCTGCAGAAGCTGCAGCTGCGCGCACCGCGCGATGGCGTGGTCGATGCGTTGCCCTACAGGCAAGGCGACCAGGCACCGATCGGTGCACCGTTGGTGGTGATGCTGGTGGGCGAACGGCCGTATGCGCGCGTGTACCTGCCGCAGCCGTTGCGCCTGCAGGTGAAGGTCGGGCAGGCCGCGCTGGTGCAGCTGGACGGCGCCAACACCGTACTGAAAGGGCATGTGCGGTCGATCCGCAGCGAACCTTCCTTTACCCCCTATTACGCGTTGACTGGTGATGACGTCTCGCGCCTGAGCTACCTGGCCGAGATCGAGATCGACGACAGTGCCGACATGCAGGCGCTGCCCGCCGGGCTGCCGGTGCAGGTGCGTTTCTGAATCCGGTCGATGACATCGCCGTGCGTGCGCGGGGCCTGAGCCGCCGTTTCGGCGACCTGCTGGCGGTGGACAACGTCGATCTGCAGGTGCCGCGTGGGCACGTATACGGTTTCCTCGGCCCGAACGGCTCGGGCAAATCGACCACCATCCGCATGCTGTGCGGGCTGCTCGAGCCGAGCGCGGGCGAGATCGACGTACTGGGCCTGGCGATCCCGGCGCAGGCCGAGGCGTTGCGCCGCCGCATCGGCTACATGACCCAGCGTTTTTCGTTGTACGAAGACCTGTCGGTGCGGGAGAACCTGGAATTCCTTGCCGCCATCCAGGATCTGCCACGCGCGCAGGCACGGCAACGGGTCGATGCGCTGCTGCAGCAGTACCGCCTGCAGGATCGCCAGGTGCAGTTGGCCGGCACCCTCAGTGGGGGGCAGAAGCAGCGGCTGGCGCTGGCCGGTGCGGTGATCCATGCGCCGGAACTGCTGTTCCTGGATGAGCCGACCAGTGCGGTCGATCCCGAGTCGCGTCGTGATTTCTGGGAGGCGCTGTTCGAACTCGCCGATGCCGGTACCACGGTGCTGGTGTCCACCCATTACATGGACGAGGCCGAACGCTGCCACCGGCTGGCGATCCTTGATCGCGGTGCCCTGGTAGCCGATGGCACGCCGGCCGAACTGTGCGCGCAACTGCAGGGCCGCACCCTGGCCGTCACCACCGCGCAACCCCGGCAGGCCAGCCGCGCGCTGGCGGCGCTGCCGGGCGTGCTCAGCGTGGCGCAGATCGGCACCGAACTGCGCGTGCTGTGCAGCGAGGGCGCGGCCGATACCCGCGTGTTGGCGCAGGCCCTTGCCGACGCCGATCCGCAGGCCAGCATCGAACCGGTGGCGCCCAACTTGGAAGATGTCTTCGTTGCCGCCACTCGCGGCCGTGGCCGGGAGCCGGCGGCATGAGCCTGCGACGGCTGTGGGCGATCATGCTCAAGGAGCTGCGCCAGCTGCGCCGCGACCGGATCACCCTGGCGATGATCATCGGCATCCCGGTGATGCAGCTGCTGCTGTTCGGCTATGCGATCAACCTCAACCTGCGGCACCTGGATGCCGGCATCGCCGACCAGGCCAATAGTGCGGCGTCGCGCGCGCTGGTGCAGGACATGGTCGCCACTGGTGTGATCGCCCCGCGCGCGCAGGCCTATACGCCCGACCAGCTGATGGAAGCGTTGCGACGGGGCCGGATCAGCCTGGGCATCGTGATTCCCGCCGATTTCGAACGACGCCGCTACGAAGGCCGCGAAGCGGTGCAGGTGCTGGTCGACGGCAGCGATACGGTGGTGCAGAGTGCGGCGATCCAGTTGGCGCAGGTGCCGCTGGACACGCGGCCGACCAGCAACACACGGCCGCTGCGCGAGGGCAATATTGCCAGCGGGCCGGTAAGCGTCATCAGCTTCTATAACCCGCAACGACGGTCAGCGGTGAACATCGTGCCCGGCCTGATCGGGGTGATCCTGACCATGACCCTGGTGATGTTCACTGCAGTGGCGGTGGTACGCGAGCGCGAACGCGGCAACATGGAGCTGCTGATCGCCACGCCGGTATCGCGCAGCGAACTGATGGTCGGCAAGGTATTGCCATACGCAGCGATTGGTCTGCTGCAGACCACCCTGGTGCTGCTGCTGGGCACGTGGTTGTTCGAGGTCCCGATCCGCGGCAGCCTGCTGGATGTCTATCTTGCCGCCGTGCTGCTGGTGCTGGCCAACCTGGCGCTGGGCCTGTTGATTTCAACCCGGGCGCGTTCGCAGTTCCAGGCCATGCAGATGACCCTGTTCCTGTTCCTGCCCTCCATTCTGCTGTCGGGCTTCATGTTCCCGTTCGCCGGCATGCCCCGGCCGGTGCAATGGCTGGCTGAAGTATTGCCGCTGACCCATTTCCTGCGCCTGGTACGCGGCATCATGCTGCGCGGGGCTTCGCTGTGGGAGCTGTGGCCGGACGCGCTGGCACTGCTGGTGTTCATCGTGGCGATGATGACCCTAGCCATCCTGCGCTTCCGCAAACGCCTGGATTGAAGCACGCCGACCAACGGTCGGCATCCACCCCGGTAGGTGCCGACCGTTGTTCGGCACACCTTATTCCGTCACGACGCGCCCGCGCAGCGAGTTGGTCATCGCTTCCGTGATCACCACGTCCACGAACTGGCCGATCAGGCGCGGGTGCGCCGGGAAGTTCACCGAACGCATGTTCTCGGTCTTGCCGGTCAGTTCGTTCGGGTTCTTGCGCGAAGGGCTTTCCACCAGCACGGTCTGTACGCTGCCGACCATCGCTTCGGAGATCTGCGCGGCATGCGCGTTGATCCGTTCCTGCAGCCGCGACAGGCGCGCATGCTTTTCCGCGTCGCTGATCGTGTCTTCCAGGTCTGCAGCCGGCGTGCCCGGGCGACGCGAATAGATGAAGGAGAAGCTGTGGTCGAAGCCGATGTCCTCGATCAGCTTCATGGTCTTCTCGAAATCAGCATCCGTCTCGCCGGGAAAACCGACGATGAAGTCCGAACTGATCGAGATATCGGGGCGCACTGCACGCAGCTTGCGGATCTTCGACTTGAATTCCAGTGCGGTGTAACCGCGCTTCATCGCTGACAGCACGCGGTCGCTGCCTGCCTGCACCGGCAGGTGCAGGAAGTTGGCAAGCTGCGGCACGTCGCGGAACGCGTCGATCAACGAATCGCTGAACTCCAGCGGATGCGAGGTGGTGAAGCGGATGCGACCGATGCCGTCGATCTCGGCGATGGTGCGGATCAGCAGGCCGAGGTCGGCGAGCTCGCCGTCACCATAGGGGCCACGGTAGGCGTTGACGTTCTGGCCGAGCAGGTTGATCTCGCGCACGCCCTGTGCCGCAAGCTGTGCCACTTCCACCACCACGTCTTCGAATGGGCGGCTGACTTCGGTGCCACGCGTGTAGGGCACCACGCAGAACGAACAGTACTTGGAGCAGCCTTCCATGATCGATACGAATGCCGATGCGCCATCGGCACGCGGTTCGGGCATGCGATCGAACTTCTCGATTTCCGGGAAGCTGATGTCCACCTGCGGGCGCTGCTGCTCGCGACGGGCGCGGATCAGTTCCGGCAGGCGATGCAGTGTCTGCGGGCCGAACACCAGGTCGACGAACGGCGCGCGCTTGATGATCGCCTCGCCTTCCTGCGACGCCACGCAACCGCCGACGCCGATGATGACCTCGCGGCCCTGGTTCTTCAGGCTCTTCCAGATGCCCAGCTGGCTGAACACCTTCTCCTGCGCCTTTTCGCGGATCGAGCAGGTATTGACCAGGATGACGTCGGCGTCCTCCGGGCGATCGGTCAGTTCCAGGCCATCGCTGGCGGCGAGCACGTCGGCCATCTTGGCCGAGTCATACTCGTTCATCTGGCAACCGTGGGTCTTGATGTACAGCTTGCCCTTCACCTGGTCAGGCTTGCGCGGACCAGAGGGCAGGGCAACGAGCGGGGTGCCGCCCTGGGCGGCGGGCGGAAAGACGTCTGGCGTCCCGTTCATGGCGCTTAATCCATTCGGGTGGCGGGAAAGGGGGCGATTCTACCCGCATCCCAGGGCGTGCGCCCGGCGCAACGCCAGCGGTGCCACGCTGCGCGCTCGCGGGGCATGGCCCCGCGCTACCTGCATCCCGTGCCGTTCGGCAGCGCCGGGCCGGGTGCCTTACGCCGCGACCAGCTCCGCATCGATCTGCCGCGAGCGGTCGAACGCGGTCAGCGCACTCATCCGTGCGATGTAGGCGGCCGTCGCCGGTGCCGGCTGCACCAGGCCGAACGCACTGGTCCAGGCCAATGCATTGCCCCACAGCACGTCGGCCGCACTCATCACCTCGCCCAGCAGGTACGGCCCCTGCGCCAGCTGCGCCTCGATCACCTGCAGCACCGTATCGGCATCGTTGTAGGGCGACATCAGGCGCGGCGGCGGCTCGCGATGCATGGCCTTGTCGATCATCGCCGGCTCGAAACAGGCGCCATAGAAGGCCATCCAGCGCAGGTAGGGGCCGCGCAGGGCGTCGCCGATCGGCGGTGCCAGTCCGGCTTCCGGGTACAGGTCGGCCAGGTACAGATAGATCGCCACCTGCTCGGTCACCAGGGCGCCGTTGTGGACGATGGCCGGCACCTTGCCCATGGGATTGATCGCCAGATAGGCCGGGGCCAGGTTGGCGCCAGCCTTCAGGTCCAGCACCTGCATGCGGTAGTCGGCGCCCAGTGCTTCGAGCAGGGCCACCGCGCCGCTCGAGCGTGAACGGGCGGCGTGGTAGAGGGTGATCTGGCGTGACGTCATGGCATTGCTCCCTGCAGGTGGTGGTGAAGTGGGACCCATGCTGGGGCACAATTGCGGACGACTTCTGTCCGCGATCCGTCATGCGCCATACCGCCCATCGCCTGCTTCGCTTGATTTCCCTGCTGCAGGCCCGCCGTCACTGGTCCGGCGCCGAACTGGCCGAGCGCATGGGCGTGGATCGGCGCAGCATCCGTCGCGATGTCGAGCGCCTGCGTGAGCTGGGGTATCCGGTACAGGCATCGGCCGGTGTAGGTGGCGGCTACCGGCTGGGCGCCGGTGCGCCGGTGCTGCCGATGCTGCTGGATGAGGAGGAGGCCACCACACTGGCGATTGCCCTGCGCGCGGCGTCGGCCACGGTGTCCGGCATCGACGACACCGCACGCGGCCTGCTGTCCAAGCTCGACCCGCTGGTGCCGGCGCGTCGCCGCCAGCAGGCCGGCGAAGTACATGCCGCCACCGCAACCCTGTCCGACCTGCCATCCACCGATGCGCGCCTGCTCGGGAGGCTGGCCCAGCATTGCCGGCAGGCCGCGCGGCTGGCCTTCGAGTACCGCAGCGCGCAGGACGCGGTGACGCAACGCGAAGTCGAGGCTCAGCATCTGGTCAACTATGGGCGGCGCTGGTATCTGCTGGCCTGGGATCTGGGGCGGCAGGACTGGCGCACGCTGCGCGTGGACCGGATGGGCGCAGTGCGTCCGCTGCCCGAGCCTGGCCTGCATCGGCGCACTCCGGCGCCGCCGGATGTGATGGTGCGGCAGGCGGTCAGCCAGGCGCCGTTCGCGCTGCAGGCCGTCCTGCGCCTGGCCGGCAGCGAAGCGGAGCTGACCGGGCGCATTCCGCCCTGGTGCGGTGTGCTGGAGGCCGACGGGCCAGCGCATTGCCTGTTGCGGATGGGCGCGGAGAGCCGCGGCATGATGCTGGCGCAGATCCTCAGCCTGGATCGCCTGCCGGTGGCGCTGTGGACCACGCCGGCCGAGCTGCGCGAGGAGCTGGCCCAGCGCCTGACCGGGCTTGGCCAGGTCCTAGCCGTGCCCGTCGTCACGGTCTGAGCCGGCGCCCTTGGCAAGCCGCAGCGAAGCTGGGACACTCGCGGCCATGAAGGGGAGACTGGGGATAACGGCGATCATCATCGCTGCGCTGACCGCTGCGCCGGCCAGCGCCGGCACCCTGTACAAGTGCCTTGGCGCCGACGGTGTCACCAGCTATGTCAGCAAGCGGGTGGCCGGTGCCCAATGCAGCACCATCAGCTACACCCGCAGCGCGGGCAGGGCGGCGCGCGCCCCCGTTGCCACGCCGCTACCAGCACCTGCGGCACCTGCTGCAGTGGTGGCCAGCGCCGAGCGTAATCCGGTCGCGGTCGCCGCCGCTGCGGCCAGTCCTGCTGTCGCAGTGACCCCGGCACCCGCAACGAGCTCTACGCCGGCCAGTCCGCGCGGCGGCAGGTTGGTCAGCGGACAGGTCTATTCGTACATGCAGGACGGGGTGCGCCACTACACCAGCGCACGCCCGACCCAGGTCGCCAACCTCGGCCCGGTGCGGACGATCCGCTACAGCTTCATGGAGCGCTGCTACGCCTGTGGGGTCAATCCGCGCGTCGATTTCGGCAGCGTGCGCCTGAACACCACGGCCTTCCAGAGCGAGATCACCTCGGCCGCACGCGAATTCGGGGTGGAAGAGGCCGTGGTACGCGCGATCATCCATGCCGAATCGGCCTACAACCCGACCGCACTCAGCCGTGCCGGCGCCCAGGGCCTGATGCAGCTGATGCCACCCACCGCCGCGCGCTTCGGCGTCAGCGATTCCTACGACGCGGGACAGAACATCCGTGGCGGGGTGCAGTATCTGGCGTGGCTGTTGAAGCGTTTCAATGGAGACCTGACCCTGGCCGCTGCCGGCTACAACGCCGGCGAAGGCGCGGTCGATCGCCATCGCGGCGTGCCGCCCTACAGCGAGACCCAGTATTACGTGCGCCGGGTCGGCCAGCTGGCCGAGCGCTATCGCACCGCCCTGACCAAGCAGTAGGTGCCGACCGCTGGCCGGCACACCTTCGAACAGGTAGGTGCCGACTGTCAGTCGGCACGGATCTGAAAGAGTTGTTGCAATGCGTTGTGTGGCGCGCAACGGTTCCGCTACACTCGACCGAGATTCAATGCGGCTCTGGCCCCCACCGGAACCGCTGGCAGCCTTAAAGCTACCTAATCAATATCGGAGTGCCGGATGGCCAACGATGGGGTACACGATCCAGTCAACACCGGACGTCGGCGTTTTCTTACTGCCACCACGGCCGTGGTGGGCGCCGTCGGCGTCGGATTCACCGCAGTTCCTTTCATCAAATCCTGGAACCCCAGTGCCCGCGCCAAGCTTGCCGGCGCACCGGTGGTGGCCGACATCAGCGCTCTGCAGGAAGGCCAACGCCTGATCGTGGAATGGCGTGGCCAGCCGATCTGGATCGTCAAACGGTCCAAGGCGATCCTTGACGCGCTGCATGGGCTGGATGGCCGCTTGAAGGACCCCGAGTCCGGCGAGAAGGACCAGCAGCCGGAGTACGTGCTCAAGCAGAACCCGGAGCTGCGCTCGATCAAGCCCGAGATCTCGGTGCTGGTCGGTCTCTGCACGCACCTGGGCTGTTCGCCGGAAATGGTGGGTGAAATCCGCCCCGAGCCCTACGATCCGCAATGGAAGGGCGGCTATTTCTGCCCCTGCCACAAGTCGCGCTTCGACATGTCCGGCCGCGTCTTCAAGGACGTGCCCGCACCCATCAACCTGAAGGTGCCCGCGCACCACTACCAGGACGACAACACCATCATCATCGGTGTCGATCCGCAGGGGGCTGCCTGATGTCCAACATCCTCAGCCGTACCGCCACCGGCGTGGCCGACTGGGTCAATGCCCGCGCGCCGGGGTTGATGCCGATCTACCGCAAGCACGTCAGCGAGTACTACGCGCCGAAGAACTTCAACATCTGGTACTACTTCGGCTCGCTGGCGCTGCTGGTGCTGGTCAACCAGATCGTCACCGGCATCTTCCTGACCATGCACTACAAGACGAATGCCGCCGAAGCATTCGCCTCCATCGAATACATCATGCGTGACGTGGAGTGGGGCTGGCTGATCCGCTACATGCACTCCACCGGTGCCTCGCTGTTCTTCATCGTGGTCTACCTGCACATGTTCCGCGGGCTGCTGTACGGCAGCTACCAGAAGCCACGCGAACTGGTGTGGATCCTGGGCATGCTGATCTACCTGGTGTTGATGGCCGAAGCCTTCATGGGTTACGTGCTGCCGTGGGGCCAGATGTCGTTCTGGGGCGCCAAGGTGATCATCTCGCTGTTCGGCGCCATTCCGGTGATCGGCAACGGCCTGACCGAATGGATCATGGGCGATTACCTGCCCAGCGACGCCACGCTCAACCGGTTCTTCGCACTGCACGTGATCGCGCTGCCGCTGGTCCTGCTGCTGCTGGTGGTGCTGCACCTGGGCGCGCTGCATGAAGTGGGATCGAACAATCCCGATGGCGTGGAGATCAAGAAGGGTCCGAAGGGCAACCGCTGGTCACCGAACGCGCCGACCGATGGCATCCCGTTCCATCCCTACTACACACTCAAGGACGGCGTCGGTGCGGGCTTCCTGCTGATCATCGCGGCCTTCATCATCTTCTTCGCACCGGCCTTCGGTGGCCTGTTCCTGGAACACGACAACTTCACCGAAGCCAATCGCCTGGTCACCCCCGAGCACATCAAGCCGGTCTGGTACTACACGCCGTACTACGCCATGTTGCGGGTGGTGCCCAACAAGCTGGGTGGCGTGATCGTGATGTTCTCGGCCATCGCCATCCTGTTCCTGGTGCCCTGGCTGGACCGCGCACGGGTCAAGTCCTACCGCTACCGTGGCGTGCTCTCGCGGGTGCTGCTGGGGGTGTTCGCAGTGTGTTTCGTCTGGCTCGGCGTGATCGGCTCCGGCCCGGGCACCGATGCACACGAGACCTATGTCGGGCGGGTGCTGACCTTCCTGTACTTCGCCTTCTTCATCACCATGCCGATATGGACAAGGCTGGACAAGACCAAGCCGGTACCGGAAAGGGTGACCACGCATGACTGAGCGCTGGATGGTCCGGCTGGCCCTGGCGGCCGCCCTGATGCTGGGCAGTACCCTGGCCATGGCCGCCGAGGGCGGCACCAAGCTCCTGCAGGCCGGTAACGACCTGGGTGACCGGGCGTCGCTGCAGCGAGGCGCCCAGTTGTACATGAACTACTGCAGTGGCTGTCATGCACTGAAGTACCTGCGCTATTCGCGGATGGGCGAGGACCTGGGGCTGAGCGAGGAAGAGGTGATGAACAACCTCAACTTCACCGGCTCGGCGATCGGTGATCCGGTGCCGGTGGCGATGCCCAAGGAGCAGGCCGAAAAGTGGTTCGGCAAGATGCCGCCGGACCTGAGCCTGATTTCCCGGGTGCGCGGCAGCGACTGGATCTACACCTACCTGAAGTCGTTCTACCTGGACAGCAGCCGCCCGCTGGGCTGGAACAATGCGCTGTTCGCCAACGCATCCATGCCCAATCCATTGTGGGAGATGCAGGGCCTGCAGCATGCGGTGCATGGCAAGGCCGAAGCGGCGGGCATGGACCCGCCGGTGACGGGCCTGCGCATCGAAAGCCCGGGTTCGGTCGATGCGGCGCAGTACGACCAGGCCGTGCGCGACATCACCAACTTCCTTGAATACGCCGGCGAGCCGGCCGCGCTGAAGCGGCAGCAGCTCGGTGTCTGGGTGATCCTGTTCCTGGCCCTGCTGACCTTCCTGGTGTACCTGTTGAAGAAGGAATACTGGAAGGACGTGCACTGATCCAGGGCCGGCCATCGCAACGGGCCTATTGGCTTTTGTGATGGTCGGTTGCACACTCGGGGAGGAGTCGACCGTCAGCACGGTGCTGGCGGCGCCGATACGGCAGGCGGTCTCCTGTCGTAGGAGAGCCTTTGATGGCGGCGAGCGTACGCATGCGCAATACACTGACGCTGTTTTCCTCGAACGACGATGTACTGTGCCACCGTGTACGCCTGGTGCTGGCGGCCAAGGGTGTGAGTTTCGACTTCGTACCGGTCGATCCACAGAACCCGCCCGAAGATCTGATCGATCTCAATCCGTACCACTCGGTGCCGACCCTGGTCGAGCGCGAGCTGGTGCTGTATGCCGCGTCAGTGGTCAGCGAGTATCTGGACGAGCGCTATCCGCATCCGCCGTTGATGCCGGTTGACCCGCTGTCGCGTGCGCGCATCCGCCTGGCCATGCTGCGCATCGAACACGACTGGGTGCCGCAGGTGCAGGCGATCCAGCTGGGCAACAAGACCCAGGCGGAGGCAGGGCGCAAGCGGCTGAAGGAGTTGTTGACGTCCTCGCTGCCGTTGTTCAAGGCCAGCAAGTTCTTCCTCAACCCGGAAATGAGCCTGGCCGACTGCGCGATGGCCCCGATCATCTGGCGCCTGCAGTCGCTGGATGTACCGTTGCCGAAGGACGGCAAGGCGATCGAGGACTACGGCAACCGGATCTTCCGCCACCCCGGTTTCGTCCGCAGCCTGACCGAGCAGGAAAAGAAGCTGCGCGATCTGCCGGGCTGATCGGCCATCCGCTTTCCCGTCTGCACGCCGACCGGCGTGCAGGCGATACGCCCCGACCGGGGCGTCGGGCGCTACACTTCACGCATGACCGAAGACTTCTTCCACATGACCAGCCACCGACCGTACCTGTTGCGGGCACTGGTGGAATGGATCAATGACAACCAGCTGACGCCGCACATCCTGGTCGACGCCGGCGTTCCCGGCGTGCAGGTTCCACCTTCGGCCATCAAGGATGGCCGGGTGGTGCTCAACATCGCCGAACGCGCGGTGGTACGGCTGGTGATCGACAACGAGTCGGTGAGCTTCTCGGCGCGCTTCTCCGGCACCAGCTATCCGGTGCAGGTGCCGATCAGCGCCGTGCTGGCGGTATATGCCCGTGAAACCGGGCAGGGCATGGCGCTGCCGGATGACATTCCCGGTGGCGAGCCGGCGCCGGCCAGCGACGAGCTGCTGCACGACGGTGAGCAGACGCCGCCGGACGACACGCCGCCGGCTGGTCCGCCGCCGAAAGGCCGCCCGACCCTGCGCGTGGTCAAGTAATGGTGGGGCCGACCGCTGGTCGGCACACCTTCAGCCCCTACACGTCCTCGGCATCTTCGGTGCCCGCACGGATCTGGCTGATCCGCGCCGCGCCCGGGCCGGTGAATGAAACCAGCTGGTCGCCGCGCAGCACCATGCGGCCGACATGGCGATCGATGCCGTCGTAGGAATACTCGAACTTGAAGGTGCGTTCGAAGCCGAGGCGTCCGTCTTCCCCGCGCGACAGGCGCAGGCCCGTGGCGTGCACCGCCTGGTCCAGCCACTGCACATCGGCGGCACGGCAGGCGTTGCGGCCCAGCTCGATCGCACGTTCGGCGGCCGAACGCGCTGCGTTCCAGAAGAAGTAGACGATACCGCCGGCAATCAGCAGCAACAGCAGGGTGGGCATGGCGTCAGCCGTCAGGTGTCGATCCGCCAAAGATGGCGACGAATGGCGACCGGATCAAGCGGCATGTGCTCAGCGAACGCTGCCGGGCTCCACCGACTGCTGCGGCGGTGCAGCGGGAATCACTGTTGGAAGCGGTGCAAGCTGCGGCGCAGTGGCATTCAACTGCAGCAGCGCGGCCCAATCCTGCCGGTTGAAGCTGCATTCGTCCTCGCGGCCCGGCGTGCAGGTCGGGTCGATGCCGGTGGTGTCGCGCTCGCGCGGCGGCGGCAGCTTGATCGTGCCGGTGCGATCCAGTTGCAGCAGGCGCATCGCCACGGTGTTCATGACATTGCCACCCACCAGGTAAAGCGTCTGGTCGCCACCGAGGTTGGCCGCCACCACCACTTCGCAATGCGATTTCCAATGGCCGACCGAGCCGTTGCCCAGGGCCTGCACCAAGCCGCTGTAACTGAGCGTGCTGCTGCGGTCGCGCAGGAAGCACAGCAGATCGCCCGGCGCAGGCTTGGCGGTGGCCGGGTCCACCAGGCGGTAGGGCACGCCGGAAGGGCCTGCCTGGTAGGCGGCGCGGATGTAGTCGATATGGCGTGGGGAAGTATTGAAGCCGGGTACGCCGGCACGCACCATCACCCAGGAAATGAAGGCCGCCGACCACGGATTGTCGATCAGGAAGGCGCGGCAATCGCTGTCGGTGTAACGCGTGCCCAGCGGCGCCAGGCAGCTGCTGGCGCCGGGCTGGCTGCCCAGCGCGTTGAGCGTGCCGCTTTCGCGCCAGTAGCTGGTGACCCGTTGCCAGGCGATCAGGCCGTTGTCGGCCAGGTGATCGCCTTCGGCCTCGGTGACACTGAGGCTGGCGGCGCGGCCGTCACGGTCGATGAAGGGGCGATACCAGAGCCGATGCTCGTTGCAGGCGGTGGTGCGGATGGCGACCGCCAATGGGCTCAGGCCGAAACGCGGTGGGACATCGCAGGCTTCGGCAGCGGCGGCCGAGAAAGGCGTCGCGGCCAGCAGCAGGCAGGCAGGCAAGAGCATCCGGCGCATGCGCGGCTCCTGTGGGGGATGGCCGCAGCGTCGCAGCGCCGTTGTGAACGCCGGGTGTGAGAACGGTAGTGCCGGCCGCTGGCCGGCAACATCACGATCCGCCAATCCACCCTCAACCCGGTGGCGGACCCAGTTTCAACGACAGGTCGATTGCCTGCACGTGCTTGGTCAGGCCGCCGATGGAAATGCAGTCCACGCCATCTTCGGCGATCGAGCGCAGGCCGCCGAGGCCGACGCTGCCGGACACCTCCAGTGGAATGCGGCCTTCGGTGATGCGCACCGCTTCGCGCCGCAGTTCCGGGCTGAAGTCGTCCAGGAGGATGCGTTCACAGCCGGCTTCCAGCGCCTGCCGCAGCTGTTCCAGGTCCTCGACCTCGACCACCAGCGGCAGCTGTGGCCATTGCTGGCGGGCGGCCGACACAGCGGCAGCCAGTGAACCGGCCGCGCGGATGTGGTTCTCCTTCAGCATCACCGTGTCGTACAGGCCGAAGCGGTGGTTGTCGCCACCACCGCACCGCACCGCGTATTTCTGGGCCAGGCGCAGGCCGGGCAGGGTCTTGCGGGTATCAAGGATGCGCGTACCTGTGCCTTCCACCGCAGCCACGTAGCGGGCCGTGGTGGTGGCGGTGCCGGACAGGGTCTGCAGGAAATTCAGCGAGGTGCGTTCGGCGCTGACCAGGCTGCGGCTGCGCCCGTGCAGCAGGGCCAGCACGGTGCCGGCACTGACGCTGTCGCCTTCGGCCACCCGCCACTCGATCTGCACGTCCGCATCGAGTGCGCGATGGGTGGCGTCGAACCACGGGCGGCCCGCGATCACCGCATCCTGCTTGCACAGCAGGTAGGCGCTGTCGGGCTGGTCGGGCAGCAGGGCGGCGGTGACGTCACCGCTGCCCAGGTCCTCGGCCAACGCGCGGGCGACATCGGCCGCGACGACGGCTGCATCCGGCGTCGGCAGCGCGCTCATGCGGCCGGGAAGTCGGCGATCTGTGCGGTCGGGATGGCTTCTTCGGCCAGCAGCACCGGGATGCCGTCGTCGACGCGGAACACCTGCTTGCGGTCGCGGGTGACCAGGGCTTCGCGCAGCGGCTGCGCCAGCGGGTTGCCATCGGCGCGGTTGACGGAACCGGCGGCGATCGCCCGGTTGAGGGCTTCCAGGCCCTTGCCATCCAGCAGGGACAGGGGCTGGCGGGTGTCGGGCGATACCAGCAGGTCGAGCAGCTTGCGATCCATGGTTCTTCGTCTTGCGTGGAAGATGGCTAGAATACGTCTTTAAGGCAGGTGACGGCCAATGACCCCCAACCCGATCGCGCCGCTTGTCGGCATCGTCATGGGTTCCCGCTCCGACTGGGAAACCATGCAGCACGCCGCCCAGAAGCTTGAAGCTCTGGGTGTTCCGTTCGAAGTGAAGGTGGTGTCCGCGCATCGGACGCCGGATGTGTTGTTCAGTTATGCCGAGCAGGCCGGTTCGCGCGGGCTGCGCGCGATCATCGCCGGCGCCGGCGGTGCCGCGCATCTGCCGGGCATGATCGCGGCCAAGACCGCGGTGCCGGTGCTGGGCGTGCCGGTGCAGTCCAAGGCCCTCAACGGCATGGATTCGCTGCTGTCGATCGTGCAGATGCCGGCCGGCATCCCGGTCGCCACCTTCGCCATCGGCAATGCCGGTGCGTCCAATGCCGCACTGTTTGCCGCCGCGATGCTGGCCAGCGACCAGCCGGCCATCGGCCAGGCGCTGGACAGCTTCCGCGCGCGCCAGACCGAAGACGTGATGGCCCACGACGATCCGCGCCAATGAGCCTGACCGTCGGCATCCTCGGCGGCGGCCAGCTCGCCCGCATGATGGTCCTGGCCGGTGCGCCGCTGGGACTGCGCTTCGAACTGTATGATCCGGCGGCCGACGCCTGCAGTGGCCCGCTGGCACCGCTCACCGTCGGTGCCTTCGATGATCGCCAGGCACTGGCTGAGTTCGCCGCCAAAGTCGATGTGATCACCTTCGATTTCGAGAACGTGCCGGCGGACAGCGCGCAATGGCTGGCCGACCGCGTGCCGGTCTACCCGCCGCCGTCGGCGCTGGCGGTGGCCCAGGACCGGTTGAGCGAGAAGACCCTGTTCCAGCAGCTGGGCATTCCGCTGCCGGCCTTCGCCGATATCCGCAGCCGCGACGAGCTGGCTGCCAGGGCCGCCGAATTCGGCCTGCCATGCATCCTCAAGACCCGCCGCCTGGGCTACGACGGCAAGGGTCAGTTCCGCCTGCGCAGCGAAGCGGACATCGATGCGGCATGGCAGGCCCTGGGGGCGCAGGTCGAGCGCACCGGCCTGATCCTCGAGGGCTTTGTCGCCTTCCAGCGCGAAGTCAGCGTGGTGGCCGTGCGCGGCCGCGATGGCAGCTTCCAGGCCTGGCCAGTCACCGGCAACTGGCATATCGACGGCGTGCTGTCGGCCAGCGTCGCACCGGCGGTGCTGTCCGCTGCCGAGCACGAAGCGGCGATCGGCTATGCCCGTCGTGTTGCCGAACACCTGCAGTACGTGGGGGTGTTCGCGCTCGAACTGTTCTGCCGCGACGGTGAACTGCTGGCCAACGAGATGGCGCCACGCGTGCACAACTCCGGTCACTGGACCATCGAAGGCAGCGAGACGTCCCAGTTCGAGAACCATCTGCGTGCGGTGCTCGGCCTGCCGCTGGGCAGTACCCGCATGCTCGGCCATGCCTGCATGCTGAACTGGCTGGGGGCGATGCCCGATCCGGCGCCGGTGCTGCAGCAGGCCAGTGGCCATTGGCACGATTACGGCAAGGAGTCGCGTGACGGCCGCAAGGTGGGTCACGCCACCCTGCGTGATGATGATGCCGACGCACTGGCCGATGCGCTGGAGCAGGTAGGCCTGGAGCTCGACCGCCAGGCCCAGGTGGCCCCCGCGGTACACGCGCTGCGTAACGGCTGACCAAGGTGATGCCGGCCGTCGGCCGGCAGGCGCCGCTGAACCCGGTAGTGCCGGCCGCTGGCCGGCAACGCCCACCAAGGTGGGCATCTACCAGAGCAGGGCCGACCAGGATGAGCATCCACCACGGCCAGGCGTGATGCCGGTAGCGCCGGGCCATGCCCGGCGGATGCGGATGCCCGTCGGTCTCAGCGCAGCTGGCTCTCGGCGAACTCCCAGTTCACCAGTTGCCAGAATGCTTCCAGATAGCGTGCACGATCATTCTGGTAGTCGGTGTAGTACGCGTGCTCCCAGACATCGCAGCAGAGAAGCGGCGTGCTGTCGCCGGTCAGCGGCGTACCCGCATTGCGGGTGGCCTGCAGGCCGAGCTGCCCGCCGGGGTGCTGCACCAGCCACACCCAGCCGGAGCCGAACAGGCCAAGCGCGGTTCGATTGAACTCCTCGCGCAGGCGCTGGCCGTCGCCGAACTGGCGCTTGACCAGTTCGCCAAGGCGGGCCTGCGGCTCGCCACCACCGCGCGGGCGCAGGCACTGCCAGTAGAAGCCGTGGTTCCAGGCCTGTGCGGCGGCGTCGAACAGCGCGCCCTGGGCGTGGCGGACGATGTCCTCCAGCGTGGCTTCTTCCCATTCGGTGCCGACAATGGCGGCATTGACCGCCTCGATGTAGGCGCGATGGTGGCGGCCGTGATGCAGTTCCACGGTCTGTGCCGACAGGTGCGGCTGCAGGGACGAGGGCAGGTAGGGCAGGGCGGGCAGTTCGACGGGCATGGACGGGTTCGTGGCCAGGGGGCGGCGGCAGCCGGTACCATCGGCTTACAATGGCGGCTACCGTGGGCAGTCTAGCCGACCATCGCGGTTGGTTCGTCCGGCGAAGCAAGGAGTGAGGTGTGGCGGTAATGCAGCAAATCCAGGCCGAGGTGGATCGTTACCCGCTCGTGCTGTTCATGAAGGGCACCCCGCAGTACCCCATGTGCGGCTATTCCAGCCGCGCCGTGCAGGCCTTGATGGCCGCAGGCGCCGTCGCACTGCGCACGGTCAATGTGCTGGAAGAGCCGGAGATCCGCGCCAACCTGCCGCGCTTCTCCAATCTGCCCACCTTCCCGCAGCTGTTCATCAACGGTGAGTTGATCGGCGGCTGCGACATCGTCATGGAACTGTTCGAAGCCGGCGAGCTCAAGCGCATCGTCGAAGAGGCCGCGCAGGGATGAGCGCCTGGCCATCGACGTCACCGGCAGACGGGGCGCTCGATGGCCGCCCGTTGCAGGATCGTGTGGTACTCATTGCCGGTGCGGGCGGCGGGCTCGGCAGCGCTGCCGCTGTTGCCGCTGCCGAAGCGGGGGCGACCGTGGTCCTGTTGGGGCGCAAGCCACGAAGACTGGACAGGGTCTACGCCCAGGTGCAGGCGGTCGGGCCGGAGCCCCTGTTGTACCCGATGGATCTGGAAGGTGCCGGTCCCGACGACTATGCCGAACTGGCCCAGGCGGTGGCGCAGGAGTTGGGGCGCCTTGATGGCCTGCTGATCTGCGCAGCGCATTTTCCCGGCCTGACCCCGTTCGAGCTGGCCGACCCGGCCAGCTTCGCCCGCGCCGTGCACGTCACCCTGACCGCTCCGGCCTGGCTGGCCCAGGCCTGCCTGCCGTTGCTGCGCCAGCGTGAAGATGCGGCGCTGGTGTTCACCGTCGATGCCCCCCAACGGGTCGGGCAGGCGTATTGGGGCGGCTACGGTGCCGCCCAGTACGGCCTGCGCGGGCTGATCGGCAGCCTGCATGACGAGCTGGCCCGCAGCCCGGTGCGGGTAAGTGGCCTGTATCCCGGCCCCTTGCGCACCGCCCTGCGGGCGCGGGCCTACTCGATCGACCAGGATCCGGCCGCATGTGGTCCGGAGGCCGCTGCTGCAGCGGCCGTAACCCTCTTGTCCGCCGCTGGGCTGGCATGGCGTGGGCAGGTGTTCGATGCGGGCAATCCGCCATCGGCGGGTGAAGGCGTTCGTAAAGCGGAATGAAGGTTCCGTCACGATAGCGTTGCGATCCGGTGCCGTTTGTCGCACAACCGTCACATTCAAAGCGTAGCGTGTTAATCTAGTGTTAACCGTTGCGGCAGCTGCCGTTCACGGTAGGGAACCCCAGATAAATGTCCAGTCAGCCACCCGCAAGGCTGCTTGGATGCGCTTTTTTTCCGCCATCGCCCAACTCGCATCGAGGCTACCGAAAAATGACCCACCCACTCCGGATGTCCAAGCTTACCCTTGGTCTCGTGGCTGCGCTCGCCGCCGCTCCCGCCTTCGCCCAGAGCACCTCTGCCGGTGTCGGCGGCCAGGTCGTGTCCAACGCGGGCACCCCCGTGGCCGGTGCTGAAGTCACCATCACCCACACCGAGTCGGGCACTGTTTCGCGCGCGACCACCGATGCGTCGGGTCGTTACAACGCGCGTGGTCTGCGCGTGGGTGGTCCGTACACCATCACCATCACCAAGCCGGGTGAGGGCACCAAGACCGAAGAAGGTGTCTACCTGAACCTGAACCAGGTCAACACGGTCAACGCCAACCTGGCCGGCGATGTTGCCGCCACCAACCTGGATGCCGTGAACGTCGTCGCGACCGCGGGTGGCCTGGACATCTTCAGCGCCAACAAGATGGGCACCGGCACCAACGTGACCCGCGAAACGATGGATGCGTTGCCGTCGGCCAACCGCAACATCCAGGACTACGTCCGCCTCGACCCGCGCATCTCGCAGGTCAGCAAGGCTGACGGTGCGATTTCGGCCGGTGGCCAGAACACCCGTTACAACGCCATCCGCATCGACGGCATCAGTGCCTCCGATCCGTTCGGCCTGGGCTCCAACAACCTGCCGACCGAGCGTCAGCCGGTGTCGATGGACGCCATCCAGGAAATCAACATCGACCTGGCCAACTACGACACCACCATCGCTGGTGGTACCGGCGCGGTGATCAACGCCGTGACCAAGTCGGGCACCAATGAATTCCACGGCACCGTGTACGGTTCGTACCGCGACAAGGACATGGTCCGTTCGCGCCTGGAAGGTGACCGCCAGGACTTCAACGGCTTCGAGGACGAGAAGACCTATGGCATGACCTTCGGCGGCCCGATCGTCAAGGACAAGCTGTTCTTCTTCAGCAACTACGAAAAGTACGAGCGCTCGGCCGCCGGCATCAGCCTGAGCGACACCCCGATCGGCAAGGGCACCATCACCCAGCAGCAGATCACCGATGTCCAGAACTACCTGGGCAACCTGGGGTATGACCCGGGCAGCCTGGCTGCGCCGAACAGCAAGACCGAAATCGAAGAGTACGCGGTCAAGCTGGACTGGAACATCAACGAGAACCATCGTGCCGCCCTGCGCTACAACAAGATGGAGCAGAACGTCGTTCGCTTCCCGCAGGTCAGCAGCAGCGCGATCTCGCTGAGCAACTTCTGGTACCAGCAGCCGACCGAATACGAAACCTGGATGGGTGAACTGTTCAGCGACTGGTCCGAGAACTTCTCGACCGAGTTCAAGGTCTCGCACAAGGATTACTCGGCCAACCGCGTGCCGCTGGTCGACATGCCGCAGATCCGCATCCGCTCGGGCAACGATTCGCTGTACGTCGGTACCGAGCAGAATTCCCACGTCAACATCGTCGAGTCGAAGGAGCTGAGCGCCTTCGGTGCGGGTACCTGGTACGTCGGTGACCACACCGTCAAGTTCGGCTTCGATTATTCGAAGAACGAGCTGATGAACTTCTATGGCCGCAATCTCAACGGCGTCTACGAATTCGACAGCGTCAACGACTTCCTGGCGGGCAGGGCCGCGCGCTACCAGCTGCGTGCGCCGCGCGCCGACGGCAGCCGCAGTGACATCCCGGCCGACTTCACCCTGAAGAACACCGGCGTGTTCGTGCAGGACACCTGGGCGATCAACTACAACCTGAACCTGATGTTCGGCGTGCGCATCGACATGCCTGACTTCAGCAGCCAGCGCCTGTACAACCCCCGTATCGAGCAGCTGTACGGCTTCAACAACACCAAGCTGGTCGACAAGAACCTGGTGCAGCCGCGTGTCGGCTTCAACTACACCTTCGACAGCGAGCGTCCGACCCAGCTGCGCGGTGGCGTGGGCCTGTTCGGTGGCGCCGCCCCGAACGTCTGGCTGGCCGGTGCGTACCAGAACACCGGTCTGAACTACATCGAGTATGACCAGCGCAACCCGCCGGTGGGTTCCTTCACCCCGGACGGCAACAACCCGTATGTTCCGGCCGGTGGCCCGGCTTCGGCCCGTCAGAACGTGGACATCATCGCGCCGGGCACCCGCCTGCCGTCGGTGTGGAAGGCCAACCTGGCGTTCGACCATGAGCTGCCGTGGTACGGCATCGTGGCGTCGGCCGAACTGCTGGTGACCAAGGTCAAGGACGGCATCTACTTCGACCGCCTGGACGTGTCCGCGCCGACCACCTACGGCCCTGACGGCCGTGCCATCTACTGGAACGACGCGGGTCGCAACCCGGCCAACGCCCGTATCGAAAAGGGCACCAACTTCGGCATGTCCACCGGCACCAAGGGGGCGGGTGACCGCGCCAACCGTCCGAGCGACATGGGCGATGTGCTGGTCATGCGCAACACCGACAAGGGCCGTGGCAGCCAGGCGACCTTCTCGCTGGCCAAGCCGCTGACCGAGAACTGGGGCTGGTCGCTGGGTTACACCTACACCCAGTCGAAGGAAGTCAGCCCGCTGTCCAGCTCGCAGAACACCTCGAACTGGAACAACACGCTGATCTTCAATGCCAATGAAGACGTGGCCTACAATTCGCGTTACGCGATCAAGGACCGCATCACCGGCACCCTGGAATGGAAGCACAACTTCTTCGGTGATAACGCCACCCGCATCGGCCTGTTCTACGAAGGTCGCTCGGGCCGTCCGTACAGCTACATCTTCTACAACGATGCCAACGGCGATGGTGCAACCACCAACGACCTGTTCTACGTGCCGAATGCACCGGGCGACGTGCTGTTCACCGGTGGCGCGGCGATGGAGAAGAGCTTCTTCGACTGGCTCGCAAAGAATCCGGAGCTCGAGGCCTACCGTGGCAGCGTCGTTCCGGCCAACCAGCACCGTGCCAAGTGGATCAATTCCTTCGACGTCCGCATCAGCCAGGAGTTCCCGGGCTTCGTGAAGAGCCACAAGGGTGAGATCGCGCTGGACATCATGAATGTCGGCAACCTGATCAACAAGAAGTGGGGCCTGATCGACGATTACGGCTTCTACTCGACCCGCCGTGTTGCCAACTACGCCGGTATCGATCCGGCCACCGGCAAGTATGTGTACTCGTTCACCGGTGCTGACGATTCGTCGATCCAGGAAAACAACAACGACAAGGGCAACACCGCCGTGTCGCGCTGGTCGATGCAGCTGACCCTGAAGTACAAGTTCTGATCCTTCAGAGCCTGAAGCAGTAAAGGGAAACGGCCGGGGAAACCCGGCCGTTTTCCGTTCAGGTGATAATCCTTGCGAGGGGCAGGGCATCGGCGTAGCATCAGCCCGCGTGCGCGGCGCAGATGCCGCCGAAGCGGTCCCGGAGCGGCGAACGCGGGACGCACCTATCCAACGGTCGGGCTTCCCGGCCGTTTTGCTTTTTAAGGGGGCGGCAGTACAGTCGGAAACCTTGAAGGAAGCAGAAAAGTGGATATGACAACGAATGAAAAGGCAGCGCGGACGCTGCCGGTGCAGGACGCGCGGATCTACCCGCGTGGTGGCCTGGATGTGCTGTCGCGGGCCGAGGTTGCGCGCCTGCGCGACGCCTCCAGTGGTGGCATGCACGAGCTGCTGCGCCGCTGCGCGCTGGCCGTGCTGACCAGTGGCAGTGCCTCCGATGATCCGCGCGCCGCGCGCGATCTTTACCCCGATTTCGACATCCAGGTCGCACAGCAGGATCGCGGCGTGCGCATCGACCTGGCCAATGCGCCGGCGATGGCGTTCGTCGATGGCGAGATCATCCGCGGCGTGGCCGAGCTGCTGTTCGCGGTGGTCCGCGACCTGGCGTACATGGCCATCGAGATGGGCCCGGCCTACGCGGCCGAGCTGGAGTCGTCCGAGGGCATCACCAATGCGGTGTTCGGGCTGCTGCGCAATGCGCGCATCCTCAACCCGGGTGATCCGAACCTGGTGGTCTGCTGGGGCGGTCACTCGATTTCGCGCGACGAATACCTGTATACCAAGCAGGTCGGTTACGAGCTGGGCCTGCGCGGCCTGGACATCTGCACCGGCTGCGGCCCGGGCGCGATGAAGGGCCCGATGAAGGGCGCCACCATCGCCCATGCCAAGCAGCGCCGGACCGTGACGCGCTACATCGGCCTGACCGAGCCGGGCATCATCGCGGCCGAGTCGCCGAACCCGATCGTCAACCACCTGGTGATCATGCCGGACATCGAGAAGCGCCTTGAAGCCTTCGTCCGCATCGGCCACGGCATCATCGTGTTCGCCGGTGGCGTGGGTACCGCCGAGGAGATCCTGTACCTGCTCGGCATCCTGCTGCGCGAGGAGAACAAGGACCTGCCGTTCCCGTTGATCCTGACCGGCCCGACCGTGGCCGCGCCATATTTCGAGCAGATCGACCGTTTCATCCGCCTGACCCTGGGCGACGCTGCGGCCGAGCGCTACGAAATCGTCATCGGCGACCCGGTGGCGGTGGCCAAGAAGATGTCGGCCGGCATCAAGCGCGTGCGCGAGCATCGCCTGGCGCAGAAGGATTCGTTCTTCTTCAACTGGTCCATCGAGATTCCGTGGGAATACCAGCAGCCGTTCGTGCCGACCCACGAAGCGATGGCGGCGCTGGACCTGCACCACGGGCGTGCGCCGCACGCGTTGGCCGCCGACCTGCGCCGGGCCTTCTCGGGCATCGTCGCCGGCAACGTGAAGGAAGACGGCATGCGCCGCATCGAGGAGTTCGGGCCGTTCCAGATCCATGGCGACCCCGACATGATGCAGGCGCTGGACGCGCTGCTGCGGGCCTTCGTCGAGCAGCGCCGGATGAAGATCTCCGGTGAATACCAGCCCTGCTACCAAGTGCTGGCGTAAGCGAGGCGAGGGTGGCTGGACGGCGCGGCGGGGACCGCGCCGGACCGGTGGGGGAGGGCGGGATGTCAAGGCTTTGACGCCCGTCGCCCGGATCTGACCGTTCATCCTGCCGCCGCTTGCCGGCGGCAGGCCGGTGCGCCATCGTGGGCACCAACACGCTGGGGAGCGTCCAATGTCTTTGCGCCGGCAAAACGGCTTCACGCTGATTGAGTTGATGGTCACCGTTGCCGTAGTGGCGATCCTGGCCGCGATTGCCTTTCCAAGCTTCCAGGGCACGATCCGCTCAAGCCGGGTGAGCTCAACCAACAATGAGATCCTAGGCTTGCTCAGTCTCGCGCGCAGCGAGGCGATCCGGAGCAACCGCGGCGGTGGTGTGTGCGGCAGCAGCGACGGTGCGAGCTGTGACGGTGCCTGGTCCAGTGGCATGTTGGCCTTCGCTGATGCCAGCGGCGACGGTGTGATGTCTTCAGGCGAAACCGTCCTCCGCTTCGTCAGCGGCAACCCGAAGTTGAAGATCACCGGGCCGTCGGACGAAATCGCCTTCGATGGCCGTGGGCGCCGCCGCGCCAGCGCTGATCAGGATGTCCTGCTGGAACCGGATGTCTGCAGCGGGGGGGCACTGCACAAGCGCACAGTAACGGTGAACGCCTCAGGACAGATCCGCAGTGCCAAGGAAGCTTGCCCATGAAATCCAACTCTTTCCGCGCACGCCAAGCCGGGGGCTTCACCCTGCTGGAAGTGCTGATCGCCATCATCGTGCTGGCATTCGGCCTGCTGGGCTTCGCTCTGCTGCAGACCATGAATGTTCGCTTCGTGCAAAGCGCAAATTATCGAACCCAGGCTACCAATCTGGCGTATGACCTGACCGAGCAGATGCGCAGCAACCGCTATCAGGCGGCCTGGTACACCGGCGCATCGTTCGCGGCAGGCAGCAAGACCGCCGCCACCGCATGCACCAGCGATACTGGCGACGTCTCCATTGAAAAGAAGATCGTGCGCTGGCAGTGCCAGGTGGTGAGGGCGTTGGGAGATGATGCGGGGGCAGAAGTCACCTACAACGGTGGCGTCGTCAATGTGGCCATCACGTGGGGCGACCAGCGCTGGGATCCGGATGATCCGGACAAGGCCACCACCTTTGCACTGGCCACGGAGCTGTGAGCATGCGCCTGAACCGACGCGCCACCATGGCCGGCCTGTCGCTGGTGGAATTGATGATCGCCTTGGTGATCAGCCTGGTGCTGATGCTGGGGGTGGTGCAGGTCTTCATGGCCTCGCAGACCGCCTCGCGCCTGTCCGAGGGTGCCTCGCGCGTGCAGGAGAATGCACGCTTCGCGCTGGACTTCCTCGAGCGCGACATCCGCATGGCCGGGCACATGGGCTGTGTCAATGACCAGGCGCATGTGGTGAAAAACCAGGGCGATCCGGTATCGCATTTCACTGCAGCCACTGGAGATGGCAGCCCGCTGGACTTCTCGGTATCCATCCAGGGCTTTGATGCGCCGGAAACAGCGCCTGGTGGCAGCCTCACCCTGGGCGCGGCGTGGTCCGCTCCAGCGGCCCTGCCGGATGCGATTGCCGGGCTCAGCCCGACACCGGCCGGAGGCAGTGATGTCCTGGTGCTGCGCTATCTGGCGCCTGAAGGCGTGCCGGTGACGGGCATCTCCTCTGATGGTGGCAACGCCGTGCTGGACATGGACAGTTCCAGCGTTGCCCGGCTGACCCGTGATGGTGTCGGGGTGCCAACTCTGTTCGGCATCGCAGACTGTGGCCACGCCGATATCTTTGCTGGGGAGCTGGATGGTGCACGGGTAACTGCGAACTCGCTCGATCTGTCGCGGTATGCCGCGCAACCGACCGGACAGACCATGCTCTATCGCGCCGAATCGATGGTCTATTACGTGGGCATCAACCCGGACACGCAGCAACCCGGCTTGCGGCGTGCGCGTGCCAACAGTGGTGGGGCCTATGCGAGCAATGAAGAACTGGTGGAGGGTATCGAGAGCCTGCAGTTGATGTATGGCTTGGACACCACCGCCAACATTGGCTTGTCCACCCCGCCGGCCGGCAACATCACCAGGCTGGCTGCGGCGGGTGGTGTCAGCACCGACGCCAATGCCGACGGCGCCGCGCAATGGTTGCGCGTCGGACAGGTGCAGGTGGGCTTGTTGGCCCGCAGTCCGTCGCCTTCGTCGTCGACGGCACCCGCCAATGCGTTCTCCGTGCTTGGTGTCAGCTTCGCCAACGGCGACCGCTCGGACGGGCATTACCGTTCCAGCTATGAAGTCTCGATTGCACTGCGCAATCGCCTGTTCGGAAACTGACCATGACGACCTTCCCGCGTTCGTTCAGGCGCGTTGCCGCTCCCCGCCAGCAGCGCGGTGCCGTGCTCTATGTCGCGCTGATCATGCTCATCCTGCTGGCATTGCTGGGCATCGCCGGCATGCAGGTGGCGGGCATGCAGGAAAAGATGGCGGCCAATTACCGGGCAGCCAACCGGGCGTTCCAGAATTCCGAGGGCGTGGTACGTGCCGCCGAGCGCACCGTGGAGCAGATCGCCAATCGCAAGGATGTCAGTAGCGACAGCCTGGTGCAGGCCAGCGATCTGTCGCGCGTCTGCGATGATGGCTTCGACCCGGCCGATTGGGCCGAAGGCCGCCGCGACGATACCCGGCCGGCCGTCAACGTACGACAGATCGACAGCTGCGTGATCGGCGAATCGGCGCTGGAGATGGGCCGGCCGCTCGAAGACGTCACACCGATCTACCAGATTACCGGATTCGCCACCGACGATGCTGATGCCAGCTCGTCCGCAGTGGTCATCGATACCGTATTCAAACTCTGAGGATGCAGGCCATGGCTTCGCGCAAATTCCGCTTCATGGCCGCTGGCGGTGCCGCACTGGCGCTGGGGGGAGGCTACTTCATCTACAGCCTGATGGCGGCCCAGGCCCAGGGTACGCTGGCGCAGGCGCCGCTGAACATCCAGGTGCAGACGCCACCGGCATTCCTGATGGCACTGGATGATTCCGGCTCGATGCTGTGGGAAACGCTGAACAATACCCGTGATGGTGTCTATCGCTGGGATGGCAGCAGCTTCTACAACCAGGGCGTTGCCAACGGCTACGGTGATTCCGTGCAGCGCTATCTGTACGTATTTCCGAGTTATGGGCGTGATGGCCAGGTGGCCATACCGCCGCTCGACAATTTTGGATTCGCACGTTCCCCGGACGTCAACCCGTCGTATTACGATCCCCGCGAAACCTACCCCGGTTGGAAGACGGGCCTGTCGGGCGAGGCTGCCTCCAACTACATGGAGATCAAGTCGGCCAATGCGCCTCTTGATCCCCGACCGACTGGTGCACCCTCCAGAATCGGCGGTTCACTGAATCTGACTGTGGATTCCTTATTGACCAGCATGGCTACGGGGGCCAAGGATCCGGCGAACTGGCGCTTCCGCTTTCGTTCCGGCATGAAGCTGCCGGTAGGTACCCGTATCGAGAGCGGTCGGTGCAACTTGAGCGGTGGAGTTACCCAGAAGGAAGACCGATTCCTCAGGGTCACCCGCGAGGCCACCATCAGCAGCTCATCCTGCGATGCTGCTGTGGCCTTCTATCCGGCCACGTTCTTCCTGGCGGATCCTGCCACGTTGCCTGCCGAGTATGGTTATACCGCCACTCCGGTGGCGATTACCAATCCAGCTGGTGGGCGGCCAGGCACCCTCTACAAGTATGAAATCAAGCTGGAGAATTTCAACAAGGACGAGGGCAAGTACAACGCTGCCATGCAGAGCTTCGCAAACTGGTTCAGCCTGTACCGGACGCGTCGTGAGGCGTTGATCGGTGCCGCTACCAATGCACTGTACGACACCACCAATCTCCGCGTAGGCTGGTTCCGCATCAATGGTCAACGTCCGGTGACCATGTTCAACATGACCACTGAATCGGAAAGAGCACGGCTGCTGGGTGAGATCATCGGTGAGATGCGCGCCGGCAGCAGCACACCGAACCGTTCGGCTGCGGACTACCTCGGCAAGCAGTTCCAGCGTACGATCCAGGATACGGATAAGAATCCTCCCGTGCTGCTGTCCTGCCAGAAGAATGCAGGCATGCTGTTCACCGATGGCTACATCAATGAAGAAGAAAACAAGACATTGATGAGGGATCTGGTAGCGCCCTATTACAAGAACTCCCTGGTTCCCAGCCTCGATACCAAAGAAGGGGCAGTGCCGGTTCCTGCCGAGTGCAAGGGGCCCAATCCGGACCCTTCACTGGACTGCAACACGCATCTGCACATGAATTTCTATGGCGTGACGCTGGGTACGCTGGGCAAGGAGTTCGGCGTCAAGTACCTTCCGGATCCGAAGAGGCCTTGGGTGCTCAGCCCAGATCCCTATGTCGTCAAGCCCAATTTCCCGACCACGACGCAGGATCTCAAGCCGGAAGCGGTCGACGAGCTGTGGAACGCGGTATATGACACCCGCGGCGAGATGGTCAACGCCACGCGCCCGGGCGAAATCACCGCTGCCATGCGCCGGATCATCAGCAATGTTGCCCAGGGGGCCACGCCGTCCGGCTCGCGTTCGTTGACGGGGGCTCGTATCGGCGTCGGCTCGCTGTCGGTGGAGCCGTTCTACGAGGCAACCAACAACGGCACCGACTGGTACAGCAAGCTGCGCGCGTTCACGCTGAAGGTGGACGAATCGACACGCAAGGTCGTCTCGGAAGAGGCTTGGGAGGCGTCGGCTCGGATGCCGGCGGCAGCGTCGCGCCGTATCCGCTTCTGGCGTGACGGCGAACTCGTTGATTTCACCGATGGCAACGTCAGTCTTGCCAACCTGTGTGACAAGTCGGGGGAGATGTATCCGGGCATCCTGATCTGCAGCGCTTCGGAGCTGGAGGGATTGGCCAAGGACCCGGCGACGGCGGTTGCCTACCTGCGTGGAGAAACCGTCAGCGAAAAGCGCAATGGCGGCACGCTGCGCGACCGCAGCACGGTGCTGGGAGACATCATTACCTCCACGCCGGCGCTGAGTTCACCCCTGGATGACTACGGGTTCCGTCGCCTGCCGGGCACGATGGGCAGCAGTTATGCCGACTACATGGTCACCAAGCGCAATGACCGCCGTTACATGGTATATGCCGCTGCCAACGACGGCATGTTGCACGCATTCGATGGTGGCATGGGCGCGGACGGCAAGATGGACAGCGATGGTGGCAAGGAACTGTTTGCCTACATCCCGTCCACGGCGCTGGGCCACATGGGCAACCTGCTGCTGCCCAATGACCCCACCAACCAGAACGTCCAGCGCTTCCAGCATCGCTACTATGTCGATGGCCCGGTGACGATCAGCGATACCTACAGCGGCGGAAGCTGGACGACCTCGCTGGTCGGCACGGCGGGTGCCGGTGGGCGCAGCGTGTTCGCGCTGGATGTGTCTGATCCGGCCAGCTTCGGCGGCACCGGTTCGCTGCTGTGGGAGATCAGTGATCTCAATGCCTCGCTGGATGAGGACGTAAGGAGCAATATCGGCCACGTGCTGGGCAAGCCGGTCATCGTGCCGATGAAGAACTCTGATGGCTCGGTGAGCTTCCGCGCGATCTTCGGCAACGGCTATGAAAGCAAGAGTGGCAAGGCGGTGTTGTTCGTGGTCGACATGGTGGCCGGCAAGGCGCCGACCATCCGCATGATCGAGGCGGTAGAGTCGGGCCCGAACCTGCCCGCCGGCAGCAACGGGCTCGGCAACATTGTGGTAGTGGATCGCTGGGGCGGGTCTGCGCAGAACGACCGGGTGCGCGATGGCTTGGCCGATACCGTCTATGCCGCTGACAAGCGGGGCGCAATCTGGAAGTTCGACCTGCGCGCCGACGCGGCACCGACGGTTCCGCTGTTCACAACCGATACCCATGTCGATGCCAACGACCGGCGAACCTATCGCCAGCCGATCACCGGTGGCATGACGGTGACTACCGGGCCTTCCGGCGGTGTGATGCTGATCTTCGGGACCGGTAGCTTCTCCTACTACGGCGATGAAAATGATGCGGCGATGCAGGCGTTGTATGGCATCAACGACACTGAAATCGGGCAGCCAAGCGCCCCTCTGACGTCGGCGAACCTGCGTTCATTTGCTGCGCAGTTCGAGAATGATGTGCGGACGCTGCTCCCAGGCACCATACCGACGCTGAGTCGTGGCTGGACTGTGACACTTGCCGACAAGGAGCGCGCGGTAGGCAATCCACGCATCGTTTCCGGGGTGGTGTTCATACCGACCTATGTTCCATCTGAGTCTAACGGTTGTTCGGTGGATGGCTCGAACTGGGTGTTTGGCCTGCAGGCCAGTAATGGCGAAGCGGCGATGTCGCAGGTGCGCTTCGGAGCACCTGACGGCAAGTCTCCTGGCGCTGGTGCAGCCGGTGTACCCCTGAACACCGGCGGCAATGCGCCGGTCAGGGACGTCACGACCTCCGTGGCGCCCCGCTTGGCGCCGCCGGATCCGGGCAAGCCGGGCACACCGCCGCCCACGCCACCAGGCGAAGCGTGCGTGATGCAGATTTCGGTGGCGGGTGCGGAACCGATGTACCTGCCGTACCCCTGTGGCCGCCAGTCATGGAGGCAGATCCAGTGATCGCTGTCCGTTCTTCGTCGAGCCAGGGAGCTGTTGAAATGCGCACAACGCCAGCGGCGGGCCGCTTGGCCCGTGGGTTCACCCTGATTGAACTGATGATCGTGGTAGCGGTCGTGGCGATCCTCGCTGCGATCGCTTACCCGAACTACAGTGAGCACGTGCGCAAGTCGCGCCGGGCGCAGGCTAAGGCTGACCTGGTGGAATACGCCCAGCTTGCCGAGCGTTACCACACGATCAACAACACGTATGTGGGATTCACCTTCCCGGGCAATGCTGATTCGATCAACTCTCCTCGTGAAGGCGGTACGGCTGCCTACACGCTGTCAATGGAGACCGCGCAGTCCACGTTCACGCTTACCGCGACGGCAGCCAATGCGCAGGCCAAGGACAAATGCGGTAGCTTGACGCTCAACCAGGCCAACGTGAAGACCTCTGGGGGAGCGCTGTCCGAATGCTGGTAATGCGGGCGAAAGGGTATATGCGGATGCTGTGAACGGGAGTGTTGCACTCTCCGTTGGAGGTGATTACAATGCGCCTCCCCGCCCGAATAGCTCAGCCGGTTAGAGCACTTGACTGTTAATCAGGGGGTCGTTGGTTCGAGTCCAACTTCGGGCGCCAAGCATTACGCATCAAAGGCTTGCGGTTATCCGCAGGCCTTTTTTGTTGTCAGCAGGGTTGATCGGACCGTGTTCGTGTTGATCGGATACGTCCGCTGTTGCTGACAATTACGTGCGAGCGCTCACGGCCATCCGCACAGATGCGCAGCGTCAGGTTGGCTCCAGGGCTGCGGCCATCGGGCTGGAAATAGAGTTGTGCGCGACCGCTGTTGCTGGTCGCACGGATACTGACGTTGGGGAGACCTGACTGATGCAGCAGGACGGCATCGGCAGACGAGGGCGGTTGTCGTCGGCCACCCGTGCTGTACACGATCCATCCCTGGCTCCAATCATCGCTGCATCGCCGGCCGTCGGTGCTTGCACAGAGGCCGACCAAGGCGCGGCGCATGATCGCCTGGGTACGCGCGGTGGCCAGGCCGGAATGTAGGTTGAAGCGGGTGGCTTCCGAGCGCTGCTGCACCAGCAGTGCCTGGAACGTTGGCCAGCCCGCGGCGAGCAGTATCGCAAGCACCGCCACGGCCACCAGCAGTTCCAGCAGATGCATGCCGCGGTGCGTGTAGGGGCCGGGAGCGGGAGCGGGGGCACAGCGCATGCCTCCAGCTTCCGCCTGTCCCGGCGCGTCTGCCATCAGGCACCGCCGCGCCTGCCTGCCCGGAAACCCCTCAGCGGACCGTCACCAGACGCCCTCTATACTTACCTTTCCCCGAGACCTGGCAACACCATGAGCGACAGTTTCCAACTTGTCTCGCCGTATTCGCCGGCGGGCGACCAACCCGATGCCATCGCCAAGCTGACCAGCAATTTCGAGGCTGGCGTGGCCAAGCAGACCCTGCTGGGCGTCACCGGCTCGGGCAAGACCTACACCATCGCCAACGTCATCCAGCAGATCCAGAAGCCGACGCTGATCATGGCACCGAACAAGACCCTGGCGGCGCAGCTGTACGGTGAGTTCAAGGCGTTCTTCCCGCACAACGCGGTGGAGTACTTCGTCAGCTATTACGACTACTACCAGCCGGAAGCCTACGTGCCGTCGTCGGACACCTTCATCGAGAAGGACAGTTCGATCAACGAGCACATCGAACAGATGCGGCTGGCGGCGACCAAGACCCTGCTGTCGCGGCCGGATGCGATCGTGGTGGCGACCGTGTCGGCCATCTACGGCCTGGGTGCGCCGGAAGACTACCTGTCGCTGCGCCTGATCCTGTCCAAGGGCGAGCGCATCGACCAGCGCGACCTGATCAATCACCTGACCCAGCTGCAGTACACGCGCAACGAATACGAGCTGCAGCGCGGTACCTTCCGCGTGCGTGGTGAAGTGATCGACGTGTTCCCGGCGGAATCGGACAGTGAGGCCCTGCGCATCGAACTGTTCGATGGCGAGGTGGAAAAGATCACGATGTTCGATCCGCTCACCGGCGAGACCATGCGCAACCTCATGCGCTTCACCGTGTACCCGAAGACCCACTACGCGACCACGCGTGAACGGGTGCTGGCGGCGGTGGAGACCATCAAGGTCGAGCTGAAGGAGCGCTTGGAGCAGCTGTACGCGCAGAACAAGCTGGTCGAGGCGCAGCGCCTGGCCCAGCGCACCCAGTTCGACCTCGAAATGATGGCCGAAGTGGGGTTCTGCAACGGCATCGAGAACTACTCGCGGCATTTGACCGGCAAGAACGCGGGCGAGCCGCCGCCGACCCTGTTCGATTACCTGCCGGCTGATGCGCTGCTGGTGATCGACGAATCGCACGTGACCATTCCGCAGATCGGTGCCATGTTCAAGGGTGACCGGTCGCGCAAGGAAACCCTGGTCGAGTTCGGCTTCCGCCTGCCGTCGGCGCTGGACAACCGTCCGCTGCGCTTCGAGGAGTGGGAGGCGCGCTGCCCGCGCAGCATCTATGTGTCGGCGACACCGGGTCCGTATGAATTCCGCGAGGCCGGAGAGGACATGGCCGAGCTGGTCGTGCGCCCGACCGGCCTGATCGACCCCGTGGTGGAGATCCGCCCGGTCGGCACCCAGGTCGATGACCTGATGAGCGAGGCCAACGAGCGGATCAAGGCCGGTGACCGCGTGCTGGTCACCACCCTGACCAAGCGCATGGCCGAAAACCTCACCGAGTACCTGACCGAGCACGGCATCCGCGTGCGCTACCTGCACTCGGACATCGATACCGTTGAACGCGTGGAGATCATCCGTGACCTGCGTCTGGGCAAGTTCGATGTGCTGGTCGGCATCAACCTGCTGCGCGAGGGGCTGGACATGCCCGAGGTCTCGCTGGTGGCGATCCTGGATGCGGACAAGGAGGGCTTCCTGCGCTCGACCGGCTCGTTGATCCAGACCATCGGCCGTGCGGCCCGCAACGTGCGCGGCAAGGCGATCCTGTATGCGGACAAGATCACCCGTTCGATGCAGGCAGCGATCGATGAGACCGACCGCCGCCGCACCAAGCAGGTCGAGTACAACCTGGAGCACGGCATCACTCCGCGCTCCGTGGCGCGGCCGATCGTCGACGTGCTGGAGGGCGCACGCTCGGACGCCGCCGAGAAGGAGTCCCGCAAGGGCAAGGGCAAAGGCCGTTCCGGGGTGGCAGAGGACACGATCGACTACCGGTCGCTCAGTCCGGCGCAGCTGGCCGCTCGCCTCAAGGCCCTGGAGCAGCGGATGTACCAGCATGCCAAGGACCTGGAATTCGAGGATGCCGCCCGGGTGCGCGACCAGATCAGGCAGCTGAAGGAGGCCAGCCTGGGCTGAACGCGGTAAAGCGGCTTTTCTTCACAAAAGTATTGCGCTTGCCGGTCGTCGTCCGTAATATACGCGGCCTGCACCAACGCAATCGCGGCGCTGCAGAAGCAACAAACGGGCGGTTAGCTCAGCGGTAGAGCACTACCTTGACATGGTAGGGGTCACAGGTTCGAACCCTGTACCGCCCACCACGAAGTTCCCCAGGGGGCTGTCGTGAGGATCAAAAGCCCGGCCCTGGCGCCGGGTTTTTACGTAGAAGCACCAGCCTGCGGGCTGCACGGAATATTTGGGCGGTTAGCTCAGCGGTAGAGCACTACCTTGACATGGTAGGGGTCACAGGTTCGAACCCTGTACCGCCCACCACCGGTTCCCGGCATGGCCGGAGCAGCGGTGGAAACGATGAAAGCCGGCCCGGGGCCGGCTTTTTTGTGCCTGCGATCCGCGCTCGTTCCAGCCTGGCCGGCTTGCTGCCAGCGTCAACTGCGTTGCTCGACACTGGCGCTGCGCTGCAGCTGCCAATGACCATCCACGCGCTGCCACAGTTGCAGCATTCCCCGGGCGTGCGACTGCCCGCGCTGTATACCGTCGGCATCACCGTGCACGCGAGCGTGGGCCACCTGCAGTACGCGATCCGCACTCAGGCGCAGGATCTGCACGCTCTGGCTGTCCGTCTGGCCGTAGCTGGCATGCGCGCGGACGGCACGTTGGGCGTCGGCCTGCAGGATCTGCATCCGCAGCGAATCGCTTCCGGTACCGCCGTCGCGGTTGCACAGACCGGCCATCAACAGCAGCAGGGCAAGCATCGGCATGGCACGGTGCTCCGGAGAAGGGAGCCCAGCGTTGCACTGTGGCCTGCGCTGTGAAATCGGCATGCGACGAAGACCGGAAAAGCGCGTGCCAAGTGCCGTCTGCAAGGATGAATCCGGGCCGCAGAAAAAAGGGCCGCCCAATCGGACGGCCCGGTGCAACGCCCAGTGCAGACGGGGCGCCTCATCCATGCAGGAACTGTGGCCGGGAAGCCGAAGTCAGGTCCTGCGCTGGATGGGGTGGATCAGGGAACCTGGCAGCAGACGCGTCCGCCGCTCCAGCGGCCGTTGCCGCCGTAAGGACAGCCCGGCGTGTACTCACAGCCCGGTGCGAACCCGGTCTTGGCCGGGGTGGTCGCGAAGGCCTGCGCGGCGCCGAATGACATGGCGGCCACGACGACGAGGCCGGCAATGGACGAGAACAGCTTCTTCTTTCCGATCATCTGTATCTCCTTTGCAGCGCTTCGAGGCGGGTTACATGGGATCGCAGCAGGCCAGCAGGCCGTGGGAGCCTGCGTTGCCATAGGGGCAGCTCGGATGTTCCTTGCACCCCGGCGCGAAGCCGGTCTTCACCGGCGTGGCGAAGGCCTGTGCGGCCCCGAATGACATTGCAGCAACGATGACGATACCGGCGACGGACGAGAACAGCGTTTTCTTCCCGATCATGTGTATCTCCTTCAGTTGGTGTGGCTTCCCGGATTCATTGCGTTGGCGACGGCCTGGACAGTGCCGGCGTCGAGCTGGCCGACATGCTTGTAGGCGATGCTGCCATCTGCGGCCAGCACCATCAGCATTGGTGTCAGCGTGGCGCGGTAGCGCTTGGAGACTTCGCCCTGATCGTCCACGGCGATCGGAAACGCCAGCGCGTGCTTGCCTGCGTAGTCGGCAAGCTGGTCGTACGGTGGCAGGCCCACGCCCACCAGCTCGGCACTGCCTCGCGCAGCCGCGATCTGCTGCAGTTGTGGCACCGAGGCCAGGCAGTAACGGCAGGCGGTAGAGAAGAAGTAGAGGATCTGCGGCACGCCGCGCGCGCCACCGATATCGACATGGGTCTGCTGCGTCGTCCGCAGGGTCAACGGTTCAGGCCGGGTGCCGGTTGCAAGGCCATGCGCGTCCAGCTGCGTCTGCTGCAGCTGCGCCGCCATCTGTTCGTTGAGCTGCCGCAACTGGCGGTTCTGCCAGGAGAGCATGATGACCAGTGCGGCCAGCAGCAGGGCGACTACGGGAAACAGTGCACGCTTGAGCATCGATCATCCTTGAACGCCGCGTTGCATCGACCATACCGGAGAGAGCAACAGGAATGTCAAGCTTTTGTATCATCGGTGACGCAGTTCCCAAACCTCCGGACGCCACCATGAGTGACCATGCTCCCGTTTCCCGGCCTAACCCGATCATCGAACTGCTGTTCGGCGGCAACATGCTGGAAGGCACCTTCAAGGCCGTGATCTGGGTCGCACTGCTGTCTGCGGTGCTGGCCTGGACGACCTTCCGCTGACGCGACGCTCAGGCCGCAGCGAAGGCCTGGCGCAGGCTGCGCAGCGTCGCCTGGCGATATTCGGCCGCACACGGCTCGCCCATTTCCAGCTCCTGCAGGCGCAGGCCGACCAGGGTCATCGACAGTGCGTATCCGCGCGCAGCATCGGCAGCGCGTGACAGGCCGAGTGCACGTCGGGTCAACGCGTCCACATGAGCCATGTCCGGCAGCAGGCCCAGGTAGGCGCGCTCGGCGCTGTCCAGATCCGGCGCGCGCAGGATCGCGTTGGCATCGGCGGTGGGGGTGACAGCGGCCATGCGGGATCCTTGTTGTCCGTGGGGCGGATGCAGGTTCGGTCAGAACGCGCGCATCAGCGAGATGAAAGCGGAGGTCTGGCTGCTGCGCCGTGCCATCGGGCTGTCTTCGACGGCATCACCGAACCACTGGTTGGCGACGACGCCAGTTGCGCGCCATTTCGTACCCAGGGGCGTGCTGACCGCGATCTGCAGGCTCGGCGAGGTGGCACTGCCGGGCGTGTAGGCCGCCAGCCCGGAGCGCAGCGCTTCTTCGTCACTGATGCCGTAGTAGTAGTCGAGCAGGCGGGCGCTGGAATGCACCACGCCCACGCGCGGCACCCAGGTGAAACGGCCGGCCTGGATCGGATAGCTGTAATGCAGGCTGGATTCAACACCGCCGCCGTGCCCGCTTACTTCGCGCTTCACGCTGGCCGCCACCGCGCCCCAGTCGGCGCTGTAGTCGGCATTGATGCCGACCATCGCCGACATCTGCCGGCTATGCAGGCGGCGCAGCTGCGGATCGTTCACGTCGTCGGTCTTGAAGCGCAACGTGTAGGGCGTCGCCACCGCCGACAGGCGCAGGCCGTCGGCCTTGTAGAGGTTCATGCCAAGCGAACCGGGGCTGGCGAAGAAGCGCTTGCCCTGCCAGGACAGCGCCGGCAGCACCAGCGGCTTGTCGTCATAGTGCGCGTAGGCGCCAGTGGTCGCGCCGAAGGTGATGCCGGCCTGTACCCCCGGAGCCTGTTCCTGCGCGGTGGCCAGCAGCGGCGTGGAGAGAGCGACGGTGCACAGCAGGGGGCGCAGCAGGGCGGGGGACAGTGAGGTCATCGATGTAGTGCGTTGCAGGGATGGCGATGCATGCTGCGCGCGCAACATTGTCGGAACATTGCGCAGGCGCAATCTGCTGGCATCGCCGCCACCTGCACGCCGAAGGCACTATGATCGGCACCGTTTCCGGTTGCCGAGCCCCCGATGCGCATTCTCCTGGTCGAAGATGACCCCGATCTCTCGCGAGCCCTGCAGTCCGGGCTTGAGCGCCAGGGTGTGGTCGCCGACGTGGTCGGCAGCCTGGCCGAGGCTGCGCTCGCCCTGCGTGAGCCGGTGCATCAGCTGATGCTGCTCGATCGGCAGCTGCCCGATGGTGATGGCGTGGGCTTCGTGGCGACCGCCCGTACGCTGCGGCCGAACCTGGCGGTGATCATGCTCACTGCCAAGGGCGGGCTGTCGGACAAGGTGGAAGGACTGGACGTCGGTGCCGATGACTACCTGGTCAAGCCGGTGGCGATCGAAGAGCTGATGGCGCGCATCCGCGCCGTCTCGCGTCGACCGTCGGCGATGGTGACCCCCCGGTTGCGGCTGGGCCGGCTGGAGTTCGATTTCGAATCGCTGCAGGCGCAGGTGGACGGCCAGCCGGTTGCACTGCCGCGGCGGCAGGTGCTGGTGCTGCAGGCGCTGGCGATGCGGCAGGGGCGCACGGTCACCCGCAGCGCGCTGGAAGCGGCGGTGTACGGATTCGATGATGAGATCCAGTCCAATGCGCTCGATGCGCACATTTCAAAGCTGCGCAAGGCGCTGCAGCAGGCCGGGGCAGGCGTGGAGATCCACGTGATCCGCGGCGTTGGCTACCTGCTGGCGGAGGCCTGAGATGGCACGACCGATCCGTTCGATCACTCTTGGACTGGCATGGCGGCTGTTCCTGGCGCAGGCCTTCACGGTGTTGTTCGCCGTCGTCGCGCTGATCCTGACCTGGGGCGACAAGGACACCTGGGGCATGGACATGTTCATGGCCGAGAGCGCAGCCAATGCGGTGCACAGCGAAGGCGGCCGTCTGGTGCTGGACGAAGCGCGCTGGCAGAAGCTCGATGCGCGTGCCGGTGGCAACCTGTGGTTCGCGGCGGTGGACGATCGCGGTGCATGGCTGCAGCGCGGCACGCTGCCTGCCATCCACGCGCCGCTGCTGGCCCGCCTGCCGACACTGGGTGCCACCGAGCTGGGTTCGCTGGTGCCGCCGTACCTGGATGTGGCGCGGGTGATGATCCGCAACGAAGACGGCCGCCGCATCACGGTGATGGTGGGGGGGGCGCCGAAGGGCGGCCTGCTGGATGGCGCATTGATGGTGCTGCGGTTGATTGGCCTGTGGTTCTTCCTGCCGTTGATCGTGGTCACGCTGCTGGTGATGCCGACGGTGATCCATCGCGCCATGCGTGGCGTGCGCCGGTCCGCGCAGCAGGCCAAGGAGCTGGATATCGGCCAGCCCGGTGCGCGCCTGGATGCGCAGCTGGTATCGACCGAGGTCGCGCCTCTGGTCGAAGCGTTCAACGATGCGATCGACAAGGTGCAGCAGGGCTACGCAGCACGCGATAAATTCCTGGCCGACGCCGCCCATGAGCTGCGGGTACCGATTGCGGTGGTGCAGGCGCGCCTGTCGCAGTTGCCGCAGGGGGAGCTCAAATCGCAGCTGCTGACCGATGTCGCCCGTCTCGGCAACGTCGCCGAGCACCTGCTCGACCTGCAGCGCCTGGACCGGAACGTCGCAGCCTTGCAGCGCCTGGACCTTGCGCATGTCGTGCGCGAAGCGGCCGCCGACCTTGCGCCTCTGGTGGTTGGCGCCGGCTACGGCTTTGAAGTGGATGCGCCGGAGACGCCGGTGTGGATCCATGGCGATGGCCTCGCTCTGGGGCGGGTGATTGCCAACCTGGTGCACAACGCCATCGTCCATGGCGGCGGGCGCGGCACCATCTGCGTGCGTCTGGACCGGCAGGGCCTGCTGGAGGTCAGCGACCAGGGCGCCGGCGTGCCGGTCGGTGACCGCGAGGCGATCTTTGAGCCGTTCCACCGCCTGCGTGCTGCTGGCAGTGGCAGCGGCCTCGGCCTGCATCTGGTCAAGGAGATCGTGCAGCACCACGGCGGCACGGTGAGCGTGGGCGAGGCCGTCGGCGGCGGCGCGAGCTTCCGGGTCAACTTCCACCGCGGCAGCGTGCGTCGCTAGCCGAGCGCTGACAACGCCACACGGTGTTGCCTGATGGCTGGGTGAGGCCGCGCCTCGGCACGCTGTGTCGATGGCAGCCGATCGGACCTTGTCGCCCTTGTTTGGCCCCGCGTGCGCTGCCGCTCTGGTTGCCGGTGCGTTGGTCTGCGTGCTGCTGCCGGTGTTGCCACCGCTGTGGGCTTCTGTTGCGGCGACCGTCGTGGCCGCGTTGGGCTGGGTGTTGCGCTGGCGCGGACGCGCGGCGGCTGCGTTGTTGTTCGGCTTGGCCTGGACTTGCTGCCACGGGTATTGGGCAATGCAGACGCAGCTGCCGGCCGGTTCTGCTGCGCAGGATGTGCTCGTCCGGGGGCAGGTCATCGATCTGCCGAAGGAAACGCCTGCACACACCCGCTTCGAATTCCGGGTGGATGCGTCCGATGCGATGCCGACGCTGCGTGGAAAGCGGCTGCAGGTGCTCTGGCACGCGCCACGGGGTGGGCCGACCGACGCCGGGCTTGATCAGAGACGTCTCCTGCACGCCGGGGCGGATTGGCAGTTGTCGCTGCGCGTGCGACCACCACGTTCACGCATCAATCCGGGGGGCTTCGATGGCGAGCGGCATGCGCTGCTGCGTGGGCTGGCAGGGAACGCCAGCGTGCGCGACTTGAATTCCACGCGACAGCTGCGCCCTGCGCATGGTCTACCTGCGTGGCGCGAGCGCACCAGTGCCGCCATTGCCAGGCAGGTCGCACACCCGTCTGCACGGTTCATCCAGGCCCTGGCGCTGGGCGATACCCGTGGCCTGTCCGACGTCGACTGGGCGCAGCTGCGTGCGCTGGGCCTGACCCACCTGATCGCCATCTCCGGCTTCCATGTCGGTCTGGTCGCGGGCTTCGCCGCATTGCTGTGTTCTGCGCTCTGGCGATCCTGGCCGGGGCTTGCCAGGTTCTGGCCACGACCGCAGGCGGCGGCCTGTGCGGCAGCGGTGGCTGCGTCCGGCTATGCCGTCGTTGCAGGCAGCGAGCTGCCGACCGTGCGTACCGCACTGATGATTGCGGTGCTGGCCCTGGCGCGCGTCGCCCGCCGTCCGGTGACGGTAGCGCAGGGGCTGGCGCTGGCTGCGCTGGCGATGCTGCTGCCGGCGCCGCTGTCGGTGCTGTCTGCGGGCTTCTGGCTCAGTTTCGGCGGCGTTCTGTGGTTGCTGTGGTGCCTGCCGCAGGGGCGGCCGAAAGGGGGCGCCGCAATGCTGCGCGGCGCTCTGGCAGGGCAGGGGGTGGCCAGTGTCGCTCTGTTGCCGCTGGCAGTGGCACTGTTCGGTGGCAGCGCACGGCTGGGGCCGCTGGTGAACCTGCCGATCATTCCACTGTGGAGCCTGCTGGTGGTGCCTCTGGCTCTGCTGGGAACCGCTGTGGAGGCCCTGCGCACCGGGGCAGGGCAGTGGCCTTGGCGCACGGCTGCCTGGGTGTTCGAGGCCAGTTGGCAGCTGCTGCAACCCTTGGCCGAGCACCCGCAGGCGATGTGGTGGCTGGCGCAGGGGCCGGCCTGGGCGTTGCCGGCGGCCTTGCTGGGGGTGTTCTGGTGGCTGTTGCCACGCGGTGCTGGGGCCGGGCTTGCCGGTTCTCTGCTGTGCCTGCCGTTGCTGTGGCCGGCACGGTCGGGGCCGCAGCAGGGTGAGCTGGAACTGGTGGTGCACGATGTCGGCCAGGGCGCGGCGGTGCTGCTGCGGACCGCCCAGCACGCACTCTGGTACGACGTCGGCCCGCCGGCCGGCGGCGAAGGCGAGGAGCGGATGCTGCTGCCGACGTTGCGGGCGCTGGGACAGGAGCCGCCGGCACGGGTGATGATCAGTCACGACCACCTGGACCACAGCGGCAACCTTGCCGCGCTGCGCCGGCAATGGCCGGGTCTGCACGTACTGGCTCCACCGGGCAGTGCGATTGCCACGACCGGCAGCTGCCAACAGGGCCTGCGCTGGCAATGGGACGGGCTCGATTTCCAGGTGCTGCATCCGCCCGCCGCGTTCCCTGCCGCTGGCGGGAAGGGCGCCGACAACGAAGCCAGTTGCGTGCTGCGGGTTGCTGGCGCGCACGGGGTCGTGCTGCTGCCCGGTGACATCGGCCGGCAGGGCGAGCAGGCGCTGCTGGCGGGCGCCGCCGATATGCTGCGTGCGGACGTGGTGCTGGTGCCCCATCACGGCAGCGGAGGCAGTTCCACGCCGGACTGGGTGAAGGCGGTGGCGCCGCAGCTGGCGCTGGTCTCGGCCGGGCACCGGAACCACTTTGGCCACCCGAAACGTGACGTGGTGCGGCGCTGGCAGGCGGCGGGCGCCGAAGTGCTGTCCACCGCCGAGTCCGGCGCGATCCGCGTATGGCTTGGCGCACAAGGCCTGCAGCTGCGTGAACAGCGTATCCACGCCGCCCGGTGGTGGGATGCCGCTGGGCGGGCGCGGTCGGCTGCTATCCTATCGCCGATCGAACAAGCGGCCGCTGGGCCGGAGGGTTGAAACGTGTGGGAACTGGTCAAGGCCGGTGGCTGGCCGATGGTGCCGCTGCTGCTGTTGGGCGTACTGGCTTTGGCGATCGTCCTGGAGCGTTTCTGGTCCTTGCGGCGTAACGAGGTGCTGCCGCCTGGCCTGGGCCAGGAGGTGCGCAACTGGGCCGCGCGCGGCAAGCTGGACCCGGCGCACCTGCAGACCCTGCGTGCCAATTCACCGTTGGGTGCCCTGCTGGCCGCCGCGCTGGAAGCGCGCAACCGCCCGCGCGACCAGATCCGCGAGCGCATCGAGGACACCGGTCGCCATCTGGTGCACCGCATGGAGCGTTTCCTCAACGCGCTGGGCACCATCGCCTCGGCCGGCCCGTTGCTGGGCCTGCTGGGCACCGTGGTCGGCATGATCCAGATGTTCCTGGGCATCCTCGACCACGGCGTGGGTGATGTGAACCAGCTTGCCGGCGGTATCGGCAAGGCACTGGTGTGCACCGCCACCGGCATGATCGTGGCGATCCCGGCGCTGATGTTCCACCGCTTCTTCAAGGGCCGCATCCACGGCTACGTGGTGGAGATGGAGCAGGAAGCCAGCGCGCTGCTGGATACGCTGGATGGCCGCCCCGGGGTGATGACTCCGGCCCCCGCCACGCGCGCGCCCTCCGCCGCTACGGCAAAGGCCTGATCGATGCGTATCGGCAACGACCGGGCCCAGGATGAACCGCATATCGACCTGGTGCCGCTGATCGACGTCATCCTGGTGCTGATCATCTTCTTCGTGGTCACCACGACCTTCGACGCGCGATCGACCCTGCAGGTGCAGCTGCCGACCGCCAGCCAGCAGCAGACCAACGAGCCGCCGCGCTCGCTGAGCGTGCTGATCAACGCTGACGGCCGCTACTTCGTCAACGATCAGGAAGTGCTGCGCAGCGACGTCGAGTCGGTCAAGCAGACCATTGCCGCCGTTGCCGGCAGCGACCGCGAGCAGACCGTGCTGCTGCGCGCCGACGCGCGCACTCCCTACCAGGCCGTGGTGACCGCGCAGGATGCGCTGGGCCAGCTCGGTTTCCGTCGTATCGCCATTGCAACAGCGCCAGAGGTGCGTCCATGAGTTCCCATCACGCGCCGGTGTGGCCGATCTACAAACGACTGCTGGGCTATACCCGCACCTACTGGGTATTCATGGTGGCGGCGGTGATCGCCATGGTGGTCGAGGCCCTGGCCGGCTACCACTTCACCAAGCTGATGGAACCGCTGGTCAATGACGGCTTCGTCGACCCGCAGCCGCGCGCGGCCGTGGTGTTGCCGCTGACCATCCTCGGCCTGTTCCTGATGCGCAGCGTGGCCACCTGGGTCAGTGACTACACCCTGGCCAAGACCGGTCGCAGCGTGGTCCGTGACCTGCGTGAGCAGGTACTGCAGAAGTACCTGCACCTGCCGTCCTCCCATTTCGATGCCGAAGCGACGCCGGTGATGGTCAGCCGCCTGAACTTCGACACCGAGCAGGTCACCCAGGCCAGCGCCGATGCGCTCAAGACCGTGGTGGCCGACACCCTGACCATCATCGCGATGCTGGCGGTGATGCTGCAGATGAGCATCAAGGTGACCCTGGCCATGCTGGTGGTGGTGCCGCTGATCGGGGTGATCGTGTCCTACGTGGGCAAGCGCTACCGGCGCATCAGCCGCGGCATCCAGGACGGCATGGGCACCATGGCGCAGACCGCCGAGCAGTCGCTGGCCGCGCAGCAGGAAGTGAAGGTGCACGGCACCCAGCAGCACGAGATCTCGCGCTACTCGCGCCTGGCCAACCGCATGCTGGCGCTGAACATGAAGGTGGAGGTCACCCGTGCCGCCGCCTCCAGCGTCGTCCAGTTCCTGGCAGCGCTGGCATTGGCGGTGATCGTGTGGGTCGCCACCCGCGAAGCACTGGCCGGCAAGCTCAATGCGGGCCAGTTCATGGGCCTGATGACCTCGATGATGGCCATCATTCCGTCGCTGCGCCGGCTGACCAGCGTGCAGACCTCCATCTCGCGCGGCGTGGCTGCGGCCGAGCGCCTGTTCGGCATCATCGACATGCCCGTCGAGCGCGACGACGGCAAGCACGCGGTGCAGCGCGTACGCGGCGAGCTGGCCTTCGAGCATGTCATGCTGCGCTACCGCGAAGACAGCGGCATTGCCCTGGACGACATCAATTTCGTTGCCCGCCCGGGCACGGTCACCGCCATCGTCGGCCGCTCCGGCAGTGGCAAGACCAGCCTGATCCGGCTGGTGCCGCGTTTCTACGAGCCCAATGGCGGGCGTATCCTGCTCGACGGCGTGGCCCTGGATGAGTACCCGCTGGCCGATCTGCGCCGGCAGGTGGCCATGGTCGGGCAGAAGGTCATGCTGTTCGACGACACCATCGCGGCCAACATCGCCTACGGCATGGATGCCACCGACGAGCAGATCCGTGCAGCTGCCGAGGCGGCCAATGCGTGGGAATTCATTGCACGCATGCCGCAGCAGCTGCAGACGCCGGTGGGCGAGAATGGCGCGCTGCTGTCCGGCGGCCAGCGCCAGCGCCTGGCGATCGCCCGCGCCATCCTGCGCGACGCACCGATCCTGATCCTGGACGAGGCCACCGCGGCGCTGGACAACGAATCCGAGCGCCTGGTGCAGGATGCGCTGCAGCGCTTGATGCCCGAGCGCACCACGCTGGTGATCGCGCATCGCCTGTCGACCATCGAGCATGCCGACCAGGTGCTGGTGATGGACCATGGCCGTATCGTTGAGCGCGGCACCCACCAGGAACTGCTGTCGATGGGCGGCCTGTACCAGCACCTGCACAACATGCAGTTCCGCGAAAGGCAGGACTGATGGCGGGCAACGGTACCCAGACCCCGCCGTACTGGTACGACGGCAGCCCCGCTCCGTGGCCGATGCGACTGCTGGCGCCGCTGTATGCCGGCGTCACCGCGCTGCGCCGGCGCCTGTACCGGCGTGGCTGGCGCAAGCGCCATGCACTGGCGGTGCCAGTCATCGTAGTCGGCAACATCACCGCCGGCGGCACCGGCAAGACGCCGCTGACCATCGCCCTGGTCGATCGGCTGCGGGCCGCGGGCTGGAAGCCCGGCGTCGCCAGCCGCGGCTACGGCCGTGAGCAAGCGGACAGGGCACGTTGGGTGGAAGCCGATACGCCGACCGCCCTGGGGGGCGACGAGCCGGTGCTGATCGCCTGGAAGACGGGCGTGCCGGTACGCGTGGACAGTGATCGGGTGGCGGCGGGCAAGGCGCTGATCGCGGCCGGCTGCGACGTGATCGTCTGCGATGACGGGCTGCAGCACTACCGCTTGGCGCGCGACATCGAGATCGAGGTGGTCGATGCCCAGCGCCGCTATGGCAATGGCCGGATGATCCCCGCCGGACCGTTGCGGGAACCGGTCAGCCGTGCCGCTGAGTGTGATTTCCGGGTGGTCAACCTGGGCCAGGCGGATGAAGCGGCCGCTGCCCAGTCCTGCGGCTTCGGCCAATGGCCGATGTCCCTGCACATCGACAGTGCACAGCCGCTGGCCGGCGGGCGCGCACGTCCCCTTTCGTACTTCGCGGGCCAGCGCGTGCACGCCGTGGCCGGCATCGCCAATCCGCAACGCTTCTTCGACATGCTGCGCGCGCGTGCGATCGGCGTGGTGCCGCACGCCTTCGCCGACCATCATGCCTACCAGCCGCAGGATCTGTCCTTTGGCAGCCAGTTGCCGGTGCTGATGACCGAAAAGGACGCGGTGAAGTGCCGCGCGTTCGCCAACGACTGGCAGTACGCCGTGCCGCTGCGTGCCGAGATGCCTGCTGCTTTCTGGATCGCGTTGACTGACCGACTGGACAAGCTGCGTCCGAACTGAGGGGCCGTGCGACGCTTGCAAATGCACGTCGCCGGCCGCATTCCTGCTGTATCGCGCCTTCCGAGTACCGCCCGCATGACCGACTTCGTTGTTGCCATCCCGGCCCGCTATGCCGCTTCGCGGCTGCCGGGCAAGCCGCTGCGCCTGCTGGGCGCAGAGCCCATGGTGCTGCATGTGGCGCGCCGCGCGCTGCAGGCCGGCGCAGGTGAGGTATGGGTCGCAACCGACGACCAGCGTATTGCCGACGCATTGTCCGGCCTGGGGGAAGTGAAGGTAGCAATGACCGCTGCCTCGCATGCCTCGGGCACCGATCGCCTGGCTGAGTGTGCGCGCATCGCTGGCTGGGCCGATGACACCGTGGTGGTCAACCTGCAGGGTGATGAACCGTTCGCGCCGGCTGCCGGCATCCGCGCCGTGGCCGAGGCACTGGTGGCGGGCAACGCCCCGATGTCGACCCTGGCCACGCCGGTCGAGGATGCACACACGCTTTTCGACCCGAATGTGGTCAAGCTGGTGCGCAACGTACGCAACGAGGCCCTGTACTTCAGCCGTGCGCCCATCGCCTGGCATCGCGATGGCTTTTCCCGCAGCCGCGACACCCTGCCCGAGGGCCATCAGTGGCTGCGCCACATCGGCATCTATGGCTACCGTGCCGGCTTCCTGCAGCAGTTCGCCTCGATGCCGCCGGGAATGTTGGAGCAGGTGGAATCGCTGGAGCAGCTGCGTGTGCTGGAAGCGGGCTTCCCGATCGCCGTGGCGATTTCGCCCGAACCCTTCCCGCCGGGCATCGACACCCCTGAAGACCTGCAGCGCGCCGAAATGCTGCTGCAGGCGATGGCGGTGCGATGAGGCTGCTGGTCGTCTGCCTGGGCAACATCTGCCGCTCGCCGATGGCCGAAGGCGCGCTGCGCGCCCGCCTGGAGGGCTCTGCGCTGGCCGGGCGGGTGCAGGTCGATTCGGCCGGTACCGGCGACTGGCACGTGGGCCAGCCACCCGACCGGCGTGCCATTGCATGTGCGGCGGGCCACGGTGTGGATCTTGGCGGCTTGCGCGCGCGGCAGCTGCAATCGCATGACTTCGACGCTTTCGACTGGATCCTGTGCGCCGACGAGGCCAACCTGCGTGATGCCGCACGCCTTGCCACTGCCACCCAGCGCGAGCGCCTGGCGCTGTACCTGCCGTGGTCGGGCGGGCAGGGCGAACGTGCGATTCCCGATCCCTATACCGGTGGCAGCGATCATTTCGAACAGGTCTGGTCGCTGGTCGACGCTGCCGCCGAACGCACTGTGGCACGCCTGTTGCATCACGCCGACTCCGGCATAATCGGGCCATGAACATCCAGCCCGTTCCGGACCTTCCCGAGTTCGCCGCCTGGCTCAATGCCGCGCCCTGTACCCTGACCGAACTGCGTGGCCGGCCGGTCGCGCTGTTGTTCGTCAACGCGGCTTCCGCATGGAGCGCGCAACGGCTGGCCGAGTTCAGCCAGTGGCTGTCACGCCACCCCGGCAAGCTGCAACCTCTGGTGCTGCAGGTGCCGCGCTTCGACTTCGAGCGTGATGCCACGGCTGCGCTGAAACTGCTGCGCCGCCAGGGCCTGACCATGCCGGTGCTGCTCGATGCCGACTGGGATGGCTGGCGCCGCTTCGGCGTCAGCGCCTGGCCGACCATGGTGCTGCTGGACGCCCAGGGCCGCGAACAGCAGCGCTTGATCGGCCAGGGCGTGCCCGGCGAGCTGGAGCGGGCCCTGAATGCCCTCTGCGAGGGCGCGCCGTCGGCCCCTTCGCGCGGCGGCAGTGAACTGCACCCCGAGCCGCGCCAGGCGCTGCGGTTCCCGATGGGTCTGGCGGTGAACCAGGAACGGTTGTACATCGCCGACAGCGGCCACCACCGCATCCTGGAATGCAGTCATGGCGGCCGGGTGCTGCGCCAGTTCGGTCTGGGGACCGCCGACTTCATGGACGGCAACCTCGCCGAAGCCGCTTTCCACAGGCCACAGGCGCTGGCGCTGGAGCGTGAGTCGCTGTACGTGGCCGACACCGGCAACCATGCCGTGCGCCGCATCAACCTGCTGACCGGCCTGGTCGATACGCTGTGTGGCAACGGCCGTGCGGGCGCCCCCGTGGAAGGGCCGGTGACGCAGCCACGGCAGGTGTCGCTGGATCATCCGGTTGGCCTGGCCATCGCCGAAAACCAGCTGCACATCGCCATGGCCGGCGACAACCGCATCTGGAGCTACCACCTCGGCCAGCGCAGCCTGCAGTGGCGCGCCGGCAGCGGCGCCATCGACGAGCGCGACGGCAGCGGCCATCTGGCGGCGTTCGCTCAGCCCACCGCCGTGGCCGTGGTCCAGCAGGTGCTGTACGTGGCCGATGCGCTGGGCTCTTCGATCCGTTCATTGCAGTTGCGCGGCGACCTGGTGCAGACCCTGGTCGGGCAGGGCACCTGGCGTTTCGGCGAGGACGATGGCCCGCGTGCGCAGGCCAGCCTGCAGTTTCCACAGGCGATCGCACTGAGCCCGGATGCCCCGTTGCTGTGGATCGCCGATACCGGCAATGGCCGCCTGCGCACGTTGCGCCTGGGCGGCGGCGAACTGACCACCCAGCCCTTGCCGCGGCGACTGCATGGCCCGGCCGGGCTGGCCGTCGGTGCCGGCGCGGTGTGGATCGCCGAAACCGATTCCCACGCCGTACTGCGCCTGGACCCTGACAGCGGCGTGCTCAGCGAAGTGCCGATCAGCGAATGACCGTTGTTCCTGTCCCGACCTTCGATGGCAAGGCATTCGCGGCCCAGCTGAGTACCGCCCCGGGCGTGTACCGCATGTACGCGGCCGACGACACACTGTTGTACGTCGGCAAGGCCCGCGCGCTGCGCAACCGCGTGGGCAGCTATTTCAACGGCAGTCCGAAGAACGCGCGCATCATGTCGATGCTCTCGCAGATCGTGCGCATGGATGTGACCGTAACGCGCTCGGAAGCCGAAGCGCTGCTGCTGGAAAACCAGCTGATCAAGTCGCTGTCGCCGCGCTACAACGTGTCCCTGCGCGACGACAAGACCTATCCGCATGTGCTGCTGACCCGCGAAGACTGGCCGCGCATCGCCCTGCATCGTGGCCCGCGTGCCATTCCCGGGCGCTATTTCGGGCCGTATCCCGGCGTCACCGCGGTGCGCGAGACGCTGAACCTGATGCACAAGCTGTTCAAGCTGCGCAGCTGCGAAGACAGCGTGTTCCGCAACCGTTCGCGGCCCTGCCTGCAGTATCAGATCGGACGCTGCAGCGCGCCGTGCGTGGAACTGGTGCCCGCATCGGACTACGCCGAGTCGGTGCGCCGCGCGGCGATGTTCCTGGAAGGCAAGAGCGATGAGCTGACCCGGGAGCTGGGCGAACAGATGCAGGCGGCCAGCGAAGCGCTGGAATTCGAGCAGGCCGCGCGCCTGCGCGATCTGATTACTTCATTGCGCAGCATGCAGACCCGCCAGTACGTGGACGGCCGCGCGGCCGACCTCGACGTGCTGGCGGTGGCCATGCAGGGCTCGCAGGCCTGCGTGATGCTGCTGGCCTTCCGCGATGGCCGCAACCTGGGCACCCGCCCGTTCTTTCCCCGCACCAATGGCGAGGAAAGCCCGGATGAAGTGCTGGCGGCCTTTGTCTCGCAGTACTACATCGAATTCGAGCCGCCGCGCGAGATCCTGCTCGACCGCGAAATTCCCGATGCCGATCTGATCGGTTCTGCACTGTCGGCCTCGGCCGAGCGCAAGGTGCAGTTGAAATGGAACGTCCGCGGCGAGCGCGCCGGCTACCTGGAACTGGCCAGCCGCAACGCACAGTTGACCCTGGCCACCGAGATCAACAGCCGCACCGCGCAGCACGCGCGCAGCGAAGCGCTGCGGGTGATGCTGGGGCTGGCCGAACCGGTGAAGCGGGTGGAGTGCTTCGACATCAGCCATACCATGGGCGAAGCCACCGTGGCCTCGTGCGTGGTGTTCGATGCGGCCGGTCCGGTGCGCGCGCAGTACCGCCGCTTCAACATCAGTGGCATCGAGCCGGGCGATGACTACGCCGCGATGCGCCAGGCGATCGACCGCCGCTTCCGCCGTGCAGTGGAAGAGCAGGGCGTGCTGCCGGATGTGCTGCTGATCGACGGTGGCGCCGGCCAGCTGGCACAGGCCCAGGCGGCGCTGGCCGATCTGGGCGTGGAAGACGTGCTGCTGGTGGGCGTGGCCAAAGGCGTGGAACGCCGTGCCGGCCACGAAGCGCTGGTGATGCCCGATGGCCGCGAACTGCGCCCGGGTGCGGCCGATCCCGCCCTGCAGTTCATCCAGCAGGTGCGCGATGAAGCACACCGCTTCGCCATCACTGGCCATCGCGGGCGCCGGCAGAAGGCCCGGATGACCAGCAAACTGGAAGACATCCCCGGCATCGGGCCGCGACGGCGCGCCAGCCTGCTGAAGCATTTTGGCGGTCTGGTCGGCCTGAAAGCAGCCGGAGAAGCGGAAATTGCCAAGGTGGAAGGCATCAATGACGCCCTCGCAGCGCGCATCTACGCTAACCTGCACGGGTTGGCCGCGCCGGATCCGGCCGAGTAGAGAGAGAATAAAGCCGCATGACGTTGACCCTGCCCACCTGGCTGACCCTGTTGCGGATCGTGATGATCCCGGTGCTGGTGCTGGTGTTCTACCTGCCCTACACCTGGACCAACTTCGCATCGGCGGCGATCTTCGGCCTGGCTGCGATCACCGACTGGCTCGATGGCTGGATCGCGCGGCGCTACGGCCTGGAATCGGCGTTCGGCGCCTTCCTGGACCCGGTCGCGGACAAGCTGATGGTGGCGGTGGCGCTGTTCCTGATCGTGCAGGGCCACCCGACGCCGTGGATGGCGTTCTGGGCGGCGGTGATCGTCGGCCGCGAGATTGCGGTGTCGGCGCTGCGCGAGTGGATGGCCGAACTCGGCCAGCGCGCCAAGGTGCGGGTGGCGATGATCGGCAAGGTCAAGACCACCGCGCAGATGGTCGCGCTGCTGTGCCTGCTGTATTCGGTGGCGCCGAACGTTCCGGTCGACGACATCTGGATGGGCCCGCCGGTATTCCATATCGGTGACTGGACCCTGGCCATTGCCGCCGTGCTGACCCTGTGGTCGGGCCTGCAGTACCTGCACGCCGCCTGGCCCAGCCTGCGTGACGACGAGCGCGCCGCGCGCGAGCGTGCGCGGCAGAAGAAGCTGGGCAACTGAGTACCGGGGTCGGATCCCTTTCCGCAGGAAAGGGCTCTGACCCCATCGCTGTCACCATCCACGCATGGCATGGATCTACTGGGCATGTGTTCTACGCGGGATACCTCATCCACGCATGGCGTGGATCTACGGGAATGTGGGTCTGCGGTAGATCCACGCCATGCGTGGATACGCAATGTCGGCCACTCCCGCAAATCCCTGAAAAAAAGCGCTTGACGCAATCCTTGGAACAGGTAAAATTTCGCCTCCCAAGCGGGAATAGCTCAGTTGGTAGAGCGCAACCTTGCCAAGGTTGAGGTCGCGAGTTCGAGTCTCGTTTCCCGCTCCAGATTCAAGAAAAGCGCTCCCGAAAGGGGGCGTTTTTCGTTTGGCCGGAGCGGCTTCATCCCCACTTCACCGCCACTCCATCGCCTCACCATCTGCCGATCCCACGCTGTACTCCCGGATCCAGCAAGGTGATGCCGCGATGCCTCACACTCCCCCTGCCAACGACTACGACGTGGTCATCGTCGGCGCCAGCTTTGGCGGTGCCGCCTGCGCACTCGCCGCCGCTCAGTACGGCCTGCGCGTCTGCGTGCTCGAGCGCAAGGCCGACCCTGGCGAACGCCTGCACACCACCGGTATCGTGGTGAAGGAGGCGATGGAACAGACCTGGCTGGGGCGCATGCCCGATCATCTCGTGCAACGCGTCGCACGCGTGCGCCTGTATGCGCCGAACCTGCACAACGTGCTGCTGACCGCACCGGGTTACTACTTCCTCACCACCGATACGCCGAACCTGATGCGCTGGCTGGCCAGCGAACTGCGCGCCAGTGGCGTGGACCTGCGGCTGCAGCAGTCGTTCACCGACGCCTGCCGCGACGGCGACGCGTGGCAGGTTGAAGGGGTGGGGCGCACGGCCTGTCTGGTCGGCGCTGATGGCGCACGATCACGTGTTGCCCAGCGTACCGGCCTGGGCCAGGTGCGCGACAATCTGTATGGCGTCGAGCGCGAGTTTGCCGGCGTGCAGCTGCCGGAAGGCGATGCCTTGCACTGCTTTGTCAGCCGCCGGTTTGCACCCGGCTACATCGGCTGGGCCGCGCAGAACCCCACCGGCGTGCAGGTGGGATTGGCGCTGCGCCATGATCCAGCACATGCACGCGCGCCGGATATCGAGGGATTCCTTGAACACGTGCGCGACGTTGTGGGACTTCCGCACTCGGCCCAGGTTGCCGCCACCCGCGCGGGCCTGGTGCCCTGCGGGTTGCCGGATGGCCCGATCACCGCGCCGGGCGTGATCCTGACCGGTGATGCGGCAGGTGTCGTCTCGCCGCTGTCGGCCGGCGGCATCCACTCGTCATGGCGGCATGGCTGGGCGGTCGGTGATGCGATCGGGTTGCACCGGCGCGGCACGGGGCCGGCCGCAGAGCAGGTGGCGCGTCAGGCCGCCCCCACCTTTCACCGCAAGCGCATGCTGCGCTGGGCAATGGACCACCTGCAGCGGGACTGGCCGGTCAATGCGCTGCTGCGCACCGGCCCGATGCGCCGGCTGGCCGAGCAGATCTACTTCCATCGGCGGGGCGTGCGGATGTGATCCTGAAGCTGAACGCTGCTTCATGAGAGGGCAGCAGAATCCTGTTGACGCCGTGCAGCAATCCCGACACAATAGCGCTCCTTCGACGCAGGTCGAACGGAATCTGCGGGAATAGCTCAGTTGGTAGAGCGCAACCTTGCCAAGGTTGAGGTCGCGAGTTCGAGTCTCGTTTCCCGCTCCAGATTCAGAAAAACGCTCCCGCAAGGGGGCGTTTTTCGTTTGCGCACCGGAAAGGGATTGTGATCGCTAGCGCGGGCTGCCTCGGCCCGCACCGCACCAGGTTCGCACGTCCGCACGATCGAAGCCGGTGCAGGCGTTCTTCCGCGTGATGTACAGATACGGGGCGTCGGCCCGGTAGGTGAAGTGGTAGTAGTAGTTCCGGTCCTGGCCGTACAACCAGTAGTTCGACGAGCCCTCGTTGATCACGTAGGGCTCGAAGGAAAAGATCGACGACTGCGCGGGAATGAAGTTGCTGCGGTCCATCAGCAGCATGGCCGCGTTCGACGCCAACGGAGTGGTCAGGCAGATCGCCGTTGTGGCCACGATGAGCACGGTCGCGAAGATGCCGAGCGTACGGCGAAGGGCGGATTTCAAGCGTATTGCCTGCCGGTGGAAGCGTTCAGGACACTGTGCCGCAGCGCCCGCGGACAGTCCAGCGTTCAGCTTGGCGGCGCCGATGAAAGGCTGTGGAAAGGCCGAGGGTTCGCAATGCATGCACCGCACACGCGCTGTAACGCACCTCCGACCGATTCTCCATGTCCACTCCACAATCGCGGCGTAGCCTCCTCGGCTTCTCTCTCCACGAAGGCGGGCGGGTGGCCAGTCGCATCACTTTCCCGGCAGCGTTCGCGCGCCGGTATGGCGTCGTCCCACGCATCGTCCTGGGTACCGGGGCGCTGCTGACCAGCATGATGCTGGTGGGCTGCATGTCGGTGCCGGTTCCCGATCTGCCTGATCGCGTACCAGCAGTGTGGAGTCAGACCGCGGCAGGGCAGGGCGTAGCGGTCGACGCGCGGCAGTGGTGGAAGGTGCTGGCCGATGCGCGCTTGAACGCGCTGGTGGACCAGGCCGTCGCCGGCAATCTGGATCTGCGCCAGGCCACCCTGCGGTTGCAGGCGGTACGCCTGGTGTCGGGCACCTCCGATGCGCGCTTCCGTCCGGAAATCTCCGCCAGTGCCAAGCAGGTTCAGGACGCCGCCGCGGTCGACACGTACTTCCACGCCGGCGTTGAAGCGATCTGGGATCTTGGCCTGTTTGGCGCAGCGGAGAGTGCCCGTCTGAGCGCGCAGGCGGCCAACGGAAATGCCGAAGCACTGCGCGATGCGGCACAGGTGGCGGTCATCGCTGATGTGGTGCGCAGCTACCTGGATCTTTCCGTCGCGCAGGCGCAGGTGGATCTGCTGGGCAGGCAGCAGCCCGTTGACGCACGTGGCGAGCAACTGGGCCTGGTGCGGCAGCGCCTGCATCTGGACGAGCCCGGTGAACTGGATCGCCTGCGCGCGCGGCGGGCGGCCACGCGCGCGGCCATTGCACAGGCGAATGAAAACGCGGGCAACGCCGCGCGCGCGTTGGCGCTGCTGCTGGGTCGCGATGGTCCGGATCCGGCCTGGAATGCCTACCGCACGCCACCGCAGTTGAGCGCCTTCGCCCTGCAGCAGGTACCCGCCGATCTGCTGCGCCATCGCCCGCAGATCCTGCTGGCCGAGGCTGATGTGCTGCAGGCTGCTGCCGAAAAGGGCAGTGCGCGCGCGTCGATGTTTCCGAAACTGAGCCTGGGCGGTTCCATCCTGTACGCCTACAACCTGACCCAGAACGCTCGCTCCAATTCTGATTCCAGCCCATCGATCGGTCCCTACATCGATATCCCTTTGTGGGATTGGGGCCAACGTCGCGCGCGCTATCAATCCGACGACAAGCAGCTGGATGCAGCCTTGCTGGGGTATCGCAAGGCAGTGCTGCAGGGCGTGGCGGAAGTGGAGGGTGCACTGGGCAGCCTGGCCCGCCAGGACAGCAGCATCCAGTCGCTGCAGGTGGCCGACGAAGCAGCCCGGCAGCAGGTCGTACGACAGGCCCGGCAGGTGCAGCTTGGTCTTTCCAGTGAGTTCGACGGGCTGGAAACCCAGCGTGCCGCGCTGTCCGCGCAGGCCGACCTGATCGGCGCGCAGGGTGCTCGCGTAGTTGCATTCGCGTCGCTCTATCGCGCAGTGGGCGGCGCCCCCTTGCCGGCCGAGCCTGAAGGCGACGCGCAATGATCGCGCTTGCCCGCAAGACCCTGGTTTACGAGTGGCGCCGTTTCCTGCCGGTAGTGCTGGCCATGTGTTTCGCCGGCGTGCTGCTGATCGTGCAGGCGGCGCTGGTGCTGGGCATCTTCGGCACCGCCGCGATCTACGTGAAGGCGTCCAGCGCCGATGTCTGGGCGGGCTTTGCCGGCACGCAGAGCGTGAACTACGGTCATGCGATCAGTGCGGATGTAGAGAATCGCCTGCGGATGGATCCGGATGTCACCCGCGTCGAACCCTACGAGTGGGTCGATGGCGAGTGGCGCTCCAGCGCACAGGGTGCCGGCAACGTGTCGGTGTATCTGTCCGGCATCTCCACGGCAGGCAACGCGATGATGTTCTCGCGCATCCTGTCGCCCGATCTGCGCGCCCGGTTGCGCGAACCCGGTGCGGTGATCGTCGACAGCGCGGACCTGGATACGCTGGGCGTCGATCTGCACAGTAGCGGCGCGTGGATCAATGGCAAGGCCGTGCGTGTGGTTGCCGCGCAACCCGGCCTGCGTGGCCTTGGCGGCGTCAACGTGCTGGCGTCTTTGGATACCGCGCGTGCCATCGCCGGAACCGATCCGCATGAAGGCAGCACCTATTTCGTGGCGGGCACGCGCTCACCGGAGCTGGCCGCGCGCGTGCGCGATCGCCTCAGTGCATCGACGGGCCGCGCCACGCCCGTCGAGTTCTGGACAGCGCCGGAGTTCGCCAGTCGTTCGCAGCAGTACTGGCTGTTCGATACCGGCGCCGGCATCGCAGTGCTGTTCATGGCGGTCATTGTCTGCTTCGTCGGCGCGGTGATCACCAACCAGTCATTTGCCGCAGTGGTGGCCGGGTCGGTACGCGAGTACGCCACCCTCAATGCGCTCGGCGCAGGCCGCTACGCGCTGGCCCGCGTGGTGTTCGAACAGGCCGTGCTGATCGGTGGAGTCGGCATGCTGCTGGCCGCAGCCTTCAGCGCGGTGGTGCTGCTGGCCGCGCAGACCCAGCGCGTACCGGTACAGCTCACGCCGATGGTGGTTCTTGGCTGCGTGGCGCTGGTCGCGGTGATGGCCATGCTGTCGAGCATCATGGCGGTGCGCAGCGTCGTCCGTTCCGATCCATCGCTGCTGTTGCGTTGAGGGGCCACCGATGACGAATGCTCCCATCGCAATCCCGACCCTGCGTGCCGACGCACTCGAAAAGGGCTTCGTGTCCGGCGATGTGCATGTGCCCGTGCTGCGTGGCCTGTCGCTGGACATCTATCCCGGCGAATTGACCCTGGTATCGGGCCCGTCGGGCTGCGGCAAGAGCACGCTGCTGTCGCTGATGTCCGGGCTCTCAACGCCTGATGGCGGTCGCGTGCATGCGCTTGGCCAGGACGTCAGCCACATGACCCGCAGCGAGGTGGAGCGCTTCCGTCTGCACCACGTCGGTTTCGTGTTCCAAGGCTTCAACCTGTTCCCGGCGCTGACGGCGCTGGAGCAGGTGCAGCTGCCGTTGGGCTATTGCGGCATGCGCAACCGCGACAGCGAGCCGTTGGCGCGGCAGGCGCTGGACGAAGTCGGCCTCTCGCACCGCAGCCACATGCGCCCGGCACAGCTGTCCGGCGGCGAGAAGCAGCGCGTAGCCGTCGCCCGTGCGTTCGCCAAGTCACCCACGCTGATCTTCGCCGATGAGCCCACCAGCGCACTGGACGCCGAGAACGGCCAGCGCGTGATCGACATCCTGCACCGTTATGCACGCGCGCATCGGGCCACAGTGTTATGTGTAAGCCACGATCCACGACTGATCCGCCATGCGGATCGGGTGATCGCCATGGAAGACGGCACGGTCCGCGATGACCGCCGCCAGAACGAAACCGCAGAGCCCAGCCCATGACCAGAATGCCGCCATTGTTCTCCCTCAGCTTCTCCTTGGGCGCGGCATTGCTGCTGGGTGCCTGCAGCAAGGATGCACCCGTACCCGCGCAGCCGACCGCTGCCACGTCCGCCAGCGCGGACAACGTCGCCGTCGCCCGCGGCACCATCGATGTGGAAGGCGGGCTGATTGCACTGGTACCAGCGATGGAGGGTTCGGTCAGCAGCACGCCGGTGAAGGAAGGGGCGGTGGTGCGCAAGGGCGATGTCCTGCTCACCCTGGATGGCGCACTGCTTGAACAGGAGGTGGGCATGGCCAATGCCGATCTCGCGCTGGCCATCGACCGGCTGAAGGGCAGCCAGGCGCAACTGCGCGAACTGGAGCGCAACGCCGCCCGCCTGGTCACCGGCGCCAGCGAAGGCGTGTCGTCCAGCCAGCAGGCCGACGCAGCCAGGCAGCAGCTGGCCGGCGTTCGCGCCGATGTGGATGTGGCCGGAGCGCAGGTCGACATGGCCCTGCACAAGCTGGAGCACGCCAGGCTCAAGCTGCGACAGATGTCGCTGACCGCACCGGACGCCGGCACCGTGGTCGGCCAGGTGCCGGGCGTGGGTGCGTTCGTGCAGGCCGGCAAGCCGGCGATGTCACTGTTGCCGGCGCGACCGTTGCAGGTGCGTGCCGAGCTGAGTGCGGCCTACGCCGATGCCGTGCAGGTTGGCATGCGCGCGACGGTGGTGATCGATAGCGATGGCGCAGAGGGCAAGCCACTGCCGGTGGCACGTGTGGTCCGCATCAGCCCGGTGTTCGCGCAGGCACGATTGCCCGAAGACGCAGGGCGCGGCGTGGCCAAGGTGGTGGAGTGCGTTCTGGAATTCGATAGCGCCGCCAAGGCGCGCGTCGGCCAGCATGTGCGGGTGGAGTTCCACAGGTAGGGGCGTGCTTCGCTAGGCGCGCGCGCGTCGGGTCTGTTTCCGGGTCAACGCCCGCCACGCACTGGCCAGCGACACCACGCACAGCGCCAGCAGCACAGCCAGGTCGAGCAGCAGCAGGCACAGCAGATGCATGCCCTGCACCGGTGCCTGGTGCAGGGCAGCGGCCAGCCACGGGAACGACCAGGCCAGCAGCAGCACCAGGGCGATCAGCAGCCGCAACCACACGCGCCCTGGTTTCCAGGGACGCACGATCAGCACGGTGACCACCAGTTCCGCTCCGGCCAGTACAGCGAACTGGATGACCGCGCCGGTGGGGTAGGGCAGGGTGCCGCCTTCGAAGTGGCGCAGCATCCAGTAGTCCGGGGTGAAGCCCGCATTGATCAGTGCAGCAATCACCGCAAGCCAGGCCAGGGCGACAAGGCTCCAGCACAGGCGGGCGAAACGAGGTCTCGTGGGCGGGTTCATCGGTGCTGCGGACTGTTGACGGCGTGAAGGAATTTGGACACAATAGCGCTCCTTCGACGCAGGTCGGAGAATCTGCGGGAATAGCTCAGTTGGTAGAGCGCAACCTTGCCAAGGTTGAGGTCGCGAGTTCGAGTCTCGTTTCCCGCTCCAGATTGCACAGGGCCCCGGTTGGGGCCTTGTTTTTCTCCCGCCACGGCAAGGCGGGGCACGTTGCGCCACAAGGCTCTTCGCGCAGTCAGAAAAGTGAAAACTGTTGTGAAATGGCTGGTGTGTGTCCCGGGCTTCCGGTACCATGACGGCTTATGCGGGAATAGCTCAGTTGGTAGAGCGCAACCTTGCCAAGGTTGAGGTCGCGAGTTCGAGTCTCGTTTCCCGCTCCATGTTCCGACATGGCCCCATCGCGGGGTTTTGTCATGTCAGGGGCGTCGTTCCTGATCGCAGTACGTTGGCCTCATGGCAGAGTGGCTATGCACCGGATTGCAAATCCGTTTACAGCGGTTCGATTCCGCTTGAGGCCTCCAATTGAAAAGCCCTGACTCCGGTCAGGGCTTTTTTCTTTGTGCGGACCCCTGGCGCCAGCAGGGGTACCAGACTGCACATGCGACCCGGCGGAACCGCTGCTAACGTCGCCGCACTCCTCTTCAGCGGTGGTGACTGCAGTGCGGAACCTGGCCATCCAGCAGGCGGTGTACGTTCCCCTCGGCGCCATGCTGGCGCTGATCGCTTTTGCATTCACCGTGCCCGGCTACCACCCGCTCTCCCAGCATCTCAGCGAGCTGGGCCTGATGCCGGGGCTGCCAGCCAAGGCGGTGCAGGTCGGCGCAGTGGTCAGTGGCTCGGCCATCATCGTCTTCAGCCTTGCGTTGCTGGCGCAAAGCCGCCGTTTCGCGCTCACGGTGCTCACCTCCACCCTGTTCGGGGTGTCCATGGTCAGCAATGGCGTCTTCACCACGGGCAGCCCGCTGCATGGCCTCTATGGCATCGGCATCTTCTCGATCCTGACCCCGCTGCTGTTCCTGGCCGAGCTGGGCCCTGCTGCGTCGACGCGGATGGCCTGGATTGCGCGTGCCATCTCGCTGCTGGGGATGGCCTATCTGTGGCTGATGCTTTCCGGCTTCGACCCGGAGCCTTATCGCGGCCTCACCCAGCGCATCGCGGTGCTGCCGGCGTTCGGCTGGTACACCTTCGCCGCGCTGGAGCTGCGGAAACGCCCCGCTGGCACCTGAATTGCCCTTGCCCGCTACAATCACCGCATGAGCGCGATCGATCATTTCCGCGGCGGGCTGCTCGGGCTGGCGTGCGGCGACGCTGTCGGCACTACCGTCGAGTTCCAGCCACGCGGCAGCTTTGCCACGCTCACCGACATGGTGGGGGGCGGCCCCTTCAAACTGCAGGCAGGGCAGTGGACCGACGACACTTCGATGGCGATGTGTCTGGCCGAGAGTCTTGTGCGCTGCGAGGGGTTCGATGCACGCGACCAGATGACCCGCTACGCCAATTGGTACCGGCACGGCTACTGGAGCGCGACTGGCGAATGCTTCGACATCGGCATGGCCACGCGTGCTGCGATCGAACGGTTCCTGGCGAGCGGTGAGCCGCTCGCGGGCAACGACGATCCGCGCAGTGCAGGCAACGGTTCGATCATGCGCCTGGCCCCTGTGGTACTGCGCTACGCCGGGCTTCGGGAGCTTCCGGTCATGGCCGAGCAGAGTTCGCGCACCACCCATGCCGCGCAAGAGTGCCTGGATGCCTGCCGACTGCTGGCTGTTGCAATGGAGCGTGCACTGGCGGGCTTGCCGAAGCAGAAGGTACTGGCCCTGCATGATGTTCCCCTGCAGGGTGAGCGCCTCCAGTCCATTGCAGCGGGGGCCTACCAGAACACCACGCGCGATCGGATCCGCGGTAGCGGATACGTGGTCGACAGCCTGGAAGCGGCGCTCTGGTGCTTTCACCGCCATGAGACGTTTGCCGACGCAGTGCTGGAGGCTGCCAACCTGGGCGACGACGCGGATACGACTGCGGCGATCGTCGGCCAGTTGGCCGGTGCGTTCCATGGCGCGGCCGGTATTCCACAGCTCTGGCTGCAACGTCTGGCCCTGCGCGAGGCCATCGAAGATCTGGCCGATCGGTTGCATGCACGCAATGAGGCTGCGCGGGGCGGTCGCTGACCGGCGTGCTGACTGAAACGCTTCTGATTGCCGTGCTCACACCTGCGACGAGGCAGGTTCTGCGGCGCGGAAATTGCGCGCCACCGGCGTGGTGGTGCCCACATAGTGGCGGAACAGGTAGATCAACGGTGCCCAGCGCTGCACGTCGATGTGCTGGGTACCGGCAACGGTGATCGCCTCGTGCGCATGCACCCGGCAGATCCGTCCTTCGACGATCATGAAGCCCTGATCCTGCGTTCCGCTGGGCCGGTGCGAGGCGAGCAGCGCGACCTCCACCTGCAGCGGGCATTCGGCAATCGCCGGCGGTGCCACCTGCACCGAGTCGACGCGGCTGAAGCCACCCAATGCGAACTTGTCAGGCACATGCACGTAACCCATGGCGCGCTTCGACTCCGGCACCGGGGTACGAGCGGTGGCGCGGGCGATGGCCTCGACCTGCGCCGCCTGCGTGGCACCTGCGAAGTTCAGTACGCATTCGCCGCGTGCCAGAAGATTGCTGCAGCCCTGGCCCTGTTCGCCGATGCCGAGCACCACGCGGTCGCCCAGCGCCCAGAATGACGAAAGCGGGCTGATGTTCGCACTGCCGTCTTCATTCAACGTGGTCATCAGCACCACCGGTGTTCCCGGGTAGAGCACGGAGGGGGTGATGCAGCGGCGTTGGAAGTCTTGCGGTGGCATGCCTGGGCTCGTGGCGTTCGGGCGATGACTGTGCCCTGGGCAGGGGCGCGCATGCTTCGATCCGGGTCGAACGATGCGCGGAAAGCGGCATGCCACAATGCGGCCATGGTCCAGACGTCCCGCTCTTTCATCCATGTCGGCACGCTGGTCGGTGACCATGCACGCGCGGCCATGCTGTTGACGTTGATGGATGGCCGGGCGCACACGGCGTCCGAGCTGGCCGGCGTGGCTGGCATCTCGCCGCAGACGGCAAGCAGTCATCTACGGCGGTTGCTCGATGGCGGCATCCTGGCCGTGGCGGTGCAGGGACGCCACCGCTATCACCGGCTCGCCTCGACCGAGGTCGCCGACATGCTGGAGGGCATCCTGCGTTTCAGCGATCAACGGCCACCGCTTTCTCCACGAGCGGTACGAGTTGATGCCGGCTTCCGCCGGGCGCGCACCTGCTACCGGCACCTGGCGGGCGAATACGCCGTTGCCATCTGTGACCACCTGCTGACCATCGGGGCGATCTCCACGGCTGCAGACCATTGGCAGATGACGTCCCATGGCGCCGCCATCCTGAGCGCCGTGGGTCAGCCGCTGGAAGCGTTGATCGCGCGATCGCCACAGGTGACGCCCGCGCGATACTGCCGCGGCTGCCTGGACTGCACCGAGCGGCGCCCGCACATGGCCGGCATGGTGGGTGAAGCACTGCTGGAGAGTTTCCTGCAGAACCACTGGCTGCGTCGCCTCGCGGGGCGGCGCGACCTGCAGGTCACCCCTGCGGGGCAGGAGGCATTCCGCAGGCTGTTCGACGTACGCGCCTGAGGCCCGCCGCGCGCCGCCGGCAGTCTCAGCCGGCCACGACATTGCGACGGGGTATGGTCGGAGTCCTGGTCTTCGGGAGCAGCAATGGCAGGCAAGGACATGAGGGGCCGCATGCACGATGCGGCTGGTCGGCAATGAGCAGGTCAACCGCAGATGTGCGCTGGCTTACTTTCCGGCTGAAGAACGGGCAGTCCATCGGCCCCGATCAACTGAAGGATGGCTGGGTCGTCGCCTCGGAGAGCCGTCATTGCGATGTGCGCCGGGAGAGTATCGAGGGCGCTGGCGTGGTCTATGCCCTGTATGGTCCGCCGGATCTTCCGTCTCCGCGCCGCGCCGAACTGCGCATGCGCGACTTCCTCATGCGCTCCGGCTATACCTTCACCATGGGTACGCTCGGCCACTGATGCAGTCGGCTGCTCAGAAGGGAGCCGCGGCTGCCTTCAACGCCTCGACCACCTGTGAATCCGTAAAGCCGCAGTGGCCTTCGCCCACCGCGGGCAACACGCGCGGCAATGGCGTGGCGCCAGCGTGCTCGGCCAGCTGCGGATACACCGCCTGCATGCGCGGCACGATGCTCGGGTCGTTGTTGTTGAACTGGATCACCAGCGGTCGCTTGAGCGCGCCGGTCAACGCCAGCTTTTCGCGCACGTATCGCTGTGCCGGCGCAGCAGGTGCCAGCCGCTGCACGCCCGCGTTGAACGCCTTGTCGTCACCGAATCCGCGGTAGACGGTCGTAAGGTTGCCGACCGGCATGCCGCCGGCGCGCGTGGCCAGTTCGTGCAGGATCATCGCGTGCAGGCTGATCGTGCCCGGCAATGCCTCCACGCTTACCTGCAGCCGTGTGGCCAGTTGCGCAGCGACGGCCGGCCGGGTCTGAAGCGCGGCGGCGATGCCTTGATAGAGATCCATCTGCGGCAGTGCCGCAGCTTCCGCCGATGCCAGGCCCTGCCGGGGCAGTCCCTTGGCCCCGGGGAAGAAATAATCGAACGCCACCAGGGTGGTCAGCAGGTCATTGGCCAGTTGTTCGCCGGGCAGGTTGGCCCCGCACAGCGACACGCCGCCGTTGTAGTGCCGTGGCAGGCGTTCGAGGGTGGCGATGGCCACCGCACCGCCCATCGAAAAGCCGAGAATCCAGGTGCGACGCACGTCCTTCAATTCGGACAGGGCGTGCGCGCGCAGGCGTTCCATGTCCACGACCGCATCTGCCACTGCCCAGCCCTGGCTGGCATAGGCGCTCTGCGCCACGGCATAGCCCGCTGCAAGCAGGCTGGCGGTGCTGTCGTTGGCCGGCATTGGTGATGGCTGCGGCACGCCCACGGGTTCATAGCCATGCGCCAGCATTACCAGTTCGCCGTTCCAGCCAGCGGGCACGTCCAGGCGCCAGCGCGCGCCCTGCAGCTCACCACTGGAGGTGCGTGGCGGGGCGGGCGGCGCGGCGGCCTGCGACACGTGCGGCAGCAGCAGGACCAGTGCCAGGACCAGCCGGTGGAAGGTTCGCATCATGGTCTTTGCCCTGGCCGGTGCGGTCTGCGCGGAAGGTGCCGCCTGTATAGCGCTGCCCCTGCGCGGTGGCTAGCCCCTGACGCAATGCAATCGAATTCGATACGATCTGCCGTATCTGCTCCCTTCCATTTGATCTGGGGTCCCGCCATGGTCGATCGCCTCGCCATCCTGCTCGAACGCTTCGCGGTCACCGCCTCGGTGTTCCATGCCGGCGCGCTGTGCGGCATCAACAGCCTGGAGGCCGAAGGCGACGCCGGCCAGCTGCACCTGGTGCGGCGCGGTCCGTTGCAGGTCAGTCATGGCTCGCAGACGGTGCAGGTCGACGTTCCCAGCCTGCTGCTGTATCCGCGCCCGCTGCCACATCGCTTCCACACCGATCCTCAGCACGGCGCCGACATGGCCTGCGCCAACCTCCATTTCGAGGGCGGCAGGCTCAACCCGATCAGTGCCGCCCTGCCCGATTTCATCTGCCTGCCGTTGGCTGAACTGCATGGCGGCCATGCCGCCCTGGAGTTGCTGTTCGAGGAGGCATTCGAGCAGCGCTGCGGTCGCACGGTGATGGTCAACCGCCTGTTCGAGGTGGTGATGATCCAGGTGCTGCGGCAGTTGATGGAGGGGGGCGAGATGCGCGGCGGCCTGTTCGCCGGGCTTGGCCACCCACGGCTGCGGTTGGCGCTGGTGGCCATGCACCAGGCACCCGCCCAGGCTTGGACACTGGAAGATCTGGCCGACGTTGCAGGCATGTCGCGCAGCGTGTTCGCCGCCAGTTTCCGCGAGGCCATGGGAACCACGCCCGGGCAGTACCTGCAGGGCTGGCGGGTAGGCCTGGCGCAGCAGGCGCTGCGCCAGGGGCGACCGTTGAAACGGATCGCCGACGAGGTTGGCTATGGCAGCGAGGCGGCGTTGTCGCGGGCGTTCAAGGCGCACACCGGGCAATCGCCACGGCAGTGGCGGGGACAGGCGCGCGCTGCTGCCGGCTGAGTGTCACCCCAGCGCGAGCCGGGTCAGCTTCATGCCGGCGAACAGCCCGGCCAGGCCCAGGGCTACCGAGCCGCCGGCGTACAGTGCGGCCAGGCCGTGCTGACCGCGCTGCAGCAGCATGCCGGTTTCCAGCGAGAAGGTGGAGAACGTGGTGTAGCCACCAAGAACGCCGGTGGCCAGCAGCAGGCGCAGTTGTGGCGAAGCGCCATTGCGCAGCGCAAACGCCTCCACCACCACGCCCATCAGCACGGCGCCGCTGATGTTGACCAGGAACGTCGACCAGGGCCAGGTGCTGCCGGCGGCCACCCGGGCGCCGATCAGATTGCAGGCATGGCGCAGGCAGGCGCCGACACCGCCGCCCAGGAATACCAGCACATAGTTGTTGAACGTCTGCATTGCTTGCCTCGAGTGCGTGTTCGCAGGTTCGACGGCGGACGCAATGGCGGGCACGGCCTGCCATCGACGAACGCCGGGTTCGTCTCAGCAGGAGCCATCAGCCATCTCAGGCGGTTATCGGGGGAGCCCCATCCCCATCGACGGCCATGCTACCAGCCCGCGATGGGTCAGGGCAGGGCAGTCATCACCACGCGTGCGACCTTGCCGCGGCTGACGCCCTCCATCAGCAGGTCATGGGCCATCAATCCCAGCGTGGCTTCGCGACGGTAGCCCACCTCCAGGCCGCGCTCGTCAAGGATGTGGGCGACCAGCTCATAGGCCGCTTGCCAGACATCCAGATGGGCTTCGCTGGGCATGTGCATGTAGGCCGTGCCGCGCTCGCCCACTCCCTGTCCCAGCGGGCCGAACAGCAGCTCGCGTGGGTCCAGCTTCACCGCATCGGCAATGCGGAACAGCTGTTCGGCTTTCACGTGGTTGGCCTTGACGTGGTCGTTGAGCCAGTTGCTGACCGTTGCCGTCGTCGTTTCTGCGGCACGCGCCAGGTCGGCAGGGCGTGCATGCCCTGCGTCCTTCATGGCGACCGCGAGTCGTTGTCCAAGAGTATTCATCTATGCAAGCCAGCTTAACGCGTGGAAGCGAAAGAGGCCTTGGCGCAAGAATAAGTTTGATGATGAAAGGGATCGAAAATGGACGAATTCTGGAGCAAGCGGCAGGTCCGCACACGGCTGGGCTTTTCCACCGACGCAGAGCTCGCCAGGTTGTTTGGAATAAGCAGATCCGCTGTCTCGCAATGGCCCAGAGGCTTTCCCATCCCGCCGCTGAGGCGCTACATCCTGCAGCAGCGATACCCTGCGTTGTTCCCGATGGATGACGACTCGCACGACGAAACAGCATGAGATGCGTCGAGGGCTGTCGCAGACAGACCGCTAAAATCAATTTGCTAAGCATGCTTATCAACATTGACACAATCGATCGACGTGTCCCCAGCAATGGTCCGAACTGTGATGGCTACCCGGGTTCGCCGGCTGGCTTTGTCGACATCGGCACGGATTGTTCCGATCCCGATCGCCAGGGCTTTTCATGAACGATTAATAATTTCAATCGCGAAAGTCGCGGTCTGTAATTGACGTGTCGTGAAATCTATGACTAATTGGCATCAACCGGTTGTGAAGGCCGGGAGTCTTTCAGTAGCTCGCAAGTGAATCGGTCGACCGTCAACGATGCAGAACAAGTCCAACGGAGGTCGTATGGAATACGGCATGCATGGCTTGGCTGAACGGGTACGCCGCGAACTGGAAGCCAGTTATCACAAACACGGATGCGGTCCGGCGTTCTGGGATACCTACCAGCAGGTGCTTGATCGTCTGGTTCCGCAGGGGACCGGGCGAACCGATGTCACCAATGAAATGGCGCTGATCATCGAACAACTGGGCATCGTCCGTCGCGCCCAGCTGGTACCGCCGCGTCCGGGCGAGCCGGGCTGATCAGAGCAGGCGCCAAGCGCCGCACACCAGCAGCGCCAGCAGCAACGAAGCCAGGGCCGTGGTGCGGGGGCGCCACCACCGGCGCGGCTGGCCTGCCATCACCTGCGGGCTGCAGTAGCGCACCAGGCTGGGGCCGAAACCGGCCTGATGCTGCTGCTGCGTGCACGCTTCCAGGCAGGCACCGCAGGCCAGGCAGTCGGCCTGGGGCCATGGCGGATGTCCAGCTGCATCGGGCACGCGCGCACGCAGGCCATGCAATCGAGGCAGTCGCCCAGCCGATCCGCGCTGAAGGTGGGCATCGGTCCGGCCAGCAGCGGATGCGCGGCACGGAAGACATAGTCCTGCGCGGTGGTGGGGTCGAGCAGGCCGCGACCGCGGCTGAGCACGCCGCCCAATGCCGGTGGCGGGCGCCGCGCGGCTCCCCGCGGCGGGGGTCATACAGCATGCGCGGGGTGTGCGGGTCGGTCAGCAACGGCTGCATGCGCGCGAACGGACAGAGTGATCGGCACACCTGCTCGCGCAGGAACCCGGCGTTGCCCCACGTGGCGCCGGCATAGAACAGCACCCAGAAGGTCTCCCAGCCACTCCATGCGCCATCGAACGCGCCGGCGACCAGTTCGCGGATCGGGCTGAACAGCCCGACGAACGTGATCCCGGTCCACAGCGACAGCAGCAACCAGGCCAGCTGGGTGGCCGGCCGCGCCAGCTTCGCCGGCAGCACGCGGGCCAATGCCTGCGCAATTCCGTCGAACGCTCGTGTCCACAGCGTCTGCGGGCAGGCATGTCCGCACCACAGGCGACCGGCCAGATGGGTGAGCAGGGCCAGGGCCACCGCCATCACCGCCAGCAGTCCCAGCAACACACCGATGTCATCCGGCCACAGGGTCCAGGCGAACAGGTCGAAGCGGCGCGCGTTGAGGTCCAGCAGCAGGGCCTGCCGGCCATCCCACTGCAGCCACGGCAGCGCATGGAACAGGACCAGCAACGCAAGGCCCAGGGTGCGGCGCCAGCGCCATGCGCGCAGGGGCGAGGAGGCGGTGATGCTCATCCCAGTGGCAGCTCCTCATCCTCTTCGTCCGGCATCGGCCGCAGCAGGTAGCCGGTTACCGCGCTGGAAAGTGCGGTGACCGCCCAGAACATGAAGAAACCTGCGGTGTAGCCCAGCTCACGGCTGATGGCCGTACCCGGGAAGCTGATCGCCTGCAGCCGCAGTGGATCGACGAAGGCGAAGAACACCACGCAGGCCAGGCCGGCGGCGATGAAGCTGGGCCACAGGACTGCACCCCAATGCTGGATACGCCGCTGGCGGCTGGAAGTCGGTGTGTTCATGCGGGTTCGGTTTGAAGAAGAGGGCGGCGCGTATACTTCGCCGTGGTTGGCGCAGCATCCGCAGGGCATGCTTCCTGCAAGCGTGCCAGCCTAGGTGCGCCGCAGTGCGCTGACATTGATCTGGATCAACAGCGGTGGTGGCGGCATGCGGCACACTGCCGATCCGCACTTGGTGCCCTGATGAACGCAACGCCCACCACTGCCCTTCCCATTGCTTCGCCAGAGTTGTGCAGCGAGGAGGAAGTGACCCGGTTGGTCCACGATTTCTATGCGCGCGTGCGTGAAGAGGAGCGTCTGGGGCCGGTATTCGAAGGGCATGTGCGCGACTGGCCGGAACACCTGGCCCAGCTCGTCGATTTCTGGTCGGCGATGCTGCGCGGGACCCGCAGGTTCAAGGGCTCGCCGATGTCCAAGCACATGGCCATCGATCTGGAAAAGGATCTGTTCGACCGCTGGCTGGTGCTGTTCCACATCACCACGGCCGAATGCAACAACCCGCCCATGCAGGCGCTGGCCGACGATGTGGCCGCCCGCATCGCCGACACCTTCTGGCGCCGCTACCAGATGCTGCGCTGGCCGCAGGTCATGCTGCCGGTGCTGGGCGTGCCCACCAGGGATTGATCTGGGTCAAGGCGCACCTGCAGGCTTGGGGCGATGCTGGCGCCATGGACACGTTCTCTCCCGCTGCCGGTGGCCTGGCCTGGACCTTCGATCCCGATCTGCTGCGACGGCATGACCGACCCGGCCCGCGCTACACCTCCTATCCCACCGCGCCGCACTTCCATGACGGCTTCGATGCACCCGCGCTGCGCCAGGCGATCGCCGACAGCAACCCGTTGGCGCGGGCGTTGTCGTTGTACGTCCACGTGCCATTCTGCTCCAGCCCCTGCTTCTACTGTGGCTGCAACCGGGTGATCACCCGCGACCGCGGGCGTGGCCACAGCTACGTGTCACGCGTGCTGGCCGAGGCGGACCTGCTGGCACCGCAGTTCGCCGATGGTCGTGAAGTGATCCAGCTGCACCTCGGCGGTGGTACGCCGAATTTCCTCGATGCCGATGCGATGACCGCACTGGTCGAGGGCCTGCGCCGCCGCTTCGATTTCAGCGGTTCGTCGCAGCGTGATTTTTCCATCGAACTGGACCCGCGTTTCATCGACACCAGCGACGTAGCGATGCTGGCCCGGCTGGGCTTCAACCGCGCCAGCCTGGGCGTGCAGGATTTCGACCCGCAGGTGCAGGAATCGATCAACCGGGTGCAGGGCGTACGGCAGACGCTGGATATCCTGCGTGCGTGCCGCGACAGCGGCATGCGTTCGGTCAACGTCGATCTGATCTACGGCCTGCCAGGGCAGAGTCTGCAGGGCTTCGGCCGCACCCTGGAACTGGTGCTGGCGCTGCGTCCGGATCGACTGGCGGTGTATGGCTATGCGCATCTGCCTCACCTGTTCCGCGCGCAGCGGCAGATCGACGAAAGCCGGATGCCCTCGCCGGAAGACAAGCTTGCGCTGCTTGGCCTGGCGGTGGAGCGCCTGTCCGCAGCCGGCTACCAGTACATCGGCATGGACCACTTCGCATTGCCGGAAGAAGATCTGTCGCGTGCCCAGCGCGCCGGCCAGCTGCATCGTAACTTCATGGGCTACACCACCCACGCCGACACCGATCTGCTCGGCCTTGGCGTGAGTGCGATCAGCCATGTGGGTGCTACCTACAGCCAGAATCCGCGTGACCTGCCATCGTGGGAGCGCGCGGTGGACCAGGGGCAGCTGCCGGTCTGGCGCGGCGTCGCACTCAGTGCCGACGACCAGCTGCGCGCCGAGCTGATCCAGCAGTTGATGTGCCAGGGTGAGGTGGATGGCACGTCACTGGCCCAGCGCCATGGCATCGACTTCGAGACCTACTTCGCTGAAGACCTGCAGGCCGTGCAGCGCCTGCAACAGGATGGCCTGGCCGAATACCGCGATGGCGTGGTGCGTGCCAGCGAGCCGGGGCGGCCGTTGCTGCGCCTGCTGGCGATGTGCTTCGATCCCTATCTGCGCGCTGCGCAGGAGCAACCGCGTTATTCGCGGGCGATCTGAGCGCAGGCTGGCGCTGGGCCGGCTCAAGGCCGGCGAAATGAACAAGACCGAGGCCGCGGAATGTCGAACGACTCCGTGCGCTGCAGGCGCCTGGCGGACAACACCTTCTGCACATCGGACGTTGCCGTGATGCAGGCCGTCTGATGATCTTCCTCATTCCAGGACTGTTGAAGACTCAAGCGGCTGCGGCAGTTGCTAGACTTTGCGCCCGCTCCAATCGGAAGTTTGCAACCTTCATGCCTGTTCGCAAAAGCTTGTTGCCGGGTATCGCGCTGTCAACCCTGCTGTTCGCCGGTTGCGCCAACGCACGAGCGGCTGATGTGGTTCAGTCAGGGTGCCGGATGCTACCTGCCTCGCTCCGGTTTATTGATTCGAGGATAAGCGGGGTTCGCCTGCAGCAGGATCGATCTGGATGCTATTTCGAAGGCACGGCCAGTAGCCTGAGGGTTGCAGACGCTCAGAGGAACGTACTTGCCGCACTGGCTACCTCCCGCTGCGGCGGCACGACCGTGACGGATGCGATACCCCACACTGTGGAGGGCGTGGTGGAACCGAATGAAGGCGTGCAGATGCGTGTCAGCCTGGTTCCAAGTGCGGCGGATGGTCGCTGCCGTCCGGGCAGCTTCGTTGAGCCGGATCTTGGCGACGAATACGAAGTCCAGGTCGTGGACCAACCGTTCGCCCATTACCCACCTGCGGCGTACAGGCAGGATCGCGAAGGCGAAACTGTCGTGATCGTGCTGCTGGACGATAAGCTGGGAACCATCGGGGCGGTCGTGGAGAAATCCAGTGGATACGAGGACTTTGACGAGGCAGCACTGAGGGCGACGCGCCAGTGGCGTTTCAAGGGCATACCTCTCGCCCCGGGACAGTGTTCATCCGAACGCCAGTCGTCTTCAAGAAGAACTAGTTTTCCACCGCCGCCAGCGCAGGCCACTGCGGCCCTGGAGCGGATAGAGAGATCCAGGCGCGCGCCATATGGCGCGTCCCCCACACCATCGTGGTCTACAAGCGACTGGCCGCATCATGTGGGGTATCTTTGCGGAGAGCAGCGGGGCAAGTCCGGGCGAAGCTTCCCAGAACATGCCTTGGTGCCCGGAGCCGGGATCGAACCGGCATGACCTTGCGGTCGGCGGATTTTAAGTCCGGACTGAAATCGTTGTGTAGCAGGGCTTTCAGGTCGATTTCCGCTCCGCAATGGGTCGGTTTGTAGGCGCTTGAAACCGTTGCGGGACTTGGGGCCAATATGGATTGCGGAGCGCCATTTCAGCGCGTGGGCGTGGACTTATGTCCGCGGCGCTTGCGCGTGTAGTGCTCGGTCATCGACACCGTGGTGTGCCCGAGCTGGTGCTGGGCCTTGCGGATATCGCCCGATGAATCAGCCTTGTCGGTGGCTGCTTTGGCGCGAAGGTCGCGAAAGTGGATGCCGTCGACATCAGCGCCAACAGCTGCGCGCGCTGCTGCCCAGATTTCGCTCATCCGCCGGACGCTCACGGGCTTTCCTCGCTCGCCAATGATCAGGCTGTTACTTCGAACCTTCCGACCATCCTTCCGCCGCTTAAGTCGTTCCAGAAGCTGCGCCAGTTCGCCCTCAACTGCGATCCTAAGCTTCGTCCTGGTCTTCCCTTGCCGGATGTGAATTGCGCCATCCCGGACGTCCTGCTCGGTCAGGCTCAGCACATCGGCCGGCCGCTGGCCGATTAGGTATGCCAGGTCCATGGCGTCCTGAAGTGACCAGTGGGCAACCGCGCGCATCGCCTCGAACTGGTCGTCCTCGATATAGATGTCCCGGCCGGTTTCCTTGAATCCCTTGATGCCGGCGCATGGGTTTGGCAGTGCGGTGTAGCCCTTGTCGCGCGCGAAGTTCCAGATGTGCGACAGAAGCGCCTTCTCGCGATTCGCGCGGACCATTCCCTTGCCGCTCTTTGTGCGCCAAGTCATGTACTTCCGCACCGTCACCGGCTGTATTGCATCCAGCGGCGCCGGCGGGTCATCGAAGTATTCCAGCAGCTTGGTCAACTCTTTGGCGTTGTCCAGCTGCGTGCGCGGCGCCTTGTGGATGATCACCTCCTTTCGGTAGGCGTCGCTCACGTGGCGGAAAGTGATGACCGCCACGTCCTGTGCCTCGCGGGTGCCTTCCAGCTCGGCCCACTTCTTGATCGCCAGCGCGTAGTTGCTGCCCAACGGAAGCTCTTTCCGCGGCTTCCCGCCCAGGTCGTAGTAGTAGTGCACCACGCCCGACTTCTGCTTGCGCGGCCGGAACCTCGGAATCGCGCCCGGCTTGTTCGGCTTCCGCCCCATCGTCATGCCACCTTGTTCGATTGCCAGCCGGCGACGGCCGTAGCCTTTTCGGTTTCCACATCATCTCCACCTTCCAGGGTGGCCCACAGCACGCGTGGCCATCCGTCCAGGCCTTTGAAGTGCGGGATTCCGTTCAGCACCAGGAACTCCTGCTGCCGGTCCCGGTAGGGCGTGCCGCACAGCTCCCTCATCGAATGCCGGGACAGGCACAATGCGCTCGCGCTCGGGTTGGCCTGCTTCTTTGTGGCCATCGGGTCCTCCTTCAGAGCGACGCCAGCGCCGCGCGCTGGGTCTTCGGCTTGCGCTCGGACAAGCCGAGCTGGAACTGCACCACGTTGTCGGACGCCGTTGGTGCACGCGCGGTGCGCGCGCTGCGCACGGGCTGGTTCAGTCGGCGCCAGTCGCGCAGGGCCGCGTCGGCATCCGGGTGCTTACGGGTGGACCTGCATGCGCACTCGACCAGGTGACCACCACCGGCGGCTGGGCCCCGCAAGTCGTGGATGTGGCGCGCGCGGTGGCCTGCGGCGCAGTTGGGCAGGCCTTCGGGATGGCTGATCTGCTTCTGTGTCATGGCTTCTCGCACTCCTTGATGAAGGCTTCCAGCTGCTCCAGCAGGAAGGCAGCTTCTCTGGACCGGTGTTCCCGGTCGAAACGGTTGAGGGCAACGGGGCCGGCGTCACGCAGCCACTGCAGCGGCTGCAGCATCCAGCGCGGGTCGAACGGAAGCCGGCTGCGCGGATCTACCGGCGGCGCCGGCGGCATGCAGTCAGGGCCGGCCCAGTCTTCGGGATCGCCGCACTTGGTGCAGATGCGGTTCTGGAACACGTGCTCCTTCTCCGGCTGCGGCACGCGTGGCTTTTCGAACAGAGCGCGGATGACCAAGCCACGTTGCGGGCCGTAGTAGACCTGTTCGGCGTTCGCTTCGGCCCAGCAGCCCGGGGCGAAGTCGTTCGCGTGGCGGTACTCCCAGCGTGCCACGTGAGCCGAGTAAAGCTCGGCCATCAGTGTGTCGGCCCAGGCGCGGACCTGGTCGGCGGCGACAGGGCCGCCAGCCGGATCGATCCGGCGCATGGCGGCGACCACTGCGGCGACCGGGGACGATGCCTTGGTGGCGGCGACCACTGCGGCCGGGGAAACGGGAAGTGGCGCGGTCATGCGGATGCCTCGTGTGCTACGTGGATCTGCTTTCCGATCCACTGAATTACCGGCACGGCGAAGCTGTTGCCCAGCATCCGGTAGCGCGGTCCGTCTGCCATCGGCTTTCCCTGAGCGTTCGGCACCAGGGTCCAGTCATCCGGTGCGCCCTGCAGTCGTTCGCACTCACGCGGGGTGAGGCGGCGCACCTGGTTGGGAGTCAGCAGTGCCGGTGCCGGGCTGTTGGCATCCAGGCAAGTTGTCCGTTCCTTGAACAGTTTTCCTGCGTTGTTGCTGGCGGTGTTGTGGAGCTTGGTGGTGTAGGCGACAGCCTGGACCTCGGCGCGCGCCTCGATCGTGTACGCGTGATCGGCTTGCACGCCGACACCGTCCGGTCCGCTGGCCGGGTTGATTCTGGTCGCGCCGGCCTGAATCGCGTAAGCCACGGCTGCGTGACCGCCGCCGTGCTGTGCACGCAAAGTGCCCGGCACATCGCCGATCGAGAACGAAGTATCTCCAGCGGCCTTGCAGTCAAACGCGATCGCTGGCGCATGCGCACCTGCGCACAACGGGTGGCACGGGTCACCGGGCTTAGGATTGGACACGTTGGCTTTGCTTGTAATCTGGGTCGTGTCGAAGGCGACTGGAACCAGCGGTGTGCCTCGCCCAGTGCCATCCTCGCTGGCGTCGAAACCCTCTGCACGCAGGGTATGCGCGACTGCCGGGACCAACACCCCAGCGTGCGCGTCCTGCTGGGTCGCGCTGCCAGCGGCTTTCGGATTGGCACTCAACGTCCCAGCAACTAAGCCGCCCTGGCACTCGAAGTCGGTTCCAAGACCGCCGCCGCCTTGAGTGCGCGCGCTAAGGGTTCCGGTAACGCTTTCCCCCGTGACGCGGCGCGGCGCAGAATCCCCGCGCAGGCTGTCGGACTCAAGAAGTACCGGGGCGCGATCACTCCAGTTTCCAGTATCGAGGACAGCGAACACGCGACGGCGCCGCTGCGCCACTCCGAACCACTGCGCGTCAAGCACGGACCATTCGACCAAGCCGTTGTCACCCAGCGCAACGCCTTCGGATCCCCAGCCGCCCGTGGGGACAGGCAGGTCGGTTCCTGCCATTGAACCAACCACGACAGCAAAGTCTCTGCCCTCGTTGCTGCTGAAAGCGCCAGGGACGTTCTCCCAGACGAGCCAGCGGGTGCCGCAAAAATGTCGAGCTGCATTGAAGATCCTCATCTGGTGGTGGAACAGGCTTGAGCGCGCGCCAGCGAGGCCCGCGCGTCGACCGGCGACCGAAAGGTCCTGGCACGGGCTGCCACCGATCAAAACGTCGAACGCGCCAAGGGTCGCGATTCGCTCGTCCGTGATCTCGGTGACGCTTCCCAGATTGGGCACGTGAGGCAGGCGGCAGCGCAGCAATGCACAGGCGGCCGGTTCGATCTCAGCGACTCCAACGCATGTCCATCCCAGCGGCGCCCACGCAAGGTGGGCCGCTTCCATGCCGGAGAACAGAGACAGGTAGCGCATCAGGCGTGGTCCTTGGGGGCAATGGGGCCGGTGTGGCGGTAGTCACGCAGCGGGTCGGCGATGAATCGGCCGTGTTCCTTGCGCTGCACGCTGTACTCGGGGAATGCGCAGTCGGGGAGGCGCTCGTACGCCTCGGCCATCAGGGCGACGAAGCGTTCCTGCCATTCCTGTGGCATCGACTGCAGGGTGCGACGCGGCACCACCAGGTATGCGGCACGCGTGAGGCCAAACGCGTTCCAGATCGGGCCGTCGGAATAGGGCACCGATGCCTGGGCCGGGGTGGTGAGCAACTGGTCAGCCATAGGCCTTCTCCCAGCGATGTTCCGCCGTGGCAGAATGCCGACCAGTCCACAGGGGGATGAAGGGATGAGCGCTTTGGAGCAGTTGTGGAACGGAATCAGCCCGTGCATGGAACCCGGTGTCGGCGACTGCGTGGTCTGGTGGGATGCGTGGGCGGTTGTCGCAGGCGCAAGCGCCGTTGGAATCGCGATAGGGGCCCTGATCGTCGCTTGGGTGGGCGTCGGAGTTACTACAGCATCGGCATTTGCAGTCTGGAAACTCGGAATTGCTGCAAACGCTGCGAGTTCCGAAGCCACCCGAATTGCCGCCGCCGAGGCAACACGCAGTGGCGACGAATCGACCCGTCGCGCGTTTCGCGAGGAGACCGAGGAGCTTCTCGCGCTCATTCAAGTGCACGGCGAAGTGGCGCTCGCTCTCGGAATTGCTAAACATGTTGTGCACATAATCGAGGGTGGGGGGCTCGGCAAACAGCTTTTCCTGGATGAAGAGCGGTTTCGGCAGGCTGTTTTCGACGACGTCAGCCGGTTGGAATTCCCAATGGTCGCCTCGGCCATGGATCGAATGCACTTCCTTGACCGCAAAGTCTCGGGTTCCCTTTTGCGAGCTGTTGCGGTCGCAAAACTGGCCCAGGAGACCTACCGATTCCACCCAGTCAAGGGCGCAACACCGAACTACGCGGACGTGTATGAGAGCCTGTCTTCCCTGCTTCCGCCCGTCTGCCTTGACCTTGGGGTGGTGATGGTCGCGTGCGAGTTGGCCGTCAAACGGATGGGAATTTCTGTGTCCATGTTCCAGAGTGAGGGCAGTTCGGATCTGGAGCAGTGAAACTGCCGTAAGCGCTAGGCTCTCAGCCATTGCCCACCGCCTGGCTGTCGATCAGGGCGCGGCATACTGGGCAGTGGGGGGCGCGGGTGTCGTGGCCCTCAACCTGGTCAGGGCACAGGCCGTTGTTGGCGTGGTTGATCCGGCCGGTGGCGTGGTCGGTGAGAACACGCACCGCACCCAGGTCCACGGCCTGCGCGGTCAGCGCTTTGCATTGCTTCGAAGACTTGCGCCGGGGCTTCCGTCGACCCAGCTCTGCAGAGGCGTATTTGCCGAATCCCGCCAGCTCCCATTCCTCTGGCTCGATGAACGTGGCGTACTGCAGCAGGTCGTCAATCCCAACGGCAACAACAATTTCGCGCCAGAGTACGCCGCAGTCCTGTGCGGTAACGCACTGAAGGGCTACGCATATTCCGGCAAGGAAGTCGTCGCCTTCGCCTTGCTCCCCCACCGGCTGGCGGGCGGCAGCAATCAGCGCCTCAGCCGTGGCGTTGCTTTCGGCGCTGGCGGTCTGGCGCGAGGCAGCCGCACGGAACACACCTTCGCTTACTTCTACCGGCTGGCGGGCGGCGAGGGCGGCTATCAACTCTGCGCGCAGCTCGGCAACATCAGCTTCCAACTGCGGGCGCCGGTTGTCCTCGTTCCAACCGTCGGAGCGTTCCGCCGAGAGGTCTTCGACGGCTTGGTCATACGCTTCCAGCAACTCCAGCGCATCCCCCTGACCACCGGGGGAAGGGAAATCCTTCAGCTTCACGCATCCGCCGTGCTTCGCGGTCGCCAGGGTGGCGGGGGTCTTGTCGGTGGTCATGCGTGCTGCTCCTTGCGGTCGGTGGTGGCGCGCGCGCTGTGCGCGGCGAGGTTGTCCCAGCGGTCGGCCTCGGCCAGGTAGTAGGCGCGGCGTTCCAGCCGGACGGTTTCGGTGAACTGCACGTCGTGCAGTGCGCGCTCGGCGGCGGCGCGGTTTGCCGCTGCCATGCGGGCTGGGTCGTGATCGAAGATGTCGAGCTGGTTACGCACGCTGGACTCCTGGAATGGGTTGCCGGCTGGTGGAACCCGGCCGGCGCGGGTTCCCTGCGCTACAGGGGGAGAGCGCAGGGCAGGGGATCAGTGGGTGTCGTCTGCGGGCATCGGCGTACGCTGTCGCCCTGCCGCGCGCTGCCGCATTTCCTCGCGGAACGCTGGCCAGTTCCGCACCAAGTCGCGCACGCCGCACCAGGTGAAGAAGACGACGCCTGCAGCGAAGGGCAGGAGGAACGAGGCGGCGCCGGTGTAGATGGCGCGCGCGAGCAGCGCCAGCAGCAGGCCGACGATTACGGCGCAGTAGAAGGGCAGGGCCAGGTGGCGCATTACTCGGCGTCCTGTTCGGTGGTGGGCTCGGCCGGTGCTGGGCCGGCGGGCGGGGTGATGGGCGGGATGCCGACGGCCATGGCGGCGAAGAAGTCGGGATCGGTCATGCGGCACCGCCTTTGACGCGGGCGAGGGCAATGGCGCGCCGCCCCCAGGCTTCCCGCGCCGCCTCGAACGATTCGTGATCGCTCGGCGAGTTGAGCCACCGGTCTCGCGCTTGGTCGTAGTCCTGATCGGCCGCAACCAGCGCATCAATGGCCTCGGCAGCTTCCTGCAGCGCGTTGGCGTAGCGGCGGGTGTCTGCGCCGTCATCGGCTGCGCCATGAAGCGCGCTCACTGCGTGGCGGATGGCCGCGATCTTGGAAGGGGCGCTCATGCAGCACCGCCTTGGGCGCGCGCTGCGCTGCGGACGGCAGCGACCGCGCCTGCAGCGCTCTGGCCATGCCGCAGGACGGCATTGGCGGCGATGCTTGCTGCGACGACGACCTGATAAGGGAGCAGGCCCCAGCGCTTACCGGCACGGGCGACGATGCCTGCGGCGGCTGCCGCGCGCTGTGCCTGGGAGTGGTTGACGATGACGGCGCTCATCGGCTGGCCTCCGGAGTGGGGCAGCTGCTACCGGCGGGAGACTGATCCGCAACTGGCATGTGGTCTGCGACGAACGCTGCGAGGATGAATTCGATCTGCGCGGTGACGCTGCGGTTGTTCTCGCTTGCCAACTGCTTCAGCGCACCCAGCAGCGAATCTTCCAAACGGATCTTGAAGTGAGCTTTGCCGTCGCCGGCGTAGGTTGCTGGCATGGCAAGTCCTTCAAAAGTGCTGATCAGGCGCGCGATCATTTCTGCATTCACCGAGCGCTGGTTTTCTTGTGCTGCAACGCGCAGAGCGGCCATCAGCTCGTTTGGCGCCCTGAGCTGGGTTGCGGTGAATTCCTTGCGGTAGTTGACGAGGACGCGGCTCATGCGGCGGCGTCCTGGCTTTCGCCGCGCAGCTGCTGGGCAGCGCGCTGCAGCTCGACGGCCAACTGATCGGCCTCTGCCGGATCAAGGTAGAGGGATGCGAAACCGAGCTTTGCAGCGATCTTGCCCAGGTCGGGCATCGCGATGACGGTGGGCGCCACCTTGTTGGCGCCGAGGGACAGGCTGGCCATGTGTGATCTCCTGCGCCCGGCCCCGGGATGGGGTCGTGTTGGGCGACGGGAGTAAGATCACATATTGTGATTGTTGGTGCAACACGCAGCGTGATGTTTGCTGTGTCAATTTCTGAACGGAGCTATTTCCGTTCAGAAATTGGGTTTGTTTTCAGTCAAACGAGTGGCGAATCAGGCCGGCTTCTTCGAACGAAACGTCATCGCGGATGCACTCGCGGGCACGGTCCAGGTCACGATGGAGCGCGATGAGAGCGTCATCGCCGAGGTCTTCAATGCACGCATGGCCCAACGTTGCTTGGTCAATGATGATCTGCACGCCAAAGTGCCGGTAAGCGTTGGCCAAGCTGCGGATCATGCGAATGTGGCTCTCGCGAGCGACTGCATCAAAATGCGGTGAGCGATTGCTCGGCACTGCATAGAGCTTAGGCTTTCGATCAGGCGCTGCGTTTATGCGCTCGACCAGCTTGCTTAGCAGCGCTTCCGTTTTGCTCATCTGTTGTCTTTCCCTTGTGTAAATCGCGCTTCTCGCGCCATGCGGCGAAATCCACCAGGTTCCGCTGTTCTGCGGGGCGATCATCAGAGACGATCCATTCGTACACGTCCGCAAAGAGATCAGCCTCCGCCTCAATATCGAAGGCTTTGCCAAGCGTACCGAATGCCTTGTCGAGGAACCGGTGGGTTTCGGCAAGGATTGCAGGCTCGGGTCGCTGGGACTGAGACGCCGGCGCTTCTCCGAACAATGAAGCGATGCTGACGCCGAGAGCCTTTGCCAAGCGGGGCACCTCGGAGACTTTCGGTTCGCGCGCGCTGTCCGCAGACGACTCATAGTTCGCAATGCGGCTTTGCCCCGACCAGCCACAGGCCAAGGCCAAGGCTTCTTGGGTCAGGCCGGCTCGAAGCCGGGCGGCGCGGAGGTTGTCAGAGAAGGCCATGGGCCAATTCTTCACGGCCTGTGATGTGGTGCTAACACGAATTGTGTTGCAAGTAGGATCACGTTATGTGATTCTCCCCGATGGACGCACTCGACAGAGCCGTGAAAGCCGCCGGCGGGGTTACATCCCTTGCCTCCCATCTTGGTGTTCGCCAGAGCGCTGTCAGCAATTGGCGCTCCCGGGGGCGTGTGCCTCCGGCCATGGCCATTCCCATCGAATCCGTCACTGGCGTTTCCCGCCATGACCTTTGTCCCGACATTTTCGGCCCCTTGGGCGGTCTGGCCCCGGTGACCAAGCGGGAGTTGCTGGCAAAGCTCGGCCTCTCCAATGACGCACACCTGGCGGTCGTCTTGGCACTCCCGGTGGATCGCGTCGCATCGTGGGAGCTGGACGCCGCCGTCCCGGCTCTGCCCGGTGTTCTCGCCGTCCTGGGTGCTGCGCCAGGCGGTGCTGTTTCGCGGGTCGAATCCGATCCCGACGCGGACCGCATTGGCCCGGTCGACACCGCCTGAAAGGCCATCCCTGGCCGTCGTCCCTGAATTGTTGATCTCCATGGCGCCAATCCTGCGCCACCCGAGCCCAGCCCAAAACCTTGAAACACCGTCCCTCCCAAGGTGACCCCATGACCTGCCGCACATCCGCTCTCAACTGGCTCGACGTTCTCTACAACTCCGTGCGCAAGACGCCCGGCGGTGTGGTGGATGCAGCCGCATTCCTGGCCGACCGTCGTGGGAAGTCGATGCACCCGGAAACCCTTCGCGCGAAGTTGCGTGGGTTGGAGGGTGAGTCGGTAACGATGGAAATCGCCGAACTGCTCACAGAGTGGATGCAGGAGAAAGCGGGCGGCAGTGATTACGCCCTGGACTGGATGCAGGCGCTGGCCGGGCAGTTCGGCATGGCCGTAGCTACGGTTCCGCCGCCGCCTGAGGGCGGCTGGTCGGACGAGATCGGCGCCATCCAGACGAAGTTGCTGGAGATCACCACGCGGGTGGGGCGCTTGTCTGGCACTGCGGTGGAGGCAATGGCCGATCACCACATCGACAGCGACGAAGCCAAGTTGATGGTGGAAGAAGCCAACTCGCTGATCACGATGGCGCACCGGTTGATTCGCAACGTTTCGCGCGCTGCGGCGAAGGGGAGGGCACGAAATGTCTAACTACCCCCAAATTCCCTTGAGTTGGCCTACAGCGCTCGAGATTTATGCAATGACCATTGGAAGCCTCTCCAGCGAGGTGCATCCATGAACGTTCGAGCCCGATCAACTGATCCCCGCAGCAGCCACGCTGCTGCTGCCGACCTTATCGCCAGCGGCGCGCTGCATGCCCAGCATGCCAAGACCGAAGCCGCGGTGATCCGTCACCCCGGGCAGAGCAGCCTTCACCTATCGAAGTTGACTGGCCTGGACCGCCACATGCTGGGCCGCCGTCTGCCTGAACTGGCCAGAGCGGGACGCATTTGGCGCGGCCCGGTCGCGCCTTGCGAAATCACTGGCAAACCCGCCTGTACCTGGTGGCCAGTGGCGCCGGGCGAGAACATGTTGCTGGGGCTCTGACATGTCAACCATCATCATGTCGCAGTGCTGGCCGCTGCAGGGCCTGAGCGTCACGCAGAAGGCTGTCTTGATCTCGCTGGCTGACCAAGCCAACGACGATGGCGTGTGCTGGCCGGCGGTGGGCACCATCGCCGCGCGCTGCTGCATGTCGCCGCGCGCTGTCCGCACCGCCATGGATCATCTGGAAGTCGTGGGCCTACTGACCCGCGACCGGAGGTTCAACAGCAGCACTGTCTACAACGTCACCCCGGCCAAGTTCGACAAGGCCGCAGCGCCGTCGAAGGGCACTCGCAAGACCGGAAAAGCCGGTACTGCATCGGGCGCAGGTGCTGCGCCCCGTGCAGGGGTGCGCCCGTGCAGGTGGGATGCGCCCCGTGCAGGTGGGGATGCAGCGGGCGCAGGTCTGGAGGTGCGCCCCGTGCCGCCTAACCGTCATATAACCACCAATGAACCGTCAGAAGAACCGTCATCTCCGGCGGGCCTGTCGGCCGCGCCGCCGGTGGTGGATCCGGAAACGGAGTTGCAGGCCGCGTGCAGGGCGACATGGGCGGCATACGCCAGCGCCTACCGCATCCGCCATGGCGTGGCACCGGTCCGCAACGCGAAGGTCAACGCCAACGTGAAGCAGCTGGTGCAGCGGCTCGGGCATGCCGAAGCACCGGCCGTCGCCGGGTGGTTCCTGACCGTCAACGAGCGCTACGTGGTGCAGAACATGCACGACCTGGGCTCGCTGCTGTCGAAGTGCGAGGCCTACCGCACGCAGTGGGTCACCGGCAGGCAGATGACCGCGACCAGCGCCCAGCAGCAGGACCAGACCCAGAGCAACGCCAACGCCGCAGACGAGGCCAAGGCCAAGCTGCGCCAGCTGAGGGAGGCGACCAATGCTCACTGACGCCGAGCAGGATCAGCTGGTGGACATGCTGGCCTCTACTGCCGAGGTCATGGGCGAGAAGATCAGCCCCAACGCAGCGACGTACATGGTGCTGGATCTGGCCACCTATCCGCTGCGCGTGCTGGCTGAGGCGCTGACCGCCTGCCGCCGCGAGGTAAAGGGCCGGCTGAGCCTGGCCGCGATCATGGAGCGCATTGACGACGGGCACCCGGCACCGAACGAAGCGTGGGCTGTGGCGATCCGGGCCGCTGACGAGGCGGTGACCGTGGTATGGACCGAGCAGACCAGGGACGCATGGACGGCGGCGCTGCCGCTGGTCGAGGAGGGCGACAAGATCGCAGCCCGGCAGGCGTTTCTGGAGGTGTACGCCCGGTTGGTGAAGAGCGCGCGCGCCGTGGGTGGCTGCGCCGTCTATCAGCCGTCGCTGGGCCATGACGCGAGTGCCCGCGCCGCAGCGCTGCAGCTGGCGGTGGATGCTGGCCGCTTGGCGCACGACCAGGTAGCCGATCACCTGGCGCTGCCGCCGGCCACGCCCGCGTTCAATCCGCTGGCCCTGCTCGCCGGCCGAGTGGAGGCGAGCCCGGAAGCGAACGAGCGCACCAAGCAGCGCCTGGCAGAAATCGCCGAGCTGTTCGGTCCCACTCAGGACGCGGCGGCATGAGGCAGGACCACGTCGAACTGGAGGTGCGCCCTGTGTCCGAGCCGGTGGCGGTGGCCGGCTGGTATCTGGCCTATGGCTACGGGGTCAAGCCGCTGGTGCTGTACGCCACCCGTGGGGCGACCGTTTGGCGCGATGGTTGCCGGCAGATCCCGATCACCCGCTATGCCGGCCCGATCCCGGAGCTGCGCTGATGTGGTCCAACGATCCGGCGCCGACCAAGGAAGAGGCGGCACGCATCGAGTTGGCCAAGACCGGCCCGTGCATGGCCTGCCTGGTGCTGCAGATCCAGCGGCTGTTGGATCCGGAGTTGGTGGTCTACGGCTGCGACTACAACCACGCCAAGAGCGGCAACCGGCGGCGCGGCCACTTTTTCGGCTTCGCGCTCTGTGTATGGCACCACCGCCGCATACCGATGGAGGGGAACACCTTCGCGACGATGCGCCAGATCTACGGCCCGAGCCTGTTGGAAGGCTCGCGGACCTTCCACGAAACCTACGGATCTGATGACGACCTGATCGAGCAGCAGACCTATATCAACGAGCTGAGGGCGACGGCATGAAGAAGACGAAGGCATTGGCACCGAGGTTGAACCCCCAAATCGCGCCCAGGGAGCGGCGGATGGACCACAACACGGTGTCCCGGCCCAAGCGTAGGAAGCCAGGCACATTCGCTGCCGGTCAGGTTGAGACAGTAGAGCAGTTCGAGGCCCGTGGCGGCCAGGTGCAGCGCCTTCCGGCCAGCTGGGAGCAGGCAGCATGAGTGCGCTCGAGTTCACCGCGCGAAGCCTGTTGTGTGGCGCCATGAGGCTGCCACCGGACGGCGTTACTGCCGAGTTGATGATGGATCTCACAATCCCACAACTGGGCATCGTCCCAACCGCCGCCGCTCTCAGTGCGATCCGCACTGCCTTGGTCACGCACTGGAGGCCGATTGCCGAAGCACCGCAGGACGGCCGGCGGCTGATGCTGTGGGACTCGGTGAGCAAGCGGCCGGTGTTCGGCAGCTGGCGCGGGGACAACCCGAAGATCACGCACTACGCGGCCGAGCCGGCTGGCCCCGCGGCGGCCTGATGAACGCAACCAATAAGCCGGCGCGACCGCGCGCTGCACAAGCAAACCACCAAGGGGAAGGCGCATGCGAATGAGCAATGCACGGGAACTGCTGTCCAGCCGGACGGGCCCAAAGACCATGAGCATCGATGGGAGTGCGGGCGGCCCGACCACGCAGGAGATCGTGGCCGCACTGGCGTACGTACCGCACGGGCTGGGGCATGAGTTGCTGCAGGCAATGTGGTGGCCCGAGAGCGGTCAGCGCCGGCGCGAACAGCTGCGCCAGGCCGTCATCGCTTTGGTGGCACCGGAGTTCACCCGCCAGATGCACGAACTGGCCGATGCCCGAACGGAGTTTGGCATCGCCAAGGCCAGCATGGGCTGGTGCGGCGGGACGGTCACCGATGCACAGCGACGCGAGCTGCGCCGAGCAGAGAAGGCGCTGGATGATGCGCGCGCTGCGGCATGGCCGAACAACACGATGGAGCAGCTTGGGGTTCTGGCTGGGGCGGTGATCGCGGAGATGGTCGGGGCATGTGAGTGCGAGCGTTGCGGCGGCAGGAAGGTTGTTCCAGATCCGGCGGGCGCAGGTGTAGTGAACTGCGGAGACTGCGGCGGGAGTGGCTGCGAGCCCTTGAGCGGCCGAAAGCGCGCCGGCGCCATCGGGGCGGATTGGTCGGCCTACAGCCGGTTCTGGCGGCCTGTGTATGAGTGGATGCTTGCCAACTTCCGCGCGGCCGAGGCGCGCGCTGCAAGGCAGTTCAGCAAGGCACTCACGATGACGGCGTAACGATGACTTCCTAGGTCATCGAAATAGGCGGCAATATTGTCACCATCCAATCGCAAGCCCCGGCCCAGCCGGGGCTTTTTCTTTGCCCGCGTCCCAGCCGGACAAACTCTCGTGCCCAGCCGGCGCTAGGGGCGGGCACCCATTAACCGGGAGGGGCTTATGCCGAACCGGACAAGTCACGGGGCCACCATGAAGGACGAGATCATCAGCACTGCGGCCGGTGCCGTGGCCAAAGCCGCACCGCCGGTAACCGTCGCCGGCGCCGTCGCTGCGGGCGCGGATCTAGACCGCGTGGTGGTGGTGTTGACCATCGTCTATCTCGTTGGCCAGATCGCTTACCTCGGGTGGCGCTGGGTCCGCGAGTGGCGGCAGAGGGCGCAGGCATGAGGGCGAAAATCATCGGCGGGACTGCCGCGGCCGTTATTGCCCTGTCCGCCGCTGTGCTGGTCAAGCCGCGCGAGGGCTATGCACCGACGCCCTACATCGACATGGTCGGTGTTGCGACGTACTGCTACGGCGATACGGACAAGCCGGACAAGGCGCACTACACCGAGGCGGAGTGTGCTGCGCGGCTCAACAGCCGCCTGGGCGAATACCTCACCGGCATACAGGCCTGCATCCATGTCCCGCTGGAACAGCACGAGTGGGCAGCACTGCTGAGCTGGTCCTACAACGTCGGGACCACCGCAGCCTGTGGCTCCTCGCTGGTGGGCAAGATCAACAGCGGGCGACCAGCCTCAGCCTGGTGCGCAGAGCTGGACCGTTGGGTCTATGCAGGCGGGAAACGCGTGCAGGGCCTGGTGAACCGTCGAGCGGCTGAGCGTCGGATGTGCGAGGGGCGGTCGTGAATCGCATCGCTATCGCCATCGTCGCATTCGTCGTTTGGTCCGCAGCCATGTTCGGCGCTGGCTGGGCATGGCGCGGTGACCGATCTGAGGGTGTAGCCGCCAAGCAACGCGCGGCCGGTGCTCAGGCAATCGCCGACCAGGTGAATAAGACCCGTGCCACCGAGCAGAGCAAGGCCCTGCAGCTGGCCGACATTGGAGCCAAGCATGAAGAAGACCGGGCTGCGGCCGAGACCGTCCCTGCTGCTGTTGTGGCTGGCCTGCGCAGCGGCAATCTCCGCCTGCGCGACGACCTCGCCACCTGCCACACCGCTCGCCTGTCCGAAGCCGCCGCCGGCGCCATCGAACGTGATGCGCACGCCGAACTACGTCCAGAGGTTGTCGGAGCTGCTATTCGAATCGTCACCGATGCCGAAGACCACGTCCGCGCCTGCCAAGCCGTGATCCAAGCGGATCGCGATCAGCAGTAGCCACCACCAGAATCCCACTCTTACTTGAGGGCCGCCATGTGCGGCCCTCTGCCGTTTTGGTGCCCGGATAGGCCGTGGCACCGATTACCGCCGTAATGGCAACAACAAGGAGCAATTCAATGAGCAAGAACAAGCACATGGACGACAAAGTGATGCAGCGCGCAGGCGGCGGCACGATCGATCAACCGATGGACGAGAGTGGCTGGCAGGTCAGCGGCAGTGTCATCAATAAGGATGGCCGCCCGGTAGGTGCGAGCTTCTCCGGCAACATCAACGGCACTGCTGTCAGCGGGGAAGCAAAGAAGGGCAACGCATTCGTGAAGGTCGGCGCTGACGACTCCTTCCTGCGTCTGAACTACGAGAACGAGCGCGTTTCCGGCACGATCGGCTACGGCGTGGGCACCGAGGAAGCTCGTCTGAGCGGCACCTTCGACAGCAACGGAAACCTCTCCGGCTCCGCCAAGGTCCAGTTCAAGGACACCACGATCGACCTTTCGCCGGCAAGCGTCGGTGTCACTTACAAGTTCAACGAGCAGTGGTCCGGCAGCGTTCGCCAGGAGTTCGGTGGCGGTTTGGGCATCGATTTCAGGGGTAGTTCGTCTTTCGGCGCAGGCACGAGCTTCAGCCTTAGCCTGGGCGCGTCGAGCGGCGGTGGCGGCTCGTGGGGTGTGAACGCCAAGTTCCAGCTGATCCTTCTGGCGAACTAAGGCTGTGCCCGGTCAGCGAAGTCGCTGGCCGGGCAACTTCTTCCTAGCAGATCGAAAAGGGATGACCTGTGCTGATCGTGACAGCTGCCGAGGCCTCTGATGGGTAGCCCAGATGGCGCGAGGCGCCGCATCCTGGCGCTTGGCCGGTTGAAGACCGGCGAGATGAACAAGACAGAAGCCGCGTATGCCGAACGGCTGCGCGCGTTGCAGGCCGCCGGCGAGATCCTGTGGCACAGGTTCGAGGGGCTGAAGCTGCGCTTGGCAGACAACACGTTCTACACCCCGGACTTTGCCGTGATGGAGGCCGACGGTGTCATGGCCTGCCACGAAGTGAAGGGCCATTGGCAGGACGATGCAAGGGCCAAGATCAAGATCGCCGCGTCCATGTATCCGTTCCGCTTCATCGCGGTGAAGGTAAAGGCCAAGCGGGACGGCGGCGGCTGGGCAGTGGAGGAGTTCTGATGGCTGGAGCAGTGATGGCTTCCATCCGCATGCGCTGGTGGCTGCGGTGCTACCTGGCTGCGGTGGTGTGGTTTGCCAAGACGACGGGCATGGAACCGGACTGGGATCGGGTCGAGGGATGGATACGCCGTGGCTTGGTACTGCGAACGACGAGGGTTGCTGATGGACGTTCCACGGATTGAAGAGGTGGCGGCAGCACTGGCCGCTGAGCAGTCTGCGCGCGCTGCAGCAGTCGCCGCCTTGGCCGCGCGCATCGATGGCAGCACGGATGCTCGAATTGACCGCCTGGTCGGGATCATCGAGCAGCAGGGCAAGCAGATGGCCGAGCTGGCAACGCACGTCGGTCTGCTTGTCCAGGCGGTGGCCCTCCTCTTGGGCGAGGAGGCAGGCGCGCCGGTGCAGGACGAAGGTGCCGAGCCAGAGCGCGTCGACCTGGACGGGAACCGGTACTGATGGCGGGGCTGGCCGGTAACCGCCAAGCCAAGCGCGCGTTACCAACGAACAGCAGGGCGTGGCGCGCGCTGCGGGAAACCATCCTGCTGCGCGACCTGTACCGGTGCCAGGAACATGGCTGTGGCGTGCTGTGCGCCGGCAAGGGGCAAGCCCACGTCGACCACGCGGACGGCGATCCGAACAACAACTCTCCGGAGAATCTTCGGACTCTGTGCGTCAGCTGTCACAGCAGGAAGACCGCACGCGAGGATGGCGGCTTTGGCAACACCGAGCGCGTTCTGATTGGCTGCGACGCCGATGGATGGCCCTTGGCGGCGCTGCGGCAGGGCACAGCGCGGCCGAAGTAGAGTGTCTGTTTGCACACAGGTTATCCACAGAAACCTGAACGGGGGGCGAAAAAGTTTGGGTCGATTTGCCAGCGATACGTGCGCCCCCCCAAACGCACGCATCCACAGTTGGAAAGACGACCCTCATTCCTGAACAAAAGTTGCTTTGTTCAGTGAGCGATTCAGACGGTGAAACATGGCAAATCCCCGCACTCCAGCAGCAAAAGCAGCGGTGTCCGGTGCTGCGGCGAAGAATCCGCAGCGGCATCGGAATCGAAAGACGCCGAAGGGACCAAAAGCCATCGGCGCTCCCTACAAGGGAATGACCAAAGAACAGGTCGCCGTGTGGAAAGAACAGGTCGAGAACATGCCTTGGCTGCACGCCGGCCACCGGCTGCTGCTGCGCCAGGTGTGCATCCTCGCCGCGCGAATGGCGACCGACCCGGAGATGGGTGTTTCGGCGATGCAGGCTCTGGGCTCGCTCCTGTCGAAGCTCGGTGCCACGCCGGTGGACGAGACGAAAGTGAATCATGGCCCAGGCGAAGACGAAGACCCGGACGACAAGCATTTCTGACTGCCGGACCAGCGAGTATCCGCTGGCAGTGGTGGAGGGTCGGACCGTTGCAGGCCCGCACGTGCGCAATGCCTGCCGGCGACACCTGAAAGATCTTGAGGACGCTCACGAGAGAGGCTTGTACTTCGACCGCGAAGCGGCGGATAAGAAGATTGCCTTCTTCGAAGACGTGCTGCGGCTGAGTGAGGGGCAGTTCGAAGGGAAGCCGTTCAAGCTACACCCCAGCCAGGCGTTCAAGATCGGCAGCCTGTTCGGTTGGAAACAGGCGGATGGCACGCGTCGCTTTCGGCGCGCGTACATCGAGGAAGGCAAAGGCAACGGTAAGTCGCCGATGGCTGGTGGCATCGCGCTGATCGGGCTTTGCGCCGATCAGGAAGCCGGCGCTCAGGTGTACGCGGTGGCCTCGCACAAGGATCAGGCGGGCATCTTGTTCCGCGATGCCGTCAAGATGGTGAAGGCTTCGCCGGCACTGAAGAAGCGGCTGGAGTTCTCAGGCGGTGAGGGCAAGGAATACAACATCGCCCACCACAAGTCGCAGAGCTACTTCCGGCCGGCGTCCCGTGACGTTGGAAAAACAGGTTCCGGCTACCGCCCCCACTTTGTCCTGGCCGACGAAGTGCACGAGATGGCGGACGGCAAGATCATCGAAATGATGGAGAACGGGTTCAAGTTCCGTCGTTCGCCGCTGCTCTTCATGATCACCAATTCGGGCAGTGACCGGAACAGCGTTGCATGGGCAGAGCACGAGCATGCGGTAAAGGTCGCAGCCGGCCATACCGAGGCCGTCAATGATCCAACCTTCATCGGTGAACCCATCGATGACCGTACGTTCTCCCTTGTGTGCGGTCTGGATGAGGGCGATGACCCGCTGGAGGATCCGCGTTGCTGGTTGAAGGCCAACCCGATGCTGGGCATCACGATCACGGAGGAGTACCTAAAGGCCCGCGTTGACCTGGCCAAACAGATTCCCAGCAAGCTGAACGAGATCCTGCGGCTCAACTTCTGCATGTGGACGGACGCTGACCAGGCGTGGCTCAGCCGCGAGACGCTCGAACCGGCCCTGCAGTCGTTCGGCACATCCCAGCACCACGGCAAGCGCATCCACCTCGGGCTGGACCTGTCGCAGAACCGCGACATTACAGCGCTGGGCGCGGTTGTGGAGACCGGGGCGAAGGAAGTGCTGGTAGAGGTCGAGGGCAAGAAGACGCTGGTCAGCAAGCCGACGTTTGACGCGTGGGTAGAGGCATGGACCCCTGGCGATACGGTCAAGGCCCGCGAGCTACGCGACAAGCTTCCGTACAGCACGTGGATTGCCAAGAGCCACCTGCATGCGCCACAGGGCCAGACGATCAGCTACCGGCACGTCGCGCAAACGGTGGCCGAGTATGACCGAGACTTCGAAATCGCCCAGGTTGCCTACGACCGATACGCGTTCCGCCAGTTCGAAGAGGAAGTCAAAGAACTGGGCCTCTCGGTTTCGTTCGTTGAGCACCCGCAGGGCGGCCTGAAGAAGGGTAAGCCCACAGAGGCGGCCGTGAAGGCCGCTGCCGCAGCAGGTAAGCCGGTGCCGGAAGGTCTCTGGATGCCTGGATCCCTCCGATTGTTCGAAGAAGCACTGCTGGAAGGTCGCGTCCGCTTGCTTGGGAACCCAGTGCTGGTGTCGGCAATCATGTCGGCCGTCATCGAAAGCGATAAGTGGGAAAACCGGTGGCTGTCAAAGGCACGGTCAGTCAACAAGATCGACGCCGCGGTAGCGGTCGTGATGGCCTTCGGCTCCGCACATTCATCGGTCGCGCCCGCCTCTGTCTATGAGCAGCGGGGCATCCGATTCCTATAGGAAACGCAATGTCCAGGTTCAACGAAGAAGATATCAAGTCGCTGGACCGGATCTGGAATCCGCCGCCGGCGGCGCCCCAGGGCGCACGGGCTGAGGCCGGCCAGTTCACGGGGATGGATGACCCCGCGCTGTTGGAGTTCATCCGGGCGCAGAGCGGGCAGGGCGGTGGTGGCTATCAGCTGCGCAACATGGCGGTGCTTCGCTGCCTGTCTCTGATCTGCGGGACCATCGGCATGCTGCCGCTGAACGTGATCGAGTCTGGCGGGAAGAAGCGGATAGCCGCCGAGCACCCCGCGCACCGCCTGCTCAAGGTCAAGCCGAACCCGTGGCAGACGCCGTTGGAATTCAAACGGCAGATGGAGCTTGCCCGGCAGCGCCACGGTGACGCATACGCGCGGGTCGTATGGTCAGCAGGCCGGCCAATCCATCTCATCCCGTTGGACTCTCCCGCGGTGCGTGCTGAGCTTGGCGACGACTGGCGGATGATCTACCGCTTCAACAGCAAGAAGCGCGGCGAGGTGGTGCTGAAGCAGGAAGAGGTGCTGCACATCCGCGATATCTCCGTGGACGGTGTCACCAGCTTGTCGAGGATGAAACTGGCCGACCGGGCAATTCGCCTGGCGCTGGATGCGGAGCGGGCGGCCAGCCGCATCTTCGAAACCGGCAACATGGCCGGTGGTGCTATCGAAGTGCCGAACGCGCTAAGCGATATCGCCTACGGCCGCATGCGCGGGTCGCTGGACACCGAGTATGCCGGCGCTGCAGCAGCACAGAAATGGATGCTGCTGGAAGAGGGAGCCACGGCCAACAAGTTTGGCAGCACGGCGCAGGAGGCGCAGCACGTCGAGAACCGGAATGCCCAGGTGGAGGAGGTGGCCAGGCTCTACGGCGTTCCGCGCCCGCTGCTGTTCCTGAGCGATACCAGCTGGGGCACCGGCATCGAGCAGTTGGGCATCTTCTTCCTGCAGTACACGATGCTGGAGCACTTCACCAACTGGGAGCAGGCGGTGGCGCGATCGCTGATTCCAGAGCGCGACCTGGAGCGGTTCCAGCCAAAGTTCAATGTACGGGCACTGATGCGCGGGACGCTCAAGGATCAGGCCGAATTCTTCAAGGCCGCCCTCGGCTCCGGTGGCACCAAGCCGTTCCACACGCAGAACGAGATCCGCGACCTGCTGGACTACCCCGAATCGGACCAGCCAGGCGCCAACGACTTGATCAACCCCATGACACAGAAGGGAAAGAGCGATGAGCCTCCGGCAGCTGCCTGAAATTCGTGCCGAGCGACGGCTCGGCGCCGCCCAGTTCGACATGCGGCCCGATGCGCTGGAGCGCTGGGAGCCGGAAGTCCGTGCTGCCGGCAACGACGCAAACAGCATCTCCATCTACGATTCGATCGGCGAGAACTGGGAGGGCACCGGCGTTACCGCCAAACGGATCAGCGCCGCCCTGCGTGCGATTGGCAGCAAGGATGTGGTGGTAAACATCAACTCCCCCGGCGGTGACTTCTTCGAGGGCGTTGCGATCTACAACCTGCTGCGAGAGCACCAAGGCCGCGTGACGGTCCAGGTGATGGGGCTGGCTGCGTCGGCCGCATCGGTTATCGCCATGGCCGGCGATGAGATCCTGATGGGCGACGGGGCGTTCCTGATGATCCACAACGCGTGGGCGGTGGCCATCGGTAACCGGCATGACATGGCGGACGCGGCAAAGCTGCTGGAGCCCTTCGACGCTGCCATGGCAAAGGTCTACGCCGCTCGCTCGGGTGTCACCGAGGCGGAAGCGGCTCGCATGATGGACGAGGAAACGTGGATCGGCGCCGCCCAGGCCGTGGAAGATGGCTTTGCCGATGGCCTGCTCGACGGGGGCGCCGCCACGAAGGATGCCAAGCAGGCATCGGGCGGCCGCAAGGCGCTCGCCTTGGTGGAAGCCGCCATGGCAAAGGCTGGCCACTCCCGATCCATGCGACGCGACACCCTCAAATCGCTGTTCAACGGCAAGCCGAGCGCTGCCGACTCTGCCATGCCGAGCGCTGGCGGCAACGAAACCACGGCCCTGCTGCAGGGCCTTCTCGACAACATCAAAGGCTAAGAGGCCCAACAATGAACATGAACACCCACAGCCGCGTTCCGCGTGGCCTCGTTTCCGTGCGCGCCGATGGCAGCCAGCCCGAGGTGAAGGCGCTGGTGGATAGCCTGAACAAGGCATTCGACGACTTCAAGGCCGAGCACAACAAGCAGTTGGACGAGATCAAGAAGGGCAATGCCGATGCACTGCAGGCCCTGAAGGTCGACAACATCAACGCCGATATCACGCGTCTGCAGGCTGCGGTCGACCAGGCCAACACCCAGATGGCCGCGTTCCAGATGGGCGGTGGTGGTGCCGCCAGCGACGTGGCCGACGCCGAGTACACCGAGTCGTTCCGTGCTCACTTCCGCAAGGGTGAAGTGCAGGCTGCCCTCAACAAGGGCGCGGCCGACGAAGGCGGCTACCTGGCACCGGTCGAATGGGACCGCTCGATCACCGACCGCCTGGTCATCGTCTCGGACATGCGACAGCTGGCCAACGTGCAGCCCTGTTCGGGTGCCGGCTTGACCAAGCTCTACAACACCGGCGGCACGTCCTCGGGCTGGGTCGGCGAAGAAGACGCCCGCCCGGAGACCGCGACCTCAAAGCTGCGCCCGCTCAGCTTTGGCTGGGGCGAGATCTACGCCAATCCGGCCGCAACCCAGCAGCTGCTGGACGATGCCGAGATCGACCTGGAGGCATGGCTGGCCGGCGAGGTCGAGCTGGAGTTCGCCAGGCAGGAAGGCGATGCGTTCTTCTCTGGCAATGGCGTCAACAAGCCGTTCGGCCTCCTGACCTACGTGGAAGGTGGCGCCAACGCCGCCAAGCACCCGTTCGGCGCCATCAAGGCCGTGAACAGCGGTGTTGCAGCCGGCATCAACGGTGACAGCATCCTGGACCTGGTCTACGACCTGCCGTCCGCCTTCACCGCTGGCGCCAAGTTCGCGATGAACCGCAAGACCCAGGGAGTGGTGCGCAAGCTGAAGGACGCGCAGGGCAACTACCTGTGGCAGCCGTCGCTGGTGGCCGGTCAGCCTTCCACCCTGGCCGGCTTCGCCGTGCAGGACGTGGCGGCTACGCCGGACGTTGCGGCAAACGCGATTGCCGCGCTGTTCGGTGACTTCAAGCAGACCTACACCGTGTACGACCGCAAGGGCGTGCGCGTGCTGCGCGATCCGTACACCAACAAGCCCTACGTCATGTTCTACACGACCAAGCGTGTGGGCGGCGGTGTGCACAACCCCGAGCCGATGCGTGCCCTCAAGATCGCGGCTTCGGCCTGATCACCCACCCGTCGGGCGGCCTCGCGCCGCCTGGCTTCAATCCAGTGTTCGAGGAGCCGCAATGGCAAAGCTCATCAAGCCCTTCCGCGGGGTTCCGGAAGGCAAGATCTATCCCATCCAGTTCGCTGCCGGCGACGTTTGTCCGCCCGAACTGGAGGCCGGTGCACTGTCGGTGGGCGCGCTGAGCTTGATCGCTGACGCCCCGCCGCCGCTGGTGCTGTTGGGCTCCAGCCTGCAGCCGGCGCGTTTTGAGTTCGCCGATGGAAGCGAACTGTCTCTCGGTGATGTGGTCAGCAAGGCGCATGCGGCTTCGGGCCTGACGGTTGAAGCCTGGAACGAGCAGAGCGAAGAAGTCCGAGAGATGGCAATCGCTGAGACGGTGCAGGGCCTGATTGCCGAGACCGACGAGACCGCCAACAAGCAGCAGGCAGGCGGCGACAAGGCGGCCCTGATCGTCCAGCTGGAGGCGGCCGGGATTCCGTTCGATAAGCGCTGGGGTGCCGAAAAGCTGGCCGCAGCACTGGCCGAGGGGAAGAAGGACTGACATGCCCATCGTCTCGCTCGCACAGGCCCGCTCGCATGTGCGAGTCGAGGCCGACTACCCCGCAGAGCAGTTGCAGGGCGCGATTTCCGGCTCGCAGGATGCTGCGCAGGCATACCTCAATCGGCGGATCTACGAGGACGCCAACGCCTTGGCACTGGCAAGGAGTGGTTACCCAACCGCAGTGAAGGCCGCTGCGCTTGCGAGAGACCAGGCGTTGGCAGACGCGGTGTTCATTGAGGATGGGAATGAGCGCACCGCGACAATCCGCCTGTCGGAAATTGCGTACCGTGAGGCCATCGCTGAAGCGGAGGCCTGCATCCACGGAGTCGTTGCTAACCCAAGCATTTTCTCCGCCATCCTGCTGACGCTCGGCCACCTCTACGCGAACCGAACCGACGTCGTTGTGGGAGCGCAGGCGGTAGAGCTTCCCAATGGCGCCAAGAGCCTCCTGCGCCCATATCGAAGGGTGATGATGCCATGACGCTTCAGGACGGCGATCTGCAGAATCGCATCCGCTTCGAGCGGAAGACCCCTGTGCGCGATCCGCTCGGCGGCCAAGACAAGCCGGTATGGGCTGAGGTTGTGTCCGTGTGGGCCAAGGCCACCAACAACCTTGCGGCCACCACCGAGGCTGTGGCTGCCGGCGCCGACCGCTACCGCGAGCAAGTCAGGTTCGATATTCGCCCGCGGCAAGTCGACCCTCAATGGCGGATCGTGTTCCGTGGTCGCGTGTTCGATATCAAGAGCATCGCGCCCAGTAACGACCGTAGCGAGATGGCAATCATCGCCGTAGCGGGGTTGACCAATGGCTGAGCAGGTATCGATTCAAGGCCTGGCCGGCTTGCTGCGATCGCTGCGGGAGGCGCCCAGGGCAGTGCAGGGAAGTGCGGTCCGAGCTGGTATGCGCAAGGGCGGCAATGTGATCCGGGACGATGCGAGGCGCCGTGCGCCGAAGGCGTCGGGGTTCTTGGCCAGCCAGATCATCACGCGACGAGCCAACGCGCAAAGCAGGTCCCGCGCAGGCGTGGGCAAGGACGGGGAGTACTTCACGGTGGGGGTAAAGTCCGGCCGCCGACGCAAGTACGCCAACACCAAGCGCAACAAGCAACGAGGCCGGGCGGGGAAATCCTATGTTGATCGCGGCTGGGCCTACTACTGGCGGTTCCTGGAATTCGGTACGAAAAAGCAGCGGGCCTCGCCGTTCCTGACACCGGCCGGCGAAGCGAAAGGGCCCGAGGCGGCGCAGGTGATCATCGATGAGACTCGGGCCGTGCTCGACAAGCAGCTGAGGAAGGAGGGCTGGAGATGATGGTTCCCCTGATCCAATCCCTGCTGGAGGACGATGCAACCGTCCGGCAGGTGCTCGGCGACCCCGCCCGCCTATTCCTGGGCAGCGCGCCCCAGGACACCCCGCTCCCGTACGCAACGTGGGAAGTGGTCGGCGGCTCACCGACCGCGATGCTCTCCGAACCACCGCCGGCAGACGGCTGGCGGGTCCGCATGACCGTATGGGGCGAGGTCCTCAGCCAAGCCAACGGCGTTGCCGCCGCCATCCGCGATGTGGTTGAGCGCGTGGGCAGCATCGAGTCGTACAACCCGACGCCCGACAGCGACGGCACGGATGCGATAGGCATTTCGTTCGACGTACGGCTCCTGCAACTGCGCTAGCCTCTTCTGGGGAGGTGACTGATCAAAACTGGAACCACCGTGGAACCTGTGATCGATCCAGCGACAAGTGAGATTACGAGCTCGGTCGGCGTGAACGGGATCGTAAGGTAGTTTTGGGTTACCCATATCGCGATTCCGCCAGCGATAAGGAGGATCAATGCCAGACAGAAATAGAAGATCGGAGTCTCGAACTTGACCCAACGGAAGAAAGCCCGGAAGGGATGTGTGCCGGCATCAAAAAGCGCCCCGAACAAAAATCCTGGAACAAAGGAGCAGAGTGATCCAACCGCGATCGATAATTGGATGCTAGTGAGGGTATCTCTATCCTCGTCAATCGCGCCAGAAGAAATGGCCTCATAGGCCGCCCATGCAGTGACGATGATCATCAGTAGAGCAATTGATCCCTGCCATGATTCGCGCGCCCCGCGGTTGAGAGGGTAATCAATTTGAGTTCTTCGACTTGCGCAGGTCTTGCAGTGCGTTCCTTTATCTTCAGTAGCTTCATCGCGTACAGAGTTCATCCTTATTTTCCTGGCGCAATAGGTGAGGTGCAAAGATATCTCAGATGACAGCCCCCGGCGCAAGCCGGTTTTTTTATGCCCGTTTTAGGGCCCTAATGGAGGTAAACCGTGGGACAGGTAATCAAGTCGAAACACTCACAGCTGTTCGTCGCCATCGGCGCTGCCGAGGTCATCAAGGTGACCCGTCTGCGTTCGGTCGGCTTCCCTGACGGCCAAGCATCGGAGATCGATATTTCCGACTACGACGACGACTGGGATCAGTTCGTCGCTGGCCGCAAGCAGACCGGCAGTACCAGCATCGAGATCATCTACGACAGCGTGGATCACGAGAAGCTGGAGCAGCTGCACGAAACCGGCGCCGTCGTGAACTGGCTGGTGACCGCGCCGCTCTCGGAGACCGAGGGCGTGGAGAAGCCGGTGGCAGTGGACGGTAAGATCACCCCGCCGACCACGGTTCTGTCCAAGCAGTTCGACGGCTTCGTGCAGAACTTCGCCGTCACCAGCCAGGACAACGACGTGTGGAAAGCCACGATCACCATCCGCGGCTCGGGCGCCGTCACCACGCACCGCCCGACGCCCTGATCGGCGTAACGGCGCCTTCTCTCTTTTCGGCCCACTTCGGTGGGCCTTCTCTTTGGCAGAGCGCGCGGATCCTCCGCGTGTTAGCCGTGCGCGGCCCGCGCGCCCTGTCGCCATTCAAGGAAACGGCCAATGAGCAAGACCAACGACACCCCGGAAACCCAGCCGCAGCAGCCCGTGAACATTCTGGAGTCGTTCACCAGCCTGGGCATGTTCGCTTCGAAGGATGTGCACGCCGACACGATCACCCTGCCCAATGGCGACAAGGCGCAGTTCCACGTGCGCGAGCTGCCAGATGTGGAGTTCCGCAAGCTGTGGAGTGAAGGCGACCGCGCCAAGCTGATCGCGGCAGCTATCTGCGACGAAGACGGCAAGCCCGTTATGAACGTGAAGCAGGCCGCCCAGCTCAAGCCGCTCGTGGCCGCCGAACTACAGCGCGTCGCCATGAAGCACTCCGGGTTCGGTGAAGAGGCCGCGCAGGCCCAGGCCGACGCGGGAAACGACTAAGGCAGCGTGGCGAGGACTGGTTCTGGAAGGTCCTCGCCTGGCACCTGCGGCGCACGGTGTCCGAACTGCAGGCGACCATGTCGCGTCGCGAGTTCCTCGAATGGTGGGAGTTCCACAAGCGGAACCCCATCGACCCCGTGAGCCTGCACCTGAAGCCCGCTGCCTTCGTCGCGTACATCACTGCCTCGCACAGCCAGGGCGGCACCAAGCGTGGCATGCAGCACTACCTGGACGCCCTCGTGCCACGTTCCGATGAGGACGAGGCGGAGGAATGGTTCGAACGACTGGGATAACCATGATCGACACTTTCGGGCGCTTCGCCGCCACCCCAATCGGCCCGGTACTCGCCGCGCGTGATGGGGGGCTGACTCTGGCCACCACCGGTGCCACTGCGCTGGCCAGCCACGCACGCTCCGATTTCAGCCTCGATGCCGGCACGGTAGGCGTGGAGTTTGCTGTTTGGGGCGACGATCCCATCTCCGCTCTTGTCGGGTTCGCCTCCGCTTCGGCGGCGCTGAACAAGGCGCTTGGCGCAGAAGTTGCCAGCATTGGCTGGGACCTTGGTGCCGGGCGCCTGCTGCAGGCTGGTGGAGGGATCGCAACCGGGCTGCCGGTTGTCGCCCATGGCGACATTGTCGGGCTGCAGGTGGTGTTCGGCACCCCGCGTCAGCTGCGTCTGTTCCTCAACGGTGTGCAGGTGCATCTGCAGGAGCTTCAGCTGTCCGGCCCGCTTTACTTCGCCGCGTCGTTGGGTGCCACCAAGGCCGGCGGTCTTTGCTTGGCGGTCAATGCGGGGCAGTGGGGGCCGCGTAGCGAAGCGGCGGCGGCCGGTTGGCGGTTCCCTACTGCAGCTGCCACGGCCACGCGCCTGGCCGACGTTGACTGGCTTTCGGCCCCGGGCGATAGCCCCGCAAACGCCCGATATGAGGGGTTGGTGGCCGAGGGCGTCAACCTGATACAGGAACTGGCGTTCTGGCCATGGGGCGGTGATCCGGTGTCCCAGGCTGCGGCGGCCGAGTGTGTCGTGGTCGATGCAGATGGCCTGCTGGACGGAATGGCAGGAACGGGGGCCTCTGGCAGCTCGGTGCAGATCCTGCTGGCCTCTGAAAGCGGCATGCGAGCCGACGCCATGCCCGCGTTTCGCTGTGCGATCGAGCAAGTCGAGGTCAACGACGACGGCACGAAGACGCTGCACCTGCGCGATGCGCACGACTATCTGGACGAGACGATCAACCGGGGCGTGTTCCTGCCGAACATTGCCTCGCTGGCGTGGAAGCCGCAGCCGGTGGTGATCGGCGCAGTGGCCAGCATCCCGGCGATGGGGGCCAACTCGGATGCGACCTCCATGTTTGTGGCGGACGGCCGGGTGTACATCAACGCCGTGATGGATCGCGGCGACCTGATGGAGACCAACACCTATAACGAGGCGCCCGACGGTCAGCAGCTGCTGTTGAAGTCCCCGCCGGTGACGCCGGTCGTTGTTGACGCTTCCAGCATCGGCGGGGGCATGATGCCGGCCCGGCTGGAGCAGGCGGTGGGCGACATAATGGCGCGCCTCGGTCGCGCTGCCTGGTCATCGAGTGACTGCGCGGTGATTGACCTGGTCTCGGGCTATCTGGGCATCGGCTACTACGCGGGAACGGCCATCACGGGCCGAGCGGCGCTGAACGCGATCTTGCCCAGCTACGGGGCAGGTTGCTATCAAGATCCAGCGGGTGTGCTGCGCTTCGTGCGCGTGACCGCTCCCGAGGCGCACGTGGGCGAATTTGCCTTCGACCTGTCCGAGGCGGATCTGGCGGCAGATCTGGTCATGGTGCCCGACGATGCACCGAACCTGACCCGGCGCATGGCATACCGGCCCAATGGTCAGGCGCTGGCTGCATCCGACTTGGTCACCGACGTGGTCGACGTGCCGCAGCCCCGCCGCGACGAGCTGACCGGGCTTTTCCGGGGGCAGGTATACGGGGCAGGCCCGCTGCACGCTCACTACCAACGGGCTGAGGCTGCCGATCCTGTGGTCTCGCTGTTCTGGCATGCAGCCGATGCGCAGATTGAGATCGACCGCATCCTTGGCATGTACCAGGTGCAGCGCTACTTCTACCAGCTCGCGGTGCGTGGTGATCAGGATCTGGCGCCGCTGCCGGGGCAAATTGGCAGGCTCACCTACAGCCGCTACGGCCTCGAAGACGGCAAGCCGGTGCTGGTGCGGCGCGTGGAACGCAACCCTGCCACGGGGGACGTGGTGCTGACGGTGTGGGGATGAAGACGTGCTGATTGGATATGGAATGCCGGCTGTCCAGACAGTCACCCTCACCGGTGGAACCTGGCTGAGCGCGGATCAGGGCTCGGCGCTCTTCGATGGCAAGCCAGGGCGGGCATCGCGAATCCGGCGCACGGGTTCGCTGGCGATCACGATCACCCTCGCCGATGCCGTGGTGCCGGCCATCGTCGCCGTGCTCGGACTCAACCTGCCCCCGGGCGTGCCTGTCACCGCCGCCGGCGCGACCGGCACTACGGTGAGGTTGCCGGACGGCAGCGTGTGCGCCTGGCTGTTTCCCGAGGAGGCTCCACTGCTGTCGACGGTGTCGGTCGAGATTGCCACGACCGCAACGAACGTGGATGTAGGCGAGATCGCGATCTTTCAGGCTGTGGACGTGGGGATCACCGATGGTTGGGCGGTGGCCACGATCGATACCAGCGTGCACACGCGCACGAAGGGCGGCCAGGTCAACACGGTTCCAGGTGCGCTGTACCGCAGACTGACTTGCAACCTATCCGGCCGGGCAACGGACGTTGTGCGCGGAGGCGGTTTGAACGGGACCGATTGGGAGATGATCGGCGCGGCGCTGGCTGGCCGTCGCCGATCCTGTGTCATTCCGCAGTACCGGGACATGAGCACCAAGGCGTTCAATCCGCTGTTGGCCGCCCGATCAGCACTCTACGGCTACCCGACGCAGCTGCCTTCGGCCGAGAACATCAGCCGCCAGTACTTCTCCGGGTACATGGAGTTTGAGGAAGTCCCTGCGTAGCTGGCATGATCCCTGAAAATCTAGGGAGGTTCTATGAACTTTGGGAAGTTGTTCGCACCGTTGCTGCTTGTGGCGTTGGCTGGTTGTTCGTCGCCCAAGGATGACGGCTCAAAGAGAGCCTTGTTGAACTGCATGAGCGCAATTCAGTCGGCTTCGGATAATCCAAGTGCTACGAAGGTCCCGTATTCCAAGGACTGGGGAACGGCTGGAGAGCACTATTTTTCCTGGCCGGCAGGGTCAGGCCTGATCTTGGCTACAAAAGGCGGGGCCGCGCAGCCGGCCTCGGCGTCCTGTATCACGAACGCAGCTGGAATCGTGACCGACATGACCATCAACGGGTCGGAAATCCCGATTCGCTAAGCCCCCCCTCCATCAGTCTCAAAGCCCGCCCTGTGCGGGCTTTTTTTTTGGAAAAGCGATGAGCCTCTACACCCTTACCGTTGACCTGTTGCTGAAGTCCGGATCCTTCGAGCGCGACAGTGGGAAGGCTGCGCGTGTGGTTCAGCGCGATATGGCGACTATCCAAGCATCGATGTCGGACGCGTCCCGGCGTGGAGCCGATGAGGTCGCTGCCGGCTTCCGGCGCGTTGCGTTTGAGGCCGTGGGACTCACCTCCGCACTGGTAGCCGTCAAAGCCGCAGTTGGCAAGGCGGACGAATGGACGAATCTCAACAACCGGCTGCGGTTGGTCACTCAGGGGCAGGCGCAGTTTGCTGCCGCGCAGGCTGACGTGGTCCGAATCGCTGGTGCCGCTCGACAGCCTCTTGGGGCCACTGCAGAACTCTACCAGCGGATTGCGATGAACCAGGAAGCCCTCGGGCTGTCCGGTGGGGAGCTGGCGCGAGTCGTTGAAACGATCAGCAAGACGATGGTGATCAGCGGCACGTCCGCAGCAGGGGCCGACGCCGCGCTGGTTCAGCTCGGCCAGGCATTTGCCTCCGGAACGCTTCGAGGAGAGGAACTGAATTCGGTGCTTGAGCAGGCTCCCGCGCTGGCTCAGGCCATCGCTAAGGGCTTGAACGTACCGATCGGGAAACTGCGTGAACTCGGTGCGGCCGGCAAGCTGTCGTCACAACAGGTAATCACCGCGCTGCAAAGCCAAGCCGGTGCCGTTGACGAGGCGTTCGGCAAGATGGCCGCCACAGTTGGGCAGTCACTGACTCTGTTCAACAACAATCTACAGGTCATGATCGGTAGGGCCGACGAGGCGACCGGCGCATCGCAGGCGCTCGCCGCTGGTATTGGCGCGCTCGGCAACAACCTACAGATGGTCGCCGTTGCAGGTGCTGCAGTGGCATCGGGGCCACTGTTGAAGGCGCTCCTTGCGCGAGTGGCGGCCACAAACGCTGGGATGGCTGCTGACCGGGCGGCCGCGGCTCAGAACCTGGCTTCGGCACAGCAGCTGGAGCTCCGCGCTCGGGCCGCCATGCTTGATGCGCAGGCAGAAGTGCGCCGAATGGAGGTGATCGGCGGGAGCGTATCCGTTAGCGCCAAGGCTGCGGCTGCAACTCTCGAGCACCGGCAGGCGACGCTGCTGCTGGCCCAGGCGCAGACCCAGTCAGCGGCAGCAAGCGCTAGCTGGGCCGCACGAGCGGGAGCTTCCACCCTGGCAATGCTGGGCGGGCCTGCCGGCATTGTTACGATGCTGGCTACCGCTGCCGCCGGCTGGCTGATCTTCCGGGACAACACCAATACTGCGTCGGCAGCGCTGGTGGACTTCAACGCCACAGCCGACGTGGCTATCGAGAAGTTCCGAGAGCTAAATCGGCAGGAGCAAGCGGGCGAGATTCTCCAGCGGCAGAAAAAGATTGAGGAGGGTTACAAGCAGATCACTGCAACCATCCGCGACATGGCGCTGGAGTCGCAGAGGGGTATCACGAACTCCTACTCGGACGTATACGCAGCTTCGATTCGCGGTTTGGCTGACGAACTCAAGGCCGGCAAGATCAGCGCGGACGAGTTCAGTGCACGGCTCGAACAGGCGAATGCCAAAGTGCTCGAGGGTGCAACCGGCGCGGATCGATTCCGTGGCCGTATGGTGGAACAGACCGCAAGTGTCGCAACGCTCGCACGTGAAACCGAGCGGCAGGGCAGTGTTCTTGAATCGTTGAATGTCGCCACCACTCAGGCCAAGAGCGCGACCGATGCGCTGTCGGGCTCGTTCAACGTCCTGGGGGATTCGGCAGGTGCGGCAGGGAAGCGCATCGCATCGGCGATGCAGTCGCTGCCGGGACAGCTCGCGCGCGTTGGCAAGAGCGCGGGCGAGGTGGCGAAGCTGGACGTTGCGGATTGGTTCAAGGAGGCCCAAGCCGGCGGCGTCGATTTCTCCAAGCGCGATGACCCGAAGGTAAAGCAGTACATCGAGCAGGGTGCGCAGTACATCAGGTTGCAGACCGAGTTGGCTGCCGCGCAGAAGAGCTTCACCGAATCGCGCAAGGGTGCCGCTGCCGGTGAGCGCGCCGGCGCCAAGGACCGGAATGCCGACGCGGAGGCGACCAAGCGCTACAACGAGCAGGCGGCGATGGCCGCCGCGACCATGGCCGGGCCGCTGGCCGAAGCCACCGAGCGCCAGAAGCAACTGGAGGACAAGCTCAAGGAGGCGCTGAAGGAGGGGCGCATCGAGCGCGCGGCGTACAACACTCTGGTGCTGGAGTCGCAGAAGGCGCTCGAACTGTCCAGCGCTGAGATCAACAAGGCGCTGTCCAGCCCTGAAGCGCTGCTGGCGACCATGGACGCCGAGGTGGCCATGCTCGGTAAGGTTGGGCGCGCGAGGGAGTTGGCGCGCCGGCAGATGATGAATGAGCGCGACATGCGGCAGGAGCTGCAGCGAGCAGTGGAGGCGGCGGGCAGCAAGGAAGAACTGGCCAGGCGGAAGGGTGTCGCGTCCTACGAGGCGTACGAGCGGGCGATGCTGGCCGCGGCCGACGCGTCCGCAGCGCTGTCGATCCAGGTGGAAGAAGCAGCGGCCAATGCCGAGGCTTGGGCGAATGTGGTTCTGGACGGCGTGGATGGTGCTGCCGATGCACTGGCAGACTTCGCGGCCAGAGGCTTGCGCGATTTCAACGGTCTGTGGGACGACCTCAAGGACGTAGCCAAGCAGGGTTTGCGGGACATTGCCCGGGAGCTGCTGCAGCAGAAGCTGATTATCCCGATCCAGACCCAGATCATGAACGGGATCAGTGGGCAGGGCGGTGGTCTGAACCTGCAGAGCCTCATGGGCCTGTTCGGCGGCAACGGCTCGGCGGCGGGCGGTCAGAACGTGAGCACGGTGGCCGGCCTGCTCTCCAAGGGGCAGGGCCTGTTCGGTTTCGGCCGCTCGGCCGGCGCTTCGGCGGGCACCCTTACCGGCTTCGGCGATGTGACCAGCATGGCCGGGATGACTGGCTCCAGCTTCTCTGGGCTGGTTGGCGGCGGCAGTGCCGGCGCCGGTGCCGGCGCAGCTGGCGCTGCAGGCTCCGCGGCGGCGGCGGTCCCGATCATCGGCTGGATCGTCGCCGGCATGCTGAAGAATGCCGAGTTGTTCGATCAGGGGTGGGACATTGCCAACGGCGAAAGCTGGGCAGGCAAGATCGCCACCGCCGGCGCCGTCGGCCTGGCCGATAAGGGGTTCCGTGGGCTGGGCTTCAACGACAAGGTCGCCTCGATCCTGTCGGGCTCCAGCATCCACGCCAAGCTGTTCGGTCGGAGCGCGCCCAAGGTGACCGGGCAGGGCATCACCGGCGATTACGGGTTCGGTGGCTTCAACGGCCAGTCCTATGCCGATATCAAGGCCAAGGGTGGCCTGTTCCGCTCGGACAAGAAATGGACGCAGTACGGTGCGCTGGATCCGGGCATCGATCGCACGTTCGACATGGCGGCTCGCCAGGTGCGCGGCGCAGCCACTGACCTGGCCAAGCAGCTGGGCGTGGATCTCTCCGGGCAACTGGCCGGCGTGAAGGTGTCGCTGGGCAAGATGCAGTTGTCTGCCGATTCGGCCGAGGCCAAGGCGCAGCTGGAAGCCTATCTGGCCGACATGACGGACCGCCTGTTCACCGAGGCGGTGAAGGCAGCGGGCTTCGGCGGCCAGCTGGATGGCTACTTCGAAGCGTCGGATGTGTTTTCGGCCCTCAGTGCTTCGATCGCGCTGGCGGTGGGCAACGCCGACGAGCTGGGCCGCGCCCTCAACGGGATGGAGGTGGAGAAGGTCAACAAGGCCGTTGACTACTTCCAGGACTTGGCCAGCGTTGCCGGCACCGATCTTGCCACGCAGGTGCAGAAGGTGACCGGCCTGCTGGGGAACTACGCCAGCCTCATGGCCGACGTGAGCACCCAGCTGATGACGGCCAACCTGACGCAGTACCAGTCGCAGGCGCTGACCATCGAGCGCACGTATCGCCAGCAAGTAAAGGCGGCCAACGACTACGCCAAGGCGCTCGGCTTGTCCGGCGCCCGGGCGGAAGACCTGGCCAAGATCGAGGCTCTGCGCGCCACGAACATGGGCAAGTTGCAGGCGCAGATCGACAAGGACAAGAAGGCCATGCAGTACGGCCTGTCGATCAGTGACCTTTCGCCGCTGACGGACCAGGAGAAGCTGGGCGAGGCGATGAATGAGCTGCAGAGGGCGGTAGCCGGTGGTGACACCAGCGCCGCGCAGGCAGCCGCGCAGGCGGCTCTCGGCTTCGGTCGGAACCTCTACGCCAGCGGCCAGGACTACAACGGTCTGTACGGCCAGGTGACCGGCCTAATTGACGGGATGAAGGTCGGGGATCTCAACCAGCAGGACGGGACGAGCATGGGGGCGCTGGCAGACGCCATCGAGGCGCTGCCGGACAACTTCAGCCGTGCTGTGTTCGACCTGGTGGTGGACAACAACGCCCAGGCCCAAACCACCGCCGCAGTTCAGAAGGGCAACGACCTGCTCGCCGAGCAGAACCAGCTGCTCCGCCAGCTTGTTTCGACCACCACCCAAGGCGTACGCAACGCCAGCAGTTCGGCGCTGCGCGAAGCACTCAACGCGAGGTAATCAGCAATGCAAGCAAGGAAACTCACGCTGGTGGAAATCGGCGTGGGCGCGCTGCCGTCCGTGTCTCCGGTGGCGCCGCGCTTTTCGACCTGGTTTCCGGTGGCCTTCAAGGCGTCGGACGTGCCGCCGGCCAACGGCGTTACCCCCACCCCGGTCGCTGACGGTGTTGTCCTGGAATGGGATGCCGTCGACCTGGAGGGGGTGATCTACGTCATCTCGCGGAGCGAAAACGAGAACGGCCCGTGGACCGAGATCCACCGCACCACCGAAACCCGCTACGTCTACAGCGACGGCAGCGGGAACACGTGGTGGTTCCAGATCACGCCGACTGTGCGCGGCAAGACCGGTTCGGGGACCGTGGTGGGTGTCACCCCGCCGACCACTTCGGCCGACCTTGCAGAGCAGCAGGCCAAGCTGGCAGCGGAAATCAATGCGCGCATCCAGGCGATTGCGGATGAGGCAGCGGCGCGTGCCGAGGGCCTGGCACAAGCTGCACGGGACCTGGTGGCCGAGGCGCTGCTGCGGCAGCAGGGTGTGACCGAGGCCCTGCAGGCGGTCAGTGCAGAGGCGCAGGCGCGGATTGACGCCATCCTCAATGAAAAGCTGGCCCGCGAAGCGGCGATCACCCGGGAGGAGCAGCTGCGGCAGAGCGCCGATGAATCGCTGGCGCGCGCGGTTTCGGAGGTTGCGGCCGGCAGCGGGACGCAGTTCGACAGCATCAAGCTGTGGCCGTTCAATCAAACCACCGAAGGGTGGACTGGCAACGGTGCCCCGACCCTCGTGGATGGCTGGCTGCGGCCGGCCAACCACGCTACCGCGCCGTGGATTCAGTCGCCGGTTGCGTTGGCGATTGACGGCAGCGCGTATCGCTTCGTCAAGCTGCGCGTGAAGCGCGTAGGCACGCCGACGTGGGGCGGCTTCCTGCAGTGGATCACCGCAACCGACCAGGCATGGAACACCCAGAAGCGCGCAGCCATCCCGGAACCGGCGTGGGACGTGAACGGCGTGGCCACGGTGGACGTGCAGGACATTGCCTGGTGGCCGGCAACGGTCGACGCGATCCGCCTGCAGCTGGGAACCGCGCAGACGGTGGCCAACTATTTCCTGGTCGACTACGTCGCTGTGGGGCGTCCGCAGCCTGGCGCGTCGGTGGCTTTGGTGCAGGAGGAAACCCAAGCCCGTATCACCGCAGACGCCGCCGAGGCCACGCAGCGCAACACCCTGGCGGTGCAGATGCGCGGGAACTACACCGGGACGGATCCGGCCCAGCTTACCGCCGGCCTTGCCTACGAGGAGCTGCGCGCCCGCGTGGCTGCCGACTCGGCCCAGGTGCAGCGCATCAGCACCATGGAAGCGCGGATGCCGGCCGGGGCTGGATCACTGGCCACCGCGGCATCGGTGACGGCGCTGCAGGAGGCAACCGCGACGACCACCAACGCGCTGGCGCAGTCGATCACCAGCCTGAATGTGTCGCTCCAGAACATCGGTGGGGACAACCTCTTGCCGAACAGCAGTTTTGAGGAAAGTCCCAGCGCCATCACGGTGCCGACGGCCTGGAACGTCGAGACGGCGGCACCGACGGTCACGGTGGGATACGTTGCCTCGCCGCTGTCCGGAGGCGGTCGCGCTGTACGTCTGGAGGCAACCACCGGCGCCGCCAATCAGTGGATCGGCCTCAACAACGTCGACAGCGGGGGCGGATCGAACCTGCCGCGCATCCGTTCGAACACTGACTACGTCCTGTCCAGCTATGTGCGTGGTAGCGCCGGCTGCACTGCGCAGATCATCGTGCAGTGGCGCAACGCACAGAACGGCATCGTGGCCACAACCACATTACCGCCTACGCTGATGGACGGCACATGGCAGCGTCTCGTGCTGCCCGCGCGCACCAGCGTAGCGACTGCTGACCGCGCTCGGATCTATGTTGGCCGGTTGACGGCGCCAGCGTCGCAGAGCGTTTGGATCGAGATCGACAACGTGATGTTCCAGCAGGGATCCGTTGCAACCAATTGGATGCCTAGCGGCGCACAGCTGCAGGGCACGATCACCGCCACGGCCTCGGCGGTGTCCGGCCTCACCGCAACGGTCAGTGAGTTGGGTAACCGGGTCGATTCGCAGTCTGCATTGATCACCGGCCTGCGCAGTGACGTAACCGACGTGTCCACCTTGACCGCTGCCAACGCTCAGGCGGTGCAGCAGCTGACAACGCGCGCCACCACCGTGGAAGGGAAGGTGGAAACCTTGGGCACTTCGGTAACCAAGCTGCAGGCGGAGATGACGACCTCCCTTGCGGGAACCAGCAGTCTGTTCCCGTCGGGCTCGTTCGAGCAGTTCCCGGAAGGCCAGTCACTCGGCGCGGGGTACGGCACGACCTTCACCGCCAACGCGCAGGGAAGGCGCAACGGCAGTCGCGGCCTCGATATCAATGTGGTCGAGGACACCCGGCCGGACCTCAACGCGGACTGCTACCCGGTCCAGCAGTTCCAGCCAGTGAACGGCGTGCGCCGGCTGTACGTGGAGGCATATGCGGCCCTGCACGCCAGCAGCATGGATATCCCTGCCGACAACACGAGCATGCTGCGCATCGGCGTTCAGTCGTCGCAAGCCGGCGCAGGTGGCTCGGGCAACAGCTGGCCCACCGTCAATACGCCGGTGCGCACGTTGTCGAAGACGGCATGGACGCGTATCACCGGGTACATCACGACGGCGGCGGACAAGGCGCAGGCCCGCCTGTTCATCAGCATGCAGGGCGGGACCGGCACGGCGGTTCGCGTACCAGGCTGCCGCATCCGACTGGATGACATCACCATCACGGACGTTACCGAGGTGGACGCCGTAAAGACGGACGTGCAGGCGAACGCCACGGCGATCACCGGGTTGACCGGACGTGTGAGCCAGGCCGAAGGGAAGATCACCGCGCAGGCGGACCAGCTGACTGACCTGCAATCCAGCATCACCAGCAGCTTCAACCGTGGCGAGAACTTGAACGCAAACCCCATGTTCGACGGTGGCATTGCCCCGTGGGCCGTACTGGGAGCGAGCGCAACCAATGGGCAGATCACGTGGGTAGCTACCGGCGGCCAGCAAGGCGCAGCGGTGCAGATTGAGAACAAGGCAGCGACCACGACGAGCCCGACCATCCTCGCAAATGGGAATCGCTGGTCTCCAATCGCAACGGGCAAGCCCGGACGCAGGATGCGCACGGTAGTGGTCGCCAAGCTGGTGTCGGGTTCTGCGCGGGTCACCGCTCGCTGCCGTATGCGCTCCCTTGCGGGCGAGGGCAACAACGACCAGACCTCGCCGGATCTGACCACATCGTGGACGCGGTATGTGTTCGAGCACCCCATCGGCGATGACCGGACGGACGTCATGTCGCAGCTGTGGGTGGTCCGCCAGGGAACGGCGGACGCTGTCGTGTTGGTGGACCGGGTGGAGTTCTACGACATATCGCAAGAACTGGCCATCACCAGCAATGCCTCGGCGATCAGCGGACTGAGCACTACGGTTACCCAGCAGGGTTCGAAGCTGGACGCCACTGCTACCGACTTGACCAACCTGAAAACGCAAGTGGGCGATGTCAACGCCAGTGCCTTCAATCAGATGCAGGCGGCCGTGCAGCAGCACGACGGGAAGATCAACGCCAATGCAATCGCGATCCAAGGGGTGCAGGCGGGTCTCGGTGAAAAGGCTGACGCTACGGTGGTGGCGACCATGGAAGTCCAGGTCCGCAACCAGGGTTCAGGCGGCAACCTCCTGTCCAATTCCACGTTCCCGAACTGGGCGGCGACGCCGTGGGCATGGCTGGCACCGGAGGGGTTTGGCAACTTCGGAAACACTTCCGGCAATGCGAACTACATCCCGCAGGGTATGACCAGCGCGCTGTCGGCGATGCGGCCAGGGACGTGGGCAAATGGTTCGAACGCTTTTGCCACCGCTGGGGATACCTTGCCGGCAGAGGCGGGAAAGACGTACTGCATCTCAGCGGTGGTCAACTCGCACCGTTGCCGGGTGCTGTTCTATGCCGAGTTTCTCAACGGATTGGGGCAGATCATCGGCAGCGTCGGCACGCCGGACATGGAACCTGCAGGCTTGACCAGCGGGCCTATCTCAACCTTCCCGCGTGGGTTCGGCATCGCCAAGGCGCCATCGGGAACCGTGTCGATGGCGGTGCGGCTGCGCATCCAGGGAATGGGGCAGGCAGACCCCTTTTTCTGGATCATGCGGCCGATGTTGTCCGAAGTGGCTGAGGGTGCAACCCAGCCGCCCACGTGGTCACCGGGCGGCAACGAAGCCAGCGCCCGCTGGGGTGTGGACGTGCGGGCGGACAAGAAGATCGCAGGCATCGCCCTGGCAGCAACCGGAGAGACCAGCTCGTTCGATGTGCTGGCCGATGTGTTCCGCGTCTCGTCTCCTTCGGGTGGCCAGCGCACGGAGTACAGCGACGGTAACTGGCGTACCTACTACCCAAATGGGCAGCTTGCTACGCGCATGGGTTACTGGCCGTGACAACAGGCGGGAGGGGCTCCCTCCTGCCTGCCCATCTCTACTGGGACAGGAGCAGCTTCAATGCCAGCAGGCATTCAGACGTTCAATCCAGATGGTTCGCTGGAGATTGATTACACAACGCGCCTGGGCATCTTCCTTGGCACAGTCCAGACCGATGCAGTGCACGGAAACTCTGCATGGGTTGGGCCTCTGCCGCCTGGGGACTTCTTTTTCTACGTGGTGCCGCCGCCGGCACAGCCTGGCCGCACGCCAACCGTGTGGTACTCCGACGGCAGGGTGTACTGGGGCACGGATGTGGATGGCAACGGACAGCCCGTTTTTACGCTGGTTCCAGCCACTGTTTTCTACGGAGTTCACTGATATGCCGGCAGGCTTTGAGGCATACACCCCACAGGGGACGGTGCAGGTTCGCAGCGATCTGCTCAACTTCCACTTGCGGCACAAATTCGATATCAACGAGCCTGGTGCTGTCGCGCACGAGGTGTCCGGCGTCGTCGTGACCCGATACGTCACCAGGGACTTTCAGGCCAAGAGCCCCGTCGTTGCAGTCACAGGGCCGAACACCAACTTCGGGCTAAGCGTGGTGCTGACGAACCTGGGTGGTAACAACTGGCGCGTGACGGCCTACACCGGCGCCACCACGGTGTTTGGCACGGTGTGGGTGTATGACTCGGTGGTGACGGGGACGCCCGGCAAGACTGGCATCGAGGTCTACCGCGAGCACACCGGGGAGCTGGCGTTTGCCTCCTGGGCGAAGCCGCTGCGCATCGTGGGCGTGACCACGTCACCGTTTGATGCGGCCGGGGGCGCCTATGTGCAGGTTCCGACCGGGCGGCGCTACGGGGTGATCTCGTCGCGTTCGTGCCAGAGAATCGAGCGAAATGTCGGCTTCCGGCTCGCGGGGCCGCAAGGGAACGGAACCGGCTCCGGAAGCGCGGGGCGGTTCTACTACGCCGGAGCTGCGGCCCTCATCCCCCAAGCCGACAACGTGACGCAGTTCAGCGCGTCCGGGCACTTCGTCCTCATCGATGTGACCGGTCACTGAGGCTCGGCCTCACGCTGGCTAAACACGGGCTGCGGCCAGATTGCCGCCATGTGCTATTCCGCCCAGATCGAAGCCGCCTACCAGAAGCTGGTCCGCATGACCGGCGCCACCGTGTCGCTTCAGGAGTTCGCCGCGCTCTACGCCCACGACCCGGGCAAGAAGCGGCCCAAGACCCCGAAGGCGATGGATGACGCGTTCCGAGCCGGCACCAGCGCGGCAGAGCGGGCCGTGTGGGCGGAGATCCAGCAGTGGAACCTGGCCGAGGCCGCCATCCTGGAGCAGGAGCTTTTCGCCAACCGCAAGCGCCTGGCCGATGCGGAGCGATCGCTGCAGGCCAAGGAGACGAAGAAGGCCCGGGAGGACGTGCGGATCGCCGGCAACAAGATCGAGCGCGCCATGGGCAAGCTGGCCGACCTCAAGCGCGCCGAGGGCAAGGACCGGGACAGCCGGATATTCCCCGGGGTCTACGCCCCGGTGATTGTCTCCGACGGCGGCAAGCTGACGATCAAGCCGATGCGCTATCAGTGCCGACTGGCCGGCAAGCCGGCCAACTACGACCAGCGTTTCCCCGGCACCTACAACGCCCGCCGAGACAGCCTGGAGAAGTTCTGGGCGCCGGCCTTCGGCCACACCCACGGCTTGATGGTGGTCGATACCTTCTACGAGAACGTGGAGGGGCCGGACGGCAAGAACCAGGTGGTGCAGTTCACCCCGCGCACGCGCGAGCCGATGCTGGTGGCCTGCCTGTGGTCGCATTGGGTGGACCCGGCCGGCAAGGAGCCGGATCTACTGTCGTTCGCCGCGATCACCGACGACCCGGAACCCGAGGTGGCCGCCGCCGGCCACGACCGGACGATCATCAACATCAAGCCTGAGCACGTCGACGCCTGGCTGAACCCTGATCCTGCCGACCTGGCGGCGCTGTACCGGATCTTTGACGACAAGCGGCACCCGTTCTACGAGCACCGGCTGGCCGCGTAGGGAGAACCCTGAGCGTCAGTGGGTGGTTGCCCGATGGCGCCGGTCAGCGGCTGCGGGCAGTATTACTGTGCCGGATCCGGGGCCCCAGGCCGCTCGACCCGGAGGCGCCTGAGCAGCGCCGCGCCGGCACCTTCACGTAGGATGACTTGCCGATACAAGGCAATCGTGGCATATGGAGCTATGGCAACCTTCGGCAGATCGCACGCCTTTCAGGTGGCGACGACGCAGAAGCGTTAACATAGTAGGTCGGCCGGATTGGTCGGCCGTTCCCCCTGCACACTGGACGTTTGGGTGAGGAATCTATGCTAGTAGAATGCTCACAGCAGCCCGAGATGAACCAAGTCTCTGACTTTTCACTGTTTTCAGCTCCACCGATTGAGCTCCGTCGCGAGATGGCTGCTTACGAGTCGCTGTGGCTGGGACAAGGGGCTTGGTTCAAGAATATTGCGCACCTGTTCGCCAGTAATCCTGGACGAGTGCCGTCTGAGCTTGTTTCGAAGCTCGAGGTTCGTGATACCTGGAGGCGTCTGCTCGAAGAAGTTGGAGTGGAGCGGCTCAAAGAGGTCGGAGTTCGCGTTCACGGCGCCGGCGAGTACCCCGCGAAGTTGCGAGAGGCTGACCATCCGATAGAGCTCCTGTACTACAGGGGAGATTGGGAGCTTGTCGACACGCGTAGCGTTGCCGTCGTCGGAACTCGCAATCCGTCGCCCGAAGGGGCCGCCAATGCCCGACGCATCGCCCAGGCCTTGGTGAGGCACGGATACACGGTGGTGTCTGGGTTGGCGCGTGGTATCGACTCTGCGGCGCACGCAGGCGCACTGGAGGCTGGTGGCCGAACAATCGCGGTGATCGGGACCCCTCTTTTCGACTACTACCCCCGTGAAAACGCCGCTCTACAAGAGAATTTGGCCAAGGATCACCTCGTGATCTCGCAAGTGCCTTTCTTGCGTTACAAGCAGCAGCACTACAAGGCCAATAGTCTGTTCTTCCCCGCCAGGAACGTAACGATGTCAGCGCTGACAGAGGCGACGATCATCGTGGAGGCTGGGAATACGTCTGGCACGCTCGTGCAAGCGAGGGCAGCCTTGGCTCAGGGCAGAAAGCTGTTCATTCTCGACAGCTGTTTCCGCCGCGACGACTTGAGCTGGCCTAAGAAATACGAGGCGCAGGGTGCAATTCGCGTTCGCAACGTAACCGAGATCATGGAAGCTCTGGGTAAAAATGCGCCTACAGATTCTTGAGCCCCGATACCACACGCACTTGGCGACTGCCGATCGTTGTTGGCACTACGGTGAGTACACCAGTGAAGGCGGCTACGCGGCCAGCGACACCAATCAACGAATCCTGAATTTGAAGAAGAAGCCAACTGTCAGTGACGGTCAGCTCTACTACAAGAGGCAGGCGATTGAGTACTGGGGTAGCACGCTAGCCAAAGCAATCAACGTTCGGCAGACCGTCGGATCGCATACCTTTGTGCCGATGCCGGGCTCCAAGCCTGTTGGTCATGCCGAATACGACGATCGAATGTTGAAGGTTCTGACTAGAATGGCGTTGGGTGTGCCCAATGTCGATATCCGTCAACTGTTGATTCAGACAGAAGCGCGCGATTCGCAGCACTCAGGGTCGCGGTTAACGCCTGCCGAACTCTGCGAAACCCTGACGGTTGATCACAGTCTGATTCCTCCCCCTGTAGCACGGACCATTGTCGTGGTGGATGACGTGATCACGATGGGGGCATCCTTTGCAGCCGCAAAGAGCCTGCTGGTTGGGTTGCCGAACGTTGCGGAAGTTGTCGGGATCTTCTTGGCGAAGACAATCCGGCCTGCCCCGAATTCCCGCCGCTCACCGAAGAAGAGTTGGCGAAGATTCTGGGCAACATTCAGGTTGGCGGGTAGAGCTGAACCGTCGTCCCTTTCCTTTAGGATGAGTCGGAATCGTTCAGATCTCGCCCTTTAGGAATCGCGTCCTGTGAGACCGCCGGCCGTATCCTTCCGGCCATGCTTCCCATGCACGGCTATCAAGGTTTCCGCACCGCACCGCCACCCTCCGGCTGGGTCCAGCTGAGGGACACCTGGGTGCTGTGGTGGAGTGGCCGACAGATCGCCCAGGTTTCGCCGGCGAAGGAGCGCGGGGTGCGCGTGCACCTCGATGCCCGGAAGATGTGGCAGACCAAGGATGTATGGGCGGCGAGCGTCGACCAGGGCAAGCGCTACGCCGAGCGGTGGTGCGCGGCCAGGCTCTACCCAGAGATGCGGCTGCGAGCCGCTGTGGCTCGGATGGTGGACGACTCCCCGAGGGAACCCCTACCGCCGCTGCCTCGCCTGCCGCCGACACCCGAACAGCTGCAGCAGGCCCGGCGTCTGGCCGAGGCGGGGGCGAAGGAGCTGGAGCGGGTCAAGGAAGCGCTGGCGCCAATCCGCCCGCCGGCGGCAAAGAAGCCCAGGGCGAAGGACCCGCAGAAGACGCGGGTAAGGGCAGCGCTGCGGGATCTACGGCGTGGGGTGTGATCACGGCAAACTCGATTTTGCGGAGCGCGTCGAAAATTGCGGAGCGCTTGGGGCTGCAAGAAATCGCCCGAAACCGTTGGTGCCCGGAGCCGGAATCGAACCGGCATGACCTTGCGGTCGGCGGATTTTAAGTCCGATGCGTCTACCAGTTTCGCCATCCGGGCCTGCAGCGCGCGCCGATTGTAACGGAATCGCCGCCATCGCCGCCGGCTAACGCGGCTTTTACGCAACCGGGCGCGGCGCTGGGTACAGTCCGCCAACGTTCCCGGGAATGGCGATATGCGTGCACGTGGCAGGCGATGGGCCGGATGCAGTGCCGTGCTGGGGCTGATGCTGGCGATCGGCCCGGCCGCCGCGCAGCAGGTGCCTGCGCCCACCGGCGCGGTGGTGGACATGGCGACGGTGCAGGTGACCGGCGAACAACCCGGCCCCGGTCTCTGGAAGGTCACCGCTCCACAGGGGCATGTGCTGTGGATCCTGGGCACGGTCTCGCCGTTGCCGAGCGGTGTGCAATGGCGCTCCGACGAAGTGGAGCGGACCATTGCCAGCGTCGACCATGTGCTGGGCGATCCGGGTTTCGCCCTCGATGCGAAGATCGGTGTGTTCAAGGGCCTGACCCTGCTGCCACTGGCGTTGAAGACCGCGCGCGATCCGCAGGGGCGCACGCTTGACCAGATCCTGCCGCCGGCAACGCACGCGCGCTGGCTCGGCCTGAAACAGACCTATCTGGGCAATGACCGTGGCGTGGAAAAGGACCGTCCGCTGGTGGCTTCCGGCCGCTTGTACCAGGCTTTCCTCAAGCGCAACGGCCTGCGCGATGGCAAGCAGGTCAGGGAAGCACTCGGGCGCGCGTACAAGGCGCACGACCTGAAACCGGAAGACGTGCAGGTCAAGCTGAAGGTCGACGACATCCGTGGCACCTTGAAGGAGCTGCAGGCCACCGAAGTCGATGACCGTGCGTGCTTCGAACGCACGCTCGACACCGTGGAATTCCAGGCGCCGGTGCTGCGCGAGCGTGCCAATGCCTGGGCGCTCGGAGATGTCGCGGCACTGCGCCGGCTGTCGGGCTCGTCGATGGCCCAGGCCTGCCGCGAACTGCTGCAGGATTCGGCCTTCGTGCGCCGCCGCGGCTGGAGCGATATGCCGCAGCAGGTGCGCGCGCGCTGGCTGCAGGGCGTGGATGCGGCGCTGGCCCGTCACCCAGGCACCTTTGCCACGGTGCCGGTCAGCCTGCTGCTGGGCGAAGGCTACCTGGATGCGCTGATGCAGCGCGGCTATCAGGTGGAGTCGCCGCCGGAATAGCCAACGCTTGAAGTCCTCGTGCTTCCTGTCATATTCCTCTGCACTCAGGAGGGGAGTGATGGACATGCCGTTGCATGCGTACGCCTATGTCAGCACGGCCAGGGAGGGACTGGACGTGCCCGAGCTCGATGCATTGCTGGCCGATGCGACCGCGTTCAACCGCATGGCCGGGGTGACCGGGGCACTGATGTTCGATGGCAGCCGTTTCCTGCAGTACATCGAAGGCCCACGGGATGGGCTGGCTTCGGTGCACGCGCGGATCGGCAACGCGCGTCGCCACGGCAGCATCATCCAGCTTGCCGCAGGCCCGATCCCGAGCCGCTGGTTCCCGCGCTGGACGATGGCCAACCGACACGTGGATACGGCGACGCTGGGCAGCATCGTGGCGGCCCCGTGGCATGGTTTCAGCCTGGGGCAGTCGCCCCCGGAGCATGGCTTCTGCCTGCTGTTGCGGGCCTGGACGGGGCGGCACGGCGAACTCGAGCCGGCTGCCGTCAGCCTCGGATCCTGATCCGGGCGTGGTCTGGCGCCGCTGCCGCGGTTAACCTTGTCGGCACGTTTGCCTGCACCCGGACCCTCGCATGACCCAGTGGACACCGTTGCCGCCTGTTGGATGCCGCGCATGAGTGCGCCGATCGGCGCAGCACAGAGCCCGTCCCCGGCCATCATCGGCCTGGGATATGTCGGGCTGCCGTTGGCAGTGGCGTTCGGCCGCCAGCTGCCTACCCTGGGGTACGACATCGACGCTGCGCGCATCGCCGAACTGGCCGGCGGGCAGGACCACACGCTGGAAATGGAGCCGGACGAACTGGCCAGCGCGTCGCTGCTGCGCTACAGCGGCGATCCGGCGCAGCTCGACGCCTGCAACGTCTACATCGTCACCGTGCCTACGCCGATCGATGCCTACGAGCAGCCTGATCTGGAGCCGCTGCGCTCGGCGACGCGACTGATCGCCAGCCATCTGTGCGCCGGTGATCTGGTGATCTACGAATCCACCGTCTACCCGGGTACCACCGAAGAAGTCTGCGTGCCGCTGCTGGAACAGGGCTCGGGCCTGCGCTTCAACGAGGATTTCTACTGCGGCTACAGTCCCGAGCGGGTCAGCCCGGGTGACCGCCAGCGTCGCCTGGCCGACATCCGCAAGATCACCTCCGGCTCAACGCCGGACGTGGCTGCGGTGGTCGATGGCCTGTACCAGCGGATCATCACCGCCGGCACGTTCCCGGTGCCGTCGATGCGGGTCGCCGAAGCGGCCAAGGTGGTGGAGAACATCCAGCGCGACGTCAACATCGCGCTGGTCAACGAGTTGGCCCTGATCTTCGATCGCCTCGGCATCGACACCCAGGATGTGCTCGACGCCGCAGGCAGCAAATGGAACTTCCTGCCGTTCCGGCCGGGGCTGGTGGGAGGCCACTGCATCGGCGTGGACCCGTACTACCTGCTGCACAAGTCCGAAAGCATGGGCTACCACCCCGACCTCATCCACACCGCCCGGCAGGTCAACAACCGGGTGGGCGAACATGTGGCCAAACGCGTGCTGGCGATGCTCGCCGAACGTGGTCGCGTGCCGGCGCACTCGCGCATCCTGGTGCTGGGCGTGACCTTCAAGGAGGACTGCCCGGACCTGCGCAACAGCCGCGCGCTGGAACTGGCCCAGCGGCTGGCCGGCAGCGGCGCGCAGGTGGACGTCAGCGATCCGTGGGTGGGGCCGGCTGCCATGGCGGACGAGGGCGTGAACTGGCTGGCCGAGCCGGTGCCCGGCAGCTACGACGCGGTGGTGCTGGCGGTGGCGCATGAGAGCTTCAAGGCGATGGACGATGCCCATATCCGCAGCCTGTTGGCGCCCGGTGGGCTGGTGTATGACGTGAAGTCCGCCTGGCCGCGCAGCGTGGTCGACGATCGCCTGTAGATGCTTGCGCGGTAGACTCGGGGCAGTTGCAACCGAGGAACGCCATGCACCGGTATATCGTCTACCTGCTCGCCATCCTGATGTTTCCGATCTGCCTGTGGCTGGCCACGATCTGGCCGGCCTGGTACTGGGGGGTCGGCATCACCGCTGCGATGGTGGCACTGGGGACCTGGGACCTGCTGCAGAAGCGCAGCACCCTGCGCCGCAACTATCCGGTGATGGCGCACTTCCGTTATGGCCTGGAATCGATCGGCCCGGAGATCCGCCAGTACTTCGTGCAGAGCGATCTGGAGGATGTGCCGTTCTCCCGGCAGCAGCGCGCACTGATCTACCAGCGTGCGAAGAACCAGATGGACACGGTGCCCTTCGGTACCCTGCGCAGCACGTATGCGGTGGACTACGAATGGATCAACCATTCGCTGGCGCCGACCACCATCGCCAAGCACGATTTCCGCGTGCTGATCGGTCCGAACTGTGCCAAGCCCTATTCGGCCAGCGTGTTCAACATCTCGGCGATGAGTTTCGGTTCGCTGTCGGCCAATGCGATCCGCGCATTGAACGAAGGCGCACGCCTGGGTGGCTTCTACCACGATACCGGCGAAGGCTCGATTTCGCCGTATCACCGGGAGATGGGCGGTGACCTGGTCTGGGAGATCGGCTCGGGCTACTTCGGGTGCCGTGACGAGAAGGGCGGCTTCAGCGAGGAACGCTTCGTTGCCAATGCCAACCACGATCAGGTGAAGATGATCGAGATCAAGCTGTCGCAGGGCGCCAAGCCCGGGCATGGCGGGGTGCTGCCGGCGCCGAAGGTGACCGCCGAGATCTCGGTGACGCGTGGCGTGCCGATGGGCGTGGACTGCGTGTCGCCATCGCGCCATTCGGCCTTCTCCACGCCGGTTGAACTGCTGCAGTTCGTCGCCCGCCTGCGTGAACTGTCCGGTGGCAAGCCGGTTGGTTTCAAGCTGGCCATCGGCCACCCGTGGGAATGGTTCGGCATTGCCAAGGCGATGCACGAGACCGGCCTGCTGCCTGACTTCATCGTCGTCGATGGCGCCGAAGGCGGTACCGGCGCGGCACCGGCCGAATTCGTCGATCACGTCGGGGTGCCGATGCACGAAGCGTTGCTGCTGGTGCACAACACCCTGGTCGGCCTGGACCTGCGCGAGCACATCCGGATCGGCGCTGCCGGCAAGATCACCAGCGCGTTCGATATCGCCCGCACCATTGCGATGGGCGCCGACTGGTGCAATGCCGGGCGCGGTTTCATGTTCGCGCTGGGCTGCATCCAGTCGCTCAGCTGCCATACCGACAAGTGCCCGACCGGCATCGCGACCCAGGATCCGGCACGCTGGAAGCATCTGGATGCACCGGACAAGGCCACGCGCGTGTACAGCTTCCACGAGCACACCCTGCACGCGCTGAAGGAGTTGCTGTGCGCGGCGGGCTTGAACGATCCGGCCGAGCTCGGCCCGGAACACATCCTGCGCCGGGTGTCGCCGGTCGAGATCCGTTCGCTGGCCTCGTTGTATCGTTACCTGGAACCGGGCGAGCTGCTGCACAAGGTGCCCGACCACGCGGTGTTCCATTCGTTCTGGGCGGACGCACGCAGCGATTCGTTCCAGCCGCCACCGAAGATCCAGGCGCTGCGGGCCAGCAAGTCGCGGTGACCCGCGTTGCAGGACCGAGCCCAGGCTCGATTGCACGAAAACCATTCATACAAGGAGGCTGCATGCAGTTCAGGACGGGTACCGACGATGATGTGAGCACACTGTGGGCCCTGCGAACGCGCTGCGTACGTGAGCTGTGCAGCAGCCACTATCCGCCGGAGGTGATTGCACCCTGGTCGGCATCGCCGCCGCCGGTGCAGTATTCGCGGCTGCTGGGGCAGGGCGGCTGCGTCGTGGCCGAGGATGATCGGGGCAATGTGCTGGGGTTCGGTGTGCTCGATGCCGAGGGCAACGAGATCGATGCGCTGTTCGTCGATCCGGATCGGGGCGGGCAGGGTATCGGCCAGGCGCTGATGCAGCGGTTGCTGGCCCTGGCCGACCCGACGCGGGAGGTGGTGCTGTCGGCCTCGCTCAACGCCGTGCCGTTCTACCAGCGGCAGGGCTTCGTCGCCGAGCGCGAGGAACTGTATCCGCATCCCAGTGGCGTGGCATTGGCGTCGGTGAAGATGCGCCGGCCGGGGTGAAATTTCCGGCGCTATCGCGCGTTGATCAACGCGTGGCCAACCACGCGGTCACGCCCTCTGCCGCACGCAGTCCGCTGGCATAGCACGCCGTCAACAGGTAGCCACCGGTCGGTGCTTCCCAGTCCAGCATCTCTCCGGCGCAGAACACGCCGGGCAAGGCACGCAGCATCAGGCCCTCGTCCAGCGCGTCCAGGCGCACGCCGCCGGCCGTGCTGATCACCTCGGCCATCGGCCGCGGGCGCAGCAGGCGCAGTGGCAGGCGCTTCAACGTGGCGATCACCGCGGCCAGATCGTTGCCGGCATCCTTGCCCAGTGTTTCGAACACCAGTGCGGTCTTCACTGGGTCCAGTCCAGCCTGGCGACGCAGGTGCTCGCCGAAGCTTCGCCCCTTGCGCGGCTGCGAAAGGTCGGCCAGCAGCCGTGCCTCGTCGCGGCCCGGAACCAAGTCCAGCCACAGTGTGGCGTGGCCGTCGCGGTTGAGGGTTTCGCGCAGATCGGCCGACAGGGCGTAGATCAGGCTGCCTTCGATACCGTACTCGCTGGCCACGCACTCCCCTTGCAGGGCGCGGGGCTCACCGTCGAGGCCATGCCAATGTGCGACGACCGGCTTCAGGGGTGCGCCCGCATGGCGTTGCGCGAAGAACGGCGTCCATGCAACGTCGAATCCGCAGTTGGCCGATTGCAGCGGCGCGATGTCCACGGCGCGGGCCTGCAACGCCGGAACCCAAGCACCGTCACTGCCCAGCTGCGGCCAGCTTCCGCCGCCCAGTGCCAGTACGGTCGCATCGGCACGCACCTCCAGTTCGCCGTTGTCGGTGGCAAAACGCAGTGCGCCGTCGTCGCTCCAGCCCAGCCAGCGATGGTTGACGTGCAGGCGCACGCCCTGTTCCTTCAGCCGGCGGACCCAGCCGCGCAGCAACGGTGCCGCCTTGCGGTCGACCGGGAACACCCGGCCGGAACTGCCGACGTAGGTTTCCACACCGAAGCCAGCGGCCCAGTCGCGCAGCGCCTGCGCGTCGAAACCATCCAGCCAGCAGCCGACGCGGGTGGCCTGCTCGCGGTAGCGGCTGTCGAACAGTGGGCGCGGGTCGGAATGGGTGAGGTTGAGCCCACCCTTGCCGGCGATCAGGAATTTGCGGCCCGGCGAGCCCTTGGCCTCGTACAGATCGACATCCAGGCCTGCCGCGCGCAGACGCTCGGCGGCAAACAACCCTGCCGGGCCGCCGCCGATGACGGCGATGCGGTGCGGCGGGCGGACGTCACTGTTGGACATTGAGCAGCTCGACGTCGAACACCAGCGACGAACCTGCCGGAATCGGGCCGACCTGGCGGTCGCCATAGCCGAATTCCGGCGGAATCATCAGCGTGCGCTTGCCGCCGACCTTCATGCCGGCGACGCCTTCGTCCCAACCGCGGATGACCTGGCCCGCGCCCAGCGTGAAGGTGAACGGCTCGCTGCGCTCGACCGAACTGTCGAAGGTCTTGCCGTGCTTGTTGTCGGCGCGCTCGTCGTAGATCCAGCCGGTGTAATGCACGCTGACCTTCTGGCCCGGCACGGCCTCGGCACCGCTGCCCGGCTGGGTGTCGATGCGCTCGAACGTGGCAATGGTGCCTCCCGGCGGCGGGCCGGACGGTTTCGAGGAGCAACCGACGGCGGCGAGGGACAGCAGCAGGGGAAGCAGCAGGCGGCGCATCAGGCGTCTCCAGGGGCGATGAGTCGAGGGCGGCAAGGTTAGCGCATCGGCGCCGGGTATCATGGTGGCATGGCAAAACTCCTGCTCAATCTGCGCAATGTCGGCAACGACGAATATGCCGATGTCTGCACGCTGCTGGACCAGCACGGCATCGCCTGGTACCGCACCGAACCCAGTCCGTGGGGCATCTCCAATGGTGGCCTGTGGCTGCGCGAGGATGCCGACCAGCCGCGTGCCAAGGCGCTGATGGCCGACTACCAGGCGGCCCGCGGCGCGCGGGTCCGTGCCGAGCGCGAACAGGCCCTGCGCGACGGCACTGCCGAGACCTTTGGCAGCCTGTTGCGCCGCCGCCCTGTGTTCGTGGTGCTGGTACTGCTGGGCATGGCGGTGGCGGCGGCACTGGTGCTGCTGCCGTTCATGCTGCTGCGGGGGTAGGGGGTCGGCCGGGTTGCACCCGGCACCCGCAGAGGCAACGGCAACAGCAACAGCGGGCGTTCCGTCGTGGGCGGGGCGGTGTGGGCAGGCGGGGGACGGCAAAAGCTGCTCCTGCGTGCCTCGTAGAGCGCCTTGCTCGTGTGCGCTGTCCTGCGCGCACGGCAAGACCGGGGTTGGGCGTCCTGCCCAACCCGCCCGGCGCATGCCCCGGGCCCATGGCGCTCTGCGCCCCCGCCTGCCCACACCGCCCCGCCCCGGACGCGTTCCGGGTGCTGTCGGTAGATGTCGACCCTGGTCGACACTGTGGTAGATCCACGCCATGCGTGGATGAACGGTGGAGGCTGATACGGGGGCGGTCAGGCGCTAAAATGGCGGGATGATCGCCAATACCGCTGCCTATCATTTCGCCGTCATCGACGCTCCGCAGGCCCTGTGCGACCAGCTGCAGGCGCGTGCCGAGGCGTCCGGCCTGCAGGGGACGATCCTGGTGGCGGGCGAGGGGCTGAACCTGTTCCTGGCGGGTGCACCGTCCGCGATCGATGGCTTCTACGCGGAACTGCGTGCTGATGCGCGCTTTACCGAGATGCGGGTCAAGACCAGCTTCAGCGAGCACCAGCCGTTCGCGCGGCTGAAGGCCAAGGTCAAGGACGAGATCATCAGCTTCCGTCGTGACGATGGCCAGCCGCTGGACTACCCGCGCGCGCCGGCCATCGATCCTGCCACCGTCCAGCGTTGGCTGCGGCAGGGGCATGATGATGCTGGCAAGCGCGTGGTGATGCTCGATACGCGCAACCTGCAGGAGATCGAGTACGGCACCTTCAAGGATGCGCTGGTATTGCCCATCCACAAGTTCACCGATCTGCCCGAGGCGCTGGCGCCCCATCGTGAAGCGCTGAAGGACAGCACCGTGGTCAGTTTCTGCACCGGTGGCATCCGCTGCGAGAAGGCGGCGCTGTGGATGCTCAACGACGGCATGGACAACGTGCTGCAGCTCGATGGCGGCATCCTCGGTTACTTCGAGGAAGTCGGCGGTGAGGGCTACGAAGGTCGTTGTTTCGTGTTCGACGAACGGGTGGCGCTGGATGCCGAACTGAAGCCGTTGGTGGATGAGCCGTTGCCCGAGCCACGCCCCAGCGCGTTCTGACGCTTCCACATTGGCCTGCGGGCCTGAACCGGCCAGGCAGGAATCAGCGTCTCGCCACCGGCACTGGCCGTGGGGGCAGGGCGACCCCATCAAACGGGGATCCTGTGACGGAAAACCGCCTGATGATCCCGTTGTCGATTCTCGACCTGGCCCCGGTCTGCGAGGGCAGCGATACCACTGCCGCCTTTGCCAACATGCTTGAGCTCGCCCAGCATGCCGATGCGCTGGGCTACCGCCGCTACTGGCTGGCCGAACACCACAACATGCCTGGCATCGCCAGTGCCGCCACGGCGGTGCTGATCGGCCATGTGGCCGGTGGCACCCAACGCATCCGCGTCGGCGCCGGCGGCATCATGCTGCCCAACCATGCACCGCTGCAGGTGGCCGAGCAGTTCGGCACGCTGGCCTCGCTGTACCCCGATCGCATCGACCTGGGCCTGGGCCGCGCGCCGGGTACCGACCAGCCGACCGCCCGCGCCCTGCGCCGCTATTTCGACAGCGCCGACCAGTTTCCGCAGGACGTGCGCGAACTGCTGCATTACTTCGAACCGGTGCAGCCCGGCCAGGCCGTGCAGGCCGTACCCGGCGGCGGCCTGCGGGTGCCGACCTGGATCCTCGGTTCCAGCCTGTTCGGGGCACGCATGGCCGCCTCGATGGGCCTGCCGTACGCCTTCGCCTCGCACTTCGCCCCCGATTCCATGGATGAAGCGCTGGCGGTGTATCGCCGCGAATTCCGCCCTTCGGCCACGCTCAAGCAGCCGCACGCGATGCTGGCGTTGAACGTGGTGGCCAGTGACAGCGAGGCCGAATCGCGGCGATTGTTCACCAGCCAGCAGCAGAGCTTCGTCAACCTGCGTCGCGGCCGTCCGGGCAAGATTCCGGCGCCGATCGATGACATCGAAGCGTTCTGGGAACCCCACGAGAAGCTGGGCGTGGAGCGGGCGCTGGCGTGCACCGTGCTGGGTGATCCGCAGCAGGTCGCCGAAGGCATTGCGGCGTTTGTCGAGCGCCATCAGCCCGACGAACTGATGCTCACTGCCAACCTGTACGACCATCGCGCGCGCCTTCGCTCGTTCGAGCTGGCAATGCACGCCTGGCATGCCCGCCACGCGGGCTGAACAATTGCGTCACGGCAATTTGCGGTGCGGACGCGTCTGATGGGGACTCCCACTTCCGGAGTCCCCCATGGACGAATCGCGTACCGAGCACATTGCCCAGCTGGCTGAACTGATCAAGGACGTGGAGGTGGCGATGTTCACCACCCGTGGTGTCGATGGGCGCCTCTACAGCCGTCCGCTCGGCACCCAGCAGGTCGCCTTCGATGGCGACCTGTGGTTCGCCACTGCGGCCGACAGCCCGAAGGTGGCCGAGATCGCGCTCGACCCGCGGGTCAACGTGGCCTATGCCTCGCCCTCAAAGAACACGTATGTGTCGGTAGCTGGCGTGGCACGGATCATCGATGACCGCGCGAAGGTCGAAGAGCTGTGGTCGCCGGCGATGAAGCTGTTCTTCCCGGGCGGCCCGGATGACCCAAGCCTGCGCTTGATCCACGTGCGTGCAGAGACCGCCGAGTACTGGGACGGACCGGGCACGCTGCTCGGCTCGGCGTTGAGTTTCGTGTTGTCGGCGGTGCAGGATGAGCCGGCACGGTTGGGCGACAACGGATTCATCGATCTGCGTTGATTGCAGCAACCCGCCGGGCATGGCCCGGCGCTACCGGGCGGGGCTCAGGGGTAGCGCCGGGCCATGCCCGGCGAGCGCAGCGGCAGGCGCTCAGAACCAGCGCTGGAACAGGTCGACGGTGTAGCCCACCAGCTGCCCGGAACTGAAGCCGAAGAAGGCGATCGCCACCAGCGCAGCCACCCAGTTGAACAACATCAGCGCGCCGTCGCGTTCCAGCAGGGCCAGCGCGAACAGCAGCAACTGGAAGCCGAAAAGATAGTTGGTGAACGGAATCGGCAACGACAGCATCAGGCCCAGCAGCACCAGCAGCAGACCGCTGAAGGCGTGGGCGGGGGGCGGTGTCAGCAGTTGCGGCATGCGCGGCTTGAGCATGCGGTCGAGACGGCGCAGGGCACCATCGATGCGATCCAGGAACCGGTGCATGGTGCCGCGCTTCGGCCCGCGACGGGCAATGAAGCCGGGCAGCCAGGGCCTGCGCATGCAGAACAGCATCTGCAGGCCGATCAGGATCACCAGCGGACCGCTGACGGCACCCCCCAGCCCGGGGATGGGGATGAAGGCCGGCAGGATGGCGACGAACAGGAATACACCAAATGCACTCTGCTGCAGATCCTGCAGGATCTGCCCCAGCTTCATGTGCTGGGCCGGGTCACCGAAGGCGAACATCGCCAGCAGGGTGCGGATGCCCTCGTTGCGGTATTCCGGCGGTGCAGCGCCGGGGCCGGCGTCAGGCGGTGAGCTCATCGGCCTGCTCGTCGGACAGAGTGCGAAGCAGCAGCTTGTCCACGCGCGCACCGTCCAGATCGACCACCTCGAAGCGCCAGCCGGCCCAGTCGAAGTACTCGCCCGCGTGCGGGATGCGGCCGAAGAAGTGGATGCACATGCCGGCCAGGGTGTAGTAATCGCCATCCTCGGCGTCGGGCAGGTCGTTACTGCCGATCAGCTCGCGCAGGTCCTCGATCGGCAGTGAGCCGTCCACCAGCAGCGAGCCGTCCTCACGGGTCACCACCAGCGCGTCCTCGTCGGCATTTTCCGTTGCCTGCAGGCGGCCGACCACCGCGCCCATCAAATCGCTGATGGTCACCAGGCCCTGGATCTCGCCGTACTCGTCCACCACCAGCGCCATCGACTGCTGTTCTTCGCGGAAGATCTCCAGCAGCTTCATCGCATGGGTGGATTCGGATACATAAAGCGGTTCGCGCAACGTCTGGAACAGCGCGTTGTCGCCGCGTGCCATCCGCGTGGCCAGCGATTTCAGCTCAAGCACGCCGACCACGTCCATGTCGTTGTCGCGGTACACCGGATACCGCGAGAACTCGTGCTCGGCCATGATCTCCAGATTCTTGTCCAAGCCACCCAGCGTATCCAGCCAGGCGATCCGGTTGCGCGGGGTCATCAGGCTGTCGGCGGTACGGTCGCCCAAGCGCATCACGCGGTTCATCATGTCGCGCTCGTGGCTGTCGATCACGCCGGCCTCGTGGCTCTCGGCCACCAGCATGCGGATCTCCTCTTCGGTCACCGACGCGACCTCGTCCTTGCCCAGGCCGAACAGGCGCAGCACCAGCTGGGTGGTCTTGGACAGCAGCCAGACGAAGGGGAAGGCCAGCTTGGCCAGCCAGCTCATCGGCAGCGCCACCAGGCCGGCGATGTCCTCCGAGCGGGTCAGGGCCAGGCGCTTGGGCACCAGTTCGCCGAAGATCAGCGTGATGAAGGTGATGAAGGTGACCGCAAGGGCCTTGCCGATGCCGCCGGCGTAGGCGAAGCCCGGCATCAGCCCCTGGATCCAGCCGCCGATGGCTTCACCCAGTGCCTCGCCGCCGAGGAAACCGGTCAGCACGCCGATCACGGTGATGCCGATCTGGACGGTGGACAGGAAGGCTTCCGGCTTCTCCGACAGCTCCAGGGCCTTGGCCGCGCGCTTGGAGGTGCCGGCCAGCTGCTTCAGCCGGCTCTTGCGCGAGGTCATGACCGACATCTCGGACATGGCAAAGAAGCCGTTCAGCAGAACAAGCGCGAAAACAATCAGGATCATTTCAAACACGGGCATCGTCCCCGGTTGGTGGCAGGGAGGGCGGGTGCTTGCGATGGCGGCAGGCGCTCAGGAACGGGGTCCGGCGCGGCGCTGGGGGATAAGGGTCGTCGTCCATAAGGTGCGCCCGAAGGCGCGCTGGCATCTTAGCAAAGGGCCGTGGCTGGGTGGCAAATGCCTGTTCAGTTTTGGGCGTCCCGACCCCCGGAAAGGGGCAGGGATACCCGTGATGGTCATCTAGCCGTCATAATTCGCCCTGGTGCCGTCCTTCCCGCGACGGCTGACAGGTTTCTCAATGTTCTCTCTGCAGACCATTTTCGGTTCCGGCAAACAGTTCTACACCCTGCTCGATGAGGCTGCCGTCGCGGCTTCCGACGCCGCCAAGGCACTGCATTCGATGCTGCGCGACGCTGATCGCCAGCCCGCCCTGGATGCCTTCAAGCTGGCCCGTCTGCGCGAACGCGCGGCTTCGGACAAGATCAGCCAGGCGCTGGTGGACAGCTTCATGACCCCGATCGAGCGCGAAGACATCGAAGCGCTGGGCTCGGCCCTGTACAAGATTCCCAAGCAGATCGAGAAGTTCGCCGATCGCTATTCGCTGGCCACCACCCACCTGGAACACATCGACTTCGCGCCGCGCGCGGCGATGCTGGAGCAGGCCGCTGGCGTGGTGGTGGAGATGGTCGCCGACCTGCGCCACATGAACCTGGACCGGATGACCGCGCTCAACGAGCGCCTGCGCTCGCTGGAAAACGAGGCCGACCGCCTGATGCTCGAGCTGTACCGCGACATCTACTCCGGTCGCCTGGACAACCTGCAGATGTTCCTGCTCAAGGAATTCTTCGAGATCCTGGAGAAGGCCATCGACCGCTGCCGCGAGGCCGGTGTGGTGGCGTACCAGATCGTGTTGAAGAACAGCTGACGGGCCGGTACCGATGCTCACCCTAGTCCTGGTGGTGATCCTGGCCGCGCTCGTCTTCGAGTTCATCAACGGCTTCCACGATACCGCCAACTCCATCGCTACCGTGGTGGCAACCAAAGTACTGTCGCCCGGTTGGGCGGTGATGCTTGCCGCCTTCATGAACCTCATCGGTGCCCTGACCGGCACCGCGGTCGCACTGACCATCGCGTCGGGCCTGCTCAACACCAACGTGGTCGACGTGACCCCGCAGGTGATCCTGTGCGCGCTGCTCGGCGGCATCATCTGGAACCTGATCACCTGGTGGAAGGGCCTGCCGTCCTCGTCCTCGCACGCGTTGATCGGTGGCCTGTGCGGCGCCGGCCTGGCTGCAGCCCACAACAACTGGGACGCGCTGATCTGGTCCGAACGGCTTGGCAGCTGGGCGCAGAACAAGGGCCTGCTGTGGAAGGTGTTCGTGCCGATGATCACCTCGCCGATCGCCGGCTTCCTGCTTGGCATCGCCGTGATGGTGCTGTTGTGGGCGCTGATCGCAGGCCTGGCCAGGATCGGCGGCGCGATCGGCCGGCTGGCACGTCCGCGCATCGTCAATGCGTTCTTCGGCAAGGCACAGATCGCTTCGGCGGCCTACATGGGCTTTGCCCATGGCCACAACGATGCGCAGAAGACCATGGGCATCATCGCGATGACCCTGATCGGTGCCGAAGCGACCGGCGCGTTGAACGACCTGCCGTCGTGGCTGGCCTTCATGCATCCGGACGCGCACGCCGGCGACGGCATCGCCATGTGGATCGTGCTGACCTGTGCGGTGGTGATGGCCGCCGGTACCGCCTCGGGCGGCTGGAAGATCATCAAGACCCTGGGCCACAAGATGGTCAAGCTGCACCCGATCCACGGCTTCGCCGCGGAAACCAGCTCGGCCACCGTGCTGACCCTGGCGGCGCACTTCGGCATGCCGGTATCGACCACCCACAGCATCTCCACCGCGATCATGGGCGTAGGCTTCGCCAAGAACCCGCGTTCGCTGCGCCTGGGCGTGATCGAACGCATCGTCTGGGCCTGGATCCTGACCATCCCGGCGGCAGGCGGCTGCGCCTACCTGATCCTGAAGCTGTTCGAGCTGCTCGGCTGGACCTGAGTTCCACGCCAACGCTGGAAACAAAAAGCCCGCCGGATTCCGGCGGGCTTTTTCATTTGATGAAGCATCCGGTTTCCGTTATCCACGCATGGCGTGGATCTACAGTGTCGACCAAGGTCGACACCTACCAACAGCAGCAGGAAGTCGACACCCACCAACAGCAACCGGGCCCACCCCGCCAACCCACGGAAAGCCCGCTTTTGACGTTGCCGTTGTCGTTGCCTTTGCCGTCGATTCTGCGGGTGCCGGGCCGCAGGCCCGGCCGACAATCCCTCAATTGCGCTGGAACAACGCCTGCACATCCCTGCGGAACGCCGCCTGGCTGTCAGCCCGGCTGTAGAACATGTGCCCGCCCGGATAACTGCGCACCTGCACGCGGTCCGGGTTGCTGCCCATCGTCGGCATCTGGTCCACCGTCAGGATCGAGCCCATGAACGGGCAGGACAGGTCATTCCAGCCATGCACGATCAGCACCTGCAGGTGCGGGTCGATCGCCACGGCCTGGCGCAGCTGGGTCACCGCGCCCTCGCGCAGATCGCCATTGCGATCCCACAGACGGTTCACGTCGTAGTTCAGCGCCTGGTAGCGCGCATCCACCTTCCAGCCGACCTCGCGGGTAACGAAGTCGACCATCGCGGTGGTGGTCGGGGCGATGATGCTGTCCAGCAGCGGATCGTTGGCGCGCTGCTCCGGATCGTTCGGGAACGGATCGAACGCAGTGACGTTGGAATCGTAGCGGCTGCCCAGCGTGCCCTTGTCGCGGAACACCTCGCGCAGGTAGGCCTGGGTTTCCAGGCGACCGCCGGCGCGGCGCACGAACTGCGGGTCCAGCCCGGTGAGCTCGGTCACCCGGCGCAGCATCGCCTCGGTCGCCTGCGGATCGCTGCGGCCCTTCATCAACGCGGTGGCGTAGTCGCCGCGGGTGTACTCGACCACCTCGCGCATCGCCGCGTCGGTCAGCTTGCCCTGGCGCTCCAGGTGCGCGGCAGCGATCGACGGCAGGGTCTGCATCCACGCCATCGGCGAGACATCGGCGTTGTCTTCCAGGGTCGGGCTCAGGTAAGGCGACACCAGCACCAGGCCGTTCATCGCCACGCCCAGCCGCGTCTGCAGGAAGTGGGTGATGCGCGGGCCGCGATAGCCGCCATAGCTCTCGCCGGTCAGGTACTTGCGCGAGGCCATGCGCTGGTTGCGCAGCAGCCAGTCGTAGATCGTGCGCGAGAGGTACTCGACATCGGCACTGGGCGTATACAGCTGCTTCTTCGCCTCCTCATCGCCGATGCGGGCACGGCTGAAGCCGGTTCCGACCGGATCGATGAACACCAGGTCGGTGAAGTCCAGCCAGGTGCCGGGATTGTCGTGCAGCTTCGCCGGCGCCGATGCGCTGTCGCCTTCCGAACCGAAGGTCACCACCTTCGGGCCGATGGCGCCCAGGTTGAGGTACACAGAAGATGCGCCGGGGCCGCCATTGAGAGCGAAGGTCACCGGCCGGTCCTTGCCCGGCATCGTGTAGGCGGTGAACACCACATCGGCGATCACCTTGCCCTTCGCATCGCGTACCGGCAGGGTGCCGACGGTGGCGGTGTAGTCGAGGGTGCGCCCAGCCAGGCGCATGCTCTGGCGAGCCGACGCATCGGCCGGCAGGGGCGCGGCTTCGGTCTTTTCTTCTTTCGTTTCGGAGGCGCCGTCAGCAGCAGGCGCGGCCAGCACGCAGGCAGGGGCGATCAGCAGGCCGACGCAGAGCGCGGCAGAGTGCAGCAGGAACTTCATGGCACCGGAACGGCAGCGGAAGGGACCCCGATGCTAGGGCGGGGTGCCGCGCACCGTATGTGTCCAAAGGCATGGGCCGGCGTTGTGGCCTGATCCGGTCAAGCGACGGTGGCTGAGCGCACCGCGTCGTCGGCCAGCAGCCCATACACGGCCGAGTCGGCCAGTTCACCCTGGATACGCCAGCGCTGCCGCAGCAGGCCTTCGCGGTGGAAGCCCAGGCGTTCGAGCACGTGTGCCGAGGCGTGGTTGCGTGGATCGATCTCCGCTTCTACCCGGTGCAGTTGCAGGGTGTTGAACAGATAGGCCAGCACCTGCTGCAGCGCTTCATGCATGTAGCCGTGGCCCTGCCTGCCAGGTGCCAGCAGATAGCCGATTTCCGCGCGCGCCGCGTCCCAATCCAGCGCAAACACCACGCAGATGCCCAGCAGCTGGCCGTCCACCGATTCGCGCAGGGCCAGCTTCAACTGCGTGCCGGTGGCCTGTGCAGCCAGGTCGTCGTCGATCTGCGCACGTGCTTCGGCCGGACGCGTCCACGCCGGGTGGTTCCACCAGTGCATCACGTCCGGGTCGGACTGCAGGGCGAACAGGGCCGCGGCGTCATCGCGGCGAATGGGGCTCAGCACCAGGCGCGCGCTGTGCAGCGGCAGCCCGGGGAACAGCAGTGAGTTGGCGGGCAATGGGGTCGTCCACGCGGATGAACGCGCATTATGGACCCGCAGGGTTTGCCGATGGCGGCCGATCCATCGGCCTGGTAGTGCCGGCCGCTGGCCGGCAACCCAGGTATCCCGGTGGTTCAAGAAAAGCAGCCGGCCAGCGGCCGGCACTACCACCGGTTCGGGAATCAGACTTCCAGCGAAGCCAGATCGCCCGCGCCGAGTGAACAATGCCCGCACGGCGAGGTTGAGGGCCGTCGCCACGGCCCGTGCAATGACGCACCGGAATCAGACTTCCAGCGAAGCCAGATCGCCCGCGCCGAGTGAACAATGCCCGCACGGCGAGGTTGGGGCCGTCGCCACGGCCCCGTGCAATGACGCACCGGAATCAGACTTCCAGCGAAGCCAGATCGCCCTTGCTCTCCAGCCAGCCCTTGCGGTCCGACGCGCGCTTCTTGGCCAGCAGCATGTCCATCAGTGAATGGGTCTGCTCGCCATCGTCGATGGTCAACTGCACCAGGCGACGGGTGTCCGGATGGATGGTGGATTCACGCAGCTGCGGCGGATTCATCTCGCCCAGGCCCTTGAAGCGCGTCACGTTGATGGCGCCCTTGATCTTCTCGCGCTCGATCTTGTCCAGCATCGAGCGCTTTTCTTCCTCATCCAGGGCGTAGAACACCTGCTTGCCCACGTCGATGCGGAACAGCGGCGGCATCGCCACGAACACGTGGCCGGCATCGACCAGCGCCGGGAAGTGCTTCAGGAACAGTGCGGTCAGCAGCGTTGCAATATGCAGGCCGTCGGAGTCGGCGTCGGCTAGGATGATCACCTTGCCGTAGCGCAGGCCGCTGATGTCTTCCTTGCCCGGGTCACAGCCGATGGCCACCGCCAGGTTGTGCACTTCCTCCGAGGCCAGCACGCTGTTGGAGGACACTTCCCAGGTGTTGAGGATCTTGCCGCGCAGCGGCAGGATCGCCTGGAAATCCTTGTCGCGGGCCTGCTTGGCGCTGCCGCCTGCCGAGTCGCCCTCGACCAGGAACAGTTCGGTGCGCGACAGGTCCTGGCTGATGCAGTCGGCCAGCTTGCCGGGCAGGGCAGGGCCCTGGGTGACCTTCTTGCGGACGACCAGCTTCTCGGTCTTCAGGCGCGCACTGGCGCGCTCGATGGCGATCTGCGCGATCTTCTCGCCCAGCTCTACGTTCTGGTTCAGCAGCAGGCTGAACGCATCGTGCGCGGCGCCTTCGACAAAACCGGCGGCCTGGCGCGAGGACAGGCGTTCCTTGGTCTGGCCGCTGAACTGCGGGTCGGTCATCTTCAGCGACAGCACGAACGACACGCGGTCCCACACGTCTTCCGGGGCCAGCTTGACGCCGCGCGGCAGCAGGTTGCGGAAGTCGCAGAACTCGCGCAGCGCTTCGGTCAGGCCGGTGCGCAGGCCGTTGGCGTGGGTGCCATGCTGTGCGGTGGGAATCAGGTTGACGTAGCTTTCCTGCACCAGCTCGCCTTCCGGCAGCCAGGCCACGGCCCAGTCCACGATCTCGGTGTCTTTCTTCAGGTTGCCCACGAACAGATCAGCCGGCAGCGACTCTCGATCGCCCAGCTCCAGCTTCAGGTAATCGCGCAGGCCATCCTCGTAGTACCAGGTGTCGACCTCGCCGGTGGCTTCGTCGGTCAGCTTGACGGTCAGGCCCGGGCACAGCACGGCCTTGGCGCGCAGCAGGTGCTTGAGCGCGCGCACGGCGAACTTGGGCGTATCGAAGTACTTCGGGTCCGGCCAGAAGCGCAGGCGGGTACCGGTGTTCTTCTTGCCGACGGTGCCGACCACTTCCAGTGGCGAGGCGCGGTCGCCGTTGCGGAAGGTGATGCGGTGTTCGGCACCGTCGCGCTTGATGTGGATTTCCACCAGGGTCGACAGCGCGTTGACCACGCTGACGCCGACGCCATGCAGGCCGCCGGAGAAGGTGTAGTTGTTGTTGTTGAACTTGCCGCCGGCATGCAGGCGGGTCAGGATCAGTTCGACGCCCGGGATCTTCTCTTCCGGATGGATGTCCACCGGCATGCCGCGGCCGTCATCGCTGACCTCCACGCTGCCGTCCTTGAACAGGGTGATCTCGATCGAGCGGGCATGGCCGGCGAGGGCCTCGTCCACCGAGTTGTCGATCACTTCCTGCGCCAGGTGGTTCGGGCGCGCGGTGTCGGTATACATGCCGGGGCGGCGCTTGACCGGGTCAAGGCCGGACAGGACTTCAATATCGGCGGCGTTATAGCGGGCGTTCATCTGTCTTCGAAAGCGTGGAGCGACGGGCAAGTGTGCGGTCTGGACCGGGAATTTGCACGCCTGCGGTTCAGCCTCGTTGGCGGGGAGGGGGTAAAATGGCAACCGCTGGAACCGAACACCGGCGCCCCCCACATCCGAGCCATACCGCGAGGAGGACTCCATGAAGAAGTTGCTGACCATTGCGATCCTGGCTGCCGCCGCTGTTGCAGTGCCGATGGTGCTGGCGCAGAACGCCGGCCAGCCTGCCCCGCAGCAGGGTGACCAGGCCGACAAGGCGCAGTCCGAAGCCGAGGCCAAGGCCAAGCGCCGCGCGCAGGCCAATGCCGAGATGAAGGCCAAGGGCCAGCCGGTGCCGCAGCAGGAAGAAGAGGAAGAGGCACGCAAGAAGAAGTAATTCTTCTGCCCCTCCGAAGCCCTTGCCACAAGGGTTTCCCCCTCGAACGCCCCGCCCAGCGGGGCGTTTCTTTTTGCCGATGGCGCCATCTGCCCCTTGGGTTGGCGGCCATCTATCTGTAAACTATGGCTTTCCGGGAGTAAGTGCGTGTCCACCATTTGCGAATGGGCTGGCACGGCCAAGCGTGGCCTCCAGCAAAGCGGGTCGCAGGTGACGGTCGAAGTGACCGGCACGGCCGCCCCGACCTCGCAGGGTGGTTCCCCGCTGGCGCATTGCGCTGGCCGGGCCCGCGCCTCCCTCGCTGCTCCAGCGAACCGGAAAACCCCCTTTCTGCTCCACGCCCGCCCCCCGGGCAGGCGTGGCGCTGCCGTTTTCCATTTCCAGACAGGATGCTTGCAGCCATGACTCCCTTGATTTTCGTAACCGGCGGCGTGGTGTCCTCGCTCGGCAAAGGTATTGCCGCCGCGTCACTGGCCGCCATTCTCGAAGCGCGTGGCCTGAAGGTCACGATGATGAAGCTCGATCCGTACATCAACGTCGACCCGGGCACGATGAGCCCGTTCCAGCACGGTGAGGTGTATGTCACCGACGACGGCGCCGAGACCGACCTCGACCTGGGCCACTACGAGCGCTTCGTGCGCACCCGCCTGAGCCGCAAGAACTCTGTCACCACCGGTCGCATCTATGAGGAAGTGATCCGCAAGGAGCGCCGCGGCGACTACCTGGGCGCGACCGTGCAGGTCATTCCGCACATCACCGACGAGATCCGTCGCTGCATGGACGAAGCCACCGAGGGCTTCGACGTGGCCCTGGTGGAGATCGGCGGCACCGTCGGCGACATCGAATCGTTGCCGTTCCTGGAGGCGATCCGCCAGGTGCGCACCGAGCGCGGCCCGGAAAAGGCGCTGTTCATGCACCTCACCCTGGTGCCGTACATCGCCGCCGCGGGTGAACTGAAGACCAAGCCGACCCAGCACTCGGTGAAGGAACTGCGTTCGATCGGCATCCAGCCGGACGTGCTGCTGTGCCGTTCGGAACAGCCGGTACCGGATTCGGAGCGTCGCAAGATCGCCCAGTTCACCAACGTCTCCGAGCGCGCGGTGATCAGCGTGCCCGACGTCGATGTGCTGTACCGCATTCCGATGGGCCTGCACGCACAGGGCCTGGACGAAATCGTCATCAACCAGCTGAAGCTGGCCGACAAGGCCGGCCCGGCCGACCTGTCGATGTGGGAAGACGCCGTCGATGCCACCCTGCATCCGCTGGATGCGGTGACCATCGCGGTGGTCGGCAAGTACGTCGACCACCAGGACGCCTACAAGTCGGTGGGCGAAGCGCTCAAGCATGGTGGCCTGCGCCAGCGCACCAAGGTCACCCTGAAGTGGCTGGAAGCGCAGGACCTGGAAGGCAGCGACATGTCCGCGCTGGCCGATGTCGACGGCATCCTGGTGCCGGGTGGTTTCGGCGACCGTGGCTTCGAAGGCAAGGTGCTCACCTCGCAGTACGCCCGTGAGCACAAGGTGCCGTACTTCGGCATCTGCTACGGCATGCAGGCTGCGGTGGTCGACTACGCGCGCCACGTGGTGGGCCTGGAAGACGCCAACAGCACCGAGAACGATCGCCAGTCGCCGAACCCGGTGATCGGCCTGATCACCGAATGGCGCACGGCCACCGGCGACGTGGAAAAGCGTGACGATAAGAGTGACCTGGGTGGCACCATGCGCCTGGGCCTGCAGGAGCAGCGCCTGAAGCCGGGCACGCTGGCCCGCGAACTGTACGGCAAGGACGTGGTCGCCGAGCGCCACCGCCACCGTTACGAATTCAACAACCGCTACCGCACCCAGCTGGAAGACGCCGGCCTGGTGATCGCCGGCAAGTCGATGGACGACACCCTGGTGGAAGTGGTTGAACTGCCGCGCGACCAGCATCCGTGGTTCCTGGCCTGCCAGGCGCATCCGGAATTCCTGTCCACCCCGCGTGATGGCCACCCGCTGTTCATCGGCTTCATCCGTGCCGCGCGCGAGCGCAAGGCCGGTGGCAAGCTGCTGCAGGAAGTGCGCGCCTGACTTGTCATGGGGGCCGCCGGCCCCCAATCTTGCTCGCTTCTATTCCCAGCGCAGCGGCACTGCCGGTGTAGGGGACAACAAGGAAACACCATGAAACTGTGTGGATTCGAGGCCGGACCGGCGCAGCCCCTGTTCCTGATCGCCGGCTCCTGCGTGATCGAATCGATGCAGCTGCAGCTGGATACCGCCGGCAAGCTGAAGGAAGTGACCGACAGGCTCGGTGGGAACTTCATCTTCAAGTCCAGCTTCGACACGGCCAACCGTACCCCCTGCACGGCCCTCCGTGGCCTGGGCATGGAAGAGGGTCTGAAGGTGATGGCAGGGGGCACGAAGCAGATCGGCGTGCCGGTGCTTACCGACGTGCACGAATACACCGCGACGGATGAACTGGCCTCGGTGGTGGATGTGATGCGGCCCTTGGCGTTCCTGGGCCACCAGGCGCAGACGGGCTTCAACTGCTTCTCGCGCTTCCCGTGAGCCAGCACCCGCAGGCGGCGCTGGAGATCCAGCGTCGTCGCCGGCGCTGGCGGCAGTGGCCGTGGGGCCCGATCGCACTCGGCCTGGCATTGCTGTCGGTGTCGGGTGTATTCGCCATCGGCATGCTGTTCGGTGCCGGCATGCGCCCGTCGAGTGCCGGCGGTGCGGTAGTGAACCTGATGCCCTTCGTCATCGCCCTGGCGGTGGCCGAAGTGCTGACCATTTCCGCAGGGTTTTTCGCCGCGGTGCTCGGCTGGCGCCTGAACCGGGGCAGGGTTACCGCTGCGCTGGCGATGGTCGTGCTGTCGCTGTGGGCGGGCATCCTGCTGCACGATCTTCTTTGATGAATACGATGCCTGAACCCTCGCGCAGCTGGCCGTGGGGCCTGATCGCCCTGTTGCTGTCGGTGCTCGCCTGGGGCGGCTTGCTCGTGGGCGTGCTGGCCTTCGCCGCCAGCTTCCGTCCGCCGGGGGATGGCAACAACGGCGTGCAGGCCATGCAGTACTGGATGCTGGGCGCGCTGGTCACGCTGGTGCTGTCCTTCGTGGGCAGCCTGGTGGCGATGGTGATGGCCTGGCGGCGTCGGCGCGGGCCGGTGTGCGCGGCCATTGCCGGTGCCCTGCTGGTGATGCTGGTGTCGCTGCTGCTGATCGTGATCGGGTCCAGCTGGGGCTGATGCCCATCACGCCATTTGGCAAGTGAGGGGTAGCCGGGGATAATCACGCGGCATTCGTTTTTGTCGCCCCCTCTCCATACAGGTAACCGGCCCGACCATGAGTACGATCCGCAGCATCCATGCCCGTGAAATCCTCGACAGCCGTGGCAACCCCACGCTGGAAGCCGAAGTCACCCTGGAGGACGGTTCGTTCGGTCGCGCCGCGGTTCCCTCCGGCGCATCGACCGGCACCAAGGAAGCGGTGGAGCTGCGTGACGGCGACAAGACCCGTTACCTCGGCAAGGGCGTGCGCAAGGCCGTCGACAACGTCAACGGCGCCATCGCCAGCGCACTGAAGGGCTTCGAGGCTACCGACCAGGCCGGCCTGGACCGTCGCCTGATCGATCTGGATGGCACCGAGAACAAGGGCCGCCTGGGTGCCAACGCACTGCTGGGTGTCTCCATGGCCGCCGCGCACGCCGCCGCTGCCTCCAGCAAGCAGGCACTGTGGCAGTACCTGGCCGCCAAGACCGGCGCGACCCCGTCGCTGCCGGTGCCGATGATGAACATCATCAACGGCGGCGCGCACGCCGACAACAACGTCGATTTCCAGGAGTTCATGGTGCTGCCGGTCGGCTTCACCTCGTTCTCCGAAGCGCTGCGTGCCGGTACCGAAATCTTCCATTCGCTGAAGTCGGTGCTGAAGGGCCACGGCCTGAGCACGGCGGTGGGCGACGAAGGCGGCTTCGCGCCGGACTTCCGCAGCAACGTCGAAGCGCTGGACACCATCCTCGAAGCCATCGGCAAGGCCGGCTACACCGCCGGTGAAGACGTGCTGCTGGGCCTGGACGTGGCCTCCAGCGAATTCTTCGAGAACGGCAAGTACAACCTGGTCGGCGAGAACAAGCGCCTGACCTCCGAACAGTTCGTCGACTTCCTCGCCGACTGGGCCGCGCAGTACCCGATCATCACCATCGAAGACGGCCTGGCCGAGAACGACTGGGCGGGCTGGAAGCTGTTGACCGATCGCATCGGCAAGAAGGTGCAGCTGGTCGGCGACGATCTGTTCGTCACCAATCCGAAGATCTTCCAGGAAGGCATCGATTCGGGCACCGCCAACGCGATCCTGATCAAGGTCAACCAGATCGGTACCCTCAGCGAAACGCTGGAAGCGATCGCCATGGCCGACCATGCCGGCTACGCCGCCGTGGTCTCGCATCGTTCGGGTGAAACCGAGGACACCACCATCGCCGACATCGCGGTGGCGACCACCGCTACCCAGATCAAGACCGGCTCGCTGTGCCGCAGCGATCGCGTGGCCAAGTACAACCAGCTGCTGCGCATCGAGGAAGCCCTCGGTGCCGGCGCGCGTTACGCTGGTCGCGACGCGTTCGTGTCGCTGAAGCGCTGAGCCGATGCGCGACTGGCGCTGGCTGCTGTTGTTGCTGGCCCTGCTGCTGGCATGGCTGCAGTACCGTTTCTGGTTCGGCCCGGGCAATTCGGGTGAAGTGATGATGCTCGAAGCCCAGGTCGCCAACCAGGAGCGGGACAATGACGGTCTGCAGCAGCGCAACGATGCGCTTGCTGCCGAAGTGAAGGACCTCAAGGAAGGCCAGTCCGCCATCGAAGAACGCGCGCGCAGCGAGCTGGGCATGATCAAGCCCGGCGAGAAGTTCTATCGCGTCGTGGAAGATGCACCGACGCCTCCGGCGCAGCCTGCGCCGGTCGCGGCCCCGGCCGGTGACCATCCGGCGGACGTGCCATGAGCGCGGCGATCTGGGTGGTTGTTCCGGCCGCAGGGCGCGGCACGCGTTTTGGTGCGCCGTTGCCCAAGCAGTACCTGCAGGCGGGCGGGCAGACCCTGCTCGCCCACACCCTGGACGCACTGCTGGCACACCCGGCCGTGGCCGGGGCGATGGTGGTGATCGGTGCGGACGATGCCGACTGGCCGGGCTGGAGCGAATGGGCCGGAAAGCCGGTGTTGACCTGCACCGGTGGCGCCACCCGCGCCGCCTCGGTGCTGGCGGGGCTGCAGGCCTTGCCGGACAGCGTGCGTGCCGATGAATTCGTGCTGGTGCATGACGCGGCGCGTCCGAACCTGTCGCAGGCCGATCTTGGTCGCCTGCTGGAAGTGGGTCGCACCGATCCGGTCGGCGCCATCCTGGCCGCGCCGGTACGCGACACGCTCAAGCGTGCTGGTGATGATGGTGGCATCGACGGCACCGAGCCACGTGAGCGCCTGTGGCGCGCACTGACGCCGCAGCTGTTCCGCCGCCACCAGCTGATCCGCGCACTGTCCGAGGCCGCAGCCGCAGGTATCGATGTGACCGACGACGCCATGGCCATGGAGCGCCAGGGCCAGCGCCCGCTGCTGGTGGAAGGCAGCGAGGACAACTTCAAGGTCACCACCCCGGCCGATCTCGATCGTTTCGAATTCGTACTCTCCCGCCGCGCCGGCTGAACGCCCGCGCGGCCCTGCTGCAAGGGCTGCATCCATGAGCACCTCCCCGTTCCCGCCCGTCCGTATCGGCCAGGGCTACGACGTCCATGCCTTCGGTGAAGGCGACCACATCATGCTCGGTGGCATCGCGGTGCCGCACAGCTGCGGCGTGCTTGCGCACAGCGACGGCGACGTCATCCTGCACGCGTTGTGCGACGCCATGCTCGGTGCGATCGCGCTGGGCGACATTGGCCAGCACTTCCCGCCCACTGACGACCGCTGGAAGGGCGCGGACAGCAGCGAGTTCGTGCGCCATTGCGATGGCCTGCTGCGTGAGCGCGGCTGGCGTGTCGGCAACACCGACATCACCGTGATCTGCGAACGGCCCAAGGTCGGCCCGCATGCGCTGGCCATGCGCGAGCGCATCGGTGAACTGTTGCAGCTGCCGTTGGATGCAGTGAGCGTCAAGGCCACCACGTCCGAGAAGCTGGGCTTCACCGGCCGTGGCGAAGGCATCGCCGCGCAGGCGGTCGTGCTGCTGGTGGCCGCATGATCCCGTTGCCGCTCGCGTTCGGTGCGCCGCTGCTGCAGGCGCGCATCCGCACCACGCCGGAAGATTTCCAGGTCGATGAGCTGCCCGCTTTCGAGGCGACCGGTGAAGGCGAGCATCTGCTGCTGCATGTCCGCAAGCGTGGGGCCAATACGGTGCACGTGGCCAAGGTACTGGCCAAGTGGGCAGGCCTGCCGGAAATGGCGGTCAGCTATGCCGGCATGAAGGATCGCAATGCGGTCACCACCCAGCGTTTCAGCGTACATCTGCCCAAGCGCGTCGCGCCCGATCTGGCCGAGCTGGCCAGTGACGAGATCGAGGTGATCGACTCCACCTGGCACAACCGCAAGCTGCAGCGCGGTGCGTTGGCGGGCAACCGCTTCAGGCTGGTGCTGCGCGATGTGCAGGGTGACGCGGCGGCAATCGACGAGCGCCTTCAGCAGATCGCCGCGCGTGGCCTGCCGAACTGGTTCGGCGAGCAGCGCTTCGGTCGTGATGGCGGCAATGTGCCGGCCGCGCTGGCGATGTTCGGTGGCCGGCGCATGCGCAAGGACCAGCGTTCGCTGCTGTTGTCGGCGGCGCGTTCGGCCTTGTTCAACCGCGTGCTTGCTGCACGCGTGGAGCAGGGCAGCTGGGACCAGCCGCTGCAGGGCGAAGTGTGGATGCTTGATGGCAGCCGCAGCGTATTCGGCCCCGAGCCCTACAGCGACGTGCTGGCCGAGCGCCTGGCGCGCTTCGACATCCACCCCAGTGCTCCGTTGTGGGGCGAGGGTGAGCTGCGCAGCAGCGACGCCGCCCGTGAGCTGGAACTGGCAGCGCTGGATGATGACGAATCCAAGGCGCTGCGCACCGGCCTGGAAGAGGCGCGGCTGAAGCAGGAGCGGCGCGCGCTGCGGTTGCGTCCAGCGCTGCTGCAGCACCAGTGGCTGGCCGCGGACGTACTGGAGTTGTCCTTCGCGCTGCCGCCAGGCTGCTATGCCACCGCGGTTCTGCACGAGCTCGGCCCGGTCGAAGACGCGTCGCAGGCCTGACGGAAATGGTGGCGGAGGCGAAGAGCATCCACGCATGCCGTGGATCCACTTTCCTCCGCCCGCCACAGTAGATCCACGCCATGCGTGGATGCGTTACCTCAACGCCGCGCCAGCAGCACCAGCATGGCGCCGGTGCCGCCTTGCCCGGTCGGGGCGGAATGGAACGCCAGCACGTCGTTGCGCAGGCGCAGCAGGCGATCCACCAAGTTCTTCAGCACCGGTGCGCTGCCATCGGACTGCAGGCCCTTGCCGTGGATGATGCGCACGCAGCCGTACTCGTGGGCGTGCGCCTCCAGCAGGAACTGGCGCAGCATCATCTCGGCCTGCGCGGCGGTGGCGCCGTGCAGGTCCAGTTCGTCCTGCACCGAGTACTGTCCGCGCTTCAAGCGCTGGAACAGGCGTGGCGGCAGGTTGTCGCGCCGGTAGCTGGCAACGTCGCCCGCTTCCAGCGGAGCGTTGTCGCGCAGCAGCCGGGCGAACTCACCGGCGGCTTCCGCGTCGTCGCGCTCGGCCATGCGCGCACGCGGCCTGGGCCGCGGCGCAGCAGGCGCGGGCTCCACTTCCTTGCGCAGCGGCGTCACTTCGCCGATGGCGGCACGGAACAATGCAGCCGGATCTTCGTCTTCAGGGTGCGACATGCGCACAGGGTAAACCGCCTGCGCAGGTCTGCCTATGACCGTTGGATGTCGGCCGTGACCGCAGACAGGGTAGGACCCAGCGCCCGCTTGCGGCACAATAGTCGGCGCACTTGCGGAGCTGCCGCCTCCCTGGAGGAGACGGGCCGGCTTCGCCCACGTTGCAAGGTGACGGGATCGAATTCTTGGAAAATCAAGCGGTTAAATCGAAGATGCGCATCCTGGTCAGCAATGATGACGGTGTCGACGCGGCGGGCATCCGGATGCTTGCATCCGTGCTGCGCGAGGCCGGGCACGAAGTGACAGTGGTCGCACCCGACCGCGACCGCTCCGGTGCCAGCAATTCGCTGACCCTGGATCTGCCGATCCGGCTCAAGCGCATCGACCACTACACCGTGTCGGTGGCCGGCACGCCCACCGACTGCGTGCACCTTGCGCTGACCGGCCTGCTCGAATTCGAGCCTGACATTGTCGTGTCCGGTATCAACAATGCCGCCAACCTCGGCGACGACGTGATCTATTCCGGCACCGTCTCGGCGGCGATGGAAGGTCGTTTCCTCGGCCTGCCTGCAGTAGCGGTGTCGCTGGTGACCCGTAACCACGACCCGAAGCATTTCGAGACGGCGGCGCGTGCGGCGGTGGAGATCGTTGCCCGCCTCAAGGCCGATCCGCTGCCGGCCGACACCATCCTCAACGTCAATGTGCCGGACCTGCCGTGGAGCGAGGTCAAGGGCTTCGAAGTCACCCGCCTGGGCAACCGTCATCGCGCCGAAGGCTGCATCGCGCAGAAAGACCCGCGCGGCAACGAGGTGTACTGGATCGGTCCGGCCGGCCGCGAGCAGGACTCCGGCCCGGGCACCGATTTCCATGCGGTACGCACCGGCCACATTTCGATCACCCCGATCCAGGTTGACCTGACCCGCTACCAGGCACTGGAAAAGGTCGCCAGCTGGGTCGGCGGCCTCAGCGCCGCGCTGGACCGGCCGGCATGAGCCCACGCCTGCGCCTGCAGCCGGAAGCAGTCGGCATCGGCATGACATCGCAGCGCGTGCGCGACCGCCTGGTCGACCGCCTGCGCGAAGCCGGCATCGTCGACGAGTCGACGCTGAACGCGATCCGGGTGGTGCCGCGCCATCTGTTCATCGATGAGGCCCTGGCCTCGCGCGCCTATGAAGACACCGCGCTGCCGATCGGCCACGGCCAGACCATTTCCCAGCCGTGGGTGGTCGCGCGGATGACCGAGGCCGTGCTGCAGGTGGCGCCGAAGAAGGTGCTCGAAGTGGGTACCGGCTCGGGCTATCAGGCCGCCGTGCTCGGTGCGCTGGGGCTGGAGGTCTATACCGTCGAGCGCATCGGTGACCTGCTGCGGCAGGCGCGCAAGCGTTTCCGCGCGCTGGGCATGAACATCCGCACCAAGCACGACGACGGCCGCGTGGGCTGGGCCGAGCATGGCCCGTTCGACGCCATCGTGGTTACCGCCGCCGCCCCGGCACTGGTCGATGCGCTGGTCGAGCAGCTGGCCGCAGGTGGGCGCCTGGTCGCCCCGGTCGGTGGCGCGGGCGCACAGTCGCTGGTGCAGCTCGACCGCAAGGACGACGGCAGCATCGAACAACGCGTGCTGGCGCCGGTCACCTTCGTGCCGCTGCTGTCTGGCATGCTCGATTGAATCCACGGAGCAGGGTTGCATGAAGATTTTCGGGCCGCTGTACGAGCGGGCGATGAAGTGGGCCGCGCATGAGCGCGCGCCGACGTACCTGATGGTGCTGAGCTTTTTCGAAGCCATCATCTTCCCGGTGATGCCGGAAGTGATGCTGGCGCCGATGTGTGTGGCCCAGCCCAGGCGCGGCTGGTGGTTCGCCACCCTCAGCCTGGCCGGCTCGATGGTCGGCGCGCTGGTCGGCTACGCGCTGGGCCACTATGCGTTTGAAGCGGTCAAGCCGATGTTCGAGGCGCTGGGCATGCTGCCGGCGATCGAGCAGGGCATCGCTACCGTGCAGGCCAAGATGGTGGAGTCGCCTTGGGCGGTGTTCACCTTCCTGGTGCTGGGCGGCTTCATGCCGATTCCGATGAAGGTCTTCACGTGGGCATCGGGTATCGTCGGCGTGCCGATGCCGCAGTACCTGTTGAGCATGTTGATCGGTCGTGGCAAGCGCGTGTTCGTGCTGGCTGCGGTCATCCGTATCGGTGGTGCGCGCGCCGAAGCTGCGCTGCGCCGATGGATTGAACCGCTGGGCTGGATCGCCACCGCGTTGGTGGTGGTGCTGATCGCCTGGCTTGTATGGAGGTCGAAGTTCGCATGAGTGCAGATCGTCTGAGCAAGGGAGTGCGCATCGGCGCGCTGGCGTTGCTGGTATCCACCCTGGCCGCCTGTGGCACCGCCACCGTGGTCCGGCCCAGTGGCGGCGGCAGCAGTGGCGTCAGCACGCCGAAGACGTCGGTGCCCAAGCCGGGGCAGACGGTGGTCGTGCGCAAGGGCGACACCATCTATGCGCTGGCCCGCATCCACGACATCACGCCGGCCGACCTGATCGCCTGGAACAGCCTGGTCAACCCGTCGACCATTTACCCGGGGCAGGTGATCCGCCTGTATCCGGCCGGTTCCGGTGGCGGCCGTGCGCCGACCACCGTGGTCACCGCGCCGCGTCCGGCTGGCAGCACGTCTGGCGGCAGTACCGCGCCGACGCCGGGTCCGGCTGGTCCGGTCAAGAGCAACATCGCCTGGCGCTGGCCGGCCGATGGCGCAGTCGTGGGCCGCTACGTGGCCGGCGATGCGACCAAGCAGGGCGTGGACATCGCCGGCACCAGCGGCGCGCCGGTGAAGGCCACGGCCAATGGCGTGGTGGTGTATTCCGGCGCCGGCCTGGTCGGCTATGGCGAGCTGATAATCATCAAGCATAGCGATCAGTGGCTGTCGGCCTATGGCCACAACCGCAAGCGCCTGGTCAATGAAGGGCAGAGCGTGAAGGCCGGCGAGCAGATCGCCGAGATGGGCCGTACCGGCGCCAACCGGGACATGCTGCACTTCGAGATCCGCTACAACGGCAAGCCGGTCGACCCGCAGCAGTATCTGCCGGCGAAGTAACCGGCCGCTCTTTCTCCGGGCGGATCCCCGGCCCGGCGCAGCGCGCCGGGCGTTCGCCAAGGGCGCGTCCCATGGGCCGCAAGCGCCCTCGGCTCACCCGCTACAACGGCAAGCCGGTCGACCCGCAGCAGTATCTGCCGGCGCGCTAGCGCGGGCAGATACGGGTAGCGCCGGGCCATGCCCGGCGACCTCGGCCCTCAGCCTTCCAGGATGAAGGCGGCCGCCACCTTGCGGCCTTCGCCGGCAAGGATGTTGAAGGTGCGTGCGGCAGCCGGATTGTTCATCACTTCCAGTCCGATGCCGCGCGACAGGCAGGCGGCCATGACGACCGCCGGCGGGAACGCCTGGCGCTCGCCGGTGCCGAGCAGTATCAACGCCGGCTTCAGTGCCAGGATCGGCTCCAGGTCAGCCAGCTGCAGCGCCGCGACGTCGGTCACCGGCCACTGTTCGACCAGCTGGTCCGGGGTCAGGAAGAAGCTGTTGCCCAGAACGCGATCATTCACCCGTGCCGAGCGACCGTCAGCGGCGCGCAGGCTGTAGGCGTAGTCGGGCAGTTCGTGGTTGAGCTGCATGGCAGGGTCCGATCAGCCGCGCGGCAGCACGATCTTGCGGTGTTCCTTGCTCGGGCGATACAGCACGGCCACATGGCCGATACGCTGCACCAGCGCACTGTCAGTGGCCTGCACGATCTCGCCGATCATCACGTCGCGGGCGTCACGGTCTTCGGCGGCAACCTTCACCTTGACCAGTTCGTGGCGTTCCAGCACTTCGTTCAGCTCGGTCAGGAAGGCCGGCGTGACGCCCTTGCCGCCGGTCTGCAGCAGGGCCTTCAGGTCGTGGGCTTGGCCGCGCAGGAAACGGGTCTGGGAAGGGGTCAAGGCAGTGGGCATGCAGAAAACACGGTTGAATGGGACGATCAGGGTATCATGGCGACCCCATCAGCCCCTATTTCCAATGGCGACCCGCAGCAAAAGCAGCCAGCGCTGGCTCAAGGAACACTTCTCCGATCCCTTTGTGAAGAAGGCCCAGGCCGAAGGCATGCGCTCCCGTGCTGCCTACAAGCTTGAAGAACTGCTCGAACGTGACCGGCTGCTGAAGCCGCACATGGTGGTGGTCGACCTCGGCGCGGCCCCGGGTGGCTGGTCTCAGCAGGTGCGGAGACAGATCGGCGACACCGGCCGCGTGCTGGCCCTGGACATCCTGGACATGCCGCCGCTGGCCGGCGTGGAGTTCCTTCACGGTGACTTCAGGGAAGAAGCCGTCCTATCGCAGTTTGAAGCCATGCTCGGGGATCAGCCGGTAGACCTTGTGCTGTCGGACATGGCCCCCAATAAGAGTGGTGTGGGCGCGGTCGACCAGCCGCGGATGATGCACCTGGCGGAGCTGGCGCTGGATTTTGCCGACAACCACCTCAAGACCGGTGGGGCGTTCCTGATCAAGCTGTTCCAGGGCGAAGGCTTTGACGACTACGTGCGCGAGATGCGCCGCCGGTACGACAAGGTTTCCATCCGCAAGCCGGAAGCCTCGCGCAAGCGCTCTCCCGAGGTGTATGCCTTGGGTCAGGGAAAACGCGCCCACATGAAGTAAGCTCGACCCCGTAAGTTCGACCCCAACGCAACGCCAGCACTGAGAGGAACACCGGAGCCAATGAGGATGAACGACTTGACCAAGAACCTCCTGCTATGGGTGGTCGTCGCCGTCGTGCTGATGGTGGTCTTCCAGAGCTTCTCGCCCAAGACCTCCGGGGCCGGGGCGCAGGGCGCTTCGTATTCGCAGTTCCTGGACCAGGTGGATAGCGGCAACGTGCAGAAGGTCGCCTTTGGCGGCGATACGCGCGGCGGTACCAGCCAGATCACCTACACCACCCGTGGTGGGCAGTCGTCTACCATCACCGCGCCGTTCGATCGCGACCTGATCAACGTGCTGCGCACCAAGAACGTCGAGATCGTGCAGGAAGAGCCGTCCAGCGGCATCTCCCTCGGCGCGATCCTGATGAATTTCCTGCCGGTCATCCTGATCATCGGCTTCTGGCTGTTCATCATGCGGCAGATGCAGGGCGGTGGCGGCGGTGCCAAGGGCGCGATGTCCTTCGGCAAGTCGCGCGCCAAGCTGCAGGGTGAAGACCAGATCAAGGTCACCTTCGCCGATGTTGCCGGTTGCGACGAGGCCAAGGAAGAAGTCGGCGAACTGGTCGACTTCCTGCGTGACCCGTCCAAGTTCACCAAGCTCGGCGGCAAGATCCCGCGCGGCGTATTGATGGTCGGCCCGCCGGGTACCGGCAAGACGCTGCTGGCCAAGGCCATCGCCGGTGAAGCCAAGGTGCCGTTCTTCTCGATCTCCGGTTCGGACTTCGTGGAAATGTTCGTCGGCGTCGGCGCAAGCCGAGTGCGCGACATGTTCGAGCAGGCCAAGAAGCACGCGCCGTGCATCATCTTCATCGATGAGATCGACGCCGTCGGTCGCCACCGTGGTGCCGGCCTGGGCGGCGGTCATGACGAGCGCGAGCAGACCCTGAACCAGCTGCTGGTCGAGATGGACGGTTTCGAAGGCGGTGAAGGCGTGATCGTGATCGCCGCCACCAACCGTCCTGACGTGCTGGACCCGGCGCTGCTGCGTCCGGGCCGCTTCGACCGCCAGGTAGTGGTCGGTCTGCCGGACGTGAAGGGCCGCGAGCACATCCTCAAGGTGCACATGCGCAAGCTGCCGCTGGCCGACGATGTCGTGCCGATGGTGATCGCGCGTGGTACGCCGGGCTTCTCCGGCGCCGACCTGGCCAACCTCTGCAACGAGGCCGCCCTGTTCGCCGCCCGTGGCAACGAGAAGGAGGTCCGCATGGACCACTTCGATCGCGCCCGCGACAAGATCCTGATGGGTGCCGAGCGCCGCTCGATGGCCATGAGCGAGGAGGAGAAGACTCTCACCGCTTACCACGAAGCCGGCCATGCCATCGTTGGCCGCCTGGTGCCGGAGCATGACCCGGTCTACAAGGTCACGATCATTCCGCGCGGCCGTGCGCTGGGCGTGACCATGTACCTGCCGGAAGGCGACAAGTACTCGATGAACCGCGTGGCGATCCAGTCGCAGCTGTGCTCGCTGTACGGTGGACGCGTGGCCGAAGAACTGATCTTCGGTACCGACAAGGTCACCACCGGTGCGTCCAACGACATCGAGCGTGCCACCAAGATGGCCCGCAACATGGTCACCAAGTGGGGCCTGTCCGAGCAGCTCGGCCCGATCGCCTATGGCGAAGAGGACGATGAGGTGTTCCTGGGTCGTTCGGTGACCCAGCACAAGAGCGTGTCCAACGACACTGCCCGTCGCATCGACGAGGAAGTGCGCAACATCCTCGACAAGGCGTACGCCCGCACCACCGAGCTGCTGACCGAGAACATCGACAAGCTGCACACGATGTCGCAGCTGCTGCTGCAGTACGAAACCATTGATGCGCCGCAGATCGACGCGATCATGGAAGGTCGTGATCCGCCGCCGCCGATGGGCTGGAACAAGTCCAACAAGGATGGCGGCAACAACGACAAGGGCGGCGATGCCCGTCCGTTGCCGCCGATCGCCGGTCCGGCCGAATCGATCTGACGGCCTGCCGTACGCAATGCAAGACGAGGCCGGGGCAACCCGGCCTTGTTGTTTTCGGGCCCCGGCCCATCCGATCCCGACCGTCCGCTGGAGTCCGCATGTCCGCCCCCAAGCCTGAACCGATTTCCCACACCGCCGAGATGGTGATCGCCACCGTAGTCGGCGTCGCTGTCGGCCTGACCGTGGACAATCTGCTGCTGGGCTGTGGCGTGGGTATCGCGGTGGGTATCCTGCTGAGCATCATCAAGACGCTGTACGTGGACCGGAAGCGTCGCCGGCAGCGGTGAGGTTTGCCGGCAGGGCGGCGCCCTGCACCCGCCGAAGCGGTAGTGCCGGCCGCTGGCCGGCAACCTCAACAGCAAAAGCAACCGCAGCATTCCGTGGGATGGCGGGGTGGGTCCGGTTGCGGGGGGGCGCTGCAAGTACGTCCATGTAGGCTCGGTCGCCGCTTGCTCGTGTGCGCTGTCCTGCGCACACGGCAAGACCGGGGTTGGGCGTCCTGCCCAGCCCGCCCGAGGCATGCCTCGGGCCCATGCGGCTCACGCCCCCGCAATCGGACCCACCCCGCCTTCGAGAGTTTCCCGGTGGCCAGTAGATCCACGCCATGCGTGGATGAATCTCCATCGGAATCGAATATCTCGACAATTGAACGAAGAGCATCCACGCATGGCGTGGATCTACCGTGTCGACCAAGGTCGACACCTACCAACAGCGGCCCTACAGCAGCGGGAAATTGTCGAAGGCGGGGCCGTGTCGGATTGCGGGGTGTCCGCGGCACGGATGCCGCGGCCAAGCCTACAGGGACGTACTTGCGGCGTCCCCGCAATCCGACACCGTCCCGCCATCCCACGGATAGCCCGCTGTTGCCGTTGTTGCCGTTGTTGTTGAGGTTGCCGGCCAGCGGCCGGCACTACCGCCTCTGCGGGTGCAGGGCGCAGCCCTGCCGCCTTAAACTAACCTTCGTTGCCCGCAGGATCTGCCATGTTCGACATCTCGCCCCAGCTCGATTGCGCCGGCCGCATCCTGCGCCTGGACCGTGCCCGGGTCATGGGTATCGTCAACGTCACCCCGGATTCGTTCTCCGATGGGGGTGCCCATGACACCACCGAGGCGGCGGTCGCGCATGGCCTGAAGCTGGTGGAGGAGGGCGCCGACCTGCTCGACATCGGCGGCGAATCGACCCGTCCGGGCGCGGCGCCGGTGTCGATCGACGAGGAACTGCGTCGTGTCGTGCCGGTCATCGAGCAGCTGGCAGCGCGCACGGCGGTCCCGATCAGCATCGATACCTTCAAGCCGGAGGTGATGCGTGCCGCCGTTGCCTCAGGCGCCGGGATGATCAACGACATCTTCGGCCTGCGCCAGGACGGTGCGCTGCAGGCGGCGGCGGACGCAGGCGTGCCGGTGGTGCTGATGCACATGCAGGGCGAACTGGGTCACATGCAGGCCGACCCGCAGTACGACGACGTGGTCGCCGAGGTTCATGGCTTCCTGGTGCAGCGGCTGTTCGCCGCAGAGATGGCCGGTATCGCCAAGAAGAATCTGGTGATCGACCTCGGCTTCGGCTTCGGCAAGACCACGGCCCACAACATGACGCTGCTGGCCCGTTCGGAGCGTTTCCTTGAACTGGGCGTGCCGATGCTGGCCGGGCTGTCGCGCAAGCGCAGCTTGGGCGAGCTGACCGGTCGTCAGTCGCCGGCAGAGCGTGTCGCTGCGTCGGTGGCCGCACACCTGATCGCCGTCCAGCGCGGCGCCCGTATCGTGCGCGTGCACGATGTGGCAGCGACGGTCGATGCATTGAAGGTCTGGCAGGCGGTCGAGGCGGTACCTGCCGTGCGGGTGGACGCCAAGCCGACCCTCCGCTGGCCGGACGAAGACTGATGGCAGTGGATCAGCGGCCGCTGGCGATCGCCGTGATGGGGCCGACCGCCAGCGGCAAGACCGCCACCGCGATCGCGCTGGCGCGGCAGCTGGACGGTGAAATCGTCAGTGTCGATTCGGCGCTGGTCTATCGCGGCCTGGATATCGGTTCGGCCAAGCCGGATGCGGCCGAGCGCGCACAGGCACCGCACCACCTGCTGGACCTGCGTGATCCCTGGCACACCTATTCGGCGGCCGAGTTCGCTGCCGACGCCGCCCGCGTGGTGGCCGACATCGCCGCCCGAGGCAAGACTCCGATCCTGGCCGGCGGCACGGGCCTGTACTTCCGCGCGCTGTTGCAGGGTTTGTCGCCGATGCCGGAGGCCGACCCGGCGATACGTGCCGTGCTGAGCGCCGAGGCCGCCGAGCGAGGCTGGGCGGCGCTGCACGCCGAACTGGCCGCCGTTGACCCCGCCGCCGCGGCACGCATCCATGCCACCGACCCGCAACGCATCCAGCGGGCGCTGGAGGTCTACCGGCTGACCGGCACGCCGATCAGTGAATGGCAGCGCCGCCCCGGAGTGGCTCCGTTGCCGGTGCGCACGTTGAAGCTGATTCTGGCGCCGCGCGACCGCGCCGTCCTGCACCAGCGCATCGAGGCCCGCTTCGACGCCATGCTCGCGCAGGGCTTCCTCGACGAAGTGCGCGCCCTGCGTGCGTTGCCGGAGATGCGGGCAGTGGTCGCACCGCTGGACCTGCCCGCCGTCCGCGCGGTGGGGTATCGCCAGGCCTGGGAGTATCTGGACGGCGACGGGGACGCGGCCCGCTTCCGGGACAAGTCCATTTTCGCCACCCGGCAACTGGCCAAGCGCCAGCTGACCTGGCTGCGCGGTGAGCTTGATGCTCGCTGGTTCGACCCCCATATGGATGGGGAGCGCCTGGCGGGCGCGGTGTCGACCTTCGTTGCACGCTGAACCGGCGCTGGCCGTGTACCATCATGGGCCGGCAAGCGGCTCGGGGGCCGCAGCAACCGCCGGCTACCAATAAGAACAATAATCAGGAGTGTGCAATGTCCAAGGGGCAATCGCTGCAGGATCCTTTCTTGAATGCACTGCGGCGCGAGCGCGTGCCGGTTTCGGTGTACCTGGTCAACGGCATCAAGCTGCAGGGCACGATCGAATCGTTCGATCAGTTCGTCGTTCTGCTGCGCAACACCGTCAGCCAGATGGTCTACAAGCACGCCATTTCCACCGTGGTGCCGGCGCGCAACGTCAAGGTCGGCCCGGGTGGCGGGTACGTGCAATCAGGTGAGGATGGTCAGGCGGGTGATGAAGCAGACGAATGATGTTGGAGCGGTGAATGTTTGACCGCTCGAAAAAGGGCGAACACGCCCTGTTGATCCAGCCGCATTTCGGCAAGCTGGAAGACGATGTGCTGGAAGAATTCGGTGATCTGGCCCGCTCGGCCGGCGCCAGCATCGCGGTGACCATCACCGCGCGGCTGGACCGCCCCAACCCGTCAACCCTGATCGGCAGCGGCAAGCTGGATGAGATCAAGGCTGCGGCCGAGGCGACCGGAGCCGACCTGATCCTGGTCAACCATTCGTTGAGCCCGGGTCAGGAGCGCAATCTGGAACGTTTCCTGGAGCGCCGGGTGATCGACCGTACCGGTCTGATCCTGGATATCTTCGCCCAGCGTGCGCACAGCCATGAAGGCAAGCTGCAGGTCGAGCTGGCCCAGCTGCGCCATCTGGCGACCCGCCTGGTGCGGGGTTGGACCCACCTGGAGCGCCAGCGCGGCGGTTCGATCGGCCTGCGCGGCCCGGGTGAAACCCAGCTGGAAACCGATCGCCGGCTGCTGCAGAAGCGGGTCGAGCAGCTGCAGAAGCGGCTGGAGAAAGTCGAAGTACAGCGCACCCAGATGCGCCGTGCGCGTGTGCGCAGCGAACTGCCGCGCGTGGCCCTGGTGGGCTACACCAACGCCGGCAAATCGACCTTGTTCAATGCGATGACCGGCGCCGAGGCGTATGCGGCCGACCAGTTGTTCGCCACCCTCGATCCGACCGTACGCCGGATCGCCGTGCCCGGTGGCAACGTCGTGCTGGCCGATACGGTTGGTTTCGTACGCGACCTGCCGCATGACCTGGTGGCGGCCTTCCGCTCGACCCTGTCTGAAGCGCGGGAAGCGGACTTCCTGCTGCATGTCGTCGATGCCGCGGACCCGCATCGCGAGGAGCGCATCGCCCAGGTCGACGAGGTGCTGACCGCGGTCGGTGCCGGCGATCTGCCGCAGCTGCTGGTGTTCAACAAGATCGACCGCATCGAGGGTGCCGACGTGCGCCACGATGGCCAGGACGGCGTACCGGATGAATCGCGGCGCGAGCGGGTGTGGATTTCCGCACGCGACGGGCAGGGCATGGAGCTGCTGCAGGCCGTGCTCGGCAAGCGGTTGGGCCTGCAGCATGTCACCGGCGAGCTGCGCCTGCCGCCCAGTGCCGGCCGCCTGCGCGCGCGCCTGCATCAACTGGAAGTGATCCGCAGCGAGCAGGCCGATGAAGAAGGCTGGTTGCTGCAGGTCGATCTTCCCATCGCCGAGGCCGAGAAGCTGGCCGCCACAGCCGACGGCGAGCCGATCCGGGCCCTGCTGCCGGAGAAGCTGCCCGAATGGTGAGCGAGTGCTGGCCGCTGGCCGGCATGTCCTGCGGCCGCGACACCGCCCTGCCATCTGCGGTACAACGTGCAGGCTCTTCATCTTCCAGCTACCCCGATGGCCTTCCCGACCGACACCGAACTCAATGCCCAGGCCGCTGCCCTGGGCCAGCACCTGCAGCAGGCTTCGCTGCAGCTGGTCACCGCTGAAAGCTGCAGCGGCGGCTGGATCGCCAAGTGCATGACCGACATCGCCGGTTCCTCGGTGTTCTTCGACTGCGGCATGGTGGTCTACAGCTATGAAGCCAAGCAGCGCCTGCTCGGCGTGCGTGCGCAGACGCTGGAGCAGTTCGGCGCGGTCAGCCGTGAAACGGTGCTGGAGATGGTCTCCGGGGCGCTGGTCAATTCCGGTGCCGGCATCGCGGTGGCGGTGACCGGTATTGCAGGGCCGGGCGGTGGCAGCCCGGACAAGCCTGTAGGCAGTGTCTGGATCGGCTGGAAGCGCCGTGGCGGCTATGCCCGGGCCGAACTGTTCCAGTTCGACGGTGACCGTGAAGCCATCCGCCGGCAGACCGTAGCGGCGGCATTGCACGGCATCGACGCCCAGCTGTGACATGCTGCTCCGGCAATCAACCGGAGTAGGCAACGATGTGGGAGACGCTGGGCACCGTCCGTGACCTTGGCCGGCTGCAGGAAATCGCCGCCGTCCTGATCCGCTACGGCTTCGGCGACGTGGTGCGGCGCATCGGCCTGGCCGCGGTACTGGAACGTACCGGCCGCCTGCTGCACTGGAACGAGGAGCGGCAGGAAATGCTGCGGATGACCGCGCCGGTGCGCGTGCGCAGCGCCCTGCAGGACCTCGGGCCGACGTTCGTGAAGCTGGGCCAGGTGCTCGCCACCCGCGTCGACCTGCTGCCGCCGGACTGGATCGCCGAACTCTCCGAGTTGCAGAACGCGGTCCCGGCATTGCCCTACGAGAAGATCCGCGAACAGCTGGAGGCCGATCTCGGTGCACCGCCGTCGCAGGTGTTTGCCTCCCTTGATGAAACCCCGATGGCGGCCGCGTCCTTGGCCCAGGCCCATCGGGCGCGGCTGCGTGATGGCCGCGAAGTGGTGCTGAAGGTGCGTCGCCCTGGTATCCGTGACGTGGTTGAAGCCGATCTGCGCCTGTTGGCACGGCTGGCCGAAATCGTTGAGGCACGGCTGCCGGATCTGCGCCGTTATCGGCCCGCCGAGGTGGTGCAGCAGTTCACCGTGTCGCTGCGCCGCGAGCTGGATTTTGCCGCGGAGTGCCGCAACGCCGAGCGAATCGCGCGCAACTTCGAGGGCCGTGACGACATCCTGATTCCGGCGGTGCACTGGCAATGGACCTGCGAAAGCCTGAATGTCCAGGATTTCGTCGACGGCATTGCCGGACGTGATCTGGCCGGTGTCGATGCGGCCGGCATCGACCGCCGTGAACTGGCCCGGCGTGGCGCCGACATCGTATTGAAGATGGTGCTGGAGGACGGCAGTTTCCATGCCGATCCGCACCCGGGCAACATCATCTACCTGCGCGACGGCCGCATCGGCGTGATCGATTTCGGCATGGTCGGCGCGTTGTCGGAGGTGCGTCGCTTCCAGGTCGCGCAGCTGCTGCACGGTCTGGTTGAACAGGATCCGCAGGGCGTGGCCGATGTGTTGCTGGACTGGGCCGGTGGCGTGGAAGTGGACGAGAACCGGTTGCAGCACGACATCAGCCTGTTCGTCGACCAGTACCGCGGCGTGCCGCTGAAGGACCTGCGCATCGGCCTGATGCTGGGCGACATCACCCAGCTGCTGCGCAGCTACAACCTGACCCTGCCGGCAGATCTGGCACTGATGATCAAGGCCTTCCTGACGCTGGAGGGCATGGGCCGCCAGCTCGACCCGGATTTCGACATGGCCAGCGCCGCGCGCCCGTTCCTGGAGCGGGTGGTACTGCAGCGCTATGCGCCGCGGGCGCTGTTCAAGCGTGGCCGGCGCAGCCTGCTCGGCATGATCGACTTCGCCGGTGAGTTGCCAAGGGACCTGCGCAAGCTGGTGCAGGCGGCGCGCCGTGGCCGGCTGCAGCTGAAGGTCGAGACCAACGCGCTGCAGGGCTTCGGCGACCAGGTCAATCGCGCCGCGAACCGCTTGGTGATGGGGATCGTCACGGCAGCCCTGATCATCGGCTCCTCGATCGTGATGCACAGCGTAGGCGGCGTTTCCAGTCGTTGGCTGCTGGCGCTGGGCGTGTGCGGTTTCATCGGCGCAGGGTTCTGCGGGGTGTGGATCCTGTTCTCGATCTGGAGAAGCGGCAAGCACACGTAGTGTGCTTACCGCGGGTCGGCTGCTTCTGGCTTTGCCGCCCCCAACCTGCCACGCCGCATTCCCGGTAGCGCCGGGCCATGCCCGACGGCTTTCGCTCCTCCCGGAATCGCCCTCGGCACTTGCAGTTTCGGGAGTTAGTAGTAATACTACTAACCATGGACCTGACCGACACCCAGCAGGCGATCCTGCAGTTGATCGCCGAGCGTATCGAGAGCGAAGGCGCCCCCCCTTCGCAGACTGAAATCGCGCGTGCCTTCGGCTTCAAGGGCGTACGCGCAGCGCAGTATCACCTGGAGGCGCTGGAGCAGGCCGGGGCGATCCGTCGCGTGCCGGGCCAGGCCCGCGGCATCCGTCTGGTGCAGGCACCGCCGGTGGAGAAGCTTGCCGAACCGGGCCTGCCCGACAGCGTCCTGCGTCTGCCGATCCTGGGTCGGGTTGCTGCCGGTCTGCCGATCGGCGCCGACATCGGCTCGGATGATTTCGTGGTGCTGGACCGGGTGTTCTTCTCGCCGGCGCCGGACTACCTGCTGAAAGTGCAGGGCGATTCGATGATCGACGAAGGCATTTTCGATGGTGACCTGATCGGTGTTCACCGCACCCGCGATGCCCATTCCGGGCAGATCGTGGTGGCCCGCATCGATGACGAGATCACCGTCAAGCTGCTGAAGATCGCCAAGGATCGCATCCGCCTGCTGCCGCGCAATCCCGACTACAAGCCGATCGACGTGCTTCCGGACCAGGATTTCTCGATCGAGGGCCTGTACTGCGGGCTGCTGCGACCGAACCGTTGACGATTCACTCTGCAATTCCCCGCGGTCTTTTGTGGCGATTCTCTGGTTCCGCTGAGGTTGGTACGGATGTCCGATAATTTTTTTCCGAACGCCGGGCAGAATCTCAGCCTGTGCGATACGCCAGCCTTAAAGTGAACCCATGGCCAAGAAGACTTCCAAAGACAGCACCTCCAACGACGTGACCTCTGCAAGGACCAATCCGATGGACGAGAACAAGAAGCGCGCCCTCGCTGCAGCTCTGGGCCAGATCGAAAAGCAGTTCGGCAAGGGCTCGGTGATGCGCATGGGCGACCGCGTGGTCGAGCCCGTCGAGGCGATCCCGACCGGTTCTCTGATGCTGGATATCGCATTGGGCATTGGTGGCCTGCCCAAGGGCCGCGTGGTGGAAATCTACGGTCCGGAATCCTCCGGCAAGACCACGTTGACCCTGCAGGCCATCGCCGAGTGCCAGAAGCTGGGTGGCACCGCCGCCTTCATCGATGCCGAGCACGCGCTGGACCCGATCTACGCAGGCAAGCTGGGCGTCAATGTCGACGATCTGCTGCTGTCGCAGCCGGATACCGGTGAGCAGGCGCTTGAAATCGCCGACATGCTGGTGCGCTCTGGCTCGGTGGACATCCTGGTGGTCGACTCGGTCGCCGCGTTGACCCCCAAGGCCGAAATCGAAGGCGAGATGGGTGACCAGCTGCCGGGCCTGCAGGCGCGTCTGATGAGCCAGGCGCTGCGCAAGCTGACCGGCAACATCAAGCGTTCCAACACGCTGGTGATCTTCATCAACCAGCTGCGCATGAAGATCGGAGTGATGATGCCGGGCCAGAGCCCGGAAGTGACCACCGGCGGCAACGCGCTGAAGTTCTATGCCTCGGTGCGCCTGGACATCCGCCGTATCGGCGCGATCAAGAAGGGCGACGAGATCATCGGCAACCAGACCAAGATCAAGGTCGTCAAGAACAAGCTGGCGCCGCCATTCAAGCAGGTCATCACCGAGATCCTGTACGGCGAAGGCATCAGCCGCGAGGGCGAACTGATCGATATGGGCGTCGAGGCCAAGCTGGTCGAGAAGGCCGGCGCCTGGTACAGCTACGGTGAAGAGCGCATCGGCCAGGGCAAGGACAACGCCCGTGGCTATCTGCGCGACAACCCGCAGGTTGCCGCCAAGCTTGAGGCTGAGCTGCGCGAGAAGTTCCAGCCGACCGAAGCCGTCCGTGAGGAAGGCGAAGACGAAGGCGACGACGAGTAAAGGCTTGCTGTGGGGCAGGGCGGCGCCGTCAGTGACGTCGCCCTGCCCTGCAGATTCGGTTTCCCCGACGGGGGACGCGCCAGGGACGGCGCATTTGATTGAAGGCGAGAATGAACGATTCCGACGCCCCGGCACCCGGCCGTAAGCGCCGCGTACGCGAGCAGACGCCTGTCCAGCGCGCCCTGGGCCTGCTGGTCCGTCGTGAGCACTCGCGCAAGGAGCTGACCCGCAAGCTGACGTCCCGGGGCATCGAGGACGAGGCTGCGCAGGCGGCGGTCGACAAGCTGACCGAGGCAGGTTGGCAGGACGACACCCGGTTTGCCGAGAATCTGGTGCGCATGCGCGCCAATACGGGTTATGGCCCCATCCATGTACGTGCCGAGCTGGGAACCCACGGGCTGGACAGCGAGCAGATCACTGCTGCGATGGATACCTTCGAGGGCGACTGGACGGAGAATGCCCGGGATCTGGTCCGTCGCCGCTTTGGTGAGGCCGGTCCGCAGGACCTCGCGCAGCGCCGCAAGGCCGCCGATCTGCTGGCCCGCCGGGGCTTCGATGGCGACAGCATCCGCCGCGCGACCCGCTACGATCCGGACGACTGAGACTGATGGCGCCGGGCCTGATACCCTTTGGGGTTTCGGCGGTCCGTTCGACCCTGGCCACTGCGGCCGGCGGCACGGGCCCCGGCCCGCAGACTGCCAGCCCCCATGAACGCATCCGCCAAATTCACGACATCCCAGATCCGCAGCGACTTCCTTGAATTCTTCAAGGGCAAAGGCCACACCATCGTGCCGTCGGCGCCGCTGGTGCCGGGCAACGATCCGACCCTGCTGTTCACCAACTCCGGCATGGTGCAGTTCAAGGACGTTTTCCTGGGCGCGGAAAAGCGCAGCTACGTGCGCGCGGCCGACGTCCAGCGCTGCCTGCGTGCCGGTGGCAAGCACAACGATCTCGACCAGGTGGGCTACACCGCCCGCCATCACACCTTCTTCGAAATGCTGGGCAACTGGTCCTTCGGCGATTACTTCAAGAAGGATGCGATCGCCTGGGCCTGGGAGCTGCTGACCCAGGTCTGGAAGCTGCCCGCCGAGCGCCTGCTGGTCACGGTCTACCAGACCGATGACGAGGCCTACGCACTGTGGCGCGACATGATCGGCATTCCGGAAGACCGGATCGTCCGCATCGGCGACAACAAGGGCGCGCCGTTTGCCTCGGACAACTTCTGGCAGATGGCCGATACCGGTCCCTGCGGTCCGTGCACCGAGATCTTCTACGATCACGGTGACCATATCGCCGGTGGTCCGCCGGGCTCGCCGGACGAGGACGGTGACCGTTTCATCGAGATCTGGAACCTGGTCTTCATGCAGTTCGATCGCCAGCAGGACGGCACGCTGATGCCGCTGCCGGCGCCGTGCGTGGACACCGGCATGGGCCTGGAACGCCTGGCTGCGATCCTCCAGCACGTGCATACCAACTACGAGATCGACCTGTTCCAGGCGCTGATCCGCAAGGCATCGGAGCTGACCGGCACCGCTGATCTGGAAAACAAGTCGCTGCGCGTGATCGCCGACCACATCCGCGCCTGTTCGTTCCTGATCGTCGATGGCGTGCTGCCGTCCAACGAAGGCCGCGGCTACGTGCTGCGCCGGATCATCCGCCGCGCACTTCGGCACGGCTGGATGCTGGGCGTGCGCCAGCCGTTCTTCAGCAAGCTGGTGCCGACCCTGGTCGAGCAGATGGGCGAGGCCTACCCGGAACTGCCCGCACAGGCCGATACCGTGGTGCGTGCCCTGCAGGCAGAAGAAGAGCGTTTCGCCGAGACGCTGGACTCGGGCATGAAGATCTTCGACGACGTTGCGGCCAAGGTCAGCAATGGCGTGATCCCGGGCGTGGACGCGTTCCGCCTGTACGACACCTACGGCTTCCCGCTCGACCTGACCCAGGACATCGCCCGCGAGCGTGACCTGACCGTGGACATCGACGGCTTCAACGCCGCGATGGAGACGCAGCGCGAGACCGCGCGTGCCGCCGGCAAGTTCGGCGGTGGCGTGACGCTGTCGGCCGATCTGGTCGCCACGCTCAAGCCGACTGTCTTCCTGGGCTATGACCGCCTGCAGGCCGACGGCCTCGGCGTGGTCGCGATCCTCAAGGATGGCCGCCCGGTGGAAGCTGCCCAGGCCGGTGACGAGGTCATCGTGCTGACCAACCAGACCCCGTTCTACGCCGAGTCCGGCGGCCAGGTCGGCGACACCGGCACCTTGTCCGCTGCCGGCGTACAGCTGCAGGTGAGCGATACCCAGAAGTTCGCGGGCCAGTTCCATGGCCACGTCGGCAAGATCACCCAGGGCAGCCTGAAGATCGGTGACGTGCTGTCCGGCCAGGTCGATGGCGAGCGCCGTGGCGCCACCATCCTCAACCACTCGGCGACCCACCTGCTGCATGCTGCCCTGCGCGAAGTGCTGGGCACCCACGTGCAGCAGAAGGGCTCGCTGGTGGCGCCGGACCGCCTGCGCTTCGACTTCTCGCATTTCCAGCCGATCAGCGCCGAGGAACTGGCGATCATCGAGCGCAAGGTCAACCAGCAGGTGCGCGCCAACAACGCCGCCGAAGTGCACAACATGGGCATGCAGGAAGCACTGGACTTCGGCGCGATGGCCCTGTTCGGCGAGAAGTACGGCGAGAACGTGCGCGTGCTGAAGATGGGCGACTACTCCACCGAGCTGTGTGGTGGCACCCACGTCAACCGGACCGGTGACATCGGTCTGTTCAAGATCACTTCCGAAGGCGGCGTCTCGGCCGGTGTGCGTCGTATCGAGGCCGTCACCGGCCAGGGCGCGCTGGACTACGTGGATGCCGAGGAGGCCCGCCTGACCGAGGCCGCCGAGCTGCTGGGTGGCAGTGCTGCCGACGTGGTCGAAAAGATCCGTGCGCTGGGCCTGCGCCAGAAGCAGCTGGAGCGCGAGCTGGAGGCCGTGAAGGCCAAGGTCGCCGCCGGCGCCACTGCCGACCTGTCCGGCCAGGCCGTCGAGGTCGCCGGTGTGAAGGTTCTGGCTGTCCGCCTGGAAGGCTTCGACGCCAAGGCCCTGCGCGATGCCATGGACCGCCTGAAGCAGCAGCTGGGCGACGCGGTGATCGTGCTGGCCGGTGCCCAGGACGGCAAGGCGGCCCTGGTCGCGGGCGTGAACGGCAGTGCAATGGGCAAGGTCAAGGCCGGGGAACTGTTGTCCCATATCGCCGGTCAGATCGGGGGCAAGGGCGGCGGACGCCCGGACCTCGCCCAGGGTGGTGGCGAGGACGGGCCCGCCCTTGCTACCGCGCTGGCTGCGGTCGTCGAATGGGTCAGCCCCCGCCTGTGATGAACCCCTGCCGTCCCCCTCCTTGTAGGAGCGGGACGGCTGACGGTACCATTGCGAATCTTTTCCCTTTGTCGTGGGCGCGCTTCTTGACGGAGCGTCAAGCCGGTGGGGGATACCCTTCCACACGGTTCCATGGAGACTTAAAAAAATGTTGATCCTGACTCGCCGCGTCGGCGAAACCCTGATGATCGGTGACTCGGTGAGCGTCACCGTGCTTGGCGTCAAGGGTAACCAGGTGCGTATCGGCATCACTGCGCCGAAGGACGTCGCCGTGCATCGCGAAGAGATCTACCAGCGCATCCAGCGTGGTGACGAAGCCGGCAGCACCGGTGGTGAAAATTCTGCGGAATAAGGCTTTACCTTCGCGCGTGATTAACGTTATGATTCACGCCCCGCTGAGGTGCAACGCACCAGACGCGGAGAAAACCCCGGAGTGATGCCCGAGCGGCTGAAGGGGCTCCCCTGCTAAGGGAGTATAGGGTCAAAAGCTCTATCGAGGGTTCGAATCCCTCTCACTCCGCCAGATGCAAAAGAACGCCCGCAGATCCTGGATCCGCGGGCGTTTTCTTTTTGCTTCGCGTTGACCTGCGGCCTACGATCGCGGTGCCAGGTTCGCAGCATGACCGCCGAGCGGAGCACGTCTCCGTGACGGCAGGATGGTCACGCTGAGAGCCTTTGTTGTCGACCCCGGATCACCTGTCTGATGCAATAAGCGCCTGCGAAGGTCCTGCCAACGGGCCGCAGCTGGGTATGATCGACGCACCATGACGCCGCCTGATTCCCCGCAGGACCCGCTGCAGCGCTTCCATCCCGCGACGCAGGCCTGGTTCCGTGCTGCGTTCGACGCCTCCACGCCGGTGCAGGATCAGGCCTGGTCGTCGATCGGTGCTGGCCAACATACCCTGGTCATCGCGCCAACCGGATCGGGCAAGACACTTGCCGCATTCCTGCATGCCATCGACCAGCTGTTCGCCGAGCGTGATCGGCAAGCGCGTGCAGCGCCGTCGGCCAAGCCGGTGCGGCGCACCCGCGTGCTTTACCTGTCGCCGATCAAGGCGCTGGGCAGCGACGTGCAGCGCAACCTGCAGGTGCCGCTGCAGGGCATCATCGACGAGCGCGCCCGGCGCGGCGAGCCGGCGGTGCAGCTGACCGTCGCATTGCGTACCGGCGATACCTCCAGCAGTGAACGTGCAGGCCTGGTGCGGCGGCCGCCGGACATCCTGATCACTACGCCCGAGTCGCTGTACCTGATGCTGACCTCGCAGGCACGCGAGATCCTGCGCGATGTGCAGACCGTCATTCTCGATGAAATCCATGCAGTGGCCGGTGGTAAACGCGGTTCGCATCTGGCGCTGAGCCTGGAACGGCTGGATGCGCTGCTGCACGAACCGGCGCAGCGCATCGGCCTGTCAGCCACGGTGCGGCCGGTCGACGAGGTGGCGGCGTTCCTGGGCGGCGACCGCCCGGTGAGCGTGGTCCAACCCGGCTCGGCGCGGCAGCTGCAGATGCGCATCGTGGTGCCGGTGGAAGACATGTCCAGCCTGGCTACGCAGGGCACCCCCGGGGAGCGCGACGGCGGCGCGCGGATCGGCTCGATCTGGCCGCATGTGGAGGCAAGCATTCTCGACAACGTGCTGCGCCATCGCTCGACGATTGTCTTTGCCAATTCGCGAGGCGTAGCCGAAAAGCTGACCGCACGCCTGAACGAGCTGCACGCCGGACGCAGTGGCGAAGACGACGCAGCCCCGGGCGAGGCGGGCAACGGATTGGCCTACGGCTCTTTCACCGGCAGTACGGTCAACCGGGTCTCCGCTGCGCCGGCACTGATCGCACGCGCGCATCACGGATCGGTCTCCAAGGAGCAGCGCGGCGAGATCGAGCAGGCGCTGAAATGGGGTGCACTGCGCTGCGTGGTGGCCACGTCCAGCCTGGAGCTGGGGATCGACATGGGGCTGGTCGACCTGGTGATCCAGGTGGCCGCGCCGCCGTCGGTGGCCAGCGCCCTGCAGCGCGTTGGTCGCGCCGGCCACCAGGTGGGTGGCATGTCCCGCGGTCTGGTGTATCCGCGTACGCGGCGCGACCTGATCGATGCCGCCGTGGTGGTGGACAGCATGCTGGCCGGACGCATCGAGGCCATCGCTCCGCCGCGCAACCCGCTTGATGTATTGGCCCAGCAGACGGTGGCGGCGGTGGCGATGGAGCCGTTGCAGGCCGATGCCTGGTATGCGCGGGTACGCCGTGCGGCGCCGTACCGCTCACTCCCGCGCAGTGCTTTCGACGCGGTGCTGGACATGCTTTCCGGCCGCTACCCGTCCGAGGATTTCGCCGGCTTCCGGCCGCGGCTGGTATGGAACCGGCAGAGCGGTGAGCTCAGCGCTCGCCCCGGTGCGAAGCAACTGGCGGTTACCAGCGGCGGCACCATTCCCGACCGTGGCATGTACAGCGTGGTGCTGCCTGAAGGAGAAGAGCGGGCCGGATCGCGTCGCGTCGGTGAGCTGGACGAGGAAATGGTCCACGAGTCGCGGGTGAATGATGTGATCACGCTGGGCGCGACTTCATGGCGGATCGACCAGATCACCCACGATCAGGTGGTGGTGACGCCCGCACCCGGACGCTCGGCGCGCCTGCCGTTCTGGCGTGGCGAAGGTGTCGGCCGCCCTGCCGAACTGGGACAGGCCATCGGCGCGTTTCTCGCCGCGTTGGAGGCGCACATCGATGGCAGTGACACCCCTTCGACGGCGCTGCACGCACGCCTGCAGGCCAGTGGCCTGGACGCCAACGCGATCAGCAACATGCTCGGCCTGGTCGCCGAGCAGCGGCAGGCCACGGGCGTGCTGCCCACCGATCTGCGCCTGGTGGTGGAACGCTGCCGCGACGAGCTGGGCGACTGGCGGGTGATGCTGCATTCGCCGTATGGCCGTCGCGTGCATGATCCGTGGGCATTGGCGGTGGCAGCCCGATTGCGCGAACGCTGGGGCATCGACCCGGCCGTGGTCGCCAGCGACGATGGCATCATCGCGCGGATTCCCGACAGTACAGGGCGCGTTCCGGGGGCGGACATGTTCGTGTTCGAACCGGAACGGTTGCGCCGCACGATCACCGCGGCGGTCGGTCATTCGGCACTGTTCGCGGCGCGCTTCCGCGAGTGTGCCTCGCGCGCACTGCTGTTGCCGCGTCGCACGCCGGGGCGTCGATCGCCGCTGTGGCAGCAGCGCCTGCGCGCCGGCCAGTTGCTGGAGATCGCGCAGGCCCATGCGGAGTTCCCGATCCTGATCGAGACCGCCCGCGAGTGCCTGCAGGATGTCTACGACCTGGATGCGCTGGACGCACTGATGCAACGCGTTCAACGCGGCCAGGTGCAGTTGCTGGACGTCGCGACCGAGGTGCCTTCGCCGTTCGCGGCCAATCTGCTGTTCGGCTATGTCGCCGAGTTCATGTACGAGGCGGACGTGCCGCTGGCCGAGCGCCGCGCTTCGGTGCTGTCACTGGACAGTGGCCTGCTCGCCGAGCTGCTGGGCCAGGTAGACCTGGGCGAACTGCTGGATGCAGGGGTGGTCGATCAGGTTGAACGGGAACTGCAGCGGCTGGAACCTGCGCGCAGGGCCCATGGCATGGAGGGCGTGTCCGACCTGCTGCGCGAGCTCGGACCGTTGCCTGCATCGGACCTGGCGCTGCGCCTGTCCGATCCGGAATGCGTGGAAGTGCACCTGGCAGCGCTGCAGGCGCAGCAGCGCGCGATCCCGGTTTCCATTGCCGGCCACACGCAGTGGGTCGCCGTGGAGGACGCCGCACGTGTGCGCGATGCGTTGGGTACGGCGCTGCCGGGCGGGCTGCCCGAGGTGTTTCTTGCAGGCATGCCCGATCCCCTCGGCGATCTGCTGGCCCGCCACGCACGTACGCATGCGCCCTTCACCAGCAGCGCGCTGGCCAAGCGGTTCGGGCTGGGTGTGGCGGTGGTCGACGGCGCGCTGGAAAGGCTGCAGGAGCAGGGGCGGGTGCTGCGTGGCAGTTTCGGCGCAGCGCGGCGACAGCAGGGAAATGAGCGCGTGCATCCGTCGCCGGACGTAGTGCACGAATGGGTCAGCGAAGATGTATTGCAGCGTCTGCGCCTGCGTTCGCTGCAGGCGGCACGTGAAGCCACCCGGCCGGTGCCACCGGCAGCCTATGTGCGCCTGCTGCTGGAGGGGCAGGGGGTGTTGCTGGAAGGCGGCGCCGGGCGTGCCCGCAATGGTGCCGTTGCGGCCATGCTCGAGGGCAGCGACGGCGTTGCCCGTGTGGTCGAGCAGTTGGCGGGGTTGCCGCTGCCGGTTTCGGTCTGGGAACACCAGGTCCTGCCGGCCCGGGTGCGCGACTACGCACCGGCCCTGCTTGATGAACTGCTGGCGACCGGCATGGTGCTGTGGGCCGGGCACGGGCGGCTGGGTGACGACGACGGCCTGGTGTCGCTGCACCTGCAGGACCATGCCGCCGAAACGTTGCCGCTGCTGCCGGAAGCGGATCCGGCGCTGCGTACCCCGATGCAGGACGCCATCGTGCAGGTTCTGGCTGATGGCGGCGCCTACTTCGCGCGGCAGCTGGCCACGCAGGTGCAGTCGCGTCTGGCCGGCAGTGCGGCGGCGGCCGAGGACTTCCAGCTGGCGCTATGGCAGCTGGCCTGGAGGGGCGAAGTGAGCAGCGACCTGTGGTCGCCGTTGCGGGCCCTGGCCGGCGTGCGCCAGCAGCGGGCGCGCGTTGCGTCGGCCTCGCGGCGCACGCGGGGTTTCCGCTTCATGCCGATGCTGGACGCGCGGGCCACGGCGCTGGACCCGGCCATTGCCAGCGGGCCGACCCTGGCGGGGCGATGGTCGTTGCTGCCCCGCGAGCGCAGCAACGACACGGTGCGGGCGCTGGCGCTGGGCGAAGGCCTGCTTGATCGCTACCGGGTGGTGACCCGGGCGGCGGCAATGACCGAAGCGGTAACCGGTGGGTTCCCTGCACTGCAGCCTGTCTATCGAGGCATGGAGGATGCCGGGCAGGTCCTGCGCGGCCGCTTCGTGGCGGGGCTGGGCGGAGCACAGTTTGCAGAGCGCGGCACCATCGACCATCTGCGCGAGCTGTCCGAGCGTGTGCCGCGTGAGCTTTCGGTCGTCGCCCTGTCAGCGCTGGATCCGGCCAATCCCTTCGGCAGCCTGCTGCCGTGGCCGCAGCCGGTGGCCGGTGCACGTCCGCTGCGGCGCTCCGGCGCGATGGTGGTGATCGGCAACGGCCGGTTGCTGCTGTACCTGGCGCAGGGCGGGCGGCAACTGTCCAGCTGGATCGAGGGCGGGGCAGAGGATGCGGCCAATACTCTGGTTGCCGCTGCACAGGCCCTGGCGGTGGCATTGCGCCGGGGGCGGCGCCTGTCCTTCACCCTGGAACGGATCAATGATGTGCCGGTGCATCGCGGTGCGCTGGTGGACGCGCTGCGGGCCGCAGGCTTCAGCAACGAGCCGCGCGGGCTGGGATGGAACGGCTGAGCGCGGCGGAATCACCTCGATGAATGCTCACCCCGTGGGGCCTGGCCCCGGATCGGACTGCCGGACTGTGATGCAGTTCGTTACGCGCCTGCCCCGATGGCTGCAGAGTCCGGGTAGTGTGGCCACCGTGCACGTTGCGCAGACGGTTCTTCACTCGACAGGAGACTTACATGAAGCTGTTTTCTGCTGTGCTGCTGTCCCTTCTTTCGCTGCAGGCATCGACATCGACGGCGCAGGCGGCCGGCGCTCTGCCTTCGCCCCTGCTCGGCCGCTGGTCGCTGGAGATCGCCACTTCCGCTCTTCCCGAGGCGCAGCGGCCGCAACAGGTCGTGCTGGAATTCAAGGATGCCGGTGCGGGCAGGTGGAGCTCGCACGTGGACATCGTCCTGCATGACGGCAAGACCATGAAATCCGACGGTACGCTGGCACTGGATGGCACGCCCGCGGCGCTGACCGGCAGCTACGGTGCCAACCAGGCAACGCTGAAACTGCCGGCGCCGAACACGCTGGTGATGCAGCTGGTCGATCATGGCGCGCCGGCGTCCACCCGCGTGTACACGGTGGCCGCCGATCGTTCAACGATGACCGAGACCAAGGCCTTCTTCGGCCATGACGGCACGCCGATCCTGCAGACCAACCTGTTCAAGCGGCTGCCGTAGTGATGTGATGCAGCGGCACCCGCAGAAGCGTGCTCTGCGGGTGCCGTTGCTGTTCTGTCATGCCGCGGCGGGATCGCGCTTGCCGGTGTCGATGCCGTACCGGTCGATCGCCTGCTGCAGCAGGCCCCGTTCCACATGCCCGTCATCGGCCAGGGCCTTCAGTGCCGCCAGCACGATGAAGTGGCGATCGACTTCGAAGAACGTGCGCAGCGATTCGCGTGTATCCGAGCGGCCAAAGCCATCGGTGCCGAGTGCGATGAAGCGCCGGTCGTTGATGAAGGGGCGGATCTGGTCGCCGACGATCTTCATGTAGTCGGTTGCCACCACCACCGGGCCGGCATGGTCCTGCAGGCACTGCTGCACGTAGGGAACGCGCGGCTCGTCGGCCGGATGCAGCAGGTTCCAGCGCTCGGCAGCCAGGCCATCACGGCGCAGTTCGGTCAGGCTGGTGGCACTCCAGACATCGCTTGCGATGGCGAAATCCTGCTGCAGCAGATCGGCGGCGGCCAGCACCTCGCGCAGGATCGAGCCACTGCCCATCAGCTGCACGCGAGGCTGTGCCGTGCTGTCGGCAGCGGCGGGACGCAGCAGATGGAGCCCCTTCAGGATGCCGGCTTCGGCGCCGTCAGGCAGGGCCGGGTGCGGGTAGTTCTCGTTGAGCAGGGTGATGTAGTAGTAGATGTCTTCCTGGTCCACATACATGCGGCGCAGGCCGTCGTGGATGATCACTGCCAGTTCGAAGTTGTAGGTCGGGTCGTAGGACACGCAGCTTGGAATCACCGAGGACAGCACGTGGCTGTGGCCATCGTCGTGCTGCAGGCCTTCGCCCATCAGGGTAGTGCGGCCGGAGGTGGCGCCAAGCAGGAAGCCACGGGTGCGCGCGTCGGCCGCTGCCCAGGCCAGGTCGCCGACGCGCTGCAGGCCGAACATCGAATAGAAGATGTAGAACGGAATCGTGGCCAGGCCGTGGTTGCTGTACGCGGTGCCCGCTGCGATCCACGAACAGATCGCGCCGGATTCGTTGATGCCTTCCTGCAGGATCTGGCCGTCCTTGGACTCCTTGTAATAGCTCAGCTGGCCGGCGTCCTGCGGGGTGTACAGCTGGCCCAGGAAGGAATGGATGCCGATCTGGCGGAACAGCCCTTCCATGCCGAAGGTACGCGATTCATCGGGCACGATCGGGATCACCAGCCTGCCCAGTTCGGGATCCTTGAGCAGGGCGGTGAGGATGCGTACGAAGCCCATGGTGGTGGATTGGCCACGATCACCGCTGCCCTGCAACTGGACGTTGAACGTGGACAGCGGCGGCAGCGGCAACGGATCGACCTGGGGCAGCCGTGCCGGCAGCTGGCCGCCCTGCGCCTGGCGACGCTGCGCGAAGTAGAGCGCCTCGGCACTGCCCGGTTGCGGGCGCAGGTAGGGCATCTCTTCCAGCTGCCCGTCGCTGACCGGCAGGTCGAAGCGGTCGCGGAACGCACGCACCGCGTCGGCGCTCATCTTCTTCAGCTGGTGGTTGATGTTCTGGCCTTCGCCGGCCTCGCCCATGCCGAAGCCCTTCACCGTCTTGGCCAGCACCACGCTCGGGCGACCGCTGGTGTTCACCGCCTGCTGGTAGGCGGCAAATACCTTCTGCGGATCGTGGCCACCGCGTGCCAGTGCCCAGATCTCGTCGTCGCTCATGTGCGCCACCAGCGCCAGCAGTTCCGTGTAGCGCCCGAAGAAGTGCTCGCGCACGTAGGCGCCGCTCTGCGACTTGAAGGTCTGGTAGTCGCCATCCACGCACTCCATCATGCGCTGGCGCAGCAGCCCGCTGTGATCGCGTGCCAGCAGGTCGTCCCAGCCGCTGCCCCAGATCACCTTGATCACGTTCCAGCCGGCGGCGCGGAAGGTGCCTTCCAGTTCCTGGATCACCTTGGCGTTGCCACGCACCGGTCCGTCCAGGCGTTGCAGGTTGCAGTTGACCACGAACACCACGTTGTCCAGGCGCTCGCGCCCTGCCAGCGAAATGGCCGCCAGCGATTCGGGCTGGTCCATTTCGCCGTCACCAAGGAAGGCCCAGACCTTGCGGCCTTGGTGCTGCTTCAGCCCCCGGTATTCCAGGTAGCGCATGTAGCGGGCCTGATAGGCCGCCGTCAGCGGGCCCAGGCCCATCGACACGGTGGGAAACTGCCAGAACCCGGGCATCAGCCGCGGGTGCGGATACGAGGACAGGCCCTCGCGTCCGGCTTCGCGGCGGAAGTTGTCCATCTGCTCGGCACTGATGCGGCCTTCCACGTACGCCCGGCCGTAGATGCCCGGGGCCGAATGACCCTGGATGTAGATCATGTCGCCGTCGAAGGTTTCGGTCCGTCCACGGAAGAAGTGATCGAAGCCCACGTCATACATGACTGCTGCGGACTGGTAGGTGGCGATGTGGCCGCCGACATTGGAATGCCTGCCGGCACGCAGCACCATCACCATGGCGTTCCAGCGGATCATCGCGTTCAACCGCCGCTCGATGGCCAGGTCACCCGGGTACGCGGGCTGGCGTTCGAGCGGGATGGTGTTGGTGTAGGCGGTCCACGCGCGGGTGTGCAGGTCGCCATGCTGCTGCACATCGAGTGCATCGAGCTGGTCCAGCAGATAATGCGCGCGGGGGCGGCCGCCGGCCTCGATCACCGCCTGCAGGGACTCGCGCCATTCGCGGGTTTCCTGCGGATCGGCGTCGAGGGGGAAGTGTGCCTGGTTCATGCTGCGTCTCCAGAGAGCGCCGGTTCTGCACCTGCACGGCACCGCCGGCAGGGCGACAGCTCTGGAGCGGAGTCGCGCCGGCAGGTCCGTGGCGCGGGGGCGGCCGTGGTGGCTGCCGAGGAGACAAGCGTAGGCGCCGTATCGGCTGGCGGGTAGACGGGCGACGATTGGGTCTGCGCGAACCTTCGCTTGGCCATGCAGCGCTGCAATGCGGATGTCATCGTTGGTGTGCACCCTGCTGGGTTTTCCAGCCTCGGGGTGGTTGGTCGGTTGTGAACAGCGTCAGGATCTGGGAGAAGAGCTACGCCTTGCGGCGCCGCCTGCTGCGTGGCTTCTTCCTTCGGCGTGGTTCACAGGCTGCCGATGCCGAGGACCTGGCCCAGGAGGTCTACCTGCGGCTGCTGCGCAGTACCGGCGAAGATGCCCAGGCGATCGAGAATCCCGAAGCCTATCTGTTCACGGTGGCGGCGAACCTGGCGCGTGAACAGGCACGCTCGCGCTCCGGCCTGCCACAGATCGAGGACGTCGACCTGCTGGCCGAGGTGCTGCGCAGCGAGGAGGACATCGAAGCTGATTTCGAGCGGGCACAGCGCTGGAGCGGAATCCGCGGCGCCATCGCGCAACTGCCGCCGACAACGCGGCGGGTGATGGAGCTGCACTATCGCGATGGGCTGGATTGCCGGCAGGTGGGGGCACAGCTGGATGTGTCGGTGCACATGGTGCGCAAGCACATCGGAAAGGGACTGGATGCCTGCAGGAAGGCGCTCGGCGCCGGGAAGGATGGATGAACCGGCAGGAGCCTGCAGCAATGGATGACGAGGTGGCCGAGCAGGCCGCGCACTGGTTCCTGTGCAACCGCGAGGGTGACCTGAGCGCCGCTCAGCGCATCGAGTTCATGGCATGGATGAAGCGCTCTCCCGAACACATACGCGCGTACCTGCATGTCCTGCACGTGCACCGGCAGGTAGGCGCGGTGATGGTGGCGCATGGACAGGAGCACGGGGACAGGGCCGCGTTGCCGGAGCTGCCGGCAACGGCGAAAGTCGTGCCGTTGTTTGCCGTACCGGTGCCCGTGCCGCGCGCCGTGATCGCATCGCGATCACGCCGGCCACTCTGGAGGCGGGTGGCTGCGGTGGCGTGCTGCCTGCTGCTGGCGGCCGGACTGGTGCCGTGGCTGATGCCTCGCGAACAGATGCTGATCGCCGGCCACGGGCAACTGCGTGAGGTGGTGCTGGCTGACCGGACGCAGGTGCGCCTGAACGCAGACAGCCGTCTGCGGGTGAACATCGGCTGGTTCAGCCGTCGGGTTGAACTGCTGAGCGGCGAGGCCACGTTCGATATCGCAGCGGATCACCGGCCGTTCGAGGTGCAGGTTGGCGATCTGCAGATCCGCGACATCGGCACCGTGTTCGATGTCTCGCGCCGTTTGCAGAGTACGCGCATCGGCGTGGTGTCCGGCGAGGTGGAGGTCTGGAGCGCCGGCAGCGGGCAACGACGGCTGGCGCAGTTGCCTGCCGGGAAGGTGGTCCTGGTCGATCACCGCAGCCATGCGGTACAGCCATTGGAAATACCGGTGTCCATGCTGCTGGACTGGCAACAGCGCCGGGTGTCGTTCCGCGATGAGCGGCTGGACGAGGTGGCGGCTGCCTTCAACCGCCACAACCAGATACAGGTGCGGCTGACCGACGAGGCGGCGCGCGCGGCGCGCCTGTCAGGCAGCCTGGAGGCGCACCGGGTCGCAGCGCTGCAGGCATTCCTGCAGCGGGACGCACGCTTCGTCATCCGCCGCGAAGCGGACACGGTATGGGTGTCCAGCCGTTGATCGCGGTTCGGCGAAGGGCTGTCAGAAAAAATTCATCGAATCGGCGTTCTCCACTTCCGCCGATGCCGGCTCTTACTTGGGAGAAGCCGCCGTCGCATGCCGACGCGGTACCAGCAGTCCTCTCTCCTCCAAGGAACCGTGATGCGCAAGAAGCTCTATCTGTCGGTGGTACTGGCCTTGTCTCCCTGTCTGGGTGCGCATGCACAGGTGGCGTCGGCCAATGGGCTTGAGACCCGGGTCACCGCAGCGATCGCCGCGCAGCCGCTGAGCCAGGCGCTGGAGCAACTGTCTCGCAGTTCGGGCGTGCAGTTCCTGTATGCCGGCGCGGGTTCTGCACCCATGGCAGGCGCGGTACCGCGAGGGGCCACCGTCAAGCAGGCGCTGGACACGCTTCTGGCCGGCACCGGCCTGCGCTACACGGTGGTGGACGGCAACGTGATCGCCATCGACGCGGCACCGGTCCCGCGGGAAAGCCGGCCGGCCGCACCTGCACCGCGCCCACCGGAAGCGGTGGTGGCCCCGACCCTGGGCACGGTCAAGGTGATCGCCGCCCATGAGGTCATCGACCAGAAGAAGACCTCGCCGGTGATCAAGGATTCGGTGATCTACGACGAGATGGACAGCTATGGCGATGAGACGCTGGCCGAAAGCCTGATGGCTGCGCCCGGCCTGAGTGCGGTGGAAGATGCGGGTGAACCGCGTTACGTGACCGTGCGCGGCGTGCAGGCCAATCTCAACTACACGACCATCGACGGCATCGCGATCGCAAGCGTGGGCGGCAGTGGCTCCGGCGAGCGCATGAACAACCTGCAGCTGATTCCCAGCGACATCGGCACCCGCACCGACATCTACAAGAGCTTCAGCGCCGAGCAGGCACCGGATGCCATCGGTGGTGTGATCGACATCATCAGCCGCAGCGCCTTCGACCGCTCCGGCAAGTACGTGTTCGCCGACGTGGCCGGCATCCATTCCACGGCCGAGACCAATGTGGGGCGCAGCGCGGGTGGCGACCACAAGACCCTGGGCCACTTCGGCAAGAGCGCCAAGGCAGTGTTTTCCAACCAGTTCGGCGGCGACGATCAGTTCGGCATCGTTGCGGTCGCGCGCTACGAACAGCGCTCGCGCAACAGCGTCAAGCGCTGGGTGGAATCGAACTACTACTACAACGATGCCGGCAAGTACCTCACCGATGGAACCACCGGCCCCGACGAGGCGAAAGGCTGGAACGGCCTGCGCGCACCGGGCAACTTCAGCACCGGCACCTACACCAACTACATCACCAACTTCGGTGGCTCGGCCAAGCTGGAATGGAAGCCATCGGACGACCCGTTCTATGCCTCGCTGCTGTTGTACTCGTACCGGTTCTACGAGAACTCGACGATGAACAAGACCGATCTGTATGGCAACGCCAAGTTCCCGATACGCAACCAGAGCGAGGACGGCGGCACCAGCCAGATCAACAGCATCTACATCAAGAACCGCCACGACCGCTGGGACCGCAGCAACCGCGGCGCGATCGCCAGTTTCAACTGGGATATCGGTGATCTCTCGCGGCTGACCCTGCGTGCCGGCCACACCGAAGAGACCTTCCACAACAACCAGGTCTACTGGGGCGTGCGCGCCTACCCGAGCAACCTGTTCGTTGACTATGCCAACGACAGCCATGGCTTTCCGAACGCCGTGGGTGTTTCCGATTCCAGCCTGCTGACCAGTTCGGCGTTCAAGCTCAATCCGGCGCAGGCCTATATCTCGCCGCGCGATGCCAAGGAGAGCATCGACAACCTGCGCGCCGACTTCAGCTACAACATCGATGCCGATGCACGCGGTTTCGGTCTGGCTGCCGGTGCCGAGTATCGCCACCTGAAGATCTGGCAGGACATCGATTTCGATTACTACAAGACCAGCGCGACCTTGAATGACTATCTGTACCCGGGTTCGACCCTGCTTGGCAGCGTTCCCGGTTTCCCGTTGATCGACAACCGCAAGTGGCATGACGAGCTCTACCCGAAGCTGGGCAACAACGATGCGGCGTACCCGAATGCCGACTTCACCAGCGATTACAAGTACGTGGAAGACATCGCCAACGCCTATGTGTCGGCGCATTACGCCTGGGACCGGCTGCTGCTGATCGGCGGCCTGCGCTACGACCACACCACCTTCGATGCGTTCAGCCCGTTCAGTGAGGATGGTGGCACCACCTATACGTCGGCGTTCCGCAAGAGCAGTGGCGGCTACAACAACCTGCTGCCGTCGCTGAACGCCACCTTCAAGCTGAGCGAAGACCAGCGCCTGAGGTTCTCCGCCAGCCGCACGCTGGGCCGGCCGACGCCCAGCAACATCGCCCAGGCCACCAGCACCAGCTGCGGCGACGACGAGCTGGGCGGAGGCTTCTGCAGCATCAAGCAGGGCAACGCCTCGCTGCGGCCACGCCGCTCGACCAACCTCGATCTTGCCTGGGACCTGTACTTCAACGGCAACAACGGCCTGGTCTCGGTGGCGTTGTTCGACAAGGTCATCAAGGACGACATCTATACCCTGACCACGTTCGAGAACGTCGGCGACATCCGCTACCGGATCACCCAGCCGATGAACACCGATGAGTCGACGCTGCGCGGTGTCGAGTTCGCGGTAGCCAACCGCAACCTGCAGTGGGGCCGCCACCGCTTCGACATGTACCTCAATGCCACCCGCCTGGACGGGCAGACCAACTACCGCATCAGCGACGGCAGCGAGCGCCGCCTGGACCGCCTGCTGTACCAGCCGGACTGGTCGGTGAACGGCTCGGTGATCTGGCGCATGCCATGGAAGAACTCGCAGCTGCGCGTATCCGGCACCTACCGCAGCCGGATGCTGGTCGACTTCGGCGATACCCAGTGGCTGGATTCGTACTACGACCCATACATGACCTTCAACCTGGCCTTCAGCCACAAGGTCAGCAAGCACGTGACGCTGAAGTACGAGGCCAAGAACCTGTTCAACACCCAGCCGACCTACAGCACCGGTCCGAACGGCCGCTTCCGCACCGAGATCGATGACTACGGCCGCTTCTTCTACTTCCACATCATCTACAACTGAGGGCGGGCGTCTTGGATACGATCAATCGCAGGCGTTTCCTTGCCCTGTCCGGACTTTCCGCATTGGGTGCGTGGGCCGGAACGGCCCGCGCGCTGGCCGCGCAGAAGGATGTGGCAGCGCTGAATCCGCGCAATCTGCTCGCATCGCCGCGCTTTGCCAGTACACCGTTCACTCTCGGCGTGGCGTCGGGTGATCCGTCGGCCGACGGCGTGGTGTTGTGGACGCGGCTGGCCACCGAGCCACTGGTGTTCGGTGGCGGCATGCCAACCCGGCCGATGGCGGTGGCATGGCAGTTGGCCGCCGACGAGAGCATGCGCACCGTGGTGCGGCAGGGCACCGCGCTGGCCCACCCCGAGCTTGGCCATGCGCTGCACGTGGAACTGGACGGCCTGCTGCCGGGGCGGCCGTACTGGTACCGCTTCACCGTGGGAGGCCATGCCAGTGCGATTGGCCGCACCCGCACCCTGCCTGCGGCCAACGCACGGATCGACCGCGTGCGCTTCGCGGTGGCCGGTTGCCAGCACTACGAGGAGGGGCACTACAGTGCATGGCGACACATTGCCGAGGAGCCGCTCGACTTCGTGTTCCATTACGGCGACTACATCTACGAGGGCGAAAGCCAGCCAGGCGTGCGCAGGATGAACGGCCAGCCGTTCACCAACCTGCGCAACCATGTTGGCCCGCAGACCTACACGCTCGACGACTATCGCCGGCGCTACGCGCAGTACAGGACCGATTCGGACCTGCAGGCCGCGCACGCCGCGTCGCCGTGGTTCGTCACGTTCGACGACCATGAAGTGGACAACAACTGGGCCGGCGCCGAGGACCAGGACGGCACGCCCAGTGAAGTGTTCCTGCTGCGCCGCGCACAGGCATTCCAGGCCTACTACGAGAACATGCCGCTGCGTGCTTCGTCGTTCCCGCGCGACGGCCATATGCAGATGTACCGGCGCGCGCGCTATGGCACGCTGCTGGACCTGCACCTGCTCGATACCCGCCAGTACCGCAGCAAGCAGGTGGACATCGCGCAGCGCGGGCAAGTGGAATCTCCCGAACGCAGCATTGTTGGCGCAAAGCAGGAGCAATGGCTGTTCGACGGCCTGGCCGACGCCGCGCCGCGCTGGCACACCATCGCCCACCAGGTTTCGCTGGGCAACTACCTGCGCGAGAAGGACGGCGTGGTGCAGGCCTCCGACGACCAGTGGTCCGGTTATCTGTCCAGCCGCCGGCGCCTGCTCGATCACATCCAGAAGGTGGGCTTCGGCAACGTGGTAACCGCCTGTGGCGATGCGCACCGTCACTATGCCAGTGACCTGGTACAGGACAATGCCGATTCCGGGGTGATTTCCAGTGAGTTCCTGGCCACTTCGATCACGTCGGGCGCGGACGGGCAGGGCGTGGATGCCTATGCAGAGAACCAGCTGCGGCACAGTCCGCACCTGAAGGCGACGACGGACAAGCGTGGTTATGTGCTGTGCGACGTCACCCGTGATGCCTGGATCGGTGACATGAAGACGCTCGATACGGTCATGCAGCCGAACGGCGCGCTGCAGAGCTGGAAGCGCTATGCCGTCGAGCATGGCCGGCCGGGGTTGCAGGAGGCCTGAGCGGGATGTCCCACCCTGTGGAGCCGAGCACGCGCCCGGCTCCACAGAATCACTTTCAGCCGTGATCGAAGCGCAGCGGTTCGCTGCCCATGGCAGGGTCGCTGGTGCCAGGCCGGCCGTCTTCGGCCCGTCCGGCGAGGCGTTGCTCGACGCCCTGCGAGCGCACGATCAGGTCGTACCAGCCTGCGGTTGGCGCGGGATCCCAGGCCAGTACGGTTTCCGCGCCAGCCACCAGCTGTAGTTCGCGGGTGGGCATGTGGCCGGCGTAGGCGCCGGCCTGCACCTGGACCCTCCGCGCCGAAGGCGATGGATTGCGCAGTGTCAGGCGCATCTGGCCGTCCGCGCGCTCCACGTGCGCGTGCAGCGGCGCGAGCGTGCCATCGCCGCGATAATGGCGATGGAATCCATTCGGTCCCAGCAGCCAGAGATCGTAATGACCCTGCGCATCCAGCGGCCAGCGATCCTGCAACGGGGCACCCGGTACCACGGTGTAACGGCGCGGAACGGCGTCCAGGCGCAGGCGGTCGTAGACATGCAGCACCGCCGCGGCGCCATCGCTGGCCAGCTGCAGGGTGAGACCAGCACCATCCACCGATGTGGCCTGCACCTGCGGCCGATAGGGCAGTGCCCGTGCAGGACGTACGCCTGGCTCCTGGCGGGCCGGATGCAGGCCATCGGGCAGCGCGGGCACGGTACGGCCGGGCAGGGCGGCGGCGCGCGCGGCGACCGCGGTGACATCGGGCAGCGCCTTGGCGAAGGGGCGGGTGTCGCGCTGGGCGAAGTCGAAGGCGTTGCTCAGATCACCGCAGACCGCACGCCGCCACGGCGAGATGTCCGGCGCGGCCACACCGAAGCGGCGCTCGATCAGACGCAGCACCGACGTGTGGTCGTACACCTGCGAGTCGACCCAGCCGCCGCGGCTCCACGGTGAAATCACATACAACGGTACGCGCGGGCCAAGCCCATAGGGGCGCCCACGCAGCTCGGTGGCATCGTATTTCTCGTCGCCCGGTGCCGGGCGGTGGTGGTATTCGCCCTCGGTGCCGACCGCCGACGCACCGGCCCAGCCGGCACCAAGCGGGGACGGCGGTGCCGGTGGCGGCACATGGTCGAAGAAGCCGTCGTTCTCATCGAACATCAGCAGCAGGGCGGTACGGCTCCACACCTCTGGATCGGCGGTCAGTGCATCCAGCAGGTGCGCGGTATAGGCGGCGCCCTGCGCGGGGCTGGACGGACCGGGGTGCTCGCTGCCGGCTGCATCGGCGATGATGAAGCTGACCTGCGGCAGTCGGCCGCTGATCGCGTCCTCGCGCAGCTGTGCCAAGCCACGGGTACTGACCCCGCGCGCGCGCAGCTCCGGGTCATGCCCCGGGTCGCCGCGGTACGCCTGGCGGAAGGTCTCGAACCCGGCAAGCGGGTTGTCGGTGAAGTTGTCGGCCATGTCCTGGTAGATCTGCCAGGACACCCCAGCCTGCTGCAGCCGCTCGACATAGCTGGCCCAGCGGTACGAGTCCGGATGGCCGCCCAGCTCGGGGAAATTGTCGTGCGAATTGGCGATCACCGGGCCGCCTGCCTGGCCCTGGGCGTCGTTGTGGCCGGTCCACAGGAACACGCGGTTCGGGTTGGTGCCGGCCTGCATCGCGCAGTGGTAGGCATCGCACAGCGTGAACGCATCGGCCAGGGCGAACTGGAACGGCATGTCGCTGCGCTGGAAGTAGCCCATCGAATGGTTCTGCTTGGCCTTGGGCCAGTGCGCCATGCGCCCGTGGTCCCACGCCTGCTGTGCATCAGGCCAGGTGTGGGGCGTGCCTTCCACCCGCATGTAGCCGAAGTGCGCAGCGGTATCCAACGGAAAGGGGGCGATGGCGCGTTGTCCGCTGGCGTCGGGCTGCAGCCACAGGCTGCGCGGGCGGTCGCCACCGGGCAGCGGCGATGCCGGGGCAACGAAACGGTCACCGAAGCCACGCACGCCCGGCAACGTGCCGAAGTAGTGGTCGAACGAGCGGTTCTCCTGCATGAACACCACGATGTGCTGCAGGTCCTGCAGGCTGCGCGTGCGCGAAGCAGGGGCGATCGCTGCTGCCCGGGCGATGCTGGGCAGCAGCGGCGAAAGGCCGGCGGCGACGCCGGCCTGCAACAGTCGGCGTCGGCCGGTATCAGTCACAGGGTCACACTCACAGGTCCACGCGGAAGGAGATGCCGACGGTGCGCGGGGCGCCGATGAAGGCGTTGTCGCGGCCGTCCACCCCTGCAAGATAACGCTTGTCGGTCAGGTTGCTCACCACCAGGTTGGCGCCCATGCCCTTCAGGCGCGGCGACAGGCCCTGCAGGTCGAAGCCGATGTTGGCGTTGAACACGGTGGCCGAGGGCAGCTTGTTGACGTTGGCCGCATCCAGGTAGCGTTCGCCCAGGTAGCGACCGGACAGGCCGAAGTTCCAGTTCTCACCCTGCCAGTCGGCCGACACCACCAGGATCTGCTCCGGCTGGCCGATCACCTTGGCGCCATCGACGATGCCCAGCTGCGTGTCGCGCGCGTCGTTGCCGCTGCCCAGGTACTTGGAACGGTTGTAGGTGTAGGCCGCATTGATGCGCCAGCCATTGTCCCAGCCGTAGCCGAAGGCCGCTTCCAGGCCGTTGCTCTCCACGCCGCCGAAGTTCTCGTAGACGCCATCGGTCTCGCCGAGGTAGTCGATGCCGCTGACCAGGCCGGCCGGCAGATACACGATGCGGTTGTCGAACTTGATGTTGTACAGGGTGACCGAGGCGGTCAGCGGCCAGCGGCTGATGCGCATGCCCAGTTCGATGTTGTCGGCGGTCTCCGGTTCGACGTTGCGGAAGCGCTGGGGATCGGTTTCACCCAGCACCCCGGACGGGATAGCGGCGAAGTTCTGCGAGTAGCCGGCGAACAGTTCCATGCCCTCCACGCCCGGGGCCCAGGTGAAGCCGGTGGACAGCAGCGGATCGGACTTCGAGTCGGATTTCACATTCTCGGCGGCGCCGATCACGCGGCGGCGGGACTGGTCGACGAAGAACTGCTTTACGCCCAGGCGCGCGCTGAACGGGCCGAAGCGGGCCACGTCCTCGACGTAGTACATCTGCTCATCGACCTTGTACTTGTCCTCGAACTGCACCCAGTAGGGCTGGTGGTCGAAGGCGATGTCCTGGCCGACGTCGAGCAGGCGGTGCCAATCGCGGCGCACGGAACGGTCCAGCTTCTCCACCCACAGCCCGCCGCGCACGGTGTTGTCGATGGCGCCGAAGGTCTGCCGCCATTCAACGTCGGCGGTCACGCCCATGCGATCGTTGTCGTAGTGGGAGTGGCGGTAGGACTGCGCGCCCTGCACGTTGCCGGCGTAGCAGTTGGGGTCGTACTCGGCGCTGAAGCCGAGCCGTGGCGTGCAGCTGGCAAGACGTTGGGCGGAGCTGCCGTCGGGGTTCACGAAGTAGATCTGGCCGCGGTTGCTGCCACCGTAGACGGTCCTGCCGCCGAGGTACTCCGACTGCGGGCGACCGGCACCGTCGTCGTTGACGTCGGCCAGGTACGGTGGCAGCCAGTCACCGCGGCCCTGCATGCGGTGCCCGTAGGCGGCCATCGAGGCCTTGAAACCGTTGCCGCCATCGAAGGCGGCGCGCAGGTAGCCGAACGTGTTCTCGCGCAGTGCGCGCGAACCGGAGCGGTAGTTCTGGTCCAGGTACGGAATGCCGGTCAGGGTGCCGACCAGGCCGTCGCGGTCGGGGTTGGTGGCGAACCCCTTTGGCGAAACGCTGGTGTACTCCGGCTCGTCGGCATCGTTGTAAGACAGGTAGCCGGTCAGGGTCCAGCGGTCCAGCTCGGTGATGAACTTGCCGGCGATGTTGTCGTTGCTGGTGTGGCCGGTGCCGTCGATCCAGTCATGCACGCGCGCCGACGATGCGCTGATCCACGCGCGGGTGTGTCCTGCAAGCAGGCCGGTGTCGTAGCGCACGTAGTACTTGCGCGCTTCATTGTCACCGGCAGCTACCACCATGCGCAGTCGCTGCTCCTGCAGTGGGTCGCTGGTGAGGAAGTTCAGGGTGCCACCGAGTGCTTCGTTCGAGCGCGAGGAGATATCGGCCGTGCCCTGGCTCACTTCCACCGTTTCCAAGTCGAGCGTGTCGATGTAGCGGTTGGCCAGCGAGCCGCCGCCATAACCGGAACCACCACTGGGCAGGCCATCGATGGTGGTGCCGATCTGCTGGGTGTCGCGGTTGGTGACAAAGCCGCGCATGCTGATCTGCGTGCCCCAGACCGACGAACCGGTGGCATCGGCTTCGCTGACGACCACGCCGGGCACTTCGTTGAGCGCGCCATTGACGCTGCTCAACACGGTCTGCCGGTTCAACGTTTCCTGGCGCACCGAGGTCTTGGCATAACTGGTGGCCTGGCCGATCACCTGTACCTGGTCCAGGGTCCGCGCGTCGGCGCTTCGCGTATCGGCCACATCGCCCTGCGGTGCTTCAGCCAGGGCATCCAGTGCGGGAGCAATCAGCAGGGCAAGCAGCGAGATACGGGGAAAGCGCGCAATCGTTCGCATCGAAACCGGACCTTCAAGGGAGGAAAGTCCGGGAGTGTCGGCAGCGCCGATGACATGGCGGTGACGCGCAGATGCAGGGAGTGTGTTGTGTGACGGCCGGCAAGGCCGGGGCATTGCTCAGTAGCGCGCGTCCTTCGGTTTCGGATCGCGCGGCCAGTCCTTGGCTTTGCCGGCGAAGTCCGGGCGCGGCTGGTTGATGAAGTAGCTGGCGATATCCACCGCGTCCTGGTCGGGCATCACCTGCTGGCCCAGTGGCGGTTCACGGGTCATTGCAGGCGGCATGTTGTGCTTGACGAAGCCGGCGGCCTTGTACAGCCGCGCCATGCCGGCACCGATGTTGAAGCTGCGCTCGCCCCACAGCGGCGGGAACGCGATATCGCCGCTGGCGTCGCGCCGGCCTTCGCCGTTGTCGCCGTGGCAGGCGGCGCACTGCGCGGCATACAGCGCCTGTCCACGTATCGGGTCCGGTGTCAGCGTGCTGTCGATCGGCCCTTCGCTGGGCGCGGCCACGCGCGCACCCTCTGGTACCGGGCGGCTCAGCCACGCCATGTATTCCAGCATCGCACGCATCTCCGGCGCGTCCTTGGCCAGCGGTTTGCCGTTCATCGAACGCTGCAGGCAACCGTTGATGCGCTCGGCCAGGCCGATTTCCCTGCCCGGCCGCGGCATGTAGCGCGGGTAGCTGCCGCCTCCGGTGTTCAGGTAGTGGTTGCCGAACGGTCGCTTGCCCTCGGCCATGTGGCACGAATTGCAGTTCAGATCGTTGCCGACGTTGTCCGGCAGAAGGCGTGCGGTCTCGTTGAGCAGGCGACGGCCGAACATCACCGCGTCGGCGTTGCCGAGGCTGGCGATCTCCTCGGCACTGGGCACGTGGTACTGGCCCACCACCTGGCCGTGGCTGTCGAGGATGTCCAGGGTCCTCGCGACTTCCGCGTCCAGGTCCGGGTACAGGTGCTGGTACAGCAGCGTGCCAGCACCGGCCAGCAGCACCGCAACGACCGCGCTGGCGATCAACACTGTCGAACGCTTCTTCGAACGCCTCATTGCGCCGTCTCCTGCGGGACCACATGCGCCGGCTTGTCACGCACCACCCGGCGCATGCGCGCTACGTCCAGTTCAGTGACCGCGCTGGCCTGGTTGCCCCAGCTGTTGCGGATGAAGGTGAGGATGTCGGCGAGCTGCGCATTGGGCAGCTGTTCGAAGCCCGGCATGGTGAATGCCATGCGGTCGTGCGCGGTATGTGGCGTGCGCCCGCCGGTCAGGGTTACCTGCACCAGCGAGCTGGGATCATCGGCGAACACGATGGAGTTGCCCGCCAGGGCTGGGTAGACCCGTGGCATGCCGCGGCCATCTGCGCGATGGCAGGCCTGGCAGTGTTCGGCGTAGGCCAGCGAACCGGCCACCCGGTAGTCGCCGCCGCGCAGTGCGGCGGTAGTGGTGTCGGTGCCCGGCGTCCACTGCGCGCTGCGCCCTTCGCGGGCCGGCAGCTGCTTCAGGTACCGCGCCATCGCCAGCAGATCGGCGTCGGACAGGTACTGCGTGCTGTGCTCGACCACATCGGCCATGCCGCCAAAAGCCGCGGAGCGATCGGTGCGGCCGGTGCGCAGGAACTCGACGATTTCGGCTTCGCTCCAGCTGGCCAGGCCGGTCTGTTCATTGCGCAGGTTCTTCGCGTACCAGCCTTCCAGCACCGAGCCGGACAGGAACTGGCGGCTGCCATCGTCGGCCATCGCCTTTTCCTGGAAGGCCAGCCCGCGCGGGGTATGGCACGCGCCGCAATGGGCCAGGCCTTCAACCAGTTCGGCGCCGCGCTGCTGGCCGGCATCCAGGGTGGGATCAGGGCTGAAGCTGCGCGGGCGTGCGAACAACAGCTGCCACCAGGCAAGCGGCCAGCGCATGTTTGCCGGCCACGGAATCGTGCTGTCGGCGTTGTCCTGCCGGACCGGTTGCACCGCACCCATGAAGTAGGCATACAGCGCCTTGATCTCGGCATCGCTGGCGATCACGTACGAGGCGTAGGGCATGGCCGGATACAGCGGCTGGCCGTCATGGCGGATGCCACGCCGCACCGCGCGCTCGAAATCGGCGTACTCGTATGCGCCGATGCCGGTCTCCGTGTCCGGTGTGATGTTGGTCGAGTACAGCGTGCCCATCGGGGTCTGCATGCCAAGGCCGCCGGCGAACGGCCTGCCGCCCGGTGCGGTATGGCAGGCGGCGCAGTCGGCAGCACGCGACAGGTACCGGCCCTGTTCGATCAGGGCCGGGTCGTGGATGTCGACCTCGGCCTGTTGCGGTGGGGCGAACCAATACGGTGTACTGCGGGCGATGCCGTAAGCGGCGGCCAAGGTGGCGGCCAGGGCAATGGCGAGCTTGAACGGGGTGCGCATGCCGGCACTGTGGCCATTCATGCGATGGCGTTCATTGATCCGGATCAATGCTTTGGCCGGTCGCGACATTGTGACAAGCTGAATCGATCCTGCGCTGTCATCAACCCGTCATCCAGCTGCGATAGATGGCGCCGGGCGTGGCCGCTAACCTGCCACGCTGTCGCACTTTTCCCCTGACTGCCCATGAAGCGCCTGCTGCTGCTTTTGCTGGCGTGCGCCGGCCTGTGGCTGGCTGCATGCTCTTCCTCGATGACGGCCTCGTCCACCTCGCTCAGCGACCGCCTGATCGCGCCCGGTGGCGTCTCGACCCTGCTTGATCAACCGCGCATCGCCGCAGCTGTGGCCGCGCTGCCGAACCGGCATGGCTTCGCCCCGGGCCGTGATGGCGTGCCGATCTTCTGGCGTGCTTTCGATCCGGGCGACTACGGTGCGCGCTACCACTACCTGCCGCAGCAGCACCAGAACGGCCTGCCGCTGGATACCGGGTTGAGCCTGTCCGTACCGCAGCCGTTCCGCGCGCAGGCACCGCGCGGCACCGTGGTGCTGCTGCACGGCTGGATGATGAACGGTGATTCGATGCTGCCATGGTCGCTGCAGCTGGCCGAGTCGGGCTACCGCGTGATCACCCTGGACCTGCGCAACCATGGCCAGTCCGGCGCCGGTCCCTCCGGCTACGGCACCTATGAGTCGGACGATGTTGTGGATGTCATCGCCGAACTGCGCGCGCGCGGCGAAGTGACCGGCCCGCTGTACCTGTTCGGTGTTTCCTACGGCGCTGCCACCGCATTGTTCACCGCCGACAAGCTGGGCGACCAGGTCGCCGGCGTGGTGGCGATGGAATCGTTCGCCAATGCCGGGGTTGCGATCCGCACCATGATTCCGCATCTGATGGCCCTGCAGCCGGAAGGGTTGAAGGCACAGGCCATCGCTTCGTATGCACGCTGGCGCTACGGCAGCCAGGACATCAACCAGGTGGTGGCCGCCGCCAGCCGCCGCATCGACGTGGATCTGGACAAGGTGGATGTTGCCCGCGCGCTGGCCGATACCCGCGCCTGCGTGCTGCTGCTGCACGGGCAGGGCGACCAGCACATTCCGGTCAGCCAAGGGCGTGCGCTGGCGCAGGCCAATCCGCGTGCGCACTACATCGAGATGCGCGGCGAAGATCACATCACCCTGCCGCTGCGGCTGGACCTGCTGGCCGGGGTGGTCGATGACTGGATGGCGCGCGACGAGCACCATCCGAAAGCCGCGTGTCCGGCACCGCAGTTGCCGGCCCAGGCCGAATGGCTGGTGCATGGCGTCGACACACCCGCAAAAACCCCAGCACGCGGCTGAGCTTCAGGGCAGGCGGCGGGCCAGCGAACGTGCAGATGCCGCTACACCCAGCAGCATCGCTGACACGCACAGGAAGGCAAAGCCCAGGCTGGTGGCATGGGCGAGCGCGCCGATCGCGGCGGGGCCTGCAAGAATGCCGGCATAGCCCAGGGTGGTGACTGCGGTGATCGCAATGCTCTCCGGCATCGCGCGCTGCTGGCCGGCCATCGAGAACAGGGCGGGCACGATGTTGGCGCAGCCCAGGCCCACCAGCACGTAGCCGACCAGCGCCATGGCGAAGGAGGGCACCAGCGTGGCCAGCGCGAAACCGGCCGCAGCGGTGATGCCGCCAATGACGATGGTACGGGTTCGGCCGAGGCGCTCGACGATGCCATCGCCGAACAGGCGCATCGCCGTCATCGCCAGCGTGAACACGGCAAACCCGGCACCGGCCTGGTCGCGCGGCACGTGGCGTATTTCGGCCAGGAACACCGCGCTCCAGTCCAGCATCGACCCCTCGGCCAGGAACACCACGAAGGCGAGCACGCTGATGAACAGCACCACGCCGTGCGGCAGGGCCAGCATTGGGCCGTCATGCAGAATGCGCTGCGGGCGCCAGTGCGGTGCCGACAACAGGGCCACCAGCAGCATCGCCGCCACGGCAACCAATGACGCCAGCCACAGGGGCGTGCCGAGAACCAGCAGCCCGGTCATGCAGCCGGCGCCGATGAAGCCGCCGATGCTGTAGAACGCGTGGAAGCCGGACATCATCGGCCGCCCTGCATCGCGCTCGACGGCCACAGCCTGCATGTTCATCGTGCAGTCCATCGCCCCCACACCCGCACCGAACACGAACAGCGTTGCTCCCAGTGCCAGCGGCGTGGGGGCGAGCGTCAGCAGTGGCAGGGCGAGCAGGATCAGGGCCGTGGTCGCGATCATCAAGCGGCGCGAGCCCAGGCGCGCGGTCAACGCACCGGCCAGCGGCATCGCCAGCAGCGAGCCGAGGCCAAGGCAAAGCAGCAGCCCGCCCAGGCTGGCGTCGGACAACCCGGCCTTGGCCTTGGCGAAGGGCACCATCGGCGCCCAGGCAGCGGTGGCAAAGCCGGGAATGAAGAACGCAGCGCGGGTCGCGTGCTGCTGGGCGGGAGGGGAGGAAGGCGTCATGCGCGAGGAAGGCTCCAGAAGATCCTCTTCATGAAAACGTTTTCAGAAGCCATCGGCAAGTGCCATGGATGACATCGGGCGACGCATACGAATGCAGTGGTCCGGATGCGTCACCGTTGATCAATGCCATCGATCACACCGACCGCGTGGTTGCACTGATCCGGGAAGCGGTGGCTGCCGTCAGCGGCTGGCCATCGCGCGGAGAGGTGCCGATCGGGTCGCAACCGACGACAGCCCGGGGCCGGCAGAGTAAACTCCTGCGCCTGCGGCCCTTGGCCGCCATTCCCCGTCCCCTCCAGCCGCCGCCAGAGGATCCCACCCCATCGTGGAGGTCCCGTCGTGTCGTCTGTGCCTGTTCGTTTTTCCCCGCTCTGCCAGCGTCGTCGCCCGTTGGCGAACGCCCTTGCCCAGGGTCTTCTGCTGACCTCACTTGCCGCTGCCGGCACTGCCTCGGCGCAATCGGCACCCGCTGCAGAGGAGGTCAGGACAACCTCGCAGACCCTGCAGACCGTGCAGGTCACCGCCAACCAGTTGGGCACCATCACCGAGGGCAGCGGCGCGTACACGCCGGGTACCATCGCCACCGCCACCCGCCTGGTGCTGACCCCTCGGCAGACCCCGCAGACCATCAGCGTGATCACCCGTGCGCAGATGGACGACTTCGGTCTGGATGGTATCGATGACGTGATGCGGGTGACCCCCGGCATCAGCATCGTCACCTACGACAGTGAGCGCACCGAGTACTACGCACGTGGTTTTGCCGTGCAGAACTTCCAGTACGACGGCATTCCGATGTCACGCGACTCGGCGTACTCGGCCGGCAATACGCTCAGCGACACCGCGATCTACGACCGCATCGAAGTGCTCAAGGGCGCCACCGGCCTGCTGACCGGCATGGGCGACCCCGGCGCGACCATCAACCTGGTGCGCAAGAAGCCGGGCAGGGAATTTGCTGGCAGTGCGACGCTGGGCGTCGGCCGCTGGGACGACTACCGTGCCGAAGTCGATGTCGGCGGCCCGCTGACTGCCGATGGCCGCGTGCGTGGGCGTGCGGTAGGTGCCTGGCAGGACAAGCATTCCAATCTGGATTTCTACCAGCGCACCAGCAAGGTCGGCTATGCCGTGCTGGAAGCCGATCTGGGCGAACGCACGCTGCTGACAGTCGGTGGCGACGTGCTGGAGAGCGATCCCAAGGGCTCGACCTGGGGCGGTATTCCGCTGCTGGACAGCCGGGGCAATTTCAACGACATGCCGCGCTCGTTCAACAACGGCACCCACTGGAGCGGTTGGCGCCAATACGTGCGCACCGGTTTTGCCACGCTGGAACATACCTTCGACAACGACTGGGTAGCCAAGCTGCAGCTCAACCATCAGGTCAACGGCTACGATGCGGCACTGGCCGGTGCGGCCGGTGGCAATCCCGATCCGGTCACCGGCGAAGGCGTCTCGTTGTGGCTGGGCAAGTATGTCGGCAAGACGGTCAGCAACGCGGCCGACTTCTATCTGAGCGGCAATTTCGGCCTGTTCGGTCGCCAGCATGAACTGGTGGTCGGCGGCAGTGCCTCGCGCAAGCGCTGGACCAACACCGGCTATTCGCCGCAGCCCGGGTACCCGACCGCCGTTGCCGACTACAACAGCTGGAAGGGTGACATCCCGGAGCCGGAATGGCAGCGCGGTTATGGCAACAATGAGGTGACCCGTGAGAACGGCCTGTACGTGGTCGGTCGCTTCGACGTGGCCGACCCGTTGAAGGTGATCGTCGGCAGCCGCCTGGCCAGCTACCGTTCGCCGCAGACGCGCGAGACCGGCGTGTTCGTGCCTTATGCCGGCGTGGTCTACGACCTTGGCCAGCACTATTCGGTGTACGCCAGCTACAGCACCATCTTCAAGCCGCACAGCGAACGCGACGAACAGGGCAAGGCACTGGATCCGCTGGAAGGCCGCAGCTATGAAATGGGCCTGAAGGCGGAGTTCCTCGACGGCCGCTTCAATGCCAGCGCGGCACTGTTCCAGCTCGACCAGGACAATTTCGCCCAGCCTACAGGCGGCAAAACGCCCAACGGCGAAGACGCCTATCGCGCACTGATGGGCGTACGCACCAAGGGCTACGAACTGGAGATGTCCGGGCAGTTGGCCGAGGGCTGGCAGGTGCAGGGTGGCTTTGCGCACAAAATCGCCCGCCAGGCCGGCAGCAAGGTGACCACGCTGGAGCCGGAAAACCAGTTCAGCCTGCACACCAGCTACCGCCTGCGCGGCGACTGGCAGGGCCTGACTGTCGGTGGCGGTGCGCGCTGGCAGGACTCCACGTTCGGCGACATCACCAACCCGGCCAGTGGCACGTCGGTGGTTCATCGCACCCAGCCGTACTGGCTGCTGGATGCCATGGCCCGGTACCAGTTCAACGATCGCCTGTCGGCCACGGTCAACGTCAACAACCTGCTGGACAAGCGCTATTACACGATCTTCAGCTGGTACAGCACCTACACCTGGGGCGAGCCGCGCAACGTGCGGCTGGCAGTGACGTACAGGTTCTGATCGCGTTGCAACAGGACATGCCCGCGCTGCCGGATGGCATCGCGGGCATGCTGGTTACAGCTTCAGGTCGAACACCAGCACTTCGGCGTCGTTGCCGTTTTCCAGGGTCAGCTGTGCCTCGTCGCTGACCTGCAGTGCGTCACCCGCTTCCAGGGTGATGCCGTTGACCTGCAGCTGGCCACGCGCCACCTGCACATACGCGCCGCGGCCGGCAGCCAGGGCGTGGTGCAGCTTCTGCTCGCCATCGAGGATGGTGGCGAAGATGCGCGCATCCTGATGGATGTGCAGCGAACCATCGGCGCCATCCGGCGAGGCGATCAGGCGCAGCTGGCCGCGCTTGCTCTCCGGCGTGAAGTGGGTCTCCTCATACGACGGCGCGATGTTCTCGGCCTCCGGGAAGATCCAGATCTGCAGGAAATGCACCGGATCACTGGCCGAATGGTTGAACTCGCTGTGGCTGACGCCGCTGCCTGCGCTCATGCGCTGCACGTCGCCGTAGCGCAGCACCGAACCGGTGCCCATCGAGTCCTTGTGTTCCAGCGCGCCGCCCAGCACGTAGGAGACGATCTCCATGTTGCTGTGGCTGTGGGTGCCGAACCCCTGGCCGCCGATCACCTTGTCTTCGTTGATGACCCGCAGCGGGCCGAAGCTCACATAGCGGGGGTCGTAGTAGCTGGCGAACGAGAAGGTATGGCGCGAGGACAGCCAGCCATGCTCGGCCAGGCCACGGGTAGCGCTCTTGCGGATCTGCAGCATGATGGAATCTCCTTGTTCGATGGTTTCGATGGGGCGGGGTGGGCGGGTAGCCGCTGTGTTTCCCCGTTGAAGAGAAGTATCCGCTTGCACCTTGGGTTTGAAAAACGGATAGTTTTGACAGCCATCATCGAAAATTTCGAATGCTCAAGCTCAGCCTCGATGCCCTGCAGATCCTGGACGCGATCGACCGCCGAGGCTCCTTTGCCGGCGCCGGCAAGGCCCTGCACAAGGTGCCTTCGACCATTTCCTACACCGTGGCCAAGCTGGAAGAGGATCTGGGGGTGCAGCTGTTCGACCGGATCGGCCCGCGGGCGGAGCCGACCGAGGCCGGGCGCGCGCTGCTGGAGGAGGGCAGGCACCTGCTGCGTGCGGCCCGGGAGCTCGAGCTGCGGGTGCGGCGGGTGGCCTCGGGCTGGGAGGCGGAATTGACCCTGGCGGTGGATTCGGTGTTTCCGACCTGGCTGTTGGGGCCGGATATTGCCGCGTTCCGCGAGGTGGCGGCGCCCACCCGGCTGCGCCTGTTTGGCGAAGCACTGTCCGGTACCTGGGAAGCGCTGCTGGACCGGCGCGCCGACCTGTTGGTCGCGGCTCCCGGTGAGGGTCCCAGTGGCGGGGGCTACGTGGTCGAGCCGCTGGGCAGCGTTGATTTTGTGTTTGCAGTGGCACCCGGGCATCCGCTGGCGTCCGTACCGGGTGTGCTGGGCCGCGAGCAGTTGGCGCCGTATTGCGCGATCGCCGTGTCCGACTCGGCGCGGCGGCTGCTGCCACGAACGGTGGGCCTGTTGATGGGTCAGGAGACGTTGACCGTGCCGGACATGGCCAGCAAGTTGAAGCTGCAGTGCCAGGGGCTGGGATTCGGCTTCCTGCCCGAGCCCTGCGCGCGCGCGGCGGTGGCGCGCGGCCAGCTGGTGATCCGCGAGGTCGAGGAGCACAAGCCGGAAGAGACCTTCTGGTTGGCCTGGCGCACCGGCGAGGATGGCGCGGCCCTGCGCTGGTGGCGCGAGCGCCTGCGGCGGCCGGAGCTGCTGGCCCAGTGGTGGCAGGCGATGGCAGAGGGGTAGGGTTCGGCAGGGCTGCGCCCTGCACCTGCAGAATCGACGGCAACGGCAACGGCAACGGCAACGGCAATGGCAACGGCAATGGCAACGGCAATGGCAACGGCAATGGCAACGGCAATGGCAACAGCCAAAGCCAAAGCAACAGCGGGCATTCCGTGGGATGGCGGGGTGGGTCCGGTTGCGGGGACGCTGCAAGTACGTCCATGTAAGCTCGGTCGCGCCATCCATGGCGCTCACGCCCCCGCAACCGGACCCACCCCGCCTTCGACAGATCTGCGCAATCTGCCGGAATGGCTTGGCCTGCTCTTGGCCTGCTCTTGGTGGGTGTCGACCTTGGTCGACACGTAGATCCACGCCAAGCATGGATGTCCTTCGTTCAACTGTCGAAATATTCGAATTCAATGGAGTCATCCACGCATGGCGTGGATCCATCGGATCGCGAGAATCTGTCAGAGGTGGGGCGGTGTCGGAGTGCGGGGTGTCAGCCGCATGGATGCGGCTGCCAAGCCTACAGGGACGTACTTGCGGCGTCCCCGCAGTCCGACACCGCCCCGCCACCCCACGGAATGCCAGCTGTTGCTGTTGCTCCGGCCGTTGCTTCTGCAGGTGCAGGGCGCAGCCCTGCCGAAAAACACACATAAAAAAACAGCAGGCCGAGGCCTGCTGTTTCGGTGTAATGGTGCGCCCGGAGAGATTCGAACTCCCGACCGCCTGGTTCGTAGCCAGGTACTCTATCCAACTGAGCTACGGGCGCCAATTACATAAACTTGTTGTGTTGATCGTGTGTGGTGCGCCCGGAGAGATTCGAACTCCCGACCGCCTGGTTCGTAGCCAGGTACTCTATCCAACTGAGCTACGGGCGCGCGGTACACAATCAAATTTTACTGCACTTCCAGCGGCGGATGCTGGAGGTCTGTCGAGTGGTGCGCCCGGAGAGATTCGAACTCCCGACCGCCTGGTTCGTAGCCAGGTACTCTATCCAACTGAGCTACGGGCGCCCTGCGACAGGAGCGGAATTATGCGGATGTCGGCGCGCGTCGTCAACGCTTTTGTGAAAATTTTCACCCAACTGAATGAAAAACGCCTCTGCGACAGCCTCCGGGTGTTTCATCCACGCGAAGTGATCGGCCTGCGTACCCAGCTCCTGCGCAGAAAGCACGCGTAATTGCGAGGCGACATTCGGCAGTTTCGCCAGCAGCGCCTGCATTGATCCGGTCGGTGCCAGCCAATCGTCTTCCATCAGCACCGCCTGCGCACTGCCATGCACGCGCGCCATCCGCGCATCCAGGTCCTCGTCCATGCCTGCGGCGGCGTAGTGATTGCTCAGCCCTACGCGTGCCCAGTCGGCGATCAGTCCGCGTGCTTCGGTACCGCCGAAACCGAGCCGGCGCCCGTGCAGCACGCCCTGGCGTCGCGCGATCCACGGCAGGAAGCGATAGAACAGTGGCAGCAGCCAACCGCGTGGTGGCGGGAACGTGCGCCAGAACGGTGTGCCGCTGGCGGCCAGCCACAATCGATCGAACGCCTGTGGCTGGCGTCCGGCGTGCACGCAGGCCAGCTGCCCGCCCAGGCTGTGGCCACCGATGATCCATGGCAGCGCGTTCTGGCCAGCATCAGCGCCGGCGAGCAGGGCCTGGCTGGCCGGCAGATCGTGGTCGAGAATCTGCCGGTAGCCCCAATCCTGGCTGCGCGACGGGCGCAGCGAACTGCTGCCATTGCCACGCCATTCGTGCAGGTAGACCGCCACTCCCCTGGCTGCAAGTGCCTGCGCCAGCGGTACGTAGTGGCGCGCGGCCACGCCCAGCGCCGGCAGCCACAACAGCCGTGCCAGCGGCTGTGCGGGCACGCAGGCGATCACGTCGAAACGGTGGCCATCGCCGCTGTTCACGGTGAGCGCGCGTAGCGAATCGCTCATGCGTGGGGCGCCGCGCCGAAGTGGTCCAGTACCAGCACCTCGCTGCGGCCGGGCGCATAGCCCTGCTGCAATCCGCGCGCTACGTAGTCGATGCCGGCTTCGCAGGCGTTGGCCAGGCTCAGCCCGTTGCAGAGCTGCGCGGCGATGGCCGAGGCCAGCGTGCAGCCCGTGCCATGCGCATCCAGTGGCAGGCGGGCATGGATGAATTCTTCGCTGCTGACGCCATCGAAGTAGCGGTCGACCACGCGGTTGCCTTCGTGCAGGTGCCCCCCCTTCAGCAGTACTGCACCGGCGCCCAGATCAAGGAGCGAGGCGGCGGCCCGCTCTGCGTCGTTGCCATTGGCGATGCTGCGGCCGACCAGCAGCTCCGCTTCGGGTGCATTGGGGGTGACCAGGGTGGCCAGTGGCAGCAGCCGTTGGCGCATTGCCTGCAGCGCGCTGTCCTCCAGCAGGCGCGCACCGCTGGTGGCCACCATCACCGGGTCGAGCACCACGTGCGGTGGTCGATGGCGTTCCAGTGCATCGGCCACCGCGTGGATCACCTCGGCGTTGGCCAGCATGCCCAGCTTCACCGCGTGGATGTCGAAGTCGTCGAAGCAGGCTTCGATCTGCGCGCGCAGGAAGTCGATCGGTGGCACGTGCACGGCGCGCACACCGCGGGTGTTCTGCGCGGTCAGTGCGGCGATCACCGACAGCCCATGCACGCGATGCGCGGCGAAGGCCTTCAGGTCGGCCTGGATGCCGGCGCCGCCGCCGGAATCGGAGCCGGCGATGGTCAGGGCGGAAACGGGGGTGGTCGGGCTCATGCAGCGATTGTGCCGTGCTGCCTTGCCAGGGGGTAGTGCCGGCCGGGCTGCGCCCGGCACCGGCAGAAGCCGGGGCAACAGCAACAGCGGCTCTGGATTTCTGCGGGGAGGCGGGGCGGTGTCGGATTGCGGGGACGCCGCAAGTACGTCCTTGTAGGCTTGGCCGCGCCATCCATGGCGCGGACACCCCGCAATCCGACACCGCCCGCCTTCGATAGCTTCCTGGTGACGGTCAGTAGATCCACGCCATGCGTGGATATCGCGGAAAAGATCGGATGGACAACGTAGATCCACGCCATGCGTGGATGACGCCATGCTCAACGCCGCCAGCGTGCCCACTGCTGGTAGGACACATAGCCCAGCCCGGTCAGGCCGGTCAGCAGGGCAGGGGCCAGCAGGGCGTCGTACTGCCAGCGCACGAACAGCCAGGCGCCGATCACGCCGCCAGCAAGGAAGCCGCTGATGATCAGGCCGCTCAGGGTCAGGCGTCGTACCTGCAGCGGCAGCCCGCGCAGCAGGTGGCCCAGGCCGATGCCGAGATCGGTGAACATGCCGCTGAGATGGGTGGTGCGTACGACGGCACCACTGAAGGTGGTGGCCATCGCGTTCTGCAGTCCGCAGGCCATCGCGGCTGCCAATGCGCCCCATATCTGATGCTGCTTGAACAGCGGAATGGCCGCCAGCAGCAACAGCGATTCCAATGCCAGCGCCACGCCGTAGCGCCGGCCGAGCTGCAGTGCGCTGTCCTGGATAAGCAGTCCGCTGACCATCGCGCCCAGCGAAAACGCGATCAGCAGCCCCCACAGATGGCCGACCGCGCGCCAGTCACCTTGCGCCAGTGCCATGCCAAGCTGGCTGGTGCTGCCGGTCATGTGGCTGACCGCCTGGTGTTCAAAACCGAGGAAGCCAACCACATTGACCATGCCGGCCACGCACGACAGGGCGACCGCGCCGATCCAGACCCAGGTGGGCAGGCGGATTCCCATGGCAGGCCCCTCAGGGCCCGCCGAAGCCGCCGTTGAACTGCAGCTCGCTGAAGGTCCCGCTGGCCGGGTCGAAGACCGCGCCCCAGAACTGCGCGCCGCCATCGCAGACCCGCACCGCCTCGCGGGCGGGCCGCAGGCTGTTGTCTTCAGGCAGATGGAACGCGTTGATGTAGATCACCTGCTTTCCGTCCAGCTCGATGCCGACGTACTGGCGGTCGAAATCCAGCACGTGTGGCACCTGCGCTTCCAGCGATGCCAGCTTCGCTTCCAGCTGGTCCACCTGCTGCCGGCTCGGTGCCCAGTAGCCGCTGACCCGCCCGGCCTCGCGGCCGGGGCTGGGGCGCGAGCAGGTGTCGAGCACCTGCGCGGCGATGATCGGGCGGGTGACCACCCAGGACTGGCCACTGCGTTCTGTGGTCGGCACGCTGGCCGGTCCCTGCGTGGTCGCGCAGGCACCGAGCAGCGTGGCAATGGCGACCGCCAGCGATGGCAGCAGCAGACGGGTGCAGCGGTTCACAACACCTCCGAGGCGTAATCGGCCAGCCGCGAGCGTTCACCGCGACGCAGCGTGATGTGCGCGCTGTGTGGCCAGTTCTTGAAGCGGTCCACGGCGTAGGTCAGGCCCGACGTGGTTTCGGTCAGGTACGGGGTGTCGATCTGTTCGACGTTGCCCAGGCAGACGATCTTGGTGCCGGGGCCGGCACGGGTGATCAGCGTCTTCATCTGCTTGGGGGTCAGGTTCTGCGCCTCGTCCAGGATCAGGTAACGCGACAGAAACGTACGGCCGCGCATGAAGTTCATCGAGCGGATCTTGATGCGGCTGGCGAGCAGGTCGTTGGTGGCCTGGCGGCCCCAGGTGCCGCCTTCCTGGTTGTGCGTCAGCACTTCCAGGTTGTCGGTCAGCGCGCCCATCCAAGGCGTCATCTTCTCTTCCTCGGTACCCGGCAGGAAGCCGATGTCCTCGCCGACGCTGACCGTGGCGCGGGTCATGATGATCTCGCGGTAGCGCTGCTGGTCCATCGTCTGCGCCAGGCCGGCGGCCAGTGCCAGCAGGGTCTTGCCGGTGCCGGCTGTACCGAGCAGGGTGACGAAGTCGATCTCCGGATCCATCAGTGCGTTGAGTGCGAAGTTCTGCTCGCGGTTGCGCGCGCTGATGCCCCACACGGCATGGCTGCCGTGGCGGAAGTCATCGACCAGCGACAACACCACCTTGCCATCGCCGACGATCCTGCTGACGCGCAGCTCGACTTCGTCTTCGCCCGGCAGGTACACGTACTGGTTCGGGTACCACTCTTCGCCGTCCTGGGCGAGGATTTCGTAGTGCGTGCGGCCCTTGTCGCTCCAGCTGCGCAGATCCTCGCCGTGGCGCTTCCAGAAGTCTTCCGGCAGCTCGGTGGCGCCGGTGTAGAGCAGGCTGAAATCGTCCAGCGCGCGGTCGTTCTCGTAGTCTTCCGAGACGATGCCGGCGATGGCCGCCTTGATGCGCAGGTTGATGTCCTTGGAGACGAACACCACCGGGATCTCCGGCGTTTCTTCCTTCAGCGCCAGGATCGCGCCGAGGATGGCGTTGTCCGGGATGACCTTGCCAAAGCTCTTGCCCGCGTCGAAATGGCTGGTCTGGAAGCGCAGCAGGCCCACGCTCTGCTTGCCGCGCAGCTGCAGGCCCTGCGGCCGCTGCAGCGGAATGCCCTCGGCCAGGTTGTCCAGGCCCGAAGCCTGCACCAGCTCGTTGAGGAAGCGGCTGACCTGGCGCGCATTGCGGCTCGCTTCGGTCGTGCCCTTCTTGCCGTTGTCCAGCTCCTCGATCACCTGCATGGGCAGGTAGACATCGTGCTCCTCGAATTTGAACAGCGCGGTGGGATCGTGCATCAGCACGTTGGTATCCAGCACGTAGATGCGCTTGCCTCGGGTCATCATCGGTTCCTGGTTACGGACAGGGAAAAACCACCACGGCCTGCTGCAGGGCAGGGTGGTGGCGGACAAAGTGGGCGATGGGACTCACTTGGACTGATTGGCCTTCAGTTCGGCAAGGACGGCGTCGGCATGGCCGGCGACCTTGACCTTGCGCCATGACTGCACGATGCGGCTGTCGGGGGAAATCAGGAAGGTGCTGCGCTCGATGCCACGTACCTGCTTGCCGTACATGTTCTTCATCTTGATCACGTCGAAGGCGCTGCACAGCGCTTCGTCGGCATCACTGACCAGCGGGAACGCGAAGCCCTGCTTGGCACAGAAGTTGTCGTGGGACTTCACCGAGTCGCGGGAGACGCCAAGCACGACCGCGCCCGCCTTCTGGAAGTCGGGCAGCAGTGCGTTGAAGTCGATGCCCTCGGTGGTGCAGCCCGGGGTGCTGTCCTTGGGGTAGAAGTACAACACCAGCCACTGGCCGGCGTAATCGCCGAGGGTGGCCTGGGCGCCGCCGGACAGCGCCAGCGGCAGGGAAAGGGTGGTGCTGTCCAGGGTATCGCCGTTGTTCATGAGGTCCTTCTGTCGAGCCTGGGTTCTTTCTACGACAATTGCATGAAACGCCACGCGCCCGTGAGGAGCGCGCGAAGAATCAGGGTTTCAATCAGAACTTCATCGGGTCCATGATCGCGTCCAGGTTCAAGTGGTCGCAGAACTCGAGGAAATCATCGCGCAGGGCGGCGATATGCATGTTGGCCGGCACGCCGATGGTGACCTGTGCGCTGAACATTTCCGCACCGGTCTGCATGGCGCGGTAGCGCGTGCTCTGCAGGGTTTCGATGGTGATGCCCTGGCGGTCGAAGAAATCGGCCAGCTGGAACAGGATGCCCGGCTTGTCGGCGGCGATCACCTCGACGATGTACGGCAGCAGGTTGGACTGCGCCTGCTTGGCTTCGGTGCGATACCACACCAGCTTCAGGCCTTCCTCGCGCTCGAGCCGGGTCAGCATCGCTTCCAGCTTGGCGACCGAATCCCAGGAGCCGGTGGCCAGCGCGGTCACCGAGACATCGCGGCCCACGGTGGCCAAGCGTGCATCCACCAGATTGCACCCGCTGTCGGCGATGCGGCGGGTGACGGACAACAGGGGGGACTCCGGATGCGTCGTATAGGCGTTGATCAGGAGGTGGTTTTCGCTCGGCGCTGGGCGCGGGGTGGTGTCGGTCAAGGCGATTCCGGGTAATGCATGCGTTAGTCTGAATGCCCGCCAGAGGCGGGGATCCACCGGTGTCCAGCATACTTGCCCGTGCTTTCGCGCCGCAAGTAACATTCAGAACGCCCGCGCCCTTCCGTGGCGGACGTTTTCCCTCCCCAGCCAAGAGCAGCACGTCCTTGTCCCTTTCCGGCCTCATCACCGCGCTGGCGACCCCCTTCCGGGCCGACGGCGCACTCGACCCCGACGGTTGGCAGCGCCTGCTGCACCTGCAGCTGGAGGGCGGCGTCCAAGGCGTTGTCGTTGCCGGCTCCACCGGCGAGGCAGCCACCCTGTCCGATGCGGAGTACGACCAGCTGCTGGCCAGCGCGGTCGAACGCATCGCCGGCCGCGTTCCGGTCCTGGCCGGTACCGGCCTGTCCGGCACCGCCAAAACCATCGAACAGACCCGCCGTGCTGCCGCGCTTGGCGCCACCCACGCGCTGGTGGTCACCCCGCCGTACGTGCGGCCGACCCAGGCTGGCCTGATCGCGCATTACCGCGCGGTCGCCGACCAGGCCGGAGTGCCGGTGGTGCTGTACAACGTGCCCGGCCGCACCGGCTGCGACATGCTGCCGGAGACCGTGGCCGAGCTCGCCAGCCATCCGAACATCGTCGGCATCAAGGAAGCGGTGGGCGATACCGGCCGCGTGCGGGCACTGCTTGACCTGCGCAGCCCGACCTTTGCCGTGCTCACCGGCGATGACGGCACGGCCGCACGTTCGATCCAGGCCGGCATGGACGGTCTGATCTCGGTCGGTTCCAACGTGCTGCCCGGCGCCTATCGCCGGATGTGCGACCTGGCCGCTGCCCGCGACCATGAAGCCGTCGAATCCTGGGACGCGCGCCTGCAGCCGTTCCATGACTTCTGCGGTGTCGAATCCAACCCGATTCCGGTCAAGGCGCTGTTGCGTCGGATCGGCATCGGTCACGATCTGCGCCTGCCGCTGCTGCCGCTTTCGGCCGCACACGCGCCTGCCGCCGACCATCTCGCCGGCGATATCGCCGCCCTCGAAGCCCTTTCCAGCCACTGACCTTCCGTCTTGGTCTGATCCAGGAGATTCACATGCGCCAATCCGTTTCCGCCGTCCGCGTGCTGTCCTTCGCGCTCCTTGCCGTGGCCACCGCAGCCGGCACCACCGGTTGCTTCAAGCGCGGCGTCAAGGGCGACTACGCTCTGGCCCCGGAAGTGCGTCCGCTGGAAGTGCCGCCGGACCTGAACCTGCCGGCAGGCGCCGGCAACAACCAGGTGCCGACCCTGAGCTCGGCGACCAAGCCGGCCACCCCGGCCGCCGCTGCCCCCGCCGTCAGCGCCACCGGTTTCACCATTGCCGGCAGCAAGGATGAAGCCTTCGCCAAGGTCGGTACCGCGCTGGAAGGCGTGGAAGGCCTGACCATCGCTACCCGCGCGCAGCTGCTGGGTTCGTACGACGTGGCCTATGAAGGCAGCAACTTCCTGGTCCGCGTGGTCGCCGTCGACGCCGGCGCCTACGTCTCCGCGGTCGACCCGCGTGGCCTGCCGGCCACCGCCGAAGCCCCGGTGAAGCTGATTGCCGCGCTGAAGGCCAAGCTGGCCCCGTAATGGCCGGTTGGGCGGGTGCGGACCCTGCTGGTTCGCACCTGCCGTGGTAGAGGCCGGCCCGGGTCGGCGCCTTTGTGCCAACTAAGGTTGGCAGCTACCAGGGCCAGAACGGAAAAGGGCGCCCTGGGCGCCCTTTTCATTGCCTGCTGGTTCGTACCTGCCGTGGTAGACGCCGACCCTGGTCGGCGCCTTTGTGCCAACGAAGGTTGACAGCTACCAGGGCATGGTGCCTGCGCCTCAGCGCTCCAGCAGCTTCAGCTTGTCCGGCTTGCCATCCCACTCACCGGCATCGGCCGGCGGGTCCTTGCGCACGGTCAGCACCGGCCATTCCTTCGCCAGTTCTGCATTGAGGGCGACGAAACCTTCCTGGCCGGCGGGAACATCGTCTTCCGGGAAGATCGCGTTGACCGGGCACTCGGGTTCGCAGAGGGTGCAGTCAATGCACTCGTCCGGGTCGATCACCAGGAAGTTCGGGCCTTCGTGGAAGCAGTCCACGGGACACACTTCCACGCAATCGGTGTGTTTGCACTTGATGCAGTTTTCGGTGACGACAAATGGCATGGGTAGAGGGCGAATCGCTTTCTGAACCTGCCAATTCTAGAACAGGTTGGCCCCCGGTGTCGGTTGCCGTGTGAAAGTGGGGCGGATGGGTGGCCCGCAGGCCCATTTGGCGGCGTGCCCGCCCTGTGCGACGCTGCCAGGGCCGCCGGCCCGCTTCGGTCGGCCCCCTTCCTTGCAGGATCCTTCATGTCGCCAGTCCAGCCCGGTGCCGCCTCCAATGGCGGTGAGAACACTGCCTTCATCGTCCTGATCAGTTGCGCCGCCACCCTCGGCGGGTTCCTGTTCGGCTTCGATAGTGGCGTCATCAATGGCACCGTCGACGGCCTGCGCCAGGCCTTCAACTCGAGCGAGGCCGCGCTCGGCTTCGAGGTCGCCTCGATGCTGCTGGGGTGCGCGATCGGGGCGTTCGTGGCCGGTTGGCTTGGCGATCGGCTGGGACGTCGCGGCGTGCTGATCGTGGCGGCCGTGATGTTCCTGGTGTCGGCGCTGGGCGCCGGCGCTGCACATGCCTCCTGGTTGTTCGTCTGCGCACGCGTGCTCGGCGGGTTCGCTGTCGGTGCGGCCAGCGTGATGTCGCCGGCCTACATCGCCGAAGTCGCCTCTGCGCGCTATCGCGGCCGGCTGGCGACCGTGCAGCAGATGGCGATCATCTGCGGCCTGTTCGCCGCGTTCCTCAGCAACTATCTGCTGGCCCGGGCGGCGGGTGCGTCGACCGAGCCGCTCTGGCTGGGGCAGGAAGCCTGGCGCTGGATGTTCTGGATGCAGGCACTGCCGTCGCTGCTGTTCCTGCTGTTGTTGCTGGTGATCCCGGAAAGCCCGCGCTTCCTGGTGATGAAGGGCCGGCAGGCGCAGGCGAGGGCGGTGCTTGGCCGGTTGTACGGCGAACGTGCCGCGGTGAACAAGCAGGCCGAGATCGAAGCAAGCCTGGCCCAGGACCAGCACAAGCCGCGATTCGGCGACCTGCTCAACAAGGCCACCGGCAAGCTGCGCCCAATCGTCTGGGTCGGCATCGGCCTGGCGATGTTCCAGCAGCTGGTCGGCATCAATGTGGTGTTCTATTACGGCGCGGTGCTGTGGCAGGCGGTGGGTTTCTCGGAAAGCGATGCGCTGCTGATCAACGTCCTGTCCGGCGCGCTGAGCATCGGCGCCTGCCTGCTGACGGTGGTGCTGATTGATCGCATCGGCCGCAAGCCGCTGCTGTGGGTCGGTTCCGTCGGCATGTCGGTGGCCCTGGTGCTGATGGTGGTGGCCTTCGCCAGCGGCAGCCTGGCCGAGGGGCGCCTGCAGCTGTCCGACGGCATGGGCCGGTTGGCGCTGGTAGCGGCCAACGTCTATGTGGTGTTCTTCAACATGTCCTGGGGCCCGGTGATGTGGGTGATGCTGGGCGAGATGTTCCCGAACCAGATCCGCGGCCCGGCGTTGGCCGTGGCCGGTGCGGCGCAGTGGACGTCGAATTTCGCGATCACCGTGACCTTCCCGATGCTGCTGGCCGGCATCGGCCTGGCCGGTGCGTACGGCATCTACACCGTGGCCGCGATCCTCTCGATCATCTTCGTCATCCGCTACGTGCGCGAGACCAAGGGCAAGGAACTGGAGCAGATGGAAGGCTGATGGCTTGGCCTGAGTTTCAGCGCCTCCCTGTTCCGAGGGGAGGCGGCAGGCCAGCCGCTCCAGGACACGCCGTACACCCATCCATGGGGGCTCGATGGCGCCATCCATGGCGCCAACGGTCCTGGAGCGGCTGGCCTGCCGCCTCTCGACAGATCGCGGGTGCGGACACACGCAAGCGCGTCCGGGCTGATCTGCTGCGGAGGAGCGAGGCTGTTCTTGATCTTGCCGCCGGCGCGGGAATTGTCAGGAGGGGGCGGGCCACCCTGTCCTGGACCGTTGGCGCCATGGATGGCGCCATCGAGCACCATGGATGGGCTTTTGCGTGTCCAGGACAGGGTGGCCCGCCCCTCCCTCGCAGGAACAAGGAGGCGCTCAAGCGACCAGCCCAGTCGGCGACACGAATCCGGAAAACAGAAAAGCCCGCACAAGGCGGGCTTTTTCGGTTCCTGCTGCGGCGACTGGTGCTCCCTAGGGGACTCGAACCCCTGTTTTAGCCTTGAGAGGGCCACGTCCTAACCACTAGACGAAGGGAGCAGTGTGTCGCTGCCGGTGCAGGAGCGCTAGTATATGCACCTCGATGCCATTGGGCAATCCCGAAACTTCAACCGGAAGCGCCAACATCATTTCCTCTGCTACATCACCGTTCAGCCTGCGCGTCATCCCGCGCGACCAGCACACGATCTCCCGCAAGGACATCAGCCCGAACGCGTTGCGCGTGCTTTATCGACTGCGCGATGCCGGCTTCGGCGCCTACCTTGTCGGCGGCGCGGTGCGCGATCTGCTGGTCAATGGCCAACCCAAGGATTTCGACGTGGCCACCGATGCCACGCCCGAACAGGTCAAGCAGTTGTTCCGCAACTGCCGCCTGATCGGCCGTCGTTTCCGCCTGGCCCACGTTGTGTTCGGCCGCGAGATCATCGAAGTCGCCACCTTCCGTGCCAACATCGATGACGGCAGCGGCGACCGCGAAATGGAAAACGGCATGCTCGTGCGCGACAACGTGTACGGCAGCATCGAAGACGACGCCATCCGCCGCGACTTCACCTGCAATGCCCTGTATTACGCCATCGAGGACTTCTCGGTGCGTGACTACACCGGCGGCTTCGAAGACGTGCAGGCACGCCTGATGAAGCTCATCGGCGACCCGGTGCAGCGTTACCAGGAAGACCCGGTGCGCATGCTGCGTGCGGTCCGCCTGGCGGCCAAGCTCGGCTTCCAGATCGAAGAGGGCACCGCCGCACCGATCCCGCAGCTGGCCGGCCTGCTCAACGAAGCCGCACCGGCGCGCCTGTTCGAGGAAGTCCTGAAGCTGTTCCTGTCCGGGCATGGCGTTGCCAGCTTCGAAGGACTGGAACGCTACGGCCTGTTCGACGTGCTGTTCCCGGAAAGCGCCAAGGCGCTGAAGTCGAACCGCACCGGCGCGCTGCGTCGCATGCTGGTCGAGGGCCTGGCCAACACCGATGCACGCGTGGCCAATGACGAGCCCGTGTCGCCGGCGTTCCTGTTCGCGCTGTTGCTGTGGCCGGCTTACTGCCGCGCACAGGCAACGCTGCTCAAGCAGGGCGTCGCACCGGAAGAGGCACAGCGTCGTGCCGCCGACCGTGTCACCGTGCAGCAGCTGAGCACCATTGCATTGCCGCGCCGTTTCTCGCTGCCCATGCAGGAGATCTGGCTGCTGCAGGCGCGCTTCAGTTCGCGCCAGCGCAAGCGCGTGATGCGCACGCTCAGCCACCCCCGTTTCCGTGCCGCCTTCGATTTCCTGGCCCTGCGCCAGGTGGCATCGGCAGAGCACGAAGCCGACGTCGCGTTCTGGCGCGAAGCGCAGGCGCAGTCCGGGCATGAGCTGGATTCGTCGCTGGATTCCCTGCACAGCGAGGCCGGCGATGAAGAGGGTGGAGCGCCGCGCAAGCGTCGCCGTCGCCGTCGTCGTCCCGATGGCGCAGCTGCCGGTGCTGCCGAGTAATCCATGACCGGTGCCTGGATCGGGCTGGGCGCCAATCTTGGCGACGCAGCCAACACCGTCCGCGCGGCCATTGCCGCGCTGGACGAGCTGCCCGGAACCCGGCTGACGCAGGCCTCGCGGTTGTACGCGACGCCGGCATGGGGCAACGAGGACCAGCCACCGTTCGTCAACGCAGTGGCCTCGGTCGACACCGATCTGCCCGCCGTCGAGCTGCTGCAGGCCCTGCTCGCGCTGGAGCAGCGCTTCGGCCGCGTACGCGACCCCGCCGTGCACTGGGGGCCGCGTGCGCTGGATCTGGACCTGCTGCTGTTCGGCGAGCAGATGCTGGACCTGCCCGAGTTGAAGGTGCCGCATCCCTACCTGCACGAGCGTGCGTTCGTGTTGGTGCCGTTGGCCGAAATTGCCGCCGATCTGGCCATTCCCGGCCACGGTCGCGTGCGGGATGCAGTGATGCGGGTGGATGCCTGCGGGATCGCGCCGTTAGGGTGATAATGCCCGGGTTATCTCCCCCGGTTATCAGCACATGAGCACCCACGCAGACAGCAAGCCCTGGACCGTTCCCGCCCTGGCCGAGGCCAAGCGCAATGGTCAGAAGCTGGTCATGTTGACCGCCTACGACGCAGGCTTCGCCCGCACCTTCGATGCCAATGGCATCGACCTGATCCTGATCGGCGATTCGCTGGGCATGGTCGTGCAGGGGCACGATTCGACCCTGCCGGTGACCGTCGCCGACATGGTCTATCACACCCGCGCAGTCGCCCGCGTGCTGCAGCGTGCGCTGCTGATCGCCGACCTGCCGTTCGGCGCCGATGCCACCCCGGAACGCGCGCTGGATGCTTCGCTGCAGCTGCTGCAGGCGGGTGCGGAGATGGTCAAGATCGAAGGCGCCGGCTTCAAGGTCGACATCATCCGCTACCTGGTCGAGCGCGAGATCCCGGTCTGTTCGCACCTGGGGCTGACCCCGCAATCGGTGCTGCGCCTGGGTGGCTTCAAGATCCAGGGCCGTGGCGATGCCGCGCGCCAGCTGGTGGACGATGCCAAGGCCGTGGCTGAAGCCGGTGCCAGCATCATGGTCCTCGAATGCGTGCCGACCCCGGTTGCCGCCGCCGTCACCGCCGCGGTGCCGGTGCCGACCATCGGTATCGGTGCCGGTCCGCAGTGCGACGGCCAGGTGCTGGTGCTGCACGATTTCCTCGGCCTGGACAGCGGCCACCGTCGCCCGAAGTTCGTCAAGGACTTCCTGGCTGAAGGCGGTTCGGTGGCCGGCGCCACCCGTGCCTACGCCGATGCCGTGCGCGATGGCAGCTTCCCCGACGAAGAACACGCGTACGCCCAATGATCCAGACCTTCAACGAACTCGGTGCGCTGCGCGCGCAGATCGCGCAGTGGAAGGGCGAGGGCCTGCGCGTGGCGCTGGTGCCGACCATGGGCAACCTGCACGGCGGGCACCACGCGCTGGTCACCCTGGCAAAGCAGTACGCCGACAAGGTGGTGGCCAGCATCTTCGTCAACCCGACACAGTTCGGGCCGAACGAGGATTTCAGCCGCTATCCGCGCACCCCCGAAGCCGATGTGGCCGGGCTGGAGCAGGTGGGCTGCGATGCGGTGTGGCTGCCCAGCGTCGAAGCGATGTACCCACTGGGCGTGGACAAGACCACGCAGATGCATGCGCCCGGCGTCAGCGAGGTGCTGGAAGGCGCCAGCCGCCCGGGCCATTTCGATGGCGTGTGCACGGTGGTGGCGCGGCTGTTCCTGCAGGTACAGCCGGATGTGGCCGTGTTCGGCCGCAAGGACTACCAGCAGCTGGCGGTCATCAAGCAGATGGTGGCCGAGCTGTCGTTCCCGATCCAGATCGTCGGTGCCGAGATCGTGCGCGATGAGGATGGCCTGGCCAAGAGCTCGCGCAACCAGTACCTCAGCGCCGAGCAGCGCCCCTTGGCGACCACCCTTCACCGCACCCTGCTGGGCATGCGCGAAGGCTATGTGGCCGGGCACGCGCGTGAACGCATCGAGGCCGACGCCGTCGCTGCGCTGCAGGCAGCGGGCTTCCAGGTGGATTACGCGGTACTGCGCACTCCGGAGCTGGCCGAGCCGAGTTTCGATGGCGGAGGCCGCGTGGCCCTGATCGCCGCACGCCTGGGCACCACCCGGTTGATCGACAACCTGGAGTTCTGAACCGCCCCGCGCGGTTGTGCAGGGCGCCCGCAGTGGGCGCCCGGTGTTCGCCGGACAAGGACGACCTGCCGATATGACCTCGTTTCCAGCCAGCCCCGGCCGCCGCGCCGTGGCGGCGATCCTGGCGGTGTTCGCCGCCGCGCTGCTGCCTTCGCTGGTGATCGGTGGCCTGATTGCCGGTCTCAGTCTCGGCCAGGAAGTGGCCACGGCCGCGCTGGCGGCCGCATTGATGTTCGTGCTGGCCTTCGCCCACGCCGTGGCGGTGCTGCTGCCGATGGGCTTGGTCCTGCTGTCTTCCGGCCGCCTGCGCTGGGTGTGGTTCGCGCTGGTCGGGGCAGGGCTGGGCGCGCTGGCCATGGCCACCTGTGCCTGGCCCAGCGGCTCTGGCGGTGCTCTGATGAGCCAGCTGTCCTCTGCGGGCAACTTCGACTGGGCCAGCTATGCCTTCCCGGTACTGGTGGCGGCCGGATTCGGCCTGATGGCCGGACTGGCGTTCCATGCCGTGTTCCGGGCCGTGCTGGCCGGTGCCGCGGCGCCATCGCCGGGCGCACAGCAGCGCACCGGCTGAACGGTCTTCAGCATCCTGCGGCCGCTACCTGACGGTTGCCGCGTGGGTGCTAGAATCCGCTCTTTCCTTTGCCGTTGCAGCGCCCCCATGCACCTGTCCCTGCTCAAGACCAAGATCCACCGCGCCACCGTCACCCATTCCGAGCTGAACTACGAAGGCTCCATCGCCATCGATGACAACCTGCTGGCTGCCACCGGCATCCGTGAGTTCGAGCAGGTGCACATCTGGGACGTGACCAACGGTGCGCGCTTCTCGACCTATGCGATCCGCGCCGAAGCCGGCAGCGGTGTCGTCTCGCTCAATGGTGGCGCTGCGCGCCACGTGCAGGTCGGTGACATCATCATCATTGCCGCCTTCGCCAGCATGACCGAGCAGGAAGCCGACAGCTTCAAGCCGAAGCTGGTGTACGTGGATGGCAACAACCAGATTTCCCACACCAACGACACGATCCCGACCCAGGCCGCATGACAACGAACAACGGATTCGACTCGCTGCATTCCCACGCCCAGCGCCTGAAGGGCGCAAGCATTCCCGGCCTGCTCGCCGCCGAACCCGGCCGTGTACAGGACCTGGCGCTGCGGGTCGGTCCGTTGTATGTCAACTTCGCCCGGCAGAAATACGATGCCGCAGCGTTGCAGGCGCTGTTGGCGCTGGCTGCCGAACGTGATGTCGGCGGCGCCATCACGCGCCTGTTCCGTGGCGAGCAGGTCAACCTGACCGAAGGCCGCGCTGCGCTGCATACCGCGTTGCGCGGTGATGTAGTCGATGCGCCGGTGGCGGCCGAGGCCTATGCCACCGCGCGCGGCATCCGCCAGCGCATGGGCGTGCTGGTGCGCGCGCTGGAAGACAGCGGCGTGACCGATGTGGTCAGCGTCGGCATTGGCGGTTCCGATCTCGGCCCGCGACTGGTCGCCGATGCGCTGCGCCCGGTCACAGGCGCACGCCTGCGCGTGCATTTCGTGTCGAACGTGGACGGCGCCGCCATGCAGCGCACGCTGGCCACGCTGGATCCGGCGAAGACCGCCGGCATCCTCATTTCCAAGACCTTTGGTACCCAGGAAACCCTGCTCAACGGCCAGATCCTGCATGACTGGCTGGGCGGCAGCGACCGTCTGTACGCGGTCAGCGCCAATCCGGAACGCGCCGCCAATGCCTTCGCCATTGCCGCCGAGCGCGTGCTGCCGATGTGGGACTGGGTGGGTGGCCGCTATTCGCTGTGGTCGGCCGTCGGTTTCCCGATCGCACTGGCCATCGGCTTCGAGCGCTTCGAGCAGCTGCTGGAAGGTGCCGCGCAGATGGATGCGCATGCGCTGGACGCGCCGTTGGAGCGCAACCTGCCGGTGCTGCACGGCCTGACCGACATCTGGAACCGTAATCTGCTGGGCCACGCCACGCATGCGGTGATGACCTACGACCAGCGCCTGGCGCTGCTGCCGGCCTATCTGCAGCAGCTGGTGATGGAAAGCCTGGGCAAGCGCGTGCAGCGCGATGGCCAGCCGGTCACCACCGACACCGTGCCGGTGTGGTGGGGCGGTGCGGGCACCGATGTGCAGCACAGCTTCTTCCAGGCGCTGCACCAGGGCACCAGCATCATCCCGGCCGACTTCATCGGCTGCGTGCACAACGATGATCCGTATACGGTCAACCACCAGGCGCTGATGGCCAACCTGCTGGCGCAGACCGAAGCACTGGCCAACGGCCAGGGCAGCGACGATCCGCACCGTGATTACCCGGGCGGCCGCCCGAGCACGATGATCCTGCTCGACGCGCTCACCCCGCAGGCGCTGGGCGCCTTGATCGCGATGTACGAACACGCGGTGTACGTGCAGTCGGTGATCTGGAACATCAACGCTTTCGACCAGTTCGGTGTCGAACTGGGCAAGCAGCTGGCCAGTGGCCTGCTGCCGGCCCTGCAGGGCGAGGATGTCCAGATCAATGATCCGCTGACCCGTGAGCTGCTGGCTCAGCTGAAGGGCTGACGCGGGCGGGGAATGCCGGGCATGGCCCGGCGCTACCCTTCGTCATGCCGGAAGCGCCGGGGGCCATGCCCGGCGAACACGACGACGCATCACCGGCTCGGATCGCGTTCCGGGCTCGGCCGCTTGGCCAGCTTGCGCTGCAGCGAACGCCGGTGCATGCCGAGCAGGCGCGCGGCCGCCGACACATTGCCGCCGGTTTCATGCATCGCCTGCTGGATGTGTTCCCACTGCAGGCGGCTGATCGGGGTCATCGCATCGGGCACTTCCATCTCGCCGTCATCGGCGGGGCCATCGTCTTCCTCGCCCAGCGCACGCAGGATCATCGGCACCGTCGATGGCTTCGGCAGGTAGTCGTCGGCGCCCAGCTTGATCGCCTCCACCGCGGTGGCGATGCTGGCATAGCCGGTCACCAGCAGGATCCGCATATCCGCGCGCAGGGCGCGCAGCGGCTGTATCAGGGCCAGGCCGGAATCGCTGCCCAGCTTCAGGTCGATCAATGCGAACGCCGGCGGTTGCTGGCGGGCCAGTGCCAGCGCACTGGCCGCATCCTGCGCGGTCTGCGTCTCCAGCCCTTTGCGGGCCAGGCTGCGCTGCAGGGTGCGCAGGTAGAGTTCGTCGTCGTCGACCAGCAGGCCAAGGGTGGAAGCAGTCATGGTCATTCCTCGCGGGGGGCCAACGGCAGGCGGAAGCCGACGCGGCTACCGGCCCCTTGGGCCGGGCGCATCCACATCTCGCCGTCCAGGCGTTCGATGGTGGCATGGGACAGGGCAAGACCGACGCCCATGCCTTCACTCTTGCTGCTGCCGAACAGCTTGCCCGGCAGCACGGCGGCGCGGGCGTTGAAGCCATGGCCGTAGTCGCGTACTTCGCCGATCAGGTTGTCGCCTTCGATGCGCAGGCTGAGATCGACGCGCGGTCGGCCGGCCTGCTCGCCGGCATCGGCCGCGTTGTTCAGCAGCACCATCAGCAGGTGGCCGACGCCCGGGTCCAGCGGCAGGCGCAGCGGTGCGTCGTCGTTGCGGTGCAGGTCGATGGTCGGGCGCACCAGCCGCCATTGCTCCAGCACCTGCTGGGCCGTGGAGTGGGTGCGCCCGGGGCCGTCATTGGAGGCCGGCGCGGCCAGGGCCAGCACGCGCTCCCGGCACTGCACCAGCAGTTCGCGCAGGGTTTCCATGTCCTCGCGCACTTCCGGTTCTTCGCTGCGCTCGGCCACGTCGTCGGCGAGCAGGGTCATCGTCGCCAGCGGTGTGTTCAGTTCGTGCGCCACCGAGGCCGCATGCGTGGCCAGGGCGACGATGCCCTCGTTGCGCGCGAAGCGTTCGCGCAGTGCCGAAAGTTCCAGCTCGCGCTCGCGCAGCGCGATCGCCAGCCGGGTAGAGAAAATCAGGACGACCGCAGCGGACAGCAGGAAGGTGGCGATCACGCCCCAGCGGTTGAGGTCCAGTGCGTCGAAATAGCCCGCCGGCAGCGGTTGCCCGAACAGTCCGCTGGCGGCGTAGCCCAGCAGGCAGGCGCTGGCCACGGCCAGGGCCCAGCGCAGGGGCAGGGCGAAGGCCGCCAGGGCGATCAGGATCAGGAACAGCGAGCCGAACGGATTGGCGATGCCGCCGCTCCAGCTGACCATCCAGGTGAGGATGATCACGTCCACCAGGATGTGGCCGAAGGCGGTCAGCGGCGCGGTATCGGCCGGCTCCGGGCGCAGCTGCGTATACAGGTTGAATACGGCGAGCACGGCCACGCCCGACCACAGCGGCAGTTGCGGCAAGGGCAGTCCCAGCACCCAGGTCGCAACCAGAATGGTCGCCGCCTGGCCAGCCACGGCCAACCAGCGCAGGCTGCACAGGGTTCGGAGAAACGGGGCGTCGGGACCGGTCATTCGCGCCCATCGTATGCGTTCGCGGGGATGGCTGCCTGCGACAATCGGCCGCAGCCGGACTGTCGCCTGAATGGGACACACCCAGAAGGTCGGGGCGGGCGTTAGAATGCCCGCATGCATGACGCCGTCACCCGCCCTACAGTTCCCTCCGATGCCACTTCCTGGCCCCGTCGCCTGACCCAAGCGGTCCAGATCGGTGGAGTCACCGTGGGCGGTGGCAAGCCGGTCGTGGTGCAGTCGATGACCAATACCGACACCTCCGACGTGGCGTCCAGCGTCAAGCAGGTCGCTGAGCTCTGGCGTGCCGGCTCGGAAATGGTGCGCCTGACCGTCAACACGGTCGAAGCGGCCGCGGCGATCCCGCGCATCGTCGACAAGCTGGCGATGATGGGCGTCGACGTACCGCTGATCGGCGACTTCCACTACAACGGCCACCAGCTGCTGACGGCCGAACCGGCCTGTGCCGAAGCACTGGCCAAGTACCGCATCAACCCGGGCAACGTGGGCTTCGGCAAGAAGAAGGACCTGCAGTTCGCCCAGCTGATCGAGTTCGCCATCCGCTACAACAAGCCGGTGCGCATCGGTGCAAACTGGGGCTCGCTTGACCAGGCCCTGGCGGCGAAGCTGATGGACGAGAACAACCACCGCGAACAGCCCTGGGACGCCGGCCGCGTGCTGCGCGAGGCGCTGATCCGGTCGGCGCTGGATTCGGCCGAGCAGGCCGTGGACATCGGCCTGCCGCGTGATCGCATCATCCTGTCGGCCAAGGTCAGCGGCGTGCAGGAGCTGATCGCGGTCTACCGCGACCTGGCCCAGCGTTCGGACTTCGCCCTGCATCTGGGCCTGACCGAAGCCGGTATCGGCAGCAAGGGCATCGTCGCCTCGGCGGCCGCACTGAGCGTGCTGCTGCAGGAAGGCATCGGCGACACCATCCGCATTTCGCTGACGCCCGAACCGGGCCAGTCGCGCACGCAGGAAGTAATCGTCGCCCAGGAACTGCTGCAGACCACCGGCCAGCGCGCCTTCACGCCGCTGGTCACGGCGTGTCCGGGCTGCGGCCGTACAACCTCGGAGTTCTTCCAGGAGCTGGCCAAGGTGGTGCAGAACCACGTGCGCGAAAAGATGCCGCTGTGGAAGATCCAGCACCCGGGTGCGGAGAACATGACCCTGGCGGTGATGGGCTGCGTGGTCAATGGGCCGGGTGAGTCGCGGCATGCCAACATCGGTATCTCGCTGCCGGGTACCGGCGAAGCACCGTCGGCACCAGTATTCGTCGATGGCGAGAAGAAGGTGACCCTGCGTGGCGAGAACATCGCCCAGGAATTCGTCGCCCTGATCGATGATTACGTTGAACGCACCTATGTCCGAAGCGCCGGGTAAGCCGACGATCCTCGCTGCACCGGAGCCCGCCTCCGGCTTCCGCCACTGGATGGCGCGCAATGCCTGGCGGCTGCTGCTGCTGTTTGCCGGCGTGCTGCTGCCGCTGGCCGGATTCGTCGCCCTGGCCGACGAGGTGCACGAGTTCGAATCCTTCCATTTCGATGCGCCGCTGCTGTGGCAGATGCACGGCCTGCATTCGCCGTGGCTGGACCATGTGTTCGTGCTGCTGTCGAAGCTGGGCTACGAGTGGTTCCTGATCCCGGCCGATGTGCTGATTGTCGGTGCACTGGCCTGGCACCGGCGTTGGCGTGAAGCGACCTTCGTGGCCGTGAGCTTCGTAGGGTCGGCGCTGCTCAACATGGGCAGCAAGCAGTTCTTCCAGCGCGACCGGCCCAGCCTGTGGGAATCGATCGCGCCGGAATCCACGTTCAGTTTCCCCAGTGGCCACGCGATGGGCTCGATGACCCTGGCGGTCACCCTGGTGCTGCTGGCCTGGAATACCCGCTGGCGCTGGCCGGTGCTGCTGCTGGCGCCGTCGTTCAGCCTGCTGGTAAGCGTTTCCCGGGTCTATCTGGGGGTGCATTATCCGTCCGACATCCTGGCCGGGTGGTGTGCCGCGCTGGTTTGGGTGGTAGGGTGCTACCTGGTCATGTTCAGCCGCCGCCATCCATGGCGACGGCACGGTTCGCCGCCAGCGACGGCCAGCGAAGCGATCACGCAAGGGGAGTGACGTGGATGCCCTCCCAAGGGCGTCTGCCTGAGGGACGGGTTGTTTCGTTGTAACGGGTTCTGCAGGGCAAGGGGCACGATCAGTGCGTGAAGAATGTGATGCGCAAGGCAGAACGCCGGATTTGCGCAACTTCCGCGCTTGCAGTGGTCAGGTGCTCCTGCCTAGGTTGACCCGTATTGGCCGCATTCGAAGAGGTACGTGAATGACGATTCGAGTCTACCTGGTGGATGACCATGCGTTGGTCCGCACCGGGATGAAAATGATACTGTCGAGTGAAACCGACATTGAAGTGGTGGGCGAGGCCGAAACGGGCGAAGACGCGCTGCCCGCGATCCGCCAGCTGCAACCGGACGTGGTGCTGTGTGATCTGCACCTGCCCGGCGTGAGCGGGATGGAAGTGACCGAGCGCATCGTCCGTGGCCACCGCAGCACGCGGGTGGTGATCGTGTCGGTGCTGGAAGACGGTCCGCTGCCCAAGCGCCTGCTCGAAGCCGGGGCCGCCGGTTACATCGGCAAGGGCTGTGATGCGCAGGAACTGCTGCGTGCGGTGCGCGACGTAGCTGCCGGACGGCGCTACCTGGGCACGAGCATCGCGCAGAATCTGGCGTTGTCCACCGTGGAAGGCAATGGCTCGCCGTTCGACAACCTGTCGCCGCGTGAGCTGGAAGTGGCATTGCTGCTGACCCAGGGCCTGCGCCAGGAAGATATCGCCCGTCGTCTGAGCCTGAGCGCGAAGACGGTCAACACGCACAAGGCGCGGTTGTTCGAGAAGATGGGAATCCACGACAACATCGCGTTGGCGCGGATGGCCAGCCAGTACGGGCTGGTGGATCCGGCGCGGCCGCTGTAAGGATTTCAGCCAACGGCGCAGCCCCTCGCGGTGGTGCGACGGGATTCGTGGGTTGGCCGGACGGATGGGCTGCGCAGGGGACGCTGCAAGTACGTCCATGTAAGCTCGGTCGCCGCATCCATGCGGCTCACGCCCCTGCGCAACCCATCCGCCCGGCCACGGATAGTTTCCGTGCGTCGCCACCGCGGAATGAAGAAGGAACGGCAGGAGCGGGTCGCGCGCTTTGCGCGCTTGGGGGCGGATCCCTTCCCCGGCGGGGAAGGGCTCTGACCCCGCAGTGCGTCAGTGACCGCGTACGCGCTTGACGATCTTCGCGGCCTGCGCGGCGCTTTCGCGCACCTTATCCCACTGGCCGGCGTCGATCCAGCTGCCCGGCACCATCCACGAGCCACCGATGCAGACCACGTTCTTCTGCTCCAGGTACTCGGCGGCGGTGTTCTCGGTGATGCCACCGGTCGGGCACAGCTTGAGGTCGGCGATCGGGCCGGCTACGCCCTTGATCATCGCCAGGCCGCCCACGGCCGTGGCCGGGAACAGCTTGCACACGCGGAAACCGCGCGCGTAGAGCGCCAGCAGTTCGGTCGGCGTCGCCGCACCCGGCACTACCGGCAGCGGTGCGGCGGCCAGCGCATCGGCCAGCAGTGGCGGCGTGCCCGGGGTCACCAGGAAATCGGCGCCCGCATCGATGGACCGCTGCATCTGCTCCACCGTCAGCACCGTACCCGCGCCGACCACCACATCCGGCAGCTCACGCTTGAGCATCGCCAGCGCTTCCATCGCCACCGGCGTACGCAGCGTCAGCTCGATCGCCGGCAATCCGCCTTCCAGCAGCGCCGCGCTGACCGCACGTGCCTGGTCCAGCGTATGAATCGTCACCACCGGCAGGATGCCGGCCGCATGCAACAACTCCGCCGCCCGCACCTGATGTTGTTCGATACCCATAGCTCTGCTTCTGCCTTTGCTTTCGCTCTAGTTGTGCTTTCAATGATCACTTCGCGGCGTATCGGCGCCGGAAACTGTGATGCGGCGGAGGGCAGGGCGTCGCCAGGACCGTTCGCGCCATGGATGGCGCGATCGAGCCTACAGGGATGTATTTACGGCGTGTCCTGGCGACGGCCTGCCCTTCGCCGCCCCTGGAAACCAACCGCCGCCACATACCCGCAACGCGCTTCAATCCCTCAGGCGTCCTTCGCCTCATGCGGCGCCGCCGCCGCAGCAGCATCGTGCCCCAGCTCATACTCCGCGTCGTAGTCCCACGGCCCACCGTCAGCCGCCGCCGGACCGCACGAAATCGAGATCGCGCCCTGATCGGCCGGACCCACCACACGCCGGTTGATCGCGAACAGGTTGCGGCCCAGGTCATTGGCGGCCGGCGCCGTATTCGGCGCATGTGTACGCGCGGCCCATTCGGCTGCGTCCACCAGCACTTCAAGCGTGCCGGCCTCACCATCCAGGCGGATGATGTCGCCCTCGCGCACCTTGCCCAGCGGACCACCGCGTGCAGCTTCCGGCGTCACGTGGATGGCGGCGGGAATCTTGCCCGACGCACCGGACAGGCGACCATCGGTGACCAGCGCCACGCGCCGGCCCTGGTTCTGCAGCAGGCCCAGCAGCGGCGCCAGCGAATGCAGTTCCGGCATGCCGTTCGCACGCGGACCCTGGTAACGCACTACCGCGACGAAATGCTCGGGCAGCAGACCGCCGGCGTGCAGCTTGTTCAGCACCTGCGGCGCATCAACCACCACGGCCGGCGCTTCGATGGTGCGGTACTGCGGCTTCACCGCCGACAGCTTGATCAGCGACTTGCCGAGGTTGCCGCGCAGCAGGCGCAGGCCGCCCTGGCTCTCGAACGGGTTGTCGACACTGCGCACCACTTCTTCATCGGCGCTGCGCTCCAGGCCCGGCAGGTACACCAGCTTGCCATCGCGCAGCTGCGGCTCGCGGGCGTAGTCGGCCATGCCGCCACGGGCGACGCTGACCAGGTCACCATGCATCAGGCCAGCCTTGATCAGTTCGCCGAACACGAACGCCGGACCACCCGCCGCAGCAAAGCGGTTCACGTCGGCCTCGCCATTCGGATAGACGCGCGCCAGCAGCGGGATCAGCTGCGACAGCTCGTCGAAGTCGTCCCAGGTCAGCACGATGCCGGCCGCACGCGCCACCGCGATCCAGTGGATGGTGTGGTTGGTCGAGCCGCCGGTGGCCATCAGCGCGATGACCGCGTTGATGATCGCGCGCTCGTCGATGATCCGGCCCAGCGGACGGAAGTCGTCGCCCAGCGCGGTGATGTCCAGTGCGCGCTCGGTGGCTTCGCGGGTCAGTGCATCGCGCAGCGCCGTGTCCGGATTGACGAACGATGCGCCCGGCAGCTGCACGCCCATCGCTTCCAGCAGCACCTGGTTGGAATTGGCGGTGCCGTAGAAGGTGCAGGTGCCCGCGCCGTGGTAGGACGCCGATTCGGCTTCCAGCAGTTCTTCGCGGGTGGCTTCGCCGGCAGCGTAGCGCTCGCGCACTTCGGCCTTCTGCTTGTTGGGAATGCCCGGCGTCATCGGGCCGGCCGGTACGAACACGGCCGGGAGATGGCCGAAGGCGAGGGCGCCGATCAGCAGGCCCGGCACGATCTTGTCGCACACACCGAGGTACACGGTGGTATCGAACATGTCGTGGCTGAGCCCGATCGCGGTGGCCTGGGCAATGACATCACGCGAGAACAGCGACAGCTCCATGCCGCCACGGCCCTGGGTGACGCCGTCGCACATCGCCGGCACAGCGCCGGCAACCTGTGCCGTCGCGCCCAGTTCGCGGGCCACCGCACGGATCTGTTCGGGATAGATCTCGAACGGCTGGTGCGCCGACAGCATGTCGTTGTAGGCGGTGATGATGCCTAGGTTGGCCGTCACGCCGCCACGCAGGCGGCTCTTGTCGGTGCCGCCACAGGCGGCGAAACCGTGGGCGAGGTTGCCGCAGCTGAGGCGGCTGCGGAACGGGCCATCGCGCAGCGAGGCGTCGATCGCTGCCAGATAGGCGGCGCGCGAGGCGGCGCTGCGGCGGATGACGCGCTCAGTGATGGCTTGCAGTTGCGGATGGAGGCTCATGGGCTACCGGCGTTCGAGGTGGCGAGAGGCAAGCGGCAGCAGGGCGCCGCCGCCGACATCAATCAGCCCAGTGGACGCGCAGGCGCGCGCCCTCCAGGTTGATCGCGTTGAGGATCGGATACTGCTGCGGGTCGTTGCTGTCCAATGCCTGGCGCAGCACCTGCAGCTTCTGCTTGCCGCGCAGCAGCAGCAGGCGCTGGCGGCACTGGGCCAAGCCACGCGGGGTCAGGGTGATGCGCAGCGGCCACTGGTTGGCACCGGGGCATCCGGTGGCATCCAGCGCGGCGTACGGCAGGGTGCTTTCCAGCGCGCGGGTCAGGTCCTTCGAGCCCGGGAACAGCGAGGCGGTATGGCCGTCGTTGCCCATGCCCAGTGCGACCAGGCTTGGCGCCTGGCTGTGCTGGGCCTGAAGGTTGGCGGTGTACACGCATTCGGGCAGCGGCTTGCCGATCCGCACCAGCGGATCGAAGTGCGCACCTTCGGCACGCGTGAGCAGGTTCTCGCGCACCAGCCACGCATTGCTGTCGCGATCCTGCGGCGACAACCAGCGCTCGTCGGCCAGGCTCACTTCAACGCGGTCCCAATGCACGTCCAGCTCGGCCAGCGCCTGGTACACCGGTGCCGGCGTAGTACCGCCGGACAGCAGGATGCGTGCGCGGCCCAGTTCGGTGATGTCGTGGTTGATCGCCTGGGCCATTTCGGCTGCAACCGCTTCGATCCAGCCATCGGCATCGCCATGGTTGATGAAGTCGATACGGTCGTCCTGGAAGATGGGGGTCATGCGGCAACTCCTGGTGCGTCACGTTCGGCGTCGGCAGCATAGGCAGCGGCGCCCAGCAGTCCGGCGTGGGGATGCATCACGGCCAGCGACGGCACCCGCGCCATGATCGAAGAGAACCGGCCCTTGTGTTCGAAGCGCTGGCGGAAACCGGAGTGCTGCAATGAATCGAGCATCTTCGCAGTCAGCCCACCGGTCAGGAACACACCATCCCAGGCGCCCTGGGTCAGCACCAGATCACCGGCAATGGCGCCGAACACCGCGCAGAACACATCCACGGTACGCATCGCCTGTGGATCGCCGTGCAGGGCGCGGGCGGTCACGTCCACCGGTTGCAGTTGGCCCGGGTCGATACCCGCCATCTCGCAGATGGCGCGATGGATGTTGACCAGGCCGGGGCCGCAGATCAGCCGCTCGTTGGAGACGCGCCCGAACTGCTCGGACAGGATCTCCAGGATGCGGATCTCTTCCGGCGTTCCCGGCGGGAAGCTGACATGGCCGCCCTCGGTTTCCAGCGGGTAACAGCGGCCGTGGCGAAGGATCAGGCCGCCGACGCCGAGGCCGGTGCCTGGGCCGATCACTGCGTAGTTGCGCGGCTGACCCGGCTTGCCCGGAACCCAGGCGGCACCGCCGACCTGGACCACGTCATCGGGCTGCAGCAGCGAAATCGCCATCGCCTGCGCGGCGAAGTCGTTGATCAGGTGCAGTTCGTTGAAACCGAGCATCGCGGCTGTGCGGCTGCGCGAGATCACCCACGGATGGTTGGTGATGCGGGCTTCGTCACCATCGACACGACCGGCCACTGCGAACACGCCACGGCTTGCGGTGGCGCCGATCTGCTCCAGATGGTGGCGCGCGGCATCACCCAGCGACGGGAACTCCGCCACGGCGTACTCGCGGATGCTCTCTTTCAGCAGCGGGGCGTCCTGCGAGGTGTCGGCAAGGGCGAAGCGGGCATTGGTGCCACCGATGTCGGCGACCAGCACGGGCTGCGAGCTGGTACTCATTCCGACGCTCCGCTGTCCGGTGCATCCACGCCCTGCGGCAGGAAGTCGACCGCGTTGGCCGGGCCCCACTGGCCGGCAGGGTAGGGCTCCAGCGGCAGGTTGGCCGCCTTCCAGGCATCGGCAACGCTGTCGATCCAGGCCCAGGCGGCACGCACTTCGTCATCGCGCACGAACAGGGTGTGGTTGCCGTTGAAGGCGTCCAGGAACAGGCGCTCGTAGGCGATACGGCGATGCAGGCCGGTCGGCACCGACAGCTCCAGCTCCAGCGGCTGCAGTTCCAGCGCGCCCCATTCCGGGCCGGCCAGGCTGCTCATCAGGCCCAGCTCGATGTTCTCCTGCGGCTGCAGCTGGAACACCAGGCGGTTCGGTGCGGCCTGCGCACGCTGCGGACGCTCGAACAACCAATGCGTGACCGGCTTGAGGGTCACCACCACGCGGGTGGTGCGCTCGGGCAGGCGCTTGCCGGTGACCAGGTGGAACGGCACGCCGCTCCAGCGCCAGTTGTCGATGTGCGCGGTGACACCGGCGAAGGTCTCCACGTCGCTGCCTTCCGGCGGCTGGTAGGCCTGTGCGGGCTGGCCGTTGATGCTGCCGGCGGTATAGCGGCCGCGCACGCTGTCACGCGCGGCGTGCTTGGCATCCAGCGGGCGCAGTGCGCGCAGCACCTTGACCTTCTCATCGCGGATGCGGTCGGCTTCCAGCGACGCCGGCGGCTCCATCGCCACCATGCACAGCAGCTGCAGGATGTGGCTCTGCACCATGTCGCGCAGGGCGCCGGAGCGTGCGTAGTAGGCATCGCGGCCATCCACGCCTTCGCTTTCGGCGACCAGGATGTGCACCGATTCGATGTAATTGCGGTTCCACACCGCTTCCAGCAGCGTGTTGCCGAAGCGCAGCGCGATCAGGTTCTGTACCGCCGCCTTGCCCAGGTAGTGATCGAGGCGGAACACGCGGTCTTCGTCGATCCACTGGCCGATGGTGGTGATGATCTCCTCGGCGCTTTCGCTGTCGCTGCCGATCGGCTTCTCCAGCATCAGGCGCGCGGGTGCGGCCAGCGCGCCGCCCTTGGCCAGGCCTTCGCAGGTGGAGATGTACAGGCCCGGCGGGATCGCCAGGTAGCTCACGCAGCGGCGGTCGACCAGGTCGGACACGGCAGCGGCGACCGAGTCGACGTCGCGCAGGTCCACCGAGCGGTAGTCGATGCGGCGCAGCAGGGAGGCGATGTCCTCCTGGCTGGCCATCGGCATGGCCTGCTGCAGGCGTGGGCGCAGGATGTCATGGAAGGCTTCGGTGTCGTGGCCCGACAGGGCCAGCGCACGGATGCGGAAATCCTCCGGCAGCAGGCCGTCGCCGAGCAGGCGCAGCAGCGAAGGGAACAGGTAGCGCTGGGCCAGATCACCTGTGGCACCAAACAGGAAGAGTGTGTCGTGCATCGCTCGAGTTTCAGATCCGGGTGACATCGTTGTCAATCGCTTCATGGCTGGGTTCGGGGGACATCCGCGCAACTGCCTGTCCGAGGCTCATCTGGATCGGTTTTCCGGGTTGGCGGAGCACCGTTCCAATCGAAACCACTACAGCGGCAACCCTTCGTTCGGTCGACGATGCAGGTCGGTGCGCACCGACAGTCGGATAGTGCCACGTGAAAACGTTTACATGGCAGAATGGGCAACTGTATTCGATTGCAGTGGTCGCCGTCATGCGGCGACCGCGCAATCATCACTGCCATCGGGAGGGCCGAGGCAGTCCCAAAAGACAGCCCGGCGTCGGGCGCACTGGATGAGTGAAATGGCAAAAGTGCAGTTGCAGGGTGTGCGCAAGGTCTACGACAACGGCCAGGTTGCAGTGAAGGACGCCACCTTCGAGGTCGCCGATGGCGAACTGATGGTGCTGGTCGGTCCGTCGGGGTGTGGCAAGTCGACCCTGTTGCGGATGGTGGCCGGGTTGGAAGAGATCAGCGGCGGCACGTTGACCATCGGCGATCGCGTGGTCAACGACGTGGCGCCGAAGGATCGCGACATCGCGATGGTGTTCCAGAGTTACGCGCTGTATCCGCACATGACCGTGGCCGAGAACCTGGCCTTTGGCCTGAAGCTGCGCGGGCACGACAAGGCGACCATCGACAAGCGCATCAGCGAAGCCGCGCAGACGCTGGGCCTGACCGAGATGATGGACAAGCTGCCCAAGGCGATGTCCGGTGGCCAGCGCCAGCGCGTTGCATTGGGCCGTGCGCTGGTGCGTGAGCCGGCGGTGTTCCTGCTCGACGAGCCGCTGTCGAACCTGGATGCCAAGCTGCGCCACAGTGTGCGCACCGAGATCGCGCAGCTGCACCGCAAGCTGGGCACCACCATGATCTACGTGACCCACGATCAGGTCGAGGCGATGACCCTGGGCCAGCGCATCGTGGTGCTGAAGGACGGCATCATCCAGCAGATCGATACGCCGATGGCGCTGTACGACCGCCCGGCCAACCTGTTCGTGGCCGGCTTCCTCGGCAGCCCGGCGATGAACGTGCTGCGCGGCACGCTGCAGGGCGACGCCGGTGGCGTGACCGTGGTCGATGGCCAATGGCGTGCTCCGCTGGGGCAGGCGACGATCGATCCGGCGTGGCTGCAGAAGCCGATCGCCGTGGGCGTGCGCCCCGAGCACCTGCAGCCGGCAGGCAGCGAAGACACGCATGCGTTCACCGCACGCATCGAGGGCATCGAGCCGGTCGGCAACGAGATCTTCGTCAACATGAGCAGCGGCCAGCACGCGCTGACCATGCGCGTGGCGCCGCAGTCGCTGCCGGGCGTGGGCGAGGACATCCGGGTGGCGATCCACCCGCAGGGCCTGCATTTCTTCAACCCGGAAACCGGCGAGCGCCTGTAACCGGTAGTGCCGGCCGCTGGCCGGCAACCTCAACCCGGCGTGGTTGCCGGCCAGCGGCCGGCACTACCCATCCGGTGCGGACCAACGTTCCGCACCCACAAGGTCAGTGGTAGCGCCGGACCATGTCCGGCGGGCGCCTCAGCGCGCCAGGCCGTCCAGCAGTGGCATCCGCTGCGCGACCGCGTTGCCCACCTGCAGTTCGCTGTCGCCGGTCTCCAGCGGCAGCACGGCCAGTGCCAGATCGCCGGCCACGCTGGCCAGGGTGCCGAGCGCGACGCCGTCCTGCTGCACGCCATCGCCCGCCTGCGCAGGTGCAGCGGTATGCAGCAGCTGCACCGCGCGCTTGGCCTTGCCGAGGAAATGGGTGCGCGCGACGATTTCCTGGCCGGGGTAGCAGCCCTTCTTCACGCTGTAGCCATTGAGGCGGTCCAGGCCCAGCTGCTGCGGGGTCCACACCTCGCGCTGGCTCTCTGCCAAGCGTGGCAGGCCAAAGCGCAGGTCGGCCTGGCGCCAGGCCAGGGCGAAGGCGGCATCTTCGGCTTCGTCGCCGGCCGGGAAGGCCTCGACCGGGCCGATGCGCAGCGTACGGGGAAGTGCGTCGCTGCCCAGATCGAGCTCCCAACCCTGGCTGCCGGCCAGCGCGATGGCGGCGCCAGCGGCGGCTTGCGGCGCAGTAAAGGCACCGGCCACGGCCAGGTCTGCACGTACCTGCAGTTTCACTTTGCGGCGGAACACGAAGCGTTGCAGTTGCGACGCAATCGCATCGGCATCGCCGTCGGCGAGCACCAGCAGCACATGGTCATTGGCCAGGCGCAGCAGCTGGAACACCGCCAGGGTGCGGCCCTTGGCGCTCAGCCACGCGCTCCACTGCCAGTGCAGCAGGGGCAGGGCGGTCACGTCGTTGCTGAACTGGGCATGGGCAAAAGCCACTGCATCCACGCCCTGCAGGCTCAGCAATTGATGGCCGGGCAGGCGCGGATATGCGACGAAAGCAGGAGGAAGGTTGTCAGGCACGTGAACGAGGTCTAAAATTTGTGCGTTGCGAGACCCATCATGATAGGCCAAACAACCCCCACTCCCGACGCCGAAGCTGAAGCCCCGCTGGTCCCCCCGGTCCCTGTGCCCGTGGAACAACCAGAGGTGGAAGAGGAATTCGGTGGCCGCGGCGGACTTGATCCGGTGCGGTATGGCGATTGGGAAAAAAACGGACGCTGCATCGATTTTTGATCAGCATTGAGCCAACGCGGCCTTGTGCCGCCCAGCCGAGACAACGAGCCCAGCGAATGGCGACCAGACAACGTCCCCTTTCTCCGCACCTTCAGGTGTATCGCTGGCAGATTCAGATGGCCACCTCGATCCTGCATCGAGCCACTGGCGTCTTTCTGTCTGTTGGTGCCCTCATCATCGCCGGAGGCCTGTTGGCTCTGATGATGGGGCCCGAATCCTGGAACTGCTTCACCGGTCATGCCGGGGCCTGGTATGGCCGCGTGTTCCTGTTCGCGTGGACATGGTCGTTCGCCTATCACCTGTGCAATGGCATCCGCCATATCGTGCAGGACTTCGCGATCGGATTCCGCATTGCCACCTTCATCCGCAGCAGCTGGATGTCGGTGATCGGCAGCCTGCTGATCACCCTGGCGGTGTGGGCCTATGTGCTGTTCGGAGGTGCCGCATGAGCAAGTTCCGTACCCCGTTGAAGGGCGTGCGCGGTCTCGGTTCGGCCAAGACCGGCACCGAGCACTTCGTGCATCAGCGCCTGACCGCCGCCGCGCTGGTGGTGCTGGGCATCTGGTTCCTGGTGTTCGTGCTGGGCCTGCTGGGCTCGGATTACGTGACCGCCACCGCCGCGATCGCCAAGCCGTGGAACGCCGTTCCGCTGATCGGCCTGCTGATCGCCATGTTCTGGCATGCCCAGCTCGGCCTGCAGGTCGTGCTGGAGGACTACATCCACGAATCGCTGCTGGCCCTGGTGCTGCAGACCGCAGTGAAGTTCGTTGCCGTGCTCGGCATGATCGTCAGTGTGTTTGCGGTGGGCCGCATCGCCCTCGGCGTTGCCTGAGCCCAGGCGCCAAGACAGGAATCCAGACTAGATGTCCGCTTACAAGATTACCGAACACAAGTACGACATGGTCGTGGTGGGTGCCGGCGGCGCCGGCCTGCGTGCCACGTTCGGCCTGGCCGCCAAGGGCCTGCAGACCGTGTGCCTGACCAAGGTCTTCCCGACCCGTTCGCACACGGTTGCTGCCCAGGGTGGTATCTCCGCCGCGCTCGGCAACATGGGCGAGGACGACTGGCGTTACCACTTCTTCGACACCATCAAGGGTTCGGACTGGCTGGGCGACCAGGACGCCATCGAGTACATGTGCCGCGAAGCGATTCCGGCGATCATCGAGCTCGAGCACTACGGCGTGCCGTTCAGCCGCACCGCCGAAGGCAAGATCTACCAGCGTCCGTTCGGTGGCATGACCACCAAGTACGGCGAAGGCCCGGCGGCGCAGCGTACCTGCGCGGCGGCCGACCGTACCGGCCACGCGATGCTGCACACGCTGTACCAGCAGTCGCTGAAGCACGACGCACGCTTCATGATCGAGTACTTCGCGCTCGACCTGATCTTCGACGACGAAGGTGCCTGCCGCGGCGTGCTCGCGCTGGACATGTCCGACGGCACGCTGCACCTGTTCCGTGCCCAGGGCGTGGTGCTGGCCACCGGCGGCTACGGCCGCGCCTACTTCAGCGCCACCTCGGCGCATACCTGCACCGGCGACGGTGGCGGCCTGGCAATGCGCGCCGGCATCGCCATGCAGGACATGGAGTTCGTGCAGTTCCACCCGACCGGCATCTACGGCGCCGGCTGCCTGATCACCGAGGGTGTCCGCGGTGAAGGCGGCATCCTGCGCAACAGCAGCGGCGAGCGCTTCATGGAGCGTTACGCACCGCACTACAAGGACCTGGCTTCGCGCGACGTGGTCAGCCGTTCGATGACCATCGAGATCCGCGAAGGCCGCGGCGTGGGCGAGCACAAGGACCACATCCTGCTCGATCTGACCCACCTCGGCCCGGGCGTGATCGACGACAAGCTGCCGGGCATCGCCGAAAGCGCGCGCATCTTCGCCGGCGTCGACGTGCACAAGCAGCCGATCCCGGTGATTCCGACCGTGCACTACAACATGGGCGGCATCCCGACCAACTACCACGGTGAAGTGGTGCGCAAGGACGGCGAGAACCCCGATGCGGTCGTGCCGGGCCTGTACGCCATCGGCGAAGCGGCCTGCGTTTCGGTGCACGGTGCCAACCGCCTGGGTTCGAACTCGCTGCTGGACCTGGTGGTGTTCGGGCGTGCGGTGGCCAACCGTTGCGCGGCGACGATCACCCCGGGCGCGGCGCACAAGACCCTGCCGGCCGACGCCTGCGACAAGGCGCTGGGCCTGCTGGACAAGCTGCGCCACGCCAACGGCGATACCCCGACTTCGGTCATCCGCGATCGCATGCAGCGCACCATGCAGGCCGACGCGGCGGTCTTCCGTACCAGCCAGACGCTGAAGGAAGGTTGCGAGAAGATGGACAAGATCTTCGATTCGTTCCAGGACGTGAAGGTCTCCGACCGTTCGCTGGTCTGGAACTCGGACCTGATCGAGACCTACGAGCTGAACAACCTGCTGCTGAATGCAGTGGCGACGATCAACTCGGCCGAGCAGCGCAAGGAAAGCCGCGGCGCACACGCGCACGAGGACTTCCCGGACCGCGACGACGTCAATTGGCAGAAGCACACCCTGGTCAGCGTGGACGAGAAGGGCAAGTGCAGCTTCGACTACCGTCCGGTGCACATGTACACGTTGACTGATGACGTGTCCGTGGTGCCGCCGAAGCCGCGCGTGTACTGATCCGACCCCGCCTAACATGCAATCCGCGCCCTCGGGCGCGGGCCGCCTGAGCCAACGAGAGCAGCCATGGCCGAGTTTTCACTCCCCAAGAATTCCAAGATCACGAAGGGCAAGCACTTCCCCGCCAAGACCGGCGGCAAGAACGTGCGCACCTTCAAGATCTATCGCTGGAGTCCGGACGACGACAGCAATCCGCGCACCGACACCTATGACGTCGATCTGGACGCCTGCGGTCCGATGGTCCTGGACGCGCTGATCAAGATCAAGAACGAGATCGACCCGACCCTGACCTTCCGCCGCTCGTGCCGCGAAGGCATCTGTGGTTCGTGCGCGATGAACATCGACGGCACCAACACCCTGGCCTGCACCCGGGCCATCTCGGACTGCGGCAAGAAGGAAGTGCCGATCTACCCGCTGCCGCACATGAACGTGGTCAAGGATCTGGTTCCGGACCTGACCCACTTCTACGCGCAGTACGCCTCGATCAAGCCGTGGATCCGCACCCAGACCCCGGCACCGCCGGACCGTGAGCGCCTGCAGTCGCCGGAAGACCGCAGGAAGCTCGATGGCCTGTACGAGTGCATCCTGTGCGCGTGCTGCTCGACCAGCTGCCCGAGCTACTGGTGGAACGGCGAGCGTTACCTGGGCCCGGCGATCCTGCTGCAGGCCTACCGCTGGATCATCGATTCGCGCGACGAGGACACCGGTGCGCGCCTGGACGATCTGGAAGATCCGTTCAAGCTGTACCGCTGCCACACCATCATGAACTGCGCCCGGACCTGCCCGAAGGGCCTGAACCCGGCGCTGGCGATCGCCGAGATCAAGAAGCTGATGATGGAACGCCGCGCCTGATACGGTGCCGGGTAGTTGCATGACCCCAGCAGAGCCACGCCATGCGTGGCTTTGCTGTATCTGGAGAAACACAATGGATGAAGAAATCCTGCTGAAGAAGCTGCGCTGGCGGTGCCGGCGCGGCATGCGTGAACTGGACCAGTTGTTCGGTCGCTACCTGGACCGCGAATGGAGCAGTGCGCCGACCGAAGACCGCGAGGTTTTCCTGTTCCTGCTCGATTGCGAGGACGATAAGTTGTGGCGCTGGTTCATGGGCTACGAGGCCTGCCCGCATGCACACGCCGTCCCCCTCATGCACAGGATCCTCGCCCTCAAGCCTTGAGTGGCGCCCGTCGCGGCTGCAGGCCGGCGCCCAGCTGGCGGTACTGCTGGCCGCGCCATGGCTGCTGCGCGCTTCGGATCTGCCGTCCGCGCATCTGCTTCCGGCGTTGATCGCGGTCTGGGCGCTTGGCCTGGCTGAACTGGCCTGGCGCCTGCGGCGGCGCCCTGTCGTGCTGCAGCTGTCGCCCCTGCCAGCGCTGCTGCGGCTGGACGGCGGCGATATTGCCGAGCCCCGGCTGGTGGTGCGCGGGCCCTGGCTGCTGCTGCACTGGCGCGAGGGTTGGCGTCGCAGACGCCTGTTGTTCTGGCCGGACGTACTCGATCGTGCACAACGACGTGAACTGCGACTGGCCGTGGCCGCACGAAGCGTTTCCCGTCGGCCCCGGTCGGTGGCACCATAGGCTGAATCGACCGGCGTGCCTGCATGTTCAAACCCATTCCCGTGGCCATTGGCCTGCGCTACCTGCGCGCCAAGCGCCGCAACGGCTTCATCTCCTTCATTTCGATGGCATCGATCCTGGGCATCGCGCTCGGGGTGACGGTGCTGATCACCACATTGGCGGTCATGAGCGGTTTCCAGAAGGAAATCCGCAGCCGCCTGCTGCAGATGACCGCGCACACCACCATCAGCCGCGACGGCGAACCGATGCCGGACTGGATGCGCGTGGTCGATGTGGCCAGCAAGGATCCGCGCGTGGCCGGTGCTGCGCCGTATATCGAGATCCAGTCGATGATCAGCGGCCCGCGCGTGCAGGGTGCGATCATCCAGGGCATCGACCCGGCACTGGAACCGAAGGTGTCGGTGATCGACAAGAAGGTCACCAAGGGCAGCTACGGCAGCCTGACCCCGGGCAGCTTCAACCTGTTGCTGGGCAAGGAACTGGCCGTCTGGCTGGGCGTGGACGTCGGCGACCAGGTGCTGGTGACCTTCGCCGAAGTGCAGGGCACGCCAGCCGGCGCGGTGCCGCGGATGAAGCGCTTCACCGTCAGCGGCATCTTCGAGGCCGGTTACAACGAGGTCGATCGCGGTGTGGGTTTTGCCAACATGAAAGACCTGGAGCGCGTGCTGCGTTCGGATGGCGCCACCGGCGTGCGCCTGAAACTGCATGACATGGACCGCTCGCTGGAGGTGGGCGTGGACCTGGCGCAGAACCTCGGCGGTGCCTATCGGGTCAGCGACTGGACCCAGCAGAATGCCAACCTGTACCACTCGCTGCGCATGGAAAAAGTGGTGATGGGCATCCTGCTCTCGCTGATCATCGCCATGGGCGCGTTCAATCTGGTGTCCTCGCAGGTGATGCTGGTGACCGACAAGCAGGCCGATATCGCGATCCTGCGCACCCTTGGCTTGACCCCGGGCGGGGTGATGCAGGTGTTCATGGTGCAGGGCTCGCTGATCGGCATCTTCGGCACCCTTGCCGGCCTGATCGGCGGCATCACCCTGACCCTGAACCTGGAACGCATCCTCGGCGCCATCGAGTCGGTGTTCAACGTCAAGCTGCTGCCGGAGGATGTGTACTACATCACAGGCCTGCCGACCGACATGCAGACCAGCGACATCGTGGTGATCACCCTGGTCGCGTTGCTGATGAGCTTCCTGGCCACTCTGTATCCCGCCTGGCGGGCAGCACGCACCCAGCCGGCGGAGGCCCTGCGCTATGAATAAGGTCTTCAACCGCGGCGATGAAGTGATCCGTGCCGAAGGGCTGGGCAAGACCTACGCCGAAGGGCGCATGCAGACCCCGGTGTTCGACGGGCTGGACCTGACGGTGACTGCAGGTGAGACGGTTGCGATCATCGGTGCCTCCGGTGCCGGCAAGAGCACGCTGCTGCACCTGCTGGGCGGGCTGGATACGCCGACTGCGGGCGAGGTGTATGTCACCGGCCAGCGCATGTCGGCGCTGTCGGACACCTCGCGCGGCCTGCTGCGCAACCAGGCGCTGGGTTTCGTCTACCAGTTCCACCACCTGCTGCCGGAATTCACCGCGCTGGAAAACGTGATGATGCCGGTGATGCTGGCCGGTACTGCGGTGGCCGAGGCCAGCACGCGTGCGACTGCGCTGCTGGAATCGGTCGGCCTCGGCCATCGCCTGGACCACAAGCCCGGCGAACTGTCCGGCGGTGAACGCCAGCGTGCCGCGGTGGCGCGTGCATTGGTCAATCATCCGGCCTGCGTGCTGGGCGACGAGCCGACCGGCAACCTGGATGACCGCACTGCTGCGACCGTGTTCGAGCTGATGCTGGAGCTCAACCGTGCGCGGCATACCAGCCTGGTGCTGGTGACCCATGACCGCTCGCTGGCACGACGCCTGGACCGGGTGCTGGAGCTGCGCGAAGGGCGCCTGCACGCGCTGGCCCACGCCGACGTCTGAGCGGCCGGCCAGGCGCCAACCAAGGTTGGCGACTACCGGATTCGATGCAGGGCCTGAACGGGGCTGCCGGCCGTTGCGCCGGCACCACCTGGCGGGGCGCATGATGCACGCAGTTCCCTTGTGGAGATCGCCATGAAGACCCCGATTCTGTTGGCCAGCCTCTGCCTGGCCATGGCCGCCTGCGCGACTACCGGTCGGCTCAGCAGCGCCGAGAAACTCGACCTGTATCGTGCCCACGCTGGCGCGCCGCAGAACGACATGCAGTTTTTCGGCAGCCTCAATGGCTGGACCGAGCTGGGTGACAGCGCGCTGGCGGTGTGGACGCGGCCGAGCGAGGCCTACCTGCTGGAATTGAATGGTCCCTGCCAGGATCTGCCCTATGCGACCGCCATCGGCCTGACCAGCCGGATGAACCGCGTTTCGGCGCGCTTCGACAAGGTGCTGGTGCGCGATCCCACCGGCGGTCCACGCGTGCCGTGCTTCATCAACAGCATCCGCAAGCTGGACGTGAACTCGCTGCGGGCGGAGGAAAAGGAACTGCGGCAGGCGCAGGTGCAGGAACGCGAGGAATCCGCGAAGTAGAGCGGTAGCGCCGGGCCATGCCCGGCGGATGGCTGGACGCCGGGCATGGCCCGGCGCTACCGGCAGGTCAGGCTTCGGGGGTGAACCCGGCGGGCTTCTCCGCGTCCTTCTCGAACAGGAACTTCACCAGTTCCGTCTCCAGGAAGGCGCGATGCTCCGGCTTTCGCGGGGAAAGGCGGTTCTCGTTGATCAGCATGGTCTGGTGTGCCAGCCATGCGGTCCACGCCGGCTTGCCGATGTGGTTGAACACGCGCTGGCCCAGCTCGCCCGGGTAAGGCACGAAGTCCAGGCCCTCGGCATCGCGTTGTTCGTACTGGCAGAAGACGGTTCGGGGCATGGCACTCACTCGTGGTTGCGGGATTTTGCGGAAGTTCGCTTCGGGCTCTTGATGGGCGCGCCCTCAAGCAGTTTGCGGATGGGGGCAGGCAAGCCCAGTGCAGGCAGTTCGGCGGCGCCAACCCAGCGCAGCGTGGGTTCTTCCACGCGCAGGCCGTGCACCTGCCGTGACAATACCTGCAGGTGCAGTTTGTAGTGGCTGAAGGTGTGCTGCAGCACAGGCAGTTCCTCGGCATCTTCCAGCGAACCATCGACGTGGACGTCGAACCAGTCCTGCAGCTCGCTGCCCGCATCGGCCTGCGGAAGCGTCCACAATTGTGCCCAGATGCCGGTGTCCGGCCGCTTCTGCAGCAGCACGCGCTGCTGCTTGTCGCGCAGCAGCAGGGCCACCGCCTCGCGTTCGGGCAGCGTCTTGCCTGGCTTTGCGGTTGGCAGCTCGGCGGTGCGGCCTTCGCGACGTGCCACGCAATCGGCCTGCAGCGGACAGATCACGCAGGCCGGTCTGGACCGGCTGCAGACCGTGGCACCGAGGTCCATCTGCGCCTGGGTGTAGTCGGCCATGCGTCCAGCCGGCACCTGGGCGACCTGCGCTTCGGCGATGGCCCACAGCTGCTTTTCGATGGCGGGCAGGCCAGGGAAGCCTTCGACGCCGTGATAGCGGCTGAGCACGCGCTTGACGTTGCCATCGAGGATCGCGAACGGGTCGTTCCAGGCCTGGCTGAGGATCGCGCCGGCGGTGCTGCGGCCGATGCCGGGCAGGTCGTGCAGGGCATCGAAGTCACGCGGCAGGTCGCCGCCGTGCTCGGCCACGCAGCGCTTGGCGGCCGCGTGCAGATTGCGTGCGCGGGCGTAGTAGCCCAGGCCGGCCCACTGCGCCATCACCGCGTCGTTGCTGGCGGCGGCAAGTTCGGGCAGGGTGGGGAAGTGCTGCAGGAAACGGTGGAAGTACGGAATGACCGTGGCCACCTGGGTCTGCTGCAGCATGATCTCCGACAACCACACCCGGTATGGGCTGCGCGGATGCTGCCAGGGCAGGTCGTGGCGGCCGTGGCCGTCGAACCAGTGCAGCAGGCGGGCAACGAAGCCGTGCTCAGGGTCGGACGTGGCGCTGGCGTTCGGCTGGCGGGGCATCGGTACTCCAGGGGGCAGCCACCCATGGGTGGCTCTACTACGGCAGCGGCCGGTCACCCATGGGGTGGCTCTACCGGGTTGCAGTAGAGCCACGCCACGCGTGGCTGCACGGTGTATCAGGCACCCAGCGCTTCGGGCAACAGGGCGTCGACGAAGGCTTCCGGATCGAACACGCGCAGGTCCTCCGGGCGCTCGCCGATGCCAGCGAAACGGATCGGAATGCCGAACTCACGGGCCAGCGCGAACACCACGCCGCCCTTGGCAGTACCGTCCAGCTTGGTCACCACCAGGCCGGTCACCTTCACTGCGGCATTGAACTGGCGCAGCTGCGAAAGCGCGTTCTGGCCGGTGGTGCCGTCGATCACCATCAGCACTTCGTGCGGCGCGTTCTCGTCGATCTTGCCGAGCACGCGGCGGATCTTGCCCAGCTCGTTCATCAGCCCGGACTGGGTGTGCAGGCGGCCTGCGGTATCGGCGATCAGCACCGAGGTGCCGCGGGCCTTGCCGGCCTGCAGCGCATCGTAGGCCACCGAGGCGGCATCAGCGTTCTGCCCCTGCGCGACCACGGCCACGCCGTTGCGCTCGCCCCAGATCTGCAGCTGGGCGACGGCGGCGGCGCGGAAGGTATCGCCAGCGGCCAGCATCAGGCTGTGGCCCTCGTCCTTGAAACGCTTGGCCAGCTTGCCGATGGTGGTGGTCTTGCCGACGCCGTTGACGCCCACGGTCAGCACCACGAAGGGCTTGGCGTTGCGGTCGATGACCAGCGGCTTGGATACCGGCTGCAGGATCGCGATCAGGTCCGCGCGCAGTGCCGCCAGCAGGGCATTGGCATCGATGAACTCGCGCGCCTTCATGCGCTTGCGCAGGTCAGCAATCAGGTCGGTGGTGGCGGCAACGCCGACGTCGGCGGTCAGCAGCGCGGTCTCGATCTCGTCCAGCAGGTCGTCATCGAGCTTGGGGTTGCGCGAGAACAGGCCACCGAAACTGCGGGCGAACGCACTGTTGCGCAGGCGCTCGCGCCAGCCGGGCTTGCCCGCCGGGGCGGCCGGGGTATCGACCAGCACCGGCAGGTCGGCGGCGGGGGCGGCCGGTTCCTGCGCCGGGATGACCGGGGCCAGCGGGGCAAGCACCGCGGCGGCGGCGGCCGCTTCGGCTTCGAAGTTCTCCGGCGCCAGCACGCGGGCGGGCGTGGCTTCGGGGATGGTTTCCTGCGCCGTCTGCAGTGTTGCTTGCGGGGCCGGCGCGGTTGACGTTGCGGGGGCAACGACCTCGGGCGTGGCCGCTGGCACAGGCGCTTCCACCGTCGGCGGGGCTACCGGTGCGGCCGGGGCCTGCTCGGGTGGCGCGGCCGACGGGAATGCCGCCGCCAGCTCTTCAGCCGAGTAGTGCTGGGTCTTGGGCGCGTCCGGTGTGGCGGCGTCCTGGGGCTTCTTGCGGCGGAAAAAACTGAGCATTGGCAAAAGGCGCTGAAATCAGAGGGATATGCTACCACCCGGGCCTGTATGGCCGGCGTGGACTCAAGGTCGCAGCTGCGCGGCCGTTAACCGGTCCGGAGGGCTGCGTTGGGTGGCCTGGGAGACCGCCGATGAACGATGTGACAGGTGTTGCGCTCAGCGGGATGCGTGCGGCCCAGCAGGGCGTGCAGGTGGCTGCACACAATGTGGCCAACCTGGCGACCCCGGATGCGCCACGACTGCAGCTGCAGCGCGATGCCGCAGCGCAGGGCGGGGTGGACACCCGCGTGACGTCCCATGGCGACACCGATCCGACCGCACCGCTGGGCGACCTGTTGGCTGCCAAGTCCGAGGTGGTGGCCTTCGCCGCCAATGCTGCGCTGATCCGCCGCGAGGACCAGATGCTGGGCTCGCTGCTGGATCGGCAGGCCTGATCCGACCGGCTCTGGTAGGTGCCAACCTTGGTTGGCACGCTTTTGCAGTCAAGCCATGCTCGGCAGCTTTTCAAGCGCCAACCAAGGTTGGCATCTACCAGGCCAACAGCAGCGCCAACCAAGGTTGGCATTTACCAGGCCAATGGCGGCGCCAACCCAGGTTGGCATCTACCGGGGCAATGGCGGTGCCAACCGAGGTTGGCACCCACCAGGCCGGGCGATCCCGGCATCGGTCAGGCCGACAGCTCCAGCAGCAGCTTGTTCAGACGGGCCACATAGGCACCCGGGTCCTTCAGGCTGTCGCCGGCGGCCAGTGCGGCCTGGTCGAACAGCACCCGGCCCAGGTCGTCGAAACGTGCGCCATCGGCTTCGGCATCCAGCTTGGCGATCAGCGGATGACCCGGGTTGATCTCCAGTACCGGCTTGCTGTCGGGCACCTTCTGGCCGCTGGCTTCCAGGATCTGGCGCATCTGCAGGCCCAGGTCCTGTTCGCCGATGGCCAGCACCGCCGGCGAATCGGTCAGGCGGTGCGACACGCGCACTTCGGCCACGTCATCGCCGAGCACGTTCTTCAGGCGTTCGACCAGGCCCTGCTTGTCCTTGGCTGCGGCTTCCTGCTCCTGCTTGTCCGCTTCGCTCTCCAGCGCGCCCAGGTCGAGGTCGCCGCGGGCGATGTCGACGAAGCCCTTGCCGTCGAAATCGGTCAGGTAGCCCATCAGCCACTCGTCGATGCGATCGGTCAGCAGCAGGACTTCGATGCCCTTCTTGCGGAACACTTCCAGGTGCGGGCTGTTGCGCACCTGGCTGTAGCTCTCGCCGGTCAGGTAATAGATCTTGTCCTGGCCTTCGGCCATGCGGCCGATGTAGTCGGCCAGCGAGACGGTCTGTGCATCGCCGTCGCCACGGGTGGAAGCGAAGCGCAGCAGGCCGGCGACCTTCTCACGGTTGTTGTAGTCCTCGGCCGGGCCTTCCTTCAGCACCTGGCCGAATTCCTTCCAGAACGTGGCGTACTGCTCGGGCTTGTCGCTGGACAGCTTCTCCAGCATGTCCAGCGAACGCTTGGTCAGTGCGGCCTTCATCGAATCGATGACCGGGCCGGACTGCAGGATTTCGCGCGAGACATTCAGCGACAGGTCGTTGGAATCGACCACGCCCTTGATGAAACGCAGGTACAGCGGCAGGAACTGTTCGGCCTGGTCCATCACGAACACGCGCTGCACGTACAGCTTCAGGCCCTTGGGCGCATCACGGTGGTACAGGTCGAACGGCGCGCGGCCCGGCACGTACAGCAGCGAGGTGTACTCCAGCTTGCCTTCGACCTTGTTGTGGCTCCACGCCAGCGGGTCGCTGTGGTCGTGGGCGACGTGCTTGTAGAACTCGGTGTACTCCGCATCGCTGATCTCGGTGCGCGGGCGGGTCCACAGCGCGCTGGCGCGGTTGACGGTTTCCCACTCGATCGCGGCGCCTTCTTCGCCGCCTTCCCTGGGCATCTGGATCGGCAGGCCGATGTGGTCGGAGTACTTCTTGAGGATGCTGCGCAGGCGCCAGCCATCGGCGAAGTCGTGCTCGCCGTCCTTCAGGTGCAGGACGATGCGGGTGCCGCGCTCGGCCTTGTCGATGGTGGCGACATCGAAATCGCCTTCGCCACGCGAGGTCCAGCGCACGCCTTCATTGGCGGCCAGGCCTGCGCGGCGCGAAGTGACTTCCACTTCGTCGGCGACGATGAAGGCGCTGTAGAAGCCGACGCCGAACTGGCCGATCAGCTGCGAGTCCTTCTTCTGGTCGCCGGACAGCTGGCGCAGGAAGTCGCCGGTGCCGGACTTGGCGATGGTGCCGAGGTGGGTGATGGCATCGGCGCGGCTCATGCCGATGCCGTTGTCGTCGATGGTGATGGTGTGGGCGGCCGGATCGAAGCTGACGCGCACGCGCAGCTCGCTGTCGCCTTCCAGCAGCTCGGGCTGGGTCAGGGCTTCGAAGCGCAGCTTGTCGGCGGCGTCGGCGGCATTGGAGACCAGCTCGCGGAGGAAGATCTCCTTGTTGGAGTACAGCGAGTGGATCATCAGCTGCAGCAGCTGCTTGACTTCGGTCTGGAAGCCAAGGGTTTCGGTCTGGGTCGTCTCGGTCATCGGGTAGGGCTCCATGTGCGGTGCCGCGCAAGCGCGTGCGGCCTCGCCAAGGGGTAGGGGTGATTGTCCCGAAATCAAGGGGTTGTTCTGGCAGGGCTGCGCCCTGCACCCGCCGAGGCCAAAGCAACAGCAACAGCAACAGCAACAGCGGCATTCCGTGGGATGGCGGGGCACTGTGGGTTTGCGGGGACGCCGTAAACCCGTCCATGGGGGCTTGGTCGCGGCATCCATGCCGCTCACACCCCGCAAACCCACAGTGCCCCGCCTTCGACAGATCGTCGCGACCTGCAGTAGATCCACGCCATGCGTGGATGAAATCTCTCAGATATCGAAATCCCCCAAGAGCCGTTTGACAGATCGCGGAAAACTGTCGAAGGCGGGGTGGGTCCGGTTGAGGGGCGTGAGCCGCATGGATGCGGCGACCGAGCTTACAGGGACGTACTTGCAGCGTCCCCCTCAACCGGACCCACCCCGCCAACCCACAGGAAACCAGCTTTTGACGTTGCTTCGGCCTCTGCGGGTGCCGGGCGCAGCCCGGCCGAACTACAATCCCGCTCATGCTGAAATTCTCGAATGAACCTCGCCAGAGGCGCCTGTGAGCGGCCGCGGTGGCAACGAAGGCCAGGTGCGCATCATCGGTGGGCGCTGGCGCAATACCCGACTGCCGGTTCCGACCCTGCCGGGCCTGCGGCCCAGCAGCGACCGCGTGCGTGAGACCCTGTTCAACTGGTTGATGCCCAAGCTGGGCGGGGCGCGCGTGCTGGACCTGTTCGCCGGCAGCGGCGCGCTGGGGCTGGAGGCGGTCTCGCGGGGGGCCGCGCATGCCACCCTGGTCGAGCGCGACCCGCAGCTGGCGCGCAACCTGTCGGCGGCCGTGGCCAGACTGCAGGCGGGTGACGTCGTGACGGTCGCCCAGGCCGATGCACTGCGCTGGCTGCAGGCCGCGCCGGCACAGCAGGCGGATCTGGTGTTCATCGACCCGCCGTTCGCCGATGGCCTGTGGCAGGACGTTCTGGCCCAGCTGCCGCGGCACCTGGCCGCCGATGCCTGGCTGTACCTGGAATCGCCGGCCGGCCACGCGCCGGCGCTGCCCCCGGAATGGCTGCTGCACCGCGATGGCGGCACCCGCGAGGTGCGCTTTGCCCTGTACCGCCGCGCCGCTGCTACACTTTGACCTCATCTGAACATCTGCTACCGCCCATGACCGTGGCCAACCGCCGCATCGCCGTCTATCCCGGCACGTTCGACCCCATCACCAATGGTCATATCGACCTGGTGAGCCGGGCCGCGCCGCTGTTTGAAAAGGTCGTGGTGGGCGTGGCGCAGAGCCCCTCGAAGGGGCCGGCCCTGCCGCTGGAACAGCGCGTGCAGCTGGCGCGTGGCGCCCTGGGCCACCACAGCAACGTCGAGGTCATCGGCTTCGATACGCTGCTGGCCCATTTTGTACGTTCGGTGCAGGGCGGTGTGCTGCTGCGCGGGCTGCGCGCGGTGTCCGACTTCGAGTACGAATTCCAGATGGCGAGCATGAACCGCCACCTGATTCCGGAGGTCGAGACCCTGTTCCTGACCCCCGCCGAGCAGCACAGCTTCATCTCGTCCTCGCTGGTCCGCGAGATCGCACGCCTGGGTGGCGATGTGTCCGGCTTCGTGCCGGCCGCCGTGCTCGAGGCGCTGCGCAAGGTCCGCGAAGCGAAGTCGGCGCAGTCGTAAGCCCTGGCCAGCAGTAGATCCTGTAGCACCACGCAATCCATTACGCACACCAACACGCAACATTCCGGGAGGAAACCCATGAACAACACCATGCGCGCGATGCTGATCGCTTCGTTTGCCCTGGCTTTCACCGCCTGCAAGAAGGAAGAAGCCGCTCCGGTCGACGAAGCCAAGCAGGCGCTGGTCGCGCCGGCCAAGGAAGACGACGCAGGCTGGAAGAAGTACCTGCAGGAAGTGGCCATCCAGAACATGGGCAACATCACCAACAGCCCGTTCCTGTACTACCTCTCGCCGGAATCGGATCCGGACTTCCAGGCCAAGTACGAGCGCCAGACCGAAAGCGCGACCCAGGCCGTAGCCCGTGGCGTGCAGCCGGGCAACATGCTGGCCTTCGGTTCGTCGGCCTCCGGCAAGATGGCTGACATGATCCAGACCGTGTTCAAGGACGTCTCGCCGGATTCGATGAAGGGCGTGCGCGTCGTCTTCATCGGCCAGTCCGCCGACAACGCCCGCGTGCAGGCGGCTGTGCAGCCGACCGGCGCCGAGTACATCTTCGTCGAAGCCAAGTAAGACCGAGCCGAGGCGGTCGTGCTTCGGCACGGCCCGGGCGGCGCCCTGAGATGGGCGCCGCTGATGACCTGACCGGCCCGCGCGCCCGCGCAGGCCGGTCCTTGTCCCAAGGCGCGGGCGTGGAGTATCGCCATGTCGCTGAAAATCAATGAGCTCTGCGTCAACTGCGACGTATGCGAGCCGGCCTGCCCGAACCAGGCCATCACGATGGGTGAAACCATCTACGTGATCGACCCCGCCCGCTGTACCGAGTGCGTGGGCCATTTCGACGAACCGCAGTGCGTGGTCGTCTGCCCGGTCGAATGCATCGACCCCGATCCGGACATCGTCGAAACCGAAATCGAGCTGCTGGCCAAGTTGCGCCAACTGCAGCACGATCATCCCGAACTCTATGCGGAGCCCCCATCCGAATGAAGTCGTTCGCCCGCCCCCTGTTGCTGCTCGGCCTGCTGCTGAGTTCCGTCGCCTGGGCTGATGCCCCGGTCCGTGCCGAGCGCCCCGATGGCGCCGCCATCGCCAGCGGTCACGCCTTGGCCACCCAGGCCGGTGTCGACATCCTGGCCCAGGGCGGCAACGCCTTCGACGCGGCGGTGGCGGTGTCCTCCACCCTGGCAGTGGTCGAGCCGATCAGCTCCGGCCTCGGTGGCGGCGGCTTTTTCCTGCTGCATGATGCGGCCACCGGCAAGGACGTGATGCTGGACGCGCGCGAGACCGCGCCGGCCGCGGCCACGCCGCAGGCCTTCCTCGACAAGAAGGGTGACCTGGACCGCGACCGCTCGGTCAACGGCCCGTGGTCGGCCGGCATTCCGGGCCTGCCGGCGGCGCTGGTCGAACTGTCGGCCAAGCACGGCAGGCTGCCGCTGTCAGCGTCGTTGCAGCCGGCGATCCGCATCGCGCGTGAAGGCTTCCCGGTCTATGACCGCATGGCCAAGGGCTATGCCTCGCGCCGTGAAGTGATGGAGCGTTATCCCGGTACGCGCGAGGTCTACCTGCGCAATGGCAAGCCGATCGCCACCGGTGACCTGTTCAAGCAGCCGGAACTGGCGCAGACCCTGGAGCGCCTGGCGGCCGGTGGCTTCGACGGCTTCTACAAGGGCCAGACCGGCAAGCTGCTGCTGGCCGGCGTGAAGCAGGCGGGTGGCAAGTGGACCGCCGAAGAGCTTGCCGGCTACCGCGTCAAGCAGCGTGCGCCGATCGTCTTCAACTACAACGGCTGGAAGATCACCACCGCACCGCCGCCGTCCTCCGGTGGCATCGCCCTGGCCAGCATGCTGCAGATCCTGGAAGGCTGGGACATCAAGCAGATGGATGCCGCGCACCGCACCCACCTGGTGGTCGAGTCGATGCGTCGTGCCTACCGTGACCGCACCTTCTTCCTCGGCGACCCGGATTTCGTGCAGATCCCGCAGAAGGTGCTGGCCAGCAAGGATTACGCGCAGGGCCTGCGTGCGACCATCCACCCGGAAAAGGCGACCCCCAGCGACCTGCTGTCGGGCAACCCGACGCCGCTGGAGGATGACGAGACCACCCACTTCTCGATCATCGACCGTGATGGCAACCGGGTCGGCGCCACCCAGACCGTCAACCTGCTGTACGGCTCGGGCCTGATTCCGAAGGGCACCGGCGTGCTGCTGAACAACGAGATGGACGACTTCGCGCTGAAGCCGGGAACGCCCAATGCCTTTGGCGTGATGGGCTACGCCGCCAACGCGCCGAAGCCGGGCAAGCGCATGCTCAGCTCGATGACGCCCACCTTCATGGAAAACGACGACAAGGTGATCGTGCTGGGCACGCCCGGTGGCAGCCGCATCATCACCATGGTGCTGCTGGGTATCCTGGGCTACGACGCTGGCCTGGACGCGCAGCAGGTCGCCGCGCTGCCGCGCTACCACCACCAGTGGCTGCCGGACCTGATCGAAGCGGAAAGCAATGCTTTCGACGCTGGCACCATCAAGCAGCTGCAGGCGATGGGCCACAGGATCGACCTGCCGGGCGAGGTCGCTGCCGGCGGCCGCGGTTCCAGCCACGTGTGGGGCAACCTGCAGACGGTGGAATGGGACCGCAAGGCCAACAAACTGTTTGGCGGCAGTGACCCGCGCAACCCGGTCGGCAGTGCCCAGGTCGTGCCGGCGCGTTGACCGCTGCGTGCGCCGGGCTTCCCTGGAACCGCTGAAGGACCCCGCCACCCGGCGGGGTTTTTCGTTTTCCGGCTAGCGATTATTTAACGAGCGGCCACCGATAATTGCGTCATGAAACTATGGTCGATCCGCGGTAATACCCAACGCCTGGATGGCGGTGCAATGTTCGGCAACGCGCCGCGCGCGTTGTGGGAAAAGTGGGCAGCACCGGATGAGCTCAACCGCATCGAGCTGGCCTGTCGTGCGTTGTTGGCGAGCCCGCTGGAAGGCAGGACGGTGCTGTTCGAAACCGGCATCGGTGCGTTCTTCGAGCCGCGCATGCGCGAGCGTTATGGCGTGCAGGAAAGCCAGCATGTGCTGATCGATTCACTGCGCGAAGCCGGCTTCGAGCACGAAGACATCGACGTGGTGGTGCTCAGCCATCTGCACTTCGACCATGCCGGCGGCCTGTTGGCCGCGTGGCACGAAGGCCGTGAACCGGAACTGCTGTTCCCCAATGCGACTTACGTGGTCGGTGCGCAGCATTGGCAGCGCGCGCTGCAGCCGCACCCGCGCGATCGCGCCAGCTTCATTCCAGAACTGCCGGGCCTGCTGCAGGCCAGTGGCCGCCTGGAAGTGGTGGACGGCGAGTATTCGAAAGTGCTTGGCCACAGCGTGCGCTTCAGTTACAGCGACGGGCATACGCCGGGGCTGATGCTGGCCGAGATCGTGGGGCAGGCGCGCGCAGGCGAGCAGGCGCACGGCGGCGTAGTGTTCTGCGCCGATCTGATTCCGGGTCGCTCGTGGGTGCACGTGCCGATCACCATGGGGTACGACCGCAACGCCGAGCTGCTGATCGACGAGAAGCGGCAGTTCCTGGAAGACAAGCTGGCGCGCAACGTGCATCTGTTCTTCACCCATGATCCGCAGGTGGCGCTGGCGCAGGTCGGGCGGGATGAGAAGGGACGTTTCGTGACGCTGCATGAGCAGGACGAACTGAAGGCGCGGGCGTTGGGGTGAGGTTGGCCGGCAGGGCTGCGCCCTGCACCTGCCGAATCAAAGGCAACAGCAACAGCAACAGCAACAGCGGGCTGTCCGTGGGTGGAGGGGCGGTGTCGGATTGCGGGGACGCCGCAAGTACGTCCTTGTAGGCTTGGCAGCCGCATCCATGCGGCTGACACCCCGCAATCCGACACCGCCCCGCCTTCGACAGTTTTCCGGTGGTCAGTAGATCCACGCCATGCGTGGATGGGGCCTTTCTTCGCTGTTTTTACGATGCCTTGAGGCAGCTGCTCATGAAGGTCTTGCGGGCGTCGCCGGCGAGCTTTCTGGTGGCGGCATCTGCGTTGCACTTCTTCATGCGCTCCTGCGGTGTGGCAGGGGTTGCCGGTGCGGCTGCGTGCGAGCTCAGGCATGTGCTCTGCGCGGGCGTGTAGGCGTCGCCTTTCAGCCCTTTGTCCTTTGCCGAACAGTCGGCCATGCGCTGCTGTTGCGGGGTCGCTGCGTTGGCGGCAAACGGGAGGCTGAGCAGCAGGGCGGCGGCGAGCAGCAAAGAGGCATTCATGGTGGCTCCAGGGCGGCGCGGGTGCGCGGAGCATTCGCCCGTTGCCGCAAAGCCGGCGTGAAGGTGCCTGGAGCAGGTGGAGCACTTCCTTTCGAAAGCGCTCCGACCCGGTCGATCTCAGCCCACGCGGGTACCGAAGATGCGGTCGCCGGCATCACCCAGGCCCGGCAGGATGTAGCCCTTGTCGTTGAGCTGCGCGTCGATCGCGGCGGTGTAGATCTCCACGTCCGGGTGCACGGCCTTCACCGCTTCGATGCCCTCCGGTGCGGCAACCAGGAAGATGCCCTTGATCCGGCGGGCGCCGGCGCGCTTGAGCATGTCGATGGTGGCGATCAGGGTGCCGCCGGTGGCCAGCATCGGGTCTAGGATCAGCGCGTCGCGCTCTTCCAGGCGGCCGGTCAGGCGCTCGAAGTAGGGCACCGGCTGCAGGGTTTCCTCATCGCGCTGCAGGCCGACCACGCTGACACGGGCGGCCGGGATCAGCGAAAGCACGCCACTGAGCATGCCCAGGCCGGCGCGCAGGATCGGCACCACGGTGATCTTGGCGCCGGCGATGCGCTGCACGCTGACCGGACCGGACCAACCCGGCAGGGTGTGCGGCTCGGTTTCCAGGTCGGCGGTGGCCTCGTAGGCCAGCAGCGTGCCCAGTTCATTGGCCAGTTCGCGGAAATCCTTGGTGCTGAGCGCGGCGTTGCGCATCAGGCCGATCTTGTGCTGCACCAGCGGGTGGCGCACTTCGACGATCTTCATGGGAGGGTCTGGCAGAAGGGGAGGCCACCATTTTAAGCGGAATGCGCGGTGGTGCCGAGCCGGGTCCGGCAGGCCAGGCTCCACCGGTGTCATGCCCATGCAACCTGCCGGACATACCGTGCTGACCCAATCTTTACACCGTTGGGGATAGCTGTGCAGAAGAAGAACACGTTGGGCCTGGCAATCAGCCTCTCGCTGCTGGTGACGGCCAGCCCGTCAGTGGTGGCGGCCGAAAACGCTGCCGCTGCCGCGGCAGGGGGTGCCGCCGCAGCGACCGATCTGGACCGCATAGAAGTGCGTGCGCAGCTGGAATCGCAGGTACGCGCCGTCGACCTGAAGCGCAGCAGCGATGCCATCGAAGACGCCGTGTCTTCAGACGCACTGGGCCAGTACCCGGACAAGAACGTGGCCGAATCGCTGCAGCGCCTGCCGGGCATCAGCGTGACCCGAGACCAGGGTGAAGGCCGTTTCGTGGTGGTGCGTGGCCTGGATGCCAACCTCAACAGCGTCAGCGTCGACGGCATCGCCATCGGCACCCCGGAAGATTCCAGCCGCGCGGCGCCGCTGGATGTGATTCCGTCCGATTCGACCGAGCGCCTGCGCGTGGTCAAGTCGCCGACCCCGGACATGCCGGGCGACGCCATCGGTGGCGCGATCCTGGTTGAATCGGCCTCGGCCTTCGATCGTGACGGCCGCAGCCTGCGTGGCAAGATCGAAGCCAGCCACCAGCAGCTGTCCGGCGAAACCAGCCCGAAGGCGGCCTTCAACTACAGCGAAGTGTTCAACGACACCTTCGGCGTCGCGCTGGGCGTGAACTACCAGAAGCGCACGTTCGAATCGGACAACACCGAAGTGGAGTACGACGGCGAAGACGATGCCGCACCGGGCGACGTCACCGCGATCAACCTGCAGCACCGCAAATACGAAATCGAGCGCAAGCGCATCGGCGCCAACCTCAATCTGGACTGGCGCCCGAACGAGGACAGCAAGTACTACCTGCGTGCGCTGTACAGCCAGTTCGATGATGCCGAAACCCGCCAGCGGGTGATCTTCAACTTCGATGACGCGAAGATGGTGAAGACCGCTACCGACCAGTACCGGTTGGACGGCATGCCGAAGGATTCCATCGACAAGCGCATGCGCTACCGCACCAAGGAAGAGAACACCTTTGCGGCCAGCCTGGGCGGCGAGAACACGCTGACCAACGCCGTGGTCGATTACAAGGTGGGTTTCACCCGCACCGAAGAGCGGGTGAACGATGAAATGGAGGCGCGGTTCAAGCTCAACGGCAAGGCCTTCAACGGTACGCTGGACCAGAGCAGCCGCCTGCCCAGCTACAGCTTCGACAATCCGCAGTGGCTGGACAACGCGAACTACGCGTTCGACCGCTTCGTGGTTTCACCCAAGCAGGTGAACGACAAGGAGCACAGCGCACAGGTCAACGTGCGCTTCGATGGCGACAGCAGCAGCATCAAGTTCGGCCTGCTGGGGCGCTGGCGCGACCGCGATGTCAACGTCGACGAAAGCGAACTGCGCGTCGGCCCCAAGGTTGCCCTGTCCAGCTGGACCACCGGCTCTCCGGATCACCGCCACGGCAGCCTGGGTGACGGCATGGATTCGGACGCGATGCGCGCGTACTGGGCGGCCAATCGTGGCCAGTTCAGTGCCCGGCCGCAGGATGTCGGCGCCAACGCGATGACCTCGCTGGAAGAGGACTACACCGCCAGTGAAGACATCTTCGCCAGCTACGCCATGGGGACCTGGGATGTCGGTGCGCTGCGCATCATCGGTGGCGTGCGTGTGGAGAACACCCGCTTCAGGGCCGAGGGCAACCAGGTCGATGTGGCGGCCAACGGCCGCAGCTACACCGTAACCCCGCGCGTGGCCAACAGCAGCTATACCAACGTACTGCCGGGCCTGCACCTGCGCTACGACGCAGCCGATGACTGGGTGCTGCGCGCGTCGGCCAACAAGACCGTTTCGCGCCCGTCCTTCGGCGATATCTCGCCGCGCGTCGGCTACAGCCGCGGCGACGAGGAAGTGCGCCTGGGCAATCCTGAGCTGGACCCGTACGAGTCGAAGAACATCGACCTGTCGGTGGAGAAGTACCTCGGCAGTACCGGTATCGTTTCGCTCGGTCTGTTCCACAAGTCCATCGACGGCTATATCGTCGAGACGGTGCGCACCAATGATCCGGCCTACGGTGGTTTCGACGTGACCCAGCCGATCAATGGCCGCAAAGCCACCGTGCGTGGTGCGGAGCTGAACTGGCAGCAGCAGCTGGCCTTCCTGCCCGCCGGCCTGGACGGCCTGCTGGTGGGCGCCAGCGGCACCTGGCTGGATACCGGATTCGACGCTGGCATCGAGGATCGCGCCGGTGAGGATTTCACCCTGCCGCGTGCCTCCAAGCACGTGTACAGCGCCCACATCGGCTTTGAAAAGTATGGCCTGAGCACCCGTCTGGCGGCGGTGTACCGCAGCGAGTACCTGGACAGCATCGGCAAGGGCCGTGCGTTCGACATCTACGTGGCGCCCAACACCCAGCTCGACTTCTCGCTGGACTACAAGTTCAACGCGAACGTGAGCGTGTACTTTGAAGCGCAGAACCTGCTGGACAAGCCGTTGGAGCTGTACCAGGGCACGCGCTCGCGCACCCTGCAGATGGAAGAGTATGGCCGCACCTACGCCGTCGGCCTGAAGGTGGCGCTGTGATGGCGCGTTGCATGACCCTGATGGCGGCCTCGCTGGCAGCCGTTCTTGCCGCCGGCTGCACGCCGGCCGCGGACAAGGCGCCGGCAGCGGCTGCAGCGACCGGCGCTGTGGCACCGGTCGAGCGCAACGTGGCGACCATCGCCGAGGCCTTCCTGACCCCGATGACCCCGGCCGACAACATCGATTCGCCCGCGTCCTGGCAGGCGCCGGATGGCAGGACCTGGCTGATCGCCACGGCCAAGGCCACCGACAAGCTGGTGGTCTACGACGGCAGCAACGGCCAGCACCTGCGCGACGTCGGCAGCACCGGCACCGGCCTGGGCCAGTTCGATCGTCCCAACGGCATCGCGGTGATCGATGACCTGCTGTGGATCGTCGAGCGCGACAACCACCGTGTGCAGGTGCTTTCGCTGCCGGACTTCACGGCGTTGGCCACCTTCGGTGCCGACGACCTGCGCAAGCCCTATGGCCTGTGGGTGGACCGCCGTGCCGATGGCTACAGCGTCTACGTCACCGATTCCTGGGACAACGGCGAGGACGCGCAGGGCAAGGACATCCTGCCGCCGCTGGCTGAGCTGGACAAGCGCGTGCGCCAGTACCACGTGTCCCGTGACGGCACGAAGGTGCAGGCGACACTGTCGGCCAGCATCGGTGATACCAGCGAAGCCGGCGCGTTGCGCGTGGTCGAATCGATCTGGGGGGATCCGGCCAATGATCGCCTGCTGATCGCCGAAGAGGACGAAAGCTACGCCAGCGAATTCAAGGTCTACACCCTGGCGGGGCGCTTCACCGGTACCACCTTCGGCCGCGACGTGTTCAAGGCGCAGGCCGAAGGCGTGATGCTGCGCACCTGCGGCAAGGACGGCTGGTGGATCACCACCGAGCAGGGCAAGCAGCGCAGCGTGTTCCATCTGTTCGATCGCCATACGCTGAAGCAGGTGGGTGCGTTCCAGGGCAATACCGTGGCCAACACCGATGGCATCTGGATGATGCAGCAGCCGACGCCACGGTTCCCGCACGGCGCCCTGTATGCGGTGCACGATGACCAGGGCGTGGTGGCCTTCGACTGGGAGAGCATCGCCAAGCAGTTGGCCCTGCCGCTGGAGTGTGGCTCGTGAGCGCGCGTTTGGTGCGCCTGCTTGCGATCGGGCTGCTGCTGGCATTGCCATCGATGGCGATGGCTGCGGCCGAGCCCAATACGCAGGTGCCGTCGGGCAGCCGCTACTACGCGGCCACACCGGTGCCGGACCGCATCGTTGCCTCTCCATCGGTCGACCCCAGCCACGGCTTCGCAGTGGCCTGGCGCACCGATGGCAGCGTGCAGTCGCCGCTGCTGGAAATCGCACGGGCCGACGATTCGCCGGCCATCGAGGGCATCGTCCAGGTGCGCGCGAAGACCCAGGTGCTGCAGACCGAGAACGGCCTGTCGCATCATCATCGCGCCGACATCGATGGTTTGCAGCCGGACACCCTGTATGTCTACCGCGTACAGGGCAATGGCAGCTGGAGCGCGTGGAACCAGCTGCGTACGCTGGCCGCTGCCGACCAGCCGCTGACCCTGCTGTATTTCGGCGATACCCAGAACAAGAACGTCAGCCATGTAAGCCGCGTGGTGCGGGCCGCACAGAAGGCCGCGCCGGATGCACGGATCAGCCTGTTTGCCGGCGACCTGGTCAGCGGTGGCGACAACATGGACGACAGCGAATGGGGCGAATGGTTCGCCGCCACCAGCTGGCTGGCACAGGAGACGCTGGTGGCGCCGGCGATCGGCAACCACGAGTACTTCGAGGAATTCGAGGACACGCCACAGGAGCGCCGCGTGCTGGGCCGCCATTGGCCGGTGACCTTCGCCCTGCCGGGCAACGGTGCCAGCGCGGCGGCGGGTACCAGCTACTGGTTCGACGCACAGGGCGTGCGCGTGGCCGTGGTCGATGGCACCTCGGCGCTGGATCTCGGTACCGCCAAGGCGCAGGCACAGTGGTTGGACAAGGTGCTGGCCGGCAACCGGCAGCCGTGGACGATCGTGCTGCTGCACCAGCCGTTCTATTCGCCGCGCGAGGGCCGCGAGAATGCTGCCCTGCGCAAGGTGCTGCTGCCGGTGGTGCGCCGTCACAAGGTGGATCTGGTACTGCAGGGGCATGACCATACCTACGGCCGTCGCGGCGAAGGTCAGGCGGCAACACCGCAGTACGTGGTGACGGTGGCGGGACCGAAACAGTACCGCCTGTCGGACGAGGCACGCAGGACGATGGACCCTGTGGGCGAAGACACCCAGCTGTTCCAGGTGTTGCGCATCGATCCGCAGCGCCTTCGCTACGAGGCCCGCACGGTGACCGGGCGCCTGTACGACGCATTCGAGCTGAAGCGCGATGACAATGGCGGCAAGCAACGGGTGGAGCAGCGGAAGGGACGGATCACGCCGCGTGACTGCGCGCGTGCCCAGACCGCCAAGGGCCGCACCGACCGGTGCTGGGAGTGAGGAACGACCGATGAGCACGCGCCCGCGCCTCGTTCCGATGGCCGCCATTGCCGTTGCCCTGCTGCTGGTGGTGGGCGCGGTGGCTGCTGCCGATACCGTACTGCACCCGTTCCTGGCCGCTCAGCCGGAGCAGGTGCCGCAGGAAGGAACGACGGGCGGGTGATCAGCGAAGCGATGCAGCAGTCCAGAAGCAGATCCACGCCACGCGTGGATTGAACCTGTCCGTGCACCATCCGCGCATGGCGTGGCTCTACTGCATTGCGTCCAGGAACAGCTCTGCTTCATCCGTGCCGCCCATCACTGCGGCGACAGCGCGCAGCGCCGCGTCGCGATGAACCGGACGGATCCCGCCATCATCGTCATCGCTGTACAGATCCTCGTCGGCATCGAGGTAAACGCTGCCGGCGGCAGCCAACGCGGCCATCAGGGTCGGCACGTCGGCGGCGAAGTCATCGGCGTCCCAGTGGCCCGCACCATGCCGGGCGAACAGCACGCGCCCGTCGTCGATGTCGAGGATGAGGGGATCGGCGCCACGGTCGGCGATCACCAGCCACTGCGCCGGCCAGTCGCTGATCGGTTCGCCATCGTTGCCGTTCCAGCGATAGCCTGCCTGGTAGGCCCACAGGCGCTGCAAGGGCGGTATCCACACCTCAAGGCCTGGAATGGTGATGCCGCAGGGGCCTTTTGCAGGATTGAATACCTCGCCGAACGGGCCGACGTGCGCATAGAATCTGGCCAGCACGTCCGGCAGCGGGAACGGCCCTTGCCACGCGTCGGCAGATTGCGGTTGCAGGGAGCCGAAGCGGGCGAACGTGGCGCGAAGATCATCCATGAGGAGGGCCGGGCAGAAGCGGAAGAGTGCGCAGCCTAGCAGAGCCGGTCGCACGCATCGCCTTCACCGTCACTGGCTATCATGGCGGCCCAGCAACTGAGAGGCAGTGCACGTGTCGGTAGCGTTGGTATGGTTCCGTCGGGACCTGCGGTTGCAGGACAATCCGGCGCTGCAGGCGGCGCTGGAAGCGGGCCACGCTGTGGTGCCGGTGTACATCCACGCGCCGCACGAAGAGGGCGAGTGGGCGCCGGGCGCGGCCTCCAATGCGTGGCGCCATCGTTCGCTGGCGGCACTGGATGCCGGCCTGCGTGCACGGGGTTCATCGCTGGTGCTGCGTGCCGGTGACAGCCTGCCGACCCTGCTGGAGCTGGTGCAGCAGACCGGCGCTGAAGCGGTGTACTGGAACCGCAAGTACGAACCGGCGACGCAACCGCGCGATGCCGCCATCAAACGCACGCTGCGCGAGCAGGGCATCGATGCGCAGAGCTGCAATGGCAGCCTGCTGTTCGAGCCCTGGGACATCGCCACCCAGCAGGGGCAGCCCTACAAGGTATTCACTCCGTACTGGCGCAACGTACTCAGCCGCTGGCGTTTGCCCGCCTTGCAGGCCGCACCGGAGACGCTGCCAGCGCATACGGTCGACAGCCTCGCGCTGGATACGCTGCAGCTGGCGCCCACGCTTCACTGGGATACCGGGTTCTGGGAACACTGGCAGCCGGGCGAGACCGGTGCGCTCGAGGCGTTGTCCGTGTTCGAGGATGGTGCGCTGCGCGGCTATCGCGAGCAGCGCGACCTGCCGGATCGGGTCGGTACCTCGCGGCTGTCGCCGCACCTGCATTTCGGCGAAATCGCGCCGTGGCGCATCGCCCACGCGCTGGAAGGCCTGCGCAGCGCCGGTACCGATGCCGATATCGATGGCTACCTCCGCCAGCTTGGCTGGCGTGACTTCGCCCATCACCTGCTGCACCACTTCCCGAAGACGCCGACCGACAACCTCAATCCGCGTTTCGATCGCTTCCCGTGGGCCAGCCCCAGTGCTGCCCAGCTGCACGACTGGCAGCGCGGCAATACCGGCGTGCCCATCGTCGATGCTGGCCTGCGCGAGCTCTGGCATACCGGCTACATGCACAACCGGGTGCGGATGATCGTCGCCAGCTACCTGTGCAAACACCTGCGTGCGCACTGGCAGCACGGTGCGCGCTGGTTCTGGGACACACTGGTGGATGCCGACCTGGCCAACAACACGATGGGCTGGCAGTGGGTGGCCGGCACCGGTGCGGACGCGGCTCCGTATTTCCGCGTGTTCAATCCCGTCACACAGGCCGAGAAGTTCGATCCGCAGGCGCGCTACATCAGCCGCTGGGTGCCTGAGCTGGCGGCGCTGCCGGTGAAGGCGCGGTTCGCTCCATGGCAGCACCCGCAGCAGTTGGCCGAACTCGCGCCCGGCTACCCGCGCACACCGCTGGTGGACCTGGCGGCTGGCCGGGATGCTGCTCTGGCCGCCTACCGTCAGTCGGCGGCGGGGTAAAGCGCTGGCTGAGCGGTCCAGACAGCTAGCTGAACACGTCCCTGTCGACCGGTGTGATCATCATCCCGACATCGCGTCCGGCTGTTTATCCTCGTTTCCGCCCGCAAGCCGCCGGCCCGACCGGAAACCAAGGAGAACACCATGATCCGCAACACCACCCGCAACGTCGCACTGGCCCTGATGAGTGCGGCCGTCCTGTCGGCCTGCGCCACCGGCGGCTCCTATGTGCAGAGTGACCCGTATGGCAACCCGACCGAGCAGCAGAACCGCACCGGCCGCAATGCCCTGATCGGTACCGCCATCGGCGTGGCCGCCGGCCTGCTGACCGGCGACAGCGCGACCGAACGTCGCCAGCATGCGCTGATCGGTGCCGGTATCGGTGCCCTCAGTGGCGCTGCGGTTGGCCAATACCAGGATCGCCAGGAGCGCGCGCTGCGCGAGCGCACCGCCAACACCGGCATCGACGTCGAGCGCCAGGGCGACAACATCATGCTGAACCTGCCCGATGGCATCACCTTCGACTTCGGCAAGTCGGCACTGAAGCCGCAGTTCTACGGCTCGCTCAATGGCGTTGCCGGCACCCTGCGCGAGTACAACCAGACCATGATCGAAGTGGTCGGCCATACCGACAGCATCGGCAGCGACGCAGTCAACAACCGCCTGTCCAAGGAACGTGCCGATTCGGTGGCGCAGTACCTGATCGGCCAGGGCGTGCAGAGCGTGCGCATCGAGACCCTGGGCGCAGGCAAGTCCTATCCGATTGCCGACAACAGCACCGATGCCGGTCGCGCCAAGAACCGCCGCGTCGAGATCCGCGTGATTCCCCTCAAACAATAACGCGCAGCGTTGTTGCTGTTCCGGCGCAGCCGGAAGGAAAATGCCGCCCTGGCAGGCGGCATTTTCTGTAGGTGCCGAGCGTGCTCGGCACGCCGATTGCCCATGTGGAAAGCCGCGCCGACCAAGGTCGGCATCCACCGGAGGCGATCCAGGAGCAGGGTACAGGCGGCATCGCTGCAGCTTAAGCTTACGCCGCCGAAGCAGCCACCTTCTCCAGGATCCGCTTGCCGCTGCTCGCCAGCGCCGCTTCCTCCTGCTCCTGCTGCTGTCGCGCCAGCTTCGCACCGGGGCATTGCGCCAGCATGTAGTTGGCATCGAAGTTGAGCTTTTCCACCAGGAAATCGACGAACGCGCGCACCTTCGGCGAGACCAGCCGGCCACCGGCGAACACCGCGTTGAAATCCACTTCCGGGCCGGTCCAGCCGGCCAGAACACGGCGCACCATGCCCGACTCGACGAACGGTTTGGCCATCACGTCGCCGGTCAGAAGCAGGCCTTCGCCACACACCAGCGCGCCATTCAGCGCAGACATGTCGTTGGCCGTCATCAGCGGCGTCACCGGGAAGTCGCGCAGCTCGCCACCGTTCTCGCCCAGCTGCCAGGTAAAGCGTGGCGAATTGCCGGTGTGGTACGGCTTGCGCATGGCCAGGATGCGGTGGAACTGCAGCTCTTCCGGATGCAGCGGCTCGCCGTAGCGCTCGATGTAGGCCGGGCTGGCGAACACCTGCGTGCGCAGGCTGCCGAGCTTGCGCGCCACCAGGTTGGAATCGGGCAGGGCACCCACGCGCAGGGCAAGATCGGCCTCACCGGCGATCAGGTCCAGCTTCTCGTTGCCCATGTGCATGTCCAGGCGGATTTCCGGGTACTGCGCATGGAACTGGCCCAGCAGCGGTGCGATCCAGGTGATGCCGATCGAATAGGGCACGGTGAAGCGCAACCATCCGCGTGGACCGGACTGCAGCTGGCTGACCGCGCTTTCGGCTTCTTCAAGTTCGCGCGCGATGCGCTGGCAATGCTCGTGATAGATCGAACCGGCTTCGGTGAGGCCGAGGCGGCGCGTGGTCCGGTGCAGCAGGCGCGCACCCAGGCGCGTCTCAAGTTCCTGCACTTTGCGGCTGACCGTGGTCTTGGGCAGGCCGAGCGATTTGGCAGCCGCGATGAAGCTGCCTTGCTCGACCACTTTGACGAAGATCAGCGTCTCGTTGAGATCGTGGGACATGGTCAGGGATCCTGGACGTCGGGGATGGGGCAATCGTGACAGAACGATTGGACCGGGGACGGGATGATTATTCCCCTTAATCAGGACTAATCAAGTAGGGGTTTGAGGTCTATCGTGGCGCCATTCGCTAATTGGAGCCCGTCCGCCATGAGCCTGCGCAACATTCTTGCCCGCTTCCGGATTGCCGGCCAGAACGCCCTGGACCTGGCAATGACCGTTGAATCCCGTCCCAGTTCCTTGGTTAACAAGGATTTTCGGGAGTTTACCGCACCCATGCGTCAGCAGCGTGGCGGTGCCTTGCACCTTGCCTCGCACAAGGGTGACCGACTGCGTCGAATCGGGACTATCCCGGATTTGGGAGGAAATGTCCCGTGAATGGGATTCTGACGCCCGAGGTCCTGGTTCTCGGCGGCACCGGTGCCGTGGGCCAGGGTGTGGTCGGTGCATTGCTGGAGGCCGGCAGCCCCGTGCTGGTGGTCGGCCGCGATCCCGGCCGCCTGGCGGCGTTGCACGAGCAGTTCGCTGATGAGCCGGGCCTGCAGACGATGCTGGGCTCGCTCAGCGATGACAGTTCGGCACGTGCGCTGGCCGAACGCGTGGCACAGCGCCCGCGCCCGCTGGCAGCGGTGGTTGCCGCGATGGGCGGCCCGTACAACCGTGGCCGCGTGGTCGAGCGTGGCGGTGACGCCCTGTCGGCGGCATTGCAGGCGGACCTGATGCCGCATGTGCACGCAGTGCACCACCTGCTGCCGCTGCTGCAGGACAACGTGCACGCCCGCCGCTACGTGATGATCGGCAGCCCGGCCGGGCTCAAGCCCTGGGCAGGCTATGGCGAGACCTCGATCACCACCGCCGCGCTGCGCATGTACGCGCAGGTGGTGCACCAGGAAGCGCAGGCCGTGGGCGTACGCGCGCAGATGCTGGAAGTGTGCAGTCCGGTCTGCACGCCGGCCAACGCTGCCAACGCCTGTATTGAATGGCCGAGTTCACTGCTGGTCGGTCGCCGCGTGGTGTCCCTGCTCGACGGGTGCCGCGACAACCGCGCAATCGTCCGTTGCGACAGCAGTGATGCCGAACTGCCACGCGGCCTGCTGCACCTGGAAATACCGCCGCTGTGGCGCGACACCGCAGGCGTTGCTTGACCTCGACTTTGGTTGAGGTCGCAGGATACGCCGCCGAAAGTTGATAGCAATTCTCAAATAGCTGTACCACCCCTCCGTACGGATGCATGCCATGACTTCCCCCAATACCACTCCACATCGTTTCGGTCATCGCATCGCGATGGCTGGCGTGTCGATCCTCGCTGCCGCCGTCCTGGCGGCCTGCAGCGGTGGCCATGCCGAAGAAGCCGGCGCGCCGCCCCCGCCGCAGGTCTCAGCTGCCCCCGTGCTGCTCAAGCAGGTCAGCCAGTGGGACGAGTTCAGCGGTCGCGTCGAGGCCGTGCAGAGCGTCGAGCTGCGCCCGCGCGTGTCCGGCTACATCGACAAGGTCAACTACGTTGAAGGCGAAGAAGTGAAGAAGGGCGCCGTCCTGTTCACCATCGATGCCCGCAGCTACCAGGCCGAGTACGACCGCGCCAACGCCGAACTGGCCCGTGCGCGTACCCAGGCAGTGCTGGCCCGCAGCGAGTCCGAGCGTGCCAAGCGCCTGGCCGAACAGCAGGCGATTTCCACCGAGACCGCCGAACAGCGTCGTGCGGCCGCCGACCAGTCCGGTGCGGCGGTGCAGGCTGCGCAGGCCGCGGTGGATGCCGCCCGCCTCAACCTGGAGTTCACCAAGGTGCGTGCGCCGATCGACGGCCGTGCCGGCCGGGCGATGGTCACCGCCGGCAACCTGGTCACCGCCGGCGACAGCGCCAGCGTGCTGACTACGCTGGTCTCGCTGGATACGGTGTTCGTGTACTTCGATGCCGACGAAAGCACCTTCCTGCGCTATGCGCAGATGGCACGCAAGGGCGAGCGCCCGAGCGAGCGCGACAGCGAGCTGCCGGTGAAGATCGGCCTGTCCGGTGAAGAAGGCTACCCGCACTCGGGCAAGGTCGACTTCCTCGACAACCAGGTGACCCGCAGCACCGGCACCATCCGCGTCCGCGCGCTGCTGGACAACGCCGATCGCCAGTTCACCCCGGGCCTGTTCGCCCGCGTGCAGCTGCTCGGCAGCGGCCAGTTCCAGGCCATGCTGATCGACGACAAGGCCGTGCTGACCGACCAGGACCGCAAGTACGTCTATGTGGTCGACAAGGATGGCAAGGCCCAGCGCCGTGACATCCGCCTCGGCCGCACCGCCGAAGGCCTGCGCATCGTCGAGCAGGGCCTGGCCGCTGGTGACAAGGTGATCATCGATGGCGTGCAGAAGGTCTTCATGCCCGGTATGCCGGTGCAGGCGAAGGCGGTGGCGATGCAGCCCACCGCTGCGCCGGCGCCGGGTCGCGATGCAACTGCCGCACTGAACCACTGATCCGCCGGCTCCTGATCCGCGTCCCCGCTTAGCTGCCGGTGCCAGCGGCAGCCGTCACTGCCTTCGCCAGATTGGCGAGGGGCAGGGCGGCTGTTGCCCGCCGACGGCCTTTTCCAGGAATTCTTCCATGGACTTTTCCCGTTTCTTCATCGACAGGCCGATCTTCGCGGCGGTGCTGTCGATCGTGATCTTCGCCGCAGGCCTGATCTCGATTCCGATGCTGCCCATCGGTGAGTACCCCGAAGTGGTGCCGCCGTCGGTGGTCGTACGCACGGTCTACCCGGGCGCCAACCCGAAGGTGATCGCCGAAACCGTGGCCACCCCGCTGGAGGAGGCCATCAACGGCGTTGAGGGCATGATCTACCTCAAGTCGGTGGCCGGTTCCGATGGCGTGCTGCAGATGACCATCACCTTCCGCCCGGGCACCGACCCGGACGAAGCGGCGGTGAAGGTACAGAACCGTGTCGCCCAGGCCCAGGCGCGACTGCCCGAGGATGTGCGCCGGCAAGGCGTGACCACCCAGAAGCAGTCACCCACCTTCCTGATGGTGGTGCACCTGACCTCGCCCAACGGCAAGTACGACACCCTGTACCTGCGCAACTACGCCCGCCTGCACGTCAAGGACGCGCTGGCACGCATCCAGGGCGTCGGCGACGCGCAGATCTTCGGCGGTGGTGACTACGCCATGCGCGCCTGGCTGGACCCGGACAAGGTGGCCGCGCGCGGCCTGACCGCCAGCGACGTGGTGCGCGCCATGCGCGAACAGAACGTGCAGGTCTCGGCCGGCCAGCTCGGCGCCGAGCCGATGCCCAACAGCCAGTTCCTGACCCTGATCAATGCCCAGGGCCGCCTGCGCAGCGAGCAGGAGTTCGGCGACATCGTGCTCAAGAGCGGCACCGACGGTGAAGTGGTGCGGCTGGCGGACGTGGCCCGTGTCGAACTGGGTGCCGGTGACTACACGCTGCGCTCGCAGCTGGACGGCAAGAACGCGGTGGGTATCGGTATCTTCCAGGCCCCCGGCGCCAATGCGCTGGAAATCCGCGATGCGGTGATGGCCAGCATGGACGAGATGCAGAAAACCATGCCGGCCGACGTGAAGTACGAAGCGGTGTATGACACCACCATCTTCGTGCGCGACTCGATCAAGGCCGTGGTCTCCACCCTGCTGGAAGCCATCGCGCTGGTGGTGCTGGTGGTGATCCTGTTCCTGCAGACCTGGCGTGCTTCGATCATCCCGCTCATCGCGGTGCCGGTGTCGATCGTCGGTACGTTCGGCGCGCTGTACCTGCTGGGCTTCTCGATCAACACGCTGAGCCTGTTCGGCCTGGTGCTGGCGATCGGCATCGTGGTCGATGACGCGATCGTGGTGGTGGAAAACGTTGAGCGCAACATCGAAGAAGGCCTGACCCCGCTGGCCGCTGCGCATCAGGCGATGCGCGAAGTGTCCGGGCCGATCATCGCCATCGCCCTGGTGCTGTGTGCGGTGTTCGTGCCGATGGCGTTCCTGTCGGGCGTCACCGGTCAGTTCTACAAGCAGTTCGCGGTCACCATCGCCATCTCCACGGTGATCTCGGCGATCAACTCGCTGACCCTGTCGCCGGCCCTGGCGGCCCGCCTGCTCAAGCCGCATGGCGCGCCGAAGGATGCCCCGACCCGCATCATCGACCGTCTGTTCGGCTGGGTGTTCCGTCCGTTCAACCGCTTCTTCAAGTCCAGCTCGGAAAAGTACGAGCGTGGCGTGTCGAAGATCCTCGGTCGTCGTGGTGCGGTGTTCGTGGTGTATGCGGTGCTGCTGGTCGGTACCGGTTTCATCTTCAAGCTGGTGCCGCCGGGCTTCATTCCGACCCAGGACAAGCTGTACCTGATCGCCGGTGTGAAGCTGCCGGAGGGTTCGTCGATCGCGCGTACCGATGAAATGCTGCGCAAGGTCGCCAAGATCGCCCAGGAAACCGACGGCGTGGCGCACACCATTTCGTTCCCGGGCCTGAATGCCCTGCAGTTCACCAACACGCCCAACACCGGTGTTGCGTTCATTCCGCTCAAGCCGTTCAGCGAGCGCCATGGCCGTACCGCGGCGCAGATCAATGCGGAGATCAACCAGAAGATCGCAGGCCTGCAGGAAGGGTTCGCCTTCGCCATGATGCCGCCGCCGATCCTCGGCCTCGGTAACGGCAACGGCTACCAGATGTTCATCCAGGACCGTGGCAACCTCGGCTATGGCGCATTGCAGAACGCGGTGCAGTCGATGCAGGGTGCGGTTGCGCAGACCCCGGGCATGGCCTTCCCGATCACCAGCTATCAGGCCAACGTGCCGCAGCTGGATGCCGAGGTGGACCGTGTCAAGGCCAAGGCCCAGGGCGTACAGCTGACCGAGTTGTTCGACACGCTGCAGACCTACCTGGGTTCGGCCTACGTCAACGACTTCAACCAGTTCGGACGTACCTGGCAGGTGATCGCGCAGGCCGATGGCCAGTTCCGTGACAGCGTCGAAGACATCGGCAAGCTGCGGACCCGCAACGACCGTGGCGAGATGGTGCCGATCGGCTCGATGGTCACCGTCAAGGAAACCTACGGTCCGGACCCGGTGCTGCGCTTCAATGGTTACCCGGCCGCTGACCTGGCCGGTGAAGCCGACCCGCGTGTGCTGTCCTCGGCCGAAGCGATGAACAACCTCACCGCCATCGCCGCCAAGGTGCTGCCGGTGGGCATGGCGACCGAATGGACCGACCTGAGCTACCAGCAGGCGACCCAGGGCAAGGCGGCCTTCATCGTGTTCCCGGTGGCGATCATGCTGGCCTTCCTGGTGCTGGCCGCGCTGTACGAAAGCTGGTCGCTGCCGCTGGCGGTGATCCTGATCGTGCCGATGACCCTGCTGTCGGCGCTGTTCGGCGTGTGGATGACCGGCGGCGACAACAACGTGTTCGTGCAGGTCGGCCTGGTGGTGCTGATGGGCCTGGCGTGCAAGAACGCGATCCTGATCGTCGAGTTCGCCAGAGAGCTGGAAATGGGCGGCAAGGGCATCGTCGAAGCGGCACTGGAAGCCTGCCGCCTGCGTCTGCGCCCGATCGTGATGACCTCCATCGCCTTCATCGCCGGCACCGTGCCGCTGGTGCTGTCGCATGGCGCTGGCGCCGAAGTGCGCTCGGTGACCGGCATCACGGTGTTCGCCGGCATGCTGGGCGTGACCCTGTTCGGCCTGTTCCTGACCCCGGTGTTCTACGTGGCACTGCGCAAGTTCGTCACCCGCAACGGTGGTGGCCAGCTGGTGCAGCACGGCGAGCCGACCATCCATCACTGACATGGAAAACAGCGGCGCCGGCAATCACCGGCGCCCGCTTCCCCCTACCAAGGCAACGAATCCATGAACACCCATCAGAACAAGATCGCGCTGGTCACCGGCGCAACCCGCGGCATCGGCTTGGAAACCGTGCGCCAGCTGGCACAGGCCGGCGTGCACACGCTGCTGGCCGGACGCAAGCGCGAAACCGCAGTGGAACTGGCGTTGAAGCTGCAGGCCGAGGGCCTGCCGGTGGAAGCGCTGCAGCTGGACGTCAATGATGGCGCCAGCATCGCCGAGGCGGTCGAGCAGGTGCGTCAGCGCCATGGTCGTCTGGACATCCTCGTCAACAACGCCGGCATCATGATCGAAAACCCAGCGCAACTGCCGTCGGAGCAGTCGCTGGACACTTGGCGTCGCACGTTCGAGACCAACGTGTATGCGCTGGTGGCGGTGACTCAGGCCTTCCTGCCGCTGATCAAGCAGGCCAAGTCCGGCCGCATCGTCAACGTCTCCAGCATGCTCGGCTCGCAGACCCTCCATGCCGATCCGACCTCGGGCATCTACGACTTCAAGATCCCGGCCTACAACGCGTCCAAGGCCGCGGTGAACAGCTGGACCCTGGCCCTGGCCCATGAACTGCGCAGTACGCCGATCAAGGTCAACACCGTGCACCCCGGCTACGTGAAAACCGATATGAACGGTGGCAACGGCGAGATCGAAATCGCCGAGGGCGCGCGTTCCAGCGTGCAGATGGCGCTGATCGGCGAGTCCGGCGCCAGCGGCAGCTTCACCTACCTGGGCGAGGTGCTGCCATGGTGATCCGCACCCTGGCGATGGCCGTCTCCAGCCTGGTGCTGGCGGGCTGTGTCAGCGTCGGCCCCAACTACAAGGCACCGGTGCAGGAGCCCGTCGTCCTGCAGGGTGCACAGCAGCCGGTCTTCAGCACCGCCTCGCCGGTGGCCAGCTGGTGGGCGCAGTTCGATGACCCGGTGCTTGAAGAACTGGTGCACGGCGCGCTGTCGGACAACCTGGACCTGCGCGTGGCTGTCGCCCGTGTCAGTCAGGCCCGTGCCGTGTTTGTCGAGAGCCGCTTCGACCAGGCGCCACACGTTACCGCTGGCGGCAGCTACGACCGCCGCAAGCAACCCGATCCGCAGCTGGGTGGGCAGCGGGTGTTCAGTGAAAGCTACCAGCTCGGCTTCGATGCGGGCTGGGAGCTGGATCTGTTCGGCCGCAAGCGCCGTGCTGCAGAGGCTGCGCGTGCCGACCTGGACGCCGAGCAGGCCAACCTTGCCGACGCGCAGGTGCTGATCGCTGCCGAAGTGGCACGCAACTACTTCGAACTGCGTGGCACCCAGAAGCGCATCGCGGTGGCCCAGCGCACCCTGGTCAACCTGCGCGATACGCAGCGGCTGACCGAGGCGCGCTGGGAACTGGGGGCCGGCAGCGAGCTGGACGTGCAGAGCAGCCGCGCACGGTTGAAAGCCATCGAGGCCGACATCCCGCTGCTGGAAGTGGCCGAGACGCAGTCGCGCAACCGGTTGGCTGTCCTGCTTGGCCAGCGCCCGGAAGTGTTGACCGCCATGCTGGCGCCGCACGAAGTGCCGGCGTTTGCCAAGGCACTGCCGCTGGGTGATACCCGCGAACTGCTGCGCCAGCGTGCCGACGTGCGCGTGGCCGAGCGTCGCCTGGCTGCCGCCACCGCGCGTGTCGGCGTGGCCACGGCCGATCTGTTCCCGCGGCTGTCGCTGTCCGGTTTCGTCGGCTTCCTCGGCGGCGATGCCAGTGGCCTGGTCAACGGCAACAACAAGGCCTGGTCGCTGACCCCGTCGTTGAGCTGGGCGGCATTCGACTTCGGTACGGTCAAGGCACGCCTGCGTGCCAGCAAGGCCGAGGCCGAGGGCGTGGCGGCGCAGTACGAACAGGCGGTGCTGCTGGCGCTGGAGGACACCGAGAACGCGTTGACCCGCTACTCCAAGCAGCAGGCACGGCTGGCCATCGTGGTCGAGCAGGCGCAGGCGGCGCGGCGTGCCGAATCGCTGGCGCAGATCCGCTACCGCGAAGGGTCGGAGGACTTCCTGACCCTGCTGGACGCGCAGCGCACGCAGCTGGTGGCCGATGATGCACTGGCGGCAGCCGAATCAGAGGTCAATGTCAGTGTCGTGGGTGTGTACAAGGCACTCGGTGGCTGGGGCCAGTCACCGCAGGCGCCGAGCGTGGCGCAGGCGCGCTGATCAACGGGGGGACGGAAGCATCTGCTTCCGTCCCTTTTTTCATCATGGCCAGTGGTTGGCCGGAGCATCGTGATCACGCATGCGCACGATGCAGAATCGATGGCCGGTGGGCGCTTCCATCACCCACCAGCGTTTGACGAAACCGACCCGGCGCGCACCGAGTTTTTCCAGCCTTTCGGCTTCGGCATCGATGTCGTCGCTTTCGATATCCAGATGCACCCGCGACGGGTGATCGACCCGCTGCACCTCCACGTTCAATCCCGCCGGCGCGCCTGTCAGATCGGCATACTCTGCGTCGCCTTCGGCATAGGCGGGCTCGGCCTGCAGGCCCAGCGCTGCGGACCAGAAGCGCGCGCTGTCTGCGGCGGGCGTGTCCTGGCAATCGATGATGAACCCGGCCAGTCGGCTGCGATGGGTCATGCGTTGTCTCCGCTCAACGAGGATGCTGGCAGGGTAGCGCGTGGGCCGCCGTGGACGTTCTCGCCGCTGTGACGTTTCTGACTCTGCCGGAAGTGCCGCCCGCCGTGTAACTAGTGGGAAAACCACTGGAGGACAGGACATGAGCGAACAGAAGCCATCGGCGCAACGGGCGCTGCTCGGTGATCCCGGCCTGCCGGGGGCCGGGCTGTCGGTCGGGGTGGTGGTGTTGCTGGTACTGGCCGCGATGGCCGCGGTGATCGGCTTCGTGCGCCTGCCCGATTCAATGCTGGGTGCTGGCCTTGTCGGCATTGCGGTGTTCCTTGCCGTAGGCGCACGCATCTGCCAGGCGCGCGACCAGCACCAGGCGCTGTACCGCCTGCTGGGCAAGCGACCGTCGCCGTAGCGAGGGTCGCTGCATTGTTCAGTGCTTCGGCCAGTCCAGCTCAACCACCAGCGGGAAGTGGTCGGAGGGCAGTACGCCGTCGATGCGGCGGTCATCGGTCAGGAAGCTGCGCGCGTGGAAGCCACGTACCAGCACCCAGTCCAGCTCGGCGGTCGCCGTTCCTGTGAAGTTGTGGAAAGTCAGGCGCGGACCCTGCGGCGACTTGACCTGGCGACGGGTGTCCTGAAGCACCCGGGTGAAGGCCTGATAGGTGCCGCCGCCGGGCTCGCTGTTGAAATCACCGGTCAGTACCACCGGCAGGTCGGAAGGCAGCGCGGCCACGCGCGTGGCAATCAGTTCGGCTCCCTTGATCCGGCGCGGCTCGTCCTCGTCGCGGTAGGGCAGGTGGGTGTTCATGAAGTAGAAGCGACGGCCATCATCCAGGCGGCGGAACACGGCCCAGGTGACCATGCGCGGGAACAGGTTGCCCCAGCTGATGCTGCCTGCGACCTCGGGCGTATCGGACAGCCAGAAATTGCCTGACTCTTCCACCGCCAGCACCTTGCTGTCGTAGAACACGCCCATGTGTTCGTCGCCACTGCCACCGCGGCGGCCTTCGCCGAACCAGCGATAGTCGGGCAGGTGCTCGGCCAGGTAATCGGCCTGCTCCAGCACCAGCTCCTGGGTGCCGATCACGGCTGGGTGTGCCTGCTGGATCACCTTGACCATGGCATCACGGCGGTCTTCCCAGCGCTTGCCAGGGTCGGTGTCGGCAGGGGTGCGTACGTTGAAGGACATCACCTTCAACGGCGCGGGCGAGGCTGCCCAGGTGACGGCGGGCAGTGCAAAAGCCAGGAGTGCGCAGAGCGCGGTCGTGCGGAAGCGAGACAACATCGTGGAATCCCTCCATTCCATGAAAGCGGTTTCATGGAGGATGCCATGGAAGGCGAGGGCAGCGGTATGCCGGGATGGGCGGCTGCAAGGGCCGGGCGGGCGGCGTGCGACCGCCCGGCTGATACCGCTGGGCGATCAGGGGTCGTACATCATCCCGTTCCCGTCGCGGTTGTAGTGGTCGCTGGCCACGCGGGTGCCGTCGTCATGGACCACGTACGACGTGCAACGCTGGTGGACGCCGAAGCCGGCCCGGAAGGGCACGCACGCTTCCTGCAGGCCGACCTCTTCGGCGGCATCTGCCGGTGCCGAAGGCGCCGCACCTGCAGCAGAACACAGGCGCGGTCCTGTGCAGCACGCAGCCTGCGCCGGCAGGAAGTGCCTGTCCTCTCAGCGACCGGCCAACGCATCCAGCAGCGCGCGCGCAGCCAGCTTGCCCAGCGCATTGCCCGCCAGCGGGCTGTCGCCGGTCAACAGCAGGCGGTCCTGCATCACGCTGCCATCGATGCCCTCGTTGACGATCTGCACACCCTGCTGGGCCAGGCGCTCACCGAAGAACCACGGCAGTTGACCAGGCATGTAGCCGATATCCGGGGTCTGCCGGTCCATCGCATCGGGGAAGGCGCAGATCCGATGGCCGCGGAACAATGAACCGCCACCGGCTTCATCCACGCCGGCCGCCAGCAGCGCGGCAGGGCCGTGACAGAGGGTGATGATGTGACGTTGATTGTCCACCGCCCACTGCAGGGTGGCCTTCACCGCGCGGCTTTCCGGCAGGCCGATCAACGCACCGTGACCGCCGGGAATGAACACCGCGGCATAGTCCGAACCGGCATCGAGGGCGGCCGCCACGTCGTCCAGGTGCAGAGGCTGGCGGAAGCGGGGTTCGTAGTGCTCGTACAGGCCGCCGATCTCGCGGTCTTCGCGTGGGAACGCCCACCATTCAAACTTCACCGGGTTGCCCGACAGCGTCGCCACGTCGATCCCGAAACCGGCCCTGTGCAGGTGATACATCGGCAGCAGCGTCTCCACCGGATGGTTGCCGGTCGAGAACAGGTGGCCGTTGGCGGTCGGCAGATAACGTTCGTCGGCGGCGATCATCAGCACTTTCCAGCGTCCGTCACAACGGGCATCGGGATAGTCCGCGCCGGACAGATCGGTGGTTGCCGAAGTGAACTGGGACAGCGAGTACGGCGACGGGAAAAACGCATCCCGCTCGGCCGGATCGGGGCTGGGCTGACGGCTGGGTTCTGACGTGTTCATGCGGACCTCCTGCGGAAGAGAGTGGTCACCTTAGCCAGAGCGATGCGTACGCACGATGAGGGATTTCCCCCCAATGGGATCAGGCAGGGTGTGCTTGCTGGACCCGCTGGTAGGCGTCGTCCAGCATTGCCAGGAAAGCCTGTCGCTGCGCGGCATCAAGCACCACCGCGCGCTCGAACGCATCCACGCTCGCACTCCAGTCGGCCAGTGTGTCGTCGTTGTAGAGGGCCTGATGCCGTTCCCATGCTCCGCCTGCCTTCAGGTACAGCCACTTGTCGAACAGGTGCAGCGGGCTGCCGTTGTCCAGTTGCAGGGGGCGGGTGGTCCTGGTGTGGGCCAGCACGCTGCGCAGCGCAGGTGAATCGTGAAGCTGGCCTGCCCAGACGTGGTTGCCAAGATGTTGCTCGGCAAAGTGCAGGATCGCTTGGTGATCATCCTCCAACCCGGCCTCGTAGAGTGCCTGCGGCACCCGCAGGTGCCGGCGATCGAACAGCCACTTCAGTACCAGGGTTGCCGCCTGCGGGGTGGTGTTGTGTTCATTGCCAGGATCGAAATCATGATGGCCGATGAACTCGCGGTCCTCATGCAGATTGAGCTGGATGGTGTCCACGCGCTGCCTGCGCTTGCAGAACCAGAGCTTGATGTCGACCTCCCCGGTAAGCGGCTTTTCAAAGTAGGCGGTGTCGCCGAATTCTCCCAACCGGCCGTTGAAGTACGCCAGGCAGTCCTGGAGTGTGGCTGATGGCTGCACGTATCCGTCCCAGAAGCCTTCGGGCTTTGGCGGATTGCCCTTGGGCCGGCGACTGAACAGGGTGGCGGACTTGAAGTGGCTCAGCAGGCTGCCACGCGCTCCGACGGTGGGCGGATAGAAGCGATCGTTGATGATGTCGAAGGCAAAGTAGAACTCCATGTCGTGGAGCTTGTCCTTGACCGACTTCTGCCCTTGGTTCGCGCTGATCGTGGTCGGGGGCTTGCCGATGCCGTGCTGTGCGAACCATGCCTGCAGATGAGCATCCGAGCCCTTGCTTCCGAGCAGCTCGACCAGTGTTGAGATATGCATTCCATTGCCTCGTTGTCGGTGGCCCGGTCTGGAAAGCGCGGGCCATGGTTGCTGTAAGTCGTGCGCTACTTCGCCGGCAGAGGATGAGCCTCCATGTCCTCATGCAGGATGCGGCGAAGTTCAACGATGGCCGGGGTGGCTTCCTGCACGCTGTGCCCGGACACGATCACCTTTTCTGAAACGGCTTTCGGCAGGTGCGAGCTCCAGTAGGGGACCAGTCCGTCATCGGTCTTTTCCAGCGGACCCTCCGCCTTGGCCCGCGCGATGATCGAGTGGTAACGCACCTTCGGCGATATCGGCAGATCGGCCACGGCCTTGACGAAGGCGTCGTCCTTGTCCAGGTTCTGGATGCTGTTCATCTGGTAGCCGTGCTTGTCATCGTTGCGCTCGACCTTGCCGTCGTTTGCCAGCGTTGCAACGTCTTCCAGCACGGTCAGCGGCAGGCGCACGAAGCGGCCGAGCCAGCGCCCCAGGCGCGTGCCGGCAACATCGGTGCCGCGATGTGGGGTGGCGATGAACACCACCCGTGAGATTTCCGGTTCCGGCTGGAATGTCAGCACCGGCGCGCCCTTCGTACGCAGCAGTTCGCGCTGCGCCGGGGTCATCTGCGCAGTCGCCAGCAGGGTGTCGACCAGATGATCGCCGGAGGAGGACACCATCAGCCGCGAAATCACCCCGCCCATGCTGTGCGCGACCACCACCATGTCTCGCGATGCCAGCGCCTTGCCGGTTGGGTCGAAGTGCTGCAGTGCCTCGTGCAGGATCCGCCGGATCTCATCGTGGCTGAGGGCGATCGGCATGTTGGTCGGGTAGTAGAACTGCCAGATCTGGAAGTCGCTGCGGATCTCATCGTCACGCATCAGCTCGTTGGCCACGTTGACCCACGCCTCCGGGCTGCTGGCCAGGCCATGGATCATCAGCAGCACACGGCGGTCCGGATCGTACGGCTGCATCATGAACAGATGCGGCTTGTCGATGCCGCCCTTGCCGCCGAACAGTGTACGCAGCGATTGCCGGCTGAAGTTGGAGCGGGCCAGCCACAGCGCGTAACCGGCGGTGAAGTTCGCCGCCAGTGGCACCTGCTCGCCGTGCAGTTCCACCACCGCCACCTGGTAGGGGTCGTGGATCTCCAGTTCCGGCTCGTCGTCGTGCAGAACTTCCCACAGGTTGTTGCCGGAAAAACGCAACAGCACGGTCATCGACGGCGACGGCATCTCGCTCCAGTCGCGCTCGGCCGTCGTTACGGTACCCGCGGCGGCGGCCGCCAGGCCGGTGCTGGCCGGGTCTGCCATCACCGCCACCAGTTCGGCGCCGAAGCCATCGCGGCGATGCACGCTGCGCAGGGTACCGGTGAAGGACAGCGATGCGGCCGGTACCAGTTCCAGCGGCTCGCGCGTGTCCGCTGCCGGGCCATCGTCGGCAGGCGCCAGTACAAAGGTCCAGCGTCCCAGCTGGAACCGGCCGTTGTCGTTGCGCACCTGCTTGCTCGAATAGGCTTCGAACAGCAGCACGGCTGATTCCTGCACGGCCAGGTTGTAGTAGTCGCGCACCTGGGTCTGGCGGTCTTCGAAGCCACGCTGGTTGGCGGTGCGTTCGGTGAAGAACAGATATGCGTAGGATTGCCGCGCGATCTGCATCCACGCATCCAGGCGCGGCTGGAAGGTCGGGTCAGGCGGGGCGGTCGCGGCCTTGCTGCGGGCCACCGACGCCGACTCGCGCTTCGGCGCCGGCATCGCCATCGCATGCTGCACCCACAGTTCGGCCAGCGCCGAGCGCTTGTCTTCCTCGCGGACGACGATGCTGCCCTCCATCGCCTCGATGCAGGGCAGGCCGGGCTTGGCACAGGCGCCCTCGTCCAGGCCGGCCACGCGCAGGGTCTCCATGGTGGCCGCGCTGAGCTTGCCGCTGGTGAGAATGTCACCGCGCTTGAGCGCGATGTACTGTCCTGGCGTGACCGTGCCCACCTGCACCGATGGGCCGAACTGGCGCAGTGTCGCGCAGCCGCCCAGGGCGAGCAGGGCAATGAGGACGAAGGTGGAGCGGATGACGCCGATGCCTGTTCTTTCCATGTGGACTCCCTGCGCTGGCGCCACTCTAGCGGCAGGCGTGTCAACGCGGAAGCAGGCCTGCGGTGGCTCCATGCCGGCCGATGTGCGGACCCGGCATCGGCATGTGACACTGGCTCGGAGATCCGATGCCGGGACGGCCGATGCGATTGCTGGAAACCCGTGTTCCCCCACCTCTTGTAATGCTGCTGTGCGGTCTGCTCGGTCTCGGCCTCAGCCGCTGGCTGCCCGCAGCGGAATTGCCCACGCCATGGTGGGCTGCGGTGGCGGTGATGGCCGCGGGGCTGATAATGAACCTATTGCCCAAGTTGGCATTCCAGCGTGCGGGTACCACGGTCAATCCGATGCGGCCGGCATCATCCACGGCGCTGATCACCAGAGGGGTCTACCGCTATACGCGAAACCCCATGTATCTGGGGCAAGCGGCGTTCCTGCTGGGAGGCATGCTGTATCTGCAGAACCTCCTGGCACTCGCAGTGGTGCCGATGTTTGTCCTGTACATCACGCGCTTTCAGATCCATCCGGAAGAGCGCGTTCTTGGCGAGCGTTTCGGCGCCCAGTACAAAGCGTTCCGGCAGCAGGTCCGGCGCTGGCTGTAGTGCCTGCGCCGGCTCTTCCGTCGATCATTGGCCCGGTCACGGATGGACCTGGCCAATAGCCTGATGTAGACCAGTCCCGGCCGTTGTGCGCAAAAACGGCCAACAAAAAAGCCAGACCCCAATCGACGGGAGATCTGGCTTTTCGTGCCCCGAAGGGCGGTACAAATGGTGGAGGTGGGCGGAATTGAACCGCCGTCCGAAGGCACTCCATCCCCAGCACTACATGCTTAGCTCACCGTTGAATCTCATCCCCGAGCAGCACGGTGTGCAAAGCGCACCCGGGAACCAGCCTGTTGTGTTCTAGTGCCGGACTGACAGGCAGCCGCCCAGCGCGATTCCATGATAATGACTCTACGCTGCGAGCATGGACACAAGCAGTTTCGAGGCTCCGCCTAAGTCGGCAGAAGGTCACACACCGCAGTTTTTAGGCTGCGAGAGCGACCGGAGCGTAGTTGTCGTCGTTGGCAACTAGAGTTTTGCAGCTGGATTTACGAGGAAAGCTACCCCCTCGGCATGCGCCAGGCGACTTCACAACCCCCGTCGAAACCAATGCACCCCCGGTTTCTTCAAGTTCTGCAAGGTACGAGGCCTGTTCCGTGTCGCCACGGTCAGTACCTGCCCAACGCTGCGCATGCTACGCCAAAAAACCTGAACAGTCACCCGCTTCCGCAGGTCGCCTGCTAGCATCGGCGGTTCCGATAGTCGCCCAGGGAATGGACCGCATGCAGCTCGAAATCGCCGTGACCGACGCCCCCAGCCCGCAAGCACTGGAGCTGATTGCCGATGGCCTGGATCAGTTCAATCTGCAGGCGGCCGGCCATGCCGATCGACGCACCCTAGCGGTGCTGGCCACCGATCCGGCCAGCGGCGAAGTGGTGGGTGGCCTGAGCGGGCGCACCTCGCTGGGCCTGTTGTTCATCGACCTGTTCTACCTGCCGCCCGCACAGCGCGGCAATGGCCTGGGGTCGCAGATGCTTGCCGCTGCCGAAGAGGAAGCGCGCCGGCGCGGCTGCCGTTCCGCCGTGCTCTACACCATCAGCTTCCAGGCGCCGGACTTCTATGTGAAGCATGGCTGGACCGTATTCGGCCAGGTCCCCTGCGATCCGCCGGGGACCAGCCGCGTGTTCCTCAGCAAGGATCTCGGCGCGGCCTGAATGGCAGGCGTCGGCCGGTCGCCACGTCAATCCGCAACATGTTGTAGAGCTTCCGTCATAGCGGATTGCTAACGTCGTGGGCACGAATTTGCGACACACTGGCTACGACCATTCCAGCCAGCATAGATACGGAGACGGCCGGTGACCGAAGCAATGCAACAACGCAGCCTGCGTCAGCTGGTTGGCCCGGTAGGGGCCGATTACCAGCGGCGGGCACTGCCGCCCGGCTGGGTCTGGGCGGTGCTGGCGGTGTTGTTGGCTGCAACCTGGGCAACCGAGTTGCCGGCCACGGCTGCAGCCGCGCTGATCGCCAGTGCGGTGGTGGTGCATTGGCCTCGGCGTGGCCGCTTCCATTGGCTGGGCTGGCGGCTGCCGGCCCTGGCGGTACTGGCCGCACTCCTGTGGGGCCCGGATGTGCTGTCACAGTGGTTCGAACATGGCCTGGCCCTGACCCTGATGTCGCTGGCCAGCCTCAGCATTGGCGTGCACGTGTGGCAGTCGCGGCAACTGGCGCGGCAGCTGCAGGCCTCCGCCGATGCGCTGGACGACGCCCAGTTGCTGGCCCTGCTGCCCGTCGACGCCGCGCGGCTGGCGCAGCAGTGGCGTGCCGGTGATGATCGCCATGCCCCGGAGCTGTCGGTGGTGATGCACTTGGCGGTGATGCACGCGGCGCTGTCACCGCGTCTGCGCGGGCAGGGCCTGCTGGCGGGTTGAGTCGTTGCCCGTAACGGTGGGCGATGCCCCGTGCTGGGGCAGACTGGCGCAGTCCTTCGAAAGCCGACGGAAGTGCCGTGGGCTAAAGGCCTGGCAGCAGCTTGCGCAGATAGATCCGCTCGTGGCCCGGCGGGCAGTCGGGGAGCCGCCCGAACACTTCGTAGCCCTGTCGCAGGTAGAAGTGTTCGGCCTGCCAGTCGAAGGTGTCGAGCATCACTCCGCACGCGCCAAGGTCACGGGCCCGGGTCTCGGCATCCGCCAACAGGCGCTGGCCGATGCCACGACCACGAAGTTCCGGGTCGACCCACAGGACATGCACCTGCAGCCAACCTGCGCAGACATCGGCAAGCAGTCCGCCGCGCAGTTCACCTTGTTCATCGCGCCAGGCCAGCCGGACCGGTACGTCTTCGAAGTTGAAACCGCTGCTGGCGCGGTTGAACGCAGACAACCGCGCGCACAGCTCGCGCGCGTCTTCAGCATTGGCCGCCGCAGGAGCGTCGGCGCGCTCCATCAGGCGTCGCGGTTGCCGCGACGCATTACCCGCTGCTTCTCGATCGCCCAGTCACGATCCTTGGCGGCATCGCGCTTGTCGTGGGTCTGCTTGCCCTTGGCCAGCGCCACTTCCAGCTTGATCTTGTTCTTGCTCCAGTACATGGCGGTGGGCACGATCGTGTAGCCATCACGCTCGACCTTGCCAACCAGCTTGTCGATCTCGCTCCGGTGCAGCAGCAGCTTGCGCTCGCGCCGGTCGTTGGCCACCACGTGGGTGGAGGCCTGGATCAGCGGGGTGATCTGCGCGCCGATCAGGAAGATCTCGCCGTCCTTCACATAGGCGTAGGCGTCGACGATGTTGCCGCGGCCAGCGCGGATCGACTTCACTTCCCAGCCCTGCAGGGCCAGGCCGGCTTCGAAGCGGTCTTCGATGTGGTACTCGTGACGGGCACGCTTGTTCAACGCGATGGTCTTGTTGGCCGTCGCGCTCTTTGCTTTATCCTTGCCGGTGTTCTTGCTCATTTCCGTATTGTCTCCGATTCGGGCCCGCCCGGTCGATTGCCGAAGCGTCCTGTATTCATGCCTACTATCCGCCGCAGTGCCCTGGTCGAACATTCGGCCGCGCGCATGTTCGATCTGGTCAACGATGTCCAGGCCTATCCGCGCCGCTTCCGCTGGTGCTCCGATGCCCGCATCGTCGAGCAGGGCGAAGACCGGCTGGTCGCTCGCCTGGACCTGGGCCTGGGTTCATTCAGTACCTGGTTCCAGACCGAAAACACCCTGCACCGCCCGCACAGCATCGACATGCAGCTGCGCGAGGGGCCGTTCAAGCAACTGCATGGCCGCTGGGAATTCCATGCCCTGGCCGAAGATGCCTGCAAGGTCACCCTCACCTTGGACTTCGAGCCGAGTTCACGCCTGCTGGGTCCGGCGCTGGCCATCGGCTTCCAGGGATTGGCCGATCGCATGGTCAACGATTTCGTCCGCGTTGCCGACGAGGACTGAACGATGATCGAGGTCGAGGTCGTGCTGGCCTGGCCACCACGGGTGTTGTCGCGCCGGTTGCAGCTGGACGAAGGGGCGACCGTGGCTGATGCGATAGCAACGGCCGGGCTCGAAGGCAGTGCCGACTGTCCGGCCGCCGCCGTGCATGGCGTACTGGCGCGGCCGCAGCAGGTGCTGCTGGATGGCGATCGTGTCGAGCTGCTGCGCGTGCTGCAGGCCGACCCCAAGGACAACCGCCGGCGTCGCGCGCGCGGCGGATGATCCCCAGGCCCGTCCCGGAGGACGGGCAGGGTGGCTCAGCGGCCGCCCTTCTTCTTCTTGTCCTTCGGCAGATTGCGGCCGAACTGGCGCACGGTCTGCTGGGCAAGGGCCTTGTCGTTGGCCGGGAAGTAATCGCCTTCCCAACGGGTGACCACATCATTTTCGAAGTACACGACAAAATTCTTCACGTCGGTACGGCCCAGGCGGTTCACGCGCTCGGTCGAGGTGTAGTCCCAGCGCTGGGCGTGGAACGGGTCCGGCACCGATGGGGTGCCCAGCAGGGCGTTGACCTGCTGCTTGCTCTGCCCGACCTGCAGCTTGGCCACGGCATCTTCCCGGATCAGGTTGCCCTGGTAGATGGGTTGCTTGTAGATGATGCCGCACCCGGTGGTGGACAAGGCGACGGCGGCGACCAACAGGAGATTGCGCATCGGGACTGGCGGTTGGGGAAATCAATCCGATGATACACTCCCGGCGTGCCACCGCGACCCAATCCGAGGCAGCTGGCGCTAAATCGCCAATGAACGGAGACCTATGGAAACCCACGACCTGCGTAAAGTCGGCCTGAAGGTGACCCATCCGCGGATGCGGATCCTGGCGCTGCTCGAGCAGCGCAGTGCCCAGCACCACATGACCGCCGAAGACATCTACCGCCAGCTGCTGGAGCATGGCGACGAGATCGGCCTGGCCACGGTGTACCGGGTGCTGACCCAGTTCGAGGCCGCCGGCCTCGTGCTCAAGCACAATTTCGAAGGCGGCCAGGCCGTCTACGAACTCGACCGCGGCGGCCACCATGACCACATGGTCGATGTGGACAGCGGCAAGATCATCGAGTTCGAAAGCACTGAGATCGAAGACCTGCAGCGCAAGATCGCTGCCGATCACGGCTACGAGCTGGAAGAACACTCGCTGGTGCTGTACGTGCGCAAGAAGCGCAAGTAAGCCCCGCAGCCAGCTGATTGCGACGAAACCCCGGGCATGCCCGGGGTTTTTGTTTGTCTGGCCTCAGCGTCGCGGTAGATCCACGCGATGCGTGGATGGCCCCATCAGGACGTCCAGATCCACCGCCTCGGCCATCGCCCGGTTCCCCGCATCGCCCGGGTGCAGGTGGTCGCCGGAGTCGTAGGCAGCCGCCATCCGTGAGGGATCGGCCGGATCGCGCAGGGCCGCGTCGAGGTCGATCACCGCGTCGAACGGGCTGTCCGTGCGCAGCCAGGCGTTGAGCTGCTGGCGCAGGGCGTCCTTGTCCGCGGCGTAGTAGTCGTCCAGCGAGGTGCCGGGCAGGGCGCCGGCAAACGGCGTCAGGGTCGCGCCGAGGATGCGCAGGCCGCGCGCATGGGCGCGCTGGGCCAGATCGCGGTAGCCGGCCTGCAGTTCGGCCAGGCTGGGCCTGGCTTGCGTGCGGGCAAAGGCCGTGCCCGGCCAGCTGATGTCGTTGATGCCGATCAGCACGATCACACTGGCGACGCCTGGCTGGTCGAGCACGTCACGCTGGAAACGCCTGCGGGCCGATTCGCCCATGCCATCGCGCAGCAGGCGACCGCCGGATATGCCGGCATTGACCACCGCTACACCTTCAGGTGCCAGCCGCGCGGCGAGGTGATCGGTCCAGCGCTGGTCCTGGTCGAGGCTGGCGGTGGCGCCATCGGTGATTGAATCGCCGATCACCACCACGCTGCGCGCGATGGCCGGGACCTCGACGTCGATAGCCGACAGGAGCAGGCGGGCCGTGGTGCTGCTGGCGTCGTGCAGCGCCGGCCGTTGATGCTGGTCGCCTGGCGCAATCCAACTGGTCTGCCGCCCTTCCCAATGGAAGGTCTGCAGCGGCGTGCGGTCGGGCAGGTAAACGCTGACCTGCACCGCCTGCCGATCAGCGGTGGGAAGGGGGAGCGGATCGCTCAGGCGGTCCTGCCCGGGCGCAATCACGACTCCGGGCTGGCCGTCGAAGCGCAGCGGTTGCGGCGTGCCGCCCGCATGCGCGGCCACGCTGGCAGCGCCGATGCGCAACGGCTGGGTACCATAGGCATTGCTCAACCGGACCCGCAGGCGCGACCCGCCCAGGCTGATGCGAGCGCTCTGGCGGAAGGTCTGGTCCTGCAGTTGGCCGGGAATGAGGGTAGGAAACAGGAAATCGCTGCCCCACACCGGCTGCGGGCTGGCCTGCCAGCTGGCGACCCAGTGCGGGGCGGGTGACGCAGTGGCGGCGCCGGACAGGACAAGCAGGGCGGTGGCGGTCAGTTGGCTCAGGCGATTCATCGGGATGACCTGGTGGGAGGGACGGTCATGGTGCGTCCAGGGTTATCTGTGAACTAGACTGCGCATGGACAATCATCTGTGAATCGAATTCATTGGCATGGCACGCACCGACATCAACCGATCCGGCGAACTGGAAGTGTTCGTACGGGTGATCGAAACCGGCGGCTTTTCCGCCGCCGCCCGCAGCCTGGAGATGACGCCGTCGGCGGTCAGCAAGCTGGTTGCGCGGCTGGAGCAGCGGCTGGGTACGCGCCTGCTGCAGCGCTCCACCCGCCAGTTGCAGCTGACCCCGGAGGGCTGCGCGTTCTATGAGCGCGGCCTGCGGGTGCTGGCCGATCTGGAAGAGGCCGAACGCTGTGCCAGCGCCCACGCCGAGCCGCGCGGGCGGCTGCGGGTCAATGCCAACGTGCCGTTCGGCCAGCACTTCCTGCTGCCACTGCTGCCAGACTTCCTGCAGCGTCATCCGCAGGTCGGTGTGGACCTGACGCTGACCGACGAGGTGATCGATCTGCTGGAGCAGCGCACGGACGTGGCGGTGCGGGCCGGTCCGTTGAAGAGTTCCAGCCTGGTCGCGCGCCGGCTGGGTGCAACGCGGATGATGATCGTGGCGGCACCGGCCTATGCGGCACGACACGGACTGCCGGCCAATGCCGATGCGCTGCTGGCGCACAACCGGTTGGATATCGGCCATGCACGGTCGGTGCAGGGCTGGCCGCTGCTGCAGGATGGCCAGCAGCAGCGGGTACTGCCGAGCGGGAATGCGCGCGCCAGCAATGGCGACGCGCTGCGTCAGCTGGTGCTGGGTGGGCTGGGCCTGGCCCGGCTGGCGGCGTTCCAGGTGCAGGCCGACATCGCGGCAGGCCGGTTGCTGCCGGTGCTGGAGGACGCCAACCCGGGCGACCTGGAAGAGGTGCACGCGGTGTTCCTGGGGCAGGGGGGCTACCTGCCGCTGCGGGTGCGCGCGTTCCTTGATTTCCTGGTGGAGAACGTCGACCTGACGCAGCCGCGGGGTAGTGCCGGCCGCTGGCCGGCAGCGTCATGATCTTCGTCCACGTGCGTCGGGTTGCCGGCCAGCGGCCGGCACTACCAGGTCTTCGTCCGCGTGCGTCGTGTTGCCGGCCAGCGGCCGGCACTACCAGGTCCTCGTCCACGTGCGTTGGGTTGCCGGCCAGCGGCCGGCACTACCAGGTGTCAGGCCTGCAGTAGATCCACGCCATGCGTGGATGAATGGCCGCGATTCACGCGCGCCAACAGGCGTGCAGGGGCCTATACCTGCAGCAGCTTGCGCGCGGCGGCGCGGGCTTCCTTGCTCACTTCCACGCCACCCAGCATGCGCGCCAGCTCTTCCTCGCGGGCCTTTGCGTCGAGCTTCTCCACTGCGCTCTGGGTCATGCCTTCCACCGGTGCCTTGCTGACCCGGTAATGGGCGTGGCCCTTGGAGGCAACCTGCGGCAGATGGGTCACGCACAGCACCTGGCGCTTTTCGCCGAGGGCACGCAGCTTCTGGCCGACGATATCGGCCACCGCGCCACCGATGCCGGAGTCGACTTCGTCGAACACCATGGTCGGCACTGCATCCAGGTCGAGCGCGGCCACTTCGATGGCCAGTGAAATACGTGACAGCTCGCCACCGGAAGCGACCTTGCGCAGCGCACGCGGTGGCTGGCCGGCATTGGCTGCTACCAGGAACTCGACGCGCTCGGCGCCCTGCGGGTCCGGCTTGCCGTTGTCCTGCGGCTCCAGCTCGATCAGGAACTGGCCGCCGCCCATGCCCAGCTCGGCAATGATGCCGGTGGTGGTGGCCGACAGCTCGGCAGCAGCGGTGCGGCGGCTGGTGGTCAGTGCTGCAGCCTCGACACGCCAGGCCGCTGCGGCCTTTTCAATTTCGCCGGCCAGACGCTGCAGGCGCTCGTCGGCGCCGCGCAGCTGTTCCACTTCGGCGTGCATGCGCTCACGCTGCGCACCCAGCTCATCCATCGGCACGCGGTGCTTGCGGGCCAGGTCGTGCAGGCGGCCGAGGCGGCGCTCGTTTTCCTCGAACTGGTCCGGATCGGCGTCCAGGTCGTCATGCACCCGGTCGAGCAGGGCCAAAGCCTCGTGCAGCTGGATGGAGGCGCTGTCGATCAATGCATCGACATCGCCCAGCCGCGGGTCATGTTCGGCCACCCTGGCCAGTTCATGCCGCACCTGCTGCAGCAGGTCCAGCGCCGAGTGGCCTTCGTCGCCGTTGAGCTGGTCCGAAGCTGCCTGGCAGGCGGCCAACAGGGCGCTGGCATGCGCCTGACGGCGATGGCTGGCGCCGAGCGCGGTGATCGACTCCGGCTCCAGATCCTCGCGGTCCAGTTCGCGCAGCTGATGTTCGAGGAAGCCGATGCGGTCACTCACGTCGCCCTGTTGCGAAAGTGCCAGGGATTCATCGACCAGCGCCTGCCAGGTGGCGGCAGCGCGGCGCACCTGGCGGCGTTCGCTTTCGTTGCGGGCATAGGCGTCCAGCAGGGCCAGCTGCGACGGACGCGTCAGCAGGGCCTGCTGCTCATGCTGGCCATGGATCTCCACCAGCAGGCCGGCGAGGTCGGCCAGCTGCGCCAGGGTGACCGGGCGGCCGTTGATCCACGAGCGCGAGCCGCCGTCGGCGCGGATCACGCGGCGCAGCTGGCATTGGTCTTCATCGTCCAGCTCATTGCTGGCCAGCCACTGGCGGGCGGCCTGCAGCTGGTCCAGCGCGAATTCGGCCGACAGTTCGGCCCGGGCCGCGCCATGGCGGACCACGCCGCTGTCGGCGCGCAGGCCGGACAGGAAGCCCAGGGCGTCGACCATCAGCGATTTGCCCGCGCCGGTCTCGCCTGAAACCACGGTCATGCCCGGCCCGAACTCCAGTTCGGTGGCGCGGACGACGGCGAAATCCTTGATTGAAAGATGTCTGAGCATGGGTAAGGGGGTGTCTGCAGCCGCGCAACGCTAGCACGCGCGGCGGGGTCGTCCAATGACTTGCCAAGGGGATGCGCCGCCATTATCTAATGTCCCTGTCTCACAGGTTGATTCCATGCACGGTTCTCCCGACCAACTTGCCCCGCGCGCGCGGCACCTGCTGCGCACGCTGATCGCGCGCTACATCCAGGATGGCGAGCCCGTGGGTTCGCAGACGCTGGCGCGCGTGGCCGGCCTGGAGGTCAGTCCGGCCACCATCCGCAACATCCTCGGTGACCTGGAAGACCTGGGCCTGCTGGCCTCGCCGCATACGTCGGCGGGCCGGATTCCAACCGCGCATGGCTACCGGGTGTTCGTCGACAGCCTGTTGCAGATGCAGCCACCGGGCGAAGGCGAGCTGGCCCGGCTGCGTCAGGAGCTTGCCGGGGGCGGCAGTACCCAGGCGCTGCTCGGCAGTGCGTCGGAGCTGCTGTCGGCGATGAGCCACTTCGTTGGCGTGGTCAGCGCGCCGCGCCGCGAGCAGTTCGCCTTCCGCCAGATCGACTTCGTAGCGCTGGACGGGCGCCGGGTGCTGGCGATCCTGGTGTTTGCCGACAATGAGGTGCAGAACCGGGTGATCGAGACGCGCCAGGACTTCGCACCGGGGCAGCTGGAGCAGGTGGCCAACTACCTCAATGCCCACTTTGCCGGGCTGCCCCTGGCCGAGATCCGTACCCGCCTGCTGCTGGAGCTGCGCGACGCCCGTTCCGAGCTGGAACAGGTGCTGGCGCACAGCGTCGAGCTGGCCGAGCAGGCCCTGCAGCCGCCGGCCGACGACATGCTGGTGGCTGGCCAGACGCGTCTGATGGGGGTGCAGGACCTGTCCGACCTGGAGCGCCTGCGCGAGCTGTTCGAGCTGTTTTCCAGCAAGCGCGAGATCCTGCAGCTGCTGGAGCGGACCATCCAGGCCCCCGGCGTGCGCATCTTCATCGGCGAGGAAACCGGCGTGGTACCCCTGCAGGGCGTCTCGCTGGTCACCGCGCCGTACACCGCCAACGGCCAGGTACTGGGCGTGCTGGGCGTGATCGGGCCGAAGCGGATGGCGTACGACCGCATGATTCCGTTGGTCCAGGCCACCGCCGATGTGCTCGGCGCGGCCTTTTCGCCGGGCGGGCGAACTCCGGGTGCATCGGACGCTTGAAACGCAGCATCCCGCCCACACTAGGGTGGGTGGAGGCGGAGAGTGACCGCCAGGGACCCAGACATGAATCAAGATCAGCCAGACATCGCCGCCCAGCAGGCCGCCGCCGACGCGGCTGCCGCCGAGGGCGTCAACGAACAGATCGAACAGCTCCGTGCCGAAGTGGAGCAGGTCAAGGCCGAAGCGCTGCGTGAGCGCGCCGACCTCGACAACCAGCGCAAGCGCGTGGCCCGCGACATCGAACAGGCGCGCAAGTTCGCCAACGAGAAGCTGCTGGGCGAACTGCTGCCGGTATTCGACAGCCTCGATGCCGGCCTCAAGGCCGCCGGCGACGATGCCCATCCGCTTCGCGAGGGGCTGGAGCTGACCTACAAGCAGCTGCTGAAGGTCGCTGGTGACAACGGCCTGGTGCTGCTGGACCCGACCGGGCAGCCGTTCAACCCGGAACACCACCAGGCGATCAGCCAGGTCGCTGCCCCCGGCGCCGCCCGGGCAGCGTGGTGACCGTGTTCCAGAAGGGCTACCTGCTCAACGAGCGCCTGCTGCGGCCGGCGCTGGTGGTGGTTGCCGCCGACTGACCGCGGGCGCCGGGTCTGGCCTGGCGCGGGTTTTCCCGCCGCGACCGGGGCATCGGCACGACCGACGCTGAACGTGTTGGGCGAACGGAAACACAGCGTTCGGGGGATGGCTTGAATGTTCCACGAGCCTCCCCCACATCCCATTCATCCACCGGCCGAACGGCCGGACTGACAAAAACAACATCCTTCAAGGAGTCTCCCCCATGGGCAAGATCATTGGTATCGACCTCGGCACCACCAACTCGTGCGTGGCGATCATGGACGGCGGCAAGGCCCGCGTCATCGAAAATTCGGAAGGCGATCGCACCACCCCGTCGATCGTCGCCTACACCAAGGACGGCGAAGTCCTGGTCGGTGCCTCGGCCAAGCGCCAGGCCGTGACCAACCCGAAGAACACCTTCTACGCGGTGAAGCGCCTGATCGGCCGCAAGTTCACCGACGCCGAAGTGCAGAAGGACATCGCGCACGTCCCGTACAGCATCCTGGCCCATGACAATGGCGATGCCTGGGTGGCCACCAGCGATGCCAGGAAGATGGCACCGCAGGAAATCTCGGCCAAGGTGCTGGAGAAGATGAAGAAGACCGCTGAGGACTTCCTCGGTGAGAAGGTCACCGAAGCGGTCATCACCGTGCCGGCCTACTTCAACGACAGCCAGCGCCAGGCAACCAAGGACGCTGGCCGCATCGCCGGCCTGGACGTCAAGCGCATCATCAACGAGCCGACCGCGGCCGCGCTGGCCTATGGCCTGGACAAGGGCGACAACAAGGATCGCAAGATCGTTGTCTACGACCTGGGCGGCGGCACCTTCGACGTCTCGGTGATCGAGATCGCCAATGTCGACGGCGAGAAGCAGTTCGAAGTGCTGGCCACCAACGGCGACACCTTCCTGGGTGGCGAAGACTTCGACAACCGCGTCATCGAGTACCTGGTTGAAGAGTTCAACAAGGACCAGGGCATCGACCTGCGCAAGGACCCGCTGGCCCTGCAGCGCCTGAAGGATGCTGCCGAGCGCGCCAAGATCGAACTGTCCAGCGCCCAGCAGACCGAAGTGAACCTGCCGTACGTCACCGCTGACGCGTCGGGTCCGAAGCACCTGAACATCAAGCTGACCCGCGCCAAGCTGGAATCGCTGGTGGAAGAGCTGATCAGGAAGTCGATCGAGCCGTGCCGCGTCGCACTGAACGATGCCGGCCTGCGTTCGAGCGACATCAGCGAAGTGATCCTGGTCGGTGGCCAGACCCGCATGCCGAAGGTGCAGCAGGCTGTCACCGAGTTCTTCGGCAAGGAACCGCGCAAGGACGTCAACCCGGACGAAGCCGTGGCACTGGGTGCTGCGATCCAGGGCGGCGTGCTGGGCGGCGACGTCAAGGATGTGCTGCTGCTGGACGTGACCCCGCTGTCGCTGGGCATCGAAACCATGGGCGGTGTGTTCACCAAGATCATCGAAAAGAACACCACCATCCCGACCAAGGCCTCGCAGGTGTTCTCCACCGCCGAGGACAACCAGTCGGCGGTGACCGTGCACGTGCTGCAGGGTGAGCGCGAACAGGCCCGCTTCAACAAGTCGCTGGCCAAGTTCGACCTGTCCGGCATCGAGCCGGCCCCGCGCGGCCTGCCGCAGGTGGAAGTGTCCTTCGACATCGACGCCAACGGCATCCTGCACGTGTCGGCCAAGGACAAGAAGACCAACAAGGAACAGAAGGTCGAGATCAAGGCCGGTTCGGGTCTGTCCGAGGAAGAGATCGCACGCATGGTCGCCGACGCGGAAGCCAACCGCGAAGAAGACAAGAAGTTCCAGGAGCTGGTGCAGGCCCGCAACCAGGCCGATGCCCTGATCCACGGCACCCGCAGCGCGATCACCGAGCACGGCAGCAAGGTTGGTGGCGACGTGATCGGCAAGGTGGAAGCGGCCCTGGCCGATCTGGAAACCGCGATGAAGGGTGACGACAAGGCGCAGATCGAAGCCAAGTCGAAGGTGCTGGAAGAAGCTGGCCAGTCGCTGTTCGCTGCGGCTTCGGCCGACCAGGGCGGTGCCGCCCCGGGTGCCGACGCCGGCAATGCGGGCAAGGCGCAGGATGACGTGGTGGACGCCGAGTTCACCGAAGTCAAGGACGACAAGAAGTCCTGATCCGGACCGACACGGGACGCTGGTTGCCAGCGTCCCGTCGTCGTACCAGGGTCCTGACCGCCCTCTGGCGTGTCGGGGCGCCCGACGCAAGAGCGGACCTGGTTCCGCTCTTCCGCTTTGACGAATCCCGACTTTCCGGAATGCGATCCACGATATGAGCAAGCGCGATTACTACGAAGTGCTGGGCGTTGCCCGCACCGCCACCGACGAAGAACTGAAGAAGTCCTACCGCCGTTGCGCGATGAAGTTCCACCCGGACCGCAACCCGGGTGATGCGGCGGCCGAAGCCTCCTTCAAAGAGTGCAAGGAAGCCTACGAAGTCCTGTCCGACGGCAACAAGCGCCGCATGTACGACAGCCATGGCCATGCCGCGTTCGAACACGGCATGGGCGGTGGTGGCGGTGGTCCGGGCGGCCCGGACATGAACGATATTTTCGGCGACATCTTCGGCAACATCTTTGGTGGTGCCGGCGGTGGTGGCCCGCGCCAGGCGCGTCGCGGCGCCGACATCGGTTACGTGATGGAGCTGGACCTGGAAGAAGCGGTGCGTGGCGTCGAGCGCCGCATCGAGATTCCGACCCTGGCCGAATGCGGCGACTGCGATGGCAGCGGCTCGGAAGACGGCAAGGTCGAGACCTGCAACGTCTGCCATGGTCGTGGCCAGGTGCGCATCCAGCGCGGCATCTTCGCCATGCAGCAGGCCTGCCACAACTGTGGTGGCCGTGGCCAGATCATCGCCAAGCCCTGCAAGACCTGCCACGGCAACGGCCGTGTCGAAGAAGACAAGGTGCTGTCGGTGAAGGTGCCGGCGGGCGTGGATACCGGCGACCGCATCCGCCTGGCGGGTGAGGGCGAGGCCGGCCCTGCGGGGACGCCACCGGGCGATCTGTACGTGGAAGTGCGCGTGCGCGAGCACCACATCTTCCAGCGCGACGGTGACGACCTGCACTGCGAAGTGCCGATCCGCATTTCGCAGGCCGCACTGGGCGATACCGTGCGCGTGGCCACCCTCGGTGGTGAAGCGGAAATCCGTATCCCGGCCGAGACCCAGACCGGCAAGCTGTTCCGCCTGCGCGGCAAGGGCGTGCGTTCGGTGCGCAGCCGCAGCGAGGGTGACCTGTACTGCCGCGTTGTGGTGGAGACACCGGTCAACCTCACCAGCGACCAGCGCAAACTGCTTGAGCAGTTCGAAGCCACCTTCAACGGCGAGGATGCGCGCAAGCATTCGCCGAAGTCGGCGACCTTCATCGACGGCGTCAAGGGCTTCTGGGATCGGATGACGTCCTGATCCCTTGAGGGAAATGTTGAACGACAGCGCCGGGCCATGCCCGGCGTTTTCGTTTCCGGCGCAGCAGATCCGTGCCATGCGTGGACGCAGTGCGACGGATCAACGGAAGAATGCCGCCGGCGTCTGCCCCAGCTGGCGCTTGAACATGCTGGTGAATGCACTGGGGCTGTCGTAGCCCATCGCCAGCGCAACATCGATCACCTTCTCGCCGCGGGCCAGCCGTTCCATCGCGGCCAGCAGGCGCGCCTGCTGCCGCCACTGGCCAAACGTCATGCCCAGTTCGCTGGCGAAGTGGCGCTGGATGGTTTTCACGTCGATCACCAACGCCTGCGCCCAGTCCTGCAGGGTCGCCTCGTCGCCGGGATGTTTCTGGATGTGCTGGCAGATCCTGTACAGGCGCGGGTCGACGGGCTCGGGCAGGTGCAACGGCAGTACGTCCATGCGGTGCAGTTCGTCTAGCATCAGCCGCACCACGCGGCCATCGCGGCTGTCTTCTTCATGCGGCCCGTCGATCAGGATGGCTGCCTGCAGCAGTTCGCGCAGCAGGGGGGCCACCTGCACGGCGAAGGGCTCGGCGGGCAGCTGCGGGGCGAATGAGGGTTCGATGTACAGGCTGCGCATGTGCACTTCGGCGATGCAGTCCACCGCATGCGCCATGCCCGCCGGCATCCAGATGGCGCGGGTGGAGGGCACCACCCAGCGGCCGACCTCCGAGCGCACCACCATCAGCCCGGACATGGAATAGACCAGCTGGTGCCGCCGGTGCCTGTGCGCCGCGATGTGGGTGCCGGCGCGGTAGTCGCGTGCGCGGCAGGTGACCGGGCGATGCACCGGCACCTCGTTCCACGGCGCGGTTTCGCGGATGGTGCAGGGGGTGTCCTTTTTGCGATAGGCCATGACCAGAACGCGGCAGAAGGGAGCGGATGCCCACCGTAGCATGCACGGCTCGCCCCCATCCTGACCGTGCGCAATGTCGACTCTGGCTTCTCCCGCCGTATCTGCCCGCCCCGTATCGCCCGGAGTGCTGGCGGCGATCTCCAGCTCCCACATGGTCAACGACATGATGCAGTCGCTGATCCTGGCCATCTATCCGGTGATCAAGGGTGGCTTCAATCTCAGCTTCACCCAGATCGGCCTGATCACGCTGACCTACCAGCTCACCGCCTCGATCTTCCAGCCGCTGGTCGGCCTTGCCACCGATCGCCGGCCGGCCCCGTACTCGCTACCGATCGGCATGGCCTCGACTCTGTGCGGCATGCTGCTGCTCGGCTTTGCGCCCAACTACGCGATGGTGCTGCTGGCCGCCGCGCTGGTCGGCATCGGCTCGGCCATCTTCCATCCGGAAGCCTCGCGCATCGCCCGCCTCGCCTCCGGCGGCCGTCATGGCCTGGCGCAGTCGGTATTCCAGGTGGGAGGCAACTTCGGCACGGCGCTGGGGCCGCTGATCGCCGCAGCGGTGATCGTGCCCCATGGCCAGCATGCCGCATCATGGTTTGCCGGTGCAGCGTTGATCGGCATCGCGCTGCTGACCTATGTCGGTCGCTGGTATTCGCTGCATCTGGGCGCGCCCCGGCCAGCAGCCCACGGTGCGACTGCCGCGCGCCATCCGCCGCGCACGATCGCCCGGGTGCTGGCCATCCTGCTGGTGCTGATCTTCAGCAAGTACTTCTACATGGCCAGCATCAGCAGCTACTTCACCTTCTACCTGATGCATCATTTCGGCATTCCGGTGGCGCAGGCGCAGCTGCATCTGTTCGCCTTCCTGGTGGCGTCCGCCGCGGGTGGATTCTTTGGCGGGCCGCTGGGCGATCGTATCGGTCGCAAGCCGATCATCTGGGCCTCGATCCTGGGCGTGGCACCGTTCGCGCTGATGCTGCCGCATGCCGACCTGCTGTGGACGACGGTGCTGGCGGTGCTGATCGGTTTCGTGCTGTCTTCGGCCTTCTCGGCGATCGTGGTCTATGCGCAGGAAATGATGCCGCACCGCATCGGCATGGTGTCCGGACTGTTCTTTGGCTTTGCCTTCGGCATGGGCGGCCTCGGCGCAGCAGTGCTCGGTCTGCTGGCTGACAGGACCAGCATCGAATTCGTCTACCAGCTGACCGCGTTCCTGCCGTTGCTGGGCATCGTCGCGGCCTGGCTGCCGCCGTCCAGGCCTGCTGCGCACTGAGGGGTGTTCTTCGGCAGGGCTGCGCCCTGCACCAGCAGATGCCAGAGCAACGGCAACGGCAACGGCAAAAGCGTGCATTTCGTGGGATGGCGGGGTGGGTCCGGTTGCGGGGGACGCTGCAAGTACGTCCCTGTAAGCTCGGTCGCGCCATCCATGGCGCTCACGCCCCGCAACCGGACCCACCCCGCCTTCGACAGATCTCCGCAATCTGTCGGGATGGCATGACTTGCTGTTGGTGAGTGTCGACCTTGGTCGACACGTCGTGGATGCTCTTCGATTCGAATTCGAAATATTCGATTCCGATGGAGATTCATCCACGCATGTCGTGGCTCCATCACCATCCGTCACCGGGAAACTGTCGAGGGCGGGGCGGTATGGGGCTGCAGGACCGTTGGCGCCATGGATGGCGCCATCGAGCCCCCATGGATGGGTTTACGGCGTGTCCTGCAGCCCCATGCCGCCCCGCCAAACCAGAGAAAAGCCAGAGCCGGCTGTTGCTGTTGCCTCGGCTTTGGCTGTGGCTGTTGCCTCTGCAGGTGCAGGGCGCAGCCCTGCCGAAAACCCCCTTGGGCGTAGAATGCGGGCATGAGCGAATCCCTCGACAACCACCTGGTCCACGGCCGCCGCCAGCGGCCCGACGGCCCTTCGCCGATCGATGTCATTTCGGTCCAATCACAACTGGTCTACGGCCATGCCGGCAACAGCGCCGCGCTGCCCCCGATGCGTGCGCTCGGCGTGCGCGTGGCCTCGATCCCGACCACGCTGCTGAGCAATGCACCGTTCTACGAGACCACCCGTGGCCGTGTGCTGCCCAGCGACTGGTTTGCCGATCTGCTGCTCGGCACGAATGAACGGGGTCTTCCGCAGCGGGCGAAGATGCTGGTCTCCGGCTACTTCGGCAGCGCCGCCAACGGTGCGGCCTTTGCTGATTGGCTGGACGGGATCCTGCCGGCATGCCCGCAGCTGCGCTATTGCCTGGACCCGGTGATCGGCGATACCCACACCGGTCCCTACGTGGAGCCGGGGCTGGAAGCGATCTTCGCTGAGCGCCTGCTGCCGCATGCATGGCTGGTTACCCCGAATGCCTTCGAACTCGGTCGCCTGACCGGCATGCCGGCGCTGGCCGAAGCCGATGCCATTGCTGCTTCGCGCGCGCTGCTGGCACGGGGGCCGCAGTGGGTGCTGGCACACAGCGTCGGCGGCAATCCGGGCGAACTGGTGACGCTGGCTGTGGGTCGCGAGGAAACCTGGCGCTGGACCTCGCCGCTGCTGCCGGTGGATGTGGCAGGCACCGGCGACGTGCTGATGTCGCTGATGGTGTCCTTCCTGTTGCGCGGTGAGCCGATGCAGATGGCCATCTCGCGGGCCATCGCCGGCACCCATGCGGCGCTGGAGGCGACCCTGGCCCACGGCTTCGAAGAGTTCGACGTGATCGCGGCCGCACCGGCGGCACTGGCCGATGGCATGCGCTTCCGCGCCGAACGGCTGGCATGAGCGATCTGCACGAACGCACGCCGCGCACGGTCGGCATCGTCGGCAGTGCCGGCGCCTATGGACGCTGGCTGACCCGGTTCTTCGAACAGCACATGCAGGTGCGCGTGATCGGCCACGATCCGGCCGATCCGGGTTCGCATGCGCCGGAGCAGTTGCTGGAACAGGCCGACGTGTTGGTGTTCTCCGCACCGATCCGGCACACGTCCACGTTGATCGCCGAGTACGCGCGCCTGTCGGCGGGCCGCGAGCAGGAACGCTTGTGGCTGGACGTGACCTCGGTGAAGGAAGCGCCGGTGCAGGCGATGCTGGGCTCGTGCGCCGAAGTGGTGGGCCTGCATCCGATGACGGCGCCGCCCAAGGCGCCGACCCTGAAGGGCCGGGTGATGGTGGTCTGCGAGGCCAGGCTGCAGCATTGGCGGCCGTGGGTCGACGCGTTGTGCCTGACACTGCAGGCCGAATGCGTGCGCGCCACCCCGCAGCACCATGACCAGATGATGGCGCTGGTGCAGGCGATGGTGCATGCGACCCACTTGGCCCAGGCCGGTGTGCTGCGCGAGTACCAACCGCAGCTGGGCACGCTGGCGGCGATGCTGCCGTATAGATCGGCCTCGTTCGAACTGGATACCGCGATCATCTCGCGCATCCTGTCGTTGAATCCGGCGATCTACGAAGACATCCAGTTCGGCAATCCTTATGTGGCGCCGATGCTGCAACGCCTGATCGGCCAGCTGCAGACGCTGCAGGTGCAGGTCGGGCAGGGCGACGACGCTGCGCGGGGCGCGTTCCGCGATCACCTGCTGGAGGCCAACAGGAGTGCCTTCGGCGATCAGGCGCTGGCTGCGGGCAACTACACCTTCGAGCGCGTCGGCTATCTGCTGGCCGACCTGACCGAGCGCAATGCACTGTCGGTGCATCTGCCTGAAGACCGCGCCGGTTCGTTGCGTGAGTTGCTAAACGTGTTCGAGCAGCATGGCATCAGCCTCGCCTCGATCCACTCCTCGCGCACGCCTGCTGGCGAAGTGCATTTCCGCATCGGTTTCGTGGCCGGTAGTGAGCCAGGGGCTATCGCGGCAGCCGCGGCCGAAGTGGATGCCAGCGGGATCGGCCGGGTGCTGGCGTAACGCCATTCATCCACAGGGCGTGTGGATGGCTTCTGCGCAAACATGTGGATAACCGGCGGCAGGCCTTGGCGTGCAAGGCTGTCAAGATGGTTGGTCAAAAAATGACCAACCTTTTTTCTGGCCGGAACAGCAGTAGAGCCGGGGCATGCCCGGCTCTTCGGTGGATCGCTAGATCGACAACCTGACCTCGCCGCCGCTGGTGGTGAACTCGCGGCCGTTGCGTACCAGCTGGCGCCCGTCATCAAGCTCATAACGCGGCGTCGCTTCGGAGCCATGCCCACTGCCGCTGGCCTCGGGCTTGAACTCGATGATGATGTGGCTTTCGCCATTGCTGTCGACAGCAGGGAACTGACGGAACGACATGCCTGGCCTCCTTCACTGGTTCTTAGCTACGTCGCCAGAGTGATCCGGCCGGTGTTAGCCGGCCGTCATCAATCGATGAACTGCAGGCGTGCAAGCTCCGCATACAGGCCGCCTTCAGCCAGCAGCTGCGCATGCGTGCCTTCGGCCACGATACGGCCATGGTCCATCACCACGATGCGGTCGGCCTTCAGTACGGTCGCCAGCCGGTGGGCGATGACCAGCGTGGTGCGTCCCGCCATCAAGCGTTCCAGCGCCTGCTGCACGCCATGTTCGCTCTGTGCATCCAGCGCGCTGGTGGCTTCGTCGAGCAGCAGGATCGGTGCGTCCTTCAGCAAGGCACGGGCGATCGCAACGCGCTGCTGCTGGCCACCGGACAGGCGGGCACCGCGCTCGCCCAGTTCGCTGTCGTAGCCCTCTGGCAGCGCACGCAGGAAGGCGTCGGCCTCGGCGGCACGGGCTGCGTCCTCCACCTCGGCGTCACTGGCCTCCAGCCGACCATAGCGGATGTTGTCGCGTGCACTGGAGGCGAACAATGTCGGCTGCTGCGGCACCAGCGCCAGCTGCGCGCGAAGCTCGGCCGGATCGACCTCGCGCACATCGATGCCGTCCACGCAGATGCGGCCGCTTGCCGGATCGTGGAAGCGCAGCAGCATCGACAGCACCGTGCTCTTGCCGGCGCCTGACGGGCCGACCAGGGCGACGGTTTCACCCGGCCGCACGTGCAGGTTGAAATGATCCAGCGCGGCCTGGTCCGGTCGCTGCGGGTAGTTGAACACCACGTCGTCGAAATGGATCTCGCCACGCAGCGGCTGTGGCAGCGCACGCGGCTTGGCCGGCGCACGGATCTCGATGTCTTCCTGCAGCAGCTCGCCGATGCGGCCCATGCCGCCAGAGGCGCGCTGCAGTTCGTTCCACACTTCGGCCAGCGCACCGACCGAACCACCACCGATCAGTGCGTACAGCACGAACTGGCCCAACGTACCGGCGCTGAGCCGCCCGTCGATGACGTCGTGCGCGCCCAGCCACAGCACCCCGACAATCGCACCGAACACCAGCAGGATGGCGCTGGCGGTCACCAGCGACTGCGCGCCGATGCGCCGGCGCGCGGCACGGATCGCATCGCCCAGCGCATGGTCGAAACGGCCGCGTTCATAAGGCTCGCGCGCATGCGCCTGCACCGTACGCACGGCCCCCAGCGTTTCGCTGGCCAGGCTGTTGGCATCGGCGATGCGGTCCTGGCTGTTGCGGGCGACAACGCGCAGCTTGCGCGCGCCGATGATGATCGGCAGCACCGCCAGCGGGATGCCGAGCAGCGACCAGGCGGCCAGCCGCGGACTGGTGACGAACAACATCACCAGGCTGCCGACCACGGTGACGCTGCTGCGCAGCGCCACGGACATGGTCGAGCCGACCACGCTGCGCAGCAGTTCGCTGTCGGCGGTCAGGCGCGATACCAGCTCGCCGCTGCGGCTGCGGTCGTGGAAGCCGGCGCCAAGCTGGATCAGGTGCGCGTACAGCCGGCTGCGCAGATCCGCCACGACCTTCTCGCCGAGCAGCGAAACAAAGTAGAAGCGCGCCGCCGTCGCCAACGCCAGCACCACAGCGACCAGCATCAGCAATGCAAAGGCACGGTTGATCTGGCCACCGCTGCTGAAGCCGTGATCGATCATCTGCTTCACCGCCGGCGGCAGGCTCAGGGTTGCCGCCGAAGAAACGGCCAGGGCCAGCAGCCAGGCGCTGAACAATCCGCTGTGGCGGCGCACGAACGGCCACAGTGTGCGCAGGCTGCCGAGGCGGCGCAGCGGCGGGGAGGCCGGGCCGGTCGCCGGTGCGTCCTTGTCAGTCATCGAGGGGGTCATCTTGGATACGGATACGATCACGGGTGGCGTCGCGCAGGCGGATTTTCAATGCGTCGACCTGGTCTGCGGGCAATTCCACCCGCAATCTCACGCCATTGGCATCGAACCGTTCATCGCGCTTTTCGGCCGCGTGGGCCGGCAGCGCCGCATGCAGCGCGCCCAGGTCCTCGAATCCAGCGACCAGCTGCAGTCGCGCCATCGCCACCAGTGGCAGGCGCGGGGCGGTGCGCAGGCATTCGGCAGCGGCGCCGCCGTAAGCCCGCACCAGGCCACCGGCGCCCAGCTTGATGCCGCCGAACCAGCGGGTGACCACCACCATCACCCGGTCGAATCCCTGACCATCGATGGCGGCCAGGATCGGGCGGCCCGCGGTGCCGGCGGGCTCGCCGTCATCGCTGGAGCGATAGTCCTGGCCGTGCCGGTAGGCCCAGCAGTTGTGGGTCGCATCGGCTACCGATACGTCCTGCAGAAATGCCATCGCCGCAGACGCGCTCTCGATCGGCGCGGCATGCGCGATGAAGCGGCTGTGCTTGACGTCCAGGGTGTGGTTGACCGGTTGGGCGAGGGTGTCGGGCATTCCCTTCATTCTACGGGCTTGCCGCCGACGTGCTTCAGTCGTCCAGCAACGGCCGCACATCCTGTGGCAGGCGCGCCTCTGGATACGTCTGCAGGTAACGCTCCAGGCTCGCCCGGGCCAGGTCGCGCTGGCCGGCGTCGCGGCGCTCGCGGATCTTCTGCAGCCATTGCCGGCGTGGCAGCCGGGCATCGGCCTGCACTTCGGCCTGTACCGCGTCCGCGCTGAGGTTCGCGTCGCTTGCGCGGCGCATGACGCCAGGCGCGGTTCTGCCGGCCGCGTCCTGCTTGGCCGCGGTGAGCGCGACGCGGTCTTCGGCCGTGGCCTGTGCGGAGGGCATGGATTCGGCCGCCGCCGCAGTGGCCTTGCGCGCCCTCATCGTCGCGGCAGGTGCCGAATAGGCTTCGGCCGCGGGGGGCGCTGCCGCTGGCATCGGAGGCGGCGCAAACGCTGTGTCGGCTGCAGGCGCAGGTGGCGGTGCCGGCGCCATCATCGGAGCAGGTGCCTGCCGGGGTGCGGCAGGCGCGGGTTTCACCGCGTCCGCGATGGCCGGTGCCGGTGCTGCCTTGGCCGCCGCAGGTGCCGGTGCTGCGGCCGGTGCAGGTACCGGTGCGGCTTCGGTGGCCGCGACATCGGCGGTCGCGCTGTCGTAGGCCGTGCCTTCGGCGCTCGCATCGGCCGCCATTTCCTGTGCAGCCGGCGCGGTGGCAACTGCCTCGGCAGGGACCGAGGGCGGCTCTGGACGCATCTGCCAGGCGATGCCAACGGCGAACACCGTCGATGCGGCCACGCCGAATACGGCCGGCCAGCGGCGGCGCGGGCGCGGCGTGCCCGGTGCCACCGGCGCTGGGGCCGCCTCGCGTGCTGGCGTCTCCACGGCCGCACGCGCAGCGGCGAGGATCGCCGCATCCAGTGCCGGCGGAGGGCCCTGTTCGGTGCGGCGCCCAAGCAGGCGTGCCAGTTCGCGTTCTTCCGGCGTCAGTGCATCGTCTCGGTTCATGCGTTCAGTCCCGCACGCAGCTTGTCCATCGCATAGCGCAGCCGCGATTTCACGGTTTCCCGGCCAACGCCGGTGATCTGGCCGATCTCCTCCAGGCTCAGTTCCTGTTCCAGCCGCAGCTGCAGCACTTCGCGCTGTTCTGCGGGCAGTTCTTCCATCGCCAGCTGGATGCGGCGACGTTGCTCGAATTCGGACAATTCCGCTTCCGGTGTCTGCCCATCTTCCAGCGCGGCCAGGCGCAGGTCGGCATCGGCCGGTGCAGGGGGGCGGTGGCGGGCGGCGCGCCAGTGGTCGTTCAGGCGGTTGTGGGCGATGCGGAACAGCCAGGTGCTGAAGGCTGCATCGGCCTGCCAGCCTGCACGCGCGCTGATCACCCGCTGCCAGACGTCCTGGAACATCTCCTCGGCCAGCGCGGTGTCGCGCAGCTGCCGCAGCAGGAAGCCGAACAGGCGCTTGCGATGACGGGCATACAGGCTTTCGAACGCGTGCACTTCACCGGCGGCCCAGGCCAGCATCAAGGCTTCATCGGTTGGCAGGGCGCTGGCATCCACGCCGTACAGGGTAAGCCCTGCAGGCGGTGGCGCATAGCCAGCGATGGGGTGGGACAGGGCGACAGTCACGGCAGGAACCGGGAGGGGATCGACAGGAAAAACGCCCGAAGGCACGTTTCGGGGTTGCCGGGCTTCCATTGCCCCCCGGGTGGCGCGTTATGCTCGGTAATTCAGGGGAGGCGGCGCTCAGGCGGCGCCAAGAGAACGTCATTTGTCCACCGAAGCCGACCGCGCGCTGGAAGCGTCAAACAACGAGCCCGTGCTGAGCGCAGCGCTGGTGCGCGCGCTGCATGCGCTGCTGCCGGAAACGGCGATCGTGCGCGTCGGCTGGGACGATCCGCAGCTCGGCAGCGGGCAGGGCGGTTGGCCGATCGGCGGTGGCGAGGAGGACATCTGGCAGCCGCTGGCCGACCATGCTGAAGGCCGCCACGGCTGGGAATACGACGGCGCCCGGCTGCTGCTGTCGGTACGCGGCGCCACGCCTTCCCCGGCCTGGTGGGGACTGGCCCGGCAGGCCATGGAGCTGGCCCTGCAGCGGGGCCGCCAGGCGGGGCAGATCAAGGCGCTGGAAGAAGCTGAGCGGTTGCAGCAGGCCCTGTTCCAGATTGCCGACCTGGCCGGTGCCGACCTGGAAATGAGCGAGATGCTGCGCCACGTGCATGGCGTGCTGGGCACGCTGATGTATGCGCAGAACTGCTACATCGTCGAGTATGACGATGCCCGCCGGCAGATCCGCTTCCTGTACTTCGCCGACCAGGTCGATGACTTCGTCGCCGATCCGGCGCAGGGCTACGACATCGACCAGATGCCGCGCAGCCTGACAGTGGCGCTGCTGCGGCATGGCCGGCCGCTGAGCGGGCCGTCGCGCGAACTGCTGGCGCAGGTAGACCAGGAGCACGATCCGCAGCGCGGTCCGGAAAGCCTGGACTGGCTGGGCGTGCCGATGCTGCGCGATGGCCGGGTGTGTGGTGCGATCGTGGTGCAGAGCTACGAGCATGCCGACCGCTACGGTGAGGCCGAACGGGCCCTGCTGGGTTTTGTCGCCCAGCACGTGCAGACCGCCATGGACCGCCGCCAGGCGCAGGTGCGGCTGGAGCAGCAGGTGGAACGGCGCACGCAGGAGCTGCAGCGCGCCAATCTCAGCCTGCAGGATGAAGTGGCCGAGCGCCGCCGCGCCGAGCAGTTGCAGACCGCGCTGTACAACATCGCCGAAATGGCGATGTCCGCCGACAGCCTGGCGCAGTTCTACGGGCAGGTGCACGGCGTGGTCGGGCGCCTGCTGGATGCGCGCAATTTCTATATCGCGCTGGTCAATGCCGAGGGCGATGGGCTGGATTTCGTCTATTCGGTCGACGAGCACAACGCGAGTCGTGCGCCGCGCGCGTTCAGCCGCGGCCTGACCGAGTATGTGGTCCGCCATCGTCGGCCATTGCTGGCCTCGCGTGCGCAGATCGATGCGCTGCTGGAAACCGGCGAGGTGCGTGAATCCGGCGCACGTTCGCAGTGCTGGCTCGGCGTGCCGTTGCTGCGCGACGACGAAGTGGTCGGTGCGATCGTGGTGCAGAGTTACACCGAGCAGATCGCCTTCAGCGTGCATGACCAGCGCCTGCTGATCTTCGTTGCGCAGAACATCGGCACCGGTCTTGCGCGCCAGCGCGACCAGCAACGACTGCGCTCGGCGCATGCCGAGCTGGAAAAGCGGGTGGAGGAGCGCACCCGCGAGCTGGGCGAGGTGAACGAAAAGCTGCTGGGCCAGATCGCCGAGCGCCTGCGCGCCGAGCAGCGGCTGACCCACCAGGCGATGCACGACGCGCTGACCGGACTGCCCAATCGCCTGCACCTGCTGGACAGGCTGCAGGATGCGCTGGCGCTGGCCCGGCGCGAAGGCGGCCCGGTGTTCGCGGTGCTGTTCCTGGACCTTGACCGCTTCAAGCTGGTCAACGACAGCATCGGTCACGCCGCCGGCGATCGCCTGCTGGTGGAAGTGGCCAAGCGCATCGTGTCCATGGCCGGCGACAATGATGTGGTGGCGCGCCTGGGCGGTGATGAGTTCGCCGTGCTGCTGCACTGTCCGGAGGGCCTGGCGCAGGCGCTGGATTTCGGCCAGCGGCTGTTGCTGGCGCTGCAGGAATCGATGTGGATCGCCGGTCGCGAGCTGTTCCCCTCCGGCAGCCTGGGCATCGCCTTGTGGAACCCGCGCTATCGCACCGGCGAGGAACTGCTGCGCGACGCCGATGCGGCGATGTACCGGGCCAAGGCCCAGGGCCACGACCGCTGCTCGATCTTCGATGAGGAAATGCGCGAGCAGGCGCTGCGCAGCCTGGATCTGGAGGCCGACCTGCGGCGGGCGATCAACAACCGTGATTTCGTGCCGTTCTACCAGCCGATCGTGCGCCTCTCCGACGGCGAGGTGGTCGGCCACGAGGCCCTGCTGCGCTGGAAGCACGAGCGCCGTGGACTGCTGCTGCCGGGCGCGTTCCTGGAACTGGGCGAGGAAAGTGGCCTGATCGAACAGGTCGACTGGCTGATCTATGAGCAGGTCATTGCCGGCCTTGCCGACGGCGGGCGTGGCTATGTCTCGGTCAACGTGTCGCCACGGCATTTCCGCTCCGCCGAGTTCAGCGGGCGCCTGTATGGCCTGCTGGAGGCGAGCAACGCGGACCCGCGGCGGTTGCGCCTGGAAATCACCGAGGTGGCGCTGCTCGACGACGGTCCACACACGCTGCGCATCCTGAAGGGCCTGCGTGAACGCGGCATCCAGGTGCAGCTGGATGATTTCGGTACGGGCTTCTCGGCGCTGTCCTACCTGCACCGTTTCCCGATCAGCACGTTGAAGATCGACCAGAGCTTCATTGCCGGCCTGCACGGCCCGGAGGCGCAGAGCACGCGCGCGCTGGTCGAAGGCGTGCTGTCGCTGGCACGCACGCTGGGCATCGAGACGATCGGCGAAGGCATCGAGACCGAGGCGCAGCGTGACACGCTGTTCGAGCTCGGCTGCGACTACGGCCAGGGCTACCTGTTGGGCCGGCCGGCACCGTGGACGCGCGCGGCAGCCTGAGCCACCGCGCACGTAGTTTTCAACGCAGCGCCGCGCGGCGCTTCTCGTCGATCCACTTCGAGGCCTGGGCCGGCTGGTAGTTCTTCATCCAGGCCAGCATCTCCTCGATGTCCGAGCCGTACCACAGGTCCTGGCGCTGCTCGGGGTGCAGGAAGCGCTCTTCCACCATGCGATCGATCATGCCGATCAGCGGCGCATAGAAGCCGTCCACATCTAGGAACGCGCAGGGCTTGTTGCCGATGCCGAGCTGGCGCCAGGTCAGCATCTCGAAGATCTCTTCCATGGTGCCGAAGCCGCCGGGCAGGGCGACGAAGCCATCGGACAGATCGAACATGCGCGACTTGCGCTCATGCATCGAACCGACGATCTCCAGTTCGGTCAGGCCGCGATGGGCCACTTCCCAGTCGGCCAGCTGGCGCGGAATCACGCCGGTGACCTCACCGCCGGCGGCGAGCACGGCATTGGCCACGGTACCCATCAGACCGACATTGCCGCCGCCGTACACCAGGCGCATGCCGTCGCGGGCGATGCGATCGCCCAGCGCGATGGCGCGTTCGGTGTAGACCGGCTTGCTGCCAGCGTTGGAACCGCAGTACACACAGATCGACTTCATGGATCTTCCTGTCTTGGCCGGAAACGAAAACGCCCCGCGGTCAACCAGTGAAGCCGGTCGCAGGGCGGGGTGTCCGGGCAATTATGAGGCCTCGCCGTTGTTCTCTGTAGCGCCGGGTCATGCCCGGCGATATTTCGTTCAGATCACGGCCAGACCTTCAGCCGGGCAGCGCCCGGCTCTACGAGGGTCTGGGATTACGCGGCGGCAGCCTGTTCGCGGCGCGGCCCTTCACGCAGCGCACGGCCCACCATGCCCACCAGCAGGTCCAGCTCGCTGCTGTCCATGCCGAAGTGCGGGGTGAAGCGCAGCGAGTTCTCGCCACCATGGATCACGTTGATGCCGTGCTGGCGCAGCCATTCCTCGGTGGAATTGGCGCCATAGCACTTGAACTGCGGGGCCAGTTCGCAGGAGAACAGCAGGCCGGTGCCCTGCACCTTGGTGATCAGGCCGCCCAGTTCGTTCTTCAGCTGCTCCAGCTTGCGCACGGCCTCGGCACCGCGCTCGGCGATGTTGGTGCGGACCTGCGGGGTCAACTGGGCCAGGGTGGCGCAGGCCACGTCCAGCGCACGCGGGTTGCTGGTCATGGTGTTGCCGTAGATGCCCTTGCGGTACAGCTGCGCGGCGTGCTCGGTCACGGCCAGCACCGACAGCGGATACTGCGCAGCGTTCAATGCCTTGGAGTAGGTTTCCATGTCCGGCGCGTCCAGGCCTTCGAAGCCGGGATAGTCGACCACCGACAGCACACCGTGGGCGCGCAGGCCGGCCTGGATCGAGTCCAGCAGCAGCAGGCTGCCGTGGGCGCGGGTCAGTTCGCGGGCCAGGGCATAGAACGCCGGCGGCACGGAGCGGCCCGGGTCACCTTCGCCCATCACCGGCTCCAGGAACACCGCTTCGATGAACCAGTTGTTGTGCGCGGCATCCTCGAACACCTTGCGCAGGCCGGCCTCGTCGTACGGGGCGACGGTGATCACCGACTCCTCGCCACGGTAGCTGGCCAGGTGCTGCATGTAGGTCTTGCGGCTGGAATCGGAATACAGCGCCGGTCGGTCGGTGCGGCCGTGGAAGCTGCCCTTGATGACTACGCGCTTGATTGCCGCACCGGCGTGGCGGGCACCCGGGTCGGTCTGCAGCTTGGCGTTGACGTCGGCGATGCGCGCGGCCAGGCCAACCGCTTCAGAGCCGGAATTCAGGCACATGAAGCGCGTGAACGGGCAGCCGCCACGACGGTGGCCGATCTCGGCCCGCAGCGCGGTGATGAAGCGCTGCTGGGACAGGCTGGGGGTCATGATGTTGGCCATCACCTGCGGCCGTGACATCGCCTCCATGACGGCGTCCGGGGTGTGGCCGAAGCCCAGCATGCCGTAGCCGCCGGCGTCGTACAGCACCGCGCCTTTCAGGGTGACCACCCACGGGCCGCGCGCGGCCAGCGCCACGTACGGGGTCACCGCATCATCGGCGTAGAAATTGACGAAGCCGTCCTGCATGGCATCGATCTGCGCCTGCTCATCCTGTGCCAGCAGCGGCCCCAGCTCAGCCTGCACGCGCGCGAATTCGGCAGCGGCGGCATCGACCGCGGCGACCAGCTGCGGGTGGTTGGCGGCGAGGGCGGTCAGGGTTGCGTCATCCAGGCCGTTGGTGAGGCGGGTGCCGGGCTGGGCGCGGAGGGGGGCGAGGCGTTCGATGAAGCTCATTGCAGATCTCCTGAAACGTTGGGTCGCACGGGCCTTCAAAAGCAAAACGCGCGTCTTCACGCGCGCTTGGGGCGGGCTCGTGCAGCGGACTTCCTCGTCGATGCTAGCACTTGTTTTTTTGCGCGATAACCCCGCAAAAGACTGCTGCATAGCAGCATTTTGCGCGACGTTCGGTCTCGCTCGTGCCGGCTCGCAGACGCTGGACGTACAATGCGCGCCATTGTCGACCTGTTGCCGTCCACTGCCTTGAAGAAGTCCGATTTCCATTACGAACTGCCGGCCGAACTGATCGCCCAGGCCCCCTTGGCCGAACGCTCGGCGAGCCGCCTGCTGCTGGTGCCGCCGGCGCCGGCTGCCTTCACCGACCTGCAGGTGCGCGACCTGCCATCGCTGCTGCAACCGGGCGACCTGCTGGTGTTCAACGACACCCGGGTGATTCCGGCGCGCCTGTTCGGGCAGAAGGCCAGTGGTGGCCGCGTGGAGATCCTGATCGAGCGCCTGCTCGGCGGCCAGCAGGCCCGGGCCCAGGTCGGTGCCAGCAAGTCGCCGAAGGCCGGCAGCCGCATCGCCCTGGATGCCGGTGGCGAAGCCGAAGTGCTGGGGCGCGACGGCGAGTTCTACGTGCTGCAGTTCCATGTGCCGGAATCGCTGGAGCAGTGGCTGCTGCACGCCGGCCGGCTGCCGTTGCCGCCCTACATCCAGCGCGAGCCCGGCGTGGACGACCGCGAGCGCTACCAGACCGTGTTCGCGCGCGAAGTGGGCGCCGTGGCGGCACCGACCGCAGGCCTGCACTTCGATGAGGCGCTGCTGGCAGCACTGAAGGACAAGGGCGTGGATTTCGGTCACGTCACCCTGCACGTGGGCGCAGGCACGTTCCAGCCGGTGCGCGCCGACGACCTGAAGGACCACGTCATGCACCGCGAGTGGCTGAACGTCGGTGCCGAGCTGGTGCAGCAGGTGCGACGCACGCGTGCGGCCGGTGGCCGGGTGATCGGCGTCGGCACGACCGTGGTGCGCGCGCTGGAAAGTGCGATGCGTGAGGGGGAGTTGCTGCCGTTCGCTGGTGAAACGCAGATCTTCATCACCCCCGGCTACCGGATCCGCAGCGTCGACGCGATGGTGACCAATTTCCACCTGCCCGAAAGCACGCTGCTGATGATGATCTCGGCGTTTGCCGGCAAGGAGCGCGTGTTCGAGGCCTACCAGCACGCGATCGAGCAGCGCTACCGCTTCTTCAGCTACGGCGACGCGATGCTGCTGTTCCCGCAGGCGGGGTAGGGCGAGGCGGGTAGCGCCGGGCCATGCCCGGCGGGGCGCTGTTGCGGGTCATCCGCCGGGCATGGCCCGGCGCTACCGGAGCAGGAAAGGCGGTTTTGGGAGACAATGGGCGACTATTTGCCCGAACGACCGCTCCATGTCCCGATTGCAGTTCCAGCTCCAGACCCGTGATGGCCGCGCCCGCCGTGGCCGCCTGACCTTCCCGCGTGGCACGGTGGAAACGCCGGCCTTCATGCCGGTGGGGACCTATGGCTCGGTCAAGGGCATCCTGCCGGACCAGGTGCGTGCGCTGGGCGCCGAGATCATCCTCGGCAACACCTTCCACCTGTACCTGCGGCCGGGCCTGGACATCATCGCCGACCACGGCGGCCTGCACGGCTTCTGCCGCTGGGATGGCCCGATCCTGACCGACTCCGGTGGCTTCCAGGTGTTCTCGCTGGCCCACCGCCGCAAGATCACCGAGCAGGGCGTGACCTTCGCCTCGCCGACCGACGGTGCCCGGGTGTTCCTGGGCCCGGAGGAGAGCATGAAGATCCAGAAGGTGCTCGATTCGGACGTGGTGATGATCTTCGACGAGTGCACGCCGTACCCGGCCACCGAGGACGTCGCCCGCCGATCGATGGAACTGAGCCTGCGCTGGGCCCAGCGCAGCCGCAACGCGCATGACGAACTGGGCAACGATGCGGCTCTGTTCGGCATTGTCCAGGGCGGGGTGCACACCGACCTGCGCAGCCGTTCGGCCGAGGCCCTGCAGGGGATCGGCTTCGACGGCTATGCCATTGGCGGCCTGGCCGTGGGCGAACCGGAAGACGAGCGCAACGCCATGCTCGACCATCTGGACCCGGAGCTGCCGGCCGACCGTCCGCGCTACCTGATGGGCGTTGGCCGCCCTGAAGACCTGGTCGAGGGTGTCGCCCGCGGCGTGGACATGTTCGATTGCGTGATGCCGACCCGCAATGCGCGCAACGGCCACTATTTCACCTCGTTCGGCACCGTCCGCATCCGCAATTCGCAGTACGCGCGGGACATGGACCCGATCGAGCCGGGCTGTGGCTGCGTGGCCTGTGCCGGCGGCTATACGCGCTCGTACCTGCGCCATCTGGACCGCTGCAACGAGATGCTGGCGCCAATGCTTGGCACCCAGCACAACCTCTTCTATTACGAGAAGCTGATGGCCGACATCCGCGCAGCCATCGAGGCGGGAACCTTCCTGGCCTTCCGCGAGTCCTTCTACGCAGCACGCGGGGCGGTAGCGCCGCCCCTGTAAACCCGCAGCACCCCCTGCCAAACGGCCCAAGGACGAACGCCCGGGGCCGTGGCATACTTCAAGGCTGACCCAGATCCGCGGTCGACACCTCGTGCCCGTGAAACGGCCGAAGCGCCGCCCAACCAAAGGACCAACGATGAACCTGCTTGCCTTCCTGATTCCCGCCGCCCACGCCCAGGCCGCTGGCGGCCAACCGCAGGGCATGGGCCTGACCACGCTGCTGTTCCCGATCATCCTGATCGCCATCATGTACTTCCTGATGATCCGCCCGCAGATGAAGCGGCAGAAGGAGCACAAGGCCATGCTGGAGAAGATCAAGCGCGGCGACGAAGTGCTGACCAATGGCGGCATCGCCGGCAAGGTCACCGATATCGGCGACAACTTCGTCACCGTCGAAGTGGCCGAGAACGTGCGCATCCGCGTGCAGAAGGGCGCTGTCGGCAGCGTGCTGCCGACCGGCACTCTGGATTCGGCCAAGTAAGCCACTCCCTTTCTGAAGCACAACCGCGGCGCCGGGGATGGCGCCGCGCGGGACCCAAGCAATGCTCGAATTTCCACGCTGGAAGTACGTCGTCATCGTGATCGTACTGGCGCTCAGCACGCTGTACGCTCTGCCCAACATGTACCAGAAGGACCCGGCCATCCAGATCACCGCCAACCGTGGCGGGCAGATCGACGATGCGCTGCGCGACCGTGTGCTGGCCGACCTGAAGAAGGCCGGTGTCACCACGATCGGTGCAGAGAAGGAAGGGGACAGCCTGATCGTCCGCCTGTCGGACCTGAAGTCGCAGTCTGCCGCCAGCGATACGCTGCGTGACAGCGTGGGCGAGAACTACACGGTTGCCCTGAACCTGGCCTCGACCGTGCCGGACTGGCTGGCCAAGCTCGGCGGCCGCCCGATGGTGCTGGGCCTGGACCTGCAGGGCGGCGTGCACTTCGTGCTGCAGGTCGACCAGAAAGCCGCGCTGGACAAGCGCCTGGACGCCTACACCGAGGACGTGCGCAGCACCCTGCGTGATGCGCGCATCGCCTACCAGTCGGTCGAGCGTCGTGCCGACAACACCATCGTCGCCAACCTGAGCCCCTCGGCCGGCGAAGACGCCGGTACCCGAGCCCGCGCCGCGCTGGCCAAGGCGCAGCCGACCCTCGGCTATGACGTCAGTGGCAACCGCATCACGGTCTCCATTCCGGAAGCGGAGATCGCGCAGATCGCCAACGGCGCCATCGAGCAGAACATCAACACCCTGCGCAACCGCGTGAACCAGCTCGGCGTGTCCGAGCCGATCATCCAGCGCCAGGGTGCTGATCGCGTGGTGGTGCAGCTGCCGGGCGTGCAGGACACGGCCGAAGCCAAGCGCATGATCGGTGCCACCGCCACCCTGGAATACCGGGCCGTGGTGGAAGGCAACGCGCAGGACGCCATCGCGTCGGGTCGTATTCCGCCGGAAGCGAAGGTCTACCAGCGCCGTGACAACGGCGGCCCGGTGCTGCTGAACAAGCGCGTGATCGTCACCGGTGACCAGATGGTGGCCGCGCAGGCGGTGACCGACTCCACCAGCGGCACCCCGGCAGTCAGCGTGACGCTGAACAACGTCGGTGGCCAGCGCATGTTCGACTTCACCAGCGCGAACGTGAACAAGCCGATGGCGGTGGTCTACACCGAGCGCGTGCCGACCGTGACCGTCGTCGACGGTGAGGAAGTGCGTGGCTTCAAGGTCAACGAGGAAGTGATCTCGGTGGCCAACATCAACGGCGTGTTCGGCAAGAACTTCCAGACCACCGGTCTGCAGAAGAAGGAAGCCGAGGACCTGGCCAAGCTGCTGAAGTCGGGCTCGCTGGCTGCGCCGATGGACTTCGTCGAAGAGCGCGTGGTCGGCCCGAGCCTGGGCGCGGAGAACGTCAAGAACGGCATCACCGCGGTGGTCTACGCGTTCATGTTCACCCTGGTGTTCTTCACCATCTACTACCGCATGTTCGGCCTCATTACTTCGATCGCGATGTTGTTCAACCTGCTGATCGTGGTGGCGGTGATGTCGCTGTTCGGCGCGACCATGACCCTGCCGGGCTTCGCCGGCCTGGCCTTGTCGGTCGGTCTGTCGGTCGACGCCAACGTGCTGATCAACGAGCGTATCCGTGAAGAACTGCGTGCCGGCGTGCCCGGCAAGACCGCGATCGTGACCGGTTACGAACGTGCGTCGGGCACCATCCTCGACGCCAACCTGACCGGCCTGATCGTCGGTGTGGCGCTGTTCGCATTCGGTACCGGTCCGCTGAAGGGCTTCGCGCTGACCATGATCATCGGTATTTTCGCTTCCATGTTCACCGCGATCACCGTATCGCGTGCACTGGCGACGCTGATCTACGGCCGTCGCAAGAAGCTCCAGAACGTGGCCATCTGACGGGACGACACGCACATGAAACTGTTTCCGCTGCACATCCTCCCGAACGATACCAAGATCGACTTCATGCGCTGGCGCCATGTCGCGATGGTCGTCACGATCATCGTGTTCCTGGCCTCGATCGGCATCATCGGCTTCAAGGGCTTCAACTACGCTCTGGACTTCACCGGCGGCACCCTGATCGAAGCCCGCTTCGAACACGCGGTGGATGTCGAGGACGTCCGCAGCAAACTTGAGCAGAACGGCTTCGACGGCGCCCAGGTACAGAGCGTCGGTGGCAACACCGACCTGCTGATCCGCCTGGCCCCGCACGGTGAGCACGCCCCGGGTACCGGCGGCGCTTCGGCCGAGGACAAGGCGACTGCCGCGGCCGTGGTCAAGGCGGTCTCTTCGGCTGACAACCAGGCCACCGTGCTGCGCAACGAGTTCGTTGGCCCGCAGATCGGCAAGGACCTGGCGATGAATGGCCTGTACGCCACCATCTTCATGCTGGCCGGCTTCCTGATCTACATCGCGGTGCGTTTCGAATGGAAGTTCGCGGTCACCGCGAGCATCGTGGCGATGTTCGACCTGATCGTGACGGTGGCCTACGTGTCGCTGCTGGGCCGTGAGTTCGACCTGACCGTGCTGGCCGGCCTGCTGTCGGTGATGGGCTTTGCGATCAACGACATCATCGTGGTGTTCGACCGCGTCCGCGAGAACTTCCGCAGCCTGCGCGTGGAGCCGATGGAAGTGCTGAACCGTTCGATCAACCAGACGCTGTCGCGTACGGTGATCACCGCGGTGATGTTCTTCCTGTCCGCACTGGCCCTGTACCTGTACGGTGGCAGCTCGATGGAAGGCCTGGCCGAGACGCACATGATCGGTGCGGTGATCGTGGTGCTGTCCTCGATCCTGGTGGCGGTGCCGATGCTGACGGTCGGCGCGCTGCGCGTGACCAAGCAGGACCTGCTGCCCAAGGCCAAGGACGTCGAGGCCCTGGCGCGCCGTCCGTAAGCATCTGCTGCACGCAGTACACAGAAAACCCCGCGCAAGCGGGGTTTTTTGTTGGCAGGGCTGCGCCCTGCACCCGCCGAGGCAAGAGCAACGTCAACGTCCAAAGCGGAGCTGGCTTTCTGCTGGCTGGGCGGGGCCATGTGGGTTGGCAGGACACGCCGTAAACCCGTCCATGGGGGCTCGATGGCGCCATCCATGGCGCCAACGGTCCTGCCAACCCACATGGCCCCACCCCCGAAAGATTCCTGCGGCTGCCGGTAGGTGTCGACCTTGGTCGACACGTCTGTCAGATATCGAATGAACTCATCCGTGTCGACCAAGGTCGACACCTACCAGGGCCGGACGCTGTTCCAACAGATCGCGGGTAACTGTCGAAGGCGGGGTGGGTCCGGTTGAGGGGGCGTGAGCCGCATGGATGCGGCGACCGAGCTTACATGGACGTACTTGCAGCGTCCCCCTCAACCGGACCCACCCCGCCAATCCACAGGAACCCGGCTTCTGCCGTCGACGTTGCCTCTGCGGGTGCAGGGTGCAACCCTGCAGAACAAACTCCACCCTACGCCGCCGTCGGTTGTGCAATCTTCCCCCGCGCACTACGATCCTGCGGTTCGCGCGCACGCGCGCGCCACGTATTCCTGCTGAGCGCCCCGCGCGCCGCACCTGCCAACCCGAGGTCTTCATGGTCATCAAACCGCGCGTCCGCGGCTTCATCTGCGTCACCACCCACCCGACCGGCTGCGACGCCGCCGTCAAGCAGCAGATCGACTACATCCGTGCGCGCCCGCCGATCCAGAACGGCCCCAAGCGCGTGCTGGTGATCGGCGCCTCGACCGGCTATGGCCTGGCCGCGCGCATCACGGCCGCCTTCGGCAGTGGCGCGGCAACCCTGGGCATCTTCTTCGAGCGCCCAGGCAGTGAAACCAAGCCGGGCACGGCGGGCTGGTACAACTCGGCGGCGTTCCACAAGTACGCCGACGAAGCGGGTCTGTATGCCAAGAGCATCAACGGCGATGCGTTCTCCGATGAGGTGAAGGCCAAGACCATCGAGATGATCAAGGCCGATCTCGGCCAGGTCGACCAGGTGGTCTACAGCCTGGCTGCACCGCGCCGCAAGCATCCCAAGACGGGCGAGATCATCAGCTCCACGCTGAAGCCGATCGGCGAGCCGATCACCCTGCGTGGCCTGGATACCGACAAGGAAGTGCTGACCGAAACCCACCTGCAGCCGGCCACCCCGGAAGAAATCGCCGGCACCGTCGCGGTGATGGGCGGCGAGGACTGGCAGATGTGGATCGACGCGCTGGCCGATGCCGGCGTGCTGGCCAACGGCTGCACCACCACGGCCTTCACCTATGTGGGCGAAGAGATCACCCAGGCGATCTACTGGAATGGCTCCATCGGTGCTGCCAAGAAGGATCTGGACGACAAGGTGCTGGGGCTGCGCGAGAAGCTGGCCAGGATCGGCGGCGATGCGCGCGTATCGGTGCTGAAGGCGGTGGTGACCCAGGCCAGCTCGGCCATTCCGACCATGCCGCTGTACCTGTCGCTGCTGTTCAAGGTGATGAAGGAAAAGGGCACCCACGAAGGCTGCATCGAGCAGCTCGACGTGCTGTACGACATCCTTTACGGCGCAAAGGCCGATGGCGTGGCGGTCGATCGCCTGCGCCACGATCTGGTCGATGGCGATGGCCATACCGTTGCGCTGATCGATGAGGAAGGACGCCTGCGCGCCGACTACAAGGAAATGGCCGCTGACGTGCAGGGCAAGGTGCTGGCGCTGTGGCCGCAGGTGACCAACGAGAACCTGTACGAGATCAGCGACCTGGCCGGCTACAAGGCCGATTTCCTGCGCCTGTTCGGTTTCGGTGTCGAAGGCGTCGACTACGAAGCCGACGTCAACCCGGACGTGAAGATCGACAACCTGGTCGATCTGACCTGATCAACGGAGAAGGCCGGCGCAAGCCGGCCTTCTTTATGGGTAGCGCCGGGCCATGCCCGGCGAGCGCAGCGGTCTGCAGGCCACCCGCCGGGCATGGCCCGGCGCTACCGGTGAGGTGTCAGCCGAACTCGAAGTTCATCGCCGGCGCTGCCGGGCCGACGAAATCACCCTGCACGTAATCCACGCCGGCACTGAACAGCAGTGTCATCGAGTTGGCGTCGCTGACGAACTCGGCGATGGTGCGGATGCCCGCTTCCTGCGCGCGTGCGGTGATCTGGCTGACCCGGTCGATGTTCTCGCGGGTGGCGGCCAGGTCGCTGGTGAAACCGCGATCGAGCTTGAGGAACTGCGGCTGGAAGTGGGCCAGCAACTGGAACGAATCCAGGCCCGAGCCGAACTGTTCCAGGCCGATCCGGCAGCCGAGCGGTGCCACTTCCGTCAGGAACTGCTGGGCGCTGCGCAGGTGGGTGAACACCTTCGATTCCGGTGCATGCAGCCACAGGCGTTCGCCCGGCACGCCGTGCGCCTGCAGCTGCTGGCGCAGCGCGGCGATCATCTTCGGATCATCGAACGATTCCGGCGTGACCTTCACCAGCACCTGGGTGGGATGACCCTCGCGGGCACGCGCGCCCAGCACCGCGATTGCCTGCGACACGACCCAGCGGTTGATGTCCGCCAGCAGGCCATGTTCTTCGGCAATGCCGAGGAAGGCGGTCGGGCTCAGCAGCTCTCCGTTGTGTTCCAGCCGCAGGTAGGCTTCATACAGCTCCAGCGACTCGCCCTGCAGGTTCAGCACCGGCTGGTAATGCAACTGGAAGCCATCGCCTGCCAGGGCTTCGCGGATGCGCGCGACCCAGCGCTGCACGCGCTCTTCCTCCACGCGATCAACAGCGGCCGGGTCAAAGATGCGGCAGGTATTGCCGAGGGCGGCTGCGGCCTGCGTGCATTCGCTGGCGCGCGCCAGCACCTGGCCGATGCTGGCGATCTTCTCGCCCACCTGCACCCCGCCAATGCTGACGGTCACCGTGGCCGAGCGCGCGCCGATGCTGAAGACGTGTGCGGCGTAGGCCTCGCGGATGCGCTCGGCCAGTGCCACGGTCTGCGCATAGGGGCCGGACTGCAGTACGGCGAAACTGTGTTCGCCGAATCGGGCCAGCTGCGCATCGTCGCCAACGACGTCGGCCAGCAGGGCGGCGAGGGCGCCGATCAGGGCGTCGGCCGAGGCCAGTCCGATATCCGGGAGCAGGCGCGCGTAATGGTCCGGCTCGACCATCAGCAGGCCGAACTGGCCTTCGCTGCGCCCGGCCTGGGCAACCGCGTCCTCGACCTGCAGCATGAAGGTGGGGCGGTTGAGCAGGCCGGTGACCTGGTCGCGCTGGCGCAGGTCCTCGACCTCGCGCGCCAGCTCCGGGTCGAATTCCATGCGCCGGCGGAACACCACCTGCAGGCAGGATTCGCCCTCGTAGGTGGCTGCGGTGAATTCCATCGTCGCCGGGAAGGCGCTGCCGTCCTGGTGGCGGGCATCCAGCTGGTACTGCGGCGGCGGTGCTTCGCCGCGGCTGAGCGACTTCAGCAGCTGCTTGAAATCATCCACGTGCTGGGCGGCAACCATGTCCAGCAACGAGATGCCTTCGACCTCCTCGAAATCCTCGTAACCGAACATTTCCAGGTAGGCATCGTTGGCGCGGATATGCATGCCTTCGTGGACATAGGCGATCGGCTCGCGCGAAGAGGCGATCAGCGCGTCGCAGCGACGCTCGGTCTCGCGCATCTGCGCTTCGATCCGTCGCAGGCCGCGCCGCGCCTGCAGGTCGACCCACTGGTCGCGGACCACCGCCAGCAGGTGTTCGCCGCGCTGGCGCAGGGCGAGGGCGCGAACCCCGTTGCTGCTGGCCTGTACCAGTTCGTCCTCGTCGATGCGTTCGGCCAGCAGCACCAGCGGGATGTCCTTGCCGCTGGCGGCGATGTGCTGGGCCACCAGTGGCAGCGGAATGCTCTGCGAGGGCGCAGCCAGCACCAGGTCGATCGCCTGGCTGGCCAGCACCTGCGACAGCTCGGCCGAGTCCTGCGGGCGCCATGGGCGCACGGCGATGCCGCTGTTGCGCAGGGTGCTGACGATGGCTTCGGCGTTCTCGCCGCTGTCATCGACGATCAGCAGGCGGATGGTGATGTCGTTCGCGTTCTGCATGCACTGCTCCCCAATCTGCAAATCTAGATACACGATGCGTGGCGGCGCGTCCATGCGCGCAACGGTTGCGTGCATGGAACGGCGATGCGGTTCACACCACGCCGCCGGCCGCGTGCCCGCTGGCCCAGGCCCACTGGAAGTTGTAGCCACCCAGCCAGCCGGTCACGTCCAGCACCTCGCCGACGAAATGCAGGCCGGGTACGCGCTTGGATTCCAGCGTCGAGGAAGAGACCTCGTTGGTATCGACGCCGCCCAGGGTGACTTCGGCGGTGCGGTAGCCCTCGGTGCCGCTGGCCACCAGTGGGAACGCTGAAAGCACCTGTGCGGCCTTGCGCAGTTCCGGCTCGTCCAGCTGGCGTACCGGGCGGTCGGGCAGCCAGTGCTCGCACAGGCGCTGCGCCAGCCGCTTGGGCAGCACATCGCCCAGCACCGTGCGCAGTTCCGCGGCGGGGCGTTCGCGTTTCATCCGGCGCAGCCATTCGGCGGCATCCTGGCCGGGCAGCAGATCCAGCGACAGCGCGTCGCCGGGCTGCCAGAACGAGGAGATCTGCAGGATGGCCGGGCCACTGACGCCGCGATGGGTCAGCAGCATGAAGTTGCGGAAACTCGTGCCATTGCAGCTGGCCTCGACCGGCAGGGCGACGCCGCTGAGCTCGGCCAGGCGCTCCTGGTGGGTGCCGCTGAGGGTCAACGGCACCAGGCCGGCGCGGGTGGGCAGCACCTGGTGGCCGAACTGGCGCGCGATCTCATAGCCGAATCCGGTTGCACCCAGGCTGGGAATGGACAGGCCGCCGGTAGCGACCACCAGCGAGGCGCAATGGAACAGGCCGAGCGTGGTGTGCACGCGGAAGCCGTCAGTGCCGTGCTCGATGCGCTCCACGCTGCACTGCGTGCGGATCTGCACGCCGGCCTGCTGGCATTCGTCCACCAGCATCTTCACGATCTGCTTGGACGAGACATCGCAGAACAGCTGGCCCAGTTCCTTCTCGTGATAGGCGATGCCGTGGCGCTCGACCATCTCGATGAAGTGGTACGGCGAGTAACGCGCCAGCGCCGACTTGCAGAAATGCGGATTGGCCGACAGGAAGTTGGCCGGGGTGGTGCCGGTGTTGGTGAAGTTGCAGCGGCCACCGCCGGACATCAGGATCTTCTTGCCGATCTTGTTGGCATGGTCGATCACCTGCACATGCCGGCCTCGCTGGCCCGCCGTGATCGCGGTCATCAGCCCGGCAGCGCCGGCACCGATCACCAGTACGTCGCAGCGGATCGTGCTCATGCCTTGGCGCGCTTTCGCCAGTTGGGGATCACGTCCAGCTGCATCTGATCGTTGAGCAGCTGCACTTCGGCGTCCTGGATCAGCACGCTCCAGCGCATCGCACGCTGGATCTGCTGGCCCCACAGATCGACGAAGCCGCCGTCCAGGTCGATCACCGACAGGTTGTCGAAGCGGGCCAGGCCCTTGCCCTGCTTCTGCCACCAGATGTCCGATGCATTGCCGCCGTAGTTGACCACCTGCACCTGCCGGCTGCGGTTGCTGGCCTTGCGGATGCGCGACTCGTCCGGATGGCCGAGGTCGATCCACTGCAGGATGTCGCCGGTGTAGTCGTGTTCCCACAGGTCCGGTTCGTCGTCGGTGCTCAGGCCGCGGCCGAATTCCAGGCGGTCGCCAGCGTTCAGCGCGAAGGCGAGCAGGCGCACCATCAGGCGTTCGTCGGTTTCGGACGGATGCTGGGCCAGGGTCAGGTTGTGGGTCGCGTAGTAGCCGCGATCCATGTCGCTGATCTGTAGTTCGGCCTTGCGGATGGTGGCGGTGAGGGCCATGAAGATCCAGAGGGGTAAAGACCGTCAATGATAGAGGTTTGCCCCGGGGGTGTCCGGTATGGGGGTGTCGGCAGGGCGTGATCGGTGGCACGCTGGCCGCCCTGATGCTTCCGGCGTGCCCTGTCGTATGTCCCTGCCCAGCCGACTTCAGCTGCCGCCCGGTAACTGGGTTTCCCTGCTGGAGGGCCTGTGTGCGCGCTTCCCGCGCATCGACCGGCTGCAATGGGAGAGTCGCTTCGCACGCGGGCGGATACAGGACGCACAGGGCAGGGCGCTGGCACCGGACATGCCGTGGCAGGTGGGGCTGGAGATCCGCTACTTCCGTGAAGTGGCCGATGAGCCGGTGATTCCCTTCGAAGAGAACATCCTGCATCACGACGCTCACCTGCTGGTGGCCGACAAGCCGCACTTCCTGCCGACTGCGCCGGCCGGCGCATTTGTGCGCCAGACCCTGCTGGCACGCCTGGTCGAGCGCACCGGCAACGCCGACCTGGTGCCGTTGCACCGGCTGGACCGGCTGACGGCCGGCCTGGTGCTGTTTTCCACCCAGCCGCAAACGCGCGACGCGTACCAGAGGCTGTTTCGTGAGCGCCGCATCGAGAAGACCTACGAGGCGCTGGCGCCGGCCTTGCCGGACCTGCGGTTTCCGCTGGAGCGGCGTAGCCGGCTGCAGCCGGGGGAACCGTTCTTCCGTATGGCTGAAGTTCCCGGCGAGCCGAATGCGCTGACCCGTGTCGAGGTCATTGATGCGCACGGCCCGGTCTGGCGCTACCGGCTTGCGCCCGAGTCCGGGCGCAAGCATCAGCTGCGCGTCCATATGGCCGCGCTCGGGGCGCCGATCCTGGGGGACGAGCTCTATCCGCAGCTGCACGTGCGGCCAGAGGGTGCGGCCGAGCCGCCGTTGCAGCTGCTGGCGCAGATGTTGATCTTCGATGATCCGTTGACCGGCCAGCGACGCAGCTTCCGCAGCACGCGCACCTTGTGCGTTCCCGGCTGACGCACAGCCGGATTCACCTGCCCGGTCGTCGCGCCAGCCAGCGGTCCAGCTCGGCAGCGAACAACTGGCGGTCGCGCGCGCCGAGCGGCGGTGGCCCGCCGGTCTGGACGCCGGCGCCACGCAGTTCTTCCATGAAATTGCGCATCGACAGCCGCTCGGCCATGTTGTTGGGGGTGTACAGCTGGCCGCGCGGGTTCAGGGCCACGCCCTTCTTCTCCAGCACCAGGGCCGCCAAGGGGATGTCCTGGGTGACCACCAGGTCGCCGGCAGCCATCCGTTCGACAATGGCGCTGTCAGCCACATCCAGTCCCTGCGGAACCTGGATGGAGCGCAGCCAGCGCGAAGGCGGGGTGCGGATCCACTGGTTGGCGACCAGGGTCAGCTCCACGCCGACCCGTTCAGCTGCGCGGAACAGGATGTCGCGGATGACAACAGGGCAGGCGTCTGCGTCCACCCAGATGCGGGGGAGCAGGGGTTCAGCTCGGGTTTCAGCTTCAGTCATTTACCCAGTGTAGGGTAGGAAAAACCTGAATGGGGACCCGGGTTTAGCCTCGATCTGGTGCAACCCCTTGCCCTGCCTAGGGGCTGGCCGTTTGACGCTGAATATCATGGCTATCGCTTTTTGCTCAAAACACGCGTATCGTCTGGCCCACTGTGTTTGCTAGGGTCACCGTGAATCGTGGCCTGGTGCAGTTGATCTCACGATCCGCTCATCGATCCGCTTTACCAACGCCTGCAACTCAGTCTCGGCCCCGATACCCGGTGGCTGCGATTTTTTTCAACATGTGTTTCAGGAGTTAGTAAATATGTCTGATCGTCAGACCGGCACTGTCAAGTGGTTCAACGACGCCAAGGGCTTCGGCTTCATCACCCCGGAAAGCGGCCCGGACCTGTTCGTGCATTTCCGCGCGATCCAGGGCACCGGCTTCAAGACCCTGCAGGAAGGCCAGAAGGTTACCTTCGTCGCCGTCCAGGGCCAGAAGGGTATGCAGGCTGACCAGGTGCAGGCGGTCTAATCCGTCTGCTACCGTTTGGTAGCCAGAACGCCGGGAGCGAAAGCTCCCGGCGTTTTTCGTTTGCGTCGCACGACGGGTTCAACCCGCAGCCAGCGCTCGCTCCAGCAGCTGGGTTATTTCCTGGTACTCGGCGCGTTCGGCTGCCGGAATGCGCGACAGGATCTCGCGCAGGACATCAACCACCTCCGGACCCACCGGCACTTCCATCCATTGCAGGTGATAGGCCGCCAGTATCCGGCTGTCGTCATCGCTGGAATGGAGCTGACTGAACAGCAGCGGCAACGCTTCGGGCTTCATGCATTCACCCAGCGCGTCGGTGCAGCGTTGCTGCCAGAACGCGGGCTGCGCTGCGATCATCTTCTGCAGGCGCTGCCAATCGTGCGCTTCGAATCTGCGCAGGACGCCCTTGGCAACGTGTTCGCAGATGTACTGCGTCCAGTTGTGGTCCTCGGATTGCCCGAGGTAACCAAGCAGTGCATCGAACGGCGGGGTGTCCATGCTGGCAGGCCTTCCACGGCCGGGCAGGGTAGCAGACACCTGCGTGCACCAGGCCGCGCTACCATCGGGCACCTTTCTGCGGAAGCCGCCCATGCGCATCGTCCATCATCTGGAAAATTCCCGTTCGCTTCGCGTGCTGTGGATGCTGGAAGAGCTGGGGCTGGACTACGAACTGCGCCGCTACCCGCGCGACCCGAAGACCCTGCTGGCGCCGCCGGAACTGCGCCAGGTGCATCCGCTGGGCAAGGCGCCGGTGCTGCAGGATGGCGACCTCATCCTGGCCGAATCCGGCGCCATCCTTGACTACCTGGTTGACCGCTACGACGTGCATCGCCAGCTGTCGCCGTCGCCGGTACCGGCCGAAGGCAAAGAGCGCATCGATTACCGCTACTGGCTGCACTATGCCGAAGGTTCGGCCATGCCGCCGATGCTGCTGACCCTGGTGATCAGCCGCATCCGCAGCGCGCCGATGCCATTCTTCGCGCGGCCGATCGCCCGCAGCATCGCCGACAAGGCCGAGCGCGGTTTCATCGGCCCGCAGCGACGCCTGCATCTGGACTGGATGGAACGGCGCCTGGCCGAAAGCCCGTGGTTTGCAGGCGAACGCTTCACCGCTGCGGACATCCAGATGAGCTTCCCGATCCAGGCGGCGGCCGCACGCGGCGGCGGGCTGGACGACAAGCCGGCATTGCGTGGCTTCCTCAAGCGCATCGGCGAGCGCCCGGCCTACCGGCGCGCCGAGGCGCACGGCGGGGCATTGCAGGCCCTGCGCGGCGATTGAGGATGGCCGTCGCCGCCCCCATGCTTTGCCCATGGATACCACTGCCCCCCAGTTCGACAACCGCCTGCTGAATCTGCTGCCGGGCGATCCCGAGTCCGGTCCGCGCCGGCGCGAGGTGCTGGGTGCGGCCTGGTCGTCGGTGATGCCGACGCCTGTCGCAGCGCCGGTACTGCTGGCGTGGTCGCCGGAGGTTGCCGGGATGCTGGGGTTCGATCCTGCGCAGGTCGATGACGAAGGCTTCGCCGAGGTGTTCGGCGGCAACGCGCTGTATGCGGGCATGCAGCCGTGGGCGGCCAACTATGGGGGCCATCAGTTCGGCCATTGGGCCGGTCAGCTCGGTGATGGTCGCGCCATCTCGCTGGGCGAGGTGATCGCCCCCGATGGCCGGCACTGGGAGCTTCAGCTGAAGGGTGCCGGGCCGACCCCGTACTCGCGCGGCGCCGACGGCCGTGCGGTGCTGCGCTCGTCGATCCGTGAATTCCTGTGCAGCGAGGCCATGCATCACCTGGGTGTGCCGACCACGCGCGCCCTGTCGCTGGTCGGCACCGGCGAAGACGTGGTGCGCGACATGTTCTACGACGGTCATCCGCGCGCGGAGCCCGGCGCGATTGTCTGCCGGGTATCGCCCTCGTTCCTGCGCTTTGGTTCGTTTGAACTGCCTGCTTCACGTGGCGAGACCGCACTGCTGAAGCAATTGGTCGAGGCGTGCATCGCCCGCGATTTCCCGGAGCTGAAGGGGCAGGGCGAAGCGCTGTATGGCGACTGGTTCGCACAGATCGCCGTGCGTACCGCAGAGATGATCGCGCACTGGATGCGCGTGGGCTTCGTGCATGGGGTGATGAACACCGACAACCTTTGCGTGCTCGGCGTGACGCTGGACTATGGCCCCTATGGCTGGGTCGAAGACTTCGACCCGGACTGGACCCCGAACACCACCGATGCGCAGGGACGCCGCTATCGTTTCGGCACCCAGCCGCAGGTGGCGTACTGGAATCTCAACCGGCTTGCGCAGGCGCTGTCGCCGTTGTTCGCCGACGTGCAGCCGCTGCAGGCAGGGCTGGCCGCTTACCAGGCGACCTTTGTCGCCTGCACCCGTCGCGATGTTGCGGCCAAGCTGGGGCTGGCCGCGGCCGATGATGCCGATCTGCAGCTTTACCAGCGCTGGCAGCAGCTGATGCAGGACGGCGGCATGGACATGACCCTGGCATGGCGTGCGTTGATGCGCATCGATGCCAACGCACCCGATGCAAGCGTATTGGCCGAGGTCTTTTACGACGCCGAGCGCCAGCACGCGGTGCAGGAACCTCTGCAGCAGTGGCTGCGGGAGTACGCGGCGCGGCTGCGTGCCGATCCGCTGCCGGCAGCCGAGCGTGTCGCGAAGATGGGCGCGGCCAATCCACTGTATGTGCTGCGCAACTGGCTGGCGCAGGAAGCGATCGACCGCGCCGAGCAGGGCGACCTGGGCGGTGTGCATGCCCTGCAGGACGTACTGCGTGATCCGTACACCGAACGCCCGGGGCTGGAACATTACGCCGGCAAGCGGCCGGCGTGGGCTGACGACCGCGCAGGCTGTTCGATGCTTTCCTGCAGTTCGTAGGGTTTTCCTTTGCAGGGCTGCGCCCTGCACCCGCTGTAGTGCCGGCCGCTGGTCGGCAACCTCAGCAGCAGCAACAGCAACAGCAACAGCAACGTCGGGATTCCGAGGGATGGCAGGGCACTGTGGGTTTGCGGGGGCGCCGTGAATCCGTCCATGGAGGCTTGGTCGCCGCATCCATGCGGCTCACACCCCGCAAACCCACAGTGCCCCGCCTTCGACAGTTGGCCGCGATCTGCCGGATCTGACCCCGATCTGTTTCGAGATCTGTGGCTCTGGCTCCAGGCAGGTGCAGGGCTGCAAAGCCCTGCAAACACCTCGCCTACAACGATGGTAGTACCTATTCAGTGCGATATTCGCACACGCAGTCGATTACCGCACTTGAATGGTGCAGTGCGATAAACCTACTTTCATTTCCGCAGTTTCATAGCAGTCCAAGCGATCCACCCCTGGCGGGGCGAGGGCAGCAGCCGGTCCGGTGCTGATGCCAGGTGCAGGGGGAAGGCCGCCGGATTTTCCTTCCTCTGCGCGGAGTGATCGCATGCGCCGTCGTCTGTCCATTGTTTCCCTGTCCCTGCTTGCCGTGCTGCCGTCGCTGGCGCTGGCCTACCAGGCCGAACCGCCGCGCGAAGCACTGCAGGTGCTGCGCGTGGACCGCTACGCCGACGACGCCAACGCCGGCTCGCTGCGCTGGGCGATCACCACTGCCAATGCGGCGCCGGGTCGATACCGCATCGAGATCGCGGCCGTTGGCGCTGCGCCTTACGTCATCACGCCGGCCACGCCGCTGCCGGAGATCAAGGGACCGGTGCAGATCATCGGCACGTCCTGGCAACGCGATGGACAGTACGTCGCCATCGATGGCTCGGCCTACGTGACCGGCACCGGTACCGATGCCTGCCCAGGCGCCGAGCCGGGCCAGTCCGGCACCAACGTGCGCACCACCACGCTCCCGGGCCTGGTCCTGCGCGATACCCAGGGCGTGGAGCTGGCCGGCCTGGAGATCCGCAATTTCTGCATCGGCGTGCTGGTCAACCGCTCCAGCCACAACGAGATCCATGACAACCGCATCGTCGCCAACAAGGGCGGTGCCGGCATCATGCTCACCGGTGATGACGGCAAGGGCCAGTCCACCGCCACCACCACCGTGCACAACCGCATCGTGCGCAACGTATTCCTCGATAACGGCGACGGCCTGGAGTTGACCCGCGGCGCGGCCTGGAACCTGGTGGCCGACAACCTGTTCCAATCCACCAGGGCCAACCCGGAACCCTCACAGGGCATCGAGATCCTGTGGGGCAACGACAACAGCGTGGTCCACAACCGCTTCGTCGATTACTCCGATGGCCTGCAGATCAACTGGGGCAACCGCAACTACATCGCGGCAAACACCTTCACCGGCAATTCGCTGGGCCTGAGCATCACCGGCAGCGGCAACGTGGTCGACGGCAACACCATCACCGGCAATGGCATCGGCATCGGCGTGCGCCCGCAGCCGGTCAGTGCGCCGAACCGCTTCACCGGCAACCGCATCTACGGCAACGGCCTGCCGATCGAGCGCTGCGAAGCCGGCGGCGCCTGCGTGAAGGGCCAGCCGCGTGGCGCCATCGTGTTCGGTGTGCCGGGCCTGGAGCACGCCAGCTTCGTCGGCTCCCGTGGCCGTGGCGTGGACAACGATGCGTCCAAGCGTGCGCGCATCTGCACCGCTGCCGGCCAGGCCGGCTGCCAGCCGCTGCCGAACCTCGGCCAGGCCGCGCCGCAGCTGACCGCGGTGCAGGGCAAGGGTGCGCAGCGCCAGCTGACGGGTCGTTTCCAGGGCGTGCCTGATACCCGCTACCAGGTGGAAGTGTTCGGCAACCGCGCCGCCACCGGCAACGAGGCCGAGTGGGTGCTGGGCAGTGTGGAAGCACGTACCGACGCGCAGGGGCAGGGCAGCTTCACCTTCCCGCTCGGTGCAGGGACCGACGCTGCCGCTGCCGGCAGCCTGACCGCCACGGTTACCTCGGCGCAGGGCGCCACATCCCCCCTGAGTGCGCCACTGTCGCTGCGCTGATCACCTCCACGAGACCGCGATCATGAATCCTGCGAAACCTGTTTCCCTGGGCCTGCTGGCCGCCCTGCTGCTGCCAGCCGTGGCCAGCGCGCAGTCCAGCAACCGCTACGAAGGCAAGACGCTTACCGGCGACTGGGGCGGCACCCGCACCGAACTGTTCGAGCGCGGCGTTGCCTTCCGCGGCGATTACGTGGGCGAGGCCATGGGCGTGGTCGATGGTGGCTACGGTGAAACCGGCGCGCGCTATGCGCAGCAGGTGCGGGTGGGCGTGGACCTGGACATGGGCAAGCTGGCCGGCTGGGACGGCGGTGCGTTCCACTTCACCCTCAATGATCGTCGTGGCCGCAGCACCTCGGTGGACTTCGTCGGCAACCGCTTCCCGATCCAGGAGGCGTATGGCGGCCAGTACACGCGGCTGACCGAGCTGAGCTACGACCAGACCTTCAATGCGGGCCGGTCGTACTACAAGCTGGGGTACTACGCGATGGGCAACCAGTTCGGCCTGCACAGCCTGCTGACCCACTTCGTCAACGCCGCATTCTGCGCCCACCCGCTGGCGATGTCCGGCAACAGCGGCTGGTACAACTATCCGATGGCACGCTGGGGCGGTGAGTTCGCCCAGCAGATCAGCCCGGCGGTGAACGTGCGCACAGGCTGGTTCCAGGTCAACCCGAACCTGGGCGGCAACATCGAACGCAACGCATTCCGTCCGTTCGTTTCGGGCACCACCGGCTCGCTGTTTCCGGTGGAGGTGACCTGGACGCCGGCCAAGGGCAGCCGCTACGCCGGCGTCTACAAGTTCGGTGGCTACTACGACACGTCGCGCGTGGACAGGCGCGGCCTGGATACCTCGCCGACCACCGGGCGGCACGGCGCCTACGTGCTGGCAGAACAGCGCCTGACCCAGGAATCGGCCGACCCGAGCCGCGGCCTGACCGCCTTCGCGCAGTACATGGTGTCCGACACCGATACCGCGCAGATCAAGCGCTGGTACGCGCTGGGCGGCGTCTACCAGGGCATCGGCGCGCGTGCGCAGGACAGCATCGCGCTGGGCTACGTCGGCGCTGATATCAATGACCGCCTGGTCGATGCGCGGCGCGCCACGTTGGCCGCCGGGGGCGTGCCCACCGATTCGCCGCTGTACAACCTCAGCCAGGCCGAGGAGCTGTTCGAGCTGTCCTACAGCTTCCAGGTGAACCCCTGGCTGATGATCCGCCCGGACGTGCAGTACATCGTCAACCCGGGCACGTTCAATTACAGCGGTACCGACAACGCCTGGGCCGTAGGTGTCCAGGCCAAGGTGACCTTCTGATGGCCGCGCGCTCCTTCCATGCTGTGGTGACTGTGATGAAAATTCCGCTCGCTTCCGTTGTCCTCGCCGGCGTGCTCGCCTCCTCTCCCTTGCTGGCCCTGGCCGCGCCGCCACCGGCGGTGCTGCAGGTCGGCCAACTGCGCATCGGCGAGGGCAGTCCGCGCACCATCGTACCGATTACCGGTGCCACCGCGGACGTCGCTCTGCAGCAGGCCGCGGCCATCGCCGCCAGCAGATCCACCGACATCGCCGAGTGGCGCATCGACTACCTGGACATCGCCACCGATGGCAAGGCGCTGGTCGCGCTGGGCAAGCGCATCCAGGCCACGCTGGGGGGCAAGCCGGCCATCGTGACCTTCCGCACGAAGGCCGAAGGGGGCGCCAAGCCGATCAGCGATGCCGACTACGGCAAGCTCTACGCTGCGCTGCTGCGCGGTGGTGTCGCCCAGCTGATCGACGTGGAGATGTTCCGCGATCCGAAGGTGGTGCAGGCGCTGGTGGCGCAGGCCCACAAGGCTGGCGTGAAAGTGGTGATGTCCAGCCATGACTTCCACGCCACGCCACCGCGCGAGGAAATCGTCTCACGCCTGCTCAAGCAGCAGGCCCTTGGCGCGGACGTGCTGAAGATCGCGGTGATGCCGCGCGACGCTGGCGATGTGCTGGCGTTGCTCGATGCCACCTGGCAGGTGCGCCAGCAGAGCGACAAGCCGCTGCTGACCATGTCGATGGGTGGTACCGGCGTGGTTTCGCGCCTGGCTGGCGAAACCTTCGGCCAGGCTCTGACCTTCGGCATGATCGGCACTCCGTCGGCGCCAGGCCAGGTCGAGGTTGATCGCCTCCAGGACGTCCTGCAGGTCATCCATGCATCCAGCCAGGCCGGTCACTGAGACCTTCCCCGCCGGACGTTCCACCGCACCACGCTGTTGCAGGAAACCGCACCATGAGCCACGCCTCCGCCGCCGCACCGTCGCTTGTCCTTGAACGGATGAGTCCCTTCCAGTGGACCGCCATCGCCATCTGCGTGCTGTTGAACATGCTTGATGGCTTCGATGTGATGGTCATGGCCTTCACCGCGCCGCATGTTTCGGCGGACTGGGCGCTGTCGGGCAAGGTGCTGGGGCTGATGCTCAGTGCCGGGCTGGTCGGCATGGCGCTGGGTTCGTTCCTGCTGGCACCGCTGGCCGACCGCTGGGGGCGGCGGCCGATGATCGTCTGCTGCCTGCTGATCCTGACCAGTGGCATGGCGCTGTCCGCGCTGGCCGCCGACGCCTGGCAGCTGGGTGCGCTGCGCGTGTACACCGGCATCGGCATCGGCGGCATGCTGGCCGGCGTGGGGGTGATCACCGCCGAGTACGCCAACGCCAAGTGGCGCAGCACCGCTGTCGCGCTGCAGGCCACCGGCTACCCGATCGGTGCGACCGCTGGCGGTCTGCTGGCTGCGTGGATGCTGGAGCACTGGGCCTGGCACAGCGTGTTCCTGGTCGGCGCAGCGGCATCGCTGCTGTGCATTCCGCTGGTGCTCAAATGCCTGCCCGAATCGCTGGATTTCCTGGTCGCGCGTCGCCCGGCCAATGCCTTGCCACGCTTGAACGCGCTGCTCTCGCGCATGCGCATGCCAGAGCTGCAGGCGCTGCCGCCAGCGCCGGTGCGCGACGGCCAGCGCCAGGGCTATGCCGCGCTGTTCGTGGGTGACCTGCGCCGTGTCGCGCTGCTGATCGCGCTGGCGTTCTTCCTGCACATGTTCGCGTTTTATTTCGTGCTGAGCTGGACGCCGAAGCTGCTGGTCTCGGCCGGCGTGTCGGCGCAGCAGGGCATCACCGGTGGCGTGCTGTTGAACCTGGGCGGCATCGTTGGCGGCAGCCTGTTCGGCTGGCTGGCCTCGCGCTGGTCGCTGTCCAGGCTGACGGCCGGCGCGCTGCTGCTGGCGATGGTCTCGATGCTGGGCTTTGCGGCCTTCAGCACGCAGCTGGGCGTGGCCTTCCCGCTGGCCTTCGTGATCGGTGCGGCACTGTTCGCAGCGATGGCCGGCCTGTATGCGGCCGCGCCGGAGGTGTTCGCCGCCGAAGTGCGGACCACCGGCCTGGGCTGGGCCATCGGCATCGGCCGGGTCGGCGCGATCCTCTCGCCGCTCACCGTGGGTGTTCTGGTCGATGGTGGCTGGCAGCCGTCCTCGTTGTACGTGCTGTGCGCTGCGCCGCTGCTGCTGGCGGCATGGGCGTGCCTCGGCCTGCGCGTGGGCGTGGGTCAGAACCGGCGTTGAACCGATGGCCGGAGCACGTCACTCAATGTGCGATTATCGAATCGACTGGCCGAATATCGCATTGACCGGGCGGCGTGCCATGGCGACCATGTCCGGGTCATGTTTTCCCTTCGCAGTGGCCCTGCAGCGTGACGGTGATGACCGCCGGCAGGCAGGGCAAGGAGCAATGCAGTGATCGACAAGAGCGTAGCCAGCGTGGAAGCAGCGGTGGCCGATATCCATGATGGCGCGACCGTGATGATCGGCGGCTTTGGCACTGCCGGCATGCCCGACGAGCTGATCAATGCGCTCATTGCACAAGGTGCGCGCGAGCTGACCATCATCAACAACAACGCCGGCAACGGCGATACCGGCCTGGCTGCGCTGATCAAGCACAAGCGCGTGCGCCGCATCGTCTGCTCCTTCCCGCGCCAGGCCGATTCGCAGCACTTCGACGCGGCCTACCGCGCCGGCGAGATCGAGCTGGAGCTGGTGCCGCAGGGCAACCTGGCCGCGCGCATCCATGCGGCAGGTTCCGGGCTGGGCGCGGTCTTCACGCCCACCGGCTATGGCACCGAGCTGGCCCAGGGCAAGGAAACGCGCGAGATCGACGGTCGCCACTACGTGCTCGAGTACCCGCTGCATGCCGATTTCGCGCTGATCAAGGCCGACCGCGGCGATCGCTGGGGCAACCTGGTGTACCGCAAGACTGCGCGCAACTTCGGCCCGCTGATGGCGATGGCCGCACGCTGCACCATCGTGCAGGTGCGTGAGGTGGTGCCGCTGGGCGAACTGGACCCGGAGGCCGTGGTGACCCCCGGCATCTTCGTGCAGCGCATGGTGCCGGTGGCCGCAGAAGGAGTGCAGGCATGAACAAGCTCAGCCGCGAACAGATGGCCGCACGCGTGGCGCGCGATATTCCCGAAGGGGCCTACGTCAACCTGGGCATCGGCCTGCCGACCACGGTGGCCAACTTCCTGCCGGCGGACAAGGAGATACTGCTGCAGTCGGAAAACGGCCTGCTGGGCATGGGCCCGGCGCCGGCGCCCGGCCAGGAAGACCCGGACCTCATCAATGCCGGCAAGCAGCCGGTGACCCTGCTGACCGGTGGCTGCTATTTCCACCACGCCGATTCGTTCGCGATGATGCGTGGCGGCCACCTCGACATCTGCGTGCTCGGTGCCTTCCAGGTCTCGGCGCACGGTGACCTGGCCAACTGGAGCACCGGTGCCTCCAATGCGATTCCCGCCGTGGGCGGTGCAATGGACCTGGCCATCGGGGCCAAGCAGGTGTTCGTGATGATGGACCTGTTCACCAAGCAGGGTGAAAGCAAGTTGGTGGCCGAATGCAGCTATCCGCTGACCGGCCTGCGCTGCGTGTCGCGCGTGTATACCGATGTGGCGGTGTTCGACCTTGGCGCCGACGGTGCGACCGTGCTGGAAATGGTCGAGGGCGTGGACATCGATCAACTGCGTGAACTGACCGGCCTGCCGCTGGCACTGGCCGAGGGAGCCTGATATGCCCCTGCACGAGACCTATATCGTCGATGGCATCCGCACCCCGATCGGCCGCTACGGCGGCGCGTTGTCCGGTGTGCGCGCCGACGACCTCGGCGCGATTCCGCTGAAGGCACTGCTGGCGCGCCACCCGCAGCTGGACCCGGCGCTGGTGGAGGACGTCTACCTGGGCTGCGCCAACCAGGCCGGTGAGGACAACCGCAACGTCGCCCGCATGAGCCTGCTGCTGGCCGGCCTGCCGGTGAGCGTGCCCGGCAGCACGATCAACCGCCTGTGCGGTTCGGGCCTGGATGCGATCGGCACCGTGGCCCGTGGCATTGCTGCCGGCGAGCTCGGCCTGGCCATTGCCGGCGGCGTCGAATCGATGTCGCGCGCGCCGTTCGTGATGGGCAAGGCAACCTCGCCGTTTGCCCGTGACCAGCAGATCGAAGACACCACCATGGGCTGGCGTTTCATCAACCCGCGCCTGCGTGAACTGCACGGCGTGGAGACCATGGGCCAGACCGCCGAGAACGTGGCTGAGCGCTACGGCGTCAGCCGCGAGGACCAGGATGCGTTCGCCCTGCGCAGCCAGCAGCGAACGGCCGCCGCGCAGGCGCGCGGCTTCTTCGACGGCGAGATCGTGGCGGTGGACGTACCGGGCCGCAAACGCGGCGAAACCGTGACCGTCGACCGCGATGAACACCCGCGCGGCGATACCACCGCCGAAGCACTGGCCAGGCTGAAGCCGCTGTTCCGCCAGCCGGGCACGGTGACCGCCGGCAACGCCTCGGGCATCAACGATGGTGCCGCCGCGCTGCTGCTGGCCTCCGGTGCGCAGGTACAGGCGCTGGGCCTGACCCCGCGCGCGCGCATCCTCGGCTTTGCCAGTGCCGGCGTGGAGCCGGCGATCATGGGCATGGGCCCGGTGCCGGCCAGCCAGAAGCTGATGGTACGGCTGGGCCTGGCCATCGACGATTTCGATGCCATCGAACTGAACGAGGCCTTCGCCTCGCAGGGGCTGGCCTGCATGCGCCAGCTGGGCCTGGCCGACGATGCCGCGCACGTGAACCCCAACGGCGGTGCCATCGCGCTGGGCCACCCGCTGGGCATGAGCGGCGCGCGCCTGGCGCTGACCCTGCTGCGCCAGCTGGAGGCCAGCGGTGGCCGCCGTGGCCTGGCCACGATGTGCATCGGCGTGGGTCAGGGCGTGGCCCTGGCCATCGAGCGCGTGTGAACCATCCCCTGATTCCGTAATCTCAAGACAGCTGCGGCTTCCGGGCCGCTCGCCAACAGGAGTACGCCATGAGCGATCCCACCCCACTGCGCGGCTACCGCAAGCCGTACCCCGGCAGCCAGCCGCCGCGCATCCACCTGCCGTATGCCTCCACCGCGCTGCGCGGCCCGGGAACCGACCCGATCGCGATCCCGGTGACGCTCTCGGAAGTGACCGGCCCGAGCATCAACCGCATCACCCTCGGTGAGCATGCCGCCGACCTGACCGCCGGCTTCCCAGGCCAGCCGCAGGGTGAGCGCATCATCGTCAGCGGCCGCGTGCTGGACGAGAACGGCCGCCCGGCGCGCAACACCGTGGTGGAGGTGTGGCAGTGCAACGCCGCCGGCCGTTACCTGCACAAGGGCGACCAGCACGACGCGCCGCTGGATCCGAACTTCAAGGGCACCGGCCAGGTGCTGACCGACAGCGAAGGCCGCTACCGCTTCACCACCATCAAACCGGGCGCGTACCCGTGGCGCAATCACTACAACGCCTGGCGCCCGGCACACATCCACTTCTCGCTGCATGGCGAAGGCATCGGCCAGCGCCTGGTCACGCAGATGTATTTCCCCAATGATCCGCTGCTGGCGTTTGATCCGATCTACAACTGCGTGGACGACGCCAAGGCGCGCGAGCGCATGGTGTCCTCGTTCGATTGGGAAAACACCGCCAACGAATTCGCGCTGGGCTACCGTTTCGACATCGTGCTGCGCGGTCGCAAGATGACCGTCTGGGAGTAACACCATGAGTTTCCAATCCACTCCATGGCAGACCGTGGGCCCGTACTACCGCCTGGGCCTGGAACCGCTGTACCGCACCGACATCGCCCCGGCCATCGCGCAGGGTGAGCGCGTGGAAGTGCAGGGCCAGGTGTTCGATGGCAATGGCGTGCCCGTGTCCGATGCCGTGCTGGAGATCTGGCAGGCCGACGCGCAGGGCATCTATGCCCATGGCGAAGACCCGCGCCGTGACGACCACGACCCTGCCTTCGACGGCTGGGGCCGCGTGCCCGCCGACGACCAGGGCCGCTTCGCCTTCACCACCGTCAAGCCGGGCCGGGTGCCGGGCCTGCGTGGCGAGCCGCAGGCGCCGCACCTGGTGGTGCTGGTGTTCATGCGCGGCCTGCTGCAGGCCACCCGTGCACGCATCTACTTCAGTGACGAAGCCAGCAACGCCGAGGACGGCATCCTCGCGCTGGTGCCGGCCGAACGCCGCCACACCCTGGTCGCACAGGCGCAGGGCAAGGGCCTGTACCACTGGGACGTGCGCATGCAGGGCCCGGACGAGACGGTGTTCTTCGCATACTGATCGCGGCGCGCCCGACGCGCCTTCCGGCCATTCCACGCCCGCGTGCGGCGGGCGCGGGTAAGCTGTGATTACCCAGGATGGACTGCACCGATGAGCCACTTCCCAACGCTGCTGGGCGGTCTGTTCGGCGACCCCGCCGTCGACGCCGTGTTCCGCGATGAAGCACGCCTGCAGGCGATGCTCGATGTCGAACGCGCTCTGGCGCGCGCGCAGGTGCAGTGCGGGGTGATTCCCGCAGCCGCGCTGGCACCGATCGAAGCGGCCTGCAGTGCCGATCTGTATTCGTTGCCGGCGCTGTCGGCAGCCACCGCACTGGCTGGCAATCCGGCCATTCCACTGGTCAAGGCACTCACCGCGCAGGTCAAGGCGAACGATGCCGAGGCCGCGCGCTGGGTGCACTGGGGCGCCACCAGCCAGGACATCATCGATACCGGCGCGGTGCTGCAGCTGCGCGCGGCAGTCAGCCAGGTGCAGGCGCGCCTGCGCGTGCTGTGCATGGCGCTGGCGCGGCTGGCCGAGGCCGAGCGCGGCACCGGGCTGCCTGGACGCACGCTGCTGCAACAGGCAGTGCCGGTGACCTTCGGCCTGAAGGCGGCCGGTTGGCTCGACGCCCTGCAGCGCAGCCAGCGCAGGCTGGATGCGTTGGCCGCAGACACGCTGGTGCTGCAGTTCGGCGGTGCCGCTGGCACCCTGGCCTCGCTGCAGACGCGCGGGCTGGACGTGGCCGAAGCCCTGGCTGCCGAGCTGCAGTTGCCGCTGCCGGCATTGCCCTGGCACACCGCGCGTGACCGCATTGCCGAGTTCGGCAGCGTGTTCGCACTGCTGACCGGCAGCCTCGGCAAGATCGCCACCGACATCGTGCTGCTGATGCAGTCCGAGGTGGCCGAAGCCTTCGAGCCGGCGGGCGAGGGCAAGGGCGGTTCCTCGGCAATGCCGCACAAGCGCAATCCGGTGGGTTGCGTGGCCGCCATTGCCGCTGCTACGCGCGTGCCCGGCCTGCTGTCCACGCTGTTCACTGCCATGCCGCAGCCGCACGAGCGCGCAGCAGGCCAATGGCACGCCGAATGGGACACCGTGCCGGAGATCGTGCGCCTGTGTGCGGGCAGCCTGGCCCAGGTGGATGTGGTGGTGCAGGGCCTGCAGCTGGACCGCGAGCGCATGCGCCAGCACCTGGACAGTCATGGCGGCCTGCTTTACGCCGAAGCCGTTGCGGTCACCCTGGGCGAGCGCATCGGCAAGCCGGCCGCACATGCCTTGGTGGAACAAGCGGCCAGGCAGGCGCTTGCGCAATCGCAGCACCTGCGCGTGGCGCTGGGGCAGATGCCCGAAGTCACCGCGCAGCTTTCCGCCGCACAACTGGATGCCCTGTTCGCCGCAGACAGCTGGCGCGGCATGGCCGATACCTGGATCGACCGCGTGCTCGCGCGCGGCTGATCCTACGTTCAACGCTGGAGCACGCATGCCATTCCTCGACCTTCCGCAGCATCGCCTGCACTACCAGACCGAGGGCCGCGCCGACGGGCAGTGGCTGACCTTCTGCAATTCGCTGGGTACCGACCTGGGCATGTGGCAGCCGCAGGTGGATGCACTCGCCTCGCAGTACCGCATCCTGCGCTATGACCGTCGCGGTCATGGCCAGTCCAGCACGCCACCGGGGCTGTACAGCGTGGCCGAACTGGGCGCTGATGTGCTGGCCCTGTGGGACCACCTCGGCATCGCGCGCAGCCATTTCTGCGGGCTGTCGATCGGTGGCCTGACCGGGCAGTGGCTGGGCGTGCATGCTGGCAATCGCCTGCGCACGCTCACGGTGGCTGCCACCGCAGCGAAGATCGGCACGCTGGACGGCTGGCAGGCGCGCATCGCCCAGGTCCAGCTCGATGGCCTGTTGCCGCTGGTCGATGGCACCCGCGAACGCTGGTTCACCGCCGCTTTCGCGCAGACCCATGCCAGCCAGGTGGAAGACATCCTGCAGCGCTTCCTCGCCACCAGCGTGGCTGGCTATGCCGGCTGCTGCAACGCCGTGGGCACGGCCGACTTCCGTGATGCGCTGGGCCGCATTGGCGTGCCGTTGCTGGCCATTGCCGGAGATGACGACCCGGTATGCGCCCCGGCCGAGCTGCAGGCAATCGCCAACGGCGTGGCCCATGGCCACCATGCCGCTGTGCCGGGCCGCCACATCTGCAACCTGGAATCGCCGCAGGCGTTCACCTCCGCACTGGCCGCGCATCTTTCGGCGCAGCACTGATCCCGCACAACAGGTAGACCACGATGGACGAACAGGAACGCTATGAAGCCGGCCTTGCGGTGCGCCGCCAGGTACTGGGTGAGGCACACGTCGAACGCTCGCTGCAGGCGCGCACCGAGTTCACCACCGAATTCCAGGAATTCATCACGCGCACGGCGTGGGGCACGGTGTGGACGCGCGAGGGCCTGCCGCGGCATACGCGCTCGCTGCTGACCATCGTGATGATGGTGGCGCTGGGCCATGACGAGGAGTTCAAGCTGCATATCCGTGCCGCCCGCAACAACGGCGTGACGCCGGAGGAGATCAAGGAAGCGCTGCTGCAGGCCGCGATCTACTGTGGCGTGCCCGCGGCCAACCATGCGTTCGCGCTGGCCAAGCCGATCATGGAAGAGCAGTCCGCAGAGCGCTGACGCCGAACATCCGCCGGGCATGGCCCGGCGCTACCAGAGCGCGGTCCCGGTAGCGCCGGGCCATGCCCGGCGGCTGCACCTCAGTTCAACAACGTGCCCAGCCGCTGTGCGGCCTCGCGCAGGCGCGGCAACAGCTGGGTCTGCATCACGCCCAGGCCGATACGGCCCGCCTGGGTGCCGATGTTCAGCGCGGCCACGACATCGCCGCTGCGCGAACGCACTGGCACGGCGATCGAGCGCAGGCCGATCTCCAGTTCCTGGTCGACCAGCGACGCGCCTTCGCGGCGCACCTTTTCCAGCAGGTCGAGGAAGTCATCCATGCGGGTGACCGTGCGATCAGTGCGCGGCCGCAACGGGTTGCGTTCCAGGTAGCCTTCCAGCGTGTCGCGCGGCAACGAGGCCAGCAGCACGCGGCCCATCGAGGTGCAGTAGGCCGGCAGGCGGCTGCCTGCGCGCAGGCCGATCGACATGATGCGTACGGTTTCCGCGCGCGCCACGTACAGGATGTCATCGCCATCGAGCACGCCCAGCGAGCAGGATTCGTGCACGGCATCGCGCAGGGCATCCAGCACCGGTTGTGCAGCAGCGGTCATCGACGACGACGCGACATAGGCGCCGCCCATGCCCAGCACGCGCGGCAGCAGCACGAAGCCGCGGCCCTGTTCACCTACGTAGCCGAGCTTTTCCAGCGTGTACAGCACGCGCCGTACCGCTGCGCGGGAAATGCCGGTATCGCTGCTGATCTGCGACATCGTCACTTCGCGCGGGTGCTGCGAGAACACGCTCAGCACGGCCAGGCCGCGGCCGAGCGACGTCATGAAGTCCGGATCGCCCTGGTTGTCCTGGATCTGCTGCATCAGCTCATGGGCCAGGCCACGATCCTGCGGTAGGGCAGGGGGGCGCTTGGGTCGACGGCTGGGAGGAACGGCAGGCATGGCAGCAGCTTTCATCGGGTTCGACCTCGCATGGTAAGGGCTCGAACCAGCAACCGGTACCCACGCGGCGCAGCCTGCGAGGCTGCGCCGCGTGGCGCCGGTCACTTGCGCTCGGGCAGCGCGTAGGCGATCACGTAGTCGCCACGGTCCGGTGACTGGCGTGCGCCACCGGCGGAAATCACCACGTACTGGCGACCGGTCTTCGGCGAGACATAGGTCATCGGCGTGCCCTGGCTGCCCACCGGCATGCGGGCCTTCCACACTTCCTCGCCGGTGCGGCTGTCATAGGCGCGAAGGTAGTAATCCTGCGTACCGGCGAAGAACAGCAGGCCCGACTGCGTGGCCAGCGAACCGCCCAGGGTCGGCATGCCGATCGGAATCGGCAGGCCCATCTTGATGCCCATCGGCCCGGTGTCCTTCACCGTGCCCACCGGCACCTGCCAGACCAGCTGGCGGGTGGCCAGGTTGATCGCCGACATCGTGCCGAACGGCGGTTTCTGGCAGGGAATGCCCAGCTTGGACAGGAAGCGGTCGCGCAGCGAGCCGTACGGCGTACCGGTCTGCGAGGCCGCACCCATTTCCACGCCACCGTCGCCGCTGGTCATCTGCGCGCGCGGGATCAGCTTGGTCCACAGGCCCAGGCGCATGTCATTGACGAACAGGTAGCCGGTGGTGGGGTCGACCGAGGCGCTGCCCCAGTTCATGCCACCCAGCGAACCGGGCCACTGCAGCGCGAGGTCTTCGCCCGGCGGCGTGTACATGCCGTCGTAGCGGAACTGCTTGAACTGGATGCGGCACAGCATCTGGTCGATCGGGGTGGCGCCCCACATGTCCGACTCGGTCAGCGTCTGCGCGCCGATCTGCGGCAGGCCCACCGACAGCGGCTGGGTGGCGGCATAGCGTTCGCCCTGCGCATTGCCCTGCGGCGCGGGTATGTTGCGCACTTCGCTGATCGGCACGCCGGTCTGGCGGTTGAGCATGAAGATCTGCCCGGCCTTGGTGATCTGCAGCAGGGCCGGCAGCGTGCCGCCCTTGCCGTCGGGCACATCGGTCAGGGTCGGCTGCGCGGGCAGGTCGTAGTCCCACAGATCGTGGTGCACGGTCTGGTAGACCCAGCGCTCCTTGCCGGTGGCCACGTCCAGCGCAACCACCGCCGAACTGTACTTGTCATCCTGCGGGGTGCGCTCGCCGGCCCACTGGTCCGGGGTGGTGTTGCCGGTGGGCAGGTAGACCAGGCCCAGCTGCGGGTCGTAGGCCATCGAGGTCCACACGTTCGGCGTGGCGCGCGTGTAGTGGATCGACGGATCCAGCGGCACGTCCGGGGTTTCCCTGGAAAGATCCCAGACCCAGGCCAGTGCGCCGGTGCGCACGTCGTAGGCACGCACCACGCCGGACGGCTCACCCACTTCGATGTTGTCGGCCACGCGGCCACCGACCACGATCAGTTCGCCCGCCACCAGCGGTGCGGCGGTGAGGGTGTAGAAGCCCGGCTTGATCTCGCCCATGCCGGCCTTCAGGTCGACCACGCCGTTGCTGCCGAAGTCCGGGCACAGCGCGCCGGTCTTCGCATCCAGCGCGAACAGGCGCGCATCGATGGAGGTCATCAGGATGCGCTTCCCGCACAGCGCCGGACCCGTGCTGGCCGTTTCGGTGGCCGGCAGCGGCGCAGGTGCCGGAGCGGCTGCATCTGCCGCAGACGGTGCCGTGGTTGCGTCGAAATAGCCCAGACCGCGGCAGCGTTGCCAGTTCGGCGCGGTGGCCTTGGGGTCGAAGGCCCAGCGCTCCTTGCCGGAATCGGCATCGATGGCGATCACCTGGTTGTGCGGGGTGCACAGGAACAGGGTGTCGCCGATCTGCAGCGGGGTGTTCTGGTCCTCGGCACCGAAACCGTTGCTTTCCGGCACATCGCCGGTGCGCGCCGTCCAGGCAACCTGCAGTTCCTTCACGTTGGCCGGGGTGATCTGGTCCAGCGCGGCAAAGCGGGTGCCGGCGGTGGTGTTGCCCCAGTGCATCCAGTCGCGCTGTTCAGCGCCCTTGGCCACCGGCACCACCGGCGGCGTTGTGCCCTGTGCGGTCTGTACCGGGCGCGGCTGGAACGCCGACACCGCAGTGCCCAGCAGGCCAACCAGCAGCACGGCGGCCACGCCATAGGCGCCGCGACCGGCAACCTGGCCTCGGCTGCGGCGCAGCACCGGCCACGCCAGGGCGACCAGAAGGGCCAGCACCGCCGGCATCACCAGCCGCGATACCAGTGGCCAGAAATTCCAGCCGGCATCCACCAGCGCCCACAACAGCGTGGCCAGGAAGGCCAGGCCGTACAGCAGCGCACCGTTCGGCCGGCGCATCGCCAGCAGTACGCCGGCTACCGCCGACACCGCACCCATCAGCAGGAAATACCAACTGCCCCCCAGCTGCACCAGGCGTACACCGCCGACCAGCAGAGCCAGGCCGAACAGGGTCACCAGGATGCCGAGCAGGACCACCAGCACACGGCACAGGGCCGGAACTCTCGTCGTCTCGTCCACGTTGCATGAACCTCATTGCGAAAAACCCGCGCGGAGGCGGGGAAAGCCCCGCGCGCGCCAGGCGTGGCGGGGGCCAACGGCATCCCGGGCGGCTGCGGGCCGTGACGGCGGGCAGGCGTCGGCCTGCTTATGACGCAGGCTGGGTGAATGACCGGTTAGGGCGATTATCGCACGAGTGTGCGATTTTGGCGTGATGCCCCACGGCGCCATCGGTGGAACGCAGCGGCGCAGTGGTGCCGGGAACGGGCAGGGCACGGGCGAACCGGTTACCCTATGCCGCCATACAAGCTGGTAGCTGCAATGACCGACGCCACCGTGGCCGTCCCCGCCTGGGCCTCGCGCCTGCGCGACATCGCTGATTTCCCGAAGCCGGGCATCCTGTTCAAGGACATCATGCCGCTGCTCGCTCACAGCGAGGACTTCCGTGGCGCGATCGTGGCGATGGCCGATCGCTGGCGCGATCAGAAGCTGGACGCGGTGGTCGGCATCGAATCGCGCGGCTTCATCCTCGGTGCGGCCATGGCGCTGGAACTGGGCGTGGGCTTCGTGCCGGTGCGCAAGCCGGGCAAGCTGCCGGGCAAGGTGCTGCGCGAGGAATACACGCTGGAATACCGCAGCGACTGCATTGAAGTGCATGCCGACGCGCTGCCGGCCGGTGCGCGTGTAGCGATCATCGACGACGTGCTGGCAACCGGCGGTACGCTGGTGGCTGCGTTGTCGCTGGTGCGCCGCCTGGGCGTGGACGTGGTCGGCGCCGGCGTGCTGGTCGAGCTGGACGGCCTGGGCGGCCGTGGCCGCTGGGAAGCGGATCTGCCGCTGCACACCGAACTGGTGTTCTGATTGCGCAGGTGCCAACCAAGGTGGCACCTGCCCGAGCGAATCGCGGCGAACCGGTAGTTGCCAACCTTGGTTGGCACCGCATGGATGGGCCAACCAAGGTTGGCCACTACCAGGTCACCTCGCTGCCAACCGTGATCGGCAGCGCTCCTTCAATCACATCATCCGCACGCGGAAGCGACGGCCCTTGATCTTGCCGGCTTCCAGCTTCGCGACCGCCTTGTTGACCTGCTCACGGGCGATGGCCACGTAGGAGCGGGTCGGGAAAATCGCGATCTTGCCGATGTGCTTGGCCGACAGGCCGGCGTCACCGGTCAGCGCGCCGAGGATGTCACCGGCGCGCAGCTTGTCGGTCTTGCCACCATCGATCCGCAGGGTGCGCATCGCCGCCTGCGGCAGCTCGGCCGGGCGCGAGGTCGCCAGCGGCGTCTTCTGCCAGTCAAGCGGCTGGCCCAGGTGAGCCTCGACGGCCTCGGCGCGGGTCTTCTCGCGACCGGCCACCAGGCTGATCGCCAGGCCACTGGCACCGGCGCGGCCGGTACGGCCCACGCGATGCTGGTAGCTCTCAACGTCGGTCGGCAGCTCGTAGTTGATCACCGCCGCAAGGTCTTCCACATCCAGCCCGCGCGCGGCCACGTCGCTGGCCACCAGCACGTTGCAGCTGCGGTTGGCCAGCCGAAGCAGTACTTCCTCGCGGTCACGCTGTTCCATGTCGCCATGCAGGGCCAGCGCGGAGAAGCCGAACTGCTGCAGCGAGTTGGCAACTTCGTCCACGTCCTTGCGGGTGTTGCAGAACACCACCGCCGATTCGGGCGTGTACTTCAGCAGCAGGCCGGCCAGCGCCTTCTGCCGGTGCGCGGGTTCAACCTCACAGAACACGTGGCGGATGGCGGGCGCCTGGTCTGCGCCGTCCACCGTTACCTCCAGCGCGTCGCGCAGCAGGTCGCGGGCCATCGCGCGGATGGTGTCGGGGAAGGTGGCCGAGAACAGCAGGCTCTGGCGGTCCTTGTGGGTGCGGCCGGCGATCTCGCGGATCGGCTCTTCAAAGCCCATGTCGAGCATGCGGTCGGCTTCGTCCAGCACCAACGTGCGCACCGCGCCCAGGTTCAACGCGCGCTTGCGGGCCAGTTCCTGCACGCGGCCGGGCGTGCCGACCACCACGTGCGGGTCATGGCCTTCCAGCGATGCCAGCTGCGGGCCCAGCGGCACGCCGCCGACCAGCAGCAACAGCTTCAGATTTGGGATCCCGGTAGCCAGCTTGCGGATCTGCTTGGCAACCTGGTCGGCCAGCTCGCGGGTGGGGCACAGCACCAGCGCCTGTACGCGGATCAGGCTGGGGTCGATGGATTGCAGCAGGCCAAGACCGAATGCGGCGGTCTTGCCGCTGCCGGTCGGGGCCTGGGCGATCACATCGCGGCCATCAAGGATGGCGGGCAGGCTCTGCGCCTGGATCGGCGTGAGGGTGGTGTAGCCGAGGGCATCCAGGCCGGGCTGCAGGGCCGGGCTCAGCGGCAGGGTCGAGAAATCAGTCATGGCGCATTGTACCTGCGCGCGCGCCCAGTCCCGCCGTCGTTCACGATTGTGGGGGCGCCCGGTAGCGGGCGGCCTTGGTCGGCACCTTGGCCGAACATCTTCTCAGCCCAGCCCGATGGCCACCAGCCGCGCAGCCATCGCCTGCAACTGCTCCGGGGTGGCCGGTTTTCCAGCGGCCCGGGGCTCCAGCAGCAGCTGGTGGAACCACGGGTTGGCGTGCCGCGTGTCGAAGTCGAACGAGCAGGTCGCCTGCGCGCCCATCATCGCCTGAACGATCCCGATCAGCGTGCCTTCGGCCTCATCGACATTGCCCGGCCCATAGCGATCATCCAGAAGGCGCAGCGGGATCTTCAGCAGGGCGGGGGAGACTGGCACGCCTCAAGTCTAACGATCCACGTTGGACATGCGCAGCAGGAGGCTCAGGCCGCGTCAACATGGAACTGAATCAGGCCACAGTGCAGGCACTCGAACGTGTAGAAGCCGATATCTGCACCGGGTGCGTAATCGCTGACCAGCTCCGACCAAAGTGTTTCGTCGGCGTTGTTGGCCGCGCACCAGGCCGCGATGGTCGCTGCCGAGGCCTGACTCACCTGTTCCATCGTGGCGTCGCCCAGGAAACGGCAGACATCGCTGCAATGTGCCAGCCATTTTTCGCCTTGAAAACTGGCGTAGCCCGGTGTGCGTCGGGACAGCTCTTCCAGCGCGGTTTCGGGCACCACTTCGTCGATGTCCAGACTGCAGGCAAATTCGACATCCAGCGTCGATGCTGCACGGCCATCGGCAATGCACCAAGGGCAGATCTGTTCCGAAAAATCTTCGCGCCCTTCGTGGAGGGCATCGCGCAGGTACACGTATCCACGCGCCTGCTGGCAGACCCTGCAGGCAGAGCTGGAGGGTCCCACGTTGCCCGTCGCAACCGGGTCCGGATGGTAGCGGAAGTTTGGAAGGTGATTGACGCTCATGGTGTCCATGTAGTGCAGCGCAGGGTGCGTTCTTGTACGACCTGCGGATAGGCTCGGCAAGCTGGGGGGGGCGATCAGCCCAGCACCGCCAGCACACCGTGGTGGATCGCCAGGCCACCCAGCAGCAACCAGGCGAACAGGATCGATGCCAGCAGCAGCGGCTTCAACCCGGCCTGGCGCAGCGCAGACACATGGGTGGTCAGGCCCAGCGCGGCCATCGCCATGGCCAGCAGCACGGTATCCAGCTGCACCAGCCCGGCCTGCACACCCACCGGCAGCAGATGCAGCGAGTTGAGCCCGGCAACCGCCACGAAACCGAACGCGAACCACGGCACCACGATCCGGGTCTTGCCACCTTCCGCCGCTGCCTTGCCACCACGCGCCAGCCACAAGGAAAGTGCGATCAGGAACGGTGCCAGCAGCATCACCCGCACCATCTTGGTGATGACCGCGGTATCGGCGGCTGATTCACCCACCGCACGTCCGGCAGCCACCACCTGTGCCACTTCATGCACGGTGGCACCGGTGAACAGGCCGTACTGCCGCGCGTCCATCGCCAGCCAGCCGTGCGACTGCACCAGCGCATACAGTGCCGGGTACAGGAACATGGCCAGCGTGCCGAACACCACCACCGTCGATACCGCTACCGTCACCTGCGCAGCACGGCCGCGCACCACCGGCTCGGCGGCCATCACCGCCGCCGCACCGCAGATCGCGCTGCCGGCACCGATCAGCATGGCGGCCTCGCGCTCCATCCTGAACACCCGTACGCCCAGCCAGCAGGCCAAGCCGAAGGTGCTCGCCACCACCAGCACGTCCATCAGCACACCGGCCACGCCAACCTGGCCGATGTCCTGGAAGGTCAGCCGCAGGCCGTACAGCACGATGCCCGCACGCAGCAGCCAGTGCTTGGAGAAGCCCACGCCCGCCGCGCTGGCAGGGGCCAGTGGCGGGTACACGGTGTTGCCGACCACGATGCCGGCGACGATGGCGACGGTCAGCGCACTCAGGCCATGCGCCTGCAGCCAGGGCAGCTCGGCCAGGTACAGCGACGCCGCCGCCACCAGGCCGACCAGCAGCAGGCCGGGCAGGCGCGGTTGCCAGCGTTGGCGCAGGGCGGGCAGGGACCAGGGGGACAGGGCAGGCGCGTTCATGGCGGGTGGGATACGGGAGAGAGGCGTACAGCCTGCCTCTGTCCAATCGACCCGTAAAACGAATAATATAGCTGAAACCTACCCATAAAGCGGGTAATTGACATGCGCCTGACGCTCCGCCAGCTGCAGGTCTTCGTTGCCATCGCCGACCAAGGCAGCACCACCGCAGCAGGCCAGGCCATCGCACTTTCCCAGTCCGCCACCAGCGCCGCCCTGCAGGAGCTGGAAGCGCACTTCGGCACGCCGCTGTTCGACCGCATCGGCCGTCGCCTGGCGTTGAACGGCCACGGCCGGGCCTTGCTGGAGCCGGCGCGCGCGCTGTTGGTCAATGCCGCCGATCTGGAGCGGCAATTGGCGGCGGGCGGTGACCCGTCCCAAGGCGCGCCGCTGCGGCTGGTGTTGGCGGCCAGCACCACCATCGGCAACTACCTGCTGCCGCCGCGTATCGCCGAGCTGCTGCGGCAGGCACCACAGGCCGAGGTCGATCTGCGCATCGACAACAGCGCAGGCGTGGTGGCGGCCGTTCAACGGCTGGACGTGGATGCAGGACTGATCGAAGGCCCATGCCACGAACGCGGGCTGCAGGTGACCGCCTGGCAGCAGGACCCGCTGGTGATCGTCGCCGCCGCGGATGCGCCCCCGCGCTGGTCGCTGGATGAACTGCGCGCAGCGCGCTGGCTGCTGCGCGAACCCGGCTCAGGCACCCGCGAGGCTGTCGAACAGGCATTGCTGCCGCATCTGCGCGGCTTCGCCCAGACCCTGCAGCTGGGCAATACCGAAGCCATCAAGCAAGCCGCCATCGCCGGCCTCGGCCTGGCCTGCCTCTCGCGTCATGCGCTGGAAGAACCCTTGGCCCTCGGCCGCCTGCGCATCCTTGAAACGCCATTGCCGGCCCTGCACCGCACGCTGTGGCTGGTACGCCACCCCGGCAAGCGATGGTTGCCGGGTTTGCAGGCGTTGCTGGGGGAAGTGCAGTAGCCGGGACCCATCCCGCCATCCCACAGGAAGCCGGCTTTGGCTGTTGCCTCGGCGGTTGACGTTGCCTCTGCGGGTGCCGGGCGCCGCCCGGCCAGGCTCCGCAACCCGCTACAATGGCCGGATGCCTCTGATTACTCTGCAAAACGTCGACTTCAGCGTCGGCGGCCCCCTGTTGCTGGAAAAAGCCGAACTGTCGATCGAGCCGGGCGAGCGTATCGCCCTGATCGGCCGCAACGGCGCCGGCAAATCGACCCTGCTCAAGCTGCTGTCCGGCGACCACAAGCCCGATGACGGTGAAGTGCGCGTGCAGCAGGGCGTGCGCGTGACTCGCCTGGAGCAGGAGGTGCCGCATGGCGCCGCTGGCAGCGTGTTCGACGTCGTCGCCGATGGCCTGGGCGAACTGGGCCAATGGCTCGCCGAATTCCATCACCTCAGCCACGCCGACGTGTTCGATGGCGAAGCGCTGGGCAACGTCCAGGCCAAGATCGATGCCGCCAATGGCTGGGGCTTGGATCAGCGGGTCAGCGAGACCCTGACCAAGCTCGACCTCGATGGCGACGCGGAGTTCGCGCGCCTGTCCGGCGGCATGAAGCGCCGCGTGCTGCTCGGCCGCGCGCTGGTCTCCAGCCCCGACCTGCTGCTGCTGGACGAACCGACCAACCACCTCGACATCGAAGCCATCGACTGGCTCGAAATGTTCCTCAAAAACTGGAACGGCAGCGTGGTGTTCGTCACCCATGACCGCCGCTTCCTGCGTGCGCTGGCCACCCGCATCGTCGAGATCGACCGCGGCCAGGTCACCAGCTGGCCGGGCGACTGGGCCAACTACGAGCGCCGTCGCGAAGAACGCCTCAACGCGCAGGCCCAGGAAAACGCACGGTTCGACAAGCTGCTGGCGCAGGAAGAAGTGTGGATCCGCCAGGGCATCAAGGCACGCCGCACCCGCGACGAAGGCCGCGTGCGCCGCTTGAAGGCGATGCGCAACGAGCGTTCCGCCCGCCGCGACCTCAGCGGCAACGTCAAGATGGAAGCGGCCCAGGGCGTGAGCTCGGGCAAGAAGGTCATCGACATCAAGGACATTTCGTTCGCCTTCGGCGATCGCACGATGGTCCGCGATTTCTCCACCACCATCCTGCGTGGCGACCGCATCGGCCTGATCGGCCCCAACGGCAGTGGCAAGACCACGCTGTTGAAGCTGCTGCTGGGCGAGCTGCAGCCGCAGAAGGGTGAGGTCAACGCCGGCACCAACCTGCAGGTTGCGTACTTCGACCAGTACCGTGCAGTGCTGCGCGAAGACTGGAGCGCGATCGAGAACGTGGCCGAAGGCCGCGATTTCCTCGAGTTCAACGGCAAGCGCAAGCACGTGCACGCCTACCTGCAGGACTTCATGTTCACCCCCGAGCGCGCGCGCGCGCCGATCACCCGCCTGTCCGGTGGCGAACGCAACCGCCTGCTGCTGGCCAAGCTGTTCGCGCAGCCGTCCAACCTGCTGGTGATGGACGAACCGACCAACGATCTGGACGTGGAAACCCTGGAGCTGCTGGAAGAGCTGCTGGGCGAATACAACGGCACGTTGCTGCTGGTCAGCCATGATCGTGACTTCATCGACAACGTGGTGACCTCCACGCTGGTGATGGAAGGCGATGGCGTGATCGGCGAGTACGTGGGCGGCTACAGCGACTGGCAGCGTTACGCGGCCAGCATTGCTGCGCCTGCCTCGGCCCCCGTAGCCAAGCCGGTGGTCGCTGCCCCGGCGGCGGCTGCGGAACCGGCAGCGCCCAAGCGCAAGCTGGCCTACAAGGAAGCGCGTGAGCTGGAGCAGCTGCCGAAGACGATCGAGAAGCTGGAAGGCGACGTCGAAGGGCTGACCTCGGCGATGAACGACCCGTCGTTCTACACCCGCAGCAGTGCCGAAGTGACCGCGCACACCCAGCAGCTGGCCAAGGTGCAGGCCGAGCTGGATGCCGCGTACGCACGCTGGGAAGAACTGGAAGGCTGAGCCAGGGCGATGGCCGTCTCGCTTGGCGGGCGGCCACCGATTCACGTGCGTTCGGGCATTGTCACTTTCTTTGCTCGTGCAAAGAAAGTAACCAAAGAAACACGCCGCCAGATCGCGAGCCGGCGCTGTGCGCCGGTGCCCTCCGCTTCTCTGTGAATCAGGGGACGGTGCCGAACTCGCTGCGCTCAGACATCGGCACCTCTACGCCCTGATTCCCTTGCGATGCTCGGCTCGCTCAAGGCGGACCTGAGGCAAAATCCAAAGCGGTCGCTTCACTTGCCGGGCGCACTCGTGCGTTGGTGATGGTGATACCTGTTAGCGGCTGTCGCTTTTGATCTGTTTCCGCCTTGTAGCGAGCCGAGCACCGCAGGTCCGCCGAGGGCGAAGAGGTGCGGGTGTCTGAGCGCAGCGAGTTCCCACGCCGTCCCTTGGTGGACCGAGGAGCGCAGGGTACCGGCGCGTAGCATCGGCTCGCGGATGGCGGAGCGTTTCTTTTGGTTACTTTTCTTTGCGCGCACCGCACCGCACTGCAGGAGCAGGGCGGAACGGCATAGCCGGCCCGCAGGGTGACGCACAAGGATGTGCGTCATCAAGAGAAGTAACGCCCACCCACCGGCGGCCGGCGGTCATTTGACCCCGTGCAGATCCCGCAGCTGGCTCGGCCGGCTGCCGAAATACGCGGCCAGATCGGCAATGTCCTGATCGCTCAGGTCCTTCGCCTGCGGTGTCATCAGCGCATGCTGGCGATCACCGGCACGGTAGGCCTGCAGCGCATGCGCCAGGTAATCGCCATATTGCCCACCCAGCTTCGGATAGGTCGGATCGATCGGCGCATTGCCGTCGGCACCGTGGCAATCGATGCAGCTCTGGCTGGTGGCCTTGCTCTTGACCTTGGCGCGGGCCTCGCCGGCGGCTTCACGCCCGGCAGGCAGGCCCGCGGAGGAAGACGATCCGTGCTCGCCGCTGGCGTGGCCGGGATCGCCAGCGGATTTCTCGCTGTTCTCCACCTGTGACTGCGAGCAGGCCGCCAGCAGCAGGGCGACGGACAGGGCGATGGCGTGACGCAGTGGATGCGCGGCTTTCGACATGGGCGGGCCTTACTTGACGGTGGACAGGTAAACAGCGAGATCGGCGATCTCCTGTTCGCTGAAACTCATCGACTGCGCCTGCATCGTCGGATGCCGGCGCTTGCCCTGGCGGTACTCGGTCAGGGCCTGGGTCAGGTACTGCTGGGTCTGGCCACCGATCTTCGGTACCCGGTAACTGGGGTAGGCGTTCTTGTAACCGGTGATGCCGTGGCAACCCTGGCAGGTGTAGGCCAGCACACGGCCATTGTCGAAACTGCCGGTGGGCGTGGCAGCCGCCGGCACAGGGGCCGGAGCCGGTGCCGGGGCGGGTGGTGCTGCAGGAGCAGGTGCGGGCTGTGCGGCGGCCCCGAGGGGCAGGAGGACGGCCAGAGCGAGACAAGCGGCGAGCGGCTGCGGGCGCATGGTGTCTTTTCCGGGGATTCGGGTCTGGTCGTTCCGGCGTGGGGTACGGAACGACCCGAGTATAGCCTCAGGTTTCATCTAGCTGAAATGGGGTCGGCCCGACCGGCGGCGTGAAGACACCATGACCTTTGGGATATGGTGTTGCCGTGAAGTGGTGCATTACTTTGCTACCACACCTGCCCACGCATCCTCCAGGGATCTGACGATGTCGCACCAAACCTTCCTGCCCGGCCCCCGCAGCGGACTCTGCGCTGCCGCGCTGCTGCTCTCCACCTCCCTGCTGCTGAGCGGTTGCGCCGCTGGGCCCAACAACGAGGCCAAGGCGGCCGAGACCAAGGACGAGAAGAAGGTCGACGCGGTACCGGTTGAAGTGGCCGTGGCCAGCCATCGCGCGGTGGCCGCCAGCTACACCGGAACGGCAGCACTGGAGCCGCGCGCCGAATCGCAGGTGGTCGCCAAGACCTCGGGCGTCGCGCTGGCGGTACTGGTCGAGGAAGGGCAGCGGGTCAGCGCCGGGCAGCCTCTGGTGCGGCTGGATCCGGACCGCGCACGCCTGGCCGTTGCCCAGAGCGAGGCGCAGATGCGCAAGCTGGAGAACAACTACCAGCGCGCACAGAAGCTGGTCGGCCAGCAGATGGTCAGCGCTGCCGATGTCGACCAACTGCGCTACGACCTGGAAAACGTGCGCGCGCAGTACCGCCTGGCCACGCTGGAACTGTCCTACACCACCGTGGTCGCACCGATTTCCGGCGTGATCGCCTCGCGATCGATCAAGACCGGCAACTTCGTGCAGATCAACACGCCGATCTTCCGCATCGTCGACAACTCGCGGCTGGAAGCCACCCTCAACGTGCCCGAGCGCGAGCTGGCGACCTTGCGTGCGGGCCAGCCGGTCACGCTGTCGGCCGATGCGCTGCCGGGCCAGACCTTCACTGGCGTCGTCGACCGCATCGCACCGGTAGTGGATTCGGGCAGCGGCACCTTCCGTGTGGTCAGTGCTTTCGACGGTGCCGCGCAGTCGCTGCAGCCGGGCATGTTTGGCCGTATCCGCATCGACTACGACCAGCGTGCCGACGCACTGGTGGTGCCGCGCCTGGCACTGCTGGACGATGGTGAGCCGGCAGTGTTCCGCGTGCGCGAGGGCAAGGTCGCGCGGGTGCCGGTCAAGCTCGGCTACGCCGAAGGGCCTTGGGTGGAAATCCGTGAGGGACTGGCGGCAGGCGACCAGATCGTCACCGCCGGCAAGGTCGCCCTGCGCGACGGCACCGCGGTGCAGGTGATCGCCGATCCGAAGGCCAAGGCGAAGACCGTAACCGCCTCGGCCAAGCCGGCAGAGAAGGCCGGGAGCACGCAATGACCGCGCCCGGCCACGATCACGGTGCCTCGCCCGGGAGCGATGGCGCCGCCGCAGGCATGCGTGGCGGCCTGGTGGAGTTCGCCACCCGCCGCCGCGTCACCATCGCCATGTGCACGGTCACCCTGCTGCTGTTCGGCCTGATCGCACTGGGCAACCTCAAGGTCAACCTGCTGCCCGACCTCAGCTATCCGACGCTGACCGTACGCACCGAGTACACCGGTGCGGCGCCGACGGAAATGGAAACCCTGATCACCCAGCCGGTCGAAGAAGCCGTGGGCGTGGTCAAGAACCTGCGCAAGCTGAAGTCGGTCTCGCGCACCGGCCAGAGTGATGTGGTTCTCGAGTTCGCCTGGGGCACCAACATGGACCAGGCCAGCCTGGAAGTGCGCGACAAGATGGAAGCGCTGAACCTGCCCCTGGAAGCCAAGGCGCCGGTGCTGCTGCGCTTCAATCCCTCCACCGAGCCGATCATGCGCCTGGTGCTGTCGACCAAGGTCGCGCCTGCGACCGACGAAGAAGCGATCCGTGAACTGACCGGCCTGCGTCGCTATGCCGACGAAGACCTGAAGAAGAAGCTGGAGCCGGTTACCGGCGTGGCGGCGGTGAAGGTTGGCGGTGGCCTGGAAGACGAGATCCAGGTCGACATCGACCAGCAGAAACTGGCCCAGCTCAACCTGCCGATCGACACCGTCATCAAGCGCTTGAAGGAAGAGAACATCAACATTTCCGGCGGCCGCCTGGAGGAGGGCTCGCAGCGCTTCCTGGTGCGCACCGTCAACCAGTTCGCCGACCTGGAAGAAATCCGCAACCTGCTGGTCACCACCCAGTCCGCCAACGGCAGCGCGGCCGACTCGGCGCTGCAGCAGATGTTCAACATCGCTGCCTCTACGGGCTCGGCTGCAGCCGTCGCCGCCGCGTCCGCTGCACAGAGCGCTTCCTCGGGCGGCGCCTCCAGCGTGGTCGCCAACGGCGTGCCGGTGCGCCTGAAGGACGTGGCCACCGTGCGCCAGGGCTACAAGGAACGCGAAGCGGTCATCCGCCTGGGCGGCAAGGAGTCGGTCGAACTGGCGATCTACAAGGAAGGCGACGCCAATACCGTGGCCACCGCCGAAGCGCTGCGCAAGCGTCTGGAGCAGATCAAGGCAACGTTCCCGGCCGATGCCGAACTGACCACCATCGAAGACCAGTCGCGCTTCATCGAGCATGCCATCGCCGACGTCAAGAAAGACGCGGTGATCGGTGGCCTGCTGGCGATCCTGATCATCTTCCTGTTCCTGCGCGACGGCTGGAGCACGTTCGTGATCAGCCTGTCGTTGCCGGTCTCGATCATCGCCACGTTCTTCTTCATGGGCCAGCTTGGCCTGAGCTTGAACGTGATGTCGCTGGGCGGCCTGGCACTGGCCACCGGCCTGGTGGTGGATGACTCCATCGTGGTGCTGGAGAGCATCGCCAAGGCGCGCGAACGCGGCCTGGGCATCCTGCAGGCGGCGATCGCCGGTACCCGTGAAGTGAGCATGGCCGTGGTCGCCTCGACCCTGACCACCATCGCGGTGTTCCTGCCGCTGGTGTTCGTCGACGGCATCGCCGGCCAGCTGTTCCGCGACCAGGCGTTGACCGTGGCCATCGCCATCGCGATTTCGCTGCTGGTGTCGATGACCCTGATTCCGATGCTGAGCTCGCTGAAGGGCCGGCCGCCGCTGGCCTTCCCGGAAGAAGCCGCAGCCGAGCCGTGGCAGCCGCAGAGCCGCTGGCAGAAGCCGGTCGCACTCGGCCGTCGTGGTGTGGTGGCGACGATGCGCTGGAGTTTCTACGCGCTGGCATGGCTGGTGGTGCGCCTCTGCCGTGGCGTGGCTGCAGTGGTCGGCCCGGTGATGCGCAAGGCCAGCGACATCGCCATGAAGCCGTACGCCGGTGCCGAACGTGGCTACCTGCGGCTGCTGCCGGGTGCGTTGGCCCATCCCGGCAAGGTGCTGGGCCTGGCCGCACTGGCGTTCGTCGGCACGATGGCGCTGGTGCCGATGCTCGGCGCCGACCTGATCCCGCAGCTGGCGCAGGACCGTTTCGAAATGACGGTCAAGCTGCCGGCCGGCACGCCGCTGAAGCAGACCGATGCGCTGGTGCGCGAGCTGCAGCTGGCACACGGCAACGGCGAAGGCGTGGCCTCGCTGTACGGCGTCAGCGGCAGCGGTACCCGCCTGGATGCCAGCCCGACCGAGAGCGGCGAGAACATCGGCAAGCTGACCATCGTGATGGAAGGCGGCGGCAACCCGCAGACCGAAGCGGAGATCACCGAGCGCCTGCGCGACACCATGGGCCAGCACCCGGGGGCGCAGGTCGACTTCGCGCGGCCGGCATTGTTCAGCTTCTCCACGCCGCTGGAAATCGAACTGCGTGGGCAGGACATGGCAACCCTGGAAGTGGCTGGCCAGCGCCTGGCGGCGCTGCTGCGCGGCAATGCGCACTACGCCGACGTCAAATCCACCGTGGAAGAGGGTTTCCCGGAAATCCAGATCCGCTTCGACCAGGAGCGCGCCGGCGCACTGGGCCTGACCACGCGGCAGATCGCCGATGTGGTGGTGAAGAAGGTGCGCGGCGATGTCGCCACCCGGTACAGCTTCCGCGACCGCAAGATCGATGTGCTGGTGCGCGCGCAGGAAACCGATCGCGCCAGCGTGGAGAGCATCCGCCGGTTGATCGTCAATCCGGGCAGCAGCCGTCCGGTCACCCTGGATGCGGTAGCCGACGTGGTTGCCACCACCGGCCCCAGCGAGATCCATCGTGCCGACCAGACCCGGGTGGCCGTGGTCTCGGCCAACCTGCGCGACATCGACCTGGGCGCGGCCATGCGCGAAGTACAGCAGATGGTGTCCGAACAGCCGCTGGGGGCAGGCGTGGGCCTGCACATCGGCGGCCAGGGCGAGGAACTGGCACAGGCGGCGAAGTCGCTGATCTTCGCCTTCGGCCTGGCGATCTTCCTGGTCTACCTGGTGATGGCGTCGCAGTTCGAATCGCTGCTGCATCCGTTCGTGATCCTGTTCACCATCCCGCTGGCGCTGGTCGGCGCGATCCTGGCGTTGATGCTGACCGGCAAGCCGATTTCGGTGGTGGTGTTCATCGGCCTGATCCTGCTGGTCGGCCTGGTCACCAAGAACGCGATCATCCTGATCGACAAAGTCAACCAGCTGCGCGAGGCCGGCGTGGCCAAGCACGAGGCCTTGGTGGAAGGTGCGCGTTCGCGCCTGCGGCCGATCATCATGACCACCCTGTGCACGCTGTTCGGCTTCCTGCCGCTGGCGGTGGCGATGGGCGAGGGCGCCGAAGTGCGCGCACCGATGGCGATCACCGTGATCGGTGGCCTGCTGGTGTCGACCCTGTTGACCCTGCTGGTGATCCCGGTGGTGTACGACCTGATGGACCGCCGCGGCGATGCCTACTACCGCGAACGCGGTCGCAAGCATGCCGGTGAGGGCCTGCACGGTGCCGAGGGCAGTGCGTCGGGTGCGGAGGAGCCGGCATGAGCGTTGCCGAGTTCTCCATCCGCCGCCCTGTCACTACCATCATGTGTTTCGTGTCGCTGGTGGTGGTCGGCCTGATCGCCTCGTTCCGGCTGCCGCTGGAAGCGCTGCCGGACATCTCCGCACCGTTCCTGTTCGTGCAGATTCCCTACACCGGCTCCACCCCGGAAGAAGTCGAGCGGACCATCATCCGGCCGGTGGAGGAGTCGTTGGCGACGATGACCGGCATCAAGCGCATGCGGTCGTCGGCGACCTCCGAAGCTGCGTCGATCTTCATCGAGTTCAGCGACTGGGATCGTGATATCGCCATCGCCGCTTCGGACGCGCGCGAGCGCATCGACGCGATCCGCAGTGATTTGCCTGACGACATGCAGCGCTATAACGTGTTCAAGTGGTCCAGCAGCGACCAGCCGGTGCTGAAGGTGCGCCTGGCCAGCACAACCGACCTGACCACTGCCTATGACATGCTCGATCGCGAATTCAAGCGGCGTATCGAGCGGATTCCGGGCGTGGCCCGGGTCGAGATCACCGGCGCGCCGCCGAACGAGGTGGAGATCGCGATCGATCCAAACCGCCTGAACGCCCACGGCCTGAGCATCAATGAGCTGAGCGATCGGCTGCGCACGCTGAACTTCTCCATCTCGGCCGGGCAGATCGATGACAACGGCCAGCGCGTGCGCGTGCAGCCGGTGGGCGAGATCACCGATCTGCAGGAAATGCGTGACCTGGTGATCAATGCCAAGGGGCTGCGCCTGGGTGACATTGCCGATGTGCGGCTGAAGCCGGCGCGGATGAGCTATGGCCGCCGTCTGGATGGCAATCCTGCCGTCGGCCTGGACATCTACAAGGAACGCAGCGCCAACCTGGTGGACGTCTCGCGCGGCGCGCTTGCCGAGGTTGAGGCGATCCGCGCGCAGGCGTCGATGCGCGACGTGCAGATCAAGGTGATCGACAACCAGGGCAAGGCGGTGACCTCGTCCCTGCTGGAGCTGGCCGAGGCCGGCGGCGTCGGCCTGATCCTGTCGGTGACGGTGCTGTTCTTCTTCCTGCGCCATTGGCCGTCCACGTTGATGGTGACCCTGGCCATTCCGATCTGCTTCACCATCACCCTGGGCTTCATGTATTTCGCCGGCGTCACGCTCAACATCCTGACCATGATGGGCCTGCTGCTGGCCGTGGGCATGCTGGTCGACAATGCGGTGGTGGTGGTCGAGAGCATCTACCAGGAGCGTGAGCGGCTGCCGGACCAGCCACGTCTGGCCTCGATCATCGGCACCCGCAACGTTGCCATCGCGCTCAGCGCCGGCACCTTGTGCCACTGCATCGTGTTCGTGCCCAACCTGTTTGGTGAAACCAACAACATCAGCATCTTCATGGCGCAGATCGCGATCACCATCTCGGTCTCGCTGCTGGCCTCGTGGCTGGTGGCGGTCAGCCTGATCCCGATGCTGTCCGCACGCATGGCCACGCCGAAGCTGGTGCACTCGCAGACCGGCGTGATCGCGCGCCTGCAGCGCCGCTACGCGCAGCTGCTGGACTGGTCACTGCGCCATCGCGGCTGGAGCCTGCTGGGCATCCTGCTGGTGGTGCTGGTCAGCCTGGTGCCGATGAAGCTGACCAAGATCGACATGTTCGGTGGCGACGGCGGCAAGGACATCTTCATCGGCTACATGTGGAAGGGCGCCTACACCTACCGGCAGATGTCCGAGGAAGTGGCCCGTGTCGAAGCCTGGATCGAGCAGAACCGCGAGCGCCTGCACGTGCAGCAGGTCTATTCCTGGTACAGCGAACAGGAAGGCAGCTCCACCGTGGTCACCCTGGACGAGAAGTACGCCAAGGACATCAAGGCGCTGCAGGAGGAACTGCGCAAGGGCCTGCCGAAGTCCGCGCGCACCGACTACTTCGTCGGCAACCAGGGCGGTGATGGCGGCGGTGGCGGCAACCAGGGCGTGCAGGTGCAGCTGGTCGGCGACTCCAGCGCGATGCTGCAGGAGATCGGCCAGGAAGTGCTGCCGCTGCTGGCACAGCGCGCCGAGCTTCGCGATGTCCGCATCGACAACGGCGAGAAGGGCGGCGAGCTGAAAGTGCACGTCGACCGTGAGCGTGCAGCGGCGTTCGGATTCAATGCCGAGCAGGTTGCCAGTTTCGTTGGCCTGGCGCTGCGTGGTGCACCGATGCGCGAGTTCCGTCGGGGCGACAACGAAGTGCCGGTATGGGTACGCTTCGCCGGTGCCGAACAGAGCAGCCCCGAAGACCTGGCCGGTTTCAGCGTGCGCACCGGCGATGGCCGCAGCGTACCGCTGTTGAGCCTGGTCAGTGTCGACGTGGGTTCCTCGGCGACCCAGATCGGCCGCACCAACCGCCAGACCACGTTGACCATCAAGGCCAACCTGGCCGAGAAGATCACCGCGCCGGACGGCCGCAAGGCCATGGAAGCAGTGCTCAAGCCGATGAACTTCCCGGCCGGCTACGGCTTCACCTTCGATGGCGGTGACTACGGCGATGACAACGAGGCGATGCAGCAGATGGTGTTCAACCTGCTGATCGCGCTGGTGATGATCTACGTGGTGATGGCTGCGGTGTTCGAATCGTTGCTGTTCCCGGCGGCGATCATGAGCGGCGTGCTGTTCTCGATCTTCGGCGTGTTCTGGCTGTTCTGGATCACCGGCACCTCATTCGGGATCATGTCCTTCATCGGCATCCTGGTGCTGATGGGCGTGGTGGTGAACAACGGCATCGTGATGATCGAGCACATCAACAATCTGCGCCGGGGCGGGATGGGCCGTACCCGGGCGCTGGTGGAGGGCTCACGCGAGCGTCTGCGCCCGATCATGATGACCATGGGCACGGCGATCCTGGCGATGGTGCCGATCTCGCTGACCGATACACAGATGTTCGGCAACGGGCCGGAGTACTCGCCGATGGCGCGTGCGATTGCCGGTGGCCTGGCGTTCTCTACCGTAGTCAGCCTGCTGTTCCTGCCGACGATCTACGCGGTGCTTGATGACCTGCGCAATGCGGTGGTGCGGCTGATCCAGCGCGCTCGCGGCCGCGAGGTCGTGGCGGGAACCCCGGTGTAGGTGTAGCGGTCGAGCTTGCTCGACCGCAGGGGCGGAAACGTGTTGTGGTGGGGGGAGACCGGTCGTAGTGGGGCGGTCTCCCCTTTTTTTCGCCGGGCATGGCCCGGCGCTACCATCGCCGTGGGTGTAAATGACGTGCCAACCAAGGTTGGCACCTACCGGTAGCGCCGGGCTATGCCCGGCGAGGCAGCGATCAGCTCGCCACCTTGCTCCACACCTTTGGCACCTACCGGTAGCGCCGGGCCATGCCCGGCGGGGCAGCGATCAGCTCGCCACCTTGCTCCACACTTTGCCTGCGGTCAGCCACAGGCCCAGCATGCTGCCCAGGTTGGTCAGCATGAAGGTCAGCACCACGCGGGTGACACGGTTGCGGTACCAGCCCTTCAACGACTGTGCATCGTCACGCAGCTTGAGGAAATCCTCGTAGGTCGGCTTGCGCAGGCGCGCTTCCACCAGTGCCGCGAATGCGCCGGTGGGGATGCTCAGGCGGAACGGTTTGAACGGCGCCACCACGATCGCGGTGAGGATGCTCAGCGGGTGGCTGCCGGCCACCAGGCAGCCCAGGCCAGCCAGGCCGCCGGTATACATCGCCCAGGTCGCCAGCAGTTCGGTGCCCACGCCCAGCCCACCACGATAGAAGCCGACACCGATGCCGGTGGCCACGATGGCGAGGATCGCCAGGGTGAACCATGGGATGTTGCGCTTCTTCGGCACCGCTTCCAGCTGCTCGCGCAACGGCGCAGGCGCCTCGGTATCGGTTTCCAGGTAACGCGCCAGGCCCGCCAGATGGCCGGCGCCGACCACCGCCAGCACTTCGCGCTGCTGCGGATCATGCGCTTCACGCAGGCGCGTGGCCATGTAGCGGTCGCGCTCGCCGATGATGGTTTCGTACAACGCCGGGTTCTCGCTGGCGAACTCGCCGAAGCTCGATTCCAGCATGTCGCCCTGCTTCAGCTTCTCGATCTCGTCTTCGCCGACATCCTCGGACGAGAACAGGCCGGCGCCGAGCCCGGCGACCAGCTTCAGCTTGCCGAAGAAGCCCAGTCGCTGCGAAGCACGACGGAATGTCAGGCCGACTTCGCGGTCGATCAGGTGCACCGGCAGGTTGCGCTCGCGCGCCAGGTCCACCGCACGCTTGAGTTCGGCGCCCGGCTCGATGCCGAGCTGTTCGGCCAGTCGGCGCTGGTAGGCCGACAACGCGAGGTTGGCCGCGAACAACGCGACGCGGCCCTTGCGGATCACTTCCACCAGGTCCAGTTTGGCCAGCGTGTCCGGGTCGCTCAGCGCCTGCAGGCGCTGCGGGTCCAGCTCGACGGCCACCGCATCGAAACGTCCGCTGTCGATGGCTTTCTCCACCGCCTCGACGCTGGCATGGGAGACGTGGGCAGTGCCCAGCAGGGTGTAGCGCACGCCATCGCGCTCGACGACGCGCACGGGCTGGCCGGCAAACAGATCGTCGCCGGTTTCGGGAAGGGTTTCGGTCATGGAATCATTCATTGGAAGGAGCGGAATCGGCGCCATCGCCGAGCGCGCGCTGCATCTGTACGGTGTCCAGCCAGCGGCCATGCTTGCGGCCGAGGCCACGGAACACGCCCACCAGCTGGAAACCGAAGCGTTCGTGCAGCTTGATGGAGGCCGTGTTGGTCGGCTCGCCGATCACCGCCACCATCTGTCGATGGCCGCGCGCGGTGCACGCATCGATCAGTGCCTGCAGCAGGCTGGTGCCGACGCCACGGCCCTGAAAGCGGGCATCGACATAGACCGAGTTCTCAACGGTCCACTGGTAGGCGATGCGCGTGCGGTAGGTATTGGCATACGCATAGCCGGCAACCTGGCCGTCGACCTCGGCCACCAGGTAGGGGAAGCCGCGGTCGATGATGTCGCGCATGCGGCGCAGCATCTCGGCCTGGTCGGGAATCTCGTACTCGTAGGTGTTGACGAAGTCGGTCACTTCCACCGCGTAGATCGCGGTGATCGCAGCGATGTCGGCAGGGCCGGCATCACGGATGAGTACGGCCATGCGCGGGCTCCGGGTCAGTCGATGTAGCGCTTGAGCAGGTCGCCGTAGGCGTCGATGCGACGATCACGCAGGAACGGCCAGATGCGGCGCACGTGTTCGCTGCGCTGCAGGTCGACCTCGCACATCAGGATGGTCGCGTCGGTGCCGGCTTCGGCCAGGAACTCGCCCTGCGGGCCCAGCACGTGGCTGTTGCCCCAGAACTGGATGCCCGAGGCGCCCAGCGGCGAAGCCTCGTGGCCGACGCGGTTGCAGCTGAGCACCGGCACGCCGTTGGCTACGGCATGGCCACGGTGACTCAGTACCCAGGCGTCGCGCTGGCGGGTCTTTTCGTCCTGCACATCATCCGGGTCCCAGCCGATCGCGGTGGGGTACAGCAGCAGCTCAGCACCGGCCAGCGCCATCAGGCGCGCTGCTTCCGGGTACCACTGGTCCCAGCACACCAGCACGCCGAGGCGGCCGACCGAGGTGTCGATCGGCTTGAAGCCGATATCGCCCGGGGTGAAGTAGAACTTCTCGTAGAAGCCCGGGTCATCGGGAATGTGCATCTTGCGGTACTTGCCCAGCAAGGTGCCGTCCTTCTCGAAGACCACGGCGGTGTTGTGGTACAGGCCGGCAGCGCGGCGCTCGAACAGCGAGCCGACCAGCACCACGCCATGCTTCTTGGCCAGCGCGCCCAGGCGCTCGGTGCTCGGGCCCGGAATCGGCTCGGCCAGGTCGAACTCGTCCACCGATTCGTGCTGGCAGAAGTAGGGACCGTTGTGCAGTTCCTGCAGCAGCACCAGCTTCGCGCCCTGTGCCGCGGCGTCGGCAACACGCGCTTCGATCACCGCCAGGTTGGCGGCGGCATCACCGTGGTTGCGCTCCTGGATCAGGGCGACGGTAAGGGGGCTGCGCGAGTTCATGCGGGGCGATCCTGCGGGGGAAAACCCGCATGTTAACGCGGATGCGCCACGACAGCGTGTTGGCTGCTGAATGGTGCACGCAACCGGTAGCGCCGGGCCCTGCCCGGGCGGGATTTTCCAGATGCCGCCGCGCTCGCCGGGCATGGCCCGGCGTTACCGCGTGGCTTATGCCTTCAACAGCCCGGCCGGCAGCTGCATGGTGATGCAGTGCAGGCTGCCGTTCTGCCAGATCAGCGAGCGGCAGGGCACCTGCACGATCTCGCGGCCCGGGTGGGCCTGTGCCAGCACGTCGCGGGCCAGGTCATCGGCCGGGTCGCCATAGGCCGGCATCAGCACCGCACCGTTGACGATCAGGTAATTGGCATACGAAGCGGCCAGGCGGCGGCCTTCATCGATCACCGGCTGTGCCCACGGCAGCGGGAACAGGCGGTATGGCTTTCCGTCAGCCGTGCGCAGTGCGGCCAGCTCGGCGCCCATTGCCTGCAGCTCGGCGTAATGCGAGTCGCTGGCGTCGTCGCAGGCCTGGTAGACGATGCTGTCGGGCGAGGCGAAGCGGGCGAGGGTGTCGATATGGGCGTCGGTGTCGTCGCCTTCCAGATAGCCATGATCCAGCCACAGCACGCGCTTCTGCTGCAGCCAGTCGGCCAGGTCGGCGCTCAGGCTGTCGCGGTCGCGGTCGGGATGGCGCTCGTGCAGGCACTTCCAGGTGGTCAGCAGGGTGCCTTCGCCATCGGTCTCGATGCCACCGCCCTCCAGCGCGAACGGAATGCTGCGCACCGTCGCGTCGTTGAACACGCCCGCCTGGTCGAGCGCTCCGACCAGCTGGTCGTCCAGGGTGGCGTCGAACTTGCCGCCCCAGCCGGTGAAGCGGAAGTCCAGCAGCTGGAAGCTGCCGTCGGCGCGGCGCAGGGTGATCGGGCCCGAATCACGCAGCCAGGTATCGTCGTAGGCGGCGGTGGTGAAGTGGACCTTGTCCATGTCGATGCGGTTGGAGCGCAGCCGCATCTCGGCGTAGGTCTCCACGTCATCGTCGGCCACGCAGATCAGCACCGGCTGGAAGCGGGTGATCGCTGCAACCAGGGCGATGTAGGTCTCTTCCACCTGGCCCAGGCGGTCGGCCCAGTCGGTGTCGGCGGTGGGCCAGGCAATCAGGACGCCGCTCTGGGCTTCCCATTCGGCAGGAAAACGAAGGGTCTGGTTCATGGTCTCGCTACACGCGCCCGCCGGGGGCGGGCATGGGGGTCAACGGATCGGCGGCTTGGGGCCGATTTCGTTCGGATCCGCCTGGTTTGCCACCACGTCGATCACCTTCTGCTTCTCGAAGTAGACGGTGAACTGCGGGTACACCCAGCGGTGGATGGTCGGCCATTGCCGTTTCTGCCCGCCGCGCGGCTGCAGCTGCTCTGCCGGCGCGCCGAACTGCGACTGCACCTGCTGCATGCTCTGGCCGCGGACGGGCAGGGCGCCGGCCGGCTTTTCACGGGCGCGGTCGACAAGCAGGGTATCGGCCAGCGCCGGGTTGGCGGCAGCCAGGGTGGCCAGTACGGCCAGGGTGCACAGGTAACGCATCATCTCGATCTACTCCCCAGTGGTCAAGAACAGCGATTACAGCAAAAACGGCAGGAAAAAACCGCATAAACAAAAAACCGCCCGAAGGCGGCTTTTTGCATCGGGTCGGCCCCGCGTGGGGCCAGCCGCGGTCACAAGGACCGTTGGGCTCAGCGCTGACGCGCCTTGAAACGCGGGTTCGACTTGCAGATGACGAAGATCTTGCCACGACGACGCACGACCTTGCAGTCACGGTGACGGGCCTTCGCCGACTTCAGGGAGGACAGAACTTTCATGGCATACCTCGGCGTAAACAGTAGTTGTTCGGGTGGAGCGTGGCCGCGATATGCGAAAGACAATCGGCAGTGGACGCTCGTTCAAGCCCGCCATTCTACCGGGCTTTTCCCCATGGTTTCAAGTGGTTGCACAAAAGGCCCGTTGCGGGGTGTCCGGCAGGGGCTAGAATGCCCCCTTCACACGCGCAAGGACCCCCATGAATCCACTTGTTCCCGTCCTGACCATCGACGGCCCGTCAGGGGCCGGCAAGGGTACCATCAGCCGCATCGTGGCGCGCCGGTTGGGCTGGCACTATCTGGATTCGGGTGCTCTGTACCGCGCTGTCGGCGTGGCGGCCAGCTGGGCCGACATCGACACCTCCGATGCCTCCGCGCTGGTGCGCTGCACGTTTGACACCCATGTCCAGTTCGTCGAGCAGGGCGATGCCATGCGGGTGCTGGTCAATGGCACCGACGCTACCGACGAGCTGCGGCTGGAGACCACCGGGGCGCTGGCGTCGGCAATTGCCGCCATTCCCGAGGTCCGGGCCGCCCTGAAGGAGCGCCAGCGCGCATTCAGGATGGAGCCGGGGCTGGTCGCCGACGGCCGCGACATGGGCACGGTGATCTTCCCGGACGCCCCCTATAAGGTCTTCCTGACCGCCAGTGCCGAGGAGCGCGCCGAGCGCCGGCATAAGCAGTTGAAAGACAAGGGGGTTTCTGTTAACTTTGATGACCTCCTGCGCGAGATCATGGCCCGCGACGCCCGTGATGCTCAGCGTACCGTGGCGCCCCTGAAGCCGGCAGACGATGCTGTCCTCATCGACACCACAGGCATCGGCATCGAAGATGTCGTTGCCAGAGTGATGGATCTGCTTCCGGTTCCGGCTGCCTGATCCGTTCGCGCGGGAGCTCTGCCAGCAGCATCGGTGGAGGTCGCGTATCTGCAGTGCTGTAAAAGCTCCGTCGCGCAATGATGCGTGGCGGTTTTCCTACTTCCACACACGACCTGCATTTCCGGGGTCGACCAACAGGCGGGCGGTAGCCATTCCCTGAAGGGAAGCCAGCCGACCCATGTGTCCAACAGAGTAAATCTAATGACCGAATCATTTGCCGAACTGTTTGAAGCCAGCCAGGCCAACCTGGCCAAGCTGAAGCCGGGCGCCATCGTCAGCGGTACCGTTGTTGAAGTCCGCGGCGACGTCGTGGTGATCAACGCCGGGCTGAAGTCGGAAGGCATCGTGCCGATCGAACAGTTCCGTAACGACGCCGGCGAAATCGATGTTGCCGAAGGCGACATCGTCAAGGTCGCCCTCGACTCGATCGAGAACGGCTTCGGTGAAACCGTCCTGTCGCGCGAGAAGGCCAAGCGCGCGATGGTGTGGGACGAGCTGGAAGAAGCGTTGGAAAAGAACGAAACCATCACCGGTCGCATCAGCGGCAAGGTCAAGGGTGGTTTCACCGTGGACATCAAGGATGTCCGCGCCTTCCTGCCGGGTTCCCTGGTCGATGTGCGCCCCGTGCGCGATCCGGCCTACCTGGAAGGCAAGGAGCTGGAATTCAAGCTCATCAAGCTTGACCGCAAGCGCAACAACGTCGTGGTCTCGCGCCGCGCTGTCGTCGAAAGCGAGCACTCGGAAGAGCGCGAGCAGCTGATGGACAAGCTGCAGGAAGGCGCGATCCTGAAGGGTGTCGTCAAGAACCTGACCGATTACGGCGCATTCGTGGACCTGGGCGGCATCGACGGCCTGCTGCACATCACCGACATGGCATGGAAGCGCGTGCGCCATCCGTCCGAAGTCGTCAATGTCGGCGACGAGCTGGACGTGCGCGTGCTGAAGTTCGACCGCGAGCGCAACCGCGTTTCGCTGGGCCTGAAGCAGCTGGGCGAAGATCCGTGGGATAACATCGCCCGTCGTTACCCGGCCAACAGCCGCGTGTTCGGCAAGGTCTCCAACGTCACCGATTACGGCGCGTTCGTCGAGATCGAGCCGGGCGTCGAAGGCCTGGTGCACGTCTCGGAAATGGATTGGACCAACAAGAACGTCAACCCGTCCAAGGTTGTGCAGGTCGGTGACGAAGTTGAAGTCATGGTCCTGGACGTCGACGAGGAGCGTCGCCGCATCTCGCTGGGCATGAAGCAGGTTGCCGCCAATCCGTGGGAAACCTTCGCTGCCACCCACAAGAAGGGTGACAAGGTGTCGGGCCAGATCAAGTCGATCACCGACTTCGGCATCTTCATCGGCCTGGACGGCGGCATCGACGGCCTGGTTCACCTGTCCGACATCAGCTGGGCGACCACTGGCGAAGACATCGTTCGCAACTTCAAGAAGGGCGACAACCTGGACGCAGTGGTCCTGGCCGTCGATCCGGAGCGCGAGCGCATTTCGCTGGGCGTCAAGCAGCTGGAGCAGGATCCGTTCGGCCAGTACATGGCGACCAATCCGAAGGGCTCCAAGGTCGAAGGCGTGGTGAAGGAAGTCGACGCCAAGGGCGCGATCATCGAGCTGGCCGACGGCATCGAAGGCTATGTTGCAGCTCGCGACATCGCCAACGAGCGTGTTGACGACGCAACCCAGCACCTGAAGGTCGGTGACAAGGTTGAAGCCAAGTTCGTGGGCATGGATCGCAAGGGTCGTACCCTGCAGCTGTCGATCAAGGCCAAGGACGACGCGGAAATGCGCGAAGTGCTGGAGGAATACCAGTCCTCTTCGGCATCCAGCGGCACCACCCAGCTGGGCGCGCTGCTGCGTGCACAGCTGAACGGCAACAAGTCCGAGTAATATCGGCCTTACGCTGTTCGTTGTTTCCTGGACGGCCCGGGCAATGCCCGGGCCGTTTCAGGCTGAGATGCCCCTGATGTGAGCCGGTAATGACCAAATCCGAACTGATCGAAATCCTCGCGCGCCGGCAGGCGCACCTGAAGGCCGATGATGTCGATCTGGCGGTCAAGTCATTGCTGGAAATGATGGGGGGCTCACTGTCGGCCGGTGATCGCATCGAGATCCGCGGCTTCGGCAGCTTCTCGCTGCACTACCGTCCGCCGCGCCTGGGTCGCAACCCGAAGACCGGCGAATCGGTTGCCCTGCCGGGCAAGCATGTCCCTCATTTCAAGCCGGGCAAGGAATTGCGCGAGCGGGTCAGCAGTGTGCTGCCGCTGGACGCAGATCCGGCCTGAGCCATCCGTCGCGCGACTTCGTGCGAATCCCACCACGAGTCGGATAAGCTACGGCCTCCTGCCAATGGAGCTGTCGCATGAAAGTTTTTCGTCTGCTGGTCCTGCTGGCGGTTCTGATCCTTGGTCTGATCATCGGTGCGGTCAACATGACGGCCATGTCGATCAACCTGCTGTTTACCCAGTTGAACACGTCCGTCGGTGTGGCGCTGATCGCCGCCCTGCTGATCGGTGTCGTGGTCGGCGCTGGCCTGGTGCTGGTAAGCGTGGTCATTCCGCTCTACGGCCAGCTGCGCCGAGCCAACAAGTCGGCGGCTGCGCCACCGGCGCCGGTGGCCCCCTCCCAATCTTCTGATGGACGTTGATCGACGATGGAATTCGTTTCCGAGTGGTTCTGGTTCTTCCTGTGCCTGCCGTTGGCGGCCCTGGCCGGCTGGGTGATCGGACGCCGCGGCGGTCAGCGCCACGGTGACAACCAGGTCAGCCACCTGTCGAGCACCTATTTCCGTGGCCTGAACTACCTGCTCAACGAGCAGCCGGACAAGGCCATCGAACTGTTCCTGCACATCGCCGAGCTGGACAAGGAAACCTTCGAGACCCAGGTTGCGCTGGGCCACCTGTTCCGGCGCCGTGGCGAAGTGGACCGCGCCATCCGCCTGCACCAGGGCCTGGTCAACCGCCAGGATCTGAGCGACGCGCAGCGCGTGCAGGCCCTGCTGGCACTGGGCGAGGACTACATGAAGTCCGGCCTGCTGGACCGTGCCGAAACCGTGTTCACCGAACTGGCACAGCTGGACCAGCGCGCACCGCAGGCGCTCAAGCACCTGATCGGCATCTACCAGGCCGAGCGCGACTGGGAAAAGGCGATCGACAACGCCACCCGCTTCGAAGATGTCACCGGCGAGCCGATGGGCAAGCTGATCGGACAGTTCGAATGCGAGCTCGCCGAGCGCTTCCGTGGCGCGGGCAAGCTGGAAGAGGCGAGGGCGGCCATTGCCCGTGCCTACCAGGCCGATGCCATGTCGGTCCGTGCCGGCATCATCGAGGGACGCCTGGAAACCGATGCCGGCAATGCCGAGGCTGCCGTGCGCGCCTTCGAACGTGCCGCCCGCAACGATCCGGAGTACCTGCCGGAAGTGCTGCCGGCGCTGATGGACAACTACCGCAAGGTCGGCGACCTGGGCGGCGCGCGCGCCTTCCTGTCCGAGATGACCGAGCATTACCGCGGCATCGCCCCGGTGCTGGCCCTGACCCGCCTGATGGAAGAGCAGGAGGGGGTCGCGCCCGCCCGTGCCTACCTCGGTCGCCAGCTCAAGGACCGCCCGTCGGTGCGTGGTGAATCGGCACTGATCGACCTCACCCTGGCCGAAGGCGCCGATTCCACCGCGACCCTGCACGACCTCAAGCACATTACCGACCAGCTGCTGGTGCGCAACCCCGCTTACCGCTGCACCCGCTGCGGGTTCGGCGCGCGCACCCACCATTGGCAATGCCCCAGCTGCAAGGAATGGGGTACGGTCAAGCCGCTGCTGAACTACGCGGTGCTCTGAACCATGCCGTGGCTTGTGATGGCCGCGCTGCTGGGCCTGGCCCTGCTCAGCGCGGCATTGACCTGGGCCGCGCGCGTGTATGCGCTGCGCAGGCAGCTGCTGGATCAGCCCGGCGAGCGCCGCAGCCACAGTGTCGCAACCCCTCGTGGTGGTGGCATCGCCATCGTGATCAGTCTGCTGGTCGCGGCTGCCGTGGCCGCTTTCTGCTGGCCGGACGCCGCGCCCAGCCTGGCCGTGGCCAGCCTTGGCCTGCTGCTGGTGGCCGGCATCGGCTGGTGGGATGACCACCGGCCGCTGCCAGCCATGCGCCGGCTGCTGGTGCATTTCCTCGCCGCGGCATTGCTGGCAGGGCTGGTCAGGATGCACGGCGGCAGCTGGCTGTTGAGCCTGCTGGTGCTGTTGTTCACCGCCTCGCTGATCAACATCTGGAACTTCATGGATGGCATCAACGGGATTGCCAGCAGCCAGGCCGTCATCGTTGCGCTGGGCTTTGCCACCGTGCTGCCCTGGCCCTATTCGCTGGTGGCTGTCGTTCTGGGCCTGGCCTGCCTGGGTTTTCTGCCATTCAATTTCCCGCAGGCGCGCATCTTCATGGGCGACGTCGGCAGTGGTGCGCTGGGTTATGCCGTGGCCGTCGTGCTGGCGGTCGCCGCACTGCACACCGACATCAACTGGATCCTGCTGTTGCTGCCGTTGTCTGCATTCCTTGTGGACGCGGGCTTCACGCTGCTGGCGCGCATGCTTTCAGGGCAACGCTGGATGGAACCCCACACCCAGCATGTCTACCAGCGCGCGGTGCAGGCAGGAGCCAGCCATGCGCAGGTGACAGGGACGTATTTTGTTTTGGGCCTGTTCAGCATTACAGTGTTCAATATCTGCACCAATCTGCAGCCGAGGTGGGAGGCTGTCGTAGCGGTCGCGTGGTTTGCCGCGTTGACCCTGCTGTGGCTACTCCTGCGCAATGGATTGCGCCACCGATAAGGAATGACTCGATCTATGTCTTCACCCTGGCGGGACAGAATCCTCGGCCTGATGCCGCGTACGGCCATCGTCTGCCACGACTTGTTCATGGTATGGGCCTGCTGGCAGCTGTTGCATGCAGGTCGTTACTCGATCCTCGCCGACGCTCCCGCATTGCCGTTGTGGAACGTAGATACGACGCTGGTGCTGGCGCTGCAGGGAATGGTGTTCTGGCGCATCGGCCTTTATCGCGGGCTGTGGCGCTTTGCCAGCGTCAGCGACCTGTTGAACATCTTCAAGGCCAGCTTCATCGGCCTGATCGCCATTGTCCTCGTACTGGCCTGGAAGCGCTTCGACGGCGTGCCGATGTCGGTGCTGGTGATCTATCCGTTCGCACTGTCGGCACTGCTGGGCGCACCGCGCCTGCTGTACCGGGCATGGAAGGACTATCAGTCGCTGCAGTCCGACTCGACCGCGCGCCGCGTGCTGATCCTCGGTGCCGGCCAGGCCGCTGAGACCCTGGTGCGCGACCTGCGCCGGTCCGGCAATTTCGAGCCGGTCGGCCTGCTCGATGATGCACCGCACCTGCGCGGCGCCAAGCTGCAGAGTCTGCCGATCCTGGGGACGCTGGACGACGCACCGGCGGTGGCCCGCGAGACGGCGGCCAAGCTGCTGGTGATCGCCATGCCCTCGCTGGATGCGGTGGGCATGCAGCGGGTGGTGGCCATCTGCGAGAGCACCGGTATTCCGTTCCGGACCGTGCCCAAGCTCAGCGACATCCTGCAGGGACAGTCGCTGCCGGGCCAGTTGAAGGAAGTGGCGATCGAAGATCTGCTCGGCCGCAAGCCGATCATGCCGGACTGGAACCTCATCCGTGGCTGGTTGGGCGGCCGCACGGTGATGGTGACCGGTGCCGGTGGCTCGATCGGGTCCGAACTGTGCCGCCAGTGTGCGCGCCATGGCGCCGGTCGCATCGTGCTGCTGGAGATCAGCGAGCTGCTGCTGTTGACCATCGAGGGCGAGCTGCGCCGCAGCTTCCCTGATGTCGAGATCGAGGCCGTGCTCGGTGACTGTGGCGATCCTGCGGTGATCCGCCATGCGCTGTCGCTGCACCCGGTCGACACCGCCTTCCATGCGGCTGCCTACAAGCATGTGCCGGTGCTGGAGCGTCAGTTGCGCGAAGCCGTACGCAACAACATCCTGGCGACGGAGAATGTGGCCCGCGCCTGCCTGGAAGCCCGTGTCGAGCACTTTGTGTTCATCTCGACCGACAAGGCGGTGGACCCGGTCAATGCGCTGGGCGCCAGCAAGCGGTATGCGGAGATGATCTGCCAGAGCCTGGACCAGAAGTCCACGCACACCCGTTTCGTGACCGTCCGCTTCGGCAACGTGCTGGCGTCGGCCGGCAGCGTGGTGCCGCTGTTCCGCGAGCAGATCCTCAAGGGTGGTCCGGTCACGGTGACAGACCCTGAGGTCAGCCGCTATTTCATGACCATTCCCGAGGCCTGCCAGCTGATCCTGCAGGCGGCCGCGTCGGCCTCGCATGGCGCGATCTATACCCTGGACATGGGCGAGCCGGTGCCGATCCGGGTGTTGGCCGAGCAGATGATCCGCCTGGCGGGAAAACAGCCCTACAAGGAAATTCCGATCATCTATACCGGTCTGCGCCCGGGCGAGAAGCTGCACGAGACGCTGTTCTACTCCGACGAGGACTACCGGCCAACCGCGCACCCGAAGATCCTCGAGGCCGGCGTCCGTACCTTCTCGCGCGACATCGTGCTGGGCAATGTGCCGAAGCTGCGCGAGGCCATTGCCCGGTACGACATCGATACGATCCAGGAAATCCTGTTCGCGACCATGCCGGAATTTTCGCCAATCGAACAGGATGCTTACATTTCATCGGCTAAGGTTGTGCCCTTTCCGGCACGTGAGGCCAACAGGCACCAATGAGCAAGCGCATTCGCAAGGCGGTATTCCCGGTAGCAGGTCTGGGCACGCGTTTTCTTCCGGCAACCAAGACGGTGCCGAAGGAGATGCTGCCGATCATCGATCGGCCGCTGATCCAGTACGCTGTGGATGAGGCGATCGAAGCAGGCTGTGACACGCTGGTGTTCATCACCAATCGCTACAAGCACGCCGTCGCCGACTATTTCGACAAGGCCTACGAGCTGGAGCAGAAGCTCGAGCGGGCGGGCAAGCACGAACAGCTCGAGTTGATCCGCCATGTACTGCCGGAAGGCGTGCGCGCGGTCTTCGTCACCCAGGCCGAGGCCCTGGGCCTGGGCCATGCGGTGCTGTGCGCCAAGGCGGTCATCGGTGACGAACCGTTCGCCGTGCTGCTGCCCGATGACCTTATCTGGAACCGTGGCGCCGGTGCGCTGAAGCAGATGGCTGACCTCAACGAGGCCAGTGGTGCCAGCGTCATCGCGGTGGAAGACGTGCCCCACGACAAGACGGCCAGTTACGGCATCGTCGCCACCGAGGCGTTCGATGGCCGCAAGGGGCGTATCTCGCAGATCGTGGAGAAGCCCAAGCCGGAAGACGCACCGAGTGACCTGGCGGTGGTGGGGCGCTACGTGCTGAGCCCGAAGATCTTCGAGCTGCTCGAGCAGACCCGCACCGGTGCCGGCGGCGAGATCCAGCTGACCGATGCGATCGCCGAACTGCTGAAGACCGACGAGGTCGATGCCTATCGTTTCGAGGGCACCCGTTTCGACTGCGGCACCCATCTGGGGCTGGTCGAGGCGACGATCCGCTTCGCGCTGGACAACCCGAAGCTGGCCGGCCCGGCGCGGGAGAAGCTGGCGGCGATGCTGGCGGAATAAGGTTTATCAAGCGCTCCGTCAGCGCCTTCCTGCCAAAGTGGGGGAGGCGCGGGCAGGCCGCTGCAGGACACGCCGTAAACCCATCCCTGGGGGCTCGATGGCGCCTTGCCGTGTGCGCTGTCCTGCGCACACGGCAAGACCGGGGTTGGGCGTCCTGCCCAACCCGCCCGAGGCATGCCTCGGGCCCATGGCGCCAACGGTCCTGCAGCGGCCTGCCCACGCCTCTCGACAGTTTCCTGCGGTCGCGGCCGGGAAGGGCGGAATCAAGGGCAGAAGCAAAAGCAAAAAGGCAGCCACTGGCTGCCTTTTTTCGTAGGCCGGGGTCAGATCCCTTTGCGCAGCAAAGGGATCTGACCCCGGCCTTTGACCCTGCCTTTGCTCATCCCTCCGCCGCGGGGAGGCTGGAAGGGCCGGGTTGGCAGGGCTGCCCGGGACCGTTGGCGCCATGGATGGCGCCATCGAGCCCCCATGGATGGGTTCACGGCGTGTCCCGGGTAGCCCTGCCAACCCGGCCCACGCCTTGAAGCCCAACGAGGCAACGCTTTGAACCTTACAGCGCCTCGAAAATGCCCGCCGCACCCATGCCGGTGCCGATGCACATCGTCACCATGCCGTACTTCTGCTGGCGACGGCGCAGGCCGTGCAGCAGGGTCGCGGTACGGATCGCGCCGGTCGCGCCCAGCGGATGGCCCAGCGCGATCGCGCCGCCCAGCGGGTTGACCTTGCTCGGATCCAGGCCGCAGTCACGGATGACGGCCAGCGACTGCGCGGCGAAGGCTTCGTTGAGCTCGATCCAGTCCAGCTGATCCTGGGTCAGGCCGGCCTGCTTCAGTGCCTTCGGGATCGCGGCGATCGGGCCGATGCCCATCACTTCCGGGCGCACGCCGGCCACCGAGAAGCTGACGAAGCGGGCCAGCGGGGTCAGGCCGTAATCCTTGATCGCCTGTTCCGACGCCAGCAGTACCGCACCGGCGCCATCGCTCATCTGCGAGGAGTTGCCGGCAGTGACGGTGCCGCCGAACTGGCCGTTGCGGAACACCGGGCGCAGCTTGGCCAGGCCTTCAGCGGAGGAATCCGGGCGCGGGCCTTCGTCGGTGTCGGCCACCTTGTTGCGGGTGATGATGCGCTTGCCGTCGGCCAGGTCGGGCTGGTGCGAGACGATCTCGTACGGGCTGATCTCGTCCTTGAAGTCGCCGTTCTGGATGGCGGCCATGGCCTTCTGGTGCGAGGCCAGGGCGAACGCGTCCTGTTCTTCGCGCGAGACCTTCCACTCTTCAGCGACCTTCTCGGCCGTGATGCCCATGCCGTAGGCGATGGCGACGTGGTCGTTGTCGAACACGCTCGGGGCCATCGCGATCTTGTTGCCCATCATCGGCACCATCGACATCGATTCGGTGCCGCCGGCCAGCATCAGGTCGGCGTTGCCAAGGCGGATCGCGTCGGCCGCCTGCGCCACGGCCTGCAGGCCGGAGGAACAGAAGCGGTTCACGGTCTGCGCGGCGATGGTGTTCGGCAGGCCGGCCAGCAGCACGCCGATGCGGGCCACGTTCATGCCCTGCTCGGCTTCGGGCATCGCGCAGCCGATGATCGCGTCATCGATGCGGTTGACGTCCACGCCCGGCGCCTGTGCCACGACGCTGCGCAGCACGTGGGCGAGCATGTCGTCGGGGCGGGTGTTGCGGAACATGCCCTTGGGCGCCTTGCCAACCGGGGTGCGGGTGGCGGCGACGATGTAGGCGTCCTGGATTTGCTTGGTCATTGCAGTGATCTCTTGAATAGGGGTTGGAAGAGGTTGCCGGCCAGCGGCCGGCACTACCGATGTCTTCCGTCAGTTCCGCAGCGGCTTGCCGGTCTTGAGCATGTGCGCGATGCGGGCCTGGGTCTTTTCCTGCTGGGCCAGTTCGACGAAGTGCTTGCGCTCCAGGGTCAGCAGCCACTCTTCGTCGACCAGGGTGCCGCGGTCGACCTTGCCGCCGCACAGCACGGTGGCGATGCGCTCGGCGATCTCGTAGTCGTACGGGCTGATGAAGCGGCCTTCCAGCATGTTGACCAGCATCATCTTGAAGGTGGCGATGCCGACGTCACCGGCCACCTGGATGCGGCGTGCCGGCAGCGGCGGACGGTAGCCCGCTTCGGCCAGGGCGCGTGCTTCGGCCTTGGCGATGTACAGGGCCTCGTAGCTGTTGAACACCACCTTGTCGGTGCTGCGCAGCAGGCCCAGTTCCTGGGCGTTGACCGCCGAGTTGGACACCTTGGCCATCGCCACGGTCTCGAAGGTCTTCTTCAGTTCGGCGAACACGTCACCGCCCGGGCCAGCGGCCTGCGAGGCGCGCACGGCCAGTTCCTTCAGGCCGCCGCCTGCCGGCAGCAGGCCGACGCCGGCCTCGACCAGGCCGATGTAGCTTTCCAGGAAGGCCACGGTCTTGGCGCTGTGCATCTGGAACTCGCAACCGCCACCCAGCGCCAGGCCGCGCACGGCAGCCACCACCGGCACCAGCGAGTACTTGATGCGCTGGCTGGTGCGCTGGAAGTTGTGCACCATCGCTTCGAACTGGTCGACCTTGCCGGCCTGCAGCAGGCCGAGGGCGCCAGCCAGGTCGGCACCGGCGGAGAAGGGCTCCTTCTGCTGCCAGATCACCAGGCCCTGGAAGTCCTTCTCGGCGCGGGTGACGCATTCCTGCAGGCCATCCAGCACGTGATCGGACACGGTGTTCATCTTGGTCTTGAAGCTGACCACGGCGATGCCATCGCCGTCGTGCCACATGCGCAGGCCGTCGTTCTCGAACACGGTCTCGCCCGGCGCGAACTTCTCACCCAGCAGCGGATCGGGGAAGCGCTGGCGCTGGTATACCGGCAGCGACGAACGCGGCAGCTTGGCGTTGCGCGACGGGCTGTAGCTGCCCTCGGCGGCATGAACGCCATCCCGGCCGTCAAATACCCAATCCGGCAGCGGGGCGTTGCTCATGCTCTTGCCGGCGACGATGTCATCGGCAATCCACTGCGCGACCTGCTTCCAGCCGGCAGCCTGCCAGGTTTCGAACGGGCCCAGCGACCAGCCGTAGCCCCAGCGGATGGCCAGGTCGACGTCGCGCGCGGTCTCGGCGATGTCGGCCAGATGGTAGGCGCTGTAATGGAACAGATCGCGGAAGGTCGCCCACAGGAACTGCGCCTGCGGGTGCTGGCTCTCGCGCAGCTTGGCGAACTTCTCGGCCGGGTTCTTGATCTTCAGGATCTCGACCACTTCCGGTGCGGCGGCGCGGTCGGCCGGACGGTAGTCCTGCTTTTCCAGGTCCAGCACCACGATGTCCTTGCCGACCTTGCGGAAGATGCCGGCGCCGGTCTTCTGGCCCAGTGCGCCCTTGGCGATCAGCGCATCCAGCCACTTCGGCGACTTGAAGAATTCATGCCACGGGTCGTTGGGCAGGGTATCGCCCATGGTCTTGATCACGTGGGCCATGGTGTCCAGGCCGACCACGTCGGAGGTGCGGTAGGTCGCCGACTTCGGTCGGCCGACCAGCGGGCCGGTCAGGCCGTCCACTTCGTCGAAGCCCAGGCCGAATTCCTGGGTGTGGTGGATGGTGGACAGGATCGAGAACACGCCGATGCGGTTGCCGATGAAGTTCGGGGTGTCCTTGGCGTACACCACGCCCTTGCCCAGGGTGGTGACCAGGAACGCTTCCAGGCCTTCCAGCACGCTGGCGTCGGTGGTGGTGGCCGGGATCAGCTCGGCCAGGTGCATGTAGCGCGGCGGGTTGAAGAAATGCACGCCGCAGAAGCGGTGGCGCAGCTGTTCGGGCAGCACGTCGGCCAGCTTGTTGATGCCCAGGCCCGAGGTGTTGGAGGCCAGCACGGCGTGGTCGGCCACGTACGGGGCGATCTTCCTGTACAGGTCCTGCTTCCAGTCCATGCGCTCGGCGATGGCCTCGATGATCAGGTCGCAGTCCTTCAGCTGTTCCAGGCCGGTCTCGTAGTTGGCCGGGGTGATGGCTTCGGCCAGCGCCTTGCTGGCCAGCGGCGCCGGGCTCAGCTTGCCGAGGTTGGCGATCGCCTTCAGCACGATGCCATCGGCCGGACCTTCCTTGGCAGGCAGGTCGAACAGCACGGTGTCGACGCCGGCATTGGTGAGGTGGGCGGCGATCTGGGCACCCATGACGCCGGCACCCAGCACGGCGGCGCGGCGGACTAGCAGGGAATTGGACATGGTGTAGGGCCTTTGTTGGTCAGCAGTTACTGGGTGGAATCAATGGAGGCGGGCAGGGCGCTGCCGCTGCGGGCGGCGGCACGGAATCCGGCCTCGGCGAAATGGATCAGTTCATGGGCGGCATGGGCACGATGCGCCGTTTCGGTGACACCGGCAGGTCGCTTGATCAGCCCGAAATCGGCCATGGCATAGGTCAGCGAGCCAGCGAGGAAATCCAGGCGCCAATAGAGCTCTTCCTTGCTCAGGCCGGGCACGCAGGTGGCGATCGCCTTGCCGAACTCACGCAGCACGTGGCCGTAGTGGTCGGACAGGAACTTGCGCAGGTTGTCGTTCTTTTCAGCGTAGGCACGGGCGATCACGCGGACGAAGGCGCCGCCGTTCTGGCGGTCCTGGGCCAGCGCCAGGGCCGGCTCGACGAAGGCGGCGAGCACCGGCCGCAGTTGCCCGGGGTGTTCGTTGCGGGCACGCTCAAGTTGAGCCAGACGAGCGCCGGTCATCTCGTCCATGCGGCGGCGGAACACCTCGTTGACCAGGTTTTCCTTGGAGCCGAAGTGGTAGTTGACCGCAGCGATGTTGACGTCGGCCTGGCTGGTGACCTGACGCAGCGAGGTGCCGGCAAAGCCGTGCTGGGCGAACAGCTCCTCGGCGGCGCCGAGGATCCGGTCCTTGGTCGAGAAGTGGGCGGGCTTGGCCATCGGGCGGGCGGACCTTAATCAAACGATTGTTTGATACTAGAACCAGACGGTAGCGTATGGCATTTTGCAATGCAGCAAAAATGCCTCGGCTGGTCAGAATCCGCTCAGGTGGGTGAATGGGGTAGTGCCGGCCGCTGGCCGGCAGCCCCCCGAGGTTGAATGGCGCCCACTGCCGGCCGGCGGCCGGCACTACCACCCTGCCGCTTTATCTTTTACAATCCGCGCACGTTTATCAGGCTAAGCCCGCGTTTCGACGCGGCTTTTTTTTTGTTACCCTTCGGGCCATCAGCGGCCCGATTCCATTGGAGACATCCCATGGCGCTGGAGCGCACCCTTTCGATCATCAAGCCGGACGCCGTTGCCAAGAACGTCATCGGCGAAATCTACGCCCGTTTCGAAAAGGCCGGCCTGAAGGTCGTGGCCGCCAAGTACAAGCAGCTGTCGCGCCGTGAAGCCGAAGGCTTCTACGCTGTGCACCGCGAGCGTCCGTTCTTCAACGCACTGGTCGAGTTCATGATCTCCGGCCCGGTGATGATCCAGGCCCTGGAAGGCGAGAACGCCGTCCTGGCCCACCGCGACCTGCTGGGCGCCACCAACCCGAAGGAAGCCGCTGCGGGCACCATCCGCGCCGACTTCGCCGAATCCATCGATGCCAATGCCGCCCACGGCTCGGACTCGGTCGAGAATGCCGCGATTGAAATCGCGTACTTCTTCGCCGCCACCGAAGTCGTCTCGCGCTGAGAGTAATGCCGTGAACGAGGTCGTACAGAAAATCGCCATCCAGCCGCTGCCGAAGTCGGCACCCACGGCTGGCAAGCAGAACCTGCTCGACCTCGATCGCGCGGGCCTGGAGAAGTTTTTCGTCGAGGTTCTCGGCGAGAAGAAGTTCCGCGCCCATCAGGTGATGAAGTGGATCCATCATCGCTACGTCACCGAGTTCGATGAGATGACCGACCTCGGCAAGGTCCTGCGCGCCAAGCTGCAGGAGCATGCCGAGGTCCTCGTCCCGAACATCATCTTCGACAAGCCCTCCGCCGACGGCACCCACAAGTGGCTGCTGGCGATGGGCGTGGATGGCAAGAACGCCATCGAGACCGTGTACATCCCCGACAAGACCCGCGGCACGCTGTGCGTGTCCTCGCAGGTCGGTTGTGGCCTGAACTGCACGTTCTGCTCCACCGCCACCCAGGGCTTCAACCGCAACCTGACCACCGCCGAGATCATCGGCCAGGTGTGGATCGCGGCGCGCCACCTGGGCAACGTGCCGCACCAGATGCGCCGTCTCACCAACGTGGTGATGATGGGCATGGGCGAGCCGTTGATGAATTTCGACAACGTCGTGCGTGCCATGAGCGTGATGCGCGACGATCTGGGCTATGGCCTGGCCAACAAGCGCGTGACCCTGTCGACCTCCGGCCTGGTGCCGCAGATCGACCGCCTGTCCGCCGAAAGCGACGTGTCGCTGGCGGTGTCGCTGCATGCGCCGAACGATGAGCTGCGCGAGACCCTCGTGCCGCTCAACAAGAAGTACCCGATCGCCGAGCTGATGGCTTCGTGCGCACGCTATCTGCGTGCCAACAAGCGCCGCGAATCGGTCACCTTCGAATACACCCTGATGAAGGGCATCAACGACCAGCCCGAGCACGCCCGCCAACTGGCGCGGCTGATGCACCAGTTCGACAACGCGGTGCAGGCCAGGGACTCGGGCAAGGTCAACCTGATCCCGTTCAACCCGTTCCCGGGCACCCGTTACGAGCGCTCGGAAGAAGCGCATATCCGCGCCTTCCAGAAGATCCTGCTCGACAGCAACGTGCTGACCATGGTGCGCCGTACCCGTGGTGACGATATCGACGCCGCCTGTGGCCAGCTCAAAGGCCAGGTGATGGATCGCACCCGCCGCCAAGCCGAGTTCAACAAGACGCTGCAGGCGGGGAAGGGGAGCGATGCGGCGGCCTGACCGCTTCTGGCTGGCGCTGCTTGCAGGCGTGCTGGCCCTCTCGGTCACTGCTTGCAAGTCGCAGCCCAAAGCCAAGCTGGGCCCCAGCCAGGCGACGGTCTATTCGGTCCGCGACCCCGAAGGTGTTCGCCGGCAGGTCCGCGCCGCGGATCTGCTGGCCCTGGCTGTCCGCGACATGCAGAGCGGCAACCTGGATGCGGCCGAGCGCAAGACGCGCGATGCGATCAAGCTGGCGCCTGCCGACCCCGATGCACTGGTGCTGCTGGCCGGCATCGATGATCAGCGTGGCCGCACCCGACAGGCCGGGGAGGGTTTCCGCAGGGCTGCCGAGCTGGCGCCGCAGCGCGGCGATGTACTCAATAATTATGGTGCCTGGCTGTGCCAGAACGGGCAGGCTGCCGAGTCGTTGGCTTGGTTCGATCGTGCGCTGCAATCGCCCAACTACACCACGCCGGCCCAGGCGCAGGCCAATGGTGGCAGCTGTGCGTTGGACGCTGGCCAGCTTGAACGCGCCGAGCGCAACCTGCGTGCCGCTCTGGCGCAGGTGCCTGGCAACCCGGTCGCGCTGGAGGCGATGGCCCAGCTGAGCTTCCGTCGCGGCCAGTTCATGGAGGCCCGGGCCTTCGCCGAACGTAGGATTGCGGCTGCACCGGCCACGCGTTCCGTGTTACAACTTGCGTCTCAAATCGAGGCGCGGCTGGGTGATCAGGCAGCATCTGATCGCTATCTTCAGCGGATTCGACAGGAATTTCCGCAGGACGCGGGCTCCTAACTCCAGGGTTGATGCATTGTGATTGATGACCAGACTGTGAGCGATCTCGAGACCGTGGCCGGCTGCGGCACCCGCCTGCGCCAGGCCCGCGAGGCCGCCGGACTGACTCTCGAAGATGTCGGCCAGCGCCTGCGCATGCCGGTTCAAGTGGTCAAGTCGCTCGAGCAGGAGCAGTGGCAGAAGCTGGGGGCGCCGGTGTTCGTGCGCGGCCAGCTGCGCAGCTATGCCCGCCTGCTCGGCGTGGACGTCAGCGAACTGCTGGAACAGGCCCAGGTGGGCCCGGTGGTTCCGCCCACCCTGGTCAGCCACACCCATACCCCGCGTGCGCGCCGGATCGCCGAGAACCTCGGCCGCCGTGCGCTGTATGTCGGTATTACCGCTGTGCTGGCGGTCCCGGTCTGGTTCGCCACCCGTGGCCACTTCGATGGCGCCGCGCCTTCGCCGAGCACCGCCTCGCTGGACGTGATCCCGGCCGCCGTACCGGTTGCCCCGGCCGGCCCCGGGTCCGCCGCGGCGGCGCCCGCCGTGGTGGCGGCCGCGCCCGTCGCCAAGCCGGCCGCCACCCCGTACGTCGCCTCGCTGGCCCCGGTGCCGCGCGCTGCGCCGGCCCCTGCCGCCAATCTGGACATGCAGTTCAGCGGTGACAGCTGGGTCGATATCGCCGGCCCAGGGGGCGGTACCGTCGAGAAGGCGCTGATCAAGGCCGGCGAGAGCCGCAGCTTCACCCCGGGCCAGGTGACCCGCGTGACCCTGGGCAACGCCTCGGCGGTCCAGGTTCAGCAGAACGGCGCTATCGTCGATCTGACGCCCTACCAGCGAGCCAACGTGGCACGCTTTCAGGTATCCTCTGAAGGCTCCGTTGTCCCGGTTTCGCACTGAGACACGGTTTCACCACCTTCGATAATCCAATGGTCCCTCCCGATGGGCGGGGCGAGAGTACGCATGGCGATCGACGATCTGCTCGACGAGCACGAACAAAGTGAACGCGTCCGCAGCTGGCTGCGGAAGAATGGCGCCAGCATCCTCGGTGGCGTAGTCATCGCCATCGGTGCCATTGCCGGCTGGCAGTGGTACCAGAAGGATCAGGGCGGCAAGCTGGCCTCGGCCAATGTCGAGTACCAGAAGGCCCTGGTCGGCCTGCAGCAGAACAAGCTCGATGACGCCGCCAAGGCGGTCAAGGCGCTGGAAGCTGGCCCGTCCAGCATCTACGGCGACCTGGCCGCGCTGCAGCTGGCCAAGGCCCAGGTCGATGCGGGCAAGAATGAAGAAGCGCTGGCCACCCTGCGTGCGGTGAAGGTCGACGGCGACCTGCAGCGCGTGGTCGACCAGCGCGTGGCACGCCTGCTGGTGGCGACCGGCAAGGGCGATGAGGCGATCAAGCTGCTGGGCAGCGCCACCGACAGCAGCAGCCTGGAAATCCATGGCGATGCGCTGATGGCGCAGGGCAAGCGCGACGCCGCCCGCGAACAGTATGAGAAGGCGCTGAAAACGCTGGACGTGGCAGCGCCGCAGCGGCGCCTGCTGGAAACCAAGGTTATGGACGCCGGCGGCACCGTCGCCGCCCCTGCGGAGTCGGTTTGATGAGTCAGAAGGTCATGATCACCCGCGTCGCCTCCGTGCTCCTGCTCGGCATGGCACTGTCCGGCTGCAGCACCATGAAGGGTTGGTTCGCCGGTAAGGACGCTGAAGCCAAGAAGGCGCAGGAGCCGGCCGAACTGGTCAAGTTCGAGCCGACCCTGAAGGTCAACAAGGCCTGGTCGGTCGATCTGGGCAAGGGCGAGCGCCGCATCGGCGTGCGCCAGGGCCCGACGGTGGCCAATGGCCACGTGTTCGCTGCGGCCATCACCGGTGGCGTGCACGCCATCGACCTGCAGACCGGCAAGAAGGTCTGGACCTGGGAGCCGAAGAAGGAAAAGAAGAAGGCCAAGCTGCGGCTGTCCGGTGGTCCGGGCGTCGGCGAGAACCTGGTGGTCATCGGTACCCTCGATGGCCAGGTGATCGCGCTGGACATCAACGATGGCAGCGAGAAGTGGCGCGCACGCGTGCCCAACGAAGTGATCGCCGCGCCGGCCATTGCCCAGGGCATGGTCTTCGTGCGCAGCAATGACGGTCGCGTCACCGCGTTCGACGCCGGCAACGGCACCCAGAAGTGGTTCAACCCCAGCGAGCTGCCGGCACTGACCGTGCGTGGCAACGCGGCGGTGGTGACCGGTCCGGGCGTGCTGTTCATCGGCAAGGACGAGGGCAGCGTCGCTGCGCTGGCCATGCAGGACGGCCGCACGTTGTGGGACCAGAACGTGGGTACCGGCGAAGGCCGTACCGAGCTGGACCGCATGGCCGACGTCGATGGCGCCCCGGTGCTCGACGGTAACACTTTGTTCGTGAGCAGCTTCAAGAACCAGACCATGGCCATCGAAGGCCCGACCGGTCGCCCCCTGTGGGCGCGCGACCACGGCGGTGCCGGCGGCGTGGCGGTGTCTTCGGGCAATGTTTTCGTTACCGACAACAAGGGCGGCGTGTTCGGCCTGGACAAGGCCAGCGGCGCGGCGATGTGGTCGCAGACCGCACTGGCCCGGCGCTCGCTGACTGGTCCGGCGCTGCACGGCGACTACGTCGTGGTCGGTGACTACAAGGGATACCTGCATTGGCTGCAGGCCTCCGATGGCGCGATGGCGGCGCGGGCGAAAAGCGGCGGTGATGCGCTTCTGGCCCAGCCAATCGTCGTCGATGGGGTGCTGCTGGTGCAGAACGTTGATGGCAAGCTGACCGCATTCCGGTTGGCAAATTAATACGGAGTAATCGCGATGCTGCCTTTGGTCGCCCTGGTTGGACGGCCGAATGTCGGCAAGTCGACCATATTCAATGCACTGACCCGAACACGTGACGCCCTGGTCCATGACCAGCCCGGCGTCACCCGGGACCGCAACTATGGCGTCTGCCGGCTTGACGAGGACAACCATTTCCTCGTCGTCGATACCGGCGGCATCGCAGAGGAAGAAGAAGGCCTGGCTGGCGCTACCACGCGCCAGGCCCGTGCTGCCGCTGGCGAAGCTGACCTGATCCTGTTCGTCGTCGATGCCCGCGAGGGCACCTCGGCGATGGACGATGAGATCCTGGCCTGGCTGCGCAAGCTGTCGCGCCCGACGCTGCTGCTGATCAACAAGATCGACGGCACCGACGAGGACACCGTGCGTTCGGAGTTCGCCCGCTACGGCTTCAGCGAGATGCTGACCGTGTCGGCTGCCCACCGCCAGGGCCTGGACGACCTGTTGGACGAGGTCATCCAGCGCCTGCCGGAAGAGGGCAGCGGCGAAGAGCTGGACAACGATCCGAACCGCATCCGCATCGCCTTCGTCGGCCGCCCCAACGTGGGCAAGTCGACCCTGGTCAACCGCATCCTCGGCGAAGAGCGCATGATCGCTTCGGACGTGCCGGGCACCACCCGCGATTCGATCTCGGTGGACCTGGAGCGCGACGGCCGCGAGTACCGCCTGATCGATACCGCCGGCCTGCGTCGCCGTTCGCGCGTGGACGAGGTCGTCGAGAAGTTCTCGGTGGTCAAGACCATGCAGTCGATTGAGCAGTGCCAGGTGGCCGTGCTGATGCTCGATGCCACCGAAGGTGTGACCGACCAGGACGCCACCGTGCTCGGCGCGGTGCTGGATGCCGGCCGCGCGCTGGTGATCGCGATCAACAAGTGGGACGGCCTGACCGACTACCAGCGTGAGCAGGCGGAAACGATGCTGTCGCTGCGCCTGGGCTTCGTGCCGTGGGCCGAATCGGTGCGCATCTCGGCCAAGCATGGCTCGGGCCTGCGCGAGCTGTTCCGTGCGGTGCACCGCGCGCACGAATCGGCGAACAAGACCTTCACCACCAGCGAGGTGAACAAGGCGCTGGAAGTGGCCTACGAGACCAACCCGCCGCCGACCATCCGCGGCCACGTCTCCAAGCTGCGTTACGTGCACCCGGCTGGCGCCAACCCGCCGACCTTCATCGTGCACGGCACCCGCCTGAAGGAACTGCAGGAGTCGTACAAGCGCTACCTGGAGAACTTCTTCCGCAAGCGCTTCAAGCTGATCGGAACGCCGGTGCAGTTCATCTTCCGCGAGGGTGCCAACCCGTACGAAGGCAAGAAGAACGTGCTGACCGAACGGCAGGTCAAGGCCAAGCGGCGCTTGATGAAGCACGTCAAGGGCAAGTGATCCACGAGAAGGCGGCCGCAGGGCCGCCTTTTTCGTTGCATCGGCGGCGACGCCGCGCTCCTGGAATCTGTCGTCTCACACCAGCATCGATTGCTGCGCGGAAATACCTGCCGTCGCGCCTTGCCATATCGCGGTGGTGACGGAGGCCATGGCCGGGTTTGCAAGATCGCCGGCGGCGTAGATGCCCGGTACGCTGGTTTCCCGGCGCTCGTCGACCTTGATGGCAGTGCCGAGGGGCGTAGTGACCGTGGCCAGGCCCAAAGATTCATGCAGGCTTGCGGAGGGCCTGTTGCGCGGGTGCGCAAACAGCATATCGATCACTACATCGCCGGCGGTATCGAGCTTGATGGCGGTTCCATGTCCCGTGCGATGGTGGATCTCCGTGATCCGGCCATCGACCACCGGTATGTTGCGACGTGCCAGGTCTGCCCGTACATCGGGTGCGATGTCGTGACCATCGGCAAAGACCGTCAACGTGCCGGTCCAATCGTGGTAAAGCCTGACATAGGTATGCGACTGCGGGCCCGACCAGACTAGGCCCCAACGCTGGTCGGCGACTTCAAAGCCGTCGCAGTATGGGCACGGCACGATGGATGAGCCCCAGTTCTCGGCAAAGCCCGGGACGTCCGGCATCTGGTCGACAACGCCATAACTCAGGATCAGTCGGCGCGCGCCAAGGGACGCGCCATCGCCAGTAAAGACGGAGAAGTTGTCGATGGCGCCGGAAATGCTGTCGGCCCGCGCGTTCACCAGCCTGATCGTCGGATAGCGCGCGAGTTGTTGGCGTGCGTCGGTCAGGATGTTCTGCGGTGGCTTGTGATCGTGGCCGAGTACACCATGGGAGTGGCTGGCGAAGCGATTGCGCTGTAGACCGGTATCGAGAACGGTGACCCTGCGGCGGGCACGGCCGAGCTGCAGCGCGGCGGCGAGGCCGGCAAAGCTGCCGCCGATGATGATGACGTCATCCATGGTGTTCTGCTCTATGTCGTGGAAGGGAGCGGGACCGGGTCGGACGCGTAACATTGATCAGTTTGCGCGATTTATGGTACTGTCCGGTACCGTAATGTGTGCGCCGGGATACTGTCAAGTAGTGCAATCATGACCAGCAGAATCAGTCAGGCTCGCCGTGGTCGGCCGGCCAACGAGGCGCTCGGCCAATCAATAATTGATGCCGCAAGCGAACTCTTCGTGGAACTGGGCTTTCAAGCCACGACAATGGAAAAGGTCGCCCAGCGGGCGAAGATATCCAAGCTGAGCATCTATCGGAAATTCGAGAACAAGGAGGCGCTGTTCAGCGCAGCCATTGCGGCCCACTGCCATCAGTTCGCACCCCAGGCCCTTGTTGAAGGCGGCGACGGTTCGGCTGAAGATCAGCTGGTGGCAGTGGCCTCATCCCTGCTTCGCACTTTGTTGAGCCCGGACGTCCGAAGCGTCGAAGCCATGATCATGGCCGACAAGACCAATCAACAATCGTTGAGCAGGCTCCATTACCAAGCCGGCCCGGCCTACGTCATCGTCCAGATCGAGGCCCTGTTGCGACAGTTGCACGCCAAGGCGGCCCTGAACGTGCCCGATCCTCTCCTGTCTGCCCGCTTGTTTGGCGCGCTCATCAGAGGATCCGATCTCTTGGCAATCGCTCGCTTCGATGAAGCGATAGCAGGGAGCGACGACCAGATCGAATCCTACTGCCGGTCGGCTGTCGCTCTGTTCATCGCCGCACACGGTGGCAACACCCACGCCGTCGCATAGCTGTTTCGGGCGCGACCTGGTCCAGATGCGTGACGTCTGCGCGATAATGGCGGCATGAGCATTCCAGAGCTTTCCCCCGCCCAGGCACGTGAGCGCCTGGCCCACGGTGCCATGCTGATTGATGTGCGCGAGGCGCACGAACGGGCCGGGGGCATGGCCGAGGGCGCGCGTGGTGTGGCCAAGGATGAGCTGCTGACCGGCCCCGCGGCGTACCTGCCACGGCAGGAACAGGAAATCCTGCTGATCTGCCAGAGCGGCAAGCGCTCGGCCGATGCGGCGCAGGCGCTGCTGGATGCGGGCTATACCAACGTGAGCTCCGTGACCGGCGGCACCGTGGCCTGGCGCGAGCAGGCGCTGCCGCTGGTGCAGCCACTGACCAGCGCCGCTGACCGCGATTTCTACGACCGCTATTCGCGCCACCTGCTGCTGCCGCAGGTGGGCGAGGCTGGCCAACGCCGCCTGCAGCAGTCGCGGGTGCTGGTGCTGGGCGCGGGCGGCCTGGGCGCACCGGCCGGCTTCTATCTGGCGGCGGCCGGGGTAGGGCACCTGCGTTTCGCCGACCATGACCGGGTGGAGCGAAGCAATCTGCATCGGCAGATCGTGCATACCGAGGCCAGCGTCGGCCACTTGAAGGTGGATTCGGCGCGTGAGCGGCTGCTGGCATTGAACCCGTCGATCGAGGTCGAGGCCGTGCCCGAGCGGGTGACCTCGGAGAACGTGGACCGCCTGCTGCAGGATGTCGACGTGGTGCTGGACGGGTCGGACAACTTTCCGTTGCGCTACCTGCTCAACGACGCCTGCATCAAGCACGCCAAGCCGATGGTGTACGCCGCCATCGAGCGCTTCGACGGCCAGGTGAGCGTGTTCGATGCCGGCCGCCAGCGTGGCGTGGCACCGTGCTACCGCTGCCTGTTCCCGGAGCCGCCGCCGCCGGAGTTCGCGCCCAACTGCTCCGAGGCGGGCGTGCTGGGCGTGCTGCCGGGCCTGGCCGGGGTGCTGCAGGCCACCGAGGTGCTGAAGCTGTTGCTGGGCATCGGCGAACCGTTGGTGGGCCGCCTGCTGCGCTTCGATGCGCTGGGCATGCACTTCCGCGAGACCCGCATCAGCCCTGACCCGCAGTGCCCAGTGTGCGCACCCGGCGTGCCGTTCCCGGGGTATATCGATTACGCCGCGTTCTGCCGGGGCGGGTGAACCCGGTAGCGCCGGGCCATGCCCGGCGGATGTAGTATCTGCGCGCGCCGCTGCGCTCGCCGGGCATGACCGTTTATGGTTTCGGGATGATGCCCCGGGCCACTCCGGCTATCGTTCCATCTCCAAGACAATAAAACGCAACACACGTGCTATTGCCGTCATCGGTGTTGCTCTATCGTTGAGGCCGATTTCGATTTCCGGGGAACCCACCGCATGGCGGTAGAAGCAGCGACCAGCGAGCTGGTCAAGGTCGTCGCCCTGTTGGGCGCAGCGGTGGTGATGGTGCCGCTGTTTCGTCGGCTCGGCTTGGGTTCGGTGCTGGGCTACTTCGCCGCCGGCCTGGCGATCGGCCCGTTCGGGCTGGGCTGGTTCTCCGACCCGCAGGCGATCCTGCATACCGCCGAACTCGGCGTGGTCATGTTCCTGTTCGTCATCGGCCTGGAAATGCGGCCCTCGCACCTGTGGAGCCTGCGCAAGGAAATCTTCGGGCTGGGCACGCTGCAGATCGTCACCTGCGCGCTGGTGCTGACCAGCATCGCCAAGCTGTTCGGGCTGCCGTGGCAGATCGCCTTCATCGGCGCCACCGGTTTCGTGCTGACCTCCACCGCAGTGGTGATGCAGCTGCTGGCCGAGCGCGGCGACATCGCGCTGCCATCGGGGCAGAAGATCGTCTCGATCCTGCTGTTCGAAGACCTGCTGATCGTGCCGTTGCTGGCACTTGTCGCGTGGATGGCGCCGGCTGCGGGCAGTGCCGATGGCGAGGGCTCGCGCTGGATGTCGGTGGCGATCGGCGTGGGTGCCATCGTCGGCCTGGTGCTGGTGGGCCGCTTCCTGCTCAATCCGCTGTTCCGCGTGCTGGCCGAATCGAAAGCGCGCGAAGTGATGACCGCTGCCGCACTGCTGGTGGTGCTGGGCGCGGCGCTGCTGATGCAGCTGTCCGGGTTGTCGATGGCGATGGGCGCGTTCCTGGCCGGCGTGCTGCTGAGCGAATCGACCTTCCGCCACCAGATCGAAGCTGACATCGAACCGTTCCGCGGCATCCTGCTGGGCCTGTTCTTCCTCAGCGTGGGCATGGCGCTGGACCTGGGCGTGGTGGCCGGCAACTGGCCGATGATCCTCGGCTTGGTAGTGGCGCTGATGGCGGCCAAGGCGCTGTGCATCTACGTGGTTGCGCGGTTGATGGGCAGTGACCACGCGCAGGCGCTGGACCGTGGCGTGCTGATGGCGCAGGGCGGCGAGTTCGCCTTCGTGCTGTTCTCGGCCGCAGCCAGTGCCGGGGTGATCAGCCTGGACATCAATGCCAACTTCACCGCCGTGGTGGTGCTGTCGATGGCGCTGACGCCGCTGGTGGTGCTGGTCTACAAGCGCGTGGCGCCGACGCCGACCGTCAGCCTGGAAGGCGTGGATACCGCCGACGGCCTGTCCGGCAGCGTGCTGCTGATCGGCTTCGGCCGCTTCGGCCAGGTGGCCAGCCAGTCGCTGCTGGCCCGCGACGTGGACGTGACCATCATCGACAACGATGTGGAGATGATCCACAACGCCGAGCGCTTCGGTTTCAAGATCTATTACGGCGACGGCACCCGGCTGGACGTGCTGCATGCCTCCGGCGCGGGCAGTGCGCGGGCGATCGCGGTGTGCGTGAACAATGCCGAGGATGCCGACCGCATCGTCGAACTGGTGGCCCATCAGTTCCCGCAGGCCAAGCTGCTGGTGCGCTCGTTCGACCGCGAACATTCGCTGCGGTTGATCCATGCCGGCGTGGATTTCCAGATCCGCGAAACTTTCGAGTCGGCGCTGCTGTTCGGGCAGGCGGCACTGGTGGAGCTGGGCGCGGACGAAGACGATGCGCGCGAGATCGCCGAGCAGATCCGCGAGCGCGATGCCGAGCGCTTCGAACTGGAAATGGCCGGTGGCAGCCTGAGGGCCGGCGCGCACATGGTGTTCGGCAGCGCGCTGCCGGGTGTGCCGACGCCGACGCCGTTTACCGCGCCCAAGCGCAAGGCACGCACGCTCAATGCGGATGAAGTGCCGGAAGAAGAAGAGGAATGATCTGAAGCATGGTAGTGCCGGCCGCTGGCCGGCAGCTGCACGGTGCTTCCTGCGTTCATGAGGTTGCCGGCCAGCGGCCGGCACTACCGAAGCGGCGGCGGCCCGCATTCCCGGTGGGCGAGGGGCGTGAATCGGGGACAATAGCGTCCCCGCCGCCCCACGCCCGCACCCGATGACCGACTCCGCCCCCCAGCTTCCTGCCCGCATCCTCGATGGCCGCCGTATCGCCGAGGACCTGCTCGACAGCCTGAAGGTGCGGGTCGACGCCCGTGTCGCCGCCGGTGGCAGCCGCCCCGGCCTGGCCGTGGTGCTGGTGGGGGGCGACCCGGCCTCGACCGTGTACGTGCGCAACAAGCGCCGCGCGGCCGAGAAGGTGGGCATCGAAGCCTATGACTACGACCTGCCGGCCGGTACCACCGAGGCTGAGCTGCTCGACCTGATCGACCAGCTCAACGCCGACCCGAAGATCAACGGCATCCTGATCCAGCTGCCGCTTCCGGGCATCCCCGACGCGCGCCGGCTGATCCAGCGCATCGACCCGCGCAAGGACGTGGACGGTTTCCATCCGGAAAACGTCGGCCACCTGGCCCTGCGCGAGTTCGGCCTGCGCCCGTGCACCCCGCGTGGCATCACCACGCTGCTGGGCCACACCGACCAGCCGGTGCGCGGCCGCAACGCCACCATCGTTGGCGTCAGCAACCACGTCGGCCGGCCGATGGGCCTGGAGCTGCTGATTGCCGGCTGCACCGTGACCAGCTGTCACAAGTTCACCCCCAAGGACGTGCTGGAACAGGCCGTGCGCAACGCCGACATCCTGGTGGTGGCGGTGGGCCGGCCGGGCATCGTGCCGGGCGAGTGGGTGAAGCCGGGCGCGGTGGTGATCGACGTCGGCATCAACCGCTTGGATGACGGCCGGTTGGTGGGCGATGTCGGGTTCGAGGCCGCAGCGCAGCGGGCGAGCTGGATCACCCCGGTGCCGGGTGGCGTAGGCCCGATGACCGTGGCCACGCTGATGCAGAACACGTTGGAAGCGGCGGAAGCCGGGAACTGACCGCACCTGGGCTGCTTGCGGTGGGGCTTGGTAGCGCCGGGCCATGCCCGGCGGATTGCTGCGGCGCCGCTGCGCTCGCCGGGCATGGCCCGGCGCTACCGGGGGCGCGTCGATGCCCCGTAGTTCCCGCCGGTCCGCATGACCCGCTCCTGGTAGGTGCCAACCTTGGTTGGCACGAACAATCAGGCGCCAGCTCCCCATATGGGGCAAGGGCCTTCCGGTTGTGTGCCAACCAAGGTTGGCAGCTACCAAGGGCGGTGCGCCGGCGTCTGAACCAATTGCCGCCCGCGCGACACTGCGTCGCATCTACCCCCTGCCACAGGCCGCGAAAACAGGGTAAAATGTCGCGCTTCCCCACATCTCGGGTATGCCGATGCTGCGCATCCAGGCTGAAGCACTCACTTACGACGACGTCTCGCTCGTCCCCGCTCATTCGACCATCCTGCCCAAGGACGTCAACCTCGAAACGCGGTTGACGCGCGACCTGAAGCTCAAGCTTCCGATCCTGTCCGCCGCCATGGATACCGTCACCGAAGCACGCCTGGCCATCGCCATGGCACAGCTGGGTGGCATGGGCATCATCCACAAGAACCTGAGCGTGGAGCAGCAGGCCGCGGAAGTGGCCAAGGTCAAGAAGTTCGAGGCCGGCGTCATCCGTGACCCGATCACCGTCGGCCCGGAAACCACCATCCGCGACGTGCTGGCCCTGACCCAGGCGCACAACATCTCCGGCGTGCCGGTGGTGGGCAGCGACGGCCTGCTGGCCGGCATCGTGACCCATCGCGACATGCGCTTCGAGACCGAGCTGGACGATCCGGTCCGCCACATCATGACCAAGAAGGATCGCCTGATCACGGTCAAGGAAGGCGCCGCGTCTGATGAAGTGCTGCAGCTGCTGCACCGCAACCGCATCGAAAAGGTGCTGGTGGTCAACGATGATTTCGCCCTGCGTGGCCTGATCACCGTCAAGGACATCCAGAAGAACACCGACTTCCCGAACGCTGCCAAGGACATCGCCACCCGCCTGCTGGTCGGCGCGGCCGTCGGCGTTGGCGGCGATACCGACCGCCGCGTGGAAGCGCTGGTGGCTGCCGGCGTGGACGTGATCGTGGTCGATACCGCGCACGGCCATTCGCAGGGCGTGCTGGATCGCGTCAGCTGGGTCAAGAAGAACTTCCCGAACGTGCAGGTCATCGGCGGCAACATCTGCACCGGTGAAGCCGCGCTGGCGCTGCTGGACAGCGGCGCGGACGCAGTGAAGGTCGGCATCGGCCCGGGCTCGATCTGCACCACCCGCGTGGTGGCCGGCGTGGGCGTGCCGCAGATCACCGCGATCGACCTGGTGGCCGAAGCGCTGCAGGACCGCATCCCGCTGATCGCCGACGGTGGCATCCGCTACTCCGGCGACATCGGCAAGGCACTGGCCGCCGGTGCCTCCACCATCATGATTGGTGGCCTGCTGGCCGGTACCGAGGAATCGCCGGGCGAAACCGAGCTGTTCCAGGGCCGTTCGTACAAGAGCTACCGCGGCATGGGCTCGCTGGCTGCGATGGAGAAGGGGTCCAAGGACCGCTACTTCCAGGACGCCGCCACCGCCGACAAGCTGGTGCCCGAAGGAATTGAAGGCCGCGTGCCTTACCGCGGCCCGGTGGGCGGCATCATCCACCAGCTGATGGGCGGCCTGCGCGCCACCATGGGCTACGTGGGTTGCGCCACCGTCGAGGACATGCGCAGCAAGCCCAAGTTCGTGAAGATCAGCGGCGCCGGCCAGCGCGAGAGCCACGTCCACGACGTGACGATCACCAAAGAGCCGCCGAACTACCGCTCCTGATGCGGGACGAGCAAAGAGGAACGAGGAAGCTGATTCCCGTTCCTCTTTCTCCATCTGCCGCTGAAAAATTCTGACGTTTTCGTTTTCCCTACTGCATTGCCGGGGCGCCATGACCAACATCCATAACGACAAGATCCTCATCCTCGATTTCGGCGCGCAGTACACGCAGCTGATTGCCCGCCGCATCCGCGAGCTGGGCGTCTACTGCGAAATCTGGGCGTGGGACCACAACCCGGCCGAGATCGCCGGCTTCGGCGCCAAGGGCATCATCCTATCCGGTGGCCCGGAATCGACCACGCTGCCGGGCGCGCCCGCCGCGCCGCAGGAAGTGTTCGACAGCGGCCTGCCGATCTTCGGCATCTGCTACGGCATGCAGACCCTGGCCGCGCAGCTGGGCGGTGCCACCGAAGCGGCTGACCAGCGCGAATTCGGCCACGCCGAAGTAAACGTGATCAACCCCGATGCACTGTTCAAGGGCCTGAGCGACCACGGCGGCGAGCCGAAGTTGAATGTCTGGATGAGCCACGGCGACCACGTCTCCGTTGCGCCGCCGGGCTTCACCATCACCGCCACCACCGACCGCATTCCGGTGGCCGCCATGGCCAACGAAGAAAAGCGCTGGTACGGCGTGCAGTTCCACCCGGAAGTGACCCACACCCTGCAGGGCCAGGCGCTGCTGCGCCGCTTCGTAGTGGACGTGTGCGGCTGCCAGACCCTGTGGACTGCCGCCAACATCATCGACGACCAGATTGCCCGCGTGCGCGAACAGGTGGGCGATGACGAAGTGATCCTGGGCCTGTCCGGCGGCGTCGATTCGTCCGTGGTGGCTGCGCTGCTGCACAAGGCCATCGGCGACAAGCTGACCTGCGTGTTCGTGGATACCGGCCTGCTGCGCTGGCAGGAAGGCGACCAGGTGATGGCGATGTTTGCCGAGCACATGGGCGTAAAGGTGGTGCGCGTGAATGCCGCGGACCGCTACTTCAGCGCGCTGGAAGGCGTGAGCGACCCGGAAGCCAAGCGCAAGATCATCGGCAACCTGTTCGTTGAGATCTTCGATGAAGAGTCGAACAAGCTGAAGAACGCCAAGTGGCTGGCACAGGGCACCATCTACCCGGACGTGATCGAGTCGGCCGGCAGCAAGACCGGCAAGGCGCATGTGATCAAGAGCCACCACAACGTGGGCGGCCTGCCGGAGCACATGAAGCTGGGCCTGGTGGAGCCGCTGCGCGAGCTGTTCAAGGACGAAGTGCGCCGCTTGGGCGTTGAGCTGGGCCTGCCGCGCACCATGGTCTACCGCCATCCGTTCCCGGGCCCGGGCCTGGGCGTGCGAATCCTGGGCGAAGTGAAGCGCGAATACGCCGAATTGCTGGCCAAGGCTGATGCCATCTTCATCGACGAGCTGCGCAAGGCGGATCTGTACGACAAGACCAGCCAGGCGTTTGCCGTGTTCCTGCCGGTGAAGTCGGTGGGCGTGGTGGGTGATGCGCGGGCTTATGAGTGGGTGATTGCGCTGCGGGCCGTGGAGACGATCGACTTCATGACCGCGCATTGGGCGCATCTGCCGTATGAGTTCCTGGGGACGGTGAGCAACCGGATCATCAATGAGTTGCGGGGGTGTCGCGGGTGGTTTATGACATCTCGGGGAAGCCGCCGGCGACCATTGAGTGGGAATGAGTTGAAAGAACGAGGGCGCCGAGAGGCGCCCTTGTTGTTTGTATGTACTCAGCCCCACACTACGATATAGGTCTTGGAGAGGGCTCCCAGGGCACCAGTCCGATACTTTGTAGTGTCCTTGGCGAATCTTGAGGGGGGCTTAGATTTCAAATATTATTTGAATGAGTTTCATTAATATTTGCAATCGCGAGCCTTCTGAAGTGACGGAGGATGGAGTTCTAGCTCAATACGGCGCTGCTGCTTCAAGCGACCTCGCGCTAGTGCTAACTTCAACAATTTGCAGCGCACAAGTGGGCTGGGAGATCTAATGGCACCTTTTGGGGACTCTGTGGTCGATCTACTAAAGCGTGGGCACGTATGGATTCAGGAGCCGCCGAGTGGGCCCGAGCCTGGGGCGCCAGTTGAGACGCGTACGCAGAGTCTCCCCTTGGGAGAATTGTCTTGGCAAAACTTCGAACGTCTTGTGCTCAGGATCGTTCGCAGAGAAAGTCAAGTGATTGATTGCTCTATTTATGGCGCGCCGGGTCAATCGCAAGGCGGAATCGATATTATTGCGGTGCATTCTGGGGCTTCTTCTTCGAAAGTGTGCTACCAGTGCAAGAAGGTCAATGATTTCGATGCTTCTGATGTGGCCTCCGCAGTGGATAAATTTATTTCCGGACACTGGGCAAAGGAAGTGGCGGAATTCGTATTGTGCGTATCCTCGTCGCTTGAGAAAACTCAGCTGCAGGACGAACTGGATAAGCAGCGGAAAAAGCTGGCGGCTTTGGGTATAGGATTTTCGGTGTGGGATGGTGCTGCGGCAGGCGGGATATGCGAGCGCTTAAAAGCTCATTGCGATATCGTCGACGACTTCTTTGGGCGCTCTTGGGTTTCTAGTTTTAACGGGAAAGACGCTGCGGATAGTCTCGGCGATCGACTGAATGGTTATGAATTCGGAATGCTTCGATCTAAGCTTGCGAATCTATACTCAGTTTTGTTCTCACAGCACGATCCTGGCTTTAGGACAGATTGCAATGCAAATATGGACTATCGTGATCGATACGTGGTGCCCGATATTATCGAGCGCACTCAGATTGATACGGGTCTATTCAATCAGTCCGCGATGAGGGGTTTGAGTCAAGAGGAAGATGCTCTTGGGATCTCTAGAGGTCAGGAAGTGGTCGGGCCTCTGAATGCCAACTCTACAGTGTATGAGATCAGGAAGCCTGTCTTTGAATGGCTGCGTGATCGGGGAAGGTGTGTTGTTCTTGGTGAGCCCGGTTACGGGAAGAGCGCACTGCTCAGATACTTGGCCTTGTCAATTTTGAGGCCAGATAAGCTGCAATTCGATGTTTTGAACTTTGGTTACTTCTCACGCTTGCCTATATGGATATCGTTCTCCCGGCTCTCGGCCTCCATTGGTCGCGAGTCAGGTGTTAGCGTTGACGCATTCTTTAGAGAGTGGCTTCAGCAGTATGGTTTCGGTGATGTATACCCGCTCTTCAGGCGAGCTGTGAAGGGAGGGCAGGTTCTGCTCCTTGTCGACGGTTTGGATGAGTCAACCGAAGAATACACTGGTCGTGAGGCGCTTGATCGTGTTGTGACCTTCCTGGAGGCTAGCGATTCTTCAATCATCTGCACCGGTCGGCCTCAAAGCTACGGTAGCCTCGGCATACCGCCTTCTTGGGCAACGGCTACGCTTGCACCATTAAGTGAAAAGAAGATAGAAGAGTTAGCTACTCGTTGGTTTGAGTTTCTGGAGTCGGATCCAGAAGCGTCGTTGCAAGCTGCCTGTGAAAATGAAGATTTCGGCCGGCGTCGGGCACAAGCATTCCTGCGCGAGGCAAGTAGTAGCTCAAGGACTCTGGAACTGGCTCGCAATCCGCTACTTTGCATGTCGTTGATTCAGTTGTTTAGGTTCTCCCATCAGCTTCCTGAGGCTCGTGTGGAAGCATATAAACAAATTGTAGATCTGTTGCTATCAAAGCATCCTGCTGCACGAGCACAAGCGAGTGGCACCACCTTGCCGATCAGTTCTCTGGGGCTGAAGTCTGCAGATCTTAAAGAAATGCTTATTCGATTGGCTAGGGAGATGCAATCGCAACCGACGCGATCTCTCTCGGAAGAGCGATGCGAGCAAGTGTGTACAGATTTTCTGATGGACGACATGTATGGATTAGGCGAGCCTGTGGCGAGGGCAAGGAGAATCGCCGCGGAGGCGGTTATTCAATTGAATGATCAGTATGGAGTGCTTGTTGAGCGATCTCCCAAGGAGCTTAGCCTTCTTCATTTGAGTATTCAGGAGTACTTGGCTGCTGAATCGGTCGCGCGCGAGTCACATGAAGATCAGATTGCATGGATGACTGACATCTGGATTAGTCCTGCATGGCGAGAAACTCTGATTGCCTGGTTCGGTATTCTGGGGGCGCGTGGAGAAATGGTGCTCTCTGGTCGTGCATCACAACGATTGGAAGATCTGGGGGAGAGCAATGAATGGCTTCGTGCCCAATCTATCGAGCTTCGCATGGAAATAGCAGTATCGGACTTGGGACTTCCTATTGGCGAAGCACGTCGAATCGTTGAGCTTGCCGTCAGTGAGGTGGAAAACTCTCCCATCGTAGAGTTGCGTGTGTCCTTGGCCAAGAACATTGCAATTGGCGCACTGGGAACACGTGTGCGTTCAGAGTGTCGATCTGCCATCCGGCGTTGGCTACCTGGTCAGCCGAGTTATAAACGGAGAATGCTCATTGCGTCCTTTAAGGATTGGGCACCATCTACTGATCTGTGGTCCACTCTAGTTCGTGCCCTTAGAGACGAAGATGTCATGTGTCGACGCGCCGCTGCCGAGACCATTGCGCACGTCTTCATGAATACTGATGAGGCGTTGGCGGCCTTGGAGAGAATGGCAATCGTTGATGTGCGGCCTGAAGTGAGGGCCGCTGCGCTGTATGGATTGACCGCTAGATCGGAGTGGCGGACGCAAGCTATTGGATGTGCAGGTGCCAACAGAAGAACAGCCAATGTTGATCTGTTTCTGGGGACGGTGCGAACTCGTGTCAAGCAAGGACTACAAACCGCCGAAGACATCAATCGGATATTGATGCTGTGGGATGCTGATTCTCTGGAATTTCAAGAGCGACGTGATGCTGTTGGATTGCTGTGCGAAGGGTGGCCGCAGGATCTAAGGCTACGCAGATTTCTGTTGGACCGATTGAACGAACATGGGGCTGGATTTGAAGTCGAACTGCCACTTCAATATTTGGTCCGCTGTTGTCCGGGTGATGCTGAGGTGGCGGAGACGGTTGCGGCGATGGTTAGGCGGTTTGGTCGAATGCTAACGCTTGGTGATAATCAAGTGTGGGAAGACCTTTCTTCGGGATTTCGTGGTAATGCCAACCTGTCCTCGGCGATTAGAGATTCATTGAGTGCGGATCGGGAGAGGTACAAGAAGACTCTATGGGATCCTCGGACCGCCCATGCAATGGTTATAATTGGCGATGACGCAGCTAAGCGTGAGCTCTTGGAGTCTTATGAGTTGGCGGACAACCGAGGGCGATATTGGATCGCGTTCGCTCTTCAGCGCGGATGGGGAGATGACAGTGCGGTGCGAGAGAGGCTTCAGTACTGGGCAGATGGAAGTATTGAGATGGCTGCACCCTTGGGGTCATTGGCGCGAGTCCTTTTCTCTGAATCAACCAAACGACTCAAGTGGCTTCGCAGAATCGCGCGCGCTTCCGCTGTGACTAGAGAGGTCGGAGCCGCTATGGCTCTCCTGGAGGAATGCCCTGATGAAGAAACTAAGGAGTTAGTAAGAGATCTGTTGGATAACCCCGTTCTATGGTATTACCATAGAACGGACCTCCAGGCGCGGTTTGCCAGCGCATACCCGGACGACCCTAAGAGCTTGGAGATAATTGAGGATTCACTATCTAATATCGATGGTCCTAATTTCGGAAGAATTACTGCGATGTTCGAGGACGTTCCAGGCCTGCGGTCTCGACTTCTCGACGCCGCAGCGCCGGCGCCATCTGATGTAAGGATGGCTGTTGCAACCATTTTCCGTGAGCGAGCCATCGAGCTTGACTCCGTGGTTGAGTTGACTCCGTTGCCGCTAGCGGAAGAGGATAGTGCGGTTAGAGCGAGTTATCTGATGGCACGCGCGCGCGCTGCAAAAGGTGACTCCGTACTCGCTGATCAGTTGGAGCAATTCCTCATGCCCGAGTTCAACGCCACCGGCACGTATATGGACATGAGACGGCGGACAGCGTTGGCGGCGCTTCTGGAGCTTGGGGCGTATTCCAGGATAGTTTCTCAATTTGCAGGTGACGGTGGAATCAGATGGACTCACGGGCTTATCGACTGGCTTGGACATGATCTGGTTTCACCGGGTGCTGTGATTGAGCATTGGGAGGCGCTCAATCCATTGCTGATAGAAAATAATGCGCGGGAGAATGAGCTCCCTGTGGCGGAGTTTGTGCGTTCTGGATACGACGCACTTTTTGAACGAACCCCTGCATTAGAGCGCCTACTTGGGGACTACTTTGAGACACAAGTTCCGGATCTGATCGGAGCTGCCTACTTTGATGCTTTCGCGCGTCACCGTCCTAGAAGCAGATCATTGCGTCTGCTATTGGTTAATTCCATTGGAAGAAATGGTCGTTCTGACGTGGCATGCGCAGCCGCACGCGTGCTCGCTAGCCATTTTTCTGGGAATGACGACATTTGGGGCGAGCTTTCGACTGCGATCAGAAGCCCGCAGGACGTTTCGAGTGAGTTTGCCGATGGTGTACTTGGACATTTGGCGCTAGGTTGGCCGGAGGGAATCGCCGCCGCTTGGGCGCGTTCGCTGAAGTCAGCTGAGCTAGCCAAGCTTGGACTTCGAAATCGACTGCTTGTAGCGATACTCAAGGGTAGTTCAGTTGAAGCGGAGAGTGCCGTCATTGAGCTCATCGAGGAGCCCATGGAATCGTGGCGATATCGCACGGAGGATGTAAATGTTTTGCATATTTGGGCGAAATGGGATGGAGCAAAGGCGTCGCTTGATCGTTTGGCAAAGTCCGACAATTCTTCGCATTCAATCACGGCTATTTCGCTGCTGTCGATTGCGGGGAGGGATGTCGAAGGGCTTATTGGAACGCTGATAGATCGCTATAACCTCCAGTTTTCAAAATCTTTTGCGACGCCGGAGGATGGTCTCAATGCTGCACTGGGGCGACAGGCTTCTTGGGCAATTTCGGTGTACTCAACACTTAAGGCTTGGGCCGGCGTCTCTGGGAGAGTGGCTGCGACGGGCGCCGCAAGTAGCCATGGGTATCGCTTCCTGGCCAGTCATCCAGCTTGACTTGCTACTCCGGTCTCACCTCACGACAAGCCCACTCAGCCAACCCCCGGCAAGCCAGAAACAACCCATCAACCACCCCCTCATCCAAATGCCGCTCCGGCTCCGCTGCCACCCGGCAGCGGTCTGCCGAGTGCAGCACCTCCAGCACAGTGAGCAGCCCAACCAACGCGCGCTCGGTCCTCGCCAGACTCACACGCCGGCCGGGTGACACATCGGTTTCTGGCCAAGGCTGCCCATCTGCACCCTCGCAGCCGCGCATGCGCTTGAGGATGCCGAGGAGGTAGTTCAGGTCGGGAAGGGCAGTATCGTCGTTGATGGGCTCAACAGCGGCGTACGAGGAGAAGGTTTCGGATTCGCTCATGGCGTCGGTTTCCTTGGCTGTGCTTAACAGCGCCACCGCGTAAGCGGGGTGGCGGACGGTGCGGGTTCCAAACCGGGATGAAGTAGCGTCATAGACCGGCGGGCCCGAAAGCCCCCACGCACCGCCCGCCATAGGCCGACGGATTGCCCGCCGGCACCGGTTAAGGACGGTGCCGACGGGCAAGCGTAAACAACTGACGCGAACATCATCACGGGTTTGGACGCCCGGCCACCCGTTGTCGGTGGCGCGCCATGGTGTTTACGCTGTCGCTTCGAATGCAAATTGAAATTTGCGAAGAAATCGCGCGATTCGAGAGCGAAGAACTATTGTTGCACGCGCCCTTCGTGCAGCACGCGACGCCACAAGACGCATTCGCGCAGCCGCGATGTTGATTGCGAATCAAAGTGGCGCAATCGCCCGTCCCACAAGCGAATAGTGCGATGGCCTTCTTTGCAACAGTTCTTAGTCGGCCTCGGCAGGGAGCGGCGCCGGATCAGCCGCGTGGTCCGAAAATCGGTTCAAACCCGACACCGCAAGAAGGCATCGCATCCTTAGCCGACGCCGTACTCAGCCACCGACGTATTCTCCACCAGCAACTCAATCATCGCCCGCGCCGCAGCCGACTGCCGCCGATGCGGCGCATAGATCACCGAGAACGGCCGCGATCTGCCCCGCAGCTGCGGCAGCACTTCCACCAGCTGCCCACGTTGCAACCGCTCGCGCACGATGAACTCATAGCTCTGGCAGATGCCGATGCCCTGTTCGGCCAGCGACACCACGCCCAGCACATCGTCGGAGGTCTCGATGGACGAACGCGGCAGCCAGTCCACGTCGCGCCCGCCGTCGCGGAAGATCCACGGCGCCAGCCGCCCGGTGCGCGGCATAACAAACGGCAGGCACAGGTGCTGCTGCAGATCGTCCAACGTCTGCGGCGTGCCGCGGCGCTGCAGGTAGTCCGGCGCGGCCACCAGCAGCAGCCGGGCGTCTTCCAGCTTTCGCGCCACCAGCCCGCTGTCCGGCAGCTGGCCCAGGCGGATGGCCAGGTCGAAGCCTTCGGCCACCAGGTCCACGTTGCGGTTGGTGATGTTCAGTTCCACCTGCACCTGCGGGTACTGCTGCGCAAAGCGCGCCAGCACGCGCGGCAGCCGGTAGTGGCCATAGGTGGTGGGCACGCTCAGGCGCACGCGGCCGGCCAGCGCACCGTCCTGGGCCAGTACGTCGCGCTCGGCGTCGTCCAGCAGGCCGAAGGCGGTGCGCACCTGTTCCCGGTAGAGCCGCCCGGCGTCGGTCAGGCCCACGCGGCGGGTCGTCCGCTGCAGCAGCTGGCGGCCCAGCCGCGCCTCCAGACGGGTGACCGCGCGGCTCAGCACCGAGGGCGTGGTGGACAGCTCCACCGCGCCGGCCGTGAACGAGCCGTGCTCGACCACCGCCAGGAACACCTCCACGTCGCCTAGGTAGTCGAACTTGCGGCTCATTTGGCTCTCCGGGGAACAGATGTTTTGCGATGGGGCCAATTTATCGCCGCTGGGGCGATGAATAAAGTGGCGGCCATTCCCCAATAGGAGCTCCCCATGAACCTGATGACCCGGCTGGCCGCAGCGCTGGCCCTGACCCTGGCCGCCAGCGGCGCGCATGCCGCCAACGTGCTGGTGGTGCTGTCCGACGAAAACCACCTGGACCTGAAAGACGGCAAGGTGCTGTCCACCGGCTTCTATCTCAACGAGCTGATGCAGCCGGTCAAGCTGCTGCTGGACGCGGGCCACGAGGTGACCTTCGCCACGCCGCAGGGGCGGGCACCGACGGTGGATGCGTCCTCGGTGACGCCGGCGTACTTCGGCAACGATGCCGCGCAGTTGAAGGTGCACAAGGATCTGCTGGAGAAACTGGCGCTGACCTCGCCGACGGCCTCGCCGGTGGTCAGCCTGGCACGCGTGGAGCAGCAGGGTTACGCGCGTTTCGATGCGGTCTACATTCCCGGTGGCCACGCGCCGATGCAGGACCTGCTGAAGAGCCCGGCGCTGGGCCGGCTGCTGGCCGACTTCCACCAGCGCAACAAGACCACCGCGCTGGTCTGCCACGGGCCGATCGCGCTGCTGTCCACGTTGCCGGATGCGGCGGGTTTCGTGGCGAAGCTGGACGCGGGTGCGATGCCGGCTACGCCGAAGTGGATTTACAGCGGCTACCAGATGACGGTGATCAGCAACCAGGAAGAAGAGCAGGCCAAGCCGCTGCTTGGCGGTAGTGAGATGAAGTTCTACCCGCAGACCGCGCTGCAGCGGGCGGGCGCGCGGTTCAGTAGCAACAGCACGCCGTGGACGGGGCATGTGGTTGTGGACCGGGAGCTGATTACCGGGCAGAACCCGGCTTCGGCGCTGGAGGTGGGGCAGCGGTTGGTTGAGCGGTTGAGGTAAGGCAGACACCAACGCATCGGCTTTTCGGCGACTCCCGCGCGCGGTGCGCGGGCCGCCCCTGCAACTACTCAAAGGACAACCCACGTGGATCTTCAATTGGCGGGCAAGACCGCACTTGTGACCGGCGCGACCGCCGGCATCGGCCTGGCCATCGCGCGCACGTTGGCACGCGAAGGTGTAAGCGTGACCCTGACTGGCCGTGACCCAGCCAAGCTGCAGACAGCCGCGGCCGAGATCACCGCGGGCGCGCCGGACGCGCAGCTGGTGACGGTGGTGGCTGATCTGGCCAGCGCCGAGGGTGCGGCCACCGTGATCGCGGCACAGCCTGACACCGATATCCTGGTCAACAACCTGGGCTACTACGAAGCCAAGGCCTTCGCCGACATCAGCGACGATGACTGGATGCGCATGCTGGAGGTCAACGTGCTGTCCGGCGTGCGCCTGTCGCGGCACTACTTCCCGCGCATGCTGGAACGCAACTGGGGACGGGTGATCTTCATGTCCAGCGAGGTAGGCGCGTTCACGCCGCCGGACATGGTGCACTACGGGGTGAGCAAGTCGGCGCAGCTGGCGGTATCGCGTGGTATGGCCGAGCTGACCCAGGGCACCGGGGTGACGGTCAACAGCGTGCTGCCCTCAGCGACGCGCTCGGACGGCATCGTCGATTACCTGCGCCAGACGGCGCCGCGACCAGACATGACCGATGCGCAGATTGAAGCGCACTTCTTCCAGACCTACCGGCCCAGTTCGCTGATCGCGCGGATGATCGAGGCCGACGAGATCGCGGCGATGGTGGCACTGCTGGCCAGCCCGCTGGGCGCGGCCTCCAATGGTGCCGCGGTGCGCGTAGAGGGCGGGACGTACCGATCCATTCTGTGATGCTGCGGTTGGGCCGGTTTGGCACGTGACGGGGTGCATGGCACCATGGCGGACCGGCTCCGCCCTATGCGCGGGGCCGTTTTTCCAGGCAAGCGCTTCAACACGATATGCGAACGTCCATCCTCTTGATCTTCTCTGCTCTGTGCCTGGCGCTGCTGTCCGGCTGCGCCAGTGGGCCGGAAGAGCACACCTCAGGCCGCGAAATCACCGGTGCGTTCGTGGCCGAAGACGGCCAGCTGTACCTGCTGCCGCGCTATGACGAGCCGATGCGCTTCGACGCTGCGCCGTTCCGTGATTACCGCGCGCTGATGGACAGCCCGCTGCGCGGGGCGGTGGCCTGCGCGCAGATGTACTTCCATGAGGATTGGCGCGATCCGGCCAACAAGGCAAAGGTGCACGGCAGCTACGCCCTGCTGCTGCGGCCGGAGCAGGTGACGGCGGCGCAGGCCGCGCAGTTCAAGCTGGAGCGGATTGAGGTTACGCCGCGTGAGGCCAAGGTGGTGGACGAGCGAGCGCGCTACTACCTGCCGCTTGAGCGGACGCGCTACTCGCTGGCGTTTGATCGCGCCTGCACTCTTTCGAAGAAGGGCGGCAGCTATTACAGCGCGCTGTTCGAGGGCGATGGCGAGCGGGTGCGGTTGCCGGAAGCTGCTGCCTTGGCCGAGAAGGCGAAGCTGGCGCAGCCGATCAGTGCGCGGGCGGTGCGCATCCTGCCGGAGCGGGAGGATGCGCCGGGTGTGGGTTCGGCGGCGGGCAAGGTGCTGGGCGCGGCGTTGGTGCCTGTGGCCGTTCCGGTGTTTGTGTTGAGCCTGCCGTTCCTGGGGCCGGATCATTGGAAGTGATGGGGCGTTGAAGCCAGAGCATCCACGCGTGGCGTGGATCTACTGAGACTGCGGGGTAAGTTGAGGAAAGACCGTCGGTCGGGGCCATGACAGCCGCTACACTGGCTGCCTGTGCCCGATGGAAGCTCGCCGATGTTCAACGGAAAAGTCGCGGTGGTCACCGGCTCCACCAGCGGTATCGGTCTTGGCATTGCCACTGCGCTGGCGCGGCAGGGTGCCGATATCGTGCTGAATGGCTTCGGCGATGCGGCGGAGATCGAACGCATACGTACCCGTCTGGAATCCGAGTTCGGCGTGCGGGTGGCGCATGATGGCGCCGACCTGTCTCGCGGCGACGCCGTTCGGGACATGATCGACCACGCTGTGGCGACGATGGGGCGCATCGACATTCTGGTGAACAACGCGGGCATCCAGCACACAGCGTCGATCGAGGACTTTCCCGTCGAGAAGTGGGATGCGATCCTCGCGCTGAATCTGTCGGCGGTGTTCCACTCAACGGCGGCGGCGTTGCCCTATATGAAGCAGCAGGGGGCCGGTCGCATCATCAACATCGCGTCGGTGCATGGGCTGGTTGGGTCGGTGAACAAGTCGGCCTATGTGGCGGCCAAGCATGGCGTGGTGGGATTCACCAAGGTGACCGCGCTGGAGAACGCCGGCACGGGCATTACCGCCAATGCCATCTGCCCGGGGTGGGTGCGAACGGCGCTGGTCGAGCAGCAGATCACCGCCTTGGCCGAGCGCGAGGGGACGGACCAGGAGTCTGCCGCCCGTGCGCTGCTGGCCGAGAAGCAGCCGTCGTTGCAGTTCGTGACGCCTGAGCAGCTGGGCGAGATGGTGGTGTTCCTGGCCTCGGATGCCGCGGCGCAGATCACGGGCACGGCGCTGCCGGTGGACGGGGGTTGGAGCGCGCGGTAGCCACAGGTCATGTGCGTGTTTCTCTGCATTACCTGCCATCGCTTCGTGCCTGACGCCGGCGCGGCACACCGCTTGATGGGGCTGATGCAAATGCCCGGATTAACGAGCGGACGCGAAGAGACGGCCTGCTGGGTGCCCAGTTCAGTCCCGCTGGATTCGGCGCAACCAGGTGTCCCACGATTCAAGCCGCACTTGTGGTGACGTTCCGCGTTCGTAATCGTGGCGTTTGCGGCTCTCTTGCAGATCGTTCTGGGTTCGCCCGCCGATGATCACAGAGCGGATATTGATGTCCTTATCGGGATCTACCTCAAGAGGGGCGTTTGGGCCCAGGAATGCGTTATGGAGCGGGCTGCCGCGCTCGGCCTCGGCACGGATACGGTGCAGCTCGCGGCGCGTGGCTTCCGGATTGCGACAGAACAATCCGAGTCGCTTGCGGAGCTGGCCTGCGGCTTCCAGTACCTTGTGGTTGAACTCTTGGTAGTGGTTGACATTGACGAGGTTGAATTCGGCTCCCTTGACCTCGATCAGAATGATATCCATCCGCGACCGGCCGGTGAACACGGCAAAATCCACCGAGCCGTCGCCGAAGGGCAGTTCCGAAAAGCAGATGTACTCGCCGTCTGGCGACGCGAATGCTTCGGCGATGATGGAAAGATCGCTCTTGAGCAGACGTTGGAGCTCGCGTTCTCCACTTCCGGCTTCGACAAGTGCGCGTACGGAAGAGCGTGAGATCATCCCTTCCGCGATCTCGAGCTTGCGCTTGGTGATCTCGGGAGACTCGGGCCAGGGCGAACCATCAAAACGGCTTGTGGAGAGTCTGAGCGTTTCGGCTCTGCCGACGATCCGCTTGTTGGTCTCAGTGCGGTCTTCAAGCTCGTCCGGATCGCATCCGAGCAAAGCAATCGCTGCCTCTTTCGAGATCGAATGCCAGTTGACGCTGGGCGACACCCGTACCTGATCAAATGTGTCGCGTTCCGGGTCAGGATTTTCGTAGTGCTCGATGAAGATCGTTGCACCGAGGGCCAACCCGCTGTCCTCGATTCGGTCCACGATCATTTCAATGGCATTGGTGACGGAACGCCCATTATTGCAAGCGCCAAGATCTGTGATGAGAACGCGCGGGCCGCCCTCGCCAGAGAAAACCCGAAGACGGCACATGCCCTTGGATTGCGGATGATAGTCGCCTGCATAGCTGAGCACTGTATCTACAACTTTCATTCTGCGCTTGCCTTCGTTCCTTCTTGGAGTGGACAACAATGTGCGTCGAGCGTTTCACACGCAATCGGGATAATCCCTACAGTCTTCATAGGGCGAGCGACGGTTGAAGTTCAGCGGCCAAGGCTGCTCATATCGGACATTCATTGAGCCGGCTGTACCCGCTGCTGCAGAATCTGCGGCGCCGACAGGGTAGCGGGGAGAGTGAACAGCGCCAAGGATGGCTGCGAGCGATGCTGGAGTGGCCGGCGTCAGAACGCGGTCGGAAATGGTTTGGCGCGAATGAGTGGGGGCCGGTGTTCAATCGGTGCTGGCCGCACGCGTGGCAGCGGGACGTGATGGCTTGGGTCGAAGGCTGTGCTCAGCATGTCGGCTTCTGCATCTTTCGCTGACGCAAAGCACCCTATCTGCGGCGTGATCCGTGCGTCGATGCTGAGAAGGTTTCCTTTTCCTTCAGGCGCTTATCGAACCGGGGCGTTTCGCCAGGCGCGGTGCCTCTGGATACAGTCTTGGAAGCGCCGTTAGTTTCGTGTTGCTGGCGTTCGCGCCGGCGCTCGCCTCGCACGGAACGCAGATATGGGTCGATTGATCGTAGTGGTAGGAGACAGCACCAGTGGCGGTGGACGGGTCATTACCGGTTCGGCTTTCACCGATATCCATGGCAGCGCCGTCGCCCGCATCTCGGACAAGGCGACGTGCCCGAAGCATCAGGGCATCTTCCCGATCATTACGGGCGACGGCTCGTGGCTAGTGGACGGGCAGCCGGTCGCCCGCGATGGCGATCGCCTGTCATGTGGGTGCAGCTTGTTGGCAGGCACGCAGTTGACGACGCATATTGCAGCGGGGGGCGCGCCGGTGCCCGACCAGCCGAATGCGGTTGAGGCGGCTCAGTCGCCACCGAAGGCTGCCCCTGCGGTGACCAGTAAGCCGATCTGTAAGGCCTGTCTTCTGGCTGCAGCGGGACACGGCACGGCTTTCCTGCGGAGGTGATCATGGACTATGCCATCGTTGATGCCGCTCATTCTGCCGATACGGCCGCTGTTCTGCGTCGTTATGCGGCGACCGGCAGGGCGTGGTCGTTGTTTGCACGACAGCCAGAGAGCCCTCACGCGGATGCGGGGCCCTGGCTGATCCAGTTGAATGAGGATCAGGCACTACATCAGTGGTTGTTCAACCTTGAAGTGCTTCCCGGCGTAGTCTGCCGCTTTATCTGCGCGGAAGACGCCGACGATGTCGTTGCACATCTTCAGTCCCGTATGGAGCTGCAGTTGCAGGACGGAAACAGGGCCCTGTTCCGGTTCTGGGACGGGCGCGCGTTGTACCGGATGTGGGGCGTGATGACCTGGGCGCAGAGAGCGGCGTTCATCGCACCGTTCACGCGCTGGTCGGCGAGGTTGCAGGACCGGAACTGGGAGTTGGATCACGCGACTATGGAGAAACTTTGGTGCTGACACTGGATGCACGACAGGAGGCGCTGTTGCGCTTGCCGGATCCGTTCTCTTTCCTGCCCCGGCTTGCGGCTGAGATCCGGCGTGACCTGCCGGAACGGGTCATGGGGCTGGATGACGCTGCACTGCTGGCGGAGACTGATCGCTGCTACACCTATGCGGCCTATGAACTTGGCATCACCCACCTGCCTGTACTTGTGGCATGGACCAAGACGGATGTCGGCAGCGGCGGAGAGCTTCATCGCAATGCCGAGGTCGACATCGCCCTGCGTCACGCGGGCAAACCCAACATCCAGGCCGCAGATCTGCTGGGGGCCTTGGTCGCCCTGCATCGCTGGCCGAAGGGAAGTGTGTAATGGCCGCCATTCCGATTCGCTGGGGACTGGGAAAGCTGGCCGAGCGGGCTGCGGCTGCAGCGGCGGCCGCCGCTGCGGCGAATGCGGCGAAGGATGTGGTGAAGGACACACCTGGCGTGAGGGCTCGCGAGGCGGAGTGTGCCGATGCCCAGGACGCCAGTGACTGCAACGAGTGCCAGCTCGCCAATGGCAGGGTAGGGCAGCCGCCTACGCCCAGGTATCTGACCGCGCGTACACGCATCAACTATGACTACCAACTCCAGATTGCGAATATGCATGCCGACCCAGAGCGGTTTGGCTATGTGAGACGTGGCGATGGCTCGGACACTATCGTGAACATCGATCTTGAAACCGCCAAGAGCTTCTTCGGGCGAGGTGGCGAGTACACGACGCTGGAATGGCTGTATGCGGGCATCTCGTTTGATGGCTTCTGGAGGAGCCGATGCACGGTGGCGGAGGCGAAGGCGAACTTTGGTAGCTTCTTCAATGAATATGGTGATCCGGCGAAACCGTTCACCCCGATCATTGTCGGTGGATGGGTGGCAGGTTACATAGAGCAACTTGCAATAATTCAGCCAACCTCGCCGCGGGGCAGGTTGGAGTGGCATTTCATGGATGTAGCTGCCTACGAGGCGGCGTTGGCGGCCGGTATCCCCGCCACTAGCGCATTCCATACGCCGTACCTGCTCGGGAGATTTCCATGAATAGCACGCTGGTCTTCAGCTTCAGGCCATCCACCTTGAGCACAGTAGCGTTCCTGGATGAGACCAATTCATGGCTGGCACTACTGGGGCGTGCACACCCTGACTTTTCCGAGTGGTGGATTCCGCCGCAGGGGCCGGGCGGTGATTTTGTTTCCTTCCGAAACCGCAACAATATCATCGAGAGAATGGGGAGCGATGCGAAGCGCTTGGACGCAGAGTACGGTGTCGGTGCGGGGGAGGGCGGACCTCGGTTGCAAGCATGGTCTTGACGAATGCGGGCTGTGAGAAAGATTGGCATCGGAAAGGCAGAGTCGCGCTCTATGTCAATCTGGGCATGGGGCAGCTGCGCCTTGCAATAAGCGTGATCGATGGGGCGTATCGCGATCCAGGGGCGTTGCTGTGGAGCTTGCTTTCATGCACTGCGGAAGACAGTCGAGTGCAGTTTGCGCAAACAAATGTTCGTCAGAAGGTAGGGAGTGAGCTGGTGCTGTACAGCAGGGACCGTGTACCGTTTCCTCACCGTGATTACCTCGGCTGGATGGGCTATGTGAACGTTGCGCTGACACAGGACCAGCTTCCTGAGGCTGCTCGATTGGAACGGAGAGGCCAAGGGACGCTGATTCTCTCGACCGAAGTTCTTGATCTTTCAGATCCCCATGCGGTCATGCAGGCCAACCAGGTGGAGATGCGCCTGGTTGATCTGGAGCTGCTGCCGGTCATTGATCCTGCACTGAAATAGCAGCGCCAGCTGCTTGAACGGTTGGTATGAACATCTCTCTGATATGCCGGTTTCCCCCGATGGCTCGAATCCCCGGACAGGTATGGGAGGACATCTCGAGAATCACCTCCAATCTGTCGAAGGTGGATCCGAGTTTCGGGCTTTGGTGGGTTAATCCTCGGTCCGCAAAGGACCGCTACATCCCTGCTTGCGATCGTGAAGCATTTGCCACGCGCATTGCAGGAGATGACACCAGGATTGCCCGGAAGTATCCCAGTCAGCCTTCGATAGGAAGCAACGGTGCAATTCTCACAAATGCCGGAAATGATAAGGATTGGCTGAGGCGAGGGGGTGTAGGGCTGAGCTATCAGCCAGCGCTTGGGGTGCTTCGACTTCACGTGGATCGCATCGAGGAGGTATTCGCATCGCCATCCAGTCTTCTGCGATCCACTATTTCGGCGCTGCTGGATAGTCTCCCCATCACGTTTGCGCAGACAAACGTTCAGCAGCTCGTGGAGGGTGAACTGCTGCTCTACAGCGTTGATCGCGCGCCCTTCCCGCACCGCGAGTTCCTGGGTTGGATGGGCTACGTAGACGTCCCGTTGACCCGAGACCAGGTTCCTGCCGCGGCAAGGCTTGAGCGACGGGGCGGTGGCACCCTCATCCTCGCCACGGAGGTACTCGATCTTGCTGATGCGCATGCCATCAAACAGGCCAACCAGGTCGAGATGAGCCTGGTTGACCAGGGGCTGCTGCCGGTTACGGATCCCTTGCTGGGGTAGCGCGATCCATGCTGGCCGGTGAATCAACTCGGCTTTGCAAATACATCCAATCCTTTGCCCGTCTCCAACAACGACTTCAGGCTCGACAGCACGATCGGCCAGCCCTGGCGGATGCCAGTGTCCATGCCGCTGCCCGGTTCCAGCTCGTCGTGGGTAACGGTCAGCCGCACCATGTCCTGGTAGGGCATGATCTCGAACGTCACCCGGCTGTAGGCGGCCGGATCATCGGCCTGCGAGGCGCCGGCCCAGGTGATCACCAGCCGCGAGGGTGGGGTGCTTTCCACCACGTCGCCAACCAGTTCGACCGAGCGCGTTTCGTTGGCGCGCACATGTTGCCAGCGCGAGCCGGCTTGCCAGTCCGAGACGTTCTCGTGGCCCCAGTAGGTGCGGGCAGTCTCCGGGCGGGTGATGGCCTCGAACACCTTCTGCGGCGTGGAGGCGATATAGATCACGTGGATGAAACGGGTGGATTCAGCGCTCATCGTCATTGTCCTTCCAGTTCCTGTTTGAGGTCATGCAGCAGGCTCAGGCGCTGCTGCTCGAACTTGCTTACCCAGCGCGTATAGACATCGTGCAGCGGCACCGGGTTGATGAAGTGCAGCTTCTCGCGGCCACGCCTGACGGTACTGATCAGGTTGGCGTCTTCCAGCAGGCCCAGGTGCTGGGTGACCGATTGCCGGGCCATGTCCAGGTGCTCGCAGAGCTGGCCGAGGGTCTGGCCGTTGTCTTCGCAGAGCAGGTCCAGCAGCGTGCGGCGCGTGGGGTCGGCCAGTGCCTTGAACACCTTGTCTGCATCCATGGGGGCTTCAGTTCCAGTTGTCGATCTTGACGTCGTGCGGGCTGGGCTGGCCGCGCCCGGTGTCCAGCACAGTGCCGTCGGGGTGGCGGTCGCCGGTGGTGTCCTCGGCCCACCAGGCGGCGACGCCTTCGGCGGTGGCCAGGGCCTGGTAGACCTGGGCTGATGGGGCGTTGATGCCGACTCTGTGTGCAATATCCACCATGACTGCGGCTCCACGGTGGGCGGCGGGGTGCCGTCCGTGGGAGAACAATAGGCAGGTAAATGCCTGCATGTCAACTGTGTCCGATGGATTTTCAAGCGGGGTAGTGCCGGCCGCTGGCCGGCAGCCTGGGCGGAGTTGGGTGACTGCAGTTGCCGACCAGCGGCCGGCACTACCGGTCAATGCAGCGGCGTGGATCAACAGCGTGACGCTGATCGGCGATGCTGGACGCGTCGGATGTGGCACTGGCGGTACGCCATCGACAGGTTCCAGCGCTGGTTCACTGCCGTGGCGACGGCTGACGGCGGTTGAGGCCGTTGGAATCGCGGGGACAGCAAGCACCTGCGTCACTGCGTCGCAGCCTTCCTGCAGGATGCGGTACATCGGTTCGGCGCTAGAGTGGGGGCTACCCCATCCAGGAGGGAGACGCGCATGTACTACAGCAGTGGCAACTACGAGGCCTTCGCGCGCCCGCGCAAGCCGGCGGGCGTGGACAACAAGACGGCCTGGTTCGTGGGTTCGGGCCTGGCCTCGCTGGCCGGTGCGGCGTTCCTGGTGCGCGATGGAGGCATGCCCGGCGAGCGCATCACCATCCTGGAACAGCAGCAGATTGCCGGTGGCGCGCTGGATGGCCTGAAGGTGCCGGAGAAGGGCTTCGTGATCCGCGGTGGCCGCGAGATGGAAGACCACTTCGAGTGCCTGTGGGATCTGTTTCGTTCAATTCCCTCGCTGGAAATCGACGATGCCAGTGTGCTGGACGAGTTCTACTGGTTGAACAAGGACGACCCGAACTATTCGCTGCAGCGTGCCACGATCAATCGCGGCGAAGATGCGCATACCGATGGCTTGTTCACCCTGAGCGAGCAGGCGCAGAAGGACGTGATCGCGCTGTTCCTGGCCACCCGGCAGGAGATGGAGAACAAGCGCATCAACGAGGTACTGGGCCGCGATTTCCTCGACAGCAATTTCTGGCTGTACTGGCGCACGATGTTCGCGTTCGAGGAATGGCACTCGGCGCTGGAGATGAAGCTGTACCTGCATCGTTTCATCCACCATATCGGCGGGCTGCCGGATTTCTCGGCGCTGAAGTTCACCAAGTACAACCAGTACGAATCGCTGGTGCTGCCGCTGGTGAAGTGGCTGCAGGAGCGCGGCGTGCGGTTCCAGTACGGCACTGAAGTGACCGATGTGGACTTCGCGCTGCAGGCGGGCCGCAAGCAGGCCACGCGCATCCACTGGATGCAGGATGGACAGGCCGGTGGCGTGGACCTGGGCGCGGACGATCTGGTGTTCATGACGATCGGCTCGCTGACCGAGAATTCCGACAACGGTGACCACCACACCGCTGCGCGCTTGAATGAAGGCCCGGCACCGGCGTGGGACCTGTGGCGGCGCATCGCGGCCAAGGATGCGGCGTTCGGGCGCCCGGATGTATTCGGTGCGCATATACCGGAAACCAAGTGGGAATCGGCGACGGTAACCACGTTGGACGCGCGCATTCCGGCGTACATCGAGAAGATTGCCAAGCGCGATCCGTTCAGCGGCAAGGTGGTGACCGGCGGCATCGTGAGCGTGCGTGACTCGCGCTGGCTGATGAGCTGGACGGTGAACCGCCAGCCGCACTTCAAGAACCAGCCGAAGGACCAGATCGTGGTGTGGGTGTATTCGCTGTTCGTGGATACGCCGGGCGATTACGTGAACAAGCCGATGCAGGACTGCACGGGCGAGGAGATCACCCGCGAATGGCTGTACCACCTGGGTGTGCCGGTGGAGGAGATCGACGCGCTGGCGGCGACCGGGGCGCAGACAGTGCCGGTGATGATGCCGTACATCACTGCGTTCTTCATGCCGCGCCAGGCCGGTGACCGCCCGGACGTGGTGCCGGAGGGCGCGGTGAACTTCGCCTTCATCGGCCAGTTCGCCGAATCGAAGCAGCGCGACTGCATCTTCACCACCGAGTATTCGGTGCGCACGCCGATGGAAGCGGTGTACACGCTGCTGGGTATCGAGCGCGGCGTGCCGGAGGTGTTCAATTCGACCTACGACGTGCGCACGCTGCTGGCAGCGACCGGGCGTCTTCGCGATGGCAAGGAGCTGGACATTCCGGGGCCGGCGTTCCTGCGCAACCTGCTGATGAACAAGCTGGACAAGACCCAGATTGGTGGGCTGCTGCGCGAGTTCGGGCTGGTGCAGGACGACTGAGGTAGCGGGCGCAGGTAGCGCCGGGCCATGCCCGGCGTCTCGCGCTGCAGTGGCCGCTTCGCTCGCCGGGCATGGCCCGGCGCTACCGGGACTCAACACCCCACCAGCCGGTCGGCGCTGAGGCCACTGCGGTGCTGGTTGCGGTATTCGATGGGGCTGGCGTCGACCATGCCGCGGAAGTGCCGGCGGAACGATTCCTGCGAGCCGAACCCCGCCTGTTCGGCCACCCATTGCAGCGGGCGGTCGGTGGTTTCCAGCAGTTCGCGTGCGTAGGCCACGCGTTCGCGGATGAGCCAGTCGATGGGCGACAGGCCGGTGGCTTCGAGGAACTGCCGCTGCAGGGTGCGCTGGCTGAGTGCGGCCTGTTCGGCCAGGCTGCCCAGCGAATGCGGCTCGCGCAGGTTGCGGCGCATCCATTCCATCAGTTTCGCCAGCCGCGTGGGCTCGCCCAGCGGGATCGCGCGGCTGACCCGCTGGCTGCGTTCGGCATCACGCCAGGGTGCCAGCACCAGCCGTTCGGCCACCAGATTGGCCACGCGCGCGCCGTAATCCTTGCGCACCATGTGCAGCATCATGTCCATGCCGGTGGCCGAGCCGGCCGAGGTGATGATGCTGCCGGCGTCCACGTACAGCACATCGTCGCGCACATGGATGCGCGGAAATTCGCGCGCCAGCGTTTCGGTGAGGCGCCAGTGGGTGGTGGCCTGGCGGCCATCGAGCAAACCGGCCCAGGCGAGCACGAATGCACCGGAGCAGATGGACGTGATGCGTGCGCCGCGCGCATGGGCGCGGGTGAGGGCATCAAGCAACGCCTGCGGCGGGCGCTCGCTGGGTTCGCGCCAACCGGGAATGACGATGATGTCGGCGTCGTCGACGGCGCTCAGATCGTAGGGCAGCTGCACCTGCGCACTGCCGAGCATGCGCAGTGCACCGGGTTCGCCAGCGCAGAGCTGGGTGCGGTACCAGGCCACGCCCAGTTCAGGGCGGATGGGTGCGAACAGGCCGACCGCGCAGCCGAATTCGAACAGGCCCTGGCCGTGGCAGGCCACGATGGCGACGGTGGGCGCGGTCGGATCGGCGGGCAGGGTGGGCATGGCTTGATGCTACCGATGAAGGTGCCTGCGCCAGCGTGTCGTGGCGGCATGAGGTGATGCCAGTGCGGCATATGGCCGGTGGCCGGTTTCCGTTGGCACCGGACGCGCGCGCGTTGCTGCGTAAGGTCATTACCAGCAGTCATGTGGCTGGCGCGATGTGACGGTCACATGACGCGATATCCGCTGTTGCGTGTTGGGCGTGGGCTCTTGAATGGAGGCGTGTCTCCGGCCCACCCCCACGAGCCCCCATGCCTGCTGCCCACATTCCTGCGCTGTCCACGCTCTCCCTGCTGATTGCCGCCACGCTTGCCGCTGCTCCGGCGTATGCGGCTGAGGCCGATGCACCGTCGGCAGCCACGGCTGCATCTGCCAACCTTGCTGCGTCCACGCTGGATGCGGTGGTGGTGACCGGTTCACGCACCAGCACGCGCACGGTGAAGAACAGCTCGACACCGATCGACGTGATTTCCGCCGAGGACCTGGCCGCGACCGGCCAGGCCAACCTGCTGGAAGCGCTGCAGCGCAGCCTGCCATCGCTCAGCCAGATCGGCGGTTACCAGAGCGACCAGGAAAGCCTGATCCGCGGTTACCAGCTGCGCAACCTGTCGCCGGGTTACACGCTGGTGCTGGTGAACGGCAAGCGCCGCAACGCCAGCGCGTATGTCAGTGGCGCCAACGGTGGCGGCTATCCCGGCCACGCCTGGGCCGATCTGGCGCTGATTCCGGTGTCGGCCATCGACCATGTGGAGGTGCTGCGCGACGGCGCTTCGGCCATCTATGGTTCGGACGCGATCACCGGAGTGATCAACGTGATCCTGAAATCGCAGGCGCACGGTGGCGATGTGTCGGTGGAGAGCGGGCAGAGCACCGATGGCGACGGTAGCCGCACCAGCGTGCGCGCCAACATCGGCCTGCCGTGGGGCGAGGATGGCTTCATCAACCTGTCCGGCGAGAGCACGCGCCAGCACCATGCGATCCGCACGCGGCGCTACATCGACGACTACCTGAGTTATCCCGCCGTGGATGGCAACGGCAACCTGGTGGCGCTGCGTCCAAACAACCGCTTGCCGGCTGGAGCGACGCCGAACCCGGCCGAGGCCGGGCGCGATGCCGAGGCCAATATCATCCTCAGCTCGCCGTCGTATGCGCTGAAGGCCTTCGCGGTGAACGTGGGCCATGGCTTGGGCGAGAACGCCCAGTTCTACGCCAATGCGACCGCCAGCGACCGCACCGCGCAGGCGATCCAGAACTTCCGCCTGCCGGCAACGATCTTCACCACCTACAAGGCACCGGGCGTGCTGAGCGTGTTTCCCGATGGCTTTCTGCCGGTGCTGGAAACCAAGGAGAAGCAGTACACCGGCACGGCTGGGGTGAAGGGTCAGGTTGCGGGGTGGGACTACGACTTCAGCCTGACCGGCAACCGCAACACGGTGCGCACCTACACCCGCAATTCGGTGAACTACTCGCTGCCGTACCCCGGCTCGCCGACCGACTTTTATGATGGCAAGCTGGATTACCAGCAGGGCATCGCCAACCTTGATCTGCGTCGAGGCTTCGAGGTGGCGGCCTTCGCATCGCCGCTGGAAGTGAGTGCCGGTGCCGAGTACCAGCACGAACAATACGAACGCGGGGCAGGGCAGTGGGAGTCGTACACCGGCTTCGGTGCGGCCGCCTTCGTGGGCTATTCGACCGCCGATGCGGTGAAGGCCACCCGCAACAGCAAGGCGGTGTACGCCGGTGCAGCGACCAACATCACGTCGCGCTGGTACCTCGATGCCGCCGCGCGCTGGGAAGACCACTCGGACTTCGGCACGGTGTCGACCGGTCGGTTGACCACGCGCTTCGACTTCACCGATGCGCTGGGCGTACGTGCCACGGTCAGCAATGGCTTCCACGCGCCGAGCCTGGGCGCGCAGTTCTACCAGGCCACCGGCAGCTGCCCGTGCGGTACCACGCTGGTGGCGCAGGTCGCTTCGCCGGCAGCAGTGGCGCTGGGCGCTACGCCACTGAAGCCGGAGAAGGCCACCAACTACAGCCTCGGCGTGACCTGGGACCCGAGCCCGGCCTTCCATCTGGCGGTGGATGCGTACCAGATCGACATCCGTGGCCAGCTGGGCCAGTCCAGCCAGATCGGCTACAACGCGCAGGACCCGGCGCGGGTGACCGACAACAGTGGCACCGTGCTGACCGCCGCGCAGAAGAACACCATCGACGCGCTGCTGGGCACGGCCGGCATCAGCATCCTGCCCGGTGATGCGTTCTACGCCAGCTACTTCACCAACGTGGGCGACACCCGCACGCGCGGCGTGGAGCTGACCCTGGAAGCCAACCAGGAAACGCAGTGGGGCAAGCTGCGCTGGAGCTACGCGGCCAATGTGGGCCGCACCACCATCCAAAAAGTGAGCGCGATTCCGCAGGCGCTGCAGGGGCTGCCGAACATCAACCTGCTGACCAAATCCAGTGAGTACGCGCTGCGCTTCCGCACGCCGTCGTACACGCAGGTGGCGGGGCTGGGCTGGCAGAACGGGCGCTGGCGTTCGAACGTGGACTTCACCTACTACGGCCCGATCAAGCGCCTGAACAACGGCGTGGAGTACAAGCAGCCGCCGGTGCTGGTGACCAACCTGTCCGGTGGCGTAGAGCTGGGCGCGGGCTGGAGCGCGGCGCTGGGCATCAACAATCTGTTCGACAAGCGCACCCGCAAAGTGCCCGCGTACGCACGCAGCGCCACCGATGTGGCCAGCATCGAGACCACTTGGGACAGCGGTGATGTGCTGAGCAACGTCGGGACGTTCTGGTACGGGCGCGTCAATTACCGGTTCTGAGGTTCATGTGAAACGTCGCCGGGCATGGCCCGGCGCTACCGAGGAGGGGTCATGTCTTCTGCATTGAAGGTGGTTGCATTGGTGGGGTCGCCGACCAGTTCGGCGACGTCGCGCACGTTGCTGCTGGTGCGGCATCTGCTGGAAGAACTGCGCGAGCGGGTCAACATCAGCGTGGAGCTGGTCGAGCTGGCGCCGATCGCACGCTCGCTGGGGCAGGCGCTGCAGCGCAGTGAAGTAGAGCCGCAGGTGGAGCGCGCGCTGGCCACGATTGAGTCGGCGCAGCTGCTGGTGGCGGCCACGCCGGTGTATCGCGGGTCCTATCCGGGCCTGTTCAAGCACCTGATCGACTTCATCGGGCTGGACGCGCTGGTGGATACACCAGTACTGCTGGCGGCCACCGGTGGCAGCGAGCGCCACGCCCTGGTGATCGACCATCAGCTGCGGCCGCTTTTCAGCTTCCTGCAGGCGCATACGTTGCCGATCGGGGTGTATGCCACGCCAGCCGACTTCGACGGCGACCGGATCAACAGCGCTGCACTGCAGGCACGCATTCAACTGGCGGCCGAGCGTGCGGCGGGACATGTCGTGCCGCTGGCGGCATCCGCAGCACCGCCACTGCGACGGATTGCCTAGCGCCGCGCCATGACCTTATTGCCAACCTGCATCTGCATGGCCGGATCCGACCGTGGATTGTCGAGTTCCGGCGCTGGCATCGGGCCGTCCTTCTCTAGCATCGATATCGAAGCGGCAGTGCATTGCCGGCCCCTACGAGGACGATCCCGTGGCTGTAGACGCAACCCACAAACCCATCCTGTTCCTGCTGGACTGCGAGTTCGAGGACGGCCAGCTGCCCGGCCAACGCTTCTTCTGCCGGCACAGCCTGCTGCTGGAAGGTGCGCTGTCGAGCATCGATGGCCTGGACGCACAACTGGACGTGCGCCGCATCGGCTTCAGCCGGCCGCGCCGCGAGGTGATCGCCGAGATCGGTGAGCAGGACCAGTCGCTGCCGAAGCTGGTGCTGCCGCAGGGCGTGGTCAACGAGCACGCCAGTGGTGAGTACCAGCAGCGCCAGTACATCTCCGGTGCCGAGCCGATCCTGGCGGCACTGAATGGCCTGCTCGGCATTCCCGTGGCCCATCCCTGAGCGAGGACGTGACGATGAGCTACCTCACCAGCGTGTTGGACAAGAGCCCGGTGGCCGACGGCAGCACGCCGGAACAGGCGCTGCGCAACAGCCTGCAACTAGCGCAGCGCGCCGAGCAGTTGGGTTACCACCGCTACTGGTTTGCCGAACACCATGCCGCGCCGGCGCTGGCCAGCCCGGCACCGGAAGTGCTGGCGGCGTGGGTGCTGGCGCAGACCCGGCGCATCCGCATCGGCAGTGGCGGGGTGATGCTGCGCCACTACGCCCCCTACAAGGTGGCCGAGAATTTCAATCTGCTGGCCGCCCTTGCGCCCGGGCGCGTGGATCTGGGCGTGGGCAAGGCGCCGGGCGGTCTGCCGGCATCGACTGCCGCACTGGCCGCCGGTCGCCCGCCGTTCGCCGATTTCGACCAGCAGTTGCGCGACCTGGAAGGCTATCTGTCCGATGCGCAGGCCGACGCTCAGGCGCGGCCGATTCCGCAGACGCCGCCGGAGCGCTTCCTGCTGGGCGCGAGTCCACAGAGTGCGCGGCAGGCCGCAGAGCTTGGCTGGCGCTTCGTCTACGCCGCGCACTTCGATGGCGACCCGAAGCACATCGAGGCCGCCTTCGAGGCCTATCGCGCGGTGTCCGCGCACGCCCCGTTGCTGGCAACGGTGGCCTTCGCCGCGCCCACCAGCGAGGCCGCCGCCCGCCACATCGGCGCGCTGCGGGTCTACAAGTTGCACCTGGCGCCAGGGCAGACGGTGAACCTGCCCAGCCCCGAGGCCGCTGCCGAATATGCGCGGCAGATGGGGGTTGCTGATTTCCGCATCGAAGAGACACGCCCCAGCGTGCTCTCTGGCGATGCGCAGCATGTACACAGCGAGCTGGATGCGCTGCACCGCCGTTTCGGCGTCGGTGAATTCATCCTCGACGCGCCGGTGGCCGACCTCGACGCACGCCTGACGTCCCTTGAACTGCTGTCGCCCGCGCCCCGCGCGGCGGTGGCCTGACTGCTGGAGCCACTCCATGAGCACGACCCCGCGTCCCATCCCGTTCGGCATCATGCTGCAGGGCCCCGGCAGCCACATGCATGCGTGGAAGCATCCGTCCAACGTGCCCGATGCCAGCGTCAACCTGGGCTACTACATCGACATCGCGCGTACCGCCGAGGACAACGGCATTGCCTTCGGCTTCGTTGCCGACGGGCTGTACATCAACGAGAAGTCGATCCCGCATTTCCTCAACCGCTTCGAGCCGATCTCGCTGCTGTCGGCGCTGGCGACGGCGACGAAGAAGATCGGCCTGGCCGGCACGCTCTCCACCTCGTACAGCGATCCGTTCACCGTGGCGCGCCAGTTCGCTTCGCTGGATCTGCTCAGCGGTGGCCGTGCAGGGTGGAACGTGGTGACCTCGCCGCTGGAAGGCTCGGGTCGCAATTACGGGCGTCCGCATCCGGAACACGCGCTGCGCTACCAGATTGCTGATGAGTACCTGGAGGTGGTACAGGGGCTGTGGGATTCGTGGGATGACGATGCGTTCGTGCGTGACCGCGACAGCGGCACGTTTTTCGCGCCGGAGAAGTTCCGCCGCCTCGACCACAAGGGCCGCTTCTTCCAGGTGGAAGGCCCACTCAACATCCAGCGCTCGCCGCAGGGGCAGCCGGTGATTTTCCAGGCCGGATCGTCAGACGATGGCATTGCGCTGGCCGGCAAGTACGCCGATGCGGTATTCACCCACGCGCCGTCGCTGGAGGAGACCCGCGCGTTTACCCAGAAGGTGAAGAACTCGGCGATCGCCCATGGCCGCAGCGCCGGTGACGTCAAGATCTTCCCGGGCATCGGCCCGATCGTTGGCCGTACGGCGGAAGACGCCGAGGCCAAGTACCAGGCGATTGCCGCGCTGGCCGGGCTGGACGATGCCCTGGCGTATCTCGGCCGCTTCTTCGACCACCATGATTTCAGCCAGTACGATCCGGATGCACCGTTCCCGGAGCTGGGTGACATCGGCGCCAATTCCTTCCGCTCCACCACCGACCGCATCAAGCAGGACGCGCGCGAGCAGGGCCTGAGCCTGCGCCAGGTGGCACTGCAGGCGGTGAGCCCGCGGCCGAACTTCATCGGCACGCCGGAACATGTGGCCGACGAACTGATCCGCTGGTTCGACGCCGGCGCCAGCGATGGCTTCATCCTCGGCTTCGCCGCGCAGCGCGAAGGCCTGGATGATTTCGTCAGCCACGTGCTGCCGATCCTGCAGGCGCGCGGCTACCACCAGCGCGAGGTGGAGGGACAGACCCTGCGTGAGCATCTGGGCCTGCCGTACAAGGCCAGCCGCCATGCAAGCGACGCCGAGCCGGCGCGGAAGGCGGGGTAGGGCGATGAGCGGAGAAAACGCGGTAGCGCCGGGCCATGCCCGGCGGAGTTCCCCAACGACTGGCGTGCTGCCCGAAATCGCGGCACGTGCCGAACAGGCCATCGCGATCCGCCACGACCTGCACCAGCACCCGGAACTGGCCTTCGAAGAGCACCGCACCAGCGCCCGCGTGGCCGAGCTGCTGCAGCAATGGGGCTACGCGGTCAGCACCGGCATCGGTGGCACCGGCGTGGTCGGTACGCTGCAGCGTGGGCAGGGCCGTCGCCGATTGGGTCTGCGCGCCGACATCGATGCGCTGCCGATCCATGAAGAATCCGGGCTGGCCTATGCCAGCCAGCGCGAAGGCCTGATGCACGCCTGCGGCCACGATGGCCACACCGCCATCCTGCTCTCGGCTGCCCACTACCTTGCGCACCACGGGCGTTTCGATGGCACGTTGCAGCTGGTGTTCCAGCCGGCCGAGGAAACCGGCTCGGGTGCTTCGAAGATGATCGCCGATGGCCTGTTCGAACGCTTCCCGGTCGATGCCATCTATGGCCTGCACAACTGGCCGGGCGTGCCGGTGGGGCACTTCGGCTTCGTCGACGGACCGGCGATGGCCTCGGTGGACTGGGCGCGTCTGCGGGTGATCGGCAAGGGCGGCCACGGCGCCGAGCCGCAGGGCAGCGTCGATCCGATCCTGGCTGCCGCGCACATCATCACCGCGCTGCAGAGCGTGGTGTCGCGCAACGTCGATCCGCGGCAGATGGGCGTGGTCACCGTCGGCTCGATCCACGGTGGGCAGGCGGCCAATGTCATCCCCGATGTGGTGGAACTGAAGCTGACCGTGCGCGCCTACCTGCCGGAGGTGCGCGATACGCTGCGCCGGCGGGTCACCGACATTGCCGAGCAGACCGCCGCTGCTTTCGGCGCGCGTGCCGAGATCGAATTCCCGCGCGGCTTCCCCAGCGTGATCAACCACCCTGAGCAGACGGCCTGCATCCGCGAGGTGGCGATACAGGGGTTCGGTGCGGGGCAGGTGGTGGAGGCCTTCGCACCGCGTACCGCCAGCGAGGACTTCGCCTTCCTGCTGCAGGCGCGGCCGGGCAGTTTCGTGTTCGTCGGCAACGGCGACAGCGCGCCGCTGCACAGCCCGCGCTATGTGTTCAACGACGCGGCCATCGCCCCGGCGGCCAGCCTGTGGGCGCGTCTGGCTGAGCACTATCTGGTGGAGGACGTGGCATGAGCGTGCGGTACGACAACGATCGGTTCCTGTACACCTCGGTGGACGACCCGCTGGCGCGTCCGTTGTTCGACGGCCTGGAGCAGGAGTACGACCACCGCTATGCGGACGTGCGCCGGCGTATCGGTGGCAGTGCCCGCGAGGAGCTGCAGCGCTATCCGGCCGAAGCCTTCGCTGCCCCGGTCGGTGCATTCGTGCTGCTGCTGCGCGACGGCGTGGCGATTTCCGGTGGCGCGTTCATGCCGCATCGCGATGAGGACACCGCCGAGTTCAAACGCATCTGGACGCTGCCTGGCCTGCGTCGGCAGGGCATCGCCCGGCGCGTGCTGCAGGAACTGGAAGACCAGGCTGCTCGGCAGGGCTATCGGCGTGTGTTCCTGACCACCGGCTTCCGCCAGCCCGAGGCGGTCGGCCTGTACCTCAGCCACGGCTACACCGCGTTGTTCGATCTGCATGCGGACCCGGAAACCATCGCGCATCTGCCGTTCGAGAAACACCTGGTGCCACAGCCACAGGCGGGCGACGCAGCCGCCCTCGCACTGCATGGAGCGGCGGCATGAGTGCGCCTTCCACTGCCATCGAGGGCATTGTCCGCCAGCCGGCCACGGCGCTGAAGATCGTGCCGGCGCGGCATCCGTTGCAGGTGATCGGCACGGTGTTGGCACTCGCGCTGATCCTGATCGGCCTGCAGTCGGTGCTGGGCAATCCGCGCTGGGGCTGGGGCACGTTCGCCGAGTGGTTCTTTGCCCGGCCGGTACTGGAAGGGTTGGGGCGAACGCTGCTGCTGACCGCACTTGGTACCGGCCTCGGCTTCGCGCTGGGCACCTTGCTGGCCTTAGCCCGGGTCTCCGGTTCACCGCTGTTGTCGGCAGTGTCGTGGGGCTACGTGTGGCTGTTCCGTTCGATTCCGCTGCTGGTGCTGTTGCTGCTGCTGAACAACCTGGGTTACCTGTACAGCACCATCGAACTGGGCGTTCCATTCACCGGCATCAGCCTGTTCTCGTACCCGACCACGCAGCTGATCGGCGTGTTCACTGCCGCCGTGCTCGGCCTCACCTTGAACCAGGCGGCGTTCTCGGCCGAGGTGATCCGTGGTGGCATCCTGTCGGTCGACCACGGCCAGTACGAGGCGGCCGCCGCGTTGGGCCTGCCGCGTGGGCGCCAGGTGCGCCGCATCATCCTGCCGCAGGCGATGCGTTCGATCCTGCCTGCAGCGTTCAATGATGTGATCGGCCTGGCCAAGAGCACCTCGGTGGTCTACGTGCTGGCGTTGCCGGAGCTGTTCTACACCGTGCAGGTGATCTACCGGCGCAACCTGGAGGTGGTGCCGCTGCTGATGGTGGCCACGGTCTGGTACCTGGTGATCCTGACGGTGCTTTCGCTGCTGCAACGGCGGGTGGAGCAGCGCTTTGCCCGCGGCCAGCTGCAGCATGAGCGCAACGTGTCGCGGGTATCGTCTGCAGCTCCGCGGGCGGCGGCGACCGCTGCACGCGTGCCCAGCCGCGCGGCATTTGCCGTGCCGATCGAGGCCGGAACGGGCGCGGCTGTGTCCCTGCAGGGCGTGGGCAAGGCCTTCGGAGAGCAGACGGTGCTTGATGACGTGCACTTGGAACTGAGGGCCGGCAGCGTGACGGTGCTGATCGGTCCGTCCGGTGCGGGCAAGTCCACGCTGCTGCGGCTGATCAATCATCTTGAACGCGCTGACAGCGGCTTCGTCACCGTGGGCGGCCAGCTGATCGGTTACCGCCGCGACGGCGACACCCTGTACGAGCTGCCGGAAGGCGAGATCCGCCGTCGCCGCGCGGAAGTCGGCATGGTGTTCCAGGGCTTCAATCTGTTCCCGCACATGACCGCACTGGAGAACATCATCGAAGCGCCGATCGCGGTGCGCGGTATTTCGCGCGCCCAGGCCGAGCAGCAGGCACGCACCCTGCTGGAGCGGGTGGGGCTGGCCGACAAGGCCGATGCTTTCCCGCGCCAGCTGTCTGGCGGCCAGCAGCAGCGTGTGGCCATCGCCCGCGCGCTGGCCCTGCAGCCGAAGGTACTGCTGTTCGACGAGCCGACTTCCGCGTTGGACCCGGAGCTGGTGTCGGAGGTGCTGAGCGTGATCGAGGAACTGGCCAGTTCCGGCACCACGCTGGTGATCGTCACCCACGAACTGGGCTTCGCCCGCCGCGTGGCCGACCACGTGGTGATGATGGACCAGGGCCGGGTGATCGAGCAGGGCACGCCGGACGCGCTGTTTGAACACCCGCGCCAGCAACGCACCGCCGATTTCCTGGCCAAGACCCTGTAACTCCCCTTCGAGAACCGCCATGAGCCCAGCATCGCAGCGACGTCCCGCACGCAGCACCCTGTTGATCGTCGGTGTGCTGGTCATCGGCATTGCCGGCATCGTCTATTCGCGCGTGCGCCAGGACCCCGACGGCGTGCCCGTTGCGGCGACCTCGCTGGCCGCCAGCAATGCACAGTTACTGAAGGGCACGCCCGATCCGAAGGCGCAGGCGCTGATTCCGGCCGGCTATCGCTTCGTCACCCCGGGCGCGTTCACCATCGCCACCCATCCAGGCCAGCTGCCGTTGGCCGACTACGGTGCCGACAGCAAGGAAGTGGTGGGCGTGGAGCCGGACATCGCGCGATTGATCGCCGATGGCCTGGGCCTGAAGCTGGTGGTGGTGCCGGTGGCCTGGGCCGACTGGCCGCTGGGGCTGGAATCGGGCAAGTACGATGCGGTGCTGTCGAACGTGACGGTCACTGAAGAACGCAAGAAGAAGTTCGATTTCTCCAGCTATCGTTTCGACCTGCTGGGCATCTACACCCGCACCGATGGACCGATCCAGAAGATCGCCACACCGGCCGACGTGGCAGGGCTGAAAGTGGTGGTGGGGGCCAGCACCAACCAGGACCAGATCCTGCGCCAATGGGACAAGCAGAACATCGCCGCAGGCCTGAAACCGGTGGAGTACCAGTACTTCGATGATGCGGTGATCGGGCGGTTGGCAGTGATCACCGGCCGCGCCGACGTGTCGTTCGAGCCGAATGCCACCGGCGCCTATTCGGCGCGTGATGGCAAGGTGCGCCGGGTCGGCCTGTTCCCGGGTGGCTGGCCGGACGCAGCGGCGATTTCGGTGACCACGCGCAAGGGCAGTGGCCTGGCCGATGCGGTGACCCAAGCATTGAACACCCAGATCAGCAGCGGTACCTACGCGAAGGTGCTGGCGCGCTGGAACGTAGCCGAAGAAGCGGTGCCGCAGTCGCAGACCAATCCACCGGGGTTGCCAGGGTTCTAGCGATGCCGCTTGGTAGGCGTCGAGCTTGCTCGACGGAAGGCGTGCCGACCAAGGTCGGCATCTACCGGAGGGCGTGCCAACCAACGGTTGGCACCCACCGGAATGCGAGGAGGGGCTGCCGACCAAGGTTGGCACCCACCGGAATGCGAGGCGGGGCATGCCGACCAAGGTCGGCCTCTACCGGGGTCAGCGCTGCCATCGAGTAGAAGTTCGATCACTTCGCTTCCTGCATCGGCATTACTGCCAACGTGCCTCCAGGGTGCGGAACGGGCCATCGAGCAGCACGCCGTCCTTGTCGAAGTTCCGTACCGGTCGCCCATCCACGCGCACGTCCTTGGGCAGGGTACGGCTGGGCCACCACACGCGTACCGGCGTGCCCTTGCGCAGCCCCTTGCCGAGCGACACGGTCAGGTTGCCGTCGCGCTGCCGCGCCTGCATCTGCAGGGTGCCATAGGCGGTGGGCAGGCGGTCCACGGCCAGGCCCTCGCCAGCGACCCAGGAAGGGGGCGTGCCCGGCAGCAGCGACAACGCGTCGTCGTCCTCGCGCATCAGCATGCCGAACAGGGTGCGGCCGTATTCGGCGCCGATCCAGGTGTGTGGCATGTCGCCCAGGTAGCGCGGGAAGCGCAACCGCGAGTGCACGACCTCGGCCAGCACCTGCCATTCCAGCGGCCTGCGATCGTGCAGCAGGCCCTGCAGCAGTTCGTCGGCCGCTTCGGGCTGGCCCAGGTGCACGTAGCTCAGCACGTTGCGGATTTCATACGGCGTGTAGGCATACAGCGCACCGGGCTGGTTGCGCTTGCGCACACCGTCCAGGTAGCGGGAGAAGGTGGTGCGCAGGGCCTCGGCCGGCAGCACGCTCTGCGCACCGGTGGGATCCAGCGCGATCGATACACCGGTCGGGTCGCCATCGCCGAGATCAGCCGATGACGGAATGAAGTCGATGCCCTTCCATGCCATCGTCGCGCGGATCGAGGCATGCAGCGCGTCATACAGCGCCTTGTACTGTTCGCGCGCCCACGTGGCGGTTTCGTGGTCGCCCAGCGATTCGGCCAGCCACGCGCCGTCATGCCAGCCCTTCAGGCCCCAGTAGTCATCCCAGTAGCTGTGTGTGGGTGAGGGATAGCCCTCGTGGCTGATCGACGGCGCAAGGATGCCGGCGAAGCGCTCCGGCGATGGCTGGTCGGCCATGTAGCCCGGCACCAGCGTGCGTTCGCGCAGTTCCTGCAGGAAGCGCAGCGCGGCCTTCACCTTGGGCAGGTAGGCACGCACGCTTTCCGGCCCGCCATCGAGCCGGGCGACGTCGGCAACGAGGGTGACGTACTGGCCCTGGCTGTCGTACTCGATGTCCGAGCCGAAGCCGGTATTGACGCTGCCATCGTCGTTGAGGATGGGCGACACCAGGCCATTGCCGTGCACGCCGTGTTCGCTGTACCAGGCCAGGTAGTCGCGTGCCACCTTGGCTTCGCCCATGCGCAGCAGCACGGCCGAGGTGGCCATGCCATCGCGGATGAAGGAGCGGTTGTAGTTGCGCGGACCGGGCTGCATGGCCGGGCCGGTCTGGTTGATCAGCATGTAGGCGGCCTGTGCGCGCAGCATGTCCACCAGTGAAGGGTCGGGCAGGCGCAGGCCGACTTGGCCCAGCCGCGCCTGCCAATCAGCGGAGGCGCGGCTGGCCAGCGTGTCGAACGCCTTGTCGCCGTCGCGCGGCAGCGACGCGAGGTTGAGGGCTGGTGCTTCCGGCAGCACGCCATTGGCATCGGCGGTGGAGGTGCCGAGCGGGAAGGCCACCACCACCGCGTCGCTGGCACCGGGTGCCAGGGTGACCCGGTAGCTCAATGCCGCCGCTGCCAGGCCTGCGGCATCGCTGGACTGCTGTGCGGCGGGCAGTTGCCCGCTGGCGATGGCCGTGGTGATCTCGGTGTCGCCTTCGTTGCCGAAGGGGGCGGTGCCAGCGGCATCCACCGCGCTGAGTGACTGCAGCAGCGTGCGGCCATTGACGCGCACGCGGTTGCCTTCGACGGCCACCTGGCGGATCGGCGACAGGCCGCCGTTCTGCCACGGCGGGTTCATCTGCATCGGTCGCACTGCGAGGGTCAGCGTGCCTTCGATGGCCGCGCTGCCGGTGTTGCGCAGGCGATGGCGCACGAAGGTGACCGGTTGCCCGTCGCGCTCGATGGCGAAGGCTTCGCTGCGCAGTTCCAGCCCGGGCTGCGGTGACCACGTGGCAGACGGCATCGGCTTCCAGCCATCGCGCAGTGCGTGCTGCACCGGTTGTTCCGCAGCACCGGTCGCGCGGCCATCGGCACTGCGCCAGATCGGCTGCACCAGCGGTGCGCCCTTGTAGGCTTCGATGTTGCCGTATTCGTCGAAGATCGATTTCTGCCGGCCCGCATGCACGCCCACTGCGGTCCAGTAGGTCTGCTGCATGTGCAGCGAGGCCGGGAACAACGCGCGCTGCGCGCCGCTGGCGGCGATCTGGTACCGCTTCATCGGCGTCATCACCGCCTTCGGGCCGAGCAGGCGGATGCGTTTGACCTGGGGGGCATCGCCTTCCACGGTCAGCCGCAGTGCCTGGATGTCCAGTGGCGCGTCGGCCGCCAGCCAGCTCTGCTGCCGGGTCGCCGCCTGCGCATCGCGCGCCAGTTCGTGCCAGCGGCCCAGCGCGTCCTGCGCCTGCAGGCGTGCAGCGCCGTGCACGTTGGCCCAGTCCACCGCCAGCCCGGTGCTGGGCTGGGCGCGGGGCAGGGTGATGTCGAGCGTGTGGATGCCACCTTTGCCTGCGGGGATGGCAACCGTGCCGCCGCCCTGCCACAGCGCGGCGGACTGGGTGGCGTCCAGCCCGGTCACCCGTGCGCTGAGCGTGGTGTCGAGCGGTTCCATTTCGAAGATGGATACGCCCCAGTCGGAAGTGCGCTGCGGGCTGGCCAAGCGCAGGTAGCGGGCCTGTCGCGGCGCGAAGTACAGGGTTTCGATGCCGCCCAGCGAATCGCCCATGACGTAGGCGCTCTGCCACTGCTCGCCGTCGAGCGAGGTCTGCAGCGAATAGCCCTCGGGGTTGGAGACATCCCAGGTGAGGCGTGCACCGGCCAGCATCGCAGGCTTGCCGAGATCGACCTGGAACCAGTGGCCGGGACTGAACGCGCCGCCGGTCACCGTCTTCGGATCGTTGTCGATCAGGTGGCTGATCGCCATCGCTGGAACCTGCTGCGACGACGCGCTGGCCTGCCATTGCGCGCGCGGTGGCAGGTTCTGTGCGGTGGCGGTGGCGGCCAGTGACAGGCCGAGCAGCAGGGCCGCGGCAAGGCGCCGGTTCGGCAGGCGGGCAGCGGTCCAGCGGTCAGCGCACAACGTCATTGCGAAGGCCTCACATCGGCAGGGCCCGGGAACGGGCGGGCTTACGCTAGCAAGGGATGTAACCGGTTACATGACGCGTCGCAATATTTCCCGGGCGGGTCTTGGCACGAGGTTTCATGAATGCGCACAGATACGCTCGCGCAGCCAGCGATGTGCCGGATCGCGATGCACGCGTTCGTGCCAGAGCATCACCATCTCGAACCCGGGCACATCAATGGGCGCCGCAACCGCCTTCAAGGCCGGGTCCTGCGCGACCAGGCGCGAGGGCATCATCGCCACCAGGTCCGTGCGCAGCAGCACGCTGCGCAGGAACAGGAAGTGCGGCACCGACAGCACCACGTTGCGACGCGCACCAACATGCGCCAAAGCGCTGTCGGTGCCGCCATGGAAACCGCCGCCATCCGGTGACACGATCACGTGGTCCAACGCGCAGAACTGCTTGAGCGTCGGCCGCCGCTTCAGTCGTGGATGGTCGCGACGCCCGGCCAGCACGTAGCGTTCCTGGAACAGCGGGCGATGGTGCAGGGAGGCAGGCGCGTCGGCGGTGATGTGGAGGGCGAGATCGATCTCGCCGCGTTCGCTCTGCGCCACCATCTGCGCCGGCGCCAGGCTGACCACGGCCAGGCGCGTGCCGGGTGCGCGCGCGCGCAGGTCGGCCAATGCCGGCAGGACGATCGTGGTTTCGCCGAAGTCCGACGCCATGATCCGCCAGGTCTGCGTGGCCTGGGCCGGATCGAACGCCTGCACCGGTGCGACCGCACGCTGCAGTGCAGCCAGTGCGTCGGCCAATGGTTCGCGCAGCGCATCGGCCCGTGCGGTGGCACGCATGCCGCGTGGCCCCGGCAGCAGCAGCGGATCATCGAACAGGTGGCGCAGGCGCGCCAGCTGCACGCTGACCGTGGGCTGGGCCAGATGCAGGCGTTCGGCCGCGCGGGTGACGTTCTGCTCTTCCAGCAAGGCCTGCAGAGTTACCAGCAGGTTGAGGTCGATGCGACGCAGGGTATTGTCCATGGCAATGCCGGGGATTGCAGGAATTCATTTCAACTATAGCGTGTCGGCACCCAACATGGCCGGCATTCCCTCCCTGGTACCACCATGAACGTTCTGCTTGTCTACGCCCACCCCGAACCGACCTCGCTCAATGGCAGCCTGAAGGCCTTCACCGTCGAGCACCTGCAACGCGCCGGCCACACCGTGCAGGTGTCCGACCTGCATGCCATGCAATGGAAGGCGCAGATCGATGCCGACGATCACCCCGGGCGGGATCCTTCGGTGCCGTTCCACGCGTCACTGGATTCGCGCGACGCCTTCAGGACGGGCCGGCAGAGCGCCGACATCGCCGCCGAGCAGGAAAAACTGCGCTGGGCCGACGCGGTGATCCTGCAGTTCCCGCTGTGGTGGTTCTCGATGCCGGCCATCCTGAAGGGTTGGGTGGATCGCGTGTATGCCTATGGTTTTGCCTATGGCGTGGGCGAACATTCCGACCGGCATTGGGGCGACCGCTATGGCGAGGGCGCGATGTCTGGCAAGCGCGCGATGCTGGTGGTCACCACCGGTGGTTGGGAGTCGCATTACGGTCCGCGCGGCATCAATGGGCCGATCGACGATGTGCTGTTCCCGATCCAGCACGGCATCCTGTTCTATCCCGGCTTTGACGTGCTGCCCGCGCACGTGATCTACCGCAGCAGCCGTATCGATGAGGCGTCCTTGCCTGGCGTGCTGGAGGGGCTGGGCGCGCGGCTGGATGGGCTGGCGAGCGATCCGGTGATTGCGTACCGGCGGCAGAATGGTGGTGATTACCTGATCCCATCGCTTGAGCTGCGACCTGGGTTGGCCGAGGGTGAGGCAGGGTTTGGAGTTCACCTCGAACTGTGAGTGGCGCATTCGCCTCTGGAAACGCGACGGAGATTCTGTACTTTCGGCAGTCTAGCGGCGCTCGCGGTAGCCGCCCTTGCTGACTCAGGGAGACGCAGGTCCTTTGAAGACGGAATTCAACTTCACCCTGAGATACCGCCTGCTCGATACCTCGGGTGATCCTGGCGTCCTCGAACGGCACCTGCACGATGCTGGATGTGGAGATGCACTGCTGGGCGTAGGGAGCCCGGCGAGTCTGGCGCTGGAATTCTGTCGTGAGGCGAGCAGTGCCGCTGAGGCGATGTGCTCCGCGCTGGGAGATGTCCAGCGTGCCGTACCCGGTGCCGAGCTGATCGAAGTCAGTATCGATCTGGTTGGTCTGACGGATGTCGCTGATCTGCTGGGCATGTCACGGCAGAACATGCGCAAGTTGCTGCTCGCGCACCCGCAGACGTTTCCGGCACCGGTGCACGAAGGCAGCGCGTCGATCTGGCATCTGGCCGATATTCTTTCGTGGATGCAGGCGCGCGGCAGCCAGAAGGTCAGCAGCGAGCTGGCGGAGCTCGCTGCTGCGGCGCTGCAGATCAATGTGGCGAAGGAGCAGGAACGGCTGGTTCAGCATCCCGGTTGAGGGTCGCTGCGCGACAGGCCGTTACAGTTGCACACGCTCCCACCAGCGCGTACCAGCGGTCGGTGATTGCATGTCCAGCACCTCGCCCATCATCGGCGTGGCCACCGGCACGTTCTTTGCGGCAGCCAATGCGCTGATGCGTTCGAACGGTTGCTGCCACTCGTGCAGGGCCAGGTCGAAGGTGCCGTTGTGGATCGGCAGCAGCCACTTGCCACGCAGGTCCAGGTGCGCCTGCAGGGTCTGTTCGGGCTGCATGTGCACGAATGCCCAGCGTTGATCGTAGGCACCGGTTTCGATCATCGTCAGGTCGAAGGGTCCGTACTTCTCGCCGATGGCCTTGAAGCCGTCGAAATAGCCGGTGTCGCCGCTGAAGAAGATGCGGAAGTCACCGTCCTGGATCACCCACGACGCCCACAGGCTGCGATCGCTGTCACCCAGGCCGCGGCCGGAGAAATGCTGGCCGGGGGTTGCGGTCAGGCGCAGGCCAGTGGCTTCGGTGGACTGCCACCAGTCCAGTTGCTCGACCTTGGCTGCATCCACGCCCCAGGCGATCAGCTGGTCGCCCACACCCAGCGGCGCGATGAAGCGCGCGGTCTTGCCGGCCAGCTTCATTACCGCCGCGTGGTCGAGGTGGTCGTAGTGGTTGTGCGAGAGGATGACGCCGGCGATCGGCGGCAGTTCGTCGATGCTGATCGGCGGCGCATGGAAGCGTGCCGGGCCCATCCATTGCACCGGTGAGGCGCGTTCGGAGAACACCGGATCGGTCAGCCAGTACTGGCCGCGCAGCTTCAGCAGGATCGTCGAATGCCCCAGCCGGAACAGGCTGCGGTCGGGTGCCGCGTCCAGGGTGGCGCGGTCCAGCGCCTGCACCGGGATGGGATGGTCGGGCACGGTGCCCTTGGGCTTGTTGAACAGGAAGGTCCACCAGATCTCCAGGCCATTACGGAAGCCCATTGCCGGTTTCGGCAGGGCATTGCGGAACTTGCCTTCGCGGTACTGCGGCGAATCGGGGAAGTCGGGGAGGGACCAGGATTTGCAGAAGGTATAGGCGGTCACGGCGAGGATTCCGAGCAGGAGGACAAGGAGCAGGCGCTTCATGGGTGACGTCCGCAGGGTACACTGCACAGTGTAGTTTCCGGATTTCAGAAAGTACACTACCGGGTGTAAAATGGCGGCATCCGTTCAGCTGTCTGGCTCCGCCATGCCCCATGCCCCGCAACGCCTTACCGATCGCAAACGCGAGGCCATCGTCCGCGCGGCGGTGGAGGAGTTCCGATCAGCCGGCTACGAGGCGACCAGCATGGATCGCATCGCGGCGGTGGCTGGTGTCTCCAAGCGCACCGTCTACAACCACTTCCCGAGCAAGGAAGAACTGTTCGCGCTGATCCTGGAAGAGCTGTGGCAGAGCAGCGTGGCCAGCGTCGAGCTGCCGTACCGCGCCGACCAGCCGCTGGATGTGCAATTGCTGCAGCTGCTGCGGCAGAAGCTGGACCTGTTGGGCGACGCCAACTTCATCGACCTGGCACGGGTGGCGATGGCCGAGATCATCCATTCACCCCAGCGCGCGCAGGCGATCGTCTGCCGCATGGGCGAGAAGGAGAGCGGCGTCAGCGCATGGATCCGTGCGGCGATTGCCGATGGGCGGCTGCGCCAAGTCGATCCGGAATTCGCCGGCCATCAGCTGCAGGGCCTGGTGAAGAGCTTCGCGTTCTGGCCGCAGGTGACGATGGGTCAGGCGCCGCTGGCGCAGGCCGAACGCACGCGCGTGGCCGAGTCGGCGGTGGCGATGTTCCTGGGCTTCTACGCGGTGTAAGCCGCGTGGCGCAACAGTGTACGGTTCGGAGACAATCCAGGCCGCCGGCGCAACGGGAGCAGGGGGGATGGGAACAGCAGCGAATGTGGATGGGGCCATGCCCTTGCCGTCGCAGTGGCGGAACACGTGGCACGATGCCGACATCGAGATGCAGGGCATCGGCGTGTCGCGCGCCGATGTGGCACGGGTGCGGCGCCAGGGGGTGCCGGACGCGTTCCTGAAATCGGAAGTGATCGATGCTTTCAGCGAACTGGAGGGCGAAATCCTACGTCTGCGCTGGCTGCGGGCACAGGGACAGCCGGTGCCAACGGTCCTGGATACGGCAGAAGAGGGCGGGCGGCGTTGGCTGCTGATGAGCGCGTTGCCCGGCCATGACCTGGCATCGTCGCCGACGCTGGCGCCCGCTCAGGTGGTCGTGCTGCTGGCTGACGCGCTGCGCGCCCTGCATGCGCTGCCGGTTGCCGGTTGTCCGTTCGATCATCGCCTCGCATCGCGCTTGCCGGAGGTCGCTGCGCGCGTTGCCGCAGGGTTGATCGATGCGGATGATTTCGACGATGAACGAATGGGCCAGAGCGCCGAGCAGGTGCATGCCGAGCTGATCGCAACGTGTCCGGCGGATGAGGATCTGGTGGTGGCGCACGGCGATGCCTGCCTGCCGAATCTGATGGCGGTCGACGGCCGCTTCAGCGGTTTCATCGATTGCGGCCGGCTGGGTGTGGCTGATCGTTGCCAGGACCTGGCGTTGGCCGCACGCAGCTTGGTCCACAACTATGGCGACACCCGTTGGGTTGCACCCTTGCTGGCCCGCTATGGCATCGGTGCCGATGAGCGCCGGCTCGCGTTCTACCGCCTGCTGGACGAGTTCTTCTAGGTGCATGCAGGATCCGCAGTTGCAGCAGGGCGCGGCAGGATCGGTCTTCGACTCGGGACACCGATGTTGTGACCGGATTGCCTGTGCGGATGCAAGGCCATCTGCGATAGTAGGTGTCGTCACCAAAGCACGCCTGCATCCATGTCATTCGCTTCGGCGCAGCAGATCGTTGAAGTCCTGCAGCAGTCCTACGACATCAACGCGACGGCGGTGGTGCCGCGTCCGGTGGGCGCCGACGCCAATGCGTGCGTGTTCCGCATCGATGCCCGCCACGACCATTGGTGGTTGAAGTGCCGCAACTTCCAGGTGGCGCCCGCGGTGTGGGACAGCCTGCATTGGCTGCGTGGCACCCTGGGCATCGAAGAGATTGTTGCGCCGTGGCCGGCATTGACCGGCGGCGCATCGGTGCAGCGCTGGGGCCTGCAGTTCACATTGTTCCCCTACATCGAAGGGCAGTCGGGCTTCGAGGCACCCCTGAGCCGTGCGCAATGGCGCCAGCTGGGCGAAGTGCTGCGTCGCCTGCATGAGGCCGAGATTCCGCCGGCGCTGCGCCAGGCCCTGCCGACGTTGCGGCTTGAAACCGCAGCGGTCGACACGGTGGGGGCATGGTTGCGGGATCCGTCTACGCTGGCGCAGGCGCAGGATCGATCCGGCAGTGCGTTCCTGGCGCTGTGGCAGCAGCAGCGGCCGCGCATCGCCGAACTTCACCAGCGTGCCGAAGCGCTGCATCGCCAATTGCAGGGTGAAGCACCGGCGCTGCGCCTGTGCCACACCGACCTGCACGCGGGCAACCTGCTGATGGGGCAGGACGATGCGCTGCACCTGATTGACTGGGACGGCCTGGCACTGGCCCCACGCGAGCGTGACCTGATGTTTGTCGGCGCCGCGGTAGGTGGTCGCTGGGGGCGCGAGCATCCGCTGGGCTTCGCCGAAGGCTATGGCAGCGACCTGGGCGATCCGCGCTGGATTGCGTGGTATCGGCATTGGCGCATCCTGCAGGACCTGATCGAATTCGAGCAGATGCTGCTGGGCCCCGGCGCGGCGCAGCGCTCGTTGCAGCAGCACCGGCAAGCGCTGCATTACCTGGGCGAGCAGTTCGCGCCGGGCAATGTGTTCGATGCGGCCGAGCGCGCGTACCAGGTGCTGTAGGGGGGGGCGGCCGGGCTGCGCCCGGCACCTGCAGAGGCCGAAGCAACTGCAACTGCAACAGCCGAAGCAACAGCAACAGCAAAAGCAAAAGCAGGCCTCCTGTGGGATGGCGGGGTGGGTCCGGTTGCGGGGACGCTGCAAGTACGTCCCTGTAAGCTCGGTCACGCCATCCATGGCGCTCACGCCCCCGCAACCGGATCCACCCCGCCTTCGACAGATCTCCGTAATCTGTCGGGATGGCATGGCCTGCTCTTGGTGGTGTCGACCTTGGTCGACACGGTAGATCCACGCCATGCGTGGATGCTCTTCGATCATTTGATCAATTGTCGAAACATTCGATTTCGATGGAGATTCATCCACGCATGGCGTGGATCTACCAGACACCTGGAAACTGTCAGAGGTGGGGTGGTGTCGGATTGCGGGGTGTCAGCCGCATGGATGCAGCTGCCAAGCCTTATCTGATTGGAATCTGGCAACGTAGGTGTCGAGAGCCGGCGTGGGCCGCCGTGTAAGCCTGGATCTCGACGATCGCCATGTAGCTTGGCGCCCACGCCGGAATCTCCCTTGATCCGCCCGAACAGTTGCTGGAGCTGACACTCGCAGTGATAAGACTGGGCAAGCGGGGAGCTCTCGACCCTTCCAGACTATACGGAGTCCGGTGATGAACGGGATCGGGATTGATGTCAGCAAGCGCCGGCTCGACGTTGGCACGACAGACGGAAAGACCCTGCAGGTCAGCAATAGCCGCTCCGGCTTTGCTGAATTGGACCTCTGGCTGCAAGGGCATCCGGCCGTCCAGATCGTGCTGGAGGCCACTGGTGGCTACGAACAGCCTGTGCTGGACTTCCTGCACAACGCTGGTCATCCGGTGGTCCGCGCCAACGCGCTGCGGGCCCGAAGGCTGGCCCAGGGGATGGGGCAGATGGCCAAGACCGACCGCCTGGATGCCTATGCATTGGCGCAGATGGCGGCCTTGGTGAAACTGCCGTCCTATCAGCCATTGGAACCTTGGCAGCGGAAGATGCGGGAATTTGTGCGGGCACGTCGACAGGCGATGCACGCGCTGACCGTAGCGCGGCAGCAGCAGCAAATGGTGACTGATCGTGCATTGCGCCGACTGCTGCAGGCCAATATCACCCACCTGCAGACGATGGTTGAATGCTTGGGAAAACAGATTGCCGAGCAGGTTGCCCAGCAACCTCAACTGGCTGTCCTGAAGTCGATGAAAGGTGTTGGCCCGGGCCTGCAGGCCGTGTTGGCCAGCTATCTTCCCGAGCTGGGCAAGATCAGTGGCAAGGCCGTGGCCAGCCTGGTCGGTGTGGCACCCATGTCCCACGACAGCGGGACCCTGCGTGGCAAACGAAGCATCCATGGCGGCAGGGCTGAGATCCGTCAGGTGCTCTACATGGCCAGCATGTCGGCCATGCGGCATGAACCTCGCCTGCGGGACTTTTACCAGTCGCTGCGAGCGCGGGGCAAGGAAGGCAAAGTGGCCATCGTGGCGGTGATGCGGAAGATGCTGGTGATTCTCAACGCCCGTATGCGTGACGCTCAAGGCGGACCGATCCCCGCCTGAGCGCACCAGAGGGCGTTGCTCCTGAGGCTGCCGGCCAGCGGCCGGCACTACCGTGCCCGTCTGCAGGAGGGGCCCAGGCTCCTCCTGCAACACAGTTGCTACAGGGACGTATTTACGGCGTCCCCGCAATCCGACACCACCCCGCCATCCCCAGTCAATGCGGCTGTTGCTGTTGCTTCGGCTGTTGCTGTTGAGGTTGCCGGCCAGCGGCCGGCACTACCACGGGTGCCAGGCGCAGCCCGGCCGGAACCCTTATTCCGCCGGCTTGGCCGCTGCGCTCGCGGCGACGCTCGCTGCACGCCGTGACAGCACCGCTTCGCGATGGGCGATGTAGGCGTTGGCGGCGAGGATGATGCCGGCGCCGATGATCGTCCAGCGATCCACCGTCTCTGCGAACAACAGCCAGCCACACAAGGTCACCAGCGGCAGCTGCAGGAAGCTGATCGGGGTCAGCGCGGAGACTTCGCCCAGGCGCAGTGCGCGTGTCCACAGCAACTGGCCGATGGTGCCCAGCACGCCAGTGGCCAGCAGCCAGAGCCAGGCGATACCGGTGGGCCAGACCCACACGAACAAGGCCGGTATCAGCGACAGCGGCACCCAGAACACGTAGGTGTAAAGCACCACGGTGTCGGCGCTGTCGATCCGGGTGAGCTGCTTGATCTGGATCGCCACCAGCGAGCTGAGCACGGCGGCGGCCACGGCGATTAGGCTGCCGGACGTGAAGCCGGCGGTGCCCGGCCGCACGATCACCAGTACGCCGATGAAGCCGACCACCACCGCTGCCCAGCGCCGTACGCGTACCGTTTCGCCCAGCCACAGCACCGCCGCGATGGTGACGAACAACGGGGTGGAGTAGGACAGCGAAACGGCCTGTGCCAGGGGCAGGTGGCCCAATGCCCAGAACGCGCACAGCATCGAGCCCAGGCCGATCGCGCTGCGCAGGAAATAACGCGGCAGCTGCTGGGTCTTCAACGGTGCATGGCCTGGGCGCAGCAGCATCGGCAGCAGGGCAAGCAGGCCGAAGGCATTGCGGAAGAACGCCACTTCCTGGGTCGGCACGTAGCGGGTGGCGTAGCGGATCGCCACCGCCATCAGGCCGAACGCCATGGTGCTGCCGAGCATCAGCAGCGCCGCCCGCAATGGGGTGGCGCTGGCGGGTAGGGCGGGTGTGCTCACCACTGTGCGCCGAGCAGGCGGGGCTCCGGTTCGATCGGCACGCCGAACTTCTCCAGTACCGAGGCAGAGATCCGCCGTGCCAGCGCCAGCAGTTCAGTGCCGGTGGCGCTGCCGTGGTTGACCAGCACCAGCGCATGGCTGGGCGCAACACCGGCATCACCCTCGCGGAAGCCCTTCCAGCCACAGGATTCGATCATCCAGGCCGCCGAGACCTTGCGGCGGTCGTCGCGGTCCGCCGGAAACACCGGCAGCTCGGGGAAGTGCTGCAGCAGCACCTCCACCTGTTCCAGTGGCAGCACCGGGTTCTTGAAGAAACTGCCTGCGTTGCCCAGTACGTCGGGGTCGGGCAGCTTTCGGCGACGGATCGCGATCACCGCATTGGCCACGTCCACCGCGCTCGGCAGTTCCACGCCCTGCGCCTGCAGTTCTTCGCGGATGCCGGCGTAGCCCATGCGCAGGTCGTGCAGCAGCGGCAGTTTCAGTTCAATGGCGGTGATCAGGTAGCGGTCCGGCTGCTGCTTGAACACGCTGTCGCGGTAGGCGAAGCCACATTGTTCGTTGTCCAGCCGTACCCAGGTTTTTTCCTGGCAGTCCCAGGCCTCTACGGTCTGGATGAACTCGCCGACCTGCGCGCCATAGGCACCGATGTTCTGGATCGGCGAGGCGCCGGCGGTGCCGGGAATCAGTGCCAGGTTTTCCAGGCCGGACAGGCCTTCCTGCAGCGACCACATCACCAGCCCGTGCCAGGACACGCCGGCACCGGCGCGGATCACGGCGTGGTCCGCACGGTGTTCGAGGAAACTGATTTCGCGGTTGCCGAACACCAGCACGGTGCCGGGCAGGTCTTCGGCGATCAGCACATTGCTGCCGCTGCCGAGCACCAGCAGCGGGCCATTGGCCACTTCCGGCAATGCCAGAACCTCCGGCAGCAGCGCGGCGTCGTGCAGTTCCAGCAACTGCGCTGCGCTGGCCTGCACGTGGAACGTGTTCAGGGCCTGTAGCGGCGCGTTGTGGGTGAGGGTCCATCGCAGCGGTGCTGCAGCGTTGTTGGTGTCGTCCATGGGCGTGCTCACAGGGGGGCCACCGCGCCGCGGCTGGGCGCCTCGCGGCGGCGGCGGATCGCCTCCACGCAGTCGGCGACCAATGCCGGGCCCTTGAAGATCAGGCCGCTGTAGCACTGCACCAGTGCCGCACCGGCGGCCATCTTGGCCACCGCGTCGGCGCCGGACAGGATGCCGCCGACACCGACCAGCGGCACCGATTCGGGCAGGCGTGCACGCAGGCGGCGCAGTACCAGGGTGGACTGTTCCAGCACCGGTGCGCCGGACAGCCCACCGGCTTCATTGGCCAGCGGATCGCCGGCAACCCGGCTGTGGTCGATGGTGGTGTTGGTGGCGATCACGCCGTCCACCTGCAGTTCGCCAAGTACGCGCGCGGCGGCGTCGATGTCGCGCTCGCTGAGGTCCGGGGCCACCTTCACCAGCATCGGCACGCGCCGGCCATGCTGCGCGGCCAGCGCTTCCTGGCGTTCACGCAGCTGGCTGACCAGCTGCCGCAGCGCGGTCTCTTCCTGCAGCTCGCGCAGGCCGGCCGTGTTGGGCGAGGAAATGTTGACGGTGATGTAGTCGGCCAGCGGGTACACCTTGTCCATGCAGGCGATGTAGTCATCGGCCGCCTGTTCGTTGGGGGTGTCCTTGTTCTTGCCGATGTTGATGCCGAGCAGGCCGCGCCGGTTGCGCGCGCGTTCGACGTTGCGCACCAGCGCATCCACGCCGGCGTTGTTGAAGCCCATGCGGTTGATGATCGCGTTGTGCGCAGGCAGCCGGAACAGGCGCGGCTTGGGGTTGCCGGCCTGCGGTCGCGGCGTGATCGTGCCGATCTCCACGAAGCCGAAGCCCAGCGCGAACAGTGCATCGATGTGCTCGCCATTCTTGTCCAGGCCGGCAGCAAGGCCGACCGGATTGGGGAACGTCAGCCCGAACACCGTGCTGGGCATCGGCGCGATGCGTGCGGCCACCAGCGGCGTGGTGCCGGTGCGATAGGCCAGGTCCAGAGCGGACAGGCCGAGACCGTGGGCGCGTTCGGCGTCGAGCGAGAACAGGAAGGGGCGGGCAAGCGAATACATGCGTTGGTTTCAGTCCAGCGTGCCGAGGAAGGCTCGGGTTCGATATTCAAAAGCGACCTGGCCGTCGACCGCGTGGGCGGCGAACAGGTCCTGCAGCGCAGCCAGCATCGGCGCGTGGCGCCGATGGCCGGGCTGCGGCGCGTAGGAAGAAGACAGCAGGCGCCCGCGCAGGGCGTCCAGGTCCAGGTGCTGCACGTTCGGCAGCTGCACCATGCCGCGCAGGCCGGAGCCGAACCAGGCCTGCATGGTGGCGTCGTCCTGGTAGCGTTCGGCCACGGCGGTGTAGTCGGTGCCGTAGTCCAGCAGCAGTTGTTCGTAGCCGACCAGGAACGGGCTGGCATCGAGCAGGCGCGAATTCCAGTAGATCAGCGCCAGCCCGCCCGGGCGCAGGATGCGCTGCCACTCGGCGCGCACGGCCACGGTGTCGAACCAGTGGAAGGCCTGCGCGGCGCCGACCAGATCAACGCTGGCATCGGCCAGCCCGGTGGCCTCGGCGCGGCCATCGACGGCGGAGAACTGCCGATACTGCGGCGCCAGCCAGTGCTCGGCGGCGGCGCGCATCGCCGCGTTGGGTTCGACGGCGACCAGTGGATGGCCGGCGGCCAGGAACTGCCGGCTGGAGATGCCGGTTCCGGCGCCGATGTCAGCGACCTGTGCGCTGGTTGCCACGGCCATGGGGCCATGCAGCCAGTCCATCAGGGTAGGCGGATAGTCCGGCCGGTAGCGGACATAGTCCGCCACGCGGCTGCTGAAGCGTTCAGTGCTGTCGGAGGCAGTCATGGCGTCAGTTCGACACCGCCGCCAGCCACGCCAGGCCACCGAAGAACAGGATGATGATGAGAATGGCGGCAAGCACGGCGCCGACCATCACCCAGCCCAGTACCAGGCCGGTGACGGCCATGCCGTCGCCTTCCATTTCGTACGGGCGGCGGCGGATCTCGGCGCGGGCCATGTGGCCGGTGATGATGGCGACGATGCTGGCCACGAAAGGCAGGACGGTCCAGCTGGCGATGCCCATGACCAGGCTGACCACGGCCAGGGTGCTTGTCTGTCGGGGTGCCACGCTCATCGGGGTCCTCCTTGGCAGTGTGCACATGATAGTGCGTCTGCCCGGGCAATCCCATGCCTGGCGGATACGAAGGTAGGCGTCGACCATGGTCGACGAACGGCATTTCAGCCAGGTAGACGTCGACCTTGGTCGACGAACGGCATGCCAACCGAGGTTGGCAGTTACCGGGGTGCCGGTATCAGCCCATCAGCACCTGGCCGCCATCGACATTGAGCACGTGGCCGGTGATCCAGCGCGCCAGCGGCGAACACAGGAACAGCGCAGCATCGGCGATCTCGCGCGGCTGCCCGAAGCGGCCGAACGGAATCTTCGCCAGGGTGCCGTGGTACAGGGCGGGATCTTCGACACGACGTCGATCCCAGAGGCCATCGGCAAATTCGATCGAGCCCGGTGCGATGGCGTTGACCCGGATCCGGTCCGGCGCCAGCGCCAGGGCCTGCGACGTCGTGTAGTGCGACAGCGCGGCCTTGGCCGCCGCATACGGTGCGCCGCCGGGACGCGGTTGCTGCGCGGCGATCGAGGACAGGTTGAGGATGCAGGCGTCGGACGAGGCGCGCAGCCACGGCAGCGCAAGGCGCGAGGCGCGGACCGCCGCCATCAGGTCGATCTGCAGGCTGGCCGCCCAGCCGTCTTCGTCATCGGCCATGCCGTAGCCGGTGGCGTTGTTGACCAGCACATCGATGCCGCCGAGCGCATCGGCAGCGGCCTGCAGCCAGGCGCCGATGCGGCCGAGGTCGCCCAGATCGGTGGCGAAGGTGTGCAGCTGCGTGCCCTGGGCCTGCGCATCGGCCTGCAGGGCGTCAAGCCCGGCTTGGCCGCGGGCGCAGGCCGAGACCTGCGCACCGGCGCGGGCGAAGGCCAGCGCCAGTTCGCGGCCGATGCCCTTGCTGCCACCGGCGATCAGCACCCGGCGGCCGGTGAAATCGATCACCGGCTTGCCGTCGCGCAGGGGCGCGCGCTCTGCCATCACAGGTCGAATTTGATGCCCTGGGCCAGCGGCAGCGAATCCGAATAGTTGATGGTGTTGGTCTGGCGGCGCATGTAGACCTTCCATGCATCCGAACCGGACTCGCGACCACCGCCGGTGTCCTTCTCGCCACCGAAGGCGCCACCGATTTCCGCGCCCGAGGTGCCGATGTTGACGTTGGCGATGCCGCAGTCCGAACCGGCCGCCGACAGGAAGCGCTCGGCGGTCTTCAGGTTGGTGGTGAAGATCGACGAGGACAGGCCCTGCGGCACGCCGTTCTGCATGTCGATGGCTTCCTCCAGCGTGCTGTACTTCATCACGTACAGGATCGGCGCGAAGGTCTCGTGCTGCACCACTTCATCGCTGTTCTTCAGGCCGGTGACGATGGCCGGCAGCACGAAGTTGCCGGGGCGGTCGATGCGCGTGCCGCCGGTTTCGATGGTGCCGCCGCTGGCCTTGGCCTTTTCGATGGACGCCAGGAACTGCTGCACGGCGCCGTCGCTGTTGAGCGGGCCCATCAGGTTGGCCGGGTCGGTCGGATCGCCGATCTTGCCTTCCACCTGCTTGTACGCCTTGACCAGCGTGGCCAGCACGTCGTCATGGATGGATTCGTGCACGATCAGGCGGCGGGTGGTGGTGCAGCGCTGGCCGGCGGTGCCGACCGCACCGAACACGATGCCGGGAATCGCCAGCTTCAGGTCGGCGGTTTCGTCGAGGATGATCGCGTTGTTGCCGCCCAGTTCCAGCAGGCACCGGCCAAGGCGGTGGGCGACCTTCTCGGCGACCGTGCGGCCGACCTGGGTCGAGCCGGTGAAGCTGATCAGCGGCACGCGCTTGTCGGCCACCATCTTCTCCGACAGTGCCGTGCCGGCGTCGTTGATCAGGAAGAACAGGTCCGGGAAACCGGCATCGCGCAGCGCTTCATTGCAGATGCGCATCGAGGCGATGGCGGTCAGCGGGGTCTTGTTGGATGGCTTCCACAGGCAGATGTCGCCGCAGATCGTGGCCAGGAACGAGTTCCATGCCCACACCGCCACCGGGAAGTTGAACGCGCTGATGATGCCGACCAGGCCGAGCGGCTGGTACTGCTCGTACATGCGGTGGCCCGGGCGTTCGGAGTGCATGGTGTAGCCGTACAGCATGCGGCTCTGGCCCACGGCGAAGTCGGCGATGTCGATCATCTCCTGCACTTCACCATCGCCTTCGGGCTTGCTCTTGCCCATTTCCAGCGCGACCAGCGACCCGAGGGCGTCCTTGTTCCTGCGCAGCGCTTCGCCGCACAGGCGCACGGCCTCACCGCGGCGCGGAGCCGGGGTGGTGCGCCAGACCTTGAAGGCTTCCTGGGCGCGCGCGATGACCGTTTCGTACTCGGCTTCGGTGGTGGCGCGGACCTGCGCGATCGGCTCGCCGGTGGTCGGATTGATCGGGGTGATCAGTTCACCGCCGCTAGCGCTCGACCACTCCCCGTTGCCCAGGTAGGTGCCAGCGTTGATCGCGTCCAGACCAAGGGACTTGAGCAGCTCGGAAGACATGCAGACTCCTGTGTTTCGTTACGTTGTGTTTGGTGCCGTCGCGGGCAGGTGGGGGCGCGACGGACTGAGCCGGCGATGGTAGCAGAGGGGAGGGGCGACCCTTGGTGCAGTGCGGGGTGGTGCGCGCCAAAGGCTTGACGCGATCCGTCACGATTTGCAGGTGGGCGGTGCCGGAAAAGTGATAACTATCAGTGCGCTGCGTCTCGCTTTCCGGTCGCCCGCGCCGGAAGAACGTCGGGCTGTGTCTATCTTTTGTGACGGAGTTCGGACACAATCCCCCGGTAGTCAATCGAACCGCAACGAATTGCATGCGCCGGCAGGGGAGCCCAGCGCTGCTTTGGATCTTGCCCGGATCTGCGGAACTGTCAGAGGAGAAGTCGCGTGCTACATGGATCCGTAGAAGGGCTTTCCAGCCAACCCAGCAGAGCGCGGCGCCGCGTTGAGGCCCGTGCAGCACTCGAGCTGGCGTTGCGGCTGGGGGATATGTGCGTCATCCCCATCATGGCCATGGTCTCCCATGTGCTGTATTACAGGGCGGCAGTCCCGGATCCGTCGCAGCGTGTCGTATTTGGTGCCGTCCTGCTGAGCGCAATGGTCTGCTTCATGATCGGCCCGGTGTACCGCGGCTGGCGCGCGCGCGGTCTGGTGGTGGACCTCTGGGTGCTGCTGCTGGCCTGGTCATGCAGCTTCGGCCTGTTCTCCTTCTATGCCGTGCTGGTGGACATGGCGGGCGCCGTGCCTACCCGTTGGCTGCTCACCTGGTATGGATCCGGACTGCTTGGCATGGTCGGCCTGCGCGTGCTGCTGCGCGTGCAGCTGCACCGCCTGCGCTCGCGAGGCCTGGATCGCGAACGGGTGCTGCTGGTGGGTCTTCGCGCATCCGGGCTGAAGCTGCACCGGCTGCTGCGCGGCAAGCCTGAGCTGGGCAAGGAAGTGATCGGTTACTTCTCCGCCCAGGGCGACCTGGCCACGCGTCGCCGTGGCGATGCGCCGCGTTGCCTGGGCGCGCTGGAGGACCTGCCGCGCTACATGGACCTGCACCGCGGTGAGTTCGATCAACTGTGGGTGTCGATGGCGCCCGGCGATGCCGCCGATGTCAAGGCCATGCTCAAGCAGATCGAACGCTTCCCCGTGCCGGTGCGGCTGATCCCCGATACCACGGGCTGGGGTGCCCTGAATCCGGGGGTGTACCAGGTCGGCAACGTGCCGATGATCGGGGTCCGGCAGGGCTTGGCCGATCACAACTTCCGCCTGGCCAAGCGTGTGGAAGACATTCTGGTGGCCGGCGTGGCGGTGATCCTGCTGGCACCGCTGTTTGTGGTGCTGGCGCTCGGCGTAAAGCTGAGTTCGCCGGGCCCGGTGCTGTTCCGCCAGCGTCGCCATGGCCTGGGCGGCAAAGAATTCTCGATGCTGAAGTTCCGCTCCATGCGGGTCCACGCCGAGGGCAGTTCGGACAAGATCACCCAGGCCACCCGCAATGACCCGCGCGTCACCCGGTTTGGTGCATTCCTGCGCCGCAGCAGCCTGGATGAACTGCCGCAGTTCTTCAATGTCCTGGGCGGAAGCATGTCCGTGGTCGGCCCGCGGCCACATGCGGTGCAGCACAACAACCACTATGAACGGCTGATCGACCGCTACATGCACCGGCACTACGTGAAGCCGGGCATCACCGGCTGGGCGCAGGTGCACGGGCTGCGTGGGGAAACCCCGGAACTGCGCCTGATGAAGAAGCGTGTCCAGTACGACATCGACTACATTCGCCGCTGGAGCCCGACCCTGGATGTGCGGATCATCGTGATGACCGCATTCAAGGTGCTGGGGCAGAAGTCGGCATATTGACGCGGCGCGATGCGGGTGCCGTGCGTAATGTGATGAATTCCCTGACAATTTCGTCGATTGTCATGTGCATGTAAGGTATCCTGTAGGGCTGTCACCCTCCCGTTTCGGGTGGTGCCGCACGGAATGCCACAGGATCCGAGTCAGTGTTCAAGAACGTTCTCTTTGTTTGCGTCGGCAACATCTGCCGCAGTCCTTCAGCTGAAGTCATGCTCCGCCAGTCCGTGGAGGGCAAGGGCATTCAGGTGTCCTCCGCCGGCTTGGGGGCACTTGTGGGTCATGGCATCGACGCCACGGCACAGGCGTTGTTGATCGAACATGGCCTCAACGGTGATTCGCATCGTGCTCGTCAGATCGACGACGCCATTCTCGGCTCGGCCGATCTGGTGCTCACCATGGAGCGCAAGCATATCCATCGCATTGCCGAGGTCGCGCCGCAGGCCTCCGGTAAGACCTTCCTGCTGGGCAAATGGCAGCAGGACCGGGAAATTCCCGATCCGTACCGCCAGCAGCGCCCGGCGTTCGAGCATGTTTACAGGCTGATGGCCGAGGGTGTTGAGAGCTGGGCACGGCATCTCTGACTGCTGCTGCATGCTTCCCTGAGTCGACTAACTATTTTTCTTATCTGAACCTTACTGCACATGACCACTGACTCGCGCTCCATCATTCAGGACGATGCTGAAGAGATCGATCTCCGCCAGTTCTTAGGCACTTTGGTCGATCACAAGTGGTGGATCCTCATCATCACAGGCGTATTCCTGATTGCATCTGCTGCATATGCGTTTCTGGCAACGCCGATCTACCGTGCGGATGCCATTGTACAGGTCGAGCCGAAGACGCCTTCGCTACCGGGCTTGACCGATCTGAGCCAGTCGTTGGGTATCAATGCGGGCACCGCAGAAGCAGCAACCGAAATTGCGTTGATCAAGTCCCGAGCGGTGGTTGGTAGCGCCGTGAGTGCGCTGCGTCTGGACATCGAAGTTGTTCCGAGACGTTTTCCTGTGCTTGGTAGCTACTTTGCTCGTCGCGCGGAAAAGCAAGCTCCGGGTGAGCTGGCGCCGCCACTCCTGGGTCTGACCGGCTTTGGCTGGGGCGGAGAAGAGTTGCAGATCTTTCAGCTGGATGTTCCTGTCGCTTTGCTGGCTACAGAGTTGGAGCTGGTCGCCGGTGAGGGGGGGCGCTTTGAGCTCTTCAACGAAGACGGTGAACTGCTGCTGGCGGGTACGGCAGGCAAGCCGGCGACTGGCAATGGGGTGAAAATTCAGGTCGAGTCTCTTAAGGCTCACCCCGGCATGCAATTCAGCGTGATCCGCCATCGTCGGCTCAGTGTTGTAAGCGATCTTCAGCTGGAAGTTGGGGTTGGCGAGGCAGGAAAAGACTCCGGCATCCTTGCGCTTACTTACGAGAACGCGAATCCCGATCTCGCTCGCGACTTTCTGCAGCAGGTTGCGCAGGCCTATGTTAGGCAGAACGTCGAGCGGAACTCCGCCGAGGCGTCGGCGCAGCTGGTCTTCGTCAAAGAGCAGCTCCCCAATGTCCGCAATCAGGTCGACACTGCGCAGAAGGCATTGAGTGCCTATCAGATGCGCGCCAATTCCGTTGATCTGACCCTTCAAACAAAAGGGTTGCTGGATCAGGAAGTCGCGGTTGAAACCAGTATCCAGCAGCTACGCTTGCAGCAGGCGGAAATGGATCGCAAGTTCACTCGTGACCATCCTGCATATCAGGCATTGATGCGCCAGATCGGGGATCTGGAGTCACGCAAGAGTGGCTTCCAGGGCCAGGTAAAACAACTGCCGGAAGCACAGCAGGAGCTTCTGGGGCTGACCCGCGATCTGCAGGTCAGCAACGAGATGTATACCGCGATGCTTAACCAAGCGCAGCAATTGGATGTCGCGCGGGCTGGCACTGTCGGCAACGTGCGCATCGTGGATGCCGCAGAGGTGGATGCTACCGAGCCGGTGAGGCCCCGCAAGGTGATGGTGGTGCTGGTGGGGACGCTGTTGGGCGCGTTTCTTTCCATCGGCTTGATCCTTCTGCGCCAGTTGCTTAACCGTGGGGTCGAGGACCCGTCCCAGATCGAGGAGATCGGCTTGCCGGTCTATGCTTCGATCCCGGTCAGTCCTGGGCAACGTTCCGATTCGGTGCGTGGCAAGTTCCGTGCTGACGGCAAACTGCATCTGCTTGCGGTGAAGGATCCTGCCGACCTGGCCATCGAGGCGGTGCGCAGTCTGCGTACCAGTCTGCACTTCGCACGCCTGGAGGCAAAGAACAACATCGTCCTGATCTCCGGTTCCAGCCCGAACGCCGGCAAGACCTTTGTCTCCTCCAATCTGGCGGCGGTGATCGCGCAGGCTGGCCAACGTGTGCTGATCATAGACGCGGACATGCGCAAGGGCACGTTGCACAAAGCCCTCGGCGCGACCCAGACCCCCGGCCTGTCCGATGTGCTTGTTGGCAAGACCTCATTGGATGACGCCATTCGTACGGTTCCGGGCCTGGATAACCTGAGCTTCATTTCCCGAGGCGATGTGCCTCCCAATCCTTCGGAATTGCTGATGCACCGCAATTTCACGGAGCTTCTGGAACAGGTCGAGAAGCGCTTTGATCTCGTCATCATCGATACACCGCCGATTCTCGCGGTGACCGATGCGGCGGTCATCGCCCATCATGCAGGCACCTGTCTGCTGGTCGCGCGCTTTGGCTTGAACCAGCCTAAGGAACTGATGCTTGCCCGCAAGCGTTTCGAACAGAACAACGTTCAGTTGAAGGGTGCGATCTTCAATGCGGTCGAGCGTCGGGCAACCGGCTACTACAGTTACGGCTATTACGAGTACAAGTCGACCCGCTGAATGGGTCGAGGGGGGGCTCTAACCTATGCCCTCACCGACAGGGAAGTCTCGGCAGCTGCAGTGTGCAGGTCCGCGACGCAATTTGAGAGACTGCGGAGAAATACATGAAAGTTCTGATCACCGGTGGTGCGGGTTTCATTGGCAGTGCATTGGCACGCGCGCTTGTCGCGCGTGGAGACCAGGTTACTGTCCTGGACAATCTCTCGCCCCAGATCCATGGCGATAGCCCGGAAAACTCCGCGCTTCTGGCATCTCTGCCCACCGATGTCGTGGTGGTAAAGGGCGATGTCCGCCTGCGTGAGGATTGGTTGCAGGTGCTGCCCGGCCAGGACGTGGTGGTGCACTTGGCGGCCGAAACCGGCACCGGGCAGTCGATGTATGAGATCGATCGCTATGTCGATGTCAACGTGCGCGGTACCTCACTGTTTCTTGATCTGATCGGCAACAAAGTGCAGGGCTGCGAATCGGTCAAGCGCGTGGTGGTCGCGTCTTCCCGCTCGATCTACGGTGAAGGCAAGTACAAGGGCGCAAACGGCCCGGTGTACCCCGGCGCACGCGTTGATGCCGATCTGCGCGATGGCGTGTTCGAATGCCGCGACCCGCAGTCTGGCGAGCTGGTGGTGCCACTGCCGACGGATGAAGAGTCCCGCATCCATCCCAGCTCGATCTACGGCATCACCAAGCAGGTCCAGGAGCAGCTGGTACTGGTCGGCGCCTCCGCCATCGGCATCCAGGGTATCGCGCTGCGCTACCAGAACGTCTATGGGCCGGGCCAGTCGCTGAAGAATCCGTACACGGGCATTCTGTCGATCTTCTCTACCCTGCTGTTGCAAGGCAAGGGCATCAATATCTTCGAGGACGGCAAGGAAACCCGCGATTTCGTCTTCATCGACGACGTGGTGGCGGCAACGGTTGCGGCCATTGACGCCGATGTCAGCGGCCAGGCTTTCAACGTGGGTACCGGTGAAGCTACCGATGTGATCACCGTCGCCAGCGCGCTGAAGGAAGCGTATGGAAGGGGCGGAGAGATCAGCATCTCCGGCAACTACCGTATCGGTGATATCCGACACAATTTTGCCGACTTGAGCCGTGTCGAGGCTGCCCTGGGTTATCACCCGCGTGTCACCTTCGCCGAAGGTGTGAAGCGCTTCGCGGCCTGGGTTCTGACCCAGCAGATCGAAGACTCGGGCTACCAGCGCTCGGTAGACGAAATGCGTGCGAAGGGGCTGTTGAAGTGAATCCTCAGTGCGGCCTGGGCGAGCAGCATGAGTGAGTCACTCGCGGGAAAGCGCGTACTTTTCATTGCACCGATGTTCTTTGGCTATGAAAAGCTGATCAAAGCGGAGCTTGAAAGGCAGGGTGCGCACGTTGACTTTCAGCCTGATCGTCCCGGTGTGGACTTTCTTACCAAGGCGCTCATCCGTATTGATCGCCGTCTGCTAGCGAGGCGCATCGCGAAGCATTACTCCGACATCGTCGAGGCAAGTGCGGGCACATGCTATGACCATGTTCTGGTCATCCGCGGCGAAGCCATTTCGCCTCAGATCATCGCGCGTATTCGCGAGACGCAACCGGCGGCGAAGCTCACGCTGTATCTCTGGGATTCCATGCACTACAACCCGAATGCGCGCTTGATCAAGCGTCATTTCGATTCGGTGCTGTCGTTCGATCGCGCCGATGTAGCAGAGAATCCCGACATTGAGTTCCTGCCACTATTCTTCGCCAATGATTACGCGCGCGCCGCAGAGTGGACGGGAGGGTACATCTATGACGCCTGCTTCATCGGCACCATTCATACGGATCGTTACCGGATTCTGGAAAAACTGCTGGACTCGCTCGAGCGTGATGGACGCAGAACATTCGTTTACTGCTACTACCCATCGAAGGTCCTCCATCGCCTGCGCTCCCTCGTGGATCCTGGCTTCCGCAGGTTCTCAAGGAAGTATGTCAAGTTTGATGGCCTGCCGTTGCCAAAGGTTGTCGATTACATCTGCGCTTCGCGTTGCGTGATTGATATCAATCGTCCTGGCCAGAAGGGCCTGACGATGCGAACTATCGAAGCGCTGGGTTCGCAGCGGAAGCTGATAACCACAAACGAGGATGTCAGTTCGTATGATCTTTACGACGCATCCGGAGTGCAGATCGTGGATCGGAATGCACCTGTGGTGCCGGCAGAGTTCCTGGCGTCCAGTGACAGGCCTTTTGACGATGCTGTTCGAGAACGGTACTCGGTCGGGAATTGGGTGAGACAGGCGCTGTTGGGTCGGCATGTTGTGAAAGGTGTCTGAGAGCGCAGCTTGGAATGAGTACTTCAATGGCACCGACATCGATCCAGAAAGAGCTGAAGTCCGAGAGGCAGTGGATATCCCTGTTTGCCCTGTCCACGATCTTTATATCGGGGATCTATGTGCCGACGCCCGTCGGAAACTTGTACCTGTCCTATCTATGCATGATTGCAGCATACGTGTTGCTTGTGCTGAAAACCGGTAGTCTAGGCCTCCGGCAGGAGTATCTGGGGCTGGCTGCCGCGCTGACGCTCCTTTCCCTGCTGGGGGCGCTCATCAATGATGCAGCGGCGGGCGCTCGTGCATCCGTGTTTCTCATCTCAGTCGCGAAGATCATGCTCTTCATGTTCTTCATCGTGTTTTTTACGTCCATCTACAATCTACTTGGACGTTCAGTCAATCGGCTCTTCTCTGTCTATCTGAGGGTGGCCTACCTATTTGCGGTTCTCGGCGTGCTGCAGCAGGTGATCTTCGTTGCGACCGGAGTCGACATCCTGGCATCCCTGTCCCCCGGCTCGAAAAAGATGGGGGCGTACCTGGGCGTCGCTGGACTCAGTGTTGAGCCGGCGTTCTACGCATGTGCACTGTTGCCAGCCGGTGCATATCACGTATCAAAGTTCGTACAGAGCCTTCGCCTATCATTCCGAGGCGCGGTCACCGTACTTGCCATTGTTCTGTCAACTTCCGCACTTGGCTATATCGGTCTTTTCGTTGCGGCCGTAGCGACATTCGTTATCGGTTTCAGTGTTCGCCGATTCTGGATCCTGTTCTTCTCAGTGCCGATCGTCTTCGCTCTCGCCATCACGGTCAGCAATCTGGAGTTCTTCCAGTTGAGATGGAACGATACCGTTTCGGTGCTGCAGGGTGGGGAGCTGACCATGGAGGATGGCATGAATCTCAGCACCTACTCCAATGCGGTGAATTCGTTGATCTCGCTGCGTTCCTTTGCGGACAACTATGGCGTCGGCGTTGGCCTGGGAATGTACAGCTCCGTATTTGATCACTACATCTCCGGTTTTGAACTGCCCGCATATCGGGATGATATTCCCGGCCGCGGCTCCGCGACTTCACTGTTTGCACGCGTGACAGCTGAGCTTGGATTGGTAGGGTGGCTGCTACTATTGATGGTGCTGTACTGGGCGTGGAAGAACATGCGGGCGGTTGGTGACAGGGCTATGGCAGTTGCATACCTGTCTACACTCTCGATTATCCTGCTTCGAATGGGAGAGTACTACGCCAACGGTGTGATCCTGGTGTTCGTGATGATCTATCTCTCCCGTAACGCCAGCGCAGCGGATGCGCGGGCCCGGAAGGTTGGGGTGGATGTATCTCGATGAGTATCGGGCGCTTGATCTCCGTTCTCCGGACGTTGCTTCTGCGCGGCCTCGGTTCTGGCGTCTCCGTCCTCTTTACGGTACTGGTTTCTCGCCATCTGGTGACTTCTGAAGCTGCATTGTTCTTCATCCTGTTCAATGCCAGCGTCATTGGCGCCGTCTGCTTTCGTTGGGGCATCGATGAAGTTGTTATTCGACGAGTTGCGGCAGCGAAGGTCGGGGACCGCGAATCAATTGCCGGGGCGCTTGTGTTTCGAGCGCATCGCCGTGTGTTGTTTTGGGTGGGCGCTGCGTTGCTGCTTGGACTTGCGCTGCTATTGCCATGGGTGGGGCACCATTTTGGCGGCATGAGCTATCTGGACTTCAGTCTGATGGTCATTGCATCCGGACTGATTGCGTGTGCGGCAGTAGCTGCGCGAGTACTCCAAGGCGAAGGGAGGACCGATGCGGCAACCTTCTATCTGAACATCTGTGTGCCTGTCCTGGCTCTGGTTGGGCTTCTGTGCCTGACCTTCATTGGTGAAAAGATCAGTGCCCGGCAACTGCTCTGGTGTTACCTGCTTGCTGCCGTGGCGATGTATGCTGTCGTGGTTCCAGTGCGTTACGGACGCGAACTCAGTCTGTTGTTCTCGTCGAACTGGAAAGGGGTGAGTGCCGAAGCCGCCGATCTTGTCGCCGCCAATCGCTTGGGCATGGTGGTCTTGGCGCAACAAGCGCTTGGATGGAGCGCTGTAGCGATCATTCCAATCTTCTATGGAGATTCCGCATATGCCGGCTTCGTAGTCTCTCAGAAGCTCGCAACCCTTGTCAGCCTGCTGATGCTTGCGATCAACTTCACCTTTTCTTCCCGTTTTGCGGCGCTCCATGCCAAGGGAGAACTGCAGGAGTTGTGGCGATTGGTCCGACTTTCAGTCGGCGCGATCCTGATTGCCAGCGCTGCAATCCTCGCCGCGACTTGGCTATTCATGGCGTCGATTCTGGAGTACGCCCGAGTTCCTCGGAATTTCGGCAGCATTGTCATCATCATGATGATCGGTCAGATCGCATTCTCGATGGCTGCATTGTTCGCGGTGGTGCTCAGTATGTGTCAACGTGAAAAGTTCCTGCTAAGGGTGCAGGTGATTCTCGCAGCGGTCTTTATCCCACTGTTGACGGGCGCATGCGCGACCGTCAGCTTGCCTGTAGCGTCGTGGGTGTTCGTTCTAGCCTACTCGGTTCTTGCATTTACGCTCTTCGGCGGGCTTCGGCGAGCGGTCGGCGGTGAGGCGGGTCATATGGCTACGCGTTCCCGAGGGCTTGATGGTCCAACTTCTGTTGGTCAGCTGCACTTGGACATCCAGGCATTCAAAGAGTCCAAGAGCGCCTCCGAGGACGGGCTGAACTACGCACGCGTCGTAGCCCCTTACTTGTACGACACTTCGCTTAAGGGGCAGCTAAAACTCCTTGCGCTCTCGTTTGGGTTCGAAGTCCGAGTACTCGTGCAGACTGTAGCTGCCCCTACGCACTTGATCTTTTATGGGGCGCGGTCGAAGAATCGCGCTGACTATGACTACATCGTCGATTCGATCAGATCGGCTCTTGACGGATCTTCCGCTTACGCGGAGGCTCGAGACGCACTGTCTCCGGTGCAATGGTTCCGCACGTTGTGCAGATTGCCCGGCAGCTTCCGGATGACCCAAGGATTTTCGACGTCAGTGGTCAGACGTTTGGTGGTCGGATCGCTCATCGCGAGAATGAGAAGTGCCTGTCCTCGAGTCTTGGCTTCACTTCCTACTGGCCACAGAAGGATTATTACGTTCTGCGATGCTCATTCAGTTGAGAATCTGGTTACGCAGGCGCAGATGGCGCGGGGAATTTTTGCGATTACGAATCAACACGGCCAGTATCGCCTGCTGGATGATCGGAATATGAGTCCAGATGCGGAGGCATACGCGAATTTCATTAGTAATCGGATGATTGTGTGGGGAGAGGCCACGATCAGGGAGTTTGAGAAGGCTGGATACGCTACGGATCGCTTCGTTGTCGCTGGATGGATTAGAGCAAAACAGCAGTGCGATACTGGGCCAATCAAACGAGTGTTCGGCGTAATGTTGAACGGTCAAAACGGACAAGACTCCAATCTTGCATTGCTCTCGGCGGCTACGGCACTTGCCGAGGCCCTCGACCTTACATATGTTGTGAGACTCCATCCGTGGACTCCGCTGAGTGCTTACCGATCCGCTGTTGATGAGCGCTGCGAGAAGCTGATGCATGCATCTCTGGCGGAATACTGTGGCTGCGTTGACTTCAGCCTTGCGCATATGTCTGGCGCAGTTGTGGAGCTGCTCGATCAGCGTCGGGCAGTCTATCTATTGGATGATGGGCGGCTAGCAGATGTTTTCCGGAGACCCGGCCTTTCGTGGGGGTCGGCGCAGGCGATCATCGAGGCTGTAAAACGTGATACGGCGGATTCTGATGGGCTCTTTCGCAGGGTCGACAGTCTTGCCGTTTGGTATAACGACGATACAGATCAGCTGGACAAGCTGGCAGAGTTTCTAAGGAACTGACCCGAGATGCATCGAATATGGAAGATTTGCTGGGGAGTCAGGGCGATCTGCTACTCCGTCTTTCTTGGAGGGTTTCGATTCCCAGGGTATCTTGGGCCACCGATGTTCATGCTTGGCCTTGGAAATATGTTCTTCGGGCGCAGGGTTCGCGTGTTTCCGGGACTCCGCGCGGAATGCCATGGAGAAGGGCGCCTCATGGTTGGCGACGATGTAGCGATCGGGCAGGGGTTCCATGTAACAGCCATGGGGCCGATCAGTATCGGGTCAGGTACGCTGATAACCGGGTATGTGTCGGTCACGGACATTGAGCATGAGTACGCCGCAGTTGACGTTCCCATTCTTCAGCAGGCGTCGACATGGAAGGAAACGCGAATTGGTCGAAACTGTTTCCTTGGAATGGGGGCGCGGATCCAAGCGGGAACTATTCTCGGAGACGGTTGCATCGTTGGTGCGAACGCTGTCATTAGAGGCGAGTTTCCTCCCTATTCAGTAATAGTCGGTGCGCCAGGTAGAGTGGTGAAGCGGTACTTGCCTGAAAACGGCACTTGGCAGCGCGTCGTTTCAGCCCATTCAAACGAGAGTAATGTATGAACGTCTCCATCAATGAAACTGTTACCGTCGGCAACGACCTCCCCTTCGTTCTGTTCGGCGGCCTCAATGTCCTCGAGGACCTGGACTCCACCCTTTTCGCTGCTGAAAAGTACGTCGAGGTCACCAGCAAGCTCAGCATTCCCTACGTCTTCAAGGCCTCGTTCGACAAGGCGAACCGCTCGTCGATCAATTCCTTCCGCGGGGTGGGCCTGGAAGAGGGGCTGCGCATTTTCCAGGAAGTGAAGAGCCGTTTCGGCGTGCCGGTGATTACCGACGTCCATGAAGTGGAGCAGGCGGCCCCTGTCGCCGAAGTGGTTGACGTGCTGCAGATTCCCGCGTTCCTGGCGCGCCAGACTGATCTGGTGACGGCCATCGCGCGTACCGGCCGGGCCATCAACATCAAGAAGCCGCAGTTCCTCAGCCCGACGCAGATGAAGAACATCGCCAGCAAGATCCGTGAGGCCGGCAATGAGAAGATCATCCTGTGCGAGCGTGGCGCTCAGTTCGGCTACGACAACCTGGTAGTCGACATGCTGGGCTTCCGCGAGATGATCGAGGCCACCGGTGGTCTGCCGGCCATCTTCGACGTGACCCACAGCCTGCAGCGCCGCGAATCGGGTAGCGAGGCCTCGGGCGGCCGCCGTCGTCAGGTGGTCGAGCTCGCGCGGTCCGGCATGGCGGTTGGTCTGGCCGGCCTGTTTTTGGAGGCGCACCCGGACCCGGACAATGCGCGTTGCGATGGCCCGAGCGCGTTGCCGCTGAGCGCTTTGGAGCCGTTCCTGGCACAGATCAAGGCCATCGATGATCTGGTCAAGTCGTTCCCCAAGCTCGATATTGCCTGACATGGCATCGGCGGAGTACCAGGGACCGATCAGGTTGGTCCTGTTCGACGTGGACGGCGTCTTGACCGACGGCGGCTTGCATATCGATGGCAAGGGTGAGCAGTTCAAGACCTTCAACGTCCGCGATGGCCTGGCGGTCGCGCTGCTGCGGGTGCATGGCATCCGTTGTGGCGTGCTATCGGGTAAGGCGAGCCCGTCGCTGGACTTCCGCATCCAACAGTTGGGCATGGATATAGCAGTGACCGGACGCCTCGAGAAGCTCGACGCCCTGGCCGCCATCTGTGGCGATCTTGGCGTCCGCGAAGCCGAGATCGCCTACGTGGGAGATGATGTGGTGGACCTGCCACTGGCAGGAAGGGTGGGGCGCTTCTATGCGCCTGCCGACGCACATCCCCTGGTGTTGGCAGCCGCAGACGTGGTGGCAGATGCGCGCGGCGGGCGTGGTGTCGGTCGGGAAGTGGCCGAGCGCGTGCTTGCTGAAGGCGGTGTGGACCTGCAGAAAGCGTATGCGCCGCTCATTGCAGGATGGAGTGCCGCTGGCGCGGTGCAGTAGCCGGCGCAGGATTGCGCAGGTAAGCGTGGCGCACTCAGGTGCGGCGCGAATTGTCATCAGAAGGAAACAAGGTATGTCCTCTGTCGTATCAGTCGCCGATCACATCGCATCGGCCAAACGGGTCCTGCAAATTGAGGCTTCGGCTGTCGCCGCGCTTGCCGGCAGGCTAGATGGGCAGTTCACGCGCGCCGTCGAGCAGGTGCTGGGCTCGCAGGGCCGCGTCATCGTCTGTGGCATGGGCAAGTCCGGCATCATCGGGCGCAAGATCGCGGCGACGCTTGCAAGTACCGGTACGCCCAGCTTCTTCATGCACCCGGGCGAAGCCTTCCATGGCGACCTGGGCATGGTGACCGCTGCCGATGTATTCGTTGCGATTTCCTACTCTGGTGAAACCGAAGAAGTAGTGAAGCTGCTGCCGTTCCTGAAGGACAGCGGCAATTTCCTGGTGGCCATTACTGGCCGCCCGATGTCGACGCTGGCCCAGGCCGCCGATTGCCATCTGGACGTTGGGGTGTCACAGGAGGCCTGTCCGTTGGCTTTGGCGCCGACCGCATCGACTACGGCGACGTTGGCGATGGGGGACGCGCTGGCAGTGGCGTTGATGGAGGCACGAGGCTTCCAACCGGAGAATTTCGCGCGCTTCCATCCGGGCGGTTCATTGGGGCGGCGCCTGCTTTCCCGCGTGGAGCATGAGATGGTGGCCGGTGAACTGCCTTTGGTCGACGCGTCCGCGTCGATGATGGACGTCCTGCAGGTGATCACCCGCTCGAGTTTGGGCTTGGCGATCGTGCCGACCGGATCGGGGCACGCCATCATCACCGATGGTGACATCCGTCGGGCGCTCGGGCTTCACGGGCGCGAGGTGTTTGACAAGTCTGCTGCCGAGCTGATGACCGTGTCGCCAGCGCAGGTCAGCGTGGGGACACGCGTGGAAGATGCATTGGTGCTGATGGAGCGGCGCAGGATTTCGTCGCTGTTGGTGCTCGACGGCAACCGACTTGTCGGCGTTTTCAAGAAGTAAAGAAAGAAGGCGCCTGATGAGGGCGCCTTCTTTGCCTGGGTTACTTCCCGATCGCGTCGAAGTTCCTGTAGAAGATCTCTGAATCGCGTTCGGACGTCAGCTGATACAGGCTGTGCGAGTGCGCAACGCGCGCGCCGCCGTCCCTGTACAGCGGATTCCACAGGAAGTCGGCACGTGCGCGGGTCGAGCGCGGCAGCATGAAATCGAACGGCACCGAGAAATAGATGCCCTTGTCGAAGCTGCCTTCACCGAAGTCCTTGGACGAGACATCGGTCTTGGTCGCGTATGCGCCCATCGTCACGCCGTTGTCGAATGCGCGGGCTACCGACACGGTGGCGCCCCAATCCTTGGCCAGGTATCGGCCCGCACTGACCGCGCTGATGATGCGGCGCTTGTCACCCCAGAGGTAATAGAGCGTAGCGTGACCGGTAGTGACACTGTAGTCGCGGAAGCTGAAGCGCTGGTCGAAATCGCGTTGCTTGACCCAGTTCAGTTCTGCGCCCAACGCCCATCGCTGGTCCATCGGGCGGTACAGGATCTCGCCACCCACGCCGCCGTACATGTATTCGAGCAAGCCGGCGTAGGCCATGCCGTACAGGTCGCGACCGAGCTGCCTGGTGCCGGTCAGCTGCAGATTGGGCAGGGTAAAGTCCGACGTGGTGAGGTACTGACGCACATACGTGCGCACCCGGGGCAGGCGGCTGGGGGCGTCGTACCTGAATTTGTCGTAGTTGTTGTAGGCGTTGTAGCTGGCGGTGCCGCTCAACCACAGATTGTCGTTGAAGCGGAAGGTGGCGCCATACATGGCCGCGACCTGGAAGAGGATGAATCCATCCGGCCCGCCTACAGACTGGCGGTAGCCGACGTTGAATCCGCCGTCGAAATGCTTCAGCGGTGCCTCGTACAGGTTCTCCGACCGCCGTGCATAAGGCGCCGTCATTTCAACATGACGGCTGAGAGTTGCCTGGTCGATACGATCATCCAGATAGTCGTTGAACGTCTTGCGCTCGAGGCTGGTCTCGACAACAGGCAGACCCTGGCGGACGTTGCGCAGGGTCCACCAGCTGACATCCGCTGGCGTGTGCGGATCGAGGATGCGGGCGGCGCGGCCTATGCCTTGGGCGGGGTAGATGTAGCGGCGCTGTTCGGCACTGACGATCAGCTCCTGTCCATTGCGATCAATGCGCTTCACCCGCAACCCTGCGTTCTCCTCCAGCTCATCGGCGATGGCTGGCCAGTCAGCCGTGGCCAGGTCCGGGGCTGCCGGAAGGGCGGTGTCCGCATTGTCCTGCGCGCGGTGGCGTGCTGCTGGTGGCGGGTCCATGAGCTTGGGCATGGGTTTGGCCTGGGCCAGGTTCGAGCGCAGCGTGATGCCGACCATGGCGGTATTGCCGCGCTCCCAGCCCACGTGCAGCAGCACGCTGTTGTTGACCGTGAACACCGCACCGAGGTTGATCGGTGAAGATTGTTTCTGGTTGTTCCGCTGCGGCTCGTGGCGATAATCGTTGCCATCGTACTCAAGCTTCAACTGCAGACGGTCCCACGGAGTCTGATAGCTGATGCCACCAAACACGCCGAGACGACCACGGAACATCGCGCTGGTGTTGAAGTCGCCCGGTGTATTGACGCCTGGCCGTTCCTTGAATCGATCGTCAAGGGCGCCCAGGGGGTTGGCGAGGTCGCCGCGGTTGCCGATGTAACCGGTGGCCACGCCAAGGCTGGCGTCCACGGGTCCAAAGCGCTTGTTGGCGACAATGTACTCGCTGGAAAACAGCCCGGTGCCGCCCAGGTCGCGCGCGCCCACGGAGACTTCGGGCAGCCACCGCCCTTCCTGCCATAGGCGTAGCTTGAGATCGATGGATTTGTCTTTGTAGTTCTGGTCCCCGCTGAGCCATTCGGAGCCATAGCGGCGATTGGCGACCGAGATGTAACGGAACGAGCCCTCGACCCACGGCAACGGCTGCATCACAACTGTATAGCGGCTATACGGCGAGGTGTGACTCGCGGTGAGGCTCAGCTCCCCCTCTTCGCTCATGCGTGCGCTGGGCGTCTGCAGCAGGCCGATGCCGCCCCAGTCGCTGGCGGTGGGGGTCGGGCCTTCCTGGGCGTGCAGGGCTGCGCTGATGCTCAGGCTCAGTAGTGCGGCGCCGGCGCGGGCCAGCGGCAATCGGTTACGGCACATCAATCTGGGACTCCCGGCGCATCCAGCACCTGGGTGGCGAGGAAGCGCGCGGCCTCATCGTTGACATCGGGGGTGAGTGAACGCACGGCAGCCCCAGCAATGGGGACGTGGATGACCGCACCCGGTGCCAGCGTGGTGAGTGGGCTGCGGTTCCACAGGGCAATGCCGATCTTCATGACCCGTCCATCGGGTTGGATCACATACAGGTCGTCAGGGCTGGCGGCGGGCAGTGCCTCACACTGGTTGCGGTAGAGACGTGCGTCCTGCATGGCCACGTGTGGCAGTACGCACGGGTGGGCGACGGCGCCGGTTACGGTTACGGTCTCTGGCCGCGAGGGATAGATCAGGCGATCCCCGGCGTGGGCCGGGCGATCCTGCCTGCGGTCGGCTGCCAGTGAGCGCGGTTCCAGCAGTTGCGGTTCGCGGCCGGTGACGGGCAGATCGCCGAATTCGCGCGCCATCTGCGCGGCTGCGTTGGCGACGTCGGGCGCGGTCTGCAGTGCTGCCAGGGTCTCGAGATCGAACAGAAGTCCTGCCTTCAGGCGGGCTTGCGCCAGCACCGCATCCGAGCGCAGCAATGCTGCGCCAGCCATGAAGGCGCTTTCATCCGGGGCGGCAGCAATCGCCGCATCGCTGAGGCGCGCATCGCTGGCCAGCATGTGCGTCCCCGGTGAACGGACATGGCCGTAGGTCTCCACGGAGATCGGGGAGGACGCCCCGGCGGCACCGGCCAGCGCAACGCCAAGGGCCAAGGCGATCAATCGCTTCGTCATCGGGGCTGCAGGTCCGGCGAATAGGGTTTGAGCTGGGTGATGTCCAGATGCGTATCAGGTGCAATGGCCTGCCGGCTCTTCCAGATGAAGCCGTTGGACGGATCCACCCAGTAGTGGTTGTCCTGCTTCCAGCCCTCACCACGGAGCTGCTCGCGGACATGCATCAGCTGGCGCGACCGGCCGAGAATCTCCACGGTTTCCAGGCCTGTCGGATGCAACGTGCCGGTTATCTTCAAGCCGAAACGGTAGCCGGGCATGATGTCGTAGGCGCGTTGCACGACATCACCATCACGTGCCTTGCGCAGGTCCAGGAAGGGGTTGTGACCGGTGATACGCATCTGCTGCAGCTCTGGGCTGCCGCCATGGGTGGATTCGATCAGGCCGTTGCGCAGGAAAACAATGCTGCGCTCGCTGCTGTACCACGCCTGGCGGCCGTCATCGATCGCACCCAGCACAAGGATCGCGCCGCCGTTGGGGCCGTCGACCTTGATCTGCGGGTAGCGGTTGCGGGCAACGTCCTCTGGAGTGGGGTGGACGTCCGGCTTGCCTTGCACGGCAAGCTGGACGGCTTTGACGCTGCTGCGGCTGACCACGCCGCAGCCGGTCACTGCGGTGACGGTCAGCGTGGCCAGTAATGCGAGGCGAATACCCTGGAGAAAGAGAGGGGCTCGAGCGTTCCTGCTCATGCGCATCCCGTCAGTTGTCCAGATCGTTGCGCGCACTGGCCGCATTGCTGATGATGGCGGTGAACGGAAGCAGCTGGTTCACGAAGCGGCTCCAGCGGGTCACGCCGGCCGCGCCGACGAACACCACATCCCCCGGCTGCAGATTGAACTGGCTCGCCACGGCGAAGGCCGACGGTGACTTCGCCTCCAGGTGGAAGACCTGTGAAGGTGTGTCCTGCAGATCGTTCGAGCCACGAATCACATAGACCGCGTTGCCGTTGGAGGTGGTCTGCAACAGTCCGCGGGCACGCCCCAGCGCTTGGCTCAGAGAGATTTCACTGGTTTTGAAACTCATCGCGCCGGGCTGATTGACTTCGCCGACAACGAAGACTTCCTTGCGGTCGAGGTACGGCACATACAGATGGTCGCCCGCCTTGAGGAAGATATTTGTTTCGCCCCCGCCACTGCGACCCAGTCGATCAAGATCAATGGTGTAGGTGGTGCCGTCGCGGGTGAGGCGGACTCCTGACAGGTCGGCCTGCGCCGGGTCGAGCCCCGCTTGGCTGATGGCGTCACCCAAGGTCAGTGGGGTGACCGTCAGCGGAACCGTGGCCGCCTGGCGGGATGCACCGGTGACCCACACGCGCTGGCTGGCATAAGTCAACATCGAGACGTCAACCTGCGGCGCTTCGATGTAGCGCGCTAGGCGGGTGGTGATCTCTTCGCGCAGTTCGGCCGGTGTCTTGCCCGCCGCGGCGACCTTGCCGATATAGGGGTAGAACAGCGTGCCATCAGACTGCACAAGGCGGCCTGCCGCGCTGAGCTGCTGCTGGGGACCGGCCGGTACGGTCAATTCGGGATGGTCCCAGACCGTGATGTACAGGATGTCGCCTGCGCCGATCTGGTAGGGGCCGGGCTGGTACTGCATCAGCGTGCTGGGCAGGCCGGGGGCGTTCTGCGTCGCGCGCTCCATGGCAATCAGTTTGGGCGTGATCGGAATCAACTCGATCTGATCATTGCCAACCTGCTGGCTGTTGCCCATCAGCGCATTGGAGCGCATGTGCTGGCCCGGGGCCCACATGCAACCTGACGCTGTGAGGACGAACGCCATGACGGTGACGAGACGCTTGCAGTCCATCGTTAATCATTCCTGGCCCGAACGGGCATAAAAAAGCCCTCGCCGAACTACCGCCCGGCGAGGGCGTGGGTGCTACAACGGCAATCTGATCAGCGGGTGCCGGTGGTGCCGGTGGTGCCGGTCGAACCGGTGGTGCCACCCGGCGGGTTGGTGGTGCCGCCGTTGTCGTTACCTGCGTCATCCTTGCTGCTGTCAGCAGCGACGCTGTACACCACGGCAGCTGCAGCGACGCCGAGGCCGATGGTGGCAGCAGTGTTCAGGGTGCCGGTAGCAGCAGTGCCTGCGGTTTCAGTGCCAGCGACTTCAGCGCTGGTTTCGGTTGAGGCCGGAGCTTCCTGGGCAAACACCGGGGAGGACAGACCCAGCAGGGCCAGGGCAGCAATCATCTTCTTCATACGGGGTCTCCTACTCCGTGAGGGAAATTTTTCCACCCCTATGGTGGCCAATCCTCATTGCCCCTGTCAAGGAAGGTGAAGAATTCATGCTGTCTGATGCGCGGTTTTCAGAATGATTCAACGACCTCGGTCCGGCCTGAGAGCGCCTTTGCCAGCGCGATGACCAGCTGGTGGGTGGGCAGGTGTGGCAGGCTGAGCGGCAGCACCAGGCCAATGACAACTGCGGCCAGCACAGCGGCAGCTGCCGGCCGCTGCGGATGCGTGTCGGCGCGCAGGGTCCATGCGCTGGCGACCAACCCCAGTGTCAGGCCAGCGAAAATCTCCGACAGGCTGTGCGCCTGCAGGGGAATTCGTGACCATGCAATCGCAATCGCGAGCGCGCAACCCGACAGCAGCCCGATCGCACGCCCGTGGCGGCTGGCGCCGCCCAGCATCAGGCCGATGACGGGATAGGCAACGCTGGACATCGCGGCATGGCCGGAAAATCCCGTGAAGTGCAGGCGCTCGATACCTATCCCCCATCCCATGAAGGCCAGTTTGGATGCCAGCGTTACAGCGGCAGTGGAGCAGATCGCGGTCAACCACCGCCATTTCAGTCGCGCGCGGGAGGAGGGCAGCGCGCACAGCAGCACCAGGGTCATGGGCAGCAGCCAACGGCTGTCACCGGCTGCGGAGAGGAAAAACCAGGCGTTCTGCATCAAGACACGTGCGGAGATCGGGGTGGGCCAGCTTACGGGTGCTGGCCTGTCGCTGGCCTTTCAACCTCTTGGTCCGTTCAGCCAGACGCGGTATCCTCTACGGCTGCCAATGGCCCCGTAGCTCAGCTGGATAGAGCGTCCCCCTCCTAAGGGGAAGGTCGCCCGTTCGAATCGGGCCGGGGTCACCATTTATCAATGACTTAGGTTCAAGTCAGCAATGGCTAGGTGCCACATTTAGCCGTGGATTGGGGCTGAATTGGCACACTTGGCACAGGTGCCTTTGAACTCAGAGTAGGCCCTCAATGTTCAATGAGGGCCGTCCCCGGCGTCTATTTGGTGCAGATCAGGCGAAGAGGCCTAGCAGCGTGATCACGCAAGGTAGCTGCGGGTTAGCTCCCTTCAGCCTTGCTATGTCGTAGGCACCGCTGGCGATTGCTTCATGCGCCTCTGATCCAAACTCCTGCAGGAAACGCCTTTTGAACTCCGCAGTTGAGCCCTCCATTGCGCGGCCGGCGGATGCCAGCAGGACGGACTCAAGGCAAGGCTCATGGGGGACCGTAACAACACCGGCGCGCCTTGCTTTCGCTGCGACTCCATCGTCCCAGCAGGCGTCGGTGTCAAACACCGCTGCCCTTACGTTGTAGCTGCCCTGGCGCGCGTGGCGGATTGTTTCGTTTATCACATGCAGTGCACCTTTTCCTTTGGCGTTGCGCACTGTCACGGAAGGGCCTTGCTTTCCGGCGGTTAGCGTCGCCTTCAGTTTTCCAAGCAGCAACGCCTCAGCGTCGCCTTCACCAACTATCAAAAGAGTGCGTCGTACTTCCTTTACATACCTAGGCATTGGGTATTACCTGGGGGAGTCCGCCGAGTGCGCCGGATTCATATTTTGCTCGCAAATTATCATCGCTTCGAAGGCCTCGGATTTGATCGCCTCGATAGGCATGGCTCACACAATCTTCCTTTTCCACGAAGAAAACCTGCGACTTGCTCAGGAAGTCCATTACCTTGGTAGTGTGGCTTGTGAAAATTAGCTGGCTGTAATGAGGGTTCGTTCTTTCGGAGTCAAATAGCGCTAGGAGCGATTCCAGGAGGTGAGGGTGCAGGTCGCTCTCCATTTCGTCGATAATTGCTATGCCGCCAGCTGCAAGCACTGGCTTTAGCATTGCAAGCAGAACAAAGGCAGACTGTGTGCCATTTGATTCTTGCGAAATGGGAAGGCTGAACGTCGATCCATCGCTCCGCTTGTGCTTGAACGTTGTCCTAAGAGGGGCCTTTTTCTTGCCGTCGGCATCGCTCTGGACTTCTTCAATGACAATGTCCTCAAGGCCAATGTCCCATGACTGAAGCAGCTTGACCGCTTCTTTCCTTAGGTCGTCGAACTCATGGAAATAGGTGCTGGCATACGCAAGGTTTGTACTGTAGTGAGGGCGACCAAATATCTGAACGTTGCTAAGAGCAATTATGAGTCCAATGAATTCAACCGTATCACTGTTGTATTGAAGTGCTGTCGATATAAGTGAGGCATTCTGCCTGACCTTGCGAGACTCTGATGGCGCTAAATCAAGGCCTTGCTGGGTTATCTCATATGCGCCTGTAGACTCGCTCCAAGACCTTTTGAATATGTAATTGAATTTCAATTGCTTCTTATAGAGAGCTTCCCATAGCACTCGCTCTTCCGTGGCCAGAAGTTCGTACTTCCAAATGCTGCCGTCATAATCGTCAAAAATTAGCTCGATCTCGATTGGGTGCTCTGGATTTAGTATGCGTGCGGGGATCGGGATTCCACCGTCGAAGTCATAAGAAAAAGAATCTCGCATAAACCAGAAGACGAAAGTAAAAACTTTCAGTAGAGCGGTCTTGCCAGATGCATTTGCACCAAAAACAGAGCTAACCGTGGAAACGCGAGTTCCTTCGCGGGACATTCGCTCAAAGCCTCGGGAAGCTGCGTTTTTGGGTAGTTCAAACGAGAATTCAGTCTCGTCCTGAAAGCTCTGGAAATTTTTAAACTTAATGCTTCTGATCATGGCTATCCAAGATGTCGCGTTGCGTCATGCTGCCGCGGCGGGGTGCTACGTAGCGAATTGTACAAATTTTTGTTGAAAAAAGCGTGAGCCTTGCCTCAGAACCGAAGCTTGCCCACCGCCTGCTCGTCTCCGTCAGGAGTGAGATGGGCGTAGTACTTCTCCGTGGTGGCGTAATCGGCATGGCCGGCTAAGACCTGCACTCGCCTGAGTGGCACTCCAGCCATCACCATGTGAGCGCAGAACGTATGGCGTAGCCTGTGCAGGTGCCCGCCTACGCCAGCGAGGTGCGAATCCTTCTTGAACCAGTCTGAGACCGTATCCTTGTGCACCGTGACGAGAGGGTCAGGCAGGCGACGCAGCGCCCACTTCGCATACCGGTTGAGGGGAACCTCCCGCCACTTCCCTGACTTCGTTCGGCCTTCACCTCTCTCGTCCGGGTCGCTTTCCACCAGTAGCCGGCCGGCTACGACCGAGCTTTTTTCTAAGCCGATGATCTCGCCCCGCCGCAGCCCGGTGTGGGCCATGAAGAGCCAAAGAGGCGCCCGCCCAGGGTTCGCCCGATACAGTCGGCGCATTGCCGCCCGGTCATAGAACTTGACTGCCACGCTCCGCACGCCGCGAGGCGCCTTCACTGAGGCGAGCGGGTTCACGTCCAGCTCCTTCCATTCGACGCCGCGGTTGAACGCCGCCTTCAGCCGTCGAATCTCCTTCCCCACAGTTTCTTTTGCCGCCTTGTCATCCAGCAACCTGGCGCGCTTGTACTGCTCCACCTCGACCGCTCGGATGCTGTCGATCGGCCGGTGGCCGAAGCGCTCGATGAAGCGCTTCACCTCACTCCTGGCTTTCGAGATGGTGGTCGGGTGTTCGGCCTCGTACCAGTCCAGATACCACTCCAGGTAGTCGCGGACCTTGGGCAGGCGCGCCAAGATCCGGACCCCATGGGTCAGTTCTGCTTCTTTCGCGGCACGTACTCTCTCCGCCTCACGGGCGTCAGGTTGCCCAATGGACCTGCGAAAGCGCTCGCCGCCTGCCGCCGACACCCGAACAGCTGCAGCAGGCCCGGCGTCTGGCCTAGGCGGGGGCGAAGGAGCTGGAGCGGGTCAAGGAAGCGCTGGCGCCAATCCGTCCGCCAGCGGTGACGAAGCCCAGGGCGAAGGACCCCCTGAAGGCTTGGGTGAGGGCGGGGCGCCACCAGATGGGCCGCACCGTCTGAGCGCAGAGCCTCCAGAAAACTCGCCATCGAGCCCTTGCGCTGCAATGGCCAGCAGGCCCATGCTCCAGAAATGAAGTCAAAGCAAGTCTTTGATTCGCATCCAGAGTCAGGCAGACTTCTAAGCCGTCTGACGATTAATCACCCAGCGTCGGTCGCGGTAATTGCGGTGCCTCTTTGGGAAAAGTTGCGCCCTCTATTTTGATCAGTCCTGCCGTCAAATTGCGGTCCTGGAAGATCGTCTGTGGCTTCCCCCAGTAGAGCGACAGCAGGCTCTCCGTCGCGGTGTGGATTGGGGTCAGCTGTGCGGTGCCTGGCGCCGTGTACACGAAGATCCAGTCACCGGCATTGAGCATAGTGTTGCCCAACCAGAGGAAGTGGTCGCGCAGCGGTATGTTTGCGCCGTTCAGTTGCGCCTTAAATGCAACGATCAGGCAGTAAGACGCGAGATTGACGGTTGAGTTCGCCCGAAGCACCACTCGCTCGAGGTTCGGGACGCCGGCATCGTAGACGCCGACAATGCTGATGTCGTCGAACCCGCTCATTTTTCCTTCCCCTTCCGATTCGGAATCATCCATCCGCCAACAATCAGCACAGCGGCGACGGCCATGCAAATGAATGCAAGCCTCTCCGAACCGGACTTGTACCCGTCAACGGCGACGCCGACTAGGATCGTCGCGCCTGTCATTACTAGGCTGGAAAATGCATGGTTGCTCTTCATGCCATGCACCTCAGTTCGAAGGCGCGCATTTTCCTCGCGGGCGGATGACAGATCTTCCAGAAGCCTTTCGTTGGCCGCCTGAGCCCGGGTCGCGGCCTGCTTCGCGGCCCTGAGCTGATCTTGGAAGCTGATTAGCATCCCTTGCACCAGTTGCGCCGGAACTTCCCCGCCGAATGCCTTGGGTTTGCTATCAACAATTCCGTTCACGGCGTTCAGGAGACCGGCCAACGGCTCCGCCTCAATGCTGGCCAGGACCTCTGGGCCGGCTGTCTGACCCCCGCCTGGGCTTTGAGGAGTCGGGACGTCGATTTCATTGGGTAACGTCATCTGTCCTGCCTCGCGCGGATCGGGCAAATCCTACCCTACAAGTCAGGTTCGTGAATAGAAACAGCGATCCATTTGGGTGTTCGAAGGGCGCTGATCTGGCACAGGCTTGGCACAGTCCTTTCCAAATGCACTGCAATACATAGCCGGGTCGCCCCCCTCCTAAGGGGAAGGTCGCCCGTTCGAATCGGGCCGGGGTCACCACACTCAATGAACCGCACCGCCACGCTACGGACACCGCGCGGTGCCTGGGTTTCCGCCAGTGGGCTGAAGTCCAGTTCATTCCATTTGACGCCATGCCGGGACGCCGCCTGCAGCCTGCGCACTTCCTGGCATACGGTCTCCGGCGCAACCGTGTCCTTGGTCAGACGGTCCGTTTTGTAGGACTCCATTTCCATCCGCCGCAGGGTATCGATGGAGCGATGGCCAAACCGGGCAATCAACAACCGAACCTCGCTCTTGGCCTTGCCGCGCGTGGTCGGGTGCTCCGCCTTGTACCAATCCAGGTGAAGTGGCTTCCGGACACGCCGCAGAAATGCGCGGTCTCGTCCACGGTCAGCAAGCCTTTCCGGCGATGTCCAGCTTTTCGGCAGCACCCATCGGGTGCACGTGGTGCTCGGTGGATCGGCAACCGATTTCACGTCTCATTCATGCCGCGGAGGCAATGTTTGGACCATAGCGGAAGGGGGGCTGCTGAGTGCTCAATGCCCGAGTGCTCGGCGGTGCTTGCTCCCCATTGGTTTATAGGAATCCGCTTTGAATCTGCTCGTTTCACTAGCTGGCGCTGTGCTGGCCGCAGGCGCGCTGATGGCGCTGATCCATGTCGCCGTCCTCTGCTGCAAGGCTGCCATCAGCTGTCGATCAGCGCGACGACAGGGGCCGCAGTGATGGAGGCGTATCGTTACGCTTACCAGAAGGCGCGCGGCTGGCACGCGTCGGTTCTAACGTCGGCATGGGCTGGACTCAGGTATTCACTCACCGGGGATACCGGCTGTTTCAGGTCGCATGGCGGCTGGCGTCTATCAAGGATCCGAAAAGGCGTGGAGTCCTCCGAGTAGATCAGTCGCCATCAGGGAGGCGCTGAGAAATGGCGCCCGTCGATCCTGTGGCCATCTGCTCAACCCAGATCACCCTCATGTGCTGTTCCGCGCAGGTCGAAGCCGCCTGCCAGAAGCTGATCCGCATGATCGGCGCCACCCTGTCGCTGCAGGAGTTTGCCGTGCTCTACTCCCACGACCCGGACAAGAAGCGCCCGAAGGCAGCGAAGTTATGGATGACGCATTCCGAGCCGGCGCCAGCGCGGCAGAGCGGGGCGTGTGGGCGGAGATCCACTGGTGGAGCCAGGCCGAGGGCGACATTCTGGAGCAGGAACTTTTCGCCAACCGCAAGCGTTTGGCCGATGGGGTCGAAGTGCCCGCAGGTTGAATCCGCGCGCGGTAGTCGTCCCGGCAAGGGCTTTGACCTTCGCGAGGTTGAGCGACTGGGGTTACTGTGAGCGGACACCACATTGGGTGACGGCCTCGATGTAGCGAGCCTGTCGACGCTTCAGGAACCTGCTGTAGAACGTGATATCGCTTCCCCCTCCAGTTCGAGGGGCGGCCTCAACAAACTGCGCCGGGACGCCGCCGCTGGAGGCCGACATGGAGTAGCCATCGGCATGTCGCGGAAGCAGATCCGTCCATTCGGCACCCCGATGACTTCAATGCCAACGATGTCGCGCAGCGTGATTCCCTGCCGAAGATGGTTCACCATGGCCTACGTTCCTTCCGTCGCATGATCATGACCGAGCGCCTGCAGCCCGTGCAGTCATTGCACTACGCCAGCATCGCCAGCTGGCTTGACTCGGTCGTGTCCACCCGGCGCTGGGCAGGGCCCGGTGTCGCATTTCCGTTGGCGCCGGATTGCCTGGCCCATGCCCTGCAGCTGGAGGCCCGTCCAGGCTGGGTATTGCTGGACGCACACGACAACTGCCTGGGATTCGGCCAGTACTGGTTGACCGACGCCGATACAGCCCATCTCGGTCGCATCATTGTGTCTCCGCAGGCGCGGGGGCGCGGCCTCGGGCGTGTGCTGGTGCAGTCCTTGAGCGGGCAGGCGCTGAAAGAGGGCAGGGTGCGGCGCCTGACCCTGCGCGTGTATCGTGACAATGTGGCCGCGATTGCCCTGTATCGCACGCTCGGATTTGTCGCGAGCGAGCGGGACGCTACGGCGGAACTGTTGTTCATGGCGCGTTTCGCAGGCTGAGTGGGGCGGCAGCGCCTGCACTTCCGGTGCACATCGCCTGCACGCGGCGCTGCAAGCGGACTCGGCAGTCTGGTGCTGTCCCCCAACGGTTTGCCCAGGAGCGCCCCCATGAATACCCCCGGCACCCCCAAGCCTTCCTGGCGCCAGCGCAACGTGCTGCTGACTGTCGCTGCCGTCGTGCTGGTGATCGTGCTGATCCTGCTCTTCATCCCCTGGTAGTGCCTATCGGGGCAACCCGCTTGCCATTGATGGCCATCGTGGCCGCTGCCCCGGTAACGAACCAGGTGGTGGCTATCGAAGTGGCGGCAGCCGGGCAACGGGCAAGGCAAGGCCAGGCCATGCCTGGCGAATCACGACGGTCGATACGCGCGGGTAGTGCCCGGCCATGCCAGGCCAAGGCAATGCCGACTCATGCCTGCCTGAGCAGTTCCACCAGCTGCCGCAACCGGTAGGGCTTGGGCAGGAATTCGACCTGCTCCGGCAGCGGTGGCAATTGCGAGCGTGCGTAGCCGGAGGAAAGGATCATCCGCGCCTGCGGCTGGTCGCGTGCCACGTGCTCGCTCAGCTCGATGCCCGACATGCCGTTGGGCATGCTGATGTCACTGAACACCACATCGAAACGCGTATCGCCCTGCAGCAGCGCGACCGCTTCCTGCGCATCGGCCGTGGTAGCCACGTCGATGCCGAAGTCGCGCAGGGCCAGGCCGATCATCTCGCGCAGATCGGTCTGGTCCTCCACCATCAATACGCGGATCGGATCATCGGTCATGGGTTGGGTTCCTCTGTGGCGGGTAGCAGCAGGCTGACCGTGGTGCCAACACCGGGCGTGGTGGACACGTCTACGAAGCCGCCGCTCTGGGTGGTGAATCCGAACACCTGGCTCAGGCCCAGGCCGCTGCCCTTGCCGATGTCCTTGGTGGTGAAGAAAGGCTCGGTCGCGCGTTCGGCGATGTCCGGGGCCATGCCGTGGCCCTCATCGCAGACGCTCAACGTCACATAGGTCCGTTGCCGGGATGTGTCGGCGTCGGGGTCCATGCGGTGCTCCAGCGCGGTGGCGATCAATACCCGGCCGCCACCCACCGTGGCGTCCACAGCATTGCCGACCAGATTGGCGAGCGCCGTCTGCAGCTGCACGGTATCGCTGAGTATCGCAGGCAGGCCAGCGGTCAATGCGGTTTCCAGGGTGACGCCGGCAGGGCAGGTGGCCTGCAGTGCCGGCAGCCAATCGCGGATGCGCGCATTGATATCCAGCGTTTCGCGGATCAGGGTCTGCCCGGTGCTGAAGGCCAGCAGCTGCCGGGTCAGCAGCGCGCCACGATCGCTGGCCGCCTGCGCGGTGGTTAGCAGGGTGTTGGCACGCTCGTCATCGCCCATGCGTGCCGACAGCAGGTCCAGCGCATTGACGATGGTGGTCAGCAGGTTGTTGAACTCATGGGCAAGGCCGCGGCTTAGCTGGCCGACCGTCTCGAACTGCTGGGTCTGGCGCAGCGCCCGCTGCGCATCGCGCAGCAGCCGCTGCGCCTGCCACTGTTCGGTGATGTCGCGGGTGATCTTGACGAAGCCTACGAGCTCGCCGTTCTCGACCACCGACTCGATGACCACGCTGGCACGGAACGGCGACCCGTCACGGCGCACCCGCCAGCCTTCAGCGGCGTGGTGCCCGCATTCCGCCGCCAGCCGCAGCAGGCGCTGCGGCTCTCCAGCATCGCGATCAGCCGGCAGGTAGAAGCGTCCGAAGTGGGTGCCGATGACTTCTTCCGACCGATAGCCCTTGATGCGCTCGGCGCCGGGATTCCAGCTGCAGACGATGCCGTCGGGATCGAGCAGATACAGCGCATGATCGCGCACGCTGTCGATCAGCAATCGCAGCTGTCGGGAAGGGTCCGTCAACACGGACGGCGTCGAAGCGGCAGCGACCACGATGAAATGCGTATTACCTCTGTCAGGCACGAGACCGTAGGCAGTGGAGTGTGAAGAGGGTGTGCATGGGGCGCCTGTGCCATTGGTCGTATGCGGCTGAATGCGACAAGGAGTAACATCAGTCCCCTTTTCCAAACTGGAACCGACCTGCATGCGTCCTGGTGCGACTACGCGTGACCGCTGGATCTGGATGACGTCGGCGGCGCTGGTGGCGGCGACCGCCGCGCTGGAAATGGTGGTGCCCCTCGGCTATGCCGTGTGGCTGGCCTACTTCATGGCCATCGGCGTCACTGTGTTCCAGCGCAGTGCCCGGGTTCCTTTCGTGGTGGCTGCGGCTGCCTGCGTGCTGTTGGCGGTGGGCTACAACGTGGCCCCAGCCAGTTCCAACTCGGCATTCTCGTTCGTCAACCGTACCATCGGTGGCGCTGCCTTCCTGATGATCGCGCTCATCGCCTCGCGCGCCATCCAAGCCCGGCGTGAGGCGATGCGTGCGCTGTGGCTGCAGGAGGCCGAGAACGCAGTGGCGCTCAGCCTGCGCGGCGAGCTCGGGCCGGAACAGATCGCCGAAGCGGCGGTGTCGACGCTGGCGACCCAGCTGGGTGCCGATGTCGGTGCGCTCTACCGGCTGGAAGGCGGGCGCCTGCAGCTGACTGGTGGACTGGCGTTGCCCAACGGCATCCCGGCAACACTGGGCCTGCAGGAAGGGGTGGCAGGGCAGGTGGCCCGCGACCAGCGTGCGCGGCATCTGCAGGGGGACGAAGCGGCCCCGTTGGAGCTGCAGACCAGCCTGGGACGCGTGCCTGTGCGTGAACGGATCCTCGCCCCGGTCAGCAGTGACGGCGCGATCGTAGGCGTGCTCGAGCTGGGCCGGGCGGCTGTCGGTGAGCAGCGCGCGCTGGATGACGAACTGCTGCAGCGCTGCGCCGAGACCATCGGCATGGCCCTGCGTACCTCGATGCTGCGTGCACAGCTGGTGGTGCTGCTGGAAGAGTCGCAGCGCCAGGGCGAAGAACTGCAGGCACAGCAGGAAGAACTGCGGGTTGCCAATGAAGAACTGGAAGAGCAGAGCCGCAGCCTGATGCAGTCGCAGACGCATCTGGAACAGCAGCAGGCCGAGCTGGAGCAGAGCAACGTGCAGCTGGAAGAGCGCACCCACGAGCTGGAAGCGCAGAAGCAGGCACTGCTGGTCGCGCAGGGGCAGCTGGTGCGCAACAGCAATGAACTGGCCGCCACCTCGCGCTACAAGTCCGAGTTCCTGGCCAACATGTCGCACGAGCTGCGCACCCCGCTGAACAGTTCGCTGATCCTGGCCAAGCTGCTGGCCGACAACAAGGACGGCTCGCTCAGCGACGAGCAGGTCAAGTACGCCCGCGCCATCCTGTCGTCGAACAACGACCTGCTGGCGCTGATCAACGACATCCTGGACCTGTCGCGCATCGAAGCGGGCCACGTTGAACTGGCCGATGAAGTGGTGGTGGTCGACAGCGTACTGCAGCGACTGCGCGAGACCTTCGAGCCGATGGCGAGGCAGAAGGGCCTGACCCTGCAGATCGAGGCCGATGGCCTGGCCCCCAGTCAACTGGTGGCCGACAACCAGCGCCTGCAGCAGATCCTGAAGAACCTGTTGGCCAATGCGGTCAAGTTCACCGAGCACGGCAAGGTGAGCCTGCACGTTCGCAGCGGCGGCAATGGCCGGATCCGATTCGAAGTGGCCGACAGCGGCATCGGCATTGCACGCGACCAGCTGCAGCTGATCTTCGAAGCGTTCCGCCAGGCCGATGGCAGCACCCGTCGCCGTTACGGCGGCACCGGCCTGGGCCTGTCGATTTCGCGTGACCTTGCGGTGCGCATGGGCGGTGACATCCAGGTGGACAGTGAGCCGGGCCGCGGCAGCTGCTTCATTCTCGAACTGCCGCTGCAGGGCGCGCCGGCAGCCGAGGCCGCCACAGGCGCCGCAGCGCCGGTGCCCGTGCAGCCGGTACCCGCCACCACCGTGGCAGCAGCCCCCCTTGCCCAGCGGTCCAGTGCCGCGCCAGTGGCAGCGGTGGCCGATGACCGTGGCCGCCGCCGTCATGCGGGCCGCTTGATCCTGGCAGTGGAGGACGATGCGGTCTTCGCCGAAGCCTTGGTGACGCTGGCGCACGAGCTTGATTTCGACTGCGTGGTGGCCACCACGGCCGAAGAGGCGCTGGCGCTGGCGGCGGACCTGCGTCCCAACGGCATCCTGCTGGACATCGGCCTGCCTGACGTTTCGGGCCTGACCGTGCTCGAACGGCTCAAGCGCAACCCCGACACCCGGCACATTCCGGTGCATGTGGTCTCGGGCATGGACCGCGGCCAGGTGGCACGCGAACTGGGCGCGATCGGCTTTGCGATCAAGCCGACCACGCGCGAGCGCCTGGTGGCTGCCATCGAACAGCTTGAACAGACCAGCCAGCGCGACGTGCGGCGCCTGCTGATCGTGGAGGACGACAACGATCTGCGCCGCAACCTGGAACTGCTGCTGGGCCGCGATCAGCTGCAGATCGCGGCTGTCGGTACGCTGGCCGCAGCGGTGGAGCAGCTGAGCACGGTCACCTTCGACTGCATGGTGATGGACCTGTCGCTGCCCGACGGCAGTGGCTACGACCTGCTCGAGCACATGGCAGGCAACGATGATGTCGGCTTCCCGCCGGTCATCGTCTACACCGGCCGCGCCCTCAGCCGCGAAGAAGAGCAGCGCCTGCGCCGCTACTCCAAGAGCATCATCATCAAGGGCGCGCGCTCGCCCGAGCGCCTGCTCGACGAGGTGACGCTGTTCCTGCACAGCGTGGAGGCCAACCTGCCCAGCGACCAGCAGCGCCTGCTGCGCGAAGCGCGCCGCCGCGACACCGTGCTCGACGGACGCACCGTGCTGCTGGCCGAGGACGACGTGCGCAACATCTTCGCGCTGTCCAGCGTGCTCGAGCCGCTGGGGGTGACGCTGGAGATCGCCCGCAACGGCCAGGAGGCCGTCGACCGCCTGGCCCAGCGCGAGGTGGACCTGGTGCTGATGGACATCATGATGCCGGAGAAGGATGGCCTGCAGGCGATGCGCGAGATCCGCGCGCAGCGCCACCTGCAGGACCTGCCGATCATCGCGCTGACCGCCAAGGCCATGCCCGATGACCGTGAGCGCTGCCTGCAGGCCGGCGCCAACGACTACATCGCCAAGCCCATCGACGTGGACAAGCTGGTGTCGCTGTGCCGGGTCTGGTGCTCGCGGCAATGAACGAGCAGGCGCTGTTCGACCTGGAGCTGAAGGTGCTGCTGGAAGCGCTGTACCAGCGCTACCACTACGACTTCCGCAGCTATGCGGTGTCCTCGCTGCGCCGTCGCGTCAGCCAGGCCATGCAGCGCTACGAGTGCGAGCGCCTGTCGGACCTGCAGCATCGGCTGCTGCACGAGCCGGAGCTGTTCGCCCAGGCGATGCAGTTCTTCACCGTGCAGGTCTCGGAGATGTTCCGTGACCCGGAGTACTTCCGGCAGATGCGCGAACAGGTGGTACCGGTGCTGCGCACCTACCCCTCGGTGAAGCTGTGGGTGGCCGGCTGCAGTACCGGCGAGGAGGTATGGTCGCTGGCGATCCTGCTGCACGAGGAGGGGCTGCTTGAGCGCAGCATCGTCTACGCCACCGACATCAACCCCGCTGCACTGGCCACGGCCGAAGCCGGTGCCTATGGCATCGACCGCCTGGCCCAGTTCAGCCGCAATTATCTTGCCGCCGGCGGCACCGCGTCACTGTCGGACTATTACAGCACCGCCTACGACGGCGCGGTCTTCGACCGCCAGCTGCGCCGCAACGTGGTGTTTGCCGACCACAGCTTGGCCACCGACACGGTGTTTTCGGAGGTGCACCTGGTCTCGTGCCGCAACGTGCTGATCTATTTCAACCGTGACCTGCAGGATCGCGCGGTGGGCCTGTTCCGCGAAGCCCTGGTGCATCGTGGCTTCCTCGGCCTGGGCAGCAAGGAGTCGCTGCAGTTCGGTCGCCATCACGATGCGTTCGAAGCCTGTTCGCGGGAGCACCGCCTGTACCGGAAGGTGGCCTGATGGCGGCGATGTTCCGCCCTGACGTGGTGGTGATCGGCGCATCGGCCGGTGGCGTGGCCGCCCTGCAGATCGTGCTGGGTGCGTTGCCGGCCACCCTGCCGGTGCCGGTGCTGGTGGTGCTGCACCTGCCGCGTGACCGTTCCAGCCGCATCGCCGAGGTGCTGGCGCCGTACTGCACGTTGGTCCTGCGCGAAGCGGAGGACAAGCAGCCCCTGCAGGCCGGAACGGTGACGTTCGCGCCGCCGGACTACCACCTGCTGGTGGAGGACACGCAGGCCATCGCATTGTCGATGGACGAACCGGTGCTGTTCTCGCGGCCGGCCATCGATCCGCTGTTCGAATCGGCCGCAGTCGCGTTCGGCACGGGTGTGCTGGCGATCCTGCTGACCGGTGCCAGCAGCGATGGCAGTGATGGCGTGGCCGCCGTGCGCGCCGCTGGCGGCCAGGCCTGGTTGCAATGCCCCGAGGAGGCCGAGGCATCGATGATGCCGGCCTCTGCCCTGCAGCATGCCGGCGCCGACGCCGTGCTGCCCCTTGAACTGATGTGCCGCCGCCTGAAGGAGTTGTTTGCATGAACCTGCTGCCGCCGGACCCTGCCCAGTCGCAGGCGCCGGTCAACCTGCTGATCGTCGACGACGTGCCGCAGAACCTGGTGGCCATGCAGGCGCTGCTGCGCCGCGAGGGCGTCAACCTGTTGCTGGCGGACTCTGGCGCGCAGGCGCTGGAGCTGCTGCTGGAGCATGAGGTAGCGCTGGCGCTGCTGGACGTGCACATGCCGGAGATCGACGGTTTCATGCTGGCCGAGCTGATGCGCGGCTCGCAGCGCAGCCGGGATGTGCCGATCATCTTCCTGACCGCCTCGCCGGATGATCCGTTGCGGGTGTTCAAGGGCTACGAGACCGGCGCGGTGGATTTCCTGCACAAGCCGGTTGCACCGCAGGTGATCCTCAGCAAGGTCAATGTGTTCATCGAGCTTTATCAGCAGCGGCAGCTGCTGAAGGCGCGCAACGAAGCGCTGGAGCGCGCGTTGAAGCTCAACGAGACCATGGCGGCGGTGCTGACCCACGACCTGCGCACGCCGCTGTCGGCCATCCTGCTGTGTGCCGACAAGCTGTCGCTGGAACTGCCGGACGACAATGCCGGTGCGCAGCAGACACTGAGCTACCTGGAGGCCAGCACGCTGCGGATGGCACGCATGGTCGAGCAGCTGCTGGACTTCTCGCGGATCCGCAGCGGTGGGCTACGCCTGCAGAGCAGTGTCTGTGACCTGGCCGAGGTGACGCGTGCGGTGCTGGTCGAGGCCGGTGCCGGCCATCGAAGCGATCGGATCGCGCTGGATGTCCGTGGCGATTCGACCCTGCAGGGCGACATGGATCGCCTTGGGCAGATCGTCGCCAACCTGGTCGGCAACGCACTCACCCATGGCGCCGACGCGACGGTGCAGGTGCAGGTCGATGGTGGCGATGCACGGGTGGTCGCGCTGCGCGTACGCAACGCCGGCCATGTCGATGAGGCGTTGCTGCCGCGCCTGTTCGAGCCCTTCAAGGCCAGCTTCCACCAGAGCAACGGGCTCGGGCTGGGGCTGTACATCGTTGACCAGTTCGTGCGTGCCCATGGTGGCCAGTTGAGCGCGCGCAATGAGGCAGGGCACGTGGTGTTCGAGGCGCTGCTGCCGCGTCGATCCGATTTGCGCAGTCCGGCGGTTTCCTGAATTCTTCAGCTGGCGCGTGAGCGAACTGAGACGGGCTCGTCCGCAACTGCTACCGTGGCACCACTCTTGCAAAGGAAGCTCCATGCCACTGCGTGCCATCGCCTATGTCAGCCAGGCCAAGCCGGATCTGTCTGCCGCACGTCTGCAGACGCTGGTCGAGGATGCCGCGCGCTTCAACAAGATGGCAGGGGTGACGGGTGTGCTGCTGCATGACGGCGAACGCTTCCTGCAGTACATCGAAGGCCCGCCTGATGGCATCGATTCGGTCTATGAGCGCATCCTGCAGGCCGGCAGCCATGTCGACATCGTCGAGCTGGCGCGTGGCCGGCTGGGCCAGCGCCAGTTTCCGTACTGGGCAATGCGCGGGCTGCCGGTCGACGCCGCGATGCTGCGCCAGCTTTCCGCAGGCGACTGGTCGGGATTCGCCCGCTCGGTGAACGGTGACAGCATCGTGCTTACGGCGGTGGATCTGTTGGCCGAGGTCGTGCGGCCGGTACTCAGCGCGGGCTGACCGCTAACGCTGCGGGGCGCAGTACGCCGCGTGCAATGCCTGCAGCACCCCCAGCGCCGGACCCTCCAGCAGCCGATAGTGCAGTGTCTGTGCCTGCCGCCGCGTTGCCACCACATCCAGATTGCGCAGCACGGCCAGATGCTGTGACAGCGCCGATGCGCTCAGGCCAGTCAGGGCCTGCAGTTCCGGCACCGGTGCTTCGCCTTCCACCAGGCGACACAACACGCGCAGTCGCGCCGGGTGTGCCAGCGATTTCAGCAGGGCGGCCGCCTGTGCGGCATGCGTAGCCATCGCGGCACTGTCGGTGGTGATGCTGGGCACGGCTTGACCCGGTAGTTCAGGAAAGTCTAATTTAGAGAAAGCTAAATTGAAGGGCAAGCCGATGCGCGCGATGCAGAGGGGCAGGGCATGAACCTGCCATGGGCGGCAATTGCAGGCGGTGGCCTGATCGGTGCGTCGGCGGTGCTGCTGCTGGCCACGCTCGGTCGGGTGGCGGGCATCAGCGGTATCGCTGCCGGCGCCGCTGCCGCGCCGCGCGGTGATCGTGGTTGGCGCTGGGCTTTCCTGCTCGGACTGATGTTGGCTGCTGCGGCGGTGCTGAGCTGGCAGGCGGGTGCGGGACAACCACCACGCGCCTTGCTGCGCGACGCGCTGCCGGCCTGGCAATTGATCGCTGCCGGTGTCCTGGTGGGCCTGGGTACGCGGCTGGGCAACGGCTGCACCAGCGGCCACGGTGTCTGTGGCCTCGCCCGCGGATCGCGGCGATCGCTGATGGCGGTGCTGGTGTTCATGGCCTGCGCGATGCTCACCACGTTCCTGCTACGTCACGGCGGAGGCCTGGCATGAGCCGCAGGTTGTGGGCGGCAGGTGGGGCCGGCGGCCTGTTCGGTGCCGGCCTCGCGCTGGCCGGCATGACCGATTCGCGTCGCGTGCTGGGGTTCCTCGATGTGGCTGGCGACTTCGATCCCACGCTGGCCTGGGTGCTGGCGTCGGCGCTGCTGGTCAGCGCACTGGGTCAATTCTGGCTGCGGCGGCGGCAGCGGCCATGGTGCGCCGAACGTTTCGAACTGCCGACGGCGCAGGTTGTCGACACGCGGTTGCTGCTGGGTGCGGCGCTGTTCGGTGTCGGCTGGGGCTGGGTCGGCTATTGCCCAGGACCCGCGCTGGCCGCGTTGGCAGTGGGCGCGCGCGAAGCCCTGTGGTTCGTGCCAGCGATGGCTGCCGGTTTCTGGCTGCATGATCGCTGGCTGCGCTGAGGCTTCACGTTCGTCTCACCGTTGCGGGGTTCAGATCACCTTTCCCGGGGAACGGAGGACGACATGGCACGGATGAAATGGAAAGGTGGCGCATTGCTGGCGGCGGCACTGGCGACGGCGGCAATGCCGGCGATGGCCTGCACGCGCGCGGTGTATCTGGGCGACAACGGCGATGTCATCACCGCCCGCTCGATGGACTGGAAAGTGGACGTGGCGACCAATCTCTACGTCTTACCGCGTGGCATTGCGCGCACCGGGAAGGCGGGGCCGGGGTCGATCGCCTGGACTGCACGCTACGGCAGCGTGGTGGCCACCGGCTATGACATTTCCACCACCGATGGCATGAACGAGAAGGGCTTGGTCGCCAACCTCCTGTGGCTGGTCGAGTCGGAGTACCCGGCCCAGCGCAGCGGCAAACCCGGCCTGTCGATCTCGTTGTGGGCGCAGTATGTGCTGGACAATTTCGCTACGGTGGAAGAGGCGGTGACCGCGCTGCAGCGCGAGCCGTACTCGATCGTCACCGACAAGGTGCCTGGCGAGGACCGCCAGGCGACGCTGCATCTGTCGCTGTCCGATGCCAGCGGTGACAGCGCGATCGTCGAATACATCGGCGGACGCCAGGTGATCCACCATGATCGGCGCTACCAGGTGATGACCAATTCGCCGATCTTCGAGCAACAGCTGGCGTTGAACAGCTACTGGCAGCAGATCGGTGGCACGGTGATGCTGCCGGGCACCAACCGTTCGGCCGACCGCTTTGCGCGCGCGTCGTTCTACATCAACGCGATTCCGAAAGCGGAAGATCCGGTGGAGGCGCTGGCCAGTGTGTTCAGCGTGATCCGCAACGTGTCGGTACCGTTCGGCATCACCACGCCGGGCGAGCCCAACATCTCGTCCACCCGCTGGCGCACGGTCGCCGACCACAAGCGGCGCCTGTACTTCTTCGAGTCGGCGCTGACCCCGAATACATTCTGGGTCGATCTGAACAAGGTCGATTTCGGCGGCAAGGTGCTCAAGCTCGATCTTGGCCGTGACCAGCGCAATACGTTTGCCGGGGATGTGCTGCAGCACTTCGTGCCCAGCGCACCGTTCACCTTCCTCGGTATCAGCGACTAGTTCGACGCTTGGCTGGAGGCCGGGTAGACCGCCTGGATCGTGCAGGCGCCGCGGGTGTACTGCGGCAATGGCGCCAGCCCGTCGCTTCTCAGGTCGCCGTTTTCAAACCCGGCGGCGAGGACGTGATCGCCGGGATTGCCGCAGATCAGGCCGTTCTGCATGCCCGAGCGGAAGCTCAGCTGCGGCGCGCGGTCGAGCTGGCGGCAGTGGCTGCCCAGTTCGACGCGGTAGTAGCGATGGCCGCCATTGCGATGCGGATTGGTCTCCACCAGCATGCCCTGCGGATCGGACGACCAGGCACGCACGTTGCGGGTAGCGAAGCAGTACGAGGCCGAGCCGCCGAAGCCGCGGCGGACTTCCTTGCGTTGGCGGATCGTCAGGGCAGGCAGGGTGGCCGTGCGCAGGCGATCGCTGTCGCGGGCAACGCTGGCGTAGTCGCGGGCATGAACCGGGGTGACTGCACTGACGGCACAGCTGTGGCCATCGACCACCACGCGCTCGCTGGGACGACCGCAGGCCCAGCCGGCGGGTGCTTCCAGCTTCAACGTGGTGGCTGCGCGGACGCCGGGGCAATCCTCGGCGAAATCGATGCGATAGGCTTGGCCGGAGGCGGCACGCAGCGCGATCGAGCGCGGTGATGCCTGCTCCACTTCCTGGACGCCGACAGCGTCCATGCAGTGCGGGGCCGGTGGTGTGCGTTGCTGGGCCGAAGCCGTGGCGGCGAGGGCCAGGCCGAGGCTGGCGGCCAGCACCATGGATGCGTGCTTGTAAGTCATGTCCTGCACTCCCTGCGTTGGATGACGGATCGACTATAGCAGCGGTTTGCACGGCAAGTGTTACACGCGCACACTGCCGGAATGGGCGCGATTTTCCACATGCGGCACTACGGTCAGGCCACCGGACTGGATCGCCACGACTATGCGCAGTGGGTGCTGCCACTGCAGGGTGAGCTGCAGTTCGAGATGGAGGGCAGGGGCGGTCGCCTTGACCTGCTGCAGGGGGCATTCGTGGCGGCCGGCGAAGCGCACGACCAGATGGCCGAGGGTCCCAATGGTTTCGTGATTGTCGACTGCGGGCCGGGGGTGCTCGATGACGCGACCCAGGAGCACCTGCGCCGGCAGCGCTGGCTGCATCTGCCGCTGTCGCTGCGGCAGCGGCTTGCCCAGGTGCAGCCCGGCCGGCCTGTGCCAGCGCTGCTGCCGGAACTGCTGCGGAGCTTCGCACCTGCCGGTAGTGGTGCGCGCCTGCAGGGCCTGTGCGCTGCGGTCGAGGCGATGCCGGGGCAGGCGTGGTCGGTAGCGCGCATGGCTGCCTTTGTCGGCATCAGCGAAAGCCGCCTGCATGCGGTGTTCCGGCGTGAGTTCGGGCTCAGCCCGCAGGCGTGGCTCAGTGCCAGCCGCCTGCGCTGGGCCAAGCACCAGTTGCGGGTCAGCCCGGCATCGATCAGCGATATCGCACTGGCCGCAGGGTATTCCGAGCAGAGTGCACTGACCCGCGCGCTGCGCCGCGAATGCGGGCAGACGCCGGCGGCATGGCGGCGAGCCGCGCCCGCCGTTATGGAAGCGAACCGGCAGTAGCCTCGGTCAAGACCGGCCAGCAAGGGGCCGCTTACACTGCGCGGCCCGTTCCCGCTGTGAACCTGCAATGCGCAACAACCCGATTGCTCTGGGCATCGCCAATGGCATCGCCGCCGGTGCGCTGTGGGGCGTGGTCTTCCTCGCGCCGGCCGTGTTGAGCACGTTCAATGCCCTGCAGCTTTCCGCCGGCCGCTATCTGGTCTATGGCCTGATTGCCGTGGTCCTGCTGCTGCCGCGCTGGAAGCGGCTGGCGCCGAGGCTCGGTCGCGCCGAGTGGATCGGCCTGCTGTGGCTCAGCCTGGCCGGCAACCTGGTGTACTTCCTGCTGTTGGCCACGGCGGTGCAGTGGGCCGGTGGCGCCGCTGCTTCGTTGATTGTCGGCCTGATTCCGGTCGTGGTCACCGTGGTGGGGGTACGCGAGAAGGGCGCAGTGCCGTTGCAGCAGCTGCTGCCCGCGCTGGCGCTGTGCGTGCTCGGGGTGGCGATGGTCGGCTGGGAAGCATTGATGTCCGAGCACCTGGCCACGCCCTGGCGGCAGCGCCTGATCGGCCTGCTGTGCGCGTTCGGTGCGTTGTTCTCCTGGGCGCTGTATTCCATCGGCAACAGCCGCTGGCTGTCGCGGCGGCCCGACCTTTCCAGCCACGACTGGTCGCTGCTGACCGGCGTCACCACCGGTGGTCTGTCGCTGCTGCTGGTGCCGATGGCGTTCATCGGCCAAGGCGGGGCGCACACCGCCGCACAGTGGAGTGGCTTCTGGGCCATCAGCGCCGGCGTGGCGGTGGTCGCCTCGATCCTCGGCAATGCGTTCTGGAACCGGGCCAGTCGCCTGCTGCCGCTGACCCTGACCGGGCAGATGATCGTGTTCGAGACCCTGTTCGCGCTGCTGTACGCCTTCGCCTGGCAGCGACGCTGGCCGAGTCTGCTGGAAGCGTTGGCGATCATGCTGCTGGTGGGCGGGGTGCTGTTGTGCGCGCACGCGCATCGCACGCCGCGCGCAATCACCGAACATGTCGGCTGAATCGACGCATTGAGGCCGACGTTCACCGGTTTGTCTCATTTGCAACCAAATGCCAGCACGTTTGCCGATGATCGCTGCATGGAAATATTGCGCCGCAACACTTGACAGCGGCCATCGTGGCAGTGTTTTCTGTACGCCATGGTCCTTGATGCCGCCACTGCCTGTCTGATCGACCCCGCTACCGCGGGCCGTTCGACTGCGCCGGTCGCCATCACCACCATTACCACCACCACCGCCACCACTGCCCTGGTGCGGCCCGTCGTCTTCGTGTAACTCCCGAAAACAACGGCCCCGCACCATCCAGGTGACGGGGAAACTCGACCACCTGCATGCGACGGGGCCTCCAACCGAGGTCTGCATGTCCCCTAACGCCCCCAACCATTCGCCTGCTGCGTCCGCTCTGGCCGCGCCGTCCACTGTCGTGCACAAGTTCGGCGGTACCTCGGTGGCCGACGCCGAGCGCTATCGCCATGTCGGCGGCCTGCTGCTGGCCCGCCCCGAGTCGCTGCAGGTCAGCGTGGTCTCGGCCATGAAGGGGGTTACCGATGCGCTGATCGAACTGGCGCATCTGGCAGCCCGGGGCGATGCCGGCTGGCAGGAGGCGTGGCATGCGCTGCGCGCGCGGCATCGTGGTGCCGCGGTAGCGCTGCTGGGTGAGCAGGTGGGCGATACCGTGGACTGGATCGATGCACGCTTCGACCAGTTGGCCGAGGTGCTGGCCGCGCTGGCGGTGATCGGCGAACTGCCACGCGAGGTGCTCGACCGCGTGCAGGGCCTGGGCGAAGTGTTCTCCGCTCAGTTGCTTGGCACCCACCTGCGCGCGCTGGGCGAGGACTGCGCAGTGCTGGATGCACGAGATGTGCTGGTGGTCGGCCACGGCGAACTGGGCGTGGATGTCGACTGGGATGCCAGTGCCGGCCGCCTTGCCGCGTGGCGGCTGCAGCACCCGCAGTCGCGCGTGGTCGCCACCGGTTTCGTCGCCCGCGACCGCCAGGACCGCGTCACCACGCTGGGCCGCAACGGCAGTGACTACTCCGGCGCGATCTTCGCCGCACTGTTCGCCGCCGATGAACTGCATATCTGGACCGACGTCGACGGCGTGCTGTCGGCCGACCCGCGGCTGGTGCCGGAGGCCGTGCAGCTGCACGCGCTGAGCTACGACGAGGCCTGCGAGCTGGCCTATTTCGGGGCGAAAGTGGTGCATCCGCAGACGATGTCACCGGCGATCCGGCTGGGCCTGCCGATCTTCATCCGCAATACCTTCCAGCCCAGCCATCCGGGTACGCGGATCAGCGCCGAGCGCTCGCCACGTGGCCCGGTGAAAGGGCTGACGCTGAGCACGGATCTGGCCCTGCTGAACCTGGAAGGCACCGGCCTGATCGGCGTGCCGGGTACCGCCGAACGGGTGTTCGCCGCGCTGCGCCAGGCACAGGTGTCGGTGGTGATGATTTCGCAGGGCTCTTCCGAACATTCGATCTGCTGCGTTGTCCGCGCAGGCGAAGCGGCGCGTGGTCGCGATGCCGTGGTGCAGGCGTTCTCGCACGAACTGGCTGCCGGCCAGGTGCAGCGGGTGCAGGTCAGCGAGGGCGTCAGCGTGCTGGCCGCCGTGGGCGATGGCATGGCGGGCCAGCCGGGTGTGGCCGCACGGCTGTTCGAATCGCTGGGCCGGGCGCAGGTGAACATCCTGGCGATCGCGCAGGGGTCTTCCGAACGCAACATCTCGGTGGCGGTGGCAAGCGCCGATGCGCCCCGCGCGCTGCGTGCCGCGCATGCCGGGTTCTGGCTGTCGCCGCAGACGTTCGCGGTGGGGGTGATCGGTCCGGGCAATGTCGGCGCTGCGCTGCTGGACCAGCTGCTGGCGGCGCGCCCGCAGTTGCTGGCCAAGGCCAATGTCGATCTGCGCCTGCGCGCGCTTGCGTCACGCTCGCGCATGCGCCTGGAGGCTGATGGCCTGCATGAAGACTGGCGCCAGGCGCTGCAGGACGCTGGCCAGGCCAGCGATCTGGACCACTTCACCGAGCACCTGCTGGCCGCGCATCTGCCGCATGCGGTGGTGATCGACTGCAGTGGCAGTGCAGAGGTCGCCGAGCGCTACGAAGGCTGGCTGGCCGCCGGCATCCATGTGGTGACCCCGAACAAGCAGGCCGGCGCCGGTCCGCTGGCCCGCTACCAGCGCATCCGCGCGGCGGCGGCGGCCAGTGGTGCGCGCTTCCGCTACGAGGCCACGGTGGGTGCCGGCCTGCCGGTGATCACCACGCTGCGTGATCTGGTGGATACCGGAGACGAAGTACTGGCAATCGAAGGCATCTTCTCCGGCACGCTGGCCTGGCTGTTCAATCGTTTCGACGGCAGCCAGCCGTTCTCGGCACTGGTCGCGCAGGCGCGCTCGATGGGCTACACCGAGCCGGATCCGCGCGACGACCTGTCCGGGGTGGATGTTGCGCGCAAGCTGGTGATCCTGGCCCGCGAGGCCGGTCACGCGCTCAGCCTGGAGCAGGTGCAGGTGGAGAGCCTGGTGCCGGCGTTGCTGCGCGAAGGAAGCGTGGACGATTTCATGGCCCGCCTGAGTGCCTCCGATGAGGCGCTGCTGGCGCGTCTGCACGACGCCCGCCAGCGCGGTGCGGTGCTGCGCTATGTCGCGCGGCTGGGGCCGGATGGCGCGTCGGTCGGGTTGCAGGAGCTGCCGGCCGATCACGCGTTCGCCAACCTGCGGCTGACTGACAACGTGGTGCAGTTCCGTACCCGCCGCTACTGCGACAACCCGCTGGTGGTGCAGGGCCCGGGCGCGGGCCCGGAAGTCACCGCTGCCGGCGTGTTCGCCGATCTGCTGCGGGTGGCGGCCGGCGAAGGAGCGCGGCTGTGATCGCACGCGCTTTCGCACCCGCATCGGTGGCCAACGTGGCGGTCGGCTTCGACATCCTCGGCCACGCCGTCGCCGGTATCGGCGATACGGTGAGCGTGCGCCGCATCGACGAACCGTTGGTGCGCATCGATGCGATCCGTGGCAGTGCGGTCGAACTGCCGCTGGATGCGGCCGGCAATACCGCCGGCGCCGCGCTGATCGCGCTGCGTGCAGCGCTGGGGCTGGGCTTCGGTTTCGCCATCGAGATCGACAAGGGCATTCCGTTCGGCTCCGGCATGGGCGGATCGGCGGCTTCCTGCGTGGCCGCGCTGGTGGCAGCCAATGCACTGCTGGACGCACCACTGCCGCGCGACGCGCTGTATCCGTTCGCACTGGATGGCGAAGCCGTGGCCAGCGGCGGCCGCCACGGCGACAATGTCGGTCCGCTGCTGTTGGGCGGTGTGGCGCTGTGCACGGCTGATCGCCTGGTGCCGATTCCGGTGCCGGCCAGCTGGCACAGCCTGCTGGTGCATCCGCATGCGGTGCTGGAGACCCGGCGGGCACGACAGGCGCTGCAGGGCAGCTATGCGCTGGGCGAATTCGTCGCGCAGAGTGCCCACCTGGCGCTGGTGTTGAGCGGTTGCCATCGCAGCGATGCCTCGCTGGTGCGCGCCGGCCTGCGCGATGTGCTGGTGGAGCCGCGACGGGCCAGCCTGATCGTGGGCTTCGACGCGGCACGCGACGCTGCACTGGCCGCCGGTGCGATGGGCGCAGGCATTTCCGGCGCCGGGCCCAGCGTCTTTGCCTGGTTCGAAGATGCCGACCAGGCGCGCGCGGCAGCGCAGCCGGTGCGTGCGGCGTTTGCCGCTGCCGGCTTTGACAGTGATGCCTGGATCTCGCCGCTGGATGCACCCGGAGCCTGCTTGTGCTGAATCCTTCCTCCCTACCGGATATCGACCCCATGCAATTCGTTTCGACCCGCGGCCAGTCGCCGGCCGTTGGACTCAGTGCGGCCATCGCTGCCGGCCTTGCCCCCGATGGTGGCCTGTACGTACCGGAGGTGCTGCCGGCGCCGCGCGCGCTGCAGGCCGGCGCGAGCCTGGCCGATACGGCCGCTGACCTGCTGGCGCCGTTCTTCGCGGGCGATGTGCTGGCCGAGGCCTTGCCATCGATCTGCCGTGAGGCCTTCGATTTCCCCGTGCCATTGCGCGGGCTGCGCAACAGCGGTGACCATGTGCTGGAGCTGTTCCATGGGCCGACGGCGGCGTTCAAGGATATCGGCGCGCGCTTCCTCGCCGGTGTACTGTCGCGGCTGCAGACCGGCAAGGGCCGCGATCTGACCATCGTCGTGGCCACCTCCGGTGACACCGGTGCAGCCGTAGCGGCGGCCTTCCATCGGCAGCCCGGTATACGCGTGGTCGTGCTGTATCCCGACGGGCGGGTGTCGCCGCGACAGGCGCACCAGCTCGGCTGCTTTGGCGACAACATCCAGGCGCTGCGTGTGGCCGGTTCGTTCGATGATTGCCAGGCGATGGTGAAGCAGGCGCTGGCCGACCGCGATCTGCAGGCGCAGGTACCGCTGAGCTCCGCCAACAGCATCAGCCTGGGCCGGCTGCTGCCGCAGATGAGCTATTACGCGCACGCGGCGCTGACCCATCATGCGCAGCATCAGCGGCGCTTGAACCTGGTGGTGCCGACCGGCAACCTCGGCAATGCGATGGCGGCAGTGCTGGCGCGCGCGCTGGGCGTGCCGATCGGGCAGATCGTGCTGGCCACCAACGCCAACGCGGTGCTGCCGCGCTATTTCAGTGGCGATCCGTACCAGCCAGCGGCCAGCATTGCGACCGTGGCCAACGCCATGGATGTCGGCGCGCCCAGCAACTTCGAGCGGCTGCGCTGGCTGTACCAGGGCGATGATGCCGAGCTGCGGGCGGCGTTCCGCGCCTTCGCGGTGGATGACGTGACCATCCGCGCGACCATCGCCAGCGCCCATGCCAGCGACGGTGAACTGTTCTGCCCGCATACGGCCACGGCGGTGAAGGTGCTGCAGGATCTGCGCGCCGGTGGCGCCAAGGGTGACTGGGCGGTGGTTGCTACCGCGCACCCGGCCAAGTTCGAGGCGGTGGTGGAACCGTTGATCGGCGAAGCAGTGGCGGTGCCGCCGGCCTTGGATGCACTGCTGCAGCGTCCGGCACATGCCGAGCCATTGGCGGCGGACTACGCGGCATTGCGTGAGGTGTTGTTGCGTTGAGCGAAGATCCGGGTGGTTGCCGGCCAGCGGCCGGCACTACCCGTGGTGCGTGCTTCTGGTAGTGCCGGCCGCTGGCCGGCAACCCCATGACCGGCTGGGCGCTCAGCCCTGCACGTCACCGGCCAGCATGCGCAGGCCATCCTCGTCGAGGATCTCGACCACGTTCAGATGGGGCAGGGCGATCAACCCCTGCTGGCGCAGCTTGGTGAAGGTGCGGCTGACCGTCTCCATCGTCAGGCCCAGATGATCGGCGATGTCGCCGCGGCCCATCGGCAGGGAGACGCGCAGGCCATCTCCGCCCAGCTTGGCCTCGCGCGCGGCCAAGCGAAGCAGGAAATCAGCGAGTTTTTCCGCCGGCTGCAGGCGTGCCAGCGCCAGCGCGGCATCCTGCGCGGCATCCAGCTCCTGGCAGGCGCGCTGCAGCAGCTTGCGCTCCAGGTGCGGATAGCGGGCGCGCAGGCCCTTCATCTGCGGCAGGGCAATGCGGCACACGCGGCTGTCTGCAATCGCCTCGATGTCGTAGCGATGGTGGTCGCTGCCGCTCAGGCCCAGGTAATCGCCAGGCAGCACGAAGCCATTGATCTGGCGACGGCCATCGGCAAGCGTGCGCACCAGCCGCAGCGCGCCACCGGTCAATGTATATACATGCTGGCGTTCTTCGCCGCTGCGGGCGAGGGTGCTGCCCATCGCCAGCTGCTGCGACACGGTCACCTGTTCCAGCGCCTGCACCTCATCGGGCGACAGCGCAGAGCACACCGCCAGGTGGCGTACCGAGCAGTGCAGGCAGTCCAGCGTGGCGCAGGACGGCGCGGCGGGGTCGTTGGTGGCGGGCGGAGCGCCGGAAGGCCGGGACATGTTGCGTGGGCGTATCGCGGGCGGGGGAGGGCTTTATGATACTTCAAGCGGCCGTTGGACCCCTTATCTGCGGCTGAGCGATGCGGGGCGCTAGAATGTCGCCCCCTCCCACGTCCCCGATTCCGCAGGAGCTCCGCCCGTGATCAAGCCCCGTACCCCGCCCGGCACCCTTGAACTGCTGCCGCGCGAGCAGATTGCGTTCCAGCGCATGCTGGACGTCATCCGCCGCAACTACGAGCGCTTCGGGTTCCTGCCGGTGGAGACGCCGGTGTTCGAGCTGTCCGATGTGCTGCTGACCAAGTCCGGCGGCGAAACCGAGCGCCAGGTGTATTTCGTGCAGTCCACCGGCGCGCTGGCCAACGCTGCTGAATCCGGCGATCGTTCGCTGCCGGAGATGGCGTTGCGCTTCGACCTGACCGTGCCGCTGGCGCGTTACGTGGCCGAACACGAACACGAGCTGACCTTCCCGTTCCGCCGTTACCAGATGCAGCGCGTGTACCGCGGCGAGCGCGCCCAGCGCGGCCGCTTCCGCGAGTTCTACCAGTGCGACATCGACGTGATCGGCAAGGACAGCCTGAGCGTGCGTTACGACGCCGAAGTGCTGGCGGTCATCCATGCGGTATTTGCCGAACTGCGCATCGGTGACTTCAGCATCCAGTTGAACAACCGCAAGCTGCTGCGCGGCTTCTTCGAAAGCCTGGGCGTGGCCGAGGGCGAACGCCAGCTGGCAGTGCTGCGCGAAGTGGACAAGCTGGACAAGCGTGGCCCCGACTACGTGCGCGAGACACTGGTGGGCGAGGGCTTCGGCATTCCGGCCGAACAGGTCGGGAAGATCCTGGCCTTCGTCGCCGTGCGTTCGCAGGGTCATGCCGATGCGCTGGCACAGCTGGCAGCACTGGAAGACGGTGCGGGTTCCTCGGAGATCCTGCGTGCCGGCGTGGCCGAGCTGCGCGAAGTACTGCAGCTGGTGCAGGCACTGGGCGTGCCGGAAAGCGCGTACTGCCTGAACTTCTCCATTGCACGTGGCCTGGATTACTACACCGGCACGGTGTACGAGACCACGCTGACCGACCACCCGCAGATCGGGTCGATCTGTTCCGGTGGCCGTTATGAAGACCTGGCCAGCCACTACAGCAAGTCCAAGCTGCCGGGCGTGGGCATTTCCATCGGCCTGTCGCGCCTGTTCTGGCAGCTGCGCGAAGCTGGCCTGATCGAGGGCATCGAGGCCAGCAGCGTGCAGGCGCTGGTGGCGCTGATGGACGAGCAGGGCATGCCGCAGTCGCTGGACATCGCCCGCCGCCTGCGCGCCGGTGGCATCAACACCGAAGTGCAGATGGAGCCGAAGAAGATCGGCAAGCAGTTCCAGTACGCGGCCAAGGCCGGTATCCGTTTCGTGGTGCTGGCTGGCGAGGACGAACTGGCGCGCGGCGTGGTGGCGGTGAAGGACCTGCTGCGCGAGCAGCAGTTCGAAGTCTCCCGTGATGAACTGGCCAGCACCCTGCAGGTGGAACTGGAGCAGTCGCGGGTCATGCCGTGAAGTCCGCCGCCGCAGGGGCGCTGATGCTGCTCCTGCTGGCGGGCTGCCAGAGCGATCCGGCGTTGCGCAGCACCCGGATCGGCCCTGCGTATTACCAGTTGGTGGCTGATCGCTGCCATGTGATGGATCGAGCGCAGCTTGAGCAGGATCTGCAGGCCCTTGCGGAGCGGGCGTGCCCGGGCCGGGCAGGAGCGCTGCAGAACCTGCAGTCCCGTCCCAGCCGGCAGGGCAGCCTGTTCGGTGAATGCCTGCGGCGCGGCGCGCTGCAGGCAGAGGTCCGCTGCCTGCCCTGATCGAAGCCCTGTCCATTGCCGCATCCGAACGCCCACCGCACGGTGGGCGTTTTCGTTTCCGCTGCCTGAACGGGCCTGGCGGACCCTGGCCGTCCCTTTGACGCGGTGCGCAAGAATGCGTTAATGTACTAACACGCTATTACATTGATGCAAGAGCCCCGCCCGTGAAAGTCCGCCCCAACATCGCCGCCAAAGACCCGCAAGCCGATCTGGACGCCCTGGCCCAGGCCTTTGCCGCGCTGCGCGAGCCGGAGCAGGTGGCCGCCTTCCTGCGTGACCTGTGCACGCCAGCCGAGCTGGAAGCCATGGCCGACCGCTGGAAGGTGGTGCCGCTGCTGCAGCAGGGCGTGCCCTACCGTGAGATCCACGAGCGCACCGGCGTCAGCGTGACCACCACCGGACGGGTGGCACGCACGCTCGAGCATGGCCATCGAGGCTATGCCGCCGCTGTCGACCGCCTTGCTTCGCGCTGATCCGCGCCCCGTTCCAGACTTCGAGACCTCCCCATGAGTGCAACCCAGGCAGCGCCGGCGCGAGACCGGCTGCGTATCGCCATCCAGAAGAGTGGCCGGCTGGCCGAGCCCGCCCGCAACCTGCTCAGTGCCTGTGGCCTGAGCTGGCGCGAGAGCCGCGACAAGTTGTTCTGCTACGGCGAATCACTGCCGGTGGACCTGCTGCTGGTGCGCGATGACGACATTCCCGGCCTGATCGCCGATGGCGTCTGCGACCTGGGTATCGTCGGCCGCAATGAACTGGACGAACAGGCGGCCGCGCGTCGCCAGATCGGCCTGGCCGATGCCTACCAGGCATTGCGGGGGCTGGGCTTTGGACAGTGCCGCTTGATGCTGGCGGTGCCGGAAGACTGGCAGTGGCAGGGGCCGGCACAACTGGCCGGTACCCGCATCGCCACCAGCTACCCGGCCATCCTCAAGCAGTGGCTGGCCGCGCAGGGCGTGGATGCACAGGTGGTGGAGCTGTCCGGCTCGGTGGAGATCGCGCCGCGCCTGGGCACCGCCGACCTGATCTGCGACCTGGTCTCCAGCGGCGCCACGCTGCGTGCCAACCAGCTCACCCCGGTACACAACCTGCTCGACAGCGAAGCCGTGCTGGCCGGTGCGGTACGCGTTCCCGATGATGCGCGCGGCGCGCTGCGCAGCATGCTGCTGCGCCGCCTGGACGGCGTGGTGCAGCGGCAGGACCGCAAGCTGCTGATGTTCCGCGCCAGCGAGGACCGCGTCGACGCGTTGTCGCAGCTGCTGGCCGATGCCGAACCGTTGGTGCGTTTGCCTGCCGATGGCGGTGCATTGCGCCTGCAGACCATGTGCCCCGGTCCATTGACCTGGCAGCGCATGGAAGAGCTGGAGCGCGCCGGCGCCCAGGGCCTGATGGTACTGAGCGTGGAGCGGTCGCTGGCATGAATCGTCTGATCTGGTCGCAACTTGACGAGGCCGCACGCAGCGCGGCGCTGACCCGGCCGGTGCAGACCGTGGCGCAGCAGACCCGTGATGCGGTGGCCGCGCTGATCGCGCAGGTGCGCACGCAGGGCGACGCCGCGCTGCGCGCGATCACTGCGCGCTTCGATGGCGTGGATCTGCAGGATTTCGAAGTTTCCGCAGCCGAGTTCACAGCTGCCGATGCCGCGGTGCCGGCCGAGCTGCGCCAGGCCATGGTGGAAGCGGCCGAACGCATCACCCGCTTCCACGCGGCCGGCATGGGCCAGGGCTATACGGTGGAAACCGCGCCGGGCGTGGTCTGCGAGCGTGTGCTGCGGCCGATCGGCCGGGTTGGCCTGTACGTGCCGGCCGGTAGTGCGCCGCTGCCGTCCACCGCGCTGATGCTGGGCGTTCCGGCGCAGTTGGCCGCTTGCCCACAGGTGGTGCTGTGCACCCCGCCGCGTGCCGACGGTACGGCCGATCCTGCGGTGCTGGTGGCCGCGCGCCTGACCGGTGTGCAACGCGTGTTCAAGCTGGGTGGTGCGCAGGCGATTGCGGCGATGGCCTATGGCACCGAAAGCATCCCGGCCAGCGACAAGCTGTTCGGGCCGGGCAACAGTTTCGTCACCGAAGCCAAGCAGCAGGTGGCACAGGACGGTGCCGCCGCCATCGACATGCCGGCCGGTCCCTCGGAAGTGCTGGTGATCGCCGATGCCGGTGCCGACCCTGCATTCGTTGCCGCCGACCTGCTGTCGCAGGCCGAGCACGGCCCGGATTCCCAGGTGCTGCTGCTGACCGATGACGCGGCGATGCTGGCCGCGGTCGAGGCCGAAGTTGAACGCCAGGTGGCCCTGCTGCCGCGGCAGGACATCGCCCGCCAGGCGCTGTCGGCATCGCAGTTGATCCAGGTGGAATCGCTGGCCGATGCGTTTGCGATCAGCAACCGCTACGCCCCGGAACACCTGATCCTGGCCCTGCGCGAACCGCGCGCGTGGCTGGACCAGGTGCAGGCGGCCGGTTCGGTTTTCCTCGGCGACTACACGCCGGAAGCACTGGGTGACTACTGCAGCGGCACCAACCACGTGCTGCCCACCGCCGGCGCCGCGCGCGCCTACAGTGGCGTCAGCGTGGCCAGCTTCCAGAACCTGATCAGCGTACAGAGCGCGACCGCCGCTGGCTTGGCCGCGATTGGTGGCTGCGCGCGCATCATCGCCAGCGCCGAAGGACTGGATGCACACGAACGTGCGGTGGCACTGCGCATGGAGGTGACCGCATGAACGCGGACATCGACGGCGTGCTGGCACTTGTGCGCCCGGACCTGCAGGCCTTTGCCGGCTACAGTTCGGCGCGCAGCAGCGCGGTGCAGGGCGAGGTGTGGTTGAACGCGAACGAATCGGCGTGGGCCAACCCGGCCGACGCCACGGGGGGCAGCCGCCGCTACCCGGAGCCGCAGCCGGCTGCGCTGCGTGATGCGCTGGCGTCGCTGTACGGCGTGCAGCCGCAACAGCTGCTGGTAGGCCGTGGCAGCGACGAGGCGATCGATCTGCTGGTGCGCGCCCTGTGCGTGCCCGGCCGCGATGGCGTGCTGGTGACGCCGCCGGTATTCGGCATGTACGCGGTCTGCGCACGCTTGCAGGGTGCGCCGTTGATCGAGGTGCCGCTGATTGACGATGGTGAGGGGCTGCGTACGGATCTGGACGCGGTCATCGCCGTGGCCAAGGGGCAGGGCGCCAAGCTCGTTTTCCTGTGCGCGCCGTCCAATCCTGCCGGCAGCGATATCCCGCTGCCCGAGATCGAAAGGGTGGCTCGTGCCCTGCGCGGGCAGGCGCTGGTTGTGGTGGACGAGGCCTATGTCGAGTACGCGCAGCGCGCTTCGGCGACCACGCTGCTTGCCGCGCACGCCAACCTGGCGGTGCTGCGCACGTTGTCCAAGGCGCACGCACTGGCCGCCGCGCGTGTCGGCACCTTGATCGCCGCGCCGGAGCTGATTGCCGTGCTGCGCCGCTGCCAGGCGCCGTACCCGGTGCCGACGCCATGCGCCGAGCTGGCCGTGCAGGCACTGCAGCCGGCCGCGCTTGCGCGCACCGCTGAGCGGGTAGCCACGGTCATCACCGAGCGCCAGCGCCTGCACCACAGCCTGCAGGGCCTGCCTGGCATCGGCCGGGTATACGCCTCGGCCGGCAACTACCTGCTGGTCCGCTTTGCCGATGCGCAGGCGGCGTTCGACGCGCTGCTTGCTGCTGGCGTGGTGGTGCGCGACCAGCGCGCCGCACCGCAGCTGGGCGATGCACTGCGTATCAGCATCGGCAGCCCCGAAGAGAACGACCGCGTGCTTGCGGCCCTGTCGGCACGGAGGGCCGCGGCATGACGCCGATCCTGTTCATTGACCGCGACGGCACCCTCATCGAGGAGCCGGCGGATTTCCAGATCGACGCCTACGAGAAGCTGCGCTTCGTGCCGCAGGTGATCCCGGCGCTGCTGAAGCTGCGCGATGCCGGCTACCAGTTCGTGATCGTCACCAACCAGGACGGTCTGGGCAGCGAAAGCTACCCGCGCGCCAGCTTCGATGGCCCGAATGACCTGATGCTGCAGATCTTCGAAAGCCAAGGCATTGTTTTCCGTGACGTGCTGGTCGACTGCAGCTGGCCGCACGACAACGCGCCGACGCGCAAGCCGGGCATCGGCCTGATGACGGCCTACCTGCAGGACCGCAGCATCGACTGGGCGCGCTCGGGCATGGTGGGCGACCGCATCACCGACCTGCAGTTCGCCGACAACCTCAACATCCGTGGCTTCCAGCTGCGCACCGAACAGTTCGGCGGCGAGTGGGACTGGCCCGGCATTGCCCACGCACTGGCCGATGCACCACGCACGGCGGTGGTCCAGCGCAATACCAAGGAGACGAAGATCCGCGTCGAACTGGATCTGGACCGTGCCGGCGATGCGCACATCCACACCGGCCTGCCGTTCTTCGACCACATGCTGGAGCAGATCGGCAAGCACGGCGGTTTCGCCCTGGACATCCGCGCCGAGGGCGACCTGCACATCGACGAGCACCACACCATCGAAGACACCGGCCTTGCACTGGGCCAGGCCCTGCGCGAGGCGCTGGGCGACAAGCGCGGCATCGGCCGTTACGGCTTCACCCTGCCGATGGATGAAACCCTGGCCAGCGCTGCGCTGGATTTCAGTGGCCGCCCGTATTTCGTGTTCGAAGGCGAGTTCAAGCGCGAGCGCGTGGGCGACATGCCGACCGAGCTGGTCCCGCACTTCTTCCGTTCGCTGTGCGACGCCAGCGGGCTGAACCTCAACCTGCAGGTGCGTGGCGACAACGACCACCACAAGGTTGAAGCCTGCTTCAAGGCCCTGGCACGTGCACTGCGGCCGGCACTGGCGCGGCAGGGTACCGCCTTGCCGACCACCAAGGGGGCGCTGTGAGCGAGGTCGTGCTGATCGATGCCGGCGGTGCCAACCTGGGTTCGGTGCGCTACGCATTGGAACGGCTCGGTGCGACGGTGAAGCTGGTCCGCGATGCCGAAGGCCTGGCCGGCGCGCAACGGGTGATCCTGCCCGGCGTCGGCGCGGCCGGCCCCGGCATGCAGCGCCTGCATGCGCAGGGCCTGGTCGAGCCGCTGCGCCAGCTGCAGGTGCCCTTGATGGGCATCTGCCTGGGCATGCAGCTGTTGTTTGACCGCTCCGAAGAGGCCGGCGTGGATACGCTGGGATTGATCCCCGGCGTGGTACGCAAGCTGGTGCCGGCCTGTGGCATCCGCGTGCCGCACATGGGCTGGAACCGGCTGCTGCCGCTGCGCCCGTCGCTGCTGCTGCAGGGGGTTCCCGAGCGCGCCAGCGCGTACTTCGTGCACAGCTATGCCGCGCCGCTGAACAGCCATACCGTCGCCGCCTGTGATCACGGCGGCCTGTTCACCGCCGTGGTCGAGCAGGGCCGCTACTTCGGCGCCCAGTTCCATCCCGAGCGGTCCGGCGATACCGGTTCGCTGATGCTGCGCAATTTCCTCGAGGGCACCGCTGCATGAGTTTCATCGTCTACCCCGCACTGGATATCCGCGACGGCCGCGTCGTGCGGCTGCGCCAGGGCGACTACGCGCAGGAAACCCACTATGGCGACGACCCGCTGCCGCGTGCGCAGGCGTTCGCCAGGCAGGGCGCACAGTGGATGCACCTGGTCGATCTGGATGCCGCACGTGCCGGTGGCTACACATTGGCGCCGCTGTTGGCCGCGATCCGTGCGCAGACCCCGCTGCAGGTGCAGACCGGTGGCGGCGTGCGTGGCCGTGACGACGTGGCACGCATCCTTGATGCCGGCGCCAGCCGCGTGGTGATCGGCTCACTGGCGGTGCGCGAGCCGGCGCAGGTGATCGGCTGGCTGGGCGAGTTCGGCCCGGAGCGGCTGACCATCGCCCTCGATGCACGGCAGGACGCGCAGGGGCAATGGCAGCTGCCGGTGCATGGCTGGACCGAGAACGCGGGGGTGACCCTGGATGCGCTGGCCGAACGCTATGCACAGGCCGGCATGCGTCACCTGTTGTGCACCGACATCGCCCGCGATGGCATGCTCGCCGGGCCCAACATCAGCCTGTACCAGCACCTCGCAGCGTTGCTGCCGGGCGTGGCGGTACAGGCGTCAGGCGGTATCCGCGATGTGGCCGACGTGGCTGCGGCACAGGCCGCCGGTTGTGGTGGCGCGATCCTCGGCAAGGCGTTGCTGGAACAGCGCATGGATCTGGCGGAGGCGCTGGCATGCTGAGCCGCCGCATCATTCCGTGCCTGGACGTGCGCGATGGCCGCGTGGTCAAGGGCGTGCGTTTCCGCGATCACGTCGACATGGGGGACATCGCCGAACTGGCGCAGCGCTATCGCGACCAGGGCGCCGACGAGCTGGTGTTCTATGACATCGGCGCCAGCCCGGAGGCACGGTCGGTGGACGTGGCCTGGATCGAGCGCATCGCGCGCCTGATCGATATCCCGTTCTGCGTGGCCGGTGGCATCGACAGCGTGGAGACCGCGCGTCGCGTGCTGTTCGCCGGCGCGGACAAGATCTCGATCAACTCACCCGCGCTGGGCCGCCCGGAACTGATCACCGAACTGGCCGAAGAATTCGGCGTGCAGTGCGTGGTGGTCGGTGTCGACTCGGTACGCGAGGACGACGGCCAGTGGCGCGTGCGCCGCTTCAGCGGCGACCCGGACAGAACCCAGGCAGTGCCGCTGCGCACGCTGGACTGGATCGTCGAGGCGCAGCGCCGGGGTGCCGGCGAGATCGTGCTGAACTGCATGGACAGCGATGGCGTGCGCCATGGCTATGACGTCGAGCAGCTGCGCCAGGCACGTGCGCTGTGCCAGGTGCCCCTCATCGCATCGGGCGGTGCGGGTACGATGGAGCACTTCGCCCAGGCCTTTGACCAGGCCGACGTTGACGGTGCGCTGGCGGCCAGCGTATTCCACAGTGGCGCTATCGCCATTGCCGACTTGAAGCGCTACCTGCGCGAGCAGCAGATCGAGGTACGGGATGTCTATTGACGTGCGGCCGTCGCCGCAGGCGCTGGAAACGCTGGACTGGGACAAGGGTGATGGCCTGCTGCCGGCCGTTGTGCAGGACGCCGACACCCTGCAGGTGCTGATGCTGGGCTATGTCAGCGCCGAGTCGCTGGCGGCGACGCTGGCCATCGGCCACATGACCTTCTTCAGCCGCAGCAAGCAGCGTCTCTGGACCAAGGGCGAGCAGTCCGGCAATGTGCTGGCGGTGCAGTCGATCAGCGTCGATTGCGATGCCGATACGCTGCTGGTGCTGGCGCGCCCGGCAGGCCCGACCTGCCACACCGGCGCGGAAAGCTGCTTCGACGGCGCGCCGAAGGACTTCCTCGGTGGCCTGGACCAGCTGGTCGCCGTACGTGAGGCGCTGCGCCCCTCCGGCAGCTATACAACGTCCCTGTTCGAAGGCGGCATCCGCCGCATCGCGCAGAAGGTAGGCGAGGAAGGCGTGGAGACGGCGCTGGCCGCGGTGGCGCAGGACGATGAGGCCTTGCTGGGCGAGGCGTCGGACCTGCTGTACCACCTGCTGGTGCTGCTGCGCGCGCGAGGGCTGTCGCTGGAAGATGCCCGCGACGTGCTGGAAAAGCGCCATCGTTAGATGTGCGGCAGCGCCGGCCGCTGGCCGGCAACCCGATGATCAAGGGACGCCTCGTGGAATGCCGGCCAGCGGCCGGCACGACAGGAAAAGCCGCAATCGCGTGCGCGATGTCATCGCCGGAATCTACAATAGGCGGTCTCTTTTTCCCGGACCGCCCCCATGAAACTGCCTGCCGCCTGGCTGTGCTGCCTGTTGCTGACCTCGCCGGCCTGGGCCGCCGATACCGTGGTCAGCGGCAAGGTCTATCTGGAGCGTGACGGCAAGCCGGGCCGCGGTGCGACCGATCCGGGCCTGGCCGGCGTGCAGGTGTCCAACGGCGAAACCATCGTCAAGACCGCCGCCGACGGCAGCTACAGCCTGCCGGTGCGTGACGGGCAGACGGTCTTCGTGATCAAGCCCGATGCCTATTCCTTCCCGAAGGCTGCCGACGGCCTGCCGTCGTTCTGGCGGCACTACCGGCCGAATGGTTCTCCGGCGCTGAAGTACGGTGGCATCGCCGCGACCAGTGACGTTGCCCGCAACTGGGACTTCGCCCTGCAGAACGACCGGCATGACAGCCGCCGTGGTTTCCAGATGCTGGTGTTCACCGACTCGCAGACCGCCAGCCTGCAGGACATCGGCTACTACCGGCAGTCGATCGTGGCGCCGCTGGTTGGGCAGACCAAGGCCCGCCTGGGTACCACGCTGGGCGACATCGTCAACGACGACCTGACCCTGTACCCGGCGATCAACAAGGTCACCACCGAGCTGGGCGTGCCGTGGTTCCACGTACCCGGCAACCACGACCTGGATGTTGACGCGGCCAATGATGCGCATTCGCTGGACAGCTGGCGCAACATCTACGGCCCCGATACCTACGCAGTGGAAGAGGGCGGCGCCAGTTTCGTGTTCCTTGACGACGTGGTGTACGACCCCAACGCCAAGCCCAGGTATGTGGGTGGCCTGCGCGAGGATCAGTTCGCTTTCCTTGCTGCCTACCTGAAGGGCCTGCACAAGGACCGCCTGCTGGTGCTGGGCATGCACATCCCGCTGTTCGATGCGGCACCGGGGCGCGAGACCTTCCGCCATGCCGACCGCCAGCGCCTGTTCGACCTGCTGAAGGACTTCCGCAACGTGCTGGTGCTCAGTGGCCACAGCCACACCCAGCAGCATGTCTATTACGGTAAAGCCGACGGCTGGCAGGGCGCCAGGCCGCTGCACGAGTACAACGTCGGTGCCAACTGCGGTGCGTTCTGGTCGGGCGTGAAGAATGCCGCCGGCGTACCGGACAGCACCATGAGCGACGGCACGCCGAAGGGCTATGCGCTGCTGGACGTGGCCGGCAACGGCAGCTATCGCCTGCAGTACCGGGTGGCCGGTGCGGCCGCCAGCGAGCAGATCGGCCTGCATGCACCGAAGGTGCTGCGCAAGGGCGCTTACCCGGCGTGGGGCATCTATGCCAACGTGTACATGGGCGAGGACGCCAGCGTGGTCGAGTACCGCGTCGATGGCGGCGCCTGGCAGCCGATGAAGCAGGTCAGCCAGCCTGATCCGCGCCTGCTGGTGGAGAACGTGGCCGACGACCTGGCCACCACGCTGCGCGGTTACGACCGCTCGCCGGAAGCCACCGCCTCGCCGCACCTGTGGCGTGGCGCGTTGCCGACCGACCTGGCCGTGGGCAGCCACAAGGTCGAGGTGCGCTCCACCCAGCCCGATGGTGCGGTGTTCACCGCCAGCACCAGCTACAGCCTGCAGACCGCGCAGCCCTGAGCGCGGGCCGGGCTGCCATCACCAACTTCCATCGCGAAAGGACGCAGCATGGATATCCGCTTCATGGCCGGCACCACGCCGGTCACCCTCAGCCGCCACTGGTTCACCGGCGCGATGATGCTGCAGAGCGCCAGCGAGAAGGTCTGGGTGCAGCATCCGCTGCATCCGGGCACGCACTTCTCGTTCTCGCTGGTACAGTCGTGGCAGCGCCATATCGCCGGCCATGAAGTGCTGGTGGAGCGGACCCGGCCGCTGCTGTTCGCCGGGTTCCGCCCGCAGCGCCTGCGGGTGCTGGTGGACGGTGTGCAGGTGGCCGAGCAGGAAGGCATGTGACCCCGGGCGGCGCTGTCGCCGCGCTAGGCAAAGGCCGTCCAATGCCTGAGAATCGGCACGATTCAATCGATCCAAGCAGGCCAGCGTGAACGTTGCAGCAGTGTCCCCGGCGCCATCCGAGTCCGCCCGCAGCGGCGTCCCCCGCAGCCTGGTCGTCGCCGATGTCGGCGGTACCTTCGCCCGTCTTGCGCTGGCCGAGACCCTGCCGGGGCAGGCGCCGCGGCTGGGCAGCTACCGCACCTATGCCTGCGCCGACCACCCCAGCCTGGCGGCGATCCTGGCCGATTTCACCGCCAGTCTCGGCCAGCCGATGGCCAGTGCGGTGGTCGCCATCGCCGGCCTGCTCGACGGCGATACCCTGATCAATGCCAATCTGCCGTGGACGGTGTCGCTGTCGGCGACGCGCCGCGAGTCGGGCCTGCCCGACCTGCAGCTGATCAATGATTTCGAAGCAGTGGCGCTGGCCATTCCCTACCTGCAGGCCGACACGCTGGTGCCGCTGAATGGCGATGCCGATCCGGCCAAGACCTTCCCGGCACTGGTGCTGGGGCCGGGCACCGGCCTGGGCGCGGCGTTGCGCTTCGCCGATGGCGAGCGCCCGGTGCTGGCCAGCGAGATCGGCCACGCTGCGTTGGGCGCCGGCAATGCGCTGGAACTGCATGTGCTGGGCCAGCTGCTGCAGCGCTGGCCGCATGTGGACAACGAACGTGTGCTGTCCGGCAGCGGCCTGATGAACCTGTATCCCTGCCTGTGCGAACTGCGCGGCGTGGCTCCGCAATGGACCAGCACCGAGGCGCTGATCGCAGCTGCGCGGCAAGGCGACGACGCGCTGGCGGTGGAAACCCTGCAGGTGTTCTGCGCTTGGCTGGGCAGCCTGGCCGGCGACGCGGCGATCGCCGTAGGCGCGCGCTCGGTGTACCTGGCCGGCGGCATTTCCACCCATGTGCAGGACTTCCTGGCCGACGGCCGTTTCCGTGAGCGCTTCCTCAACAAGGGGGTGCTGACCGACGTGCTGCGCCAGGTGCCGGTGTGGCGGGTCGAACATGGCCAGCTGGGTGTGCTCGGTGCCGCAGCCTGGCACGCAGCGCGGACCCCCGCGCACGATTGATCGGCGCTGCCGGCATCGGGCCGGCGGGCGCAGCATGCAGACGGAGGCGAAGATGGTGGATCGCAGGCAGTTTTTGCAGGCCGGTGCACTGGCCGCAGGCGTGGCAGCGTTGCCGGCGGTGAAGGCGCGTACGCACGGTGGCGCCAAGGTGGTCTCGACCTGGGACTTCGGCGTGCCGGCCAACCAGGCCGCGTGGAAGGTACTGGCGCAGGGCGGCAGTGCGCTGGATGCGGTGGAAGCCGGTGCACGCTGGGCCGAAAGCGAGCTGTGCAATCCCACCGTCGGCCATTGTGGCAACCCGGACCGCGACGGCGTGCTGAGCCTGGACGCCAGCATCATGGATGGTGACGGCCGCTGTGGCGCGGTTGCTGCGCTGGTCGACATCCTGCACCCGGTGTCGGTGGCCCGCAGGGTGATGGAGAACAGTCCGCATGTGCTGCTGGTGGGCGAGGGCGCCCAGCAGTTCGCCGTGCAGCAGGGCTTCCAGCGCCAGCACCTGCTGACGCCGAAGGCTGAAGCGGCCTGGCGTGAGTGGCTGAAGACCGAAAAGTACGCGCCGCAGATCAATGCCGAGCGTCGCGGTCTTCCCGGCAACAGCGACAACCACGACACCATCGGCATGCTGGCACTGGACGCCAAGGGCAACCTGGCCGGTGCCTGCACCACCAGCGGCATGGCCTGGAAACTACACGGCCGGGTCGGCGACAGCCCGATCATCGGCGCCGGCCTTTACGTGGACAACGACGTGGGCGCGGCCACCGCCTCGGGTGTGGGCGAAGAAATGATCCGCAACGCGGCCTCGTTCCTGGTGGTCGAGCTGATGCGCCAGGGCCGTTCGCCGGCACAGGCCTGCCGCGAAGCGATCGACCGGGTGGTGCGCAAGCGCCCCGAGGCCAGCCGCACACTGCAGGTCTGCTTCCTTGCCATGAACAAGCAGGGCGACGTGGGTGCCTATGCACTGCATCGCGGCTTCGTCTACGCGGTGTGCGATGCGCAGCGCCAGGATGACCTGCGCGACTCACCGTCGATCTATACGAGCAGGCAGGCGTGAGCGCGGGCCTGACGCTGGAGATCGCCAGCAATTCGGTGGCTTCGGCGTTGGCCGCGCAGGCCGGTGGCGCAGATCGCATCGAACTGTTCGACAACCTTGCCGAAGGCGGTACCACGCCGTCGTTTGCCAGCATCGCCATCGCCCGCGAGCGGCTGCAGATACCGCTATTCGTGCTGGTGCGACCGCGTCCGGGGGATTTCCACTACGACGCGCTGGAAACCGAGCTGATGCTGCGCGACATCGCCCAGTGCCGCGCACTGGGCTGCGATGGCGTGGTGATCGGTGCGCTGGATGCGCAGGGCGATATCGACCTGCCGCTGTGCCGCGAACTGCTGCACGCGGCCGGCCCGTTGCAGGTGACCTTCCACCGTGCCTTCGACGCCGCGCGCGATCTGCCGGCGGCGCTGGAGCAGGTGATCGGGCTGGGCTGCCAGCGGGTGCTGACGTCCGGCGGCCAGGCCAGCGCCGACGCCGGTGCCGATGTACTGGCCGCGCTGGTCGCGCGGGCCGCCGGCAGGATCAGCGTCATGGCCGGCGCAGGGCTGGGCCCGGGCAACATCGCCGCCGTGGCGCGGAAGACCGGCTGTCTCGAACTGCATGCCTCGGCCAAGGGGCAACGACGTTCGGCCATGCAGTTCCAGAACCCGGCCCTGCGCGGGCTGGACCCGGACTGGAGCCAGACAGACACCGCCACGGTGAGTGCGCTGCGGAAGGCGCTGGACGGCTGAGCGAATCCGCCGGGCATGGCCCGGCGCTACCGGGACGGGTCAGCACCGCGATGGCTGCATCCGCGGTAGCGACGGGCCATGCCCGGCGAACGCGCAAACCCGATCACGGACAAAACTGTTCTGCGCGCGGGTGTAGCGATCGTGTCATCGACATCTGTGCCGCTTCCATAAAGATGTCGTGCAACCCATTGATTCGCTTGGCTGCCCTTCGGCGATAACGACGCGCGTCGCTTGATGCTGCGCCGCCGCATGCTGGGCGTGGTTCAGCTGTGCTTTAGTTTGGATCGATCCACAGGGGAGGGCGGTCGAATCGAGATGGATCGATTCAACGCCCGGGATCGCCATCCGACCGCGCGTCCACCATCCAAGAGCAACCACCCATGGCTCAGTCCGTCCGCAACCGCCGTCATCTGCTGTCCCACGCCCTCGCCCTGGCCCTGCTGCCATTTGCCGCTGGCGCACAGGAAGCGGCCCCGTCGCCCACCAAGGATCTTGATGCGGTCACCGTCACCGGTTCGCGCATCAAGCGTGCCAGCGTCGAGGGCCCGGCCCCGGTCAATGTGATCAGCGCCGCACAGATCCAGAAGGAAGGCTTCGTCACCGTCTACGACGCACTGAAGACCCTGACCGAGGCGACCGGCACCGTCGAGGCGGCGTCGCAGTGGGGCTCGCACACCCCCAATGCGAGCGGCCTGAACCTGCGCGGCATGGGCCCCAACCGCAGCCTGCTGCTGGTCAATGGCCGTCGCGTGGCCGACTATCCGCTGCCCTATGGCGGCGAGACCAATTTCTCCAACTACAGCAACATTCCGGCGGCGGCGGTCGAACGCATCGAAGTGCTGACTGGCGGCGCCTCGGCGATCTACGGTTCAGACGCCGTCGCCGGCGTGGTCAACGTCATCCTCAAGACCAACTACGACGGCGACGAAGTGCGCGTGCGCGGCGGTACCTCCACCGAAGGCGGGCGTGACACCTGGGATCTGTCCTGGGCGGGCGGCAAGACCGGCGACAACTGGAGCGTGACCTACGCCCTGCAGTACACCAAGCGCGATCCGCTGTTCGGCCGCGACCGGCCGCAGATGGACGACGCCGACGATGCGCTGTACCCGTCCTGGAACATGGAGCAGCGCAAAGTCGGTTTCCGTCCCACCGCTGGCCTGGCGTTGATCGACCCCAGCAACGGCCAGCGCCTGGCGCCGCCGGACGGCACCTGCGAGAAATTCGCTGGCGAGTACTACACCGCCGACCGTCTGGTCTACAACTACAACGCCAATACGGTGAGCAACACCGGCCGCCTCTGCGGCATGAGCGCCGACTACGCCAACTGGCTGTTGACCGGGGGCTCGGAGAACCTGTCGGGCAACCTGTATGCCACCTTCGATTTCGGCAACGATCTGCAGGCCTGGAGCAACCTGGCGGTATACCGTTCCGAAGCGATCTGGGGCACCAATCCGCCGAGCGTGTCGCTGATCGACGATGCCAACGGTTACTACTGGGATGCCAACCGCAATCGCCCGGTGCTCGGCGTGCGCCAGTTCACCCCGAACGAAGTCGGTGGCCTGGACACGCTGCGCAATACCAACCGCGAGTTGTCGTGGGATATCAGCGCAGGCCTGCGCGGGCGCCTGGCCGATCGCTTCGACTGGAGTGCCACGGTCGGCCGTTCCTACTACCGCGTCGAGGAGCGGCAGAACGTGGTCGACGAGCAGAAGTCGTACGACTTCTTCCTCGGCCCACGGCTGGGCACCACCGGCGATGGCGAGGCGATCTATGCATTGAACGAGTCGCGCTGGTGGAACCCGATCACCCCGGACCAGTACTGGCAGATGGGCACGGTAGCGAAGAACCGGGCGTCGTCCTACGTCAACCAGGCCTCGGCCGACATCACCGGTGAACTGTTCCAGGGCTGGGCCGGGCCGATCTCGTTCGCAGCGGTAGCCGAAGTGGCCAAGCAGGGCTATCACCTCAGCCCGGACCCGCGCGCGGGCATCGATTTCGATCTGCAGAACGTCGATCGCGGCGGTGGCGAGCGTACCCGCTACTCGGCCGGTGTCGAGTTCAAGATCCCGTTGGCCGACAGCCTGATCGCCACCGCGGCGGCACGCTACGACCGGTACGGCAGCTACAAGGCCGACGGCGGCGGCGAAGCGCTGGATATCGGCAGCCAGAAGGAAACCACCTGGAACGCCGGCCTGGAATGGCGGCCGTTCGAGTCGCTGCTGGTGCGCGGGTCCTACGCGACCAGCTTCCACGCGCCGGACATGCACTACCTGCTGGGCCAGGCCAGCAGTTCCGAAGTGCTGACCTACGACCGCCTGCGCTGCATCGAGAGCGGCGCTTATCTGGTCAACAACTGCGGCGTGGGCAATACCGATGTCTGGTACGCGTTCGACGTGAACCGCCGGGGTACGCCGCTGCTGCGCTCGGAAACCGGCGATTCGTGGACGGTCGGTTTCGTGTGGGACGTGCTGCCGAACCTGTCGATGAGCGCTGACTACTGGGCGATCAAGCTGGAAGACATGATCGTCGACGTCGGTGCCGACGAAGTGCTGGCGAGTGAGGCCGGCTGCCTGACCGGCAAGAACATGGACGGCACGCCGTGGGCGAACCCGGCAGGTGAGGCTTACTGCGCCGGCATCCTGGCTCGGGTGAACCGTGACGGCAGCGGCCGGCTGGTGTCGATCGAGCGCGGGCCGTTCAACCTGGCCAGCCGCGAAGTGCGCGGCATCGACCTGAGCGCGCGCTACCGGCTGGAGACGGCCGCATGGGGCAGCTTCCAGCTGGGGGTGAACTACACCAACCAGATTTCGACGAAAGAACAGCGTTACGCCAACGATCCGAACCCGGAGCGTCGCGACCGTGACCTGCGCAGCAAGCTGCGCGCCAGCCTGGCATGGCAGGGCGGCAACTGGAATGCGAACGTGTATGCCGACCGCATCGGTTCAGTGCCGGGCGTGCGCTACCACTGGGGCACCGACCGCCTGGACAACCCCGGCGGCTGCCTGCCGTTCGCCGATGGCTACGTGCCCAGCGACAGCCCGTCGCTGAACTGCCTGGAACCCGCCACGCGCCCGGATGGATCGGCCAATCCGAACCCGAATGCGGGGCAGCAGACGGCGCGCTATTACGGCCGGGTCGGGCCGTTCATTACCTGGAATTTCAACGTCGGCTACCAGGTGACCGAGTTCATGAAGGTCAATCTGTACGTGAACAACGCGTTCAATGCGACCAGCTGGAACCACAAGGACCCGTACAAGGTCGACTACGATTTCGCCCCGACCCGCCTGCTGGGTGCGGTGGGACGCGAGTTCGCGCTGGAGTATGTGTTCACGTTCTGAGGGAAAGGCGGCGCCGGGCATGGCCCGGCGCCAGCCACGCCATGCGTGGCAGGAACATTGGCGGGGTGGGGTGGATTTGACCTTCCCACGATGGCAAGGTCTAGGCTGGTCACCATCCTCCAGATGGAACCAGGGAAACCAGGCCATGAGCACCTCCAGCCCCACCGCCGTCCACGAGACGGCTTCCACCATCAGCCTGCCGATCGAAGGCATGACCTGCGCCAGCTGTGTTGGCCGCGTTGAAGCGGCCCTGGCCAAGGTCGAGGGGGTCGCCAGCGTGTCGGTCAACCTGGCCACCGAGCGCGCAGACATCCGTTCCTCTGGTCCGGTCGACCGCGATGCGCTGATCCAGGCAGTGGAGAAGGTGGGCTACGAAGTACCCGCCGCGACCACCGAACTGGCCGTGGAAGGGATGACCTGCGCGTCCTGCGTCGGCCGCGTGGAGCGCGCGCTGCTGGCCGTACCGGGCGTCAGCCACGCCAGCGTCAACCTGGCCACCGAGCGTGCGACCGTGCGCGGCGTTGCCGGCATCGATGCACTGGTGGCGGCGATCGACAAGGTTGGATATGCGGCGCGCGCGATCGATGGCGGTACCCAGGTCGACGAGGAAGCGGCGGAAAAGAAGGATGCCGAGCGGGTGGCGCTGAAGCGCGACCTGATCCTGGCCAGCGTGCTGGCGGCCCCGGTGTTCGTATTGGAAATGGGCTCGCACCTGATCCCCGGCATGCACCATTGGGTGATGTCCACGATCGGCATGCAGGCCAGCTGGTACCTGCAGTTCGTGCTGACCACGCTGGTCCTGGCCATTCCCGGCCGGCGTTTCTACCAGAAGGGCTTCCCGGCGCTGCTGCGCCTGGCACCGGACATGAACTCGCTGGTGGCGGTGGGTACCGCGGCGGCGTTCGGCTATTCGGTGGTGGCCACCTTCATCCCGCGCCTGCTGCCGCCGGGCACCGTGAATGTCTACTACGAAGCGGCGGCAGTGATCGTCGCGCTGATCCTGCTCGGCCGGTTCCTGGAGGCGCGCGCGAAAGGCCGCACCTCGGAGGCGATCAAGCGCCTGGTCAACCTGCAGGCCAAGGTGGCGCACGTCAGTCGCGAAGGGCGCATCGTCGATATCCCGATCAACGAGGTGCTGCTGGGCGACCTGCTGGAAGTGCGTCCGGGCGAGCGCGTGCCGGTGGATGCTGAGGTGACCGAGGGTCGCAGCTACGTCGACGAATCGATGATCACTGGCGAGCCGATCCCGGTGGAGAAGTCGGCCGGCAGCAGCGTGGTCGGCGGCACCGTCAACCAGAAGGGCGCGCTGACCCTGCGTGCGACGGCGGTAGGTGGGCAGACCATGCTGGCGCAGATCATCCGTCTGGTTGAACAAGCACAGGGTTCCAAGCTGCCCATCCAGGCCGTGGTCGACAAGGTGACGCTGTGGTTCGTGCCGGCGGTGATGCTGGCGGCGTTGGCCACCTTCCTGGTGTGGCTGATCTTCGGGCCGTCGCCGGCGCTGACCTTCGCGCTGGTCAACGCGGTTGCCGTGCTGATCATCGCCTGCCCCTGCGCGATGGGGCTGGCCACGCCGACCTCGATCATGGTCGGCACCGGCCGTGGCGCCGAGATGGGCGTGCTGTTCCGCAAAGGCGAGGCGCTGCAGCTGTTGAAGGACGCCAAGGTGGTGGCGGTGGACAAGACCGGCACCTTGACCGAAGGCCGCCCGTTGCTGACCGACCTGGAGATCGCCGAGGGCTTCGATCGTGCGCAGGTACTGGCGCGGGTGGCGGCAGTGGAGTCGCGCTCGGAGCATCCGATCGCACGCGCCATTGTCGAGGCGGCGACGGAGGAGGGCATCGCGTTGCCGGCGATGGTCGGTTTCGAGTCGGTGACCGGCATGGGTGTGCGTGCCAGCGTGGACGGTGCGCGGGTGGAAGTGGGTGCCGATCGCTTCATGCGTTCGCTGGGCGTGGACATCGGCATGTTCGCTGCGCTGGCCGACCGCCTCGGCAACGACGGAAAGTCGCCGCTGTATGCCGCCATCGATGGCCGCCTGGCGGCAATCATCGCCGTCTCCGATCCGATCAAGCCGAGTACGCCGGCCGCCATTGCCGCCCTGCACCAGTTGGGCCTGAAGGTGGCCATGATTACCGGTGACAACGCCGCCACCGCGCAGGCCATCGCCCGCCAGCTCGGCATCGATGAAGTGGTGGCCGAGGTGTTGCCCGAAGGCAAGGTGGAAGCGGTGCGCCGGTTGAAGGCGGCCTACGGGCAGATTGCGTTCGTCGGTGATGGCATCAACGATGCGCCTGCGCTGGCCGAAGCTGATGTGGGCCTGGCCATCGGTACCGGCACCGACGTCGCGGTGGAATCGGCCGACGTGGTGCTGATGTCCGGCAACCTGCAGGGCGTGCCCAATGCCATCGCGCTGTCGAAGGCGACCATCGGCAACATCCGCCAGAACCTGTTCTGGGCCTTCGCCTACAACACCGCGTTGATTCCGGTCGCGGCGGGTGCGCTGTACCCGGTATGGGGCGTGCTGCTGTCGCCGGTGTTCGCCGCCGGTGCCATGGCCCTGTCCAGCGTGTTCGTGCTCGGCAATGCGCTGCGCCTGCGGCGCTTCCAGGCGCCGATGGTCGAGGCGTCCCATGCGGCCCAGTAAAGGAGTGATGGCATGAACATCGGTGAAGCATCGAAGGCATCCAGCGTGTCGGCCAAGATGATCCGCTACTACGAGCAGATCGGCCTGATTCCGCCAGCTGACCGTACCGGCGCGGGCTATCGCGCCTATTCGCAGGCCGACGTGCACCGGCTGCGTTTCATCCGTCGCGCGCGTGATCTCGGCTTTTCGGTGGCCGAGATCACCGACCTGCTGGGCCTGTGGAACGACACCTCGCGGCACAGCGCTGACGTCAAGCGCCTGGCCGAGCAGCACATCGATGATCTGGAACAGCGCATCGAGAACATGCGGCAGATGGCCGATACGCTGAAATCACTGATCAGCTGCTGCGCCGGCGATGATCGTCCCGAGTGCCCGATCCTGCAGCGGCTGGGCGAAGGCGAGGAGGGCGCTGCGCCGGTGGCGGCGCCCACCGGGGCGGTACGCAGGCGCGCGCGCACGACCTGAAGACGACATACGGAAAAGAAAATGCCCGCCCCGGCAGTTGCACGGGGCGGGCATCGTTCATGCAGTGGGTCAGGCGATCAAGCCGGGCGCGGCGGGAAGCCCGCTTCGGTCAGCGCTGCAATGATCTGCGCCTCGCTGGCCGAGGTCTGCACCTGCACGCGGCGGCTGGGCGGGTCGGCCGACACCGTCGCCGCCGGGTCGACCAGCTCGATCGCCTTGGTCACGCTGCGCGCGCAGCCGCCGCAGGTCATGCCTTCCACATGGAATTCCATCTGTAGCTCCTTCGATGCACTTGGGGGTGGAGGCAGTGTGCACCTTGCAACGATGGCAGGGTCAAGGGTTCCCGCGGCGCAGGGCCCACGAAAAACGGCAGCCACCTGTACCAGCGCGGCTGCCGTGGAGGATCGTCCCCGCCCGCAGGCGGGGGTACTGCCTTAGAACTTCCAGTTCACGCCGAAGTACAACTGGCGGCCGGCGTAGATGTTGGACAACAGGCGGGCCTGGCTGTCGTTGCCCAGATAGCTGCGCAGCTCTGACTTGGTGGCGTTGAGCACCGAGGCAGTAACGGTCCAGTCCGGGGTCAGGTTGTAGGCGACGTTCAGGTCGAGCTGGTCGTAGGGCTTGGTGTAGGTGGTCAGGCCGTTGTTGAGGCCGCCGACCACTTCACCGCGACGGTTGTACGAGGCGCGTGCGAGGAACTTCTCGTTCTCGTAGAACACGGTCACGTTGGCCTGGTTCTTGGCGCTGCCCACCAGCGGCGAGGAACCGATCTCTTCGCCATCGAGCACGATCGAGGCCAGGTTGGTGTCGTTGTAGGTGTAGTTGGCCTGCACGCCCAGACCGAAGTCGAAGGTGTACTGACCGTACAGTTCCACGCCCTGCGAGACACCGTCACGGCCGTTGGCCTGGGTTTCGTACTTCTGCACTGTCACCGATTGCCCACCAACGGTCATCTGCTGGTCGCGCACCACCGGCACCGTGAAGTTGTCCACGTTCTTGCGGAACAGCGCCACGCCGGCCACCGAGCCCGGCTTGAAGTACCACTCCAGGCCCAGGTCGAACTGCACCGCCTCGAACGGCTCCAGCGCCTTGTTGCTGCCCGAGCCGTACCAGCCGGGGGTGTCGGTGCCGCCGGCGACGCGACGGTCGTTGCTGTATTCCTCGCTGACGTAGCGCAGGCCACCCGGATAGGCGATGGAGGTATAGCTCGGGCGGGCGATCACCTTCGATGCGGCACCACGCAGTACCAGGTTGTCGGTGATGTCCCAGGCGATGTTGAAGCTGGGCAGGAAGTCGGTATAGGTCTTGTCCAGCGAACTGAGCGTGTAGACCTTGTCGCGCACCTGGTTGTCCGGCAGGCGCACGAAGCCACCCTGGCAGCGCAGGTTCGGATCGGCGGCCGGATCATCGCAGCTCATCGGTGCGCCGCTGGCGTTGTCCACGAAGTAGTCGTTGAAGCGCTCGACCGAATCGCTGGACTGCGCGAACTGCTTGGTGCGCACCACGCGCACGCCGACGTTGCCGCGCACGCGGTCGGTACGGAAGTTGGCCTGGAAGTAGCCCGAGTAGATCTTCTCGTTGACGTCGTAGACGAAGTCTTCCTCGGTGCGGTTGTAGGAACCGCCGTAGGTCTTGTTGAGGTAGTCGATGTAGGCCGGGTAGTTGATGCCGGGGAACACGTTGGCATTGAAGCCCCCGGCGATGTTGCTGATCGGGTTGGACAGGAAGAATCCTGGCTGCGCGTTGCCTGCGGTCGGATCGCAACCGGCTTGGTAGCGGTTGTTGTCATAGTCGGCCGGATCCAGGCCCGGGCACACCCAGTAGGTGTTGCCGGTGTTGCGGTGGACCTTGCCGTCACGGTACTTGGTGCCGAACTGGATCGAGTCCAGCCAGCCGGCTTCGAACAGCTTGGTGACGTCGGCCTGGAAGTAGTTCTGCTCGACTTCGGTCTGCATCCACGACGAATCGGTCGAGCCGGTATCCACTTCGGCGACGCCGGCCATCAACTGCTGCTGCAGGTCCGGCGAGAACTGCACCGACGGCGTGCCGGTCAGGTCCCACGCCGTGTACTGGTTGCCCGACTGCCACTGATCGCCGACCTTGCGGCGCGGCTTGGCTGACATCCGGAAGTTCATCGACGGGCCGCCTTCAGACCAGGTACGGCCGCCGGTGAACGACGCCTTCCACAGTGGGCTGATGTCCCAGTCGATGGTCAGGTCGGCGGTCTGCGAGAGCGCCTTTTCCTTGCTGTAGCCGCCGGTCAGCTGCGGGGTGGGGATGGTGCAGTCGTCCGGGCCCCAGCCACCGGGCTGCATGCCGGCAGCAGCGGCTTCCTGTTCACTGCAGTAATAGGTCTTGCCGGCCAGCTTTTCATACTGGGCACCGGTGACGATGCTGCCGCTGGGGTCGAAGCTCAGCCCGTTGAGCAGGCGGCCACCGGCCCAGTTGCCATCCTGGTTGTAGCGGGCCAGGTTCCACTCCGGCACCTTCAGCATGTTCTGGGTGTAGTCACCCTGCAGCTCGAAGCGGAAGTAGTTGGCGGTCAGGGTCAGGTTGTCGATCGGCTTGAACTGGAAGGTCAGCTGGCCGCCCTTGCGCTCGCGCTTCTCTTCCTTCACCGCGAAATTCACCGAGGTCGGCATGAAGAACTCGCTGTAGTTCTTGCCGGTCTGGTTGTTGAAGCCGGACTCGCCCCACCAGTAGTGGATGCCGTCCTGTTCCAGCAGGTTGCCGTTGGCATCACGGGCGGTGGTGCCGTTGCCATACCACTGGTAGTCCTCGGTGCTGGCTTCCATGGTGCGGCTGGTGCGCTTCTGCTGGGTCACGCCGACCAGCACGCCGAAGCGCTCGTCCTTGCTGTGCCAGGAGTACAGCGCCGACACCTGCGGATCGACGTCGTGGCTGGTGTCCGACGAGGTGCCTTCCAGGTTGACGTAGCCGGAGTTGGCTTCCATCTCCAACGGTCGGCGTGTGTGCAGGATGACCGTGCCGCCGATGCCGCCTTCGTCGATACGTGCTTCCGGCGACTTGAACAGCTCGGCGCTGGACAGCATGTTCGACGGCAGCAGGGTGTAGTTGAACGAGCGGGTGGCTTCGTTGTTGGTTTCCGAAGACGCGACGAAGTTGCCATTCAACTGGGTCAGGGTCAGGTCGGGCGCGAGGCCGCGCACGCTGACCGACTTGCCTTCGCCACCGCTGCGGGTAATGACCACGCCGGGCACGCGCTGCAGCGCGTCGGCCACGTTCTTGTCGGGGAACTTGCCAACGTCCTCGGCGGTGATCACTTCGACCACGGCATTGGCGTCGCGCTTCTGCTGCAGGCTCTTTTCGATCGCGTAGCGGTAGCCGGTGACCTGGACGCTGTCCAGCGTGGTGGCGTCCTGCGCGCCGGTCGTTGCTGTCGCCTGCTGCGCGGAGGCGCCAAGCGGGGCGACGGCGGCGGCCAGGGCCAGCGCGATGGCCAGCGACAACGCGTCGTGGCCCTGCGTACGTGTTGAATGCTTCATTGCCATCTCTCCCTCTCTCCTGGATTGATCCGGTGACTGACTGACGCGGAAACTTGAATCGATCTAATTCGTGATGCCGATCTTGCCTTCGCCCTGCAGATGCAACAGCGCCTGGCAGATGGCCTGACACGTCCTGTCCTGCTCCCCAACTCCCGGGCCATCGCGATGTCGGCTTGGATCGATCTAAGCGATGGGCGGGGCGATTTTTAGCACGGCCAACGCGCCGACGCATGTTGCTGCGCAATATGGCAGCGACGTGTCGTGCAAATGACCCTTCGCGGAAAAATGCTGTAAGCGTTTACATGCGCAGACGGGGTGGACCGGCCGGGCTGCGCCCGGCACCCGCAGAGGCCTTCAGGCCAGGGCAGCAGCAACAGCAAAAGCAAAAGCAACAGCAAAAGCTGGCTTTCCGTGGATTGGCGGGGTGGGTCCGGTTGCGGGGACGCTGCAAGTACGTCCATGTAAGCTCGGTCGCCGCATCCATGCGGCTCACGCCCCCGCAACCGGACCCACCCCGCCTTCGACAGATTCCCGCTGCTGTTGGTAGGTGTCGACCTTGGTCGACACGTGGATCCATGCATGGCATGGATGAAATCCATTCGATGATTTCGAAATCGGTAGGAACATCCATCCACGCACGGCGTGGATCTACCAGGCAGCGGGAAACTGCCAGGAGCGGGGCGGTGTGGGTTGGCAGGACACGCCGTAAACCTCCAATCCGGCCCAGCCGCTGACGGCCGGGCGTTCGGGCGCTTGCGAAGCAGTGCTTCGCAAGCAAAGCGCCCTGACCCGTGCGGGCTCGAAGGTGCCATCCATGGCGGCAACGGACCTGCCTACCCGCACCGCCCCGCCCCCGACAGAGCTCCGGTGACGGACATCTATCCACGCCTTGCGTGGATCAAATTCATCGAAATCGAATATTTCGGTAGTTCATCGAACAGCATCCACGCATGGCGTGGATCTACGTGTCGACCAAGGTCGACACCCACCAGGATTCCGACAGATCGCCGAAAACCGTCGAAGGCGGGGTGGGTCCGGTTGCGGGGGCGTGAGCCGCATGGATGCGGCGACCGAGCTTACATGGACGTACTTGCAGCGTCCCCCGCAACCGGACCCACCCCGCCACCCCACGGAATGCAAGCTGTTGCCGTTGCCGTTGCCGTTGCCGTTGCCGTTGCCGTTGCCGTTGGCTTGGCTTGAAGGCCTCTGCAGGTGCCGGGCGCAGCCCGGCCGAGCCCCCCGCTCATGCTGCGCCGCAGAATGCATTGGGCGAAATTCCCATGCTCTACTTGAATCGATCTAAATCCGCCGGGGTGCGGATTTGTACCGATGGAAACGAGGGCTCGGCCTGTGCGGCCGGTTCTTCGCTGCCGCCCTGCCGCCAAGGAGTCCTGCCCGTGACCAGGTTGTCCCACCGTCGTCCCGCCCGCCGCCTGTCGGCATTGTCCCATCGGCCCCTGGCCCGCATCGCCTGCCTGCTGGCACTGGCGGTGACGCCCTGGCTGCAGGCCGCACCGGCCGCGCTGGAGCGCGAGGTCAATACCTTCATCGGCAGCAAGGATGACGGCAACACCTTCCCCGGTGCCTCGGCACCGTTCGGCCTGATCCAGGTCAGCCCGATCGGCAGCCACTATTCGGGCTGGCGCTACGACGACGACAAGATCCGCGGCTTCGGCCACTCCTTCCTGTCCGGCGCCGGTTGCTGGGAGCAGGGTGGGCAGGTCTCGGTGCTGCCGGTGACCGGTTCGATCGGCCCCGGCGGCGACTTCGATACCGCCGATGCGAAAGCCTTCAATCACAAGACCTATGCGTCGGCCTATACCCACGACGGTGAGATCGGCCAGGCCGGCTACTACAAGGTGCGCCTGACCAGCTACGGCGGCATCGACGCCGAAGCCACCGCACGCACCCGCGCAGCTGCCGAGCGCTACACCTTCAGCCAGCGCCAGGGTGATGGTCACGTGCTGGTCAATGTCGGTCAGGCCAACGAGCGCCACTCGGTGATCGGCAGCGTGGTCGATGTGGTGGGTGACCGCGTGGTGGAAGGCAAGCTGGTCACCAAGAGCTTCTGCGGCGGGCACCAGTACACCACCTGGTTCCGCATCGAGTTCGACCGCCCGTTCAAGGCGCATGGCACCTGGGGTGAGGGCGGCGGCCTGCCGGGCGCGCGCCACAGCATGGAAGGCGAGCAGAAGCCGAATGGCGCGTGGCTCAGCTTCGACCTGGCCAAGGGCCAGTCGGTCACCGCCGTCAGCGCGATTTCGCATGTGGATGCCGAAGGTGCGCGCACCAACCTGCGCGCCGAGGGCATGCAGGGCGGGGCGCTGCTGGGCTTCGATCGCATGCGCGCGCTGTCGCAGCAATCGTGGCGTGAGCAGCTGGCACGCGTGCGCGTGCAGGGCGGCAATGGCGATGACCGCACCGTGTTCTACAGCGCGCTGTACCACGCGCTGCTGCAGCCGCTCACCGGCAGCGATGCCGATGGCCGTTACCGCGGTTACGACGACGGCATCCATCGCGCCGATGGCTGGACCTACTACGAGTACTTCTCGCTGTGGGATACCTACCGTGCACAGAACCAGTGGCTGGCACTGACGCGCCCGGACGTGGCGCGCGATATCGGCCGCAGCCTGCTGGCGATCGATGAGCAGGGCGGCTGGCTGCCGCGCTGGGGCTATGCCAACTTCGAGACCAACATCATGACCGGCGACCCGGTCACCCCCTTCATGGTCGACCTGTGGCGCTTCGGTGCGCTCAAGGGCCGCGAAGGGCAGGCATGGGATGCGCTGCGCCGCAATGCGTTCGGTACGCCGCCGCTGAACTCGCGTGCTGCCGGTCGCTCCGGCAACCCAACCTACCTGGACAAGGGCTACGTGGTCTACGACCGCGCGTTCCCGTCCAAGGGCATGGATGTCGATCCCCATCATGGTGGTTCGGCAACGCTGGAGTACGCACTGGCCGACTGCGCGCTTTCGCAGATGGCCGATGGGCTCGGCCATGCCCAGGACGCGGCGACGCTGCGTGAGCGCGGCCGCAACTGGCGCAAGGTGTGGGACCCGCAGGTGCGCGACGCCGAGACCGGGTTCACCGGCTTCCCGCGCCCGCGCACCGAAGATGGCCAGTGGTATACCCCGGCTGACGGCCATTACAGCCCGCGCTCGCATCACGGTTTCCATGAAGGCACGGCGTGGCAGTACCAGTGGCTGGCGCAGCAGGACGTGCCAGGCCTGGTCGAAGCGATGGACGGCCGCGAACAGGCCGGCCGCCGCCTGGATGCTTTCTTCGCCATGGACGCTCTGCAGGCCGACCCCCTCAATGCCGCCCGCAAGGAGTGGGTGGTCGGGCCGTACAGCTATTACAACCAGTTCCGCTACAACCCGAACAACGAACCGGACCTGCACTCGCCGTGGCTGTACACGCTGATCGGCCAGCCGTGGAAGACCGCAGCGGTGGTGCGTGCAGCGCAGCAGCTGTTCACCAATGCACCCAACGGCGTGACCGGCAACGATGACCTCGGCACGATGTCGGCCTGGTACCTGTTCAGTGCGATCGGCGTGTACCCGGCGGTGCCGGGCAGCGGCGAGTTCCTGCTGCATACGCCGCGCTTTGCCAGGGTCGAGGTCGAGCTGGGCAATGGCCGCACCCTGCGTATCGAGGCACCTGGCGCCGATGGCCGCCGCCTGCAGTACGTGCAGGGCGTGCAGGTCGACGGCCAGGCACATGCCCCGGTATGGCTGGGCTGGAGCCAGCTGCAGCAGGGCCCGAAGCTGCGCTTCGCGCTTGACGGGCGGGCGCCGACCGAGGGCTGGGGCACCGCGGTCAAGGACCTGCCGGTGTCCTGGTGCGCGGCACCGGGCAGCCAGCTGCACTGAGCCGGGCTGTGCCGTTCGAGGCAACCCAGCGAACGGCACGGCACGACAGGGCCGCGATCCATTAGGCTTGAGCATCCATCGGAGTGCGGGAAGACGATGAACGACAACAGCGACAGTTCCAGCAAGCGTTCCGGCAAGGCGGTGACGGTGACCGACATCGCCCGTGCCATCGGCGTTTCGCGCGCGACCGTGTCGCTGGTGCTGCGCGGCAGTCCGCTGGTCAACGTCGATACCCGCGCCCGGGTCGAGGCTGAGCTGCGCCGCCAGCGTTACGTCTACAACCGCGCTGCAGCGAACCTGCGGCGGCGCACGTCCTCCAGCATCGCCCTGGTCATCAACGATCTGTCCAACCCGTTCTTCGCCGAATTCGCCTCCGGTGTGGACGAGGCACTGGGCGGGCGTGGCTACGTGACCCTGCTCGGCAGTACCGGCGAGTCGCCCGAGCGGCAGCAGGCGGTGCTGTCCACGCTGATGGAACACACGCCTGCGGGCTTGATCCTGTCGCCGGCCGAAGGCAGCGATGCCACGCTGCTGCGGCAGGTACTGGGCGCCAACGCCAACGTACTGCTGTTCAACCGCGAACTGGAAGGCGCCGACTGGGACTTCCTGACTCTGGACAACCAGCATGGTGCCTACCTGGCCACCCGCCACCTGATCGAGCGCGGCCATCGCCAGATCGCATTCTTCGGTGGCCACGCGGCATCGAGTTCCTGCCACCAGCGTCGTGCCGGTTTCCAGCAGGCCTTGGCCGAGGCCGGGCTGGCATTGCCGCCGGGCTGGATGATCGAATCTGCACCCAACCGCCTGGAAGCGGCCGCGCGCACCGATGAACTGTTCGTCGACGGCCATCGGCCGAGCGCAGCGGTCTGCTACAACGACACCGTCGCGCTGGGCCTGATGCTGGGCCTGAACTCGCGCGGCATCCGTCCCGGCGGTGACTTCGCGGTGACCGGCTTCGACGATATTTCCGAAGCGTCGGTTGCCGTGCCGCCGTTGACCACCCTGACGGCCGACCCGCGCGAACGCGGGCGGCAGGCGGCCTCGCTGCTGCTGCAGCGGCTGGAGGAACCGGATGCGCCACCACGGCGCACGGTCGCCCCGGTACAGTTGCGCATCCGCGAAAGCAGCGCCGCACGTCCGAATTGAATTGATGCTTCGCTCCTGAACTGATTGCACCCTTCCACGCACCAACGACCTTTCGCGCATCGAGGCGCGTACCGCATGCCGATCTCCGCAACGCCCCGCCCATCGGGTTCCCCGGGCAACCAGCCTGCCGTCACCAACGGCAAGGCGCTGGCCGTGGTCACCACCATCTTCTTCATGTGGGGCTTCCTGACCTGCCTCAACGACATCCTGATTCCGCATCTGAAGGCGGTGTTCGAGCTGAACTACGCCAAAGCAATGCTGGTGCAGTTCACCTTCTTCGGCACCTACTTCCTGATGTCGCTGCCGGCCGGGCGGCTGGTTGCAGCGCTGGGTTACAAGAAGGGCATCGTCGCCGGCCTGGTGATCGCCGGCATCGGTGCGCTGGGCTTCTGGCCGGCCGCTGAGCTGCGCGTCTATGGCGCCTTCCTCGGTGCATTGTTCGTGCTGGCCACCGGCATCACCGTGCTGCAGGTGGCGGCCAACCCGTATGTCGCGCTGCTTGGTCCGGAGCAGACCAGTTCCAGCCGCCTGACCCTGGCGCAGGCGCTGAACTCGCTGGGTACGGCCATCGCGCCGATCTTCGGCGGCATGCTGATCCTGTCCAACACGGCCATGAGCGGCGAGCAGATCGCCGCGCTGCCGGCCGCCGAGCAGCTCGCCTACCGTACCGCCGAGGCACACGCAGTGCAGGGCCCCTACGTCGGCCTGGCCGTGGCGCTGGTGCTGCTGGCCCTGTTCGTGTTCCTGTTCCGCCTGCCGGCGCTGAACGACACCACCGAGCAGGCTGACCAGGGGCATCAGCACAGCTATCTGGATGCGCTGCGCAAGCGCCACCTGCTGCTGGGCGTGCTCGGCATCTTCTTCTACGTCGGTGCTGAAGTATCGATCGGCAGCTTCCTGGTCAACTACCTGTCGATGCCCACCATCGGCGGTTTCAGCGAGCAGGAAGCCACCCACTATGTGTCGGCCTACTGGACGATGGCGATGATCGGTCGCTTCGCCGGTTCGGCGCTGCTGGCGCGCTTCTCGCCGAGCCGCCTGCTGGCGATCTTCGCGCTGGTCAACGTGGGCCTGCTGACGCTGACCATGATGACCTCCGGCAATGTCGCGCTGTACTCGGTGGTGGCGATCGGCCTGTTCAATTCGATCATGTTCCCGACCATCTTCGCGCTCAGCATCGAGCGCCTGGGCCCGCTGACCAGCAAGGGTTCGAGCCTGCTGATCATGGCCATCGTCGGTGGCGCGGTGGTGCCTTACCTGCAGGGCGTCCTGGCTGACCACATCGGTGTGCAGGCCAGCTTCATCCTGCCGCTGCTGTGCTACGGCTACATCATTTTCTACGGACTGGTCGGCGCGCGCGCGCCGGCTGCCGGCACGCAGGGAGGCTGAGTCGAAAATGGGTTCCATCGTCTGCTTCGGCGAAATTTTGATCGATCTACTAGCGCAACCGCCGGCCTCGGCCGATACCCCGCGCGCGTTCCTGCAGTACGCCGGAGGTGCACCGGCCAACGTCGCGGTGGCCGCCGCGCGGCTGGGCGCGAAGACCCAGTTCGTCGGCATGCTCGGCCGCGACATGTTCGGCGACTTCCTGGCGGAGAGCCTGAGCGAATTCGGCGTCGGCACCGACTACATCGTGCGTACCGACGCGGCCAAAACCGCGCTGGCCTTCGTTGCACTGGACGCGGGCGGCGAACGCAGCTTCAGCTTCTACCGTCCGCCTGCCGCCGACCTGCTGTTCCGTGACAGCGATTTCCAGGCGGGCTGCTTCGATGGCGCGCAGTGTTTCCACGTCTGTTCCAACAGCCTGACCGAAGCGGACATCGCCGAAGCGACGTTCGCCGGCATGGACCGTGCGCGTGCGGCCGGCGCGGTGGTCAGCCTGGATCTCAACCTGCGTCCGGCGCTGTGGCCGGCCGATGTCGACCCGACACCGCGCCTGTGGCAGGCGCTGGAGCGCGCCGACCTGGTCAAGCTGTCGCGCGAGGAACTGGACTACCTGGCCGCCCCGCTGGGCGATGACGGCGAGGCGCTGGTGCTGCGCCGCCTGCTGGCCGCGCAGGCACGCTGGGTGATCATCACCGACGGCGCCGCCACGCTGCATTGGTATACCCGTGAAACGCAGGGCAAGGTCAGCAGTTTCCGCGTCGCCACCGTGGACACCACCGCTGCCGGTGATGCCTTCGTCGGCGGCGTGCTGGTTGGCCTGCTGGAGCGGGGTGGGGCAGGTGCGGGCTTTGCCGCGTTCTGCCAGGACCCGCAGGCGATCGCCGCCACGCTGCGCTTCGGCGCCGCCGTTGGCGCACTGGCGGTGACCCGCAAGGGCGCGTTCGCTGCAATGCCCTCGTTCGATGAAGTGCAGCAGCTGCTGCAGCTACAGGATCTCCCCGCATGAGCACCTCGCCCGATTTCCGTTCCCCCGCGTTCCTGCGCGCCCACATCGCCGATACGATGGCGTTCTACCATCCGCGCTGCATCGACCCGGAGGGCGGCTTCTTCCATTACTTCCGTGACGACGGCAGCATCTACGATGCCAGCCATCGTCATCTGGTGAGCAGCACCCGCTTCGTCTTCAACTACGCCATGGCCTACCGTGAATTCGGCAACGCCGAGTATCGCGACGCGGTCGAGCACGGGGTGCGCTACCTGCGCGAGGTTCACCGCAACCCGGCCACCGGCGGCTACGCCTGGACCCTGCGCGATGGTGTGGTAGAGGACGACATGAACCACTGCTACGGCGTGGCCTTCGTGCTGCTCGCCTACAGCTGTGCGTTGAAGGCAGGCATCGAAGAAGCCCGCACGTGGATGGACGAAACCTGGCAGCTGCTGCAGGCGCGCTTCTGGGAAGCCGAGCACGGCCTGTACAGGGACGAGGCCGACGGCCAGTGGAACTTCACCGGCTACCGCGGCCAGAACGCCAACATGCACATGTGCGAGGCGATGCTGGCCGCGTTCGAGGCCAGTGGCGAGCAGCGCTATGTCGAGCGCGCGCTGCAGCTGGCCGACAACATGACCCGCCGCCAGGCGGCAAAGGCCGGCGGTCTGGTCTGGGAACACTACGACGTCAACTGGAACATCGACTGGGACTACAACCTGGACGATCCCAAGCACCTGTTCCGGCCGTGGGGCTTCCAGCCGGGGCACCAGACCGAGTGGGCCAAGCTGCTGCTGATCCTGGACCGACACGTGCAGGCCGACTGGCTGGTGCCGACCGCGCAGCATCTGTTCGATGTGGCCGTGGAGCGCAGCTGGGACGAGGCGCGAGGCGGCCTGTACTACGGCTTCGCCCCGGAGTCGCGCCGGCAGCCGGGCATGGACGGCGCGCCGATCGGCGGCGACAGTTTCGTCTGTGATGACGACAAGTATTTCTGGGTGCAGGCCGAGACCCTGGCCACCGCCGCGCTGATGGCCGCGCGCACCGGCGATGACCGCTATTGGCAGTGGTACGACCGTATCTGGGCATACTCGTGGGAGCACTTCGTCGACCATCGATACGGCGCATGGTTCCGCATCCTCGACGCCGACAACCGCAAGTACAGCGATGAGAAGAGCCCGGCCGGCAAGGTGGATTACCACACCATGGGTGCGTGCTACGAAGTGCTGAACCTCGTGCGTTGAGGTCTGCCGCGCTGCGCGCTCGCCGGACGTGGTCCGGCGCTGCCGTGGCGTGTGGCATTGGTAGCGCCGGGTCATACCCGGCGGAAAAACAGGAGCATCACGTGCATCGCCTTCCCCTCGCTGTCCGTCTGCTGCTGTTGATGATCGCCCTTGGCGCCTTCCCGGCAGGCGCCGCACCGCTGCAGGCGCAATGGGAGTTCCGGCTGCTGCCCGGTGACGCGCAGGGCGCGGCCCATCCTGGCCTGCAGCAGTGGCGCACAGCCACGGTGCCAGGCAGCGTGCACACCGATCTGCTGGCGCATGAGCTGATCCGCGATCCCTACGTTGGCGCGCCAGAAGCCGAGCTGCAGTGGATCGGTCTGGCCGACTGGGAGTACCGCGCCCGTTTCGATGTGGACGCTGCCACCTTGGCCAAGGCCCATGCCGAGCTGCGCTTCGACGGCCTGGACACCTATGCCGAGGTGACGCTCAACGGCAAGCCGCTGCTGCGCGCCGACAATGCCCACCGCACCTGGCGCGCCCGCGTTGAAGGTCGCCTGCGTGCGAAGGGCAATGAGCTGCAGATCGTGTTCCGTTCGCCGATCCGCACGCTGCTGCCCGGCGTGCAGGCGATGCCGCACAGGATTGCCGGCAATTATCCTTCGCCCTACGGCGATGAACCCAAGGACGCGATGGTCGGCAACTTCGCGCGCAAGCCGGCGTACCACTTCGGGTGGGACTGGGGCCCGCGCTATGTCACTGCCGGCGTCTGGCGGGGCGTTGACCTGCAGGCATGGGATGCGCATCGGTTGACCGACCTGGCCGTACGCACTGATGCGCTTGATGCAGAAAAGGCAAAACTGGTCGTAGTGCTGCAGGTGGAGCAGGACGCGGTCGCCGGTCCGGTGGCGGTGGACGTGGAGGTGCGGGATCCCGACGGCCGCAGCGTCGCACGGGTGCAGCGCACGGTCGAACTGAAGACCGGCCGGAACAGCGTGGACGTGCCTGTTGAACTGGCCAAACCGCGTCGCTGGTGGCCGGTCGGCCATGGTGCGCAGGACCGCTACACCGTGCAGGCGCGCCTGGACGGCAGTGTCGATGCGGTACTGGCACGCGAGCAGCGCATCGGCCTGCGCACCGTCGAACTGCGCCGCGAGCAGGACGACAAGGGAGGGCAGGGCTTCGCCTTCGTCATCAACGGGGTGCCGATCTTCGCCAAGGGCGCGAACGTGATCCCCTTCGACGCCTTCCCCGCGCGCGTTGATGCTGCGCGCCTGCGCCAGGTACTGGTCGCCGCGCGCGATGCCAACATGAACATGCTGCGCAACTGGGGCGGCGGCTACTATGAGGACGATGCGTTCTTCGACATCGCCGACGAACTGGGCCTGCTGGTCTGGCAGGACTTCATGTTCGGCGGTGGCATGCAGCCGGGTTACGACCCGGCATTCCGCGCCAGCGTGGTCGCCGAGGCGCGCGACAACGTGCGCCGGCTGCGCCACCATCCCAGCATCGTGCTGTGGTGTGGCAACAACGAGGAAGAAACGGCGTGGAAGGACTGGGGCCATGGCCGTGATCTGAAGTCCGCCGATCCGGCGTTCGCAGCGAAGGTCTGGCAGGGCTACGTTGACCTGTTCGGCAACGACCTGCGCCAGGTGGTGAGCGAAGATGGGTTGGGCGTGCCGTACTGGTCCAGTTCGCCCAGCAACGACCTGGACGAGAAGGCCAACGACTCCACCCGTGGCGACAAGCATTACTGGCAGGTGTGGGGCAATCCGGCATTGCCGGTGCAGGCGTATCTGCGCGAGACCCCGCGCTTCATGTCCGAGTACGGCCTGCAGGCCTGGCCAGCGGTGGCGACGGTGGACCAGATTGCCACCCGTGCCGAACAGCGAATCGACAGCCCGGTGATCCGTGCGCACCAGAAGTTCATGGCCGGCGAGGGCAATACACGCCTGCTGCACTACATCGAACTGGGCTACGGCACGCCGAAGGACTTCGAGGACTTCGTCTACCTGAGCCAGGTGATGCAGGCCGATGGCATCGCCCTGGCGGCGCTGCACCATCGCGCTTCGCGGCCCTACACGATGGGCTCGCTGTACTGGCAGCTCAACGATGTCTGGCCGGGAGCATCGTGGTCGAGCGTGGACTACTTCGGTCGCTGGAAGGCGCTGCACTATGCCGCGCGGCGCTTCTTCGCACCGGTTGCGGTGGCCGCACTGCGCGATGAAGGCAGTACCCGCGTCCGCCTGATCAACGATGGTGCCGCGCTGGATGCACGTTGGCGCCTGCGGGTGATGGACGTGGAGGGCAAGGTGCTGCGCCGTCGCGAGCAGGCGGTGACCCTGTCCGCCGCCGGGGTCACCGATATCGGCACCTACGCGGATGCCGAGCTGCTGGCCGGTGCCGATCCGACGCGGACGGTGGCGGTGTTCGAACTGCTGCAGGATGGCAAGGTGACGGCGCGGCAGGTGGTCGGCTTCGTCGAAGCCAAGGACCAGGTGCTGCCACGCCAGCAGTTGACGTCAACGCTGGCGATCGACGGTGACCACTATCGCCTGCGGCTGCACAGCGCTGCGCTGGTGCGCGCAGCCTGGATCGATTTCGGCGCGCTCGACGTGCAGGTGGAAGACAACCTGCTGGACCTGCTGCCGGGCGAAACCCGCGACATCGCCGTGCGTGGCCCGGTGGACTTGGCTGCGCTGCGCGAGGCGTTGAAGGTGAAGACCCTCAACGATCGATGAGCAGTGCCGTCTACCCGCCTTGGCAGGTGCCAACCTTGGTTGGCACGCTTCTGGCGCGGGGCCCCAATCGCCAACCAAGGTTGGCCTCTACCGGAGCCGGTGCCCGGTAGCGCCGGGCCATGCCCGGCGGGCGCAGCGGGGCGGCGCTTTACAGCTGGATCTGCTGGAAGTTCTCGACGCGATCATGGCCGTTGGCGGCGTCGCCGATGCGCGGCATCGGGTAGTCGTCCAGGCGATCGATCAGGCGTGTCTGCAGCCCGGCTTCGCGGGCGGCGTCCAGTTCCTCGACCACGTCGGACAGGAACAGGATCTCGCCAGCGGGAACGCCGATGGCCTGCACGATGTGGCGGTAGCTGTCGGCCTCGCGCTTGCCACCGACCTCGGTATCGAACCAGCCCGACACCAGCGGACTGAGGTCACCCGCGTCGCTGAAGCCGAAGAACAGCTTCTGTGCCGGCACCGAGCCGGAGGAGTACACATACAGCGGCAGGCCCGAGGCGTGCCACCCCTTCAACACCGGCGCTACCTCCGGGTAGAAGTGCGCGGTGTAGTCGCCACGACGGTAGCCTGCGTCCCAGATCAGCCCCTGCAGGGCCTTCAGTGCGGTGTGCTTGCGGTCCTGGTCGATCCAGCCCTGCAGCGTCTCGGCCACCAGGCTGTCCTGGCAGGCGCCGCCGATCTCGGTGGCGACTGCATCCAGCCAGCGACGCACCTCCGGTTGCTGGCCATGTTCGGCGACGAAGCCGGGCAGCGCCTGGCGTGCGTACGGAAACAGCACGTTCTTGACGAACGAGATGCTGCTGGTGGTGCCTTCGATGTCGGTCAGGATGACGCGGGGCTGCATTGATCAGGACGCCTGGGTCGGAATGTAACGGGGGAATTTCTGCGCGATATCGGTGCCGGTGAAGTGACCGACCCAGCCATCCGGCTCGGTGAAGAAGCGGATCGCCACGAAGCTGGGCTCATCGCCCATGTCGAACCAGTGGGTGGTGCCGTCGGGCACGGCGATCAGGTCATCCTTCACGCACTCGATCTCGTAGACCTTGTCGCCCACGTGCAGGGTGAACAGGCCCGAGCCGGCGACGAAGAAGCGTACTTCGTCTTCCTTGTGGAAGTGTTCGTCGAGGAATTTCTTCCTCAGCTCGGCACGGTTCGGGTTGTCCGGGGCGATCGAGGCCACGTCCACGCTCTTGAAGCCACGTTCGGCAACCAGGCGGTCGATGTCGGCGCGGTAGGCGGCGAACACTTCGTCCTGGCTTGCACCCGGGGCGACAGGCGCGGTGGCCTGCCAGCGTTCAAAGGTGACGCCGATCTTCTGCAGTTCGGCAGCGATGATCGCGCCGTCCTGGGTGTCCAGCAGCGGCGATTCGGGATGGGTATCGTCGTAGATGCGCAGTCGGCTCATGGCGGCAGCTTGAACGTCTCGGGGAAGGACAGGGTAGCAGGGTGGCATTGATGGCCTGATTCCGGATCGGCATCTGGCCGTGCCGGAAACTTCAGCTGCGCAGCTTGCGCAGCTCCAGCTCGCAGTGCAGCAGGAATTCGAACGCTTCCATGTGCCGCCGCGCCTCGGCCATGTCGCGGCCCCAGGCGTACAGGCCATGGCCGTCGATCAGGTAGCCCCAGAGGGTCTGCGTGTCGAGCAGGGCGTCGACCTGGGCCGAGAGCACGTCCATGTCCTGGGTGTTGGCAAACACCGGGATGTCGATGGCCATCTCGTGGGTGCTGTTGCCCGCGAAGGCCTTCAGCAGTTCGTAGCCTTCCACCCGGATATGGCCCTGCGGTGCATACAGGCGCGAGGCGATGGTCTGCACCGGCGAATGCGTATGCAGCACGCAGCCGATCTCCGGGAAGCGGCGATACAGCTGGGTATGCAGCAGGGTTTCGGCAGACGGGCGCAGCGGGCGGCCGACGGCCTTGCCGTCGAAGTCCACGACCATGATGTCGTCTTCGATCAGGCGGCCCTTGTCCTTGCCGGAGACGGTGATCGCGGCGTGGCGGTCATCCAGGCGGTGGGAGAAGTTGCTGCTGGTGGCCGGGGTCCAGCCGGCCTGGGCCAGTTCGCGGACGTTGTCGATCAGCAGCTGGGCCAGTTCGCTCAGGCGCGCGGTGTCGTAGGGGAAGGTGGGGGCGTTCATGGAGGCGATTTTACTGGATTCGGCCAACGGCTGAGCCCCTCGTGGCTGGTCGCGTAGAGCGGTTCATGGGGTGGGCGGGTCGGGTGGGCCGTGCAGGGGACGCTGCAAGTACGTCCCTGTAAGCTCGATGGCGCCATCCATGGCGCCAACGCCCCTGCACGGCCCACCCGACCCGCCCCTGACAGGTTCCTGCGGGCGGCCAGCCACGGAGTGGAGAAGGAAAAGCGAAAGCGAAAGCGGGTCGCTTCGCTGCGCGTGCTCGGAGCGGAGCATGGCTCCGCTCTACAGTAGATTCGTCCCCGAACATTCATTTCCCGGAACGCTTCATCCACGCATGGTGTGGATCTACCGGACGGGGCAGGAGACTGTCGGAGGTGGGGCGGGTTGGGTTCGCGGGGGTGTCCGCGGCATGGATGCCGCGGCCAAGCCTCCAGGGACGGATTCACGGCGTCCCCCGCGAATCCAACCCGCCCCGCCAAACCCTCAGCCCAGCTGTTGCCGTTGCTTCGGCTTCAACGGCGGGTGCAGGGCCGCAGGCCCTGCGATGCAGAAAACCCTACTTCCCGCGCAGGCGGCTGTGCCTGAACCCGTAGAAGAAGTAGATCACGAAGCCGACAAACGTCCACACGCCCATCAGCATCCAGTTGTGCAGCGTCATCGCCGACAGCAGCGCCAGGCAGCTGATCACGCCCAGGCTGCAGACCAGCCATGCACCCGGAATGCGGAACGGGCGCGGCAGGTCCGGCTGCGTGCGGCGCAGGATCAGTACGCCGGCACAGACCGCCGCGAAGGCGATCAGCGTGCCCATCGAGGTCAGTTCACCGAGGATGTCCAGCGGGAACAGCGCCGCCAGCAGGGCGATGCCGATGCCGGTGATGACGGTGTTGATATGCGGCGTGCGGTACGTCGGGTGGATCTTGGTGAACACCGGCGGCAACAGGCCGTCGCGGCCCATGATCATGAAGATGCGCGGCTGGCCGATGATCATCACCAGCACCACCGAGGACAGGCCGATCAACGCACCGATTTCCACCACCACCCGCAACCAGCCCAGCTGCGGATGCGCGGCCACGGCGGTGACCACCGGCTCATCGGTGCCCAGCAGCTGGTAGGGCACCAGGCCGGTCATGACTGCGGCCATCGCGATGTACAGCACCGTGCAGATCACCAGCGACAGCATCATGCCGATCGGCATGTCACGCTGTGGCTTGTGTGATTCCTGCGCGGCCACCGATACCGCTTCGAAGCCGATGTAGGCGAAGAACACCATCGCCGCGCCACGCAGCACGCCTTCCATGCCGTACTTGCCGGGGCCTTCGTTGGCCGGGATGAACGGGGTCCAGTTGCTGGTGTCCACGTACTTCCAGCCGACCACGATCACCAGCACGATCAGCCCGGTCTTGAGGATGACCATGGCCATGTTCATCGCCGAGGATTTGCTGATGCCGACGTAGCACAGCCAGGTCAGCAGCAGCACAAGGATCGCAGCGGGAATGTTGGCGATGGCGCCGGTGGGCCGCAGCTGCGCGTCCAAAGGGGCGCTGACCAGCGCCGCCGGTAGATGGATGTCGAAATGGCTGAGCAGGCTGAGGAAATACCCGGTCCAGCTGACCGCCACCGCCGAGGCGGAGACGCCGTACTCGAGCACCAGCATCCAGCCGATGAACCAGGCCGAGAGCTCGCCGAAGGTGGCGTAGGTATAGGTATAGGCGCTGCCGGACACCGGCACCATCGCCGCGAACTCGGCATAGGCCAGCGCGCAGAAGGCGCAGCAGATCGCGGCCAGCACGAACGAGAGCATGATGGCCGGACCGGCGTGGTTGGCGGCGGCCTGGCCGGTGATGACGAAGATGCCGCCGCCGATCACCGCGCCGATGCCGAGCGCGGTCAGGCCCCAGGGGCCGAGGTGGCGACGCAGGCTCAGGCCGTTGGCGTCTTCATGGGCGGCATGCGGATGCTTGGTGGCCCACAGTTGCTTGAACATGTGTGGTGGTCTTGTGCGATGCGCCCGGTGACCGGGCGCGGGCGGAAATGCTTGCGGATATCGACGGGCCGGCGCAGGGGCCGGCCCGTCGCGAGGATCAGGGCGACTTGGCCAGCTTGCTGTGGCGCATGCCGTAGCCGAAGTAGATCAGCAGGCCCAGCACGGTCCAGCCTACGAACAGGTGCCAGTGCACCACGAACGCCTGCCAGAACAGGAACAGGCACGACAGCGCGCCCAGCGGGCAGATCACCCACACCAGCGGCACGCGGAACGGGCGGTGCAGCTCCGGGCGGGTGTAGCGCAGGATCAGCACGCCGATGCAGACCGTGGCGAAGGCCAGCAGGGTGCCCATGGAAACCAGTTCGCCCAGCACGTTCAGCGGCACCAGGCCGGCCAGCGACGCGGCGATGACGCCGACCACGATCGTGGCCCAGTACGGCGTGCGGAAGCGCTTGTGGACCTTGCCGAACACTTTCGGCAGCAGGCCATCGCGCGAGATGGTGTAGGCGATGCGGGTCTGGCCCATCATCATCACCAGCACCACCGAGGACAGGCCGGCGATCGCGCCGATTTCCACTGCGGTCTTCAGCCAGGACAGGCTCGGGTAGGCTTCCAGCGCGGTGGCCACCGGCTTGTCCGTGCCCAGCAGGTGGTAGGGCAGCATGCCGGTCAGCACCGCGCAGACAATGATGTAGACCAGCGTGCACACCGCCAGCGAGCCGAGCAGGCCGATCGGCATGTTGCGCTGGGGGTCCTTGGTTTCACCGGCCGCGGTGGAGACCGCATCGAAGCCGATGTAGGCGAAGAACACGATGGTGGCCGCGCGGAATACGCCGCTCCAGCCGAACTCGCCGGACACGCCGGTGTTTTCCGGGATGAACGGGTGCCAGTTGGCTGGGTCCACGTGGGCCGCGCCGATGCCCACGAACAGGCAGATCACGAAGACCTTGATGGCGACGATGATCGCGTTGACGAACGCGGACTGGGTCACGCCGACGTACAGCAGGCCGGTCACCGCCGCCACGATCAGTACCGCCGGCAGATTGAAGAGCTTGCCGGAGGCGGCGAACTCGTGCCCGTTCCAGGCGATCGGCGCCGCGCTCAGCGCGTCCGGGAACGGCATGTGCAGCGTGGTGGTGATGAAGCTGATCAGGTACGCCGACCAGCCCACCGCGACCGAGGCCGAGGCGAACAGGTACTCCAGCACCAGGCACCAGCCGATGAACCAGGCCATGCCCTCGCCAAGCGTGGCGTAGGAGTAGGAGTAGGCGCTGCCGGAGACCGGCATCATCGCTGCAAACTCGGCGTAGCACAGGCCGGCCAGCGCGCAGGCGATGCCGGCGAACACGAACGACAGCATGACCGCCGGGCCGGCGTGGTTGGCCGCGGCCTGGCCAGTGAGGACGAAAATGCCTGCGCCGATCACCGCACCAATGCCAAGCATGATGAGGTGTTTCGCCGTGAGGGTCCGTTTCAACGTGGCTTCGCCATCCAGGCTGCCTTCGATGGGTTCGCCGGCATCGACGTGCCCGGCCGGTTCGACCGGCTTGACCCTCAACAGAGCTTTCAGCATGCAGTACTTCCTGATGATCGGATTGGGAGGGCCGCCAGTACATTGCCGGCGGCCTGGAATCGTGAAAGCCGTGCGAACGGCCCGCTGTACCTTAGCCAATGCTGAAGGCACCGCACAAGCGCAAACGCAACAATGAACGGCGATAATGGCAGGTATTTTTCCAGGCACCCCGCATTCATGAGCGAAACCACCGAATCCCTTGCCGCACTTGACGATCGCTTGCGCGGCCTGCTGCATGACTATGCGCGCAAAGAACCCGCCCACGACGCCCTTGCTGCCGAATTCGGCACATTGATCGACGATGCGGAAGATGCATTCCGCCGCGAACGCCTGGCCGGCCATTTCACCGCCAGCTGCTGGCTGGTCAGCGCCGATGGCCAACGGCTGCTGCTGACCCACCACCGCAAGCTGCAGCGCTGGCTGCAGCTGGGTGGCCACGCCGACGGCGACCGCGATCTGGCCCGGGTAGCGTTGAAGGAAGCCGAGGAGGAATCAGGCCTGACCGGCCTGGTGCTGGATGATCCGGCCATCTTCGATATCGACAAGCACTGGATTCCCGAGCGCAAGGAGGTGCCGGGGCACTGGCACTACGACGTGCGTTTCGTGATCCGTGCGCTGGGAGGGGAGGATTTCGTGCTCAGCGAGGAGTCGCTGGAGCTGGCCTGGCGCCCGGTGGGCGAGGTCGCCAGCGATCCGCAGTCGGACGAATCGATGCAGCGCATGGCGCGCCGGTGGCTGGCACGTTGATGCATTGCGCCGGGCATGGCCCGGCGCTACCGGTAGATCCACGCCATGCGTGGATGGCGCGGTGCCAGGGTCAATACAGAATGCGCGTCCTCAACGTGCCCGCGATCGCCGCCAGCTCGTCACGCACCGCGCTGGCCTGTTCCTCGCTGGCGGTGATGTCGATCACCACGTAGCCCACCTTCGGGTCGGTGCGCAGGAACTGGCCGTCGATGTTGACGTTGTGCCGCGAGAAGATCTCGTTGACCTTGGACAGCACGCCCGGCACGTTCTGGTGGATGTGCAGCAGGCGCAGGCTGTCGGCGTGCTCGGGCAGGGTCACTTCCGGGAAATTGACCGCCGACAGGGTGCTGCCGTTGTCGCTGTAGCGCACCAGCTTGGCCGCCACTTCGATGCCGATGTTGTCCTGCGCTTCCAGCGTGCTGCCGCCCACGTGCGGGGTCAGGATCACGTTGTCGTGGCGGGTCAGCGGCGATTCGAAGATATCGCCGTTGCCCTTCGGCTCGACCGGGAACACGTCCAGTGCGGCGCCACCGATGTGGCCGCTGGCCAATGCAGCATCCAGCGCATCGATGTCGACCACGGTGCCGCGCGCGGCGTTGATCAGGTGTGCGCCGCGGCGCATCTTCGCCAGCTCGGTGCTGCCGATCATCCACTGCGTGGACGGCGTCTCCGGCACGTGCAGGGTCACGATGTCAGCACGCGCCAGCAGGTCGTCCAGGCTGGCCGCCGCACGGGTATTGCCCAGCGACAGCTTGGTTTCCACATCGTGGAAGATCACCTGCATGCCCAGCGATTCGGCCAGTACGCCGACCTGGGTGCCGATGTGCCCGTAGCCGATGATGCCCAGGACCTTGCCGCGCACCTCATGGCTGCCGCTGGCCGATTTCGACCAGCCGCCGCGATGGCATTCGGCGTTCTTCTGCGGGATGCCGCGGGTCAGCATGATCGCTTCGGCGATCACCAGTTCGGCCACGCTGCGGGTATTGGAGTAGGGCGCGTTGAATACCGGAATGCCGGCCAGCTCGGCCGCATCCAGGTCGACCTGGTTGGTGCCGATGCAGAAGCAGCCGACCGCGATCAGGCGCTTGGCCTCGGCCAGCACCTCGGCACTGAGCTGGGTGCGCGAGCGGATGCCGACGATGTGGGCTTCGGCGATGCGCGCCTTCAGCTCGTCCTCGGGAAGAGCCTTGGTGTGCGCCTCGATCTGGCTGTAGCCGGCGGCGCTGAACACCTCCACGGCGGTCTGGCTGACCCCCTCCAGCAACAGCACGCGGATATCCTGCTTCGGGAACGAGGTCTTCTTCGGCGACATGGGGCGGCACGGCCAGTGGGACAGGGGCTGACCACTATGCCAGATCGCAACGCCCATGGTGCAGTGCGCAATTGGTTGCAACTGCAGCTATTGAAGGCTCTGCAGGGCTGGACGCTGGGCCCGGCCACTGGCACGCTTGCCCGTTCTTCACGCCCCGCGCTGGACCGTCATGACCGATTCCCGCATCGCCTCGTTGCAGCAGGCCTGTCCCGGCCTGAAGCTGAAGACCGACCCTGCCGACCTGGAGCATTACGGCCGCGACTGGACCCGGCGCTGGACACCGGCGCCGCTGGCGATCGCCTTGCCGGCCACGGTTGACGAAGTGCAGGCGGTGATGCGCTGGACCGCGGCCGAGGGCGTGGCGGTGGTTCCCTCCGGCGGTCGCACCGGCCTTTCCGGCGGTGCGGTAGCGGCCAATGGCGAGCTGGTGCTGAGCCTGGAGCGGATGAACAAGGCGCTGGACTACGATGCGGTCGACCGCACCCTGGTGGTGCAGGCCGGCATGCCGCTGGAGGCGCTGCACAACGCGGCCCTTGAACATGGCCTCATCTATCCGGTGGACTTCGCGGCGCGCGGGTCGTGCTCGATCGGCGGCAACATCGCCACCAATGCCGGTGGCATCCGGGTGATCCGCTACGGCAATACCCGTGAATGGATCGCCGGACTGAAAGTGGTTACCGCCACGGGCGAACTGCTCGAGCTCAACAAGGGCCTGATCAAGAACTCCAGCGGCTACGATTTCCGCCAGCTGCTGATCGGATCGGAGGGCACGCTGGGCGTGATCGTCGAAGCCACGGTGAAGCTCACCGACCCGCCGCCGGCCAGCAACGTGATGCTGCTGGCGCTGCCCAGCTTCGACGTGCTGATGCAGGTGTTCGCCGCCTTCCGTGCGCGGCTGCAGCTGCAGGCCTTTGAATTCTTCACCGACCGGGCGCTGGAACATGTTCTGGCCCATGGCGCGCAGGCGCCGTTCGATGAAGTGCACCCCTATTACGTGGTGACCGAGTTTGCTGCCGGTGACGAGGCGCAGGAGGCGGCGGCGATGGCGGCCTTCGAGGACTGCATGGGCAACGGCTGGGTCAGCGACGGCGTGATCAGTGCCAGCGATGCCCAGGCGGCGCAGCTGTGGCGCCTGCGCGAGGGCATCACCGAGGCGCTGGCGCGCTACAAGCCCTACAAGAACGATGTCTCGGTGCGGATCTCGTCGATGCCGGCGTTCCTGGCCGAGACCCAGGCGCTGATCGGCGAGGCCTACCCGCATTTCGACGTGGTCTGGTTCGGCCACATCGGCGACGGCAATCTGCACATCAACGTGCTCAAGCCGGACGGCACCCGCGATGCGGACTTCGTAAGCCAGTGCGAGCATGTCACCAAGCTGCTGGCGCAGGTGCTGACGCGCTTCAATGGCAGCATTTCGGCCGAGCACGGTATCGGCCTGGTCAAGAAGGGCTACCTGGACAGCACCCGTGGACCGGCCGAGATCGCACTGATGAAGGCGGTCAAGCGCGCGTTCGATCCCGAAGGGCGGCTGAATCCCGGCAAATTGTTCGACCTTTGACACGGGCAAAGTCTTCACCCAGCCGTTACGCTCCACCCACCCAATCGATGAACTCCCTGACCATGATCCGTCCGTTCCTGCTGCTTGCCCTGTTGTCCCTGCCGCTGGCCGGCATCGCTTCGAGTTTTGCCGGAACCTCGGCCGGTTCGGCGACGGGCGCCTCTTCGGGTTCCTCGGGCAGCAGTTCCGGCGATGACAAGGTGGTGCTGGCTGCCCGTGATGATGCGGCTGCGTTTGTCGCCAGCGATGGCCAGATCCGTGGCGCGCGCCTGCAGGCGGCACTGGTGCACCTGCGTGAGCAGGATGCAGCTGCACAGCAGCAGAGCGATCTGCAGCTGGCTCGCGCCCTGCTGGCGCGTTGATCCAGCGCCCGGGTAGTGCCGGCCGCTGGCCGGCAACCTCATGACATCTGCGTGGAACGCTGCCGGCCATGGCCCAACGCGACGGAGGCGGATGGGCTGGCTCGCTGCGTTGGCGTGGCTGGCCATTCCAGCAGCCCATGCCGCCGACCGCCTGCAGCTGGACCCGGCCGGGCTGAGCCCGGCGCAGGAGCAGGTCGCAATGCAGACACTGGCGGATGTGCAGTCGTTGCTGCCCGACGGCCTGCTGCGAGCCTTGCCCGCGCAGGTGCAGGTCGGCTGGCGTGACGACCTGCCCGCCAACGTGCATGGCCGTGCCTTCGCCGGGGGCATCGCGCTGCGCCGCGACCTGCTGGATGACGATGTGGCCGGTGCCCGACGCGCCCGGCGCAGTGCGCTGGTGCACGAACTGACCCATGTTGCCGACCGCACGTGGGCGCACTGGTCACGCAGCGCCCGTTGGCGTGATCTTGCAGGTTGGCAGCGAAAGCCCTGGCATCTGGGCCGCGGTGACAACGCCTTCCGCGACCGCATTCCCGATGCCTACGAACTGACCGACCCGGCCGAGTACCTGGCGGTGAACGCCGAACACTTTCTGCTCGATGCAGTGTTCGCCTGCCGTCGTCCGGCCTTGGCGCAGTGGTACCAGGCGCATTTCGGTACGCCGCCGTCGCTGCCCGCGCCGCACTGTGCGGGCACCGTTCCGCTGCTGCAGGCCGATGCGGAAGAGGGCGCTGCATCGCTGCTCGCACTGGACCCGGCGCGGGTGTATGCCGTGGACTACCTGTTCGCCGAAGGCAGTGCGCAGCCGATGAGCCGCTGGGGCCACAGCATGCTGCGGCTGGTGATCTGCCGTCCCGGCCGCGCGCCGGGCCCGGACTGCAGGCTGGACCTGGAGCATCATCGGGTGCTGTCCTTCCGCGCCTTCGTCGGCGATGTGCAGATTTCCAACTGGCGGGGCCTGACCGGTGGCTATCCTTCGCGCCTGTTCGTGCTGCCGCTGCAGCAGGTGGTGGACGAATACACCAAGGTCGAACTGCGCGGACTGGCCTCGCTGCCGCTGCAGCTGGACCGCAGCGAGATCGCCAGCCTGCTCGAGCGCACCGCCCAGGTGCACTGGAGCTATGACGGTCGCTATTACTTCGTCAGCAACAACTGCGCGGTGGAGACGGCGAAGCTGTTGCAGGCCGGTGTTCCGCGCCTGGGCGAAGCCGGCCTGGCACAGCTGAGCCCGCGCGGGCTGCGCCGCCGCCTGGCGCGCCTGCATGCGCTGGACGAGCAGGTGCTGGCCGATCCCGTGCGGGCCCAGGCGCAGGGCTACTACTTTGCTTCCGCGCGCGACCACTACCAGCAGTTGTTCACGGTTGCCGCCGCGCAGATGGCGTTGCCGGCGCGCGATGTGCGCGCATGGCTGGCGCTGCCGGCGCAACAGCGCGCCCCGTGGCTGCTGCGCGGTGATGTGCGTGCCAGTGCCGGCCTGCTGCTGTTGGAACAGGCGGCGCAGCGGCGCGCGGAGCTGCGTGCGCGCGATGCACTGAAGCGACGGTTGCTGGCCAACCCGGACAGCAGCGCTACCCGCTCGCTGCGCGCGTTGCTGGAACAGAGCGGGCAGTGGTTGCGGCCGGGCCAGTTGCTGGCCGACGCTGGCTACGGCCTGCCGCAGGCGGACGAGCAGGCGGAGGTGGCACGGGCCGCGGCCGCTGCCAGCGCACAGGCGGTACCCGCCTGGCAGGCACTGCGCGTGCAGCTGCGCGCGCAGTTGCCGCAATCGCAGCGACGTGAGCTGGATGAGATCGACCGCAATCTCGCTGCGCTGGGCGCGCACGTGCGCGAGCAGGCGGCCGCAGTGCCGCCTACTGGCGCGGCAGCTCGATGATGAAACGACTGCCGCCGCTGGTGCCCGGGGTGCAGTAGACCTGGCCGCCGTGCGCATCGGCGATGGCCTTGACCACCGCCAGGCCGAGGCCACTGCCACCGCCCAGGCGCGATCGTGAGCCGTCACCGCGCATGAATGGATTGAAGATGTCCGCATGCAGGGCCGGGTCGATGCCCGGGCCTTCGTCTTCGATCGCCACCTGTACATGGGCCACGGTGTCATGCACGGCGATGCGTACCTTGCCCGGGTTGGCATAGCGGCGCGCGTTTTCCAGCAAGGCCAGCAGCGCTTGCCGCAACCGCGTCGGGTCGCAATGGGCGGGGTGTTCCTCGCGGCTGGTTTCCAGCTCCAGCACGAAGCCGGCGCTGCGGAACGCGGGATCCACCAGGGTCATCACCGAATGCACCTCGGCCACCACATCGGTACGGGCGCGGCGCACGTCGAGGCGGGCGTTGTCGGCCAGGCTCAACACCCGCAGGTCCTCGATCAGCCGTGACAGGCCCTCGACCTGCGCCAGCAGGCTGCGGAACTGCGACTCATCGGGCTGGAACACGCCTTCGGCCAGGCCCTGCAGGCGGCCGCGCAGGATCGTCACCGGTGTGCGCAGTTCATGGGCGATGGCCGCGTGCCACATCACCCGTTCGCTTTCCATATGCTGCAGGCGGCGTGCCATTGCGTTGAAATCGTCCACCAGCGCTGCGACCTCGCCGGGCGAGTTGGCCTCGGCCGTGGCGCGCGCGCCGAGATCGCCGCCAGCCAGCGCGCGCACGCTGCCCACCAATGAATTGAGCGGCGACAGGATGCGGTGGGCCAGTCGGAACGAGGCAGCGATCGCCAGCGCCAGACCGGTCAGGATCACCCCGACCATCCACGCCAGCTCCGGTCCACTTGGCAGCCAACCTTCCGGCTCTTCGGCGCTGGCCGGGAAGAACTCGATCAGTACGGCGTACAGCAGCCAGGAAGAGAGGATCACCATCACGATGACGCCAACGACCATCAGCGACATCGACACGATGATGTGCCGGCTGAGCCCGGAGCGGCGCATCAGCGGTCGGCCATCAATCGGTAGCCGACACCGCGCACGCTGGCCGGAATCTGGGTGAGGCCCACTTCGTCCAGCTTGCGCCGCAGCTTGCTGACATGGCTGTCCACGGTGCGCTCCAGCGCTTCGCTTTCCGGCAGGCATTCGTGCATCAGCTCGCTGCGGCTGAAGATCCGTGACGGGGCCAATGCCATGCAATGCAGCAGCTTGAACTCGGTGAGGGTCAGCAGCAGCTCGTGGCTGTAGCCGTCGCCTTCCACATGCACCGCGTGGGTGGCGGTATCGATCAGCAGCGGGCCCACGCGCAGGGCGCTGGGGGCATCGGCACGCGAGCTGCGCAGCGTACGCCGTAGTACTGCACGGACGCGTGCCGCCACCTCCGCCGGGTTGAACGGTTTGACCACATAGTCATCGGCGCCCATCCGCAGCGCGGTCAGCTTGTCCAGATCCTGGTCCAGCGCGGTCAGCATGATCACCGGCGTTTCGCCGCGCTGGCGCAGCTGGGTCAGCACGCTCCAGCCATCCAGTCGCGGCAGCTGCACGTCCAGCAGCACAAGGTCCGGGCGCATGCTGCGATGCAGGTCCAGGGCGATCTGGCCATCGGCCGCACGCAGGGTGCGCAGGCCTTCGCGTTCAAGATAGGCAGTGAGGATGTCGGCGATCTCGGCTTCGTCCTCGACGATCAGGACCAGCGCCGCGAGGGCAGGGGAGGCGTGCATGGCAAGGCGAGGCCGGAAGGTGCTTGTCCTCCATCGTATCTCCACACTTCCTCCATCGAAACCCCATCATCGCCACGCACACTGCGCGCTTCATGATTCCTCAGCCGCGTCTGCGGCACTGTGCACAGCAATGAGAACCTTCAGGACTCCGGTCGCGCTGGTCGCGGCCTTCGCCTTGGCCATGACGGCCTGTTCCCGCCCCGAACCCGCCGTCGAAGCCGCGCCGCGTGTCAGCGTGGTCACCGTTGGCCCGCAGGTGGTGCAGCGCGATGATGAGCTGCCTGGCCGGGTGGCGGCGGTGCGCACCGCGCAGATCCGTGCGCAGGTCGGCGGCATCGTGCAGCGCCGGATGTTCGAGCAGGGGGCGGAAGTACATGCAGGTCAACCGCTGTTCCAGATCGACCCGGCGGCGTTCCGCGCCGACGTCGATTCGGCGCTGGCGGCCCTGCAGCGCACCGAGGCGGCGCTGGGTCGCAGCCGCGTGCAGTCACAGCGGCTGCAGGCATTGGCGGCCGCGCAGGCGGTCAGCCAGCAGCACCGCGACGATGCCAGTGCCGAGCATGAGCAGGCCCGGGCAGCGGTCAACGAGGCGCGCGCGATCCTTGCGCGGCGCCAGCTTGACCTGCGCTACGCCACGGTCAGTGCACCGATCGATGGCCGCATCGATCAGGCACTGGTGACCGAAGGTGCACTGGTCGGCGTCGCCGACGCCGAACCGATGGCGGTGGTGCAGCAGATCGACCAGGTCTACGTGGACGTGCGCCAGCCTGCTTCGCAGCTGCAGTCCCTGCAGCGCAGCGCGGTGGACGGCGAGTTGCCGGTGACGATCATCGCCGCGGCGGGTACGCCGCTGCCCGAGCGCGGCCGGCTGCTGTTCTCCGGTGTCAATGTCGATGCCCGCACCGGCGACGTGATCCTGCGCATCCTGGTCGACAACCCGGAGCGGCAGTTGTTGCCGGGCATGTACGTACGTGCCCGGGTGCCGCGTGGTGCGCCGGCCAGCGCGTTGCTGCTGCCGCAGCAGGCAGTGCTGCGCAGCGCCGGTGGCCAGGCCTATGCCTGGGTCATCGCCGCCGATGGCAAGGCGGTGATCCGCACGCTGGAGGTGGACGGCAGCGTCAACCGGCAATGGCTGGTGCGGCACGGCCTGAAGGCCGGCGAGAAGGTGGTGGTGGAAGGCCAGGAGCGCCTGCAGGAAGGCGTGCTGGTCGATCCGCGCGACTGGCAGGCGCCGGTCGCCAGTGCCAGCGCACCGCCGACATCCGAACGCCAGGGCTGAGCCCTTCCAGGAACCTACGACATGGCTCGCTTCTTCATCGATCGCCCGGTATTTGCCTGGGTGCTGGCGATCTTCGTCATCCTGTCCGGCGTGCTGGCCATTCCGCGGCTGGCGGTCGAGCGCTACCCGGCGGTCGCACCGCCCAGCGTCAGCATCTATGCCAGCTATCCCGGCGCCAGCCCGCAGACATTGAATGATGCGGTGGTCGGCCTGATCGAGCGCGAGCTGTCCAGCGTCAAGCATCTGCTGTACTTCGAATCGTCGGTGGACACCTCCGGTGAAGCGTCGATCACCGCCACCTTCAAGCCAGGCACCGACCCTGAGCTGGCGCAGGTGGACGTGCAGAACCGGATCAAGGCGATCGAGCCGCGCCTGCCGCGCAGCGTGCGCCAGAATGGCCTGTTCGTGGAGGCGGCCGACTCCGGGTTCCTGATGCTGGTGGGCCTGCGCTCACCCGATGGCAGTGTCAGCGAAGCGGCGCTGGGCGATTTCATGGCGCGCAACATCATCGAGGAGCTGCGGCGCATCGACGGCGTCGGCCGCGTGCAGCTGTTCGGCGCCGAACAGGCGATGCGGATCTGGCTGGACCCGACCCGCCTGACCGGCTACGGCCTGACCATGGGCGATGTCGCCAGCGCGATCGAGCAGCAGAACCTGGAGATCTCGCCGGGCCGCATCGGCGATTCGCCCGGTGTTCCCGGCCAGCGCATCACCGTGCCCTTGAGTGCCGAAGGCCAGCTGTCCACGCCCGGGCAGTTCGCGGCGATCGTGCTGCGCGCCGGTGCCGATGGTTCGCGCGTGCTGCTTGGCGATGTCGCCCGGGTCGAACTGGGCGCGCAGAGCTACGCTTGGGGCACGCGCGAAGATGGCTATCCGGCGACGGCCGCCGGCGTGCAGCTGCGCCCCGGTGCGAATGCGGTGCGTACCGCCACGGCGGTGCGCGAACGCATGGCCGACCTTCAGCCGCTGCTGCCGCACGGTGTCGAATCCAGCATTCCGTTCGATACCGCGCCCTTCGTGAAAGTATCGATCCAGAAGGTGCTGCAGACCCTGATCGAGGCGATGCTGCTGGTGTTTGCAGTGATGTACCTGTTCCTGCAGAACTGGCGCTACACGCTGATCCCCGCCCTGGTCGCGCCGATCGCGCTGCTGGGCACCTTCGCGGTGATGCTGGCGCTGGGTTTCTCGATCAACGTATTGACCATGTTCGGCATGGTGCTGGCGATCGGCGTCATTGTTGACGACGCGATCGTGGTGGTCGAGGGCGTGGAGCGGATCATGGCCGAAGAGGGACTGCCGCCGCGCGAGGCCACGATCAAGGCGATGCGTGAGCTGACCGGTGCGGTGATCGGCATCACCCTGGTGCTGACGGCGGTGTTCATCCCGATGGCGCTGGCCAGTGGTTCGGTTGGTGCGATCTACCGCCAGTTCAGCGTGGCGATGTCGGTGTCCATCCTGTTCTCGGCACTGCTGGCGCTGAGCCTGACCCCGGCGCTCTGCGCGACGCTGCTGCGGCAGGGCACACGTGGTCACCATGGCCGCGGCGGCGTGTTCGGTGCGTTCAACCGCGGCTTCGAGCGGATGACCGGGCGTTACCAGCAGGGCGTGGCGGCCGTACTGCGGCGCAGTGGCCGGGTGATGGGCCTGTTCGCGGCCTTGCTGGTGGCGCTGCTGATCGGCCTGCATTGGTTGCCGGGTGCGTTCCTGCCGGAAGAGGACCAGGGCTATTTCATGACTTCCATCCAGCTGCCGGCCGAAGCAACCGCCGAGCGTACGCTGGCGGTGGTCGAAGCCTACGAACAGCATGTCGCGTCGCGGCCGGCGATCGCGTCCAACCAGGCCATCCTCGGCTACAGCTTTTCCGGTTCCGGCCCCAGTGCGGCGCTGACCTACACCATGTTGAAGGACTGGGGTGAACGCGGCGGCAGCACCGCATCGGACGAGGTGAAGGCGGCGCAGCAGGCCATGGCAACGGTCCCGGAAGGCGAGGTGATGAGCGTGATGCCGCCGGCCATCGACAGCCTTGGCCGTTCCTCCGGCTTCTCGCTGGCGCTGCAGGCGCGTACCGGACAGGGCCAGGCCGAGCTGCGCGCTGCCCTGCAGCAGCTGCTGAAACTGGCAGAGGCAAGTCCGTTGCTGGCCGAAGTGAATGCCGATGGACTGCCGGCGGGCAGCAATGTCCGGCTGGACATCGATCGCGCCAAGGCCGAAGCGATGGGCGTGGCGTTCACCGACATCAGTGCCACGTTGTCGGCGGCAATGGGCTCGCAGTACGTCAACGATTTTCCCAATCGCGGGCGCATGCAGCAGGTGATCATGCAGGCCGATGCGCCGTACCGGATGCAGCTGGAGGACGTGTTGAAGCTGTATGTCCGCAACAGCCAGGGCGGCATGGTGGCGCTCTCCGAGCTGGTCACCCCGCACTGGACCGAGGCGCCGCTGCAGCTGCAACGTTACCTGGGGTTCCCGGCATTGAACCTGTCCGGCGCACCCGCAGGCGGGGTGTCCACCGGCCAGGCGATGGTCGAGATGGAGCGCCTTGCCCAGCAGCTGCCACCGGGCTTCGCCCTGCAGTGGACCAGCCAGTCGCTGCAGGAGCGTGAGTCCGGCGCGCAGGCGCCGTGGTTGCTGCTGCTGTCGATGCTGGTGGTGTTCCTGGTGCTGGCGGCACTGTACGAGAGCTGGTCGATCCCGCTGGCGGTGATGCTGGTGGTGCCGTTGGGCCTGCTCGGCGCTGTTGCTGCGGTGTTGCTGCGCGGGATGCCCAATGACGTGTTCTTCAAGGTCGGCATGATCACGGTGATCGGACTTTCGGCGAAGAACGCGATCCTGATCGTCGAGTTCGCCCGCCAACTGCAACAGCAGGGACGCGGTCTGGTCGAGGCGACCATCGAAGCAGCACGCCTGCGATTGCGACCGATCGTGATGACCTCGCTGGCGTTCGCGCTGGGCGTGGTGCCGCTGATGCTGGCGCAGGGGGCTTCAAAGGAAACGCAACAGGCCATCGGTACCGGTGTGTTCGGCGGCATGGTCAGTGCGACCGTGTTGGCCGTGTTCTTCGTGCCGGTGTTCTATGTGGTGGTGCAGGGGGCGCAGCAGTGGCTTGGGCAGCGCCTGCGCCGACGCCGGCCGGCGCCGGGAGGGAGCGTAGATGGAAGGCAGGTGGATGGAAAGCAGGAACCCTGAGGGCCTGTACGAGGCGCAGCTGCGCGTGTTGGAGCAGCAGCTGCGCGATGCGCTGCTGGACGGCGACCATGGCGCAGCCACTGCGCTGCTGTCACCGGTGTTGTTCATGATGGACGGGCAGGGCGGGCGGGTGCTCGACCTGCCCTGGTTGAGGGACTGGCAGCAAGGGCATCTGCAGATTCATGCGCTGCAGGCCCATGCGGTGGAGACGCTGCTGTGTGGTCGGCTGGCGTTGTTGTCCAGTGATGTTCAGCTGCATGTGCATTGGCGGGGACGCGAACACGTGCAGCGCCTGCGCCTGCTGCGCGTCTGGACAAGCGCTTCCGGTGTCAGCGGCGCGCAGCTGCTGTCGATGGCGGTGCTGGCAGGCTGAACAGGGTCATGCAGCTTTCAGGCCCCCTTCTGCATGCAGGTGGTACGTTTCCCGGTTCCTGAAGTGTCGACAAGGAGTCGAGCCATGCGTGTACTTCCCAGCCTGATGGCGGCTTCCCTGGGCCTGGTGTTGAGTGCCTGTCAACCGGCACAGACGCCGGCCGCCAGCAATGCAGGCGATGCGGCCGCAACGCCGGCGCCGGTGGCCGCCGCTGCTGATGGCGGCGGCGATGGCGCCGGCAACCAAACCCTCTATCGCTGCGGCGACCTTGATGCGCGCGCGACCTTCAACGGAGAGGAGGCAGCGACGGTTGTGATTGGCGGGCGCAGTTTCGCGATGTCCTCCGAACGTGCAGCCTCCGGTGCAAAGTATGCCGACGGCAAGGGCAACAGCTTCTGGACCCGCGGCAATGACGACGCGCTGCTCAGCCTGAAGGGCGAGGCGGACCGCGAATGCACCGCGGTGGAGGCAACCGAGGGCGATGGCAGTGCCGGTAACGCGGCGTTCCGTGCCACCGGCAACGAGCCGGGCTGGCTGGCCGTCGTCGACGGCGATACGCCGGGCCTGCAGGTGGATGTGGATTACGGCGAGCGCCGCTTCACCGTCGCCAAACCGACCGAGGGTGCGGATGGCTGGGTGGGCAAGGCGGCGGATGGCACCGACATCAAGCTGAGCTTCCAGCGCACCACCTGCCAGGACGACATGAGTGGCGAGACATTCGAGGCCAAGGCGATGCTGGCCGTGGGCACGCGCCAGTACCACGGCTGCGGCAACTTCGGCGGCAAATAAGAAAAAGGGGACGGAGGGGATGACGTCGTTTGTGCCATGAACGATGTAATCCCCTCCGTCCCCTTTTTTTCCGTCAGCCCTCGCAGGGCTTCAGACCCAGATCCGGAGACAGGTCGTAGCGCAGGTTCACGCCGATCAACGCCTGCCGGATCGCGCAGTCATCGCGATGGCGGGCCACCAGGCCGGCAAAGATCTTCTTTCGATCGTCGCAGAACCTGGCAGTTGCGGCCTCCAGCTCGCGACGGCGGGCGTCGTCGTAGGGTTCTTCGCCGGCAAAATGCTGGCAGCTGTTCTCCCGTGCGATGAAGGCCTGCACATCGGCGGGCATGTCGCAGTAGATGCGGATGTCCTGCAGGAAAGCGACGTCGTTGGGGACGCTGCAACCGGCCGCAGCCCGCGCCTGTTGCTCCTCCTCGGGGCTACCTGCCAGCGTCGCCGCAGCATCTGCTTCATCTGCAGCCGGTGCAACCGCAGCGGCAGGGGTGTCCGCTGCGGCGGGCTGCGTCACCGCGTCCGCGGCGACGTCACCGGTGCTGTCCGCTGCCTGCGGCGAGCACGCCACGAGCAGGGACAGGCAGGCGATCAGCGCAGCGCGGTTAATCGGCGCGGCCGGCAAATTCGCCGGTGGCGGTGTTCACCAGCACACGCTCACCGTTGACGATGTACTCCGGCACCATGATCTCGATGCCGGTGTTGAGTTTGGCCGGCTTCGGGCGCTTGGTGGCGGTGCCGCCCTTCAGTTCCGGCGGCGTCTCGATCACTTCCAGCACCACCGAGGCCGGCAGCTGGATGGCCACCGGCTGCTCGTCGATCACCTGCACGTAGATGCCGGTCAGGCCGTCGGTGATGTAGCCGGCGTCATCGCCGATCACGTCCGCGTCCAGGGTGTAGGGGGTGTAGTCCTCGTCGTCCAGGAACACGAATGCATCGCCGTCCTTGTACGAGTAGGTGGACTGGCGGCGCAGCAGTTCGACTTCGACCAGGTTGTCGTCGGCATCGAAGCTGGCGTCGAGCTTGTTGCCGCCCGGCACGCTGTACATGATGAAGCGGAAGCGGACGTTGCCGCCGCGACCCTGCGGCGAGCTGCGCTCGATGTCGCGGATCTGGTAGACGCCGTTGTTGAACTCGACGACGTTGCCCTTCTTGATGTCGTTGGCTTTCATGATGATGTTGGTCGTTGGGGGAGGGCGCCGTCCCGGCGCCCGGGGGGAATCACTTCGGAGCGAGCCGGGTGGCGCCGTCCAGGCGGATGGTCTCGCCGTTGATGTAGGTGTTGCCCAGGATGTGGCCGACCAGGCTGGCGAAGTCTTCCGGCTTGCCCAGGCGCGACGGGAACGGGATCGATGCGGCCAGCGATTCCTGCACGGCTTCGGGCATGCCATCGACCATTGGTGTCCAGAACACGCCCGGCGCGATGGTGTTGACGCGGATGCCGAAGCGCGACAGCTCGCGGGCCATCGGCAGGGTCATCGCCACCACGCCGCCCTTGGAGGCGGAGTAGGCGGCCTGGCCGATCTGGCCTTCGTAGGCAGCAACGCTGGCGGTATTGATGATGACGCCGCGCTCGCCGTCCACGCCGGCCTCGTTGTGCTGCATGCGGTTGGCTGCGGCCTTGGCGACATTGAAGCTGCCGACCAGGTTGACCATCACCGTGCCCTGGAACCCGGCCAGCGGCATCGGGCCTTCCTTGCCCAGCACGCGGCCAGCGCCGAGGATGCCGGCGCAGTTCATGGCGACATTCAGGCCGCCGAGGAAATCGCAGGCCTGGTCGATGGCCGCCGACACGGACGCTTCATCACTGACGTTGACGTTGAAATAGCGGGCGTTGTCCTGCCCCAGGCCGGCAACAGCGGCCGCGCCCTTGGCGTCGTTGAGGTCGAACAGGGCGACCTTGCCGCCCTCGGCAACCAGGTGCTGGGCCACGGCCAGGCCGAGGCCGGAGACGCCGCCAGTGATCACGGCACGTACGGAAGACAGCTGCATTGCACGGTCCTGCAGGTTCAAGAACCGCCGATTCTAACGGAAGCGACGGCAGCCGCCGTTGTGCACTGCGCCGCCGGCCTCAGCCCAGTTCGCGGGCGCGGCGCAGGCGGCGCTCGAAGTCGGCGGCGGGCAGGCCATGGGCGAACAGGAAACCCTGGCCGACGGTCACCCCCAGGTCGAGCAGGCACTGCCGTTGTGGCTCGGTCTCCACGCCTTCGGCGACCACGCCCAGCCCCAGGCTGCGCGCGATCGCGCAGACTGCCTCGCACACCGCCACATCCGAACGGTTGCGGGGAATGCCTTCGACGAACAGCTGGCTCAGCTTCAGCCCATGGATGGGCAGGCGCCGCAGGTAGTTCAGGGCGCTGTAGCCTTCGCCGAAGTCGTCGATGGTCAGCATCACCCCCATTTCGCGCAGGCGGGCGAAGGTGCGCAGGGTGTCCGGCGCATCCTCGATCAGCACCCGCTCGGTGAACTCCAGTTCCAGCACGCTGCCGGGCAGGCCGAACTCGTCCAGCACCTGCCGCACCCAGCGGGCGAGATCCTCACCAACGAACTGCCGCCAGGACACGTTGACCGCCACCCGCACCAGGCCGAGCCCGTCATCCTGCCATTGCCGTACCTGCCGGCAGGCTTCGCGCAGCGCCCATTGGCCGATGCGCACGATGTCGCCGGTGTGCTCGGCGTGGCGGATGAACAGGTCCGGGCGCATCTGCCCCAGCTGCGTGTTGTGCCAGCGCATCAACGCCTCGCAGGCGATGGTGGCGCCGCTGCGCAGGTTGACCTGTGGCTGGTACACCAGGTGGAACTCTTCCCCATCAAGGGCCTTGTGCAGCCGGCTCTCGATCTGCAGGCGGTCATGCTGGCGCTGCGCCAGTTCCGGGGAGAACACCTGCCAACCGTTGCGGGTGCGGCGCTTGCACTCGTACATCGCCGTGTCGGCGTTCTGGATCAGCTGCTGCGGCCGGTTGCCATCGCGCGGTGCGCGGGCGATGCCGATGCTGGCGGTCACCGGGAACTCATCGCTGCCCAGCTGGAACGGTGCCGAGAACGCCGCCGTGATGCGCTCGGCCAGCTGTTCGGCCTGGTCTGGCTGGTCGCGCAGGTCGCAGATCACCAGGAATTCGTCGCCGCCAAAGCGTGCAAGCAGGCCTTCGGTGCCGATCGCAGTGGCGATGCGCCGGGTCGCTTCGATCAACAGTTCATCACCGGCGTTGTGGCCAAGCAGGTCGTTGACCACCTTGAAGCGGTCCAGGTCGATATACAGCACCGCCACACGGTCGTGGCCGGGGCTGTGCATGCGCACGCCGAGGTCGCTCAGCACCGCATCGCGGTTCATGATTCCGGTCAGCGGGTCGGTGCGGGCCTGCACGCGCAGGGTTTCCTCGGCCTGCTTGCGCTCGGTGATGTCCTGCACGGTGCCGGTGATGCGTGCGGCATCGACATCGCCGGCCGGGACCTCGCCGATCATCCGTATCCAGAACGAGTGGCCATCGCGGCGCTGGCCCTGCAGCTCCAGGCCGAAGCTGCTGCGGTGTTCGATGGTGTCGGCCAGCGCCTGCTGCAGGGCGGCGCGGTCGTCGCTGCGCAGGCAGTCCAGCAGGTCGGGCATGTCCTCCAGGTCGGCCGGCTGGCCGACGATGCGCCGCGCTTCATCGGTGAGGTACAGGCGCTGCAGGCCGCGATCCCACTCCCAGCCGCCGATATGGGCCAGCGACTGCGCGCGCGCGAACAGGGTGTTGTTGCGCTTCAGTTCGGTGATGTCACTGAACATTGCATAGACATGGTCCGCCCGGTCGCAGCCGTTGCCGAACACCGGCACGTTGGTGGTGGACAACCAGAGCATGCGTCCGCGCGGGCGGTGGTACAGGCCGATGATGGTGCTGCGGATCACCCGCCCGGCCTGGAAGCAGCGGCTGGTCGGCCACTGTGACTGGGTCAACGGGTGGCCATGTTCGTCGACGATGATCCACGCTTCGGGATCGAGCATCGCGTTCAAGCCCACGCCGCCACCGGTGAGGCCGAGGATGCGATGTGCGGCCGGGTTGGCCGACAGCACGCGCAGGTCGCGGTCGAACAGGATCACGCCCTTGTCGATCGATTCCATCAACAGGCGATAGCGCGACTCGGCGCGCCAGCGCCCGCTCAAGTCGCGGGCGACGGCGACGATGCAGGGTTGGCCGCGGTCCTGGAAGCCGGCCGAGTGCACCTCCACCGGAAAGCGGCTGCCATCACCGCGCATGTTGGTTACTTCGATGACGTAGGTGTCGCCGCGGTTCAGCGCTTCCCACACCGGTTGCAGATGGTCGCTGGGCAGGTCGGGATTGAGCAGTTCGATCGGCTGGCCGACGATGTCCTCGCGCGGGCGGTCGTAGGCGACGATGCCGGCGCGGTTGACGTCCAGCACCACGCCTTCGGCGCTGAGGATGCTGACCGGGTCGGGCACGGCGTCGAACAACGCGGCATAGCGTGCCTGGGTATCCAGTTCGCGCTGCTGCGCATCGGCCAACGCCTGCCGTGCCTGGCGCAGCAGCCTGGCCTGGGCCGGCGGCGGCGAAGCAGCCAGCGCCGCGTCCAGAGCGGCCAGCGCGACGTCGGTTGCGGCGGGTGTATCGCCGATGGCCGGACGGTCGCGCGGGCCGCTGTCGTTCATGTCGCTGCCAGCGCCTGCCCGACGCGGCTGGCGGTCGCGCGGCCGAGCAGTCCGGCCAGCCAGCGGCCGGTCTCGGCCAGCGACGGCAGGTCGACCCCGCACTCCAGGCCCAGGCCCTGCAGCAGGTACACCACGTCCTCGCTGGCCACGTTGCCGCTGGCGCCCTTCGCGTACGGGCAGCCGCCGGCACCGGACACCGCACTGTCGACCACGCGCACGCCTTCTTCCAGGCAGGCGGCGATGTTGGCGATGGCCTGGCCGTAGGTATCGTGGAAGTGCACGGCCAGTGCGCTCATCGGGATCTCGGCAGCCACCGACTGCAGCATGGCGCGGGCCTTGCGTGGCGTGCCGACGCCGATGGTGTCGCCCAGCGAGATCTCATAGCACCCCATCTGGTGCAGGGCGCGGGCCACGCGCACCACATCGGCCAGCGGCACTTCGCCCTGGTAGGGGCAGCCGAGCACGGTGGACACGTAGCCGCGCACGCGCACGCCATCCGCCGCCGCACGACGCAGGATCGGCTCGAAGCGGGCCAGCGATTCATCGATGCCGGCGTTGGTGTTGGTGCGGTTGAAGGCTTCCGATGCAGCGGTGAACACCGCGATTTCCTGCACGCCGACGGCGCGCGCACGGTCGTAGCCCTGTTCGTTCGGCACCAGCACCGGATAGGCGATGCCCGCGCGGCGCTGGATGCCGACATAGACCTCGGCAGCATCGGCCAGTTGCGGGACCCAGCGCGGGCTGACGAAGCTGGTCGCCTCGATCGTACGCAGGCCGGTGGCCGACAGGCGATCGATCAGGGCGATCTTGTCGGTGGTGGCCACGGCCTGCTTTTCGTTCTGCAGCCCATCGCGCGGGCCAACCTCGACGATACGGACGAAATCGCTCACCGGGGCACCCCTGCGGCGGGCGGGACGGGAAGGGCAGGGCGGATGGGATCGGTTGGGGTCACGGCGGTTCCTGGGAAACGGGGGGGCGGCCCGGTCTTCGCCAGGCTGCCAGATGAGATACGCAGGCGGGTCGCACAAGCGGCCACGCCTGCGCCTGGTGGCGACGCAGGGGTCTACCCGGGCAGGTGGCAGACCGCCTCGATGTTGTTGCCGTCGGGGTCGATCACGAAGGCGGCGTAATAGTCCGGGTGGTACCAGGGACGCAGGCCGGGCGCACCATTGTCGCGTGCCCCTGCGGCCAGCGCGGCGGCGTGGAAGGCATCAACCTGGGCGCGCTCGGCGCAGACGAAGGCCACGTGCACGCCCTGGCTGAGCGGCGTTGCATTGCCCAGCCAGAAGAACGGCTTGCCGTGGTTGCCGAAACCCACGTGGTCGTGGGCGCCGGTCTGTTCGGCGCTGACCTCCATCACCACGCCGATCTGCAACGGTGCCAGCGCCTGCAGGAAGAAGGCCCTGCTGCGCGGCAGGTTGCTGCTGTTCAAGCCGATATGGTCCAGCATGTCAGGCCTCCGTGACCCAGTGCGGCGCGCGTTTGTCGAGGAAGGCACCCAGGCCCTCCTGGCCTTCGGCCGATACCCGCAGGCGGGCGATCAGGGCGGCATTGTCACGGTCCAGGCTGTCGCGATCATGAGCGTCGCGAACCTGCCGGACCAGCAGTTTGGCCGAAGCCGAGGCGATCGGTCCGGCCTTGTCGAGCAGGGCCAGCTGTCGCTGCACCGCCTCGTCCAGGCGTTCTGGCTCCACCAGCTGGTGGATCAGGCCGATGCGCAGGGCGGTGTCGGCGTCGAAGTGCTCGCCGGTGGCGAACCAGCGGCGGGACTGGCGACTGCCGATGGCCTCGATCACATAGGGCGAGATCACTGCCGGCAGCAGGCCCAGGCGGCTTTCGGTGAGGCCGAAACGGGCGGCGGTGGTAGCGATGGCGATATCGCAGCAGGCCACCAGGCCGACGCCACCACCGAAGGCAGCGCCGTGGACGCGGGCGAGGGTGGGCTTGGGCAGCTCGTCCAGGGTGCGCATCAGGCGGGCCAGGGCCAGGGCGTCGTCACGGTTGTCCGCCTCGCTGGCAGAGGCCATGCCGCGCATCCACTGCATGTCGGCACCGGCGGAGAAGGAGGCACCGTGGCCGGCCACCACCACCGTGCGCACGGTGTCATCGTGGCCGGCCGCTTCCAGGGCTGCGGTCAGCCGGGCGATCAGGCCGGCGTCAAAGGCGTTGTGCAGCTCCGGCCGGTTCAGCCAGAGGGTCAGGACAGCGCCGTTGCGCTCGATCTGCAAAGCATCGTTCATGGGATTCCGGGGGTTGCTCCATACCTGTATGGATCATAGCGGGCCATTGGTCATGGGCCATGACGCGACGCGGGAATGTTAGAATCGAGAACCATTTACATCCAGCAGAGAACACGCTAGATGACGCTGTCCGAACTGCCCCTGCACGCCTCGGCCGTGGTCGATTCCGTGCAGGACCTGCATGCCAACGATGCCATCGCCCGGCGCCTGCGCGAGCTGGGCTTCGTCAAGGGCGAGGAAGTGCGCCTGGTGGCGCGAGGCCCGGTTGGTGGCGAGCCGCTGCTGGTGCAGGTCGGGTTCACCCGTTTCGCGCTGCGTATCAGTGAGGCCCGGCGCGTGGTCATCGACCCGGCCAGCCAGGAGGGACGTGCATGAGCGCCACCGCAACCGCCGCCCCGCTGCGCATCGCGCTGGTCGGCAACCCCAACAGCGGCAAGACCGCGCTGTTCAACCAGCTGACCGGCAGCCGGCAGAAGGTCGCCAATTACACCGGCGTCACCGTTGAGCGCAAGGAAGGCCGCCTGCGTGCGCCGTCCGGCCGCGAGTTCGCCGTGCTCGACCTGCCGGGCGCCTACAGCCTGCAGCCGGCCAGCCTGGACGAGGCGATCACCCGCGACCTGTGCCGGGGGTTCTACCCGGGTGAGGCCGCGCCGGACGTCCTTCTGTGCGTGATCGACGCCACCAACCTGCGCCTGCACCTGCGCTTCGCCCTGGAACTGCGCGAGCTGGGCAAGCCGATGATCGTCGCCCTGAACATGGTCGACGCCGCGCAGCGCCGCGGCATCCAGATCGATGTGGCCGCGCTGGAGCGCGAGATCGGTGTGCCGGTGGTGGAAACCGTGGCGGTACGCAAGCAGGGCGCGCGTGCACTGGTGGAACGCCTGGATACGATGGTGCCGCACCTGGATGCGCCGCTGGCCGGCGTTGAGAGTGGCGCGGACTACCACGCGCAGGTGCGCGCGATCCTGGCCGCAGCCGTACGCATGCCGGCACGGACGGCGAAGATCGACGACACGCTGGACCGCTGGCTGCTGCATCCGGTGTTCGGCCTGATCACGCTGGTGGTGGTGATGTTCCTGATCTTCCAGGCGGTGTTCGCCTGGGCCACGCCGCTGATGGATGGCATCGAGGCCGGCTTTGCCTGGCTGGGTGAGCTGGCCGCCAGCGTGCTGCCGGCAGGTCCGCTGACCAGCCTGCTGACCGACGGCATCATCGCCGGCCTGGGCGGCGTGGTGGTGTTCCTGCCGCAGATCCTGATCCTGTTCGCCTTCATCCTGGCGCTGGAAGAGTCCGGTTACCTGCCACGCGCCGCGTTCCTGCTGGACCGCATGATGGCGGCGGCCGGCCTGTCGGGGCGGTCGTTCATCCCGCTGCTGTCCAGCTTTGCCTGCGCGGTGCCGGGCATCATGGCCACCCGCAGCATCCAGGACCCGCGTGACCGCCTGGCCACGATCCTGGTGGCACCGTTGATGACCTGCTCGGCAAGGCTGCCGGTGTATGCGCTGCTGATCGGTGCGTTCATACCGGCCGGCAGGATCGGCATCTTCAACCAGCAGGGCCTGGTGCTGTTCGGCCTGTACGTGGCCGGCATCCTCAGCGCGCTGGTGATGTCGTGGGTGATGAAGAAGTGGCGCCGCGACAAGAGCGAGCACCCGCTGATGCTGGAGCTGCCGTCATACCGCATTCCGCATCCGCGCGACCTCGCCGTCGGCCTGTACGAGCGCGGCATGATCTTCCTCAAGCGTGTCGGCGGCATCATCCTGGCGCTGACCATCCTGCTGTGGTTCCTGCTGTCGTTCCCGGGCGCGCCCGCCGACGCGACGATGCCGGCCATCGACTACAGCTACGCCGGCCAGATCGGCCACGCGATGACCGCGATCTTCGCGCCGCTGGGCTTCAACTGGCAGATCTGCATCGCGCTGATCCCGGGCCTCGCTGCGCGCGAAGTTGCGGTGTCCTCGCTGGCGACGGTGTACGCGCTGTCGGCCGCCGATGACGATGCGGCGATCTCCGCACTGTCGCCGGTGGTGGCTGATGGCTGGTCGCTGGCTACCGGCCTGGCCCTGCTGGTGTGGTTCATCTACGCGCCGATGTGCATTTCGACGCTGGCCACCATCAAGCGCGAGACCAACTCGTGGAAGCAGATGGGCTTTGCGGCGTTCTACCTGTTCGCCGCGGCGTACGTGGCCGCGCTGATCACCTACCAGGTGACCGTGGCGCTGGGAGGCGGCTGATGGACGCCGGCCTGCTGGTGCAGTACCTGATCATCGCGCTGGCCGTGCTGGTCAGTGCGTGGGTGGTGTTGAAGAAGCAAGCGCCCGGCACCGTGCGCAAGCTGCGCGGCGCGCTGGCACTGGCGCTGCTGAGGCCGGGCCGTGCGGCCTGGCTGCAGGCGCTGGGCCGGAAGATCGCGCCGCCGGCCACTGGCGGTGGCGGGGCGTGCGGCGGCTGCGACAGCTGCGGACCGACGCCGCCGAAGCAGCACTGAGCCCGGCTGGGTGAGAGCGAACTCCGGTCCGCTAGACGTCCTTGAGGATGATGGCGGAAAATCTGCGCTGCTGATAAAGGCGCCTCACCGATTCACGGGTCACTTGGGAGGTAACGAAGTCCAGCGTGTCGGCCAAGGCTTCGTTCAGTAGGTCTTCTATCCCAATTGCATCCTCCGCCTTGAGCAAAGCGTCGAGATCTTCCTGCGTGAACGGTCGACGGAGGTCGGGCGTATTCTCTATCCGCCAGCTTACGTGGGGGTGCGGAGTGATCGCGCGGTGCTTGAATGCATTTTCCACTTCATCGGGAGAAGGCGGTTGCGCTAGGAGGTCTGGGAAATACAAGCCGAGATTCACGTAGAAGCCTCGGCCCAAGCGGGACCCTTGGTGATTCAGGACGAGTAAGACGTCACCCAATTGCCGGTAGCGGGTTGCTGTAGTGCCGGCGAAGCCTGCCTGCTTTGCGCATCTGCCGAAAATGGTCGCGGATCTGATGTTCACTGGGATCTTCTGGATCGGGAAAGCTGCGCACAGCTTCGCGTGGCGGTCTCTTGCCAACAATGGGCAGATGCGACACCTGGGACGTCGGCTGAGAATTCCTCCACGCGCGGCGTGGATCTACCGCGCCTGCCTGCCCAGCTCCGCCACCCGCGCCAACCAGCGCTCCCGCTGTGCGGGCGTGCTGCTGCGCACCGGGCCCAGCCGGCTGACCCGCACCGGGCGGATGCCGCAGAACTCAAGGATGGTGGCGCGGATCTGGGTGATGCCCGGATCGCGGTAGATCCAGCGGTAGTACCAGGGCGGCGTATCCAGCGTGGTGATGACCCGCGCGCTGCGCCCCGCCAGCAGCCGGTCCCACCACACCGAATCGCGACGGTAGCGGAAGGCGAAGCCCGGCAGCAGCACGCGATCGAAGAAGCCCTTCAGCAGTGCCGGCATCGCGCCCCACCACGTCGGGTAGACCAGCACCAGATGGTCGCAGGCCTGGATCGCGTCTGCTGCATCCTGCAGGTCGGTTTCCAACGGCTGGATCTGGCGATAACCGTGGCGCAGCACCGGGTCGAACTGAAGGTCGCCCAAGGCGATCATGCGCACGTGGTGGCCGGCGTTGCGGGCGGCGGTCGCGTAGCGCTGGGCGAGGGCGCCGCACAGGCTGTCGCGGTCGGGATGGCCAAGCAGGATCAGGATGGAGCGGGGCACGGCAGTCTCGGGGGCTGGAAAGCATCCGACGTTGCGCTATGCCCCAAGGGCAGAGTCAAACCCCGCCAGGGCAGCCAGCGGGAGCCAGCACGCAGGGACCATCGCCCTGCTGCAGCCATTGCCGCAGCTCGTCACCCACCTGCTGCAGTTCGACCTCGACGCGGGCAAGCCGCTCGCGCTCGGCGGCAATCGCAGTGCGCTGGCGTTCCAACAGGGCGAGCACGGCTGGCCAGTCCAGCTGGCCGTCGCCGCGCTGCAGGCGGGTGATGGCGGCCAATCCGATGCCCAGCCCCAGTGCCTGCCGGATCAGCTGCACCCAGGCCACGTCCTGCTCGCTGTAGTCGCGATAGCGGTTCAGGCGCGGCACTGGCGGCAGCAGGCCGCGTGCCTCGTACAGGCGGATGGCCTTGGCGCTGGCGCCGGTACGGCGGGCGACTTCGGAAATGCGCACCGTTTCAGCCCTGCATCCGCGCAGGTGGCATGATGGCGTCAGCGCTTGGCGCGGGCGGTTTGCAAAGGTGCATGAGGTGCGGGCCAGCGCTTGAAGGGGCACGCAGCGTAGCAACGACAGTGCTTGCCGGACCATGCGTGCTGCCGCTAGCCTGCGTGCATGAACCAGACTCCCCTGCGATTGCTTATTCACGGCGCCTCCGGGCGCATGGGCCAGGCCCTGTTGCGACTGGCCGCCGAACATCCTGATTCCCTGCAGATCGTCGCTGCGGTGACCGGCCGCGCGCCGGCGCAGCGGGTGATCGACGGCGTGCCGTTCTTCGCGGCCAGCGAGTTGCCGGGGGCGCCGGTGTTCGATGTGGCGATCGACTTCAGCCTGCCCGAGGGCTTCGATGCGCTGCTGGCACTGTGCGTGGAGCGCGGTGCGGGACTGGTATCGGGCACCACCGGTATTTCCAGTGTGCAGCGCCAGGCACTGGAAGCAGCGGCGGCGAAGATCCCGCTGGTGTGGGCGTCGAACTTCAGCCTGGGCGTGGCGGTGCTCGATGAGCTGGTGGAACGTGCAGCGCAGGCGCTGGCCGGCTGGAACTGCGACATCGTCGAATCGCACCATACGCAGAAGAAGGACGCTCCCTCGGGTACGGCGTTGACCCTGGGGGCCGCGGCGCAGCGGGGCGGGGCCGAGCCGCAGTACGCCAGCCTGCGCGCCGGAGACATCGTCGGCGAGCATCTGGTGCAGTTCACCGGCCTGGGCGAGCGCATCGAGCTGGTGCACCGGGCCACCAACCGCGACATCTTTGCCCGCGGGGCGCTGTTTGCCGCTCGCCAGCTGCAGGGCCGGGCGGCAGGCAGCTACCGGGTAAGGGATCTGCTGGACGGCCCCTGTAAACGGTAGCGCCGGGCCGTGCCCGGCGTCGGTGGCAGATCCGCCGGGCATGGCCCGGCGCTACCCTTGGGGCCTGCATACGGCCCCGGATTGAAATGAATGCGCAATCGCCTGTTCATGAATGGCGATAACCGCTGGCGCGAGCGCCCCGGCACCGCTACAATTCGCACTCGCCGAATCACGAAAGCCGGACCGGTCCCAGACCGTACGTCCGCGCTTTTTTGCAACCGGATTTCCGTGAAGCGCAGGCGTGACTTCGGCACCCCCTCGGTAGCCAAAGTGAGAATTCCGTGACCCAAGCCGCAATCCTCGTCCTCGAAGACGGCACCGTATTCGAGGGCGAATCCGTAGGCGCGCCCGGCCTGTCCGTCGGTGAAGTGGTGTTCAACACCGCCATGACCGGCTACCAGGAAGTGTTGACCGACCCGTCCTACGCCCGGCAGATGGTCACGCTGACCTATCCGCACATTGGCAACACCGGCATGACCGACCAGGACGATGAAGCGTCCAAGGTGTGGTCGGCCGGCCTGATCGTGCGCGACGTGCCGCGCCGCCCGAGCAGCTGGCGCAGCCAGGTGTCGCTGCAGGACTGGCTGATCCAGCGGGGCGTGGTCGCCATCGCTGGCATCGACACCCGCAAGCTGACCCGCATCCTGCGCGAGAAGGGCGCCCAGAATGGCGCGCTGATGGCCGGCGACGGCATCGATGTGGAAAAGGCGCTGGAAGCGGCCCGCAAGTTCCCGGGCCTGAAGGGCATGGATCTGGCCAAGGTCGTGACTACCGACAAGACCTACGTCTGGACCGAGGGCCAGCTGGACCTGGACGCCAACGCCTTCGTCAGCGTGCCGGCCAAGTACAAGGTCGTGGCGTACGACTTCGGCGTGAAGACCAACATCCTGCGCATGCTGGCCGAGCGCGGCTGCGAGGTCACCGTGGTGCCGGCGCAGACCCCGGCCGCTGAAGTGCTGGCGCTGAAGCCGGACGGCGTGTTCCTGTCCAACGGCCCGGGTGACCCGGAACCGTGCGACTACGCGATCGCCGCGATCAAGACCTTCATCGACGTGAAGATCCCGACCTTCGGCATCTGCCTGGGCCATCAGCTGCTGGGCCTGGCCTCGGGCGCGAAGACGATCAAGATGGGCCATGGCCACCACGGCGCGAACCATCCGGTGCAGGACCTGGACAGCGGCCGGGTGATGATCACCTCGCAGAACCACGGCTTCGCGGTGGATGAAGCGACCCTGCCGGCCACCCTGCGGGTGACCCACCGTTCGCTGTTCGACGGCACCAACCAGGGCATCGCCCGCACCGACGTGCCGGCGTTCTCGTTCCAGGGCCACCCGGAAGCCTCGCCGGGCCCGCATGACGTCGGTCCGCTGTTCGATCGTTTCGTGACCCTGATGGCCGAGGCCAAGGCTTGATGCGCAGCGCCGCTCTGCTGCTGTCGCTGTGCTGCGGCGCGGGTGCTGCACAGGCTGCGCCGGCGTCCGACGTCGACGTGGCTGCGGTAGTGAAGACGCTGGGCATGGGCTCGCTTGGCGCCACCATGGCCAGCCTGGTGATCGACAGCACGCCGGCGTTGAAGGCGTTGCCGGATGCCGAGCAGGCATGCGTGCAGGCACCCGTGCGCGATCTGCTGGATGCGCAGTTCCGCCGTTCGATCATCCAGGGTCTGGGCAGCGATGGCGATGTAGTGATCGCCGAATGGTCGCGCTTCCTTGCCACGCCCGCGGGCCGGGCCCTTTCGACCACGTTCGCCAATTCCACCCCGGACAACACCGAGGCCAAGGCTGGCGCCGGTCTGGCGGGTGCCGACCGCGCACAGCTTGCCGCCTTCATGGCCAGCCCGACGTACCGTCGCATGGTGGCGTCGTTCGAAAGTGGGCCGGCGATTCCAGAGGATCTGGACGCGCAGTTGGCCAAGCCGTTGCAGGACCAGTGCGGGATTGCGCTGAAACCCGAAGAGATTTCCTGATCGACAGCGTGCGATCACTCCCCCTTGTCACGCTGTACTGACCTAGAGAAGAAAATGCCCAAGCGCACTGACCTCAAGACCATCCTCATCATCGGTGCCGGCCCGATCGTCATCGGCCAGGCCTGTGAGTTCGATTACTCCGGCGCCCAGGCCTGCAAGGCCCTGCGTGACGAGGGCTATCGCGTGGTGCTGGTCAACAGCAATCCGGCCACGATCATGACCGACCCGGAGATGGCCGACGCCGTCTACATCGAGCCGATCAACTGGCAGACCGTCGAGAAGATCATCGCCAAGGAAAAGCCCGACGCGCTGCTGCCGACCATGGGTGGCCAGACCGCGCTGAACTGCGCGCTGGACCTGGCCGACCACGGCGTGCTGGAGAAGTACAACGTCGAGCTGATCGGCGCCAAGCGCGATGCGATCCGCATGGCCGAAGACCGCGAACTGTTCCGCGTGGCGATGAGCGAGATCGGCCTGGAGTGCCCGACCGCTGCCGTTGCCCACACCCTGGACGAAGCGCTGGAGATCCAGACCCGCGTCGGCTATCCGACCATCATCCGCCCCAGCTTCACCCTGGGCGGCAGTGGCGGCGGCATCGCCTACAACCGCGAAGAGCTGATCGAGATCGTCAACCGCGGCCTGGAACTGTCGCCGACCACCGAAGTGCTGGTTGAAGAGTCGGTGCTGGGCTGGAAGGAATTCGAGATGGAAGTGGTCCGCGATACCGCGGACAACTGCATCATCGTCTGCTCGATCGAGAACCTGGACCCGATGGGTGTGCACACCGGTGACTCGATCACCGTGGCCCCGGCGCAGACCCTGACCGACAAGGAATACCAGCGCCTGCGCGATGCCTCCATCGCCGTGCTGCGCAAGATCGGCGTGGATACCGGTGGTTCGAACGTGCAGTTCGGCATCAACCCGGACACCGGCCGCGTGGTGGTGATCGAGATGAACCCGCGCGTGTCGCGTTCCTCGGCGCTGGCGTCCAAGGCCACCGGCTTCCCGATCGCCAAGGTCGCCGCCAAGCTGGCCGTGGGCTACACCCTGGACGAACTGAAGAACGAGATCACCGGCGGCCTGACCCCGGCCTCGTTCGAGCCGTCCATCGACTACGTCGTCACCAAGATTCCGCGCTTTGCTTTCGAGAAGTTCCCGGCCGCCGATGCACGCCTGACCACCCAGATGAAGTCGGTGGGCGAGGTGATGGCGATGGGCCGCACCTTCCAGGAATCGATGCAGAAGGCCCTGCGTGGCCTGGAAACCGGCAAGGTCGGCTTCGACCCGACCGGCCTGGACCTGGCCAGCGAAGACGACCTGCAGACCCTGCGCCGCGAGCTGAAGGCGCCGGGTCCGGAGCGCCTGTTCTTCGTCGCCGACGCGTTCCGCGCCGGCATGAGCGTGGAGGACATCTTCAAGCTGTCCTACATCGATCCGTGGTTCCTGGACCAGATCGAAGAAATCATCGCCGCCGAGACCCAGGTCGCGGCCGATGGCATCGACGCCCTGGATGCGGCGCGCCTGCGCAAGCTCAAGCGCGCCGGCTTCTCCGACGCCCGCCTGGCCCAGCTGACCGGCACCAACGAAGCCGCGGTGCGTGCGCTGCGTCGCGCGCACAAGGTGCGCCCGGTGTACAAGCGCGTGGACTCCTGTGCCGCCGAGTTCTCCACCAGCACTGCCTACCTGTACTCGACCTACGAGGACGAGTGTGAAGCCGCGCCGAGCAACCGCGACAAGATCATGATCCTCGGCGGTGGCCCCAACCGCATCGGCCAGGGCATCGAGTTCGATTACTGCTGCGTGCACGCGGCACTGGCGCTGCGCGAGGATGGCTATGAAACCATCATGGTCAACTGCAACCCGGAAACCGTGTCGACCGACTACGACACCTCCGACCGCCTGTACTTCGAACCGCTGACCCTGGAAGACGTGCTGGAAATCGTCGAGCTGGAGCAGCCCAAGGGCGTGATCGTGCAGTACGGCGGCCAGACCCCGCTGAAGCTGGCACGCGCGCTGGAAGCCAACGGCGTGCCGGTGATCGGCACCAGCCCGGACTCGATCGACCTGGCCGAAGACCGCGAGCGCTTCCAGCAGCTGGTGGACAACCTGGGCCTGAAGCAGCCGCCGAACCGCATTGCCCGCAACGACCAGGAAGCCCTGCTGCTGGCGCGTGAGATCGGCTACCCGCTGGTGGTGCGCCCGAGCTACGTGCTGGGTGGCCGCGCGATGGAAATCGTCTATGGCGAATCCGACCTGGCCCGCTATGTGCGTGACGCGGTGAAGGTGTCCAACGATTCGCCGGTGCTGCTGGACCGCTTCCTCGACAACGCCGTCGAGTGCGACGTGGACATCATCGCCGACGCCCAGGGCAACGTCCTGATCGGTGGCGTGATGGAGCACATCGAAGAGGCTGGCGTGCACTCGGGCGATTCCTCCTGCTCGCTGCCGCCTTACTCGCTGTCGGCTGAAACCCAGGCCGAGCTGCGTCGCCAGGTGGTCGAGCTGGCCAAGGCCCTGAACGTGGTGGGCCTGATGAACACCCAGTTCGCGATCCAGACCGATGAGGAAGGCAACGACACCATCTTCCTGCTGGAAGTGAACCCGCGTGCCTCGCGCACCGTGCCGTTCGTGTCCAAGGCCACCGGCATGCCGCTGGCCAAGATCGCGGCCCGCTGCATGGCCGGCAAGACCCTGGAAGAGCAGGGCGCCACCAAGGAAATCGTGCCGGACTACTACTCGGTGAAGGAAGCGATCTTCCCGTTCGCCAAGTTCCAGGGCGTCGACCCGATCCTCGGGCCGGAGATGCGCTCCACCGGTGAGGTGATGGGCGTGGGCCGCAGCTTCAACGCCGCCTTCGCGCGCGCGCAGGAAGCCGGTGGCATCAAGGCGCCGCCAGTGGGCAAGGCATTCGTGTCGGTGCGCGACCCGGACAAGAAGCGCGTGCTGCCGGTGGCCAAGGCCCTGCTGGCGCGTGGCTACAGCCTGGTTGCCACCCGTGGCACCGCAGCGTGGCTGCAGCAGCACGGCATGGACTGCGAGATCATCAACAAGGTGGTCGAGGGTCGCCCGCACATCGTCGATTCGATCAAGAACGGCGAGATCGTCTATATCGTCAACACGACCGAAGGCCGTGCCGCGATCAACGACTCGTTCTCGATCCGTCGCGAGGCACTGCAGCACCGTGTCACCTATTCGACCACCATTGCCGGTGCCAAGGCGCTGGTGGATTCACTGGAATTCCGCGGTACCGGCCCGGTCTGGTCGCTGCAGGAACTGCACAAGGAGTTGAACGCATGAGAGCACCCATTACGATGAAGGGCGCGCAGCGTCTGCGCGACGAACTGGATCACCTGAAGTCGGTCAAGCGTCCGAAGGTGATCGCCGCGATCGCCGAAGCGCGCGAGCACGGCGACCTGAAGGAGAACGCCGAGTACCACGCCGCGCGCGAGGAACAGGGCTTCATCGAAGGCCGCATCAAGCAGCTGGAAGGCGAGCTGTCGCACGCCGAGATCATCGACGTGAGCAAGCTCAATGCAGGCTCCAAGGTGGTGTTCGGCGCCAGCGTGACCCTGGCCGACGTGGAAACCGACGAAGAGAAGAAGTACCAGATCGTTGGCGACCTGGAAGCGGACATCAAGCAGGGCCTGATCGCCATTTCCTCGCCGGTCGCCCGCGCGATGATCGGCAAGCTGGAAGGTGACTCGATCGTGATCGATGCGCCGGCCGGCCAGCGCGAGTACGAGATCGTCAGCGTCAGCTACCAGGACTGATCCGTGGCGACGGCGACCCTGCTGTTGCCGGCACGCAGCCGCTTTGCGGTGGCTGCACTGCCGGATGATGTGGCGCGCGCCCTGGGCCGCGCCACCACCTCGCAGGGCGATGCCGGCGAACGCGCGCAGCTGCTGCGCCACTTCACGGTGGCCGCGTCGCACTGGCCGGTCGCTGCGTTGACCCGCCAGCGTGACGTCGGCGATGCCGCCGGCGCCTGCTGGCTGCGTGCCGATCCGGCCTGCATGGTGCCGGACATGCATGGCGCGCGGATGATGGGCCACGGCGAAACGCTGCGGCCCGGCCTGGCCGATACGCTGGCGTTGCTGCCCGTGCTGCAGCCGCTGTTTGCGGATGCAGGTTTCGTGCTGGATGCGCCCGATCCGTCACGCTGGTACCTGCGCCTGCCCATCGGTACAGAACTGCCGGAGTTCGACAGCCCCGACGAGGTGCTGGGTGATGACCTGTTCGCGCACCTGCCGCCGGGCGAGGCGGGCCGTCGCTGGCGCGCACTGATGACCGAAGCGCAGGTGCTGCTGCACACCCACTCGTGGAACCAGCAGCGCGCCGCGCAGGGCAAGCAGCCGATCAATTCGCTGTGGTTCTGGGGTGGTGGCGTGATGCCCGTATCGGTGGCTACGCCGCACGCGCAGGTTCGCAGCCGCGATGCGCTGCTGCAGGGCCTGGCCCAGGCCGCAGGTGTCGCGGTGGATGGCGAGCAGTCGGTCGATGCACTGGTCGACCTGCGCCAGCTGCGCTCGCTGCAGCAGCTGGGCAACGACGCGATCCGGCCGCTGCTTGCCGCGCTCAAGCGTGGCGAGCTGCAGCGGCTGGTGCTGGATTTCGAGGACGGCCTGCAGTTCCAGCTGGATCGCGGCCAGCGCTGGCAGTTCTGGAAGAAGCCTCGGCAGCTGCACGACGCCTGAGGTGGTGGTGGCGCCGAGCCATGCCCGGCGGATGCTAGCGCGATTCCGTAACGTAGGTCGGCAGTAGCCAGTGGCGCTGACCGGCGCCCAGGCAGTGCCAGCCGACGAAGGTTGCCGCCAGCACCAGGCGGGTTCCATCCCAGGCCCAATGCCGGTCTGTCCCGCAGCGGTCGGTAGGGCTTGCAAGGCCTTCTTCAAGGAACACGGCATGCGGGTAGAGCGGAAACAGCGTGGATGCGGTGATCGGCACGGGCGTGAAGGGCGGTCGGTCGCGGATCACCCAGCTGCCGGCTGGCCGGATGTAGCGGCCGGTCGTGCAGTTCAACATCGCCAGCACATGCGTTGCATCGATCCTTTCGATGCGTACGTGGCGGGAAGAGGCCGCAGCGCAACCCGCGCCGGCCTCGGCGCGCGGCAGCAGCGCTTGCAGCAGATCGTCACGTTCGGCCAGCGCGGCATCCTCGTCGTGGGCTTCAACCAGCAGTGGTGGCGGCACCAGGCGAGGTGCCACCCGTGCGACCGGCACCTGCGATTCCGGCCGCAAACCCTTGCCCACCAAAGCCCCGGGGGTGTGCAAGCGGCCCTGTACCTCGTCCATCTTCAGCAGCAGCGCGGCATTACCGCTCTCTGCCAATGGCCATGCCTGGCCCGCCGTGTCGGTCATCCTGACCGGCCGCCCGCGCACCAGTGCATCCAGCAGCGCCTGCGCATGTGGTGGTGCCAGAACCAGGCCGGCCTCAAGCGCATCCACCGGGCCGATATCACCCAGGTCCGCGCCATCCACATGCAGCCGCAGCCGGCCCTCTGGATGCACCCGCGGGCTGCGGGGCGCGCCGTCACTGCCATCAGCCAGCGACAATCGCGCCGTCACGGGGGTGTCTGGTCCAGCGGCACGCTCGATGAGCACGCCCAGCATCAACGCGGCCGGTGGGCCGAACGCCACCATCCGGCAGGTGCCGGTGTTGTCGCATGCCAGGTGCCCGTTCTGTTCAAGGAACGTGACCTGCGCGGGCGTGCCGGCGAAGCTGACAGGCGCCAGCGTCAGTGACGCCAGCGCCAGCAGAGGAAATCGAAGCGTAGCCATGTTGCAGGTTTCCGGGTCAGCGGACCGTGCTGACAAGCGTCGGCAGCGTCCAGTGCCCACCGGCCACGCCGCGGCATTGTCCGGTAGTGAAGTCGCTGCTGTTGACGAAGCGTTGGCCATCCCACACCCAGTCGTGGCCAGAGAAGCAGTCGCCGATGCCGCGACCACGGAAGCGACCTGACAGGGTTGCCTCCTGGCGCTCGAAATCTTCAGCGTCGGAGGTCACGAAACGCGCCTGGTAAGGGGCCTTGTCCTGCACGATCCAGTAGCCGCTGCTGAAGTTGTAGGCCCCCATGAAGCACGTCGTGCTCACCAGCAAGTGCTGTCCGTCCAGCCGTTCGACCTCGATCTCATCGTTGCCGCCTTCGCTCAGGCGCGTGCATTCGTCGGGCTTCGGAAGGCTGGCGATCAGGGCCTTACGCAGGCCGGGAGCCGTCGCCAGTGCCGCGTCGCCATTTCGTGTCGCCAGCAGCTTTCCGCGCACGATCACCGGCACCGGCAGGGCGGGCAGTACGCCGCTCTCGGCCTTGTCGCCGCGCCGCACCAGTGCACCCGGTGTACCCAGCCGACCTTGTGCTTCGTCCATCTTCAACAGTACCGCGGCCGCACCACTGTCCGACAGCGGCCACGCCTTGCCTTTGCCATCAACGATCTCGATGCGTGCCTGACGGGGGAGGGCGGCCACCAGCGCGTCGGTCTGTGCTTGTTTCAGCAGGATCTTTTCCTCGGCGCCGGTGTCCTGCACAGGTCCCAGGTCCTTGCCGTTCAGGCGCAGGCGCAGCGCGCCCTGCGGCGCCGGGCTGTCGCCTTCGCCGTTGCGCAGCCGCGCCACCACGTGGGTGCCCGGTCCGGCGGCGCGTTCGAGCATCAAGCTGAGCAGGTTGCCCGGCTGTTCGGGACTGTAGCCGGCGGCACGGCAGGTACGGGTGTTGTCGCAGGCCAACGACCAGTCGTTGTGCTGGAACTGCACACCGGGCTGCGGTGTGGGAGCGGCCGCCTGGGCTGCTGCGCTGGCGAGCGAGGTTGCCAGCAAGGCCGGCAGGAGGGTGCGATGCATGCGCTGACATCCATTTCAAAGACCGCCAAGCATGGAAGATGTTGCCGTGAAAACCAATGGGCTGCGGTCGGGCGCTCGCCCCCGCGCTATCATTGCCCGGTCTTCCGCAACCCGGCGATGCCGATGTCCCTTGCCGCCGATGCTGCGCTGCCGCCCTCTGATACACCGCTGATCCGCCGCCGCGATGCGGTCGTGCCCGGCAGCTGGCCAGAGGGCACGCTGCCATTGCTGGCGCGACTCTATGCCAGCCGCGGCGCGGGAACGCCAGAGCTGGCGCTGCCGAAACTGGGCAGCCTCCACGCGCCCGAGCTGCTGACCGGCATCGATGATGCGGTGGGCCTGCTGATCGAAGCCATCGCCGCCGACAAGCGCATCCTGGTAGTCGGTGATTTCGACTGCGACGGCGCAACCGCCTGCGCGGTCGGTGTGCGCGGTCTGCGCATGCTCGGCGCGCAGCACGTGTTCCACGCAGTCCCCAACCGCATGGTGCACGGCTATGGTCTGTCGCCGTCACTGGTGGACGAGCTGGCTGCGCTGCAGCCGGATCTGCTGGTCACCGTCGATCACGGCATTGCCTGCCATGCCGGCGTGACCGCGGCCAAGGCGCGTGGCTGGCAGGTGCTGGTGACCGATCACCATCTGCCCGGCCCGCAGCTGCCACCGGCCGATGTCATCGTGGACCCGAACCTGGACGGCGACGCCTTCCCCAGCAAGGCGCTGGCCGGCGTCGGCGTGATCTTCTACGTGCTGATGGCGCTGCGCCGGCGGATGCGCGAAGCGGGGGTATTTGCCGATGGCAAAGGACCGGACCTGACCACGCTGCTGGACCTGGTGGCGGTGGGCACAGTGGCCGACCTGGTGGTGCTCGATGCCAACAACCGCGCTCTGGTCAGCGCGGGATTGCGCCGGCTGCGCAATGGCCAGGGCTGCGTCGGCCTGAAGGCACTGATCGAAGCCAGTGGTCGCGACGCCGCACGCCTGACCGCCACCGACATCGGCTTCGGGCTCGGCCCGCGCTTGAACGCGGCCGGTCGGTTGGAAGACATGGCATTGGGTATCGCCCTGCTGCTCACCGAAGATCCGCGGCAGGCCCGCGACATCGCGCAGACGCTGGAACAGATCAACGCCGAGCGGCGTGCGGTCCAGCAGTCGATGACCGATGACGCCGAACACGCGCTGTCGCGGGTGGTGCTCGACACCGCAGGGCAGCGCCCGGTGGCGGCCTGTCTGTTCGATGCTGACTGGCACCCCGGCGTGGTTGGCCTGGTTGCGTCGAAGATGAAGGATCGCCTGCATCGGCCGGTGATCGCGTTCGCGCCGTCCGAGCCGGGCGCCGACACCCTGCGCGGTTCAGCGCGTTCGATCGCCGGCCTGCATATCCGTGATGCGCTGGCGCTGGTCGATGCGCGCCATCCCGGCTTGATCGAACGCTTCGGCGGTCACGCGATGGCTGCCGGGTTGAGCATGCGTCTGGATCATCTGGCCGCCTTCGAAGCCGCCTTCGTTGCCACCGTGCTGGAAATGCTCGACCCGGCTGCACTGCAGCAGCAGGTGCTCAGCGACGGCGAACTGGCCGCGGACGAACTCGATCATCGCCATGCTGATGCGCTGCGCTTGGCCGGGCCATGGGGGCAGGGTTTTCCCGAGCCACTGTTCGACGGCCATTTCGAAGTGGCCAACTGGCGCGTGCTGAAGGAACGGCATCTGAAGCTGGAGCTGCGCCTGCCCGGCGTACCAGGCACGATCAATGCGATCCACTTCGGTGGCTGGCACGGCAATGCGCCAGGCAAGCATGTTCATCTGGCCTATCGCCTGGCCTGCGATGACTACCGTGGTGGCGCGGCGATCCAGCTGATCGTCGAGCACCGCCTGCCGGCCTGAGCGATCGCCTCGCGCAGTCGCAGGCGCGAGGCAGTCATCGCTCCCAGCGCTGGATCCTGCTGACGACGGTGGGCATCTCCCATGCACCGCCGGGGATCAGCAGCCGGCACAGGCCGGAGGTAGCGTCACTTCCTCGCCGTACTGGCCCAGCATCCGTTCCGCCTCGACGCGTTGGCCGGGCCCGGCCGCGCGGGTCAGCAGCACGGACAGTGGCGCTGTGTCCCCTTCATCTTGCTGTAGCCGGCTGCGCGGCAGGTGCGGGTGCTGTCACAGGCCAGTGTCCAGTCGTGATGGGTGAACGGAAAGGCCGGCGCGGTGGCGGCACCGGCTGGCATTGACGCGGCCAGCAGGGTCAGCAGATACGACGGGCGCCTACAGGTCCTTCGAGAGCGGAGGCACAGGGTGCCCTGCTGCCGCGCGCCTGAGCAGCCCGGCGCAAAACCGGCCAATCTGTGACAGGATTTGCACTCTATTCAATTTTCTTAATGAATTCATCTCCTTATCCATGGGCAGGTGCGTCAAAAAGCTGGCGCATGTCACACGGCAATGGCAAAGTCGGCCCACGACCAACATGGGACGACGGAACGCCCGATGTACGCCGAATCACTGCTCCCTGGCGCCGCCCTGCAGCGCCTGCACCAGGACCGACGCCTGATCCGCGTCGAAACCGCTTTGGATCCGGACACGTTCCTGGTCAAGCGCTTCGATGGCAACGAGGCGGTGTCGAACCCGTTCACCTACCGCATCGACCTGCTCTCGATCCAGCCACGGCTGGAACTGAAGCAACTGGTCGGCCAGCCGCTGCGCCTGCAGCTGGGCGATGAGTTCGGCAACCGCAGCGTGCACGGCTACGTGCGCGAGTTCGCCAGTACCGGGCAGCAGGCCCAGTTCAGCGCCTATCGCGCCGAGCTGGCGCCCTGGTTCGCCTTCCTCGACTACACCTGCAACTGCCGCATCTTCCAGGACCGGAGCGTGCTGCAGATCATCGAGGAGGTGTTCGGCAGCTACGCGCAGCTGGCGAAGTTCCGCTACGACCTCAACGCCGGCAAGCTGCCGCCGTTGCCGTACTGCGTGCAGTACAACGAATCGGATTTCGCCTTCGTCAGCCGTCTGCTGGAGGACGCCGGGCTGTACTACAGCTTCGTGCACGATGACGAAGGCCACACGATGGTGATCAGCGATGATTCGACGCTGAGTACCGTGCACGGTGAACCACGGCCGATCGCCTTCGTGTCCGACCAGGGCACGCTGGCCAGCACCGGGTTGCACCGCTGGGGCGCACGCCGCCGGGTCGGGCCCAGCGTGCAGACCCTGCGCAGCTTCGACTTCAAGCAGCCCAGCCAGGCGTTGGATGGCAACCAGGGCAACCAGGTGCCGCTGGGCCTGCTGCCGCCGCTGGAGCAGTACCGTTACGATGGCGCGGCCCGCTTCACCAACAGTCGCATCGGCCAGGCCTTGGCGGCGGTGCGCAATGAAGAGGTGGCCTGGCCGACCAAGCTGTTTGAATGCGCCGGCAATGCCGGTGAGCTCGACGCGGGCTCCTGCTTCGAACTGGAGCGGCACCCGGATTTCATCGGCCGTGATGATACTGATCGCAGCTTCTTCGTGGTCAGCGTGCAGCGCGAAGGCCACAACAACTTCGCCGCCGATTTCGGCAGCGCCGAAGCCCCCAGCGTGGAGGTGCAGGCCGAAGTGCTGCGCCGACGCATTCCGTACCGCCCACTGCGACGCACGCCGTGGCCGCGCATGCCGGGCCCGCAGACCGCCACCGTGGTCGGTCCGCCGGGGGAAGAGCTGCATGCCGACCGCTACGGCCGGGTGAAAGTGCAGTTCCATTGGGACCGCCAGCTCGATCGCCGCGAGAATGCCTCGTGCTGGATCCGCAGCGCGAGTCCGTGGGCAGGCGCCGACATGGGCGGCGTGTCGCCGCCGCGCGTGGGCCAGGAAGTGATCGTCGATTTCCTCGATGGTGACCCGGACCGCCCGATCATCACCGGCCGCGTCTACAACGAAGACAACATGCCGCCGTTCGGCATGGAGGTCAGCGGCCTGAAGTCGAAGACGGTCAAGGGCGCCGGCTGGAACGAGATCACCATGCATGATGGCGCCGGTGGCGAGCTGCTGAACATGCGGGCGCAGCGTGACATGGTCACCACCGTGCTCAACGACCAGAACGCCAGCATCCAGAACAACAAATCGACTACGGTGGCGGTGAACCACACGATGGGCGTCGGCGCCAACCAGAACATCAGCGTCGGCGGCAACCGTGGCATCACGGTCACCGGCACCGACACGCTCGGCGTCACCGGCACCCGCACCACCAATGTGACCGGCGCGGTGACCGAGAAGTACGAAGCAGGGGAGACCAAGACGATCTCCGCGGCCGGCTATACCGAAACCATCACCGGCGACTTCAAGACCACCCTGACCGGCAACTTCACCAGTCAGCGCACCGGCACGTGGACCGAGACCGTCACCTCGACCTCCAGCCGCACGGTCGGCGGACTGATGACGGAGACGCTGAATGCCGCGCGGGAGGTGACCATTACCGGTCATGACAAGCGCAGCGTGCAGGGCAAGGTCGACGACAGCAATGTCGGCGAGCGGGTGATCGATGTCACTGGCAATTTCAGCCAGGACGTGACCGGTACTCACAGCCAGGGCTCGGACGGCGCGATGAGCCTGGAGTCGGCGGTCAAGCTGTCCACCAAGGTCGGTGGCTCGGTCATCGAGATCACCGACAGCGCCATCAAGATCACCGCTGGTGGTTCGGAGGTGGTGATCGATGCCGGTGGTGTTTCGGTCAATGGCAGCGAGATCAAGCTCAACTGCTGAGCCGCACGGGAGAAACACGATGCAGGACACCCCCATGCTGCGCGGCCTGAATGCATTGCGCGATGCCTGGCTGGAAGCCACCGCCGACAGCAGCCGGCGCCTGCTGGTCTGGCGCCTACCGGCCGCGGCCAGCCGGCTGCTGGCCGCATTCTTCGAGATGCAGCGCCACGATGCCGGACACGATACGCCGGACTACTTCCTGCGCATCGACAGCGCCTATGAACTCGGCTTCCGCTACAGCCGCCAGGTAAAGCAGGACCTGCTGGACCGCTACCTCGCCAGCCAGGATGAACTGCGCGCACAGCAGGTGCCGCTCGGCTGGCGCGGCCCGCATGAAGGGCATCCGGACAGCGCCCAAGGCGTGGTCGAGGTGCTGGAGAGCTTCATCGATCACCACGGCGAGCACCTGCGCCTGCTGGCGGCGGTGCTGGAGCCCGAGCGCTGCGTGCCCGGCGAAGGTTTCGAGCGCTGGATGGATACCGCGCTGGCCGCGGGCCCCGGCCCACGCCTGCGCCTGGTGCTGGTCGACACCGAGGAGGATCCGCGCTGGCAGCCGTTGCTGGAGCGTCATGGCAAGGCCGCACGGATCGTCACCGCGCCGATCGACATGTTCGGCATTGCCCGCGATACCGCCGCGCAGTCTGGCGGCCGTGGCCCGGAAGTGCTGTACCGCCAGCTGCTGGCCGACCTGATGCTGCTGCTCGAACGCGGCAGCCCCTCCCAGGTTGTTGCCCGTGCCGAACGTGCACAGGGACTGGCGATGCGGCACGGCTGGCAGGACCAGCAGTCGGTGGTGCAGATGATGGTGGCCGGTGCATGGTTGAAGCACGGCGATCACGGCCAGGCGATCAACAGCTACCGGCAGGCCCGCAGTGCGGCCGAGGGCGCACGGCTGGGCGGAAACCCGGCCGCGCCGGAACTGGTGATGCAGAGCTGGTTCGGCGAGGCCGGCTGCTGGTTGGCGGCCAAACAGCCCCAGCGCGCCGCGCAGACCTACCTTCAGGCCTCGGCGTCGGCAGCCAGCATTCCGCACCCGATGTTCGCGCTGGAGGGCCAGCGCATGGCCGGCTGGTGCCAGCTGCAGGCGGGCCAGCGCGAGGCCGCGCGCACGCAGCTGCTGGAAGCGATCCGCATCGCCAAGCCGCTGGCGCCGGCTGACCGCAAGGCCACGACGCTGCCCCAGGCATTGTGGGATCTGCTGCAGCTTCAGGACGCACGACGCTGCGAACAACTGCAGCAGGTCGCCACCGACTACCTGCAGGCCAGCACCGGCCTGCTGGAGAAAGCCGACGCGCAGGGGCGCGCCCTCGGCCCGCGTCCCCCGCGTCCGGCGCTGGATGCCATCGACGCCGAGCTCGATTCCACGCTGGAGCGTGGTTTCCACCGCGCCCAGCAGGAGCGCGAGCGCCTGATCCAGGGCGGCGACGAATTCTTCCGCAAGATCGTGGCCGTCGGCCGCGACTTTCTCGACCCGGGCTGGAACGGCCTGCCGGCCATCGAACACCCGCTCGATCATGAGATACCGGTGTGGAGCGAGCCACCGGCGATGCAGCCGTTGCCCGACCCCAGTGGCCTGCTGCAGCCGCCCGTGGTGGCGCCAGCCGGGCCCGCCGTTACAGGAGTGGCTGTTGCATGAAGTCGAAGAAGACCGTGTTGATGCTGGTGGCCATCGTGCTGGGCATCATCGTCGTGACCTGGATCAGCGCCGAATACCGTGACGAAGTAAAGGCGTTCCTGCGCGCGTTGTTCCGCGCTTTGTGAAGCAACAGGGAGTGTTGCCGTGAGCATCGCCGCCAAGCATTTCGATCCGCAGCTGGGCATCGACATCCACATGTACGCGGTGCCGCCGTGCCCGTTGCCGACCCCGCACATCGGCCTGGTGCTGGATCCGTTCGACTACATTCCGTTCATCGGCTCGACCATCAAGGTCAACGGTGTGCATCGCGGCACCGCCGGGACCGGCGGCCTGGACATCCACATCCCGCTGGGGGTGTGGGGCCCGCCACTGGCGGCGCCGATGGGCCCGCAGTTCGACGGCGAAGAAATCTTCATGGGCAGCCGTACCGTGTCGGCCGATGGCGAGCCGTTCTCGCGGCTGGCCATGCCAGTGCTGGACTGCAATCTGGCCGGCATGATCAACCCGTTCCGGATGAAGAAGCCGAAGAAGCCACTTCGGGCGATGTCACTGCCGACCGGCCTCAACGTGGCCATTCCCACCAGCGTCAAGGTGGGAGGGCCGCCGACAGTGTCATGGACCGCGCTGGCGTTCCGCGCGGCGTTCGCCGGTCTGGGCAAGCTGCGCAAGAGTGCGTTCTTCCGCAAGAAGATGGATGCCTTTGCCAATTGGCGGCGCGGCAAATGGGGGCATCTGCCGTCGGGCTTCCTGAAGTGCAAGGTGCTACGTGCCGAGCCGGTGGATATCCGCGATGGCAGCGTGGTGGTCAGCCACCAGGACTTCGATATTCCGGGGCGGCTTTCATTCGTCTGGCAGCGCAGCTACGGTTCGCGGCGGGCGGGCGAACCCGGCCAATGCGGCGCGGGCTGGCAGACGCCGGCCGACATCCGTCTGGAGCTGCTGGAAGACGGCAGCGTCTGGCTGTCCGGGCCGGACCAGGCCGCCTTCTTCCCGGAGCTGCCGCCGGCCGATGGCGAGGCCGGAGCGATCCTCGATTTCGTCGACGGCGCGCGCCTGCTGCGACGCCGGGGACAGTGGCAGGTCCGGTTCAAGAGCGGGCTGCGGTATGTGTTCGGCGGTGAACTGCCTGCGGGCGTGAGCGCGCTGCCGAACCCACAGTCCTGGCCGATCGAGCGCATCGAGGACGCGCACGGCAACCACTGGCGGTTCGAGCGTCGCGACGGCCATCTGGTGCGCATCGTCGAGAGTGGCATCGGTGACCTGCAGGGTCGCTTCATCGACGTGGAGGCGCGGCACGGTCGCATCGACCGCATGGCGCTGCATGACCCGGCCACCGGCCTGGTGCATCCGCTGGTGAGCTACCGCTACAGTGGCGAGGGTGATCTGTTGGCGGCGGTGGATGCGCTCGGGGCGCCGCGCACCTTTGCCTACGAACAGCACCGCCTGGTGCGGCACACTGACCGTGTTGGCCTGTCCTTCCACTACGCGTTCGACGCGCAGGGCAGGGTGGTGCATTCGTGGGGCGATGGTGGTCTCTACGATTATCACTTCGAGTACGACGAGCTGCTGCGCGAGACCCGGGTGACCGACTCGCTCGGGCACCTGAGCGTGGTCAAGTTCGACGAGAACCAGCTGCCGCTGTGCGAGATCGATCCGCTCGATGGCGTGACGCTGTTCGAGTACGACGATTTCGGGCGGACCGTGGCGGTGACCGATCCGGAAGGACTGCGAACGGCGTTTGCCTATGATGCGCATGGCAACCTGGTCTGCCTGACCCGCGCCGACGGCACCTCGATCCAGATGGAGTACGACCTGGACGACCACATGGTGTCGCTGCGTACGCCGGATGGCGTCGACTGGCAGCAGGCGTACGATGGCCAAGGCCTGCTGGTCAGCCAGACCGACCCGTTGGGTGCGATCACCCGGTTCGACTACGACAAGCAGGGCCAGTTGCAGTCGCAGACCAATGCCCGCCAGGCAGTGACACGCCTGCGCTATGACCGCCATGGGCTGGTGGCAGCGGTCATCGATGCCCTCGGCCATGAGAGCCGCTTTGAGCATGATCCGCTCGGCAATCTGCTGTGCCAGGTGGATCCGTTGGGACAGGCCAGCCGCTACGAGTACGACGCCAAGGGGCGACTGCTGGCCACTGCTGGCCCGGACGGCAATGGTGTGCGCTGCGAGTACGATGCTGAAGACCAGCTGGTGCGCTATACCGATGAGGCCGGCGCGCAGACGCGGCTGCAGTACGTGGGCATCGGCCAGATCGGCAAGCGCCTGCAGGCTGATGGCCACAGCGTGGAATACCGCTACGACACCGAAGAGCAGCTGGTCGCGGTCATCAACCAGCGCGGCGAAACCTACCAGCTGGTGCGCGATGCGCTGGGACGCATCGTCGAGGAGGTCGACTACTGGGGCCAGTCGCGGCGCTACACCTATGATGCGGCCGGACGACTGACGGCCACCGTGGATCCGCTTGGGCAGCGCATCGCCTTCAGCACCGACAAGCTCGGGCGCATCACCCGCAAGACGTTGCCCGACGTGCGTCATCCTGGACGACAGGTGCAGGAGCATTTCGTCTACGACGTGCAGGGACAGATTGTCGAGCTGCGCAATCCGGCGCGTACGGTGAAGCGCCGTTATGACCCGCTTGGCCGGCTGCTGGAAGAACTGCAGGACGGCTTCCGCGTGGGCTACGCCTATGATGAAGTCGGCAACCGCGTACTGCGCGAGACCTCGGCCGGCAACCGCGTAGCGTTTGGCTATGACCTGCGCGACCAGACCGTATCGGTGGCCATCAATGACGAATCGCCGATCTCGATGGAGCGCGATGCGCTGGGTCGTACCACGCGTGAGCAGTTGAGCCCGCAGTTGCAGCGCGAGTTCACCTACGACAGCCGAAACCTGCTGACCTCGCAGTCGATACTGAAGGACGCTGCGCCGCTGTTCGAGACCCGCTACGACTACGACCGCAGTGGCAACCTGACCCGGCGCAGCGACAGCGCGCAAGGCGTGGACGAGTACCGCTACGACGCGATCGGGCGCCTGCTGCAGCACATCGACCCGAAGGGGAAGGTGGAGCGCTACTTCAACGACCCGGCGGGCGACCGGCTGCGCACCGAGGTGAAGCAGGTGCAGGCGCGCAAGGTGGTGGGCGGCGACGACGATGACCTGACCACCTGGACGCGCGAGGGAACGTACCAGGGCGTGCACTACGTGTTTGATCGGGCGGGCGATCTGGTGCGCAAGGGCGCGCCCCATGGGGATGCGCCGGATGACCTGGCGCTGATCTGGGATGCCAACCATCGGTTGGCGGAGAGCCGCCGCAACGGACTGTCAACGTACTATGGCTATGACCCGCTGGGACGGCGCGTGTTCAAGCGCAACCCGACGCAGACGACGTGGTTCTTCTGGGATGGCAATGCGCTGCTGGGTGAAGTGCAGCAGGCCAACGATGCCGAAGAGGCGGCGCCGGTGTGGGTGGGGAATGTGGCCAGCCTGGTGGAGATGAGGCGGCGGCAGCGGCGGCTGGAGCGGTTGCATGAGCGGGTGCGGGAGTATGTGTACTACCCGGGGACGTTTGTGCCGTTGGCGCTGTTCAGTCAGTGCGGTCACGATGTGACCGGCCTGATGTCTATAGGTCCGCATAGTGCTGTGGGCGGGGAATCTTCAGACTCAGCTCCGCCCCGCCTGTCACCGCCTGCCGTAGTGGAGGGCCCTGTCATTCAGACGAGCCGTTCTGTCCAGCCTGTCAGCGAACTTCGAATTGGGGGCCTTTCAGGTGGCGCATTGGGAGCTGTGGTGCTTGGTGGATCTGCTGCAAGATCTCCAAGGTCAGCGCAACTCCCACTGCATCCTGGTAGCGAACAGTCCGTGGAAACCGGCAGCGCAGCGCGGACTGCAGGCTCCGGTCAGCATGCTGGGTGGTCGCAGCTCTATTTCTATCACAACGAACCCAACGGCGCGCCGACAAGGATCACTGATCGATACGGCATGGTCCTTTGGGCGGCGCGCTACAACGCATCAGGCGGAGTGGAGGCGACTGAGCCTGGGCCACTATGTAACCCGCTTCGTCTTCAAGGGCAGTACTTCGACGAAGAAACCGGACTGCACTACAACCGTTTCCGGTACTTCGATGCGACGTCGGCCAGCTACACCAGCCGAGATCCACTAGGTACGATACCGGGCGTAAACCTTCATGCGTTCGGGCCGAACACAACCAGCTGGATCGATCCATTGGGATTGACAGCACTGGACCACACCGGTGCAGATGGTCAGGGCTACACCATCTATGCTTTGGTTGATCGAAAAAGCGGCCAAGTGAAGTACGTTGGACTCACCGAGCACTCACGCTATTTCGAGCGAATGAATGAACATCAGACCAGCGGCCGCTTGCATGGTGCATTGGAAAGTATCGAGCTGGATGCTGCTGCAAACTATGCTGAGGCACGAGGCAAAGAGCAGTTCTACATAGACACGCATGGCACGATCAAGACATCGCAACGAGGCCAGCCATTCGGTCCAGGCGCGGAGGGCAATCGGCAAGTGGGGTTTGATATCAATCGTACGGATGATCGTGGCAAGGCATTTCGTGCGTACTACGATACCCTCAGTGCCGACTCGCCAGGGTCAAGTGTGAATTTGCCAGCATGCCGAGGGTAATTGAATGCCAAAGAAGTTCAAAGTTGAGGTTGGTGACGTGTTTGCCGTTCCGCTGCCCAAGGGCGGCTATGGAGTGGGTCGGATCATTCATATTTCCGATCGATGGAGGCTGGCGCAGTTCATTGACCTGCAATTGGGCGTCCCGGAAATGACGGATTCGGTTGTTGATTTTGATGAAGTGATGCCCGTTCACAATATCGTGACGCTTCGTATCGAGGATGGCAGTTGGCCTATTCTGCAGAAGGGCGTGATGGATGCATTGCCGGATCTGAAATCGCTGGTCTTCTATCGGGGACTTCCCGCAAAGCGTACTTACGTCAATCTCAGTGGAGAGGTTGTACCTGAATGCCACAGAAGAGATTGTGCCTCGTCCATGCCGCAGTTTGCGGAATACATCGCTGAAGTCCTTGAGGAAGCACTTGCAGGCCGGGTTTAGGCTTGTGTGTATGACTGACGAAGATGTGGAGTTTGTCGGTAGAAAGTCTCAGAGCTGGTGCAGCTCTGGCCTATTGATCTGTTTCCCTCCCGCCAGGTCTAACCTCGTGCTCTGTACGGACTGCTGGCGATTAGTTCGCGGTCTTGCTATCCGCGATGGTGGAAAGCTTCAACGGCCGACTGCGGCAGAAGTGTCTGAACGAGCATTGGTTCCGATCGCTGGCCGATGCAAGGAGCAAAACCGAAGCGTGGCGGCGCTCCTATAACGAGGAACGTCCCCACAGTGCACTAGGATGGAAAACCCCGGAGGAATTCGCCCTGAAACACGGGTCCCATGCGAACTCCAGGGTGCTGTAGCGTAAGCTCCCCCGTCAATTTGACACCTTCAGGGAGTCATATTGGAAGGCGAGAGCACAATCAATAATCGCCGGCTGTCGACAATGAGGTGTATTCATGTTCGATAATCTGGAAAGGTTGGTGGCACAACACCCGCGAGTCAAGGTATTTCCTGGGCGCCAGGTTGAACCTGGCCTTATCCGGGAGGCCGAAGCTGAGCTGGGGATTCCATTGCCTGATTCGTACAAGGAGTGGTTGCTCAAGTATGGGAATCTGAGGGTCGGCGCTTATCCTGTTCTGACCCTTGCGCCTCGGGATGTGCGTGACATTTCCGATAGTGATCTGATCTACAATTTCAGGTTGGATTCCCACGATGGTGAGCTGCCGGTCGGGTATATCTCAATTCATCTGCCGGATACGGATGAATCATTCTATTTCGATACCAGCAAGGGACTGGTTGGCGGAGAGTATCCCATTGTCAGGCGGGATTGGTCTGACGGATCATATGAGCCGTTTGCCAACAGTTTTGTGGGTTTTCTAGAGGAGATTGTCCGGCAGGCTTGATGTGACCTGATTAGCATGAACTTTCAGCACAGATTAGGCTCAACTTCCAAGCGCAATACCCCCATATCCTGATGTTGCCATGTCAACGACAAGAACCTATCACCACCTCAGTGCAGAAAAACGTGCTGTGATCATGATCGAGCGCCAAGATGGTGCCAGTATGCGCAGCATCGTCCGATGTCTCGGGCGCTCGCCGGCAACCATCATCCGTGAGTTACGCCGCCTGTAGATGCCGGCCTGCGACGCGACTGCGACTGGTCACAGGTATCGGCGCTGACGTGAACGATGCTGGCGCAGGCGTCTGCTGGCAGAGGGCACTGCGCTGTATCGGCACGTTTATGATCACTTGGTGCTCCTGCGCTGGTCGCAACGGTGGCAAAGCCGGGCGCGGCTCGGAGAATAAGCGCCCTTTCGTGATCGCCGTGGAGACCACTGAAGACGGTCGCCCACGGCATGCGGCGATCGACCCGGCGCCAGGCCTCACCAAGGCGGCCTTCTCGGACGGGATTCATCCGGGCAAGCGAAGGTAATCCTGCTGTACGTCAATGACACCAATGGGTGTGTTTGACTACATCGATTGACGCCACAACCCGAGGATGCGGCGAAGGGGCGTCAGGCAGGATCAGAAGGTTGCAGCTCTTTTAGAGCCGTCCGTGATTTCGGGGTAGAACCCATGCGCGCATGACAAATCACGTGCTGCGGGGGTACGAACAGGGAATTATGGATGCAGCAGACAACGTGCCCAAGGAGGGCGGATCACTGAATCAGATCCGCGCAGCCCGGGTGACCCGGGTGGATGAATTCGCCGGGGATGCGCTGCGGCATGGAGCAAGCCGCGGGGCTGGTACAGTGAGCACGCCTGCTTCAAGGGCCGCTGTTTCTGCGGCGAGAAACGCCTGCTGATTCAAAGAAGAGAGTATGAATAACAAAGTTGTTCTGATGCATGGCAGACACGAAGCAGCATTCCCGACTCCCGGTGCTGAGCTGGTGTTCTTCAACGCCCCTTTCAACACTGAGAGGCTCGCCCGGATCGAGCAGGTTCATCTCTGGTCACCTCCCGGCGACAAGCTCGAAGCGCTTCCAGAGATCCTCAAGGAAATGCGAGGTCTCAAGACGCTCAGCATAGGGCCGGGATCAATCGCACCGTCGATCATGGATGCGACGTCCCCCCAAGATTGAGTAGCGAAGCGGTTTGGAGTCCAATCCTCAATAACAAGGAGATTGGACGTGAAGAAGCGCTTTTCCGAAGAGCAAATCATCGGCTTCCTACGCGAGGCTGAGGCCGGCATGCCCATCAAGGACCTCTGCCGCCAGCATGGCTTCAGCGAGGCCTCGTATTACCTGTGGCGCAGCAGGTTCGGTGGCATGAGCGTGCCCGACGCAAAGCGGCTCAAGGACCTGGAGGCGGAGAACACACGCCTGAAGAAACTGCTGGCAGAACAGGTCTTCGAGAACGACGTCATCAAGGATGCGTTGCGAAAAAAGTGGTGACCGCGCCGGCGCGCAGGCTGCTGGTGCGGAGCATGGTCGAGAAGGGGCTGAGCGAGCGGCGAGCGCTCACGGTCGTACGGATGAGCGCGAGCGCACTGCGGTATGAGCCTCGGCCCGACCTCAACGTTGAGCTGCGCGAGCAGATCGCTGCGCTGGCGCACCGGCACAGACGCTACGGGGTGGGCATGATCCATCTGAAGCTGCGGCGGAAAGGACTTGTAGTGAACTACAAGCGAGTGGAGCGCTTGTATCAGGAAGCGGGCCTGCAGGTGCGTCGCAGAAAGCGTAAGAAGGTGCCGGCAGGCGAGCGCCAGTCCCTTCTGCGGCCGTCCGCCGCCAATGAGGTGTGGTCGATGGACTTCGTGTTCGACCGTACCGCCGAAGGCCGGGTGATCAAGTGCCTGACCATCGTCGACGACGCCACCCACGAGGCTGTGGCCACGAGTGATCAGGACAGACAACGGCAAGGAGTTTTGCGGTAAGGCGATGGTGGCCTGGGCTCACGAAAAGGGAGTTGCCCTGCGTCTGATCGAACCGGGCAAACCGAACCAAAATGCTTACGTCGAGTCCTTCAACGGACGGCTGCGCGACGAATGCCTCAACGAGCACTGGTTCCCGACATTGCTTCATGCCCGCACCAGCATCGAAAGCTGGCGGCGCGACTACAACGAAGAAAGACCCAAGCGAGCGCTTGGCGGGCTAACCCCCGCCCAGTACGCCGCGCAGTTGGCGGCGAAGAACGATAACATCAGCACCGGACTCTAAACCCGCCCACTACTCAAACCGGGGGACGTCGGTCATACCAAAAACGGTTGGAAACGTGTTCAAGGGAAATATTGAAATACAGTCTACGGAGTTTGAGAGAATGAGTAGGGAGATCGGATCGATCTATCGAGGGGCGGGGACAAACAAGCAGAAATCAGATCGAGCATGGGCCTTGTTGGAGGGCGCATGCAGAAGCTGATTTCTCCCTGTTCGTCTGTCTTCTCATACGATCCCCGATGGGCAGAGGTGCGCCTTGGGGCTGAGCCCGCGCTCTACTACATGGGCGCCAGTTCAAGCTTCTTTGTCGATCAGAATCCAATGGGAGATCGCATTTTGGCTCCTGCTGCAGGTATTGGGGTTGATCAGTCGGTCGGCGCTCTGAGATTGACGTCGACCGATAGGGGCGAGCCCGTCGAGTACGTGGTGTCTGCGGGGTGTGACTTCGACCGTCTCATCTTTGAGCTTGTGCATGCGCTGAAGGATTCAGGTCTAGCGGCAGGCGAGACCGATGACAAAATTGATGTGGCCTGTGAGGGCGGTCTGATCAAAACGTGCTACATCACTCGCGTGTTCGAGGGGGATGCGCCTAGATCGCTTCGTATCGTTCGTAAAGATGAGGGCATTCATGTCGTCATTCCTAGCCCACGATATCAAGCTCGCGTCACTTCCTTGGTGATGAGCGGCGCTGAGCTGCTCATTGGGACCGATGACGGAGCAACCATAAAGCGTAAACTCACTCTTCCTCAGTCCATTCTGATGTTCTTCGCAGGTGTGGCTGAAGAATTGCGAGAAGCTTCCGAGGGTGACTGCAGTTGACAGGATTGTTGATCGCGCTTTGTCGCAATTGGACCTATGGAGTGCAGATGGAAGTGACGTTGAGTGGAAGGATGGGCGGGCCAGAGGTGGGGGTGAAGTATCAAGCTGAAATCGTCCAGGCGCGAGCTAGTTTGAAGTCCGCGTTCGCAGAGCTGTCAATTGATGGTCTGGAAACGATCGATGTCGAACTGTGGATCAGTGGCAGTTTGACGGGATACTGCCCGGAACGGATTTCATCGTCGGCTAGATTCTCTGCCAAGAAAAAAAGTGGTCTGCTTGTTGTCTGTGTTGCAAAGGACGAGGCCTCGTCCATCGACGATGGTATCGCTGCATCGGCAATTGGAGATTGGCTGATCCGCGGTTTCTCAAGTGCGAAGCTGCCTCGAAGTGCCGGTATGATTGATTTCTCGGGTGCTGCTGGCGCCGTGAATCTCTGTTTCGCTTGATTGGTCCGGGAGGCCTGGTGTGTCCTGATTGGGGTTCCTGTTTTGAGCGCCTCGATGAGGTGATCGCTCGATCAGCGCGGGTAAGGGTGTTTCCTGGCCGTGCTGCTTCTCCGGAGCTTATGGAGGATGCAGAGAAGGAGCTTGGGTTGGCTCTGCCCGTTTCCTACAAGGCTTGGCTTGGTGAGTTTGGCAACCTTTTTGTAGGTCCAGATCCCGTTTTCGGTCTCGCAGATGCGGAGAACCGTGACGTGGCTGATGACGACCTTGTCTACAACGCTCGCTTGGTCGAGGAGAACGGCTTTCCCCCAGAAGGCCTGATTCCGATTTTCGTTCCGGAATCGGACGAAGCCTTCTACTTCGATACACGTGAAGGATTGAGGGATGGAGAGTATCCAATTCTGCGGTACGACTACAGTGCCGGGGAGTTCGAGTTCTCTTCGCCATCATTCTTTGACTTTCTGATGGAACTCGTGCGTCACTCAGGTTAAACACGTTCTTGCCTTCTAGTTCCTGGCCTTGCCCTGCCTGCTATGGTGTGGCTGTAGCGCTGTGCTCATACGTCCTGGGTAGCGTGGTAGCTCGGTTGGCGACCTCTCGCGTTGCGCAATCCGGTGCTGACGTTGAAGCGCCACTACGAGCGTGCATTAATTTACTTCATGTGCAGTGTCTTCATTGGTCTCTGTGGTGGTCTTGGATATGCGAAACATTGATGATCAAGAATTCAAGATGGTGTTTGATCGCGGTGGTAGCGTCTTCGAGGCGCTGCGAATAGCGAACAGTAGTTTTGACAATTGTGGAATGTCGTTGTCCAAGCGCCCTTCAAGGATGAGTTCCGTCCGCGATGTCAGAGTCTCGAACTGCAGGGTGATCAACTCTGAGATCGGGCCGACAGTGTTCGAGGATGTCCAGGTCGAAGGGTTGGATGTGAATCCAATTCTCCTTCTCTGGTCCTGCTTCTATAAGAGGGTATGCCTTGCCGGAAAAATTGGGAAACTCAGAGTCAATATCGAGCCCTTCGCGTTCTGCACAGATGCCGGAGTTCTCGCAGAATTTGCGGAACGGCGCGCGGCGTTCTATGCAGGCGTGAACTGGGCTCTGGACATCAGTCGGGCAAGGTTCGTCGACTTTGCCTGCAAAGGTGTCCCTCTCGCTTTGATCCGGAGAGACCCGGAGACTCAGGTGATAGTCCGGAAGCAGGACTTCTCCGGAGTCGATATGCTGGGATCTCAGTTCGCGAGTGCGTTCCCTGAGACGCACACGAGACTGGCCATCTTCGGTGAGTCGATTGCTGAGGAGGTGTTGCTTGTGGTGCCTTTGGCCGCACCAAGGAAGCGACGTGAAGACTGGGCAGGTGGGATCGCAGAGTTGAGGCGTTTGGGTATTGTCTCGGGTTAGGCGAGTTTCCGCTCATGCTCGGCGCTCCTCCCATTGGCTTGTAAAGAGTCTTGGGTGAGTGCCTGTTTCGACGGCATCTCCCCATCCAACCCCATTTGCCCCAGCCACGCGTTGAACCGTCCAACCTCCCGCTGGAGCAGTCCGATGCCCTTCGTCCGCCGCGTGATTTCATCCGTACTGGCCCTGCTGCTCTGCGCTGTCGCCGGGGTTGCCCAAGCGCAGTCCACCAAGGCCGTCCGGCCCGTCCGGTCGGTGCCGTTGCTGCAGGTTGCCGGCGCGGAGCAGCCCGTCGCACTGCGCCAGGCCAGCATCGAGGGCGACGTCCAAGCCGGCATCGCCCAGACCCGCATCACCCTGGAGTTCCACAATCCAAACCGCCGCGTGCTGGAGGGTGAGCTGCAGTTCCCATTGGCCGAAGGCCAGCAGATCACCGGGTTCGCCTTGGACATCGGCGGCGAGCTGCGCGATGCGGTGCCGGTGCCGAAGGATCGCGGCCGTCAGGTCTTCGAGGAGATCGCCCGCCGTGGCGTCGACCCCGGCCTGCTGGAGCAGACGGCGGGCAACCAGTTCCGCCTGCGCATCTACCCGCTGCCGGCCGGTGGCAGTCGCCGCGTGCAGCTGGTGCTGCGCGAGCCGCTGGCCTTCTCGGGCCAAGGCTGGCGTTGGACGCTGCCACTGCAGTTCGCCGCCGGAGCTGACTCGATTGAGCTGAGATTGCACGCGCCGGGCACGGTCACTGCTGGTACCGCGCCGTTCCAGATCACGGCGGGGCAGTTGCAGTGGCAGGGCCGGGGCGCGCAGCTGCCGGCACAGCTGCAATGGACCCTGCCGGCCGAACGCAAGCCGCAGGTGCAGGTGGCGCCGTGGCAGGACGGCCACTATCTGCTGGCGCAGCTGCCGGTGCCGATCAGTAGCGCTCCCCGCACGCTGCCCAGCGAGGTCGGCCTGCTGTGGGACGGTTCGGGGTCCTCCGGCCTGCGCGATCGCGCTCGCGAGTTCGCGCTGCTGGACCGCTACTTTGCCGCGATGGGCAATGGCACTGTCGCGCTGACCGTGCTGCGCGACCGCGCCGAGCCGGTCCGCCGATTCCGCATCCGCGGCGGAAACTGGAGCGGGCTCCGCGCGGCGCTGCAGGCGGTGCGCCCGGACGGTGCCAGTGCGCTGGCGCAATGGCAGTCGCAGCCGACGGTAAAGGAATACCTGCTGGTCAGCGACGGCCTGCTGACCTATGGACCGGAAACACTGCCGGCCTTGGCGCCCGACCAGCGCCTGTTCGCGGTCAGCAGCGCCGGTGCCCGCACGGACAGCACGCGCCTGCGCGGATGGAGTGAATCGCACAGCGGCCGCTTCGTCGCCCTGGGGCCGGACGTTGACGCGTCGGCTCGCGAACTGCTGTCTTCGCCACTGGACGTACAGGTTGATGCGGGGCGCGGGGTACAGGACGTGGTGATCGACCGCCGCAGCGAAACCGAAGGCTGGCTGTGGCTGCACGCCCGGTTGGCAGCGGACGGTGTGCCAATGCGGGTGCGCGTCGGCGGCGGCCAGTGGCAGGCGCTGCCGCCAACGCAGAAGGGCAGCGATGGAGCGCTGCTGGCTGGCTTGTGGGCTCAGGCACGCCAGCAGCAGCTGGCGACCGACCGCCGTGGCAACCGCGAGGCGATGCAGCGCCTGTCGCAGCAGTTCAGCCTGGTCGGCCCTGACACCTCGCTGATCGTGCTGGAAACCCTGGACGACTACCTGCGCTACGCAATCCGGCCAGCGGGCGCGTTGCGCGCTCAGTACGACCAGCGGTTCGCACGGCAGGTTGCAGACCGCGACGCCGCCGACCGTCAGCGCCTGGACGATATTGCTTCGCGCTGGAAGGAGCGGCAGCAATGGTGGAGCCGCCGTTGGCCCAAAGGCATGCGCGTGCAGGCGAAGGCGCTGGAGGTGGTCGGTCAGGACGCGCACGCGGCTGCGCCGGTGGCGATGCTCGCAGCGCCTCCACCCGCGCCAGCGCCGATGGCCGTTGCCGCCGGGCAACGGGCAGAGTCCAGCAGCGCGCGCGCCCGTCGGTCGCCACCGCGGCAGGCCCCTGCAGGCCTGGAGGCCGCGATGGATGCCGTTACCGTCGAACCCACGGCGTCCAATGCGCCGGCCGCTGCCAACGACGGTCAGCTCGGCATCCGGCTGGCGGCGTGGCAATCCGATTCACCGGTTGCTCGCCGTCTGCGCCAGGGGCCGTCGTCGCAGCTGTACGACCGCTATCTGGCCGAGCGCGCCGCGAACGCCGACAGCAGTGCGTTCTTCCTCGACGTGGCCGATCTGTTGCTTGAACAGGGGCAGCGCGATCTGGCCCTGCGCGTGCTGTCCAACCTGGCCGAGATGGAGCTGGACAACCGCCATCTGCTGCGCGTTCTCGGCTATCGCCTGCTGCAGGCCGATGCACCGGCACTGGCGGTGCCGGTGTTCGAGCAGGTGCTGGCGATGGGCCAGGAAGAACCGCAGAGCTTCCGTGATCTGGGCCTGGCGCTGGCCGCAGCGGGCAAGCCGCAGCAGGCGCTGGCGCCGCTGTACCAGGTGGTGGTGCGGCCTTGGGATGGTCGCTTCGACGGCATCGCGCTGATCGCCCTGGATGAACTGACCAACCTGGTTGCCGGTAGCACGCCGCGCCTGGATACCACCGGCATCGACCCGCGCCTGCTGCAGGCGATGCCGCTGGACCTGCGCGTGGTGCTGGCCTGGGATGCCGACAACAGCGACATGGACTTGTGGGTGACCGACCCGAACGGCGAGCGTGCGTACTACGGCAACCGCCTGACCTACCAGGGTGGGCAGATGTCGCAGGACTTCACCGGTGGCTATGGTCCGGAACAGTTCTCGCTGCGCAACGCCAAGCCGGGCAAGTACAAGGTGGAGGCGAACTACTTCGGCAGCCGCCAGCAGCTGGTAACCGGTGCGACGACGCTGATGCTGCGCCTGACTACCCATTGGGGCACGCCGAAGCAGAAGGACCGGATGATCACGATGCGGCTGAAGGATCGTGCCGAGACGGTGCTGGTTGGCGAGTTCGAGGTGCGGTAGCGCCGGGCCATGCCCGGCGGCCGGCGCTGTGATCCTGCGTGACGCTCACTGCGCCGTTGCGATCGGCACGCAGCCCGAACAGCGGCCGCAGCCAGCGCACACGGCGCACCAGCAGTTCGTGGATCAGCAGGCAGCCGGCGACGGTGCCGACAATCACCAGCGTCGGCTCCAGCCACGCGCCCAGCTGCAACGGCCGCAACCAGTACAGAAGCACGATCAGCACGGTCTGGTGCAGGATGTACCAGCTGAACACCGCTTCGCGGCAGTAGCCCAGGCCACGCCATGGCCGCGCCAGCAGGACCTGCGCCCAGCCGAAGAGGGTCAGCAGGGCGCACCAGGTGTACAGCGCTCGGCCAACGCGCTCGGTCTGCGCCCACGGCAGCGACAGCACCCACTGCGGCAGATCGCCAACATCGGGCATCCGCGCCAGTGCACGGATGCCCAGTTCGACAGTCAGCCCGGCAACGGCCAGCATCAGGGTCAACCGCCGGCCACGCACCAGCAGATCCCAACCGCGCTGCCACTGCGCGGCGATGAAGCCGCCGAGGAACAGGGGCAGTGATTCGGCGTGGACATACAGGTCATCGACCAGCGCGTGGGTTGGCGGGTGGGCGGGCAGGATCACCAGCAGCGCCCATGCCAGCCATAGCACCGGCAGCAGCAGGCCCAGCGTGGCCACCCAACGGTCGCCCGGATGCAGGCCCGGCAGGCGCTGGCGCAGCGGCCGCACTACGCTGGCCAACAGGATCGCCAACAGCGTGTAGGGGATCAGATAGGCCAGGTACCACAGGTGGTTCCAGGTGAATCCATACGCTGCACCGGTGAAGCTGGCACCCGGCCACGGCCGGAACTGCCAGTAGCGCCACAGGAATGCGCCGAGCCCTGGCGTGACGTCGCCCTTGTCCACCGCTTCACAGTAGGCCTGCAGCGAAACGACCGCGACGATGCCGAACACCAGCGGCAACAACAGCCGCCAGCCGCGCCGCAACGCGAACCGCCACCGGCCGTGCCCGGGCAGGCCCAGGCCCAGTGCAACGCCGGAGATGGCGAACAGCAGCGGCATGCGCCAACGATTCAACGCGATCATCGGCCACTGCAGCCACTCTGCCGTGTGCGCGCTCTTGAGGTGGAAGTCCCATCCGGCCACGTAGGCCATGGCCACGTGGTAGAGGATCAACAGGCCGAAGGCACCGATGCGCAGGGAGTCGAGGTCGTGGCGGCGAGTCATGGCGGTATCCGTGTTGGCGTCCTCGCAGAGTGGAAGTCCTTGCGGGTTGTCGCCAGCAGGAGGGGGCGGCTGGATGCCCTGCAGGGCCCAATGGCGGGGCGAGGGGACGAATGGCGTGCGTCAACAGGGCTGTGGTTGGCGATAATCCAGCAATGGATGAGCACAACCAGCAGGGCCCGCGCGTGCGTGGCGAATCGGTGGGCAGCAGCAGGCAAGGACGGCAGGCAGCCGTGTTCTGGGTCGTACTGTTCCTGGGGACGGCGACGGCCAATGTGCTGGCCAAGGCCATGATCGCGGCGCGCGATGGTCTGCCCTCCCAATGGATGGCGGCCACGATTGACGAGTTCAGCAGCGCGCTGGTGTCGCTGCTGCTGCTGGTGGTGCTGATCCGCGCGGCTTCACGCTGGCCGCTGCACACCGATACCTGGCGACAGCGCTTGGCACCGTACCTGTTGGGCGCGGTCGCGTGGTGGCTGTTGCACGTGAGCGCGATGGTCCTGCTGCGGAAGGCCGCACATGCCGTGCTTGGCAGCAGCTACACCTTTGGTGGCTGGCCGGCGCAATGGTTCTACGAATTCTTCAAGGACATCCAGACCTATGCGCTGCTGGTCTCGGCAGTCCATGCGCTGGCCTGGTTCGGCCGGCGCCGCCAGGGCGAAGCGACCCTGCTGGCCGCGCCCGACGACGGCCCTCCGGTCGAGCCGGTCGAGCGTCCGCAGCATTTCCTGGTGCGCAAGCTGGGCAAGGAGTTCCTGGTCGCCACCGGCGACGTGGAATATGCCCAGGCCGCCGGCAACTATGTGAACCTGCGCGTGCGCGGGCATGACTACCCGCTGCGGATCACCATGGCGGTGCTGGAGGCGCGGCTGGACCCGGCCCTGTTCCTGCGCAGCCACCGCAGCTGGCTGGTCAACAGGGACCAGCTGCGCTCGATCGAGCCGCTGGATGGGGGCGAGGCCTTGCTGCACATGGCCGATGGGGCCAAGGTACCCTGCAGTCGACGACAACTGCCGCTGCTGCGCCAGGCGCTGGCGGGCGGGTGAGCGGACGGACCATACGGTCCGCCCGCCGCCAGCTTACTTCTTGTCCTTCTTGATCATCCCGTCAATGCGCGCGGCGCGGGCTTCCGAGCCCGGGTGCGAGGACATCAGGCCGCCGTCGCTGGACAGCTTGCGGAACATGCTGGCCAGGGCGGCCGGGTCGTAGCTGTGGCGCTTCATGAACTGGTAGCCGTACTCATCGGCCGCGCTCTCTTCCTTCTGCGAGAACTGGGCATTGATGAAGCCTTCGGCCAGTTCGCCGAGCTGGCCCTGGCTGAGCTGGGTCAGGTTGCCGTTGCCGGAGGCGGCAAGGCCTTCGCGGCCGGCAGAGGCGAGCAGGGAGGTGCGCATCTTGGTCTTGCTGTGACCCAGCTTCACGTGGCCGATTTCGTGGCCGATCACGCCACGCACTTCGTCATCGCTGGCCATGTCCATCAGGCCGGTGTAGACGCGGACGCAGCCGTTGGCCATCGCCCAGGCGTTGACGTCGTCGGTGCGGTAGACCTTGAAATTCAGGTTCAGTCCGTCCTCGTTGGCCAGGCCCTGGGTGATCTTGGCCAGGCGCTGGGCGTACGGATCGTTGCCTGCCACCACCTGGTTTTCCTTGTCCATGTAGGCGCAAGCCTGGTCGGCAGCGGCCGAGACTTCCGCGTCGGACAGGGTCAGCGCCTTGCCGGCCTTCAGGCCGGTGCTGGTCAGGCCCTTCAGGTCGAGGGCAGACGCATTGGCGGCCAGCAGGCAGGCGGCCAGGCACAGGGTGGATCGCATGATCGTCATTGAATTGGTGCTCCTTGAATGGGAATGGGCCGCGCGTCCCCCTGTTGCCGCGGCGGTGGGGAAGTCTACCGGTATCGCGTGGCTGCGTGTCCAGACCGGTACGGGCGTGTCTCGCCGCCGGGTGGACGCCTGCGGTATCATTGCCAGTCATCTTTTGAATGCACAACCGCCGACATGATCGAACTGAATCCTGTCCGCCAGCGCATCACCGATCTGACCGATCGCGTGTTGTCGCTCCGGGGGTATCTTTGACTACGACGCCAAGAAAGAGCGTCTTGAGGAAGTAACGCGGGAGCTGGAAAGCCCCGACGTCTGGAACAACGCCGAGTACGCCCAGAACCTGGGGCGCGAGCGCTCGAGCCTGGAAAAGACCGTCGGCGGCATCGCCACGGTGCTGGAGGGCCTGAGCGACGCCACCGAGCTGCTGGAGCTGGCCGAGTCCGAGCAGGACGAGGACACCGCGCTGGCCGTGGTGGCCGACCTGGACAAGCACCAGGCGCACGTGGAGAAGCTGGAGTTCCAGCGCATGTTCTCCGGCGAGATGGACAATGCTGCAGCGTTCGTCGACATCCAGGCTGGCGCTGGTGGCACCGAAGCCCAGGACTGGGCCGAGATCCTGCTGCGCATGTACCTGCGCTGGTGCGAATCGCGTGGCTGGAAGACCGAACTGATGGAAGTGTCCGGTGGCGACGTTGCCGGCATCAAGTCGGCCACCCTGCGCGTTGAGGGCGACTACGCCTATGGCTGGCTGAAGACCGAGACCGGCGTGCACCGCCTGGTGCGCAAGTCGCCGTTCGACTCGGACAACCGCCGCCACACCAGCTTCACTTCGGTGTTCGTGTCGCCGGAGATCGACGACAACATCGACATCACCATCAACCCGGCCGACCTGCGCACCGACGTGTACCGGTCGTCCGGTGCCGGTGGCCAGCACGTCAACAAGACCGAGTCGGCGGTGCGCATCACCCATATCCCGACCAACATCGTGGTGGCCTGCCAGACCGGCCGCAGCCAGCACCAGAACCGCGACAACGCGATGAAGATGCTGGCCGCCAAGCTGTACGAACTGGAAATCCAGAAGCGCAATGCCGAGAAGGACGCGGTGGAAGCCACCAAGTCCGATATCGGCTGGGGCAGCCAGATCCGCAACTACGTGCTCGACCAGAGCCGTATCAAGGACCTGCGCACCGGCATCGAGCGTTCGGATACGCAGAAGGTGCTGGACGGTGACCTGGACGAGTTCGTCGAGGCCAGCCTGAAGGCCGGCCTGGCGGTCGGCTCCAAGCGCATCGATGCCTGATGCGTGCCCGGGCGACAGCGGAACCGTCCGCTGCCCGGGCCCTGCGTTGCGGGACGTCTTCGGCGTCCCGCAACGCCGTTGAAACCTGCAGGGCAGGGCGATGATGCGCAGTGAAGCCGAACGCAAGGAACTGGGAGGCTTTCTCAAGGCCTGCCGTGCCCGGGTCGACCCCGCAACGCTGGGGCTGCCCGCCGGTCGCCGACGCACGCCGGGCCTGAAGCGCGAGGAAGTCGCGCTGGCGATCGGGGTCAGCGTCAGCTGGTACACCTGGATCGAGCAGGGCCGCGAAGTGCGCGCCTCGCCCGAGGTGCTCGAGCGCCTGGCGCAGGTACTGCGGTTGAGCGACGACGAGCGCGCCTACGCGTTCGCGCTGTCCGGCTATGGCGTGCCGCTGGAATCGCCCGACGAGACGGTGACCGATGGCCTGCGACAGCTGGTGGAGGCGATGCAGCCGATCCCGGCCTACGTGCGCAATACCCGTTTCGACATACTGGCCTGGAACCCGGCCATCGCCGATCTGTTTGTCGACTACGGTCAGTTGGCGCCGCATGAGCGCAATACGCTGCGGCTGATGTTCCTGTATCCGCCGTACAGAACGTTGATTCTCAACTGGGAAGAAATGACCCGCGGGCTGCTGGCCAGCTTCCGCGCGGCGATGGCGCAGGCGCCGGACAAGGCGCCGTTCCTGGCGCTGGCCGAGGACATCGGCGCGCACAGCGAGCAGTTCCGCCAGTGGTGGCCGGAGCATGACGTGCGACGTTTCGACGAGGGTGCGAAGAAACTGAACCATCCCACGCGCGGGCTGCTGGACCTGCAGTACGTGGCGCTGGTGCCGGAGAGCCGGCATGACCTGTCACTGGTGACCTACCTGCCGCGAAGGTAAGGGGTTGTTTGGCAGGGCTTGCAGCCCTGCACCTGCTGTAGTGCCGGCCGCTGGCCGGCAACCTCAACAGCAACAGCAACAGCAACAGCGGGCTTTCCGTGAGTTGGTGGGGCGGTGTCGGAGTGCGGGGACGCCGCAAGTACGTCCGTGTAGGCTTGGCCGCGGCATCCATGCCGCGGACACCCCGCACTCCGACACCGCCCCACCTCTGACAGATCTCCGCGGCTGTTGGTAGGTGTCGACCTTGGTCGACACGTTGATCCACGCCATGCGTGGATGCTTTTCGGTTTCAATTCGAGATAGTCGATCTCGATGGAAATTCATCCACGCATGGCGTGGATCTACTGGAGGCGCCGGGTTGGGTCTGGAGAAGAGCCCCTGAGTCAGGGGCGGCCGCGAAGCGGCGGGGTATGGGGGCTGGTAAGTGGGGCCCGCGGTTCGCGTAGCGAAGCGTGGGAGCGGCAGCGCGCATGCGATGGCGCGTACCCGGGCGCAGCCCTGCCGGGAACTCCCAACCCCATTCAGGCAGGTAAGTACAGGTCACAGGATACGCAGACGCCTTGTTGCTGCCATCGATCGGGTCCACATTCGTTGTCAGGAAACGGGCAGCCGCCCGTTGTCGAGACAACAGGAGACCTGCATGTCCGCTTCCCCCGCAGCCCCCGCTGCCATTTCCCGCGATCCGGCCACCGGCCAGCAGATTGCCAGCCACCCCTTCGCCACCGACGCCGAGCTGGACGCCATCCTTGACCGCGGCCAGGCCGGTTTTGCAGCCTGGAGCGCGCAGTCACTGGAACAACGCGCCAGCGTGCTGCGTGCGATGGCTGCCGTGCTGCGCCGCGACCGTGGACCGCTGGCCGCGATGGCCACTGCCGAAATGGGCAAGGTCCAGGCCGAGTCGCTGGCCGAGATCGAGAAGTGCGCGGTGCTGTGCGATTGGTACGCCGACAACGGTGCGGCGTTCCTGCGCGATGAACCCACCCCGGTGGCCGACAACAAGGCCTATGTCTCCTACCTGCCGCTGGGCGTTGTGCTGGGCATCATGCCGTGGAATTTCCCGTACTGGCAGGTGATGCGCGCGGCCGTGCCGATCCTCATGGGCGGCAACGGCTTTCTGCTGAAGCCGGCCGAGAACATCGTCGGCACCGCCGGGCTGCTCGCCGCTGCGTGGCGCGATGCGGGCCTGCCGGACGGCACCTTCATCGCCGCCAACATCAGCCGCGAGGGCACCAGTGCCGCCATCGCCGATGACCGCATCGCGGCCGTGACTCTCACCGGGAGCGTCGCCGCGGGGCGCAGCATCGCCGCGCAGGCCGGGCAAGCGCTGAAGAAGGTGGTGCTTGAGTTGGGTGGCTCGGATCCGTTCATCGTGCTGGCCGACGCCGATCTCGATGCCGCGGTCGATGCGGCTGTTGCCTCGCGCTTCCAGAACACCGGGCAGGTGTGCATTGCCGGCAAGCGCATCATCGTCGAAGACGCCGTGTACGAGCGTTTCGTGGCGTTGTTCTGCGAGCGCGTACAGGCGCTGACCGTCGGCGATGGCCGCGAGGCCGGCAACCGGATCGGACCGATGGCCCGGCAGGACCTGCTGGAACAGCTTGATGCACAGGTACGCGCCTCGGTCGAGGCCGGTGCGCAGTTGCTGGTGGGCGGCAAGCAGCTCGATCGCCCCGGCAGCTTCTATGCCCCCACCGTGCTGGCCGGCGTCGAGCCGGGCATGCAGGCCTTCGACACCGAGACCTTCGGGCCGGTGGCGTCGATCAGCCGCGCGCGCGATGCCGACCATGCGGTGGAACTGGCCAACCAGAGCGAGTTCGGCCTGAGCGGCAATCTGTGGACGGGCGACCACGCCCGTGCGATGCAGCTGGCGCGCCGGCTGCAGACCGGTGGCGTGTTCGTCAACGGCTTCTCGGCCTCCGATCCGCGCGTGCCGATCGGCGGCGTGAAGAAGAGCGGCTTCGGCCGCGAGCTGTCGCACTTCGGCATCCGCGAATTCGTCAACGCGCAGACGGTGTGGTTCGACCGCCGTTGACGCGGGCCATCCAACCTTCCTGTCAGCATCCCTGCAACGTTCCATCATCACGCATTGCGAGAAGGACGTCATTCCATGTCCAAGGGTTCCGATCTGCTCGTCGCCGCACTCGAGAACGAGGGCGTCGAGCGCATTTTTGGCATTCCCGGTGAAGAGAACCTCGATGTCGTCGAGTCGCTTCGCCACTCCAGCATCGAGCTGGTCATCACCCGCCATGAACAGGCTGCCGTGTTCATGGCCGCCACCTACGGCCGCCTGACCGGCAAGCCCGGCGTGTGCCTGGCCACGCTCGGCCCGGGCGCGCTGAACTTCACCACCGGTGCCGCCTATGCGCTGCTCGGCGCGTGGCCGGTCATCATGATCACCGGGCAGAAGGGCATCGTGGCCAGCAAGCAGGCGCGCTTCCAGATCGTCGACATCGTCAGCACGATGAAGCCGCTGACCAAGTCGGCACGGCAGATCGTTTCGGCGCGCACCATCCCCACCATCGTCCGCGAGGCCTTCCGCACGGCGTTGGAGGAGCGCCCCGGGCCGGTGCTGCTGGAACTGCCCGAGGACATCGCGGCGATGGAGGTCGAGGACGTTGCACTGATCCCGCCACACCCGGTGGATCGGCCGATCGCCAGTCCCGAGGCGCTGGACCGTGCGGCGCAGATCATCCGCCAGGCCAAGCGGCCGCTGCTGGTGATCGCGTCGGCGGCGTCGCGACCGCAGTCCAGCGAGGCGCTGTCGGCCTTCGTGCTGCGGGCCGGCATCCCGTTCGTCACCACGCAGATGGGCAAGGGCGCGGTGGCCGGTGGCTCGGGCCTGTACATGGGCACGGCGGCACTGAGCGAGCGCGACTACGTGCACATGGCCATCGATCAGGCCGATGTGATCGTGACCATTGGCCACGAGGTGACGGAGAAGCCGCCCTTCGTGATGCGCCCGGGTGGCCGCACGGTCATCCACATCGGCTACTCGCAGGCTGCGGTGGAGCAGGTGTACTTCCCGCAGGTGGAGGTGATCGGCGATATCGGCCGCTCGCTGACCCTGCTGGCCGACCGTATCGAGGGCAAGGTGGACAACGCCGCTGCACTGCTGCCGCTGCGCGCGACGATCCTGGAGCACATCGCCGACCGCGCCGAAGAGGCTGGTTTCACGCCGCAGCGGCTGGTGCATGACGTGCGCCAGGTGATGCCGCCGGATGGCATCGTGGCGCTGGACAACGGCATGTACAAGATCTGGTTCGCGCGCAACTACCGTACCCAGGTGGCCAATACGCTGCTGCTGGACAACGCATTGGCAACGATGGGCGCGGGGCTGCCGTCGGCGATCATGGCCTCGATCCTGTACCCGCAGCGCCGCGTGCTGGCGGTGTGTGGCGATGGCGGTTTCATGATGAACAGCCAGGAGCTGGAGACCGCAAGGCGGTTGGGCCTGAATCTGGTGGTGCTGATCCTCAACGACGGCGCCTACGGCATGATCCGCTGGAAGCAGGCGGTGGATGGTTTTGCCGACTACGGCATGACCTTCGGCAATCCGGATTTCGTCAAGTACGCCGAGGCCTATGGCTGCCAGGGGCACGAGGTGACGGCGATCGAGCAGTTCATTCCGACCCTGGAAGCGGCCTTCACCGCGGGCGGCGTGCATCTGGTGTCGGTGCCGGTGGACTATTCGGAGAACCAGCGGGTGCTGGTGGATGAGCTGCGGCAGGCATTCCCGGGAAACGGGTAGGTGTCGCCCCCCCGAGCCCGGTAGGTGTCGACCCCCGAGCCCGGTAGGTGTCGACCTTGGTCGACACAGTAGATCCAGACCATGCGTGGATGCCTCCCCATGCCCGGCGCGGTAGAGCGCCAACCAAGGTCGGCGGCTACCAGGGCGGTGGATCGAGGTTGACCGACTGCGGCAGGCATTCCTGGGAGCCCGGTAGGTGTCGACCTTGGTCGACACGGTGGGCGCCAACCAAGGTTGGCGGCTACCGGAGCAGGGGCGGCCCGAGGCCGGGGCAGGGCGCTTTTGGTATGCTGGGCGACCGGCTGCGCCGGGCGCAACACTCCCCTCACTACACGATTCCCGCAGATCCATGAGCGAAGCTACCGATACCCCCCCCGTCGACGAAAACAAGTTGATCGCCGAGCGCCGTGAGAAACTCAAAGCGCTGCGCGGGCAGGGGATCGCGTATCCGAACGACTTCCGTCGCGAGGACTTTGCCGGCCAGCTGCAGGACGAGTTCGCCGATGCGGAGCAGTGGACCGCCGAAACCCTGGAAGGCAACGGCCGCCAGGTGAAGATGGCCGGTCGCCTGATGGCCAAGCGGGTCATGGGCAAGGCCAGCTTCGCCCAGATCCAGGACGAATCGGGCCGCATCCAGCTGTTCCTGCAGGGCAGCGTGCTGGGTGATGCCTACACCGCCTTCAAGGGCTGGGACGTGGGCGACATCATCGCTGTCGAAGGTGGCCTCACCCGCACGAAGACCGGCGAGCTGTCGGTCAAGGCCGAGTCGATCCGCCTGCTGACCAAGTCGTTGCGCCCGCTGCCGGACAAGTGGCATGGCCTGGCCGACGTCGAGCAGCGCTACCGCCAGCGTTACGTCGACCTGATCGTGACCCCGGAGTCGCGTGCGGTCTTCATCAAGCGCTCGAAGATCATCCGGGCGATGCGTGCGTGGCTGGACAACCGCGACTTCCTCGAAGTTGAAACGCCGATGATGCATTACATCCCCGGCGGCGCCGCGGCCAAGCCCTTCACCACCCACCACAACGCGCTGGACCTTGACCTGTACCTGCGCGTGGCGCCGGAGCTGTACCTCAAGCGCCTGACCGTCGGTGGCCTGGAACGCGTCTACGAAATCAACCGCAACTTCCGCAACGAAGGCGTCAGCACCCGCCACAACCCGGAATTCACCATGATGGAACTGTACGAGGCCTATGCCACGTACAACGAGATCATGGACCTTACCGAGGGCGTGATCCGTGACGTGGCGCTGTCGGTGAACGGCACCACCGTGGTGGAGTGGGACGGCGCCAACATCGACCTGGGTCCGGCGTTCCGCCGCTGGCGCATGGACGAGGCGGTGCGTCACCACAACCCGGAAATCTCCGCGGCCGACTGCACCGACCGTGACGCGCTGCTGCGTCATTGCGAGCGCCTGAAGATCCGCGTCAAGCCGTCCTACGGTTGGGGCAAGCTGCTGCTGGAGATCTTCGAAGCCACCGTCGAGCACACCCTGATCCAGCCGACCTTCATCACCGATCACCCGGTGGAGGTCTCGCCGCTGGCCCGCGCCAACGACAACGATCCCGGCTATACCGACCGCTTCGAACTGTTCGTCAACGGCAAGGAACTGGCCAACGGCTTCTCCGAACTGAACGACCCGGAGGACCAGGCCCAGCGCTTCCAGGCGCAGGTGGCGGCGAAGGAAGGCGGCGACGACGAGGCCATGCACTACGACGCCGACTACATCCGTGCGCTGGAGTACGGAATGGCGCCGACCGGCGGCCTTGGCATCGGCGTCGATCGGCTGGTGATGCTGCTGACCGGCAGCAGCTCGATCCGCGACGTGCTGCTGTTCCCGTACATGCGTCCGGAGCAGTAACCGTCGTTTTTGGCGTCCGTTTGTGCGCGTCGTCTCGGTTTGAGACGGCGCCATTGACGCGCCCCGCACTCGGCGTATCGTTGTTGCACAACCTTGACACTGGCTATGGCTTGATGGCGTCAGGGGAGGCCGCGATGTGGAGAATCCGCTTCACATTGTGACGACGATCATGAATCGGGGGGCTTGTGACGGGAGTCGAGCCGATGCAGGGTGCCAGCGTGCACAGCGGCGGGGTATCCTCGCCCGCTGACCTTTCAGCATGGTCGAGAAAGCAGGCAGAGAACGCCTTGAACATCGTCATCGTCGATGACCAGACTTCCGCACGGACGATGCTTCGTCACGTCATCGAGGACATCGCACCGGAACTGAGCGTGCATGACTTCGGCGATCCGTTGACGGCGTTGGCATGGTGCGAATCGTACCCGGTCGACCTGCTGCTTCTCGATTACCGCATGCCGGAGATGGATGGGCTGGAGTTCGCCCGCCGCTTCCGCCGGCTGCCCAAGCATCGCGATATTCCGGTGATCCTGATCACCGTGGTGGGTGACGAGCCGATCCGCCAGGCAGCACTGGAAGCCGGCGTGATCGATTTCCTGGTCAAGCCGATCCGCCCGCGCGAACTGCGCGCACGCTGCTACAACCTGTTGCAGTTGCGCCAGCAGACCGAGAACGTGAAGCAGCGCGCGCTGTCGCTGGAGCAGCGGCTGCTGGCCAGCATGCACGAGGTGGAGGAGCGCGAGCGCGAGACGCTTTCGCGGCTGGCGCGTGCGATCGAATTCCGTGATGCCGGCACCAGTGCCTACCTTGAGCGGATGGCGCGCGTGGCTGGCCTGATTGCCGAGCAGCTGGGCCTGCCGGAAGAGGACGTCAAGCTGATCGAGATGGCCGCACCGCTGCACGACATGGGCAAGATCGCCATTCCCGATGCGGTGCTGCTCAAGCAGGGCAAGCTCAATGATGAGGAGCTGGCGATCATGCGCCGGCATCCGCGAATCGGCCATGAACTGCTCAGCGGCAGCCAGAACCGTTTCATCCAGGTCGGTGCATTGATCGCGCTGCGTCACCACGAGCGCTACGACGGCAGTGGCTATCCCGATGGCCTGGTGGGCGATGCGATTCCGCTGGAAGCGCGCATCGTCGCGGTGGCCGACGTGTTCGATGCGTTGATCTCGCCGCGCCCCTACAAGGAAGCGTGGACGATGGAAGCCACCTTGGCCTACCTGTATGCCCAGCGTGGGCGCCTGTTCGATCCGCGCTGCGTGGATGCATTGCTGCGCGGCCGCGAGCAGCTGGAACAGATCTGTGCCGACCACTCCACCGCCTCTGCACGGCCGGGACTGGGCGCGTGAAACGACTGCTGTCGCGATTGCGATTGCGCCTGTCCCAGCGGCAGGACAGCGAGCACGGGCAGCAGATCGTCCGCATCGTCCTGATCAGCCTGATCATGGCTTACGTGCTGCTGCCTTCGGCGCGGCATGATCTGCCGCACACCCAGTATGTCGGTGTGCTGGCGATCGTGCTGACCGGCCTGAGCCTGTCGCTGCTGTTGTTCGGTTGGCTGCTGTGGCGGCCGGGGCGTTCCGATGCGCGCCGTGTACTGGGCATGCTGGCCGACTACGGCCTGATTGCTGCCGGCATGATCCAGATGGGCGAGCCGCTGTCGTGGGTCTACATCGTGGTGATGTGGGTGACGGTGGGCAATGGCATGCGCTTTGGCAACCACTACCTCTATGTGGCCGTGGCGATGGCGATGGTCAGCTTCGGCATTACCGCGCTGTCCACCCCCTATTGGCAGCAGAACGCACGCTTGGCCATTGGCCTGTGGCTTGGCCTTGCGGCGGTACCCCTGTATTTCTCCACGCTGCTGCGGCAGTTGACCGAGGCGATGGCCGAGGCGCGGCGCGCCAGCGAAGCCAAGAGTCGATTCCTGGCCAACATGAGCCACGAGTTCCGCACCCCACTCAATGGATTGAATGGCATGACGGAAGTGTTGGCGACCACGCGCCTGGACGACGAGCAGCGTGAGTGCGTGAGTACCATCCAGGCGTCGTCGCGCAGCCTGCTGGCGCTGGTCGAGGAAGTGCTGGACATCTCGGCGATCGAGGCCGGCAAGCTGCGCGTGGTCGCCGAGGATTTCGTGCTTTCCGACGTGATGCAGGCGATCGGCCTGATCCTGTTGCCGCAGGCCAAGGCCAAGCGCCTGGATTACAGGGTGAAGGTAGCCGAGACCGTGCCGCCGACCCTGCGCGGCGACGTCGGTCATCTGCGGCAGATCCTGCTCAACCTGGCCGGCAACGCGGTCAAGTTCACCGATCACGGCCGGGTCGAGATCCGTGTCAGTGTTGTCCACGCCGACACCCAGGGGGGAGTGCGGCTGCGCTTCGACATTCTCGATACCGGCATCGGCGTCGCTCCAGCCATGCGCCCACGCCTGTTCGAGGCCTTCGAGCAGGCCGACGTCAGCATGGCCCGCCGTCATGAAGGTACCGGCCTGGGCACGACCATCGCCAAGGGATTGGTCGAAGCGATGGACGGTGAGATCGGTTACCTGGACAACCCGCCGCAGGGCAGCCACTTCTGGGTGGAACTGCCGTTCGCGCCGCCGCAGCCGGTGGTCCCGGGCGCGGTGCCGACCCTCGCTGCTGGCGACGAAACCGGCGCCGGCGGCAACGTCATCGCCTTCGCCGATCCGTTCCTGCGCCATCGCGCGCGGGTGCGCAGCATGCAGATCCTGGTCGCCGACGACCACGAGGCCAACCGCATGGTGCTGCAACGGCTGCTGCAGAAGGCCGGACACAAGGTGCTGTGCGTCGATGGGGGCGAAGCGGTGCTGGATGCACTGGCTGAAAGTGAGTTCGATGCGGCCATTGTCGATCTGCACATGCCCGGCATGAGTGGCCTGGACATGCTGAAGGAGCTGCGGGTGATGCAGGCTGGTGGCGGCCCGCGCACGCCGGTGCTGGTGCTCAGCGCCGACGTCACTCCCGAAGCCATCCAGCGCTGTACCCAGGCCGGTGCGCATGCGTTCCTGGCCAAGCCGGTGGTGGCCGTGCGCCTGCTGGACACCCTGGCCGAGATCGCCAACAACGCCCAGCTCAAGGCCAGTGCTCCGCCGATCGTGCGCACCGTCACCAACCTCGATGGCGTGCTCGACACCGGCGTGCTTGATGAGCTGGCGTCGCTGGGAATGGGCGAAGGCTTCGAGCGCGAGTTCATCCGCCAGTGCCTGGACGATGCCGAGTCATGCCTGCGCAAGGCCGAAGGTGACGGTGAAGCGGCACGCTGGGGGGCTTTCCGCGAGCAGTCGCACGCGATCAAGGGCGTGGCCAGCAATCTGGGCCTGGTGCGTGCGTCCAACCGCGCCGGTGAGTTGATGCGGATGGCCGACTGGCAGCTCAAGGCCGAATGGCGGCAGCGTCTTGCGGTGCTGCAGGGGCTATCAAGGAAGGCCGGCAGGCGCTGGATGCACGCGCCCAACGCAAGGCGCGTGGCGTGGCCGATGACAGCGAGCGATAGAACGGGGGCCAGCCTGGCCTGTAATACCGGTTGTCGATGCTCGCACGCCCATAAAAAAAGCCCGGCGGCCAGCCGGGCTTGAACCCTGCGGGGAGGGGAAATATCAGGCCACGTCCAGATTGGCGCGTCGGGTCTGGGCCTTGATCAAACGGTCCATGGTGCGCAGCGAACGATCACCCAGGGCCAGTGCCGAATCGACCCAGACCTTGGTGATTTCCAGCAGTTCGTCGTAGCTGACCGCCTGCGCCAGGTTGCGCGCGGCATTCATTGCCAGGTACGACTGCGGCAGGCGCTGCTGCTGGCGGATCATCTCTTCGACCGCGCCGCGGCCTTCACCTTTCCTGACCAGCACGTCGACCACGCCCATCGCGTGCATCTCCTCGGCGCTGTAGATACGGCCGTCGAGGATGATCTTCTCGGCCAGCTGCGGCGACACCCGGCGGCACAGGAACGAGTAGGCGCCCATGCCCGGAAACAGGCCGAACAGCACTTCGGGCAGGCCCATGCCGCTGCCTTCCTCGGCAACGATGGTGTGGCAGGCCAGGGCCATTTCCAGGCCGCCCCCCAGCGCATCGCCCTGGATCAGGGCGATCGAGCGGACGTCGCCGCCGAAACCGGTGTGCAGATGGTGAACGCCTTCCACGCATCGCTGGGCGTAGGTCAGCAGCAGGTCGCGGTTACCTTCCCGGATCAGGCGGGTGAACAGGTCCAGGTCCCCGCCCAGGTTGTAGGCGGCGGCGTCGGAGGCCAGCACGAAATGGCGCAGCTGGCCGCTGTGGCGCTGCGCCGGCCCGCGGGTGATGGCGTTCATGTAACTCCACATCTCGTCCAGCATGTCCTTGCGGCAGCAGGGACGCACGCCGGTGGAGGCATCGGCGTGCATGAACAGCCAGTGTGCGGCGCCGTCAGCGCTGTCCTGGGTGCGGATGGTGGCATAGGGGGAGCTGCTGCTGGGCAGCTTTTCGATGGTGCTCATGGAAGGGTCCTCGGCGGTGCGGCCCGCAGTTGAAGGTGGTGGCCGGCGGGCCGAACGGTCCACTCACGCGGCGATGCTACACCGGGCCCGGCCCGCGCATGCGAAAAGGCCCGGGTCGTTGCCGACCCGGGCCCGAGCGCGTTCAACTTTCCGCAAACCCTTACTGAGCGGGTGTGTCGCGCAGTTCGCGACGCAGGATCTTGCCGACGTTGGTCTTCGGCAGCTCTTTTCGGAATTCAACGATTCTGGGGTGCTTGTAGCCGGTCAGGTTGGCCCGGGCGTGCTCCTTGACCATCTCGGCGGTCAGGTTCGGGTCCTTCTTGACGATGACCACCTTGACCACCTCGCCGGACTTCTCGTCCGGGACGCCGACCGCGGCCACTTCCAGCACGCCCGGCATCATCGCGATCACGTCTTCGACCTCATTGGGGTACACGTTGAAGCCGGACACCAGGATCATGTCCTTCTTGCGGTCGACGATGTAGAAGAAGCCGTGCTCGTCCATCTTCGCCATGTCGCCGGTGTGCAGCCAGTCGTCGGCGTCGATGGCCTTGGCCGTTTCCTCCGGGCGCTGCCAGTAGCCCTTCATCACCTGCGGGCCGCGGATGCACAGCTCGCCCACTTCGCCCAGCGGCAGGATGTTGCCGTTGTCGTCCTTGATGCAGGCATCGGTGGAAGGGATGGGCAGGCCGATCGAGCCGTTGTACTCGGCCAGGGTAAGCGGGTTGATGCAGGCCGCCGGCGAGGTCTCGGTCAGGCCGTAGGCCTCGACCAGGGTGACGCCGGTGGTCTTCTTCCAGCGCTCGGCGACTGCACGTTGCACGGCCATGCCGCCGCCCAGGGTCACCTTCAGCGAGGAAAAATCGACGGTGTCGAAGCCGGGGGTGTTGAGCAGGCCGTTGAACAGCGTGTTGACGCCGGTGATCGCAGTGAAGCGCACCGACTTGAGCTCCTTGACGAAGCCCTTCATGTCACGCGGGTTGGTGATCAGGTGGTTGCAGCCACCGAACTTCATGAAGACCAGGCCGTTCGCCGTCAACGCGAAGATGTGGTAGAGCGGCAGGGCGGTGATGATCCATTCCTTGCCCATCTCGATGCCCGATGCGCTGATCCAGGCCGAGGCCTGCTGCATGTTGGCAATCAGGTTGCGGTTGGTCAGCATCGCGCCCTTGGCCACACCGGTGGTGCCGCCGGTGTACTGCAGGAACGCCACGTCGTCATGGTCGATCTCGACCTTCGGCAGGGTGTGGCGGCTGCCCAGCCTGAGCGCCTGCTTGAAGCGGATCGCGCCGTTCAGATGGTAGTTGGGCACCATCTTCTTGACGTACTTGAGCACGAAGTTGACGATCGTGCCCTTGGCGCCGAGCAGGTCGCCCAGGCCGGTGGTGATGACCTGCTTGACCTGGGTATCGGCGATGACCTGTTCGACGGTGTCGCCGAAGTTGTCCACCACCACCAGCGCGGTCACGCCGGCGTCGACCAGCTGATGCTTCAGCTCGCGCGCGGTGTACAGCGGGTTGACGTTGACCACGGTCAGGCCGGCACGCAGCACGCCGAAGGTGGCGATCGGGTACTGCAGGCAGTTGGGCATCATCAGGGCGACGCGGTCGCCCTTCTTGAGCTTCAGCTCGCCCAGCAGGTAAGCGGCGAACTGTTCGACCAGGGCGTCGGTCTCACCGTAGGTGAGGGTCTTGCCGAAACTGGAGTAGGCCGGTCGGTCGCGGTACTTCGCGACGGAGGCGTCGAAGACCGAAACTACCGAATGGAACTCGTTGACGTCGATTTCGGCGGGAACGCCTTTCGGATAGCTCTGCAGCCAGGGACGATCCAGACTCATATTCCCCCTCCAGGAATCGTAATGATGGGTGCGGCGCGGACAGTATCCGCCAGAACCGCTCTCCGCAGCATACCGCCCCGTAGGGAAAACGCGAAGAGGGTGGACACTGCGCGGCCGTATGCGCCAAAAGCCGCCGGGCATGGCCCGGTGCTACCGAAGGCAAAGCCCGCCTGGTAGCGCCGGGCCATGCCCGGCGTCCGAAGGCAAAGCTCGCTTGGTAGCGCCGGGCCATGCCCGGCGGATGATTCCGATGGCCGGAGGCTCAGCCCTTGTTGCGCACCGGCGCGCCGTTGGCCTTGTAGTACGCAGCCGTGCTGCGCGGCAGCGGCGCGCGGCCACGGATCACATCGGCCAGCTTCTCGGCGATCATGATGGTCGGTGCGTTGAGGTTGCCGGTGACCACCTGCGGCATGATCGAGGCATCGACGATGCGCAGGGCTTCCAGGCCATGCACGCGGCCCTGGCCGTCGACCACCGCCATCGGATCATCGGCGTGGCCCATCTTGTTCGAGCATGACGGGTGGTAGGCAGTCTCGGCATGCTCGCGCACGAACGCATCGATCTGCGCGTCGGTCTGCAGCGCGCTGCCCGGCGAGATCTCGCGGCCGCTGTACGGTGCCAGCGCCGGCTGCGCGAAGATCTCGCGGGTGATCCGGATCGCCGAGCGGAACTCGCGCCAGTCCTGATCGTGCGACATGTAGTTGAACAGGATGCTGGGATCTTCGCGCGGGTCCTTCGAGCGCACGTGGATGCGGCCACGGCTGGGCGAGCGCATCGAGCCGACATGCATCTGGAAGCTGTGCGCCTTGATCGGGTTGGAGCCGTTGTAGTTGATCGCCACCGGCAGGAAGTGATACTGCAGGTTGGGCCAGTCGAATTCGGCATCGCTGCGGATGAAGCCGCCAGCTTCGAACTGGTTGCTGGCGCCGATGCCGGTGCCCAGGAACAGCCATTCGGCGCCGATCGCCGGCTGGTTGTACAGCTTCAGTGCCGGGGCCAGCGAGACCGGCTTCCTGCACTCGTACTGCAGGTACATCTCAAGATGGTCCTGCAGGTTGGCGCCGACGCCGGGCAGGTGGTGCACCAGGTCGATGTCCAGGCTGCGCAGCAGGTCGGCCGGGCCGACGCCGGAGCGCTGCAGGATCTGCGGCGAGGCGATGGCGCCGCCGCAGAGCAGTACTTCGCGGCGTGCGGTGGCGCGCTGCGGCTGGTCGTTGTGCAGCCACTGCACGCCCACCGCGCGCTTGCCCGAGAACAGGATGCGGTCGGTCAGCGCGTGGGTGACGATGGTCAGGTTCGGGCGCGGCTTGGCCAGATCCAGGTAGCCACGGGCGGTGCTGGAGCGGCGTCCCTTCGGCGTGACGGTGCGGTCCATCGGGCCGAAGCCTTCCTGCTGGTAGCCATTGAGGTCGTCGGTGCGCGGGTAACCGGCCTGCACGCCGGCCTCGACCATCGCCGCGAACAGTTCGTTGTTGCCGGCCTTGGGCGTGGTGACGCGCAGCGGGCCGTCGCCGCCGTGGTAGTCGTTCGGGCCGATGTCACGGGTTTCGGCCTTGCGGAAGTACGGCAGGCAATCCAGGTAGGTCCAGTCTTCCAGGCCCGGCATGCCGGCCCAGTTGTCGTAGTCCATCGCGTTGCCGCGGATGTAGCACATGCCGTTGATCAGCGACGAACCGCCCAGGCCCTTGCCACGACCGCAATCCATCCGGCGGTTGTTCATGAAGGGCTCGGGATCGGTCTTGTACGCCCAGTTGTAGCGCTTGCCCTGCAACGGGAAGGCCAGTGCGGCGGGCATCTGGGTACGGAAATCGAGCCGGTAGTCCGGGCCACCGGCTTCCAGCAGAAGCACGCTGACATCGGCATCTTCGGTGAGGCGGGTGGCCAGCACGTTGCCGGCCGAACCGGCGCCGATGATGATGTAGTCGTACTCGTTATGGGTGCTCATGGTTGCTCTCCTGCAGGCCGGGCGCGCTGCATGCAGGCGTCCCGGCGGAATGTCGGATCGGCGCGGTGGCCGGACGATGGGCGGTGCTCAGGGCGCGCCGGTCAGAACACGCTGGCGTAGTCGCCCAGCTCGACCTGCACCGACTTGATGCGGGTGTAGTGGCCGAGGGTGGAGATACCGTTCTCGCGGCCAACGCCGGACTGCTTGTAGCCACCGACCGGCATTTCCGCCGGCGACTCGCCCCAGGTGTTGATCCAGCAGATGCCGGCTTCCAGGCGATGGATGATGCGATGTGCGCGGCTGATGTCCTTGCTGACCACGCCTGCGGCCAGGCCGAAGGTGGTGTCGTTGGCGCGACGGATCACTTCGTCTTCGTCGTCGTAGGCAAGGATGCTCATCACCGGCCCGAAGATCTCTTCGCGGACAATCGTCATGTCGTCGCGGCAGTCGGAGAACACGGTCGGCAGCACGTAGGCGCCGTTGGCCAGGGCACCGTCGGTGGCACGACCGCCGCCGGTCAGCAGGCGCGCGCCTTCGCTCTTGCCGCTTTCGATGAAGCGCAGCACGTTTTCCATGTGCGGGAAGCTGGTCAGCGGGCCGAAGTTGGTCTCGGCGGCCATCGGGTCGCCGATGCGGATGCGCTTGACGCGCTCCACCACGGCAGCTTCGAACGCGGCCAGCATGCTGCGCGGCACGAACACGCGGGTACCGTTGGTGCAGACCTGGCCGGAGCTGAAGAAGTTGGCCATCACCGCGATGTCGGCGGCACGCTCCAGATCGGCGTCGTCACAGATCACCAGCGGCGACTTGCCGCCCAGTTCCATCGTCACTTCCTTCAGCGACGAGGACGCGGCGCTGGCCATGACCTTCTTGCCGGTGGCCACGCCGCCGGTGAAGGAGATCTTCTCGATCACCGGGTGCTCGGTCAGCCAGTTGCCGATCTCGCGGCCCGGGCCCTGCACGACGTTGAACACGCCGTCCGGCACGCCGGCTTCGGTGTAGATCTCGGCGAGTTTGATCGCGGTCAGCGGGGTCACTTCGGACGGCTTGAACACCATTGCATTGCCGGCGGCCAGGGCCGGGGCCGACTTCCACATGGCGATCTGGATCGGGTAGTTCCAGGCGCCGATGCCGGCGACCACGCCCAGCGGCTCGCGGCGGGTATAGAAGAAGCTCGATTCGCGCAGCGGCAGCTGGATGCCTTCGATGGCGGTGGCCAAGCCGGCGTAGTACTCCAGCACGTCGGCACCGGTGACGATGTCCACCGTGGTGGTTTCGGCCAGCGCCTTGCCGGTATCCAGGGTTTCCAGGTGGGCCAGCTCATCGTTGCGCTCGCGCAGGATCTCGACGGCACGGCGCAGGATGCGCGAGCGCTCCATGGCGGTCATCGCTGCCCACACCTTCTGGCCTTCGCTGGCGCTTTCAACGGCGCGTTCGACATCGGCCTGGCTGGCGATCTGAACTTCAGCCAGCACCTGGCCATTGGCAGGGTTGACGGTCTGGAAGGTCTTGCCGCTGGTGGCGTCGACGCGGCGGCCGTGGATGTACAGCTGTTGCACGGGCAGGGTGGTCATCGGCTTGCTCCTGGAAGGGATGGGGCGGGGTCGTGGCGCGCTCAGGGCGCGTTGGCCTGCAATTGGAAATCGATGTAGCCGTAGGCGATGCGGCGCGCCTTGTCGGCGTTGAAGTCACCGCCGACCAGGCTGCCGCGCAGCCACAGGCCGTCGATCATCGCGGCCAGCCCGCGTGCGGACAGGCGTGCCTGTGCATGCGGCAGCTGGCGGTTGAACTGATGGCAGAGGTTGGAGAACAGTCGCTGGTCGTTGGCGCGCTGCAGCCGCGCAAGTTCCGGCTGATGCATGCTGGCGGCCCAGAAGGTCAGCCATACGCGCATGGCGGTCCCGTTGGTCTGGCTGTCGTCGAAATTGCCATCGACGATGGCGCGAAGCTGTGAACGTGCGTCGCCGGCGGCGGCGTCGCGATAGCGGGCAACGGCTGCCTTCAGCTCGCGCAGGATCTGCCGCATCGCCGCATTGAGCAGGCCGTCCTTGTCGCCGAAGTAATGGGCGACGATGCCGCTGGACAGGCCGGCCTTTTTTGCGATGGTAGCGACGGTGGCATCGGCCATGCCGATCTCGTCGATGGTCTGGAAAGTGGCCCGGATCAGCTGCTCGCGGCGGACCGGTTCCACGCCTTTCTTCGGCATTGTCTCTCCACGGATTGCGACCCGGAATGCCGGGCTGGTGAAGATCATACTTTTTATTGATTGAACGTTCAATCAATAAACCCTACGATGCCGGTCGCGCCCCCACGCCATGGGCCCGGTTTCCGGTCCGGCCCCGCCCATGTGCCCCCTTGGACTGATGAGACGACCCCATGTCTTCCCTGGCTCATCCCAAGCGCTCGCCCCTGCGCTTGAACCGTTTCGTGTTCTTCAGTTCGTCGGTCTCCATCGGCATCCTCGGTGCGTTGACCGTCTTTTTCCCCGAGGCCAGCGAGCACTGGCTGCAATGGGCACAGGCCGAGGTCTCGGCGGCGTTCGGCTGGTGGTACATGCTGCTGATCGTGGCCTGCCTGGGCTTCGTGCTGTGGCTGGCGTTCTCGCCGTATGGGCGCATCCGCCTGGGCCATAACGAGGAATCGCCGGCGTTCGGCTACGTGGCCTGGGTGTCGATGCTGTTCTCGGCCGGCATCGGCATCGCGCTGCTGTACTACGGCGCCTACGAGCCGCTCGACCATTTCCTCAACCCGCCCGGGCAGCCCGGTGGCACCGTCGCCGCTGGCCGCGAAGCGATGGTGCTGACCTTCCTGCACTGGGGCCTGCATGGCTGGGCGCTGTACGCGCTGGTCGGCGTGGCGCTGGGCTACTTCGCCTACCGCCGCAACCTGCCGCTGGCCCTGCGTTCGGCGCTGTACCCGATCTTCGGCGAGCGCATCCATGGCCGCATCGGCGACATGGTCGATGGCTTCGGCATCCTCGCGACGCTGATCTCGATGGTCACCAACCTCGGCATCGGTGCGCTGGTAGTGCAGTCCGGCCTGGTCTACCTGTTCCACATCCCGGATACGCCGCAGGTGCTGGTGGCGATCGTGCTGGTGATGATGGTCGTGGCCACCATCGGCGTGGTTGCCGGCGTGGAGAAGGGCATCGCCTGGCTGTCCAACCTCAACGTGCGCCTGCTGTGCCTGCTGCTGCTGTTCGTGCTGGTGACCGGGCCGACCCTGCACCTGTTCGATGGCCTGGTACAGAACACCGGCGACTACCTGGGCGCGTTCGTGCGCAAGAGCTTCGACATGTACCTCAACGACCCGAAGGGGCGTGAGTGGATGGGCTCGTGGACGTTGTTCTACTGGGCGTGGTGGATTGCCTGGGCGCCGTTCGTGGGCCTGTTCGTGGCGCGCATCTCGCGCGGCCGCACCATCCGCGAAGTGATCATGGGCGTGCTGCTGATCCCGTTGGGTTTCACCCTGGCCTGGCTGTCGATCTTCGGCAACACCGCCATCGACCTGGTGCTGAACCACGGCCAGGCGGTGCTGGGCCAAGTGGCTCAGCACGATGCGGCGATGACCCTGTTCAAGCTGCTGGAATACTTGCCCGCAGCGCCGTACATCGCTGGTGCGGCAGTGGTCATTGGTTTCGTGTTGTTCCTGACCCCGGTCGATTCGGGCACGCTGATGATCGCCAACCTGTGTACCCGGCGTGTCGATGATGGCGTGGAGGATGGGCATGACGCGCCGATCTGGCTGCGCGTGTTCTGGGCGGCGGGCATCACCGTGGCCAGTGTCGGCCTGTTGCTGGCCGGCAACTTCAGCGCGATGCAGACGGCGGTGGTGCTGTGCGGCCTGCCGTTCTCGTTCATCCTGGCGTTCTACATGTGGGGCCTGCTGAAGGCGCTGCGTACCGACCCGGACGCGCCGCGGCGGTGATGACATTGGATTTCATCGGCTTCGTTTCATTGAATTCCTAGATACCTCGCAGGCCCTGGTGATCGAGCATAGGGGGCTCTGCAATCAGGAGAATCCGATGAAACACTGTGTCTGTGGTCTGTTGTTGATCGCCTCCGGTTCGGCGGGCGCCGAACCCCTGCCGCCGCCGATGCGCCAGCTGGATTTTCCGGTGCTGGCGATCGGAGATATCGGCCACTTCCGTGTCCAGGTACCTGCCTATGCTGGCGGCCAGGGTCGCGTGTCCTATGCTGCACACGCGCTGATGCCCGGCAGTGACGAGGATCGGGGCTACCGGTTCATTGCGGTGGCCTGCAGCGATGGCGGCTTTACGCCGGTGGTGCACTACGAAGAGCGGGGCGTTGCCTGCTCGCGCGTGGCCCAGTCGCCACATCCGGCGTTCGAGATGGTGATAACGGTGGTCAATACAGGAGCGGCCGAAGGCGAGGTGGTCATGCCCGATGGACTCCGCAGCCTGGTCTATGACGTCGGCCAGAGCCGGGCGCCGTGGCGGATCTACGGGGTCCGCCCATGAAGCGAGGGCCGGATCCCTGCGGGTCCGGCCCTTCGCTGTGTTGCAGCCAGGCATGAATCAAGCCCACTGCCGGGCGGCCGATTCCGCGCGCATGGCGATGCGCTTGCCACGATGGCGCCCACCTTTCATGGGGCGCGGCCTGGCTCTACCTGCGCAGTACGTTCGATCAACGTGCAGCCAGCTGGCGCAGCACGTACTGCAGCAGGCCACCGTGGTGGGCGAGGAGGCGCGCTTGCGAACCACGGGTTCGCGCGCCTCCGCAGCGCCCCGCGCTGGCGCGGGGCCGGGCTTCCGCCCATTGGGTCCACGGAAGGGTTCAGCGACCTGCCAGCTGGCGCAGCACGTACTGCAGCAGGCCACCGTGGTGGGCGAGGAGGCGCGCTTGCGAACCACGGGTTCGCGCGCCTCCGCAGCGCCCCCGCGCTGGCGCGGGGGCCGGGCTTCCGCTCATTGGGTCCACGGAAGGGTTCAGCGACCTGCCAGCTGGCGCAGCACGTACTGCAGCAGGCCACCGTGGCGGAAGTACTCCACTTCCTTCGGTGTCAGCAGCATCACCGAGACTTCGAAGGTCTTCTTCGTGCCATCGGCCTTGGTCGCGGTGACCGTGGCGCGCTTGCTGGCGCCATCCTGCAGGCCGGTGACATCGATCACTTCCGAGCCATCCAGGCCCAGCGACTGTGCGTTTTCGCCGTTGCGGAACTGCAGCGGCAGCACGCCCATGCCGACCAGGTTGGAGCGGTGGATGCGTTCGAAGCTCTCGGCGATGACCGCCTTCACCCCCAGCAGCAGGGTGCCCTTGGCGGCCCAGTCACGCGACGAGCCGGTGCCGTATTCCTTGCCGGCCAGCACCACCAGCGGCACCTTGTCGGCCTTGTACTTCATTGCCGCATCGTAGATCGCCAGCTTTTCCGGCTGGCCGCCGTTACCCGGGTAGTACAGGGTGTTGCCACCTTCTTCGCCACCGAACATCAGGTTCTTGATGCGGATGTTGGCGAAGGTGCCGCGGACCATCACGTCATCGTTGCCGCGGCGGCTGCCGTAGCTGTTGAAGTCGGCCGGCTGCACGCCGCGCTCCTGCAGGAAGCGACCTGCCGGCGAATCCTTCTTGATGTTGCCGGCCGGGGAGATGTGGTCGGTGGTGATCGAATCGCCGAACAGGCCCATCACCCGTGCGCCGTGGACATCATCGATGCTGCCGACCTGCATGGTCATGCCATCGAAGTACGGCGGGTTCTTGATGTAAGTGGATGCATCGCTCCATTCGTACAGGTCACCGTCCGGCGAGGCGATGGTGTTCCAGCGGGTATCGCCCTTGAACACGTCGGCGTAGTTCTGCTTGAACATTTCCGGGCCGACGGTGGCGGCGATGACGTCGCCGATCTCCTTGTTGCTCGGCCAGATGTCGCGCAGGTACACCGGCTGGCCATCGCTACCGGTGCCCAGCGGTTCGGTGGTCAGGTCGATGTCGGTGGTGCCGGCGATGGCGTAGGCCACCACCAGCGGCGGGCTGGCCAGGTAGTTCATCTTCACTTCGGGGTGCACGCGGCCCTCGAAGTTGCGGTTGCCCGACAGCACCGAGGTCACCACCAGGTCGCCACTGGCGATGCCGGCGCTGACTTCGGTCGGCAGCGGGCCGGAGTTGCCGATGCAGGTGGTGCAGCCATAGCCCACCACGTAGAAGCCGATCTTCTCCAGCTCGGTGAGAACGCCGGCCTTTTCAAGATAGTCGGTGACCACGCGCGAGCCTGGGCCGAGCGAGGTCTTGACCCACGGCTTGCGGTCCAGCCCCTTGGCGGCCGCGTTGCGGGCCAGCAGGCCGGCACCGATCATCACCGCCGGGTTGGACGTGTTGGTGCACGAGGTGATGGCGGCGATGACCACCGCGCCGTCCTTCAGCCGTACCTTCCGGCCGTCCATCTCGATGTCGGCGTAGCCCTTGGCCAGCTGCTCGTTGCCCACTGCGGCGCCGCCGCCTTCATTGACGAAGGTGGAGACATCCTCGCTGCGCTTGTCGCGGTTGGCGGTCATGCCGACCAGCGCGTCGCGGTAGTTCTTCTGCACGTCTTCCAGCAGCACGCGGTCCTGCGGGCGCTTGGGGCCGGCCAGCGAGGGCTTCACCGTGCCCATGTCCAGTTCCAGTGTGGTGCTGTACTGCGCATGCGGGCTGTTGGCGTCGTGCCACAGGCCCTGCGCCTTGGCATAGGCTTCGACCAGGGCGATCTGCTCTTCGCTGCGGCCGGACAGGCGCAGGTAGGTCAGCGATTCGTTATCGATCGGGAAGATGCCGCAGGTGGCGCCGTATTCGGGGGCCATGTTGCCGATGGTCGCGCGGTCGGCCAGTGGCAGATGCTGCAGGCCGTCGCCGTAGAACTCCACGAACTTGCCGACCACGCCGAGCTTGCGCAGCATCTGGGTGACGGTCAGCACCAGGTCGGTGGCGGTGGCGCCTTCGGGCAGCTTGCCGGTCAGCTTGAAGCCGACCACCTGCGGAATCAGCATCGACGAAGGCTGGCCGAGCATGGCCGCCTCGGCTTCGATGCCGCCCACGCCCCAGCCGAGCACGCCGATGCCGTTGATCATCGTGGTGTGGCTGTCGGTGCCGAACACGGTATCCGGATACGCAACGGCCTTGCCGTCCTTGTCCGCGGTCATCACCACGCGGGCCAGGTTTTCCAGGTTCACCTGGTGGACGATGCCGGTGTTGGGCGGCACCACCTTGAAGTTGTCGAAGGCCTTCTGGCCCCAGCGCAGGAAGCCGTAGCGTTCCTGGTTGCGCTGGAATTCAATCTTGCCGTTGAGGTCCAGTGCGTCGGGCTTGCCGAACACATCCACCTGCACCGAGTGGTCGATGACCAGTTCGGAGGGAATCAGCGGATTGATCTGTTCGGGGCGGCCGCCGAGCTTGACCACCGCATCGCGCATCGCGGCCAGGTCGACCACGCAGGGCACGCCGGTGAAGTCCTGCAGGACCACGCGCGCGGGCATGAAGGCGATTTCGGTATCCGGTTCGGCGCTGGGCTGCCAGCGGGCGACGGCTTCGATGTGGTCCTTGCCGACGGTGACGCCGCCATCCTCGTGCCGGAGCAGGTTCTCCAGCAGGATCTTCATCGAGTAGGGCAGGTGGGAGATGTCGAAGCGCTGGCCCAGCTTGGGCAGGCTGAAGTAGTCGTAGGTCTTGCCGCCGACGTCCAGCTGGCTGCGGGTGGAGAACGAATCGCTCATGCGGGATGACTCCTCTTGCGGATGGCTTGCAGTGGCTCGTGCGTGGACGGGCCTGCTTGCGGTCGCCGCGGGCCTGCTGGCCCCGGTGCTCCCAGTATGAACCCCAAACTGAATGGATTCACCCGGGCCGGGTCCGGCCTGCGGCATCGGTTCCAGACTACAGGGGAAGGTGTATGGCGTATGTCACGTGTGTGGCCGATCCTTTGCGAAGCAAGGGCTGGCAGAGTGCCGGTCCAGTTCAGGGTGGAAGTATGCCCGGGGAAGTATGTATAATTTGTGCATACTCTGGAGGGCCTACCGATGGAAGCCACTGTTGCAGAACGCGGACAGATCACCCTGCCCAAGGCGGTGCGTGATGCCCTCGGCCTGACCAAGGGCACCTTGCTGAAGGTCGAACTGGATGGCAGCCGCATCATCCTGCGCAAGAGTGTTGACGATGCCATTTCACGGGCGCGCGGCAAGTTCGCGCTGGATGGCTTCGAATCCTCCGACGCCGCCGTGCGTTCGGTGCGCGACGAGGAATAAGCCGTGATGATCGCCGTTGATTCACCGGTGCTGGTCGAGCTGCTCAGCAATGGTCCGCAGGCCGATGCCGTGGAAGCCATCCTCAGGCAGAGCCTGGTGGGTGGCCGCGTAGTGGTCTGCGGCGCGACCCTGGCCGAGGTCTGCGCATCGCTGCGCGGCGGTGCCGAGGTGCTCGAAGCGCTGGAAGAAATGGGCGTGCACTTCAACCCGATGGAAGCCAAGTCGGCGCTGCGCGCCGGCGAGATGCACCGCCGTCACCGCCAGCGCAGCGGCAGTCGCCGCAGCCTGGATGAATTCATGGTCGGCGCCCACGCACTGCTGCAGTGCGATGGCCTGATCACCTGGAACGACACGTTTTACCGCGACTACTTCAAGGGCCTGAAGCTGATCGTGCCGCAAGCCTGAGCCCGTCCAATCCTCAAATCGTATTACCCGGGAGTTGTCATGTTGGAAGCCTACCGCCACCACGTCGCCGAGCGCGCTGCGCTTGGCATCCCGCCCCTGCCGCTGACCGCGCAGCAGACGGCCGATGTCATCGAACTGCTGAAGAACCCGCCGCAGGGCGAGGCCGAGTTCCTGCTCGACCTGCTGACCCACCGCGTACCGGCCGGCGTCGATGACGCTGCCAAGGTCAAGGCCTCGTACCTGGCTGCGATCGCACTGGGCAGCGAGCAGAACCCGCTGATCAGCCGCGAGCGCGCCACCGAACTGCTGGGCACCATGCTGGGCGGTTACAACGTCGCGCCGCTGGTGCAGCTGCTGGACGATGCCAGCGTTGGCGCCATCGCTGCCGACGCGCTGAAGAAGACCCTGCTGGTGTTCGATGCCTTCCACGACGTGCAGGAAAAGGCCAAGGCGGGCAACGCCAACGCCCAGGCCGTACTGCAGAGCTGGGCCGATGCCGAGTGGTTCACCAGCAACCCGGAAGTGCCGCAGAGCCTGACCGTCACCGTGTTCAAGGTGCCGGGCGAGACCAACACCGACGACCTGTCGCCGGCACCGGACGCGACCACCCGCCCGGACATTCCGATGCACGCCCTGGCGATGCTGAAGAACAAGCGCGACGACGCGCCGTTCACCCCGGAAGAAGACGGCAAGCGCGGCCCGATCCAGCAGATCCTGTCGCTGAAGGACAAGGGCCACCTGGTTGCCTACGTCGGCGACGTGGTCGGCACCGGTTCCTCGCGCAAGTCGGCTACCAACAGCGTGCTGTGGTGGACCGGCGATGACATTCCGTTCATCCCGAACAAGCGCGCCGGTGGCGTCTGCCTGGGTTCGAAGATCGCTCCGATCTTCTACAACACCATGGAAGATGCCGGCGCACTGCCGATCGAGCTGGACGTGTCGAAGATGGAGCACGGCGATGTGGTCGAGCTGCGTCCGTACGAAGGCAAGGCGCTGAAGAACGGTGAAGTGATCGCCGAGTTCCAGGTCAAGTCCGAAGTGCTGTTCGACGAAGTGCGTGCCGGTGGCCGCATTCCGCTGATCATCGGTCGCGGCCTGACCGGTAAGGCGCGCGAGGCGCTGGGCCTGGCCCCGACCGACCTGTTCCGTCTGCCGGTGCAGCCGGTCGACACCGGCAAGGGCTTCTCGCTGGCGCAGAAGATGGTCGGCCGCGCCTGTGGCCTGCCGGAAGGCCAGGGCATGCGCCCGGGCACCTACTGCGAACCGAAGATGACCTCGGTCGGTTCGCAGGACACCACCGGCCCGATGACCCGCGACGAGCTGAAGGACCTGGCCTGCCTGGGCTTCTCGGCCGACCTGGTGATGCAGTCGTTCTGCCACACCGCTGCGTACCCGAAGCCGGTGGACGTGAAGACCCACCACACCCTGCCGGAGTTCATCTCCACCCGTGGCGGCGTCTCGCTGCGTCCGGGCGACGGCGTGATCCACAGCTGGCTCAACCGCATGCTGCTGCCGGATACCGTCGGTACCGGTGGTGACTCGCACACCCGTTTCCCGGTGGGCATTTCGTTCCCGGCCGGTTCGGGCCTGGTGGCCTTCGCCGCTGCCACCGGCGTGATGCCGCTGGACATGCCGGAATCGGTGCTGGTGCGCTTCAAGGGCAAGATGCAGCCGGGCGTGACCCTGCGTGATTTGGTCAACGCGATCCCGCTGTACGCAATCAAGTCGGGCCTGCTGACTGTGGCCAAGGCTGGCAAGAAGAACATCTTCTCCGGCCGCATCCTGGAAATCGAAGGCCTGCCGGAACTGAAGGTCGAGCAGGCGTTCGAGCTGTCCGACGCTTCGGCCGAGCGTTCGGCTGCCGGTTGCTCGGTGCGCCTGAACAAGGAACCGATCATCGAGTACCTGACCAGCAACATCACCCTGCTGAAGTGGATGATTGCCGAGGGTTACCAGGATCCGCGCTCGCTGCAGCGCCGTATCGAGAAGATGGAAGCGTGGCTGGCCAACCCGGAGCTGCTGGAGCCGGATGCGGACGCCGAATACGCCGCCGTCATCGAGATCGACCTGGCCGATATCCACGAGCCGATCGTGGCCTGCCCGAACGACCCGGACGACGTGAAGACCCTGTCCGAAGTCGCTGGCGCCAAGATCGACGAAGTGTTCATCGGTTCGTGCATGACCAACATCGGTCACTTCCGTGCGGCTGCGAAGCTGCTGGAAGGCAAGCGTGACCTGCCGACCCGCCTGTGGGTGGCCCCGCCGACCAAGATGGATGCGTCCGAGCTGACCAAGGAAGGCGTGTACGGCACCTTCGGCGCGACCGGCGCACGCATGGAAATGCCGGGCTGCTCGCTGTGCATGGGCAACCAGGCGCAGATCCGCGAAGGCTCCACCGCGATGTCGACCTCGACCCGCAACTTCCCGAACCGCCTGGGCCGCAACACCAACGTGTACCTGGGTTCGGCCGAACTGGCCGCGATCTGCTCGCGTCTGGGCCGCATCCCGACCAAGGAAGAGTACATGGCCGATGTAGGCGTGATCGCCGCCAGCGGCGCGGAGATCTACCGCTACATGAACTTCGACCAGATCGAGGAATACCAGGACGTGGCCAAGACGGTCGCTGCCTGATGCGGTAACTGAAAGCCCCCGGCTCGCGCCGGGGTTTTCTGTGAGTGGAAGACGCATGGTAGTGCCGGCCGCTGGCCGGCAACCCGTTGAAACGAAGAACCCCCGGTGAAAGCCGGGGTTCTTTGTGGCGGGTGCGCGAACGATTTGACTACAAGGATCCTGATGTGAAAGTAAATAATCTTTTTGAGATTGCAAAAGATAAGGTTTCTAGAACTGGCTTGATTGTGCGATCCCTTCTGGGAAAGTAGATCTCCTCATCTGTAATGGTTGGACGGCCATCTATGGGTTGGCTTGATGGCTCGCTGCGCGGCAGCGACTCAAGTGCCGGCATCTTGGCCCTCTTCAGAGATGTACTTTTCATTGAATTTTTCAAATTCAATTTTTGTGTCAAGAATCGAATCGAGATCAATCTCTGCGATTGCTGGTTGATTTTTAACAAACGCTTTCGCTTTGCTGAAGATTGCGGGTATCGATGCAAATTTCGTTCGGACAAGCGCCATGGCGGAGAAGGCGTTCCATTGTGCGGCATTCACAATTGATGCGACAATTCCGAACGATTGCTGTTCGGATAGGATTGGTCCGAATTTTCCGTCCAAGTCTTCTATGGATGACGAAAAATCATTAGCGGTATCCCAGTTGCTGGAGCTGGCTTTTGCCCGGACGATTTCATAGTAGATGTCAGCAGTCTTCGGGCGGTCCTTTAGTGAATTAAGAAGAATGCCGGAGTATGGCGATTTGTGGAACAGCTTTTCCAGCTCACTCTTGTAGAGGAGGATCGCTTGTTCGTCTGGAATGTCCCTTAGAATCGCTGCAAGGACAGACGTTGGATGAGCAAATTTGGTTTCGTTTTCGCCGTCTTTTATGGAGCTGATGCGATCCGAAATCAGTTGTTTAAATCGGCTTAAAGTGGCTCCCGACAAGTTGCGGACCACTGCCGCGTTCGAGGATACAAGGCTAAGGATTAGCCTTGAGTATCTGGAGTCGTCACATTTTTCTTTTACTATTCTCTCGGCAATTTGGCTTTCGACGTCTTTCCCGCCCGATCTGGCTAGTCCTATCAGGAAGTACTCGGAATTGCTTGCCGCTTTGCCTGAGGTTGACGCCACTCGGGCACCAAGTTTTGAAATTAGTTGCGGAAGCGCCTGAGCGTGCAGCTTTGTGACTTCTTCGTTGACAATGGTAGATATGTCAACAATCGAGCTTGTCGGAAAGAAATTCTCGTTATCTAAGCGATTCAGTATCTCATCCACTAGTTGCGTGGTAGATAGGATTGGCCTGCCGAGAAATCTGCTTATTGTTTCAAAAAATATGAATCTGGCCTCTTCCGGAGATGGCTGATGTCCTGAAGGGTGAGCTGACTTGTTTCTCAGTGTGCGCAGTGTTGTAAGAAATGCTGCATCCAAATGCGTTATTAGCGACTTAGATGCAAGCTGGTCAATGAGGAAGCTCTCAAAGACGTCTTGATCGTCCTTCTTCTTTGAAGCTTTATCGAAGATTTCCTTGGCGGCGCCATTGATCTTTCCCAGCTGCTCAAGCTTCGCCAAAATGTCGTCAAACAGCGCGATGTAGCTTAGGACAATGCACCCGCGATACGCTGATGCCATGTAGCAATTCATGGCCTCTCGCATGTATTCTCGGATTGTCTTTGAATCTATCAGTGATAGAAGCTCTTCCATATCAGTTAGATGGGCCATGCGTTCCTCGCTTTTCACTCGATCAACTTGTTGGGAAATTGTAGTGGCAATCAACCTCGCGCCAGGACCAGCAACCGCTCGGCAATCCGCTCCAGCGGCACCTGTTCCTCGGCAGCGCCGAGCTTGAACGCGGCACCGGGCATGCCCCAGACCACACTGCTGGCTTCGTCCTGCACCAGCGTCGGGGCGCCGGCCTGGCGCATTTCCAGCAGGCCGCGTGCGCCGTCGTCACCCATGCCGGTGAGGATGGCACCGATGGCATTGCCACCCGCACTCTGCGCGACCGAACGGAACAGCACGTCCACCGCCGGCTTGTGCCGGTTCACTGCCGGGCCGTCGTCCACGCGGCAGCGCCAGCGCGCACCGTCGCGGATGATGCGCAGGTGCTTGCCGCCCGGTGGCAGGTAAGCGTGGCCGGGCAGCACCGCTTCGCCGTCGCTGGCCTCGCGCACGGCCATGTCCGAGTGGCGGTCCAGGCGTTCGGCGAAGGCGCTGCTGAAGCTGGCCGGCAGGTGCTGGGTCATCACCACGGCCGGGCCATCGGCGGGCATTCCTTCCAACACCACGCGCAGGGCTTCGGTGCCACCGGCTGACGAGCCGATCGCGATCAGGCGGTCGGTGGTACGGAACTGCGGCGCGGCGGGGCGCATCGCAGGCGCGGCTTCCAGCAGGAGCTTCGGTGCGGCAGCGCGCACCAGCGGGCGCACCCGCGAGCGCGCCGCCATCTTCACTTTGGCGATGATCTCGTCGGCGTAGGCCTGCAGGCCGCGTGCCACGTCCAGTTTCGGCTTGGAGACGAAGTCCACCGCGCCCAGCGCCAGCGCCTGCAGGGTGGTGTCGGCGCCACGTTCGGTCAGCGAGGAGATCATCACCACCGGCAGCGGGTGCAGGCGCATCAGGTTCTCCAGGAACGCCAGGCCGTCCATGCGCGGCATTTCCACGTCCAGGGTGATCACGTCCGGGGCCAGGCGCTTGATCTTCTCGCGTGCCAGCAGCGGGTCGGCGGCGGTGCCGACCACGTCGATGGATGGATCGCTGGACAGTATCTCGGTGAGCATTTGGCGCACCACGGCGGAGTCGTCGACGATCAGGACCCGGCAGGGGGCGTTGCCGGTGAGCGTCATTCGAACAGCTCCACGCCGCCGGTGACCGGGGCCTTGGACAGGCGTGCACGCACTGCCGATTCAGTGGCGGCTACTTCGGCTTCGTGTGCGTGTGGCAGGCGCTGCACCACCACGCGGCCGGTATCGGCGAAGAACCAGATCTTGCGCGGATGGATGCCGCACAGGTCCTCGGCGATGATCGGAATGTGCTCGGCCTGCAGGTACTGGCGCACGAACTCGGCGTTGCGGGTGCCGACCGGATTGCTGGTGAAACCCTTGAGCACGTTGGCGCCGCCGAACACCTTGGCCTCGATGCGCTTGCGGTGCGCGCCGCGCTTTAGCATGTCGTTGATCAGCAGTTCCATCGCGTAACTGCCGTAGCGCGCGGGCGCGCCGTCGCCGGCGTTGCCTTCGGGCAGCAGGAAGTGGTTCATGCCGCCGATCTTCAGCACCGGGTCGCGCAGGCAGGCCGCCACGCAGGAGCCGAGCGTAGTGGTCAGCGCGGTGGTGTCGTCGACCACCAGATACTGGGTCGGCAGCAGCTTGGCTGCAATGGTCTTGAAGCGCGCGTCCTGGTAACGCATCACATCGTCGGTACGCAGCGATGCGTTCATGCGCCTGCCTTTGCCGCACGGCGGTACAGGGTGCGTCCGCAGGGCTGGATCAGGTCGGCGGCGTGCAGGTAGTTCTCCGAGTGGCCGGTGTAGAGCAGGCCATCGTCGGACAGGTGCTGCACCAGCCGGCCCAGGATCGCGCGCTGGGTCGGCTTGTCGAAGTAGATCATCACGTTGCGGCAGAACAGCGCATCGAACGGGCCGCCGACGTCGTAGCGCGGGGCGAGCAGATTCAATGGGCGGAACTCGATCAGCTCGCGCAGCGCTGGCAGCACGCGGCACTGGCCCTCGTTGGGGCCGCTGCCGCGCTGGAAGTAGCGGCGGCGCAGGTCCGGATCGAGGCTGGTGACGCGATCGATGTTGTAGACGCCACGGCCGGCGGTGGCCAGCACCTGGGTATCGACGTCGGTGGCGATGATGCGTACCGGTGGCTTCAGGGTACCGAAGGCCTCGCAGGCGGTAATCGCCATCGAGTAGGGTTCTTCGCCGGTGGAGGCGGCGCAGGACCACAGCAGCAGCGGCGCACGGCTGGCGCGCTGCTGCAGTTCTTCGCGCAGCTTGTCGAAGTGGTGCGGCTCGCGGAAGAACGCAGTGAGGTTGGTGGTCAGCGCATTGGTGAATGCCTGCCACTCGTCACCATCACCCTGTTCCAGGTGGTCCAGGTACTGCTGGAAGCTGCGCATGCCCAGCGTACGCAGGCGGCGCGACAGGCGTCCGTACACCATGTCGCGCTTGGCCGGGGCGAGGGCGATGCCCACGCGCTGGTAGATCAGGTCGCAGACGCGGCGGAAATCACGGTCGGCGAATTCGAATTCGCGCGTACCGCTGACGATGGGGGTAGGGCTCTGCACGGGTGACGTGTCCATCGGCGGGGCGGCGGCCGGAGCCGCCGCGAGGATCAGAATTCCTGCCAGTCGCCGTCGTTGGAGACGACGGTGCTGGAGTGGGTACGGCGGATCGGTGCGGGCGTCGACAACGGTCGCGAAGGCGCAGGGCTGGCAGCCTTCGGCGCGACCTTGGCGGTCACCGCCTTCACTGCGACAGCGACCTGGTTGTCGAGGCGGAAGATCGCCACGGCGTCGGCCAGCTGTGCGGCCTGGTCTTCCATCGCCCGCGCGGCGGCGGTGGCTTCTTCCACCAGCGCGGCGTTCTGCTGGGTGGTTTCGTCCATCTGCACCACGGTCTGGTTGACCTGCTCGATGCCGGCGGACTGCTCCTGCGAGGCGGCGGAGATCTCGGCCATGATGTCGGTCACGCGCTGCACCGAGGCGACGATCTCGCCCATGGTGCTGCCGGCCTGGTGGACCAGGCTGGAACCCTCGGCGACCTTGCCGACCGAGTCGTCGATCAACCCCTTGATCTCCTTGGCGGCGGCGGCCGAGCGCTGGGCGAGGGTACGCACTTCGCTGGCGACCACGGCGAAGCCACGGCCCTGTTCGCCGGCACGGGCCGCTTCCACTGCGGCGTTCAGCGCCAGGATGTTGGTCTGGAAGGCGATGCCATCGATGACCGAGATGATCTCGGCGATCTTCTTCGAGGATGCTTCGATGGCCGACATGGTGGTGACCACCTGGCCGACCACGCTGCCGCCCTGCGAGGCCACGCCATGCGCGCCGATGGCGAGCTGGTTGGCCTGGCGGGCGTGCTCGGCGTTCTGGCGCACGGTGGAGGTCAGTTCTTCCATCGAGGCGGCGGTTTCTTCCAGATTGGCGGCCTGCTGCTCGGTACGGCGCGACAGATCGCTGTTGCCCGACGCGATTTCGCCGGCTGACAGGGTGATGCTGGAGGCACTGGCCTGGATCTGGCTGACGATCTGGGTCAGCTGGCTGACCGTGGCGTTTGCATCGTCGCGCATGCGGGCGAACACGCCCTGGTAGTCACCGTGCATGCGTGCCGTCAGGTCGCCGTCGGCAATGGACGACAGCAGCTGCGAGAGCTTGCCGAGGTTGTCATCGCTGACTGCCATCATGGCATTGAGGTTTTCCAGCATGGTGCGGAAATCGTGATCGAAGCGCTGTGCATCGCCGCGCTGGCTGAAGTCGCCCGCGGCGGCGGCACTGGCCAGCTGCTTGATCTCGGCGTTGATGCGGCCGAGGTTGGCCTTGACCGTGTCGACGGTGGTGGTCATCGCCGCCTTTTCGCCCGGATAGCGCGCGATGTCGCTGCTGAGGTCGCCCACGGCGTACTGCTGCACGACATTCAGCACATCGTGCAGGGTCTGCACGTGGCTGCCGACCAGGACGTTGGTTTCCTGCACCATCAGTCCGTATTCGCCGGGGAAGCTGCTGGCGTCGATGCGGTAGCTGAGTTCACCGCCATCGTGGCGGCGCGCCATCTCGCGCTGGCCGCTGATGACCGCGTGCAGCTGCTGCTGCATGCGCGACATGGCTTCGAGCAGGCGACCGGTTTCGTCATGCGGCTGCGGGCCGATGTGGCTGTCCAGCTTGCCGCCGGCGATGCCTTCGGCCACGGCGGTGGCCAGCTTCAGTGGGCGTGCGATGCGGTTGCCGATGACCCAGCTCAATGCAAGCACGATCAGCACCAGCACGCCGCCGGCCAGGGTCATGATGGCGGTGAAGACCAGTGCCTGCTGTTGCACGTCATCCATGTACACGCCGCTGCTGACCACCCAGTTCCAGGGCTTGAACAGGCCGGCGTAGGCGACCTTTTCGACTTCGCCCTTCTCGCCGGGCTTGGCCCAGCGATAGGCGACGAAACCGCCGCCAGCCTTGGCCGCTTCGATCTGGTCGTAGTAGATGCGGATGCCATCGCCGGTACGGAAGTCCTTCATGTCCTTGCCCACCAGATCCTTGCGGAACGGGTGCATGAGCACGTGATAGCTGGTGTCGTAGATGTTGTAGTAATAGGTATCGTTATGCGCGCGCATGACTTCCAGCGCCTGCAGCGCGGCGGCCTTGGCAGCTTCTTCGCTGAGCTCGCCGGTTCCGGCCAGGCGATGGTAGTGGTCGAGGATGCCGTAGCTCAGTTCGACCTGGGTCTTCAGCGAAGACTTGCGGGTATCGGTCAGGTCCAGGTACTGCATGCGGGCAGCGATCACCGAGAGCGCGATCACGCCGAGTGCGATCAGCAGCGTGAGCAGATTGAGCTTGCGTCGGACGGAGAGATTGCTGAAGTAGTGTTGCCAGCGATGCAGGAGATTCATCGAGCAGTACCCGGGTGGTGGTGGGTGGAGGCGCCGGTGCTGATCGGGAGCAGCGGTGACATGACCGTTATCGGCCGCGGGGGCGGGGGATTGAGGTGGGCTGTTCGAACGTATTCAGGTTTGCTTGCAGCGGCGGCTGCGGCGCTGCCTGCGGCAGGCGTTTGAAGCAACAGCAATAGCAACGGCAACGGCAACGGCAACGGCAGGTTGGTCGGCTCTGTGTTGCTGCGTGCTGGGTCGGGCCGGGGTGGGGTGGCAGGACACGCATGAACCCATCCATGGGGCTCGATGGCGCCATCCTTGGCGCCAACGGTCCCGCCACCCCACCCCGGCCCAACCCTCGCGTCGTCCACTGTGTCGGACAGCAAGAGCGTTGGGTTTCCAATTGGAGAGAGGGGTCGGATCCGTTTTCCTGCGGAAACGGATCCGACCCCGGAAGCGGTGCGGCTGTTGCTTCTGCTCTTCTTTCTTCAATCCGGGGTGGACGCGCACGGAAACTGTCCGTGGCCGGGAGGGTGGGTTGCGCAGGGGCGTAAGCGCCATGGATGGCGCGCCCGAGCCTACAAGGACGTATTCACGGCGTCCCCTGCGCAACCCACCCTCCCGGCCAACCCTCAGCAGCCCAGCTTTTCGACCGACCACCCGAGGGGCTTCGCCGTTGGCTGGATATCCAGATGCCCCGTAAACGAAGACGCCCCAGCGCGGGGCCAGGGCGTTCTCGTGCCTCGGGTCAGGCAGGAATCAGAATTCCTGCCAGTCTCCATCAGCCAGTTCGGTGGCCATGGATCGGCCGCCGGTGCTGCGGCGGGCCGGCGGTGCGGCCGGTGCCGGAGCCGGGGCTGCCGGTGCAGACGCGCGCGGTGCCGGTGCGCGCGTGGCGACCACGGCTTCGGCTTCGTCTACCACGAAGATCGAGACCGCCTCGCTGAGGTGGCCCGCCTGTTCTTCCATCGCACGTGCGGCGGCGGTGGCTTCTTCCACCAGCGCGGCGTTCTGCTGGGTGGTTTCGTCCATCTGCACCACGGTCTGATTGACCTGCTCGATGCCGGCGCTCTGCTCCTGCGAGGCAGCAGAGATCTCGGACATGATGTCAGTCACGCGCTGCACCGAGGCGACGATCTCGCCCATGGTGGCGCCGGCCTTGTGCACCAGCGCCGAGCCGTCGTTGACCTTGCCGACCGAGTCGTCGATCAGGCCCTTGATTTCCTTGGCGGCGGCGGCCGAGCGCTGGGCGAGGGTACGGACTTCGCTGGCGACCACGGCGAAACCACGGCCCTGTTCGCCGGCACGGGCCGCTTCCACCGCCGCGTTCAGCGCCAGGATGTTGGTCTGGAAGGCAATGCCGTCGATGACCGAGATGATTTCCGCGATCTTCTTCGACGAGGCCTGGATGGCCGACATGGTGGTGACCACCTGGCCGACCACTTCGCCGCCCTGCGATGCCACGCCGTGCGCGCCGATGGCGAGCTGGTTGGCCTGGCGTGCGTGCTCAGCGTTCTGGCGCACGGTGGAAGTCAGCTCCTCCATCGAGGCGGCGGTTTCTTCCAGGTTCGCGGCCTGCTGTTCGGTGCGGCGCGACAGGTCACTGTTGCCGGAGGCGATTTCGCCGGCGGCCGAGCTGATCGCACGGCTGGACTGCTTGATGCGGGTGACGATCTCGCTAAGCTGCGCGGCGGTGGCATTGGCATCGTCGCGCATGCGGGCGAACACGCCCTGGTAGTCGCCGTGCATGCGCACGGTCAGGTCACCCTGCGACAGTGCGGCGAGCAGGCCGGAGATCTGTTCGATGCTGCCCGAGTTGGCGTCCAGCAGACCGTTGATCTGCTGGGCCAGCTGCAGGAAGAAGCCTTCCTTGTCGTTGGCATCGATGCGGCCGGACAGGTCGCCGGCAGCGGCCTGGGCGATCACCCGCGCCACTTCCGCCTCGACCTGCGCTTCCTGGGTGCGGTCGCGCCATTCCACCACGTAGCCGACGGTGTCGCCGTCTTCGTTGCGGATGGTCGACACGACCTGGGCGAACTGGGCATCGCCGTACTGCATCGGGCGGCGGGCAACGCCATGCTGCTTGAGGTTGGCCAGCAGGGTGTTGTCCATCTCGCCGCGGTGTTCAAGCACGGTGACCGGCTTGCCGACCAGCGAGGCGTGGACGTCGAAGTCGGGCAGGTCGCGGCGCAGCTCGTCCTGGTACTGGGCCAGGGTCTGCTGCAGGGCGCGGTTGCTGTAGACGATGGTGTTGTTGGGGTCGGTGAGGTAGACGCCGGTCGAGCTGTAATCCAGCGCGGTGCGGATGCGCAGGTTTTCGCGGGCGATGGCCTGGTCGGTTTCGGTGCGCTCGCGCAGGTCGCGCTGCATGCGCTGCATGGCCTGCATCAGTTCGCCCACTTCGTCCTGGCGGCTGACGTCGATATGACCATCAAGCTTGCCACCGGCGACGTCGTTGGCCACCGAGACGGCGCCACGCACGCTGCCGACCAGGGCACGGGCGAACAGCCACACCAGCACCAGGCCGAGCGCGGCGCCGCCGAGCAGGGCGATGACGGTCAGCACCGCCGAGGCGGAGTAGGTGGAGGCGGCTTCGTCGCGCGAGGCGCGGGCGAGGCGGTTGTCTTCGGCGATCAGCGCTTCAAGCGCGGCGCCGGCCTTGCGGTGTTTGGTGCGGGTCTCGCCGACGAAGGTGTCGATCGCATCGTCGGGCAGGTCCAGCTCCAGCATTTCGGTGACGCTGTCATAGGAGGCCAGCGCGTCCTTCCAGTCCTTGGCGAAGGTGTCGAACAGCTTCTTCTGCTGTGCGTTGTCGACCAGCTTCGGATAGTCCTTGATCGACTTGTCCATGCTGGTGCGCAGTTCCACGGCCTGCTTGCGGGCGTCGGCCTTGACGTCGTCGCTGGCGCGGATCAGCTGCTGGTAGGCGCTGTTGCGGTACTCGCCGAGCATGCCGCGCATCTCGCCGGCCATGCGGATGCTCTCCATCCGTGAACCGGCCAGTTCGGTGGTCACGTTGTTCAGCGAATGCAGGCCACGGTAGGCGACGATGCCCTGCAGCAGCATCACCAGCAAGAGGACACCGAAGGTCAGCATGAGCTTCGGCATCAGTTTCAGGTTGTTGATCCACGGCATGGGCGTTGCGATCTCCTAAGGCAGACGCGGCCGGGCGCGGGGCCCGGTTGCAACAGCCACGCCGGCACGCTGGCCGGCGCGGTCTGACGGACAGCGGATTACTTGATGTTGGCCAGCTTCAGGCTGGACGGCGAGCTGACTTCGATTTCCGCGCGCGAGGCGTCGCGCTGGATCTTGCCGATCACGCACACGGTCTTGCCTTCCAGGGTTTCCAGCGGGAAGGAGAACTTGCCGCGGTTCTCGCCGGCGATGCGTGCCGAGAAGGTGTGGCGCGGGAAGGCGCCGCCCATGTACAGGAAGGTCGGCTGGCCTTCGGAACCTTCTGCGAAGCGGGCCTTTTCAACCTTGCCGCAGACCATGCCGTCCTTGCCGACGGCACGCGGTGCCATCTCCGGCGGAATCATCTCGGCCGACTGCGCGAAGGCGGAGGAAGCGGTGGTGGCCAGGACGGCAGCCGAAACGAACGCAAGCAGGGACTTCATCGGGGTGATTCTCCGGGGATGGTGATGGTGGATCCGGCCTTGGCGCGTTCCTGCGCGACCGGCTTCTGTCCCCCTATCGGCGTGGATGAGGGGAACTGAAGGGCTGCGTAACAGAAACGTGAAGAGGGTCCGTTTGTTCAGGCAGCAGCGTCTTCGGCGACGTTGGTCTGGCCCATGTCGGCGCTGTCCAGCAGGGTTTCGATATCCAGCAGGATCAGCATGCGGTCGTCGTGGGTGCCGATGCCGGAGATGAAGCGGGTGTCGACGGCTGCGCCGAATTCCGGGGTCGGGCGGATCTGCTCGGCCGACAGCGGGATCACGTCGGAGACGCTGTCGACCACGATGCCGACCACGCGGTCTTCTACGTTGAGCACGATCATCACGGTGAAGGCGTCGTAGCGGGCGTCTTCCAGGCGCAGTTTCAGGCGCAGGTCGATCACCGGCACGATGGTGCCGCGCAGGTTGATGACACCCTTGATGTAGTCGGGCGCATCGGGGACGCGGGTGACGGCGTCGTAGCCGCGGATTTCCTGCACCTTGAGGATATCCACGCCGTAGTGCTCGGCGCCGAGGGTGAAGCTGAGGAATTCGCCATCGGCGCCGGCGGCGGAGCTGTTCTTGTCGTTCATCGAGGGGTCCTGGTTCTGCCGGAAGTGCCGGTGTCAGGCTCGATATCGGCCCCTGGGTGGGGGACTTTAGGCAGTTCCTGCATCCACGCATGGCGTGGATCCACCTGGGCGGGGTAGTGCCGGCCGCTGGCCGGCAATCCTGCATCCACGCATGGCGTGGATCTACCGGGGAGGCATGCATCCACGCATGGCGTGGATCTACCGGGGAGGCATGCATCCACGCATGGCGTGGATCTACCGGGGAGGCATGCATCCACGCATGGCGTGGATCTACTGGCACCGGTATCCACGCGGTTTCGAGGTTGCCGGCCAGCGGCCGGCACTACCCGCCGTGGGGGTGTCAGAGCTCGCCGTTGCGGCGTGCCTTGCGCTGGCGGTCGATGCGGAAGATGTAGCGCTGGATGGCGCTGTCGCCACCGCGAGGCAGGTCGTCGAAGCGCATGCCGACGCGCTTGACTTCGGTGCCGTTGGGCAGGCGTTGCGGCAGCAGGTTGCAGACCACCAGTTCGATCTGCAGGTCCGGGCCATCGGGCATCGACAGCTGCGCCCGGTAGCGCTGCTGCAGGCTGAAGATGGCGCAGTCGGTGGGAACGGTTACCGCCAGGCCGCCGCCACTGATGTCCACCACCCGCATCGAGAAGGCTTCGGCGCGGGCCTCGCCCGGTGGCAGCAGCAATTGCGGTGAGTCGGTGATGGGGGTTTCCAGCCGGTACAGCTCGCGCCGCTGCAGGTGCACCAGTTCATCGGGCAGCGGTGCACGGAACGCAACATGGCCCTCGTTGTCCACGCGCTGCAGGTCATGCAGGCGGAAACGCACCAGTACCCGTTCCAGCTGGGCGAAGCAGAGCAGGTGGTCGGACTGTTCGGCGGCGCGGTTGGAGGCCTCCTGCGGGCTGCCATCGAGCAGCAGGAAATCCTCGTCGTCGTCCAGTTCCAGCAGGGCGGTGGGGAAGGAGCGATCGCGGCCGTCGATATGGGCGTTGATCAGTGATCGCTGCTCGATCAGCGAACGCAGCAGCTGCCGCACCTGGCGCGGGTTGCGGACCAGAAAGCGATCATCCGCGGCGTCGGCCGCATGGACTTCGGGCAGTGCAGTGTCGTGGCCGTCGGACATGGAATCTGTGGTCAGGGGCGGGCGCCGACGCGTGTGGGCACGTGGCTCGAAAGAGGTATCGGCTGCGTTGCGGATTTATGTAGCACCGAACGCACTCGTTTGCTCCGTTGTGCCATGCCCGCGGCGGTCGGGCAAGCGTGGTGCCCGGGCCGGGCATGGCCCGGCGCTGCCTTTCCGCTGACGGGGTGGCGCGCGGCCACCCCGATGCTGCGATCAGAACTCCTGCCAGTCGCCGTCACCGGCCAGGGCCGGCTGCGCAACGGGCTTGCGTACGCGCGCAGGTGCGGCGATGGATGCGGGCGCCGCCTTGCGCGGAGCACTGCCGGCCACGGCCATGGCTGCGCGCGGGATCGCATTGCCCGCGCTCGGTGCGGCCAGGCGGAAGCGTGCGACGGCCTCGCCCAGCTGTGCGGCCTGGTCTTCCATCGCCCGTGCTGCAGCGGTGGCTTCTTCCACCAGCGCGGCGTTCTGCTGGGTGGTTTCGTCCATCTGCACCACGGTCTGGTTGACCTGCTCGATGCCGGCCGACTGTTCCTGCGAGGCGGCGGAGATCTCGGCCATGATGTCGGTCACGCGCTGCACCGACGCGACGATCTCGCCCATGGTGCTGCCGGCCTGGTGGACCAGGCTGGAACCCTCGGCGACCTTGCCGACCGAGTCGTCGATCAGCCCCTTGATCTCCTTGGCGGCGGCGGCCGAGCGCTGGGCGAGAGTGCGCACCTCGCTGGCGACCACGGCAAAGCCACGGCCCTGTTCGCCGGCACGGGCCGCTTCCACTGCGGCATTGAGCGCCAGGATGTTGGTCTGGAAGGCGATGCCGTCGATGACCGAGATGATCTCGGCGATCTTCTTCGAGGACGCTTCGATGGCCGACATGGTGGTGACCACCTGGCCGACCACTTCACCGCCCTGCGAGGCCACGCCATGCGCACCGATGGCGAGCTGGTTGGCCTGGCGCGCATGTTCGGCGTTCTGGCGCACGGTGGAGGTCAGTTCCTCCATCGAGGCGGCGGTTTCTTCCAGGTTGGCCGCCTGCTGTTCGGTACGGCGCGACAGGTCACTGTTGCCCGAGGCGATTTCGCCCGAGGCCAGGGTGATGCTCGAGGTGCTGGCCTGGATCTGGCTGACGATCTGGGTCAACTGGGCGACGGTGGTGTTGGCATCGTCACGCATGCGGGCGAACACGCCGTGGAACTGGCCGTCCATGCGTGCGGTCAGGTCGCCCGCGGCGATGGACTGCAGCAGCTGCGACAGCTGGCCAAGATTGCCGTCGGCGACCTCCATCATGCTGTTGAGCTGCTCGATCATCACGCGGAAATCGTGATCGAAGCGGTGTGCATCGCCGCGCTGGCTGAAGTCGCCGGCGGCGGCGGCCGATGCCAGGTGCTGGATCTGCGTGTTGATGGCCAGCAGGCTGGCCTTGGCCGCATCCATCGATTCGTGCAGGATCGCGCGGCTGCCCGGCAACCGGCGCGCATCGGGGGTGAGGTTGCCGGTGGCGTACTGGTTGAGCACATCGATGGCATCACGGATCGCATCGAGGTGTTCGAAGATCACCGTGTTGATGCCGCCGGCGAGCTGGCCATAGACGCCCGGGAAGTCTTCCGGAATGCGGTGGCTGATATCGGGGCCGGCATGCATCTGTGCCATCAGCTGGGTCTGCTCGGAGAAGCGACGCAGCATCGCGGTCATCTCCGCGGTAGCCGCCAGCATGCGGCCCGCCTCATCCTTGCCGGTGGCCTGGGTGGTGACGCTGAGATCGCCGCGGGCGACGGCTTGGATGGCATGCACGGCTTTGCCCAGCGGGCCGACCACGGCGCGCGAGATGATCACGGCCAGGGTCGCGGCGACCACCACCAGCAGCACGATGGCGGCGATGATGGCCAGCATGCTGTTGCGGTGGGTCGCGTTGGCGTCGTCGATCTTGCCCTGCATCTGGGTACCCAGCAGCGCACCCAGCGCCTTCAGGTCTTCGAACGCCTTGCGACGCAGTGGGCGGGACTGCTCGTCGGAAATCTGCCGGGCCGCTTCGCCATCACCGGCGGTAGCCGCTTCACGCAGCTTGGCATTGGCGGCGAAGTAGCCATCGACGTCGGCCTGCACGGTCTGGTACAGCGCGCGTTCCTTGTCGCCGGCCGGCAGCTTGGCATAGGCCGTCAGCTGCTCGCGCACCACTGCAGCGGTGTCGTTCATGCGCTTGTTGTAGTCGGCGACCTTCTCCGGCTGGTCCAGCATGCTGATCTGGGCCAGCTCATAGGTGCGGAACTCACCCAGCTGCGAGCGCACTTCACCCAGGTACTGCACCGATGGAATGTCGTTGGTCGCCATCGAGGTCAGCTTGGCGTTGGCTTCGGACAGGCGGACCAGGGCGAACGCACCCAGCACGACGGTCATCAGGGTGGTCAGGGTGAATCCCACAGCCAGCTTGCGGGCGATGGGCAGATCGTGGAACCACTTCATGCAGGGTGCTCCAAGGTGGGCAGAATACCGGCGGCGGCGCCGCAGGCAAAAGGTCGTTGCAGGAGGGAACGGTGGTGTCGGGTGAAGGATCGGTGACTGCCGTCAACCCGAGATAGCGGCGCAGCTGCGCCGTACTTTATGGACCGATGTCACATTCGCTGGCGTAGGGGAAACCAACGGAAAGCACGCAGCGGCGGGCCTTCTGCACTGATGGCGCGGTTTCAGGTGAAACCAAGCCGCCGATCGGGTTCACGGTGCAGCAAGACGGAGTTCACGGTTGTCGGCGCCGCCGCGTTGCGCGTGGGTACGATTGTTGCCGTGCCCGCGCGCAAACGAAAACCGCCGCCCCGGAGGGCGGCGGTCAGGTACAACGTGTAGCGCAGCTCAGGCGGCCTGCGGCACCCGCAGCGAACGCACCAGGCCGCCGATGTCGACGATCAGGGCGACGCGGCCATCGCCGAGGATGGTGGCACCGGAGACTCCGCCGATGCGGCGGTAGTTGTTCTCGATGTTCTTCACCACGACCTGCTGCTGGCCGACCAGTTCGTCCACTTCCAGCGCGATCTTCTGGCCATCGCCTTCAACCACCACCACCAGCGATTCACTGCCGGGTGCACGCTGGCCATAGCCGTAGTACTCGCTCAGCGACAGGATCGGCAGGTATTCGCCGCGCACGCGCAGCACGCGGCCTTCGCCGGCCATGCTGCGGATGTCGTCAGGCTGCGGCTGCAGTGCTTCAAGCACGTAGGCCAGCGGCAGGATCAGGGTTTCGCCGGCCACCGCCACGGTCATGCCGTCGAGGATGGCCAGGGTCAACGGCAGCCGGATCAGCGTACGGGTGCCGGTGCCGAGGCCACTTTCAATCTGCACCTCGCCACCGAGCGCCTGGATGTTGCGGCGGACCACGTCCATGCCCACGCCGCGGCCGGACAGGTCGGTGACCGCATCGGCGGTGGAGAAGCCGGGCTGGAAGATCAGGTCCCAGACCTGCGAGTCGGTGGGGTTGTCCGGTACGGCCAGGCCCCGTTCCTGCGCCTTGGCCAGGATCTTCTCGCGGTTCAGGCCGCGGCCATCGTCGCTGACTTCGATGACGATATGACCGCCCTGGTGCGAAGCGGCCAAGGTGATCGTGCCGGTCTCGTCCTTGCCGGCATCGCGACGCACGTCCGGCATTTCCAGGCCGTGGTCGATGGAATTGCGGACCAGATGCACCAGCGGATCGGCGATCTTCTCGATCAGGCCCTTGTCCAGCTCGGTGCCTTCGCCGATGGTGCGCAGGCGCACGTGCTTGCCCAGGCGGCCGGACAGGTCGCGGACCAGGCGTGGGAAGCGGCGGAACACTGCGTCGACCGGCAGCATGCGCACGCCGATCACAGCCTCCTGCAGGTCACGGGTATTGCGTTCAAGCAGGTCGAGGCCGGCGAACAGGCTCTCGGCATGCACCGGGTCCAGCGCGTGCGAAACCTGCTTGAGCATGGCCTGGGTGATGACCAGTTCACCGACCAGGTTGATCAGTGCATCGACCTTGTCGACGCTGACACGGATGGAGGTTTCTGCTTCCTGGCTGGCCCCGGTGCTGGCCGTCGGTGCGGCAGCGGCGGGCGCAGGGGCAGCGACCGGCGCGGCGGCCGGTGCCTGGGTGGCCAGGCTTGGCGGTGCGGCCGGACGGATGTCCAGTTCGCAGTCGTCCAGCACCCAGGCGAAGGTGTCTTCGATCTTGCTCCGCGGCACCTTGCCGACCAGGCCCAGGTCCCACGCCAGGTGGGCTTCGAGCGGGTCGAGCTGGGCGAAGCCGGGCAGGCGATCCATGCGCGCGGCCACCTGCAGCGAACCCAGGTGTTCCAGTTCGCGGATGATGCGCAACGGGTCGTTGCCACTCATGAACAGTGACGGCGCCGGGGTGAAGCCGATCTGCCAGGCTTCCGGCGTGTCGTCCACCTTGCTGGCGGCAGCGGGTGCAGCGGCGGCGGGTGCCTGGCCGGACAGCACCGCTTCCAGGCGCGCCTTCACCGCAGCGACCGCTGCAGGATCGGCGGGCTGGCCGTGCTCGGCCTCGCGCAACAGGGCGCGCAGTACGTCCACCGACGACAGCATCGCATCGACGGCGTTGCCTTCCAGTGCGCGCTTGCCGGCCCGCAGCTCATCGAGCAGCGTTTCCAGCACGTGGGTCAGCCCGGCGATGGCATCGAAGCCGAACGTGCCTGCGCCACCCTTGATGGAGTGGGCGGCACGGAACACCGAGTTGATGATCTCCGGGTCCTGTTGTCCCGATTCCAGGGCCAGCAGGCCAGCCTCCATGGCGTCGAGGCCTTCGCGGCTCTCCTCGAAGAAGGTGGCGTGGAAGCGTTGCAGGTCCATGCTCATGGCAGTGGCAATCCGGAAGCGAAGAGGGGGAGCAGTGCGGGGCGATCAGCCCAGCACTTTCTGCACGGTGGCGACCAGCTGTTCGGGATTGAACGGCTTGACCAGCCAGCCGGTGGCACCGGCGGCCTTGCCTTCGGACTTCTTGTCCGCTGCCGACTCGGTGGTCAGCATCAGCATCGGCGTGAACTTGTAGTCCGGCAGCTGGCGCAGTTCGCGGATCAGCGCGATGCCGTCCATGTTCGGCATGTTGACGTCGGTGACCACCGCATTGAAGCGCTGGCCCTTGGCACGTCCGAGCGCGACCGCGCCGTCTTCAGCTTCTTCGACGGCAAAACCGGCCGAGGTGAGGGCGAAGGAAACCATCTGGCGCATCGACGCCGAATCGTCCACCACCAAGATACGTGCGCTCATGCAGCGTTCTCCACAGATTTCAGGTTGTCATGGGGTACGTCCAGGCCCAGGGCCTGGGTGACGCCCAACAGGCGTGCAGCGTCACGGAAGGTTGCAGTGCAACCGTGGAAGCCGGTGCCCAGGCCTGCCTCGCGGCGGGCCTGCACGAAGGCGCACAGCACCTGCACGCTGGCGGTGTGGATGCGGCCGACCTGGCTTGCATCCAGGGTCAGCTCGCCTGCTTCCGCCACCAAGGGCGAAAGGCGGTTCTTGAGCTCGGTGCTGCTCTCGATGCCGAGATCCTCACCCAGTTCGACAGTGCTCATCGTTGCTCCGGACAAACGGTTCCAGCATTCATAACGGCACCGTGGGGCGGTTCTTTAGGGGTATCGGCGCCGTGCACCGATTCAGAGCACGGATTCACCCCAGCAGCTGCGTGGCGTCGAGCAGGATCATCGGCCGCTGGCTGATGCGGGCCACGCCACGGAACAGTTCATTGGAGATCTGGCAGATGCGGGCGGTATCGGGTGGCTCGATCTGCGAGTCGGTCAGGTTGGCCACGTCCTCCACGGCCGACACACGCAGGCCCAGGGTCTCGCCGTTCTCTTCAAGCACGACAATGCGGGTCTGTGCGTCATCCTCGGCGGAGGCCGCACCCAGGTGCAGGCCGAGATCCATCACCGGCACCACCTGGCCACGCAGGTTCATGATGCCGAGCATTGCCGGGGCAGTGCCGCGCAATGGCAGCAACGGCACCGGCAGCACCACTTCCTGCACCTTCAGCAGTTCCAGCGCGTAGGCCTGGGCGCCGCAGCGCAGGCGCAGCCAACGCGACGTGCGTTCAGCGGCGCGGCGGTTCTGCGGATGCGGGCTGCTGGCGGGCTGATGCGCCTGGGCCTGCAGCTCCTGCCAGGAGCCGGGGCGGTTGCTGGAGGGGGTGTCCACCGCGAGCCGTGGTGGCGGTGCGACGGCGGCGCGGGTCATCGATGGCATCGGTGCTGCTGCGGGGCGCGCGACGGCCTTGGCAACGGCCGGCGCAGCGATGTCAGCAACCACTTCGCCGTCGGCGGCGGCTTCGAAGGCGGCCTGCAATCCAGGGCTGTCGGTGTGCGCCAGGCTGTCGGCGGCGTCGGTTTCGTAGATCACTTCGTCCGGCAGGTCATCCCAGGTAGGTTCCGGCGCGGGCGGTGCGACAACGGCAATGGCCACGGGCGCGGCTTCATGGACGACCTCGGCCGGCAGGTCATCCCAGGTGGGCTCGCGGTCGGCGTCGGCGGCAGGTGCGGCAGCAGCATCGAAGGCGGCTTCGAGCGAAGCATCGTCGCTGGCCGGGGCCACTGCGACGGCGTCGGTTTCGTAGATCACTTCGGCCGGCAGATCGTCCCAGGTCGGCTCGCGTTCGGTGTCGACCGCAGGCAGGTTGGCGGCGTCGAAGGCGGCTTCGAGCGAAGCATCGTCGCTGGCCGGGGCGGCTGCGACGGCGTCGGTTTCGTAGATCACTTCTGCCGGCAGATCGTCCCAGGTCGGCTCGCGCTCGCCGTCGGCTGCTGCGCTCGTCGGGCGTGGCGCGGCGTCAGCGGCGACCGGTGCGACGGCAATGTCGCCGAGCAGCTCGTCCAGATAGTCGTCCAGCATGCCGGTGGTGTTCATGCCGCCTGCTCCAGGGCACGTGCGTCCTCACCGAGGATCCAGTTCAACGCACGCCGATAGGCCGCCAGGCCGCGTCCCGGATAGTCCTCGCCGATGCTCGGCAGGGTCAGGCCGGCCGCGTTGCTGATCCGGGTGTCGATCGGAATCGCGTCTTCCCAGACGCGGCTTGCGTGGCGGTCCTGCATGGCGCGCAGCGATTCATTGCCGGTGCGGGTGCGGCGGTCGAACAGCGTCGGCAGGATCGAGATCGGCAGCGGCCGGCGGCGCGAACGCTCGACCATCTCGCCGGTGCGGACCATGCCATCCAGGCCGTGCAGGGCCAACGGCTCGGCCTGGGTGGGAATGATCAGGCGATCGGCCGCGGCCAGCGCATTGATCATCAGCAGGCCCAGGGTCGGTGCGCAGTCCAGCAGGATGTAGTCGTGCTGGCCCTGGTGGCGGGCGAGCGCGTTCTGCAGGGCCAGGCCGAGGCCGGGCTGGTTGGCGCTGCGTCGTTCCAGCGTGGCCAGCGAGGCCTGCGCGCACACGTAATCGAGTCCGCCGATGTTGCTGGCATGGCTGAGCGCGGACAGGTCGGCTGGCGGTGCGCCGAACAGTTCCAGCACGCCGGCCGGTGCCGGCTCGATCGGCACGCCGAAGGCGCGGGTCAGCGAGGCATGCGGATCGAGATCGATCAGCAGCACGCGGTGGCCGAGCGCGGCCAGGCCGCGACCGAGGGCGAGGGTGGTGGTGGTCTTGCCGACTCCGCCCTTCTGGTTGGCGACTGCCCAGATGCGCATCGGATTACTCCTTCATTGCCGGGGGAACGGCGGCGCCGACACGGCTGCCAGCCGGCACCGGTGGCAACTGCACCGGTGCGATGGGGGAAGTGGGGGTGGTGACCGATGCTGCGGCGGCCTGTTCGCTGGCGCCGCCGGCAGCGCCAGTGGCGGCATTCAGGCGTTCGCCGAGCGGGTCCACCGAATGACTGGTGTCGGCCAGGATGATGACCATCACCCGCCGGTTGCGATTGCGGCCCTGTGCGCTGTCGTTGTCTTCGCGTGGGCGGAACTGGCCGTAGCCGACCATCGCCAGCCGCGACGGCTGCAGCCCCTGGTCGGCAAACAGATGCACCACGCTGGCCGCGCGCCCGGCCGACAGTTCCCAGTTGGACGGGAAGGTGGCGGTGGCGATCGGCACGTTGTCGGTGTGGCCTTCCACGCGCACGCTGTTGGGCACGTCGCGCAGCACGCCGGCCAGGCTGGCCAGGGTGTCGCGCGCATGCACGTCCAGCGCCGCCGAGCCGGTCGGGAACAGGATGTCGCTGTTGATCTCCACTTCGATCCACAGTTCGGTACGGCGCACGCTGATCATGCCGCGGTCGATCAGTGGCGCCAGCGCGGCGGTCAGGCGGTCGGCGATGCTGTTGAGCTGGCGCTCGGCGCGCGCGATCTGTTCCTGGTTGTGCACCGACACCGGCATGCGCATCTGCGAGGCCATCGCCGGCAGCAGGGTGGGGTCATGCGAGGGCGCGGGAGCGGACGGCCCGATCCTGGTGCCGGACTTGATCACCGACGGGCTGTCCCAGCCGCCGCCCTGCACCTGCTTGTTGCCCACCTGCACCGGATTGATGGTGCGCGGCGCACCACCGAAGGCGTCGGTGAGGGCGTCGGCCATGATCCGGTACTTGCCCTCGTTGACCGAGGAAATCGCGTACATGACCACGAAGAAGGCGAGCAGCAGCGTCATCAGGTCGGCATAGGGGATGGCCCATGCCTCGTGATTGGCGTGCTCTTCGTGGTGCTTGCGGCGGGCCATGTCAGTGCAGGAAGCCGGAGAGGTTGGTTTCGATGTTGCGCGGGTTCTCGCCCTGGGCAATCGAGATCAGGCCTTCGATGACCATTTCGCGGTCGCGGCTGGAATGGGCGATGACGCCCTTCAGCTTGGCGGCGATGGGCAGGAACAGCAGGTTGGCCGAGGCGATGCCGTAGATGGTGGCGGTGAACGCGGCGGCGATGCCGTGGCCGAGCTTGCTCGGGTCGGCGAGGTTCTTCATCACCGCGATCAGGCCGAGCACGGCGCCGATGATGCCCAGCGTGGGTGCATAGATGCCCATGCTTTCAAACACCTTGGCAGCGGCCTGGTCCTGGTGCTCCTGGCTGCCCAGTTCGATCTCCAGCATGTGCCGGATCGATTCGGGTTCAACGCCGTCCACCAGCAGCTGCAGGCCCTTGCGCAGGAACGGGTCCTGCTGTGCTTCCACCTGCGATTCCAGGCCGAGCAGGCCCTGGCGGCGGGCGATGTTGCTCCACTCCACGATCTGCTGGATCAGTTCACGACGGTCGCTGTGCGGCGGCCGCACGACCCAGCGCACGATCCTGAAGGCGTGCTTGAACACCGCTGGCGAGGTGTGCAGCAGGATGGCGGCGATGGTGCCGACGATGACGATCACGAACGCCGCAGGCGACCACAGCGACGCCAGGCCGGCGCCCTTGAGGATGCTGCCACCGACCAGCGAGGCCAGGGCGAGGAAAAGTCCAATGAGGCTGAGTCTATCCATGGGTCCGGTATCGGCTTGTATGAATGGGACTTGAGACACCGGGAGGTCGTGTACAGACGGTAGTCACAGTTTTCGGGTCGCCGGGCATGGCCCGGCGCTACCCTGCGGGGCCGTTTCCGGTAGCGCCGGGCCATGCCCGGCAGGCTTAGCGCAGTCCGTCCACGTCCAGGATCAGGGCCATGCGACCATCGCCGATCAAGGTTGCACCGGCATAACCACGCAGGCCGCGCAGCGCCTTGGGCAGGGGCTTGATGACCACTTCCTCACGCCCGCGCACCTGGTCCACCACCAGCCCGAAGCGCGCTTCACCGGCCTGCAGCACGACGATGGTCAGCAGGGGCGAGGCGGCCGGCGTCACATCCAGCCATTGCCGCAGGTCCACCAGCGGCAACGTGTGCGAGCGACGGTCCAGCACGGCACGACCATCGAACCAGCCCAAGGAGGTGCGCGGTGCATGCAGCACTTCCATCACACGGGCCAGCGGCAGCGCGTAGACGTCTTCGCCGGCCTGCACCAGCAGGGTCGGCAGGATCGCCAAGGTCAGCGGTACGCGGATCATGAAGCGGCTGCCGCGGCCCAGTTCCGACTGGATCTGTATCTGCCCGCTCAGCTCGCGGATGCGCGACTGCACCACGTCCATGCCGACGCCGCGGCCGGAAATGTCGGTGACCTGCTGCTTGGTCGAGAACCCCGGCAGGAACACCAGGTGCAGGCATTCCTCGCTGCTCAGGCGGGCGGCGGCTTCCGGGTCGATCAGGCCCTTCTCGCGCGCCTTGGCGCGCAGCTTTTCCGGATCGATGCCGGCACCGTCGTCCTGCACTTCGATGCTGACGTAGTCGCCTTCCTGCTGCGCCGACAGGCGCACGTGGCCCATCCGCGGCTTGCCCTGCGCTTCGCGCAGGTCAGGCATTTCCACGCCATGGTCGATGGCGTTGCGGACCAGGTGCACCAGCGGGTCGGCCAGCGCTTCGACCAGGTTGCGGTCGAGCTCGGTTTCGGCGCCGATCAGTTCCAGATCCACTTCCTTCTTCAGCGAACGCGCAACGTCGCGCGCCACCTTCGGGAAGCGCGAGAACACCTTGCCGACCGGCTGCATGCGGGTGCGCATCACCGCCGACTGCAGGCGCGCGGTGGCGATATCCAGCGTGGACACGGCGCGGTCCAGCTCTTCATCGCGCAGGCGTGCGCGCAGCGTCTTCAGCCGGTTTCGTGACAACACCAGTTCGCCGATCAGGTTGACGATGGCATCCAGGCGCTTGGTGTCCACACGCACGGTGTGTTCGGCTTCGGCGACAGGCTTGTTGGGTGCGGGCTTGGCAGCGGGCGGGGCCGGTGAGGGCGCCGGTCGCGGTGCCGGTACGGCGACAACCGCTGCGGTGGGGGTGCTGCCCGGGGCGGCGCCGCCATGCAGCTGGTCGAGCAATGCCTCGAACTCGTCCTCGCTGATCATGTCGTCGGCCTTCTTTGCCGCCGCCACGGTTGTCGGTGCCTTGCCGCCGTGCAGCTGGTCGAGCAGCGCCTCGAATTCGTCGTCGGTGATCAGGTCGCCGCCGCCCGCACTCGGCGTCGCGGCGGCAGGTGCGGCAGCGCCACCGCCATGCACGTCGAACTGGGCGACCAGCTCGGGCGGGGCAAAACCCGGTTCGGTGCCCGAAGATACCGCGTCAAGCATCGACTGCAGATAATCCAGTGACTGCTGGGCGGCATCGAAGTGATGCGCCTGCAGGACGGCCTGGCCGGCACGCGCAGCGCCCAGTGCTTCCTCGGCGGCGTGGCACAGCTCGACCATCGCGGTGATGCCGAGGAAACCTGCGCCGCCTTTCAGCGTGTGGTAGCCACGGAATACGGCGTTGAGCTGTTCATTGTCCTGCGGTGCCTGTTCCAGCGACACCAGCTGTTCGCCGAGGCGATCCAGGATTTCCTGGGCCTCGATGATGAAATCGGCAGTGATGTCGTCGGCTACTGCGCCCATGGTTACAGTCCCAGATCCGACAACAGGTCGTCGGCGTCGTTCTGCGAGACCGCATGGCGGTCCAGCCCCTTCAGTGCCGGCCCAGCCAGTTGCGGATCGGTGCGATGCTGTTCCGGCGGCAGGCCGAGCGCGCCGAAGCCTTCGTGAACGCGGCGGACGATGCCCACCACGCGGCGGATGATCTGCCCGGTCAGGTCCTGGTAGCTCTGGGTCAGGGCTATCTCGGTGAGGTTGTGGCGGATGCGGTCGAGCTGCACGTCCTGGCCCGGTTGCAGGCCATCGGCGCGCAGCTGTTCGGTCAGGCTGCGGCACTCTTCGGCCAGGTCCAGGGTACGGTGGGTGGCCTGTTCGGTCATCGCCACCACGTGGTCCAGGCGCGCGCAGGCATCGTCCAGCTCGCCGGCTTCATCGGGCACGGTCGGCAGTTCGCCCAGCGCCTGGCCCAGCTCGCGGGCCAGCCGCGAAAGGCCGCTCATCATCGGCTGGGTGCGCAGCGCCACCAGGCTGTCGATGCGCTGGCGCCATGCCGCCTCGTCGCCGGATTCCAGTGCATCCAGGGCTTCCTGCAGGCGCAGGGCGAGGGCGCTCTTGTCGACCGTGGTATCCATCAGGCGCTGGCCGCCAGGCGTTCGAAGATCTTGCCGAGCTTCTCTTCCAGCGTCTGTGCGGTGAACGGCTTGATGATGTAACCGTTCACGCCGTTCTGCGCCGCTTCGATGATCTGCTCGCGCTTGGCTTCGGCCGTCACCATCAGCACCGGCAGGGTCTTCAGCTTGGCATCGGCACGGATGGCCTTGAGCAGTTCGATGCCGGTCATCACCGGCATGTTCCAGTCGGTGACCACGAAGTCGAACGGCTGGCTCTGCAGCAGCGACAGCGCGGCATGCCCGTCCTCGGCTTCGGCGGTATTGGTGAAGCCCAGATCGCCCAGCAGGTTCTTGACGATACGACGCATGGTCGAGAAGTCGTCGACGATCAGGATGCGCATGTTCTTGTTCAAAGCAGAGTTCCTTTGTTGATCAGCTCTCGAGGCCGGCGTCGGCCGCCTCGAAAATCTTCAGTCGGCCACGCAGGCGCAGGACCGCCTGGCCGTGGATCTGGCAGACCCGCGACTCGCTCACGCCGAGCACTGCGCCGATCTCTTTCAGGTTCAGTTCCTGCTCGTAGTAGAGCGACAGCACCAGCTGTTCGCGCTCGGGCAGGTGGCCGATGGCATTGCCCAGCTCGCGGCCGAATTCACCGCGCTCCAGCACCTGCTGCGGGGTCGGGCCGCCCTGGGCGACGGTGTCCAGCTCGCCCTGGTCTTCAATGCGCGACTCCAGGCTCAGTACCTGGCCGCGCGAGGCGTCCTCCATCAGGCGCAGGTACTCGGGCAGCGGCATCTCCATCGCCGCGGCCACTTCGGTGGCACTGGCGGCGCGGCCGGTGCTCTGCTCCAGGCGGCGGATGGTGGCCGCAGCGTCACGTGCGCGGCGGTGCACCGAACGCGGTACCCAGTCGCCACGACGGATCTCATCGATCATCGAACCGCGGATGCGGATCGAAGCGTAGGTCTCGAACGAGGCACCCTGGTCGGCGTCGTAGCTGCGCGAGGCTTCGATCAGGCCCATCATGCCGGCCTGGATCAGGTCGTCCACCTCAACGCTGGCCGGCAGGCGTGCGGCCAGATGGTGGGCGATGCGCCGCACCAGGTCCGAGTGCTGGGCGATGACCTCGTTGGCCGCCGTGCGCTGGACCTCTCTGTACTGGGCGGCGCCTTTCATGCGGCCACCCCGCGCTGCTTGATGATGCGTTCGAGGAAGAACTCGACGCCGCCGCGCGGCTCGGTCGGTGCCTGCCAGCGGGCGGTGCGGCGGGCGATCTCGGTGATCGCCAGTGCCGACGGGCTGGACGGATAGGCCTTCACCACCGGCTGCTGGCGCTGCACCGACAGGCGCAGCCAGTCGTCCTGCGGCACGCAGCCGAGGTAGTTCAGCGAGACATCGGCGAGGAATTTCTCGCAGACGCGGGTCAGCTTCTCGTACAGCACGCGGCCTTCGTTGGGGTCGCGCACCATGTTGGCCACCACCTGGATGCGGTCCACGCCACGTTCGCGCGACAGCACCTTGATCAGCGCATAGGCGTCGGTGATCGAGGCCGGTTCATCACAGACCACCACCACGGTGTCCTGCGCGGCCTGGCAGAAGGTCAGCACGCCATCGGTGATGCCGGCGGCGGTGTCCACCACCATGATGTCCAGCTCGCGCTCCAGTTCGGAGAACACGTTGACCAGGCCGACATGCTCGGCCGGGGCCAGCTCGGCCATGTGCCGGCGGCCGGACGCAGCCGGCACCACCAGCACGCCGTTCGGGCCTTCGATGATCACGTCATCGAGGCTGCAGCGGCCAGCGACCAGGTCGGCCAGGGTGTTGGTGGGGCTCAGGCCCAGGATCACGTCGATGTTGGCCAGGCCCAGGTCGGCGTCCAGCAACAGGGTGCGTTTGCCCATTCCCGCAAGCGCCACGGCCAGGTTGGCCGATACGTTGGTCTTGCCGACGCCGCCCTTGCCGCCGGTCACGGCAATCGTGCGCACAGGGCCCAGCGGCTCGCTGCGGGTCGCCGTCAGCGGGAAGGTGGTGGTCAGCTTGGCGTACTCACGCGACGGCATGGTTCAACTCCGGGTTGCAGGGCATATCGGCCGCGCGGCGCAAATCTTCAAGGCGAAGTACAAGATTGGCTGCACTGGCCCGGTGCAGGTCGTCCGGGACGTCCTGGCCATCGGTCACCCAGGTGATCGGCAGCTTGTGGTCCACCGCCACCGACAGGGCGTTGCCGAAGCGGCCGGTCTCGTCCAGCTTGCTCAGCACCAGGCCCTGCAGGTTGGCCGCGCCGAAGCGGCGGACCACCTCGTCCATGTCGCCGAAGCTGGTGTTGGCCGGCAGTACCAGCAGGGTGCGGACCTGGCGGGCGGCGCGCAGCCACTGCAGCTGGGCGGCCAGCGCACGGTCGCGCGGGCCCAGGCCGGCGGTGTCGATCAGCACCAGCTTGTAGTCCTTCAGGCGTTCCAGCAGCTGGTCCAGGTCGGTGCCGCTGTTGGCCTCGTGCACGGCGATGCCGAGCTGGCGGCCGTAGCCGTACAGCTGTTCGCGGGCACCGATTCGCATCGTATCGGTGGTGACCAGGGCGACGTCGCGGGCGGCATGGGCTTCGGCAAAGCGCGAGGCCAGCTTGGCGATGGTGGTGGTCTTGCCGGCGCCGGTCGGGCCGACCAGGGCGATCACACCGCCTTCCTCCATCGGATCGACCGGGGCGATCGGCAGCTTGCGCGAGATCAGCCCCAGCATCAGGCCGCGGCCGCGATGCGCTTCGGTTTCCAGCGGGATCTGCATGGCCACGTCGCGGGCGATGCCGGCATCGAAGCCGTACTCGTCCATCAGGTCCAGTGCCGTAGCGCGCACCGGGCTGCCGCGCAGGCGCTCGTCGGTGAAGCGGTTCATCTCGCGCTCGATCACCTGGCGCATGCCAGCCACTTCCTGGCGCAGGTGGCGGATCTCAGCGTCATCGGCGATCAGGGTCAGCGCCGGTGCTGGCGCCAGCGCCGGCATCGGTGACGGTGCAGCCTCTTTCGGCTGTACGGCAACCGGCGCGTGTGAGGCTTGGTCCTCGGGTGCGGAGGTGGCCTGGACGGCAACCGGCAACGGCGGCGGCGACACGGCCGGCATCTGCGCGCTGTCTTCCAGCGGCGGATCGATCTGGAAGCGGGCGCGGTTCAGCGGCGCGGCTGCCGCAGGCGAGGGCGCCACGATGGCGTCGGCAAACGGGGCGAAGATCTGTTCCGGCAGCGTCGATTCATTGACGGCGGCACGCGCCAGGGTGGTGGCGAAGCCGGTGCTGCCACGCGTCGGCACGATCTCGTCGGCGCTGTCCAGGGTGCGGCCGGTAGCGCCGACGGCGGCGCGGGCGAGGGCGGCAACGGCCGAGGTGGTGGCGGCCACCGGCTCCGGTGCCGGGGTGCTGCTGCGACGGCGGGTGACTGCGGCGATCACTGCGTCGGCGGCGCTGCGCGGCTTCGGCGCGGGCGGCGCTGCCACGTCACGGCGCGATGCTTCCAGGGCGCGCTGCACGGCGCTCTCATCGTAGTTGGCGGCGGCCACGATCTCGATGCCTTCCTCGATCCGGCGGTTGGACAGGATCACGGCATCAGGACCATGTTCCTTGCGCACCAGGTTCATGGCCGAGCGCATGTCGGCGGCAACGAATCGTTTGATTTTCATGCTGTGGTCACGGGACGAAGTCGGCGGAGTGGCGGTCGGAGAACGCGGATGGTCGGTGGTCTGCACGGTTCGGGTTCCCCTTGGAATCTGTCTGTTGCGGGTGTTTGAAAGTGGTGTCTGTTTTCTGGCGCGTTGCAGGGCGGCGTCAGCTGATCGTTCCGACCAGCTTCAGGCGCTTGTCCTCCGGCACCTCGCTGTAGGCCAGGACCGACAGCGACGGAACGCTGTGGCGGACCAGGCGGGCCAGCGCGGCTCGCACCGGGCCAGGTACCAGCACCACCGCGGGCTCGTTGCGGGCTTCCTGCTTGCTGACACATTCGGCCAGGCTCTGGTGCAGTCGCTCAGCGAGTCCGGGTTCCAGCGCGGCGCCGTTGCCCTGCGTGGACTCCTGCAAGACACGTTCCAATTGCGGGTTGAGGGTGAACACCGGCAGCTCCGCCGACATTCCGGCGATCTCCTGCACGATGAAGCGGCCCAGTGCGGTGCGCACTGCGGCGGTCAGCGTGGCCGGGTCCTGGCTGTGCGGGGCGTGTTCGACCAGTGCTTCGGCGATCTTGCGCAGCTGGCGGATCGGAATGCGCTCGACCAGCAGGTTCTGCAGCACGCGCACCACCGCCGACAGCGGCAGCGCCTTCGGCGTCAGATCTTCGACGAGCTTGGGCGCGCTCTTGGCCAGGTTGGCCAGCAGGTGCTGCACTTCCTCGTGGCCGAGCAGTTCCGGTGCGTGCTCGCGGATCAGGTGCGAAAGGTGGGTGGCCACCACCGTGGCCGGGTCGACCACGGTATAGCCCAGGGTTTCGGCCTGGGCGCGCTGGTGTGGCTGGATCCAGGTCGCGTCCAGTCCGAAGGCCGGGTCCTTGCCGGCGATGCCTTCCAGCGGACCGAGGGCACTGCCCGGGTCCAGCGCCAGTTCGCGGTCGGGATGGATCTCGGCAGTGGCCACCGGCACGCCATGTACCAGTACCCGGTAGCCGTTGGCCGGCAGTTCCAGGTTGTCGCGGATGTGCACCGAGGGAATCAGGAAGCCGACGTCCTGGGTCAGCTTGCGGCGCACGCCCTTGATGCGCGGCATCAGCTCGCCGCCCTGGTTGCTGTCCACCAGCGAAATCAAACGATAGCCCACTTCCAGGCCCAGCGGATCGACCGGGCGCAGCTCGTCCCAGCTCAGTTCCGCGGTGGGTGCGGGGGCCGCGGGGCGGCCCAGCGCGTTCAGTGCGTTGGCGTCGCCTGCAGCGGTGTCGGCCTGCGCCGGCACCAGGCCCTTGCGGTACACCTTCCAGGCGATGAAGCCGAGGATCGCCGCCAGCGTCAGGAAAGCGACGTTGGGCATGCCCGGTACCAGGCCGACCACGCCGAGGATGCCGGCGGTGATGGCCAGCGCACGGTACTGGCCGAACACCTGGCCGGTCATCGCCTGCGCCATGTCCTGCGAGCGCGAGGCACGGGTGACCAGCATCGCCACCGCGCTGGAGACCAGCAGCGCCGGCAGCTGCGCCACCAGGCCGTCACCGATCGACAGCAGGGTGTAGGTGGCGGCGGCATCGCCGAACGGCATGCCATGCTGCAGCACGCCCACGGCCAGGCCGCCCAGCATGTTGATGAACAGGATCAGGATGCCGGCGATCGCGTCGCCGCGGATGAACTTGCTGGCACCGTCCATCGCACCGTAGAAGTCGGCTTCCTCGCGTACTTCCTCGCGGCGCAGCTTGGCTTCCTCGCGCGTCAGCAAACCGGCGTTGAGGTCGGCGTCGATGGCCATCTGCTTGCCGGGCATGGCGTCGAGGATGAAGCGCGCAGTCACTTCCGAAACGCGGCCGGCGCCCTTGGTGATGACCACGAAATTGATGATGGTCAGGATCGCGAACACCACGATGCCGACGGCGTAGTTGCCGCCGATCACGAACTCGCCGAATGCGGCGATCACCTTGCCGGCCGCTTCGTGGCCGTTCTGGCCGTTGAGCAGGATCACGCGGGTGGAGGCCACGTTCAGCGCCAGCCGCAGCATGGTGGTGATCAGCAGGACGATCGGGAAGATGGTGAAGTCCAGCGGGCGCTTCACGTAGACCACCGCCAGCAGCACCATCAGCGAGATGGCGATGTTGAAGGTGAACAGCGCATCGAGCACCGGTGCGGCCAGCGGCACCACGACCATGGCCAGCAGGGCCAGCACGATCAGCGGCGCGCCAAGGCCCTGGCGGATCATTTCAAGCGCGCGGCGGGTATTGAAGCTGGATGCCTGGGCGCTCATGGACGGCCCCCGTTGCCGAACTCATCAACCTGGATGTGCGGCGTGGACGGCATCGGGCCGGTCCGCCAGCTGCGCAGCTGGTAGACGTAAGAGAGGACCTGGGCGACGGCTGAATACAGTCTCACGGGGATTTCCTTGCCGAGTTGGCCTTCCCGATACAAGGCGCGTGCCAAAGGCGGGGCAGAGACGATGGCGACCTTGTTGCCGTCGGCCACTTCACGGATGCGCAGGGCGGTTTCATCCACGCCCAGGGCGACCACGGTGGGGGCATTCATGGCCCCGCCTTCGTACTTCAGGGCCACCGCGTAGTGGGTGGGGTTGACCACCACCACGTCGGCAGTGGGGACCGCCTCCATCATCCGGCGGTTGGCCATCTGCTGCTGCAGCTGGCGGATGCGGCCCTTCACTTCCGGGCTGCCTTCGCTTTCCTTCATCTCCCGGCGCAGCTCCTCGCGGGTCATCTTCAGCTTGCGCATCCAGTTCCAGCGCTGGTACGGCGCGTCGATGGCGGCCAGCACCAGCATCGCCCCGGCGGTGGCCAGCAACAGGCGCAGGGTGAAGCCCAGGCCGTCGCCGATGGCCGTTTCCAGCGGCTGGTGGATCAGCCCGCGCAGGGTGTTGAAGCTGGTCCAGACCACCATGCCGGCGGCGACGCCGACGAAGGCCACCCGCAGCAGCGACTTGATGAACTCGGCGATGGCTTCGGGGCCATACAGGCGCTTGAGCCCGCTCATCGGGTTCATGCGGTTGATGTCGGGCATCATCGCCTTGGCCGACCAGCGCAGGCCGCCCATCACCACCGGCGCCAGGAAACTGGCCAGCAGGCAGACCAGCACCAGCGGGGCGATCACCCACATCAGCTGCAGCAGCAGGTCGCCGAAGTGGCCGAACAGCGCCTTCGGGTGCTGGCGCAGGCTCTGTTCGGGGCTGAGCGCATGGCGCATCCAGGCGCTGGCGCCGCTTGCCATCGAGCCGCTCATGGCCATCACCGCGATCACCCCGGCACCGAACACGGCGGCCGTGCCCAGTTCACGCGAGCGCGGCAGGTTGCCCTGTTCACGGGCGTCGCGCAGGCGCTTTTCGGTAGGTTGTTCGGTTTTTTCGCCGGCGGATTCGTTCTCGGACATCACAGGCACTGCAGCAGGGGATGCCGGAGTGCGTGCAAGAACCGTGCCGCTATCCGTCAGCCGCGAACGGCAGCACTGTGTGTCTGCTCCTGCTCATTCTGGCGTTCGCAGTGCTGTATGCGCTGCCGCGCTATTGCATTTAGAGGACGAGGAAGATCGTTCAACTACTGCTGTATAGGGGGCAGCTAGCAGCTACATGAGGCATGATGGCAAGACACGCAGAAGAGAAGGGCGATGCTGAATGGATTGCAGGATGGGATATCGCAGCAATGAGCTTTGACATAGTCGTTTTGAAGCTGGAAGACCTCGGTGAAAAAGACCTGTCCAATGTTGAGGCTGTGCAGGATATCGGGTGTCCCCAGGCCATAATCGCATCATTGGAGTTGGTGTTCCCCGGATGTGTCCAAGGTGCATTCTCGGATGGTGAGCGCTACTCGCTCGAGTCCGCTCTGAATGGAGACCCGGTGAGCTCCATACACCTTACTCTTCGATTCGGTCGAGCATGGTCTGAGGCAGCCAATGCTGAGTTCATGGCCCTGCTTTCAACACTTTGCCAGCGGTTGCAGTCAGTCGCTTTTGCGGTCTCCGACAACTCGAGGCTCACTCCTCCCTACCCGGTCACGCTGGAGTGATTTGCTCACGCCGGGCTGGCCCAGGCGCGCGGCCGTGTGGGTTCATTTACCCCCACCTTCGGGTGCTTTGAAGCCATTGGCCAGTTCCACCCGTGGCCGCGGCAGGTCGTGCAGCTGCATGAAGCGGGTAGCGTCCACCGGGCGGCCCAGCAGGAAGCCCTGCAGGTAGTCGCAGCCGAGGCGCTCCAGGTAGGCGCGCTGCGCGGCGGTCTCCACGCCCTCGGCCACGATGTCCATGTCCAGCGCATGGCCCAGCGCAACGATGGCCGACACGATCACCACGTCTTCGGCGCTGTGTTCCAGGTCGCGCACGAATGCGTGGTCGATCTTGATTTCGGTGGCCGGCAGGCGCTTGAGGTACAGCAGGCTGGAGTAGCCGGTGCCGAAATCATCGATCGAGATGCCCACGCCCAGGGCGGAGAAGCTCTGCAGCAGGCGCAGGCTGGTATCAGTATCGCGCATCACCGTGCTTTCGGTGATCTCCAGCACCAGGTTGCGCGGGGCGATCGCGTAGCGCTCGATCACCTCGCGCACGTCCTGCAGCAGGTGCGGCGAACTGAACTGCACCGGTGACAGGTTCACCGACATCGTCCAGCTTTCATGGCCGGCATCGTGCCAGTGCCGCAGCTGCTGGCAGGCCTGGTCCAGCGCCCAGCGGCCGATCTCGTTGATCGCGCCACTGCGCTCGGCCAGGCGGATGAAGCGGTCCGGCGGAATCAGGCCCTGTTCCGGATGACGCCAGCGGATGAGTGCTTCGGCGCCAGCCACCTTCTGCGTAGCCACGCGGATCTTCGGCTGGTAATGCAGGAACAGCTGCTCGCTGCCGATTGCCCGGCGCAGGTCGGCCAGCAGGCGGAACTGCTGCTCGGCGCTGTCGTTCATCCAGTCGGCGAACAGCACGAACGCGTTGCGGCCCGACTCCTTGGCCTGGTACATCGCTGCATCGGCGAAGGCCATCAGCTGGCGTTCGCTGGCGGCATGGTCGGGGCAGATCGCGATGCCGATGCTGGCGCTCACCTGCAGCTCGTGGTCCGGCAGCAGCGGGCCGCTGCCCACCGCCTGCAGGATGCGCCGGGCCAGGGTCGGCAGGTCCTCGTCCTGTTCGATGCGCACCACCAGCACGAATTCGTCGCCGCCCAGCCGTGCCAGCATGTCGTGCGGCCGCAGCAGCTGGCGGGTACGTTCTGCCACGGCTACCAGCAGCGCATCGCCGGCCTGGTGGCCATAGGCATCGTTGACCTGCTTGAAGCCATCCAGGTCCATGAACATCACCGCGAAGCGGCTGCCGCCCTGTTCGGCCTCGGCCAGCGCCTGCACGATGCGCCGCTGCAGCAGCAGCCGGTTCGGCAGGCGGGTGAGCGGGTCGTGCAGCGCGGCCTGGGTCAGTTCCTGCTGGGCGTCGGTCAAGGAGGTGCTGAGCAGCGAATTGCGCAGGCGCAACAGTTGCGCTTCCACCCGCTGGTCCAGCCAGGAAACCACCAGCACCACCGCCAGGATCGCCACGGTCAGCACCACCACCAGCATCGCCAGCCAGTTGTTCTGCAGGCCATCGCCCACCGCTGCGCCGCAGACGCTGCCTTCCGGGAAGCGGGCGGCGGCCATGCCGGTGTAGTGCATGCCGACGATGGCCAGGCCGAGCAGGCCGGCGGCGGCCAGGCGGTCGCCGATGCGGGTGTGCTGCGCGCGCAGGCGGAAGGCCACGTACAAGGCAGTCCACGACGCGGCCACCGCGACCAGCAGCGACAGCAGCAGCCACACCGGCTGGTAGTCGATGCCCGGTTGCATGCGCATTGCGGCCATGCCCACGTAGTGCATGCTGGCGATGCCGCTGCCCATCAGCAGCGCTCCGCCGGCCAGGCGGGGATGGGGCAGGGTGCGCAGCGATACCAGCCAGAGCGCGAACACCGACGAGCCGATCGCCAGTGCCAGCGACAGCAGGGTGATGGGCAGGTCGTAGCCCAAGGGAATGGGCAGGTCGAAGGCGAGCATGCCGATGAAGTGCATCGACCAGATGCCCAGCCCCATCGCAAAACCGCCGCCCAGGCGCCACCACCAGGTCGCGCCCTTGCCGGGCGCGGTGACGGTGCGCCCGGCCATCGCCAGTGCGGTGTAGGACGCCATCACGGCAACCAGCAATGAGGTCGCCACCAGCCATGGGTTGTACGTGCCTACCAGCATTCGTCAGTCTCCCGGACCTGCCTGTCAACGGAAAAACTACGGTGGGGCATGCGCAAGGCGGGCGACCAGAGCCGCCGGTTGCAGCGTCCCCCCGGTCGCTGCGCATTCACTCTAACGCGGGCACCGGGGGGGACGGCAAGCAGCAGAACGTGACGGCCACGTCAGCGGGTCACCGCACCGGCCGCCTGGAAGGCAGCATCGAACAGGCGCTGCACCGGCGGCCCCATTTCACCAACCAGCAGGGTCAGCAGGAACAGGCCCAGCAGCAGCGAGACCGGCAGGCCCAGCTGGATCGGATTCAGTGCCGGCGCGGCGCGGGCCAGCACGCCGAAGGCCAGGTTGACCGCCAGCATCGCCACGGTCAGCGGGATGGCCAGGGTCAGCGCGCCACGCAGCACGGTCAGCAGGAAGGTCGGGGCGATGCTGAAGAACGCGTGCGGGTCGGGCAGGGGCGCGCCGATGGGCAGGGCGCGGTAGCTGTCCACCACCAGCGAGATCAACGCCAGGTGGCCGTTGGCGGTGAAGAACAGCAGGCCGAACAACAGATAGAACCACTGGCCGATGACACCGGAGGTGCCGCCGCGCAGCGGGTCGCTCATCTGCGCAAACGCCAGGCCGGTGCCCTGGGCGACCAGTTCGCCTGCCATGGCGCCAGCCTCGAACACCAGCCGCAGCATGAAACCGATGGCCACGCCGATCGCCAGCTCGCGGGCGATGGTCAGCACGGTAGCAGCGTCGAAACCGGTCCAGTCCGGTACCGGCTGCAGCAGCGGCGCCAACGCAATGGCCAGGGTGCCGGCCAGCATCACCCGCACCCGGCCGGGCACCGCGCGGGTACCGATCATCGGCATCGCCATGGCCACTGCGCCGATGCGCAGCATGGTCCACAGCACGGTGCCGATCATGCCGAAGGCGTTCAGGCCGTCGGCAGCCATCTGGGTGGCGGCGTCCATCTGCGTGCGCGTCCGTCTAGCCGATCAGGTGCGGGATGCGCTGGAACAGCAGCGTGGTGAATTCGACCAGATGGCCGATCAGCAGGCTGCCCAGTGCAAACAAAACGGCGGTGAGGGCTGCGGCCTTGGCAACGAAGGCGATGGTCGGCTCGTTGAGCTGGGTCGCCGCCTGCACCACGCCCACCACGACGCCGACCACCAGTACGGTCAGCAGCAGCGGGCCGGCCACCCAGAGCACGGTAATCAGGCCGCCACGCAGTTCGGTCAAGGCAAGTTCGGGGGACATCATGGTTCCATCGGTAGCGCCGGGCCACGCCCGGCGGTGGTCAATGCGGCGGCCGGCACTGCCCGGCGTCGCGTCTTTCAGGCCGGATTGAAGCTGGCCGCCAGCGTGCCGACGGTCAGCACCCAACCATCGACCAGCACGAACAGCAGGATCTTGAACGGCGCAGAGACCAGCATCGGCGACAACATCATCATGCCCATCGACATCAGCACGCTGGCCACGACCAGGTCGATGATCACGAACGGGATGAAGATCAGGAAGCCGATCTCGAAGGCGGTCTTCAGTTCGCTGGTGACGAACGACGCGACCAGCACCGGGAACGGAATCGCATCAGGGCTGGCGTAGGTGCCGTGACCGGCGATGCCGGCGAAGGTCATCAGGTCGGTCTCGCGGATCTGCGCCAGCATGAAGGCACGCAGCGGTGTGGTGGTCAGCGTCCAGGCGGTCTGGAAATCGATCTCGCCATTGAGGTACGGTGCCATGCCGGTGCTCCAGGCCTTGTCCCAGGTCGGCAGCATGATCATCGCGGTGAGGAACAGGGCCAGCCCCAGCAGTACCTGGTTGGACGGCGTCTGGCCGGTGCCCAGCGCCTGCCGCAGCAGGCCCAGCACGATGATGATGCGGGTGAAGGAGGTCAGCACCAGCAGCATCGACGGGATCAGGGTGATCGCCGTCATCAACAGCAGTGTCTGCAACGGCAGGCTGACCGGCGCACCGCCGATCTTGCCGACGTTGATGTCCGGCAGCGGCGTGGTCGGCGCGCCCGGGGCGGCGAACGCCAGTGCAGGCAGCAGGCACAGGGCGATCAGGGTCAGCCACGGCAGCAGGGTGGCAGGACGGGGACGGGTCACACGCATGTCAGGGGTCCTTGCGCAGCCGCTGTTGCAGCAGCTGGGCGAAATTCGGCAGGTTCTTCAGGTCGGGTACGCGTACCGGCGCAGGCGGTGGCAGCGGTTCGGGCAGGGTGTGCAGGGCGTTGATGCCACCGGCGGTGACGCCCAGCAGCAGTTGCTGGCCATTGACCTCGACCACCACCACGCGTTCCTTGGCGCCGACATTCAGGCTCGCCACCAGCTTCATGCCCTCGGCCGGGCGGAAGCCGCTGCCGGGCAGGCGCTTGAGCAGCCAGCCCAGGCCGATGACCAGGGCCAGCACTGCCAGCAGGGCCAGCACCGCACCGAACAGGCTCGGTGCGGCCGGCGCATGCTGGCCGATCTGCGGGGCCGTCCTGGCGACGGCCAGGGTGGTGGCTGCGAGCAGGCTCAACGCAGTCTCCGGATCCGCTCGCTGGGGCTGACCACATCGGTCAGGCGCACGCCGAAGCGGTCGTTGATCACCACCACTTCGCCATGGGCGATCAGCGTGCCGTTGACGAACACGTCCAGCGATTCGCCGGCACCCCGTTCCAGCTCGACCACCGAACCCTGGTTGAGCTGCAGCAGGTTGCGGATCGGCAGGCGGGCGCGGCCGACTTCCAGCGACAGCGTCACCGGCACATCGAGGATCACGTCCAGGTTCAAATCCGGGCCGGTCGCTTCATCGGCCTGCAGGTTGCTGAACTGGGCCGGGGTCGGTTCGAGGGCGTCGATATCGTTCATTGCGGGTCTTCCTGGATGACGGGTACGCGCGGACGGGTGCCCGGCGGATGGGTAGCGGTGATCTTTACGGCGTTCATGCCGTTGGCGACGCCGAACTCACCGGTGAACACCGGGATGTTCTCAACGCACAGCGGCACCTGCGGGCTCAGGTCGATCGGCAGGATGTCGCCGACCTTCAACCGGGTCAGGTCGCGCAGGGTCATGCGCTTGCTGGCCAGCACGCTGGACAGGGTTACTTCGGCCACATTGAGCTGCTCGCGCAGGGTGCGGCCCCAGCTCTCGTCGCGTTCGTTGCGGTCGCTCTGGATGCCGGCATCGAGCAGTTCGCGGATCGGCTCGAGCATCGAGTAGGGCAGGGTCACGTGGATGTCACCACCACCGCCGTCGAGTTCGACATGCAGGCGGCACACCACCACGTATTCGCGCGGCGTCACGATGTTGGCGAAGTGCGGGTTGATCTCCGAGTTGATGTACTCGAATTCCACGTCCATCACCGGTGCCCACGCTTCACGCAGGTCGGCGAAGGTCTGCTTCAGCAGCAGGTGGATCACCCGCATTTCGGTGGCGGTGAACTCGCGGCCTTCGATGCGCGTCGGGTAGCGTCCGTCGCCGCCGAAGAAGTTGTCGACGATGGCAAACACCAGGGTCGGTTCGAACACGATCAGGCCGGTACCGCGCAGTGGCTTGAAGCGGATCAGGTTCAGGTTGGTCGGCACATACAGCGAGTGCATGTAGTCGTTGAACTTGATCAGCTCGATGCCGCGCACGGACAGTTCGGCCGAACGCCGGATCAGGTTGAACAGGCCGATCCGCCACAGGCGCGCAAAGCGCTCGTGAACCATTTCCAGGGTCGGCATGCGACCGCGGATGATGCGGTCCTGGCTGGCGAAATCGTAGGAGCGTGCTTCGCCACTGGGGGCGTCCGGCTCGGTTTCGACCGCGCCACTGTCCACGCCATGCAACAGGGCATCGATCTCATCCTGGGACAGCAGGTCATTCATCGGGGAGCCCTTACTGGGTCACGAAGCTGGTGAACAGCAGGTCGTCGGCACCGTTGCTGCCGGTCTCGGCCTTCAGCACCTTCTGCACTTCGGCCAACGAATCGGCCTGCAGCTTCTGCTTGCCGGCGATGTCGGCGATCTGCTGCGGGCTGACCTGCGAGAACAGCATCAGCAGGCGCGCGCGGATGGCCGGGGCATGGGTCTTGATCGCTTCCAGCGCGGCCGGATCGCGGGTCATCAGCTGCACTTCCACCTGCAGGTAGCGCGGGCCGTCGATCGAGCCGTTGAGGTTGACCACGAATGCCGGTTCCAGCGCGAAGTACTGGGCCGGGGCCGGGGTGGTGGTCTTCTTCGGCGCCTGCGCGGTCTTGTCTTCGTGCTTGGACTGGGTGAAGAACCAGACGCCGCCACCGGCGGCACCGGCGGCCAGTACGGCGACCAGGGCGGTGATCAGGATCGGACTGCGCGGCTTGGCGGTCTTGTCCTTGTCGGCGGTCTTCTTGGTTTTGTCAGCGGCTGCGGCCACGGGGTGAAGCTCCTGAGGGTTGCTTCACCGGGATATGCAAGGGGTGTGCCGGAGCGGCCGGGGAGGGCGGCGACGGAATTCCGTCGGGTGTTCCTATCGGCAGCGCCGGGCCATGCCCGGCGGAATGTCGGGAATCCGCCGGGCATGGCCCGGCGCTACCCGTGTTCTGCCAGGTGCCGAGCTTGGTCGGCACGCACTGTCAGGCGTACGCGTCCAACAACCCGCGCTGGCGGATCAGCTGCGACGCCGACACCGTGGTGTCGCCCGGTGACGGTTCTCCGTCACTACCGCGAACGCCGCCGCCCGCCGGGCTGCCCGGAGTGCCGTCGCCACTGTGCTGCTGGCCGACATCGGCATGGGCCAGCTGGAAGCCCTGCTCGCCGAGCAGTTCACGCAGGCGCGGCAGGCTGCTTTCCAGCGCCTGGCGTACATCCACGTGCGGGCTGCTGAAGCTGGCATGGACCTTGTCACCGTTCATCTGCAGGCGCACGTCCACCGGCCCCAGGTCTTCCGGGTTGAGGCGGATGTGGGCATGGCCGATCTTCTGGTCGGCCAGCCAGCCGATGCGCGCGCCGATGGCCTGGTCGAAACCATCATCGCCCAGCACCGGCTTCGGGGTGGGTTCGCCATTGAAGACGGTATTGCTGGCCAGTGCGGCCTTCAAGTCCTGCAGGGCGGCGGGCAGGGGGGGCTGCAGCGGCGCCGGAGGTGCACGGTCGCCGATCTGCAGGCTGTCTCCGTCGTCGGCACGATCCAATGCCTTGCCACCCATCACCAGCTCCGGCAACGGCAGGCCACTGGCCTCATCATCGACGGCAGCGGATGCCGGGGCGCCGGTGCTCTGCGCGGCATTGGCGGCAATCGCGGCCGCCGCAGGTGCCAGCGCAGCGGAGGGCAGCGGGCCGCCTTCGGCATCGCCGGCCGCTGGCGGTGGCAGCACAGGCGCCGGATCGACACCGGTTGGCACGGCCAGCACCAGGCCGGCCAAGCCGAGCGGCGGCCAGGGCGGGTCGTCCGCGTGGGCCGGGGTGTCCTTGTCGTCGCTGGCTGCCGACGTTGCCGGTACAGCAGGTGTCGAAGTGCTGGCGTCCGTGGCGGCTGCGTCACCGTCGGTCGGCCGCGGCGTCGCCTTGGCCGGGTTGCCGTCGGGTGTTGATGCGGCCTTGGCCGGTGTTGCCGGATTGCTGGCGGTTGTGGCGGTACCGGGCGTGCCGGTCGAGGCGCTGCCGCCCTGCAGCATCTGGCCGAAATCCTTACCGGAATCGCTGCGCGAGGCGCGTGTGCTGCCGGCGTTGCCACTGCCGCCGGGCGTCGGTGCGCTGGCGTTGCTGCTCAACGGGGAGGGCATCACGACCGGCCTCCCTGCTCGCCATCGTCCTGGTCTTCGGTCTGCGCCAGGCGCGCGCGGCGTGCGCCGATGTCATCCATCTCGCGCTGGTCGCGGCGGTCGGTCACCACTTTTTCCTGCGCGCGGTAGCTGGCGGCCAGCTGCTCCAGCACGGCCTTGTCACGGCTGGCCAGGATCAGGCGCGCGCGTTCGGCCTCCACTTTTTCGAGGTTGCCGTTGACCGTCTGCTGCTGCTGTTCCACCGCGCTGTCCAGCCGGTCCAGGAATGCGCGCCGGTTCAGCAGCTGCGCCGGGCTGGTCGCGGCCATCTGCGCGTTGGCGTACTCCTCGGCGTAGCGGCGCAGTTCGTCCAGGCGCGACAGATGGGTGTCGAGCACGCTCTGGCGTTCGGCCAGGTCGCGGGCGACCGCGTCCTCGTGTTCCTGGGCCCGCTTTAGCAGGGGGTCGATGCGCTTGGACTGGATCATGTCAGCCTCTGGTTCTCTTGTTCCACCAGGCGCTGCAACGCCGCCTGGCTGTGCGGTAGATCTGCGGCCTTGGCCACGTCCTGGCCGAGGAATTCCATGATTTCCGGCCAGCGCTCAAGGGCTTCATCGGTCGCCGCGTCGTTGCCGCGCTGATAGGCGCCGATGGCGATCAGGTCGCGGTTGGCCGAGTACGCCGAGACCAGCCGTTTGAGCTTGCGGATGCGCAGGCGCCACGCTTCGTCGGCGATTTCCGTGACCACGCGGCTGACCGACGATTCCACGTCGATGGCCGGGTACAGGCCGCTGTCGGCCACGCGGCGCGAGAGCAGGATGTGGCCGTCAAGAATCGCGCGCGCTGCATCGGCGATCGGATCCTGCGGATCGTCGCCTTCGGTCAGCACGGTGTAGAAGGCGGTGATCGAACCGCGCCCCTTGGCGCCGTTGCCTGCACGTTCCACCAGGGCCGGCAGCTTGGCGAACACCGATGGCGGATAGCCGCGCGTGGTGGGCGGTTCGCCCACCGACAGGCCGATCTCGCGCTGCGCCTGCGCGAAGCGGGTCAGCGAATCCATCAGCAGCAGGACGTTCAGGCCCTGGTCGCGGAACCACTCGGCGATGGCCGTGGCGCGGTAGGCGCCATGCAGGCGGGCCAGCGGCGGCCGGTCGGCCGGGCTGGCCACTACCACCGCGCGGCGCAGGCCTTCCTCGCCCAGCGTGCTTTCAACGAAATCGCGTACTTCGCGACCACGCTCACCGATCAGGCCGACCACGATCACGTCGGCGGCGGTGTAGCGGGTCATCATGCCCAGCAGCGTCGACTTGCCGACGCCGGAGCCGGCGAACAGGCCCACACGCTGGCCGCGGCCGATCGGCAGCAGCGCATTGATCGCGCGCACGCCCACGTCCAGCGGCTGGGTGATCGGTTCGCGCGCCAGCGGATTGATCGACACGCCGGCCATGCCGACGTGGCCTTCAGCGCGGATCGGGCCCTTGCCATCCAGCGGTACGCCATCGCTGTCGATGACACGGCCGAGCAGGCCTTCGCCCACTTCCACGCCGCCGCGACGGGCCGAGGGCACCACCCGCGCATTCGGCAGCAGCCCGTGCAGTTCGGCACTGGGCATCAAGTAGGTGCGTTCGCCGGCGAAGCCGACCACTTCGGCATCGACCCAGCCGCCGTCAACCACTTCCACTTTGCAGCTGGCGCCGAGCGGCGCTTCGCAGCCGACCGCTTCCAGGGTCAGGCCGACCGCCCGCCGCAGCACGCCTTCGCGGATCAGCCCGCGACCGTGCGCGGTGTCGACCTTCAGGCCGTCGAGGCGGTTGGCCAGGCGCAGGTTGCGGGCCACGGCCCAGTCGGCCGGCGGCGACGGCTGCGAAGCGGTATTGGTATTCATGCGATGGCTCCGGTCTGGCGGATCACGGCGTCCAGCGCGCCGCGCAGGCGGGCTTCCAGGGTGCCGTCGATGCGTACCGCTTCGGCATGCACGCGCAGGTCGCCACGGCTCAGGCTGGTGTCAGGCACCAGGCGCTGCTGCGGCGACAGCGTCAGCAGCGGGGCGAGGGCGGTGATGTCATCGGGGTGCAGGCGTACTTCCACCTCGCGGTTGCTGCCGCCGACGGCGTCTATCGCCTCGCCGACCAGCTGCCCCAGCAGCGCCGGATCGGCCTCGTAGGCACGCCCTACCAGCGCACCGGCGATGCGCACCGCCAGTTCGCCAAGCGCGCCGACCACTTCATTTTCCAGGCGTGCCAGCGGCCGGCCGAAGTTGTCGAGGATGCCCTCGATCTGCGCGACCAAGCGGCGCACTTCGGCCTGGCCCTGGCTGAAGCCATCGGCATGGCCCTGGTCGAAACCTTCCTTCTCGGCGCTGTCCTGGATCGCCTGGATTTCCTCCAGGGTCGGCAGCTGCAGCGGCGGTTCCGGCTCATGCTCGGGATCCGGCTCGGTGAGCTCGAAGGCCTCGTCGTGGTCCAGCACCGGTTCGGGCTGGGCCAGCAGGTCCGGGGCAAGCCAGCGCACGACGTTGCTCACAGCATCGCCTCCGCGCTGCCGCCGATGGTGACAGTGCCCTCATCGGCCATGCGCTTGACGATGGCCAGGATCTCGCGCTGCGCCACTTCCACGTCGGACAGGCGTACCGGGCCGCGCGCTTCCATGTCTTCCAGCAGGATCTCGGCAGCGCGCTGGGACATGTTGCGGGTGATCTTGTCGCGCACCTTGATGTCGGCGCCGCGCAGGGCCAGGCCCAGTCGTTCGCCGCTGACTTCGCGCAGCACCAGCTGCATCTCGCGGTCGTCCAGGTCCACCAGGTCGTCGAACACGAACATCAGGTCCTGGATTCGGCCACTCAGTGGTGCGTCGATGCGTGCGATCTCGCCCAGGATCGCCTGGTCCTGGCCGCTGTCCATGAAGTTGAGGATGTTGGCCGCGCACTGCACGCCGCCGATGTTGGACGACTTCAGGTTCTGGTTGCCGGCGAACTGGCGTTCCATGATCTCGTTGAGCTCGTTCAGCGCATTGGGCGGAATGCCGTCGAGGGTGGCGATGCGCAGCAGCACGTCTACGCGGGTGCGGTCGGGCAGCAGCTTCAGCGCGTCGGCAGCCTGGTCGGTTTCCAGGTGCGCCATCACGATGGCGATGATCTGCGGGTGCTCGTTGCGCACCAGGTCGGCCACCGCACGCGGGTCCATCCACTTCAGTGCATCCAGGCCAGTGGTGTTGCGGCCGAGCAGGATGCGGTCGATCAGGTTGCCGGCTTTCTCGCTGCCAAGCGCCTGCACCAGCATGTTGCGGATGTAATCGTCCGAGCCCACGCCCAGCGAGGTCTTCGAGCCCAGTTCCTGGCTGAACTGGTCCATCACCCGTTCCACCTGTTCGCGGGTGATGTCGGACATGGTGGCCATGGCGATGCCGATCTTCTGCACCTCCTTCGGCTCCATGTGGCGCAGCACTTCGGCCGCGTCCAGTTCACCCAGCGACAGCAGCAGGACGGCGGCGCGCTGCACGCCGGTCAGGGGCGCGACGTCAGTCATTGGCCACCCAGCCCTTGACCACCTGGGCCACGCGCTTGGAGTCGGTCTTCACGGCTTCACGGGCCATCCGCAATCGTTCCTCATAAGAATCCACCGGCAGGGCCAGCGCTTCCGGCCCGCCCAGGCTGACCCGGTCGGCGCCCAGCGCCGGCAGCGGGGTGCCATCGTCATCGACCAGCTGCACGTCCGCGGTGTGCGGTTCCAGCGCCAGTTCTTCGTTCTTGCGGTTCTGCCCGGTGATGCCACGCAGTGCCGGGCGCAGCACGCCGAACAGCAATGCCATCACCACCAGTGCACCCAGCAGCATGCGCCCGGCATCGTGCACCCACGGCAGTTCCCACCAGTTCGGGCCCTCTACCGGCGTGGTGTCACGCACGAACGGGGCATTCATCACCGACACGGTGTCGCCGCGCTCGGCACTGAAACCGACAGCCTGCTTGACCAGTGCCTCGACCCGGGTCAGTTCGGCCGCCGACAGCGGTTGCGGCGCAACCTTGCCGTTGGCGCCGGCGCGCGGCACGTTGTCCACCAGCACCGCCACCGACACGCGCTTGATGCGGCCGGCCGGCTGCCGGGTGTGTTGCAGGGTACGGTCCAGCTCGTAGTTGCGGGTCGCGTTCTTGCTGCTTTCGGTCGGTGCCTGCGCGGTGGCCGGTGCGGCGGCCTGGCCTGGCGGGCTGTTGCTGGTGGCACCCGGTACGCCCTGCGGGCCCGGCGTGCTGCTGGTGTTCTCGCTCATCTGCTCGCTGCGCAGCTTCTGCGGCTCGCCGTTGTACAGCTCGCGCGCTTCCTCGGTCACCGAGAAGTCCATGTCGACACTGACTTCGGGGTTGACCCGGCCGGGGCCGGTCATCGGTTCCAGCAGCTCGCGGATACGCTGGTTGAACGAGGTTTCCTGGCGGCGCACCTGTTCGAACTGGGCAGCGTTGACGGCCGCTTCGCTGTTCGGGTCGCTGACGCTGAGCATGCGACCGCTCTGGTCGACCACGGTCACCCGTTCCGGTGCCAGATCGGGAATGGCTGCGGCGACCATGTGCACGATCGCATCGACCTGGCTGCGTTCCAGCTGCTGGCCGCCCCGCAGTTCCAGAGTGACCGAGGCACTGGCCACATCACGCTGGCGGGTGAACGCACTGGGCTTGGGAATGGCCAGATGCACGCGCGAATCGCGCACCGGGCGCAGCGTGTTGATGGTGCGCGACAGCTCGGTTTCCAGCGCGTGCTGGTAGCGCGCACTTTCCACGAACTGGCTGACGCCAAAGCCGGGGTCGCGCTCCATCAGCTCGAAGCCGAGCTTGCCGCTGTCGGTCAGGCCCGAGCCCGCCAGTTTCAGGCGGGCATCGTGCAGGTTCTTCTCCGGCACGGTGATGCCACCGGTGGCCGGGTCCAGCTGGAACGGGATCTGTGCGGCACGCAGCAGATCGGTCGCTTCAGCGGTGGCCTTCTGGTCCAGGCCGGTGTACAGCGGCACCATGCCCGGCTTCTGCGACCAGAAGAACACGAACAGCCCGGCCGCGACGGCCACGGCGATCATCGCCATCAGTCCGAGCCGACGGGTGATCTGCAGGCTTTGCAGCCGATCGAACCACTGGCCCGCCTTTTCGGCGTTCAGGGATTCCTTGGAGAGCGACAGGGCCATGCGGTTCTATCCTTACAGCGGCATGTTCATCACGTCCTGGTAGGCCTGGACGAGACGGTTGCGGACTTCCACGGTGGCGCGGAAGGCGATCTGGGACTGCTGCGAGGCGACCATCACCTTGGCCAGGTCGGCACCGGGTTCGCCCAGTTCGAAGGCCTTGGCCAGCGCGCCGGATTTCTGTTGCGCATCGTTGACGCCGGCGATGGCGCCGCGCAGGGTTTCGGTGAAGCTGGCAGGCTGGACCTGCGGCGCATCCAGCACCGTGCCCGGCAGGGCATTGCTACGCGGCGCTTCGGCCAGCGGGTTGAGCGCGGGCTGTCCCACCTGGGTCTGGTAGGAGCGGATCTGGGAAAGGATCGAAGTGACGGAGTGGGACATCTGCAACGGTTCCAGAAACAGGGATGGGGGTGTCTGCTGGAGCTAGTGCAAGTGCCGTGCCGAAATGGCTGATCGGTTCAGTGAAGTGAGGGGGTGGTGCTTTGCGGGGTTGCACCCCGCGCCCCGCGGTAGTGCCGGCCGCTGGCCGGCAACCTCAACAGCGACAGCCAAAGCGGGCTTCCTGAGGGATGGCGGGGTGGGTCCGGTTGCGGGGGACGCCGTAAACCCGTCCATGGGGCTTGGCCGCGGCATCCATGCCGCGGACACCCCCGCAACCGGACCCACCCCGCCTTCGACAGGTTCCCGCTGCTGTTGGTGGGTGCTGACCGTTGGTCGGCACGCTGCTCTTGGTAGGTGTCGACCTTGGTCGACACGCTTGATCCACGCCATGCATGAATGCTGCTCTCGAGGCGTGTGACGCGTCATTTCACCGGCGTCGGTTTTTTGGCCTATGGCTGCAGGGTCCAGCGGCCGGAATTCTGGCGCTGGCGTGGGGCGATGGGGCCGTCGTGCTGGGTGTAGATGAAGCGGCCCTGGTGGTCGGTCAGGCAGGTCAGCAGCAGGGTGTAGCGGGCAGCGCCGTCGGGGTGGGCTTCTGTCATCTGGATCTCCGCAATGTGCGGAGCCAGTTGCTGGTAACGGTAGCTGCCGCCGATGCGGAGGCCGGTGCCGAGGATGTGCAGCACGTACTGATTGCTGCCGAAGCTGACCTGCACCATGCGCCCGGCATTCGGATTATCTGGCTGGTACAGCGGATCGCTGAGGTTGGTGAACTGGCGCTGGTCGAGGGTGGTGGGCAGCGTGCAGTTGGATGCTGCGGCCAAGGCCGGGCAGAGCAGGGCGGCAAGCAGAGTCAGGCGATGCATGGCGGAACCTCGTTGGGATGTCCTTGCCATGCTCCGCGGTGCGGTTGCGTTGTCTGTAGGAAAACGTGCAAATGCAGCGAATATTCTCGGTACCGTCGCCCGTCATCCAGGCATGGCGTGGATCTACTGAGCAATCCGGCCGCTGCCATGGAACCGCCTGACCCGCCCGCGCATCAGGCGGACCCCCACAAACACCAACGCCCGGGCAAGCCCAGGCGTTCGTGCCCCCTTCATGCTGGCAACACGTGTCAGCTGGCCAGTTCGGCCGCTTCGCGTTCGATGCCGTACTTGCGCAGCTTTTCCACCAAGGTGGTGCGGCGCAGGCCGAGCAGCTGGGCGGCGTGGGCGACCACGCCCTGGGTGCGCTCCAGTGCTTCGTTGATCAGGCCCAGTTCGATGTTGGCCATGTGGTTGCGCAGGTCCAGGCCGTCGTCCGGCAACGCGGCCGGCGCTGCGGCGCGGTTGACGGCGATGCCATGCTCGAGCGACGGCTGGTTGCCGCTGCCCGGGGTGTGGAACGAGAAGCTGCGCAGGTCCAGGCGTTCTTCGCTGGCGACCACCGGAGCGGCCGCGACCACCGCGGGTACGGCCAGCGCGGCGTCGCCGCGGTAGCGTGCCGGCAGGTCCTGCACGCGCACCGAGCCACCCGGGTGCAGCACGGCCAGGCGCTCGACCAGATTGGTCAGTTCGCGCACGTTGCCCGGCCATTCGTAGCCGGCCAGCGCCTGCAGCGCTTCCGGGGTGAAGCGCACTTCGCCGCGACCGGTGCGGGCCAGCTGGGTGGCGATGGTTTCCACCAGCGCCGGCAGGTCTTCGCGACGTTCGCGCAGGGCCGGCACATCGATCGGGAACACGTTGAGGCGATAGAACAGGTCCTCGCGGAACTTGCCATCGGCAATGCGGCTTTCCAGGTCGCGATGGGTTGCGGCGATCACCCGCACGTTGCAGCGGATGGTCTGGTTGCCGCCGACGCGCTCGAAGCTGCGCTCCTGCAGCACGCGCAGCAGCTTGACCTGCATCGGCAGGCTCATGTCGCCGATCTCATCGAGCAGCAGGGTGCCGCCCTCGGCCATTTCGAAACGGCCTTTGCGCGCGGTCAGCGCGCCGGTGAAGGCACCTTTCTCGTGGCCGAACAGCTCGCTTTCCAGCAGTTCGGCCGGAATCGCGCCGCAGTTGATCGCCACGAACGGGCCATCGCGGCGCGGCGAGCGCTGGTGGATGCTGCGCGAGACCACTTCCTTGCCGGTGCCCGATTCGCCCAGCACCAGCACGGTGGTGTCGAACGCGGCGACCTGCTCGATCATCGTGCGCAGTGCGCTGACCGCCGGACCGTTGCCGGTCGGGCCCTGGTCCTGCACGGCACCGGCCTGGTGTTCGGCATCCAGGCGCTTGAGGCTGGCGCGGCGCAGCAGGGCTTCCATCTGTGCGTGACGCAGCGGCGCTTCCAGCGGCCAGATGTTGGCTTCGTGCAGGCCATGCCGCTGCGCGAACGCAGTCGCGTCACCGTCGGCCAGCAGCACCGGCGGCGGCAGGCTGCTGCCCCCCAGCCAGGCGTACAGGGCGGTGCTGGCGGCACTGTCGTCCAGGCTGCCGACGATCACCGCCATCCAGTCGTTCTGGCGCTGGCGCGTCAGGTCGAAATCGGCCGCGTCGGAAACCCAGCGCGGGTTGAAGTCCATGAATTCCAGCAGGGCCACGGTGCGCTCGGCACGCACCGCGTCGTTGTCCAGTACCAGGATGCGCGATTCGCTCACGACCGTTCCTCCCTGAGGCCTTCCAGGATCGGCATGACTTCCTGGATGTAGGACAGCTTGCTGACGAAGTTGTCGGCGCCGGCGCGCAGTGCGTGCTCGCGATGCTCGACGTCATCGAAGTGGCTGGCGATCACGATGTACGGGGCATCATCCTGCGACTTGATCAGCCGGGTGGCCTGCAGGCCGCCCATTTCCGGCATCGCCAGATCCATCAGCACCACCTGCGGGCGCAGGCTTTCCGAGCGTTCGATCGCTTCCAGGCCGTTGCCGGCGCTGCCGACGATCTGCAGCCAGTCGATCTTGCGGAAGTGGCGCATGGCCGCGTTGATGAAGCCCTCGTGGTCATCGACCAGCAGAACTGTGAGCTTGTTCATGTCCAACATCCTTTTCAGCCCACCCGGGCCAGCTGCGGTTGCCTGGCGTTGACCCGGCGCCGTTCGCGGGCCGGGGCGATATCCAGTTGTTCGCGGTATTTTGCGACGGTTCGACGGGCAATGTTCACCCCCTGGCGGGACAGCAGGCCAGCGATGGCCTCGTCCGCCAGCGGGCGTCCGGCCGGCTCGGCGTCGATCAGGCGGCGGACCATGGCCTTGACCGCTTGGCCGGACACGCTGGCCCCTTCCAGGCGCACGGCGAAGAAGTGCTTGAGTTCGAAGGTGCCGCGCGGGGTCTGCAGGTACTTGCCGGTGGTGATGCGCGAAACGGTGGATTCGTGCATGCCGATTTCTTCGGCCACTTCCTTCAGGGTCAGCGGTGCCATGGCTTCCTCGCCACGCACCAGGAAGGCTGCCTGGCGCTCGACGATCACCCGCGCCGTGCGCAGCAGGGTGTCGTAACGCATCGACAGGCCGCGGCTGAACCAGCGCGCCTCCTGCAGCATCTCGCGCAGGGCCGGCGCAGCCTCACCGCTGTCAGCCAGAGCCTGTTCGTACTGGCTGTTGATCGACACCCTGCGGCTGGTTGCCGGGTTCAGCGCGACCTTCCATTGTTCGTCGGCGTGCCAGGCGACCACGTCCGGCACCACCACTGCATTGCGCTCGGGCAGCAGGCTGTCGCCCGGGCGCGGCTGCAGCGACAGGATCAGGCGGACGGCCTCGCGCACGTCCTCGATCTCGGCATCGTGCTGGCGGGCGAGGGCGGGGTAGTCGTGCGCGGCCAAGGCATCGAGCGCGCCTTGCAGGATGCGCGCAGCCAGATGCCGGGCCGGCACCACGCCGTGCAGGCTGCACAGCTGGGCCAGCAGCGATTCGCGCAGGTCCTGTGCGGCCATGCCGGCCGGCTCGCCCTGCAGCAGGTGCTGGCGGACAGCTTCAACGCCGTCGGCATCGATGTCGAACTGCGCACTCGCCAGCAGCTGCAGCTGCGCCAGCGGTGCCTGCAGGTAGCCGGCATCGTCGCAGTGTTCCAGCCAGAAGGCGGCCACGGCCAGTTCGTGCTCGTCCAGGTCCAGCGCCAGGCGCTGCAGCACGCGCAGCTGCGGGTCGCTCGACTCGCCAGCGGCGATGCGCGCCATGCGGTCGTCGTCGCCGTCCTGCCAATTGGCGCCGGACACCTCCCACATCGAGGATTCGGGCAGTTCGTCGAACGCGGCCGTATCCAGCGTGGTGCTGGCCGGATCGGTGGCTTCGGCGGCGGGCGCTTCGGCGTCTTCGATTTCCAGCAGCGGATTGGAGTCCAGCAGGCGCTGGATTTCCTGTTCCAGGTGCAGGCCGTCGAGCTGCAGCAGCCGGATCGACTGCAGCAACTGCGGGGTGAGGTGAAGTTGTTGGCCCAGCTGGGTCGAGAGTGCAGCCTTCATCGTGGTTCCCCGGCGCCGCTCCCCGACGCCTTGTGGAACACATCTTGCTTTTGATCCGGCAAGGGCGGAATCGGGGGGTTCCTGAGGGCGTTGGTGGCGTTCCCGACACCTTGTAGGGAAAACCCCTACACAAGCGCGGGATTTTGACGATCATGCGCGCCAAGTCATTGATTCGTGGTCAGCGGCCATGGCGGCAGGTCGTGCGTGCTGTACGGAATCCCGTCGGGATGCGTGTGGGTGACGGTATTTCGGCGCCGGCCCTGCCAGTGGCGCTGCGGCGTTAGCGCCGACGCGGGGACGTCATTCCAGTTCGTGCTGGTGGCGCGCGGCCAGCAGCAGCAGATCATTGGCGCGACGGCAACCCAGCGATTCCATCATGCGTGCGCGATGGGTCTCCACCGTCTTGACGCTGATGCCAAGATCGGCGGCGATTTCCTTGTTGCTCTCGCCCTTGCCGATGCGGCGAAGGATCTCGCGCTGGCGCGGCGACAGTGCGGCAATGCCGGTCGGTTTTTCGCGACCGAGCATCGGCGCCAGCATCTTGGCCGAGATCTGCGGGCTCAGGAATACCTGGCCGGCATGCGCGGCACGCAGCGCCAGTTCCAGCTCCTGCGGTGCGGCATCCTTGACCACGAAACCGACGGCACCCCGATCCAGGGCGTCGCGCACGTGGGCGGCGTCGTCGTGCATGGTCATCATCACGATGCGAGTGCCGGGTGCGCGCAGGCGGATGTCGCTCAGCGCCTCCAGGCCGGTGCGGCCGGGCAGCGACAGGTCCATCAACACCACGTCCGGTGCGTGCTGCAGGGCCATCTGCAGTGCCTGTTCGGCATTGCTGGCCTCGGCGACGAGCTGCACGTCGGCAAACCCCTGCAGCAGCCGCGCCAGGCCGGCGCGAACCAGGGTGTGATCGTCGACGATGAGAACTCGCACAGGCACGCTGGAGGTTGGGGAGGGGGGGTCCACCTTAACTTAGCTGAACGGGCACGCCAAGGGCTGTCCGTCCGCCTGCATGGTGGCAGATTTCAGCGTGCGCGGCGGGCCTCGGCCACCTGCCGGCGGTGCAGCCGGAACAGATGCCGTTCCATCGCCATTTCCAGGCCATCGCTGAGGCGATGGAAGCGCAGCCACAGATAGTGACCACCACCGCCATCGGCCGCTTCGGCGATGACTTCCACCGGCAGGTCGATATGGTCGGGCAGCCAGTCGCTGGGTTGCAGGCGGACAACGCCGGCCTGGCCGGGCGTGCTGCCGCTGCGTGGGCCCAGCTGCAGGCGGATGCCGCGGCGCGACCAGCGCACCGGGCGCAGCGTCGGCTCCTGGCCCTGCTGGCGGATCAGGCGCCCGAGCAGGACCATGGTCAGGTCCACCTTGGCTTCCAGGCGCTGCAGCTGCAGGCTGGCTTCGCTGCGCTCTTCGTGTTCGTCGATGCGGCTGTCTTCGACCAGCGCCAGGCTGCGCAGCAGGCCTTCGGCACTGCTGGTGCGGCCCGTTGCACTGCCGGCCTGGAACTCGGCGGGCAACGCCAGTTCGCAGCTGAGTGTTTCGTCGAACAGCTCGCTCTCGGCCGGGTGGTGCAGGGACGTGGTCGGCAGGAGGGTCATGCCAGTGATTCTGCCTGCAGGTAAGCATGCGCGGCGCGAAGGGAGCGGCGGCCGTCCTGCATCTGCACGGAAACTGCATCGCGACGCTGGCGCAGCAGGCCAAGCAGGCTCTGCTGGCGCTCCAGCAGGGCCGACAGCGGCGCGTGGTCGGCGCTGCCCAGCGGCTGGCTCAGCAGTGCGTGCAGGGTGCTGTCATGGCCATCGAGCAGGCTGTCGGCCTGTTCGAAGGCCTCTTCGTCGAGGGCCTTCTCGAAGGCATCCAGCTGTGCGTTGAGCGCAAGCAGGCTCACGGCGACACCGCCGCAGGACGGCGCTGCTCGTACGGAATGGCATTCCAGGCGCCGTCGATCTCGCCCAGCAGCTGCAGCGATTCGTCCAGTGCGGCGCGGTCGTTGTGCAGGTTGGCTTCGGTCAGGCGCTGCAGCAGGTAGTCGTACAGCGCCGACAGGTTGCCGGCGATTTCGCCGCCGGCTTCATGGTCCAGCGAGCCGTTGAGGTGGGCGACGATCGCGCATGCTTCGCCGATCGCCTTGCCCTTGCCGGCCTGGTCGCCCTGGTCGAGGGTGGCCTGTGCACGGCGCACGCGCTCCAGTGCGCCGGACAGCAGCAGCGCCACCAGTTTGTGCGGATCGGCATCGGCGACCGCACTGGTCACACCCACCTGGCGGTACTGCTCGGCGTACTGACGGCTGGAACCGTACATTCGTGATTCTCCCTTGCGCGGGGTGCCGGGGGGCGGTCGAAGGGACCGTTGACGCCGGCACTGCGATGATTGCTGTTGCGTCCGTTATCGGTGCATGCGGCGCCAAACTTGAGCGCCGTGCGTGTTTCCTCAGCGGTTCAACTGGGCCAGCTGCTGCTGCAGGGCGGTGTTGCTCTGCTGCAGCTTGCCCATCAGGCTGTCCAATGCCACGAACTGCTTCTTGTAACGGGCCTCGACGCCGACCATGCGTGCGTCCAGGTCCTTGCGGCGCTTGTCGATGTTGTCCAGCGTGGTGTTCAGCCCCTTGGTGCGGGCGACGAAGGCGCCTTCCTTGCCCACCGTGGTGCTGACGTAGCCGTCAACCAGCGAATACAGCCGGCCGGCACCACCGGTATCGCCGGTAACTGCCTGGCGGATCTTCTCCGGTTGGGCGGCGAGGGCTGCGGCGAACTTGGTGCTGTCCAGCACCAGGGTGCCGTCGGCATTGGGGTAGCCGCGGGTCTGCAGGCCCAGCGCCTTGGCGTCCAGCTGGTCGCCTGCCAGGTCCTTGAGCACGCCGGACATCGTCGAACGCAGCTGCGCGATCGCGCCCCGCATCTGCGCATCGCCGGTCAGTGCAGCGGCTTCCTTGGTCTTCGCGTCGTACTTGGTTTCGGTGTTGATCGCCGCAATGGCCGCGTTGTAGGCGGTGACGAACTCCTGCATCACCTTGGTCGCGGCGGTGGTGTCGGTGCTGATGGTGACGGTGCTCAGGCCCGGCACTTTCAGGTTCAGGGTCAGGCCTGGCACCGCGTCGGTCACGGTGTTGCTGGCACTCACCACTTCCACGCCGTCAATGGTCAGCAGCGCATCCTTGGCGGGGCTGTTCTCCTTCAGGCTGCCGACCAGCGCGCCCAGCTTCGGATCGCTGCCGGCGTATTCCAGCTTGATCGCGCTGGCCGCGCCGGTCTTTTCCTGGGCGATGGACAGGTACTGGTTGTCGCCGGAGCTGATCAGCGTGGCCTGCACGCCCTCCTTGCGGCCGGCTGCGTCGATCTTGTTGCGGACGGTGGTAAGCGTGTCGCCTTCCTCCACCTGCACGTTCATCGTCTTGGCCTTGTCGCCCACGCCGACGGTCAGCGTCAAGGTTCCGGCACCGAAGGTATCGGTCTTGGGCACCGACGTGTCGGCGATCAGCTTGTGCGCCGACGCCAGGTTCTTCACCTCGATCTTGTGGGTACCGTTGGCTGCGGCCGCCTTGCTGGTGCCGAGGTCGTACAGCGCCACCGATGCGGTCAGCACGTCGTCGGCGTTGTTGGGGCCGGCCTTGCCGGTTGCGCTGACAGTGCGGGTGTCGAAGGCGGTGGTGGCCTTCAATGCGGTCAGGGCAGTCTTCAGCTTGTCGAAGGCCGAGGTGACCGTGCCGAGCGACGACAGCTGCATCTTGGTCTTGGACTGCTGCAGGTTCAGCGCATTGTCGGCCGGCTTGCGGTCCGCTGCGACCAGCTGGTTGACGATGCTGGAGATGTCCAGCCCTGAGCCAATGCCACCGTATCCAAAGTCTGCCACGTCGTTTCTCCTGGTATACGGGCCTGGCCGTCGTGCAGCGGCCCGTCGTCAACGAAAATAGCGGCCTGTGCCGCTGGGTCTTGAGGACTTCGTTGATGCATGCGCCGTGCCACCGGCCGCTGGGGCGGTTCTGGCACGCCGGTTGCAGGAGGTCCGGGGCAGGGTGCGGGTGGGTTCACCGCGGGCTGCCGGGGGTCTGTAAAAAACCCTCCCCCAATGCAGGGGAGGGATCAGGCTACTGACAATCGGGGGGAGACGAAGCCGCCCGGTACGTACAGTCAACATGCACAACGCTGAAAGAGAGGTCCGCAGGGGCGGGCGATGCCAAGCCGGTTCGGGAAGCTTCCCGGGCCGGGCATGGCCGGCACCTGAGTACGCCGTGGCTGTCGGGTTGCCGCTACCGTCGGTTCAACCCGACGGTAGCGGCGCCTTCTTGCCGTGGATCAGCGCAGCAGGCTGAGCACGCCCTGCGGCACCTGGTTGGCCTGGGCCAGCATGGCCGTACCGGCCTGCTGCAGGATCTGGGTGCGGGTCAGCTCAGCGGTTTCCTTGGCGAAGTCGGTGTCCTTGATGCGGCTGCGCGACGAGGACAGGTTCTCCGACGAGGTCTGCAGGTTGGCCACCACCGAGGTGAAGCGGTTCTGGATCGCGCCGAGGTCGGCGCGGGTGCTGTTGATCGCACCCAGGGCCTTGTCGACCACTTCCAGCGACTGCTGTGCGCCGAGCACGGTGCTCACGTCCAGCTTCTGCACGTTGGCCGCGGTGTCGGTACCGGCGGTGTAGGCGCCGGCTGCTGCTGCAGCGCCCCAGGTCTTGCCGGTGGCATCGTAGTCGCTGCGCATCAGGGCGATATCGGCTGCGGCAACGGCCTTGCCTTCCTTCACCGAGCTCAGCTTCAGGGTGCCATCGTCATTGGCTTCGGCGTAGATGCCGGCCTCGCCGATCTTGGCGTTGATGGCGGTGGCCACAGCCTTGGACGCGTCAGCGGTGGTGGCACCGGCCTTCACTTCAACCGTGCCGATGTCCACGCCCATCACGGTGCCGGAGAAGCGGGCGCCGTCGGTGCTGGCGGCCAGGGCAGCGGTCGCGCCGGTGGCGAAGGTCGAGGTACCCAGCGAGCCGGCCTTGGCATCGATGGTCTTGTCGATGGCGATGGCCTGGCCGGCGTTGGCACCGACCTGGAACAGCTGGCTGGAGAACGAACCGTCCAGCAGCTTGGTGCCGTTGAAGTCCGACTGCTTGGCAACGCGGTCGATTTCCGAAACCAGCTGGGTCACTTCGGCCTGCAGCGCCTTGCGGTCACTGGCCGAGTTGGTGGCGTTGGAAGCCTGCACCGACAGCTCGCGGACGCGCTGCAGGTTGTTGCCGATTTCGGTCAGCGAACCTTCGGCGACCTGGGCCAGCGAGATGCCGTCGTTGGCATTGCGGATGGCCACGTCGGTGCCGCGGATCTGGGTGCCGAAGCGCTCGGAGATCGCCAGGCCGGCCGCATCGTCCTTGGCACTGTTGATGCGCGAACCGGAGGACAGGCGCTGGATGGTGGTGGCCAGCGAGCTGCCGCTGGTGCTCAGGTTGCGCTGAGCATTCAGGGACATGGTGTTGGTGTTGATGACTTGTGCCATGGTGCTTTTTCCTTTGGCGAAGGTGGAACGTAGTTCAGGAGCCGGGCGGCAGCTCAGCTACCGCCCGATGGTCGATCAGGAAGCGGATCAGCGCAGCAGGCTGAGCACGCCCTGCGGCACCTGGTTGGCCTGGGCCAGCATGGCCGTACCGGCCTGCTGCAGGATCTGGGTGCGGGTCAGCTCAGCGGTTTCCTTGGCGAAGTCGGTGTCCTTGATGCGGCTGCGCGACGAGGAGAGGTTCTCCGACGAGGTCTGCAGGTTGGCCACCACCGAGGTGAAGCGGTTCTGGATCGCGCCGAGGTCGGCGCGGGTGCTGTTGATCGCACCCAGGGCCTTGTCGACCACTTCCATCGCCTGCTGGGCACCCTTCACGGTGCTGACGTCCAGATCGCTGGCGAACTTCGAGGCCGGCGCCGCCGTATCGGCAGTGGCGGTGAAGGTCGGCGCGGTGGCGCCGGTCCAGGTGCCCGGGGTTGCGGTGATGGCCTTGAACGAGCCGTCAGCGTTGGTGCTGTCCTTGACCGAGGTCAGGGTCACGCCGGTGGTGCCGTTCACTTCGGCATAGACGCCGGTTTCGCCGATCTTGGCGTTGATCGCGGTCACCAGTGCTTCGCGCGAGGCCTTGCCGGTGGCAGCGGCGTCGGCGCCCTGCTTGACCGACACGTCGGCGATGGCCACACCATTGATGGACAGGCCGGTGGTGCTGAAGTCAGCGTTGGTGCCCGGATCGGCCAGGGCCAGCGCGTTGGTGTCGAACTTGGCGCCGCCCAGGGCATTGGCCTTGGCATCGATGGTCTTGTCGATGGCAATTGCCTGACCGGCATTGGCGCCGACCTGGAACAGCTGGCTGGAGAACGAACCGTCCAGCAGCTTGGTGCCGTTGAAGTCCGACTGCTTGGCAACGCGGTCGATTTCCGAAACCAGCTGGGTCACTTCGGCCTGCAGGGCCTTGCGGTCGCTGGCCGAGTTGGTGGCGTTGGAAGCCTGCACCGACAGCTCGCGGACGCGCTGCAGGTTGTTGCCGATTTCGGTCAGCGAACCTTCGGCGACCTGGGCCAGCGAGATGCCGTCGTTGGCATTGCGGATGGCCACGTCGGTGCCGCGGATCTGGGTGCCGAAGCGCTCGGAGATCGCCAGGCCGGCCGCATCGTCCTTGGCACTGTTGATGCGCGAACCGGAGGACAGGCGCTGGATGGTGGTGGCCAGCGAGCTGCCGCTGGTGCTCAGGTTACGCTGAGCATTCAACGACATCGTGTTGGTGTTGATTACTTGTGCCATGAGGAGAGGTCCTTGAGCGGTTGCACGTGAGTTGGGTCAGACGCCCCCGACGTGCCCCGGGGGCGGCTCATGTCAGCGCTGCAACAGGCTGAGCACGTTCTGCGGTACCTGGTTGGCCTGGGCCAGCATGGCCGTACCGGCCTGCTGCAGGATCTGGGTGCGGGTCAGCTCGGCGGTTTCCTTGGCGAAGTCGGTATCGCGGATGCGGCTGCGCGATGCGGACAGGTTCTCCGAGGAGGTCTGCAGGTTGGCGACCACCGAGGTGAAGCGGTTCTGGATCGCGCCGAGGTCGGCGCGCACGCTGTTGACCGATTCGAGGGCCTTGTCGACGATCGACATCGCCTTCTGCGCGCCTTCGGCCGTGGTGACGTTCAGGTCCTTGACGAAGCTGGCCGTTGCACCGGTGAGCGTGCCGCCGTCGGTGCTGGTCTCGGTCAGGCCCAGGCCGGCGATGGTGGCGGCGGTGGCGCCGGCCGGCGGGGTGGCCGCGCTGACACCCAGGGCGAAGGTCTGGCCGTCCTTGACCGAGGCCAGGCTGACCACGCCGGCGCTGACGGAGGCGACCACACCGGTTTCGCCCAGCTTGTTGTTGATCGCGGCCGCGGTGGCCGAGGTGATCGATTCGCCAGCCTTCACGGTGAAGTCGCTGATGGTGACCGTGGTGGCTGTGCCGCCCGGCGGGGTCACCGAGATCTGCAGGCCGGAGTAGGTGGTATCGGCGGTGGCCTTGTCGACGGCCAGTGCGGTGCCGGTGTAGGCGTTGGCGAAGCTGGCCGCGCCCAGCGAATCGGCCTTGGCGTTGACCACGCTGTTGATGGCGATGGCCTGGCCGGCGTTGGCGCCCACCTGGAACAGCTGGCTGGTGAACGAACCGTCCAGCAGCTTGGTGCCGTTGAAGTCGGCCTGCTTGGCGACGCGGTCGATCTCGCTGACCAGCTGGGTGACTTCAGCCTGCAGCGCCTTGCGGTCACTGGCCGAGTTGGTGGCGTTGGAGGCCTGCACGCCCAGTTCGCGGATGCGCTGCAGGTTGTTGCCCACTTCGTTCAGCGAGCCCTCGGCCACCTGGGCCAGCGAGATGCCGTCGTTGGCGTTGCGGATGGCCACGTCCAGACCACGGATCTGGGTGGTGAAGCGCTCGCTGATGGCCAGGCCGGCGGCGTCGTCCTTCGCGCTGTTGATGCGCAGGCCGGACGACAGACGCTGGATGGTGGTAGCGAGCGAGCTGCCGCTGGTGCTCAGGTTGCGCTGAGCGTTGAGCGACATCGTATTGGTGTTGATTACCTGTGCCATGGGGTCGTCTCCTCTTATGTGGAACCCGTTGGTGAATGGAACGAAGCGCCGCCTGGTTTTTTTGTTTGGCTGTGTGCTTCGCCGTTGCCAAATGAATAACGGCGCTTTGTCAACAACCTTTAGCCGGGAATTTCGTTGCAGCCGAATTTCATCGCTGAAAGCTGTTTTTCCGGGGATTTCCGCCCTGGAGAAGCGTCAAGGCAACTCCTGGTAGGGGCGGTCGGGCATGCCCAACCCACGCTGATGAAGGTATCGGCGGGGGCCGGCTGGGCTTGATGGGCGATCCGGGAACATCCGCCGGACATGGCCCGGCGCTACCAAAACATCCGCCGGGCATGGCCCGGCGCTACCAGGGCGAAGCCTTCGGAACATCCGCCGGGCATGGCCCGGCGCTACCAGAGCGAAGCCTTCGGAACATCCGCCGGGCATAGCCCGGCGCTACCAGCGCCAACCCTTCGGTAGCGCCGGGCCATGCCCGGCGAGCGCAGCGGTACATGACCGCAGAAACGAAAAAGGCCGCGATGCAGGGCATCGCGGCCTTGGGCTCCAGTGCTGGCGCGTGGAATCAGCGTATCTTGTTGAACAGCGACATCGACTGCATCTGCGAGAACAGCGTCTGTGCCGCCTGCAGCGCGGTGCTTTCCAGCTGGTACTGGCTCAACGCATCGGCGTAGTCCAGATCGCGCATCTCCGACAGCGTGGTCTTCAGCGTCACGCCATTGGCCTCACGCATCTCCGCCGCGTTGTCCAGCGCCTTCAGCTGCGCGCCACCGGCAGCGCGCGAATCGATCATCCGTTCCGCCGCGCGGCCGACATCACGCAATGCGCTCTGCAGCTCGTTCTGCTGCGCGGCCATCTGCGCCGGGGTACCGGTATCGGCATCCAGTGCGGCGATCAGCTTGTCCATGGTGCCGAAGATGTCGCGGCTGCTGGCGGCCTGCACGTTGAAGCTGTCACCTGTTGCTGGCGCACCAGCGATCTGCAGGCGAACGCCATTGATCTCCAGTTCGCTGCCGGCCTTGTAGGTGCCGGTGCCGGTCACGTTGCCGGCACCGTCCAGCACTTCGTACTGGTCGGCCGCGGTGAAGCGTACGCTGAACGATTGCCCGTTCCAGCTGTCGCTGCCGTCGCGGGTGATGTTGGTCAGCACGCCGTTGCCGGCGTTGCCTGCCGCTGCGCTGCCATCGACGAAGCCATCGCCGGTGGGGATGCGCAGGAAGATCTCGCTGCCGGGCAGGGCGTCGCGCACGTAGGTATCCGGGCCGACTTCCACCTGGCGCTGGGTCTGGTCGCCGCGATAGACAACCTTGCCGTCAATCCTGGCGAACGGCGGATCGCTGTCGTTGGTGCCGCCGAACACGTAGCGGCCTGTGCCGTCGCTGCTGTTGGCCAGCGACAGCAGGCCCTCGCGGATCTGGTTCAACTCGGTGATCAGGGTCTTCTTGTCGGGCGCACTCAAGGCGGGATTGCTGGCCTGGATGGTCAGATCGTTGACGCGCGCCATCAGGTCGTTGACCTGGGCCAAGGTGTTTTCCTGCACGCCCAGGCGGTTCTGCACGTTGTTGCCATTGAGCTTCATGCGTTCCAGTGCGGCCAGGCTGCGGTCCAGGCCCACCGCAGCGCCTGCGGCGACCGGATCGTCCTTGGCGCTGACGATCTTGCTGCCGGTGGCGATCTGCTGTTCCAGGTGGCTGAGCTTGGCCTGCTTGGCCATCATCAGCGCTACCGACTGGCTGTACATCATTCCGGTGGAGATGCGGTTGCTCATCGGCGCACGGCTCCCAGGATGGTCTGGAACATGGAATCGGCGGTGGAGATCAGCTGCGAGGCGGCCTGGTAGGCCTGTTGCAGGCGCAGCATGTCGGCCGCCTCCTCATCGAGGTTGACGCCGGACACTTCGTCACGCGCTGCCTGTGCCTGGTCGGCGATCACCTGCTGCGCCCCCAGCGAATACTCTGCCGAACGCGCTGCCGCACCGACCTGGGTGGTCAGCCCGCCCAATGCGCCGCCCAGCGTCACCGTGCCGGCGTTGAACGCCTTGGCCGATTCCACCTTGGACAGCTTGGTGGCATTGCTGTTATCCGACGAGCCGGCCGGGGTCGGGGTGATGTTGAAGGTGTCGCCATTCTTCGGCACGCCATCGAGCACGAAGCTCCAGCCGTTGGCGCTGATGGTCTGCCCGGGCGTATAGGTCTGCGGCGGGCCGCCATCGATGGTGTAGGTGGTGGCCGAGGTGAACACGATCGCAGCCGGATTGCGCAGGTTGGCGTTGGCCGCATCGGTCACGGTCACGCCGCTCAGCTTGCCGGTGCCGGTGTTGGCCAGTGCGGCAGCGCCCTTGATGGCGGCGGCCGCGGCAATGCGCGACGGATCGGTGATCGCCATCTCCAGGCTGCCGGCCACGCCAGCCGTCGGCTGCAGCAGGAAGCGGTCGTTGGCCGCCGGGGTACCGCCCACCACCAGCTTCACGCCGTTGATGATCAACGGGTCGGCAGCGGTACCGGTGCCGGTCAGCGGCACGCTGGCGCCGGTGTCGGCGCGGCTGGCGGCCCAGTTGCTGCCATCGAACCGGAGCACGATGTTCTGTGCTTCCAGCTTGCCGAGGTCGCCGTAGCTGGCGGTGATCGTGCCGGTGCCGGTGTTGCCGGCATTGCCGGTGACACGCGGCGTGCCGATGTTGAAGAAGTCGCCGCCCATCTGTCCGTACAGGTCCACGCCCTGGCGATGGGTGCTGTTGAACGTCTCGGCCAGGCCCACAGCCAGCTTGCCCAGCTCTGCCTGGGCCGGTGTCAGCACGGTGTCGCGGAACTCGAGCAGGCCGCCGATCTGGCCGCCCACGGCCTTCGGGTCCAGGGTGATGGTGCCGCCCTGGGTCTGCAGTGCGAGCTGAAGGCGCTCGGGCTGGTACGGGTCGGCCACCGTGGTGACCTTCGATGCGGTGGTACCCACCACCAGCGCCTGGCCGCCGGCGGTGTAGACGTTCATGATGCCGCCATCCTGGATCACCGCGGTGCCGCCGGTGTAGCCCACCAGCTGCGAGATCAGCTGGTCGCGGCGGTCCAGCAGGTCGGGCGCGGCGTTGGCGATGTTGGTGCCGATGGCACCGTTGATCTGCGCGATCTCCGACGCCAGCCGGTTGACTTCGGTGGCACCGGCCATCAATCCATTGTTGACCTCGCCATTGAGGTTGTTCAGGTGGGTGTTGAGCTGGCTGAAGCGGTTGGCCAAGGCCTTGGCGCCATCGAGCATGTTCTGCCGGTCGGCGGTACCCGCTGCGTTGGAGGACAGGCCGCTGACGGTATCGAAGAAGTTCGACCAGACCCCGGCCACGTTGGTGGCCGCGTCGGAGAACAGGGCATTGACCCGGTCGGCCATGCCCGAGAGCTGCTTCAGGCGTGCCAGTTCGCCGCCGCTGTCGAGCAGGCGCGAGATCGCCAGCTGGTCGGCGGCGCGGCGGATGTCGACGATGCGGGTGCCGTTGCCAACGTCACCATAGCCGTAGTTCTGCGGGGTGGCGGTGGCGAAGTCGACCTTCTGCCGGCTGTAGCCGGGAGTGTTGAGGTTGGCCACGTTGTGGCTGGTGGTGGCCAACGCACGCTGGAAGGCGAGCAGGGCACTGGTACCGGTGGAAAGTACGCTGGACATGGGGTTCCTCAACGACGGGTGATACCCAGCGCCGCGGTTGCGGTGCTGGCGAAGGTCTGGCCGATGCGTGAGCCGGCGTCGGCCACGGCGGCCACGGCGCGCTCGATGGTCGGGCCGCCGGCGATCGCGGCGATCTTGGCCGCGTAGCGCGGGTCGGTGGCGTAGCCGGCGCGTTGCAGGCCGCGCGCGAAGCCCTGCACATCGGTGCCGGCCTGCAGTGCCTGCTGGTAGCGCGGGCTGGTCTTCAGCAGGCGCACGTAGTCGGCAAAGCTCTCTGCGGGCGAGGTGTAGGCGCGGAAGCTGGCGGTCTCGCTGCGGCGCACGCCATCGACGTACTCATGGGTGCCGGCGGTAGCGCTCTGGCCCTTCCAGCCGGTGGCCTTGATGCCGAACAGGTTGTGCGAGGTGCTGCCATCGGCATGCTTGATCTGGCGCTTGCCCCAGCCGGTTTCCAGCGCTGCCTGGGCAACCAGGGCGCGGGCGTCCACGCCCAGTTCCTTGGCCGCGCTCTGTGCGTGTTGCCAGATGCTGGCGACGAAGCCTTCCGGGGTGTGTGCGCCCAACTGGGCGACGGCGGTGCGCGTGGCCAGTGCATCGGCCGGGGTGCCGCTGCTGCCACGGTTGCTGGCGGTGGGCGCCCACTGGTCGCTGGCAGCGGCCCAATCGGCGCCACCGATGGCACCGGCATAGGGGTCGTCGGTACCCAGCGAACGGTGCATGCCGCTGCTTTCCCGGCCCGCAATCAGGTCCAGCGCCTGCTCCATCGGGGCGACGGCGGACTGCGCGCCATCCTGCACACCGGCCGCCATCTGCTGCAGCATGCGCACGGCCTGGCCGGCATCCTGCAGCGGCAGCGACGGCGCCGCCGGCGCATTGAGCTGGTAGGCACGGCTGGCCTTGGCCGGGTCCACCCGCGTGTCCAGCGCCGGGCCGCCGGCCTGCGCGCCGGACAACTGGCGGGTGATCATGCTCGACAGGCCCAGGCCCTTGCCGCGGGTCATCGCCTCGGCGATCTTCTGGTCGTACATCTCCCGGAACATCTTGTTTTCACCCGGGAACAGCGAATCGCCGAAGCTGGCGTCACGCATGCTCTTGACCAGCATCTGCGCGAACTGGCCTTCAAGCTGGCGCGCGACCTTGTCAATCCTGGCCGGGTCGTTCTGCTGGGCCGGGCTGAGTTCGAATGCGGGAGTGATGCGCATGTCAGATCACCTCGAGCTCGGCGCTCAGGGCGCCGGCCTGCTTCAGTGCTTCCAGGATCGCGATCAGGTCACCCGGTGCCGCGCCAACGGCGTTCACCGCATGCACGATCTCGTCCAGGGTGGTGCCGCCGTTGAACTTGAACATGCGGCTGCCATCGTTGGTGGCGGTGATGGTCGACTGCGGCGTGGCCACGGTCTGGCCACCGGCAAAGGCGTTGGGCTGGCTGACGTTGGTGTTTTCCTGGATGGTCACCGTCAACGAGCCATGCGAGATCGCGGCCGGGCCGACACGCACCTGCTGGCCGATGACCACGGTGCCGGTACGCGAGTTGACCACTACCTTGGCCGGTGCAGCGCCCGGGGTCAGTTCCAGGTTTTCGATACGGGCCAGCAGGCCGATGCGCGCACCGGCATCGGTGGGCGCACGCACGGCAACCGTGCCGCCGTCCACGGCACGCGCCGAACCCTCGCCGAAGGCATTGTTGAGCGCACCGACCATCCGCGAGATGGTGGTGAAGTCGCTGTTGTGCAGGTTCAGGGTGATCTCGCCGCTGGCGCCGAACACATCGGGCAGGGCGCGTTCAACGGTCGCACCGTTGGGGATGCGGCCGACGCTGGGCACGTTCACCGAGACGCGCGAACCGTCCTTGCCCTGTGCACCGAAGCCGCCCACGATCAGGTTGCCCTGGGCAATCGCGTAGACCTGGCCGTCGGCACCGCGCAGCGGCGCCATCAGCAGCGAGCCACCGCGCAGCGACACGGCGTTGCCGATCGAGGACACGGTGATGTCGATCGGCTGGCCGGGCTTGGCGAACGGCGGCAGCTCGGCGTGGATCGCCACCGCCGCCACGTTCTTCAGCTGCGGGTTGACGTTGGCCGGTACGTTGACGCCCAGCTCGCCCAGCAGGTTCTTCAGGCTCTGCACGGTGAAGGGCGCCTGGCTGGTGCGGTCGCCGCTGCCATCCAGGCCGACCACCAGGCCGTAACCCACCAGTGCATTGCCGCGCACGCCACCCACCTGGGCCAGGTCCTTGATGCGCTCGGCGCTGGCGGGGGCAGCCACTGCGAAGACCATGAACACGGCACAGTAGAGCGACGCTGCGCGTCGCTGCCAGGAAGAAGAGAAGGAGAGTTTCATGGCCATATTCAGAACGGCGTCAGGCCGGAGTTGAAGAAGCGGCTCAGCCAACCCATCGCGTTGGACTGCGCGACAGGGCCGCGGCCGCCATAGACGATGCGCGCTTCAGCCACGCGGCTGGAAGGCACGGTGTTGTCCGCGCTGATGTCGCCGGGGCGCACGATGCCCTGTACCTGCACCAACTCATCACCCTGGTTCAGGCGCAGGTTCTTCTGCCCCTGCACCACCAGGTTGCCGTTGGGCAGGCGCTGCACCACGGTCACGGTCACGTTGCCCTGCAGGCGGTTGCTCTGCGCGCTGTTGCCCTTGCCGGTGAAGTCGCGTGCGCCCTTGGCCGTTGCGCTCAGGATGTCCTTGCCACCCAAAGTGACCGGTGCACCGAGAATCGAAGGCGTGCCGAGGCTCAGGTTCGATTCCTTGTTGGTGGCGGTGTTGGCGCTGGTCTGCGCGGTGGTGTTTTCCAGCAGGGTGATGGTCAACAGGTCGCCGACATCGCGCGCACGGCGGTCCGAGTACAGCTGCAGGGTCGGGCCGGCGGCGTAGATCGCGCCTGCGGTCGGTTCGGCCTGCGGCGGCATGATCGGCTGCAGCGGCGCCATCGCCGGATAGGGGCGCACGTCGCCAGCGATCACGCAGCCACCGAGCAGGGCAGCCACGGCACAGGCGAGGACAGTACGGGCGAAGGAAGAAAGGGGCGACATGGCAGGTTCCCGGTGAGGGCGGTCAGAGCTTGTTGCTGAGGTAGCCCAGCATCGAGTCGGTGGTCGAGATCGCCTTGGCGTTCATTTCGTAGGCACGCTGGGTTTCGATCATCGACACCAGCTCTTCCACCACGTTGACGTTGCTGCCTTCCAGCGCACCCTGCACCACGGTGCCCAGGCCGTTCAGGCCGGGATTGCCGTTCTGCGCCGGGCCGGAGGCGGTGGTTTCCAGGAACAGGTTTTCTCCGCGTGCCTGCAGGCCCGCCGGATTGACGAAGTCGGTAAGGGTCAACGCACCCACTTCCACCGATGCCGCACCGTCGGCCATCTTCACGCTGATGGTGCCGTCGGTACCGATGGTCACCGACTGCGCGCCTTCGGGAATCTGGATGCCCGGCTGCACCGGGTAGCCGCTGTTGGTGACCAGCTCGCTGTCCTGGTTGATCTTGAACGAGCCGTCGCGGGTGTAGGCCGAGCTGCCGTCGGGCATCTGCACTTCGAAGAAGCCGCGACCGTTGACCATCACGTCAAGCGCGCGGCCCGTCTGCTGCTGGCTGCCCTGTTCGAAGTTCTTGGCGGTGGCCACCACGCGCACGCCGGTGCCGATCTGCAGGCCGGTGGGCAGCTGGGTCTGTGCCGAAGAGGAACCGCCGGGCTGGCGCACCTGCTGGTACAACAGGTCCTCGAAGCTGGCGCGGTCCTGCTTGAAGCCGGTGGTGTTGGTGTTGGCGAGGTTGTTGGAAACCACCGACATGCGCATCTGCTGCGCATCCAGTCCGGTTTTCGCGATCCACAATGCCTGGTTCATCTTCGGAGTCCTGTCTGGGTGAAGCCGGCCGCGTGGTGCGGCCCATGGGGGAGGGAGTGCAAGCGGCGTGCCAGCACCGGCGCGGGCCGGTGCCGGAATTCCGTCAGCTGCCCAGGCGCAACAGGCTGTTGGCGCTGCGCGCGTTGTCATCGCCGTGCTTGATCACCTGCACCTGCATTTCGTACTGGCGCTGCAGCTGGATCATCTGCACCAGCGCACCGGCGGCATCGACGTTGCTGCCTTCCAGCTGGCCGCTGTGCACCGCCGTGCCCTGTGCCTGGGCGAACGGCTGCAGCGGATCGGTATTGCGGAACAGGCCGTCCAGGCCACGTTCGAGGCGATCATCCGGCGCCTGCACCACCTTGATCCGGCCGATCATCGCCATCGTCTGCGGGCCTTCGCCCTGCGGGATGATCGAGATCGTGCCGTCGTTGCCGATCTCCATCGCCTGGTAGGGCGGAATCGCGATCGGGTTGTTGTTGTCGTCCAGCACCGGACGGCCGCTGGAGGTCACCAGTTGGCCGTTCGGGGTCACCGACAGCGCGGCGCCACGGGTGTAGGCCTCGCTGCCATCGGTCGACTGCACGGCAAGCCAGGTGCCGGTCTGCAATGCCAAGTCCAGCGGCTTGCCGGTGATGTGCTGCGCGCCGGCCGTGCGGTTGAAGCCCGCATCGACGTGCAGTGCATCCACCCGCGAGGCAAAGCCCGGGCCACGGATCGGGAAGGCTTCGGTGTTGGCCAGCGCTTCCTTGAAGCCGGGGGTGTCGGAGTTGGCGAGGTTGTGGCTGAGCGTTCCCTGCGCCTGCAGGGAGGCGCGGGCACCGGTCATCGCCACGTAAAGGGCTTTATCCATGCGGGGAGTTCCGTGACAGGGTCAGCAGGTCATCAACGGATGTTGATGACGGTCTGGGTGATCTGGTCCTGGGTCGTGATCATCTGCGCGTTGGCCTGGAAGTTGCGCTGCGCGGTGATCATGTTGACCAGCTGTTCGGTCAGGTCGACGGTGGAGGATTCCAGCGAACCGGCCTGGATCTTGCCGAGGTTGGAGGTGTCGGCGGCGCCGGTGCGCGGCGTGCCCGAATCGAAGGTCTCCACCCACAGGTTGTTGCCCTTCTGCTCAAGGCCCTGCGGATTGTTGAAGCTGGTCAGCGCAACCTGGCCCAGCGGCTTGTCGTCGCCGTTGGAGTAGCGCGCGTACACCACGCCGGTTTCCGAGACGGTGATCTCGTTGAGCTTGCCCGCCGCGTAGCCGTCCTGCTGGGTGTTGCGCAGGGCGAATTTCTCGCCGTACTGGGTCGAGCCGTTCACATCCAGGGTCATGTTGAGCACACCCGCGCCGGTGGTCGGGGTGAAGGTGCCCAGGCTGATCTTGCCGTCGGCCGGCGCGGTCAGTTTGCCGGCGTTGTCGAACGCCAGCGGGGTCGGCGTGCCGGCCGGCTGGCCGTCGACGTAGTTGTGCACCGTCCAGGCATTGGTGGCCGCTTCCTTGACGAAGTAGGACACCTGGGTGTGGCTGACGCCCAGCGAGTCATATACGGTGATGCCGCCGCTGGAGTGGCTGTAGCTGTTGGAATTTGTGGGGTCGAAGGGGGTCACCGTCGGTTGCTTGGCGTTGCCGGGCAGGGTGAAGCCGACCTTGACCTCGCTGGTCTGCTTGGGTGGGCTGTCGGTGGTCAGCAGCTGCAGATCGACCAGGCGGCCGGCGTCGAAGTTGGTGCCGTCGGCGTTCGGTGCCAGCACCTGCAGGCGTGCGCCCTGCGGGTTGACCACGTAGCCGCCGGCGTCGGTCTGGAAGTTGCCCGCACGCGAGTACACCCGTGCACCGTTCATGTTCATGGTGAAGAAGCCCTCACCGGAAATGGCCATGTCCAGGCTGCGGCCGGTCTGCTCGTTGTTGCCCTGGATGAACTGCTGGGCCACGTTGGAAACGCGTACGCCCGAACCGATCGCGTTCCTGGACAGGCCGTAGCTGGTGGCGGCGAACAGGTCGGCGAATTCCGCACGCGACTGCTTGAAGCCGGTGGTGTTGACGTTGGCCACGTTGTTGGCGGTGACGCTCAGGTCCGAGTTGGCAGCGTTGATGCCGGACAGGGAAATGTTGAAGCCCATGGGATGCTCCTGTTGGATGCGGTAGGTGCGGCTCAGCTGACGCGGAGCACGTAGTCGAGAGGGGCCGTGCCCAGGCCCTTGAGATTCAGGTAGAGGCCGTCGGAACCGACGGTCACGCTTTCCACCGGCGCCTGCACGAAGGTGGACAGCTTGGTGCTCTTGCCGGTGGTGTCGACGTGGTTGGCGACGATGTTGTACTTGCCCGGCTCCATGCGCTTGCCGTTGGCATCCTTGCCGTCCCAGGTGAACGCGGTCTCGCCGGCCGCCGTGGCCTCAACGCTGATCGAGGTGACCTTGGCCCCGTTGGCGTCAGTGACGTCCACGGTGACGATGCCGGCGGAAGGTGCGGCAACGGTGCCCTCCACCGAACCCTCCTTCTCCAGCACCAGCTTTTCCGACGGCACCAGCACCTGGTGGCCGACCAGCGCGGCGCCACGCAGCACCTGGTCGCTGGCCATCGACGCCTGGAAGCCCTTCACCGACGTGTTCAGATCGGTGATGCCCTGCACGGTCGACATCTGCGCCATCTGCGAGACCATCTGCGTGTTGTCCATCGGCTTCAGCGGGTCCTGGTGCTGCAGCTGCTCGGTCATCAGGCGCAGGAAGTCGGCCTGGTCCAGCGTGTTCTTCTTCTTGGTGGCGTTGCTGTTGGGGGCGTTCAGGCCGAGTGCGGCGTAGACGTCCTGGTTGCTCTGGTTGTTGACGGCAGTGGTCATGGCGGTGTCCGGTGCAGCGGGCCTCAGCGGCCCATGGTCAGGGTGGCCAGGGCCAGTTCCTTGGCGGTGGTCAGCATCTCCACGCCGGCCTGGTAGTTGCGCGAGGTGGAGATCAGGTTGACCATCTGCGCCACCGGATCGACGTCGGGCTGGTAGATGTAGCCATCGCCGTCGGCCAGCGGATGGCCCGGCTCATAGCGCTTGATCGGCGCCGCGTTGCTCTGGGTGATCTCCTTGACCTGCACCGAGGTGATGTTCGGATCGGTCTTGCTGGTCACCGCCTGGAAGATCGGTTCCAGCGGCTTGTACACCGCGTCGGCCGAGCCGGCGATGCTGTCAGCGTTGGACAGGTTGGAGGCGATGGTGCTCATGCGCACCGACTGCGCCTGCAGCGCGGAGCCGGCGATATCGAAGATCGGCAGGTTGCTCATGGCTTATTGCCCCGTGATCGCGGTGAGCATGGAACGCACCTTGCTTTCGACGAAGCTCAGCGAGGCGCGGTATTCCAGAGCAGCGCGGCCATAGGCGGCGCGTTCGGCATCGGGGTCGACGGTGTTGCCGTCGATGCTGGGCTGTACGCCCTCGCGGGCCACCTGGAACGGGTTGAGGCCACTACCGATCTCGTAGTGCTGCTCGTTGGTGGTGGTCATCAGGCCGTTGGCATCCAGCCCCTGCGCATGGCGAAGGGCCGAATCGAAGTCCAGGTCCTGGGCCTTGTAGCCGGGGGTGTCGGCATTGCCGAGGTTGCTGGCGATCAGCTTCATGCGCTGTTCGCGCAACGGCATTGCCTGGGCATGGACGCCCAGGTAGTCGGTAATCAGGTTGCGCACGGTGCACTCCCACGGGAACGTTGCCCGGGAAGCTGCAAGCGGTGTGCCAGAACCGTGGTGCGCAACATCGCGCTCGCCGGGCATGGCCCGGCGCTACCGTGGGTCGGAGCAGGTGTCTGGTAGCGCCGGGCCATGCCCGGCGCAGACGCGTGCGGCGGCCTTACGCCGCCATCGCCACCTTTCGCAGGCGGTCCAGCACGAAGTCGGCCAGCTCGTGCGGCGAATACTTGGCGACGAAGGCATTGGCGCCCACGCGCTCGACCATCGCATTGTTGAATACGCCCGACAGCGAGGTATGCAGCAGCACGTACAGCCCGGACAGGCCGGCATGGCGCCGGATTTCCGTCGTCAGCGTGTAGCCGTCCATCGCCGGCATCTCGATGTCCGATATCACCATGGCGTAGCGTTCGGCCGGGTTTTCACCCGAGGCATGGATCTGCAGCAGGTGGTCCAGCGCCTGTTTGCCGTCCGAGAGCAGGGTCGCGCCCACCCCCAGCTGGTCCAGCACGCTGCGGATCTGCTGGCGCGCCACCCGCGAATCATCCACCACCAGCACCTGCAGCTGCGGGGCGTCGGCGGGCATCGCCATGGCCGGGTCGAGCACGGCTTCACCGCGCACCTGGGCTATGTCGGCCAGCACGCTTTCCACGTCGATCACCTGGATCAGCTCGCCCTGGAAGCGGGTCACCGCGGTCAGGTAGCTCGATTCAGCGCCCAGCTCCGGCGGTGGGTGGATGTCCTCCACCGCGATGTTGACGATGCGCTCCACGCCGCTGACCAGGAAGCCCTGGATCGAGCGGTTGAACTCGGTCACCACCAGATAGCCGGGTGCGGTGTCCGCATCGGGCTCGCGCTCGGGGTGGCCGATGGCCAGGCCCAGGTCCAGCACCGGCACCGAGCGGCCGCGTACGTCGGCCACGCCGGCGAACTGGCCGGGCAGGCCGGGCACCTGGAACAGGTCCGGGCGGCGCAGCACTTCCTGCACCTTGAAGACATTGACGCCAAAAAGCTGACGTCCGCCGAGGCGGAACAGCAGCAGCGCCAGGCGATTGTGGCCGGCCAGTCGGGTTCGCTGGTCGATCCGGTTGAGCAGGTCATGGGACATGGCTGCTGTATCGGCGCGGGCAGGGTGGAACTTGAGGGCGAGTGCAGGGCCGGGCCCATTGAGATTTCCGTGGCGCGGCTGTGGCACGCAGCTTGCACGCGTCTGGGCCAGGTCTTACCGACAGGAGGCGCCATGCGCCGCATTGCTCTATTCCTTGCCACTGCCATGGCCGTAGCCGCGCCGTGGGCAACCGCAGCCGACTGGCAGCCGGTGGCCAGCATCCGTGCTGCCGCGCTGTCGACCCTGGCCGCCGGCACTGAAGGTGAGGCCGTGGTTGCCGATGCGCTGCGCCTTCCCAAATGCGGCGGCGCGTTGCAGGTGCAGCCCACGGCCAACACCACCGTGGAAGTGAGTTGTCCCGACGCCGGTGGCTGGCGCCTGTTCGTGCCGGTGAAGGTGCGCCGCAACCAGACCGTGCTGGTGCTGACCCGCGGCATCGGCACTGGAGAATCCATCGCCGCCGCCGATATCAGTACTGCCCAGCGTGACGCGGCACGGATTGCCGGTGCAGTGCTGGCCGATCCTGCCGCAGCGATCGGCCGCATCGCCCGTCGGCCGTTGCCGGCAGGAACACTGTTGTCGAGCAACGATCTGGTAGCACAGCGTCTCATCAAGCGAGGAGACAGTGTGGCACTGGTATCGCGGCGTGGTTCGGTCGAGGTCCGCATCGCCGGCCGCGCACTGGGCGATGCCGGCCAGAACGAGCGCGTCTCGGTGGAAAACCTGTCCTCGCGCCGTATCGTGCAGGGCACGGTGGACGCGACCGGTGACGTAATCGTGGCGCGTTGAAATAATGCAGAATTCCCCTAAAGATCACGGCCCTGCGGCCGTTATCCCTTGTGTACGGCAACTCCAGGACACCCCATGAGCCAGAAAATCGACGGCAACCTGCAGGTCCCCCAGGCACTGCGCAGCGTGACCACCCCGGCCGCCAAGCCCGGCGTCAGCACCGATTCGGCGGCACGTCCAGTCGAGGCGGCCGACAGCCTGCGCCTGACCGGCGAAGCCACCAACCTGCAGGCCATCGAGCGTGAGCTGAGCACCGCTCCGGCGATCGACGCCCAGCGTGTTGCAGCGGTGCGCGAATCGCTGCAGAACGGCACCTACAAGATCAATCCGGACGCGATCGCTTCGCGCATGCTTGAACTGGACCAGCAGCTGCAAGGATGACCGCGGCGATGAGCGAGCCGCTGCAGCGCCTTGCCCAGGCCCTGGACGTTGAACGCCAGGCCCTGGTCGAGCACGACGTACACGCCCTGATCCGTGCCACCGGTGCGAAGCTGGAAGCGCTGCGTGCGCTGGAAGGCGCGCCACCGGTGGGCGAGGGCGAGCAGCTGCAGGAACTGGCCGAGCGCAACCGCGCCAACGGCGTGCTGCTGTCGCGGCGCCGGCGCGAGGTCAACTGGGCGCTGCGCCAGATGGGCCGCACCGAAGAGTCCTCGGCATACGATGCCAAGGGCCAGTCGCATACCGTCACCGCGCGGCGGCCACTCGCCGTCGCCTGACAGGACCGGCGGTCGGCTGACCGCCCGATGGCGGCTGTAGGCCGCCGCATGAACGCGTATATTGGGCGCCTGTTTGATCGCCCCGAGCCGCCGTGTCTGCCGCCAACGTTCTGGTTACCGCCCCCCTTCCGCCGCAACCGGTGCTGCAGGCCCTGCTTGAGCGCCTGCGCGAAGGCCTGCTGCTGTTCACCGAAGATGGGCAGGTCGCCCTGGCCAACCCGGCCGCGCAGAGCCTGCTGGGCAGCGATGAAGGCACCTTGCCGCCGCCGCAGCGCCTGCGCCAGCTGCTGCCGCCGGATGCGCTGGAACATGCGCGCCAGCACGGTCACTGGAACGGCAGCCTGCCGTTGGGCGAGGGCGTGGTCATCGCCCATCTGTACTTCCATGGCGAACCCGGTTCAGGGCACTACCTGGCCTTGTTCCGCCATATCGAAGGCCAGGAAGACTACGAACGCGAACTGCAGCAGCGCCATGCCGAACTGCGCCAGGCCTACCTGCGCCTGAACGGCACCCAGGAAAAGCTGCTGCAGTCGGAGAAGATGGCGTCCATCGGTCAGCTTGCCGCCGGCGTGGCGCACGAGATCAACAACCCGATCGGCTACGTGCATTCCAACCTGGGCAGCCTGCAGGAATACCTGCGCAGCCTGTTCACGGTGATCGAAGCCTACGAGCGCGCCCTGCGTGCGCCCGACCCGAAGGCGCTGATTCCGGAAATCGACGATATCCGTGACCGCCTGGACATCGATTTCATCAGCCGCGACCTGCCGCAGCTGATGGCCGAGTCACGCGAAGGCATCGAGCGCGTCACCCGCATCGTGCGCGACCTGAAGGACTTCTCCTATTCCGGCCGCGACGAATCGTGGAAGCTGGTCGACCTGCATTCCGGCCTTGAATCGACCATCAACATCATCTGGAACGAGCTCAAGTACAAGGTGCACCTGGTGCGCGAGTTCGGCCAGCTGCCGCTGGTGGAATGCCTGCCCTCGGAGTTGAACCAGGTCTACATGAACCTGCTGCTCAACGCCGGCCACGCCATCGCCGAGCGGGGCACGATCACCGTGCGTACCGGCGTGGACGGCGACACGGTGTGGGTCGAGTTCGAAGACACCGGCGGCGGCATTTCGCCGGAACTGCGCCAGCGCATCTTCGATCCGTTCTTCACCACCAAGCCGGTGGGCAGCGGTACCGGCCTGGGCCTGTCGATCTCCTACAGCATCATCAACAAGCACCACGGCCGCATCGATCTGGACAGCACCCCAGGCGTCGGCTCGCGCTTCCGCCTGGTGCTGCCGATCAAGCAGCCGCGCTGATCGTGGTCGCCGGGCATGGCCTGGCGCTATCCCTGGTCCCCCGTAGCGCCGGGCCATGCCCGGCGGATGCGGTTACCGCAGCGGCGAACGATCCTCACCGCCGTCGGCCGGCTCGACAGCCGCCAGGCCACCGTTGCTGCGCCGCTGTTCCTCGTAGGTGCGGAAGGCCTGGTGGATGTGCTTGCGCAGCTCGTCGTCGTTCCATGGCTTGGTCAGGAACCGGTAGATCGCACCGCGGTTGATCGCATCGGTCACCGTGTTGAGGTCGGTGTAGCCGGACAGCACCAGCCGGATCGTGTCCGGATACAGCATCTTCACCCGGCCCAGGAACTCGGTGCCGCTCATGTCGCTCATGCGCTGGTCGGACAGGATCACCTGCACATCGTTGATGGCCAGCAGATCGAACGCATCGCGCACGTTGCCTGCCGCCAGGATGCGGTACCCATCGCGGCGGAACAGGCGCACCAGCGAGCGCAGCACGTTCTCCTCGTCATCCAGCAGCAGCAGGGTGCGGTCCGGCCGGGTTTCGGCGAACGCTTCGGGACGCAGGTAGCGGCGGCGCAGGGTCATGCCGGCGGCATCGGCGGACATCGGTTCGCCGAACAGGTAGCCCTGGAACACGTCGCAGTCGTTGCGGCGCAGGAAGCCCAGCTGTGCCTGCGATTCCACGCCGTTGGCGATCACCGTCATGCCCAGTTGGTGGCCCATCGCAATGATCGCGCGTGCGATCGCCGCTTCACGGTTGCCGGCCGGGGCGCTCTTGATGAAGCTGCGGTCGATCTTCAGCTTGTCCACCGGGTAGCGCACCAGCGCACTCAGGCTTGAATCGCCGGTGCCGAAGTTGTCCAGGCTCAGGCTGATGCCTTCGTTGCGCAGGTTGGCCAGCGTTTCGTGCACGAAGTTGACGTTGTTGGTCAGCGCGCTTTCGTTGATTTCCAGCGTCAGCATCTGCGCCGGCACGCCGGACGCCTGGATCACGCCCATCACTTCGGCGAAGAAGTTCGGGCGCAGCAGCTGCAGGGTGGATACATTCACCGCGATGGTGAAGTCATCAAAGCCCTGGTCGCGCCACAGCCGGGCCTGCTTCAATGCGCCTTCCAGCACCCACGTACCAATCTGCACGATGATGCCCAGGCGCTCGGCGGTGCGCATGAAACGCTCCGGCACCAGCATGCCCAGGGTCGGCGACTGCCAGCGCAGCAGCGCCTCCATGCCCACCACATGGCCATCGCGGGCACTGACCAGCGGCTGGTAACGCAGCTTCAGTTCGCCGTTGGGAATGGCATCGACGATCTGCCGCGCGATGATGCTCTCGCTGTGCGCGCTCGGCGGCGTGTCCACCGCATGGATGCGCACCGCGTTGCCGCCTTCGCGGGCGGCCTGGTACAGCGCGTCCTCGGCATGGTCGAGCAGGCGCGAGGCGTTGCTGGCGTGCTCCGGGCACAGGCTCACGCCCAGCTTGCCGGTCATGAACAGCGTATAGGGCAGTACCGACAGCGGCAGTTCCATCTGCTGGCGGATCTCTTCGGCGAAATCCTCGGCCAGGGGCAGATCGGCGGTGCGCGGCACGGCAATCAGGAACTCATCGCTGCCATGCCGCCACAGCATGCCGCGTCCGCGCAGGTAGGACTGCAGGCGCTGGGCCACCAGCACCAGGGCCTGGTCACCAACCTCCGCGCTCATGTTCTCGTTGACCGAGGCGAAGTGGTCGATGTCCACATGCATCAGCATCAGCGGGGTACCACCGGAGGCGGCTTCGGCGACCATCGCCTGCAGCTCGGGGTTGCCGGCGCCGAGGCGATCAGGCGCATCGTCGATGCTGACCGGGGGCAGGTTGGGGTTCCACATGGGCTCAGTATTCCGCTGACTCGACGGCCGCCGTAACAGCGGCCTGGTAAGGAAGGTGGACATCGACGAGGGTACCGGCGCCATGCGCCGACTCGATCCGCACGTGGCCGCCCACGCTCTGCGCGCGCTCGCGCATCACGATCAGGCCGAGGCCGCGCGGGCCATCCGGATCGAACCCTTCGCCATCGTCACGGATCATCAGGTGCAGCCCGCGCTGGTCGACGTCGCGCAGCTGCAGCACCACCTGGCTGGCGCGCGCGTGGCGCAGCGCATTGGTCAGGCTTTCCTGGGCGATGCGGAAGCAGGCCTGCTCGATGCTGTTGTCCGGGCGCGTGGGCAGCGATTCGATCTCGGCCTGCAGCTCGACGCTGGACGAGCGGAACAGCACGCGTGCCTGCCAGCTCAATGCCGCTTCCAGGCCCAGCGCATCCAGCTGCGGTGGCCGCAGCAGGGTGGAGATGTCGCGCAGCTTGGCAACGGTGGTATCGGCCAGGCTGACGATCTGCGCCAGGTCCTCGCCGCGCCGCTGCGCATCGTCCTCGTCCTGCGCCGCATAGGCCGACAGCTTGATCGCGGTGATCGCCTGGCCGATGTCATCGTGCAGGTCGCGCGAGATCGCCCGGCGCTCGTCCTCCTGCAGCGAGAACAGGCGGCCAGCCATCGCCTGCAGTTCGCGGTTGCTGGTCTCCAGCGCGCTGCGGGTCTGTTCGGATTCACTCAGGTCGCGCACGATCAGCAGCTTGCAGTCGCGCCCGCCGTAGCGCACGTCACCTACCGCAATGCCAGCCTGGAAGCTGCGGCCATCGGCGCGCTGCATGGCCACCACGCTGCTGTGGCCCGGGCTGTGCTGGGGCTGCCCAGCGCGCATCTGCGCGCGCATCCGGGCCAGGTCGCCGGCTGCCACCAGGGCTGACAGCGGCTCGCCCAGCAGCGTGTGGCTGCCGTAGCCGAACAGGCCGGCCGCCCACGCATTGGCATACAGCACATGTTCGTCGGACAGGATCACCACGCCATCGGGCAGCACTCGCACCAGCTCGCGGAACTGCTCTTCGCGTTCGCGCAGCAGGCGCCGCGACTGCTCACGCTCGGTCACGTCCTGCAACGTGCCCAGTATCCGGTCACGTCCGGCTTCATCCACGCCGCTGGCGGCGCGCAGGTGCACCATCAGCGCACGGCCATCCATTGCCAGTACCGGCAGCAGCACGTCCACCTGCACCTGCTCACCCGAGCACAGCTCGGCCAGCACCTGGTCGGTCTGTGCGGCCGTGGCCGGGTCGGCTGCCACCAGCAGCTCGTCGAAACGGTGCCAGCGTCGCGCCTCGGGCGGGCGACGGCCCAGCAGGCGATAGACCTGGTTGGAGTAACGGCCCTGGCCGGTGGACGGGTCCAGCTCCCACGCGCCGATCCGGGCCAGCTCGTGGGCTTCTTCCACGCGGGCCAATGCCTGGTCGCGCCGCAGCTGGGCCAGGTCTTCAGCGGTGCGGTCGATGGCGATCAGCAGGCGCGCAGTGTGGCCGTCGTAGTCGATTGCGTTCGAACGCAGTTCCATCTGCCGCAGGCTGCCATCACGCAGCTGCAACTGCGCGCGCAGGATGCACAGCTGCTCGGGCGCGCCGCGGATCTCCTCCAGCTTGGTCTGCAACGCCTGGTCCTGGCCGGGTGGCCAGAGCACGTCGATGGTCTGCGCCAGAAGCGCCTCGCGGTCCCAGCCGAAGGTGGTGCAAGCCGCCGGATTGGCATCGAGGATGGCCAGGCTGTCCAGGTCATACACCAGGATCGGGCCCGGGTTGCCCTCGAACATCTGCCGCAGGCGCAGTTCGGAGGCCTGCAGGCGGGCATGGGTGTGCAGCACGTGCTCGGCCAGCGGCCGCAGCAGCAGGTACAGCAGGCCGGCGCTGGCCAAAGCGAAGAACGCGCCCTTCATGCTCTGCCAGAGCGCCGCCTGCTGCGGGTCGGGCACCAGCGCGGTCACCGCGCCGTCGGTGGCGATCATCCAGGCCAGCGCCATCGCCAGGTAGCTCAGCACGATGCGCCGACGGTCGCGCCCCAGCGCCTGCGCCATCCGCGGGTCGGGAACAGGGGCGGTGCCGGTCGGTTCTACGGGCATGGACAGGGCAGGGAGGCGGGCGGGGAAGAAGGGGTGCTGGCCATCTTACCGCGCAGCTGTGCCCTGGCCACTCAATTATCCGCCGCAGGCGCCGTTAACCACTGCGTGCCCCGCTGTCGGGCGTTTCATCCGGAGCAAGATCGCGTGGACCAAGGGATCATCGCCAGCCTGCTGCAGCATCCGCTTGCCTCGGCGCTGGTCATCGTCGACCGCAGCGGGCGCCCGCTCGCGGCCAATCCGGCTGCGCGCGAGCATGGCCTGCCGGCCACCGTGGCCGCCTACGCGCCGATGCTGGAAGACCTGCGCCTGCTGGCTGCCGACGGTGGCATCGTCGCCTGCACGCTGCCGGGCGGCCCGCGCGGTCACTACGATGGCCACCTGCGCGCCGTGCACGACGGCAGCGGCAACCTGCTCGCCTTCACCCTCAGCGTGCCCGAGCCGGTACCGGTTGATGGGGGCGGTCGCTGGGAACTTGCACTGGACAGCGCCGGCCACAGCCTGTGGGACTGGGACATCCCCAGCGACCGGGTGGCGCGCACGCCGACACTGGGTGAGGAAACCGCCACGCAGATGCTGGCGCGCGTGCACGCCGACGACATCACCCAGGTGCGTGCCGCGTTGGATGAACACCTGCACGGCGACAGTGATCAGTACAGCGCCCAGTTCCGCTTCCGCCAGGCCGATGGCCAGTGGCGGTGGGTGCTGGACCGCGGCCGGGTGGTGGCCCGTACCGCCGATGGCCAGCCGCTGCGCATGGTCGGCACCCATACCGACATCGAGCAGCAGAAGCAGCTGGAAGCCCTGCTGCAGGAGCAACAACTTCATCTGCGCGAAGCCCAGCGCATCGCCAGCATGGGCAGCTGGTCGTTCGATCCGCACAGCCGCCAGTTCTGGTGGTCGCCGGAACTGCGCTCGCTGCTGGCGCTGCGACAGGACAGCATCCCGGGGCAGCGACGCTGGCTCAAGCAGCTGCACCCGCGCTCACGTGGTGCACTGCGTGCGGCCTGGCGCCGCCTGTGGCGCGATGGCCGGGCCGCCAACCTCGAACTGGAACTGACCCGCGGCAACGAACCCTCGCAGCATCTGCGGTTGTGGATGCAACCGTTGCTGGGCATGGACGGGCAGCCCAAGCGCCTGCTGGGGCAGGTGCAGAACATCACCGAACAGCATCAGACCGATGCCCTCATCCGCTGGCGTACCGAGCTGCTCAACCGCGTGTCCGCGCTGGGTCGCATCGGTGGTTGCGAGATCGAAGTGGCGACGCGCAACATGCAATGGACCGAGGAGTGTTATCGCATTCACGGCCTGCGCAAGGAACCGATCACCCTCGACCAGGCGCTCGCGTTGTATGCCGAGGATTCGCGTGCGGCGTTTGAAGCGGCGCTGGGGCGCATTGCCGGTGGCGGCCTGCCAGAGCAGCTGGATCTGTGCTTCTACCGCCAGTCCGGGTTGCGCGTATGGGTGCAGGTGCTGATCGAACTGGACCGTCGTGATGGCCTGCCGCCGCGCTTTGTGGTCCTGTTCCGTGACATCACCCGCGAGCGCGAAGCGAACGAGCGGATTGAACTGCTTGCCCACTACGACCTGCTGACCGGACTGCCCAACCGGGTGCTGCTGGGCGAGCAGACCTCCGAAGCCATCGAAGAAGCGCGCGATCGCGGCACCTCGCTGGCGATGCTGTTCATCGACCTGGACGGCTTCAAGAACATCAACGACAGCTTCGGCCACGCCACCGGCGATGCGCTGCTGAAGGCCGCCGCCACCCGGCTGCACCAGAACCTGCGCAACAACGACCTGTTCGGCCGCTTCAGCGGCGACGAGTTCATCGTGGTGCTGCGCGACCTGGCCGAACCGGAAGATGCCGGGCACGTGGCGCGCAAACTGATCAATTCGCTGGCCGAGCCGCTGCGCCGTGGCGACACCACCTTGAAAGTGGGTGCCAGCGTGGGCATCGCCATGCTCGGCGAGAGCCAGACCGACTTCGATTCGCTGCTGCGCGCTGCCGACGCAGCGATGTACGCGGCCAAGGAAGCTGGTCGCAATACCTATCAGTATTACAGCCAGGACGCGCTGGCGCGGATCCAGCGCCGGCTGGAGATCGAGCACGGCCTGCACGGCGCCATCGAGCGCGACGAGTTCAGCCTGGCCTACCAGCCACTGCTGCACGCCCATCACGGCGAGCCCCCGGCAATCGAGGCGTTGCTGCGCTGGCATCGCCCGGGCATCGGCTACTGCAGCCCGGCAGAATTCATTCCGATCGCCGAAAAGTGCGGCGAAATCGTCCGCATCGGCGACTGGGTATTGTCCGAAGCCTGTCGCCAGGCAGCCGCGTGGGATCGTGCCGGCCTGCAGTTCGAGCGCATCGCCGTAAACGTGTCGGCAGTGCAGTTGCGCGATCGTGGCTTTGCCGAGCGCGTGATCGAGATCTGCCACGCGCACGGCTGGCCGCCGCAGCGGCTGGAGCTGGAGCTGACCGAATCTGCGTTGATCCGTGACACCGACATCCTGCGCCACTGCTTCGATGTGCTGGAACGGCACGGCGTGCCGCTGGCGGTGGATGACTTCGGTACCGGCTTCTCCAACCTCAATTACCTCAACCGTTTCCCGGTCGGCCGCCTGAAGATCGACCGCAGCTTCGTGCAGGGCATGCTGCATGACTCGGGCACCGCCGAGGTGACCCAGGCCATCGTCCATCTTGGCCACGCACTGGGCATGAAGGTGGTGGCCGAGGGCGTGGAAACACACCAGGAAGAGGACATGCTGCGCCGCCAGGGCTGCGACGAGATCCAGGGCTACCTGTACTCGCGCCCGCTCACACCGCGCGACCTGGCGCAGTGGCTGCGCCAGCAGCACCTCGCCCCAGGCCGAACCGATGCCGCCAGCGAAGTGATGCTGGCGCGCTGAGGCGCCGCGACCCTGCTCTGGTGGGTGCCGACCGTAGGTCGGCACTGATGCCTGAGATCGCGATCAGCTATGCACAGCGCAGATTTACCTGTATTCAGCATCGGGCCGGAAGGACCGCCTCGCTGCTGTCTGCTCGGCAAGTGATTTCAGTTCAGCGAGACGATCCCGCTTGACCAGGTGCGCTGCCTCCCAGCCGCCTTCGACAACCGCGGGCGAGAAACTGTAAATCTCGTTCGGAGCCAGAGGCCCCAGGGAATCGAGTGCATGTGCATGCAAGGGCCGCTCCTCTTCGTCGGTGACGTCAAGATAAGGCCCATCCAAGACGTCCAGCAGGAACGCCAGTTTCCAGTAGCGTTCCGCCGCATCGGCGGGGCCCGGTACATCCGAGTCCGCCGAAACCTGTGCGCCGTGCGGGTCGATGTTGATCTGCACGGCGGTATTCTCCCCACACAACAGAATCTGGCCGAAAGCGGTCACTGCGTAGGCGTGAAATGTATCGGCGTGCTGCAGCGGATTGCCCTGCAGGTAAGTTTCGACAACCCCCGCATACAGGTGGGGATCGACCATGACGAGCCTGTCGTCGCGATAGCGTGCGAACCCGTCGCGTCGCCACAGCGCCAGCAGCAGGTCAGGCAAGACGCCTTCCCATGCCGCAAGTGTTGCCTCGGGAACCGCCTCGCCTTTGGAGCTCACAGTGAAGCTCTGCATGAACGCGTCGGATTCAATGCCCGCTGGTTGCGCTCCCATGGCTGGGGCGGCCAGCGCATTTCCGTCGAAGCCGATTGACAGATAGCCCAGGAACGTCAGCATCGCCTCGGCGTGTGCAAGCTGCGGGGTCGATTCGTGGGATGGAATGGCGGTTGCTTTGCTTCCTGAGACAAGCAACAAGGCGCCCGCTGGAAGGCCGTGCCACGACTCCTCCAGCACCAGATAGTGCTGCAGTGCCTCATCGGCATCATCGTCAAGGATGATGACTGGCGGACCGTCGTGCACGCACCCCGCGGCCACCTCGACCGCTGCGTCGATCACGCCTGCGTCAGGATCGTACGGATCGATCGGAGCGGAGTAGGGCTGTTGGAACTCTCCAAATGTCTGCAGGGCCCGCTGAAGCGCCTCGAGTGAATCGGGATCCATGGTCAATGGGTGAGGGGGTGCCGGAAGCTGCAAGGCAACTGAAAGGCAGAGGGCTGTGCTGGACATCGGGCGGCAGTCTGATCAGAGCCGGAATCGGCCTGTCACGATGAACGGCGGATTGGCCGAGGTCCATGCAAACAATCCGAAACTGTATGGCTCTGGTGGATCCATCCACGCATGGCGTGGATCTACTTCAAGGCTTCCCCATCCAGCCCCAGGTCCCACGCCAGGCCCAGCACGTCATCGCCGGCTGCCGGTGGGGCAGGGCGCGCGTCGGCCAGCTTCTGCAGCTCCTGGATTTCTTCGCGGGCCACCTCTTCCAGCTGGCGCAGCTGCTCACGTACGCCCGCATTGCGCGGGCGCTCGTTCTCGTTGATCGGGGGCAGGGCGCGGATCAGGGTCATGGTGCGCTTGCAGGATGCATTCAAAGGCGGGTCACACGCAAAGGCCCCGGCAGAACCGGGGCCTCGCACGCTGCCGGACGGGGCAGCGGACATCAGGATCAGAACAGCTCGACCGTACCGGCGCCCATGCTCTGCTGGGCAACCGGCTTGTGCGGCGGGCGCTCCCATTCGCTGCGCAGTTCGCGCAGGCGGTTGCCGGTGCGCTGCAGGGCAGAGGCGATTTCTTCGTCGAACACGCCGCCATTGCGATGCAGCAGTTCCTGCAGGGCCACCGCTTCGCGATTGATCGCGGTCAGGCGGTCCAGGTGGGTATGCACGCCACCCAGGGCCTGGGTGGCGATGTCCTCGAACTGCAGGGCACGCACGGCTTCGGCCACGCTGCCATCGATCGAGCGCGCGCAGTCGGACACTTCGCGCATGCCGTCACCCAGCGAAGCGTTGATCTGCGCCACGTTGTCCAGCATCGCCGCCGCTTCCTGGCGCGCTTCACGGGAGCGGTCCATATCGCGCGAGGCCATGTGCGAAACCGTCTCGCGGACCTTGGCGATGGCATCCTTGGAGCTGTGCGCCAGCTTGCGGATCTGCTCGTTGAAGGTGGTCGAACGCTCGGACAGGTTGCGGACCTCGTCGGCAACCACGGCGAAACCACGACCGGCTTCACCGGCACGCGCAGCTTCGATGGCAGCGTTCAGGGCCAGCAGGTTGGTCTGGTCGGCAATCGACTTGACGTCTTCCAGCAGCGCGAAGATGCCATCCAGGTGCTGCGCCATCTGGTCGATGTGCTGCACGGTGGTGCTGCTCTGGCCGCTGACCTGCTCCAGCGCTTCCACCAGCTGTTCCATGCGGTGGCTGGCGTGCTGGGCGAAACGGGCAACGTCGAGGCCGGCGCCGCCTTCGTCACCGGCGCGGTCGACGATGCGTGACAGGGCCTGGCTCTGCTGGCGCGACTTGCGGTTCATGGCATCGAAGCTGCCGCCGAGGCTGGAGACGGCCTGGCGGATCAGGTCGCGGGCGCGTTCCACTTCACCACGCGAACCGTCGATCTCGTTGCCGACGAAGTTGCGCAGTTCGGTCAGCAGCTGGTCCTGCTCACGCAGGACACGGGCATGTTCCGGGGAACGGTGCGCCTGGGCGCGGGCGGTCCACCACGCAAAGCCGAGCCAGCTCAGCGTCATCGTGGTCAGGATCGCCCAGCGCAGGGCGGCCGGCCATTCGAAACCGATGGCGAAGGGGAGCAGCAGGGTCAGGGCCAGGGGGGCGGCCAGACGGATGAAAATGCGTGAGTACATGGACGTTCTCGGGAGGTGCACGGAGGATGTATCGGCCGTACCCCCTTTCTCTTTAACGTCGATGTGCTCTCTGAATGCGCCGGATTTCCGGCGCCGTCCGCCGGGCATGGCCCGGCGCTACCCTCGTGGCGCGCGGTCGGTAGCGCCGGGCCATGCCCGGCGGGCTCGTGGCGCTCGGTCGATAGCGCCGGGCCATGCCCGGCGGCTCCTCGCCCTCAGGCCAGCTGCCGGTCCACGGCCTCGACCATCGCCTTGCGGCTGAGCAGGAAGTCCCAGTAGCTGCCACCCAGCTGCCGCCACAGCACGGCGGCGCGCACGGCGGCCAGCAGCAGCGCGCGGATCTCGGCCACCACGCCGGCCTGGCCCAGGTAATGCGGGTTGCCCTGCACCATGACCCGCGGCTTGAGGTGGCTGATGGTGTCTGCATACAGGCCGCCCAGCGCAGCCAGAACATCCGGGTGGCCGCTGTCGCCGAGCTCGGCGGCCTGGCGCTGGGCGCGCTCGATGCCTGAGGCGACCTTGTTCACAGTGGCGCCGTCCTGCACGAAGCGGCGCTCCAGCTGCAGTACCGACAGGGCCAGCTTGGGCAGGATCGGGTCCTGGCCCTGGCTGCGGAAATAATTGTGCAGCAGGCGCAGGCCGGATTTCAGGGCGTGCCGATCGCCAAAAACCGCCTGCGGCGAGGCCGCATCGATGCGGAACACGCTGTCCACGGCAGTGCGCACGGCAGCGGCGTCGGAGTGGCCGGTATCGGCGATACGGCGTACCTGCTGCAGGGCCTGGGCAATGCCGGCCAAAGCCAGAACGCGGTCGTCGACAGTGAAACTCATGCAGCGATTACCTCAAAAGGAGAAGGGGTGGTGCGCAGGCGCTGTTCCAGCGGCGCGTCGGTGGCGGCGATCACCGCGCCACCCAGGCAGACCTCACCGTCATACAGCACCAACGATTGCCCGGGGGTGACTGCACGCTGCGGCCGGGCGAAGGTGACCTGCACGCTGCCGTCGTCCAGCACATCCACCGTGCACGGCTCATCGGGCTGGCGGTAGCGGGTCTGCGCGCTGCATTCAAAACGCCGTGCCGGTGGTGCGCCGGCAATCCAGTGCGCGGTCTCCGAGCGCAGCCGGCTGGACAGCATCCACGGGCTGTCACGGTCCTGGTCCACGTACAGCACGTTGCTGGCCACGTCCTTGCCGACCACATACCAGGGCGCGGCAGGGCGGCCGCGCACGCCGCCGATGTTCAGGCCTTCGCGCTGGCCCAGGGTGAAATAGAAGACGCCAGGATGTTCGGCGATCACGCTGCCATCGCCGGGGTCGAGGATCTGCCCGGCCTTGGCCGGCAGGTAGCGTCCAAGGAACTCGCGGAAATCGCGCTCGCCGATGAAGCAGATGCCGGTGGAATCCTTCTTGGCGTGGGTCGGCAGGCTGACGTCGCGGGCAATCCGGCGCAGGTCGCTCTTTTCCAGGTCACCAATGGGGAACAGGGTGGCCGCCAGCTGCTCCTGCCCCAGCTGGTGCAGGAAGTAGCTCTGGTCCTTGGAACGGTCGGCGCCGCGCAGCAGCAGCCACTGATGGCCGCGCTGGGCAATGCGCGCGTAATGGCCGGTGGCGATCCGCTCGGCGCCCAGTTCGCGGGCCGCATCGAGGAAGTGCTTGAACTTCACTTCGCGGTTGCACAGCACGTCCGGGTTCGGCGTGCGGCCGGCGGCGTACTCGGCCAGGAAGTGCTCGAACACCCCCTGCCAGTATTCGTTGGAGAAGTCGCGGAAATGGAACGGAATGCCCAGCAGTCCGCAGACCGCTACCGCGTCGCGGCGGTCGTCCTCGGCGCGGCAGTCACCGCTGCCGTCGTCGGCCCAGTTCTGCATGAACAGACCGGCCACGGCCTCGCCCTGCTGCACCAGGCGCCAGGCAGCCACGGAAGAATCCACGCCGCCAGACACGCCAACCATCACCCGTGGGCTGCTCATGCGACCTCCCGGACCAGTGCAAGCGGATAGCGCTGGCCGGCCAGGTAGTCGGCCAGCACCTGCCAGACCAGCGGGCTGCGCTGGCGTCCGGCGGCGGCCTGCAGTTCGGCCGGGGTCATCCACAGCGCCCGGTCGATGCCGGCATCCAGCGGCCGCGCCGGGTCGTGCGAGACCGGGCGCGCGGCATAACAGAAGCGCAGGAACGGGGTGCCGTCACCGGCGGTCCACTGGTAGCAGCCGATGAAGGCGGTCAGTTCCACCGTCCAGCCGGTTTCCTCGACGGTCTCGCGCAGGGCGGCCTCGGCCAGGCTTTCACCCGGCTCCAGATGCCCGGCCGGCTGGTTCAGCACCTGCCGGCCCTCGATGGTTTCTTCCACCAGCAGCACCCTGCCGCCGTCGACCACCACGGTGGCGACGGTTGCATGCGGTGCCCAGCGCGGGTCCGGCGAGGTGTTCAACTCAGAGGTCGTCCTTCTTGGTCAGCTCCAGCTCCATCGCGTCGGCGGTGCGGATGGCCGCATCGATGGCGTCGCTGAGCTGGTCGGCGGTGGCATCGGCATCGATCTTCACCACGAACATCGCGGTCGACTCCTGCTTCACCCAGCCGCCCATCTTGGCGTCCTGCGAATCCTCCAGCAGGCGGTTGGCCACGGCCACCGGGAACTGCTTGGTCTGCGCGGTGTAACCCGGCGACCAGATCTCGCGGATGTTGTGGGTGCCGAAGTCTTCCACCGCCGAGCGCACATAGACGATCTGGGTGCGGTCCCCTTCAACGTCGAACACCATCTGGTAATCGCCGTCTTCATCCACCTCGTAGGTGTAACCCAGCTTTTCCAGGTGACGGGCAATGGCCTTGTCGGCCTTCGCGCTGTCAGTGGTGGTCGCGGCGCCAGCAGTACCTGCGGCAGCCAGGGCGATCAGCAGGGCGGAGAGAAGGGTCCTTTTCATGAAGATCCTGTGAAACCAAGAGTGTGGGAAGGTGCAATTGTGACGGCGGGCGCCCGTGCCGTCCATTCCGCGCAGGGCCTGCGCACGGCCGTCGCACCCTTTATAATCGGCAGATGCCTCGCGAGTCCGCCCCCGATTCCCACCACGAGCACGGCGTTGCCGTGGAGCCCGCGCGCCCGGAAGTGGCGCCGCCGCCGTTCTACCAGGTCATGCTGCTCAACGACGACTATTCCCCGATGGATTTCGTCGTGGACGTCCTGCAGCAGTTCTTCAACATGGACCTGGACAAGGCCACCCAGGTGATGCTGCACGTCCATACCCGTGGCCGAGGCGTCTGCGGTGTATTCACCCGCGAAGTGGCCGAAACCAAGGTAGCCCAGGTCAACGAGTACGCGCGGATGAACCAGCACCCGCTGCTGTGCACGATGGAGAAGGCCTGACACCGGCGCGGCGTGCCCACCAGGGTGGGCGCCTGCCAGGTTCCAGTCACGCCTCCGCCAGCGCCTGCAGGGCCATCACGGCCACCGCCTCATCGATGTCGGCCGGGTCACCGTCATCCCTGAACCACACCGCTGACAGGCCGGCACTGGCCGCGATCCAGCGCAGCAGCCGCGTGCGCTCGAGATCGGCCAGCCGGCAGACTTGTTCCACCCGGGCATGGAAGCGCTCAGGCCGCGTTGCCACATGGATGCCCGGCCCGCACAGGTCCGGGTTGCTGAACATCGTGGTGTAGTCGAACGCACGGTCGCCCAGCAGTCGTTTCGGGTCGATCGCCAGCCAGCCGCGCGCGCCGAAATCCAGCACGTTGTCGTGGTGCAGGTCGCCATGCAGGGGCCGGATCTCCTGCTCGCCCTCCAGCAGTGCCATCGCCAGCGATCTGCACTGTTCCAGCAATGGCGGCAGCGGTGCCCTTGGTTGCAGCAGATCGGCGAACCATCTACGCAGGCAGACCAGATCTTCTGGTGGCGCGCTCCGTGGCCGGTGCAGCTGCTGCAGGACCTGGCACAGGATCATGGTGCAGGCGTCGTCCTCGCCCTTGATCGAGCGTGGCCGCAGCGAATCGCCGTGCGCCCGTTCGATCAGGATCGCCGGCCCCTCGTGGGCCAGCAGGCGTGCGGCACCGTCGCCGTTCCACCAGCGCAGCAGGCGATGGCCGTTCTGTTCCTCTGTCTCCGTGCTCACCTTCAACATGGCCGCCTCGCCGGAGGCGGTCAGTACTGGCCAGAGCCGGGCATGGGGGGTACGGATCGAAGGACCATCACGTCGCAATCGCCAGCGGCTCAGGTAGGGTTCGCTCATGTGGGTGGGCTGTCCTGGAGTGAACGATGATCAAGCGTTTGGTAGTGCTAACGCCATCTGAACGTCGCAATCCGCTAGGGTGATGGAAATCGTGTAGTCAGGCCGCATATTGTCTCCAACTGCCGCCGGAGTAATCCATGTTCAGCAAAGACCTCGAACACACCATCGGCCAGTGCTACAAGCGCGCCCGTGAGGCCCGACATGAGTTCATGACGGTCGAACACCTGCTGTTGGCACTGCTCGACAACCCGTCCGCCCAGGCCGTATTGAAGGCGTGTGGCGCCGACGCCGACCGCCTGCGCCAAGAGCTGGAGCAGGCCATCGAGGCCTCCGTGTCCCGCCTGGCCGAAGATGACGGCCGCGATACCCAGCCAACCCTGGGCTTCCAGCGCGTGCTGCAGCGGGCCGTGTACCACGTGCAGTCCTCCGGCAAGAAGGAGGTCACCGGCGCCAACGTGCTGGTCGCCATCTTCGGCGAGAAGGACTCCCACGCGGTCTATTACCTCAACCAGCAGGATGTCACCCGGCTGGATGTGGTCAATTACCTGTCCCACGGCATCGCCAAGCTGGGCGAGGAAGGCGAGCAGCCGTCCTCCTCCGACGGTGAGGGCCGCATGGAAGGGGGCGAGGGCGAGCCCAAGGGCGATGCCCTGACCGAGTTCGCCAGCAACCTCAACGAGCAGGCTCGTGCCGGTCGCATCGACCCGCTGGTCGGTCGTGCCGACGAGATCGAGCGCACCATCCAGGTCCTGTGCCGCCGCCGCAAGAACAACCCGCTGTACGTGGGCGAAGCCGGCGTCGGCAAGACCGCGATTGCCGAGGGCCTGGCCCGACGCATCGTTGAAGGCTCGGTGCCGGACGTGCTGGCCGATGCGGTCATCTATTCGCTCGACCTCGGCGCGCTGGTGGCCGGTACCAAATACCGTGGCGACTTCGAAAAGCGCCTGAAGGGCGTGCTGACCGCACTGAAGAAGGTGCCCAATGCAGTGCTGTTCATCGACGAGATCCATACCATCATCGGCGCCGGTTCGGCGTCGGGTGGCACCATGGACGCCTCCAACCTGATCAAGCCGGCACTGGCGTCGGGCGAGCTGCGCTGCATCGGCTCGACCACCTTCCAGGAATACCGCGGCATCTTCGAGAAGGACCGGGCGCTGGCCCGTCGCTTCCAGAAGATCGACATCGTCGAGCCGACCGTGGGCGAAACCTACGAGATCCTGCAGGGCCTGAAGTCCAAGTACGAAGCCCACCACGGCGTCACCTACGCCGATGAAGCGCTGCAGGCCGCCGTCGACCTGTCGGTCAAGCACATCGCCGATCGCCTGCTGCCGGACAAGGCCATCGACGTGATCGATGAGGCCGGTGCCCGCCAGCGCCTGATGCCGGAAGACCAGCGCAAGGAGCTGATCGACGTCGAGGAGGTCGAGGCCATCGTCGCCAAGATGGCGCGCATCCCGGCCAAGCAGGTCAGCGCCACCGACAAGGATGTGCTGCAGCACCTGGAGCGCAACCTGAAGATGGTGATCTTCGGCCAGGATCCTGCCATCGGCACCCTGGCGTCGGCCATCAAGCTGGCACGCTCGGGCCTGGGCAATCCGGAAAAGCCGATCGGCAACTTCCTGTTCGCCGGCCCCACCGGTGTCGGCAAGACCGAGGTGACCAAGCAGCTGGCGCTGCAGCTGGGCATCGAACTGGTCCGTTTCGACATGTCCGAATACATGGAGCCGCATTCGATCAGCCGCCTGATCGGTGCCCCTCCGGGCTACGTCGGCTTCGACCAGGGCGGCCTGCTGACCGAGAAGATCGTCAAGACGCCGCACTGCGTGCTGCTGCTGGATGAAATCGAGAAGGCGCACCCGGACATCTTCAACATCCTGTTGCAGGTGATGGACCGCGGCGTGCTGACCGACACCAACGGCCGCGAAGCCAACTTCAAGAACGTGGTGCTGGTGATGACCACCAACGCCGGCGCGGCGCAGGCCTCGCGGCGCTCGATCGGTTTCACCAAGCAGGACCACGCCACCGATGCGATGGAGACCATCCGTCGTGCCTTCACCCCGGAATTCCGCAACCGCCTCGATGCGGTGGTGCAATTCCAGCCGCTGGGCTTCGAGCACATCCTGCGCGTGGTGGACAAGTTCCTGATCGAGCTGGAGATGCTGCTGCAGGAGAAGCACGTCAGCCTGTCGGCCACGCCGACCGCGCGCGACTGGCTGGCCCACCACGGTTTCGACCCGCTGATGGGCGCCCGCCCGATGGCGCGGGTGCTGCAGGACAAGGTGAAGCGTCCGCTGGCCGACGAACTGCTGTTCGGCAAGCTGGTCAACGGCGGCAAGGTCAGCATCGACGTGCGCAACGACGAGCTGGTGGTCGAGGCGCAGGCCGAGCCGGAACGGCTGTTGCCGGCCACGGTGGAGTAAGGATGTGCCGGGCATTGCCCGGCACTGGCAGCAACGACAGGGCGGCGCAGGCCGCCCTTGTCGTGTCAGCGCCTTACCGGCTGCGTTGGCGGGCCATGCGCTGGAAGGTGGCAGCTTCGAGGGGTTCGATCCGCTCGACCGTGCAGCTGGCACGGTCGGTCTTCAGTACGCTGCGGGAGCCGGCGCACAGCTGGTTGCCTTCACCCTGGGTTTCAAACGCCAGCCGGCGCGAGGTCACGGCGCTGCTGCAGGAGGCTTTGAACACCACACGGTAGTGCTGGTCACCATTGCGCAGCAGCACATCGCGATCGGCGCCGGCGCGGACGATCTGCTGATCTTCGCTCAAGGCAATGCAGCTGTCACCGGCGCTTGCCGACGGCGTGTCGGCGGCCTGGGCGGCGGGTGCGATCAGGGCGGCAGTGCTGAGTACCAGGGCGGCGAAGCCAGCGGGCAGGGAGGTCACGTTCATGGCAGGGGCAGGGGATGGCGATCCGGACTGGATCGGATGCCACGATGACGCCGCCGCTGCGAATGCGAATCTGCCGCAAGCATGGCTGACCGATGTCACGGTGCATTCGGTCAGGGTGCCGTCCGGCAGGGCCGGATTGCAGGCATGACAAAAGGCCAGCGTCCAGGGCTGGCCTTGTCGAGGTGGCGCAACGCGCCAGCCGCTTACTTCATTCGGTAGGTGATACGACCCTTGGTCAGGTCGTACGGGGTCATTTCAACCTTGACCCGGTCACCGGTGAGGATGCGGATGTAGTTCTTGCGCATGCGGCCGGAGATGTGGGCAATGATTTCGTGCCCATTTTCCAGACGAACGCGGAAAGTGGTGTTCGGCAGCGTCTCGCTGACGGTGCCCTCGAACTCGATGGAATCGTCTTTCGACATGTAGTCCTGTGCGGTTCAGAAAACGGCCACGCTGGGCCTAAGGCGCAGTATTTTACGCGTCAAACGCCCAGCTTGCAAAGATTGTGTTATTCCCCGGCAAAATCCGCTGCCTGCACGCGCCCGACGAGCCGGGTCCAGGCGCCTTCCCGGGCCGGCGCCTGTACCGCGCTGCGGACCTGCTGCAGAAACGGAGCGCGCGGCAGATGCTCGGCGCCCATGCGCAGCAGATGCGGATTCTCCACCTGCGCGTCGATCAGTGGCCAACCCCAGCCGTGCAGCGTGCGTGCCAGTGCGGCCAGCGCCACCTTGGAGCCGCCACTTTCGCCACTGAACATGCTTTCACCAAAGAACATCGTGCCGATGGCCACGCCATAGATGCCGCCGACCAGTGTCTGCCGATCCCACACCTCGAAGGAATGTGCGAAACCCAGGTCGTGCAGCTGGCTGTAGGCATCCACCATCGCCGGGCTGATCCAGGTGCCGTCCTGGCCGGGGCGGGGCGCGCTGGCGCAGGCACGCATCACCTGGCTGAAGGCGGTATCGGCGGTCACTTCCCAGCGGTTGCCGCGCAGTTGCCGGCGGAACCTGCTGCTCAGGTGCACGCCGTCGGTACGGAACACCATGCGCGGGTCCGGCGACCACCACAGGATTGGCTCGCCTTCACTGAACCACGGAAAGATGCCGCCGGCATAGGCATTGAGCAGGCGCAGCGGGTGCAGGTCGCCGCCCACTGCAAGCAGGCCATCGGGTTGGCGCAGCGCTGTCTCGGCCGGCGGGAAGGGGGCATCCGGCGCATCGGCCAGGCGCCAGGGCAACTGACGGGTCATGCCGGCATTGTATTCGTCGTGGCGATGCGCGATGTCTGGCACCATCACGCACTACCGGCAAGGAGCCCCGCATGAGCGATCCGATCACCGCCATCCTCGATGCGCACGATGCGCCGCGCACACGCAATGACAGCCTGGCCATGCTGTTGACCCTGGCCAGCGAAGACCGTCCCCAGCTTGGCGCGCTGCTGCTGCGGGCGCTGGACCGCCGCTCGCCCAGCTCCACCTTCCTCGACACCGCCCTGGATCTGCTGCCGGACGAGGCTGTCGCCCCGGTCTGTATTGACGCCTGGCGGCGCTATCGTGACGGCGAGCGCGGCGAGCTGCTGACCAGCGTGCTGGAGTTTGCCAGCTACCAGGCGCTGCACACGCTGCAGGACGAGTGGGAGGCGCTGCTGGAGGTCGCCATCGAGGATCACATCCAGCTGGCCTCGCAGGTCTGGCAGGCATTGCCGCCGTCGGTTGCGACTGACTGGGCGCATCGGTTGACCGAGGCAGACGACGATCGCGAACTGGAGCGGGCCAAGGCAGTGCTGCTGGCCACCCAGCCGGAGACCCATGCCGCCGCCCGTGGCTACCTGGCCGACTGGAGCGATCTGGATGCCGAGGTCTGGGCGCACTGGGCGGGCTTGGCCGATGGCCCGCGTCTGCGCCATCTGCATGGCCGGCAACCGCTGCACCTGCGCTTCGGGCGCGAACAGCATCGTGCACAGGTGGCCGAAGAGCCTGCCTGGCGCAAGCGGATCTGGCGGCTGCATCCCACCTGGAATGGCGGGCAGGTGCTTCACGCCGGGCGCATGGGCGGACTGCTCGATGCGCTGTGCGGCAGCTGCCATGCGCCGCTGCAGCGTCTGCTGCAGTCAGATGCTGCGGCGCTGCAGCGGGACGCGGAGGGTGAGGTCACGCTTGGGCTGTGCCTGGACTGCTGTGGCTGGGAAGACCCGCCCGTGCGTTTCTATCGGCACGATGCAGAAGGCATGCCGAGCTGCCACCCCAGCCAGCACTGCCAGGTGCCGATCAATCCCACCGACAGCGGCGACCTGATGCAGGCCGAGGTGGGTCTTGCCGCGATGAACGGCCATCGCTGGCAGCAGCAGGACTGGGGCCAGTCCAATCACCGGCAGAACCTGTCGCGGGTGGGTGGCGCACCGAGCTGGGTGCAGAGCGCGCACTACCCGGCGTGCATCGATTGCGGCGAGCAGATGCCTTTCGTGATGCAGCTGGACTCAACGTTGCCGACCACCAATGAAGGCATGTTGCTGTGGGGTAGTGGCGGCATGCTGTACAGCTTCTGGTGCGCGAAGTGCCGGGTGAGCGGGCACTTCTGGCAGTGCACCTGAGCGCAGCACCCCTGCCGTTGCCGTGGTAGATGCCAACCTTGGTTGGCACGCTTCTCCGATGCTACGGTTCCGCGCGGAACGGGCCATGCCCCTGCAGCTCCTGCTGGTAGCGCCGCACATCCCGCCGCTCCTGCCGGCACCAGTCGCGCAGTGCCTCGGCAAATTCCGCATCGGCCACCCAGTGCCGGCTGCGCACGATGGCGGGCAGGAAGCCACGTGCCAGCTTGTGCTCGCCCTGCGCACCCGGCTCGAAGCGGGCCACGCCCTCGCGCAGGCAGTACTCGATGCCCTGGTAGTAGCAGGCCTCGAAGTGCAGGCCGGGCAGGGTGGCACCGCCCCAGTAGCGGCCGTACAGCGTGTCGCCACCGCGCAGGCACAACGCGCCGGCGATGGGGGCGCCGTCCTGTTCGGCCAGGAACAGCACCAGCCCGCGTCCCAGTGAGATCGCCAGATGGCGCAGGAACGCTTCGGTCAGCGCCGGCGCGTTGCCGTATTCGAGGAAGGTCTGCAGGTAGAAGCGGTACATCGCCTGCAGATCGGCGCGGGTGGCCTCATCGCCATGCACCACCCGGAAGCTGATGCCCTGGCGGCCGACCTTGGCGCGCTCCTGGCGGATGTTCTTGCGGTGTTTGTGGTCCATCGCGCCCAGGAACTGTTCGAACGTCACCCAGTCACCCGGGTTCTGCCACTGGAACTGGATGTCCTCACGCAGCAGCCAGTCGTCGTCGAAGATCGTTTCGTCAGCCGCCGTGTGGAAGTTGATGTGTGCTGATGACACATCCAGCGCGGGCAACTGTTCGCGCAGTGCCGTCAGCAGGGCGGTGCGCTGCGCATCGTCGCGGGCCAGCAACCGCGGGCCGGTCACCGGCGAGTACGGCACCGCGCCGAGCCACTTCGGATAGTAGTCGCGCCCGTGCCGCGCATAGGCATTGGCCCAGGCGTGGTCGAACACGAATTCACCATGGGAATTGGTCTTCAGGTAGCCGGGAATGGCGCCGACCAGGGCATCACCGTCCCACAGGGTGAAGTGCTGCGGCTGCCAGCCCCAGTCCTCGCGCAGGCAACCGTAGGTTTCCAGGCCGGACAGGAAGGCGTGGCTGACGAATGGATTGCGGCCATCGTGCAGGGCGTCCCAGGCCGTGGCGGGAACGGACTGCAGGGAGTCGAGGAAGCGGGCGGTGGGCATGGGAGAAAGGATAGGGCAGGTGGGATGCGAGCTGGGTTTGCGTAACCGGTCCGGTTTGTTGCGGGCTCGATCGTGCTTGCCAGGCATGGCCTGGCACTACTGAAAAGAAAAGGCCGACGCTCTCGCGTCGGCCTTCCCGGTCAACCACGCCTCGACGCTGCAGAAGCCAGCCTCAGCTGGCCTTGCCCTGTGCATCCAAGTAACGCTCTGCGTCCAGTGCGGCCATGCAGCCGAAGCCGGCCGAGGTGATCGCCTGGCGGTAGTGCTGGTCGGCCACGTCGCCGGCGGCGAACACGCCTTCCACCGAGGTCTGGGTGGCGTTGCCGCCCAGGCCCGAACGGATTTCCAGGTAGCCGTTGTTCATCGCCAACTGGCCGTCGAACAGCTGGGTGTTCGGGTGGTGGCCGATGGCCACGAAGAAGCCGTGGGCATCGATGTCGCGGGTGCTGCCGTCCAGGGTCGACTTCACGCGCACGCCGGTCACACCGGCCTCGTTGCCCAGCACTTCCTCCACCTGGTGGTGCCAGACGGTTTCGATCTTGCCGGCTTCAACCTTGGCGAACAGCTTGTCCTGCATGATCTTTTCCGCCTTCAGGGTGTCGCGGCGGTGGACCAGATAGACCTTGCGGGCGATGTTGGACAGGTACAGCGCTTCTTCCACGGCGGTGTTGCCGCCGCCGACCACGACCACGTCCTGGTCGCGGTAGAAGAAGCCGTCGCAGGTGGCGCAGGCGGACACGCCGCGGCCCTTGAACTCGTCTTCGGTCGGAATACCCAGGTACTTGGCGGTCGCACCGGTGGAGATGATCAGGGCGTCACAGGTGTACTCGTGGCTGTCGCCGATCAGCTTGAACGGGCGCTGCGACAGGTCTGCGGTATGGATGTGGTCGAAGATGACCTCGGTCTCGAAGCGCTCGGCGTGGGCCTGCATGCGCGCCATCAGGTCCGGGCCCATCAGGCCATGGGCGTCACCCGGCCAGTTGTCCACTTCGGTGGTGGTCATCAGCTGGCCACCCTGCTGCAGGCCGGTGATGACGACCGGCTTCAGGTTGGCGCGGGCAGCGTAGACGGCGGCAGTCCAGCCGGCCGGGCCGGAACCGAGGATGACAAGACGCTGGTGGCGGGAGGGCAGGCTGGTGCTCATGTAGACTCGCGAAAAGGTAGATGGGACAAGGCGCGGCGATGTTTGCACGGCATCCTTGGCTGGTCATAGAGTGGCGGCTGGGGCAGGGCGATTCAAGCCGATGAACAGAACGCCGTCATCCATGGGCGGTTTTGGGGCTTGTCCCTGCCCATGCGGCAACGGATAACTGAAAACTGACGCCGTCTCGTTTATTATCAAACACTAACAGCGCATTCCAAAGGTATGGTCTAAGGTGGCGAAGCAGGTCCCCGAACGCTCCAGGTCCGACGACAAAAAGGCATCGCGTCGCTCGGCGGCAGCGGCCACGACCGACAACCCACGCCGTCAGCGCCTGTGGCGCGACCTGGGTCTGATCGCCATCGCGCCGGCGCTGCTGTATCTGGCCGCCAGTCTTTTCACCTATTCAGCGACAGACCCGGGCTGGTCGCACACCGGCAGCGTGGTTGCGCCGGTACACAACATGGGCGGCCGCGCGGGCGCGTGGATCGCCGATGTGCTGCTGCAGCTGTTCGGCTACATCGCCTTCCTGCTGCCGGTGGTGCTGGGCGCGCTGGCCTGGATCGCGATGTTCGGCCTCAAGCGTGAGAGCAAGGGCGAGAACGATCTGGACCCCGCGTTGCGGCTGGTCGGTCTGGTCGGCTTCCTGATCGCCGGCACCGGCTTCCTGCACGTGCGCCTGTTCAGTGGCGATGTCTCCAGTGCCGGCGGCATTCTCGGCAAGCTGGTCGGCAATTCGCTCAGCGTGGGCTTTGGTGCGCTGGGCGCGAACCTGTTCGTGCTGGTGCTCCTGCTGGCCTCGATCACCCTGGCCACGGGCCTGTCGTGGTTCGTGGTGATGGAGAAGATCGGCCGCGGCGTGATGTCGCTGGCGCCGTTGCTGGAGCGCAAGAAGGAGCAGGCCACCGAATGGCAGCAGACCCGTGCGCTGCGCGAGGAGCGCCAGGAAGTGCGGAAGGCCGATGCCGAAGTGCGTGCCAAGCGCGAACCGGTGAAGATCGAGCCGCGCCCGGAGCCGGTGATCGAAAAGAGCGACCGGGCCAAGCGCGACAACCAGATCCCGATGTTCCGTGGCGTCAATGGCGACGGCTCGGACCTGCCGCCGCTGGCCCTGCTGGATGATCCCAAGCCGCAGCCGATCGGCTACGACAAGGATACTCTCGACGCGCTGTCGCGGCAGATCGAGTTCAAGCTCAAGGACTTCCGCATCGAAGCGCAGGTGGTCGGCGCCAACCCCGGCCCGGTCATCACCCGCTTCGAGATCGAGCCGGCACCGGGCATCAAGGTCAGCCAGATCAGTTCGCTGGACAAGGACATCGCCCGCGGCCTGTCGGTCAAGTCGGTGCGCGTGGTCGATGTGATTCCGGGCAAATCGGTGATCGGCCTGGAAATACCCAACGTCACCCGCGAGATGATCTACCTGTCCGAGCTGCTGCGCTCGAAGGAATACGACAAGTCCGCCAGCGTATTGACCCTGGCGCTGGGCAAGGACATCGCCGGCCGCTCGACCGTGGCCGACCTTGCGCGCATGCCGCACCTGCTGGTGGCCGGTACCACCGGTTCGGGCAAGTCGGTGGCGGTCAACGCGATGGTGTTGAGCCTGCTGTTCAAGGCGTCGCCGAAAGACCTGCGGATGCTGATGATCGACCCGAAGATGCTCGAACTGAGCGTCTACCAGGGCATCCCGCATCTGCTGGCGCCGGTGGTCACCGACATGAAGGAGGCCGCCAACGGCCTGCGCTGGTGCGTGGCCGAGATGGAGCGCCGCTACAAGCTGATGAGCGCGGTGGGCGTGCGCAACCTGGCCGGCTTCAACAAGAAGGTGAAGGACGCCCAGGACGCCGGCCAGCCGATGATGGACCCGCTGTTCAAGCCGAACCCGGAGCTGGGCGAGGCGCCGCGCCCGCTGGAGACCCTGCCGTTCATCGTCATCTTCATCGACGAATTCGCCGATATGATGATGATCGTCGGCAAGAAGGTCGAAGAGCTGATCGCGCGACTGGCGCAGAAGGCACGTGCGGCCGGCATCCACCTGATCCTGGCCACCCAGCGCCCGTCGGTGGACGTCATCACCGGCCTGATCAAGGCCAACATCCCCACCCGCATCGCCTTCCAGGTCAGCTCGAAGATCGATTCGCGCACCATCCTCGACCAGTCCGGCGCCGAGACGCTGCTGGGTCACGGCGACATGCTGTACCTGCCGCCGGGCACGGCGATGCCCGAGCGTGTGCACGGCGCCTTCGTGTCCGATGAGGAAGTGCATCGCGTGGTCGAACACCTCAAGGCAATGGGGCCGGCCGACTATGTCGACGGCGTGCTGGACGAAGTACAGACGATGGGCGATGGCGTGGTGGTCGGTGCGACCGGCCTGCCGGAGACCAGTTCCGGCGGCGGCGATGAGTCCGACCCGCTGTACGACGAAGCGCTGCGCGTGGTCACCGAGACCCGCCGCGCGTCGATTTCCGGTGTGCAGCGTCGCCTGAAGATCGGCTACAACCGCGCGGCGCGACTGATCGAGGCCATGGAAGCGGCCGGTGTGGTCAGTCCGCCCGAGCACAACGGCGACCGCACGGTGCTGGCACCGCCGCCGCCGAAGTAAGCCAAGCCCTGCCGCACTCCCGACGTCCAAGGAACCGACGCATGCTTCAACCCGTTTCCTGCGCGCTGGCGCTGGCGCTGGCCTGCCTGCTGGCAGCCGGCCCGGCGCTGGCCGACGCCGCCGCGACCGCTGTACCCGCAGTCGCGCCGCCATCCACCGGCGGCGATGCCGAGGCCAGCAACAACTTCAGCTTTGTACGTTATCGCGCCGACTACCAGGTGCGCGCCGATGCCGGCAACGTGCAGACCGAAACCTACGAGATCCTGCTCAAGACCAAGGCAGCGGTGGAGCAGTTCAGCCAGGTGCGGCTGAGTTACAGCGAGAAGATGGAAACGCTGGATGTGGTCAACGCCTATACGCTGACCGCCGACGGCCAGCGCCGCGAAGTGCCGGCCGACCGCATCTACACCCAGGAAAGCTATTCCAGTGCCTCGGCGGCGATGTATGCCGACCGCAAGGTGCGGGTGATCGTGTTCCCGAACCTGGCGCCGGGTACGCGGCTGTTCTACCAGGTGCGCCGGACCCAGCTGACGCCCTATTTCCCGGGCTACTTCGGCCTGTGGGAAACCTTCAATGTGTTCACCCAGTACGACGATGCCGAAGTGACCCTCAGCGCGCCGGCCAATCTGCCCATGTTCGTGGACAGCCGTGGCGTGCAGGGCAGTGACCGACCGGTGGTGAAGAACGGCCAGGCGCAATGGCGCTGGCGCTACCAGCGCCGCGAGCCGATGCAGGCGCAGAACTGGTCGGCGGCGGTGTGGGAGTTCGGGCCGAACATCATGGCCAGCACCTATCGCGACTGGGCGCAGATGGGCCGCGCCTACCAATTGAAAGCAGGGCCGGCCGCGCAGGTCACCCCGGAGATCCAGGCGCTGGCCGATGAAGTCACCGCCGGCATCAGCGACCGTCGCGCGCAGGCCGATGCGCTGTACCGCTGGGTGGCGCAGAACATCCGCTACGTGGCGGTGTACCTGGGCAATGGTGGCCTGGAGCCGAACACTGCGCAGAGCATCCTCGACAACCACTATGGCGACTGCAAGGACCACGTAACGATCCTCGAGGCGCTGCTGGCGGCCAAGGGCATCACCAGTTCGCCGGTGCTGATCGGTGCCGGTGGCGGCCCGACGCTGCCGAAGATTCCGCTGCTGGGCCGCTTCAACCACGCCATCACCTACCTGCCCGAGTTCGACCTGTACCTGGATTCGACCAGTGCCTGGGCGCGCTTCGGCCAGCTGCCCGATGGCGACCTCGGTGCGCCGGTGCTGCACACCCGCGATGCCACCCTGGCGCGCACGCCGGCCAATGATCCGCAGCGCAATGCCACGGTGATGGAGGTGCGCTTCACCTTCGACGCGCAGGGCAACCTGCGTGGCGAGACAGTGCCGCAGCTGAGCGACAACGCCGAGATCGGCATGCGCGCGCAGTTCGCCCAGCTCAATGCACAGAACCGGGCGCGCGCTGAAGAATCGATCATGGCCGCGTCCGGTTTCGATGGCCGCGGCCAGCTGCAGCTGCAGGGGGTGCCGGTCGACCTGACCCGGCCGTTTGGCTATCGCATGGCGTTCCAGGCCGAGGACTACGTGGACTTCGACGTGGCCGGCGGCATGGCCGTGCCCGATCCGCCCGGTGGTGAATCGGTGCGCGGGCTGTATGCCAGCGCCTCGGCACCGGACAACGAGACGCCGTTCTACTGCAATGCCAGCCTGCGCGAGGAAACCTATCGCCTGCAGTTCCCGGCCAATGCCCCGATCATCGCGATTCCGCGCAGCCAGCGCTTTGCCAATGCGGCCGGCGAGTACCGGGTCGACTGGAGCCGGCAGGGCCAGGAGGTTACCGTGCATCACCGCCTGCAGCAGAACGCGGTGCGCGGCGCCGAGGCGTTGTGCCAGCCGCAGGACTATGCCGCGTTCCGCGCACTGTTCCGCGAGGTACGCCGCGGCTTCCGTGGCCAGGTGCTGTACGGCAAGCTGCCGGCCGCTGGCAGCTGAATCGCCGATCAGCGATCAGGGCGTCATAATGGCGTCCTGATCGCCCATTCATCTTTCGCCGGGCACACTGGCACCCAACTTTCCTGGCCGCGCGCCCACAGGATCCCTGCATGAACCTTCGCCTCCGCCGTTTCCTTGCCACCACCACCCTGGCCGTGGCCTGCGCCGCTGCCGGCAGCGCCTGGGCCGGCGCCCGTGATGACCTGAAAACCTTCACCACCGGCCTGAAGGGCCTGGATGGGCAGTTCAGCCAGCAGGTGTTCGACAGCCGCGGCAAGGTCAAGGAATCCACCAGTGGTCGCGTCGCTTTGTCGGCACCGCGCCTGTTCCGTTGGGAATACGTGCGCCCGCACGAGCAGCTGATCGTGGCTGACGGCAAGAAGGTGTGGATGTTCGAGCCGGATCTGGAGCAGGCGACCGTGCGCGAGCAGGGCAAGGAAGAGCAGAACAGCCCGCTGACCGCGCTGATCAACCCGGCACTGCTGGAGCAGCAGTACGACGTGAGCGAAGAGGCTGCCACCCGCGATGGCCTGCAGTGGCTGTCGCTGTCGCCGAAGCGCGAGACCGAAGCCAGCTTCCAGTACGCCGCGCTGGGCTTCAACGCGCAGGGCCTGGCGAAGATGGAGATCACCGATGCCGTGGGCCAGCGCACTGTGATCAGCTTCAGCGGCTGGAAGCGCAACCCCAGCTTCGTCGCCAACACCTTCCGCTTCACCCCGCCGGCCGGTACCGACGTCATCGGCAACTGATCGCGGTCGCCGGGCATGGCCCGGCGCTACCGCTTTTGGTAGGTGTCAACCTTGGTTGACATGCTTTTGATCTGCCGGCCAGCGGCCGGCACTACCGATTGCCGCAGATTTCCGATCCGCCGAGCATGGCCCGGCGCTACCGCCCTTGGTAGGTGTCAACCTTGGTTGACATGCTTTTGATCTGCCGGCCAGCGGCCGGCATTACTGATCGCCGAAGATCTCCGGTCCTCCGGGCATGGCCCGGCGCTACCGTCCTTGGTGGGTGCCAACCTTGGTTGGCACGCTCTCGCGGTACAATGACCGCGTGCCAAGACATCGCTCCACTTCATTCCCCGGCCCCGATCTGCTGAGTGTCGATCGGGAACACATGCGCCCGCTGGCCGAGCGCATGCGCCCCCGCACCCTGGATGAGATGGTCGGGCAGAAGCGTCTGCTCGCGCCAGAGAGCGCGCTGCGCCGCGCCGTCGAGTCCGGGCGCGTGCATTCGATGATCCTGTGGGGGCCGCCCGGCTGCGGCAAGACCACCCTGGCGCTGTTGCTGGCGGAATATTCCGATGCCGAATTCCGTGCCATTTCCGCCGTGCTGTCCGGCCTGCCGGAGGTGCGCCAGGTGCTGGCCGAGGCCGCGCAGCGCTTCGCCGAAGGTCGCCGCACGGTGCTGTTCGTCGACGAAGTGCATCGCTTCAACAAGGCGCAGCAGGATGCGTTCCTGCCGCACATCGAGCGCGGCACCATCCTGTTTGTTGGTGCAACCACCGAGAACCCGTCGTTCGAGTTGAACTCGGCGCTGCTGTCGCGTTGCCGCGTGCACGTGCTGGAAGGTGTTTCGCCAACCGACATCGTCGAAGCGCTGGAACGTGCGCTCGGTGATCGCGAGCGCGGGCTGGGCGAGGAACGCATCGAAGTCGCGCCCGAGCTGCTGCTGGAGATCGCCACCGCCGCTGATGGCGACGTCCGCCGTGCGCTGACCCTGCTGGAAATCGCCGCCGAGCTGGCGGGCGGGGAGGGTGGTCGCATCACCCCGCAGACACTGACCCAGGTGCTGGCCGACCGCACCCGCCGCTTCGACAAGGGCGGTGAACAGTTCTACGACCAGATCTCGGCGCTGCACAAGTCCGTGCGCAGCTCCAATCCCGATGCCGCGTTGTACTGGCTGACGCGCATGCTCGACGGTGGCTGCGATCCGTCCTATCTGGCGCGCCGGCTGACCCGCATGGCCATCGAGGACATCGGCCTGGCCGATCCTCGCGCGCAGAGCATGGCGCTGGAAGCGTGGGACATCTACGAGCGGCTGGGCAGCCCGGAAGGTGAGCTCGCCTTCGCGCAGCTGGTGCTGTACCTGGCCAGCACCGCCAAGTCGAATGCTGGCTATGCCGCCTTCAACCAGGCCAAGGCCGATGTGCGCGACAGCGGCACCGAAGAAGTGCCGCTGCACCTGCGCAATGCACCGACCAAGCTGATGAAGGAGCTGGGCTACGGCGCCGAGTACCAGTACGACCATGATGCCGAGGGCGGCATCGCGCTGGACCAGACCGGTTTCCCCGACGCGATGGGCGAGCGGGTGTATTACAACCCGGTGCCGCGCGGGCTGGAGATCAAGCTGAAGGAAAAACTGGATCGCCTGCGCGCCGAGCGCGAGGCGGCGAGGGCGGCCAAGGGCGCGTAGTCGTCTGCGTGTGGCAAGGCGGCGCATTGCTCCGCCCGCATGCATTTGGCAGACTGCGCGGCTTGTTTTTCAAGGAACGATGCCGTGCAGGAAATGATTCTGCCGTTGAAGCGCTACGCCCAGTTCGAAGGCCGCGCCAACCGCCGCGAGTACTGGATGTTCCAGCTGTTCCTGCTGCTTGCGGGAGCCGCGGTATGCGTGATTGCGCTGACAGTGGCGCTCGTTGCCGGCCTCGTGCTGGACGCCGATTCCAGCTGGATGGCCGGGATCACGATCGGCGCGGTGGCACTGGTGGGTGCGCTCTGGCTGGCCACGATCGTGCCGCTGATCGCGGTGACCGTGCGCCGCCTGCATGACTGCAACCAGTCAGGGTGGCTGTACCTGCTGGCGCTGGTGCCGGGCGGTGGCGTGGTGATCCTGATCTTTGCGCTGCTGCCGGGTACGCCGCAGGACAACCCGTACGGTCCGGTGCCCGCCGGCCCCTGAGTCAGCGGGTTTCGGCCCGATGCAACGAAGCCGGCCCAGGGCCGGCTTCGTCGTTTCTGCGGTGCTGTCGGCGGTGCCAAGCTGATTACTGCAGAACGCAGTCGCCCAACGCCAGATAGTCCGATCCCGAACTGAACTGCAGCGTGCAGCTGGCGGTGAAGGTGACGCCGTCCTCCATCGCTGCAAGCTTGGCGTTCTGCTCGTCGTCGGAGGCGGTCAGGCGGGCCAACACCTGGCCATCCTCATCGCCCGCCTCAAGGACCGGCTCGCCCTGCAGGTTGCTGGAGGCGCCCAGGCTCACTGCCGTGAACTGTACGGTCTGGTTGAGTTCTTCCAGCCCGAGGGAGGAATAGCCGGCCTCTTCATAGGCCGAATACAGCCCGGCCAGGCTCGGCGCGGCATGGCCGGCCAGCGGGGCGAGAAGGCCGGCGACGAGTGCGATCAGTGCTTTGTGCTTCAAGGGGTTCTCACAATCATGGGATCCGATCCCATGGCGGTTGTGGAGCTGATGGGCAGGGACCAGGCAGGCACCCGCAAGGGCGGGGCGATTCCTGCGCCCCGATGGCAGGCAAAGTAGATGAACCCGGACTTCCGGTGCAAGCGCTGGCGTACGCACTGTCGCGCGCGTGATACATAGCGTGACGTTCGATCGATGTGATAATCATTCGCGTTTAAGGTAGACTGCGGTCCCTTGTGAACCGGTGGTCGTGTGCCGCTTTCGCCGTCGCTGATGAAGTCTTCCGTCCTGCCTCCGTGCCGCGGCCCGCTGCTGTCCGGCCTGGCCGCCTTGATGATGGGCCTGCTCCTGGCTACCCCGTACGCATACGCGCAGCAACGCAATCCGCTGCAGAAGATGGGCCAGACCGTGCTCGATGCACCGGCGGCCAGCTATCGCTTCGAGCGTTTCGTGATCGACAGCCCCGACCAGCAGCGCCGCTGGCGGGTGAATGTGGCGATTCCGGCCAAGGTCCCCAGGGCGCCATCGCCGGTGCTGTACGCACTGGACGGCAACGCCGTGGCGATGGTGCTGGACCAGCCGCTGCTGGCCGAGCTGGCCGCACGCAAGGCGCCGCCGGTGCTGGTGCTGATCGGCTACGACAACGACCTGCGCATCGATTCGGCGTCGCGCACCCGCGACTACACCGCATGGATCGATCGCGCCGATGATGAAAGCGGCAGGACGCAGGTTGTCGGCGGCGGCGCAGCGGCCTTCCTGGACATGATCGAGCGTCGCATCAAGCCCGAAGTGGAACGCCGCGCCAACATTGATCGCCAGCAGCAGGCCCTGTGGGGCCATTCGCTGGGCGGCCTGTTCGTGCTCAGCAGCCTGTACACCCGTCCGGCCGCCTTCCAGTACTACCTCAGTGCCAGTCCGTCATTGTGGTGGAGCCAGGGTGCGCCGCTGGGTGATATCGAGCAGCAGTTCGTGCAGAACGTGCATGGCCAGCCAGCAAAGGTGTGGCTGATGCTGGGCGGTGCCGAGCGCGTCGGCGACCGTGGCAAGCGCGACATGAGCAATCCGCGCGTGGTCGCGCATCTGCGCCGCATTGGTGGCGCCACCCCGGATGCGGCGATGCAGCTGTCCGAGCGCTTGGGCAAGGTGCCGGGGCTGAGCGTGCGGTACCGCGAGTTCCCGGGCCTGGGCCATGGCCCGATGCTGCCGGCGTCCTTCCACGCGGCGCTGCACGAGCTGTATGGCGTGAGCGACCGCAGCGCCGCCGACGACCAGCCGGCCGGTGGAGACAACGCCGCCGAATGACCCCCTCGCACGGCAGTGTCGTGCGACCCCACTACCCAGGCGGACTGTCGATGTGCAGCGGCCAAGGCAACCGATGAATCCCGCGCCACCAGGCGCGGCCTAAGTGTGCAAGGAGCCTTCCATGTCATTCCGTCCGTCTTTCCGCCTCACTTCCCTGGCCGCCGGCCTGCTGCTGGCAGTGACCGCCAGCGCACAGCCGGTGTTCGACCAGCCGGCCAGCGCTACCTTCAAGGGCCAGGTCGTCTCACGCGGTGAGAACGTGGTTCCCGGCAGCACCGCCGATGTCACCGGCCGCGGCTTCGTGCCGGGCCAGCAGGTCAGCCTGCTGCGTGGCGATACCGTGCTCAACAGCCAACCGGTGGTGGTCGATGCCGATGGCAACTTCAAGACCCAGCTGGCCATTCCGGCCGACGCCGTGCCGGGCACCCATCCGGTGGTGGTGCGCGCCAGCCAGCCGGCCGCCGCAGCCGTGCTGAAGCTGCGTGTGTCGCCGCAGCTGCCGCTGTCGGGCCAGGCGAAGTTCGCCACCCAGTCCAACAAGCTGGTACCCGGCCTGTACCAGTCGGCCTACAGTGCTGCCAGCAATGCCGTGTTCGTAACCTCGGCCGTCGGCCGCCCGCCGGTCACCCAGTCGCAGCTGCTGAAACTGGACCCGAAGTCGCTGAAGGTGACCAAGGCCATCACCCCGGCGCAGGTGCCGGGCAGCACCAACGGTGCGGTGTTCGCGGTGTATGGCGTGGGCGTCGATGATGCCAATGGCAATGTCTGGGTCAGCAACACCCGCCAGGACACCGTGGCTGTCTATCGCCAGGCGGATCTGTCGCTGGTCCACCAGTTCCCGGTCGGCGCCGTGCCGCACGCCCGCGACGTGGTGGTCGACAGCACGCACGGCAAGGTGTTCGCCTCGGCCGCCGGTGAAGACCATTTGTCGGTGTTCGATGCGAAGACGCTGAAGGCACTGGAGCCGATCACCCTGGCCTCCGGCGTGGACGACGAGAAGTTCGTGCCGATGAGCCTGGTGCTGGATGAGCCCAGCGGCAAGCTGTTCACGGTCAGCATCGGTACGCCGGAAGCGGCGGTGATCGATGTGGCCAGCGGCAAGGTCGACAAGGTCATCGACCTGGGCAATTCGATCAGCGCTTCGGGTGTTGCCTTCGATGCCGAGCGCAACCGCCTCTACGTGGCCTCGCAGGGCACCGACAACCTGCTGATCGTCGACGTGGCCAGCGGCAAGGTCGTGCACGACGTGCCGGTCGGCGCCGGCGCACTGAACGTGGCCTTCGATGCGAAGAGTGGCCTGGCCTACGTCACCAATCGCGGTGCCGGCACCGTCACTGCCGTCGACCGTGATGGCAAGGTGGTCGGCAACCTCGATGGCGGCACCTTCCCCAATCACGTCCGCGCCGATGGCAAGGGCAATGTCTTCGCCGTGAACAAGTCGCGTGGCGCTGAAGATCCGAAGGGTGACCGCATCACCCGCATCAGCCTGCGTCAGCTGTAAGCCACAGGGCAGGGCGGCACCCCGCCGCCCTGCCAGCAAGGAGAATCTGCATGAACATCGCTTCCCGCCTGCGCCAGTGCGCGCTCCCGATTGCCGTTTCATTGGTGCTGGCCGCCTGTGGCGACAAAGCGCCGCCGTCTGCCGGCAACCCAGACGCAGCAGCACCGGCGGCCGCCACCGCCAAGGCGGGAGCACTTCCCGCAGGTTGGCAGCGGGTGGCAGGCAGCGACGTGCCGACACTGCCGGGGCAGCAGGCGGTGCTGCCGAGCAAGGTGCACTCCGACGATGGCGCCGATGTGGAGGTGGATGACAGCAGCCGGATCATTGCCGGCGGTGACGACATCATCGCGGTGATCGAGGCGCTGGGCCTGGGCAAGCAGGTGTTCGCCGCGCCGACCAACACCACCACCGAGGCAGGCCTGGCCGCACCGCACCAGTTCCTGTTCAACCGGACGACCGGCGTGGAGGGGGTTCTCAGCCTGCAGGGGTCGCTGTTCATCGGCAACAGCCTGCGTCGCCACACCGAACTGGCAAAGAAGCTGCGCGAAGTGGGCGAGCCTGCAGTGGTGATCGATGACCTGCAGCCGGCGCCTGACAAGGTGCGCAAGATCGCCGCCGTGCTCGGCGTGGCCGACGCAGGGCAGACCCTGGCCACGCAGGTGCAGCGCCAGCTGGATGAGGCCGCCGCGATCGGCAAGGGCCTGGCGCATGCGCCGCGGGTGATCCATGTGTCGGCGACGGGAGCGGGCGGTTCGCCCACCGTGGCCGGTGCCGACAGCGCATCGGCCAAGCTGATCGCCCTGGCCGGCGGCCTCAACATCGGCACCGAGGCCGGCGTGGCCAACTATTCGCAGCTGAGCAACGAAGGTGTGGTCGCGGCGGCACCGGACGTGATCCTGGTGACCGAGCACGACCTGCAGCTGTTCGGTGGTGCCGAAGGCCTGTGGAAGGCGTACCCGACGCTGAAGCAGACCCCGGCCGGACAGGCCAACCGGGTCTGGGTGATGCCGGATGCGCAGCTGAAGTACGCCAGCATCGGTTCCGGCGCGGGTGCATTGGCCCTGGCGCAGGCGCTGGCGGCGCTGCCGAAGGCATGAGCCCTGCGGATCGACGCCGCCGTCGCGGGCGGACGATGTTGTTGATTGCGCTGCTCGCGCTGCTGGGCGCGGTGCTGGCATCGTTCGCCGTGGGCCCGCTGCGGCTGCCGCCATTGGAAGTGATGCAGGCGCTGGCGGTGAAGCTGGGCTTGCTGGATCCGCAATCGGTCAGCAGCCGTGACCTGGCCGTCGTATGGCAGCTGCGCATTCCGCGTGCGTTGCTGGGGGCGATGGTCGGCGCGGCGCTGGCGATGGCCGGTGCCAGCCTGCAGGGACTGTTCGGCAATCCGCTGGCCGATCCGGGCATCGTCGGTGTCAGCCAGGGCGCCGCGCTGGGTGCCGTGGCGGCGATCGTGCTGGGCGCTGCGGGCGCAGCCGGTTGGCTGGTGCCGGTGGCTGCCTTCGGCGGCGGTGCCGCCGCGATCGGACTGACCTACGCGCTGGCGCGGCCGGGCAAGGGCAGAGGCAATGCTACGCTGTTGCTGGTGGGCATTGCGATGGCCGCGTTCTGTTCGGCACTGATCGGCTTCCTGACCTACATCGCCAACGAAAGCGAGCTGCAATCGCTGGTGTTCTGGCAGATGGGCTCGCTGGCGCGCGCGAACTGGGCCGACGTGGTGGCGGTGCTGCCGCTGTTCGCCATCGGCGCGTTCGCACTGCATCGCCTGGCCACGCCGCTGGACATGCTGGCGCTCGGCGAGCGCCAGGCACAGCATCTGGGGCTGGACGTGGCGCGTACACGGCGCCTGCTGGTGGCCTTCAGTGCGTTGCTGGTCGGCGCTGCGGTAGCGTTCGCCGGCTCGATCAGTTTCGTCGGCCTGGTGGTGCCGCACGTGGCGCGCCTGCTGGTTGGCCCTGGCCACCGCTGGCTGCTGCCGTTGTCGGGGCTGCTGGGTGCACTGCTGATCGTGGTGGCCGACACTGCGGCGCGCACCCTGGACCCGCCTGCCGAGATTCCGCTGGGCCTGTTCTCCGCCGCGCTGGGTGCGCCGTTCTTCCTCTGGCTGGTGCTGCAGCAGCGCCGCAAGGCGGCGGCATGAGCGCCTTCCTGCAACTGCGCGACGTGGTGGTGCGTCGCCAGCAGCGCGAGATCCTGCATGGCATCACCCTTGCGTTCCAGCCGGGCACGGTGACGGCGCTGGTGGGGCCCAACGGTGCCGGCAAGTCGACCCTGCTGGGGGTGGCGGCCGGCGATCTGCGTGCCGACGGTGGCGATGTGCAGCTGCATGGACGTCCGCTGCGCGACTACAGGGCCGGACCGCTTGCGCGCGAACGTGCGGTGATGCCGCAGGAGCACGGCGTGCGCTTCGCCTTCAGCGTGGAGGAAGTGGTGGCGATGGGGCGCCTGCCGCACCCGCCGGATCCGCAGGTGGATGATGCTCAGGTGGAGCGGGCGATCGATGCTGCCGAGCTGCAGGCGCTGCGCCTGCGCGAAGTGCAGCAGTTGTCCGGCGGCGAATCGGCGCGCACCACGTTCGCGCGCGTGCTGGCACAGGACACGCCGTTGCTGCTGCTGGATGAGCCTACGGCTGCCTTGGATCTGCGCCACCAGGAGCGCACCCTGCGCAGCGTGCGTGCCTGCGCCGAAGCCGGTGCGTGCGTGATCGTGGTGCTGCATGACCTCAACCTGGCGGCCGGATACTCCGATCGCATCGTATTGCTGGAGCAGGGCAGGGTGGCCGCTGACGGCACGCCTTCGCACGTACTGACCGAGGCCAACCTGCAGCGCGTCTACCAGCAGGACGTGGTGGTGCTGCAGCATCCGCGCCGCGGTGTGCCGTTGGTGGTGGTTACCTGAGACGAAGCGGCACCCCGGGTCTGGCCGCGTATCATGTGCGGTTCGTTTTTTCAAAGGAATGGCCTGATGACTCTCTCCCGCACGCGTTGCGCACTGTTCGCTGCCCTGATCGGCGTTATCGGTACTGCAGGTGCCGCCGCGACCACCAAGGTCTCGCTGATGACAGCGTCCGAAGAGGCGTCGCTGATTGAGACCCGCCATTCGACCGGCGAGGGTGCAGCGGTTTCATCGTTCACCACCGAGTACTTCGCCAATGGTGAGATCTCGATGGCCTGGGAGGACAAGCGCGTGCTGCTGTTGTGCAAAAAGGCGGCCTATCTCAACCTGCCAGGCATGAAACCGGACGCCAGCAAGCTGTCGGTCGAGCAGCGGCAGATGGTGGCCTACGAGGCGATGATGGCCGGCTTCGGCGGCATTGCTGCGCTGGGCTCGGTCACCGGCGAGTCGGTCGAGGTTGCCGATGACGGCACTGAGACACGTCGCCCCGGCGAATCAAAGTGGGCCTACGGCGTGGAGCGCTACGAGGTGGCCACCCAGCGCATGCCGGATGGCGCCCTGCGTGTGCGCGTACGCAAGCAGGCGACGGTCAACAACGCAAAACCCTCCTCGCCTGACGACACCTTCAGTACCGACGAGGACCAGGCCGCACGCCTGGCCGAACTGGCGCCGACCGGCAGCTGGACCGAAGTGCTGATCCATGGCGGTCCGCGCAAGCAGGGCAACGACCCGGCCATGTCGCTGAAGGGCTGGGTGTCGACCGTTGAGCAGCACGCGGCGACCGTGGGCGATGCCCGCCGGCTGCACGACTGCAAGTAATGCGCCTGACGACCTGGGTTGCAGCCACCCATGGGGTGGCTCTACTTCGGGGCTCATCGTTCCATCCATGTGCGCAATATTCACTTGCGCGCCAGATTGACAGGTCTAGAATGCGCCACATGAACCGGATGCCGCTCCTGAAGTTTTTCACCCTGACCCGCGCAAGCGCGGAACGGGCGTGTCTGCCTGGAGCCCTACGAGGCCGCTGATCGCGGCCTTCGCTGGACCATCCACAGAGCGCCCTCCGGGGCGCTCTTTTCGTTTCCGTCCCCATCCCTCAACCCGCTCCACCGCAAGGAGAACGTGCCATGCACCAGATCGCCGAGACCGAACGCTAGCCGCACACGCCGTTGCCAACCGGCGTGTGCGGCCCCCGAAGTTGGCCCAGCAGGAACCTTTCTCATGAACACCAACACCCAGACGCTGTCGCGTCTCCGCAACCTCGGCATCATTGCCCACATCGACGCTGGCAAAACCACCCTTACCGAACGCCTTCTGTGGAAGACCGGCGAGATCCATCGCGTCGGCGAGGTGCATGACGGCAACGCGACCACCGACTTCTCGGCGATCGAGCGCGAACGTGGCATCACCATCGGCGCGGCCGCCGTGCACGCGCAATGGGCGCCACGCGATCTGCCGCTGCACCAGCTGACCCTGATCGACACGCCCGGCCACATCGACTTCGCCATCGAGGTCGAGCGCTCGCTGCGCGTGCTCGACGGTGCCGTGGCCGTGTTCTCGGCCGTGGACGGCGTGCAGCCGCAATCGGAAACCGTGTGGCGCCAGGCGCGCCGGCATGGCGTGCCGTTGATTGCGTTCGTCAACAAGATGGATCGCATCGGCGCTTCTTTCGAGCGGGTGCTGGAGCAGCTGCAGGACAAGCTGCGGGCGCGACCGTGGGCGCTGGGCGTGCCGCTGGGCAGTGAGGGCGACTTCCACGGCTGGGTCGACCTGGTCGATGGCCGCGTACTGCAGTGGCAGGACGCGGGCGCGGCGACGGTGACGGCATGGAGCGAGGCCGAGCGCGCGCAGTGGCAACCGCAGCGCAATGCGTTGGTCGAAGCCGTGGCCGACCATGATGATGTGCTGGCAACGGCATGGCTGGAAGGTCGTGACATCGACGCGGCGACGCTGCGCGCAGCGATCCGTCGCGCGACGCTGGCGGGCGCCGGCGTACCGGTGCTGGCGGGTGCTGCCTTCAAGGACAAGGGCATCGAAACGCTGCTGGATGCGGTGGTCGATTACCTGCCGTCGCCGCTGGATCGTCCTGCGGTCACTGCCGAAGGCGAGGGCGGCGACGTCCTGCTGCCGCCGGACCCGGACGGTCCGCTGGCTGGCCTGCTGTTCAAGATCACCCACCAGCAGCACGGTGCGTTGAGCTTCGTACGGCTGTATTCGGGCACCTTGAAGGTAGGCGACAACGTGGCCAGCTCGCAGCACCCGCAAGGGCGTCGCATCAGCCGGCTGGTGCGCGTGCAGGCTGACCAGACCCAGGACATCGGGCAGGCGGTGGCCGGCGACATCGTGGCGGTGCTGGGCTGGAAGGATGCCGTCAGCGGTGAAACGCTGAGCGGGCGAGGGCAACCGCTGCGCCTGGAGAGCATCCAGGCACAGGCCCCGGTACTGGCTTGGCGGTTGGAGCCGGCACGTGCGGCCGACCTGATCCGGCTGGCGCAGGGCCTGGCAAGCCTGGCCCAGGAAGATCCCTCGTTCCGGGTGGAAACCGATCGCGAGACCGGTGAAACCCTGGCCTGGGGCATGGGCGAGCTGCACCTGGAGGTGATGGTCGAGCGGCTGCGCAGCGAATGGAAGCTGGACATCGGCATTGGCGCGCCGCGCGTGGCTTACCAGGAAACACCGCAGCGTGCCGTGGAAGGCGTCGTGGGCCGCCTGGTCAAGCAGACCGGTGGCCAGGGCCAGTTCGCGCACGTGGTGCTGGATGTGGTGCCGCGCGACGACGGCGAGGTCGTGTTCAATGACCGCATCGTCGGTGGCGTGGTGCCGCGCAACTTCATCGCTGCGGTGGAGAAGGGCGTTCGTGCCGCGCTGTCGGAAGGCCCGCAGGGCCATCCGGTAGTCGGCATCGAAGTCAGCCTGGTGGATGGCCAGACCCACGCGAAGGATTCGTCGGAGATGGCGTTCCATCGGGCTGGCAGCGAGGGCATCAAGGCCGCGTTGGCGGCCAGCGGCACGCAGCTGCTGGAGCCGGTGATGGCGGTGACGGTGCATTCGCCGTCCGCCTCGGTGGGGGACGTGGTGGGCGATCTGAATCGCCGCCATGGACGCGTCGCCCGCATCGACGACCAGGACGGTCGCGCCGAAGTCAGCGGGTTCGCGCCGCTGGCGCAGCTGGTCGGGTATACGACCTCGCTGCGTTCGCTGAGCCAGGGACGGGCCAGCAGCGAATCGCACCTGCATGGCTACGAGCCGGTGCGTGCAGCGTAAGGTGGATGCAGGGAGCCCGTTCGCGGGCTCCCTTTTTTTGTATTGGTGAGGGGGCATGCACGCATGGCGTGGATCTACTTCCTGCGCCAGGCGTGGATGGGGGCCATCCGTGCGCCACGCACCTGCATTGCATTGCATTGCATTGCAACAAAACTGCAGAAAAAGCTGGATTAAAGTGATGCCTCACGATAAATTGCGCACCCCCCGTTGCTTGCCGCCGCCCGCACCCTGCCCATGCGTGATGACAATGATCCCGGAACCCTGGAGCTGACCCTGCCGCGCAAACGCGGTCGGCCGCCCAAGTTCGGGTACGCAATGAGCGACGCACAGCGGGCTGCACGCTATCGGGCACGGCGCGCTGGCCAGGCCAACCACGCCGATGTGCGGCATTGCAGCGACATGGTCCTGCTGGACAAGATCCGCGCGGCGGTCAGTGCGCGCGATACCGAACTGGCAGGCTTCCTGGTCCACGTACTGTGGCAGCGCTACCCGTTGCAGCTGAAATAACTGAGCGGCGGGGTGGCCGTTGTCACCTGCCTTGTTGATAATGCGGGATTCAGGTTGTTCCCGCTGGCGCGCCCGGGATGGAAGGCGCGCATGATCGACATGGTTTCCACGATGACCACCACCAGCGACACCACCACCGAAGCTGCGCCGAGCAGTGCGCCCCTGTTCTACACCCGCCCGGTGCCGCTGCAGGCAGACCTGCACGCCGATCTGCGCATCCTGCCGGGCAAGCTCGAGTTCGCTGCCGCCAGCAACTCCATCCCGCTGGTGCTGGGCGAATTCTCGCTGGCGCTGCACCACTTCCCGATCCTGTTCGCAGGCCCGAGCGCGGTGCCGATGGCCGCCGTGGGCGTGACCACCGACAACCTGTTCATCACCGATGGTTTGTGGGACGACGAGACCTACATTCCGGCCTACCTGCGCCGCCATCCCTTCATCTTCATCGACACCGGCGCGGAGAATGACTTCCTGCTCGGCATCGACGAAGACAGCCCGCGCATCGTCCGTGGCGGCGAAGAAGGCCAGCCGCTGTTCGTCGATGGCAAGGCCACCGAGATGGTGCAGCAGGCGCTTGAGTTCTGCGGCCAGTTCACCCGCGAGCACGAACAGACCCAGGCATTCTCCAAGGCACTGGTCGACAACGGCCTGCTGGTCGAGCGCAATGCAACCGTGCGCCTGCCCGATGGTCGCGAGTTCAACCTCAACGGCTTCTTCGTGGTCGACGTCGAGAAGTTCATTGCGCTGCCGGATGCGACCGTCATCGAATGGCACCGCAACGGCTGGTTGGCGCTGATCCACCAGCACCTGATGTCGCTGGGTCGCTTCAACGACCTGACCCGCCGCCAGGCAGGCCGCAACGCCGCCTGATTCAGGGCGACGGCGCGGTTCCCGCACCCCGGGAGCCGCGCCACGACTGCAGCTCGGCCAGCAGCTGGCGCGCATCGTCCCAGCTGGGCGGCACGCGATCGCCCAGCTCCCATAGCTCGCCGGCGCGTGCATCCATGCCGCCCGCGTTGAGCATCTGCAGCACGCCCTGCAGGCGATGCGCATGATGGCGCAGCTGCGCGGCATCGCAACGAGCGATCGCTTCGTGCAAGCATTGCAGTTCGCGATCGATATCTTCTTCGTAGGCGGCCAGCAGTTCGCGGGCAGTGCTTTCGAAAGCACTGCCGGGCACAGGCTGGTCCAGCGCCTGCAGCAGCGCATCGGCCTGCAACGGCTTGAGCAATACCGCGTCGATGCCGGCGACCTGGCAGCGCATCGTGTGATCGTCGCCAGTGAAGGCGGAAAGCGCGATCAGCCGGGCGCGCGGCGCGCCCTCTGCTTCATGCAGCCGCAATTGCCGGGCCAGCGCGTACCCATCCATTCCCGGCAGACCGATGTCCAGTATCACCAGCGGGCAGGGCGCCTGCATCTGGGCCGCCAAGGCATCTTCGGCATTGGCAGCCTCCTGCACCGTCGCGCCCCAGCGCCGCAGCTGGGCGGCAATGACCTGCCGGGTCAGCGCGTGATCCTCCACCAGCAGGATGCGCGTGCCGGCCAGCCGGGGCAGGGCGGGCGCAGCGGCAGTGGCAGGCGCATCCTCCTGCACCTGCTGCACGGGCAGGCGAAGAATGAAGCGGCTGCCACGGCCATGCACGCTATGGACGTCCAGGGTGCCGCCCATGGCTTCGGCCAGCGTGCGACAGATGGAAAGGCCCAGACCGCTGCCGCCGCGCTGCCTGCCTGCATCGGCCTGCCGGAAGGGCTCGAACAGGGCGCTCATCTGCGCTGGCGCGATGCCGATGCCACTGTCGATGACCTCTACCAACAGTGATGCGTTCTTCGTGGGCGCATCCAGCTGCAGGCGCAGTTCAACGCCGCCCACGTCGGTGAACTTGACGGCATTGCCGAGCAGGTTGTCGAGCAGCTGGCGCAGGCAGTCCGGGTCCGTTGCCAGCATCGGGAACGGCAACTGCGGTGCGCAGAGCTGCAGGCTGAGCGCCTTCTTCTGCGCGAGGGGTGCAATGGCCTGCAGCGCCTGCGTGCAGATCGCAGGGACGTCGCAGGGCACCCGCTTTGGCCGGAACGTGCCGCTGGCCAGGCGGGAGAAGTCCAGCGTGCGGTTGAGCAACCCGCGCAATCCCTGGCTGGCGGTGGCCGCAGCGGCTACCAGTTCGCGTTGCCCGGCTGGCAGTGGTGCCTGGCCCAGCAGGTCGATCGATGCCATGACGGCCTGGGCGGAATTGCGCACCTCATGGCTGATCATGCCCGTCATCTGCGCCTGCTTCTGATCAAGACCCTTCTGCCGCCGCAGTCTGCGTGCAGCCAGCAACGGAAATGCCAGCAGCACGGCGAGGACTGGCAACATCCAGAGCACGGTGCCATCGAGGCCTTGGCGCACTTTCTGGTCGAGCGCGGCCGGCAGCGTCTGCCGGGCCCAGCGTTGCAGCAGCTGGGCATGCTCTTCAATGGTGATGTCATCCAGTGCCGCCTCGATACGATCAAGCAGCGCCTGGTCTTCGCGGCGGGCAAGCAGATGCAGCTGGGTCGAAAGATCGGCGTCCACAGTCTGCAGCCGCAGACTGTGGGAGAAGTGGCGCCGTGCTATCGCACCTGCAGTGGATTCCAGGCCGATCGCCGCGTCGGCAATGCCGGCATCCACGGCGGCCAATGCCGCGCGCATGCTGGGGTGCGGCAGCACAGGCACTTCAGGGTAATGCTGTGCCAACCATTCCGGATAGGGGCCTCCTGCAACAGCAGCGATCCGCAGCGTGCCCAGATCGGCAATCCGCCTCGGCAAGCGCTCGCCAATGCGGCCGGCAAGCACGCTGGCACCGCCAGGAAAACTGCGCGAGGGCGCCACGCTGGGGCAGGGCAGGCGTGCTCCAGCGCCAGCACCCATCGCCAGCACAAGATCAGCCTGCCCCTCACAGACCGCGGTCATCGCTGCGAGCGTGCTGGGAAAAGGGACTTCGACGAAGGTCAGGCCGGAGTGGCGGGCGACGAGCGCGGCATAGCCATGCGCCAGGGTCTGCAGTACCTCGGGGTCGGCAGCATCTTCGGGCACAGGATGCAGCGTGGGGGCCGCGGCCACCCGGACAACGCGGCCCGCTGTCCACTTTCCGTGCGGGATGTCCCCCGCGGACGTACAGGGAAGCAGGGTAAACAGCGCCAGCAGCATGACTCTGCGAACGCGCTTCAACCGCACGGTCACAGCGCCTCCAGCTGCTGCCGCATCGCGAAGATCTCGGCATCATTGCGCAGCCCCAGCTTGCGCTGCGCGGCGATCTTCTGTGTGCTGACGGTCTTGACGCTGCGGTGTCGATGCAGGGCGATCTCGGAAACGGTCAGCCCATCCAGGACCAGTCGGATGACCTCGCGCTCGTTGCGGCTCAGGGCATCGCAGGGCGTCAGCAGCCTGCACGACGGCGGAATGCGGCAGAGCCCCTGGGCCACGCGTACGATCGCATCGGACAGTTCCGCCAACGGCTCGGATTTGCCGACAAAGCCACTGATTCCTGCATCCAACAGGTGGTTGATGATCGCTACCGATGACTGCCCGGCAAAACCAAGCAGCGTCACCTGCGGCAACGCTTGCCGCAGGTGCTCGACGAGCGTGGTGCCGCTGATATCTCCTGGCGCCAGAGTGATGTCGATGATGGCCACATCGGCATGACGCTGCTGCACAGCCTGCACGAACGCCTGGCTGTTGCTGTGGCTGGCGATGATCTCGAAGCGGCTGTCGTTGCCCAGATGGAAGGCCGTGCCGCGGCGGACGACGTCATGGTCGTCAAGCAGCGCCAGGCGAAGCCGGCGCGGTGCAGGGAATCCGTTCATGCGCAGGAGTGTTGTCAGCGCGAGTAGCGTGGTGCTCATTCTGGCGCCGCTGTCGCGTCGAGCATCGAAAACGTTCGATTTTTGAGACTTTTCCTAGGGCGGAATCAGGGGAAGTTGGTGGATGGTGTCGAGATCTGCGCGGTGTGGGCGCAGCGAAGTAGTCTGTTGCGTCTGGCAATTCTTGAATCGTGCATGCATCGAGTGCGCGGACTGCGTGTGCCGCGCTGGCCGGGTGCGCGTTCCACTGGCGAGAGGCCAGCTTCGACGCCCGGTCAAGGACTGTTCCCGGCACAAGGCCTTCAAAATCAGTGCGATCGACGGGTCGGCGGACCCGATTACCGTGACGCGTCACGGTGGTTGTGGGGCTGCCTGGCGTTGAATTCTACGGGGTTGAGGGCTTGGGGTTCCCTTAGAATTTGAACGTTGGTTCGGCGAGATGGCCGGTGTCGTAGACTGTGATGATGTCCGGAGGGTTGCCAGTCGGGCTTGTTGGCGGAGTCGACGCCCCTCCTGTTGCGAACATAATATACATTATGCGAAATACCATATCCGCCGTGGTTGGGTTCGTCGGCTCCGCATGGCCTTGCCTCCCTGTTCGTTCCCCCGACAAGGACGAACTCGCAGCATGATCAAGATTGATCCCCACGAACGCATAGACCTAGCCGGCCCTTGGGCCGGCTTCGGGTTTCAGGCCGGCCACATGTTCACCCCCGAAGGTCACCAGCTTGAACCCTGCGATATGGCCTGGTGGTCGCTGACCTGCAATATCGCCCGGGAATGGCGACTGATGATGGCCGAGGCCCACATCGAGGCGGCCACCCGATCGGCACCGCCCCGAAAGGCTTGTGCCACAACGAAATCCAGCGTGATCTACCTTGCCGAAGCGCTGAGAATTCGCCGAGAACGGCGTTTGGGCGTGAGTGGACCCGGCTCCGACGCCGAACCGTCCAATGTGGTCTACATGCGCCGTGGGCCGAGGCCGCACCAGCGCGTGTGAGGCGCTTTCCGTAGGGGCGTTGCCCCTACACCCCGACTCACTTTTCTCGGCAACGGAGCCATTCCCCCTTCGCGTTTCGCAACTGCTCCCAGCCGTTACTGAGTCGTCGCATCGCTGTGCCTCCCATGCACGCGGCGCCAAGCTGCTTGGATTCTGAGGTGCCGTAGGCCGGCAGATGGATCATTTCGCTCGATGGTGTCGGCAAACCTTGGCGGCGCGCCTCACTCTGGATGTACCAGCGCTCAATTTCGGCGCAGTACGCCCGAACACCAGGATGGGCGTGCTGTTGGCATTTCAGTGGCTCAGTTCCGGGGTTGTAAGCCTTCGGCGTAGCTGGGCCGTGCTTGGGCACTGGCGGCGGCCCAGCGGCGGAACGGATCTGTTGAGCCTTCAGATGTTACGCCATTACAAGTAGCGCCAGAAACGCACCTATTCGAATATCCATACTCGCCTCCAAGAACTTAGAGGGGATTCTAGCTAAGCCGCTGCCAAGTCACGCCAGGGGGCGGGGCACAGCAGCGCCATCCTCCCCCCCCCCCGCCTCCGTATACTTCACCCGCGACCATCGCAGGGACTCATATGAATCGTGACTTTGCTGCGACACTTGATACGTACCTTGAGATGTCATCGGCTTGGCTAGTGGACACCATGCGTGCCCACGACATGGCGATCGCTACAGCAAAAATCGTAGACAGTCAGCGATTCACGTCTATCTCTCATCACCCCAAGGTCGAGGATGGCCCGCTACTGACCACTCCAGTTATGGTGGCAGAAGTGTCGATCCAAGCATGCCTCTTTACAGGAAATGAGTTCGCTCGCGCAGTACATTTGGCGACTGGGCGGCCAATCTTCGAAAATGAAGGAGTTCGCCTTCCCGGGGTCGGGGTCGGCATCCAGCGGATCGAGGCCATTATTGCCAGATCAGGAATGATTTCGCAGTTTGAACTTTGGAAGAAGTTCGCAAAGCCAAGACGATATCCCGCAGACGGCGCGGCCGCTAAAGCACATGCCAAACTCGGCCGTTTCTACTCCGACGACGAGCGTCAGATGCTGGAGGAGGTAATGAAGATTCGCAATCGGATGACGCACGAGCCTAACCATCTTGATGACCCCACGGCCCGCAACTTGGTCGATTACACCAACAAGCTCCACCATCTAGCGAAGTATGTGGACCGGCTCCATGGTGCCGGTGTCACTGCAACGTGGCGCTCTGCCTCGGCGCCTACCTGCAGCTGCAAGGATGCGTAGTTAGAAAGTGGACGGATATGGCGGCGTCTCAGGGAACGTACCCAGCGGGCGCTTACCAACTGCAATCAACGTGCTTCCGTTCGCCGCGGCGGTGGTCGGCTGTGTCTCGCTCGCGCTCGTCACAGGCGACCCCGCCGCAGCCCTTATGCGCTCGGTGGTCGAATCGGACTGTTCGCCGAATGGATCTACTGGCCATGTTGTCGCGCCAATAAAATTCAGACTAGCAGCACGCCAGTCCAGGAATGAGGCAGGACATCCAAGAAGGTCTATCGGGTCGTCGTCAGGGCTTAGCAAATGCCACGAGGTGGACACCCGGTGCGAGACGAAGCTGAGCCCCTACCCCCGATAAATCTTCCTAATCCCCTGCCCCGCCCATGCGCACCCGCCGGACGGCAATCCGCGCGACCAACGCGCCATTTGCTCATGCTTTGGACCGCTCAAAGCCGGAGGATGCACCGTTCTGCCTTGGGCGCGAGCGAGCCCTACTCCGCTACTGCCTGAGGCGATTAGCGGCCCCTTGGATCACTGCTGGAGCGTCGAGTGGGGCTCGGCAAGCCATAACATGTTGTTCCAGAAGCATCTTTCGCGTTTCGGGCTTGCCGTTGTCGGCAACAATGTCGCCAACCACTTGGCTGATCGGCACCTGCAGCGTGTTCGCTAGCGCCACGATGGATTCAAATTCGAACGCACTGGGAAAGAGCATACGTGCTGGCGTAAGCACGTTCGATTCCCAACGTGGATGCGCCCATTCGCCCGTACCGGCTGTGAGCTCCCTCAGTGCAACGCCATCGGTGACAACGACCTGCTTGAAGGTTACGCAAAGGAAGTAGACGTCGTTTCGCTGAAGATCGGCAGGAAGTCGATCCACCGTGGCAATGGCCTGGTCGACTGCGCGCAACAGGGACGTTCTGAGTCGGGCTGCCAGTTCCTCGGGCAGGTTATGGTAGAGCTCGTCGTAGTGCCCCTCAATGCCCTTTGCATCAATCAGGACCAGCGCCTCCTCAGAGACTACGGCGAAGTCGACCACCTGCCCGGGGCCGACGAGGCGCTGACTGAGCTCGTCTTCCCGAATCACCTGTGCGTTCAAATCGTCCAGCACCTCTGCCAGGTAGTTCTCGAATGCCGGCCCGAACTCGTTCATGAAGGGACGGGCATCGATGGCACGAGCCAGGTCGAACAACACCGTCTCCAACATCCGGAACAGAAGGATGGGGTGGATGCACACAGGGCCCAGGTTGCGGCTTGCGAGGAAGGGAGTACGAACCAAGGGTGATTGCTCGCACACCTCGACTTCGGCAAGCGTGTTCCTAGCCTCCATTTCGGCACAGTCGCGATGCAGCTGGGGTACCGTCCGGTCGAGGATCCTTCGCATGATCGTCCAGTGCTCAGGTATCCGAGGGGTGCCGGGCCGCAGCGCCGATAATGCCGGCCGATCAAGCAGGTCGCCTGCATCGGCCGCCATGTGCATCATGACTATGGCGAACTGTGCAGGCGTGAGACCGTATTGCTGCCGAAAGCGCTCTGTAGTCGCAGCGCCTGCCATGAGTTCCCCGAGAATTCGAAATTGCCGCGGTATAGCACTGGTATCGAATGACCGTTGCAGCCAGATTTGCTGCAGCGCCATTCGACGCATGAAGATCGCCGGCCGCCCTTCGACGCCAACCAGATGCCCGATCGCATCCCATGTGACTTGCGTTATGAAGCCAGTGTCTTCGTCGGTGGGATCAGGCCGATCATCATCCGGGCGCCAGCCTGCCAACGCCCATTTCACGATCAGCAACCAGACATGGGGGAGCCGCTGGAGCCACGGCATCCCTTCGTTGGGCTCGCGATTCAATTCCCTGTGCGCCACATCAATGAAGCCAAGGGCGCGGCACGCGCCGATGCGATCCTTGACCTGTCGCAGTAGCGCCCGTCCTTGCTCGACCGGCATCGGATAGCTCCTTTGGATTCCAACATAAACTGTAGAACAAGCTCGAGCCGCACACTCTCAGCGTGACAGGAAGTTCGAGGGAAGCAAAGAGTGCTTCTTTGCCCTCCGCGAGTAACTGCTTTGGGTCAAGGCTACCTTCCCTCCCCCGATAAATCTTCCTAATCCCGCTCCGTCCCGATGTCCTTTACTGGCCCGAAGCGGAAGCTCCGCAAGTCGCCCTAGTCTCGCTCTTACTCAAGGCCTTTCTCCGCCGGCGCTAACATCCCGCTCTGCCTTGAGAGATAAGGCATGCTTGAGTTGGTGGTGGAAGTTGTAGCTTTGATATGTCAGGTTTCTTAGAAACCCGAGTCGCTCGAAGAATTCGGCCGGCCCCTCGATCCCATCGAGCAAGCCAAAAAGCTGCGGGGCACTCAGGAACCAGTTGCCGAAGGAGAAGGGGTCCTCCCCCTGAAAGCCAAGCTCTTCCCAAATCTGCAGGTGTCCGGTGAGCTTTGGCAGCACCTTTTCGTTCAACTTTTTAAACTGACCCTTGAAGATGTTTTGGATTGCAGGGTCGATCGCTCCGTAGCGAGCATTCAACATCGGCCACATCAGCTTTGAGATCGCAGTGTGGTCCTGGAAAAAACCAAAGTCGTACAGGGACAAAGCGATGCGATCGACGGTCTGGCCTGTCCACGTCAAGGTGTGATTCACCTTGCGAGTTTCCTTATCGTAGAGCTCAATCTCGCCGTGCTTTCGCAACTGCATCTCATGCCCAAAAGACTGCTCCATCGCCGCAACCACGCTGCCGGCGAGCGAGAGCAGCACGTCGACGTCATTGCCGTTGGCGGCGTTTCGAGTGAGGGCCTTGGCCTTGGACTCAATGAAAGCCAGATTGCCAGGCTCGTCGATAACGATGTCGCACTCGCCATGAACCTTTGGCGTGTCGTAGTCGCCGGTGTGAATCGCAATGCCGTGCTGTGCGAACTCAAGTCGAATGAGCGCCTCGGCCCCTGCGCCAATCACCTTACCCTGGAACGTGTCGGCACCTTCGTACCCGCGCACGGCACTGAGCACCGCCTCCACCATGCCCGGCCCGGCCACGGAGCGATCTATGACGATAGCGCGCTTGCCATCCAGCCGGATCAATGGGCGCAGGTACAGACTGTTGCCTGGGCCAGTTAGCGGATCTGCGCCCCGCACGGTCTGGTCGGTGGGACGGAAGAACTGCGAGTTTGGGCCCGTGGAAGGGTGCGATAGCACGTCAAACAGGATGTGCTTGGCTAGCAGAGGCGCCACGCCCGGAACGGTCTTGGCGATGTGCCGAAGGTCAAGAGTGACCGGACCGCGGCAATCTCCTATGGCCCGGTATAGCTGCTCGATGACGGCGAATACGTCATTTTTCGTCCAACCGGGACCGTACGCTTTGTCAGAGGGAATCTCGGCCAGCAACGGCCGAAGCATGCGCAGCACATCGCTCGAGCGTAGTTGCGGAAAGGCGTAGATCGAGTCGTAGAGCGCTCGCCTCGTCAACGTGGCAACGAGCTTGTCGGTCGGGATCTGCGCAAAGATCGGCGGCGTGTAGTCCTGGACGTCATGAAGGGCGGCAAAATCCGTTGCTAGGCCGATAAGCTCTTCCCAAGCCTCGTTGGCAGGTCTGCGACCGTTGCGGCGGCAGGCGTGCTTGGCGCTCAAGGCGATGAGGTAACCCCAAGGGAAGTCTGGTTCACGCGGGCGCCCAACCCTCGTATCCCTGACGATCATGTAGCGCTCCGAGTTGGCGTCATACGTTGCAATGGCCTTTCGGAATAACTCTCGGAGCAAGTTTAGTCCGCCTAGATCGCCGATCAATTCCTCTAAGCGCGCGATCAACCGACCGTTAGTTTGCTGCGCGAGGCGAAGTTGCGTGCGCTCCTGCTCCACCGGGAAACCGCGGTCAGCTAGGCGGCGCGCGGCGCGCGCAACCGCGAACTCGCGCGGGTAGTGCATGTCCAAGTTGTCAGCGTACCACTGGGTCAACAGCGACTGCACGCGCGCGGCCTGGATCAAGGCTGTCCAGTCGATCGGTTTCGCGGTCTTGCGAGTATCGGGCGGCGCGGAGATCGAGCTAGCCGCCCCCAAGGTTTTCAATGCCGGCTCGAGCGGTTGATCAAATAGCGCGTGCGCATATACGACTTCGGTTTTGAGGTCGCGCAGATGCTCTCGCACCCCGTATTGGTCGGGAGCGCTCAAAGTGCCCAAGCGCTTGTGGACAAGGTCTGACCACTGCGAAAGGCCTTTGCCGTGCGTCGCGATGCCGATGGCCTCCGCTGCGGCACCCACGTCTTGTGGCGGGTATAGTGCATCGAAGTCCTCGATGATGCGTTGGACGTCGCCCAGCGTGGGCTTACCTTGTACGTTTGACGCTATCGTTTCAGACATTACTCGGTTAGCCCAGTCTTAATTCAAGACAAACGATACCGCATCCGGAGATCGGTCATTCCACTGGTTCGCACGCGGAGCGAGTTAGCTAGTTCACCGACGCGAGGAGTCGTCGCTGGAGTGCATCCAAGGAAGCGCTCGGCCACCGCGCACGGCAATGTAGGGCAACAATGCCAAGCACGAACGGGCACTCGATGTCTCGGTCGATCCAGGGCCGGCTAGGCCTTAGTGCCGCGCAGATACCCATCAGCTTCGCACCCTCAGCCAAGCGACCCAGCGCGTAGCGAGGTCCAGGACCAAGAGCGCGGATAGTTTCCAGCAACATCACCGCGGACGCCAAGTCCGCGACCGAGCGGAGACCCATTCTTTCGACCAAGGCGATCGAGTCTGCCATCGGCTCGCGCATTTAGCCGTACGCGATGCCCAGCGGCTTGGGTAGCCCTCTGGTGAGCGAGTCCGCACCAAATCCGACATATTCCCGATTCGGTCTCTGAGCGAGCGGGTCGCTTGAGCTACGGGTATTGATGTCCGCTTCGGATCGGAAGGAGCCCTTTCCTACCCCCGATAAACATCCCTTATCACCGCCCCAGAAAAGATGCACTGAAGCTCACTGCGGGATGCATCCCAAAACCCAGCCCTAATTCGCAGCAGGGCCAGGCATCACACCCTTTCGCACAATCTCCAACCTCCCAACATCGCCAACAGGCACGAGCACGGCAGCCTTCCGCGCCGGGTCCCACAGCGCATAGCTATCACCAAGCCGACCAATCAGGCTAAGGCCGCCCTGCACCTTTCCATCAACAGTCACAGCCGTCACGTGCTTGCCGCCCCCAGAGGAAATCGTCGCGGCACGCCCGGAACCAAGCATGCTTGACACTATCGAGACATAGACCAGCATTACCAAGGCATAGATCAGCCAAGGGGAATCCTTCACCGTCGCTGGCACCACCGGCGAAAGTTGCACGATCAGCGCACAGATGATCGTCAGAAGAAGCCCTATCAGAAGAGGCCACGTGTTCGACCACCAAAGCAGCAGCCCCAGGCCCGTGAAGAAGAGCAGCGGAAACAGCCATGCGAACAGCTTGCTTTTGGCGCTGCCGCTCGTCACCTTTATCTCCACCCAGCCGCCAAACAGCGAGGCCACCAGCATGAGAAACAACACCATGCCGATGCCGGCCAGGCCAGCCAGGGCCAGTTCGCTCACGGCAACAAACTGAAAGGGATCAAGGCCAAAGTGCCCCAGTACGCCTTCAGATAAAGCGCGCCTTGAATCAAGCCAAACGTGACGACAGCCGAACCCCAGCCGGCCACATCGGCCATCGTTAGTCCTTTTTGCGTACTTTCCATGTACTCCCCCTTTCAAGCGCCCCTGACGCATTCCGGATAGTGCCATGGCGTGGAGCGTGGCGTCAGCCACGCAGTGCACTCTGATTGCAGCGGATAGGGGCAGACCTAAAAGGGGCATCGAGGGTTCGCCCCGTCCATCCATTTGTCGCGTCTGCCCCACTCCCGGTCAGAGCATGTCGGTACCGGCACGAAATATGCGGGCCAATCGGCACCGCCGGTAGCCCTTGCAGCCCAAGCCTCCAGCGCCCTTCCCCGCCATACAACGATTCTGAAAACGTCGAAAACGGTGACGGCATTGCCCTTACTGTATTGGCATCGCGCACGACCGGGCGTATTCCTTGCCATGCCACCGAACACCGGTGGTCGGGCCTCGAAATCCCGGTTGTACGATTGATGTTTACGCTTGCCAGCCGGCACCACCACCACCGCGTGGTGCCGGCTGGCAATCCGTCTGCCGGCTATGGCGGGCGGTGCGTGGAGGCCTTGTGCCTGCCGGTCTAATCGTACGCCGGATTTCGAGCCACGCATCGTCCGCCACCTTTATCGGTGGCGGCTTCTGCCTGCACGCAAGGAGCCCTGCCATGACCACGCCCTACTCCCCTGCCCCACAGCCCATCCACGAGGCACCCTCGGCCGCGCCTGCCGTGGATCCCAACACCCTCATCGCGCTGCTGCACAGCATCGGCTCGGGCGTGGCCGCCAACGGCCAGCCCTGGCCAGAGCGACATCAGTTGCGTGGCCGGCAGATGGCACTGGCCGATGCCGACTGCTCGCTGACGGGCCTGCGCGTGGTGCTGGAAGTGCTGCTGGCGGCAGAACGCACGCGCCAGAACGGCGAGCCGGAGCAATACGTCGGCGACCGGGTGATGGAAGGGCTGATCATGGCCGGCCTGGGGCTCGCAGCCCACGCAATCGAACGGCTGCAGCCGGCAGACTGAAGGATCACCTCGGTGGAGCCTGAAATGAAGGTGCGCCATGGGGTGCTGTGGGCGGTCTTTATGGCGCTGGTCGTTGCCGTACAGATGCACTTGCCCGAGCCTGTTGAGCCGGAAGTGCTCGCGTACCGTGATGTGCCCGATGAGACATTCTGGACGCTGCGTCGCCACGCGCTTCGATTCGCAGAGGCGCGGGCGCGGGAGGGTTTCGCGTTCCTGGAGGGGACGCCCGCTTCGGCTTCCTTCCAGATCCTGTGCAACGGTGTGCCGGTGCTGCACGTGGAGAGGCAGCCGCCGCTTCTGCTGATCCGGGTTGCGCTGGGTACCGAGCATCGGGCGCCTGCGATCTACCCCCTGCAGGCTACGCTGCAGTGGTCACTGGTGCCGTTGACCTATCTGGAGCAGGTCCTGTCTGGCGTGCAGGAACCTACGCTGCAGGACCGCCTGCTACTGACGCTTGCTGGCGATGTGCCTGAGGATGAGCGGTGTGGCGTGCGGAAGTAGGAATACAACCTCGGCGACGCCCCGCCTCACCCACCCTGCCCCAGCTCGCGCGCAAGGAACGGCGCCGTCCTGCTGCCCTTGGCGCGCGCCACCTGCTGCGGCGTTCCCTTCGCGACGATGGTGCCGCCCGCAGCGCCTGCGCCAGGCCCGACGTCAATCACCCAGTCCGCCTGCACGACCGCGCGCATGTCATGTTCAATCATCACCACCGTATTGCCCGCGTCCACCAGTCGCTGTAGCTGCACCAGCAGCCTGTCCGCGTCCGATGCATGCAGGCCGGTGGTGGGTTCGTCCAGTACGTAGAGCGTGCGCCCGCGCTGGCTGCGCTGCAGCTCGGTCGCCAGCTTGATGCGCTGGGCTTCGCCGCCTGAAAGCTCTGTGGCCGGCTGGCCCAGCCTCAGATAGCCCAGGCCGATCTCCTGCAGCAGCTGCAGCGGACGGGCAATGGCCTCTTCCTCGATGAAGAACGCGTGCGCCTGGTCCACCGTCATCTGCAGGACTTCGGCGATGTTGCGGTCATTCCACAGCACCTTCAGCGTGGCCTCGTTGTAACGCGCGCCGTGGCAGGTGGGGCACGGCGCATAGACGCTGGGCATGAACAGCAGTTCGACGCTGACGAAACCTTCGCCTTCGCAGGTCTCGCATCGGCCCTTGGCCACGTTGAACGAGAAACGGCCGGCATCGAAACGCCGACGGCGCGCGGCGGGCGTAGCGGCGAACAGCTTGCGCACGTGGTCGAACAGGCCGGTATAAGTGGCCAGGTTGGAGCGTGGGGTGCGGCCGATGGGCTTCTGGTCCACCTGCACTACCCGCTGGATAGCGTCCACATCGCCAGCCAGCCGGCCCCGGGTCGCTTCGATCACGGTCGGCGCGTCGGTGGGCCCACTCTCGGCACTGTTGTCCTCGGGCTCATGCCCCAGGTGCAGCAGCACCAGCTCGGGCAGTGCCTGCGCCATCAGGCTGGATTTGCCCGACCCCGAAATGCCGGTCACTGCGGTCAGCAGCCCCAGTGGCACCTGCGCATCCACACCCTGCAGGTTGTGGCGGTGGATGCCCTTCAGCTCCAGCCAGCTGTTGGCGCTGCGCTGCCGGCTGGCGACCGCAGGCACCTGATCGAACAGATACCGGGCGGTGCGCGATTCCTGGACCTTGCGCAGGCCCTCGGGCTCGCCACTGTAGAGAACGCGCCCGCCGTGCTCACCCGCCTCCGGGCCAACATCCACCAGCCACTGCGCGCGGCGCATCAGCTCCAGGTCGTGCTCGACAACGAACACCGAGTTTCCGCCGTCGCGCAACCGGTCCAGCGCGTCGTACAGCGCCTGGCTGTCGGCGGGGTGCAGGCCGGCCGAGGGCTCGTCGAGCACGTACAGCACGCCAAACAGCAACGAGCTGAGTTGGGTGGCCAGCCGCAGGCGCTGCAGTTCACCGGCCGACAATGTTGGCGTGGCGCGATCCAGCGAGAGGTACCCCAGGCCCAGGCCTCGCAGCTGGTGTACACGCGCCATGACGCCGCCTGCCAGCCGCTGCGCGGCCAGGCGCTTCTCTTCCGACAGGGCCGAGGTCAGCCGCACGTCGGGGGCTCCAGCATGGACAGGGCGGCCGCTTGCAGCCCGCTGCGTGCGATCGCGTTTCGTGGCGCTGCCGCTGGTACGCGCGCCGCGGCTGTGCGCGCTGAAATCACCCTGCGCGATGGGCTCCAGCAGGTCCGCCAACTGGTCCAGTGGCAGCCGCATGAACTCGCCGATATCCACACCGGCAAAGGTGACCGAAAGCGCTTCCGGCTTCAGGCGCTTTCCGTGGCAGGCCGGGCACAACCTGCCTTCCATGTAGCGCGAAACGCGCTTGCGCATCAGTGCGCTCTGGGTGTTGGCAAAGGTGTGCAGCACGTAGCGGCGCGCACCGGTATAGGTACCCATGTAGCTGGGTTCCAGCTTGCGCTTCAGTGCGGCACGGGTCTCTGCGGGCGTGAAGCCGGCATAGACCGGCACGGTTGGCGTTTCCTCGGTGAACAGAATCCAGTCGCGGTCCTTCTTCGGCAGCTTCTTCCACGGCACGTCGATGTCGTAGCCCAGCGTGACCAGGATGTCGCGCAGGTTCTGGCCATGCCATGCCGGCGGCCACGAGGCGATGGCACGTTCACGGATGCTCAGCGACGGGTCCGGCACCATCAGCGCTTCGGTCACCTCGTACACATGCCCCAGGCCGTGGCAGGTGCTGCAGGCGCCCTGCGGCGTGTTGGGCGAGAAGTCCTCGGCGTACAGCATGGGCTGGTTGGCCGGGTAGGCCCCGGCGCGCGAGTACATCATGCGCACCAGGCTGGACAGCGTGGTGACACTGCCCACCGAGGAACGTGCATTGCTGGCGCCGCGCTGCTGCTGCAACGCCACCGCCGGCGGCAGGCCGTCGATGGCATCCACATCGGGTACGCCCGCCTGGTCGATCAGGCGCCGCGCGTATGGCGCTACGGACTCGAAGTAGCGCCGCTGCGCTTCGGCGAAGACGGTACCGAAGGCCAACGACGACTTGCCCGACCCCGACACCCCGGAGAACACCACCAGTGCATTGCGCGGAATGGAGACATCGACATTCTTGAGGTTGTGCTCGCGCGCGCCGCGCACCTCCACGCAACCGCTGGCTGCGGCAGCGCATGAGGATTCACCGAAAGGGTTGTTGGACATCGTTGCGTTCCTGCAGGCAGTGATCGGTGCGCCCTGGAGCGCGCCCAAGGACGCATTTTCGCTGCTGCGAGGTGAATGTGGTGAGGGCACGGCCGAAGCGCGTGCACCGCCCCCCATTCTTGGGCTGGACTCAGCCCGCAGGCTGCATCCCGCTGGACGTTGCCCGGCGCGACGCCGCCAGATAGCGACAGTACTTGCCGATGAAGATGCCGGTGAATCCGCCAGACAGCAGGAGATAGGCGGCGCTGAAACCTGCGTTGCTGCTCAGGCCGGGCGCCACGGCGAGCGCCGTTTCAAAACCGTACTTGATGACGAACGTGACCAGCAGCAGTGGCAGCAGGCTGTAGTCGGCACTACGCCACAGCGTGCCCGTGGAGGCGTCCACGGTCAGCGTTGCCCGGCGCAGCAGCAGGCAGCCCACTGCTGCGCCCGCGCAGATGCCGGCCAGCCATTCGCCCCACGCCAACGGCGAGCCGCCATAGCGGTGGCTGATCGACCAGATGCCCCAGGCGCTGAACAGCGCCGGCACGATGGCCAGCTTCCGCAGCGAGGTCTGCCCCGGCCGCATGCCCGCGATGCCGCGCGAGACCAGGAACGCCAGAAGCACCCAGACCCAGATGGGGGTCTGCCAGAGGAGTTGCTGCAGCAGGTTCACGGGAGGTCCTTTCGGTGAGTGCCGGCCAGGCAGGCGGCGGTGGCGCTCACTATTGGCGGTACGCATTGCCCGGACAAGTGACAGGTGTCAGCGATGCAGCCTGCACCCTGTCCTCTGCGCGGCGCTCGGCGATGTACGCGTGTCCTATCGTGTCACCGTGACCAGCGAACGGATGAATCGAATTCGGTTCCTGTCCGCATGTCGATTGCACCCCTGCTCCACCGGCGTTGTGCCGCTCACCGAATCGTAGCCGAGGCGGCACCACATGGCGTCTTGCCGGCCAGCGGCCGGCACTACCCTTGCGATGCGGATGTCCGGAATCGGAATTACCGTGATGCGTCACGGTGAATGGCATGCGCCTTCAATCGGGCGCACGCCGGGTTCTGATACGGCCCTTTGCTGGCGGGGCCGGCGCTGCAGCCGGCACGGTATGATGCCGACTTTCTCGCACTTGCCATCGTTGCAGCGCGCGTTGCTGTTGGCTACGCGCCGGTGCAACTGAGACCCCACCCACTCCATGCTCGCTTCCTCTTCCCCCTTCATCATCTGGGCGGCCGTGGCCGTTGCCACCGTCGGCCTGCTGTTCCGGCCGTTCCGCATTCCGGAGTACGTGTGGGCGCTGGGCGCGGCCGCGCTGCTTCCGCTGCTTGGGGCGGTGTCGCTCGGCACGACCTGGCACGCGGTTGCTGAAGGCCGGGATGTCTATCTGTTCCTGGTCGGCATGATGGTGCTGGCCGAGCTGGCGCGGCGCGAGGGCCTGTTCGACTGGCTGGCGCTGTATGCGGTACGGCATGCGGGCGGCTCGGGTCGGCGGTTGTTCGATCTGGTGTTCCTGGTCGGCACGGTGGTGACGGTGTTCCTGTCCAACGATGCCACGGCGGTGGTGCTGACGCCCGCGGTCTATGCCGCGTGCAAGGCGGCCCGCGCCAACCCCCTGCCCTATCTGTTTGTCTGTGCGTTCATCGCCAATGCGGCGAGCTTCGTGCTGCCTATTTCCAACCCGGCCAACCTGGTGGTGTATGGCAACCACATGCCGCCGCTGCTGCAGTGGCTGGCGCAGTTCGCGCTGCCTTCGCTGGCCGCGATCGGTGCCACGTATCTGGTGCTGCGCTGGGTGCATCGCCGCGAGATCGCGCAGCCGTTGGCAGCGTCGCCCGAGCATCGCCCGCTTACCGAGGGTGGCCGGCTGAGTGCGCTGGGTGTGTTGTTCACCGGCACCGTGCTGCTGGTGACCTCCGCACTGAACGGCCCATTGGGCCTGACTACGTTCTGTGCGGGCGCGCTGAGCGTAGCGGTGGTGGCGATCCGCCAGCGCCGCAGCCCGCTGCCGCTGTTGCGCCACGTCTCCTGGGGCGTGCTGCCGCTGGTGGCCGGCCTGTTCGTGCTGGTTGAAGCGGTTTCGCAGACCGGTGTCATCCAAGCAGCGGCCAGCAACCTGCAGGCGCTGGCGCAGACCTCGCCGCATCAGGCGGGCTGGCTGGCCGGAGGCGCAGCCGCACTGCTCAGCAACGTGGCCAACAATCTGCCGGTGGGCCTGGCTGCGGGCTCGCTGGGCCAGATGGCCGAGCTGCCGGCGCAGACGCGCGCGGCGTTGCTGATCGGCGTGGACCTGGGCCCGAACCTGTCGGTGACCGGCTCGCTGGCCACCATGCTGTGGCTGGTGGCGCTGCGCCGCGAAGGCGAGCATGTCAGCGCGCTCGACTTCCTGCGTGTCGGCGCGCTGGTGATGCCGCCCGCGCTGATCGGGGCGTTGCTGCTGCTCTGATCAGGCGCGGGCTCAGTATTTGCCTAGAACGCCACCTGCAAACGGGTGTTGAAGGTGGTGCCTTCGTCCCTGCCCGGCCCGGTACCGCTGCGGTTGTGGGTCTGCCAGCGGATGGCCTCGAACATCACGCGGCTGAAATCGTTGAGGTACCAGTTCGTGCCCAGCGTCCACGCATGGCCGGTACCGCCGCTGGGCAGTTCGGCGTAATCCACGTCTTCATAGCGCGCCTTCAGCTCCCACGCGCCCCTGCCGCCGCGTGTGACCGGGTCGGCCACCTTCACCCGGCTCCAGGTGCCGGCCTTGCCCGAATAGGCTGGCATGGCACCGGCCAGGAACCAGCCGGCCGAGACAGCCCAGGCCTGGTGGTCGAGGTCGTAGCGACCGCTGGCATCGGCACCGCGCAGGTTGCGGGTGCCCCATTCGCCCGTCGCCCATGCCGGGCCGAAGAAGCCCGCCAGCTCCGCGCCATAGGCGGTGCTGCGCTCGGCGCCGAGCAGCGTGCCCGGCGTGATCTTGACCAGATCGTTGAAATGCCCGGCGATGGCCGAGCTGCGCACCACGCTGCTGGCACCGGCGGCGATCTCCTCGTGGAAGGCCCATGCGCCCAGGTGCACCGTCGCGGCGGAACTCTCGATGGGATTCCAGTGCACGCGCGTGGCCCAGGTCTGGCTGTCGTTGTCGGTACCGGCGTTGTTGAGGTCATTGCCCGCCACCGAGAGGCTGGCGTGCCAGCCCTTGCCATACACCCGCTCGGTAAGGCCGACACCGAACAGCCCGCGCTGCGGCAGCATCAAGGTGCCCACGACATTTCGGTCCTGGAAGGGCGTGTTGGAGGTGCTGCTGGAACCGTCGATGCCGCGGTCATTGAGGCGGTTGCCGACGGTAAGATCGGCAGGCAGGCCGAACAGGCGGTGATCGACAGTGGCATAGACCGACTTCCAGGCCACGTCGTTGTCGGCGAAATCGCCTTCGACGGCCCAGCCCAGAATCCCGTATCGCCCTTCGGCGCCCAGGCGCACCGAACGGATTTCGGTACCGGACAGGTTGCGGTCGCTCACCGAGGATCCGTCGGTACTGGATGCGTCGACGAACAGGCGCCCGCGCGGCCGGAAGGCTGCGTTGCCGTCGGCGCTGCTGAACTCCGGCGCCCCCTTGGACCAGGACACCTTGGGCTGTTTGGACTGGCCCGATTCCAGCGCGGCGACCCGGGTTTCCAGCGCAGCGGCGGGCGTTGCCGCCGGTACCGCTGCAGGGCCCTGCCCGCCTTCGACAGCGCGCAGGCGCGCCTCCAACTGCTGGATCTGCACGGCTTGCTGCTGCACCAGTTGCGAGAGCTCGGCCTGGCTCAATGGTGCAGGCGGTGACGAAGTGGACTGAGCGCCGGCATGGCCACTGGCCAACAGCAGGCCGAGCGCGACCGACAGCGCTGCCGGCGGCAGCACGGTGGAATGGTTCATGGTCTCTCTCCGGCCAGCCGGCCCCTTGGCCTGGCGCTGGCCTGTTGCGGTGGTGCGGGGGAAGATCAGGGAAGGAGGCGCGCGCCGCCGATCAGTCCGGCGGCGCGGCAAGCGGGCTCAGGCGGCCGCGCTCAGCTGGTGGCCTGCGTCTGCGCGTTCGGGCGCCAGGTGATCAGCTTGTTCTCGACCACATCCAGCAGTGCGTCGATGACCAGCACGAAGGCGGCCAGGATGATGATGCCGGCGAACACGCCCACGGCATTGAAGTTGCCCTCGGCCTGGGCGATCAGGTAGCCCAGCCCTGCCGAGGCACCGAGGTACTCACCGATGATCGCACCGACCACCGCGAAACCGACGGACGTGCGCAGCGAGGACAGGATCCAGCTGGCCGCCGCCGGGAAGTACACGTGACGCAGCAGATCGCTGCGGCCCGCCCCCAGGATGCGTGCGTTGGCCAGCACCACCGGGTTCACTTCACGCACGCCCTGCATGGCGTTGAAGAACGTGGTGAAGAACACCAGCGTGACCGCCAGCGCCACCTTCGACCACAGCCCCAGGCCCAGCCACAGCACGAAGATCGGTGCCAGCACCACGCGTGGAATCGCGTTGAAGCCCTTGATGAACGGGTCCAGGATGCGTGCCGAGCGTCGGCTCAGGCCAAGCCACACGCCACCGGCCACGCCCAGCCCGGTGCCGATGATGTAGCCCAGCGCGGTTTCGGTCAGGGTGATGTAGACGTGCTGGTAGAACGAGGTGTCGGACAGCCAGGTCCAGGCCTGCTGCACGATTGCCGTTGGCGAGGGGAAGAAGAACGGATCGATCACGCCCAGCGCGATGCCGCCTTCCCAGCCGCCGAATACGGCGACCACCAGGGCCAGCTGGATGAATTTGTCAGTCTTGGCGTGCATAGCTCTTCTCCACTTCGCCGCGCAGGCAGGCCCAGATGTCGCGGTACAGGTCGGTGAATCGTTCGTCCAGCTTGATTTCGGCCACGTTGCGCGGCCGTTCCAGGTCCACGTCGAAGCTGCGCACGACGCGGCTGGCGGGGCCGGAGGACAGCACCACCACGCGGTCACCCAGCGCGATGGCCTCTTCCAGGTCATGGGTGATGAGGATCACCGAGCGCCGGTCCTCCTGCCACAGCCGCAGCAGTTCGTTCTGCATCAGGTGACGGGTGTGGATGTCCAGCGCCGAGAACGGTTCATCCATCAGGATCACCTTCGGCTCGACGATCAACGCCTGTGCCATCTGCACGCGCTTGCGCTGTCCGCCGGACAGCTGGTGCGGGTAGCGATGCTCGAAGCCGGCAAGGCCGACCTTGGCCAGCCAGGCATTGGCCTTGGCCTTGCGCTCGGCTTCGGGCACGCCACGAAAGCGCAGGCCCAGTTCGACGTTCTGGTACGCGGTCTTCCATGGCAGCAGCGCATCCTGCTGGAACAGATAGCCGACAGATTCCTGCACGCCGCTGACCTTGCGGCCGTCGATGGCCACCTCGCCGGACGATGGCGTGAGCAGACCTGCCACGGAATTGAGGATGGTGCTCTTGCCGCAGCCGGTGGGGCCGACGATGGCGAGGAACTCGCCGTCGCCCACCTGGATGTCGACGTCACGCACGGCGGTGAATTCGCCGAAGGACATGGTCACCTTGTTGATGGCGACCATGGTCTGTGCAGGCTCCAGCTGCGGCGCACCATTGAGCTGGCGCACGGTGGCATTGAGGGCCATGGGGTTACCTCCGCTTAACGTTGGGCTGCCGGCGCCGCAGCGTGGGCACGCTCGACGAAGGCATTGGTATAGGTCCTGGACAGATCGATGTTGGCCTTGGCCACATCCGTGTTGAATTCGCGCAGCACCTTCAGCGGCGTTTCCAGGTCGGCCGCGGTGAAGTGGCCATCGGTGGTGAAGATCGCGCGGGCGTTCTCCACGGCGCGGGCATAGGTGGCGCGGTCGCCGGAGACATAGCTGTCAGGCAGGGCTGCGACGATGTCCTCGGCGCTGTTGTCGGCGATGAACTTCAGCGCCATCTGCTCGGCACGGGCAATCTTTTCGGCTGCTTCCGGGCGCTTGTCCAGGAAGCTCTGGTTGGCGTACATCACCGAGGTCGGGTACAGGCCGCCATAGACCTGTCGTGCGCCGTCATCACTGCGTGCGTCGAGAATGATCTTCCCTACCTTGCGTTCGGTGATCAGGGTGGCGGCAGGATCGTAGTTCACCAGCAGGTCGATCTTGCCCTGCTCCAGCGCGGCGACCGCAGCGGCACCGGAACCCACGCCGATCAGCGAGATGCTGTCGACCGGGATGTCATGCTGGGCCAGGAAATGGCGAACGAAGAAGTCGGACGAGGAGCCCGGCGCGGTGATGCCGACCTTCTGGCCCTTGATGGTCTGCGGGCGCGCCGGATCGAACGTGGCGTCTTCGCGGCCGGCCATCACCAGGCCGGAATTGCGCGAGAGCAGTACGAAGGCGACCACGTCCTTGCCCTTGGCCTGCATCTGGATGGTGTGGTCGTAGAAGCCGACGGCCACGTCGGTGGAGTTGGCAACCAGCGCCTGCAGTACCTTGGAGCCGCCCTGGGCGAAGTTCTCGGTCTTCACTTCCAGGCCGACGTCCTTGAAATAGCCCTTGGCGTCGGCGATGAAGAACGGCAGGTTGTTGAGGTTGTAGGAACCGACGCTGATGCGTACCGGGGCATTGTCGCCGCCGCGTGCGGAACCACCGGCCGCACCGGCGTCCGGCTTGCTGCATCCGGCCGCGGCCAGGCCGACCGCGCACAGCGCGGCCATGAAGAACTGCTTGTACATCATCCCTCCCAGGAGTGAAGCATCTACGTTGTGGTGGCGGGCAAGCACAGCCGTGCCGGCCCGACCGGTTTCAGATCATGCCGCTGACGTCCATTGGCGGGCTTGGGTAGCACTGGCCCTGGCGGGCGCTGGCGAAGTGGCGAACACACGACCTTCAAACAGACGACGTGCGGTGCGCACCACGCTGGCGATCACCGGCGCGTCGTCCGCGCTGCGACTGAGGCCCACCTCCAGGGCCCCACTCGGATGTTCGAGGGTAATGCTGCCGGGCAGCGGCAGGCATCCGACCAAAGTGTGGGCCAACGTGCCCGAGGTGACGGCGGCGGTCGCGATGCCCACCGCGCCGGTAATGGCCAGCGCGGTGTGGCACTGGTGCGGCATGAAATAGCGCACCTGCAGCTGCCCGCCATGTTGCGGTGCGGACAGCAGCACCGGCTTGGGAATGACCTTGCTGCCGGCGTCAGCGATGCCCATTCGGGCGCCGGCCTCGATACGCAACGCCTCCAACCGCGCCATGAACGCGGCATCCGCATTCAGTTCGGCAGGTGACGCATCACCGTGTACGCCCAGGTCCTCAGCGTGCACCAGCATCATCGGCATCGCGCAGTCGATCAGGCTGACCGGCACGCCGTCGATGGTTTCCTGCGCATGGCCACTGGGCAGCAACTTGCCGGTCCGTGCGCCTGCCGCATCCAGGAAGGACAACCGGACCGGAGAGGCCGAGCCCGGCGCTCCGGCAATGCGGGTGTCGCCCCGGTAGACCACGTTGCCGCCCGGCGTTTCCACCGTGGCGATGATCAGCTTGCCGGTGTTGACGTTGTGGACGCGCACTTCGGTCTGCGGGTCCTGGGCCTGCACCAGTCCGCGCTCGATTGCATACGGGCCCACCGCCGCCAGCATGTTGCCGCAGTTGGGCGAGGTATCCACCACCTGCTGTTCCACCCGCACCTGGGCGAACAGATAGTCCACGTCGGCATCGGGGTGGCTGGAGCGGTCGATGATGGCCACCTTGCTGGTCAGTGCGTTGCCGCCGCCGATGCCGTCGATCTGCAGCGGGTGGCCCGAACCCATCACCTCCAGCAGCAGGCGGTCGCGTTCGGCGGTGTCCGCCGGCAGGTCGCTGGCCAGGAAGAAGGGGCCCTTGGAGGTGCCGCCACGCATGAGCACGCAGGGAATGCTGAGCAGATCGTTGGACATACGTGTGTTAGATTGATGCGTATAGGGGATGAATGACCCCTCTGTGATTCGATACTGGCATGACCCCAATTTATCTGTGAATTGCTGATTTTTGGATGATTGATACCTGATGAGCATCAATTGCGAGATTCTCGATCTGCGCGCCTTCCTGCTGGTATCGGAAACTCGCAGCTTCCATCGCGCGGCAGAGATCCTGCACGTCTCCCAGCCGGCGCTGAGCCGTCGCATCCAGAAGCTTGAGCAGGCCGTGGGCTCACCGTTGCTCGAGCGCACCACGCGCAGTGTCAGCACTACGGCCGTAGGCGAGAACCTGCTGCCGCTGGTGCGGCGCATGCTGGAGGAATTCGATGGCTCGCTGTTCTCGCTGCGCGGCCGCGAAGACACCCGCGGCGCCACGGTGACCATCGCCTGCCTACCCACGGCGGCGTTCTACTTCCTGCCGAGCGTGATGGCGCGCTTCCACGAGGCGCATCCGAACGTGCGTTTCCGCATCCTGGATATTCCGGCCACCGAGGGCCTGCAGGCGGTGGAGCGCGGCGAGGTCGAATTCGGCATCAACTTCATGGGCGCCAATGATCCCAACCTCGATTTCGACGTGCTGGCCGAGGATCCGTTCGTGCTGGCATGCCGGCGTGATCATCCGCTGGCCCGCAAGCGCACGGTGGAATGGGCTGATCTGGCCGAGCACCAGCTGATCACCGTGCATCGCACCAGTGGCAACCGCACACTGCTGGACGGTGCATTGGCGCGCGAGAACCTCAAGCTGAGCTGGCATTACGAAGTGACTCACCTGTCCACTTCGCTGGGCATGGTCGAGGCCGGCATCGGGGTATCGGTGCTGCCGAAAATGGCAACCCCTGATGGCGATCATCCGACGCTGGTGACACGTTCGATCGGCAACCCGGTGGTGTCGCGCACCATTGGCATCGTGCGCCGTCGGGGTGCCCTGCTCTCGCCCACCGCAGAGCGGTTCCTGCAGATGCTGATGAGCCAGTGGCGCGTGGAGAACTGAGCGCGCCCTGGTGCGTATGGGGTGTAATGGCAGCCTGCTCTCCAGCCATATGAGCAGTGCAGCGGCCCCGGTGCAGATTACTCGGCGTAGCTGGCGGTGTTCTTGCCGTGCCGTTTGGCGTGATAGAGCGCCTTGTCCGCCTTCGCCAACCAATCTTCTGCGCTGCCCGTGCCAGCCGCTGCGGCGATGCCGATACTGACGCTGAACTGGATATGGGCTGTTTCAGGGGCGCCCGGCTCCTGCAGGTAGTGCCTTATCTGATCGGCCACATCCATGGCCTCTGCCGGTATCCGCTGGCGCAGCAGGACGGCGAACTCATCACCGCCCAGACGCGCCGGCATGTCGCCCGGCTGGGCCAGTTGGCGTAGCACCACGGCGATGCGGCGAAGCACCTCATCGCCGGCACGATGGCCATGCGAATCATTGATCCGCTTGAAATCATCAACATCGAGCATCAGCAGGCACGCGTCGCCGCCGTGGTGCTGCCCCGTCTGCAGCACCTGCTGGGCGCGCTGGATCAGGAAGCCGCGGTTGGCCAGCTCCACCAACGGATCCATCCGGCTCAGGCGCTGCAGTTGGCGATTCTGTGATTTCACCCGGCGCGCCAGCCGCCAGCTCAGCACGCTCAACCCGATGCCGTAGACGAACAGGAAAGGCAGGCTGAGGACAACCGTGCGCTGCGAGGTGATGGGTTGATAAGGCAGGCCCAGGGCAAGCCAGGTGGCGGCGAACCCGATCACCAGGGCCAGGGTTGCCCTCGTTGCCAGGCGGATGCCGCCGGCGGCGATCTTGTCGGCCACCAGCAGCGCGGCAAACAACGCACTGGGCACCGTGCTGAGGGCCATGAAGGCGACCCATGCGCCTCCAAAGAGAGAGTCGACGATCATGCAGCGGAACTGCGCTGCTGCAGGTTCGCGGGCGCGACGTGTCAGGAGCATCGCCAGCGCCGGCCATGCGAGGGCGTTGAGCAACAGCAGCACCCAGGGGGCAGCATCCGTCTGACGCTCCAGAATGATCGAGGCAATCGGAAGCGCGCCCAAGCCGTTTCCCACGAAGCGCATCCAGCTGATGCGCCGGGCTGCACCGACGCCCTCGACGGCGACTTCTGTTGAGTCAGTGAAGAACGGCATTGCCAGCTCTCCTGATGATCACTCCCCTGCAATGCACCCGGACACCCCTTTGTGCGCGAGTCTGACATCTATGCGTCAACGACAGGTCAATGACGCAAGGAGTGCTGCCATCGCAGCCGCATGCCGAGGCTGCGCACATGGGTTGATGGGCCGTGCGGTGGCCCTTCATCCGCCTGTGTTGCAGCGTTAACGCCCCGTGGCAGAGGCTGGTCAACACGCCCGAGGAGCACTCCAGTGAACGAGAAGAAGCTGCAGGATGACCTGCCTTTCAACCCTGGCGCCGACGTGGACGATGCGTCGAAGAGCCATACCCCGGACAGGCTCAGGAATGACAAAGCGACATGGAAGGAGCACGACATGCCCGATGATGGTGATGACCCCAAAGCTACGCCCGACGACTACGAACGGCCTGATCCCGATCCGACCGGGTAGGCACGGCCAATTGAAGCCAACGGTGCGTGCCACGCGACATGGCGGGCCTCCTTGCTGAAGGTGCGCCCGCAGAGCGCGCTGTAAGCGCGCGCCGGATCGCGTGTTGCCGGCCAGCGGCCGGCACTACCGGACGCGACGCATGGGTAGCGCCGGGCCATGCGCGGCGGACGCGAAGATGGGTAACGCCGGGCCATGCGCGGCGGACGCGAAGATGGGTTGCGCCGGGCCATGCCCGGCTGACGCAAAGATGGGTAGCGCCGGGCCATGCCCGGCGGACGCGAAAAGCAGAATGGCCGGCAGGCATTCGATACGGCAGAGCTGCCGCGGACGATTGCATGGCGCTGCGAGGAAGCGATGATCAGCTGGCGTCGACGCCAGCCAGATCGCCATCGCTGCCGATCTCCCAACGCAGCTCGAAGTTCAGTTCCAGCTGTTGTCCCGGCTGCAACCGGGTTGGCGCCAGCGTGAATCCGTCGGGTGGGCCGGTCTGCGGCTCCACGCAGGTGGCGTGCGCTGCCCCGTCGTAGACCACCCAGTGATCGGTGTCGGCGCTCAGCCGCAGCCGCTGGCCGGCGGCAACCAGCATCACTTCGGCCGGGTTGATGAAGCAGTCATCCCACGGCCCCTGCGTTGGATGCACGCAGGGCAAGGTGGCGATGCCCTCCCCGTCGCGCGGGTACATCGCGCTGGGTGCGAACAGCAGTCGATCCGGCTTGCGGAACCAGGGATGCCAGCCAAGCACGGCTGGCATTGCCATGGCACCGGCCTGCACTGCGAGGCGCAGCTTCAGGCGGTCGGGCTGCACGAGGAGATGCTGCGATGCCCTGCCCCCGAAGGGCCAATAGGCATCCTCAGGGAGGTCCAGCGACAGCGAGGCGCCGTCCGGTTCAAGGCGGTCGATGCGCCAGGGCCGTGAGAAGCCGACGCCATGGATCGCGTGCATTCCGAAGTTCACCGGCAGCTGATAGGGCCTGCCGTCGAAGGCGAAGCGCCCCTGCCGGATGCGCCCGGCCCAGGGCAGCATGGGATAGCACCCCCACGCAATGCTTGCCTGCCCAGCGTCATGTTCGCCGACGAGCCAGTCCACACCGTCGCAGCGTAGTTGGGCGATGCGCCCACCGGCTTCCGGTGCAAGCGCCACCTCCAGCCTGCCTGCCTGCAACCAGTGCAGTGGGCCGGCAGGCAGTGCCGCCTGCGCATCATCCGTGGGCGAAGTCGGCTCAGGTGCCATAGGGATGGATCGTCCGGATGCTGCCATCTGCTTCCATGTGCAGCGGTGTGCACTTGACCGAACGCAGGTGGGTGACCCCGCCGGACAACAACGCGTCGTGATAGAACAGGTACCACCGCCCCTGGAACGCACAGATGGAGTGATGGGTGGTCCAGCCCACCACGGGGGTGAGGATCACGCCGCCATAGGTGAACGGCCCGTACGGGCTGTCGCTGGTGGCATAGCACAGCAGGTGCGTATCACCCGTGGAGTACGACAGGTAATACCGGCCCTGGTACTTGTGCAGCCACGGCCCCTCGAAGAAGCGACGGGCATGGTCGTCGGCGCGCAGCGGCTGCCCGTGCTCGTCCAGGATGATGATCTCCCGGGTGGGTTCGGCAAGCCGGGTCATGCAGGCGTCCAGTCGCCCGATACGCGGGCCCAGTGCCTGCGCGTCGCCGGCAGGTTCTTCATGCGCCGGGTCGTAGCGGTTGTCGCGGTACTTCTGCAGCTGGCCACCCCAGATGCCACCGAAACAGAGGTAGTGCGTGCCGTCGTCGTCCTCGAACACGGCCGGGTCGATCGAGTACGCGCCCTTGATGGGTTCGGGCTCTGGAGTGAACGGGCCCTCCGGCCGATCCGCCGCCGCAACGCCGATGCGGAACATGCCGTGGGCGTCCTTGGCCGGGAAGTACAGGTAATAGCGGCCATCGCGGGAGGCGGCATCCGGTGCCCACATCTGCTGGCTGGCCCAGGGCACGTCGCGCACATGCAGCGCCACGCCGCAGTCGGTGGCCTCGCCCTCCGGCGTGTCCATCCGCAGCACGTGGTAGTCCTGCATGCCGAAGTGGCCGCCCTCATCGTCGAAGGGTGTGCCGCTGTCGATGTCGTGCGATGGATAGATGTACAGCCGTCCCTCGAACACATGGGCCGAAGGGTCGGCCGTGTAGATGTGGCTTACCAGGGGCTGGGAGATGGCGTGCGCTGCCAGTTGCTGCAGATCGCTGCCCTGGCGCCGCGACTGCAGGTCCTGCTCGATGCGGGTCTCCATGCGCTTGTTGATCTCGTAGAGGAAGAGCAGCGCTACTGCAGCCAGGAACGGCAGGGAGCAGTACACGCTTACCGTCAGGCGGATGCCATCCACCACGGCTTCGGGCTGTTGCGGTGCGCCTGCCTGGTAGCCGTGATGGGCGAGGATGCCGGCGACCAGCGCGCCACCGATGCTGAGCCCGATCTTCAGGCCACACAGCATCGCCGAGAAGACGATGGCGGTGGCACGGCGATGGTTCTTCCATTCGGAGTAGTCGGCGACGTCGGCGATCATCGCCCACAGCAGCGGGATGGTGATGCCGTAGCAGAATCCGTGCAGCATGAAGGCAGCGAAGGCCACGGCGACCGCCGTGGGCGGGAAGAAATAGAACGCCAGCAGGAACACGGTGGACACCAGCAAGGCACCGCCAAAGACATCACGCTTGCCGAAACGGTCGGCCAGGCGGCGCGATACGCCGATGCCCAGGATCATGCAGACGATGCCGCAGGCGTTGAACAGGCTGAATGCTGATGTTGCCGGATCCTTCGGCCAGGCGAAGCCGGCCAGGCCCAGACCGCTGAGTGCCGCGTTGATGGCGCCGATGCAGCGGTTGAAGCCGGAGCTGTCGAGGAAGCCCGCCAGGGCGGTCTCGCTCATGTAGTACTGGAAGTAGTAGACGTAGGTGCCGCCCTTCAGCGACAGGTTGATGAAGACCAGGATGGTCAGCGCCAGCATCACCTTCCACGGGCGGTTGCGCAGCAGGTCGGACAGGTCCTGCAGCACACCGGCAGTCTGTTCCTTCGCCGGTACGATGCGCTCGCGCGTGGTGGCGAAGGTGATCAGGAAGAACACCGTTCCCACCACCGCAAATACCGTCATGACCCGCTCGAAGCCCAGCACCCGGTCGCCGTCGCCGAGGATCAGCACCAGCGGCAGCAGCAGGACCTGGATGATGAACTGCGCGATCATCACCGCCACGAAGCGGTAGGCCGACAGGCTGTTGCGCTGGGCCATGCTGCCGGTGAGCACGCCACTGAGTGCCGAGTACGGCAGATTGTTGGCCGCATACACGAGCATCAACAGGCCGTACGTGGCCAGGGCGTAGACGACCTTCGCGCGCGGCGCCAGGTCGGGGGTGCTGAAGGCCAGCAGTGACAGCACCCCGAAGGGAATGGCCGTCCACAGGATCCACGGCCGGAACTTGCCCCAGCGGCTGACCGTGCGATCGGCGGCGATGCCGATCAACGGCGTGAACACGAAGGCACCGAGCACGCCGATCACGAAGATGATCGTGGCGGCCGTGGCGGGCGGCAGCCGGTACACATCGGTGTAGAAGAACGCAAGGTAGGTGATCAGCGTCTGGAAGATCAGGTTGGCGGCCAGGTCGCCCAGGCTGTAGCCGAGTTTCTCCCGGGTGGACAGCGTGTGCCCGGTGCTTTCCATGCGGCGCGCATCAGTCACGGTTGGCCTCCACGGTGAATCCGGCCTTCGCGCGGATGTCGGCGCTGGAGGTGCCCACCCATGCCTCGTACGCGCCCGCCGGCACGGCATAGCCGCCGCGCGCGTCGTCATAGTGGCGCAGGGCCTGCTGCGCTTCCAGGTTGAACACCACGGTGCGCCGCTCGCCTGCGGCCAGGTGCACACGCTGGAAGCCGCGCAGTGTCTGGCGTGCGTCGCCGGGGCCGGCCTGCAGCCGTCGCACATACAGCTGGACCACTTCGTCGCCGGCGCGCTTGCCCGTGTTGGCGATCTCGACCTGCACCTTGAGTGTCCCGTCGTTGGCGATGCGCGTTGAATCGAGCTGCAGCCTGCCGTAGTCGAAGCGGGTGTACGACAGCCCGTGCCCGAACGGATACAGCGGGGTACCGCGGAAGTAGCGGTAGGTGCGTCCTTCCATCGTGTAGTCGTCAAAGGCCGGCATCGCCTCGTCCGCCTTGTAGAAGGTCACCGGCAGGCGCCCGCCCGGATTGACGTCGCCGAACAGCGCCTGGCCGACGGCAGTGCCGCCGCGTTGCCCGGGATACCAGCTCATCAGGATGGCGGACAGATTCTGCTCCGCCCAGTCCACCGCCATGGCCGAGCCGCCGGTGAGGACCATCACCACCGGTTTGCCGGTGCCATGCAGCGCTTCCAGCAGCGAGCGCTGGGGCGCGGGCAGGCGCAGGTCGGTACGGTCACCGCCGGCGAAGCCCGGGTAGTTGACCTTCATCTCTTCGCCTTCGACGTCGCCGGTGAGGCCGCCCACGAACACCACCACATCGGCGCTGCGCGCGGCCTCCAGTGCCGCTTCGAACGGCGGCTTGGCACCGGGCATGCGCCAGCCCAGGCGGACGCCGGCATCGCGCTCGGCGTCGAAGTACTCAAGCCTCAGGTCATAGGCGCGGCCGGCCTGCAGGTCCAGGTCCACGCCATCGCCGTGCAGGCGATCACTGTTGGCCCAGTGGTCCAGCACACGCTTGCCGTCCACGTAGAGGCGGAAACCATCGTCGGCGGCCGCCTCGATCCGGTAGCGCCCCGAGACGGGCGGCAGCAACTGGCCAGTCCAGCGGATGCTGAAACCATCGCTGGGGATGCCCTGCCCCGGCGCTGCTTCACCACGGGCCAGCAGGTTGTCGGTCGGGGAACCCCGATCCCAGCGGAATCCGATCTGGGCATCGGTGCGGACCAGGGCCGGAGTGCCCGAAAGATCGGCGGTACGGAAGTACTCGCCGCGCAGCCCGCGCTCCGGCGAGTCAGCCGACGGGCGCAGGTAGGTCGCTTCGATCAAGGGTGTGGCGCTGGGATCGTCGCGCCCTTCAACCAGGTCCACGCCGCGTGCGTAGCTCACCTCGATTCCCTTGGCGGCATCGCGGATGCCCTGCAGGAGGGTGACCGGCGCGGCCGGGGTGCCGAAGTAGTTGCCGAGCAGTGCCATGGTGTCATCGGCCGTGGGGCCGATCACGGCGATGCGTTTGAGGTTGCGCGACAGCGGCAGCACGCCATCGTTCTTCAGCAGCACCAGCGATTCCTGGGCGGCCTTCAGGGCCAGCACATCATGCGCCGGAGCCTGGTTGACCGACGCGGGAATCTGCGCCCAGCGCACGCGCTCGGGTGGGTCGAACATGCCCAGCCGCATCCGCGCGGCAAACAGGCGGGTCACCGCATCGTCGATCTCCGCCTCGCTGATCAGGCCCTGCCGCACTGCCGCCGGCAGCGTGGCGTATTCCTGGCCGCACTCCAGTTCGGTGCCGTTGCGGACCGCCAACGCGGCAGCCGCCTCGCGGCTGGGAACGATCCGGTGATGTTTCCAGATGTCGACGATGGCCCAGCAGTCGGACACCACGTAGCCCTTGAAACCCCAGTCGCGGCGCAGCACGTCGCGCAGCAGGAACCGGCTGGCGCTGGCGGACTCGCCGTACACCCGGTTGTAGGCGCCCATCACCGCGTCCACCTGCCCCTCTTTCACCAGCGCCTCGAACGCGGGCAGGTAGGTGTCGTACAGGTCGCGCTTGCTCGGGCGCGCATCGAAGTGGTGGCGGTCGGCCTCGGGGCCACTGTGCACGGCCAGGTGCTTGGCGGTGGCGTCGAGCTTGCGGTACACCGGGTCATCGCCCTGCAGGCCGTGCACGAAGGCCACGCCCATGCGGGCGGTGAGGTACGGGTCCTCGCCGTAGGTTTCCTGGCCGCGGCCCCATCGCGGGTCGCGGAAGATGTTGATGTTCGGCGACCAGTAGGTCAGCCCCTGGTAGCGGCCATGCGAGCCCTCACGGAGGAACTGGTGGTGCTTGGCACGGGCCTCGTCGCTGATGGTGCTGGCCACCTGTCCCATCAACGGCACATCGAAGGTGGCCGCCAGGCCGATGGCCTGCGGAAACACGGTGGCCTGCCCTGCCCGCGCCACGCCATGCAGGCCTTCGTTCCACCAGTCGTAGGCGGGAACGCCCAGGCGCTCGATCGCGGGCGCGGCGTTCTGCATCTGCGCTGCCTTCTCCTCCAGGGTCATCCGGGCGACCAGGGCAGCGGCGCGGTTTTCGAAGCTGGCCGAGGTGTCGAGCCAGGGCGCGGGCTCGGCTGCATAACCCGTGCCCGCCAGCGCGATGGCAGCGCCCAGGGCCAGCGTGCGGAAGATGGCAGTGCGCGTCATCATTTGCTCCTCAATGCACGCTCGTCGCGCGCGAATGGTCCCAGCAGGGCGCCGACGAAGCCGCCTGCACGATCCGTACTCAACACCGTTCCGTCCACGTCATCGGCCAGTGTCTGCCAGCCACGCCCGTCGCCGCTGTCGAAGGCGAACGCATAGCGGCCTTCGTCACCGGCGATCTTCAGGCGCAGCGATGTCGCTGCCGTTGCCTGGCGCGTCGCCAGGGTGCGGGTGACACCGCCGCCGTCGCGCGCTTCCAGGAAGACCGCCACGCGGTCACCGCCGAGGCTGCGCACGCCAAGGAAATACCAGTGGGTCTCGCTCTGGAACGCTGCCAGGCCTGCGGCCACGCCCGCCGCCGGTCGGGTCATGGCCGTGCTGGATTCGAAGCGCAGGTGCTGCTGGCGCCGGCCGAGGAACGCGGGGTTGCGCAGCGTGTCCAGGTTCTCCGCCAGCGGATGCACGGCCAACGCCCCCGGTCGCTCGCGCAGGTCCGCCCACGGCTGCCTGGGGACGCGCACGCGCAGCCAGCCGCTGCCGAGTGTGGGCGCATCGAATTCGTCGCGTTCGGTGAAATTACCGGTGGACGGCGCCTGCGCCGCTTCGCCCTGCATCCAGGAGGGCGCTCTGGCCGCATACGGAATGGCCTGGTTGGCCGGCAGGATCACCGGCCAGCCGTCACGCCATTGCACCGGCAGCAGATAGGTCTCACGCCCGGTGTTGTAGTGGCGCGTGTCGTAGTTGCGGCTGGCAAGGAACACCGCCCACCATGAGCCGTCCGGCCCCTCCACCAGATCCGCATGCCCAGCATTGGTGATCGGCAACGGCCTGTCGGCGGGCAGGTCGCGCTGGGTGAGAATCGGATTGCCCGCATACGGCACGTAGGGCCCCCACACATCACGGCTGCGCAGCACCACCTGCGAATGTTGCGGCCCGGTGCCGCCTTCCGCGTCGGAGAGGTAGTACCAGCCATCGCGTTGGTAGATGTGCGGCCCCTCGATCCAGATCGGGTTGCTGGCCGGCTCCACCCCGCCGTCGATCAACACCTTGCGGGGGCCTACCGGGGTGAAGGTCGCCAGATCCATCTGCTGCATCCAGATGGCACGGTGGCCCTCGTAACGTGGCGGGCCAGGCGGTACATCGTTGTTGAGCAGATACACGGTGCCGTCGCTGTCGAAGAACAATGACGGATCGATCCCATCGATGCCAGGCAGCCAGTGCGGGTCGGACCAGGGACCGGCAGGATCACGGGCGGTAGCGATGAAGTTGCCGCCGCTGTCGACGGCCGTGGTGACCACGTAGAACATGCCGTCGTGGTAACTGATGGCCGGTGCGAAGATGCCGCGCGACACGCCCAGTCCGTCGAAGTCCAGCTGCGACGGTCGGTCGATCACATTGCCGATCTGCTTCCAGTGCACCAGGTCCACGCTTTCGAATACCGGGATGCCCGGGAAGTAGGTGAAGCTGGAATTGACCAGATAGAAGCGCCCGTTTGCGGCGACGATGCTGGGGTCGGCATGGAACCCGGCAAGGATCGGGTTGCGATAGTGCCCGGCCGGCAACGGCGCATCGAAGGCCGCGTCGCGACCGCTGTACTCGAACCAGTCGAAGTAGACCGGCGGCGCGGGCGGCGCTGCCCACGCCTGCGGCAGCAACGACATCAACATGAGTACTGGAGCCAGCAGCAGACGCATCAGGGAACCTCCGCAGGGGTGATGGAAAGCTCGAACGGGCCGGCGGGCGCCCCACTGCTGTCGCGCAGGGTGCACACCGGGCCATCGGCCCAGCAGTAGCGCACGCGCCCGCCCGCGTCAGCCAGCGGGCTGCGCAGCACGACGTCGTGCCCGTCCAGCACCGCGTCGGCGTAGCGGCAGTGGTGCGCATCGGCGTCGCACAGCTCGAAGCCGATGGGGCCGTTCGCGCCGGTCGTGACCAGGGTGCCGGTGATCCCGTTGAAGCGGATACGCACGCCGGCGCGCGTGGCCGATGCTGTGTGTGCAGTTGGGCCGGCGGGCGCCAGGCTGCGCTCGCCATAGACCACATGGCGCGCTGCCCGCGCCAGCCGCCGGCCCAGTTCCTGCTTGTTCGGCGGGTGGATGTCGTAGGCATCGCCGATGTCGATGGCCACGGCCAGCCCGGTGCGCGGGTCTTCCGCCGCAGCGAGCCGCTGCGCTTCGCGCACCCGCGCCCAGCCACTTTCAACCGGAGCCACGGGTGGCTGGCCATAGCCGGCCAGCTGCACCAGCAGCAGCGGCGTGTGCGCGCCGAATCGCCCCCGCCAGTCGTCACGCAGGCTGCGCAGGCGTGCGAGGTATGCCGGTGCGTCACCGGTGTTGGATTCACCCTGGTACCACAGCATGCCGCGCAGGCCAGAGGCACCCAGCGGCGCGATCATGCCGTTGTACAGCGTCGACAGTCCCGTGGCGGCGTGCCACGGTGCCAGCGGCGGCGCCTGTGCGCCGGGCGCCACCCGGTACTGCCAGCGGGCATCCAGCTCGATGCGCGTACCGTCATCCAGGCCGATGGCGTGCGTGCTCGCGGGCCCTGCAAGGCCACCCTCACCGTAGGTGTCCAGCACATTGATCACCACGGTGTTGGCGCCGGCTTTCAGCAAGCCGGCTGGCAGCGCATAGGTTCGCCGCTCGCCCGCACCGTACTGGCTGCCCACGGCCACGCCGTTCACCCAGGTCATGTCCGTCTCGTCGATGGGGCCGAGCTCAAGCTGTGCGCGCTTGGCTGCCTGGTCGGCGCTCAGTGTCACCTGGGTGCGGTACCAGACCATGCCGTTGTAGCCGGCCAGCGCTGGCACACCCCAGCGCTCCCACGCCCCGAACCTGGCGGGTGCGCGTTGCCATCCACGGCTGTCGTTGCCTGGCTGCCAGGGTGCATCGGCGGCGACGGCATCGGCGCGTGTTGTCCACCAGTGTTGCCACTGCTGGCCCCAACGTTCGTTTGCCGCCGCCGGATCACGCGCGTACAGCGCGAGCACGTCAAGCGCTGGGCCCAGGCCACCCTGCATGCGCAGGGCATTGCTGCTGGTCCAGGCCTCGATGCGCGAGCCGCCCCACGCTGCCTGGATCAGCCCCATCGGAACGTCGACGGTCCTGCGCAGTTCACGCGCAAAGTAGAAACACGCGGCGGAAAAGTCACGCACGGTGTCCGGTGACGCGGGGCGCCATGCCACAGACGCGGGAAAATCACTCCGTGGTGAAACCGCCGCGGCCTTCGGCACGGTGAACAGGCGGATTCCCGGTTCCGTGGCGGAGGCGATCTCGCTGCCTGCATCAAGCGCACGCCACACCGGAAGCTCCATGTTCGACTGCCCGGAACACAACCAGACATCGCCGATCTGCACGTCGCGCACGATCTGGCTGGCATGCCCGGACCGGACCGACATTTCGTAAGGTCCGCCGGCTGCGGCAGGCGGTAGCGTTGCGTGCCAGCGGCCATCGCCAGCCGCGTGCGTGCTGACAGTGCGCCCTGCAAACGCCACGGAAACCGAGGCGCCCGGCGTGGCCTGGCCCCATACCGGAATCGGCCGGTCACGCTGCAGCACGGCGTGATCCTGGAACAGCGGATGCAGCAGCGCCATCGTTGGTTCCTGTGCCGCTGCACGCGTGGCGCAGCCGCCCATGGCAACCAGCAGCAGCCATCCCACCCACGACGTCGGCTTCATCGGCCATCTCCTGGCGCGGAGGGAAACTGCAGGGCCTGGTACCAGGCCAGCGGATGCGGCGGCGCGGCTTCGCCTGCGGGCAACGGCCTACCGCTCACCGACTGGAAGTACGCCACGCTGGCATCGCGCCACCACTGTGCTTCGCGCTGCTGGATACGCAGGAAGGCCGTGACCTGCGCATGTCGTTGCGCATCCACCTTGCCCTGCAGCCCCGCCCAGGTGGCCTGCATGCCCTGCACCTGCCGTACCCCCTGCGAGTAGCGCCCGACCAGTTCGTCCCACAACGTCCGCCCAGAGGCCATGCGGTGATCCCACGGCACGTGGTGGAACCACAGCAGCAGCGGCTCCGGAACCCGCGCCAGGTCGCCGTACTGCTCGGCCACGCCGGGGGAATACTGGGCCACGGCGTTGCTGCCGCGCGCGGTGCGGTCGAAGCCGATGCCGTTGCGATCCGCACGGTGGTAGTACACCGACGTCCAGTCCGCGCGCGGGCCACCATCGACCCAGGGACCGGGACCATGGTGGTGCCCCCGCGCCATCAGGTGGTGCAGGCCCAACGGCGTCATGTAGTTCACCGCGGCCTCGCGCGAGGCCATCATCATCCCGACGATGGGCTGCACCACGCCGGGATCGGCCGAGAACGTCAGCGCCGCCCAGTCCGCCGCGATGTCCTGGGCCGATTGCCGTGGATCCCACGCAAGACGCCCGAAGGCGTACCAGTTGGCCTGGTCGAAGTGCGATCCACTCCAGGTGCGGTCGGTGCCGATGTTGGCGACCCCGGCCATGCCGGCCAGGGACTGCGCCACGATGGCCCCCCTGCCGCGTGTGCGGGTGTCGGCCCGCAGCACTTCCTCGTACAACGGCCCCAGGTAAACCAGATGCGTGGCAAAGCCCAGGTACTCCTTGGTGATCTGCACTTCCATCACCAGCGGCGTGCGCGGCATGGCCCCGAACAGCGGATGGAACGGCTCGCGTGGCTGGAAGTCGATGGGCCCGTTCTTCACCTGCAGCACCACGTTCGGGCGGAACGCGCCATCCAGGCCGGCGAATTCGCTGTAGGCCTGCGTGGCCCGGTCCGCAGGAACGTCGTGCGCATAGACGAAGGCGCGCCACATCACCACGCCGCCGTGCGGGGCCAGCGCATCGGCCAGCAGGTTGGCGCCGTCGGCGTGCGAGCGGCCGTAGTCCTGCGGGCCGGGCTGCCCTTCCGAATTGGCCTTCACCAGGAAACCACCGAAATCGGGAATGCGCGCGTAGATCTGCTCGGCTTTGTCGCGCCACCAACGTTGCACGGCCGGGTCGAGCGGATCGGCGGTGTCGAGCCCGCCCAGCTCGATGGGTGCGCTGAAGCGTGCACTCAGGTAGACACGGACGCCGTACGGACGGAAAAGATCGGCCAGTGTTGCCGCTTTGTCGAGATAGTCCGGCGCAAGACTCTGTGCGTTTGCATTCACGTTGTTGAGCACGGTGCCGTTGATGCCTACGGATGCGTTGGCGCGTGCATAGTCGGTGTAGCGCGGGTCGCGCCACTCCGGCAACGTCTGCCAGTCCCACAGCGAACGGCCTGCGTAGCCACGTTCGACATGGCCATCCAGGTTGTCCCAGTGATTGAGCACGCGCAGCCGGAGCCGCGGCGATTGACGCACATCGAGGGCGTCCAGTGCCGCGCCCGTCTGCAGCAGCCGCAGCAGGTGGAACACCCCGTACAGCACGCCGATATCCCGCGGTGCGGCGACCAGCAGCACATCGCGTCCGCCCACCTGTGTGCGCTTGAGCAGGTAGCCCTCCTCGCCCAGCGACTGCATCTGCGCACGCAACGGCGCGATCAACGCCGACGACTGCGGCGTACCCAGCACCAGCATGGGGCCGGTGGCTGCCGTACCTGCCAACTGCGGAGCGCTGCCGAGCAGCCCGGCCAGTCCACGCTGCAGTTCATCGCGCGCGGCGCGCTGCGTGGCTGTGTGATCAGGGGCCACCACCTGCCCCAGGCGGGTGCGGTAGCCGGCAGCGAGGGCCGGCTCAAGCGGGACGTAGCGCATCCACAGGGCATGGCCATCCTCTGCGCGCGCGTCGCCGATGCAGGCCAGCAGCACCAGCACAGCAGCAAACATCCAATGACACCGCTCGCCATCCAGACCGGACCGTTGGGCGGCCAGCAAACCTTGTAAGCTCCTGACGTGCGCGGGCTTCGGCAGCGTCACAGAGAAGAACGGGAGCGCGTATTGGACAAGCCGAAGAAATCGGTCCGCCGCAAAACCAGTGGCGTGACGATCGACGAGGTGGCGGCCCTGGCCGGAGTGTCGCCGATGACGGTGTCGCGGGCGATCAACCAGGGCAAGGTGCGCGACGTCACCCGCGAGCGCGTGATGCGCGCAGTGCGTGAACTGGGCTATACGCCCAACCTCGCCGCCAGTTCGCTGGCCGCCGCGCAGCACACGCGTATTGCACTGATCTACACCGACCCCAGCGGTGCCTACCTGCGCGAACTGCTGGTCGGCCTGCTGCGCGTAGCGTCCAACGCTGCCATCCAGCTGGTCATCGACTACTGGGACGAGCCGGGCCCCGCGGCCCAGCGCAAGGCCGCGCGTGCCCTGGCCGGACGGGTGGACGGCGTCATCCTGCCGCCGCCGCTGTGCGAATCGAAGCCCGTGGTGACCGAGCTGGTCAAGGCCGGCATCCCGGTGGTGGCGATCGCGCCGGGTCACCTCGGCAATGACATTTCCTGCGTGCGCATCGATGACTTCCACGCCGGCAGGGAATTGGCTGAACACCTGATCCAGCACGGCCACCGCCGCATCGGCTTCATCTGCGGGCGCACCGACCTCAGTGCCAGCACGCGGCGCTATGACGGCTTTGTCAGCGCGCTGCACGACGCCGGGCTGGAGGTCGACCCCGCCCTGGTCGAACAGGGCGACTACACCTACCGCTCCGGGCTGGCCGCTGCCGAGAAACTGCTGTGCCAGCCCAGACCGCCCACGGCGATCCTGGCCAGCAACGACGATATGGGCGCGGCGGCGATCTCCGTCGCGCACCGGCGTGGCCTGGAGGTGCCCCGCGACCTGTCGGTAGTGGGTTTCGATGACAGTTCCGCCGCCACCACGGTCTGGCCCGAGCTCACCACCATCCATCAGCCCATCGCCTCGATGGCCGATGCCGCCATCGAGATCCTGCTGCGCACCATCCGCCGCCGCAGCGAGGGCGTGCGCGTGTTGACCGACCACGTGGTGCCGCACCGGCTGGTGGTGCGCGATTCGGTCACGCGCCCACCCGGTTCCCGATAGCGCAGGACGCAGCGTCACGGTCACGCGCCTGCGCACCCGATGCTGGTCTCCGCCTCGTTCAGGGCGCCCAGCGCGACACGTGACACCGACAATGTCATCGCCCCCGCCGTTCCGATCGACCACGGGCGATCCAGCTTGCCGACGTCCGCACCTGCGGCTGCAAGGCACTTCAGCGGCACGCCCACGCGCGTCCATTGGCCCACCGGCAGTTTTGCCAGCGTCGGCGTGAGCGCAATGCGGGCCGAGCAGCCCGTGCCGCAGCCCACCGCCAACCAGGCCTCGCCACGGGGTGCAGACTCCACCCGCAGCGTGGTCAGCAGCATCAGATCGCCGTTGCTTTCGCGCTGCAGGTCCAGTGCCGTGTGCGACTGCAGCGCGGCAACTGCCTCAGCCTTGCCCGACCAGGCCAGGCGGCGGCCATCTTCCTGTGCCAGGTGGTCCACGCCGGTGACCTTGAGCAGATCGCCCTCCAGGGCCTCCGGCACCTTGGTGACCGTAACGCCCTGCCCCGTGCTGTTCTGCAGGCGCAGAGCCATGCCTGAACCGGCTTCGCCGCGCGCGAAGAACACGCCGGCGGCACCTTCATTGCCGGTTACCCCGGAGACTTCCGGCAGCGCCGGCAGATCGCCGTTGTCGGCGTAGGACAGGCCGAAGCCAAAGGCGAACTGCGGGTTGTAATCCTTCTGCCCCACATTGTTGGCGTACTGCGTCGCCGTGCGCGGCCAGCTGAAGCTCAACCTGCCCTTGAAATCGTGCTGCACGCTGCCATCAGGCCCGCGCAGCAGCACGTCGGCAACGCCGGCACCTTCCGAGCCGGGCAGCCACGCCGCCACGAACGCATCAGCGGCGTTGATCTCGCGGTTGACCCACAGCGGGCGTCCGCTCAGGAACACGGCCACCACCGGAATGCCGTCGGCCTTCAGTCGTTTGATCAGGTCAAGGTCGGCATCGTCCCCCGGCTTGTAGGCCAGCGTCGGCAGATCGCCCTGGAACTCGGCATACGGGCTCTCGCCGAATACCACCACGGCCACATCCGGCTTCGTCACATATTTCCCATCGACCGCCAGCACTGCCTCGCCACCCGCGGCCGACGCCTGCTGGGCGATGCCCTCGTAGATCGTGTCCGCATTGGGGAAGTCCTTGCGGATCGTGCCGGTGCCCTGCCAGTTCAGCGTCCAGCCGCCGGCCTGCTTGCCCACGTCGTTGGCACCGTCACCGGCCACCAGGATCCGTTGCTTGGGCGACAGTGGCAACACGCCCCCCTGGTTCTTCAGCAGTACCAGCGATTCGCGCACCGCCTGCCGTGCCAGCGCACGATGTTCCGGTGCGCCGATGAGGGCGAACTGGCCGCCGACCGCACGTGTGGACGGCTTGCCCGCCTCGAACAGACCCAGCCGCATCTTGACGCGCAGGATCCGGCGCACCGCCTCGTCCAGCCGTTGCTGGCTGATGGTGCCGCTCTTCACGGCGGCCAGCGTGGTTTCGTAGAAGCCCTTCCAGCTGTCCGAGGCCATGGCCATGTCCAGGCCCGCATTGATGGTGGCCGGGCAATCGGTGGTCGTGCAGCCCTTGACCTGCCCGTGGCCGTTCCAGTCGCCCACCACGAACCCACCGAAGTGCATGCGGCCCTTCAACGCATCGGTCAGGTACTGCCTGTGACCATGCATTTTCTCGCCGTTGACGCTGTTGAAGGAGGCCATGACGGTCTGTGCGCCTGCGGCGATCGCCGGCGGATACCCGGCCGCGTGGATGCGCACCAGGTCCGCTTCGCTGATCCGTGTATCCCCCTGGTCCTTGCCATCGATAGTGCCACCGTCGCCGAGGAAGTGCTTCACCGAGGCGATCACATGACGACCATCGAGGAACGCGGGCGTACCCACTTTGCCCTGCAGCCCTTCGACCATTGCACCGGCATAGCTGGCCACCACCTCGGGCGATTCGGAATAGCCCTCATAGGTGCGCCCCCAGCGGTCGTCCTGCGGTACCGCCACGGTTGGTGCGAACGCCCACTCCATCCCGGTCGCACGGGTCTCCAGCGCGGTCACCTCGCCGATCCGGCGCAGCAGATCCGGGTTGCGGGCCGCGCCCAGGCCGATGTTGTGCGGGAACAGCGTCGCGCCGATGATGTTGCTCTGCCCGTGCACGGCATCGATGCCGAACAGCACCGGGATGGCTTTGCCTCCGGTGGAGGTGTCCATCGACGCTGTGTAGAACGCATCGGCCAGCGCCAGCCATTCGGCCGGCGCGGCATCGTAACGGCCACCGGGATCGGAATTGCCACCGGCCAGGACCGAGCCCAACCGATAGCGGCGCACGTCGTCGGGCGTAATGCTGGCGATATCGCCCTGCACCAGCTGGCCGACCTTCTCCTCCACCGTCATGGTGGCCATCAGGTCGGTGATGCGCTTTTCCAGCGCGGGGTCCTCGGCCAGTGGCCAGGCGACCTGCGGCCACGGGTCCGGCGTCGCGGCTGCAGTTGCGGCAACGTTTTCATCCTTGCCGCAGGCCGCCAGTGCCAGCAGCAGCGTGGTCAGCAGCACGCCAGCGTGGGCGCGGCCAACGTGTCGATGGGTCATCGCGTTCATCCTTCCATCTGCTCCAGTTCCTTGCCCTTGGTTTCGTGCACGTACCTGAGCACGAAGAACACCGAAATGACCGCCGCCACCAGGTAGATGCTGTACGTGGCCGCCAGCCCGGTGGCGGCCAGCAGAATCGGGAAGGTCACGGTGACGGCGAAATTGGCGGTCCACTGCGCCGCACCGGCCACCGCCAGGCCCGAACCGCGGATCTGGTTGGGGAACATCTCGCCCAGCATCACCCACATCACCGGGCCCCACGAGATGTTGAAGAACACGACATAGGCATTGGCCGCCACCAGCGCCAGCGTGCCCATGCCCGCAGGCAGCTGCAGGTGCGTATCGACCAGCGAGCCGCTGGCGAATGCGGCCACCAGCAGTGCCAGTGACACCGCCATGCCGGCCGAGCCCACCCACAGCAATGGCTTGCGCCCGATGCGATCGATCAGCAGCACGGTGACGATGCAGGCGCCGATGCTGAGCGCACCGGACAGCACATTGATCAGCAGCGCGTCGTTCTCGGAGAAGCCGACGGCCTGCCAGAGCACGGCACCGTAGTAGAACACCACGTTGATGCCGACCAGCTGCTGGAAGGTGGCCAGGCCGATGCCGACCCAGACAATCGGGCGGATCCTGCCGGTGGCCTTGTTACGCAGGTCCGACAGCCGCGGCCGATGGTGGTCGGTCGACAGCGAAGCGTCGATCTCGGCAAGCTTCGCCTGCGCCTCGACACCGCCGTACAGCCGCGCAAGCACCTGCAGCGCCTCGTCCTTGCGGCGCTTCACCATCAGGTAGCGCGGGCTTTCCGGAATGGTCAGCAGCAGTGCCAGGAACAGCAGCGAGGGCACGGCCTGCATCCAGAACATCCAGCGCCACGCTGCGTGCCCGCCCCACAGTGCCTCGGTGGACGCACCGGCGGTGGCCGCCAGCAGATAGTTGGACAGGAACGCGACGGTCAGCCCGCTGATGATGGCGATCTGCTGGACCGTGGCGAGCCGGCCACGGTAGCGCGCCGGCGCGACCTCGGCGATGTAGGCCGGGGAGATGACACTGGCGGCCCCCACCGCAAAGCCCCCCAACACCCGCGCGACGATGAACATCGCCGAGGAGGATGCGGCGCCGGCGCCGATCGCCGACAGCAGGAACAACACTGCCGAGACGATCAGCACGTTGCGGCGGCCGAGACGGTCGGCCAGCCGGCCGGCGCTGAAGGCACCGACAGCGCAGCCCAGCAACATCGAGGCGATCTCGAACCCCTGCATCCACTCGCCGGATCTGAACGCCTGGTGCAGGCCGTCCTGGGTGCCGTTGATCACGCCGCTGTCGAACCCGAACAGGAATCCGCCAATCGTCGCCACCACGCTGATCAATACGATCAGCCGGGTGTTCTCTCCACCGCTCATTGCCTGCTGCATTGCCGTGCCCCTCCCCGGTTCGGTGTCATCGATGCGAGCCGCTGTGCTCAACGCAGCAGGTACTGGTTGATCAGGTTCTCGTAGCGCTCCTGCTTGCCGCTGATCTGCCTGGGCTCGCCGCCCTTGGCACCCAGCGCAGCCAGTTCTGCCAGACTGAGCGCGCCGCCCGCGAAGTCCTTGCCGGCACCACTGTCGAAGCTGGCGTAACGCTCCTTGCGCCACTGCTCCAGCGGCGAGTCGTTCAGCAGCGCATGGGCCACTTCCAGCCCGCGGGCGAAGGCATCCATGCCGCCGACGTGGGCAATGAACAGATCTTCCAGGTCGGTCGATTCACGGCGCACCTTGGCGTCGAAGTTCAAGCCGCCTTCCAGCCCACCCTGGCGCAGCACCACCAGCATCGCGCCCACGGTGTCGTACAGGTCGGTGGGGAACTGGTCGGTATCCCAGCCGTTCTGGGCGTTGCCGCGGTTGGCGTCGATGCTGCCGAGCAGGCCGTGGTCCGAGGCGACCTGCAGATCGTGTTCGAAGGTATGGCCGGACAGTGTCGCGTGGTTGGCCTCGATGTTGAGCTTGAAATCCTTGTCCAGCCCATGTTCCTTCAGGAACCCCACCACGGTGGCGCTGTCGAAGTCGTACTGGTGCTTCATCGGTTCCATCGGCTTGGGCTCGATCAGGAAGTTGCCCTTCAGGCCGATGCTGCGGCCATGGTCGCGCGCCATGGTCAGGAACCGCGCGAGGTGGTCGACTTCGCGCTTCATCTGGGTATTGGCCAGCGCGGCATAGCCTTCGCGGCCGCCCCAGAACACGTAATGCTCGCCGCCCAGTTCAACGGTGGCCTCCAGCGCCGCCTTTACCTGCACGGCGGCACGCGCCACCACTGCGAAATCCGGGTTGGTCGACGCACCGTTCATGTAGCGCGGGTGCGAGAACAGGTTGGCCGTGCCCCACAGCAGCTTCATGCCGGTTGCATCCTGGCGCGCCTTGGCCAGGCCCACCATGTGCTTCAGGTTCTTTTCGTACTGCCCGACATCCTCGGCGTCCGGCGCCAGGTCGATATCGTGGAAACACCAGTACGGCACGCCCAGCTTGGTGAAGAACTCGAATGCCGCGTCCACCTTCGCCTCGGCGGTCGCCATCGGCGAGCCGGCCTCCCAGGGGAAATGACGGGTACCCGGACCGAACGGATCGTGCCCGGCATTGCAGAAGGTGTGCCAGTAACAGACTGCAAAGCGCAGATGTTCCTGCATGGTCCTGCCGCCGATGACCTTGTCGGCGTCGTAGACCTTGAACGCGAGCGGGTTGTCCGAGCCCCGGCCTTCGAAGGGAATGCGGCCGATGCCGGGGAAGTATTCCTTGGCGCCGATGAAAGGTTGCGTGCTCATGGTGCGTCTTCCTGTCGTTGTGCGAGGTGCGGAAAGGAGATCAGCCGCGGTACAGCGGCGTGATCGCGTCGAGATGTCGAAGGAAACGGGCGTAGGCCGTGGCGTAGGCTTCGGCGCGTGCGGGGTCCGGGCGTGCCGAACGCAGCGGGTCAAGCGCAACGTGGCGGTCGGCGACGTCGGCGATGGAGGCGGCATCGCCACGGTCGTGGCCCAACGCCCACAGGGCCTGCAATGCCGCACCGAATGCCGCGCCTTCGGACTGGGCCGGCACCTCCACCGGCAGGCCGAACACATCGGCCACCAGTTGCCGCCACTGCGCGCTGTTGCTGCCGCCGCCGGTCAGCACGATGCGTTCGAACTGCATGCCCGCGCCGACGAATGCGTCGTAGCCATACTTCAGGGCGTACGTGGCCCCTTCCATGGCCGCGCGGTAGATGTGCGCCGGCGTCATGTTGGTCGTGTCCAGGCCCGCCAGCACCCCCTTGCCCTGCGGCAGGTCCGGCGTGCGTTCGCCGTTGAGGAACGGCAGCATCACCAGGCCGTCGGCACCGGGCGGCGTGGCCTGCAGGTGCCGGTCGCCCTCGCGGCTGCTGAAGCCGAAGGCGTCGGCGACCTGTCCGGTCACCACGGTGCAGTTCATCGTGCAGATCAGCGGCAGCCAGCCGCCGGTCGACGAGCAGAACGCGGCCCATGCTCCGCCCGGGTCGACCACGGGCGTGTCCGAGAAGGCAAACAGGGTGCCGGACGTACCCAGGCTCATCACCAGGCGACCGGGTACGACGCAGCCGGTACCCACGGCCGCCATCATGTTGTCGCCACCGCCGACGGCCACCTTCACCGATGCGGGAAGGCCCAACGCCGCCGCTGCGGCGGGGGTGATGCCGAACATCTCTTCGGGCGCGGCGATGCGCGGCAGGCAGTCGGTGAGATCGCGCTGCGGATCGGTCGCGTGCAGCAGCTCGGCCGACCAGGTTCGGGTGCGCACATCCAGCCAGCCGGTGCCCGACGCATCGCCGTATTCGCAGAAGCGCTCCCCGGTCAACACGAAATTGAGGTAGTCGTGCGGCAGCAGGATGGTGGCAAGCCGCGCGTAGGTGTCGGGCCGGTGCGTTTTCGTCCACGGCAGCTTGGAGGCGGTGTAACCGGCAAGCACCGGGTTGCCGGCCAACGCGATGGTGCGCGCCGTGCCGCCTGCGGCGTCCATGATCTGCACGCATTCGGCCGAGGTGCTGGTGTCGCACCACAGCTTGGCCGGTGCCAGCACCTCCCCGGCCGCATCGACCGGCACGAACCCATGCTGCTGTCCTGAGACTGCCAGCGCGGCAATCCGCGAGCGCACCGCCGGATCGATCTCAGCAAAGCAGGCGTGCAGTGCCGTCACCCAATCGGCCGGCCGCTGTTCCCGGCTGCCGTCTGCGGCACTGGTCAGCTGCAATGGCGCGCTGGCGCTGGCCACGAGACTGCGCCCTTCAGGATCGTAGACAACCACCTTCAGGCTTTGCGTACCAGCGTCGATTCCCGCAACCAATTCCATTCACTGCACCCCGTAGTGGTTTGAAGGTAGCGCTACCAATTCGATGCAACAGCGCGCACTGCGGCTACGCCACGGCCCTGCCCCTTTGCCATGCGTCCGGTGCCGCACTGCAGTAGCGCTCGATGAACGCTGCCTGCGTCGGCATCTTCGCCACCGTTTCCTGCACCGGCTGCCGGATGCGATGCAACAGGGTGCGCAGGTCCGCATCGCCGATGGCCCGCGCAAGCGGGTGCGGCGGTCCGGGCTGGATGCCCTGGCCCATCAGGACGCTGGTCCAGGAGTCGACCCGGAACAGCTCGCCAGGGTCCTGCCAGGCATGGGCCCGCTCGCGCCACGCGCGCAGGCGGACCTGCAGCGATTCAGGCAGCGCCATCTCGCGGCAGGCCTTCCACATCGGCTCGTCGCGCTGGTTGGCGTGGTAATGCAGGATGATGAAATCGCGCACGTGCTCCATCTCCTGGCGGCTCACGTCGTTGTACAACGCCACCAGCGAAGGGGTGATGCCGTCGGACGGGAACAGCTGGATCAGGCGCACCACGGCGCTGATGGTCAGGTGGATGCTGGTCGATTCCAGCGGCTCGATGAAGCCACTGGCCAGCCCGAGCGCCACCACGTTCCTGTTCCAGGCCTGCAACCGGCGCCCGCTGCGGAACGGCACCAGCCACGGATCGCGCAGGGGCTGCCCGTCGACATCACGCAGCAGTTTGGCCTGCGCCTCGTCATCGGACATGTGGCGGCTGGAGAACACCAGCCCGCAGCCGACCCGGTGCTGCAGCGCGATGTGCCAGCGCCACCCGGCCTCGTGCGCGATGGCACGGGTGTAGGGCACCGGCGGCGCGGCCGAGTCGGTCTGCACGGCAACGGCGCGATCACTGGGCAACCATTCGTTCCAGTCTTCATAGCCGGTATGCAGGGTCTGCTCGGTCAACAGGCCGCGGAAGCCGGTGCAGTCGATGAACAGATCGCCTTCGATGACCTGCCCGTCGTCCAGCACCAGCGACGCAACCGAGCCGTCATGGGGATGCTGGCGGACTTCGCGGATCTTGCCTTCCACCCGCCGCAGGCCGTTTGCTTCGGCCTTGCCGCGCAGGAACCTGGCATAGAGCCCGGCGTCGAAATGGTAGGCGTAGTTGACCTGGGGTTGGGTCTGCAGCGAGAACCTGTCGGCCAGGGACGCGGCACTTTCCAGGCAGAAGTCGCCCAGCTCGGAAGGCATGCCGCGGCGCAGGCTGTCCAGCCAGAAGTGATGGAACGGCGTGGCCCAGGTGCCCTGCCCGATCGTGCCGAAAGGATGGATGAAGCGTTCACCGGGGCGACGCCAGTTCTCGAACGAGATCGACAGCTTGAACGTGCCGGCGACCGCACGCAGGAACTCCTGCTCATCGATCTGCAGGAAACGGTGGAACGTGCGGATGGGCGGCACGGTGGATTCGCCCACACCCACCGTACCGATCTGCTCGGACTCCACCAGGGTGATGTCCAGCTGTTGGCGGAACTGGTGCGCCAGTGCGCAGCCGGCCAGCCAGCCGGCGGTGCCGCCACCAGCGATCACCACTCTCCGGATCGGCCCTTGTGTAGTGTCCGCAGCGTTCAATGCGATGCTCCCCATCAGCGGTTGAGTCGACCCAGCAGCTGCGCGCGCATGCGCCGCGCCTGCGTCTCGTCGAACGGTGCCAGCTCACCCCGGGCCGCCTCGGGCAGGTGTTGCCCTGCCTGCTCGCCGGGACCAAACACGTAGTACTGGAAGATCTTTGCCCAAGCCTGCTTCTCGCGCGCCGGTAGATCGCGCAGGGCCCACATCGCATGCTGCAGCGCCGGCAGGGGTGAGCCGAGATGGGCAGGCGCACTGCGCCACCAGTAGTTCACCAGCACGTTGAACGGCTCCAGGCTGCGCACGTGGTGCCACCACAGGCCCGGGATGAAGATGGCATCCCCCGGTTCAAGCGTGGCGGTCTGCGCGCTTGCCAATGCATCACGGAAGCGCGGATGGCGGTCGAAGTCCGGCTGGTCGACATCCACCACGCTGACCACCTGCCCACCCGGGGTGGGCTCCATCGGCCCCGGGTAGAGGTTGTCGATCTGCTCCGGCGGAAACAGGGTGAAGCGGCGCCGGCCCACCGCGCAGCACGCCAGGTTGTCCGGAATGTCGTAATGGCAGGAAGCCGTCACCCGGTTGCCGACCCAGATGCTGGCCGAAGCATCGATGCCCTGCCCCGCCAGTCCGGCGTCGTTGTGCTGGGCGAACCCGGGCAGCGCACGCGCGATCAGCAGCGAAGCGACGTAATAGGTGGGCGGGCTCGGCGAATCGAGATGGTCGGCGATTGCGTCCAGCACCTCCGTCAGCAGGCCACGCCGGACCTCGAAGTTCAAGCGGGTGAAGTCCGCGTTGTAGAACGGACGCCCTTCGATCTCGGGGCCGCCGAAGGAATAGGGAACAGGCACGCCTGCTTCGAACCCGCGCAGGTAGGCCATGGCCTCCTGCGGGGAACGCGACCCGGCCTGCACCAGTCCCCAGTCGCGCGCGATGCCGCGCAGCACCACCGGCTCGCCGGCAGCCACCAGTGCCTGCAGCGGCAGCGCCGTGGGATCCAGCCCTTCCAGTGTGCGCATGGCGACGCCGTCCAGCACCGGTCAGTTCCTGCCGGCCGCGACAGCGGTATCCGCTGCGCGCAGGCGTCGCTGCTTCTCGGCGATCAACCGGCGCATGTTGTGCAGCGATGCCAGCATCAGATAGGCACCCTCCAGGTAGCCGGCGCGGTTGAGTTCGGCCAGCGCCGCACCCTCCAGCAGCGCGAGGCGGTCACGATCGACCGCATGCAGGCCGTTGACGCCGATCCGATGCTCAGCGTCGATCCGCACGTCCAGCGTGATCGGTTGGATCAACCCTTTCGCATCGAGCGTGGCGAACATGTCCGCGGCAAAGGCATGGCCGTCGTGGATGCCGCGCAGCACCCCGGCGATATGGTCCAGATAGGGCGAGTTACCCCCCTGTGGCAGGAACACCGGCTCGCCGTGCATCGCGGTCACGCGCGGATGATCCAGATCCACGTGCAGCACCGCTTCCCGGGTAAGCGCACCATCGATGTGGCCTTCCTGGAAGCCGATCAGGAATGGCCCTTTCGCCGCGGCACCGGGCAGGTAGGAGGCGTTCCAGCGACCGTCCTGCAGGAACAGGTTCTCGTGCTGTTCGAACCCAAGCAGGGCCACCGCCTGCCAGCCGCCCGCGGCGGGGTCCTTGCGCAGGAAGATGGGATATTCCCGCTGCAGTTCGGCGAACTCGCTCGGATAGGCCGGCACCATGCCCACCGCGTCGCCGAACTCGGCGCCGAAGCCGGTGGCCACACGCAGGTCCCGATGAGCGATGTTGTTGAGCATTTCGTAACGCGACATGGTGTTGTCCAATCCGCCAGCAGCCTTGAACGGGTGCCGCTGCCGTGGCAGCGGCACCCCACGGTTCAGAACCTGTAACGCACACCCAGCATGTAACGCGGGCTCTGGTCAGCCAGCTTCACGATCATCTGCGAGGTGCGCGAACGCCAGCGCACGTCCTCACCGGTCAGGTTGATCGCCTCCAGGCCGAACGACCAGTGGTCATCCAGGGTGTAGTTCACGCTGAGATCCCACTGTTCGTACGCCTCCACGTAGTACGGATTGCGGCTGGCGCCCTGGTTGGCCAGGATCAGGTACTGGTCACGCCAGTTCCACGCCAGCCGTACCGACCAACCGTATTTTTCGTACATCAGCATCGCATTGGCCGTGTCGCTCAGTCCCGTGAGCGAGAACTGGTCGATGCCCGGGTCACCGCCGTTGTCGTAGCCGACATCGCCATTGACGATGGTGTAGTTGGCCAGGACGCCGAACCCGGTGTCGCCGAAGAAGTACTGCCCGCCGATCTCCCAGCCATTCAGTTTGGCCTTGTTCTGGTTGATGGGGCGGTTCACGTTGAACTGGTATAGCGGGTCAGCGGCGGTACCGTACAGATCATAGGCCGCTTCGGTCGCCAGCACCTGTGCGTCGGTGCCATTGTAGGCACCCAGCCCGGCCGGATTGTTGCGCAGCAGGGCCAGCGCGGTGAACAGGGAGGTGTCGTTGGCCGAGCACGCCGCTGCATTGGCTGCACCGACCTGGGTGAGGCAGGCACCACTTGTGAGGAACGCCAGGGCCGCCTGCGCATCCGGGCCGGAGGTGGGGTCTCTCAGGCCGTACAGGTTCTCCTGGACGATGGTGTTGCCGATGAAATTGTTGACCGACTTGTTCCAGTACGTCAGCGACACGTAGCTGGCATCAGCGAAGTACCACTCCAGCGCAAGGTCCAGGTTGTCCGATTCCAGCGGCTTCAGCTGCGGGTTCTGGGCGGTGCCGCTGGCCCGCGACGACGGATCGATCAGCACCGAGCCGAACGGCTGCTGCGCACCCGGGCCGGCATAGAGATTGCCGATCGGCGCGCGTGCGATGCTCTTGCCGAACGAGACGCGCCCCTTCAGGTCGTCCATCAGGTCGATGCTGAAGTCGAGGTTGGGCAGGATGTAGCTGTAGCTGTTCTTCTCGGTAAACGGCTGTTGCTCGTTGGACAACACCACGCGGAAGTCGTTGTTGGACTGCCACTCGATGGCTTCAGGAATGGCGATGACCGAGGTCGACACCACATCGGTGGTCTCATAGCGCACGCCCAGACGGGTACTGGTGCGTCGGCCACCCAGCTCACCATCCAGCTCGACCTGGAAGTAGGCCGACTTCGTCTTCTCTTCCACCAGGTTGTCGGCGGCGCGCTGCGGGCTCACGCCGAGGTTGGCCCCATAATTGTCCGCCGCCCACTGCGCCAGGCGACCGGCATCGCCGCGCCAGGCCGTAAAGCTGTTGGCATTGAAGTCGTTGAACAGCCCGACGATGTTGACCGGCTGCAGCAGGTCCATCAGGCCGTTGGCAACATCCCCGTCAACATTGGCCACGCCCCAATCGCCCAGGGTGTTGTAGTTCTCTGCTGCCTGGATGCGGTGGGTGGTCTGCTTGCTCGAGTCCACACCAAACTGGAAGCGCCCCTTGTCGAAGCTCCACTCGCCGTCGACACGGCCCTGCTTGATCTCGCTGATCTGGGTCTGCGAGTTGATGCGCAACACCTGCGAACCAATCTCGCCCGGCGCGAAGCCCGGATTGACCACGCCATTGGTGTTGGCGATGGCATCGGCCGTGCTCGGGAACCAGACCTGGGTGCCGATCGGCAGGCCATTGTTGAAGACCATTTCCTGCACCCATGAGCCGCCGCAATGCGGCCCGGTGGTGCAGTTGTTGGTGCCGGCGATGCTGCTGAAGATGGAGCCGCCACCGGTGAGCGGATCGTTCGGGCGGCTTTCGTTCTTCGAGTTGTGCGCATCGAAGCTGAGCTTGAAGCGGTCGGTCACATTCCAGACCGCGTTCAGGCCGAGCGAACCCAGCTTGTACTTCTGCATGCTGCGCTGCTGCTCAAGGCCGAAATCCTTGGTGCCGGCGATTTCACGGATGTAGATCGGCGTGGCAACCGCACCGCTGGTATCGAATTCGACGTCGGTGTAGTTGCTGTTCTGCAGCCACATGCCCTGCTCGCCACGATTCTCAGTGATCTCGTTGGTCGAATAGGTGTAATCCAGGGTCAAGGTCACCGCATCGGTCGGCGCGAACTGCAGCACGGCCTGGCCGTTGATGCGCTCACGCTCGAATTCGGAGAAGGCATAGCGCAGGTCGTTCGGCCGCGCATACAGCGCACCGATGGCCGGTGCATTGACCACCCTCGGGTTGCCCGGCATCGTGCCGGTCCACGGCTGCACGTTCCAGTAGTTGTCGGTGGCCTGCACCGAACCGCCCTTGCGCTTCTGGTAGCTGGCGCTCACGCCAACACCGAGAGTCTTGTCCGGGTTGGTGTAACTGAAGATGCCGGACAGTTCCGGCGTCAGATCGTCGCCGAACGGCTGGCTGCGGTCGGAGACGGCCTTCGCCCCGGCACTGGCGACGATGCCCTCGTGGTCGAACGGCCGCGAGGTCAGGATGTTGATGGTGGCACCGATGCCACCGCTGGGGACATTGGCCTGGCTGGTCTTGTAGACCTCGATGCCATTGATGGCTTCAGCGGCCAGCTGGGCGAAGTTGAAGGCACGGGTGCCGCCGTCGACACCACCGATGGCGACCTGCCCCGACGCACCGAACGCATCGGCGCCCGGCATCTGGCGGCCGTTGAGCGTCACCATGTTGAACTGAGGGCCGAAACCACGTGCCGTTACCTGTGCACCCTCACCATCACGGCGTTCGATCGAGATGCCGGTGATGCGCTGCAGGGATTCGGCCAGGTTGGTATCGGGGAACTTGCCGATGTCCTCCGCACTGATCGCATCCACCACGCCGGCCGAATCACGCTTGATGTCCATGGCCTGGCTGAGGCTGTTGCGGATGCCGGTGACCTGCACGGTGTCCAGCTGTGTCGGGCTGGGCGGGTTCTGCTGCCCGGCGACGGGTGCCGGCGTTGACGCCTCCTGTGCGAATGCGGGATTGATGACCAGGACGCCACCGACAAAGGTGAACATGGCCCGGGATGTGAACTTCGCCAGCCTCCGGCTCATGGACGAGCCCTCCGGCCTGGGGTACGACGGAAAGTAGCAGCGCTCATGACTCTCCCCTCTGACATACGATCGAATGGATGTACCGCCCCTCCTGGGGGCACGTACGGGCGACGCCCGTCTTCCACACCGAACATCGCAGTGCGCTTTGCATTCACTGCGACTCAAACTCGCTTTCAGACTTGCCGGAACAGCCGCGCGGTAAAGGGGGGGCATCCGCTGGCCTTACAGCGGCCAAGTGGTAGCGCTACCATCGCGTCAGGGCGCAGACTACTCATCCGCAATCGCGCTTGTCATCATGCAGCGCAGCAAAGGAATCCAGCCTTGAAAAACCGCCATAAAGCGGTCCGTCGGAAAGCAAACGCCATCACCATCGATGACGTCGCTGCCCATGCAGGTGTTTCCGCCATGACGGTGTCACGCGTCATCAACGGCCATGCCGGGGTACGCGAAGGCAACCGCGAACGCGTCCTGCGCAGCGTACTGGCGCTGGACTACCGGCCCAACCCTGCTGCCTCCGCCCTGGCTGCGGCGCAGCACACCTGCATCGCCCTGATCTACACCAACCCCAGCTCCAGCTACCTGCGCGAACTGCTGGTCGGCGCGCTGCGCGGTTCCACCCGGTCGGCGGCGCAGCTGGTCATCGCTGCCTGGGATGAGCTGGGCACCCCGGCGCGTCGCGAGGCGGCACGGCAACTTGCCACCACCGTGGCAGGCGTGATTCTTCCGCCGCCGCTGTGTGAATCGAAGGACATCGTCGAGGTATTCGTCAACGCGGGCGTTCCCGTCGTCTCCATCGCCTCCAGCCGCTTCAGCGACAGGATCTCCTGCGTGCGCATCGACGACCGCCAGGCCAGCCATGACATGGTGTCGCACCTCATCGCCCACGGGCATACCCGCATCGGCTATATCAAAGGCGACCCGAACCAGACTGCCAGCGCACACCGCTGGCAGGGCTACCGGGATGCACTGGCCAACGCCGGCATCGGCTACGACGACGCGCTCGTGCAACCCGGCTGCTTCACCTACCGTTCCGGCCTGGAGGCAGCCGAGCGGCTGCTGGCCCAGGGCCCGCCACCCAGTGCGATCTTCGCCAGCAACGATGACATGGCATCGGCGGTTGTTTCAGTGGCCCACCGCCGCGGCCTGCAGGTGCCGGGGGATCTTTCGGTGGTTGGCTTCGACGACACCTCCGCCGCGACCATGGTGTGGCCGGAACTGACCACCATCCATCAGCCTGTCGCAGAGATGGCGGACAACGCGATAGACATCCTGCTGCGGGAAATGCGCCGCCCCGCGTCTTCAAGGCGCGCCAGCGTCAACCACGTGCTTGCGCATCAGTTGATCACGCGCGCCTCGGTATCGACACCGCAGCGGTCCTCTGCACGCCGGGCATCCCGGATCGCGACGCGGCAAGCCCCGGACATCGATGGACAAGGGGGCTGAAGCACCCGCCGGGTCCCGGCCGGCCTACAGCCGACGCATCATCAGCTGGGCCGAGCCTGGGCACAGTTCACTGAACTGCGTCGACGCAGCGATGAATCCCGGTGCTGCATCGCGCGCGACACGCTCATAGCCAAGCTGCTCGAAGAACGGTGCTGCCGTGGTCGTGAGAAGGAACACGGTCCTGCCACCCGCTGCCTTGGCATGCCGCTCCAGCTCCACCACCAGTTGCCGCCCCAGGCCCCTGCCCTGCGACATCGGATGGATCGCCAACGAGCGCAGGAGCACGACGCCGCGGCTCGACTCATAGCCCACGCAACCGAGCAGCTCTCCGTTCAACGACGCTGCCAGAAAGGTGATCGGCCTGCCTGCACGCAGATCCTCCGTAGGCAGGCCGCTGGCCTCCAGCAGGGCCAGCACGTCGGCAGACAACGCTGTCTCCATCACTCGCACGCGGCAGCTCTCGCTTTGTTCCGGCCAGGCGACCTGAAGCGGCGGCAGGGGCTCATCGCCCACTCCGCGCGGCGTGGGCGCGGTCGCCGCTGGACGCTGCCTGCTGGCAGGGAAACGCAGTCTCCAGCGCCTCAATGACCAGAGATGCGGCATCCTGATGCAGTCGTTCGGCGGGTAGCTGCCGGATGTGCGAAGACACACGGTCGACCAGTTCATGGGGAAGAATATGTCCCTGGCCACACCACTGCCCTCGGCCTGTATCCGCAACGCCCTGGATGTAGGCGCCCGCGCGGGCGCTCGACAGGTTCCGGCACTGATCGCCGTCGCAGAATCCGTCTTCACCCCTGCCCTGCAGGAGCTTGGCCAACTCTGCTCCGCTCACGAACCAGGTGCGCGTGACCGGCGCTGTCTGCGCCAGCGCAGATCCGGCCAGCATGCAGAAGCAGAGAACGAGGGCGCCGTGCAAGCAGCGTGCTCTCCTGCTGACTGGATCCCTGCGGGTGCCTGTGCTTGTCATCTAGTTCTCCTGGGCCGCATGGCCGCGCTCCTGGATACGGTCGAACTGATTGCGTGGAGTGAACTGCGGGTCGTCCGCTCCGTCCAGCATGAGCTCGACCATTGCATCGAAGGTCGCAGCGGTCTCACCGGACTGCGCCGGCGTCATGAAGCTGGAATCGCCCTTGCCGGCGAGCTGGACCGCAGCAACCGTCTCCCGCTCACCGTCCTCGGCCCATAGGTAGTCGTGCACCAGTGCCACGCCGTGCTCGCCAGGCTCAAGAAAATCGGCAGCGCCCCGCGCCATCGCCAGAAACACGACCAGATCATAGAGGTTCTCGGAATACGTCAGCGATCCTGCCACGAAGTACGCGCCAGCCTGATCGTAGGCCGCAACCTTGATGTTCTCCGCCTGCGCCGATTCCAGGAGGGCGGCCAACGCTGCGCGATTGTCCGCGTGCCGGGCCAGCATTGCAGTGCAATCGGAGAGGAATTCACCGAGCTCCACATCACTGGACGCAGCCAGATCGACGCCGCCGGGCAGGCGCCACCGGCCGGCGATGGATCGCCAGTCATTCCACCTCGATGCTGCAGGCACCGGGGCCGCCAACCAGCGTGCAAGACGCTCGCGCGGCAGCTGCAGCCTGAGCAGGGCCGAATAGGGTTCGGACATGGCTCGCGCCCATTCTCTGATCTTCGACAGCTTGGCTTGTACCAAACAACGTCAGCCAAGCCAACTGCGGCAACCGGGCACGTGCTGTTAACGCTCCCGCATTATGCTGACCGCCTCATTGGACTTCCGCGAGGTGCACCCCTTGACCAAGCTGCATACCCTGGTGATCGCCGGCTGCCTGTGTGCCTTCAGCCCCTTGGCCCTGGCTGAAACCGTGAACCTGACCAACAGCGCCGACGGTGCCAACCGCGAGGCCGGCATTGCCGCAGTCAAGAAAAGACTCCACGACGCGTGCACCGATCGCAAGGGCTCGCCCGACGCAGCGTCGTTCGAAGTGGTCTTTGAGAAGACCAGCGACAACCCGAACGTACCCAAGCCGTATTACGTGGACGGCAAGATGAAGTGCGAGTTGCCGGGGTGAGAGCGCGATGCCACCGGCGGTCGTGCCGCCATTACCCCCGCGGCGGCTGCGTGCCGCCCGGGGGCCCGTGCCGGAATCCCTAGCGACGCAAGGCGTCGATGATCACGCCGGTGGCGATCTCCACCAGCAGGTATTCCGTATCCGACTGCCGCACCCAACGCTGACCGCGACCGGGGTCGCGCAGACGGTAATGCGCGTAGTCGTCCACCCAGTAGCGGCGGTCAACCTCGGCCCAGGGCAAGCGGTCACCGCGGCGCCATGCCTTTTTCTGCCAGCCCGGCGGGGGTGCGTCGCGGTTGTGGGGGCCGCCTGCATGGGGCGGCGGTCCGTTGCCCCGTGCATGGTGCGGCGGATCGGCCCAAGCGGGGGCGGCCACCAGGGAGACTGCCGCACCCAGGGCAATGCCAAGCAAACGTCCGGTTTTCATGGGGATACTCCCGGTCCAGCCGCGGTATGCGGCGTCGTGGCTCGGAATATAGAGCAGCGCCTGTGAACGAATCCATGCGCCCGGCCGGTAACGGTTCAGCGTGCCCCCGCCTCGTTCGCTGGTCCGAAAAGGCGCCTGCAATCAGCTACATCGGGACTGTGTATCCTCGGCCCGTGACCGGATCGCCGCCCCCGCCCGAAGCTGATGCCGCTGACGCGATGAAAGGCCGCGGCAACGCTATGGAGGTGTTCTCGGTCTTCCTCAAGCTGGGGCTGACATCCTTTGGTGGGCCTATCGCCCATCTCGGCTATTTCCACCGTGAATTCGTGCAGCGCCGTCGCTGGCTCGATGATGCCGGCTTCGCCCAACTGCTGATGGTCTGCCAGTTCCTGCCGGGACCGGCCAGCAGCCAGATGGGCCTCGCCATCGGCCTGTTCCGGGGCGGCTGGCGGGGCGCGTTGGCGGCATTCGCCGCATTCACCCTGCCCTCTGCGCTGCTGATGCTTGGTTTTGCCGCCGCGGTCTCTCGATTGCATCATGGGGTCTACCCGGCGGTCGTCCACGGTCTGAAACTGGTGGCCGTTGCGGTGGTTGCCCACGGCTTGGTGGGCATGGCGCGGCAACTGCTTCCCGATGTGCGGCATGCGTTGATTGCCTGCCTCGCCCTGGCCGTAGCGGTACTGGCAGGCAATGGATGGGGATCGCTGATCGCGGTGGGGCTGGGCGGCCTGCTGGGCATGTGGCTGTGCACGCACGCAAGGGCGCCTGTTGCTGCGGTGTTTCCGGTCCGGTACGGCGCACGTGGTGCCGCCATCAGCCTGGCACTTTTTGTCGCCGGATTGGCGGCTTCCCTGGTGCTGCCCCTCTCTACCGTGCCGACGGCACCACGCATTGCAAGCGCGTTCTATCAGGCAGGGGCCTTGGTCTTTGGTGGAGGCCATGTCGTACTGCCGCTGCTGCAGCATGCGGTGGTTGACAGCGGCTGGGTAGGACCAGACACGTTCCTTGCCGGCTACGGTGCCGCGCAGGCGATGCCCGGCCCGATGTTCTCGCTCGCGGCGTTTCTTGGTGCAGAGGCGTCATCGGGTCTGCCAGCGGTGGTAGGCGCAGGGATTGCGTTGCTGGCCATCTTCCTGCCGGGATTCCTGTTGCTGCTGTCGGTACTGCCGATATGGAACCAGTTGGTGTGCCGACCGTGGGCGGCCAGAGCAGTGGCCGGGGCCGGTGCGGCCGTGGTCGGTCTGCTGGCCGCCGCGTTCCATGATCCAGTGTGGACGGAAGGCGTGCGCGCGCCGATCGATCTTGCGATCGCCGCGGTGGGCTTTGCGCTGCTGGCGGTTGCGCGGATCTCGGCGGCGTGGGTGGTGCTGTGGTGCGTCGCTGCTGCGCTGGCCGTACAGCGGCTCATGTAGCACTCTGTGCCTGAGCTTGGCGGGGTCGTGCGGCACCTCCCTGCACTTGGCAAACCACAGGTGATCGTCCAAAGTCCGCTGCTCATGCACGGATGCACGTAGCCCATGACACGACTGCTCATCATTGAAGACAACCCCGAGCTGGTTGCCAACCTTTACGCGTTCTTCGAGCCACTGGGCTACGTACTTGACGATGCACGGGATGGTGCCAGCGGCCTGCGCAGGGCAACGCAGCATGATTACGATGCCATCCTGCTGGACCTGATGCTGCCCCGCCTCGATGGCATGGCACTGTGCCAGACACTCCGCGAGAAGTTTCAGAACCCGGTGCCGATCCTGATGCTGACCGCCCGTGATCCGGTGGAAGACCGCGTGCAGGGGCTCGCGCTGGGTGCGGATGATTACCTGGTCAAACCCTTTTCCCTGAAGGAGCTGGACGCGCGCATCAAGGCGCTGGTCCGCCGTGCCCAGGGCCGGCAGGTGCAGAGCGTGCTGGCCTGGGCGGACCTGCGGGTCGACACCCGTTCGCCACAGGCATGGCGCCAGGGCCAGGTCCTCAACCTGACACCGACCACGCACAAGCTGCTGATGTGCCTGATGCGTGCCGCGCCGGCGGTGGTGCGCAAGCAGGAGATGGAGTACCTGATATGGGGCGACGAGCCGCCGGAGAGCGGCGCGCTACGTACACATATCCATGAGCTGCGCCTTCAGGTGGACAGGCCGTTCGACCCTGCACTCATTGCGACCGTGCACAGCGTCGGCTGGCGCCTGGGCACGCCGGCGCCAGCACACGCGGAATAGTCGCCACCCATGAATGCCCGCTCGCTGAAGTCCCTCTATCGAAGCTTGACCCTGAGAACGCGCATCACCGTTGCCTTCGTGCTGCTGATGGCCGGTGCCATGGGCTTCATCGTACTGGTCGAACTGGTGGACTATGACGAAGTAAGGGCCTCTGTGGTTTCGATGAGCCAGGACCGGGAGGTCCGCAGGCTGCAGGTGGCCTTGGCTCAGGGCGTGCAACCGGACCTGCCGGAAGGCAGCCAGCTGTTTGATCCGCATACGGTTCCGCAGGTGCTGCGCCGGTACGGGCTGGGTTACCACGGTGAAGCCGCACCGAACGAATGGCACCTTCGGGTCTTCGAAAGCAACGGGCAGCGCTACTACCTGCTGCAGCACGGTGATCACTACGCCTACCTCGAGCACCTGATCAACGCCTTTGCTGCGCTGGTCATCCTGACCTGCGTGTTCTGTGCGTTCTGGATTGGTCGGCGGACGTCGGCCCACGTCATCGCGCCCATTACGCGCCTGGCTGATGCCGTGCAGAACAAGCACAAGCCCTTTCCCTTCCAGGACGCGCGCGACGAGATCGGCGTTCTGGCGCGCGCCTTTGCCCAGCACAGCGACGAACTTGAGCAGTTCCTGCAGCGTGAACAATGCTTCGCCGGCGACGCCAGCCATGAACTGCGCACACCACTGGCGATCATCGGTGGCGCCGCCGAAACGCTGCAGCACCAGCTGCCGGCCGACAGCCGGCTGCTGGCCAGTGCCGAGCGCATTGTGCGGACCACGCAGGAAATGCAGCGCCAGCTGACCTGCCTGCTGCTGCTTTCCCGCGACCCCAGGACGGTGCCACGCAGCAACCTGCTGCTGCGCCCGGTGATCGAGGAATGCATGGCGCGATGCGTGCCGTGGCTGGCAGGAAAGCCGGTGCGCCTGACCCTTGATGCTGCACAGGACGAGCAGCTGCTGACCAATGACGTGCTGGCACAGAGCGTGATCTGGAACCTGCTGCGCAATGCGTGCCAGTACACGGAGGAAGGCGAGGTACGGGTGGAACTGCGTGGCACCACGCTGCGGGTTGCCGATACCGGCCCGGGGCTGCCGTCCAGCATCGACGCGCAGCAGTTCCAGCGCTTCGTGACCAGCGCCCGGCAGAGCGGCGAAGGTCTGGGCCTGTCCATCGTGCAGCGCGTGGTCGAGCATCTTGGCTGGCAGATGACGGTCGAGACCTCGGTGCGAGGCTGCTGCTTCACCCTGCAGATGCGCCCAGCCGCAGCCGATACCCTGACAGCTTCCTGACATTGCTCCTTCCACCCTTGCCGGATCTCTTCATGAGGGCAGGTACGAAATGCAGCCAGGGCAACCCAAGGGCAACGGCAAGTACGCGCACGGCAAGACCGGGCTGCGCCGCATCCTGCATACCGTGATCCATTCCCGCGACGGTTTCGTCGCGACATTCAAGGGTGAGGCCGCGTTCCGGCAGCTGCTGTTGCTGCATGCCGCGCTGGCAACCGTCGCGCTCCTGCTGGAGGTCAGCCGCAGCGAGCGCGCCCTGATGCTGATGGTCTGCTTCATCAGCCTGCTGGTGGAGCTGCTCAACTCGGCCATCGAAGCGGTGGTCGATCGCATCTCTCTGGAACACCATCCGCTTTCCAAGAACGCCAAGGACATGGGCAGTGCCGCACAGAGCACGGCCCTGCTGATGGTGGCTACGGTGTGGGCCGTGGTCCTGATGGGATGAGCAAGGAACCTGACAACTTCCTGATGAACGCGTCCAGATACTGCGCGCACTTCTGGCTCAGCGGATTCTGCACGTGCGTTCATGCTTCAGGTCTGTCCCGCAACATCCGATCATGCTTGTCTGGTGCACGGCATTGTTCTTCACCACGCTGGGAAACATCGCTCTCTGGAAGACGCTCTGGTCTCTCATCGATATCCATGATCTGCGCAGCGCTTTGTTCTTCTGCAGCCTTCCGGTGCTGCTGCTGTGCCTGTTCAATCTGCTGTTCACGCCCATCGGCATGCTCCCCTATGCGCGCAAACCGGTGCTGGCGTTGCTGGTTGTCGCCAGCGCTGCGTGCACCTACTTCATGCTGCATTACAACGTACTGATCGACCGCGACATGGTGCAGAACGCGCTGGAGACCAACCAGGCTGAGATGACCTCCTACCTGTCGCTGCCGTTGCTGTTGACGGTGCTGTTGCTGGGCGCGCTGCCCACATGCGTTCTGCTGATCATGCGCAGTGGAAACAGCGGGCGTCCTTTGCGGGCGGCGCTGGTGTGGTTGGGGAATGTACTGGCGACGCTGATGGTGCTGGCAGCGGTAAGCCTGGCGTTCTACAAAGAGTATTCGTCGCTGCTCCGCAACAACCGCTACATCCGCGAGCAGGTGCTGCCGCTGAACGTCCTGCGTCACACCTATGGCTACCTCCGGAGCAGCTACAGCGCCAAGGCACAGCCGCTGCGCACGATCGGCGAAGACGCCGCGCGCACGCCCGGCGAGCGCCCTCGCCTGGTCATCCTGGTGGCCGGCGAGACGGCACGTGCAAAGAACTTCCAGCTCAACGGCTATCCGCGCCCGACCAACCCGCAGCTGTCACGCAGGGACGGCGTCATCAGCTTCCGGGACGTTGCATCCTGCGGCACATCAACAGCCGTGTCACTGCCGTGCATGTTCTCGCAGATGCCACGATCGCAGTACGAGGGCGTCGCTGCGGCATCGGAAGAGAACGTACTGGACATCCTGCAGCGCACCGGCGCCAGCGTGCTCTGGCGCGACAACAACAACGGTGGCTGCAAGGGCGTGTGCAACCGCATTCCCACCGACGACATGCCGCCGCTGAAGGTGCCTGGGTTGTGCGTGAACAAGGACGGCACCTGCCATGACGAGATCCTGCTGCACCAGCTGGACACGCGCATCGCGGCCATGCAGGGTGATGGTCTGATCGTGCTGCACCAGCTGGGCAGCCATGGCCCCACCTACTTTGAACGCTATCCCGCCGACTCCAGGGCATTCAGCCCTACCTGCGACAGCAACCAGATACAGAAGTGCAGCAACGAAGCGCTGACCAACACCTATGACAATACCCTGGTCTATACCGACCGGCTGCTGGGCAAGGCCATCGACCTGCTGCAGACCTATTCGGAGCAGCGTGACGTTGCACTGATCTATGTCTCCGATCACGGCGAGTCGCTTGGCGAGCACGGTCTGTATCTGCACGGAACGCCCTACTTCATTGCGCCACGCGAGCAGACCCAGGTGCCGATGGTGATGTGGTTCTCCCCGGGCTTTGCGACCCATGCCCGCCTTGATCTGGCCTGCCTGCGCCATGCTGCAGGCACCGATTCCTACAGCCACGACAATCTCTTCCACTCCCTGCTGGGACTGTTCGCCATCAGCAGCGGTATCTACCAGCCGGGACTGGATGTGTTCGCGGGCTGCCGCATTCCCTAGCGTGCTGGCCGGTCACAGCGTCTCTGCCAGCCGCAGCACATCCATGGGAAACGCGGCGTAATCGTCGAGCGGGGCGCGGTGGCTCTCCCGCCGTTGAATCTGCCTTACCGCCACCACGCCCTTGTCGGGAACAATGACCAGGTGCTGGCCGAGGTAGCCGTTGGCGGCGTAGGCCGCCACCGGCCCTCGGTCGATGTCGAAGATATCGCCGAGCTTCAGTCCACGCCCGGTGATTTCCGCAGCGTAGCGCTGTGGCCAGCTCGGTCCCAGCCGTTCGGCCAGAAAGCTGATCAGCGCTGACTTGCTGTCAAATACCTGGCCGTCGGCGGCCAGCAGCGCGTCCAGCATCACGGCATCCATGCTGCGAGCGCTCAGAAGCGTGGCTGCACCGGCCTTCAATCGGTAGTGCTCCCATGCGGGGATGCGCCACCACAACAGGCCGACGTCGGGGGAACGCGCGCTTTCGGCGGTCATCAACGCCACCGAGCGTTCGCTCAGCAACCGCTTGCCGCCCGGGGTGACGCCGCCGTCCAGCATCAATCGTCCGATCGCTGCAAGATCAACCGCCGACAACGACAGCCCGGCCATGCCCATGGGCGTCCCGGCCTGGTCCTTCATCCATGGATGGCCGGTGATGCCAAGCGGCTTGAACAACCGTTCGTCCAGATAGACATCCAGTGGCTTGCCGGCAAGCCGCTGCACGATGTCCGGCAGAAGATTGGTCGCCTTGTTGTTGTAGGCGAAGGTGGTGCCTGGATCGCTGGAAATTTCGGCCGCCAGCGCCAGCTTCACCAGATCCGGCGCGCCCTCCAGTTCCACCCCCGCGTTGGCCACGTTCTGCAGGCCGGAGGTGTGGTCCATCAACATCCGGATCGTGATGTCCCGCTTCCTGCCCTGGCGCCATTCCGGGTACACCGTGCTGACCGGTTCGTCGATGGATGCGAGCTTGCCGTCATCGAGCAGCAGCCCGATGGCCAGGGCGACGACGGACTTGGTCGCCGACATCAGGTGGATGCGGTCTTCACCGGCTGCCGGCGCGATCTGCAGCAGCACCCCGCGCCCGCTTTCAATGTAGACCGCGTCGGAATGCGCGTTGCGGGCATTCCGCTCTATCGCTGCCAAGGCATCAGGCGTGTTGGCTGCGGCCACAAACGGGTGTAATGCCAGGAAGACTATGCAGGCAAGCAGACGTGCTCTCATGGCGGGCTCCTTCAATGGATACAGAAACAATGACTACATTTGTAGTCAATCTGCAGTGCATGAAGTCATGCTTCCTGGACTGGAATCGAGCGTGCGCTGAATGCCTGGTCGGGCCATGGCGAAAGCCGGATGGCCTTGAGGCATCGACTCAATGTTCCCGGAGAGTCTTTCAGGCCTGCGGGCGCGTCATCCCATAGGCGCGCATGAAGAGCGCCACGGTTGCTTCACTCCCGGACACGGGCATCGCCCCATGAGGCAGGCCATGTTCTGTAAGGATGAGCCTGAGGAACTTCTCACTGTCATCCGAGTGGCTCGAGCGGACCGGGGCGCTCGCCATCGCTCGTGTCGCAAGCTCCAGATACGGTTCCAGTTTCGTGTTCCAGTGTTCCATGTAGACATCACGCGCATGATCAGAACGCGACAGCGTCCGGCAGAAGGCCTGGCATGCCGGGTCCGCTGCCAACCGTTCGATGCCGTCACTGATGCGCATCAGCACATCACCAAGATCCATTGCTCCGTGCGCGTCGAGCCGGGCATCCGGTATCGATGCCAGATGGCCGTCCATGACCGCCCTGTAGAGCCGCGCCTTGTCACGATAGTGCGCATAGATCGTGACCTTGGTAACGCCACAGACCTCGGCAATGCGCTTCATCGTCGCGTTCTCGAACCCTTCTTCCGCAAACACAGTGCCGGCGGCATCCAGCATCCAGCGCCGGCTCAACGCCCGTGCACCTTCCCAGCGCAGGGCGGTTTTGCTTGGGAAGCCGCTGGAGGCAGCCACGCTCACATGCACCTGAACAGTGCACTGGCATTGACGCCGCCAAAACCGAATCCATTGGTCAACGCGAACTCGATGCCAGCCGTGCGCGGCACGCCGGCGACGATCGAAAGCCCTTCGGCCAACGGATCGGGGCGGCCGAGGTTGAGTGTCGCTGGTGCGACCTGATCGCGCAAAGCAAGCACGGTAAAGATGGCTTCGATGCCGCCAGCTGCCCCGAGCAGGTGTCCGGTGCTGGACTTGGTGGCAGAGATCAGAAGATCTGGGCGGGCACCGAACAGGGCACGCATGGCCGCAAGCTCTGCCCGATCCCCCACCTGGGTCGAGGTTGCGTGCGCGTTGATGTGGTCGACCTGCCCCGCGGCAATGCCCGCCTGCGCCAGCGCGATCTCCATCGCCCTGCGCGCACCACTGCCGTCGTCGGGGCCCGAAGTCAGATGATACGCATCGGAGGTGGTGCCGTAGCCGACCAGCTCGGCCAGCGGGGTGGCGCCACGCGCCAGCGCATGATCCAGCCGCTCGATCACCAGCAGCCCTGCCCCTTCGGACATGACGAAGCCGTCCCGCTGCTCATCAAACGGGCGGGACGCTGCCTGTGGCGTGTCGTTGAACGACGTGCTCAGTGCCTTGGCCGCCGCAAAGCCGCCCAGGCTGACCCGATGCATCGCAGCTTCCGCGCCACCACACAGTGCAATGTCCGCCTCGCCGGACCGGATGAGGCGCGCCGCATCACCAATGGCTTGGACGCCCGCCGCGCATGCCGTGACGGGTGCGCTCTGCGGCCCCTTGAACCCGTACCGGATCGACGCCTGCCCTGCCGCCATATTGGCCAGGAAGGTAGGCGCAGTGAAAGGCGACAACCGGCCAGGCCCACGGCTTTCGGTGGTGTGCACCGCATTGACGATGGATCCAAAGCCACCGATCCCCGTCGCAATCACGGTCGCCGTTCGCAGCAGGCCACGCTCATCAGCCTCACGCCACCCGGCCTGCGCAAGCGCTTCGTGGGCGGCCACCAGCGCAAACTCGACAAACCGGTCCATCTTCTTCAGATCTTTCGGCGCGATGATGTCGCTGGAGTCGAAGCCCGCCTCAGGATCCTGCACCCGGTCGGGCACGCGGCCGCCTACGTCGCAGCCCGTTCCGGCGGAAAGCGCATCGCCCAGCGGGCCAATTCCGGAACGTCCCGCCAGCAGGCGGGACCACACCGTTTCTACGCCGCAGCCCAGCGGGCTCACCACACCCATTCCGGTCACTACGATGCGATCTTTGTCGGCAATGTTCAAGACTCACTTCCCATGTAAAAGAGATCCAGGCCACTTTCAGGCAACGCGGGTCTTGTCCGCTCGGACCTTGAACCAGATGGCATACATCGCCGGGAGGAAGACCAGCGTCATCACGGTGCCGGCGATGGTGCCGCCGATCAACGTGTAGGCAAGCGTTCCCCAGAACACCGAATGGGTCAGCGGAATGAAGGCCAGCACCGCTGCCAGGGAGGTCAGGATCACCGGGCGCGCCCGGTGAACCGTCGCCTCGATGATCGCGTGGAAGGTTTCCATCCCGGCTTCTTCGTTTTCGTGGATCTGACCGATGAGGATGAGCGTGTTGCGCATCAGGATGCCCGACAATGCAATCAGTCCAACCAGTGCGTTGATGCCAAACGGCTGCTGGAACAACAGCAGGGTCGGGACCACGCCGATCAGGCCGAGGGGGCTGGTCATGAAGACCATGATCATTGCGGAGATGGAGCGCACCTGCAGGATGATGATCAGCAAGGTGATCGCCAGCATGATCGGGAACAGCGGCAGCATGGCGCTCATCGCCTTGCCGGACTCTTCAATGGCGCCGGCCTGGGCAATGGCATATCCCTCGGGAAGCGAGGCGATGAGTGGCTGAAGCTGCCTGCTGATGGCCGCCGATACGTCCGGTGGCTGCAGGGCATCGTCGATATCACCGCGCACGGTGATGGTCGGCACGCGATCGCGCCGCCGCAGTACCGGCTCTTCCATGCGCACTTCGACAGCGCCGATCTGGGACAACGGCACGCGCTGGCCACCGGCGCCGACCAAAGTGAAATCGGCAATGCGCGCCGGGTCCAGGCGCGTATCCCCGCCAGATCGGGCAACCACTTCGACGGTGCGGATGTCCTCGCGAACGGCAGTGACCGGCACCCCGCTGAGGAAGAACTGCAACTGCTGCGAGACAGACGCAGAGGTCATGCCCATCGCCTGCAGGCGGTCCTGGTCCAACGTGAAGTGCAACGTTGGCGTGCGAACGCCCCAGTCGGTGTTCACGGTGCGCATCATCGGGCTGGCGTGCATGATCTGCTCGACCTTGGCCGCAATGCCGCGGATGACATCCGGATCCGGGCCACTGACCCGATAGGCCACCGGATAAGGCGAGTAAGGCCCGAACACCAGCTGCGTGACGCGCACGCGTGCTTCAGGCGCCAGTCCCTCCGCCACTGCCTGGCGGAGCCTTGCCTTCAGCGCATCGCGCTGTTGCTGGCTGTCGGTGCGGACGACGATCTTGGCAAACGCGGGATCGGGGAGCTCCGGCGAAATGGCGAGGTAGAAGCGCGGCGCGCCCTGGCCGATGTAGGCCGTGACGATCTTCGACTCCTCCTGCGCGGACAGCCACTTCTCCACCTTGCTGGCCGCCAGGCTGGTCTGTTCGATGGCGGTGCCGTAGGGCATCTGTACCTCGACCAGTACCTCCGGGCGATCAGAGATGGGGAAGAACTGCTTCTTCACCAACCCCATGCCTGCCACCGAAAGCACGAACAGGCCGATCACCGAACCGGCGGCCAGCCACTTGCGCGCAATCACGCGCGCCAGGATCGACCGGAAGCGGTTGTAGCGCGGCGTATCGTAGAGACTGCTGTGGCCGCGCTCCACGGCCTTCAGTTCAGGCAGAAGCTTCACGCCGAGATAGGGCGTGAAGAACACCGCGACCACCCACGACACGATCAGCGCGATGCCGACGATCCAGAACATGTTGCTGGTGTATTCGCCGGCAGTTGAGCGGGCAAAGCCATTGGGCATGAAACCCACGGCCGTGACCAGGGTGCCGGCCAGCATCGGCGCCGCGGTATGGCTCCAGGCATAGGCCGATGCCTTGATCCGGCTGTAGCCCTCTTCCATCTTCACCACCATCATTTCGATGGCAATGATCGCGTCATCGACCAGCAAGCCCAGCGCCAGGATCAGCGAACCGAGCGTGATGCGATCAAAGTTCTTTCCGGTGGCGGCCATCACCATGAACACCGCGGCCAGCGTCAACGGTACGGCAGCTGCCACCACGATGCCGACGCGCCAGCCCATGCTGACGAAGCACACCACCATCACCACCAGCAGTGCGACAAAGAACTTCATCATGAACTCGTCGACCGACGCGCTGATGTTCACCGCCTGATCGGTGACTTTCTCCAAGACCATCCCCACCGGCAGGCCGTCGTTGATCTTCCTGACCTCAGCGTCGAGCGAGGCGCCCAGATCCAGGCCGTTCCAGCCGTCGCGCATGACGATCCCGAGCAGCATGGCGGGCTCGCCCCCGTTGCGGATCATGAAGGTCGACGGATCTTCATAGCCGCGCTTGACGGTGGCGATGTCCTGCAGCTTCAGCGTCCTGCCCTGTGCAACGATGGGGGTATCCCGGATCTTCTGCAGCTGATCCAGCGCGCCGTCGAGGCGGATGAAGATCTGCGGGCCCTTGGCCTCCACGGAGCCGGCGGGCGTCAACGCGTTCTGCCCGTTCAGCGCGGCGAACACTGCCTGCGGCGTGATGCCCAGGTTGGCCAGACGTTGGTGGGAAAGCTCCACATAGATCCGCTCGGACTGCTCGCCGATGATGTTGACCTTCTTTACCCCCGGGACATGCAGCAGGCGCTGGCGAAGGGTTTCGGCGTCGCGTGCAAGCGCGCGGAACGGCTCGCCCTTGGCTTTCAACGCGAACAGCGCGAAGGTGACATCGGCGTATTCGTCATTGACCATCGGGCCGATGACACCTGCGGGCAGGTTTGCGGCTTCGTCGGCCATCTTCTTGCGCGCCTGGTAGAACTCTTCCTGCACCTCGGAAGGAGGCGTACCGTCCTGCAGGGTCAGCGTGGTGAAAGACAGGCCGGGACGCGTATATGTTTCGCTGCGGTCATACCAGCGCAGCTCCTGCAGGCGTTTTTCCAGCTTCTCGGCCACCTGGTCCTGCATCTCCGTGGGCGTGGCACCCGGCCACGCCGTGATCACTGTCATCACCTTGACAGTGAACGCCGGGTCCTCTGCGCGGCCCAGCTGGAAGAACGACACGATGCCGGCAACCGAGACCAGGAAGATCAGAAAGACGGTAATCGCGCGCTCGCGCACCGCAAGCGCCGACAGGTTGAACCCACTCACGGGTGGGCTCCCTTGCCAGCGGTAGTCGTGGCGGTATCGGCCAGACGAACCACCTGCCCTTCGCGGAGCAGGTGCGCGCCCAGCGCGGCCACGCGGTCGGATGCACTCAACGCGCCCTCAACCAGGGCCTGGTCGTCACCCAATCGCTTGACCACTACCGGCGTCCAACGGGCTTTGAGTGGCTCGCCCCCGATGACCCAGACACCGGCCCCGTTGCCGGGATCGAACACCGCGCCCAATGGGACCTCAACGCCCCCCACCCTGCCTGCAGCTGCGGTGCCTTCAACCGCTACCGCCACGGTGGACCCCAACGGCAATGCCGTGCTGCCGTCCTCCAGGGTGTAGCGGGCTTCAAAGGTGCGGGTTGCGGGGTCTGCCGATTCAGAGAGCACACGCAACCGTGCCGGAATCCTGCCACTTGCCCCGAACAGGGAAGCGGACGCCGCCGAGCCGATCTGCGGCCGAAGTGTCTCGGGCAGCTGGACGACGGCCTCGCGACTGCCTGCACGGGCAAGCCGGGCGACGATCTGCCCCGCTGCAACGACTTGGCCGGGCTCGGCCAGAATGTTCATGACCACCCCATCGGCATCGGCAACAAGCGCCGTGTACTGACTGGCATTGCGCGCGACACGGGCTTGGGCTTCGGCTGCCTTGAGCTGCGCGGACGCCGCGTCTGCGGCAGCCTTGATCTGATCGTAGGCCGACCGGGATACAACGCCCTTGGCCGCCAGGTCGCGATAGCGCGCCTCGTCCGCGGTGGCTTGCACATTCTGCGCACGGGCTGCGATGACGGCCTGCTGCTGGGACGCTGCGGCCAGGTTCAGATCGATGGGATCAATTCGATACAGCACGTCGCCGCGCTTGACCGTCTGCCCCGTCTCGACCAGGCGCTCGGTGATCTTGCCCCCCACCCGGAAGGCCAGATCGCTCTGCACCCGTGCGGCGACGATGCCAGTGAAGGTCCGCGCGTTTCCCGTGTCCGGCTGCACCTGGGCGACCCGGACGATGGGCGGCGCGGTTCGGGGGTCGCTATCACCCGCCCTGCTGCAGGCCACAAGGAGCAACGGAACAACACAGGAAATGGCTGGGAGTACAAAACGGCGACGCATGCGGCCTTCCGGAGTGGGGTGTCCGGCCGCATTGTGTTCCTAGTGACTCATTGCGTCAATAGTCACTACCGGTGTCGCTGCAAGCTCCTGAGGACCAGCTCCTGCAAGGCTTTGGGCGCTTCTTCGTGCAAGGGCGCCAGGTGCGGCAGCGTCACCGGGTTCAGATAAGGAAGCAGGACCTGATAGACCGCGCGGCCGGTCTCTTCAAGTGATGTCCGGCTCTCGAAGGCTCCGCAGGCACGTCCCTCCTTGATGATGTCTTCAACAAGCTGCCCGATCCGGTCTTGATACGCCTTCGCTGATGGCCATTGATCCGTCGCGGCGGCGACGGCGATTTCATACAGGCGCCGATCCTGCAGAAACAGGCGAAGACCGGCCTCCACAATGACGGTGAACAACACACGCAGCCTATCGTCAGGCGCTTGCACCCCCTGCAGGGCCTGACGAACCTCGCTTTCGATCTGACCGAGGCAATTGGCGCAGATCACCTCACCAATGGCCTGCTTGGAGGCAAAAAACTTGTAGATGTAAGCCTTGGAAAAACCGATGGCTTTGGCAAGGTCGGACACCGTGGTCTTGTCGTAGCCGTAATGGCTGAAATGCGCGGTGGCGGCCACGATGATCTGGGTGCGCACGTCGTGCTCGGCGGGGCCGCGCCCGCCGTCGAATGCTGCGGAGGTCGAAGTAGACATCGTGGAAGCGTAGCGCCGCGCCATCACGCCGGCAAATGGTGACCGTTTGGGTATCGGTCCACCAACCACCCGGCGGCTGTTTGATTTTCAGCTTCGGCAGGACGCTCAGGACAGATGACGGCTAGATGTGAAACGCCGGACCCGCCGACAACGTCGCCGAACTCACCCTGACACGGAACGCAATGAGCAGGCTCGCGATGAGCATCACCGCCGCAGCAACGGTGAGCACGGCAACAATGCCCCCGAACCCGAACACCAGGCCGCCCAAAGCGGCACCCGCGGCGATGGAAGACTGCACAGCAGCGACCACCATCCCGCCGGCGCTCTCGGCCTGATCGGGCACCGCACGTGCAACCCAGCTCGACCAGGCCACGGGCACGCCACCAAAGGCCAGGCCCCAGAGCGCGACCAGGACCGACAGCCCGCCAACGCCCACCGGCAACAGGAGCATGCCCAGCGCGGCTGCGCCAACCAAGGCGGGCATGATCACCAACGTGACTTTCAAGCTGCGCTCCATGAGCCAGCCGGCCAGCAGGGTGCCAACGAAATTCGCCACACCGAATCCGAGCAGAATCAGCGCCAGGCCATCCGCGCTCATCTGCCCCAGGCTCTCCAACGTTGGGCGGATGTACGTAAAGAGCGAGTACTGACCGGTGTGCGCCAGAACGCAGCCCAGCATGCCGACCGCAACGCCTGGCCGGCGCAGGAGCCCCACCACCGACTCTGGGACTGCCGCCTTGCGCGGGGCCATTCGGGGCAGCGTGAACCACTGGAACGCAAACGTGAGTCCACCTACCGCCGTCGCAGCCCAGAAGGCGCTGCGCCAGCCCAGCAGACCTCCCAGGTAGCTCCCCAAAGGAACGGAAACCACGGTGCCGACCGCAATGCCGCTGAAGATGATGGAAAGCGCGCGAGGCACGCGCTGCGGCGGCACCAACCGCATGGCCACGGCCGCTGCCATGCTCCAGAAACCGCCCAGCGCGATGCCCAGAAGGACGCGCATCACCAGCAGGACGCCCATGCTGGACGACAATGCCACCAGGGCGTTGGAGAGGATCATCAGACCCGTGAAACTCAACAGCACCAGGCGCCGGTCTATCGAACGGGTCAGCCGCGGCACCAGCAGGCCAGCGAACAGGGCCACTACAGCGGTGACCGTCACTGCTTGACCAGCCAGCGCCTCCGACACCGCCAGGTCCGCCGCCATCGGCGTCAACAGGCTGGCAGGCAGATATTCGGCCGTGAGCAGCCCGAAGACACCCATGGCCAGCGAAAACACCGCTACCCATGCCGACGAAGAAGGTTCCCCGCTACTCCAGGCCACAGAATCAGGTGCGTCTGCGGCATCAGCTACGTCATTACTCATCAAAGATCCCAGTGCAATCGTGCAGCCGAGAGTCTAGGGAGCCACGCCCGGATGATCTATGATTGCCTGACCTATATTTTTGATCGAAACCCCGGGTCGTCTCATGAGCCACGCTCCATCCCAGCCCACCGATCTGATCAGCGAGCTGCTGACCGGCATGCGGCTGCATGGCGTTCAATACCGACGCATTCAGACCGGGCCGACCTTTGGGCTTGGATTTTCTCCGAAGCCAGGCCATGCCTACTTCCATTACCTGGCAGTGGGCACTGCCATTCTTCGTGGCGCGGACGGTAGCCAACACCGCCTTTCTGCCGGGGATGTCGTGCTTCTTCCCCGCGGAGAAGAACACGCGTTGCTGTCGGGCGACGACCACCCCGTCCAGTGCCTGGAAACGATAGACGCAGCCCCGCTGGGTGACGCGGTGAGCGGCATAGACACGTGCCCGAGCACGCACGCCGTGCCGAGCGCAGTGCTCTTCCACGGCTGCATGGTGTTCGATCTGGGCGGCATGCAAGGGTTGAGCAAGGTGATGCCGGCGGTGATGTTGGCCGATGGCAACGGCACGCAGTTCCCTGGGCTGTTGCCCATGGTCGACGCGATGAAGCGCGAGGTGTGCTCCGGACGTATCGGATATGCAGGAATACTCTCCCGGCTGGCGGATGCAGTGGCCGCCATGATCGTTCGTGACTGGGTCGAGCGCGGTTGCGACGGCGCATCCGGCCTGGTCATGGCCATGCGCGACCCGCGTCTATCGCTGTCGTTGCTTGCCCTGCACAGAGACCCCGGGCGTGACTGGACCGTCGAAGCGCTGGCCGCAGAATCCAACATCTCACGCTCTGTCTTTGCAGACCGGTTCCAGACCGTTGTTGGAACCGCGCCCCTGCGGTACGTGACTGAGCTGCGGATGCAATTGGCAAGTCAATGGCTGACCCACCAGAGCCTACCGATCGAGGTAGTGGCAGAGCGCCTCGGCTACGCGTCGCAGGCCGCTTTCAGTCGCGCCTACAAGCGCGTCATCGGGCACTCGCCTGGCACGACCCGGCGCGGGCGCGCCTTGGCCTCGACATAGAAAGACCTGCCGCCCTGCTTCCGAACAATCGTCTCGCACTGTGCGGTTCATCGCCGCTGCAGCTCTGCAGCGCGCTTCATCATCAATGCGCGCTACGTTCTCGAAGACCAGCAGTGCGCCGGGCAGGCTGACATCCATCGTAGCCGAGGAGCGCGATGGATGGCGCGTTGCCGGCCAGCGGCCGGCACTACCCTTGCCTTGCTGACTCCGGGTCGCCTCAGGATCAGACCGCATTGAGCGGCAAGCACGCCAACCGGGCCCGGCCTTCACAGCTACCACGGCCCCTGCAATGCAACCATGCAGGACGCGCCCTGCCCCATCGGTAACCTATGCCCCACCTTCGTCGTCTTTTTGGCCGCTGGCTGCGCCTGCGTCGTCGTGTGCGTTGGCGCTGGCGTGAGCACCAGGCCTCGGCCCCGGCCATCGAGGCCACCGAGGGCCCACTGCGTGCCGCGCTGTACAACGTTGAACAGATGGAGGAGTACGGCCGCGCGCTTGCGCGACAGCATCGCGTTCGGTTGCGCCCCAGCCCGGAGCGCCTGCTCGAACGGCTGCAGGCCAACGAGCGCGTGCTGGAAGACGCCAACACGCTGCTGAGCAGCGTGGTGCGCGAACAGCGGCCGGTGACCCCGGCGGGGGAATGGCTGCTCGACAACTACTACCTGGTCGAAGAACAGATCCAGACCGCGCGACGCCACCTGCCGCGTGGCTACAGCCGCCAGTTGCCTTCACTTGCCTCCGGCCCATCGGCCGGGTTGCCACGGGTGTATGAGCTGTCGATGCAGGCGATCGCGCACGGTGACGGCCGCATTGACGCCGATACGCTGGGCCGCTTCATCGCCTCGTACCAGTCGCTCGCGCCGCTGAGCCTGGGCGAACTGTGGGCCGTTCCGATCATGCTGCGCCTGGCGCTGCTGGAGAACCTGCGGCGCATGGCCGCGCGGGTGATGCGCGATGGGACCGACCGCCGCCTGGCTGCGCAGTGGGCCGACCAGCTCAATCGCGCGGCGTCCGACACCCCTACTGATGTGGTCCTGGTGGTTGCCGACATGGCGCGGTCCGCGCCGCCGCTGACCGGCGCGTTCATCGCCGAACTGACGCGCTCGCTGCAGGGGCGCGGCGGCGCGTGGGCCATGCCCATCGCGTGGCTGGAACAGTGGGCGGCAGCGGCTGGGCAGCGCATCGACGAACTGGTTGCCGCCGAGGGGCAGCAGCAGGCGGCCGACCAGGTCTCCATCGGCAACAGCATCGGCAGCCTGCGCTTCCTCTCCACCATGGATTGGCGCACCTTTGTCGAAGACATGAGTGTGGTCGAGCAGCGGCTGCGGGAAGACCCCATGGCCGTCTATGCGCAGATGGATTTCGGCACCCGCGATGCCTACCGCCACGTGGTGGAGAAGATTGCCCGCGGCAGCCGCATCGCCGAGGAGCGGGTTGCGACCATCGCGCTGGACCTGGCACGGGCGGCTACGCCGGCGGACGGCCCACGCACGCACGTGGGCTACTGGCTGGTCGGCGAAGGCCTGCAGACCACTGTTGCGGCGGTGGCCGAGGCAGCACCGCGCCACCGCAAGGCACGGCGGCTGGCGCATCGCGTGCCGCTTGCGCTGTACCTGCTGCCGATCGGCCTGCTGGCGGTGCTGGCCACCAGCGGCCTGCTGGCAACCGGCAGCGGCTCGGTACCTGTCTGGCTGGCCGCGCTGCTCGGGCTGCTGGTGTTCAGTGAACTCGGCATCGTGCTGGTGAACTGGACTGCAACGGTGCTGGTCGCGCCCAGGCCGCTTCCCAAGCTTGATTTCAGCGAAGGCATTCCTGCCGCGTGCGCCACCGTGGTCGCAGTCCCCTCGATGCTGTCCAGCGTCGACGGCATCGACGTTCTGGTCGAAGCGCTGGAGGTGCGCTTCCTGGCCAACCGCGATCCCCAGCTGCGCTTCGTGTTGTTGACGGATTTTCTCGACGCGCCAGCCGCACAGGCGCCGATGGACGACGCCCTGCTTGCGCACGCCGTGGCACGGATCGAGGAATTGAACCATCGTTACGCGCCCGAGCGCGGCGACCGCTTCTACCTGCTGCACCGGCCCAGGCAGTGGAACCCGGGCGAAGGTGTGTGGATGGGCCACGAGCGCAAGCGCGGCAAGCTGGCCGCGCTCAACGCCCTGCTCCGCCAAGGCGATGCGGCGGCGTTCATGCGCATCGTTGGAGACGCGGCGGCCCTGATCGGCGTCCGTTACGTCATCACGCTGGACTCGGACACGCAGCTTCCGCGGGATGCGGCACGCGCGTTCGTCGCCACCTTGGCGCACCCGCTCAACCGCCCGCGCTTCGATCCGCAGCTGCAACGCGTGGTGGAGGGCTACGGCATCCTGCAGCCCAGCGTCGGCACCAGCCTGGGCAGGCGCCGCACCTCGCGTTTTGCCAGGATGTTCGGCAGCGAGCCCGGCATCGATCCGTACACGCGCATGGTTTCCGACGTCTACCAGGACCTGTTCGACGAAGGCTCGTTCGTGGGCAAGGGCATCTATGACGTCGACGCCTTCGAGCATGCGCTGGAGGGCCGCCTGCCCGAGAACCGCATCCTCAGCCACGATCTGCTGGAAGGCTGCTATGCACGCGCAGGCCTGGTCAGTGATGTGCGCCTGTACGAGGACTATCCCGAGCGCTACGCCGCCGACGCCAAGCGCCGTGCGCGCTGGATCCGTGGCGACTGGCAGCTGCTGCCGTGGTTGTTGCCGTGGACACCGCGCCCGGGCCCGGGGTGGGAACGCAACCGGCTCAGCCTGCTCTCGCGCGGCAAGTTGCTGGACAACCTGCGCCGGAGCGTGGTGCCGATCGCTGCCCTTGCGTTGTTGGTAGCCGGTTGGCTGTACGCGCGCAACCCTGCTGCGTGGACCGCGTGGGTGCTGGCGCTGTGGTTCGCGCCTCCGCTGATAGGCATGCTGCGTGATGGCCTGAGCGTTCCGGAAGACACCCCGCTGGAAGCGCATTACATCAAGGTCGGGCGCGGTACGTTGCAGTCGTTGCTGCGCGCGTCCACCCAGATCGCGTGCCTGCCCTACGAAGCACTGCTGGCCAGTGACGCCGTGCTGCGCACGCTCTGGCGCATGGCCGTCACGCGCCGTCACCTGCTGCAATGGAACCCCTCCAGCGAAGTCGAGCGCCGCCTTGGCAGTGATCGCGGCGCGGAGTGGCGGGTGATGGCGCCGGCCTCGCTGCTGGCGCTCGCGCTGGTGGCTGTGGTGGCCGGCGTGCGTCCGCAGGCACTGCCGATCGCCCTGCCCCTGCTGTTGGCATGGACCTTTGCGCCGGCATTGATGGCGTGGCTGGGCCGCCCGCCGGCGGCAAGCGTGGCCGAGTTGTCCGTCACGCAACGGGCGTTCCTGGGCCGGCTTGCGCGGCGCACCTGGTCCTTCTTCCAGGCCTGGGTGCGCGAGCAGGATCATTGGCTGCCGCCGGACAACATCCAGGAGCATCCGGCGCTGGTGGTCGCGCGACGCACCTCGCCGACCAACATCGGCCTGTCCCTGCTGGCCAATCTGTCTGCGTGGGATTTCGGCTATCTGCAGCAGGGCGCGGTGGCTGAACGTACCGCCCGCACGTTCGATACGCTGGACCAGCTGCCGCGCCATCGCGGCCACTTCCTCAACTGGTACGACACCGAAACCCTGGCGCCGCTGCCGCCGCGCTACGTCTCCACGGTGGACAGCGGCAACCTTGCCGGCCACCTGCTTACCCTGCGCCAAGGCCTGCTCGCGCTGGTGGACGCCCCGGTGCTGGCGCCGCACACGTTCGATGGCCTGGCCGATACGCTGGGCGTGCTGGAAGAGGAGCGGCAGCGTCATCGCGCCGACGATGCGTCGCTGGTCGAGGCGCTCAATCATCTTCGCCAGCGCCTGGCGTCTACGCGTGTCGACCGCCCGGTCGGGACGGCGCAGTCGCTGGCCCGCCTGCAGGAGCTGGCCGGCCTGGCCGACGACGTGCTGCTGCAATGGCCGGCACCGCCCTCGCCCGAGGACGGTGAGCTGCATTGGCCGGCCCTGTTCGCCGCCGAATGCCATGCCGCCCACGCCTCGCTTGCCGATATCCCTGCCGATGCCAGCGCGGCCGTCGACGCACCGGTGCCAAGCCTGCGTCAGTTGGCCGCCCTGCCCGGTACGGCCGGCGCGGACGCGCGCGCGCGCATCGAGCAGCTGCAGGACCTGGCGCACCGCGCGGGGCAGTTCTCGCTGATGGAATACGGGTTCCTGTTCTACCGTACCCGCAACCTGCTTTCGATCGGCTACAACGTAGACGACCACCGCCTCGACAACAGCTTCTACGACCTGCTGGCTTCCGAAGCGCGGCTGGGCGCGTTCGTTGCCATTGCGCAGGGCCAGCTGGCACAGGAAAGCTGGTTCGCGCTCGGCCGCATGCTCACCGAGGTCAACGGCACGCCGACACTGCTGTCATGGAGTGGCTCGATGTTCGAGTACCTCATGCCGCAGCTGGTGATGCCCAGCTATCCGGACACGTTGCTGGACCAGACCGCACGGCACGCGGTCGAGGCGCAGATCGTCTACGGCCGTACGCTGAACCTGCCATGGGGCGTGTCCGAGTCCGGCTACAACGCCGTCGATGCCCGCCTGAACTACCAGTACCGGGCGTTCGGCGTGCCCGGACTGGGGCTCAAGCGCGGCCTTGGGCAGGATCGGGTCATCGCGCCCTATGCCAGCATGATGGCACTGATGGTGGCGCCGGAAGCGGCCTGCCAGAACCTCCAGGTGCTGGAAGGATTGGGGTTCTGCGGGCGTTTCGGCATGTACGAGGCGATCGACTACACGCCCACCCGGGTGCCGCCGGGACAGGATCACGTCCTGTTGCGTTCGTTCATGGCCCACCACCAGGGCATGGGCCTGCTGTCGCTGGATTACCTGTTGCGCGACCAGCCGATGCAGCGCCGCTTCCTTGCCGATGTCGAGTTCCAGGCGACCTTGCTGCTGCTGCAGGAACGTATCCCGCGCGTGGGCGTGTTCCATCCCCATGAGGTCGAAGCGCTTGGCGAGCACTCGGCCCTGGCCGAGCACGAGACGTCCCTGCGCGTCCTGCGCGACCCGGGTGGGCCGCGCCCGGAAGTGCAGCTGCTGTCCAACGGTCGCTACCACGGCATGCTGACCCATGCCGGCGGCGGCTACAGCCGCCACGGCGACCTGTCGCTTACCCGCTGGCGCGAGGACGGTACCACCGATGCATGGGGCACGTTCTGCTACCTGCGCGATGTGGACAGCGGCGAGTTCTGGTCTGCCGCCTACCAGCCCACCTGCGTGGCAGTGGACAATTACGAGGCGATCTTCTCTGACGCCAAGGCGGAATTCCGCGGTGTGCGCCGCGGCTGCGAGAGCCACCTGCAGGTCGCCATCTCCGCCGAGGACGACATCGAGCTCAGGCGCCTGCGCCTGACCAACCGCAGCCGTCGCCCGCGCACGGTGGAGATCACCACCTATGCCGAAGTGGTGCTGGCACCCGCCGCGGCCGACGATGCGCACCCGGCCTTCAGCAACCTCTTCGTGCAGAGCGAGATCCTGGCCGCCAAGCAGGCGGTGCTGTGCACGCGCCGGCCACGTTCGAACGATGAGGTACCGCCGTGGATGTTCCATCTGGTGGCGGTGCACGATGCGGAAGTGGTGGCGATCTCCTATGAAACCGACCGTGCGCGCTTCCTGGGCCGTGGCAACACGCCGCGGACGCCGCAGGCATTGACCACCGATGCCGACCTGTCCGGCACCGATGGCTCGGTGCTGGACCCGATCGTGGCCATCCGCGTCCGCGTGGTGCTTGAGCCCGAGCAGACCGTACAGCTGGACATGGTGTATGGCATCGGCGCCAGTCGCGGCGGTTGCGAAGCACTGGTGGACAAATACCGTGATCGTCGCCTGGCTGACCGCGTCTTCGACCTGGCCTGGACACACAGCCAGGTGGTGCGCAGGCAGATCAACGCAAGCCAGGCCGAGGCATCGCTGTACGAGCGCCTGGCCAGCCACGTCCTGTATGCCGGTCCGCTGCTGCGCGCCGGTGCAGGCGTCCTGCAGCAGAACCAGCGAGGACAATCCGGGTTGTGGGGCCATGCCATCTCCGGTGACCTGCCCATCGTGCTGCTGAAGGTCACCGACGCGGACAACGTGGAACTGGTCCGGCAACTGGTGCAGGCGCATGCCTACTGGCGCCAGAAGGGCCTCAACACCGACCTGGTCATCTGGAACGACAGCAAGGCCGGCTATCGGCAGGAGCTGCAGGACCAGATCCTGGGGATGGTGGCCGCCAGTTCGGAGACCGGCCTGCTCGACCGCCCCGGCGGCATTTTCGTGCGGCCGGTGCAGAACATGACCCACGAGGACCGCATTCTGTTGCAGGCGGTGGCACGGGCAGTCATCAGCGACGAAGACGGTACGTTGGTCGCGCAGGTGGGGCGTCAGCCGTTGCCTCCGCGACGGATCCCGGCCCTGGTGCCGCAAGCGCTGCAGCAGGAGCTGGCCCTGTCGATGGAGGCGACGCCCGGGCTGCCCATCGTTGCCGACCTGGGCCCGGAGCCCGGACTGCCGCCGAGCGCCGAGCACGACGAAGAAGTGGACGACCCGTGGCCTTTCCTTCCCTACCGCGGCACCGGCCGATTCGACAACGGCACCGGCAGTTTCAGCGAGGACGGCCGCGAGTACGTGGTGGTGGTCCGCGAAGGCGCGCCGACGCCGGCGCCATGGGCCAACGTGATCGCCAACGCCCGCTTGGGCACGGTCGTCAGCGAGAGTGCACCGGGCTACACATGGTTCGAGAATGCACACGAATTCCGCCTGACGCCCTGGCTCAATGATCCGGTGTCGGACACTGGCGGCGAAGCCTTCTACGTGCGCGACGAAGACACCGGTCGTGTCTGGTCGCCGATGCCGCTGCCGCGCCGTGGCACCGGCGCGTACCGTACGCGCCATGGCTTCGGCTACACGGTCTACGAGCATGTTGAAGACGGCATCTCCAGCGAATTGTGGGTCTTCGTCGACGTCGCCGCGCCGCTGAAGTTCTCGGTCCTGCGGCTGCACAACCTGTCGGGCCGGCCACGGCGGTTGTCGGCCATCGGCTACGTTGAATGGGTGATGGGTGACCTGCGCGCGAAGTCGCGCATGCACGTACTCACCGAGCGTGACCCGCAGAGTGGCGCGCTGCTGGCGCGCAACACCTACAGCACCGACTTCGGCGGCCGGATGGCCTTCTTCGACACCGATGCCGATGGCTGCGGCTGGACCTGTGACCGACTGGAGTTCATCGGCCGCAACGGCAGCCTGCACGCACCGGCGGCGTTGCGTCGCGAGCGCCTGGATTCGCGGCTGGGTGCGGGCCTGGATCCGTGCGCGGCGATCCAGGTGCCGTTGCTGCTGGCTGCAGGCGACCGCAGCGAAACGACGTTCCGCCTTGGCGCCGGGCGCAACCGCAAGGAAACGCTGGCGTTGGCACGAAGCCGCCAGGGCGCCCATGAGGCCATCGATGCGCTGGACGCGGTGCGCATCCACTGGCGCAACGTGCTGGCCACGGTGCAGGTGCGCACGCCAGACCCGGCGCTGGACGCACTGGCCAACGGCTGGCTGGTCTACCAGACGCTGGGCTGCCGCTACCTGGCGCGCAGTGGCTACTATCAATCAGGCGGGGCGTTCGGTTTCCGCGACCAGCTGCAGGATGCACTCGCCCTCGTGCACGCTCGTCCGGACCTGACCCGCGAGCACCTGCTGCTATGCGCTGCACACCAGTTCACCGAAGGCGATGTGATGCACTGGTGGCACCCTCCGCAAGGTCGCGGCGTGCGCACCCGCTGTTCGGACGATTACCTCTGGCTGCCGCAGGGCGCATGCCGCTACCTGGAGGTTACCGGCGACGCCAGCGTGCTGGACGAAGTGGTCGGCTACATCGAGGGGCGCGCGGTGACACCCGAAGAGGAAGGGTATTACGACATGCCCACGCCTTCGACGCAGCGCGGCACGCTGTATGCGCACTGCGTGCTCGCGCTCGAGCGCGGTTGCCGCTTGCTCGGCGAACGTGGCCTGCCACTGATGGGCAGCGGGGATTGGAACGACGGCATGAACCGCGTCGGCGACCAGCAGCGCGGTGAAAGCGTGTGGCTCGGCTTCTTCCTGCATGACACGCTCCGCCGCTTCATCGGGCTGGCCAGTGCGCATGGCGATGCACCGCGTGCGGAGTGGTGCCAACAGCAGGCCGAAAGCCTGCGCCAGAACCTGGAACAGCATGCCTGGGACGGGGCATGGTATCGCCGCGCCTGGTTCGACAACGGCGCCCCGTTGGGCTCGTCACAGAACGAAGAATGCCGCATCGATTCGATTTCGCAGAGCTGGTCGGTGCTGTCAGGCGTCGCCGCGCCTGAGCGTGCCTCGCAGGCGCTGGATTCGCTGTACACGCACTTGGTGCGAAAGGACGCCAAGCTGATCCAGCTGCTCGATCCGCCCTTCGACCAGACCCCGGAAGACCCCGGCTACATTCGTGGCTACGTACCGGGCGTGCGCGAGAATGGCGGCCAGTACACCCACGCGGCCGTGTGGGCGGCCATGGCATTCGCACAGCAGGGCGATGCGGTGCGTGCCTGGGAGCTGGCCGGCATGATCAACCCGCTCAGTCACACGCTGGACCCGGAGGCGATCCAGACCTACCGCGTCGAGCCCTATGTGCTGGCAGCCGACGTCTACGCCGTGCCTCCGCACGTCGGGCGAGGCGGCTGGACGTGGTACACCGGCTCGGCCGGTTGGATGTATCGCCTGCTGGTCGAATCGCTGCTTGGCATACGTCGGCAAGGCGATCGTCTTTCGTTGGCACCGTGCCTGCCCGATCACTGGCCGTCATTCGAACTGAGCTACCGCTTCGGCCGCAGCTTCTACGAGTTCGTGGTGACCCGCACTGCGCAGGACCAGCCCACGCTGCACGTGGATGGCGTGCTGCAGCCGGACCTCACCGTCCTGCTGCGCGACGACGGCCATCACTACCGCGTCGCGCTTGATCTGGGTGCGGCCCCAGGATGAACGTGCGCCCTGAAATACAGGTGCAGCTTGATGCGCTGGCCGAGATGCTGGTGCACTGGTTGGCGCGGTCGCGGCATCCGGCGCAGTTCTGGCCGCAGTTTGAAACGCTGGCTGCGGAGATTCTGGACCAATGCGAGCACGCAGAAAGGGGCCAGGCGCACGCGTGCATCCAGGCCATGCTCAAAAGCCACGCGCTGGAGCTTCCGTCCTGGTACGAACGTGATGACAGCCTGCCACCAGGGACATCAGGAGAGTGATGGCCAGCTCTGTACGGTACGATGCCTGGCCAACTGACCAGAGATTCGCATGCTCGTCTCCACTCGCCTGTTGCTTGCCATCGCCGCTTCCCTGCTGCCGCTTTCCGGGACGATCGCAGCACCGTCCTCACAGCCCGCTTCCACCGCCCCGGCCAGCAGCTGCCAGGACGACGCCTCCCGCTGCCCCGCATGGATGCCCTCACAGGCCGAGGCGCGCAATGCCGTCGCCGATTACTTCTGCGAGCTCGCCGACCAGGGGCGCATCCAGCCTCGGGTAAAGCCGTTGGTCCGCGCCGAATCCTCGCCACTGAACTGTGGCGCGCTGGGAGAGCAGGCCGGTTCGAACTTTGTCTGCGGCGGTGAAATGCGCTTCGTCGGCAAGCGCGGCGAAATGGATACCATCACGTTCAGTCCCACACTTCGCCGCGAGGAGAATGGGCGCATCGCGTTCTACGTGGGCGACGACGAGGATGGTGAACAGGTGTGGCGGGTGCCCGCCCCGCGCGCCACCTCAGCGACATGCGCGGTGCGCTGAGCGCGGCACATCCTGCGCGCGCACCGCTTCGGAACAGTTTGTGGGGGATTTCACGATCGAACCTGTTACGGGCGTCCATTTCCAAGTGAGCCATTGGCGCGTCCGGTTTTACGGGGCGGCAGGCTATCGTCCCCCTGCCGCATGACGGCCTCGATCCAGTCGACGTAGCGTGACACGCGAACGTTGTGGACCATCTGGCCATAGAAGCCCGCTTCAAGGGCATGCTCGGGTACGGCCGTGATCCAGGACCCCAGTCCCACCAATTGCCAGCTGCCGTGGTCGTTGACCACAAGCGGACCACCGCTGTCTCCGCTTCCCAGTACGCCCTCAAGCGGCAGGCCCTGCGGCGGCGGATCGAACCGGTACCAGAGATACCGCTGATTGCCGCCGGTGATCGTGTTGTGGGCCCGCCGCAGGGATGTACGGTGCGGCGCATCCGGCAACTGGCCAACCGCACCGTTGCCGGTGGCGCCCTTCCCTATCAGGACGGCGACCTGCGTGACCTCTGCTGAACCCCGATACAGCGCCACGGGCGTGGCATCGGTCACCGGCGCGGCAAGCTTGATCAGCGCGATGTCATCCGAGGCCGCCAGGAAGGCATGGATCCGGGAAGGACTTCCTGTTGCCATCGCCTCCTTGCCCAGCGCCTCGGGCATCCTCCGGTAGCCGGGATGCAGGAATACGCGTTCAACGCCATACGCGTTGCCATTGACCGCGATCGTTGCTCCCATCCCTTCCATCGGCGCTGCATGCGCTGCGGTCAGCACCCAACGCGGGGCGATGAGAACGCCGTGCCCCTCTCCTGGCATGTCCGCCAGCGCCGGGAAGTCAGATCGGTCGATGCGGTACCTGCCATCGTCGACGTCATCACGGATGACGATGGCCCCGGCAGCAAACGGGAGCGCGGCAAGCAGCAGAAAGAGCCAGCGATTCATCGAAAGCATTCATCCTTGGGGTCGATCGATCCAGCCTAGCCAAACGCATCGACACTGCTGATGGACGCGCGACCAATTCCCGTGGTGGCCGACGAAGGGATGGAAACCACGTCTGAAACCGGGAAGCGCCGAGACGTTTAGTGTTCACCGCGCAAGGCGAGCCTGGCATTCCTGCGGATCGAACAGCCCGTACGTGCGCAGGGTTTCCAGATTGGCACGCCCTTGAATTCCTCTGCTCACAGCCCCGGAGCGAAGATCGGGAACCAGGAAGGCCCCCCGTCCATGAGAACGTCGCGCACTTCACCGGGTGAAGTACAGACACCCGGCCACGGCGATCGGCATCGGGTCGGCCTCGATGCGCTGGGCCACCAGTGCCATCACTTCGATGCCATCGCCCTGGGCTTCGGGTGCTGACTGGACCACCCGCATTCCTCCGGGTTCGCCCTGCGTCCCCGGCCCATCGAGGGAAAGCGCTTTGGTGAGGTCTGCAGCAAGGGCTGCATCGAAGACAGCCACCACGGAACTGCGCGACAGTATCAGCCGCGTGGACGGATGACCGAAGACCAGAGCCGGTGCTGGAAGCTTCATTTCCGCGACAACGCCGGGCATGTCGCCCAGTGCATTGCTGTAACCCCCACCCTTGCCGGCGATCGGCTGCCAGCCACCCGATGGCTTCCCGCGGGTTGCGATGTCACGCAATTGATAGGCCAACTCCCGGAATGCGGTGCGATCCGCCTTGCAGGACACGAGCGCCAGCGCCTGATCGATTTCATCCTGCCTGGGAACGGTGTTGCGGATCGATTCTGCTGCCGGGGCGTTCGGCGCAATGACAAGCCCCAAGCCTGCGAGCAGTAGAATCCTGTTCAACGTACGGGTGATCAATGCGCAATGCTCCTGCCTGGGGTGCCAACACTGTTCGGCACCACACCGGACAGCTGGGAAACACCCTCATTTTGATCATGCAGGGCAATCTCGACCGATTGCCATTCGGCCACGCTCAGCTTCTGGCGCCCTGAACGATGCAGGGCCAGATCATCCTGCTTGCCAAACACTTCGCCCGAAGGCCCCACAAAGATCAGGGCGTCTGCAATCAGGCCATCCAGCGCGGCCACGTCGCTGGTGAGCATCGCGATGCGCAGCGCTTCTTCGAGCTGCCGTATTTCAGTGTCCATGCCGGCTCCATGGTAGTTGGGCGATTGCTGCTTCAGTGACAACCTGCCATCACTGCCGATGGGCTGCGGGCAGTGTGTTCGATTCATGGGTTCTCCCAGGGCCAGGATTGATTCAGGCGCGTATACGGGACTACGCCGGCCATGTCAGCCACGCGCCCGGCTCGACGACCTGCACGGCCACGGCACGGTCACCGGCTGCCTTGCGAAGCCGCCCGAGCGGGTCGTCCACTTCCGCATGGTTGTCCATTCCGCTGATGCCATAGTGAATGGGCGCCAGCGTGCGGGATTGCGCCAGAGGCGTACGGTGATCGGCCATGACAGGCCCATGCGTCTCATGACGGTTCATCGGCAACAGGTGAGCCGGTCGCGTGCGCATCGCCTGCACGCATCCGGTAGTGCTCCACCCACTCCATGGTTGGTGCGATACCGCCGAAGGGAAACAGATGCGGGCTGACCTGCCCATGGGCTTCGGTCAAGCCCTCTACCAAGCGATCCACGAACACGTCCGGCCCGGCTCTTCCCAGCAGGCGGCCGATGGAGATGCCGTAGCGGGACAGCATCGAGGTGCTTGCAGCGACGCCGCACATGGCCGCATAGCGTACAAGCCGCGCGATGCTGGCCGGCCCGGGAACGCCCACCAGCACCGGATGGGTGATGCCACGGGCGCGTAGTTCATTCAACCAAGCCAGCACGATATCGGCGTCGAATGCGAACTGGGTGATGACCAGCGGTGCCATGCCTCGCTCTTCGATACGCTGGCACTTGCTTTCAAGCACGCGCCACCTCTCGGCGCTGGTCATCACCGGATGGCCTTGCGGATGCCCGCCCACCCCTACGACCTTGATGCCGGCGCGCTCGAGAATGCCGCTCTCGATGATCGATGTGCTGTCGGCGAACGGCCCGGCAGGCGTGGCAAGATCGCCTGCGATCACGAAACAGCGCTCAATGCCGGCGTCGATGACGGCACGCTCGATGAAGTGCTCAAGCGCCGCCCGCGAGCCGATGCGGCGTGCGGAAAGGTGCGGCATCGGCTCGAACCCCAGTTCGCGCACCCTGCGTGCCGCCGCCAGTCGCGCAGCATCGTCCTCGCTCGGCAGGTAGGGAATGGAGATCGTCGTCCCCCGTGCAATGCGGTCGGCTTCGGCGCGCAGCGCAGGCATGGCCTTGGCACTGACTTCCAATGAAAAGGCGTTGACGAAGGTCTGCGCCAGTGCCTCCATGCGGCCAACGCCTGCTGACATCAGCCGGCTCCACGCAGGTTGCCGGCGCGTGTGGAGCTGTTCCGTGCCAGTTCGACAAACGCCTGCAGGTAATCGATACCGGTATCGGCCTCACGCGCGCCCAGGTAGATCTGCTTGGGAATGCCTTTCGCACCCAGACGCACCGGTACCACGTCCATGCGGGCGGCATATTCCTCCACCAGCCAACGTGGCATGGCGGCCACGCCGCGACCGCTGGCCACCATCTGCATCATGATGTCGGTGGTTTCGATGACCTTGTGGCGCCGGGGCGTGACCCCGGCAGGCAGCAGGAACTGGTTGTAGATATCCAGCCGCTCGAACGGCACCGGATAGCTGATGAGTACTTCATGGCTGAGCTGGCGGGGCTTGACGTGCTCGACCGGCGCCAGCGCATGGCCCTTGGCCACCACCAGCACCTGCTCGTAGTCGAAGACGGGGACGAACTTCAGGCCCGGCTTCAACAGCGGGTCGGGCGTGACCAGCAGGTCGATCTCATAGCCGAACAAGGCGCCGATGCCACCGAACTGGAACTTCTGCTTGACGTCCACATCGACGTCGGGCCAGCTGGCCAGATAGGGCGAGACGATCTTCAGCAGCCACTGGTAGCAGGGGTGGCATTCCATGCCGATGCGCAGCGCGCCACGCTCGCCCTGCGCGAACTGGCCCAGACGTTCCTCGGCCAGGTCCAGCTGCGGCAGCACCCGGTTGGCCACCGCCAACAGGTACTGGCCCGCCTGGGTCAGGCGCAGGCTGCGGCCTTCGCGCAGCCAGACGTTGGTGCCCAACTGCTGCTCCAGCTTCTTCATGCTGTGGCTCAGGGCTGATTGGGTCAGGTTCAGCACACCGGCGGCGGCGGTCAGCGAGCCTTGCTGTTCGACCTGCTGCACGATGCTGAGATGGATCCGCTCCAACATGACGATGAATCTCACTCATGGATTGGTGAAGTAATACCATTTTACGTCATGGGAAGGGCTGGCTAGCATCGGCTCATGCCTTCGGATCCCTGCCAGCGCGGCTACCCAGCCGGCACGCAGAACTGCGCCCCAGCAGGTCACCCCGAAGCAGCCCCTCCCCTGCTGAAGCGAAGAGATGACCCGCCCCCTCCGTATCGTCGCCGTTTCCGGCGGGCTGCAGCGCCCCTCAAGGGCCGCGACCCTGGCCGAGCACCTGCTGGACCTGATCGGCGAAGGCGTCCCCTGCGATCAGTACCTGATTGAACTGGGTGAACTGGCGCCACAACTGGCCGGTGCGCTCCGGCGCTCGCAGTTGCCCGAAACCGCGGAGCGGCAGTTGGCCGCTGTCGAGCGGGCCGATGTGCTGGTGGTGGTTACGCCGGTCTACCGCGGTTCGTACACCGGCCTGTTCAAGCACTTCTTCGATTTCATCGACCAGGACGCGCTGGTCGATACCCCGATCCTGCTGGCCGCCACCGGCGGCAGCGAACGCCACGCGCTGGTGATCGATCACCAGCTGCGACCGCTTTTCAGCTTCTTCCAGGCGCGAACCCTGCCCTTGGGTGTCTACGCAACCGACAAGGATTTCGCAGACGGCTGCGTGCATAACGAGGCCCTGATGCAGCGGGCGCGGCTGGCGGTGCAGCGAGCGATGCCCCTGCTTGCCCTCTCCCATCGTGCAGCCCCTGCCGCTACCGAGGCCGCTGCAGTCCTCTGAATGCCGAATGCCAGCGACCTGCATTCGGATGTCACCCCGCAACCCGGAACGCCGCCCATGACGACCGAGAACTTCACCTTCAGCATCACCCGTATTCCGTTCAACGAGGACTACCAGCCCGCTGACGGCACGCGAATCACCACCAACTTCGCCAACCTGGCCCGCGGCGAATCCCGCCAGGAAAACCTGCGCAACACGCTCGGCATGATCAACAACCGCTTCAACGATCTGGCGCACTGGGACAACCCCAGCGCGGATCGCTACGCGGTCGAGCTGGACATCATCTCGGTGGAGATGCACATCGATGGCAGCGACGGCAGCGATACGTTCCCGTTGATCGAGGTACTGCGGCCGACCATCGTCGACACGCGTACCGGCGTGCGTACGGAAGGCATCGTCGGCAACAATTTCTCCTCCTACGTCCGCGACTACGATTTCAGCGTCGTGCTGCCCGCCAGCAACGAAGGCAAGGCCACCTTCGGCATTCCCGAAGATTTCGGCGATCTTCATGGCAAGCTGTTCAAGCACTTCCTGGCGTCCGACGCCTACCGTGCGCACTTCAGCAAGCCGCCGGTGATCTGCATCAGCGTGTCCAGCAGCAAGACCTACCATCGCACCGAGAACCACCATCCCATCCTGGGCGTCGAGTATCGGCAAGGCGAGTTCTCCACCACCGACCAGTACTTCGACAAGATGGGGCTGCAGGTGCGCTACTTCATGCCGCCAGGCAGCGTCGCGCCACTGGCGTTCTACTTCCAGGGTGACCTGCTGGGCGACTACTCGAACCTGGAACTGATCGGCACCATCAGCACGATGGAGGCCTTCCAGAAGATCTACCGCCCCGAGATCTACAACGCCAATTCCGTAGCGGGCAAGGTCTACCAGCCCAGCCTGAAGCACCAGGACTATTCGTCCACCCGCATCGTCTACGACCGCGAAGAGCGCAGCCAGCTGGCGGTCAAGCAAGGCCGGTTCACCGAAGAACACTTCATCAAGCCGTACCGCGCCGTGCTTGAGCAGTGGGCCGCCCGCTGATCAGTCGATTCCCCCTTTCCCACCTGGACACAAGAAACAGCCCGATGAAGAAACTACTGCCCACCTCGACCGCCGGCAGCCTGCCCAAGCCGTCCTGGCTTGCACAGCCGGAAAAGCTCTGGTCGCCCTGGAAGCTGCAGGATGAAGAGCTGCTGGAGGGCAAGCAGGATGCCCTGCGCCTGTCCCTGCAGGAGCAGCAGCATGCCGGCATCGACATCGTCAGTGATGGTGAGCAGACACGGCAGCATTTCGTCACCACGTTCATCGAGAACCTCAGTGGTGTCGATTTCGAAAAGCGCGAAACCGTCCGCATCCGCGACCGCTACGACGCCAGCGTGCCCACCGTGGTGGGTGCGGTGAGTCGTCCGAAGTCGGTGTTCGTGGAGGACGCGAAGTTCCTGCGCAGGCACACCACGCAGCCGATCAAGTGGGCGCTGCCGGGCCCGATGACCATGATCGACACGCTCTACGATGCGCACTACAAGAGCCGCGAAAAGCTGGCATGGGAGTTCGCCGGGATCCTCAACCAGGAAGCCAGGGAACTGGAGGCGGCCGGCGTCGACATCATCCAGTTCGACGAACCAGCCTTCAATGTGTTCTTCGACGAAGTGAACGATTGGGGTGTCGCTGCACTGGAACGCGCGGTCGAAGGGCTCAAGTGCGAAACCGCAGTGCATATCTGCTACGGCTACGGCATCAAGGCCAACACCGACTGGAAGCAGACGCTGGGTTCGGAATGGCGCCAGTATGAAGAATCGTTGCCGAAGCTGCAGACGTCCAGCATCGACATCATCTCGCTGGAATGCCACAACTCGCACGTGCCGATTGACCTGATCGAGCTGGTGCGCGGCAAGAAGGTGATGGTCGGTGCCATCGATGTGGCGTCCAGCACGGTCGAAACGCCGGAAGAAGTGGCCAACACGCTGCGCAAGGCCCTGCAGTTCGTGGATGCCGACAAGCTCTACCCCAGCACCAACTGCGGCATGGCGCCGCTGTCGCGTGACGTGGCGCGAGGCAAGCTGCGCGCGCTCAGCGCGGGCGCACAGATCATCCGCGACGAGATTCTGGCCCGCGGCTGAGCAGGACGGCGCGCCTGCGGGCGCCCTGCCCAGCGCGCGTGATCTCTAGTCAATGCAGGTGGGGGGTGCCCCCACCTTATTGCAATTCATCTTCAACTCGGCTGCCGGCGAGCGTGCACCACTGACGTGCAACCGTACCCCCGCCTCACCTGCGCCCACGATAGGGCTCACACCCCACCCCATCATTGTCACGATCAAGGTGGGGCCCATATCCAGGCTCTCCACGGCGCACAGGTGCCGCACCGGCTGCGCGGGCTTCGGCGCAGTTTGCGAATGCACCTGATCTGCGCGCACGCCCTGGAGTGAAATTGTTGCGGGGTGCGTCGAAGTTGCGAGGTGCAACCGGGCCACCTCGATGGCAATGGTAGTCGCCCGTTGTGCGATTGGTATGGCAGCCGTTCTTGTCGAGACCGCCGCTGTGCGCTAACGCCTCGACAGGTAACGCCAATGCGATCACGACCGCAAAAGTGAGATTCGCGTGGATGACAATGCCCCCTGTCAGGCGTGTTTCCCGCTGACAAGGCTAGCACGCGGCCTAGCCGTCCCGTCGGCTCGACGCTACAAGGCAAAGGCCGCACGCCAGTGCGGGAGCCGACCGCTCCCACACTGGCGCCGCCTCCCCTGCTCCTGTGCCTCCACACTCAGCGCTGCTGATCCTTCAGGAACAGCCAGGTAATCAACGTGGCATCCGGCCCCGTGGGATCGGTGAACGGCAAACCGGACTGGCTGCCGCTCCAGGCATGCCCCATCCCCTGCACCACGTAATGCTGCACCAGCGTCCTGCCGCCATAGGTGTAAGAGTCAACCGTGTAGGCGCGCCCACCCGGCACCTGGCCGTGGAAGGTGCTGGTCGGCACGTACTTCACCGAGTCGTTGTCCACGCCATCGTCAGCCAGGTCATTGGTCTGCAGGAACTGGCGCACGGCCTGCTGCCCGTTGATCGGGTTCACCGTGGCGTCGGCGGTGCCATGGAAGACCAGCACCGGGATCGGCCGCGGCGACGGCGAGCCCGAGCACTGCCAGGCCAGCCGCCCGTTGCTGTCCGGTGAGTAGATGCTGCCGGCCAACAGCGCATAGGCGCTGCCGGAGATCGTGGTCGCGCCCTTGTACATGCCGCCGGAGTGGATCGCGCCCGCCGCGAACACATCCGAATAGCAGGCCAGCATGATCGAAGTCATCGCCCCGCCGGCGGAAATGCCGGTGACGTACACGCGATGCGGATCGATGCTGTAGCCCGCCTTCACCTTGTCCACGATGCCGGCCAGGATGGAGGCTTCGCCACTGTCGCGCGCCTGGTTGATCGGCAGCTGCCAGTTCCAGCAGCGTGTGGGGTTGGAGGTCACGTTCTGCCGCGGGTAGACCACGATGAAGCCTTCGGTGTCGGCGACCTCGTTGAAGCCGGAGGCCTCGCCCATCAGGTTCGGCCCGGTCACGCAGCCGTGCAGCACCAGCAACAGGGGCAATGGCTGGGTTTCGTCGTAGCCGGCCGGCACCCACACCTGGTACTCGCGGGCGCCGAACAGATTGCCGTACAGGCCGACATCCCAATGCCCGGATGGGTCTGCCGCAGAGGCGGTACCCGTGGTCGCCAGCCAGGTGCACAGCAGCAGCAACAGCGCCTTGATTGAATCGATTCCAGATTTCATGACCAGATCCTCATGCGTGAGTCGTGGATGAAGTGGTACCGGAAATCCTCGTGGACCGACCTTCCAGAGGGTGCTGCGACGCCGCTGTCAAACCCAGCCGGTGGCGTAGTAGATGCCGATCACCACGAACACCGCGAGGGTCTTGATGATGGTCACTGCGAAAATGTCCTTGTAGGCCTGCCGATGGGTCAGCCCGGTGACCATCAGCAGGGTGATGACCGCACCGTTGTGCGGCAGGCTGTCCATGCCGCCCGATGCCATCGCGGCAACACGATGCAGCACCTCCATCGGGATGCCGGCAGCCTGCGCGTTGGCGATGAAGGTCTCCGACATTGCCGCCAGGGCGATGCTCATGCCGCCCGATGCAGAGCCGGTGACACCGGCCAGACCGGTTACGGTGACCGCTTCATGCAGCAGGGGGTCCTTGATCGCCCCCAGCGCGTTGGCCACCACCATGAAGCCGGGCAACGCGGCGATGACCGCGCCGAAGCCATATTCCGAGGCGGTGTTCATGGCTGCCAGCACGGCACCACCGATCGCCGCCTTGGTGCCTTCGGCAAACTGGGTGACCACCGGGCGCCAGGCCAGCGCCAGCACCGACAGGATGCCAACCAGCAGCGCCCCCAGCACGGCCCAGACTGCGGTGATCTTCGCCACGCCCTGCACCACCGGCGCGGCACTGCCCATGATCGACGGCACGAAGCTGTGTTCGGCGCCGTACCACTGCGGTATGCCCAGGGTGAACAGCTTGTTGGACACAAACACCAGCAGCAGCGGCAGCACGGCAATGCCCGCGTGTGCCAGATGGGTGCCTGCGAACGGCGCCGGCTCGTTCACCAGGGTGGCCGGGTCTCCGTAGCCCTCGCCACTGCGCACCGCCGCGCGACGGCGCCACTCCAGGTAGGCCATGCCCACCGCAAGCACGAACACACTGCCCAGCGTACCCAGCACCGGAGCCGCCCAGGTATCGGTGCCGAAGAACGTGGTCGGGATGATGTTCTGGATCTGCGGCGTACCCGGCAACGCGTCCATGGTGAAGCTGAAGCCGCCCACCCCCAGCGTGGCCGGAATCAGGCGCTTGGGGATGTTGCTCTGGCGGAACATCTCGGCCGCGAACGGATAGACCGCGAACACCACCACGAACAATGACACGCCGCCATAGGTCAGCAGGCCCGACACCAGCACGATCGACAGCATCGCCCGCTGCGGTCCGAACAAGCGGATCGCTGCACCCACGATCGAGCGGGAGAAGCCGGAAAGTTCGATCAGCTTGCCGAACACGGCGCCCAGCAGGAACACCGGAAAGTAGAGCTTGAGGAAGCCGACCATCTTGTCCATGAACAAGCCGGTGAACATCGGTGCCACCAGCGAGGGATCGGTGAGCAGCACTGCGCCAAGCGCGGCGATGGGCGCGAACAGGATCACGCTGTAACCGCGGTAGGCCACCAGGATGAGGAAGGCCAGCGCTGCAAGTACGATCAGTAACGACATACGGCGCTTCCGGGTGGGGACGCGCCCAGTATCCGGATCTGGCGACCGCTGCCGACTGGACCTAGGTCCACTCGCCGGTGCGCAACCGCGCCGCTAGCCTAGCGTCCATGGGTGGCAATGGGCCATTCGCCGCGTACATGCCTTGGGGGAGGACCGAATGAAACGGAATTGCTTGAGCCTGATGATCGGCACGCTGTTGGCCACCGGGCCGGTCCTGGCGCAGGACGCACCGCAGGGCGCGCCAGCAGCGGCCCGCGCCGCTTCGGCCACCAACCTGGACAGCATCACGGTGACCGCACGCAAGCGCGAGGAGACCCTGCAGGAGGTGCCGGTTGCCGTCACCGCCTTTACGTCCGAAGCCCTGGACAAGATGAACGTCCAGGACATCAGCGACCTTGATGGCCAGGTCCCCAACCTGACCATCTACGCGGCGCGCGGCGCCAGCAGCACGGTCACCGCCTACATCCGCGGCATCGGCCAGTCCGATCCCACCTGGGGCGCTGACCCGGGCGTGGGCATCTACCTGGACGACGTCTACATCGCCCGTCCGCAGGGTGCGTTGCTGGACGTGTTCGACGTCTCGCGCATCGAGGTGCTGCGCGGTCCGCAGGGCACGCTGTACGGCAAGAACACCATCGGCGGTGCCATCAAGTACATCTCGCGCGGCCTGCCCACCCAGACCGAAGGCTTCGCCCAGATCACCGTCGGCAACTACAGCCAGCTGGACGCCAAGGCGGCGATCGGCGGCCCGATCGGCGGGGCCGACAGCGGCCTGCGCGCGCGCGTGGCGGTGGCCAGCATGAATCGTGACGGCTTCGGCGAGAACACCTTCACCGACCAGCCGGTCAGTGACAAGCAGATCAATGCTGCGCGCTTCAACCTGGGTGCGTATGCGGGCGATGATTTCGACGTGCAGTTCGCCCTGGACTGGATCGACGACCAGTCGGGCATGCGTGGCTCGAAGATGCTGGCACCCAACCCGTTCGTGCGCGCCTACCCGCCGATGGATGACCGCTACGACATCCGCTCGGGCATGCGCAACCTCAACAGCGTGGAGACCAAGGGCGCCTCGGCCACGGTGAACTGGCGGCCCAGCGAAGACGTTGCGCTGAAATACGTGGTGGCCAAGCGCGAATCGGACAGCGACGCGAACATCGACTTCGACAGCACGCCGGTCAAGCTGGCCGATGTGGGTGGCACTTACCATGACGACCAGGTCAGCAACGAGCTGCAGCTGAACTACGATGCCGGCGGCCGCGTGCGGGGCGTGGTGGGCCTGTACCAGTTCAGTGGCGAGGCCGGTGGACAGATCCGCAACAACTTCTTCAACCTGCAGTTCGGCGACACCCGTGGCAAGGTGCTCACCGACAGCATCGCGCTGTATGCCGATTGGACGTTCGACCTGACCAGCAGGCTGAAGCTGGACGTCGGCGCCCGCTACACCGACGAGGACAAGCGCGCGATCGTGCTCAACCGCTTCTACTCGGATGCGACGTTCACCCGTCCGATCGCGGTCGCCGCCGATTTCGACAAGAAGACCAATTTCAAGAACGTCTCGCCCAAGGTGTCGCTGGATTACCAGATCACCCCGGACATCATGGTCTACGGCCTGGCCACGCGTGGCTTCAAGTCCGGCGGCTACAACATCCGCGCCAATGCCGTTGCCGTGCCACGCTCGGCCGAGCCGTTCGATGACGAGACGGTCGACAGCTTCGAGATCGGCAGCAAGATGGCCTTCCTCGACCAGCGCCTGTTCCTGAACCTGTCGGCGTTCCACAACAAGTACAAGGACATCCAGCTGTCGGTGTTCACCGGCATCGATACCAACGGCGACGGTGTCGACGATGCCTTCTTCGGCGATTTCACCAATGCCGGCGCCGGCACCATCAACGGCCTGGAAATCGAGTACCAGTACCTGCCCAGCCAGCACTGGCTGATCTCCGGCAACCTGGCCTGGCTGGATGCCAAGTATGACGAGTACATGGACCGTGGCGTCAACGTGGCCAAGCAGATGAAGTTCACCAACGCACCGGACTTCTCGGGCGCGTTGAACGTGGAGTACCGCACCGACCTGGCCAATGGCAGCAACCTGTCCGCACGGGTGAGCTACAGCTACCAGAGTGAAGTGTGGCCGACCACCGATCTGAGCCCGGTGATCCGCCAGGACGGCTACGGGCTGGTCAATGCCGGCGTGACCTGGAAGCTTGACGACGCCTGGACCTTCTCGCTGCAGGGCACCAACCTGGCCGACAAGGAGTACCGCACCACCGGTTACAACATTCCGGCGGTCGGCACGCTGATTGGTTTCTATGGGCCGCCGCGCCAATATGGCCTCAGTGTCCGTTACGATTTCTAGGAAGCTTCTGCATGACACCGTCTTACGATGATCTGTACTGGAAAAGTGACGATGGCCTGCGCCTGCATGCGCGTGACCATGCACCTGCAGGCGCGCAGCCGGCGCGCGGCACCGTGGTCTGCATCCCCGGCCTGACCCGCAATGGCGCCGACTTCGATGCGCTGGCCGCATCGCTGACCGCCGTCGGCTGGCGGGTGATCGCGGTTGACCTGCGAGGACGCGCAGGTTCGGAACGCGCATCGGACCCGTCCAGCTACAACCCGCGCACCTATGCCGACGACATGGTGGCGCTGCTGCGGTCGCAGAACATCGACAAGGCGGTATTCGTCGGCACATCGCTGGGGGTGCTGGTCACCATCACCCTGGCCTCGCGTGCGCCCGGGCTGATCGCCGCAGCAGTTCTGAACGATGCCGGCCCCAAGGTGCCGCGCGAAGCACTGGCGCGGATCGGCAAGTACGCCGGCAAGCCCGTGCCACCGATGGACCTGGCACAGGCCACGACCTATGTGGAATCCATCGGCAAGGCCGCGTTTCCGCGCTTCACCGTCGACGACTGGCGGGCGATGGCCGTACGCACGTTCCGCCAGCGCAGCGATGGCCTGCTGGAGCTGGACTACGACCCGGCGGTGATCCGTACCACGCGGCCGTGGGTGCTGTGGCTGCTGCGCCCGGTGCTGTGGCGCGCTGTGCGTGGCCTGACCTCGCGGGTGCCGGTGCTGGTGGTCCGCGGAGCGTTGTCGGACATCCTGCCTGCCGATGTCGCGCAGCAGATGGCCGCCACGTCGCCCAACGCCCGCCTCGTTGAGGTACCGGAGGTAGGCCATGCGCCGATGCTGTCCGAGCCCGAGGCGCGTGACGCGATCCTGGCATTGCTGGAGCGCGTGCGATGAGTTCCGGCGTGTCGAGGGATGCGCTGCCTGCCGCCCTGCAGGCCCTGCACCAATGGGCGGCAAGCGAGCGGCTGAGCGGCAGCACGCGCATCGCGCAGTCGCGCATCAATGCCTTCGCCGAGGCCACCGGTGACCACAACTGGATCCACACCGATCCGGCCCGCGCACAGACCGGCCTGCCGGGCGGGCTGACCATCGCCCATGGCTTCCTTCTGCTCTCGCTTACCGTAGAGGACGACGTGGCGGCCCTGGCCGGTTTTCCCGGCATCGCCCACGTACTGAACTACGGCTTGAACAAGGTCCGCTTCCTGGCGCCGGTGCCGAGCGGTTCCGATGTACGGGTGCGCTCGCAGCTGATGTCCTTGGAAGCGCGCAGGTCCGGGCAGTGGCTGCTGACCCAGCACAAGACCGTGGAAGTGGTTCCCGCCGGCGAGACAGCCGTGGTCGCCGAACAGTTGTCGCTGATCGTGCTCGCCGACTAGCGCCGCACCGTCCTCCCGCGCGGGGCGGGCCGGCTGCCCGCCGGCCGCGGTTCTCTCTACACTGGAGCGATGTTGACGCCCTCCATCGTCCTGTTCGCCTGCATCGCGTGGACCGTGCTGCTGTTCGGCGTCGCCCTGTGGGGGGAACGCCAGGGGCATCGGCTGTCGAAGGTATGGCCAGCCATCTACGCGCTGTCATTGGGCGTGCACTGCACGGCGTGGACCTACTACGGGGCTGCCTCGCAGGGCGTGCAATGGGGCTTCCCGATTCCGCCGACACTGATCGGCATGGCCCTCATTTTTGCCTTCGGCCTGCCGTTCCTGGTGCGGCTGGGGCGATTGGCCAAACAGCACAACAGTGCCACCATCGCCGACCTGGTGGTCGCGCGCCTGCGCGCCGACCAAGGGCTGGGCATCACCATCACCCTGGTCGCGCTGTTCGGCATCATTCCCTACATCGCGCTGCAGCTGAAAGCGGTCAGCCAGGGCCTTGCCGCCCTGCTCGGTGATCAGTTCGCACCGGTTGGCTGGCAGCTGGACGTGTCGTTCTGGTTCGCGCTGACGATGGCGGCGTTCACCACCCTGTTCGGCGCACGCAAGGCATCGGCGACCGAACACAACCGCGGCATCGTGGTCGCGCTGGGCCTGGAATCGCTGTTGAAGCTGACGGCACTGCTGGCCATTGGCCTGTATGCCGCGCTATCGGTGCACAAGGCCGGCACGCCGCTGCTTGAGAAAATGGCGCACCTGCCGCCGCCGGCGGTGGTGCCGGATTACCTGACCATGGTGGCGCTCGGTGCCATGGCCGCGTTCACCCTGCCGCATCAGTTCCATGTGGGCGTGGTCGAGCTGCGCCAGTCATCGGACCTGAAGACGGCGCGCTGGCTGTTCCCGGTCTACCTGCTGTTGATCGGCCTGCCGTCGGTGCCGATGGCACTGGCCGGTGCCGCGCAGCTGCCGCCCTCGATGACGCCGGATCTGTACGTGCTGGCCCTGCCGCAGGAGCGCGGCCATCACCTGCTGGCACTGCTGGCATACCTGGGCAGCCTGAGTGCCGCCACCGGCATGATGATCCTGTCCGGGCTGACCCTGTCGATCATGCTCGGCAACCACGGTGTGGGCTCGCGCCTGCTGAGCGGCGTCAATGGCTTCAACACCGGCGCGGATCTACGACCGCGGGTGCTTGCCTTCCGGCGCGCCGGCATCCTCGCCGTGTTCCTGATGTCGTGGCTGTACAGCCGCGCGATGAGTGGCACCGAGGCACTCAGCGATTTCGGCCTGATGTCATTCACCGCACTCTCGCAACTGGCACCGGCGGTGCTGCTGGCGGTATACCGTCCGCGCACGCCCTCCCCGGCCATCATTGCCGGCATCGTGCTGGGCTCGCTGGTCTGGTTGTGGCTGGTGCTGCTGCCCATGGTGCTCCCTGCCCCGCTGGCGTCGGCCGGTCCCGACGGACTGCACTGGCTGGCGATGTTCTCGCTGCGCATGCAGCCGGGCCATATCGCCATCAGCATGGGCGCCAGCCTGGCCGTCAACCTGGTAACCGTGGTGCTGGTGTCGCGTGCGGTGCGTCCACCGATGCCTCGCCAGCGGGACGCGGTGGCCGCGGCGTCGTTGCGCAAGACGGCTGGTCGTTTCCTCGGCCAGGAACGGGCACGCCAGCTGATGGACGGGCACGCCGGGCAGATGCTGGACGACGACCGGGTGACCGCCATCGAGCGCGAACTGACCGCCGTGGTCGGTGCAGGCATGGCGCGGCTGCTGGTGGAGGCGGCACGCGATGGTGGTGCTGCGCCGCTGGACGCTGTTACCCGCGCGGTCGGTGAAGCCACCCAGGTGCTGCGCTTCAACCAACGCCTGCTGGAGGCCGCCCTGGAGAACATGAGCCAGGGCATCAGCGTGGTCGATGCGCAGCTGCAGCTGGTGGCCTGGAACAGCCGCTACGCCGCGCTGTTCAAGTTCCCGCCGGAACTGCTGCAGGTGGGGCAACCGGTGTCGAACCTGACGGCGTGGGCGTTGGGACAGCTGAAGATCGGCGACACCCCTGGTGACTCGCGCGACAAGGCGTTGCAGCGGCGGGTGGTGCACATGCGACGCGGCACGCCGCACCTTTCCGAGCGGATTTTCCCGGACAACACCATCGTTGAGATCCGAGGCAACCCGATGCCCGGTGGCGGCTACGTGGCCACCTTCACCGATGTCACCGCGTTCCGGCGGGCAGAGGACGCGCTCAAGCGCAGTAACGAAACCCTGGAGCGCCGCGTGCAGGACCGCACCGCCCGGCTTGAACAGGCCGTGCATGAAGCCGAGCGGGCCAACGTGGCCAAGACCCGCTTCCTGACCGCAGTCGGCCATGACCTGATCCAGCCCCTGCATGCGGCGCAGCTGTTGACCGACGCCATGTCGCAGCACATCGAATCGGAATTCCTGGACAGTTTCCTGCGCCAGATTCGCGGCGCGCTGGATTCCACCGACGATCTGCTGTCGGGCCTGCTGGATATTTCGCGACTGGAAGCCGGTGGCCTGGTGGCCGATCCGCGCCCGTTCGCCTTGTCGACCGTGCTGGAGCCGCTTGCGCAGGAGTTCGCGGTGCTGGCCGCGGCGCGCGGCCTGCAGTTCCGCCATGTGCGCACCCGCGTGTGGGTGCACAGCGACCCGTTGCTGCTGCGCCGCGTACTGCAGAACTTCCTGGCCAACGCCATCCGCTACACCCGCCGTGGCGGCGTACTGCTGGGCGTTCGCCGGCACGGCCAGGCACTGTCGATCGGCGTGCATGACAGCGGCCCCGGCATCGCGCCGGAGCAACAAGCCGTGGTGTTCGAGGAATTCCACCGTGGCGACCGCAGCAATGGCCAGGGCCTCGGTCTTGGCCTGACCATCGCGCACCGCATTGCCGACCTGCTGCATGCACCGTTGGAACTGCAAAGCGAACTGGATCGCGGCTCGGCCTTTTCCATCACCGTGGCGCGTGCAGCGCCGCCTGAGGCGCCACGCACTGAGCCCGCCGCTGGCAACAGCAGCATCAAGGGCATCCGCGTGCTGGTGGTCGACAACGATGCGGAGGCGCTGGAGGCAATGCGGCTGATGCTGCTTGCCTGGGGCTGCGATGTCATCGCCGCGCGCGATGTCGCTGCGATGGGCGCGTCCGCACATGAGGCGGCACTGTGGCTGTTCGACTACCACCTTGATGAGGGCGATACCGGCGTCGCACTGTGGAAGCGCCTCGTCGCCGTGCATGGCGCGCGGCCGACGGTGATCCTCAGCGCCGATACCGGCAATGACACGCGCGAGGCGGTGCGCAGTGTGGGCCTGTCACTGCTGAACAAACCGTTCAAGCCGCTGGCGCTGCGCTGGGCGATCAACCATCTGCTGGCAACGGCCAGCACGGAAAGGACCTGACGAAGGATCAGCCGTCCTGCGCGTCTTCGATCTGCCGGGATGGGTCGGTCAACCCCATCTCGTGCAGCACGCGGATGGCCTGCGCGCGATTGCGCACGCCCAGTCGCCCCATGATGCGGGTCATGTGTGCCTTGACCGTGCGCAACTGCACGCCCAGCCGGTCGGCGATCTGCTTGTTGAGCAGCCCTTCGGCCACCAGGCTCAGCACCTTGTACTGATGCGCGGACAGGCTGGACAAGCGCGCGGCAAGATCGGCGTCCTTGCTGAAGGGAGCCACCCGCGCCACCGGCTCGCGCAGCAGCGCCGGTATCCAGCGCTCACCTTCCAGCACGGTCTGCAGTGCGGACTGCAGGTCAGTCAGGCCGGAGCTCTTGGGCAGGTACCCGGCTGCGCCCAGGTCGATGGCGCGGCGGATCACGTGCGGCTCTTCATTGGCCGAAACGATGATGATCGCCAGCCCCGGTTGCAGCGCACGTATGGTCGCCAGTCCGGCCAGGCCGTGGTTGCCCGGCATGTGCAGGTCCAGCAGCATCAGATCGATCTGCTGGCTCTCGATCGCTTCGAGCACGCCGTGCAGCGAATCGGCCTCGCTGATCTGCAGGTCAGCCACCGCCTCTTCGGCGGCGCGATGCAGCGCCGCGCGGAACAGGGGGTGGTCATCGGCGATAAGCAGGGTCGGCATGTCCAGCCGAGGTTAGCAAATCGCCTGCGCCTGGGCACGGGTACCAAGGTACGCTGGCGTGCGCCGCCCGGATGGTTAGGGTGGAGCAATGAACATCCACCGCCCCGTCATGCTGCTGTGCGCCGCGCTGCCATTGCTTCTGGGCAGCATCTCCAGCACTCACGCCGCCCCGCCCCGCCCCACCACCGCTGTTCCGGTGTTCGAGCAGTGGCGGGAAACCGTGCATCGCGGCAGCGACGAACTGCTGACCGCAGGCCTGGGCATCGACGCCCTGCGCTCGGCCACCGCGCCGGCGTTTGCCAACCCGGCCCAGCCCACGGCCGAGGAAGCACGGCGTCGTGCGATCTGGAGCAGCTGGCGCGGCATCGCCGACCTGACACCCGGCGGCGGCTTTGGCGGTGTCTACGGCAGCCTGCAGGCGGTACCCGGCCGCGAGTTCTCCGCCTATGCGCGCGTTCCCGGCGCCCGCCATCCCCATCGGGTACTGGTGCAGGTGCCCGACAGTTTCGACGCCGCGCGGCGCTGCCTGGTCGTCGCGGCATCTTCCGGTTCGCGTGGCATCCATGGCGCGATCGCGGTTGCCGGCAGCTGGGGCCTGGCACATGGCTGCGCGGTCGCCTATACCGACAAGGGCGCCGGCAGTGATTACTACGATCTGGACGCCAAGGCCGGCTTCCAGGCAGACGGCACGCCAGCCAGCCAAGGCGCGTTGGCCTTCATTCCTGCGGGTGCGACAGCCGCGCAGGGAATCGCCTTCAAACATGCCCATTCCGGTGACAACCCGGAAGCAGACTGGGGCCGCCATCTGCTGCAGGCGCTGCAGTTCGGCCTGCAGGCGCTGGACCGCGCCTATCCGCAATCGGCCCCGTTCACTGCGGCCAATACACGCACGCTGGGCGTGGGCGTATCCAATGGCGGTGGCGCCGTGCTGCGCGCGGCGGAGATCGAAGGCGACTGGTTCGATGCGATGGTGGCCGGCGAACCCAATGTCTCGGTGGCCGGCGCTCCGCCGCTGTACGACTTCGTCACCCAGGCCGCGTTGCTGATGCCCTGCGCCCTGCTGACCGAGGACGATCTACCACAACCGCCGATGCGGGCGCAGGCCGTGCCAGGGTGGACCCAGCGATGTGCCACGCTGAAATCCGCTGGGTTGGTGCAAGGCGATGACACTGCAGCACAGGCACGGTCGGCACGGCAGCAGCTGCTCGACGCGGGTTTGAGCGCCGATGCACTTCGCGCCGGTGCATTCTCCACCGGTTTCGATCTGTGGCGCGCCATCGCAGCGACTTATTCGTCAGCCTATGGACGCTACGCCACGGGTGAACATCCCTGCGCGTACAGCTTCTCGGCCGCCGGCACCGACGGCAGACCCCACGCGGCCACGGCCGAGGTTCGTGCAACCTGGTGGAGCGAGGGCAGTGGCATCCCGCCGGGCAGCGGCGTGGTTCTGGTGGACGGCAATGCCACCGGGGCAGCAGCTGATCCGCTGCGTGGCCTGCGCTGCTTGCGCGCACTTGGCGAGAGTGACAGCGCCGATGCCCGACGGGTACGCGCCGGCATCACCGCAGCGACTGCCAAGGCGCCGCGTCGCGGCCTGCCGATCGTGGTCATCCATGGCCTGGACGACGGGCTCGTACCGATCAGCATGACCAGTGATCGCTACGTGCCACTTGCCCGCAAGGCCGGGGCGCAGATCGCCTATTGGCGGGTGAACAAGGCACAGCACTTCGACTCGCTGCTGGCCTTCCCGGACTACCGGAAGCGCTACGTCCCGCTGCTGCCCTACCTGTTCGCGGCGATGGACCAGGTGTGGGAACACCTTGAAGATCCAGCGCGAGCGCTGCCGCAGGATACACTCATCCAGCCGAGCCCACGCGCGGAGGCGCCGCTGCTGCGCGAGCAGCTGTCCATTCCCGCGGCCCGCGGCCGCTGACGCGCCGCCCCATCAGGAAGATCACATGTCATTCGCCACCGCCGCAGACGCGCCCGCCGCCGAGCCTCAGGCCTACCCCCTGCTGATCAAGCAGCTGCTGCTGACACCTCTGGCAGTGCGTCCACGGCAGGAAATCGTCTACGGCGACAAGGTCCGCTTCGACTACCGCACCCTGCAGGCGCGCATCGGCCAGTTGGCCGGGCTGCTGACCTCGCTCGGGGTAAAGCGCGGCGATACCGTGGCGGTGATGGACTGGGACAGCAACCGCTACCTGGAGAGCTATTTCGCCGTGCCGATGATCGGAGCGGTGCTGATGATGGTGAACATCCGCCTGGCGCCCGAGCAGATTGCCTATACGCTCAATCACAGCGGTGCGCGGGTGATCCTGGCCAACCGCGAGTTCCTGCCGGTGCTGGACGCCATCGAAGAACAGCTGCCGGACATGCGCACGCGCATCCTGCTGGATGATGATGAGGGCCCGCTGCCAGCGGGTTTCGCGACCGAGTATGAGGCCGGGCTGCGCGAGGCCACGCCCATCACCCGCTTCCCGGACTTCGACGAGAACACCCGCGCCACCACGTTCTATACGACCGGCACCACGGGCCTGCCCAAAGGCGTGTACTTCAGCCATCGGCAACTGGTACTGCACTCGCTTGCGGCGATGGCAGCCCTCGGCAGCGCGTCCAGCCAGGGCCGCCTGCACCGCGACGATGTCTACATGCCGATCACGCCGATGTTCCATGTCCATGCCTGGGGCATGCCGTACGTGGCCACGCTGCTGGGCATCAAGCAGGTCTACCCCGGCCGCTACCTGCCGGGCACGTTGCTGGCGCTGATCGCCCGCGAGAAGGTGACGTTCTCGCACTGCGTGCCGACCATCCTGCATATGCTGCTGGGCCATCCCACCGCTGCCGATACCGACCTGCGCCGCTGGAAGGTGATCATCGGCGGCGCGGCACTACCGCGGGCACTGGCGCAGCAGGCACTGGCCCGTGGCATCGACATCTTCGGTGGCTACGGCATGTCCGAAACCTGCCCGCTGCTCACCCTCGCGCAGATCGATGCCGACGCCGTGGACGGCCCGGACGAGGAGCTGTCCCTGCGCACCAAGGCCGGCATTCCGGTGCCGCTGGTTGACCTGCGCATCGTCGACGAACGCATGAATGATGTTGCCCACGATGGCATCGCCACCGGGGAAGTGGTGGTGCGCACGCCCTGGCTCACCCAGGGCTATCTGCACAATCCGGACGCTTCGACGGCGTTATGGGCCGGCGGTTACCTGCACACCGGGGACATCGGCAACATCGATGGCAGCGGCTACCTGCGCGTGACCGACCGCATCAAGGATGTGATCAAGACCGGTGGCGAGTGGATCTCCTCGCTCGCCCTGGAGGACATCATCGCCCTGCATCCGGCGGTCAACGAGGTCGCGGTCATCGGCATCAGCGATACGAAATGGGGCGAACGACCGCTGCCGTTGGTGGTCCGGCAGCATGGCAGCGATGTGACCGAGGCGGAGATCATCGAACTGGTCGCAGCACGCAGCCGCTCCGGTGATATCTCCCGCTACGCGATCCCCGACCGCGTCAGCTTCGTCGATTCGCTGGAACGCACCAGCGTGGGCAAGATCAACAAGAAGAAGCTGCGCAGCCTGCATGATGTGGGCGCAGCCACCGACGCAGGTTGACGCTGCGGCCTGCGGCCAACGGAGGGTCACTTCATTCCTCTACGTGGTCGCCCTGCGCGCCCGTCCCGCTGGCGCCGTGGAGGATCCAGCAGATCCATCAGCCTGAGCTGGTTGTCGGTGCAGGAAATGCCCTCAGGGCGTTGGGTGACACCCTCGATGATGCCCAGCAGGCGCGCTTCGTTCTCCTGCAGTTGCAGGATCAAGCGCCGGATCTCGGCCAGGCGCCTGCCCAGCGACTCGACCAGGCCTTGGTGATCGCACGCCTGCGTGCCCCCAGGCAGGAAATGCCGGATCTCATCAAGTGAGAAGCCGACGCGTTGCGCGTTGTCGATGATCTGCAGCACGCCCAATACGTCCGGGGAATAGATCCGGTAGCCGTTGCTCCCCCTGGGCGGCGCGCTGATCAGGCCTTCGGCCTCATAGAACCGGATGCGCGATGGGGCCAGGCCCGTGGCCTTGGCCAGATCCCCGATTTTCATCTTGACACCGCCCCTTGACCTTCAAGTTGACTTTAAACATACACTGCCGCGACCGTCAGCGTGAGAGGTTGCCGACGGCGGTCTGGCGAGCACCCGCGCGGCACTGTGGCGCCGGCGCCCTGGGCTGAACTTCCACCCCGGGCGATCAGAGGCCCAGACGCCCAAGGAAAAGAGATGCAGACCATTCTGGGAGCAAACGGCCAGATCGCCCAGGAACTGGCGCGCGCGCTGAAGCGCACCTACACCGACGACCTTCGCCTGGTGAGCCGCACGCCGCGGCCGGTCAACACGGGCGACCAGCTTGTGCCGGCGGACCTGCTGGATGCAGAGCAGACGCTGAAAGCCGTTGAAGGCAGCGACATCGTCTATTTCACCGCAGGGCTGCCGCCGGATTCAGGGCTCTGGGAGCGGCAGTTTCCTTCCATGCTGAAGAACGCGCTGGATGCCGCCGTCGCCACCGGCGCTGCATTTGCGTACTTCGACAATACCTACATGTATCCGCAGACGGCGGCTGCGCAGACCGAGGACACCGTGTTCGCGCCGGCCGGCAGGAAGGCACGCGTGCGCGCAGAGATGGCGCGCATGGTCCTGGATGAGATGGCAGCCGGGCGCATCGCCGTCACCATCGCCCGAGCACCGGAATTCTATGGCCCGGGCAGCACGCAGAGCTTCACCAATGCCCTGATCATCGACAGGCTGAAGGCTGGCAAGTCGCCGCGCGTGCCACTGCGCGACGATACCCTCAGAACGCTGATCTGGACGCCCGACGCCAGTCGCGCGCTCGCACTGCTGGGCAATACGCCCGACGCGCAGAACCAGACGTGGCATCTGCCCTGCAGTGAGCCGAGATTGACCTATGCCCAGTTCGCCACCCTGGCCTGCACTGTGTTCGGCAGGCCGGACACCCATGCCACCCTCGGCAGGACTGCGCTGTACATCGCCGGCCTGTTCTCGAAAGGTGCGCGCGAGATTCGGGAGCTGCTGCCGCGCTATGAGCATGACAATCGCTTCGAATCCGGAAAGTTCAAGCAGCGCTTTCCCGACTTTCCCGTAACCAGCTACGACGCAGGACTGCGGCAGATCAAGCACGAATGGGAAACCCGAAAATGAGCCAGAGGCGTATCCGATGAACCGTCGCATCCTCCATGTTGTCACCAATGTCGCGCATTACGATGACCCCAGCCACAGGACCGGGCTCTGGTTGTCGGAACTGACGCATGCCTACGACCTGTTCGCCGGGCAAGGCCATGAACAGCACCTGGTCAGCCCACGTGGCGGGCACTCACCGCTTGAGCCGCGCTCGCTGAAATGGCCGGCGCTGGACCATTCGGCGAAGGCATGGCTGCAGGATCCGGCGCGCATGGCACTGCTGGACAACACGCTCGCCCCCGACAACGTCGACGCTGCCGCGTACGACGCGATCTACTTCACCGGTGGGCATGCGGTGATGTGGGATTTCCCGGACAGCGAGGGCATCCAGAAAATCACCCGGGACATCCATGAGCAGGGCGGAATCGTCTCGGCGGTCTGCCACGGCTATTGCGGCCTGCTCAATACCCGGCTGAGCAATGGGCAGCTGCTGGTGCAGGGCCGGCGGGTAACAGGATTCTCCTGGACCGAGGAAATCCTGGCGGGTGTTTCCAGGCAGATGCCGTACAACGCGCAGGCGGAAATGTCCCGGCGAGGAGCCCTGTACGAGAAGGGACTACTGCCGTTCGTGCCGAAGGTGGTTGTCGATGGCAGGCTGGTCACCGGCCAGAATCCGCAGTCGGCCAAGGCGACGGCAAAGGCGGTTGCGGCGCTGCTGCGGACGTCCGGCTAGCACCGACCATTGCCTTCCAGCGCAGCGTCTTCCAGCACGTCCTGGCGCTGGAAGGCGCAGCTCAGCGGCTGGACGCAGCTGGCAACCGGGCCAGCAGATCCGCCCGGCATGCATCCAGGATTTCGTCCGCCAGCGGCGATTCGTCCGGGCAGGACCTCGACAGCACCAGCGCGCCGACCGCTTGAGCCATCAGCGCAATCCTGCGCGCACGCGCCGCATCGTCCGGATCGCGCTGCGCCTGCCCCTCCTGCGTGGCCCGTGTTGCCAGCCTGGCCTCGATGCCGGCCGCAAAGGCAGCCTTGACCGCGTCCGTCTGCCGCGCCGCGTCGGTGCACAGCGCCGCCAGCGTGCAACCCTGGCCGGGCCCGTCGCGGTGCGCGCGGGACAGGTACTCGCTCACGAATGCCTGCACATCCAGATCAGCCACCGCTGCGGCCGAGCTGGTCAGGCCGCAGGCGGCTGCTTCGGCCATCAGGTCGGCCTTCGAGCCGAAATGCTTGTAGAAGCCGCCATGGGTGAAGCCAGCGGCGGCCATCAGGTCGGCCACGCCAACGCCGTCGTAGCCGCGCTCGCGGAACAGCGTGGAGGCGGTTTCGACGATGTGTGCCCGGTTGGCCTGCGCCTGTGCCTTGGTGACCTTCATGAGCCTTCGCCCTTGGGAGTCCTGTCGCGTGTGGAGGGCACTTTAACACACATAGATTATATTCATCATCAAACCATTGACATCAATGATGATGGTCATCATCATTGATCCAGACCCCTCCTCCGTAGACGAGCCCACCCTCCCATGTCCGACGCCACGCTTTTCCAGCCCTATCCCCTCGGCCCGCTGACGCTGGCCAACCGCATCGTGATGGCACCGCTGACACGCAACCGCGCCGGCGAAGGCCTGGTACCCAGTCCGCTGGCCAGCACCTACTACGCCCAGCGCGCATCAGCCGGCCTGATCATCACCGAAGCCACCCAGGTCTCGGCGCAGGCGCAGGGCTACCAGGACACCCCGGGGCTGTACACGCAGGACCAGATCGACGGCTGGCGCACCGTCACCGATGCGGTGCACGCACGCGGCGGGCACATCTTCGTGCAGCTGTGGCACGTCGGCCGCATCTCGCACGTCGACCTGCAGCCCGGCAACGCCGCGCCGGTTTCCGCCTCGGCCCTCCGCGCGCAGACCAAGACCTTCGTCAACAATGGTTTCGTCGATGTGTCCGAGCCGCGCGCCCTGGAAATCGACGAGCTGCCCGCCATCGTCGACGATTTCCGCCAGGCCGCTGCCAACGCCATCGCAGCGGGTTTTGACGGCGTGGAGATCCACGGCGCCAACGGCTACCTGCTCGAACAGTTCATCAAGGACGGGGCCAACCAGCGCACCGACGCGTATGGCGGCTCGGTCGAGAACCGTGCCCGCCTCCTGCTTGAGGTGACCGCTGCGGTGGCGGGCGAAATCGGCGCTGACCGCACCGGCGTGCGCATTTCGCCGGTGTCGCCGGCCAATGCCATTTCCACCGTCAGCGATCCGCAGCCCCAGTACGACTACATCGTCGATCAACTCAGCGCGCTGGGCATTGTCTACCTGCATGTGGTCGAGGGCGCCACGGGTGGCCCGCGCGATGTGGCACCGTTCGACTTCGATGGGCTGCGCCGTCGCTTCAACGGCACCTACCTGGCCAACAACGGCTACGACCTGCAGCTGGCCAGCGCCCGAGTATCCGAAGGCAGGGCCGATCTGGTCGCCTTCGGTCGCCCGTTCATCAGCAACCCCGATCTGGTCGAGCGCCTCAAGCGCGGCGCAGCGCTGGCGGCACTGAACCCGGCCACGCTGTATGGCGGTGGCGCCGAAGGCTACACCGACTACCCCACCCTGGCTGAAGCGCACGCGCAGTAACGCGGCCGCCCGCATCCGACACGTCCCCCGTCCAGAGAAGCCCATCATGTCCGTCCTCCCTTCCGTCCTCATCACCGGCGCTTCCAGCGGCATCGGTGCCACCTATGCCGACCGCTTCGCGCGGCGCGGGCATGACCTCGTCCTGGTCGCGCGTGACAGCGCCCGACTGGAAGCACTCGCCGCGCGACTGCGCCAAGAGACCGGCGTGGCGGTGGACATACTGCCGGCCGATCTCACCCAGGCTGACGCGCTGGCCACGGTCGAGGCACGGCTGCGCGACGATGCGCGCATCGGCATCCTCATCAACAATGCCGGTATCGCCCAGTCCGGCGACTTCCTCGCACAGTCGGCCGACGCCATCGAACGCCTGGTCACCCTGAACACCACCGCGCTCACGCGCCTGGCCGCCGCCATTGCGCCGCGGCTGGTCGGTGCCGGCAACGGCGCGATCGTCAACATCGGATCGGTGGTTGGACTTGCACCGGAGTTCGGCATGTCCGTGTACGGCGCGAGCAAGGCATACGTGCTGTTCCTGTCGCAGGGCCTGAGCCAGGAACTGGCCCCGAAGGGCGTCCATGTGCAGGCGGTGCTGCCCGCTGCCACGCGCACCGAGATCTGGGAACGCGCCGGTATCGACATCACCACGCTTGCTGAAGTGATGGACGTTGGCGAACTGGTCGATGCAGCGCTGGTCGGCTTCGATCGTCGCGAAACGGTGACCATTCCGCCGCTGCACGTGGCCGAACGCTGGGACACGCTGGATGGCGCACGCCAGGCCCTGCTCGGCGACATCCGCCAGGCGCACGCCGCAGAGCGCTACCGCACCGGCGCCTGAGGCCGGCCTCCGTTGCATCCACCCGGCCCCATCACTGCAGGAACCGTCCGCCATGAAAGCCTTCATCATTGACCGCTACAGCAGCAAGGACGTCGGCCGCATCGCCGACGTGCCCGAGCCGCATGTGGGCGACGACGATGTCCTGATCCGGGTTCATGCCGCAGGCGTGAATGCACTGGACAGCAAGATCAGGCACGGCGAGTTCAAACAGATCCTGCCCTATCGCTTTCCGTTGATCCTGGGCAACGATGTGGCCGGGACGGTGGTGCGGGTCGGCGATCGCGCAGGCCGGTTCAAGCCGGGCGACCAGGTGTATGCCCGCCCGGACGATGATCGCATCGGCGGATTTGCGGAGTACATCGCGGTCAAGGCCTCCTCGGTCGCACCAATACCGAAGAACCTTGGCATGGTCGAGGCTGCCGCCCTGCCACTGGTGGCACTAACCGCCTGGCAGGTGCTGGTCGAAACCGCAGCATTGAAGAAGGGACAACGGGTCTTCATCCAGGCCGGCTCCGGTGGCGTCGGCACGATTGCGATCCAGCTTGCCAAGCACCTTGGCGCCTTCGTCGCCACCACCACCAGCACGGCCAACGTTGCCTGGGTGAAGGCACTGGGTGCGGACGTCGTCATCGATTACCGGCAGCAGGACTTCGCTGCCGTGCTGCGTGACTACGACGTGGTCCTCAACAGCCTCGGCAGCGCCGAACTCGATCGATCCCTCGGCATCCTCAAGCCCGGCGGTCACCTGATTTCCATTTCCGGGCCACCCACGCCGGCATTCGGTGCGGCAAGAGGATTGGCCTGGCCGCTTCGGCAGGTGCTGCGCCTGTTGAGTCTTCGCATCCGCCGCAAGGCCGCGCGCAGGAACATCCGGTACAGCTTCGTGTTCATGCGTGCTGATGGGCAACAGCTGGAACAGGTCACGGCACTGGTCGAATCAGGCGCCCTGCACCCGGTGGTCGACACGGTCTTTCCCTTCGAGGAAACCGGCAGAGCATTGGCCTACATGGACGGCGGCCGCGCCAAGGGCAAGGTGGTGGTGCAGATGGTGCAGACACAGCACGTGCAGCCCTGAGGAGTACGCTGAGCGGACAGGGGCGTCCCGATACAGGACGGCCGGCAAGCGTTGACTCCAGCACGTGCACGTGGGGGCGACCGTGCGCACAGGGAGTGCCCGTGCCCGCAACGGCGGGCACGGGATCGATTCAATGCAACGGCACCTTCAGCACAGATGGTGCGGACGCGGGCGAACTGAAGGTCACCGCCCCGCCCAACTGGCTGATGCCTGCATAGCGCAGGTCCACCGTATCGACCACCAGCGTCAGCCGGCTGCCCGCCGGAATGTTCCAGCTGCTCGCTTCCAGACGCAGATCGAGGGTGGTCGCCTGGCCGGGCGCAACGCCACGCAGGGTGTAGGGCTTGTGGCTGATCAGCTGGCCATTGCCCAGCACATCTTCCGCGTACAGATAGGCATACAGCGTGGTGTTGGCGCGGCTGGGGGTAACGGTCACGCGCACTTCCGGCGCGCCGTCCAGGCGGCGTGCGTTCCAGTACACCGGCCCCTGCCAGACGCCGGCGGCGTTGCGCCCGATGAAAGGCACGTACGCACCCGGCGGAAGGTTGATCATCTGCAGCGAGCCGGACACCATCGCCACGCCGGAATTGGCGGCGGTAGCCAGGCCACTGCCGATGCGGTAGTTCCAGCCGTTGCTGCGCCCGTTTTCAACCAGCCCCCCGGTGGGCAGAAGCAGGCCGCCGGGTGCGGTCAACGCGTAGCTGACCGCACCACTGTTGGTGGCCTGCCAGTTCGGGTAGCTGCTCCAGCTGCCCTTCTGCGACTTCAGCTGCACCGCCGGCTCGCGGTCGATGCCGTTGGCCACGCCCTTGAGGTAGTGGTCGAACCAGTCGCCCGCCGAGTCGTAGACCTCGTTGGGAATGCCCAGTGCGCCCAAGGCCTCGTTGAGGGCATGGTCGCCGTGGCGCAGTTGCAGCTGCTTGGGGCCTTTCAGCTGGTTGAAGAAGTCCACCAGCTGACCCGGCGGGAACAGGCTGTCGTTGAAGGCGTTGGCCAGGAACACGGCCGGCTGGTTGGCGTTGATCTCGCTGATGCTCGCAGCAGGGCTGCGGATCGCGGCCACGGGCAGCAGCGATTCCACTGCACCCTGGTAGTTGCCGACCACCACGTTGCGGTTGATCGTGGCCAGCTCTGCCCCGGGTCGGCCGGTGACCAGGCCGGCGGCCACCAGCAGCGCGATTCCCTGTGCGCTGGGGGTGTCGTTGGCGTACAGCGACGCCTGCAGGTCGGCCCATCCGCTGAGGGCAGCCACCGCCTTGATGCGGGGATCGCGTGCCGCCGCCAGCAGGCTGGTGCCGGCGCCGTAGGAGATGCCCGAGACGCCGATCCGCGCCGGGTCGGCCTGGGTGTTGTCCAGCGCCCAGTCGATCAATGCGCTGACATCCTCGACCGTGGCCGGCCCGGCAATATCGATGGCCCCGCCGGACTCCCAGAAGCCGCGCGAGCTGTAGCTGATGACCACGTAGCCGCGCTTGGCCAGCGCCTGTGCCACCCCTACGTACTCCACGCTCGGTACGGCCCAGCTGCTGGGCATCACCAGCAGCGGGTACTTACCGCCACCTGCGTCCTGGGGTTCGATGACAAAGACCCCGAGGGGCGTGCCGTCCCAGCTGGCAAGGGTGCGGTGGGTGGTCTTGACCGTGGCGGCCCAGGCGGTGGGCGACAGTCCGGTCAGCAGGATCAACAGCAGCAATACCTTGCGCATCGTCGTCTCTCCCCGTCGTTGGTGGTGCAACGGGCAGGACCGTACCAGTGCGAATGGTGGCTTACACCTTGCGTTGCAGCATGGGGCGCACGTTCGGCACCCCATGCTGCGGGCCCTGATGCGCCTACAGCGTCGCCTGCGCCTGCAGGGTGAACACCCAGCTGTCGGGTCGGCTGGCATAGGCGCCGGGCCGTGCCACGTACTGCACCGCCGGCCGCAGCACCAGCCACGGGGCGACCTGCACGCCGTAGTTCAGCTCGACGAACTGCTCGTTGCTCTGCACATCCTTTCCGGTCAGCTGCTGATGGCGGGCGAGCCGGTCGGAGATGTCCAGCCGGTTCCAGGCCAGGCTGAGCACATCATCCTCGCGCGATGCGATCACGCCGCGCCAGCTCACGCCCGCCTCCCACGAGTAGCGCATCAACCCGGTCTTTGCATCCGCCCGGGTGGCCACGCCGAACACCGAAATGCCGCGCACCGTGTCACCCTCGGGCTTCCACACCCGCTGCGCGGCCTGCACGTACGAACCGCTGCGATGCGAAGCGCGAGGTGCCGTCGGGTCACCGATGTCATCGGCGTTGGAGGTATCCAGGTAGTAGCCGACCTTGTAGGTACCGCCATAGTCCTCGCCGGACTTGCCATGGCTGTAGCCCAGCTCGACCGGCAGGAACAGGCCGGTCTTTCCCTTCGTCGAAACACGGAAGCCACTGTTGGCCTGCTTGCGCGTCGGGTTGACGTCATAGATGCCGGTTTGTGCGTACCAGCCCGAGGGATCGTTCCACTTTACCCGCAGGCCCCATTGGCCCGTCGGGTTGTCCAGCCACCCGGAGCTGTAGATCGGGCCCAGCGGATGCCCGCACTGGCCGTTGTTGTTGAAATTGCAGGTGTAGGGCAAGCCACCGAAGTCGTTGCCCATCGAGTAGAAGCCACCCTTCAGGCTCAGCCGCTTGTCCAGCAGCAGCCGTTCGTAGGAGAGTTCGTTGAAACGCAGGTTCTGGCCCTGGCCATAGAAGGCCTGGTTCTGGATGTAGGAACCGGTGGATCGTTCGTTGATGGCGTTGCCGAAGCGATCGGAGAGCACCACGCGCAGGGTGCCGTCGAAGCCGAATGCCTTGCCGGTGTCGATCGTCGCGCCCAGGTCCATGTGCTCGGCGGTGGACCAGCCGCTGCCCTTGTATCCATCGCTGTTGACACCGCTGCCGATCACGATGCGCGCACTCGGCGTGACACCGCGGTCCTGCAGCCAGAGGCGCGCCGCCCAATCTGCGCTCAGCGGCGTCTGCGCGACGCTGTCGACCGATTTGGGCTTGGCGGTGGCACTGGATTCGGCAGCCGACACCGACCCGTTGACGATGAAGGCAAGCAGCCCGATGCCGGTCAAGGATACGAAATTCATGCGGCCGCCCTCCGCGCCTTTCGGGTCTTCCAGGCGCGTCGCACCAGCAGCACGATGCCTACCAACGCCAGCACGGCAAGGATGAGCATCGGCAGCCACAAGCGTGCAATCTTCGCCAGAAGTGGCTTCTCGCCGCCGGCACGGGTCAGCGCAACCTGCGCCTCGGTGACCTGGTCGCCCGGCCCGAACTGCGTGCGCACGTAGGTCGCAACCGCTGCGATATCGGCGTCACTCAGGTCCTGTACGAACGAGCCTTTCGAGAAGTGCGGCATCAACGCGTGTTCGCCGTGCACATCGCGGTCAACGCCGCCGATGATGGTGGCGATCAGGTTCTGCGGGCGGGTCATGCCAACGGTGGTGTTGTGCACCAGGGAGGGATAGTACCCGTCCCTGCTGCCCTCGCCGCGCGATCCGTGGCAGCTTGCGCACAGGCCCGAATACAGCACCCCGCCCGAGGCCAGTGCAGCACTCGTTCCGCGTACCGGCTGCTCACCCGGCGCCGTGGCGGCGTCGCCCCACGCGAAGGCTGGCCGGGTGGCCTCAGGATCGGCCACGGCCGGCACCGTGCGCAGGTAGTCGACGATGGCGGCGATGTCCTCGTCCTGCAGCTTGGACAGGCTGTTGCTCACCGCTTCGGCCATGCCGCCACCGGCCTGCGCCTTGCCGGCGACGCGGCCGGTCTTCAGGTACTGGGCCAGCTCGGCATCGCTCCAACCACCGATGCCGCTGGTGGGGTGGGAGGTGATGTTGGGGGCGTACCAGTCACCCAGCGATCCGCCGGCAAAGGCCTTGCCGCCCACTTCCTGCATCATCAGCCCGCGCGGGCTGTGGCAGCTGGAGCAATGCGCCAGGCCCTCCACCAGATAGGCGCCGCGATTCCACTGCGCGCTCCTGCCCGCATCGGGGGTGAACGTTTCCTTGTCCAGGAACAGCAGGTTCCACACCGCCATGGACTGGCGGATGCTGAAGGGGAACGGCAGCTCGGTCGCGTGAGCTTCCTCATCGACCGGCGCCACCTCCTTCATGAAGTAGGTATACAGCGCGTGGATGTCCTCGTCGGTCAGCTTGGCATAGGAGGTATAGGGCATCGCCGGATAAAGATGGGCGCCATCCTTGCGCACGCCTTCACGTACCGCCCTGGCGAAATCACTTTCGCTGTAGAGGCCGATGCCATGGCTTCTGGAGGGCGTGATGTTGCTTGCCCATATCTCACCCAGCGGCGAGGCAATCGCGTAGCCGCCTGCGTAGGGTTTGCCCTGCCTGGGGCTGGTGTGGCATGCCACGCAGTCCGCAGCGACCGAGAGGTAGCGCCCACGTTCGGCAACCTCGTCGGCGCGCGCGGATTGACTGGCTGCGGCCAGCAGCATCAGCAGAGCCGAGGCGAAGGTCTTCATGCGGCACGCTCGATGGCATCTGCCGCCTTCAGCGCAAGCGCGGCCATGGTCAAGGTGCTGTTGACCACGCTGGCCGACACCATGGGGCCGCCGCCCGGGAGCCACAGGTTGGGATGATCGTGTGCGCGGCAATCGCCATCGACCACCGAATCGCGCGGGTCAGCGCCCATGATGGTCGAGCCCATGATGTGGTTGTTGGCGTTGAGCGCCGTGGTGATGACGAATTCCTCGGCGTTGAACAGCGAGCCGATGTGACGCAACTGCTTGCAGGACTCGTCATAGCCCTTGCGGGCGTAGTCGCCCAGCGAGTAGTGGATATCCGGGCAGGCCAGGCCGTGGCCATCCACCCGCGTTTTCGACAGCGTCAACCGGTTGCTGGGATCCGGCAAAGGTTCCAGGCTGATCGAAAGATCCACGCCGAAGACCGCACGGCGGCGGATCTCCGCATCCAGCGCGTCGCCGACCAGGCCTTTCTTCAGCGCCTGGTCGGTGGCGATCGCCACCCGGCTGATGTTGTTGAGGATGATCTTGGTGGCCGAGTACTGCGAGCGGAAAGCGCCGTCTCGCGGGCCAACCATGCAGCTGGACTGCGCCGGTCCACGGCCCAGCCAGATCGGCCTGTCGGCAATGAACGAGCAGTGGAAACCGGAATGGTCGAGCATGTTGCGCCCCACCTGGTCGGAACTGTTGGCGATGCCGTTCGGGTTCTGCTCATTGGCGGCAAGCAGCAGCAGACGCGGCGTCTCCAGTGCGTTGCACGCAATCACGAAACTGCGGCCGGTGGCCTTGTGGCTGACCTTGTTGTTGTCATACCAGTGGATGGCCGTGACCCGGTTCTGCGCGTCGGTATCGATCTTGTAGGCCACTGCTTCGGCCAGCACCTGCGCACCCAGTTTCTCGGCCGCTTCGATGGTATGGATGCCGTTGTACATCGCGCCGATCGGGCAGATCGGCTGGCAGTTGTTGTTGCCGCAGCAGGCGGGCCGGTCGTTCCAGGGCGTGACCATGCGACCCTGCGGAATGGGTACCAGGTTGTAGCCGTGCGGATTGACCACCTCGGCGAACACCTTGTCACCGTTGCCCCAGGGAATCATGTCGGCGAGGTAGGGCCTGGATCGCTCGGAGGGGCTCTGCTTGTCCGGATCATTCGGCCCGGAGACGCCCATCGCCTCCTCGGCGCGGCAGTAATAAGGCTCGATGTCGTCGTAGCTGATCGGCCAGTCGCGCCCCACCCCGTAGGTGCTCTGCATCCTGAAGTCCACCGGCAGGTGGCGCCAGCAGGAGGCGGCCCAGTGCCAGGTGGTGCCACCGACGGCCTTGATGAAGCCCTGATGGAAGCTGCTGGCGTCGGGGCCGGTCAGGCCCACGTAGTCATTGGCCGGGAAGTACAGCGGCGCGGTGGCAAGCGGTGACTGCGGATACGGCCCCTGGAAATCACTGCCGATGCGCCGTTCGAAGCTGGCGTTGCGCCAGTTCTCGACCACGTCGGAACGATGCAGGCGGGGGCCCGCCTCCAGCACAAGAACCGATTTTCCGGCACGAACCAATTGGTGGGCGATCAATGCGCCGACGACGCCCGAACCGACGATCACAACATCGGCATCGGCGTCGCCATCACGGAAAACCGGAGCTTTCATGAGGGGAATCCATAACAATTACGGGAAAAGAGCTGGAAGCGCAGGCTCAGCCGTGCGCGCGTACCGCCGCCGGCGGTTCGGCCGTCCACCATGCGGGACCGCCTTGTGCGTAGGTGGGCGGAAACAGGCCATCGTCCACCGGGCGCTGCATCAGCGCATCGCGATAGGAAACGGTGATGGCCTGCGGCCCCTTGCCTATGCTGCCGGTGTACCAGGCAGTGATGATGGCCAGCGCTGTCGGCCGTGCATCGCCAACAGCCGCCAGCAGTGCTTCAGCGCCCTGCACCTGTTGCGCCTTGGCCGCGAGTGCGGGGAACTGGGCGTGCATGTCGGGATGCAGCTTGGCGAAGGCGGCTTCGATGCGCGCGGCGGTTGCCGGATCAAGGTCGGACTTCCCGGTCAGTGCCTGGGAGAGCTGCAGAAAGCGCCCGTCCGCCCGTTTCGCTGGCGTGGCACCGGCATGGGTTGCTGGCGCCTTGCCGTTGCAGGCAACCAGCAGCGAAGCGGAGCCAACGGCCAGCAGGAAGGTTCTGCGCGTCAGGCCTTGCCCACTCCCTTCCAATCCCTCGGGAAAACTCATGATGTGGACTCCTGATGCGTCACTTCTTCGGCTGCCCCTGACCGCGACGCGGGGGGCACCTACGCGGCCAACTTTAACGCACCTGAACGTCGTCGCGGAGTGAGCAGGAAGCGCCGCAGCGCGGCGAAGCGCCCTTCTTCCCGGCACCAGCAGAGGCAGATTTCAGCCGGTGCGCTACCGCCCCCGTCACGCCCGCACAACGCGCTCAACGCTAGAAACAAGGGGTTTCCTACTCCGGAGAGTGTCCATGCGGGTACTGCTGCTGTGTGCCGTGGCGACGCTGGCATTGTCGGCCTGCAAGCAAGGCGAACCGACCGATAAGGCACAACATGCCCATGCGGTTCGGCAAACCCCACCAGCGGCCAGCGCGCCGGCGCGCAACGTGCCCGGCGGCGGCAGCGGCACCGCCGCTTCCGAAGACCAGGCCTCGGGGCCGGAGGCCGAACGTGGGAAAGAAGGCGCGCCCCCGCCGCCCAAGCGCTAGGGGCGGCCAGCCGCGAAGCCCCCGATCCGGGGGCGCCTGCGGAACAAGCGAATCTACTTGGCCCGTTCAAGCACGATGCGGACGAACGGGATCCAGTCATCGCCGACCCGATGCTCCCATTCCCCGGTCAGCAACTGCCGGTCGCTGCTGATCACGCCGTCGAACCGCTGGGACTGGCCCTGGATGGTGTACCTGCCGCCATCAAGTCGTGAAGTGAAATCGCTGGTGCCACCATCAGCGTCGTAGCTGCGGCTGAAGAAACCACCGGATTCAACATCGACGCCGATGATTTCCGTGGAGCGCACACGCTGCCCGTCCATCATCGCGTCGACCTCATGCACCAGGAAGTGACCATTGGGCATCCACGTGTAGACGTCCGATGCGAACGACACCCCGCCCGTGCTGCCGTCGGGTTGCAGCGCGATGAGAGTGGTCTCCCACGCTCCGGCAAGAACGTCCAGCCGGCGGTGGTGTCCGCTGTGGAAAGTGGCTTGTGTCATGGCGACTCCGTACGGGGTGAGGTGGAGGGACCGATGCTGGCGGAAGGCTGCAATCGAAGCCTGCCGCTTTCCGTGGCCTCCGGCAATACGGCTGCCACCTCGTCGGGTGCCGTGCCCTCCACCATCCATTGCGTGCCGATGCGGAGTGTACTCACAACGCTGCGGTATAGGGTTCAACCAGGGCGCGCAGCAGCTCCATGCCCGTGGCACTGGTGGACGCGCCGGTGCCTTCGCGCTGGACGAAACCGGTCCAGTCCGCGCCGGCCACCCGCCTCAGCTCCGTCGGTTCCACCGGCAGCCAACGCATCGGCCAGAAAGGTAGCCGTCTCTGCCCCACCCTGCCGCGCTGCAGTTCGATCAGGCCGCTGTGGCTGCTGGCACCCAGCACCCGGGAATATGCCACCTGCAGGCCATCTTCCGGGCCCTCCATGTATTGCACAAAGCGCGCGCCATCGAACAGCAGTACGCCGGTGACGCCGGCATCACGGTTGAAACGTGCTGCGTCATCCACGATTCCGCACAGCCTGCCCCCGGTCTGGCCGAGCCGGCTGGCAGCAATATCCGCTGCCGCCTCGCTGGTATACACAACGGCTCTGATGGGCACGCTCGACCTCCCTGCAATGGGCTCCCAACCCTAGCAGAAGGCCGGTTGAGGCAGCGCAGCAGGCGCAGCCTGAAACAGAACAATTCATTGAAATGTGAAAATGAACCCGAAGAGGGTTCACGCCATGCACTGCTGCCCCATGGCATGAAACAGGTCCGCCCGCGAGATCGACTTCATGCCTGACACCGGACTCTTCTACGTCTTTTCAGTGGACTACGCGACCGATGCACGAGGCTGCATCGATCAGGTCACCGCTATCGCCTTCCGCTGCAACCAGTGCCACCACGTGTCCCGCGCCGACGCGGAGCTCAAGCGGATGACGGGGGGCACGCTGCTGACCTGCGGAAGGTGCGGGTCGCACCAGGCCGTCAGCAATGCGCGCCTGGTGGACGGCGAACATCTGGCGGCAACCGGCCACTCTGCAGCAGCGGCCGACCCACGCTGAGCTTGGTTCCGACGCGCGCCCAGTGCCCGGCGTGAGGGGAATGCATGCATCTGCGCGCTCGATGCGCATCCGCCGTTCACTGCATCTACCCCGCACCCCAACACCGGCCGGGATAGCCTCGTCGCTCCTTCCCCGCTGGAGCGCACCATGGCCATCAAGACCGCTGAAGACCTTTTCATCCACGAACTGTCCGACATCTACAGTGCCGAGAAGCAGCTGACCAAGGCCCTGCCGCGGCTCGCCCGGGCCGCAGAGAACCCCGCACTTGCCGCCGCGTTCGAGACCCACCTGGAGGAGACCCAGGGCCAGATCGAGCGCATCGACCAGGTCGTGGAGGTACTGGGCATCCGCCTGAAGCGGATCAAGTGCGCGGCGATGGAGGGCCTGGTGGAAGAAGGCAAGGAAGTCATCGAGAGCATTGAAAAGGGCCCGGTGCGCGATGCAGCACTGATTGGCGGCGCGCAGAAGGTCGAGCATTACGAAATCGCTTCCTACGGCACCATCGCCGCGCTGGCCAAGCAGCTCGGATACAAGGATGCTGTGCCGTTGCTGCTGGAAACGCTGGAAGAAGAAAAGGCCACGGACGAGAAGCTGACCCTGCTGGCCACGAGCGGCGGCAACGCCAAGGCCGCCCAGGCCGCGTGATCGCAGGTGCACCGCAGATCAGCGTACGCGTCGCTCCTTCAGGGGGGCGGCGCGCTTCTGCACGAGGATGACGTATGCACCCTGATCTTCTTGGTTGGACCGCCACGGCCGTACTGATGGCCACGCTGATCCGGCAGATGGTCAAGCAATGGCAATCACCTCACCCGGAAACCGTCTCGAAGTGGCTTTTCATCGGGCAGATGACCGCGTCTACGCTGTTCACTATCTACAGCGCGCTGCTGGGCGCCACCGTGTTCGTGGTCACCAACCTGCTGTTGCTGGCAACCGCGCTGATCGGACAGCTGCTGGCGTGGCGCCGCAGCCGTGCAACGGCTTCGAGCTCATATGGAAGGACACCTTGATTGTTGACGCTGCGTCCACGCCGGCTTGATGCGGGTACTCACGCGTTCATGTTTACCGTTGTCGTGCCCCCCGCACGATGCGCTCCAATCAGTGAGGAAACGTCATGCAGCGCGATCAGAAAGACCTGCCCCATCCGGATGACGACACGGCTGCGGTGCCTGCTGCCAGCGCTGGACAGGCCAAGGCGCACAACAGTGCCAATCATGATCAGGCGTTGACGGAGACGTTCCCGGCCAGCGATCCGATCTCTCCCTTCGTCGCCGCCGCCACGCCGGATGAGCAGGCGCAACGGCTTGGCAAGCGCGTGACGCCCGCTCGGCAGGACAAGGGTGAGGGGGACGACGGAGCTGGCCAGTGATCGGGCCTGCGCTCCCGCCGAGGGGGTCGGGCAGCCCGCGCCCGTCAGGCGGCTCCGGCGCGCTGGTGCGTGGTGCCGAAGACGAACAGGCAGTGGAGGCCTGACACCTCGGAGCCCGCCATGGAACAGCCCACCGCCCTGCTCATCATCGATCTTTTCAGCCTGTTCGACTTTCCACAGGGGCGGCAACTGGCTCCGTACGCCGTACGTGCAGCCCAGCGCACCGCCCGCCTGCGTGCTGCATTCGACGCGCACCGCTGCCCGGTGATCTACGCCAATGACAATTTCGGCAACTGGCAGCGCGACTTCCCGCAGCTGGTCGAAGCCTGCCGGCAGAAGGGCGGCGCCTCGGCGCGGATCGTCGAGTACCTTGCCCCCAGCAAGGAACACTACTTCATCCTCAAGCCGAAGCACTCCGCCTTCCTCGCCACGCCACTGCCGGTGCTGCTGGCCAAGCTCGGCACCCGGCGGTTGGTGCTGGCCGGCATGGCACTGGACGCGTGCGTGCTGGCCACTGCCATCGATGCCAACTCGCGCGAGTACGCGACGGTGGTCGCCCGGGAAGCGGTCGCCGCCCTGCCGGAACGCCGCCAGCCGGCCCTGCAGACCCTACAGCGATCGGGCGCCGTCGAAGTACTCAGCAACCGCCAGATCATCGCTTCGCTGTCATCCACGCCCTCATGTCAACGCACGGGCCTGGCACCACCGCGCTGAACCGGGCCTCTCGCCAGCGTGCGCTTCTTCGCCGGCGGCCGCGGCGTCCCAGCGCGATAATCGACCTGGCATACCGGGCAGAAGAAGGTGCGCCGATGCGTGGTGCCCATGTAGACCTTGCTGACCGGACCACCACAACAGGGACAAGTCCGCCGGGTGTGCACCTGCCAGTGCTTCTTCAGCTCGAACCCGCGCTTCCACCTCAGGAAGTCGAAACTGTATTCGCGGGCCTGCTTGACCAGTTCGGCAAGCTTCCGCGGCGGCAGATCACCAACAGGGTTGGCCGGATGGACCCGGATGCGGAACAGCACCTCGTTCTTGATGATGTTGCCCACGCCGGAGAACAGCGTCTGGTCCAGCAGGGCATCGCAGACCAGGACATCGGGCATCGACTTCAGGCGACGGCGGGCAAGCCGGGGGTCCCACAGATCGCTCATCACGTCGGCGCGCCAGTCGTAGACCTCGTCCAACGGCTGATCGATCAGCTTCACCGAGCAGGTGTAGAAGTTCAGTTCGCCGTTGTCAAAGCGCAGCGATACCCGCGCTGGCGTCTCCTTGCGTTCGTCGATGCGCCAGCTGCCGAACATCATCAGGTGGATGCGCAGACTGACGTGGCTGAACTCCAGCAGGAAATGCTTGCCCCAGCTGCGCACGGCCCGCACCCGGCGTCCCTCCAGGCAGGCCAGGTCGAGCGTGCTGTTGCCACTGACGCCACGGACGGTCTTTCCCTTGAACCTGGCGGCGGCCTCGCGCAGCAGCACGATGGAAGGACCTTCAGGCATTGGCGTGCTCCAGCATCGACTGCAGTTGCAGTGCATTGGGCACAGCGTGGCCGTGCGCCGTGTTGTCAAGGATGATCCACGCCTCCCCCGCCTGGGCGGCCTCTACTGCGGCCGCCACCAGACTGCAGAGCTGCGGTTGCTGGTAGGCGCTGTAGTACATGCGCGGCTGCCCGTGCCACCGCCAGTAGCTCCAGTGTCTGGCTCCGCCCGGCTGATCAGCCCCTGCAACCCGGGCGGGATCGGCCGCGACCCGGGCAATGCCGTGGTCATCCAGCAGCGCGTCGGCCTTGTCGTCGAACCAACTCGGGTGGCGTGGTTCGCAGGCGACCCGCACGGCGCTGCGCCGGCGCAGCGCCCGGAAGAAGGCCGAGGCCGTGCGGCCATCGTAGGCCAGGCTCGGCGGCAGCTGCAGCAAGAGGGCGCCCAGCCGATCACCCAGATGCGCCGCCGCGTGCAGGAACGTGTCGAGCAACGGCGCAGCACCGCGCAGGCGCGCGTCATGGGAAATGGCCCGCGGCATCTTCACCGAGAAACGGAAACCGTGGGGCACGCTGGCCGCCCAGCGCGCATACGTGGCGGGCTGATGTGGCCTGTAGAACGACGAATTGATCTCCACGATCGGAAAGCGCGATGCATAGCGCTGCAGCGCACTGTCTCCCGCCGCGAACGCGTGGGCGATGTCCGTGGGCAGCGACCACCCTGCGCAGCCCACGGCGACCGGGTGGCCCGGTCGCGGATGACGGAGTTCACGTGCCATGGCGCTACGGTGGCGACAGGCCCGTAGCAACATGGTGAACGCACGTTGGCTGCAGCGTGAAGCCTGTGCCGCCGGGCGTGGCCGGCCTGCAGCCGGCCGGTTGCCGTGTATCGGCCATCGCTGCTCAGAGGCTGGCGTTGACCATGGCGCCTGCCCGTTGCTGTGGCATCGGCATGGAATGCCCGTCGCGCGGTGCAACGCGTTCGTGGGTGGCGGCCAGGACCTGGTTCACCCGATGGAGCATGCCACGGCCACCGGGCTCGATACCGATGATGTAGACGAAGCGGCCGTCACAGCGCGACTGCGCCGATTCAAGCCCCTCGGTTTCAGAAATCACGCGCTTCAGTGCCTTCTCCCAGGCCCTGCCGGGGGGCGATGCCAGTTCCACCACCACCGCGGTTTCCCCGCAGTCCAGCGGCATCACTTCCACGCGCAGAATGCGCGGCGCCCTGCTGGTCTCGGTGCTACCCATTTTCAGTCCTCCTCGGCCAATGACGGCGGAAGTATCCACGTCCGGCGCCAAGGCGCCGTCAAGAATGGATGGCCGTTGCGTGCAGGCACGGCGGGAGCCCCGGTGGCACGCCGTCCGGACCGGCGCGCCCCCTTGGCGGCAGGTACGAAACACGCCGCCGCAATCATGGGGTCAGCACGATCTTCCTGCATTCATCATCCTTCGCATCGAACATCGCATAGCCCTGTGCCGCGTCCGCCAGGCGCATCCGGTGGGAGATGATGTTGCCCGGGTCCAGCCTGCCCTCGACGATCGCGGTCAGCAGCTCCGGCATCAGCCCCTGGACGTGGGTCTGGCCCATCTTGAAGGTCAGGCCCTTGTCGAAAGCATCGCCCAGCAGGAAACCGTGGATGAAACCCGCATAGACGCCGGGAATGCTGACCACACCACCTCGGCGGGCGGCGGCGATGCACTGACGGATCGCGACCCCGCTGCTGCCTTCCAGTTTGACAGCGGTCAGCGCACTTTCCAGTGCGCTGCCTTCCGCTTCAAAGCCGACCGCTTCGATGCAGGCGTCCACGCCGCGGCCGCTGGTCTGACCGACGATGTAGTCGGCCGGATCATCCACCTTGCTGAAATCGATCGGTGTCACGCCGTAGGTGCGCTGAGCGAAGTCCAGGCGATAGGCAAGATGATCGACCATGAAGATCGTCCGGGCGCCCAGCAGGCGGCAGCACGCCGCGCTCATCAGGCCTACCGGGCCTGCGCCGAAGATCGCAACGGTCGAGCCAGGCTTCACCCCGGCATTGAGCGCCGCCTGGTAACCGGTTGGCAGGATGTCGGACAGGAACAGGACCTGCTCGTCGGCGACGCCATCGGGGATGCGCAGCGGGCCGACGTTGGCCTTGGGCACGCGCACGAACTCGGCCTGGCCACCGGCCACACCGCCGTACAGGTGGCTGTAGCCGAACAGCGCTGCCGGCGGCAGCATGCCCTTGGCGTTCATGGCCGCGCCTTTTCCAGGGTTGGTGGTCTCGCAGGCTGCGTACTCCGCCAGGCGGCAGTGGAAGCAGTCGCCACAGGCGATCACGAACGGGATGACCACCCTGTCGCCGGGGCGAACCTGGGTGACACCCGCGCCCACCTCTTCCACCACGCCCATGAACTCATGGCCGAGCACGTCTCCGCTGTGCAGGTCAGGGATCTTGCCTCGGTACAGATGCAGATCCGATCCACAGATGGCCGTGGCGGTCACCCGCAGAATGAGGTCGTCGTCGGCGGCGAGCACGGGGTCGGGAACGGTTTCCACGCGGACGTCCTTGCGGCCGTGATAGGTCAGTGCCTGCATCTTCTGTCTCCTGCCGTTGCGGAGCGTCCAGACTCACACGCGCCGCGCTCGCAGGCGGTGACTGTCCGGTGTGCGTCCTGTCCATATCAATGCAACACCACGTCAAGCGCCGGGCTCCTCACATCCATCAGGCAGATCGTTCACAGTCGTTTCGACGTCTTCCGCGCAGGCTCTCACGCGGCATGTAGGCAAGCGGAGCAAGGGCATGTGGAAACGCAATGGTCTGTCACTGGTGTTGCTGGCGCTCATGCTGCTGTTCCTGGGGGGACAGGTGGCTGCGGGACTGCAGGTCCACAACGAGGAACTGCAGCAGCATGGCAGGACGCCGCTGGATCTGTGGCAGTACCTGCACAGCGGTCACTTCATGAGCGCCACGTTCGAGAACTGGGAAAGCGAATTCCTGCAGATGGGCATGTACGTGCTGTTGACCGTCTCCCTGCGTCAACGGGGCTCTGCCGAGTCGCGCCCGTTTGACCCGGCACAGGAACAGGCGCGCGTGGAAGACGGCCCTACGCCCTGGCCGGTGCGACGTGGCGGAGTGTGGAAGGCGCTGTACGGCCACTCATTGGCCATCGCATTCGGGCTGATGTTCCTGCTCAGCTTCATCCTGCACGCCATCGGCAGCTGGCGCTCGCAGTGCGTTGAGCAGCAATTGCAGGGGCTGCCGGCACCGGGCTTCCTTGAGCATGTGCTGGGCAGCACGTTCTGGTTCGAGTCGATGCAGAACTGGCAGAGTGAATTCCTGGCCGTGCTGTCGCTGGTGGTACTGACCATCTTCCTGCGGCAGAAGGACTCGCCGCAGTCGAAACCGGTGCAGGCCCCGCACGCGCAGACCGGCGACTGAGCCGCGCGCAGGCAGCGATCAGCCGGTGCCGGTCAGCTGACAGACGGCAGGGGCGCTCTGCTGTTCCAGCGTCAGCCCGGCAAGATAGTCGGCGAAACCGCCGCGCGCCCGTCCCAGCAGGCGGGCGCTGGTGGTCACGACCGGGGCCCCGGCCCAGCGCACGCTGGCGCCCGCCGCCGACAGCCGACGTACCAGGTCCACGTCTTCGCCACAGCCCAGCGCGGCGAAACCGCCGACAGCACGGTAGGCCTGCGCCGAAACGCCCAGGTTGGCGCCGTGCACCCGCCCATGGCCATCGCCCCAGCGCTCGCTGCGCCGGAACAGCCTGCGCAGATGGCGGCTGCGGCGGCCGCTGGCGGCCACGTCCACTACGCCACAGAACGCATCACTGCGGGCATCCAGCTGCGCCGCAAGCCACTGCGGCGGCACGGTGCCGTCGGCATCGGTGCTTGCCAGCCACCGCGCTCCCTGCTGCAGCAGCCGCGCAGCTGCAGCAGCGCGGGCAGCGCCGACACAACGCGCCTGCAGCTCGATGGTTTCCACCTGCAGCTCCCTGCAGATGGCCGCCGTCGAATCACTGCAGGCATCCAGTGCCACTACGATGCGTACCTCGCATCCGTTCAGGCCAGGGTGCCGGGCCGCCTTCTGCAGTGAGCGCAGGCAGCGGCCGATCGTGGCGGCCTCGTCATGCGCGGGCACCAGCACGCCGATCATCGCAGCGCCTCTTCCCGGGCCAGCGACAGCGGCCGGCGCATCCAGCCCTGCAATACGAAATCAGCATCGCGATAGCAGAACGCTTCCTGCAGCCCCTGCCCAAGGTGCTGGTGAACCAGTGCCGTGGCGCTGGAGCGTCCGGGGAAGGCAGGCAGCCAGTGGCACGCAACAAGCAGGCCCTCATCCTTCAGCGCCGCGTGGATGCCGCTGCGCAGCGCGGGCAGTGCCTCCGGTGCAAGGTAATAGCCCATTTCACCGCAGACGATCAGGTCGAAGCGCCCAGCGGGCCATTGTTGCGGATGGCTGGCGCAGTGCACCTGGACATGCGGCAGGTGGGCCAGGTTGCGGCGCGCCTGGAACGTGGCACGGGGGCTGATGTCGGTGGCGAGCAGGCGTTCACAGCGAGGCGCCAGCGCCTCGGTCAGCACCCCGTTGGAGCAGCCCAGCTCCCAGCCGCGGTTGAACCTGGCACGCGGCAGGCTGGCAAGCAGCAACGCGCGTTTGCGTTCTTCGTACCACCGGCTGCGGTAGCCGAAGGGATCTTCAGCGGCATGCAGCTGGTCGAAATAGGGTTGCGCACTCATGCCAGGAATACCTCGTTTTTCCGGGAGAATCGGGCAAGGATGTGGGCTGGCAGGATCGGCTCCGCGCGCAGGCGGGGGACGCTCCCGATCTGGGTGCGGAAGCGGGCGATGGCCCGTGCCTTGCGATCAATGGCGTTGGAGATGTCCAGCACTTTCGGCGCCTCCCACGCCATGTGAGCATGCGCAGGCTCCAGCCAATGCCAGCCCCATACGGGATATTCCAGGCGCGCGCAGCCTGCCGCGTGAGCCGCACGACATGCGGCCCGGCCAGCGGCCTCGTGATCGGGGTGGCCATCGAACCGCCACGGCGCAAGCACCAGATCGTCGTCGCGCAGAGTGCGCTGCAACCAGCCTTCCAGTTCCTGTTCGTGTGCGCTTACGGCGCCATCGTCGATGCCGAGATGGCAGATCGCATCGGCGCCGATCGCCAGCTCGGCCAACGCCGCGCGCAGCTCTTCGCGGCGCGCGTTGCGAAGACGTTGGGGCGTCCACCAGCGCTCGTCCGGATAACAGGCCTCGCCATCGGTCACGGCAACGACCTGCACGGCCACACCACGCTCGACGGCACCACACAGCAGCCCCCCACACCCGAGGATCTCGTCGTCGGGATGGGGCGACACCACGACAATCCGGGCCGCATCCCCGCACAGGTCCGCCAGGCCGATGCTGGGCTGCTTCCACAGCCAGTCGCACTGCTGCCATGCGTGCTCGTCCGACCCGGTGCCGTGGATAGTGGCTACAGGCTCCACGGTCCCTCCTGGAGCGCCCGTTGTGCGCCCAGCCAGGCCCAGTCCTTGTCTGCATGGCTCTGCCGCAGGAAGACGGTCAGATCCGCCCATCGCTGCGCGTGCGTGGCCTCCATGCACATGGGCGCCGGGCCCAATGCACGGCCTGCAAGGTCAAGCACCTCGCTGGCGGCACGTTCCACGACGCTGCGGACACGGACGACGTCCTCGCGATGTGGCAGATCAGGTGCCTGGTCGATCTTCACTGCCAACTCGCGCAGCAGCGCCGCCGCCGGCGCCAATGCCAGGTCCACCTTGCCCAGCAGCCGCGCACGCAGGCCCTCGGCGCAGGCAGGTTGCATGCGTTCGGCCAATGCGGTTGCAGCCCCGAACCAGACGGCCGCGATGCCTGCACCACCATGCCAGAAGCCGGGCCGCTGCAGATAGGCATCGCGCCCCCCCACCGCCTGCGCCAGCGCAGTATTGAAACGGACGGTGGTGGAGCGGATTCCGGCCATGCCTGCTGCTGGCCACGGATCGTCGTCCAGCGACTGCCAGTCCGCAGCGGCAACGCTGTACAGCTGCGCTGCATCGGGCGAGCGAACCGTCACCAGGGCGGCATCGACGAACATGCTGCCCGAACACCACGGCTTGTCGCCATGCAGGCGGTTGAACGCATCGGCGCGCACGGTGCAGGCAGGGCCCTCGGCCGCCCACACCGCCCATAGCGTGCCGTCGGCCGGTGCCGGTGCACCCAGGTCGTGCAGGATGGCGGCGGCATCGTAGTGGGCTTCGAGAACCTTGGCCAGGCACAGATCCTCAGCGCCCAGCCGGGCCAGCGCGCGCCATCGCTGCAACGTGTTGCCGCCGCCGGGCTGTGGCAGCGCAGGTTGCATCAGCAGCGCGTGGCGCGCCCGGTCGGCGAGTGGAGGGGTGGAAACGGTATCGAGCATGTCAGGCCGAACGGAGGGGGCCTGCAGAACGTAGAGCGGAGGCGGTCACGTTGCTGTCTTCGGTGCGTGGCGAGCGCATGAAGCCGCTGCCCCTCCCCCACCGCCTTCTGTCATGCATATACAAAAAGGGCCGGTCGAGGCCTATTAAGTGCGGGGTGGATAAGGTCGTCAGCCTGATTCACCATTCTTGTATTCGACGCTTGTCGTCCGCACCCCCGGGAACATCCATGAAATCACTGCTTGTCGCCGCCACCCTCGCAGCCTCCACCCTTGCCTCGGGATGCAGCACCAGCGGATGGATCAGTGCCGCAGGCGAAGCAATGCAGGCAAGGGATGCCTATGACCGCCAGGCCCGGAACGAGCGCCTGAAACGCGCCAACGCGGCAGCGGCCCGCGTGCGCGACAACTGATGCGGGGACGGAACATGTCACGCTTCCCGTTTGACGCTGTCCTGTTCGACTGTGACGGCGTCCTGGTCGATTCCGAACCTCTGACCTCCCGCGTACTCGCGGAGATGCTGACCGAGCGCGGCTGGCCACTGACGGCCCGCCAGGCCGGTGCAGTGTTCCTCGGCAAGTCCGTGGCTGCCCAGGCCGACCTGATCGAGGCGCGCACGGGAAAGCCGTTTACGCCGGCGTGGCTGGATGAGTTCCGCGCACGCCGCAATATCGCGCTGGAGCGCGATCTGACTGCAATTCCTGGCGCGCCTGCAGCGGTGCGCGACATCCACGCTGCCACTGATGGGCGCATTGCGTGCGCATCCGGCGCGGACCTGCTGAAGGTGGAACTGCAACTGCGCAGGATCGGCCTGCATGAGGTCTTCGCAGGACGCATGTTCAGCGGCCAGGATCTACCGCAGACCAAGCCACACCCGGGTGTGTATCTGGCCGCCGCAGCGTCGCTGGGCGTTGATCCCACACGCTGTGCAGTCATCGAGGACACGGTGACCGGCACCACCGCAGGCGTTGCCGCCGGGGCCACCGTCTTCGGCTTCAGCCCGGGTGGGCCTTTCCACAGCTCGCCAGAGGCACTGCGCGCCGCTGGCGCCCAGGTGATCTTCGAATCCATGCAGCTGCTTCCCGCTCTGCTGGCGGGCCACAGCCCCCACGCCTTCGCTTGATGTGCCAGCGCGCCCCGCGTCAGGGTGCGACGCCGGCGCGAGCGGCATCCGGCCTGCGGCGGTAATGCAACGCAAACAGATACAACCCGGTGAACAGCTGCAGGAACAACGGCGGCAGCGGCGAGTAGGTCAGCCAGTCCGCTGGTTCGCCCTGCCCCATCCAGCGCGCCACGAAGTTGGCGATCACTGTCAGGGTGAAGACGATAGACGTCCAGCGGTGCACCGGACGCGTCCAGCTGCCGACCCTCACTGCCGCGTCCTCGCGGCAGTCTTCGCCGGGCGCTCGATCATCTTCCAGCCATTGCCGGACGGATCACGGAATCCGGCATCCACTGCACCATAGCGCTCCACCGGCTCCTGGGTGAATTCCACCCCACGTGCCAGCAGCCGTTCGTAGCTGGCGCGGCAATCGTCCACCGCCAGCACCAGCGGCGGCATCGCACCCTTGGCCACCATCTGCTGCAGGGTCAGCGCAGTGGCCGCATCGTGTACCGGCGGCCCCGGTTTGAACAGGCCGAGCTGGAAACCGCCCTCGCCGCCCGAATGCACCGTGAGCCAGCGATAGTCGCCGTTGCCGACATCGGTATGCACCTGGAAGCCGAGCGTGTTGACGTAGAAATCGAGTGCCACATCCTGGTCGTGCACATACAGGCCGACCACATTCACCATGCCAGTCATAGGATCCTCCCTCAGGTGCGATCTACGCTAACAAGGCCGGTGCGGCGGCGCTTCTCCAAAACTGCGATCTTCAGGTCCGGGCGCCGTGCGGCACGCGCATGGCACTCCGGCACCGGGCCCTGTGCCGGGGCATCGGTCCGCTCGCGGTCGCGGAGGGCACCGGGGCTGTCGCCGGTGATGTCACGAAAGATGCGGCCAAAGGTGCCGAGGCTGGTCCAGCCGGTCTGCAGTGCGATCTCGGTGATCGGCAGGTCGGTATCGCGCAGCAGGGCGACAGCGCGCTCGATGCGGCGGCTGAGCAGATAGCGGTGCGGCGGCACCCCGAAGGCGTCCTTGAAGGAGCGCGCGAAATGGGCCGCGGAAACCGCACTGATCCCGGCCAGCCGCGCCACTGGCCAGTCTTCATGGCTGGCCCGGTCCATGTGGTCTTTTGCCCGCAGCAGGCGGCGCAGCAGTTCCGGGCTCTGGGTCATGGCGTGGCCACCCTGCGCAGCAAGGGTCGTGCAGCATGCCGGGCCGCCGCTGCCTCGGTGCACAGCCACTCACGGAAGTGCGCGACTTTCGGGGCGTTGCTGCGTCCTGCCGGGCTGGCAAACCAGAAGCTGCGGCCATCGCTGGCCACGCCTTCGTGGGCTTGCACCAGGCGCCCCGCATCCAGCTCGGCCTTGAACAGGATCGGCGAGCCGATGGCAATGCCTTGGCCGGCGATCGCTGCGGCTACGTCCAGATGCTCGGCGGCGAAGTTGGTGGCGAAGCGCTCCGCCCCGGGTGCCGGTGTCTGCGCGAATGCCTGGAACCATAGCGCCCACCAGTCCGGACGCCCCAGCAATGGCACATCCGGCAGCCGCGCACCGCCCAGGCCGGTGGCGGCTTCAAGAAGCGCGGGCGCGCACAGTGGCGTGAACACGCTGGGGAACAGCTCCACCGCGTGCAGCCCCGGCCAGTCGCCGTGACCGTTGCGGATGGCCGCATCGAAGCGCCCGCCTGCCAGGTCCTGCGGCTCCGCCGACAGATCAAGCTCCAGCGCCTGTTGCGGATGACGGGCGCGGAAGCCACCCAGCCGCGGCGTCAGCCAACTGGTGCCCAACGTAGGCAGTGCGGTCAGGCGCAGGCGGGTGGCATCCATGTCGGCGGCACGCATGAAGCTGGCACGCAGGGCATCGAAGGCGCGGGTAGCCTCCTTTGCGACGCTGGCACCGGCCTCGGTCAGTTCGACGTGCTGGGCGTGGCGCAGGAACAGCCGTGCACCGGTCTGCTCTTCCAGGCGCCGGACGTGATAGCTGACCGATGCCGCCGTGGTGTCCAGTTCTTCCGCGGCCCGCGCAAAGCTGCCCAGCCGCGCCGCGGCCTCGAAGGCACGGATGGCAACGAGCGACGGCAGGTGGCGGTGGGCGACCATAAGTGTGGCTTAGCCTGAGCCTCGATATCCGCGTGGTCAATCCCCCGTGCGGCACCGAAGATGAGATCTCGGACAACGGGGATAAGACATGCAGCGACGTGGATTTCTGGGCGGCCTTGCCGCGTTGTACGGTGCCGGCGCCTTCGGGCTGTGCCTGCCGCTGGGCGCCAGCCCTGCCCATGCCGGCAGAGACCATGCCAATGACTGGCGTTGGCTGCAGGGCAACTGGAACGTGCGTCACCGCCGGCTGCAGGAACGCCTGGTGGCCGACCAGCGTTGGGTGGATTTCACTGGCACCAGTGCGGTCTGGCTGACCCTGGGCGGGCTGGGCACGATCGATGACAACCTGATGCAGCTGCCCGGTGGCGCCTACCGCGGCCTGGGTGTACGTGCCTTCGATCCGGCCTCCGCCACCTGGGCAATCTGGTGGCTGGATGGCCGCGCTCCCAGCCGCTTCGAAGCACCGGTGCGTGGCGGCTTCAGCGGTACAGGCGGCAGCTTCCGTGGCGCGGATTCCTTCAAGGGCCAGCCCATCCAGGTCTGGTTCCGCTGGCACGACATCCACGCTGCGCAGCCGTGGTGGGAGCAGGCCTTCTCCGCGGACAACGGCGTGCACTGGGAAGTGAACTGGCGCAACTGGTTCACCCGCACGGCAGCGATACCCTCGCCGTTGCCGCTGCAGTCGGATGCACCCCGCGACTTCGACTTCCTGGTCGGCCGTTGGAGCGTGCAGCATCAGCGACTGCGCGAACGCCTGTCTGGCAGCAACCGCTGGGACCACTTCGATGGCACGCTGCATAACTGGCCGGTGCTGGGCGGCTTCGGCAACGTTGGCGACAACGTCATGAACTTCCCCGCTGCGACCGTACGCGGCATGGGCATCCGCGCATGGGATGCCAGCAGTGGCCAGTGGTCGAGCTGGTGGTTGGATGGCCGCGATCCCACGCGGATCGGCGCACCGGTCCGCGGCGGTTTCGTCGATGGCGTCGGCACGTTCATGGGAGACGACCAGCTGCGGGGACAACCGATCAGAACGCGGGTGATCTGGTCGCGGATCACCCCGCGTTCCGCACGCTGGGAACAGGCGGCATCCGCAGACGGCGGAGCGACCTGGGAGACCAACTGGATCAGCGATTTCGAGCGGCAGGCATGAACGCGCTTGCCTCACTGGTCGCGCTTGCGGTCGCGGTCGCTGGACTGCCGGGGGGTGATGCCAGCCGGGAGGCGTTGGCACTGGACCCTCACGCAGAGCGTTTCGCACCAGGCATCGTGTCGACCCGATACAGCAAAATCCGCCTGACGCTGAGCCCCGATGGACGCACAGCGCTCTGGTTCAGCCGTGACCGGCCTGGCGGCGAAGGTGGCCATGACATCTGGGTTTCGCATCTGCAGCACGGCCAGTGGAGTCCCGCGCGCCCGGTTCCGTTCAACACACCCGGCCGCGATTTCGACCCTGCGTTCACCGCCGATGGCCGCTTCGTGCTGTTCTGCTCCGATCGCCCCGGTGGCCTGGGCGGCGATGACCTGTACAGGGTGCCCGTGCAGGGCCTGCAGTTCGGAGCCGTTGAGCATCTCGGGTCTGCCGTCAACAGTCCCGCCAACGAGTTTGCGCCGATGCTCGCACCCGACGGTGGCACCCTGCTGTTCTCCAGCGACCGAGCAGGTGGCGCCGGTGGCCACGATCTGTATGTCGCGCGGGTGGACGATGACCAACTGCAACCTGCGCGGCCGGTGGCAGGCGCGGTCAACACGGCCGCGCAGGAGTTCGACGCCACCTTCCTGGGCGATGGCCGGACCCTCGTTTTCGCACGTGCACAGGACTTCGGCAGTTCGCGGGTCGAGCAGTTCGCGGCACGCGCGTTCGGCGGCCGCTACGCGCCCGGCATGCGACTGCCCGCACCCGTCAACGACGGTGCGAGCGACAGCTATGGGGCCATGCTCGACTGGTCCCGCCCTGGCACGCTCACCTATTCAGCGCGTCGCGGCGATGGCGCCAGCCTGGACCTGTACCGGGTGAGCTATCGGCTGCCACCGTCCCTGTCGATTCCGGGGCCCCCGGTTCGTCGATAGAAAAAGAGCCCCCGAAGAGAGCATCCACATGCCTTCCGCACAACAGGTTGCCTGCCGCTGTGGCGAAGTGACGTTGAACCTGACCGGCACACCCATCGCCTGCGTCGACTGCTGCTGCAACAGCTGCCGCGCCGCAGGCCTGCGCCTGCAGCGCCTGCCCGGCGCCCAGCGGCTGCTCGGACCGCATGGGACTACCCGGTTCGTCATGTATCGCAAGGACCGGGTGGAGTTCCTGGCAGGAGTGGAGCGCCTGGCCGCGTTCCGCCTCTCTGCCGATGCCGGCACCCGTCGCGTGCTGGCCACCTGCTGCAGCACGCCACTGTTTCTTGAACTGACCGGCGGCCACTGGCTTAGCCTGTATGGCGGGCTGTGGCCGGAGGATGCCCGGCCGCCGCTGCAGATGCGCACCATGGTGGGCGATCTGCCCGATCCCTCCGTGCTGCCCGCCGATGTACCCAACCTCAAGCAACACTCGCTGCGCTTCTATGCCCGGTTGATGAAGGCCTGGATTGCGATGGGCCTGCGCAGCCCGGATATCCGCATTGAAGGAGAGGTCCATGGCTGAGCCAGACAAGATCGAGATCGAGAGCATCACCTCGCCGGGCAGGACCCAGAGGTAGGCCGGCGCCTGTCCAGGCCGGAGCAAGAACCAGCATGGCAGGACCTGCTTTGGCAAAGACACGCTCATTACAGGCGCGGCCCGCGCAGCACGTTCACATCGCGCCGCAGCCGCATCTACGATAGTGATGGCCATCCCATTCCACGCCGAGGGTCCATGCCCCACTCCCTCGCCCGCCCGCAGCGATGGCGCCGTCACGGCCGCAAGCTGCTGCCGTACCTGCTGGGCCTGTATCTGCTGTACCTGTTGGCGGGCAATGTTTTCCTCAATACGCCGCTGTTCGACCAGGTCACCAATCGCAAGCCGCACAAGTTCGTGATGACCACTGGCCCGGCGATCACGCTGCTGCCGGGGCATGTCATCGCCTGGAATGTGCAGATGCGCGGCCACGTCAATCACACGGTGTATGTGCTGCGCGCGGACCGCGCCAGTGCACGCTTGGCATTGCTGCCGCTGTTCCAGCGCGAGGTGCGCGTGCCGTCGCTGCACGCGACCGGGGTGGCCGCCGAGATCGCGCGCGTGGAGGAGGCCATTCCCTCGCCCCCGCGCGGCGATCGCGGCTGGACGTTGCGGTTCGATGCCATTCATAGCGAAACCATCCGCAGCGTCCGCGTGGGCAAGCTGCTGATCGTTGGCCAGGGCAGCGGCACGGTCGGTTTCGTGAAGCAGCTGCGTGGTGGCCCTTCCGAACTGCTGGACTCGGAGGTGGCGTTCGCTGATGCCGACGTCAGCCTTGACGGCACCCAGCTGCTCGGCGACATGCAGTTGAAGACGCAGTTCTCCTACCCACGGCATTACCGCGACCAGGCACCCGGGCTGGCAAAGCTGGGGCTGCTGCATGCCTTGCTGGAGGTGCAGGCACGCAGCCAGGGCCTGCGCCTGGATACGGACACGCAACGTCCTTCCATCGCCAGCGCCGCAGTGCCGGGGCAGCTGCAGGCCGCGATCACCCTGGACCAGGGCGCGCTTCAGCCCGGCAGCCATGCGGTCTGGCGGGTTCCCCTGCAGATGGGAGCTGGCGCCCCCGATCGCGGAACGCTGGCAGTGCAGCTGGACGCCGCCCGCGATATCCGCCTGCAGGCGCGGTTGCCGCAGCGCGAGGGCACAGGCGCTGCGCTGGACGCGGATCTGACCATCACCGGGCGGCACATTCCATTCGCCGAACCCAGCGAGATGCTGGGCCGTACCTCCGGAACGGTCAAGGGCGAATGGACCTTCACCTCGCTCAACTGGATTCCCGCACTGTTCGTGCAGAAACCCTGGTTCCAGCTGCAGGGCGGTGGCGTGCTGCGCGCCGACCTGCGCCTGCAGAACGGCGAGCTGGCCGCTGGCAGCAGCGTCGACATTCCTGCAGCGCGGGCGGTGGCCGAAGTGGCCGGCGTGCACATGCAGGGAACGGCCAGCGCCCATGGCCAACTGCAGGCCGGGACGCCGACGCACGCCGTACTGGCAGTGAAGCTTCCCACGTTCAATGCGCGTGCAGGCGGCGCCAAGGGTGCCACGCTGTTCGATGGGCGCGACCTGGCACTGACGCTCACCGGTGACGGTCGCCTGCGCGAGCTGCGCAAGGGTGTGCGCGCGCAGCTGCGCTTCGATGACGCAAGCATTCCAGACCTCACCGCCTACAACCGCTACCTGGGCAACGGCCAGGTGCGGCTGCTGGGAGGCGCTGGCCAGGTGAGCGGCGACGTTGAACTGGATACACAGGGCCGGGTTGGCAATGGCAGTGTCCGCCTGCGCAGCCAACGCGCACGCCTGCAGGTGGCCGGGCTTGGCCTGCAGGGCGACGCCCGCGTTGATGGCAGGCTGCGGCGTGGCGATTTCAGCCAGCGCCGCTTCGATCTGGGCGGTAGCGTGATCGAACTGCGCAACGTGCAGGTGGGTGAGCAGCAGCGTTCACAGCCGTGGTGGGGCCGGGTCACCATCGCCCGCGGTGACATCGATGCGCAGTCACCCTTCCAGGTGGACGCACGCGCGGATCTTGCCATGCGCGACGCGGGCCCGCTGCTGGCGCTGTTTGCCGAGCGCAGCGATTACCCGCGCTGGGCATTGTCGCTGCTCGACTCCGGCCAGGTGGATGCGCATACCCGCCTGCGCTGGCGCGCCGGGCATCTGGTACTGGATGGACTGCAGGCGGAGAACGAGCGCCTTTCGCTGCGTGCGCGGCTGGATCTGCTGGACCAGCGCAAGCGTGGCGACCTCTACCTTCGCTGGGGCCTGCTGGGTGCCGGCATCGAGCTGGATGGGCAGCGCCGGCAATGGCACCTGGCCGGCGCGCGGGAATGGTTTGACGGTCGGCCCGCTCTGCTGCCGGCCCCGGCACAGGCTGGCGTCGGCGGAACGGCCGACTGAGCCGCAGGTTGCATCCAGTTGCGACGCCTTTACGTACAACGCACTACCGCAGTTGGCGATAGTGCAGGAGGAAAGACACCGTGAATGTCCGCAGGCAAGCAGTTGGCCTTCTGGGCTGGGCCATCGTCACTTTTCTGGCGGCCGCACTGGGCGCGCGTGCCTCGATCTCGGCAGCGGATTTCTACGCCAGCCTGGCGCTGCCGGCATGGGCACCGCCGGCCAGCGTGTTCGGTCCGGTGTGGACGGTGCTGTACGCATTGATGGCGCTGGCGGCGTGGCTGGTGTGGCGCCAGGGCGGATGGCGCGCGGCCGCGCCTGCGCTGGCACTCTTTCTGCTGCAGCTGGCCCTCAACGTGCTGTGGAGCTGGCTGTTCTTCGGCTGGAAACAGGGTGCGTTGGCGTTCGCTGACATCGCACTGTTGCTGGCGCTGATCGTGGCCACGATCATCGCCTTCCATCGCGTGCGTCCGGCGGCGACATGGCTGCTGCTGCCTTACCTGGCATGGGTGACGTTCGCCTGCGCGCTCAACTACGCAGTGTGGCAGGCCAATCCGGCCGTGCTTTAGCCGGGCAATGCCTGAGGGCCTTGCGCTGCGGGCCGCCACTGGCGCAGCGCGCTGCCCCTGAAGGCCTGCTCACCGCAGCCGGTCGGGCAGCGCAGTACACGCGCGGCAGACGTGCTGACAAGCCCATCGCCCTCCTGCGCCTTGAATACGACCTCGCAGCACAGGCAACGCGCCACCAGCGAATACAGATGGACGATGCGGCCGCTGCCGGGATCCTGCAGTGCGTTGACATCCAGCAGGTCGAAACGGCCGTTTTCAGGCGCTGGGCGCGATGGGCGAAGCAGGGAAGACGATGGCTGCAGGTTCACGTCGATGCGTCACAGAAGGATGAGCGACGACTGTAGTAGGCGCGATGTGCAGCAAATGTGCACCGCACCCATCAGGTTGCAGCAGCGCCACCCAGCCGGTTGATCTGCGCACATTCCAGCACCGGCGGCGGCTCCGGCATCGTCGCCAGCACGATCATCGCGCGGCCGATGGCTTCGTTGCTGGTCACCAGTGAGGGCAGGACGCGGCCCGCCGCCGCCATCAGGGGACCGCCAAAGCGATACAGCGGCTTCAACGACGCATGACGGGTGCCGGTCCCCGCCACTGGGCGCACCCCGGCGGGACGCAGCATGACGGTGCGCACCGCGAGGTGCGCCAACGCGGCCTCGGTCTCGCCCTTGATGCGCAGGGGCATGATCCGGCTGTGGGCATTGGCATGGGCGCCGGAGACATACAGGAACCGGCCGTCCGGATTCGCCTCGGCCCATGCTGCAGCCACGGCGAGGGTGGCATCGAGCGTCACCTTCCGATACTCGTCCTCGGCGGTGCCGACCGGCGGTGCTCCGGCACAATAGAAACACGCATCGAATCCGGCCAGCTGCGGGCCCACACCACGGGCATGCTGGAAATCAGCCAGCACGATCTGCTCGATACGCGCGTCAAGGGGGGCCTTGCCGCGGACCAGGGCAGCGGTGCGTGCCACCTGCGGCGAAGCGAGGCAGGCACGGGCAACGCCCTGCCCGACCAGTCCGGTCGCGCCGGTCAGCAGAATCCGCAGCGGGCGTGCTTCGTACATGCGTTGACCTTGAAGAAGCTTAGAGTTTCACGAAGCGCTGGATCCGGCGGGCCAGCCAACCACTGAATACCAGCGGCGCATCCAGCGCGGAAACGCAGATGCAGGGTACGCCCGGCGCCGTTACCGGCTGGTGCTCGACCTCCTCGTCCAGGTCGGCAACATCGCCGGGCGCGAACAGACCCAGCGCATCATTGTAGGAACCCCGCAGGATCTGTGTCAGTTCGCTGCGTCCATGGCTGTGCATCGGCAGGCATTTGCCCGGCGCGATCTTCAGCATGATCAGCGACGGCATCTGCTCGGCACGGATGCAATGCACTCCCGGCGCCATCCAGCGCCAGTGCAGCCGGCCCAGCGAATCGCCGAAGTACGGATGCAGCGACGTCGGCAGATGGTCCGGATCCGCCTCGGGGCGTTCGCGCGGCATCGACCGTAGCGGGCCTGGCACCGCGTCGGCCTGGACCTCGACGAGCTGGGCAAGCATCGCTTCGCGCAGGCCCGCCCGCCGCGCCTCGTCCGCCACGGGCTGGGTCTGCTCCAGCAGTGCGGCTCCGATGGCCTCCGCTTCGCGCAGCCGCTGGCGGCAGTGCGGGCACTGCTCCAGATGGGTGCCGGCGACGATGCTCAACGGTGCCGGCAGAGCACCGGCGGCGTAGCTCATCAGCGTCGACTCATGCAGGTGGTGGTGCGGATTCATGGTGCACCCCCGACCTTGGACTGCAACTGCAGGAACGCTCGTCGCAGGTGTGATTTGACCGTGCCCAGCGGCATGCCCAGCGCCTGCGCGATCTCGCTGTGGCTCTTGGCCTCGAAGTAGGACATGCGAACCAGGCGCGCCTGCGTGGCCGGCAGTTCATTGATGCGCTGGCGCAGGCGGGCATGGTCGGCAAACTGCTCGGCGCTGCTGCGCTCGCCGACGTCGGCGGCAGCGGCGTCTTCCACCGCTTCCTGCACCTGCATCCAGCTGCGTTCGCGACGCACGCGGTCGATGTGCAGGTTGCGGCCGATGCGATACAACCAGGTGCTCAGCGCACCTTGGGCAGGATCGAACTCGGCCGCGCGCAGCCACAGGCGCAGCAGGCATTCCTGGGCCAGCTCCTCGGCCACCGCTGCGGGTGCCCCAAGGCCACGCAGATAAATGCACAGGCGCGGCATGAAATGGTCGTAGATGCGCATGAAGCAGTCACGATCGCGCAGCCGGGCGACGCCATCCATCTCGCCGTTCCAGTTCGTTGGCTCGTTGCTGGGCTGCTGTGAACTGGACACGATCCGCACGGTGTCGAAGGGATGGGAGGGACTGGCGGGAGGACGGTACATCGGCGGGGGCTGCCGTTGGGTGAAGAGGAGTCCTTCCCTCTACGCGCGACGGCGCCCGTTGGATGCACCCGGGATGGGTGCCAACGTGCATCCAGCCGGCGCCGTCGCGCGTACAGGCCCGCAAGCCTCCCATGGATCGCCCCGATGCGTCTTGCCTGGTTGCTGCTCTGCATGCCCTGCGCCGCTTCGGCCGCCCCTCTTCTGCGTTCGGAGGGCGTGGCCACCCTGGCCAACGGAGTCATTGCCTACCGCGAAGTGCATTGGCAGCGCGGCGCCGGCGATGGCAGCGAACGCTGGGTGGAATACCTTTGCCCTGCGGGCCAACCTTTCGCCCGCAAGCAGATGCCCGCCGCCACCCGGCCGCAGATGCGGGGCTATGTGCTGCAGGACGCCCGCAGCGGCCAAGCGGCCGATGTGAGGGTCGGCCCCGGCGTGGTCCGGGTCGACTGGAAGGAGGACACGTCCACGCCTTCCCGAACCAGGCAGCTGCCGCTGCCCCCGGATGCCGTGATCGACGCCGGCTTCGATGCCGCCGTGCGGGCCCACTGGCGCACGCTGCAGGGTGGAGCGTCGGTCAGCCTGCCTTTTCTGGTGCCCGGCCGGCAACGCTTCTACCCCGTGCAGGTGCAGTACCAGGGCCCGGTGCGCTGGCAGGGGCTTTCCGCCCATGCGGTGAATGTCCGCCTTGATACCTGGTTCGGCGCGGTGGCCCCACGTCTGTCGCTGGTCTACGCCGATGCTGATCGCCGCCTGCTCGAGTTCCGTGGTACCAGCAACCTGCGCGATGCACGTGGCGATTATCCGCAGGTGACCGTGCGCTTCGCCGCGCCCGCAACCGAGCAGCCGGAGCAGCGCTGGCGCACTGAGCTGCAGCGACCGCTGGTAGCGCGCTGTGGTGTTACGACCAGGTGAACATTCAGCCCGTTGCAATCCACTGCATCCAACCTGCACTGCAACGCGTAGAGGTAGGCAATCGACTCCCTCGGGCTTCCGTCCATGGCATCCGCAGCGCCTCCACTCCGCAGACGTTCGCGCCTGTTGCGCACCTTCCAGCGCTGGTTCGACACCGATGCCGGAAGCGAAGCGGCGATCGACGGCAGCCAGGGTGACCGCATCGACTGGCTGCGCGCCCTGCCCTTCGCGCTGCTGCACGTGGCCTGCCTCGGGGTGATCTGGGTGGGCGTGTCCTGGACAGCGGTTGCCGTCGCCGTGTTCCTGTACGCGATCAGGATGTTCGCCATCACCGCGTTCTATCACCGCTACTTCTCGCACCGGACGTTCGAGGCATCGCGCACCGTGCAGTTCGTGTTCGCGGTCATCGGCGCCGCCAGCGTGCAGCGTGGCCCGCTCTGGTGGGCAGCGCACCACCGCCACCACCACCGCCACGCCGATCAACCGCAGGACCCGCATTCCCCGCGCCAGGGCGGGTTCTGGCGCAGCCATATGGGTTGGTTCCTCACCCGTAGCGCCTTTGCCACCGATCTGCAGCGCATTCCCGATCTGGCCCGCTACCCCGAGCTGCGCTGGCTGGACCGGTTTGACACCGTGGTTCCGGTGTTGCTGGCCGCTGCGCTGTATGGTGTGGGTGCGGTGCTCGAGCGTGTGGCGCCAGGCCTGCATACCTCCGGCCCGCAGCTGCTGGTCTGGGGCTTCTTCATCTCCACCGTGGTGTTGTTCCACGCCACGGTCACCATCAACTCGCTGGCGCACCGATTCGGCCGGCGCCGCTTCGAGACCCGTGATGACAGCCGCAACAACCTCTGGCTGGCGCTGCTGACCTTCGGCGAAGGCTGGCACAACAACCATCACTTCTTTCCCGGCACCGCCCGCCAGGGCTTCCGCTGGTGGGAGATCGACATCAGCTGGTATGGCCTGCGCGCAATGGCTGCGCTCGGCCTGGTGAAGGGCCTCAAGCCGATCCCGGCCTGGGTACTGGCCAAGGCGAGGCACTGACATGCGTATCGCAGTCATCGGTTCCGGCATCGCGGGTCTGGCCAGCGCGTGGTGGCTGGACGGCGAGCATGACGTCACCCTGTTCGAGGCCAACGACTACCTGGGCGGCCACACCCACACCCACGAGGTGACGGTGGACGGCCGCAGGATGGCGGTCGACACCGGGTTCATCGTCTTCAATCCGCAGCATTACCCGCTGCTGTCGGCGTTGTTCGACGAACTTGGCGTGGACTCGCAGCCCACCACGATGAGTTTCTCGATGCACAGCGAGCGCAGCGGCGTGGAGTACAACGCCACATCGCTGGATGGCCTGTTCTGCCAGCGCCGCAACCTGCTCTCACCGCGTTTCTGGGGAATGCTGGCCGACCTGCGGCGCTTCTATCGCGACGCGCCCCTGCTGCTGGGCGAGGAGCACGGCCCCACGCTGGGCCAGTACCTGCACAGCCAGCGCTATGGCGAAGCGTTCGTGCAGGAGCATCTGCTTCCGATGGCCTCGGCGTTGTGGTCCTCGCCGACCGCGCAGGTGCTCGACTTCCCGGCGCGTTACCTGGTGCAGTTCATGGCCAACCACCAGATGCTGCAGATGACCGGGCGCGCGCCCTGGCGCGTGGTCAAGGGCGGCTCGGCGCGCTACGTGGACGCCCTGCGTGCGCGCTGGCGGGTGCATGAGCGGCTGGAATGCCCGGTGCATGCGGTCGAGCGCATGCCCTGGGGCGCACGCGTACACACCGCAACCGGCATTGAAGGCTTCGATGAAGTGATCCTGGCCTGCCATAGCGACCAGGCCCTTGCCCTGCTGGCCGACGCCGATCCGATCGAGCATGCGGTGCTCGGCGCGATCCGCTACCAGCCCAACGAGGCCGTGCTGCACACCGACGCCTCCGTGCTGCCCGCCAACCGCAAGGCGTGGGCGGCCTGGAACGCGCATGTACCGCGCGATCCCACCGCACCCTGCACGGTCAGCTACTGCATGAACCTGTTGCAGGGGCTGCCCGGTGAGACGCCGCTGGTGGTGACCCTCAACCGCAGCGAGGCCATCGATCCGGCCAAGGTGCTGCGCCGTCTGCATTACGCGCATCCGGTGCATGATCCGGCTGCGGTGGACGCGCAGCGGCGCTGGGCCGAACTGCAGGGCCGAAGGCACACCTGGTTTGCGGGTGCCTATTGGGGCTGGGGCTTCCATGAAGATGGAATCCGCAGTGCCCGCCGCGTAGTGGATGCGCTGCAGCTGCGCAATGCCGGCGCGCCGCCTCCCCTGCAGGTGGAGGTGGCCGCATGAGCGCCAGCGCCCTCTACTTCGGGCAGGTGGTGCACCGCCGGCACCATCCACATCCGCATGCCTTCCGCTACCCCATCGCGCAGCTGCTGCTGGACCTGGACGAGTTGGACCAGGTCTTTGCCGGGCGCTGGCTGTGGTCGGTCGGGCGCCGCAACCTGGCAGAGTTCCGCCGCAGCGACTATCTCGGCGATCCCAAGAAATCGCTTGCAGACGCCGTGCGTGACCATGCCGCGACCGTGCTGGGGCGGCGCCCGGACGGCCCGGTGCGGCTGTTGGCGCACCTGCGCTTCGGTGGCCACGTGTTCAATCCGGTCAGCTTCTATTACTGCTATCGGGCCGACGGCAGTACCCTGGACTGCATCGTCGCCGACATCACCAACACACCCTGGAAGGAACGGCACGCCTATGTGCTGCCTGTTGAAAGTGCACAGCCACAGGGGCGCGCCCTGCGCTGGCAGTTCGACAAAGCCTTCCACGTTTCCCCCTTCATGCCGATGGATTGCCGCTACGACTGGCGCTTCACCGCGCCCGGCGATGACCTGCGCGTACATATGCAGGTCTGGCGCGACGGTGTCCGACAGTTCGATGCCACCCAGGCCATGCAGCGACGCCCGCTCGATGGCCGCGGCCTGGCCCGGGTACTGGCGTTCTACCCGTTGATGACCGTGCAGGTGGTCGCCGCCATCCACTGGCAGGCACTGCGCCTATGGCTGAAGCGCAATCCCGTGCATGACCACCCCGCTCTTGCCGAGAAACCGCGATGAACGAGCTGAATCCTTCCGTTGCCCTGCCCCGCCCCGGCGCGGTGGACGTATTCCTGCGCCGGAGGCTGCTGGCGGTACTGGCGCCGCTGCGCGAAGGCGGGCTGCGGGTACGCGATCCCTTGGGCGAGGTCATCCTCGGTGATCATGCCGGCGCACTGCAGGCCACGGTGACCATCAGCGATATGGCGTTCTACCGCAAGGTGGCCGCGCAGGGCAGCGTCGGCGCGGGTGAGAGCTACATCCACGGCGATTGGCACTGCGATGACCTGGTGGCCCTGGTGCGGCTGCTGGTACGCAACCGCGACCTGCTGGATGGTATGGAACGCGGGCCGGCGCGGATCGGTGGCTGGCTGCTGCGCGGCTGGAACCGCCTGCGGCGCAACAGCCGCGAAGGCAGTCGCCGCAACATCGCCGCCCACTACGATCTGGGCAATGATTTCTTCGCGCTGTTCCTTTCGCCGGACCTGATGTACTCCTCGGCAGTGTTCAGCGCTGCCGGCGACTCGCTGGAAACCGCCTCGCGCCGCAAGCTGGACCGCATCTGCCAGCAGCTGCAGCTGCAGCCCGGTGATCGCGTCGTCGAGATCGGCACCGGCTGGGGCGGGTTCGCCCTGCATGCCGCTCAGCACTACGGCTGCCATGTGACCACCACCACCATCTCCGCCGAACAGCACGCGCTTGCCGCCCAGCGTGTGGCCGAGGCGGGCCTGCAGGAGCGCGTGACCCTGCTGATGCAGGACTACCGTGATCTGCAGGGCCAGTTCGACAAGCTGGTGTCGATCGAGATGATCGAGGCCATCGGTGCCGAGTATCTGGACACCTACATGGCCACCCTGCAGCGGCTGCTGAAGCCCGATGGCGTGGCCCTGCTGCAGGCCATCACCATCGAGGACCAGCGCTACGAGCAGGCGCGTCGCAGCGTGGACTACATCAAGCGCTTCGTGTTTCCCGGCAGCTTCATTCCCTCGATCAACGCCATCCTGGCCGCCAAGACCCGGGCCTGCGACCTGCAGCTGATCGCCCAGCAGGATTTCGGCCACTCCTATGCCCTCACCCTGCGCGCCTGGCGGCAGCGCTTCCTGGCGCAGTTGCCGGCGGTACGTGCGCAGGGTTTCGATGACCGCTTCTGCAGGCTGTGGGAGTTCTATCTGGCCTACTGCGAGGGTGGCTTCCTGGAGCGCTCGATCGGCGTGTCCCATCTGCTGCTGGCACGGCCGGGCTACCGTCCCGAAACGGACGTCCATGGCCAACGGGACGGCTGACATGCGCCGCACCTGGGTCAACGTGATCGGCAACCAGCTGGTATGGCTGTGCGCCGTTGCCGGTGCCGGCCGCGGCTGGCAATGGCCGGCCCTGCTGTCGGCCACGCTGTATGTAGGGAGCCAGTTGCTTGCCTCACCTCGGCCACGCCTGGAGCTGCGCCTGCTGTTGCTCGCGCTGGGGTGTGCCTGGCTGGTGGATGGCAGCGCTGCAGCCAGCGGTGCTGTGCAGTACGCCGCCGCACCGCTTGGATGGGTGCCGCCACCGTGGATTTTCGCCCTGTGGGCGGCCTTTGCGATGACGCTGACGGCGTCGATGGCGTTCCTGCAGCGGCACTGGCTGCTGCCGGTGGCCCTGGGCCTGCTGGCGCCGCTGGCGTATCTGTCCGCGGCGCGGGGTTTCCAGGCCGTACATTTCACCGCCCCGGCCTGGCTGGGCGTGGCAACGCTGGCGCTGGGCTGGTGCGTGGCGCTGTCGCTGCTGTGCGCCGTCGCCCGTCGCGGAACGCCCAGCAATCGTGACACCCCATTGATCGGAGCCGCCTGATGAACATTCTGTGGTGGGTACTGCTGTACGCCGTGCTGATCATGGCCTGGGGCTGGGCCTGGCAGCGCAGGCACCGCAACATCGGCATCGTCGATGTGCTGTGGGCAAAGGGCGTGGCGGCAGGCGCGCTGCTGCTTGCATGGCTGGGCGATGGCGCGCTGCAGCCACGCATCGCACTGGCGGTACTGGGTGGCCTGTGGGGAAGTCGTCTCGCCCTGCATCTATGGCGCCGCGTACGCAGCGAGGAAGAAGACGGTCGCTACCGCTATCTGCGCGAACACTGGCGCGGCCACCAGGGCAGGATCTTCGGCTTCTTCATGGCACAGGCGCTGCTGGTGGTGCTGTTTGCGCTGCCGTTCACGGCCGTGGCTGGCAATCCCCACAGCGACATGCCTGGCTGGATCGCAGCGGCGGTCGTCGTGTGGCTGCTCAGCGTGGGCGGCGAAGCACTGGCCGACCGTCAACTGGCGCGCTTCCGTGCCGACCCGGCGAACAGGGGCCGGACCTGCCGCCAAGGACTGTGGCGGTACACGCGCCATCCCAATTACTTCTTCGAGTGGCTGCACTGGTTCACCTATGTACTGCTGGCAGCCGGCTCACCCTTGTGGTGGCTGGCCTGGTCCGGGCCGGTGCTGATGTACGTGTTCCTGCGCTACCTCAGTGGCGTTCCCTTCACCGAGAAACAGGCGCTGCGCAGTCGAGGCGATGACTATCGCGACTACCAGCGCAGTACCCCGATGTTCTTCCCCTGGTTTCCGCGCAGCCCCAAGGAGTGATCCCGATGAACAGCACCCCGTCCCTTGCTCCGGTTGCCGATACGGAAGCCGGCCTTACCGGTTGGGCCGAGCGTGGCTGGCTGCCCGATGCGGCGCTGCGCGCGGGCATACGCCGCCTGTGTGCGCAACGCCTGGCCGAGGAGTCGAGCGGCAGCATGGAGGAGCAGGCGCAGCGCTTCAGCCGCCGTATCGCCGAGCTCGCTGGCAGCCCACTGGCACTGCACGTGGATGCGGCCAACCGCCAGCATTACGAGGTGCCTGCCGCCTTCTTCCAGGGCTGCCTGGGGCATCGCCTGAAGTACAGCAGCTGCTACTACCGCACCGGCAGCGAGACGCTGGACCAGGCCGAGGATGCGATGCTGGAGCTGTACGGGCAGCGCGCCGGATTGGCCGACGGCCAGGGCATTCTTGAGCTGGGCTGCGGCTGGGGCTCGCTGACGCTGTGGATGGCCGAGCGCTACCCGAACGCGCGCATCACCGCCGTGTCCAACTCGCACAGCCAGCGCAGCCATATCCTGGCGCAGTGCGAGGCGCGCGGGCTCGGCAACGTCGAGGTACTCACCCGGGACGTCAACCAGCTGGACCTGCCTGCCGCTGCATTTGATCGCTGCGTGTCGGTGGAGATGTTCGAGCACGTCCGCAACTACGACCGCCTGCTGGGCCGCATTGCCCGTTGGCTGAAGCCGGACGGTGCGCTGTTCGTGCACATTTTCGCCCATCGCACGCTGATGTATCCGTTCGAGACCGAGGGCGACGACAACTGGATGGGCCGGCATTTCTTCACCGGCGGCCTGATGCCGGCAGCGGACACGCTGCTGCACTTCCAGCGCGACCTGGTGCTGGACCAGCGCTGGCTGCTGGACGGCACGCACTACCAGCGCACGGCCAACCATTGGCTGGCCAACCAGGATGCCGCCCGTGAACAGCTGCTGCCGGTGCTGGCACAGACCTATGGCGACGAAGCGGCGGCACGCATCTGGTGGCAGCGCTGGCGCATGTTCTGGATGGCATGCGCCGAATTGTTCGGCTACGACGACGGCCAGCAATGGCTGGTCGCCCACTACCTGTTCCGCCCGCGTTGAAGGAGACCGCCCTCATGCGTATCGCATCGCTGTTCCCGCTGCTGGCCGTTGCCCTGTTCGGCGCAGGCTGCAGCAGCCACGACACCCGCCCCATCCCGCTGCCTCCGAAGGTGGACGTGCCGCGCTTCATGGGCGACTGGTACGTCATCGCCCATATTCCGTCCCGGCCCGAGCGCGAGGCCTTCGACGCGGTGGAAAGCTACGCGCTGCAGGCCGATGGCCGCATCCAGACCACTTTCACCTATCGCAAGGGCAGCTTCCAGTCGCCACAGAAGTCGATGCACCCGGTGGGCCGTGTGGAAAAACACGGCAATGGTGCGGTCTGGGGAATGCAGTTCATCTGGCCCATCCAGGCCGAATACCTGATTGCCTGGCTGGATGAGGGCTACACCCAGACCATCGTGGCTCGCAGCAAGCGTGACTACGTGTGGTACATGGCGCGCACGCCGCAGGTGAGCGAGGCGGACTACCAGCAGGCGGTCGCCCGCATCCAGGCAATGGGATACGACACCGGCAAGCTGCGCCGTGTGCCGCAGTCGGTGCGCTGACCCTGCGCGAAGCGATGCTGCAGAACAGAATGATGCAAGCGCCGAATCGGCCGTTGCCCCATGAATGGGGGAATATAGGGCTGCCCGCCCTTTCACGGATTATCAATCCTGCTTTATGTGATTAATATCACTTAAAGACATTTACTCCCATGCAATAAAGGCGGCGAAGATTCACCGGCCTCCGGCCACAGGGAGCATGCCATGCAGGATGTCTCGCCGCATCAGTGCAAGGTTGTATCCGAACGGAAATGGTCGCTCAGCACGTTCATGGAGTTCTATGAGCGCGTACTGAGCCAGCGCATTTTCGGTCCCTACGGAAAGCTGCTGGCCGAGGAGATCGCTGGCGACATCCGGGCCGGTTTCAACGCGTCCGACGTCCTGGAGGTCGCCTGCGGCACCGGGGTCATCACCGCAAACCTTTACCAGCACCTGAGCAGGCCGCTCGGCCTACGGCTGGTCGCCACCGATCTGTCGGCGATCGCTGTGAACGTGGCACGCAGCGTGCTGAGCGATGAGGTGCAGCGCAACGTGCCCCTCCTTGCCGATGTGGACATGGCGGAGCTGCCCTTCGCCGACGCCAGCTTCGACGTCATCGTCTGCGGGTTCGGCCTGATGTTCCCGCCGGACAAGGCGCGCGTCGCCCGTGAGTTCAGGCGTGTGCTCCGCCCTGGCGGACGGGTCTACGCCACGGCATTCCACTACAACCAGCTGTTCGAGCTGGCCCGCGAGCAGTCACGGCAGCACTTCGGCATGCCCTCGCGGCTGATGGATGCAGCCCTGAGCCTGACCGACCCGTCGCCCATCACACGCGCGTTCGCGATCGAAGGACTTTCCCCGCGCGAGGGCGAGATGGCTGAACTGCGGCCCCTCGCGTTTGCCATGGGCGACGCCGATGTGCGCGAGTTCCTGTTCAACGCCTGCATCCTTCTGGAGGAGTTCAACCAGTGCGACGCCCCCAGCAGGGAGCGCTATCTGGACGCGATGCTGGACGCCGTCCATGCAGCAGTGCCAGACCGGCGTTACCAGGTGGAAGCCTGGTTGTTGCGCGGCTGTGTCGATGCTGCACACACCCCTGCGCAGGCCGCCCTCCGGGCGCCGGATTTCTCACCCCTGCTGGCGTTCCACCTGCCGCTGCAGCAGGATGCGCGCGCGATGCGCGGCTTCGAAAGCGCTCGTGCACAGTTCCTCGCAGACCACCCCGATTATCCCCATGATCAGGTCGAGGCCATGCGCCAGCAGGAATATGCGCGGCTGGATGAGCAACAGGTGACCTATCTGGATCACGTGGGCGGAACATTGCCACCCGACAGCCTGCTTGAGCAGGATTACCAGGCACTCAAGCGGACGATTCTCGGCAATCCGCACAGCGGATCGAAAGCATCCCAGGACGCACTTCATGGGGCGTGTGGGCAGATCCACGCCTTCTTCGGAACCACGCCGGAGGAGTACGAGATACTGTTCACCGCCAATGCCAGCAGCGCAATCCGGTTGGTGGCCGAGTCATTCCCGTTCCAGGCCGGGTCGCAGGCACTGCTGACCAAGGACAATCACACCTCGGTACACGGCTTGCGCGAGTACGCCACGGCGAAGGGCGCACAGGTGAAGTACATTCCGCTGGATGACGAGCTGCTGTTGCATGAAGGGCTGATGTGGCGCGCGTTGCAGCGGCTGCAGCCCGGCGCGCCGCATCTGCTCGCTTTTCCCGCGCAATCCAATGCGACCGGCGCCCGGCACGATCTGGCCTGGATCGAGCGGGCCCAGGCGCATGGCGCGACGGTGCTGTGTGACGCGGCGGCCCTGGTGCCGCAATACCGGCTTGACTGCGGCCGTCATCACCCCGATTTTGTGGTGGCGTCGTTCTACAAGATCTTCGGTTATCCCACCGGCGCCGGTTGCCTGCTCGCCCGGCGGGCCGCACTCGACCTGCTGAAACCGCCGTCGTTTGCCGGTGGTGGCGTGTGCTACTACTCCGGGCCATGGTCACCCACCGATCGTCTGTTGTACCGCGATGCGGGCCAGCGATTCGAAGTCGGCACGCCCAACTACGCCGCCTTCCCCGCCATCGCCAGAGGCTTCGAATTCGTGGCCGCACTGGGCGGAGTGGAAGCGGTCGCGTTGCGCTCGCGTGCGTTGGCCGAGTGGCTGCAGGCGCAGCTGTCATCGCTTCGCCACCACATCGGCGGCGCGTTGCCGCTGTGCCAGATCTATGGCCCGCCCGCTGCGCAGCGGGGCGCGACGCTGATGCTGAACTTCTTCGACTGCTATGGCTCCATCCTGCCGCACGCCCGCATCAAGCGCGCCGCAGACCGGTTCGGCATCACCCTGCGCAATGGCTGCTTCTGCAACCTGGGCGCCGTCCAGCAGGCGACCTACGCTACCGCAGGCGCCGAGCACTGTGAACTGGACAAGACCGGGAAGATTCTCGACTGCACCACATTCGACGAGAAGATCCTGGAGAAGGGTGATTGCGGTGCGGTCAGGATTTCGTTCGGGCTGGGATCGAATTTCACCGATGCCTATCGCTTCCTGCTGTTCGCCACCTGCCTGCTGGACACAGATGCTTCAGGCCTGGAATGTGTGATGGAGCAATCATCGGCACCGGCTCCGGAACCCCGGGTTGCCAGCACTGTGCAGGCTTGAGTCGCTGCGGGGCCGTGCCCAGGCCGGACTGTCGCCGGCGCGGTGCCGACAGTCCAGCCACGGCCTGATCAACCGCACCTGGCCTGTGACGCGAGATGAATGGGGATCTGCCCGTCCGCTAGCCGCATGCAGGCTGCCTCCTCTATAGTCAGCCGAGCACGACAGGCGTGGTGCCTGTCCGGCAACTACAGGGAGTGGGTTCATGGGTCTGGTACAAGCGGTGAAGGGTGCAGTCGGCGGTGTGCTGGCCGACCAGTGGAAGGACTTCTACACCGTGCCGACCGGCCTGCCGTCCACGGCAGCCCTGTTCGCGGCGGTGCCGCAGGGCACCAATGCCGGGCGCGGTTCGAACACCAGCGGCTCCTCCAACATCATCAGCAACGGTTCGAAGATCGTCGTGCCCGAGGGCTACGGCCTGCTGCTGTTGCAGGATGGCGCGATCACTGCCTTCGTGGCCGAGCCGGGTGGCTACGAGTGGCGCTCGGACGATCTGAACTCGCAGTCGATCTTCGCCGGCGACGGCCTGGTCAGCACCTTCATCAAGCAGAGCTGGGAGCGCTTCAAGTTCGGCGGCCAGCCGGGCTCGCAGCAGGCCGCCTTCTTTGTTTCGCTGAAGGAACTGCCGGACAACCGCTTCGGCACCCAGTCGGAGATCTACTGGGACGACGGTTTCCTCAACACCCAGGTCGGCGCGGTCACCCGTGGTTCGTACACGCTGAAGATCGTCGACCCGATCCTGTTCGTGAAGAACTTCGTGCCGGCCAGCTACCTGCGGCCGGGCCAGGTGTTCGACTTCACCGACCTGGACAATGCCGCTGCCAGCCAGCTGTTCAATGAAGTGGTGGGTTCGCTGGCACCGGCGTTCAGCCTGTACACCAACGATCCGGGCAAGGGCAACCGCATCACCAAGCTGCAGCAGGATTCGCTGGGCTTTGCGCAGAGCCTGTCGGCCGCCGTCGAACAGGGCTACCAGTGGAAGTCCGATCGTGGCCTGGCCATCGTCAAGACCGCCATCGTCTCGATCGAATACGACGCCAACACCCGCGAGCTGCTGAAGACCGTGCAGCGCGCCGATGCGCTGTCCGGCTCGCGTGGCAATTCCAACCTGCAGGCCAGCGTCGCCCAGGGCATCCAGTCCGCCGGTGAGAACGGCGGTGCCGCCGGGCTTGTCGGCGTGGGCATGGCATCGGGCATGTTCGGCGCGGGCAACCTGCAGCAGCCGGCAACCCCGGCCGCCCCTGCCGCCGACGACCCGGTGGCCAAGCTGAAGAAGGCCAAGGAAATGCTCGACCTGGGCCTGATCACCCAGACCGACTACGACGCGCTGAAGGCCAAGGCGCTGGGACTGTAAGAAGACGCAGGACGCGCAACCACCATGTCCGATCCCAGAAACACGCCTCCGCCGCTGCCCGGTTCCGCTTCAGCACCCCCGCCCCTGCCGGCGGCGGTGCTGGACGGCCCCGGTTCGCCGCAGGATGTTCCTCCCCTGCCCGGCAGCTTCCCGCTGGATACCTCCAAGCTGCCTGAGGCCATCCGCAACGAAGTCGAGGCGCCCGACCCGGTCGCCATCGATACCGCTGCGGCCGAACTGAAAGACGGCCTCAACCGCTGCCCCAAGTGCGGCGCCACCGACATACGGCCCAAGCTGGGCACCGACATCCTGGTCTGCCTGTACTGCCGTCACCAATGGCATGGCGCGCGCGTGGAGGAGGAATTCGGGCTGGGCGAAGCCATCGACCAGCTGCGTGGCACCGTCATCGCATCGGGCGCACGCGATATCGACGCCGACACCTCGGCACTGATGACCTTCAAGTGCACCGGTTGCGGCGCCGAAGTCACGGTCAACACCGAAAGCACGATGACCGCACGCTGCCACTGGTGCCGGCATGTGTTCGGCGTGAACGAACAGATCGCCAACGGCGCGGTGCCCGACGCCGTGCTGCCGTTCCATATCAAGAAGGAGGATGCAGTCGCGCGCATCCGCCAGTTCGTCGACAAGCGCCGGATGTTCGCGCTCAAGGCGTTCAAGGAACAGTTCACCCCGGAGAACGTGGTGGGCGTGTACCTGCCCTACATGATCGTCGACGGCAATGTCAGCGCAGCGGTGGCTGGCAAGGGTGAGATCAAGACCCGCGAGTACACCCGTGGCACCGAGAAGAACAAGCAGACCTACTACGACGCGGACATCTACCAGGTGGAACGCCAGGTCGATTTCACCGTGGACGACCTGCCGCTGGAATCCTCTGCCGAGCGCGGCAACCTGGACACGAGCGCCAACACCAACAACATCATCAACACGATTCTGCCGTTCGACACCAAGAACGCGGTGAAGTGGAACGCCTCCTACCTGGCCGGGTTCACTTCGGAAAAGCGCAACCTGGACGTCGAGAAGCTGCGGCCGCGCCTGGAAGACCAGCTGCTGTCGATCGCCCGCGCGCAGGTGGAAGGCACGGTGCGCCGTTACGACCGTGGCGTGCGCTGGGAACAGGAGCAACTGGAAGTGCACGGCACCCGCTGGGTGGCCATGTACCTGCCGGTGTGGCTGTATTCGTACCACCAGCCCGGCAGGAACGGCGGCATGCTGCACTACATCGCGGTGAACGGCCGGACCGGTGAAACCATGGGCAGCGTGCCGGTGCAGCAGTGGAAGATGCTGCTGGCGGCGCTGACCGCAGGTACGATCATCGAAGCCCTCGCAATTGCCTTCCTGGTGGCCAGCACATGAGTGATGACAGTGGTCTTTGGTTGTTGGCCGCAGGCCCGGCCGGCGCAACTGCGCTGTACTGGGCGCTGTACCGCTTCTACCGCAATACCGACAAATCGCATTCGTTCGAGCACGAGACCGAGATCGATGCCAAGCCGGTGACCGGCTCGGATCGCCGGATCGATTCGATCTCGGGCACGCAGGAAAAGCGGATCCGCGGCGACAACGTGTATGAGTATCGAAAGCGGGTGGCGCGGGTGAGCAGCGGAGACGATTGAACGCTCCGCCAGCGCTTCGGGGCTGGGACCATCCCAGCCTTCGAAGCAGACCGGAACGTCAGGTGGCCGTACGTCCCGATGCCCCTGGATTCAGTCCGGCGCCAGCTCTCCGTTGATCTGCTGCATCACTGAGCGCTTGCCGTCACTGGCAGGCATCGCCCGCACCAGGTTGCGCAGCAGCCGCAGGTCCTGCTGCCGGCCAAGCTCGTCGCTGAGGCGATGCAGCGCCTTGTAACGATGCCCCGAGGCATGCAGCGACCTGCTGTGCGGCACGTGCAGCTGCAGGTCGCAGGCGATATCCAGTTGCATGCGCAGCCTGCGCACGCGTCGTCGCCAGCGGTGGACCGCCGCGGCACCGCCGTCGCGTTTCGCCCGTGCGGCAGCCTTGTCCACGCGGCGCCAGCTACGCTCGAGATTCTGGCGCAGCGGGCCACGCCGCAGCTGATGCCAGGATTGGACCGCCAACTGCTGCTGCACCGCTGCCAGGACACGCAGGCGGCGTGCAAACCCCGGGTCACGCTGCAGGGTCGCCTGCAGCAGCCCCTCACGACGCAGGACCAGCATCCGGATGACGCCGCTCCATCGAGGATCGGCAACCCGCTCCTGCAGTTGCCGGGCGACCTCGACCACCACATGCGCATCACGGAGGCGGGACAGGCCATCACCCAGGCGCTTCAATCCCAGGTCGGCAGCCTCGACGTCCAGCGCCGCGTGCTCCAGCAGCGCCAACAGGGACCGCAATCGGCGGATGGCCTTGCGCGCGGAATGGATGGCCGGGTGCGGGTCGGATGCCGACGACAGCGCCGCAGCGATCGCGGCACACTCATGCAGCGCTCTCTGGCGAAAGGCCTCGCCGGCTTCTGCTGCGGACATCGATGTTCCCTGCCGGGATGGGAGCCGCAGTGTAGCCTGCTCCCCGTCGGGAACCGGCACCACGCAGCCGTGACGCGGCGCTGCCTAGACTTGCGCCCCTTCGCCCGTGCTGATCCTGCCACGCTGGCGCAGCACCCCTCCTCCCGCTCGAGATCAACGTGACGTCCCTGCCCTCATTTGCCACCCGCGACAGCCGGGCCACCGACAGCGTCAACATGGCACTGGCCGCCGGGGCCATCGTCGGCACCTGGTTCTGGGACGTCCAGGCCGACCAGCTCACGGTCGATGAAGCCCTGGCCCGCGCCTTCGGCCTGGACCCGGCCATGGCACAGCGGAAGCTGCACCTGCAGGACGTGCTGGGCGCCGTGCATCCCGAAGACCTGCCTGCGCTGTCGGCGGCGATTGAGCAGACCGTGCAGACGGGCGGGCGCTTTGCCCACCAGTACCGCGCGCGCGCCACCGATGGCAGCTACCACTGGCTGGAGAGCATCGGCAGGGTCGATCTGGATGGGCAGGGCCGTGCGCTGGGTTTCCCGGGTGTGCTGATCGACATCGATGAACGCCTGCGCGTCGAGGCCGAGCGCGACCAGGCACAGGCGCTGCTGCGCTCGTTCGTGGAGGCGGCACCGGGCGTGATGTATGCCAAGGACCGGCAAGGCCGGCTGCTGATCGGCAACCACGGCACCACCGAGCTGATCGGCCTGCCGCCGGGGGAATATATCGGGCGCACCGATGCCGAGCTGTTGGGCGACCCCGCGCAGGCGGCGTCGGTGATGGCGACCGACGAGCGCATCATGTCCAGCGGCAACAGCGAGCAGCTGGAGGAGGAAGTGAGCTTCCCCGATGGTCGCCGGGCCTGGTGGCTGTCGACCAAATCGCCGCTGCGCGACGCCGATGGCGCCGTGATCGGCCTGGTCGGTACGTCGCTGGACATCACCGACCGCAAGGCCGCCGAAGCCGAGCGTCGTGATATCGAAGAACGTTACCGGCTGGCCGCACAGGCCACCAACGATGCCATCTGGGATTGGCGCATCGCCGATGGCCAGGTGATCTGGAACGAAGCGCTGGCCAGCCTGTTCGGCCACACGGAAAAGAACACGACCGCGCAATGGTGGCTGCAGCACATCCACCCCGATGACCGCGCGCGTATCGATCACGGCATCCACGCCGTGATTGACGGCCACGGCAGCGGCTGGACGGACGAGTACCGCTTCCAGCGTGCGGATGGCAGTTATGCGTCGGTGCTGGATCGCGGAACGGTCCTGCGCGACGCCGATGGCGCCCCGCTGCGGATGATCGGGGCCATGCTGGATCTCTCCGGTCGGAAGGCCGCCGAAGCGGCGCTGGCCGACAGCGAAGAACGCCTGCGGCTGGCCACCGAAGCAGGCGAGCAAGGGTTCTGGGACGTGGACATGGTGCAGGACGTGCTGATCTGGCCGGCGCGCACCAAGGCCATGTTCGGCATCTCCGCCGGTGCGCCGGTGACCATGGACGACTTCCGTGCCGGACTGCACCCGGACGATCGCGCGGCAACCCTGGCCGCGTTCGCCGCCGCCTGCGATCCCGAGCAACGCAAGACCTATGACGTGGAATACCGCACTGTCGGCAAGGAGGATGGCATCGTCCGCTGGGTCGCCGCCAAGGGCCGCGGCATCTTCGAGTTCGGCAGGTGCGTGCGCGTGCTGGGCGTGGCCATCGACATCACCGCAAGGAAGGCCGCCGATGCGCGCCTGCAGGAGCTGAACGGGCAGCTGGAGGCACGTGTGCGGGCCGAGGTCGCCGAGCGCCTGCGGGTGGAAGAGGCGCTTCGGCAGAGCCGCAAGATGGAGGCGGTCGGCCAGCTGACCGGTGGTATCGCCCATGACTTCAACAACATGCTGGCGACGGTGATCGGGCCGCTCGACCTGCTGGCGCTGCGCCTCGGCGACAGCGACGCGCGCGCCAGCCGCTACATTGAAATGGCCCTTGATGGCGCGCAGCGCGCCGCCCAGCTGACCCAGCGCCTGCTTGCGTTCTCGCGCCAGCAACCGCTGCAGCCGGTGGCGATGGATGCCAACCGCCTGGTGGCCGGCATGACCGACCTGCTGGGGCATTCCCTTGGCAGCAGCATCATCCTGGAAACCGCACTCGGCGCGGGCCTGTGGTGGACCCATGCCGACGCCAACCAGCTGGAGAACGTGGTCCTGAACCTGGCGGTCAACGCGCGCGATGCGATGCCCTCCGGCGGCCGATTGAAGATCGAGACCCGCAACCAGCGCGTCGACCTCGACACCGCATCGGCGCATGCGGGCGTGCCTGCAGGCGACTACGTCGTGATCGCGGTGACCGACGACGGCAACGGGATGACGCCGGAGGTGATGGCGCGCGCGTTCGATCCGTTCTTCACCACCAAGCAGGTCGGCCAGGGCACCGGGCTCGGGCTGTCGCAGGTGTATGGCTTCGTCCAGCAATCGGCCGGGCATGTGAAACTCGATTCCGCGCCCGGCAAAGGGACGCGGGTACAGGTCTACCTGCCGCGGCTGCTGGCCGACGTCGACATGCCCGCTGCCGCATCGGATGACGATGCGCCGGCCCTGCACGGTGGGCGCGAGCACATTCTCGTCGTGGACGATGATGCGGCCGTCCGCGCGTTCTCAGTCGATGCCCTCACTGAACTCGGCTATCGGGTACTGGCCGCAGATGGCGCCGCCAGCGCCTTGGCGCTGCTGCAGGCCCATCCAGAGGTCGCGCTGTTGTTTACCGACGTGGTGATGCCCGAGGTCAATGGACGGCAGCTGGCCGAGCAGGCACGCGCGCGCCATCCGCAGCTGAAGGTGCTGTTCGCCACCGGCAACAGCCGCAACGCGCTGGTCGACAACAACGTGCTGGATGCGCAGGTTCACCTGATCGGCAAACCGTTCACCATCGGCGAACTGGCCTCGCGGGTAAGGATCGCGCTGGCCGGCGATGGCTGAAGGCCGCCACGCAGGTTGCGCCGCAGCCGGCAGCGGATGAATGCGCGACCGGGTCATGCTTCACCGCACGCCTACCGCGGCACCGCCATGCTGTCCCGGCATTGAATCCGCCAGCCAGCCTGCCGCAGCCAGCGAGGAGCCACGATGAGCCCACCGTCACACCTTCCCCTTTCGCGCCGGGAACTGCTGAAGTTGAGCGCGGGGTCGGCCACCACCATGGCCCTGCCTGCTGTGGTCGCTGCGGCGGAGCCGGACCGGACAGGTGCACGGGCACCGGAACTGATGCAGGTGGACTTCGAGGTCAACGGAACAGCGCGATCGCTGCGGCTGGACACCCGCGTCACCCTGCTCGACGCCCTGCGTGAGCACCTGCATCTGACCGGCAGCAAGAAGGGCTGCGACCACGGCCAGTGCGGTGCCTGCACGGTGCTGGTGGACGGCCGGCGCATCAATGCATGCCTGACCCTGGCGGTGATGCACCAGGGCGCGAAGATCACCACCATCGAAGGCCTCGGCACGCCAGACCGGCTGCACGCGATGCAGGCGGCCTTCGTCAAGCATGACGGTTTCCAGTGCGGCTACTGCACCCCGGGGCAGATCTGCTCGGCCGTCGCCGTGCTGCAGGAAATCAAGGCCGGCATACCGAGCCACGTCAGCGCCGCGTTGGACGCGCCCAGCGCCTTCACCGCCGAAGAACTGCGCGAGCGCATGAGCGGCAACATCTGCCGGTGTGGCGCCTATTCCAACATCATCGAGGCCATCCAGGACGTCGGGGAGGCCAGCGCATGAGAGCTTTCAGCTACGAGCGCGCCCGCTCTCCCGCCGAGGCGGCAGCGGCAGCGGCGCGTACCCAGGGCGCTCGGTTCATTGCCGGCGGCACCAACCTGCTGGACCTGATGAAACTGGAGATCGAGACGCCCGCCCACCTGATCGACGTCAACGGGCTGGATCTGGACACCATCGAGCCCACCAGCGAGGGTGGCCTGCGCGTCGGCGCGCTGGTACGCAATACCGATCTGGCGGCCGACCGGCGCATCCGGCGCGACTATGCGGTGCTGACCCGCGCACTGGTGTCCGGCGCATCGGGTCAACTGCGCAACAAGGCCACCACCGCCGGCAACCTGCTGCAACGCACCCGCTGCCCCTATTTCTACGACACCGCACAGCCCTGCAACAAGCGGCTGCCCGGCAGTGGCTGCGGCGCGCGCGAAGGTTTCAGCCGGCAATTGGCCGTGATCGGCGCCAGCGAGCACTGCATCGCCACCCATCCCAGCGACATGGCGGTGGCGATGATGGCGCTGGATGCATCGGTGGAGACCGTCCGCGCCGACGGATCGCGCCGGAACATCGCGCTGGACGCCCTGTATCGCGCTCCTGGCCGTACGCCGCATATCGACACCGTGCTGGACAAGGGCGAGCTGATCGCCGCCGTGGTCCTGCCGCCGCCCCCGGGTGGCGTGCACGTGTACCGCAAGGTGCGCGACCGCGCATCGTATGCGTTCGCCCTGGTGTCGGTGGCGGCGATCCTGCGGCCCGATGGCAGCGGCCGGATCGCCCTTGGCGGTGTCGCGCACAAGCCGTGGCACAGCGCTGCGGCCGATGCGGCCCTGCCGCAGGGCGCCGCCGCCGTGATGTCGGTGCTGCTGCAGGGTGCTGCGCCCACCGCACAGAACGCCTTCAAACTGGCGCTGGCCGAACGCACATTGGCTTCCATCCTGCAGGACGTGAGGGCCGAGGCATGAAATTCGACACCCCCGCAAGCCGCAATCCGATCGATGCGCAGACCGTCATCGGCAAGCCGCACGATCGCATCGACGGCCCGTTGAAGGTCACCGGCAAGGCCACCTACGCACACGAATGGCATGACGCCACGCCTTCCGCCCCCGCCTATGGCGTCGTGGTCGGCGCGGGCATTGCCACCGGCACCGTGACCCGCATGGAGCTGGAGGCGGCGCGGCGCTCGCCCGGCGTTCTGGCCATCGTCACCGCCGACACCGCCGGGCCGCTGCATCCGGTCAAGCGCAACGCCGCGCCGCTGCTGGGTGGTCCGAAGGTGCACCACTATCACCAGGCGCTGGCGGTGGTGGTGGCCGAAACGTTCGAACAGGCCCGCGCTGCGGCCGGACAGATCCGCATCCGCTATGCCCCGCAGCGCGGTCACTTCGATCTGGCCGACGCCAAGCAGGCAGGCGCTTCCCTGCAGACGCCGGAGCCCGATGCGCGCGTCGGCGATTTCGAGAAGGCCTTCAGCCAGGCGGCGGTTACGCTCGATGCGACCTACCACACCCCGGACCAGTCGCACGCAATGATGGAGCCGCACGCGACGATGGCCGCCTGGGAAGGCGACCAGCTGACGGTGTGGACCTCCAACCAGATGATCGACTGGGGCCGCACCGATCTGGCCCGCACCCTGGGCATCGCCAAGGACAAGGTGCGGCTGGTGTCGCCCTACATCGGCGGCGGCTTTGGCGGAAAGCTGTTCCTGCGCTCCGATGCACTGCTGGCCGCGCTCGCCGCACGCGCTGCCAAGCGGCCGGTGAAAGTGGCCCTGCAGCGGCCGCTGATCGCCAACAACACCACGCACCGCCCGGCCACGCTGCAGCGCATCCGGCTGGGCGCAACGCCGGAAGGAAGCCTGACCGCCATCGGCCACGAATCATGGTCGGGCAACCTGCCAGGCGGCTCGCCGGAGGAAGCGGTGCAGCAGACGCGCTTGCTGTATGCGGGGCCCAACCGCTTGGCCGCATTGCGCCTGGCCACCCTCGACCTGCCCGAAGGCAATGCCATGCGCGCGCCGGGCGAAACGCCGGGATTGATGGCGCTGGAAATCGCCATGGACGAAATGGCGATCAAGCTCGGCCTGGATCCGATCGAATTCCGTATCCGCAACGACACCCAGGTCGACCCGTCCAATCCCGAGCGCCCCTTTTCACAGCGGCAGCTGGTGCAGTGCCTGCGCACGGGCGCCGAACGGTTCGGCTGGCAGCGGCGCAGCGCCACCCCGGGCGCCGTGCGCGATGGACGCTGGCTGGTCGGCATGGGCGTGGCCGCAGGCTTCCGCAACAACCTGGTGATGAAATCCGGCGCACGCGTCCGCCTGGCCGCTGATGGCCAGGTCACCGTGGAAACCGACATGACCGACATCGGCACCGGCAGCTACACCATCATCGGCCAGACGGCCGCGGAAATGCTCGGCGTTCCGTTGCAGCAGGTCACGGTCAAGCTGGGCGATTCCCGTTATCCCGTGGCTGCCGGCTCCGGTGGCCAATGGGGCGCCAACAGCTCCACCGCAGGCGTCTACGCCGCATGCATGGCGCTGCGTACGAAGGTCGCGCAGGCGCTGGGAATGGACCCGGCGGCAGCGCAGTTCGAAGCCGGCAAGGTGACGGCAGGGGGCCGCAGCCGCGCCCTTGCCGATGCCGCTCAGGCCGGCGAGCTGGTGGCCGAAGACAGCATCGAGTTCGACACGCTGCAGGAGAAGTACCAGCAGTCCACCTTCGCCGCGCATTTCGTCGAGGTGGGCGTGGATGTGGCCTCGGGCGAAAGCCGGATCCGCCGCATGCTGGCCGTGTGCGCAGCCGGCCGCATCCTCAACCCGAAGACCGCGCGCAGCCAGGTGATCGGCGCGATGACGATGGGCATCGGCGCAGCGCTGTCGGAGGAACTGGTGGTGGATCGGCGGCTGGGGTTCTTCGTCAATCATGACCTGGCCGGCTACGAAGTACCCGTACATGCGGACGTGCCGCACCAGGAAGTGGTGTTCCTCGATGAAAGCGATGCTGTGTCCTCGCCGATGAAGGCCAAGGGCGTTGGCGAACTGGGCCTGTGCGGCGTAAGCGCGGCAGTGGCCAATGCGGTGTACAACGCGACCGGAATCCGCGTGCGCGACTATCCACTGACCCTGGACAAGCTGCTCGCCGGCCTGCCGGACATCGCATGACCCGTGCGCTCCACCCTGCCCCGTTGGATCTGGACGGCGGCAACCCGCGCCCGGTGCTGCAGGCCGCCGCCGACGCGGCGCGTACCGGTCGCGCGGCTGCGTTGGCAGTGGTGCTGCAGACGGAAGGGTCCAGCTACAGCCGCGCGGGCACCTGTGCGCTGTTCGAACCGGGTCGACAGGTGGGCTGGCTGAGTGGCGGCTGTCTGGAACCGGAGCTGGCGCGACAGGCCGCCAACGCGGTGGATGCCGGGCGCATCGCATGGATGGAGATCGACAACCGCGACGACGCTGCGCTGTTCTCCGGCAATGCCACCGGATGCCGGGGTCGCCAGTGGCTGGCACTGCTTCCATTGCCGCAGCTCGGCGGCATCGAACAGCTTCTCGATGCCTGGCTGCAAGGGCCGCACACGCTGCACCTGGCACTGCAGGCTGATGGCCGGCTGGACGCCCGCTGCGCCGGCTTCACCTTCACCCGCACGGTGCCCCCGGCCGCCCCGCAGCCGCCGGACGGCAGCCACCGCTGGCGGCTGCAGTGGCACCGTTCGCCTGTCGTGCACGTGCACGGAGCAGGACCGGAGGCCGCGCTTCTGCTACCCCTGCTGGACCATCTGGGCTGGTGCGCGCATGTTGAAGAACCGCGACCGCGCTGGCGCGCGCAGCTGCCCCTTGCCGCCGGTTCGTACTGTTCTTCCGCTGCCGCCGGCGTGGCCGATGCCGCACTCGTGATGCATCACAATTTCGAGCTCGACCGTGACGCGCTCGAACGGCTGGCAGGCTCGCGCGTGCCTTTCATCGGGCTGTTGGGGCCACGTCGTCGCAGGGACGACCTTTTCAGCGTGCTGGATACCCACACGCGCCGCGCGCTGGAACCGCGCCTGCGCTCACCGATCGGCCTGCCACTGGGCGGTCGTGGTCCCGAAGCGATTGCCTTGAGCATCGCCGCGCAGCTGCAGGCATGGCGGCACGGAACGCCGCTGGCCACGCCATGACCGGACATGCGGCCGTGGTGCTCGCAGCCGGGCGCAGCCAGCGCCTGGGGCAGCCCAAGCAGCTGCTGCGCGCGGGCGGAGAGACGCTGTTGCGACGCAGCGTGCGGCTGGCACTGGAAACATCGCCGGACACGCTGGTGGTGGTACTGCCCCAGCACCCCCACTTCGAAGAAGAACTGCACGGTCTGCCGGCACAGCGGCTGCGCAATCCCCACCCTGGGTTGGGCATCGGCGGCAGTCTGTCGCTGGCCGCTACCCACGTGCACAGCGCCGCCAGGGTGCTGGTGATGATCTGCGATCAACCGACGCTGCGCGTGGAGCACCTGCGCGCGCTGCTGTGCGCGGCAGCCGCTGCACCATCCGGCTGCGCGGCCACGGTACTGGGCGACACCATCGGCGTGCCGGCGGTGGTGCCGGGCAGCTGGTTTGCCGGCACAGGACTGCAACCTGCAGACGGGGGATTTGGCCGGCGGCTGCGGCAGACCGAAGGCATTGCGCGCTGCTCCGGCGCCGGGCTGGAGTCCGATATCGATACCCCCGAGGACCTGCGCCGCGCGCGCGCGCTCGGCTGGCTGGATCCTGCGTCCGCCTGAGGGCGGTGGCGACAGTTGAACTGGCCCGACCGCGCTGCGCGGGCGCTCGGCATACACGCTGCGCGGACGCTCCGCCGCGCAGGATGGAGCGCCCGCTACCTGCCAGCATTCCCGCACATGGCCGCACCCTCAGGCTCCCGCCTTGTCATCTACGCCGCGCTGGCCGGCAACCTCGCCATCGCCGTTGCCAAGTTCATCGCCGCCGGCTTGTCCGGCAGTTCGGCGATGCTCAGCGAAGGCGTGCATTCGCTGGTCGATACCCTCAACGAGGTGCTGCTGTTGTACGGCCTGCGCCGTGCCGAAAAGGCCCCCGACACCCTGCACCCGTTCGGCTACGGCCGCGAGCTGTACTTCTGGAGCTTCATCGTCGCCCTGCTAGTCTTTGCCGCCGGCGCCGGGGTGTCGGCCTATGAGGGCATCCAGCACATCCGCCAGCCGGAACCGGCCACCAACCACGCCATCAGCTACAGCGTGCTGGGTATCTCCATCGTATTCGAAGGCGCCTCCTGGTGGGTTGCGCTGCGCGAGTTCCGGCGCAGCAAGGGCACCCTGGGCTATTTCGAGGCGTTCCGCCGCAGCAAGGACCCCTCCACCTTCACCGTGTTGCTGGAGGACAGTGCCGCCCTGCTCGGCCTCGGCTTTGCCCTGGTCGGGTTGCTGGCCGCGCAGCTGCTGGAAATGCCGGTACTGGATGGGGTCGCCTCGTTGTGCATTGCCGGGGTGCTGGCGCTGACCGCATTCCTGCTGGCGCGGGAAACCAAGGGCCTGCTGGTGGGCGAACCTGCGCACCCGGCCGTTGCCCAACGCATCATGGCGGTGGCCGTGACCGATCCGGACCTGCGCCGTGCCAATGGCGTGACCACCATGCAGATGGGCCCGGAACAGGTGGTGGCCATGCTCAGCGCCGAATTCGAGGACGACCGCACCACCCCGCAGATCGAAGCCTGCATCACCCGCATCGAGGGTGCGGTGAAGCAGGAGTTCCCGGAACTGGTGGCGCTGTTCGTGAAGCCACAGACGCCGGAAGTCTTCGCCAGGCGGCGCGCGGCGCTGGCTGACCCGGAGTGAATCGATGGCGGCGGCTTCACCCGCTGCACGCCACACTGAAGCAGGCTTGGGAAGCGAGCACTGCCGCAACATGATGGATTGGCTGCCGGATACCTGGATACCGATACCCCGCACCTTCTACCGGCGCCCGTCGACGGTGGTAGCACCGGACCTGCTCAACAAGCTGCTGGTGCGCAGCGACGGCCGTGCAGCGCGTATCGTCGAAGTCGAAGCCTACGCCGGCAGTGAGGATCCGGCTGCGCATTCGTATCGCGGCAGGACCGCACGCAACGCCAGCATGTTTGGCGAGGCCGGGCACCTGTATGTGTATTTCACCTACGGCATGCACTGGGGCAGCAATGTGGTCTGCGGCGAGGTCGGCGAGGGTGTTGCGGTACTGCTGCGCGCGGCAGAGCCAGTGGCCGGACAGGAACGGATGTACCCGCTGCGGCCAGCTGCCCGCCACGATCACGACCTCGCCAGCGGTCCCGGCAAACTGTCGCAGGCGTTCGGCCTGGACCGGCGCGTTGATGGCGCCGATCTGGTCACCGCCAGCCACGGCATCACCCTCGTCGATGACGGCACGCGGCCACCCGACGATCCGGTGGTGGGCCCACGCATCGGCATCACCCGGGCAGTGGATTTCCCTTGGCGCTGGCATGTTCGCGATCATCGTCACGTTTCAGTGCGCCCTGCCCGCGCCTCAACGCGAAGGAGCCCCCGATGACACCTCTCGACAAACCGCTGCGCCGTGAACTGACCATCGCCGGCCAGGCCTATACGCTGACCTTGGACCCGAGCGGACTGAAGCTGGTCGAGAAGGGACGGCGGAAGGGCCTGGAACTGCGCTGGGAAGACCTCGTCTCCGGTGACGCCGCGTTGGCCAGCGCCCTGCAGGCGTCCCTGCAACAGCCATGAGCCGGCGCATCACGACGGCATCACTCCCGTACGCAGGGCGCTAACAGACCGGGTATTAGCGTGGGCAGCCATGGATGAGGCCACCCGACTTCGCGAAATCGAACGGCTGGACGTGCTGGATACGCCGCCCGAGCCGGTGTTCGATGCCATCGTCGCCGCCGCGCGCGCCGCCACCGGCATGCCCATCGGCCTGGTCTCCATCGTTGCCGAGCACCGGCAATGGTTCAAATCCAGCATCGGCCTGGGCGATGCCAGCGAAACGCCGCGCTCCATCTCGTTCTGTACCTACGCCATCGAACAGGACGCGCTGCTGGAGATTCCGGATGCGCGGCAGGATCCGCGCTTCGCCCACAATCCGCTGGTCACCGCCGGGCCCAGGGTGCGCCACTATGCCGGCATCCCTCTGGCCACTGCCCATGGCGCGCGCATCGGCACGCTGTGCCTGCTCGACACCCTGCCTGGCGTGCTGTCACCGTCGCAACGTGAGCTGATGGTCCATCTTGGCCGGGTTACTACACAGGTGCTGGAGCAGCGCAGTGCGCTGTTGCGGCAGATCGAACAGGCACAGGCGCTGCATCGCGATCTCAAGCGCAGCGAGGACTTCCTGGAACGTACCAACACCGCCGCCAAGGTCGGCGGCTGGGAGCTGGAGCTGGCTACCCGCGAAGTACGCTGGACGCGCGAGACCAAGCAGATCCACGGCGTGCGTTCCAGCTACCAGCCGACATTCGAATCGGCCTTGTCGTTCTATCGTCCGGACAGCCGCAGCATCATCCAGGCGGCGGTGCAGCGCTGCACCGAACAGGGCACGCCGTGGGAAGTGCAGCTGCCGATGACCACCGCCGATGGCCGCAGCATCTGGACCCGCGTGGTGGGCACCCGGCAACAGGTGGAGGGCCTGCCACGGCTGGTCGGTGCCATCCAGGACATTACCGAAGAACGCGCGGTGGTGGACGCGCTGGAAGCCAGCGAAGTGCGTTATCGCCGCCTCTTCCACTACAGCCTGGGCCTGATCTGCACGCACACGCTGGATGGCACCGTGACATCGGTGAATCCGGCAGCCGTGCAGTCGCTGGGCTACCCGGAAAGCGAGATGGTTGGCCGCAGCCTGTGCGACCTGATGCCGCCGGAAAAGCGCGAGGCGTTCAAGGCCTACCTGCGGCGCATCGAAGCCAACCATACCGACGCAGGCGTGATCGAGCTGCTCGCCGCCGATGGCACCCGCCGCTACTGGGCCTACAACAACGTACTGGACACCGAGACCGATCCCCCGTTCGTGCTCGGCCACGCCCAGGACGTGACCGCGCTGCGCCTGCAGGAAGAGCGCCTGCGCGAACTGTCGCTGAAGGATCCGCTGACCCAGTGCCACAACCGCCGGTACCTGCATCGGCTCGACGAGGCCGCTTCACGGTCGTGGGCCTGCCTGGTGTTCGACCTGGATCACTTCAAACAGGTCAACGACACCCTGGGGCACCGTCGTGGCGACACGGTGCTGGTCGAGTTCGCCGACTTCCTGCGCGCGCCGCTGCAGGCCGATGAGGCGGCAGTGCGGTTGGGCGGCGACGAGTTCCTGGTGGCGCTGATCGAACCGGCGGCCGGGCGGCTGGCTGCGCTGGAAGCCTGGTACGCGGGCAACGCCGCGCGTGCTCCCACCGCGTTCTCGATGGGCGCCGCCGTCAACGTCCCCGGCGAACCCGTGGCGGAAACCATCCACAAGGCCGACAGCCGGCTGTATCGCACCCGGGCCCGGGTACGTCGCGAGATGCGTCCGCAGGGCAGCGCCGACTAGCGGGTAACGGTGACCCACGCAGGCGCATGATCGCTGGCCTTCTCCTGCAGCCGCACCCAACGATCGACACCGGCATCCTGAAGCCCTTTGGCAAGCACCGGGTTCAGCAGCAGATGATCGATGCGCAGGCCGCGATCGCGTTCGGCGTGCTGGCGGAAATAGTCCCAGAAGGTGTAGATGCGCTGGTCGCCGTGCACCGTGCGCAGGGCGTCGGTCCACCCTTGGGCCAGCAGCCGCTGGAAGGCATCGCGGACCTCCGGCTGCATGAGCGCATCGCGCCGCCACGAGGCCGGGTCGTACACATCCTCATCGTCTGGAATGACATTGAAATCCCCCAGCAGCAGTGCCGGGTGCGGAAGATCGACCAGGGTGCGCGCATGGCGGATCAACCGCTGCATCCATCGCAGCTTGTAGTCGAACTTCGGCCCCGGCTGGGGATTGCCGTTGGGCAGGTACAGCGCCGCAACCACAACGCCATGCACGGCAGCTTCCAGGTACCGGCTCTGCGTATCGGCCGGTTCGCCGGGCAGGCGGCGCCGGCTTTCGATCGGCATGGCATCGCGGGCCAGTATCGCCACCCCGTTCCAGCGCGCCTCACCCAGCCACAGTGCGCCATACCCTGCCCGCTCCAGCGCGTCGACCGGAAAAGCGGCATCGACCGCCTTCAGCTCCTGCAGTGCCACCACGTCGGGCGCTTCACGCTGCAACCAGGACAGCAGATGCGGCAAGCGCGTGCCGATGCCATTGACGTTGAACGTGGCAATGCGCAGTGTCTTGCGGCGAGCCATTGCGGAAGTACCCGAGCGGCGGGCCTGCAGTATCGGCGAGGCGGCATGCAGGCAGCGTGGAGGACGCCGCACGCACGATCACGGCGTTGCCGGGCCCGTCCCTGGCAGGAAGTTCGCCATCCGCTGCAGCTCGTCCTCCAGCGCATTGCTGAATGCCACGCCCCTTGGTGCCCTGCCGTCGACATAACCGAAGCTGGGCTGCAGCTGCCCATCCTTCGCCGCGACATTGGCCCAGCCGATCACCTGGTCGCGCCACAACAGCGGCAGCGCGTAGTAGCCGAAGCGACGCTTGGCCGCCGGGGTGTAGGCCTCGAACCGGTACACCCAGCCCCAGAGCAGTTCGAACCGTCGCCGATCCCAGGCCACCGGATCGAACGGCGCGAGCAGCCGCACCTGTTCATCGGTCTGGTAGCGCCGCGAACGGGGGTTCTCGTCGGCCGGCCAGTACCAGGTGGTTCCATCGATACTGCAGCCCGCCAGCTGCTCGCGCGCCAACCGCAGTGCCTGCTGGATCTCCACCGCCAGATGCGGTGCGCCATAGCCCAGCAGCCGCGCCAGATAGGTGAGGCTCGCCGAAGGCAGCGGCGCATACTTGCGTACCACCAGATCGATCAGTGCGGTGGCGCGCTGCAGGCGTGCAGCCTTGCCGCCATCGGCCGGTGCATGTGCCGCAACAGCATAGATTCGGGTACCGCTGTCACGACGATGGATGCGCAGCATGCCGCGATAGTGCATGCCATCCAGCAGGTGGGTGCTGGCATTGCTGGTGCCGCCCCAGTAGTTGGTCACCCGGCCATGCGCGAACGCCTGGTCGACTTCGCGCGGATGCACCGCACCCCGCTCCTGCACGAATGCCAGCACCTCGGCCGCCTTGCGCCGCGTGCTCGCGTCCCATGGCCTCCGGGACACCCGGGGATGCATCAGGGAGAGGTGTTCGCGCGGCAGGAAGCCGTAGTTGACGAGGAAGTCTTCCTCGATCGGCAGTCGGCTGTAGCGGCGCTCCAGATCCCCGGCCCGGTAGCCCTTCACCCGGTGCCGCAGGGTCAGGTCCTGGGCGCGTGCGGGCGCACGGATGGGGTCGGCCTGCACGAAGCCCAGCCGACGGATCGCCGTCAGCAGCGTGGTAGGCGTGAACAGCGTGCGGGCTACGGCGTAGCGGCGCAGATCATCGAGGGTCGGCGAGGTCGGCATGGGTCGATTGTAGGACTGCCGGCCGCCCCGCTGCAGGACGTCATCCGCGCAAGGCGCACCGGATCCGCCGGCCCGCCGCTTACAATCTCCCCAGCAGGCCACAGCCAAGGGAATCGCGTGCCACCGTTCAACCTGTTCCAGCGCCTGTCGCAGGCGCCGACCAACCCGCGCACCGACACTGCGCCGCGCACGTTCGACGTGGCCGAGCTGTACGAAGGGCCGGTGCGCCTGCAGGACGACGCAATCGCAGCGCCCGTGCGGCTGGACGAGAAACTGCGCCAGGCCTACTTCTGGATCGTCAACAACGCGATCATCAGCCCGCACTACGACATCGAGTACCACGAAGGCCCCTCCGCCTCGTTCGCGGTAGGTGACACACGGCGGCCGCTGACCCTGCCTTCGGCGCAGAGCTATTCCAGTTACGTGCTGCTGCCGCTGCTGACCTTCGCCACCCGCCGCAAATGCCTGTTCGTGGGTGGGCCGGGGCGCGGCAAGACCGCCAGCGCGATCCTGATGGGCGTCCTGGCCGGCTATCCGGTCCGCGAGGTGCGCCGGGCGATGCAGCACGGGCACCCGCAGATGACCATCGCCGATCTGCTCGGCAACCCCCTGCCCGCCGACCTGGTGGCCGCGCAGGACATGGCGGACATCCGCATTGCCTGGCGGTCGTGGCTGGGCATGCGGGTGAAGATCATCGACGAATACAACCGCATTCCCACCCGCACCCAGAGCGCGCTGCTGACGGTGATGGGCGACAACTACGCCGAGATCCTCAACCACGTCTACGAATGCCCGGAATCGGCGTGGTACCTGACCGCCAACGATGATCGCGGCGGCGGTACCTACCAGGTGATCGAAGCCCTGCGCGACCGCATCGACGTGGTGGTGCAGGCACTGGCATTCAACCCGCGGTTCCTGGAAGAGATGCTGCTGCGCATCGAGCAGGACATCCGCCCGGAAGAGGTCGTGCCGCGTGACATCATCTTCAGCGAGGCCGAGGGCGACCAGCTGCTGCAGGAGATCCGCGCGGTCGACGTACCGCAGGACGTGCGCCGCCGCATCGAATTCTTCAGCAGCCAGTTCGAGCTGATGGAAACCGCCGGCGCCCAGTTCGAGTACCTGACCAAGGACACCGTGCGCCTGGCCGGCACCGAATGGGCGCAGGCAACCGCTGCCGACAGCGGCCGCGATCGCATGAAGGACCTGGGTTGCCAGACCCGCAACGGCCTGTCGGTGCGCAACCTGATGACCCTGCTGATGTTCGCCAAGGCCATGGCGTACTTCCGCGGCAGCCCTGCCGTTGCCCTGGAGGATGTGCGCCAGGTACTGCCCTTCGTGCTGAACGACAAGCTGCAACCGGACCTTGATGCTCCCTTCTTCGCCCTGCCGGAGAATGCGCCCTATCGCAGCGATCGGCTCAGCTGGCTGCGCTGGCTGCTCGATGCCTCCAATGCCGAATATGACCGGCTGGATCTGGATCGCGACGATCCGGTGGGCGAGCTGTCGGCACAGTTCCAGCGGGGCCTGGATGGGATGACCGAGACGGAAACGCGCAAGCGCCTGACCCGCATCGAGCGTCTGGTGGAGGAACGGGTGAAGGGACGCAAGCTGTACGGCCATCTGTACGACGACCTGCTGAAGCTGAAGTACCTGCACCAGCGCTACACCAACTACCTGCATTGGCTGCGGGCACGCTGATCGTGGTTTCCGCCGTTCTCGCCGAGCTGCTGGCCGCGCGCCGTTCCGTGCTGAACCAGGCCGTGGCCGATGCCCGCCACCGCTGGCCCGGCCTGGACATGGCCGCCTTCAGCGCGTTCGTCACCCAGACCATCGACCCCCTCTGCCAGGCCATCCAGCGCCACCACCCGTCGGCAACGCAGAGCACGTGCGAGGCCGCCTTCGAGATCGGTCTGGAGCTGGTGGCGCAGGGCCATGCCGGCCCGAAGGCGCGTCTCCCGTGGGTCGAGCAGGCCTGGCGCTCGCTGGCCCCGGCCCTCGCCCCGTTGCTGGCCGACGCTCCGCGCGAGACCCTCGGCACCATCAGCAATGCGGTAGTGCGGCTGGGCGCCAGTCCGGACATTCGCGTCGCGCAATGGATCGATGCGATGGCCGCGCATGCAGGCGGGTGCACATCCTTGCCGGAACTGCGCGACATCGGGGCGCTCTGTGCCTGGCAGGCGGGGATGGTGCAGCTGCGCCGCCCTGCCCTTGCCCGTATCGATGCCCTGCCCGCGAATACGGTGGCCGCCGTGCTGGGCATCGATGCGGGTGATCTGGCCTCGGTCCGGGTCCAGCTTGAGCAGGACCGCTGGTGGAATCCGCGGCAGGGCAGCGTCGACCTGCGCGGGCATCGTGTCGGCGGCTTCAGCGGCCTGGACGGCGCGTTTCCGGCACCGCCACAGGTCCGTGCAGCGGCCGAGGGCTTCGTGGTCGAAAGCGCTGGCGGGTACTTCCTGCTGCTCGCCGATGCCTTCGGTGCCGTCCTGCTGCCTGCCAGCGCCGCCGAGTACGCAGCAGGCAGCAGCAGCGGACCGGCACCGGATGTGACCGCCCGCTTGGGCGTGCAGTGGATGGCGCCGGCGTTGTCCAAGGACGACCTGTGTGCGGTCTCCGGCGCGTCGGGCATCGCCCTGTTCTCGCCGTGGTCGCACCATGTGCACGTGTTGCCACCCCAATGACTGCCACGGTCGCTGATCCGCTGCAGCCCTGGCGCGAGGCCTGGCCACAGGCACTGGCCACATGGAGCCGTTTCACCCGGCTGCAGGACCCGAAGCTGTGCCATTCGCGCATGCAGGCGGCTGCCGAGGGCCTGACCGGCAGCTTCGCCGCCATCCGCCTCGCCGACCAGCGCATCGTCATCGACCTGGAAGAAGTACAGCGCCTGCAGCTGCAACCCTACGCGCTGGAGGTCCTTGCCCACGAGATCGGCCACCACGTGCTGGCGCCTGCCACCGCAAGCGACCATGCACGGCTGCTGGCGCGCATCCGCCGTGCGCTGCCGACGCTGGAAGCGCATGCACCGATGGTCGCCAACCTCTACACCGACCTGCTCATCAACGATCGCCTGCAGCGCCAGAGCGGGCTGCGCATGGATGCGATCTATCGACGCCTGGCCGCACAACCGGCGCAGGCCAGCTCGCCGGTCTGGCAGCTGTACATGGGCATCTACGAGGAACTGTGGCAGCAGCCGCGCGGCACGCTGGGCGGCTCGACCGACGACAGCGCACTGCAGGGCGATGCCTGGCTCGGTGCACGCGTCGTGCGCGTCTACGCCAGCGACTGGATGATCGGCGCTGGCCGCTTCGCCACGCTGCTGCTGCCCTGGCTGCTGGAATCACAGCAGGATGCGCGGGTGGATGCCCTGATGGATACCCGGCACGCCGGCCAGGGAAGCCAACCGGTCGGCCTTGGGCAACTGGAGGACGACGAGCTCGCGCCGGCGCCGCACCCCGCATCCGACCCACGCATCACCGGCGATGAGCGCGGCGGAGACCCACAGCAGAAGAGCGATCTGCCTGCGGATGCGCTCGCTGCGGACCCCGCGCACCCGCCGGGACAGATGCGGGAGCCGTTCGAGTACGGGCAGATCCTGCGCGCGGCCGGCCTGGACCTGGATGACCATCAGATCGCCGTGCGTTACTACCGCGAGCGCGCGCTGCCACACCTGATCCGCTACCCGTCGCGGCCGCAGCCGCAGGCCCTGGAGCCGCTGCCGGAGGGGCTGCAGCCCTGGGAAGCCGGCGATGCACTGGACGCAGTGGACTGGCTGCAATCGGTGCTGCAGTCCCCCCATGTGATTCCCGGGCTGACGACGGTACAGCGTGTACACGGGCTGGCACCCGGCCGTGAACCCGCTGCCGAACCGGTGGACCTGGATCTGTACGTTGACAGTTCCGGTTCGATGCCCAACCCGCAGGCATGGACCTCGTTCCTGACGCTGGCCGGCGCCATCATCGCGCTGTCGGCGCTGCGCGTGGGTGCACGCGTGCAGGCCACGCTGTGGAGCGGCACCGGGCAGCACCTGCACACCGACGGCTTCGTGCGTTCGGAAGACGACATCCTCAAGGTGCTTACCGGCTATTTCGGTGGCGCCACCGCGTTTCCGATCCACCGGTTGCGTGACACCTATGCCGAGCGTCCGCCGCATGCACGGGCGGTGCATATCCTGCACATCTCCGACGACGGCATCACCACGATGTTCGACAAGGATGAGCGCGGCAACAGCGGCTGGGACGTGGCCGCCAAAGCGCTGCGCGTGGCGGGCGGTGGCGGCACCATGGCGCTGAACCTGTTCAGCCCGCTGCCGTCCCGCATCGCCGATGCCGGCAACGCGGGATGGACCGGCGATCTGCTGCGCGCACGCGACGCGGGATGGAACATCCATGTGGTGCGCGACATGGCCGACCTGCTGCAGTTCGCGCGCGCCTTCAGCCAGCAGCACTACGGCCCTGGCGACATGCGGGTGCAGCGATGATCGTGCTCTGCCTTGCGCCCGCGCGCCTCAGACGATTGCCCTTCCACCCAGGTATTTGCCAAGTCTGGAACCTGACCATGCTCTCCGGCCCCTCCCTTGACGTTCTGCTGCGGCGCCTGCTGGACATGCCGCCCGATTTCCTCGAGCCACCGCGCCGCGCCGGCAGCGGTCGGCTCCATGTCGCGGCGGTGGTGGGCGATGTGTTTGCCGCACGCTCGCTGCACCTGCCCCCTGCACTGCGGGCAACGCTGTCGGGTGATCTGGCCGGCGTGGATGCAAACCAGCTCTCGCTTTCAGCGGTGACCGCATGGCTGATGGCAGATGCGTACTGGAATGCACTGGATATCGCCCCGGAGGCGTGGATGCCCCTGTTCGCCGAAGCAGTGCCGGCGCTGGCGGCCAGTACCAGCGCAGACCGGTTCGTGTTCGATCCAGAGCGCCGCGAAGAACTGGTGCGCACCGTGGTGGCCCGGCTGGGCCTGCTGCCGCAGGGTGAAACAGCGGCCCAGGCGACCGATCGCCTGGCCCGGGTCAGCGGCGTGGAACGGCAGCGCCTGCTCGATGCCAGCCGCGCCGCTGAAGCGCGCGCGCGTGCCATCCGCGAGGCCTTGGCGCGCAAGGCGGCCGAAGAGTCTGCGGACAAGTGGACCCGCGAGTGAGTCGCGAGCCGACCGATGCCGATCGCTATCCCACGCTGAGCGCGGCGGGCCTGGCGATGCTGCAGCAGATGCGCGAGCATCCGGCGGCGCCGATCTTCCGCAATGCCAGCGGCAACCGCCTGCTTGCCGATGAGGTGACGGCATTGCGTGGCTACGAACGGGAGATCGCCTGCGCGCGCTTCGAGTGGACGCCAGGTCAACCGCCACCGTGGCTGCAGGCGCATGTGACCGAGGTGTTTGCGCAGGTGCCGTATTACCGCGCGCAGGCGATGCCAGCCGCCTTCACCGACATTGCACCGGTCCACCGTGGCGACCTCGCAGCGGACATCGCCCGTTTCGTGCCGGACCCGGTACCGCTGGAGCGGATGATCAATTTCCGCACCACCGGCACCACCGGCCATCCACTGGTACTGCCATCGCACCCGGTGGTGGCGGCACGCTATCTGGCCCATCACAAGCGCGCCTTGCAGCGCTTCGGCATCACCCTGGCGCACGGCCGCGGCCAGATGGGGGTGATGCTGCTGGGCATGCAGCAGCGGTGCTTCACCTATGTTTCGGTGACACCGACGATGGACGAATCCGGCCTGGCCAAGATCAACCTGCATCCCGATGACTGGCGCCATCCTGAGGACCGCGCTCGCTACATCGACCAGATGCAGCCGGAGGTGATCGCCGGCGATCCGATTTCCTTCGCAGCGCTGCTGGAACTGCCCGTACGACACCGGCCGCAGGCGCTGCTGTCGGTATCGATGGCACTGTCTCCGGGCCTGCGCCAGGCCCTGGCCGCGCGCTTTGGCTGCGCGGTGCTCGATCTGTATTCGATGAACGAAGCGGGCCCGCTGGCCGTGCATGACGATGCTGCCGGCGGCCACGTACTGCTGCAGCCGCGCATGTATGTGGAAATTCTCGGGCCCGACGGGACGCCGTTGCCGCCCGGGGAGACCGGTGAGATCACGCTCAGCGGCGGATTCAACTTCTGCCTGCCGCTGCTGCGCTACCGCACCGGCGACCGCGGCGCGCTGGCCATGGCCGGCGATACGCCGATGATCGTCGGCCTGCAGGGGCGACGCCCGGTACGCTATCTGACCGCCGACCAGCAGTGGATCAACAACATCGACCTGACCCATGCGCTGGCTGCGCTGCCGTTGTCACGATACGTGGTGCATCAGCACAGCGATGGCCGCGTTGCATTGTCGTTGCCACCTGCAGAGCTGGGCTACTCCACCGAGGCGATCCGCTGCCTGCGCGCGGTGTTGCGAGGACAGCCGGTGGATGTCATTGCACTGCAGCGCGAAGACAAGGTCCTGCAGTACTCCAGCGACGTCGACGGGAGCACTTCGCCGCCCCCGTGATCGCCGTCGCTGCTGCGCATCTGCGAGCACACTTCGATCCCCGTGCACGTCAGCGTATCTGCCAAGCAGTCCGTGCGGGCGTATGCTGGCAGGCCCCGCCTGTGAGCGAGCTGTCATGCGTAGCCTGTACCCACCCGTCGAGCCCTACCTTGAGCACACCCTGCCGGTGAGCGAACTGCACACCCTGCATGTCGAGGAGTGCGGCACACCTGATGGCATTCCGGTGGTGTACCTGCATGGCGGCCCGGGCGCTGGCATCTCGCCTACCCACCGCCGCTTCTTCGATCCCCGGCGCTACCGCATCGTGCTGATCGATCAGCGCGGCAGCGGCCGCTCCACGCCCTTCGGCGAGCTTCGCGACAACACCACGCAGCATCTGGTGGCCGACATCGAGCAGGTCCGCCAACACCTGGGCATCGAGCGCTGGCTGGTCTACGGCGGCTCCTGGGGTTCGACCCTGTCGCTGGCCTATGCACAGGCGCATCCCGACCGCGCCACCGGGCTGATCGTGCGCGGCGTGTTCCTGGGGCGCGAGGAAGAGAACCGCTGGTTCGCCGAGCTCAACGGCGGTGCGCGCTGGATCTTCCCGGAGCGCTGGGATCGCTACCAGGCGCACATTCCGGAAAGCGAGCGCGGCAACATGCTCGACGCGTACTGGAAACGCCTGGACCACGCCGACGAAGCCATCCGCATCGCCGCGGCACAGGCGTGGCTGGGCTGGGAAGACAATGCCGCCACGCTGCTGCACGACGTCGATGCGGTGTCCGCTACCGATCCGCTCGATACACTGGCCAAGGCACGCATCGAGGCCCACTACTTCCGCCACAACACTTTCCTCGAGCACGGCCAGCTGCTGCGCCACATCGATCGCATCCGCCATCTGCCGGGGGTCATCGTGCAGGGGCGCTACGACATCATCTGTCCGCCGCGCAGTGCCTGGGACCTGGCACAGGCGTGGCCGGAAGCCCGGCTGGAGATGGTCATCGCCGGCCACAGTGCCAACGAAGCGGCCACGACCGATGCCCTGGTGCGGGCCACCGACGCTTTCGCGGACCGCAGCTGAACAAAAGGGGCCAACGGCCCCTTTTTCTATACCAAGGTATAGCCGGGCTAACCCACGGGCCTCTAGGCCTGCTGAATACGAGCGCGGACAATAGCGCCACTGGCCAGTGACTGGCCGCCCCACGCGGAGACGCAGATGGATCCCGACCCTGCCGGGCGCAACGCGCGCCCCTGCCTGCCTGCTTGTTCACTGCTGGCGACTGACGGCCGGTTCCTGTCCGTGTAAGCGATGGGAGCCCCGGGCAGCGCCTGCCCGGAGGAATCCCATGTCCTACAAGATTCTCTACATCACCGTCCGCCGCCTGATCGGCGAGCGCGATGTTTCCGGCCTGCGCAGCCTGCTGCTGCAGCACGGCCCTGTCCTGTTCGCCCGTTCGCTGGCCCTCGGCTCGCCACGGGTGGTGGCCGACGCACTGTCGCTGCTGCCGATCAGCGAGCGCATCAACGTGCTGCGCCACCTGCCCTACCCGCTGCGCGATGCGATGAAGCCGCTGTGCATCGGCGGCAGCCAACGCTTGCGCATGCAGCCCTGGTCGCCATCGGTGCTGGCCATGCGCCACGCCTGATACCCCCCCTTCCGCTCCACGCGCCGGCTGCGCCCGGCGCCGCTCCAAGAGGACCTTCCCATGAGCCTGCTCAACGCCTGGTTCAACGCCTTCCTGCGCAGCCGTCGCGCGGGCAACCTGTTCGGTCGTCGCGCGATGCCCGAAGCCGGGTACGGCCGTGGCAGCGCACAGGCCGCGCCCACCGCGCTCACTGCTGGACTGCTCGCGCTTGCACAGGGCAGCGAAGCCGATGCGCTGGCCACCCTGCAGTCACATGTCGACGGTCTCAGCCCGCACGAGGCCGAAGAGCGCCTGCTGCGCTTCGGCCCCAACGAGGTCGATCACGAGAAGCCGCTGCCGTGGTGGCGCCATCTGTGGCAGTGCTATCGCAACCCGTTCAACCTGCTGCTGACGGTGCTGGCGGCCGTGTCCTGGCTGACCGAAGACGCCAAGGCGACGGTGGTGATCGGTGCGATGGTGGTGCTGTCCACCCTGATCCGCTTCGTGCAGGAGGGGCGTTCCAACCGCGCTGCCGAACGGCTGAAGGCGCTGGTAAGCAACACCGCCCGCGTGCTGCGCCGCGCTGCAGGCACCGAGGCGGCGGAGGTGGCCGACCAGTATTTCGGCGCACAGCTGCACAGCCGTCGGCCGGCACGGCTGCTGGACCTGCCGATCCGCGCTCTGGTACCGGGTGACCATATCGTGCTGTCGGCCGGCGACATGATCCCGGCCGACTGCCGCGTGCTCGCCGCCAAGGACCTGTTTGTCGCACAGGCGGCGATGACCGGCGAATCGCTGCCGGTGGAGAAGTTCGTGCAGCCGGGCTCCGCCGACGCCGGCCTGATGGAACAGGCCAACCTGTTGTTCATGGGTACCAATGTGGTGTCCGGCACGGCAACAGCACTGGTGCTGGCCACCGGCAACGCCAGCTACTTCGGCACCCTCGCCCAGCGCAGCAGTGCCAGCGACCGCGCGCCGACAGCGTTCCAGGCCGGGGTCAACAGTGTCAGCTGGCTGCTGATCCGCTTTGCCCTGGTGATGGTGCCGTTCGTGCTGCTGGTCAATGGCTGGACCAAAGGCGACTGGACCGAAGCATTCCTGTTCGCGCTGTCGGTGGCGGTCGGCCTGACCCCGGAAATGCTGCCGATGATCGTCACCTCCACCCTGGCCAAGGGCGCGGTGCTGCTGTCGCGGCGCAAGGTGATCGTCAAGCGCCTGGACGCGATCCAGAACTTCGGTGCGATGGAAGTGCTGTGCACCGACAAGACCGGCACCCTCACCCAGGACAAGATCGCGCTGGAGCGGCACACCGATGTGTTCGGGCAGGATTCGGAGGATGTGCTGGCCTTCGCCTACCTCAACAGCCACTTCCAGACGGGCCTGATCAACCTGCTGGATCGTGCGGTGCTGGAGCATGTGGAGCTGCAGAGCTCGCTGCGCCTGTCACAGGACTACCGCAAGGTCGATGAGATTCCCTTCGACTTCGAGCGCCGTCGGATGTCGGTGGTGGTCTCCGAGCGCGAGGACCATCACGAATTGATCTGCAAGGGCGCGGTGGAGGAGATGCTCGCGGTGTGCAGCACCGTGCGCGAGAACGGCCGGGACATGCCGCTGGACGGGCAGCGCCTGGACCGGGTGCGGCAGACCACCGAGGAACTGAACGAACAGGGCCTGCGCGTGGTGGCGGTGGCGATGAAAGAAACCGCTGCCAACCAGACGGTCTACTCGCAGGCCGACGAGCGGGATCTGACCCTGGTCGGCTATGTGGCCTTCCTCGATCCGCCGAAGGAATCCGCTGCTCACGCACTGCAGGCACTGGCCGCGCATGGTGTGGAAGTGAAGGTGTTCACCGGCGACAACGAACTGGTCACCGCGCGGATCTGCGCCCAGGTCGGCCTGGACGCCGACACGATCGTGACCGGCCCGCAGATCGAGCGCATGGACGACGCTGCCGTGGCGCGTGCACTGCAGGAGCATCGCGTGTTCGCCCGCCTCACGCCCCTGCACAAGGAACGGCTGGTGCGCGCGCTGCGGGCGCAGGGCAAGGTGGTCGGCTTTCTCGGCGATGGCATCAACGATGCTCCCGCACTGCGCGCCGCCGATATCGGCATCAGCGTGGACAGCGCGGTGGACATCGCCAAGGAGGCCGCCGACATCATCCTGCTGGAGAAGAACCTGATGGTGCTGGAGGAAGGTGTCATCCAGGGGCGTCGCACCTTCAGCAACATGCTCAAGTACATCCGCATGACGGCCAGCTCCAACTTCGGCAACGTGTTCTCGGTGCTGGTAGCCTCGGCGTTCCTGCCTTTCCTGCCGATGCTGCCGCTGCAGCTGCTGGTGCAGAACCTGCTGTATGACATCTCGCAGATCGCCATTCCTTTCGACAACGTGGATGAGGAGCTGGTGCGCACGCCGCTGAGGTGGAACCCGACCGACATCGGCCGTTTCATGGTGTTCTTCGGGCCGATCAGCTCGATCTTCGACCTCAGCTGCTTCGCCCTGATGTGGTACGTTTTCGATGCGCGCACGCCGACCGACCAGGGCCTGTTCCAGTCCGGTTGGTTCGTGGTCGGGCTGCTGACCCAGACCCTGATCGTGCACATGATCCGCACGCCGAAGGTGCCGTTCCTGCAGAGCATCGCCGCGCCGCCGCTGTTGCTGATGACCGGGGCGATCATGGCCATCGGCGTGATCCTGCCGATGAGCCCGCTGGCCGGCTACTTCAAGCTGCAGGCACTGCCTGCCGGTTACTGGCCGTTCCTGGTGGCGATCCTGTTCGGCTATGCGGTGCTGACCACCGCGCTGAAGAAGCTCTACATCCGCCGCTACGGCTGGCAGTAAGCGCGCCGCCGCAGGGAGACGCATCATGGACTTCAACCCACACCTGCCCGCGTTCAACGCGGGCGCCACCCTCAGCTCGCTGATCAGCCTGTCCGTCGCCTTCGTGCTGGGTGCGCTGATCGGCCTGGAGCGGCAGTTCCGCCAGCGCACTGCCGGCCTGCGCACCAATACGCTGGTAGCGGTGGGTGCAGCGGTGTTCGTCGACCTGGCCGTGCGCTTCCACGACCTGTACGGCGGGCCGCCGTCGCCACTGCACGTGGTGGCCTACGTGATCTCCGGCGTCGGCTTCCTCGGTGCCGGCGCGATCATGAAGGATGGCGCCCAGGTGTCGGGCCTGAACACCGCCGCCACGCTGTGGGGTTCGGCGGCGGTCGGCGCCTGCGCCGGCATCAAGCTGCTGCCTGAAGCGGTACTGGCTGCAGTGTTCGTGCTGGCTGCCAATACCCTGCTGCGGCCGGTGGTGAACCGCATCCAGCGGCAACCGCTGCCGGAAGCCTTCAGCGAAGCCACCTACGCCATCAACGTGGTCTGCCAGCGTGAGCAGCAGGCCGAGGTGCTGGACCGGCTGCTGCTGTTGCTGGAGCAGGCGCAGTACCCGGTACGCGCGGTCGACCAGCGGCCGTTCGGCGAGCGCGATGTCGAGATCGAAGCGGTGCTGTACGCCACCACGGTCGATGGCGCAGAACTGGATGCGGTGCTGGCAACGCTGGCCGCCACCCCGGGCGTCCTGCAGGGATTCTGGAACGCCAGCCTGGAAGAGTAGTGCCGGCCGCTGGCCGGCAACCTCATGAACTCCGGACCCATCCTGCAGATGCCGGCCAGCGGCCGGCACTACCGTGCATCGCTCTGCGGCCTGCCGACCTTGCCCGGCGTCCACCGAGGGCGGCTTTGCTATCCTTTCCACCCACGCCAGGGAGCCATCCCGATGCCATCATTGTCGCCCCGCCGCCCACTGGTCGTGCTGGCCCTGATCATCGTGATGGCGGCCATCTTCCTGGTCGATACGGTTACCGACTACGCCGTTGCTGCCGCCTGCTTCTACGCGGCGGTGATCCTGGCAGCGTCGCGGCGGCTGCCCGCACGCGGGCTCATCGCCCTTGCGGCAGTCTGCATCGGCCTGACCGGCCTCAGCTTCTTCCTGACCCGCTTCGGCACCTACCGTATCGGCCTGGTCAATTCAGCGATCGGCATGCTGGTGATCGGCATCACCACCTACCTGGTATTGAAGATGGAAGCGGCCAAGGCCGCGGTGCAGGATGCACAGGCGCGACTGCTGCGGGTGGCCCGCGCCTCCACCGTCGGCGAGCTGACCACCTCCATCGCACATGAAGTGAACCAGCCGCTGGCGGCCATCGCCAGCAGCGCCGAAGCCAGCCAGCGCTGGTTGGCCCAGGAACCGCCGAACCTGGACAAGGCGCGCCAGACCATCGCCCGCATCGTCGCCGACGCCCATCGCGCCAGTGACGTGATTGCCCGCATCCGCGGCCTGACCCAAGGCGCCGCGCCAGAGCGCCAGGCCTTCGACCTCAACCTGGCCACCGAGGAAATGCTGGCACTCTCGCGCAGCGAACTGGAGCAGCATGATGTGACCGTGGCGCTGGTGCTGGGCAGCGACCTGCCACCCGCCCACGCCGATCGCGTGCAGGTGCAGCAGGTGATCGGCAACCTCATCCTCAACGCCGTCGATGCGATGTCGGACACGCCCGTAAGCGAGCGCAGGCTGTCCCTGCTGACAGCCTACGATGGCCGCGGCCACGTCAGCCTGAGCGTGCGTGATCGCGGTGTCGGCCTGCCCTCGGAGCACTCTGACCGCGTGTTCGATGCATTCTGGACCACCAAGGCGAACGGCCTCGGCCTGGGCCTCAGCCTGAGCCGCTCGATGATCGAGGCCAACGGCGGCCATATCCGCGCCGAACGACCGGCCGGTGGCGGCGCCTGCTTCATTTTCGAGCTGCCCACGGCCACGGAGGCTGCGCATGCGTAAACCCACCACAACACCTGTGGAACCGGCACCGATCGTCTACGTGATCGACGACGACGCCTCGGTGCGCGCCGCGCTGGAGGACCTGCTGGCCTCGATGGGCCTGCAGGTGCGGGCCTTCGCCTCCACCAGGGAATTTCTTGCCCACCCGAGGGACGATGCTCCCTCGTGTCTGGTGCTGGACGTGCGCATGCCCGGGCAGAGCGGGCTGGATTTCCATCGCAGCATGGCCAGCCACGATCTGCACCTGCCGGTGGTGTTCATCACCGGCCACGGCGACATCGCCATGGGCGTCAATGCGATCAAGGACGGCGCCATCGAATTCCTGACCAAGCCGTTCCGCGACCAGGAACTGCTGGACGCGATCCACAGGGGCATCGGGATCGATCGCCTGCAACGCCGCGAGGGTGACCTGCTGGCCGCATTGCAACAGCGCTGGGGCACGTTGAGCGCCGGCGAGCGCGAGGTGGTTGCCGGCGTGGTGCGCGGTCGCCTGAACAAGCAGATCGCCGCCGACCTGGGGGTCAGCGAGATCACCGTGAAGGTGCGACGCGCGCAGGTCATGCGCAAGATGAAAGCACGCACGCTGGTCGATCTGGTGCGCATGTACGACCGGCTGCAGGCCGCTGCGCCATGACCGCCTGTGTGGCCCTGCTGCGCGCGGTCAATGTCAGCGGCGCTGGCGCGAGCTGTTCATCCATTGCGGCGATGGCATGGCCGATTCACACCTGCGCGCACACGGTGGGCAAGCTGGCGATGATGGCCGCTGCCCTTCACTGAGCCGGGGCCGTTACCCGCGCGCCGCTGCGATGTTCCGTTTCAGCCGTGTATCGGCCAACCCCACCGCCAACAGCACGATGCTGGTCAGCCACCCTGCCGCCAGCAGGTGCATCCATGGCAGCGCGAAGCCGAGCACGACCAGAACCCCTGCCCCCACCAGGTGCGAGCGCGGCACGCGGCCGTAGACCGCCCGCTTGTACAGTGCGCTGCCCAGCAGGTAGATCAACGGCCCCGCTGCCAGCATCGCGGCATACGCCAGGGTCACCCTCGCCTCCGGTTCGTCCATCACCAGGTCGTTGCCGACGGCGGTGGCGATGATGCCGGCGATCAGCAGCGCGTGAACGTAGTGGAAGTAGGCGCCGATGCGGCCCGGGTCGTCGGAACGGGTGATGGTGTCGGTGGCGTCGCGGCTGGAGATGCCGAAGTACAGCCACCACATCGCGATCGTACCGGCAAAGGTCGCCAGCACCGCCGACACCACCGCGCCACTCCAGTGCTCCACCTCGCTCAGCACGCCGCCGGTTGCCAGCAACGTCTCACCCAATGCGACGATCACGAACAACTGGCAGCGCTCGGCCAGGTGCCCGCCTTCGATGGTCCACTCGCGGGTACGCGAACGGCCAAGGCCCGGAAACGCGAAGCCGAACATCGGCGAGATGTACTCGCAGGCGACCGCCACCGCCCACAGTGCCAGCCGCGCATTGCCCTCGACCGCCGCACCGGCCAGCCAGAAACAGGCCGAAACGCTGACCCAGGCCAGCATGCGCCTGAAGTTGGCGGCCAGCGGGTGCGAGCGCCCCACTTCCAGCAGGACAAACAGCGTCCGCCCTACCTGCATCGTGGCGTAGGCACCGGCGAACATCCAGGCGCGACCGGCAAAGGCTTCCGGGATGGACGAAGACATCAGCAACGCCAGCAGCATCGTGACGAACAACAGGCCACGGATACGCGGCGCCTCCGGGTCGAACCAGTTGCTGACCCAGCACGCGTACTGCCAGCCAAGCCAGACCGCAAACCACAGCACCAGCGTCTGCAGCACGCCCAGCAGGCCCAGGTGGTGCAGCAGGTGGTGGCTGAGCTGGGTGACCGCGAACACATAGACCAGGTCGAAGAACAGTTCTTCGTAGGTCACCCGTGCATGATGGCCGTCGCGACGACGCAGGGCAGGAAGACGGGGCATTGCCGGCATCACGGATCCTCGGTTCAGCGGCCCAGCCGCCAGAAGATGACACCGGCCACCAGCGCCGGCACGGCAAACACCAGCAGCAGGATCGGCAACTCCTCGCGCACCGTATAGCCTGCCCGGCTGACCCCCACCCACATGTTGGCCACCGATACCAGAAGCCAGGTGCCGATGAAGGCCAGCAGCGCCGTTGGCAGCTGCGAACCACCTGTGCTCCAGAGCCTGCCGAACAGCGCGAAGACACCCAGCAGCAGGAACCCGCCGACGATCACCAGAAGCACGTGCATGGTCACTCTCCCCGATGGCTGCCATGCAGCCTATCTGCGGCCAAGTGTGCGCTGCAGAGGGTGATCGTGGATTCACCTTCCGGGGACCGCGAACAATCCCGTCGTCGCTCATCCGATAGCAAATGCGAACAATTCCCATTACTATTGAATTCGGCACCGAGGGTGGGATACGGCCCTGCCCATACGGCTGCTGCATGAACCCCTCTGAAGGACCCCGCATGACCCGCATTGCCCTGCCCGCCGCCCTGCGCCTCCTGACACCTGCCCTACTTGCCGTCAGCCTGTGCGCCGTCCTTCCGGCGGCGGCGCAGCCCACCCCCACGGCGGTGGACGTCCATCTTCCGGTCGCCCCGCTGCAACAGTCACTCAATGCGGTGGCCAGGCAGAGCGGCATCCAGCTGCTGTTCGCTGCGGACAGCGTTGCCGGCCGCCAGGCGCCCGCCTTGGACGGCCGCTATGCCCCGCGCGAGGCACTGCAACGGCTGATTGCCGGCCAGGGCCTGAGCGTTGAGGAACGCTCGCCGGGCGTGTTCGTGATCCGCAGCGCGCTCGCTACGGCAGCTGCGGCGGCAAACACGGACCGCCCGCGCACTGCGCCAGCGCCGGCGCCGGCGCCGGCAGCCGCAACCTCGCTTGGCAGAGTGACTGTGTCGGCGTCCACCGCCCGCATGCCGCAGGGCGAGACCGCCATGCCAAACACCATCACCGTGCTCACCCGTGAGGACGTCCAGCAGCAGCTGGCATTGGGCTCGGATGTGTCACGCGTGCTGTCCTCGCAGATCCCGGCCTTCGCTCCGGCACGCGAGAAGATGTCCAACTATGGCGAAAGCATGCGCGGGCGCGGCATCCTGTACATGGTCGACGGCGTGCCGCAGTCAACCCCGTTGCGCGACGGCTCGCGTGATTCGCATACCATCGATGCGGCGATGATCGAACGCATCGAAGTGATCCACGGTGCCAACGCGTTGCAGGGCATCGGCGGCACCGGCGGCATCGTCAACATCATCACCCGCAGTGCGCCGAGCGAACCGGGTGCTTTCCTGCTGGACAGCAGCCTTTCGCTCACCGCCGCCTCGCCGCGCCGGCGCGATGATGACGGCCAGCGCGCTTCGGCACTGGTGGGCATCCGCGGCGAACAGTTCGACCTCGTGGCCGGACTTGCCCATGAACGGCAGGGCCTGTACTACGACGGCGATGGCCGTGCGATCGGCACCAACGCGCAGGGCGAACTGATGGATTCGACCTCGACCAACATCTTCGCCAAGCTTGGCTGGAACATCGCCGAAGGCCAGCGCGTGCAGTTGATGGCCAATCGCTACGAACTGCGTGGGCTGGACAATTACCTGCCTGTGGATGGCAACTTCCGCACCGGTCGTCCGGCCACGTCGGTGCCCGGCGATACGCCGCTCGATCCGCCGATGAACCGCTCGCGCTCGCTGACCCTGGACTACAGCAATGCCGATCTGTTCGGTGGCCAGTTCCTGGCGCAGGCCTTCGCGGTCGATTTCGAAGGGCGTTACGGCGCCAGCCAGTGGGACCCATGGGGCAACACGGGTGCCAACGCCGCCTGGGACCAGTCCCAGAATGAATCAGACAAACGCGGCTTCAAACTGACCCAGAGCTGGCGTCGCATCGGCGACACCTCGCTGGACGTGACCCTGGGCCTGGATGGCCTGCGCGACCGCACTCATCAGGTGCTGCTGGCCAGCGGCCTGAACTGGGTGCCGCTGACCACCTATCAAAGCCTGTCGCCGCTGTTGCAACTGCAGTGGTGGCCCACCGACCACGTCATGCTGTCCGCAGGCCTGCGTTACGAAAAGGGCGAGCTGGAGGTGGGCGACTACACCACCCTGCCCCGCTACGGCGCACGCAAGGTGGCCGGCGGCAAACCGACGATGAGCGAGACGCTGCCGAACTTCGGCGCGGTCTGGTACATCAATGACCGTCTCAATGCCTACGCGTCGTATTCGGAAGGCTACACCGTGGCCGATGTTGGCCGCGTGTTGCGCGCGATCAATCGCGATGGCCAGCGCGTGGACAACCTGGTGGACCTGTCGCCGGTGGTGACGGACAACCGCGAGATCGGGCTGGAGTATGACGACGGCCGCTTCAGCGGCGATATCGCGTACTACACCTCCGAATCCAAGCTGGGTTCGGTACTGGTCTATGACGCCGGCATCGATGCCTACAATGTGCAGCGCCAGGCCACGCGGGTGGAAGGCTTCGAGACCAACCTGCGCCTGCGCCTGGGTGACAGCCGCCTCGGCATGGGCTATGCCCGCGCCAATGGCCGCTATGACGCCGACCTGGATGGTCGTCTGGAAAGCGATCTGGCAGGCGTCAACATCGCCCCGAACCGTCTGACCGCGTTCTGGGAACAGGGCTGGACGTCGCAGCTCAGCACCCGTCTGCAGGCCAGCCATGCCTTCGATCGCGACTTCGACCTGCGCGGCGTGCCGGTGGCCAGCTTCAAGGGCTACACCACGGTCGACCTGGTCGCCCGCTATGCGCTGGGCAAGAGCAGTTTCACCCTGGGCGTGCAGAACCTCGCCAACAAGCAGTACATCACCTACTACTCGCAGACCACGCCATCCAACCCGAGCTATTTCGCCGGGCGTGGGCGAGTGCTTACGCTGGGATGGCAGTACCGCTACTGAGCTGCGGCGCCCTTATGGGTGCCATGAATTCTATGCGTGACGCGACGAAGGAGGCCCATGCTAGTTTCTGGGCCTCCTTCATCGGTGCCCTCCCATGCGCTTGCAGACCCTCGCCATCACGCTCGCTGCCCTGCTTCCCGCTGCGGCCTCTGCCGCCGGACCAGCGCTGCCGCAACTGCGTGCCTACACCGTTGATGCCTCCTGGCTGCAGCCGATGGCGCCGCTGCAGATTGCCGACCACACCTGGCAGATAGGCACCGAAGACCTGACCGCACTGCTGGTGCAGACGCCGCAGGGCGCGGTGCTGCTCGATGGCGGCATGCCGCAGATGGCCGACCACCTGCTGCGCAACATGAAAGCGCGCGGCGTTGCGCCGCAGGATCTGCGCCTGATCCTGCTCAGCCATGCCCACGCCGATCACGCCGGCCCGGTTGCTGCGCTCAAGCGCAGTACCGCTGCGCAGATCGTCGCAAATGCCGAATCTGCGGTGCTGCTGGCACGTGGCGGCAGCAACGACCTGCACTTCGGCGATGACATCACCTATCCGCCGGCAACGGCGGACAGGATCATCATGGATGGCGAGGTGGTCTCGCTCGGTGGCGTCGACTTCACCGCGCACTTCGTGCCCGGCCATACCCCGGGCAGCACCGCCTGGACCTGGACCGACACCCGGGGCGGCAAACCGGTGCGCATGGTCTACGCCGACAGTTTGAGTGCGCCGGGCTATCAGCTGCAGGCCAACCCGCGCTACCCGCACCTGATCGAGGACTATCGCCGCAGCTTCGCCACGGTGCGCGCCCTGCCCTGCGACGTCCTGCTGACCCCGCATCCCGGCGCCAGCGGCTGGAACTACGCAGCGGGCACATCGGCAGGAGCCAAGGCAATGACCTGCCAGGACTACGCCGACACGGCCGAACGCAATTTCGACGCGCAGTTGAAGAAGCAACGCTAAAAGCAGCGCTGATCAGGCGCGGCGGCGATCCGCCGCCGCGCCCGCTACACCTTGTCAGCCACCCTGCCCGTGCTGTGCGAAGGGCTGGGTGCTGCCATCGGCCAGCACCAGCTCCACGGTATACGGCTGCACATGGCCATCAGGCATTTCCATGCCCGGTGATCCAGCCGGCATTCCCGGCAGCACCAGGCCACGAGCCGTCGGCCTTTCCTTCAGCAGGCGCTTGATGTCGCTGGCCGGAATATGGCCTTCCACCACATAGCCACCGATCTCGGCGGTATGGCAGGACGCCTTGCCGGCCGGTACGCCGAGCCGTTGCTTGACCGGATGCATGTCATCGGTATCGCGTATCTCAACCGCAAAGCCGGCAGCCTTCAGGTGGTCGGCCCACACGCCACAGCAACCGCAACTGGCCGTCTTGTGCACGATGGCCAACGGAAACTCCCGGTCGATCGTCGCCCGGGCCGTCGCCTCGACCGCCGAGGCGGTTGCGGTTGCGGTTGCGGGCGAGGACACGGCCTCTTCGGAGGCACGCGCGCAGGCGGTGGCCAGCAGAACGGGGGTGAGCAACAGGCTCAGGGAAAGAATGCGGTTCATGGATCAGGATTTCCTTTGCAATCGCAGGCGCGAGCGCCTGCCATCCACGCGACGGATGCGCGTGGGTCAAGTAGATGAGGGGTACTGCAGGACGGCAGGTACGCAACCTGCGCGCAATCAGGCGATCGGTGGACGGATCAGGTGCGGCGGCGCCGGCGCTGGATGAGCCGTCTGCAGCGCGCCGCCGGGCGCTGCACGCAGTGGCCATGCAGCGAGGCTTGCCGCTGTCGGCAGCATGGCCACACTCGCCGGCACACACTCGCAACCCTCGCTGCTGCACGCGGCTGCGTTCCGTTCATCGCAGCAAGCGGGCGTGACAGAGATCGCAGCGTCGGCGATCTCGTGTGGGCCATCGCAATGACCATCGCCGGCCTGACCGTTGATGCCGCCCGAGGCAAGCGCCAGCGCCGGTGCATTGAGCACCAGGGTCAGGAGCAGCATCAGTCGCAGCAGCAGGCCGGATATATCCACGGGCTGATGATAGCCGACGCACGACGCGCCCGTCGCCGCTGCCTGGTGTCATCATGCATGACGTTCATTGGAGCCTTTCCATGCCTGCCCGCTTCGCCCCTGCAGCCCTCCTGCTGTCCGCGTTGCTTAGCCTTCCGGCCATGGCAGGCGAACGCCAATGGACCATGCAGTCCAGCGCCGATGATGACGACACCCATGAGCGCTGGAAGGTAAGCGGGACGCGGCTGCGAACGCTTCCCGCCTTCGACCGGCGTCAGCCTCGACTACAACGCCAAGGGCTGGACCCAGATGGTAACGGTGCTGCTGGATGGCAGCATCGTGCTGAACGACAACGGGCAATTGCAGGAACGGGGTTTCATGCGGACACGTCGACCTGCGCGCGCATCCGTACCGGAATGGATTTCGCTGCTGGTGTACCGCTGATCCGATCGTAGTAGTCCAGCGGCAGCAGGGGGTTCAGCTCCGGGTAGTAGCCCGCCAGCGCCCCGCGCGGCATTGGGTAGTCAAGCACGGTCAGGCCTTCGATTCGCCGCGTCACGCCGTCGTCGCTGATGGTTTCGAGGCTTACCAGGGCTTCCTTGCCGAGCCCGCGCGCCAGACGGTCCTCGATGTTCATGAACACCACCATGCGGTCGTTGTACACGCCCCGGTAGCGGTCGTTGTAGCTGTAGATGGTGGTGTTGTACTGGTCGTGCGAGCGCACCGTGGCCAGACGCAGCATCTCCGGGTCATCGACTACCGTGTTCACTTCCAGGCCCGGCATGACGAGGATGTTGGCCTTGCCGTTCGGCGTCGGCCACACGCGCCTGCGCGGCGGAATATCCAGGTGGAAACCGTGCAGTGCCTGGATGCGCTCGTTGAAGCCGGCATAGATGTCCGGGTAGACGGCGGCGATCAGGTCGCGGATCGGGCCGTAATCGTGCATGTACGCGGCCCAGTCCACCTTGCTGTCCGGCAAAGTTGCCATCGCCATCCGGCAGACGATCTCCACCTCCGGCAGCACGTGGTCGCTGGCCGGCTGCAGCACGCCGCGCGACGCCGTCACGTTGGACATCGCATCTTCGATGGTGACGAACTGCTCGCCCTTCGGCGTGCGGATCCACTCCGAGCGCGCCACCACCGGCAGGATCAGCGCGTCGCGACCGTGCACAAGATGCCCCCGGTTGAGCTTGGTGGCGATGCCCACAGTCAGTTCCAGTCTGCGCATGGCCTGGTAGGCCCGCTCGGTATCGGGCACGGCATGGATGAAGTTGCCGCCCATGCCGATGAACACCTTGGCGCTGCCATCGAGCATCGCCGCGATCGACTCGACCACATGGTGGCCGTGCTCGCGCGGCGGATCGAAACCAAACACCTGCTGCACGCGATCCAGGTAGCGCGCCGTCGGCTTCTCGTCGATGCCGACGGTGCGGTCGCCCTGCACGTTGGAATGGCCACGGATCGGACCGATACCCGCGCCCGGCTTGCCGAAATTACCGCGCAGCAACAACAGGTTGGCCACCTGCTGCAGCAGCCGCGACCCCTGCTGGTGCTGGGTCAGGCCCATGCCATAGCAGATGACCGTCGCCCGCGAGCGGATGTAGATCTCCGCGCAGCGCCGGATCTGTTCCCGCGCGATGCCCGACACCCGCACGATCTCGTCCCAGTCCTGCGCCAGCACGTCCTCGCGCAGCGCCTCCAGGCCAACGGTGTGTTCGGCCAGGAAGGCATGATCCAGCACCTGCTCACCCTGGGCCTCGCGCTCGAACATCACCTTCATCATGCCCTTGATCAGCGCAAGGTCGCCGCCGATGCGGACGTGCACGAACTCGCTGGTGATCTCGGTGGAACCGAACGTGGCCATCTGCACCACGTCCTGCGGTTCGGTGAAGCGGATCAGGGCACGCTCCGGCATCGGGTTGACCGCCACGATCGGCACACCGCGCTTGCGCGCTTCCACCAGGTTGCTCATCATCCGCGGCGAGTTGGTGCCGGTGTTCTGGCCCATCACGAAGATCGCCTCGGCGTGTTCGAAGTCGTCCAGCACGATGGTGCCCTTGCCCACGCCGATCGCCGGCGGCAAGCCGCGGCTGGTCGGCTCGTGGCACATGTTCGAGCAGTCCGGGAAGTTGTTGGTCCCGAACTCGCGCACGAAGATCGAATACAGGAACGCCGCCTCGTTGGGCGTGCGGCCGGAGGTGTAGAACTCGGCCTGGTCGGGGTTGTCCAGCGCCTGCAGATGACGACCGATGAGTGCAAACGCCTCGTCCCATTCGCAGGGCGCGTAGTGATCGGTGGCGGCGTCGTAGCGCATCGGCTCGGTCAGCCGGCCCTGCTGCTCCAACCAGTAATCGGTCTGCGCCATCAGCTCGGTGACGGTGTGCTGGGCGAACAGCTCACGGGTCACCCGGTGCTGGGTCGCTTCCCAGGCCAGGGCCTTGGCACCGTTCTCGCAGAATTCCAGCTTCTTGCGGTGGTCGGCATCGGGGAAGGCGCAGCTGGGGCATTTGAATCCGCCCGGCTGGTTCATCGCCAGCAGCGCCTTGGATCCTTTGCCGATCACGCTCTGCTGCAGCAGCACCTTGGCGGTCGCACCGGCGGCCCCCCAGCCGCCTGCCGGTTGGTTGTAAGGCTTGTAACGCGGCGGCTTCTGTTCGGACATGGTCGGGAACCTGCGTTGGTGGAGTGCCTGCCAGCAGAGCCGGGCCCGCGCCCGGCTGCCGTGGCCAGTCAAGCACACCGGCAACCCCAACGCCATGGCCCAGCCCGGGTACAGCAGGCTGCCATGGCAACGGTTACCCCCGCGTCTTCACTGGATGGCTGCGCTATCCTCCGGGCGTAGCCTGCCCTTCTGCTTTACCCAGGATGTGCCGCATGCCCGGATCCACGTTGCCTTCGCCCCCGCCCGCCGGCACGGCCCTGCGCACGCTGCAGCGCTGGCGCAGCACGGGGCAGGAGCAACGGGTCGATACGATCGCCGAAGAAGTACCGGTGGCGATGCGTTACAACGGCGCGGCCTTCGCGGTGATGATGGCCACGCCATGCGACCTGGAGGATTTCGCGCTGGGCTTCTCGCTCAGCGAAGGGTTGATCGAGCGTCCTGATCAGTTGCTGTCCCTCCAGGTGCAGCCACAACTGGAGGGCATCGAGCTGAATATGAGCGTGTCCACCGACGCCCCCGCCGCCGCACTGGATCCTGACAACGGGCGCCTGCTGCCGGGTCGCGGCGGCTGTGGGTTGTGCGGTGCACGCCAGCTGGAGGACGTGCTGCGTCCGCTGCCTCCGGTAAAGGACCGCCGCACGCATCAGACGGCTGCACTGCAGCGGGCATTGGCTGGGCTGGCCCTACGCCAGCCGATGAATGCAGCCAGTGGTTCGACCCATGCCGCGGCCTGGGCCGATGCCAGTGGCCGCATCGGCTGGGTGCGCGAAGACGTCGGCCGCCACAATGCGCTGGACAAGCTGATCGGTGCACTGCACCACAACGAACACAGCATCGATGGCGGCCTGCTGGTGGTATCCAGCCGTGCCAGCTACGAAATGGTCAGCAAGGCAGCGCGCGCCGGTGCCAGCGTACTGGCCGCCGTCTCGGCCCCCACTGCGCTGGCCATCGACCTGGCCCGCAGTGCCGGCCTGTGCCTGGTGGGCTTCGCCCGTGAAGAAGGCTTCAACGTGTATACCCACCCGGAGCGGCTGCAGGGGGATGGCCTGCACGGGCATCCGCCCGCCTGACGGGTGCCCTCAGCGTTCAGCACCGCCGCCGGCCAGCGCCGCCATCGACGCGCCCTGCCGCTGTGCGTGGCCCTGGCAGGCGCGATCCTGTTGCTGTCCGCCTCGCTGTACCTGCCGTTGAAGGAATCGCTGCTCTGGCACGGCGCTGCCACCGCCTGTGGTGGGGTGATGCTGGCCACCGCACATCTGCGCAACCGGCGGGCGCTGGGGGCTAGCCGCTCAGCTCGAACACAGCCGCCACCCAGTCGATGAACACCCGCAGCCGCGGCGATGGCGTGCGGTTGCGCAGATAGACCAGGCTGACCGGGCTCGGTGTGGGTGGCATCCCGGGCAACAGCTCCAGCAACTGCCCGCGCGCGATGTAAGGATCCATCCGGTAACGCGGTGCCTGGATGATGCCCAACCCGGCCAGCGCGGCACCGAGGAAGGCGTCGGCACCGGACACCCGCACGCGTGCCGGCAGCGGCACGTGGCGAACCTGCCCGCCCTGCTGGAACTCCAGCGGAATCAGCTGGCCGGTGGCGCTGGAACGGTAGCCGACCATCTGGTGTCCCGCCGCCAGCGACGCGATGCTTTCCGGCCGCCCGTGTGCCTGTACGTAAGCGGGCGACGCCACCGTGACCTCGCGCAGCAACGCCAGGCGCCGCGCGGCCAGATCGCTGTCGGCCAGTGTGCCCACGCGGATGGCCCCGTCCACCCCCTCGCGCAGCAGGTCGACATAGCGGTCGCCCTCGCTGACCTCCAGTTCGATGTCCGGGTACCACTGCAGGAAATCCGGCAGATGCGGAAACAACAGGTGGCGCCCCAGCGTACCGTGCACCTCGATGCGCAGCGGCCCGCGTGGCGGCACGTCACGGAACGCGGCTTCGGCATCGTCCATGTCCGCGATCAGGCGCAGACAGCGGCCGTAGAAGGCCTCGCCTTCCAGCGTCGGCACCACCACGCGCGTGGTCCGGTGCAGCAGACGCACACCCAGACGCTGCTCCAGTGCTTTGATCGCGTCGGTCACCGTGGCCCGCGGCAGCCCCAGGTCTTCGGCGGCACGGCTGAAGCTGCGGCGCTCGACGATCCGCACGAACGCACGCAGGGCGGTGAATCTGTCCATTGTTCGGGCAGCCGGATGATGTTTCCGGATTATCCATGATTATCCGCGACGGCGGAGAGACGAAGATGGCCGTGCGCCATGCCGGCGCGCCCTTCTGGAATCTGCCATGACCTCCTCTGCTTCCCGCTCTGTCGCCCTGGTCACCGGGGGCTCCCGTGGCATCGGCGCGGCCATCTCGCGCCGTCTGGCCGCCGACGGCCATGCCGTGGTGATCAACTATGCCGGGCGCCGTGATGAGGCCGAAGCACTGGCTGCCGAATTGACCGCCAGCGGAGGGCACGCCATCGCCCTGCAGGCCGATGTCGCCGACCCGCAGGCCGTGCACGCGCTGTTCGACGCCATCGAAGCACGCTTCGGTGGCATCGATGTGGTGGTCAACAGTGCCGGCGTGCTGCAATTGGCCGCCCTGGCCGACAGCGATGATGCCCTGTTCGACCGCGTGATCGGCATCAACCTCAAGGGTGCATTCAATGTGCTGCGCGAGGCCGCGCAGCGCGTCCGCGATGGTGGTCGCATCGTCACCCTGTCCACCAGCGTGGTTGGCATCAAGCTGGAAAACTACAGCGTGTATGCCGCCAGCAAGGCCGCGGTGGAGACCATGGGCGCGATTCTCAGCAAGGAACTGCGTGGGCGCGGCATCACCGTGAACGCGGTGGCGCCCGGGCCGACCGCCACCGATCTGTTCCTGGACGGGAAGTCGCCGGAACTGATCGATCGGCTGGCGAAGATGAATCCGTTGGAGCGGCTGGGTACGCCGGAAGACATCGCCGGCGCGGTGGCATTCCTGGCCGGTGCCGATGGCGGGTGGATCAATGGCCAGGTGCTGCGGGCCAATGGTGGGATGGTGTAGCAGCGTGCCAACCAAGGTTGGCATCTACCAGATCACGCCACATCGGTAGTCGCCCACCTTGGTGGGCGCGCGGCATGCCAACCAAGGTTGGCATCTACCAAGGGCGCTTCAATGCGGTGTGCACGGTTCCGGTAGAGACCAACCTTGGTTGGCGCCGCCCCTCAATCGCCGGGCATGGCCCGGCGCTACCGTGGGTGTCACCGGCTCATCGAATACGGTGCCTGCGCGCCCTGCCCCGGCCAGTCCTTGTTCGGTTCGGCCTGCATGGTGAAGTGCAGCTCGCCACCGGCCAGGATCTCATCATGGCGCAGGAACGTGCGCTGCAACGGCGTGCCGTTGAGGGTCACGCTGCCGACATAGGTGTGCTTGTCGTCCAGCCCTTCGGCCACGATGGTGAAGGTCTTGCCGTTGGGCAGCCGCATTGCGGTCTTCGGCAGGAACGGGCGGCCGAGGATGTACTCGCCCGAGCCCGGCGCTACCGGGTAGAAACCCAGCGCGGTGAACACGTACCACGCCGACATCTGGCCCACGTCATCATTGCCGGCCAGGCCATCGGGCCGATCGGCATACTGCGTGTCCATGATCTGCTTCAGGCGTGCCTGCGTGCGCCACGGCTGGCCGGCATGCGAGTACAGGTAGGCCACGTGGTGGCTGGGCTCGTTGCCATGCGCATACCAGCCGATCAGGCCGGTGATGTCTTCCATGTGCTCGAAGATGGCCGGATCGACCTTGGCGTTGAACACTTCATCCAGGCGCGCCAGCAGTCTGTCACTGCCACCATGCGCTGCGGCAAGGCCGGCCACATCCTGCGGCACGTACCATGAGTACTGCCACGCATTGCCTTCGGTGTAGTCGGTGCCGTAGCCACTGGCGCTGGGGTCGAATGGCGTACGGAAGCTGCCATCGCGCTTGCGCGCACGCATGAAGCCGGTGTCCTTGTCGAAGGCGTTGCGCCAGTTGCCCGCGCGCTTGTCGAAGGTTGCGGCCACATCGGTCTTGCCCATCGCCTGCGCCATGCGCGCGATGGTCCAGTCATCGAACGCGTATTCCAGCGTCTTGCTGGCTGCTTCGCCTTCCTCGTCGATCGGCACGTAGCCCAGCTCACGGTACTGGGCGATGCCATCGTAGGGGCCGTAGTTGGCGGTCTGCACCATCGCCTTCAGCGCCTTGTCCGCGTCGAAGCCGCGAATACCCTTCACGTAGGCATCGGCGATTACCGGCACCGCGTGGTAGCCGATCATGCACCAGTCTTCCAGGCCGTGGAACGACCACACAGGCAGCATGCCGTAAGGGCTGTGCTCGTGATGGGCCAGCATGGAATTGACGAAATCGCTGTTGCGCTTCTCCGGCTGCACCAGTGTCAGCAGCGGATGCAGCGCCCGGTAGGTATCCCACAGCGAGAACGTTGAATAATTCATGTAGCCCTTGGCCTGGTGCACGGCGTTGTCCGCACCGCGGTACTGGCCGTCGGCATCCATGAACAGCGTCGGCCCCAGCAGCGTGTGGTACAGCGCGGTGTATGCGCTGCGACGCGCGTGTTCCGGTGCATCGATATCCAGCACCGACAGCGCCTGCGTCCATTCCTGCCGCGCCTGCGCGCGCACACGGTCGAAATCGAAGTCGGCCACTTCCGCATCGAGGTTGGCGATGGCGCCCGCCTCGCTGACCGGCGAAATGGCCACCTTCACCACCAGCGGTGCATCCAGCTTGCCGAAGTCGAAGGTGCCCACCAGCTGCCGCCCCTCGATCTGCGCGCGCTGCGCCGGGTCCTTCTCGCCCGGGGGGGCGAAGCCCTTGTAGACGATGTCCTGTTCGGTGTTGTGCAGCGCGTGGCTGGCCAACGGTCGCGAGAAGCGCATCGCGAAATACAGCTGGCGGCCGGCGGCCCAGCCACGCGTCTCGCGGAAGCCGGTGATGGTGCCATCGCCACGCACGCGTACCCGCGACCACAGGATCTTGCCCGGGTAGTCATACATGCTGGTACGCATGTCCAGCAGCACCTTGGCTTCGCTGCCCTTCGGGAACGCATAGCGATGCACGCCCACGCGGGCGCTGGTGGTCAGCTCGGCGCGCACCTTGTAGTCGTCCAGGGTGACCGCGTAATAGCCCGGTTCGGCCTTCTCGTCATCGTGGCGGAAACGCGAGGCGTAACCGCTGCGTGGCTTTTCGGGGTCGCCGCGCTCCAGGCCAGGGTTGCCGGTGAACGGCATCAGCAGGATATCGCCCAGGTCGGAATGACCGGTGCCGGAAAAGTGCGTGTGCGAGAAACCGACGATGCTGCTGTCGTCGTAACGGTAGCCCGCCGCCCAGCCGTAGGCCTTCTCGCGCGGCTGGATGCGCGTGTCCGGGCTGAGCTGGACCATGCCGAACGGCACCGTCGCACCGGGGTAGGTGTGCCCCTCGCCGCCGGTGCCGATGAACGGATCGACCGAGGCATAGGCCTTCTCAGCGGCGGTCTTGGCCGGGGCGGCCACGGCCAGGCCGGAGGCGAACATCGCCGTAGCGGCGACAGCGATCAGGAGACGACGGTCCAGCGTGGGCATCGGCATTTGGATCGATTCAGGTGGTGGTCAGATCCTAGCACCGGGGTGGTGGTGTCGCATGCTGCAGTGCGGATGCCGCCTTCAACCCAGCATCTGCAGCGCTATGGATGGATCGACGCTGGCGTTGAAGGGATCCTGCCAAGGCTGGCAGTCCCATTTCGATGCAAACGCGCCAGCGGTTGTCGCACATGGGCACTACTGAACAAAATCTGCCCGTAACTGGAGACTTCCAGAGGCAGTGCCTGGTGGAACAGACCGGGGTTACGTGTGCAGCATGGCCACGCAGCGGGATGATCGCCGCCGGGATTGGAACCCCGCATCGCCCACCGCGTTGCCGGTGGCCACGTCCCTGAAGGAGGCATCGCATGCTGCATGACCCGCCCATCCTGACCCCGGAAATGGAATCCCTGCTCTTCCGCATCGAGCACGCACTGAACACCGCCGAGTGCCTGGCGGCAATGATCAGCGGGAACGCACCGGCCGAACCACAGGCCCATCCGCACACGGGCTACACCGTGCAGAAGATCACCGTCGCCATGATGGCGCTGAGCCAACATGGTCGACGACTGCTGCACGAACTGCGCGGGCCGCATGCGCCGGTGACGCTGCATTGATGAGGGCAGAGCCGAGCATCGGCTCGGCTCTGCAGCAACCGGTCAATCGGGCAGCGCGCTCTGTAATGTTGCAAGATCTGCAGCGTCAACCGGCCGCACCACGCGTGCCACTTCCTTACCGTCGCGCAACAGGATCACCGTTGGCCACAGCTTCACCTGGAACGAGCGACCTAGCGGCTTGCCCTTGCCGTCTTCGATCTTCCAGTGCGGCAGATCATGTGCCTCGACGAAGGCCTCCAGCGCCGGTTGCGCGGCCTGGCAGTGGCCGCACCACGGCGCACCGAATTCCAGCAACAGCCAACCGGCCTGCGCCTCGGCCTCCGCGCGGGCTGGCTCGGCTGCCACATGGTCACGCATGAAGGGCATGCCGGTTACGCCTGCAGCGTGCGCTGGATGTCTTCCAGCGGCGCGTTGGTAAGATCCTTGGCGATATCGGCCAGCAAGCGCGCCTGCGTCTCCTTATGCAGCAACGGACGGATGCGGCCCAGCGTGGTGGGATCGGCAATCAGCACCAGATGCGCGTAACGGCTGTTGAGCGCGTCTTCATTGAGCTGCTCGGCCACCTGCTTGGCGAAGGTCGCCTCGTTGAGCTGCGAGATCGACATGTCCTTGGGCACCGCGCCGGATGGCCCCTGACCGGACACACCCTGCTCGCTGATGTCCTGCAGGCGCAGCTCGCCTTCCTGTTTCAGGGTGAGCTTGTGCTCGTTGCCGACGTTGGTGAACACGCGGGCCGAGCCACCATCGGCGACGATAACCAGGGTGCCTTCGGGAATGCGACGGGTCATGCGTTACTCCTTGCGTTGGTTCGTGACCACCGTAAAAGCCGTGGCGTGAGCGAGGCGAGCACAACATGTTCATTCGATGTGCGTGGGTCATGTCATGAACAGGCGCCATGGAACACTGCGTTCGTATGGGCGCGATTCTCGGCACGCTCACACTGTAATCGTTATCATGAAGGCATGATCGACACGACCCACTGCACGTCAGCCGCTGTTGCTGGCCTGCGGGAAGCACTGCCGACCGGCGTTTCGCTTTCCATCATTGCCTCTCCCTCGCCTTTCCATCGCCTCGCGCTGGATCCCGGCGGATGACGCCAGCGGGCCCTGCCCCGCCTGTTGCCTGCGGCTGCCTCTACCGCGCGTGCACTGACACGTAATCGGACCCATTCAAGTGTTCTGCGTTCTGGCAGCGGGCAATGCGTGTTGCGTGCGCGGCGTTTCATCGCACACGCCTTTCGCCCCTTCCGGGCCTTCCATCCGATGCCCCTGCGCCTGCTGCGCCAGCATCGCCGTTTCCGACTTCCGGGACTTCCGTAGCGCCCATCCACATTTCTTTCCTACCAAGGAGTCCCCATGCAGGACAACTCCGATGCCCATGCCCATTTCGGCTGGTTCAAACGCCGCCGCCACCTGAAGGTCGACGAGATCACCGTTGTCGACAAGCCCATGCTCAAGCGCGCCGTAGGCGCCGCTGCACTGGGCAATGCGATGGAATGGTTCGACTTCGGTGTCTATGGCTATCTTGCCGTCACCATCGGCCAGGTATTCTTCCCGTCCAGCAACCCCACCGCGCAGGTGATTGCAGCGTTCGCCACGTTCACCGTGGCCTTCCTGGTACGCCCGCTGGGCGGCATGGTCTTCGGGCCCCTGGGCGACCGCTACGGGCGCCAGAAGGTACTGGCCTTCACCATGATCATGATGGCACTGGGTACGTTCGCCATCGGCCTGATTCCCTCCTACGAACGCATCGGCATCTGGGCGCCGGTGCTGTTGCTGCTCGCACGCGTGGTGCAGGGCTTTTCCACCGGCGGCGAGTACGGCGGCGCGGCGACGTTCATCGCCGAGTACTCCACCGACCGCAATCGCGGCCTGATGGGCAGCTGGCTGGAGTTCGGCACGCTGGGCGGCTATATCGCCGGTGCCGGTACGGTGACCGCACTGCACATGCTGTTGAGCAGCGGGCAGATGCTGGACTGGGGCTGGCGCATTCCGTTCCTGGTGGCCGGTCCACTCGGCCTGCTGGGCCTGTACATGCGCATGCGGCTGGAGGAAACGCCAGCGTTCCGCGCGTTCGCCGAAGAGGCCGAGAAGCGCGACCATGAGCGCCCCGGCCTGGTCGACCTGTTCCGCGTGCACGGCCGCCAGCTGATCGTCTGCATGGGCCTGGTGCTGGTGTTCAACGTGACCGACTACATGCTGCTGACCTACATGCCCAGCTACCTGAGCGTGACCATGGGATATGCCGAGAGCAAGGGCCTGCTGCTGATCATCATCGTGATGCTGGTGATGATGCCGTTGAACATCGTCGGCGGCCTTTTCAGCGACAAGCTGGGCCGGCGGCCGATGATCATCGGTGCCTGCATCGCGCTGCTGGTGCTGGCCGTGCCGAGCCTGCTGCTGGTGGGCAGCGGCAACGACGGACTGATCTTCCTTGGCCTGATGCTGCTGGGCCTGGCGCTGGTGTGCTTCACCAGTTCGATGCCGTCCACGCTGCCGGCGCTGTTCTATACGCCGGTGCGCTACAGCGCGCTGTCCATTGCGTTCAACGTGTCGGTGTCGCTGTTTGGTGGCACCACGCCGCTGGTGACCGCCTGGCTGGTGGAGCGTACCGGTGATCCGCTGGTGCCCGCGTACTACCTGATGGGCGCCGCTGTGATCGGCCTGATCACGATGATCTTCGTGAAGGAGACCGCCGGCCTGCCGCTGCGCGGTTCGCCGCCGGCCGTGGGCTGCGACAAGGAGGCGGCTGCGCTGTTGAAGAGTGATGCACCGGTCACGGTGGACCGCGCCCTGCCTCCGTTGCCCGACGTGGCGGAGCCGGAACCGGTGACCCCGGCCTGAGTCGGCTGAGGCAGCGCCAGCCATTGCCTGGCGCTGCCGTCTGCACGGTCCAACGCAGCGCGGAGGTTACCCAACGCAGTCGAGCATTGTTCGTCGCTGCGGCCAGGGCGGCGTGGTGGCGACGTGCACCCTGGCGTCATCGGCGCAGATCAACGCGCGGGTTTCCCGGCCAACGGCGTGCTGTCGGCATGCAGCTCGATCGCACACATGACGATCGGCTTTGCCCAGTCCGGCGTGTGCAGCAGCTCCACCACCGACACCGGATACTGCAGGCCGTGACGGTCAAGCGCCAGCACCGGCAAGGGCGCAACACGTCCGTGGCGATCGGCCGGCGCGCTGTTGTCGTAGACATGCAGTTCGGCCAGGTGCGGCATCAATGCCAACAGGTTTTCGCGCGCGGAATCGAAGCGTGCGCGGATCTTGTCCTGCGGGATGTCGTGGCCTCCAGCGGCAACACGGGCCGCTACGCGCGCCACGTGCAGTTCGACCGTGGCCAGCCCGCAGAACCAGATCGCCACGTGGTGCTGGTTGCAGGCCTCGCGCAACAAGCGCGGGATGGTATTGCCGCCCAGGGTGGTTTCAAAGGCGAAGTCGTTGCCGTCCGCGATCGCCTGGCGCAGCCGGCGCGCGCCTTCCTGCCAGGCTTCAGCGTTGGCCTCGGCAAGCGGCCAGCCGGCCTCCACCAGGCACCGGGTGAAACTGTCCGGGTTGTACCAGCTCAGTCCATCGGCCTCCAGCCAGGTACCGAGCAGCGAACTCTTGCCAGCGCCGTTGACGCCGGCCAACGCCAGGATCCGCCCCATGGTTCAGAGCGGGCGGCCGAGCGCGACCTTGTGGCCGCGGCGGATCGGCTTGCCCATCACCTTGCCCAGCCCTTGGCCCTGCTGCAACCCGGCCAGAGCCTGGTCGAACTCGCTGCGCAGGCGCGAGAGCACGTCGCTGCGCTCCTCGCTGTCGCTGCCGCTGGCCTTGGCCAACAGCTCCTGGTAGGTCTTGATGTCCACGATCACCGCCTCGGGGTGATTGTGGTTGGTGATGACCAGCGCCTGCTTCTCGCGCACGGTGCGCATCAGGCTGGGCCAGCCACGGGTCTTGACCGAGGACGCCGGGGCCTTGTCGAGGCCGGGCAGATCGAGCGGGAGGGTCATGGCAGGGCTCCAGCGGAAGGATATGGGCCCACTATACCCAATTTGGCCAAATTGGGGATAAATGCACTGTCTGCCGTACACCCCCGTTCTCGCGGATGCCGATCTACGGCTCTTCCAGCGCCTCGAAACGCTCGGCCAGGTAGTCGATCAACGCGCGTACCGCCGGCAGCAGGCCGCGCCGCGACGGGAACACGGCATGCACGATGCCATGCCTGGGCTGCCACTGCGGCAGGATCGGCACCAGCGCGCCGCTGGCCAGTTCGTCGGTGATCATCATCCGCGGCAGCATCAGCACCCCTACACCGGCCACTGCCGCGCTGCGCAGGGCGATCATGTCATCGCTGACCAGCCGCGGACGGTGGTGCACGCTGGCCTGCACCTGCTCCGGCCCGGCGTATTCCCAGGCATGCACCTGGGCGGGCGATGCCAGGTCCACGGTCGGCATCATCGCCAGATCAGCCGGCACTTTCGGCGTACCCATGCGCTTGAGCAAGGCCGGGCTGGCAGCAGTACACCAGATGCGGCGGGCCAGCACGCGCACCACCAGATCGCTGTCCTCCAGCGGTGGCGGGCGCACGCGGATGGCCACATCCACGCCCTCGCCCACCACGTCCACGCGCCGGTTGGTGGCATCCAGCTGCAGGGTCACCTGCGGATGCAGGGCCAGGAAGTCAGCCAGCATGGCGCCAACGCGCGCGTGCAGCAGTGCGATCGGACAGGCCAGCCGCAGGGTGCCGCGTGGCTCGGCACGCGACAGCGCGATGGCCTCCTCGGCCGCTTCGGCCTCCACCAGCATCGCCTTGCAGTGCCGGTAGTAGTCCTGGCCGATCTCGGTAACCGAGAAGCGGCGGGTGGAACGTTGGATCAGGCGGACACCCAGCCGTTCCTCCAGCAGGGCGATGCGGCGGCTGAGCTTGGACTTGGGCATCGCCAGTGCGCGCCCGGCCTGCGAGAAGCCGCCATGCTCGACCACCATGGCGAAGTAGAACAGGTCGTTCAGATCGCATCGGCGGATGTCGGCGATGAACACGGGACGATCTCCTGCGGCCCTTGCTGGGCCCGCATCGTTCACGAAACAGGACTATGACGGCAAATTCTGCCGACTACCGGGCCCATTGTCACGCCGATATCGTCTCCGCAACGAAAAACAGCGACCGGTTGCCCCGGTCAGGAGATCGCCATGAAGCGTGTCACCGGTACCTACAGCGCCCCCCGCCCGCACTGGGTGGGCGACGGCTTCCCCGCCCGCTCGATGTTTTCCTACAACACCCACGGCCAACACCTGAGCCCGTTCCTGCTGCTGGACTACGCCGGGCCGTACAGTTTTCCGCCCAGCGAGACCCCGCGCGGGGTCGGCCAGCATCCGCATCGCGGCTTCGAGACGGTCACCATCGTCTACGAAGGCGAAGTGGCCCATCGCGACTCGACGGGTGCCGGCGGCACCATCGGCCCGGGTGACGTGCAGTGGATGACCGCTGCCTCCGGCATCCTCCATGAGGAATTCCACACGCCGGAATTCAGCAAGCGCGGCGGCACCCTGGACATGGTGCAGCTGTGGGTCAACCTGCCGGCCAAGGACAAGATGGGCGCACCGGGCTACCAGACCCTGCTCGATGCGCAGATTCCTTCAGTGGCCTTGGCCGACGGTGCCGGCCGCGTACGCGTCATCGCCGGGACATTCGATGGCCATGCCGGCCCGGCCCGCACGCATACCCCGATGGACGTGTGGGACATCCGCCTGCTGCAGGGCCAGCACGCCGAGCTGCCGGTGGCCGACGGCCGCACCCTGGCGCTGGTGGTGTTGAAGGGCACGGTGCGGATCAACGGTGGCCAGGCAGTCGGCGAAGCACAGCTGGTGACCTTCGACCGCAGCGGCGAAGACGTGTTCATCGACGCCGACAGCGACGCCACGGTGCTGCTGCTCAGCGGCGAACCGATCGACGAGCCGGTGGTGGGCTATGGCCCGTTCGTGATGAACACCCAGGCCGAGATCAGCAAGGCCGTCAACGATTTCAACGGCGGCCGCTTCGGCCAGATCGCGCACTGATCCACTGCATTGCGGCGGGCAACCGCCCGCCGCATTCCGGGCCTTCGCCCCCCTCCCCAGGAGACTGACCATGAGTACCCCCGCCAACTTCAACGGCGCCCGCCCGGTGATCGACCCGGACAACGCCGCGATGCTGCTGATCGACCACCAGAGTGGCCTGTTCCAGACCATCGGTGACATGCCGTTCACTTCGGTACGCGCGCACGCCACCGCCCTGGCGAAGATGGCCACGCTGGCGAAGATGCCGGTGATCACCACCGCGTCGGTACCGCAGGGACCGAACGGCCCGCTGATCCCGGAGATCCATGACGCCGCACCGCATGCGCAATACGTAGCGCGCCGCGGCGAGATCAACGCCTGGGACAACCCCGAATTCGTCGCCGCGGTGAAGGCCACCGGCCGCAGCCAGCTGATCATTGCCGGCACCATCACCAGCGTCTGCATGGCCTTCCCTTCCATTGCCGCCGTCGCCGACGGCTACCAGGTGTTCGCGGTGGTCGATGCCTCCGGCACCTATTCGAAGATGGCCGAGGAAATCACCCTGGCGCGCGTGGTGCAGGCCGGTGTGGTGCCGATGGATACCGCTGCGGTCGCCTCGGAAATCCAGCGCACCTGGAACCGCGAGGACGCCCAGCAGTGGGCCGCGATCTACACGCAGATCTTCCCCAACTACCAGCTGCTGATCGAGAGCTACCAGAAAGCGCAGGACGTGCAGAAAAACCACGAGCAGCTGGATTCGCAGCGTAACTGAGCCGCTGCATCCGCGGCGATTTCCGACTGCCGGCACGCCGCCGGCACCACCGCAAGCCAACCCCGACCAGGACACCCCCCATGGCCAGTGAACCGATCCGTGACCCCGTCAGCGACCACCTGCTGACCCCGCAGAATTCCGCCTTCATCATCATCGACTACCAGCCGGTACAGGTGAACTCCATCGCCTCGATGGACCGCCAGCTGCTGGTCAACAACATCGTCGGCACTGCCAAGGCGGCGGTCGCCTACGGCCTGCCGATCGTGCATTCGACCGTGAACGTGCAGACCGGCCTGAACAAGCCGCCGATCGCGCAGCTGCGCAGGGTGCTGGGCGACTACCCGACCTACGACCGCACCACCATCAACTCCTGGGAAGATGTCGAGTTCCGCAAGGCGGTGGAGGCCACCGGCCGCAGGAAACTGATCATGACCGCGCTGTGGACCGAAGCCTGCCTGACCTTCCCCGCGCTGGATGCACTGAAGGAAGGCCATGAGGTCTACGTGGTGGTCGATGCAGTAGGCGGCACGTCGCTGGCCGCGCATGATGCCGCGCTGCGCCGCATCGAACAGGCCGGCGGCCAGTTGATCAGCGTGACGCAGCTGTTCTGCGAACTGCAGCGCGACTGGGTACGGGCGGAGACCGTGCCGGCCTTCATGAATCTCTTCATCGAAACCGGTGGCACGGCCGGCATCCAGTTCTCGTACGATCGTACCGAGTGATTCCTTGGCGGCTCCGGCTCCGGCTGGCGCCGCCTTTTCCTGCAACCGAGCATGGCTCGGCCCTACCACCGGGGATTCCCATGGCCTACGCACGCATTGTTTCGACCGCCGACAACTACCTGCACCACATCAGCAACGGCCACTTCGATGTCGCGGCCGATGAACCCGCTTCGCTCGGTGGCCAGGGCAAGGGTTTCGCCCCGTTCGACCTGTACCTGGCCTCGCTGGCCGCGTGTACCGCCATCACCCTGCGCATGTACGCCCAGCGCAAGGGCTGGGAGCTGGGCGAGTTCCACGCCGAGCTGCGTTCCGAACGTGATGCGGATGGACGCTTCCATGTACACCGCGTGCTGCATGCCACCGCCGAGCTGAGTGATGCGCAGTGGCAGCGGTTGCTGGACGTGGTGGAAAAGACCCCGGTGACACTGGTGATGCGCGAAGGTGCACGGATCACCAGCGAGCGCGGGGCTACTGCCTGATCGCCGCGTATGGCCCGGCGCTACCGGAGGAGCCTGGCGCCATCAGGTAACGCCGGGCCATGCCCGGCGGCCCTGGTTTCAACGCCGCGAATGCAGCACGGTGCGCTGGCGCATGGCGTTGAATTCCTGTTCGACCTGCTGGATGTCTTCGATCTGGAAGCCGGCGGCACCGAGCAGCTGATCGGCCGCGGCGGCAGCCAGCGGATCATCCTCGCGCTGGCGCCAGCAGCGTGCCGGCAGGAAATAGCCGACCTCGCTGCGCCCGCGCATGATGACCACCGGCCGCCCTGCATACAGCAGGAATTCGGCCAGATGCTGGCGCAACCCCTCCACCGAGACATAGGCCGGCCCGATGCCCAGTGCCTGCGCGGCGGGCTCGGAACTCTCGAACAGTTTGCGACGGCTCATCCACTCCTCCTTTGTGCAACGCGTGGTCTCCTTTCCTAGACGGGCGCATTGCCGCGCCCCCGCCACACGTGTCGTGACTGTGGTCACGCTGTCCGATCAGAAACCGGTATTGAACTCCAGCTGGAACACGTCGATCGACAACGGCGGGCCCGACACTTCCTTGGCCGCCATCCACTTGCCGCTGATCCAGCTGCGCGCGTCCAGCGCATAGGCGCCGCCGACGTAGTAACCGCGCGCATTGGTGCCGCCCAGGTGGAAGTTCGGATCGTTGTAGGCATCGGGCAGTGCATCGGCCTCGATCCGCTTGTAGCCCAGCAGGGCCTGCCACTGGCCCTTCTCCTTCAGCTCGGTGGCGCCGAAGGTGGCTTGCAGCATCCAGGCGGTGTCGCCGCTGCGGAAGGTGTCGATGCTGGCACTGCCACCGGCACCGTAGTTGTTGACGATGCCGTTGTTGGCCCGCGCGAACATGGCCTGCTTGTCATAGGCCAGGTTGCGGATGTAGTCCGCATCCAGGCGCATGCCGATCTCCTGCGCCAGCTGTGCATCCCAGCGCAGGTTGAAGGTCGCCAGGCGGAAGGCGGAAGCCAGGCCCACATACTGCGGCGTGGGCGTGTTGGCCGGATCCAACGGGTTGCGGGCGATGTCGCGGATCAGCATCAGGGTGTTGCCCTTCTGCATGAACGCCGGCCGCGACCAGTCGGTATCGCAACCGACCGCGCCGGCGTACAGCGCGCATGGAGACGACAGGTGACCACTGATGTTCTTGAAATCGTAGTAGCCCAGCGCCGCACGCAGGCTGTTGTCATCGTTGAAGCGCCAGCTCACCCCCACCTGCGCACCGGACAGCCACTTGTTCTCGTTGGGCGTCTTCACCCGGCTCTGGCTGGGCGCGCTGTCGGAGGTGTACTCCAACGGCACCACCGCCAGGTTGCCGAACAGGCCAACGTCCTCGGCGAGGTCGTAGCTGAGATTGGCCGCCAGGCCGTCGAAGTTCAGGTCGTTGGAGAACAGCGTGTCACTGGTCCAGAACGGATTGCCGAAGCGTCCGCCGCGCACCGTCACCCAGTCGGCCGGGCTGTAGGCCAGCCATGCCTGGTCCAGCCACACGTCCTTCTTGCCCAGGCCACCGCCAAGCTGTTCGGTGGTGGACACCGGCCCGTTGCTGCTGCCGCTGGCCAGGCGCACGCCTGCGGTGGTGTGCTGGCCGATCGTCGCTTCGATGCCCAGCCGTGCGCGGATGCGCCACAGATTGCGGCGATCCTGGCGGGTGTTGAGCAGCGGCGGCAGCTGCAGGTTGGTGTTGTTGTTGGTATCGAAGCCGTTGCCGGCGTTCACCGAGGCCCAGTTGGTCTCGATGTCGCTGTTGCGCTCGGAGTAGAAGCGCGATTCGCTGCGCACACGCATGTCACCGCTGACCTTGATGCGCTTGGTCCACTCGGCCACCTCGTTCGGCGCGGCCCAGCCCTCGGCTTTGGCCTGCACCATCACGTCCTGGCGTACCTCATCACGGATGCCATCGCGCACGCTCTGCGGCACGTACGGCACACGCACATCACCGGCTTCCAGCGCCACGCCGCCGCTGCTGGCTGTGCTGACCGCGGTGCCGCGTTGCGCAGCCGCCGCTTCTGCTTCGGCCTGCACCAGCAGGGCCTGGCCGTCTTCGGGCTTGAGCGCGCCGCTGGCGATCAGCCCCTTGATCAACTTGACCATGGTGGTTTCGGCAGCCATCGCACCGGCCGGCGCGGCCAGGCTGAGCAGTACGGCGCAGCACAGCAACGCCCGTCGGGCCGGCCGTGGGCGGCGGGATGCGGTTCGAGCGCGGTCGTGGTCGTTCATCACGGTTCTCATCGGAAGAAGGGAAATCACGGAAGTCATCGGTCACGCGCCGGGACGGCGCCCCTGGATCAGCACGCGCGCGGGAAAATCCAGCGACGCCGGTGGAATCTGGTCGACCTTGCCGATCTGTCGCAGTGCTTCAAGCACGGCCACGTCGGCCTCTTCGTTGCCGCTGCCGCGCACCAGCTCGACCTTCTCCAGCCGGCCATCGGGCGCCAGCCAGACATTCACCTGCAGCTGGAACGCCAGGCGCTTGACCCGCGCATCGCGCGAAATCGCTTGCTGCATCAGATAGCCCAGGTAGCGGCCATAGCTCGCGTTGCCGGCACCACCGCGGCCGACGCCGGACGAACCACCGCCGCTGCCCGACTGGATGCCGAAGTTGTCACCACCGGCCTGTGCATCGGCGTCCATGGTCACCGGGTCGGCGTTGTCCGGCGTCGGCGTCGGTTCTTCGGCCGGCGTTGGCTGCTCCAGCGGTTCCGGCTCGGTCACGGTCTCTTCCGGCGGCGTCTCCGGCTCAGGCGGCTTTTCCGGCGGTGGTGGTGGTGGTGGCGGCGGTGGCAACGCCAGCATGGGCGGTTGCGCCACCGGCCGGCGGGTGCTGGCGGTGTCCTTGAACAGCAGCCACCACACGGCAACACCCAGTACCAGCAGCGCCGCCAGCACCAGCGCGATCGTCACCAGCAACTGGCGTCCGCGCGTACCGGGCTCCTGCAGGGGTGGTCGATGACCGGCCATGCCTCAGCCCTGCGCCTTGCCGGTGACCAGGCCGACCTGGGCCAGCTCCAGCCGGCGCAGCAGATCCAGCACCTCGACCACGCGCGCGTACTGCACCTGCGCATCACCGCGCACGATCACCGGGAAATCCGGCGAGGTTGCCCGTTCGGTACGCAGGCGGTCCTCCAGCTCGGTCATCGTCACCGGGTAGGCATCCAGGAACACCTGGCCACTGGGGTCGATGGTGATCGCCTTGGTCTTGGGCTTCTCCAGTGCGGTGCTGTTGCTGGCCTTCGGCAGATTGACCTCGATGCCGGGAATGGAGGCGTTGCTGGTCAGGATGAAGATCACCAGCACCACCAGCAGCACGTCGACGAAGGGCGTCACGTTGATGCCCTTCTCGCGCTTCTTGATGCCGAACTTCGCCTTGTAGCCCATGGCCGGCCCCTCAGCCCTGGACCACGGCCGGGCCGCGCCCGTCCTGCTCTTCGGCCAGGCGGGCGGCGAACTCGTCGATGAACACCGCCATGTCGGCGCCGATCGCTTCGGCGCGTGCCCCCAGCCAGTTGTAGCCGAACAGCGCAGGAATCGCGACGCCCAGGCCGGCGGCGGTACACAGCAGCGCTGCCGCCATGCCCGGGGCCACCGAGTTGATGTCCACCGCACCGGCCATCGCCGCCACCACGAACACCAGCATGATGCCGATCACGGTGCCGAACAGACCGACATACGGTGCGCCCTCGATGGTGGTCGACAGCCAGTTCATGCGCCTCGCCATCGCTTCCTGTTCGCGCACCATCACCGCATCCATCGACGCGCGGATGGCGGCGATGGTGGCCGCACTCAGGTAGCCGGAGTTGCCATCGCGCTGATGACGCTGCTGCATCTCATCGATGGCCACCTGGTAGATGCGCCACAGCGAGCCGTCGTGCATCGCCGTCGGCACCTTGCCCTGCCGGTCCATCTCGGACAACGTGCGCAGCGGCACGCCGGAGAGCTTGCTGAAGCTCTCGGTGAATACCGCATTGGCCTTGCTGGTGCGGCCGAAATGACGGCTCTTGGCGATCATGATCGCCCAGGACAACAGCATCATCAGGCCGAGGATGGCGACCACCACCCAGGCGTCGAACGGCATCGCCTTGAGGATGAAGGCGAAGTGGCTCTGCCCGGCCGACTGCTCGTCGGCGCCGTAGCTGATCAGGCGCGAATCGGCGCCCTGCGCGGTGGCATCGGCCAGCAGCAGCGCCGCCGGGCGTGCTACGCGGGAGATGCGCAGTTCATCCAGCGCGCCATCGAAGTTGGCCAGCGGTTGCGCCGCACCCGGCGCATCGGCCCCCACCACCGCTGCGGTGGTCAGTGCCGGCACCTCACCACTGAGCTGGGCCACCACGCGACCGTTCAGATACAGCTGCAGCGACCCCTTCTCGGCGGTAAGCGCAACATGCGCCCACTGCCCTTCCGGAATCGGCTGCGCCGGCGTGCTGCGTTGACCGTTGAGCTGCACGAACGGCACCCGGTTGTCGATCCCCACCACCAGCTCGGCGCTGCCGTCGCGGCGCGCATAGATCGCCTGCGCGGTGGTCAGCGCGCCAGGTTTGATCCAGGCAGAAACGGTAAGCGGCGCACCCGCTTCCTGTGCCAGCGAAGCACTGGCCGGCAGCGGCAGTGGACCAGCGCCCAGCTGCACGCCACGCCCGATCACCGTGCTTTCCGCCGCAGGCACTACCGCACCGGCCGTGTTGCCGTAGGCCGTGGTATCACGCGCCGGCGCATTGGCTTCGGCAAAGTGGTAGACCAGCGTGTAGTCCGGATCGAACACCTGCTGGCCATTGCCGCTGGCCGGTGCCTTCGCATTGCCGTAGTACATCCAGATCGTCTGCGGCGCGCTGGCGGTCAGTGCCGGAACGTCCACCCAGACCAGGGCCAGGCCCAGGTTCGGGTCGAACTGCTCGATCTGATGGGCCAGCACGGTGCGACCGTCGGCAGAAACGAAACGCAGGTCGTTGCCACCCTCCTGGATGCCATCAAAACCGAAGTTGCCGGTATGCAGGCGCAGCAGCAGCGGCGTACGCCCGGGGGTGCCGGCCAACCCCTCGCCCTGTGGGCCGGCGTCGACGGTGATCGGCTTGCGGTACTTCCATTCGGCCTGCGACCAGTTGGCATCGGCCGCGGCCGCGGGCAGCGCGATCAGCGCAGCCAACAGCAGCAACATTCGGGAAAGCAGACGGTCCATGCAAAAGGTCTCCGGAGAACGCATCTCAAGGGAAGGGTCAGTAGCTGGTGCTGATGTTGAAATGCAGGCGCGGGTCGTCCTTGCGCGTGACCGGGCCATCGGCGTAGGGCCAGGCGTAGTCCAGGCGCACCTGCAGGTGTTCGCCCAGGCGCAGCTGCGCGCCCAGCCCGACCGACGCCAGGTTGTACTTGTCGCGCTGTTCCGGCAGCGGCTGACGCAGGCGCAGGTAGGCCGCGTCGGCGAAGCTGTACAGCCGCAGGTCGGTACCGCTCCACAGCGACCACGCCGGGGTGCGCCATTCCAGGTTGGCCAGGCCACCGTAGTCGCCGATCGCTTCGGCCGACAGGTAGCCGCGTACGGTGTACATGCCGCCGGCGGCGAACTGTTCGGCCGAGACCAGCGGCGCATCGGTCGCCTGCAGCGAGCCACGCGCATACCACTGCCACTCGTTGCCGAAGATGTGCGTGTTGGAGACATCGGCCTTGAACGCCACGAAACTCGGATCGGCCCAGTAGCGCTTCTGACCGAAATCGGTGGCGTTGCTGCCGTAACCGAACAGACGCCGGGTTCCCGCCACCAGCTGCGTGTTGATGCTCAGCTGATCGTGCTCGCCCTGGCGCACGCCGACGAAGGCCAGCGTGACCGGTGCGTACTTCAAGGGCGTCTTCAGGCTGTCCTTGCCCATCTGCGTGTCTTCTTCGGTGTCCTTGAAGTCCACGCCGAGGCTGAGCTGGCGCCACCAAGCGCTGCTGCCCGGCAGGCGGTAGTTGAGCTTGAGACCAATGGAATAACCGTTGCCGATCACGTTGGTGCCGGTGCCCGCGCCTGCGCCGCCTTGCCCTCCGGCATTGAGTACGCGGCTGTCGGACGTGTAGCCCGATGCTTCCAGGCTCCACGGCGTGCCCTCGAAGGGGACCGTGTAGGACGCGGAGAACACCTTGGCCTGGTCGGTGTCTTCCGGCGCGATGAACACGCCGATGCTCGCGCTGTGGCCGCGCCGCCACAGGTTGTCGTGGGCCAGCGAGGCACTCAGGCGCAGCTTCTCGGTATCGGCGCTGTGGTCGTTGTTGAGCGCCGCACTGGCACGCCAGGGCGACTTCTCTTCCACCCGCAGGTCCACATCCATGGTGCCCGGCACCTGGCCTTCGCGCACCAATGGCATCACCTGGCGGCGGCCCCCTTCGTTCAGCGCCGTCAGTTCCCTCTGTGCCTGGTCGAAATCGGGCACGCGCCCTTCAGCCAACGACGGCACCCGCTCGCGGATGCGCTCGGGTGAGTCATGGCGGGCACCGACCACGCGCAGCTGGCCAATGGGCGTCTGCTGCACCCTCAGCAGCACCACGCCCGCGTTTACCTGCTGCTCGGGCAGCTCCACATAGACCGATTGGTAGCCGGCCTGCTGGTACAGCGCGTTGACTGCATCGCGCGCCTTCTCGACATCGGCGAGCGTTTTGCCGGGGCCAAGGAATGGTTCGACCGCGCGTTCGATCTGGCGCGCATCGAGCACGGTGTTGCCGCGCACGATGTACTCGTTGATGTTCACCGTGGGCGCTGGCGCGGTGTCCTGCGCGAACGCTGGAGACGGCAGCGACGCCAGGGCCAGCAGCAAGGGATGCAGGCGCAGCGGAAGGCGAACGGCACGGCACGGAACGGGAGTCATCGAAGGCATCGCGTCGTATCGAAGGGAATGGCCAGGGAGCGGCGCGTGGGTCTACCAACAGGACGTGCAGGCCGCGTCAAAACCGCCAACAGTTTTGTGACACCTCTGTCATCTGTGGACGATGCCGAAGCACGCGCGGGCGGATACTTCGCCTGGCACACGTCTTCATTGCAAAGCGCTTGCTGCCCCGGGAGATTCAGGATGCACGCCACTCTGCTTACGCCAAGCCGCCCCGCCCTCTGCCTGACGTTGGTTCTGGCTCTGGCTTCGCCCTGGGCGCGGGCCGACCAGGCTGCCAAACAGGCAGATGCAGCGCCATGCATCGAAGTACAGGTCAATGGCGAGCGCATTCCCGCCTGGGACTGCCTGCAACGCAAGCTGGCGCCGGCAGCAGGCACGGCCACCCGCCCCAGCCTTTCCGAGGCCGAACGCCTGATGCGCAAGCCCGGCAACCAATTGCTGCAGTACAACCTGGAAGGCACGCGGCAACGCATGGGCGATGCGTTCGGGCGTTCGGTGGTGCCACAGCGCCTAGCGCACTGAGCCGTGTTCAGTGCCGCCCCACGGCGGCGGGAACGATGCCATCGGTAGGCATGGGCGGCAGTTCGGGCACGGGCAGCGAGCGCGGCTGTCCTGCCTGTTGCAGTTCAACCGCGTTCGCGCTGATTGCTGCCAGTACCGTGGATGGGCCGAGACGCTGGCCCGGTGCATAGGCCTGGGCAGGCGCCCCATCTACCGACAGCAGTGCCAACGGTGCCTGCTGCCCAGCCATTACACCCAGCACGGTCACGTCGGTCTGCACCGCACCGGGCGAGAGCAGCCGCACCAGCGGTACGCTCGCCCCGTCGTCGAACGCCGGGGCAGCGGGTACGGCGACCGGCACCGGGGCGGCGGCGACGCGAGCCGGCGCCATGAACAGGGCCATGCTCCAGTATCCCGCCACGGTCAGCAGCAGCACGGCCGCCAGCAGGGTCAACGTGCGATTGCGATCCCAACGCCTGCCGTCCATGTTCCGCACCTTCGCCAGGTTCCTGTGCGGCCACGCTAGCAGCTGACGCTGACGCTTTTGTTTCATCATCCGCGCCTACGCTGGCAGGTATCGGCAAGGACGGGAGGCGATGTCCGATGCAACGCAGGCCACGCGGTTTCACGCTGATCGAACTGATGGTGGTGCTGGTCATCATCGGCATCTGCACGGCCGGTATCGGCCTCGGTCTGGGTAGCCTGTTCGACCCTGCGCGGCAGCTACGGCAGGAATCGGAGCGGCTGGCGCAGCGCCTTCAGGTCGCTCGCGATGAAGCACGCATCGATGGTCGGCCGATCCGCTGGCAGGCCACTGCGGAGGGTTACCGTTTCAGCCGCCGCGACAGCCAGGGCTGGGTCGAGCTGCGGCGCGACGACCTGCTGCGGCCCCAGCAGTGGCAGACCCGTGGCATCACCGTGCAACCCACGGCTGCCATCGAGCTGAGCCCCGAATGGATTGGTGTGCCGTGGGAGCTGGCGTTGTCGCTGGACGGTCGTCGACTGCGTCTTCGTGATGATGGCAGTGGACAATTGCAGGTGCTGCAGTGAAGCGGACGCAACACGGATTCACGCTGATCGAGGTGCTGATCGCATTGGCCATCGTGGCCGTCGCATTGGCGGCGGTGATGCGCTCGGTGGCGGTGGCGACCGATGACCAGTCGCGCCTGCGGGACCGTCGGCTGGCCCTGTTGTGCGCGCAGGACCGCTGGCAGGAGCTGCGTCTGTCCGCACAGCCACCCCGCGATGCTCGCCTGCTGTGCCTGCAGGGGCGCACCCGCTTCCTGGTGCAGCAGCACCTGGGCACTGGCACCGACGGACAACCACAGCTGGAGTTGAGCGTGGTGGCCGAAGATGCGCCGAAACAATCGCTGGCGCGCCTGCAGCTGCCGTGGACGGCGGCGCCATGAAACGCGCGGCGGGTGGCTTCACCCTGATCGAGGTGATGATCGCCATCACCATCATGGGCGTGCTGGCGGTGATCTGCTGGCGCGCCCTGGACAGCGTGGCCAACACTGACCAGCGCCTGCGCCAGGCCGATGCCGAGACCAGCACGGCGATACAGGTACTGCAGCAGTTCCAGCGCGATATCGAGATGCGCGCTGACGATGCGCTGATGAACGGCGCGGTGCGACCGGCCGATCAACCCGCGCGGCTGCTGCCGCCGTCGTTGACCAGTGAGCGTCACCCCGATGGTGGCTTCACGCTGGAGATCACCCGCAGCGTCGGCAGTGATGGGCTGCAGTGGCAGCGCGTTCGCTGGTGGCGGCAGGGCAGCACGTTGTGGCGCGCCAGCGGTACGCCGTCGGATCGCTATCCGCTGCCGGCGCCCGAGCCGACCCGCGGGCTGCTGGTGGCGCGTGATGTGCAGCGCGTCGAGGTGCGGGCGTGGCAGCCGGGGGTGGGTTGGGCGATGCTGCCAGGCCAGGGGGAGGTTTTGCCGGCGACCGGTCTGGAGTTGCGGTTGGGATTGCGTGATGCGCGCGGGCCGTTGAGTTACCGGCGGGTGCTGGCGCTCTGAGGGGCATTCACGCATGGCGTGGATCTACCGCCGGGCCTGCTTCTGCTGCCAAGCCTGCTCTGGTGGGTGCCGACCGTTGGTCGGCACTGAAGCTGACCCAGCCATCCACGCATGGCGTGGATCTACTGAGAGGCATCCACGCGTGGCGTGGATCTACTGGACGACATTCACGCATGGCGTGGATCTACTGAGATGCGTCCACGCATGCCGTGGATCTATGGCCCGCCTGCCGCCGGGCGCTGTCCCGCGCCCGGCGGCGCCGTGTAGGTGGTCCTCACCGCTGATGGCTGCTCCCTGCCCTCGGTGCCGTCCTGGCTGGGGCCGCCACCGCTCCCTGGCAGCTGGCCCGATCCTGTGTGCTGCGCCCCGTGGGTGCGGACCTTGGTCCGCACCGTCCCTGCATCCACGCATGCCGTGGATCTACTGCACCTGCTGCTTGCCCGCGTCTGCGCGCGCCTGCGGAAACTGGAAGGCGCTGTTGACGTCGTAGCCCGTGGCGGCGGCCGTGTTTCCGCGCGTTGGTGGATCGATGCTGCTGCTGGCACTGCCGAAGCCCAGGATCTGCACGCTGATCACCGACGGCTGGTTGCGCCGCGCATCGTCCTGGCTCTTGCGCATCACGTCCTGTGCGGCCTGGCTGGCGCTGTTGGCCGCAGCGCTTGCCGACGCCAGCGCGTTGACGTTCACCGATGCCAGTACCGGCAGGCCCTTGCTGTCGCCCTGCACTTGGATATTGGCGGCGTTGAGCACCTGCAATGCCGCCAGGTTGATGTTGCCTGACACGCGGATACCCGCCTCGCCTGCATCAATGGTGCCCAGCGGCGCGATCAGGTCGACATCGCCCGGCGCCACTTCGGCGATCGGGTTCAGCGTTGCGATGCCGGCGCCGCTGGCCGGTGCCTGCGGCGACAGGATCACGTTGCCCCAGGTGTCATAGACCCGGCGCGGCGGGGTGTACAGCAGCGTGGTCTGCGAACCACGACCGGCATTGATGTCACCTTGCTCCGACCACGCCAGGATGTCACCGCCAAAGGTGGTCATCACCCGCGACAGGCCCAGCAGCACGCTGTCCTGGCTGAACAGACGGATGTCACCCTGCCCCTGGGTGACCAGGCCCGCACTTGCGGGAGGCACCACGCCCTGCACGCCGACCACGATCTGTCCGCCCGGTGCCATCAGTTCGATGTTGCCACCCGCTTCGGTGCGCACGCCGGAACTGCCGTACATCACGATATCGCCAGTGCGGTTGATGGTTGCGCCAGTCCCATCCTTGTCCGGCATCAGCGTGGCGATCGCCTCGCGCCCGCGCAGGTAGGAGCCGAAGCGTGGCCCTTCCGCATCGGTGTACTCACGTCCACCTTCGCGCAGCTCGGCGTAATAGATCTGGCGCAGGAAGATGCGCTGCTGCTCCTTCGGCAATGCGTCGAACACGGCCAGCGCCTCGGCGCCATCGGCAGCCAGAGCGAAGCGCTGCTGCAGCCACTGCTTCAGTTCCTTGTCATAGATCTTCACCGCCTTGCCGGGCTGCGATGCAAGCGATTGCGCGGAATCGGCAAGGTTGACTGGGTCCAGATAGCGGGCACGCAGGGCTGCGAAATCGATCTCCTGGTTGCCGGCCGTCAGCGCGATGCTGGCGCCGGGCCGGGTGTCACCCTGCACGATACCGCCGAGGCTGACGATGCTGCCCGCATCCTCCTGGCGCAGCTGGCGGCCGGCACTGATCTCGGTGTTGCCGGGGCCGGCGATGGTCGCGTCCAGATGCACGATGTCGCGGCCCGCCGCCGCCACCGTGATGTCGGTGGGCGCGGTGTTCAACGCGGTCATCGACACCCCGAGGATATCCCGGCCTGCCCGCAGTTGCACGGCGCCGGCGGCCTCGAACCAGTTCAGCTGCGTGCGCTGCCCCCCGTTGGGATTCAGCGTGCGCCGGGCGCCGGTGGCCAGACCGATGATGTCGCCCTGCACCGCGTAGAAACGGCTCGGCGCCAGGGCCGCAGACACGGTGGACAGCGGAGTATTCGGACCGAACGCGAACAGCGGAAGCGACGCGTCCGGCGATGCAATGTTGCCGTCGACCGACAGGTTGTGCCGCGAGCGGGTCACATTGCCGCTGGAATCCCGCTGCTCGGCCATGAATGCCGGATCGAAGGGTCCCGGCAGGCGCGCGTCGCTGGCGGAGCGCGCGATCTGGGTCGCACCACGCTGGGCGAAGACGCCGCCACCGGCCAGGACGTCCAGCCGTCCTGTCGCCGAGGGTGCCAGCAGGATCACATCCTGCGTCCCCAGCGTGGCGCTGATCCGGTCCAGCTTGATGTCGCCCTGCGCAGCAACGGCACTGAAGCGCGAAGGATAGAGCCAGTAATTCAGCAGATCATCGCCACCGCGCACAACAAGCTGGACCTGTTCGCGCCACAGATTGCTGCCCGTCACGTTTTCCGGCCCGGCGAGGCCCGGCGCGAGGTCACCACCGGCACTGAACAGATCCACGGCCGTGTTGGCGGTCCACAGGGAGAACCACGTGCTGCCTGCAGCGCGCGCGCCATCATCCTGCAACACCGCGCTGTAGTTGGCCAGCGGAACCCGGCCAGCATCGGCGACGCCGCCGAGCACCACATCGCCCCGTGCCTGCAGCTGCGCGGCGGCGTCGCCCAGCACCAGCACCGGCCCGCCCATCGCGCGGGCGGCGTCGGGCGCAAACAGGTCTGCCGCGCGCTGCTGACCCAGCGTCGCGTAGCTTTCCAGGGTGACGCCCATTGCACCGATGCGCCCCGCGTCGAGCTGCAGGCTGCCGCGCAGATTGCTGAAGGTACCGTTGAGGTCGAGATTCTGTCCCGCCCTGGAGGCATTGAGGCTGGAGAACGTCGCCCGCAGATTCGGATTCAGTGCGCCACCGATACGCAGTTGCAGGTCGCCGCCGCCGGTCAGGTGCAGCTGGCCATCGCTGACCCGGCCGGTCGATCCCACCGCCGCGATGATCGCACCCGAGCGCGGTGCGATCATCGAGCCCAGCGCATCACCTATCGCATCGCGCACGCCGGCGTCACGCCCGGCCTCCAGCGTCAGGTTGCCGCCACCCAATGTACCGAAGCCGGTGAAGCCGACCATCCGCGGAGAGGCGCCAGCGGCAGCGGACACGTTGGTGTAGGCGCCAAAGTTCACCCACCAGCTGGTCGGCACCGGCTCCACGCCGGTGGTGCTGCCGGTTCCCTGCCGCCACAGCCAATTGCCGACCGCGGCGCTGGAGTACAGCGCCCAGTCGCGCTCGCTGGTGCCCGACTCTGCGCGCCCGGTCCAGACGTCACCGACGATATCGCGCCCGGCTTCGACGCGCAGGTTGCCGCCATGATCGGGATACCAGGCCTGGTAGCCGGCCAACGCGGCATCATAGCTGCCCGGCACCAGGTTCGGACCCAGCAGTGCCGTGTTCCTGGGGGCTGCTGCGCGGGGCGAATTGAAGGCAGCGTCGCGGCCCTCGCCCAGCGTGGTGGGAGTGCCCGCCGTGTATACACCGAAGCCGGACTTCATCACGACATCATTGGCAGCGAGCAGTTCCAGGTCACCCTTGCCGGTGCGCAGCACGCTCCAGGCCGGCGTGCCCGCGCGCTTGCCGTAGGTGGTCACTTCGGTCTGCGTGCCACCGCCGGCGCAGTAGGTGGGTGCGGTGCTGCAGAACTCGTCTTCGGTCATGCCGAACATCGCCGCGAAGTCCTTCGCAGGGGTGCCCACGTAGGACTCGTCGCCCCAGTAGTCCAGCGAGCCCTGTGCGGCCACCTGGCGGGGTGCCGGGCCGCAGTAGTCGGCCGACATCGCGCAGAACTCGTCTTCGGTGAAGCCGAACATGTCGGCCAGCTCCGCGATCGGACGGCCCGCATAGGAGGTGTCGCCGATCCAGTCCAGCGATGCCTGCTCGGTCAACGCGCGATCGCCCACCCAGATGATTTCGGTCTTGACCGTACCGATCGAGCCCTGGTGGGTATCGGCCAGCACCACGCTGCCTTCGCTGCCCCAGCGTCGGCTGCGTGGATCGGCGGCACCGGCATCGGCACCGGCAACAACGGTCAGGTCCCAGGAGGTGGTGCCCTCGGCCAGCATCGGCGCCAGCGCCCAGTTGCGTCCCTGGTTGCCGTTGGCGTCGGCCGGCCGCAGATTCACCGGCGCGTCGCCGGCCAGCTCCACCTTGGTCAACGATGGGATGTACGCGCCCACCTTGAGCTCGACTTCCCGCGCCAGCCGCAGCGCAACCGGCAGCACCGCGCCGGCGGGCCACTCCTGTGCCGCCATCTGGACCGCGCTGCGCAGGCGGAAGCCGGCGCCCAGCCGCGCACCGGCCGCCAGCACCAGCGGCTCCTGCAGCACGGTGCCCGCCGCCAGCGTCTGCCCGGCGTCGGTGGTCACCGCCGCACCCAGCACCGTGCCCGCGGGCAGGCTCAGGGTCTGCGAGATCACCATCGGCGCGGGCAGCACGGTGCCGACCGGAAGCGTTGCCGATTCGACCGGCACGTCATAGTTCAGGCGGGTGCCGGCCTGGAACTCGGTGCCCGGCTGCAGCTTCACCCCGTCCACCGGCACCACCAGGCCGCCACCGAAGGGGGTGTGCCCCGCGCTGCCATTGCGACCCTCATACAGCTGCCAACCGCCCTCGTCCGGCGTGGACGGCGGCGGTGCGAAACCATCGTTGATGCTGCCATAGACGTTGATGTTGCCTTCGGCGCGCAGCACCAGCGAGGCCGACTCGCCGAAGCCACGCCGCGATGGATCGGCGCGGTTGGCATCGGGCCCGTAACGGTAGCCGGACAGATCGATGTCGCCGGCAATGGTCAGGTCGCCCTCCGGGTTGGCGTCGCTGCGACGCGCCACCACCTGTACGCCGGGACGAAGGCGGACATCGCCCAGCGCGGCCGTGCGCTGCTGCAGGTCCGGATTGGCCAGCGCGCCATCGATCCAGGCCACGCTGTGCGGATCGACCACCTGGTCCAGCCACTGCTGGGTGACCAGCTGCGAGCGGTTGCCGCGCACATCAGCAGTGGTGGCCAGGGGCGCATCGTCGTAGCGGCGGACACCATTGAGCTGGATGTTGGCCGCACCGTCGATGCGCAGGCCGTTGGCTGCGGCAATCGCCGCGTCGTTGCTGCCCAGCCGCGGCACATCGATCTTCAGCGTGCCGCGCGGCGTGCCATCGTTCTGGCCTTGACCATCACCGACGGCAACGTCGCTGCCGGTACGCAGGTCCAGCTGCGCCGCGCTGCCCAGGCCGACGGCACCTTCGGCGCTGCCCAGCGTGATCGTAGCCCGGTTGGGACTGTCGATGATCTTGCCATGGCTGTCCACGCGCAGGCCGGTGCCGTGCGCGTCCAGCGTGCCGTCCACCTGCAGCTGATCGCGGGCATACAGGCGGATGCTGCCGACCTGCTCGCCGCTGGCATCGATGCGGCCAGCCACGGTCAGGCTGCCCGCATCGACACTGATGTCGACCCGGCGCGCCTTCACTTCGTCGCCGATCCGCAGATCGCCTTCACCGATCCGGAAGCTGCGACCGCCGACGACGCCGCCGGCGGTCAATCGCTGGTTGAGGCCGGTGAAGTCCTGCAGCTGGCGTGCCCGCACCACCAGTTCGCCACCGTCGTAGGGCACCAGCGTGCCACCGGCATCGTAGCGACCACTGGCGGCACCCTGCAGAACACCGGCCAGATCGGCTTGACCGGCCATTGCGGTGACCGTCAGGCGCCCGCCGCGGTTGTTGCGGGCGGAAACATCGATGCGTGAGGCAGCATCGGCGCGGATGTCACCCGTGTAGGTGGACAGCAGGACATCGCCGCCCCAGCTGAACTTGTCCACGTCGTACAGCGAGACCTTGCGCCCGGCCAGATCCAGCGCGGCCCGGCTGCCAAGCGTGATGCCCTCGCGTGCGTTCGCCGACAGCCGTCCGGACGCCAGCGCGATCGTGCTGTCCAGCGTGATCCGGTTGGCGTCGATGCTCAGCTCACTGCCCAGTGCATCGCCACCCGCCTTGCCGACGCCCCCCTGCAGGCGGAAGTCGCCGCCGGTGTGCACGCGCAGCTGCGCGGAGGGATCGGCGGTCAACAGCGGTGTATCGATACCCAGGCTGCCTCCGCTGTACTGCCAGCCCTTGTCGGCCAGATAGTGGCCGCGCTGCTGGAACACGTCCAGCGTGCCCTGCGCGGAGAACGACAGCTGCTCGGAAGCACTCAGGTTCAGCGCACTGAATCCGAGTACCTGCCGGTTCGCAGGTACTTCAGAGCTGGGACGGCTGAATGGCGCCCGCCCCAGCTGCAGCTGACGGGTGAAGATGTCCAGCTGCCCGGCGCCGAGCCGGTCCACCATCGGATCGGCCGGCGGCACCGACGCGTCGCTGCCCGGCGCCTGGCTCGCCGCCAATGAGCCGTCCCAGACCAGCGTGTCCACCAGGATGCGCGCACGGTCGGTCGCCGCACCGTAGCCGCGGATGGCCTGCGCACCGAGGACAAGCGTCTGCAGGCCACTGCGGCCGGTGGCACTGTCGCGCGCGTCCAGCTCGACGTTGCCGAACACGTTGACAGAATCCCGCGCGACCAGGCTCAGCGTGTCCAGCGCCGGCGCGCCGGAGGCATCATTGCCGCGCAGAAGTTGCTGCAGCACGGACTGGTTCATGGTCATGCCACTGGGCAGCGCCTCTGCCGCAGCGGCCTGGGCGATCGCTTCGGCACTGCCGAGGTTCAGCGCCGCCATGCTCAGGCCCAGCTGGCGGGTGCCATAGCTGGCCGAGTCGCGCATCTGCAGCGTGCCATCGGTCGCTACCGCGATGCTGCCATCGGAAACCAGCAGCGTCTGGCCATCGCACGCCGTCTGGCACCCCCCGATGTCGATCGCTACCGGGCCGGCTTCCACGCCGGTGGTACCGGTGATCAGGTTCAGACGCTGGTTGGACACCGCCAGCAGGCCGCCGGAGACCTGGTAAGGCAGGGTCGCGCTGGCATTCGCGTTGGCGGATGCGAAGGGCAGTGTATCGAGGGTCGCACCGGCCTCGACCAGGACGCCGCTGCCACCGGAGGCCGCTGCCACCAGCACTTCCGGTGCGTTCAAGGTGACGCCGGAACGGATCGCCACGCTGCGCGCCTGGCCGGTCACCGCCACCTGCGAGGCCTCCTGGTTGAACTGCCCGCCGATCATCATCCGCGCCGGCAGGAAGGCATTGAGCGCGTCGTCGCTGAAGGTGGCACCGCGATCATGCGCCTGCGATTGCGCGCCGCCATCAACGATCTCCAGCGAACCGATCGCCGGGCTGGCCAACGTGGCTGACAACGTGCCGCCGCGCCCCTTGTCGGCGGCGGCGCCGAACCGCGCGGTGCCGGCGAAGCGGATGGCAGGCGTTGCTGCACGACCTGCGCCTTCACCCAGCGCAAGGGTCAACCCGAGCGCATCGATGGTCTGCCAGCCACGCGACTCGCCCCGTCGGTCGGCCACCGATTGCGCGAAGCTGTTGTAGGAAGTTTCGTTGTAGCCCGAGTGCCGGCGTACCACTGCGGCGGGGGTCAGCAGGATGTCGGTGAGCAACGGCGAGATTGCCGCGCCGAGCGCCGTTCGCTGCTGCCCGGACACACGCCAGGTGCCGGTGCCGGTCGCGATGGGTTGCACGATGCCCGAGGTGCCGGTGGCGCCCAGCTCCACCCGGAATGCACCGGGCTGCAGCGCATAGCTGGCCGGCATCAGCGTGTAGGTGCCTGCCGCCAGGCCAGGCACGCCCGCCGGCACGGTGATCTGCTGGCCCACCGCCGGTGTGGCGAATCCTTCCTCGCCGCTGGGGGCGAACGTCCCGGCGCGTCCCGGCACGATCGCGTACACCGGGTTGCCCGACGCACTGAATTCATAGCGCGGATTGGCGTCGGCCAACGCCGCGCGCAGCACGTCTACAGAGCCACTGCGCCCCGACACGAAGGCCGCACCAGTCAACTCACCACCGCCGGACATGTCCAGCAGTGCCCCCGGCGCCACCTCGATCTCGTTCGCCTTCAGGGTCACCCCCATCGAGGAGATGCCGGCCGGCGTCAGCGAACTCACGCTGCGCGTGCCGACCCGCCAGTCAACACCATCGACGGTGCCACCGTAGGGCAGCGACAGGCCGGCACCGCTGGTGGAGGTAACGCTCCCCGGCAGCAGTTCCACCCGGCTGCCGACGGTTCCGTTCTGGATCAGGCCGCCCAGCTGCAGCGAGCCCATCGGCGCCTGCACATTACCGCCCTGCTGCACTGTGGCGGCCACCAGGCGAAGCCTGCCCAGCGCCGATTCCGGCACCGGCTGCGTGCCTCCACCGATGCCGTGGATGCGCAGCACGGCGCCCGGATCGGCCCAGTTATCAGCGCTATCCACGGTCTGCGCCGAAGCGCCGGCCACCAGCGTGCCGACCGCCCCCGTGGTGGGGTACAGGCGGGCAGCGGTCACGTCCATCGAACCGGCCGTGATCAACGCGCTGGTGTTGCCACTGCTGGCAATGCCGTTGGTCAGGCGCACATCACTGCGGCTTTCCAGCGCCACGTGTTCGAACCCGGGCAGCCAGGTGACGTCGCGGATGTCGATCAGCTCGGCCTGCACCGCCAGCGCACGCTGGTCCGGCGCTGCCGAGGCACCTTCGGCCGTGACCAGCAGGTTCTCGCCCGGTATCTGGCGCCAGCGTGCCTGCGCCAGGCGGACGTAGGGCGCACCCAGTCGCAGCCCCGAGGACGGCCCGGCATCCACGGCCATGCCCAGGCTCGAAGTACCCTGGCCGTGGATGCGCAGGCTCTGGGCCAGGCGCAGGTCGACATCGCCGACCGCGCGGATGTCACCGAACACCGACAGGTTGTCGAAGCCGCCGGCCTGCAGCTGCTCGACCGACAACGCCGCGTGGCCATACTCCAATGCGGCCGGCAGTGGCTGCGCCGGTGCGTTGTGCTGGCTGAGGCTGATCGCACGCGCCCGCAGTACCTCCTCGCTGGCGCCACGTGCGTGAATGCTGCCGCCAAAGGCCAGGCCAAGCGTGCCACCGCGTGCGCCGGCACCACCGGCGGCCGCGTCCATCCCGCCGTCCAGGTACAGCGCATTGGCCGAGCGCAGCACGATCTGCCCGCCGTCGCTGTCCACGCGCACACGGCCCTGACCGTCGATGTCCAGTTCGGCCGACGCGCCCCGCGCCTGCAGGCGCGCACCGCGTTCGACCACCACGAAGGCTTCCGGTGGTCGATTGTCGACGAATGCTGTGGTCTCCCAGTCCAGCGCCCCGCCAATCTCGATGCGTCCACCCGCGCGCACCTGCCCGCGCAGGTGGCCGCCGGCATCGGGCAGCGAAATCACGTCTGCATCGGCATCCAGCAGCGCGCCTTCGGCGAAACGCCAGGTGCGTTCGGTGCGCTGCCCGGCGTACAGAGCGTTTTCCGGTCGCACATCGTCGATCAGGATGCGGCCGCCCTTGGCGCGCAGCGTGCCTTCAACATCGATGTTGCCTGCCCCAAGCAGCGAGATCGTCTGCCCTGGATCGACCGCCACCAGCGCATCCGTGCCGACCCGCAGGTCACCGCCCACGCTGTTGCGGTCCGAACGCAGGCTGATGCTCGCGCCCGCGCGCTGGCTGACGCGCCCACTCGACGGATCGGCGCTGTACAGCGGCGCATCCCACGCCGCCAGTGCGGACGCCCGATCGGTTGCCATCCGCGCGCCCTGGGTCAAGCGCAGGCCCGGCAGGACCGCGACCAGCCGGGCGCCATCGGCCACCTCCACGCCCTGGTGGCCATTGATGTCGTACTGCGCAAAGCCACTGCCGAACAGGCCGGGGTCCAGTCGCAGCGACGTGCCCGCCGGGTCCGGATCGCCCACCCGAACGTGGCCACCGGTTCCCAGCGAGAAGGAACCACTGCCCTGTCCTCGGCCACTGAACCGGCTCCCCTCGCCCAGCTGCACCCGGCCACTGCCGTCGGTCGCAACCGTGCTGCTGTTCGCCTGCAGGCTGACGCCACCCCCTTTGCCGATGCGGCCCTTGCCGCGCAGGTCCAACGCGGCGCCGGCCTCGACGTCAACCGTTGCCTCGGCGCCCACGACCACGTCATGACTGTTGCTCAGGCTCAGGCGGCCGCCATCCGTCCAGGCACCGCTGGCGTCGAGCGGCATCTCCAGTGACTCATTGCTCCATTCACCGGAGAGATCGATCCGCGTGCCGTCGGCAATGGCGGTGCGGGCGCGGCCATCGTGCAGCAGCGCCGTCGGCCGGCCCTGGACATCCAGCAGGTTGCCCGCCGACAGCTGGCCGCCGGCAATGCCGATGTCGCCTGCCAATTCCACCTCGCTGCCGGTCAGGTTGAGCTGTCCGCCTGCCTGCAGCCGAAGGCTGCCGTCGACGCGGATGCCATCGGCGGTCGCCAGGTCGATCCGTCCCCACTGCTGGGCACTCAGCGCTGCGATATCCAGCCACACCGTGTCACGCCGCTCCTCGTCGACCGGCGCCAGCAGCGACCACGCCGCCTTCGTCGGAGCCTTGTCATCCAGCCGCACCTCCGAGCCGAACACACCGCTGCGGCCCTGGCCGTCGTAGCGCCCCAGGTACAGCTGCGCATTACGCGCGGCCGCCGTCTGCGCCTGCGCATAACCCTCCAGCGCGGAATCCGGCCTGCGGTTCTGCTGCGCGCCCTGGAAGGCGGCAGTCTCAACCTGCCCATCCAGCACCGCGGTCGGTGCGGAGACGATCAGGCGGCCTGCGTCGCGGCCGACCGTATACCCGTTATCGACACGCTGCGCCGCGAATACGATCGGATCACGGAAGGTCTCGGTGACGCCCCAGCGCTCCTGCTTCACTTCATGGCCGCTGTACAGCCCATCGAACAGCATCTCCGCCGGCGCATCATCAAGGCGGTAGACCTGGCCATCGACGCCGCGCACCCAGCTCTGCCGGATCACGCCGCTCTGCACATCCAGACTGCCACCGGCAAGGTTGATGCGTGAGCCGCCATGCGTGACCACTTCCCTGCCGCCCAGCAGGACAGTGCCTCCCTGCGCGGCCCATTCGCCGATCGAGTGCCCTGGTTGTCGAGGTATCCGCCCACTTCCAGCAGGCCACCCGCCGCGTACCAGCGCTCCCCCTCGTAGCCCCCGGGACCGGCCGGAACGTGGACCAGCCTGCGGCGGTCGATCCAGACCTCGCTGCTGGTCAGCTTGCCGCTATCGCGGTTGTCCAGGGCATCGCGCAGTTCGTTGCCCTGCACCTTGACCTGGACATTGTTGCTCTCCATCGACACCTGTACGCCCACTGCGCCGGACACGTCCAAGCGTGCCGCGTCGTCTACGTAGCTGCGGGCTGCCGCATCGGCGATGATCTGGCCGCCCGTGGCAACCGTCAGCGAATCCGCACTGAAATGGATGTTGCCACCGGAGACGATCTCCACCCGCGACTGGTCCCGGCGATCATTGTGCTGGGACAGATTGTCGAAGGTTGCCGAGCGCGCACCGGCGCGGATCGCGTCCTGCTCCGCCGATTCCTTGATGAGGCTGTCGCGCTGCGTATCAAGCACCTTGGCCTTGCCGTCGTCCTCGATCAGCACCGCCGTAGTGGCTCCATCGGCAAGCGTGACGCTGCTGCCGGCATCACTGGCCGAAGCCAGAAGATGCACGGTGCCGCGCTGTGCAAGCGTGGTGCTGGCCACGGCCACGCCGGCCTGCTCGACGCTGCGCCCGGCCAGGGTCACGTCACCCTCGCGGGCGCGCAGCAGGCCGGTGTTGCGCACGCTGCCAGCCGTGCTGCCAGCGATGAAGCGCGGCGCGGTTTCATTGCCGCGGGTGGTGGAGCTGGTATTGGTCGCCGTACCCACGCCGCGCCGGATCACGAAACTGTCGCCGGCAGCGAGCTGCACCTGCCCTTGGCGCGCCTCGATCTGGCCGGCGTTCTCCACGCTGTGCCCGGCCAGCAGCACGTAGCCACCGCCGCGCGTCGCACTGGTCGGCTCATGGGTCGCGATGCGGGCGCCCTGCTCCACCATCACCTTGCCGAACGCATCGCTGAGCGCGCTGCTGCTGGCGTCGGGGCTGTACAGGCCGTTGTCGCGGAACTGCGCATCGCTGATCCGTGTTGCGGCCGCCAGCAGGTTGCGTACATTGACCTGGCTGTTGTTACCGAACACCACCCCGTTGCGGTTGGCCACGAACACCGTGCCGTTGGCGTTGAGCTGCCCCAGGATCTGGCTGGGCCGCGCAGCCGGGTCATTGACCCGGTTCAACACGGCCCAGTCCGGGTTCTGCAGGAAGTTCAGCGTGGTGTTGCCGCCGATGTTGAAGGTCTCCCAGTTCAGGATCGCCTTGTCCGCAGTCTGCTCGACCGTGACCTGTACCCGCCCGTCGCTGCCCTGCGACTGGATCGCCTCGCGCGCATTGAGCCAGCCACGGGTCAGCGGATTCTGGTCGACGCTCAGGCCATCCTTGCCGAGGCCATCGGCAACGATGAAGCCAGCCTCGCGGCGCGCCTGCCGCGCCTGCTCCTGCAGGCGCTGCTGCAGCGTGATCGCCTGCGCCGCGGTGCCGAGATTGTCGATCGACTGCTGCAGCTTCTGCCGTGCTGCGTCCTGCTGCTGGGCCGGCAACTGGAACTGGATCGGCACGCCGTTGGGCATGCGGCCACTCTGTGCCGCGCTGCCCTGGGCCGCGCCGCGGTCGGCGAACCAGCCCGGGCTGAAGGCCTGCTGCGCCTGGCTGGCCGGGGCCACCATGCTGCCCAGGGCGACCGCGATGGCCCACGCCATCGGATGATTGCGGCGCATCGACGCGGCCGGATGAACAGCGGACGGGAGCGGGTGCGACATCGGAACCTCATCAACCTGGTGGGCCGCGGCTGCGGCGACGATCGGGGAGGCACGCGCAACGCATGCCCTGCCCCTGATAGACGGTTCACGTGACACGAAGCCGACAGCGAGACACTGCGGCGGCAGCACCGTCGCGGAAATGGCGACGCCGGCCCAGCGGCCGGCGTCGGGTCAAACAGGATTCAACCGGTGCTGCGGATTACAGCGGACGGCCGATGCCAGCGCAGGTGCTGGGGTTGTTCAGGCCGGCAGTGCTGCTGGCCAGCACGAAACGGTTGCGGATCGCATCGCGCCAGGCCTTGGTCAGCGGGATGAAGCCGTGGTCGGTGATCGACTTCTCATACGCGACGGTGTAGGTCGCCGGATAGTGGCGGGCCAGGAAGCCGCGCAGGCTGGTGGCGACGCTCGAATCCTTGTAGCACTGGCCGATCACCAGGTTGGTGTAGCCGGCGATCGGATAGCCGGCCGACGGGTTGCCGAACACCGGCACCCAGTTGGCGGGGTTCTCGGCATCGGCGCCGGTCGGCGGAGCGACGGTGTCCAGGGTGGCCTGCACGCTCACCTGGTCCGGCGAGAAGCCCTTGACCTTTGCAACCTTGGTGGCATCGGTCAGGCTCGGGATCACGTCCGGACCCACATAGCCGATGCGGCCGGCCTGCGCGTACACGGCGTTGTACAGCGAGGTGCCACCGGTGGCCGGGGCGGCCACCAGGAATGCCGGCAGGTTGCCGTTGGCATCGCGCTTGTACAGGTCGGCGAAGGTCGACTTGATGGCGAACTTGCCGCCCACCAGGTTCGAGGTGGCAGCGTTCTCAGCCGCACAGGCCGCAGTCAGGAAGCGGCTGAACATTTCGCTGGTGCCGCTGCTTTCCGGGCGGTAGACCACCTGGATCGGGCCGCTGCGGTTGGCATCGATGGCCGACCAGTCGCTGATCGCACCCGAGAACACGCCGCATATCTGCGCCACGCTCAGGTCCACCGCCGAACCGGCCTTGTTGAACGGGATGGTGACCGAGGTGGCCACCGACGGCACCTGGATCAGCGCGCCGTAGCGGTTGGCATTGGTCGGCTGGTTGAAATTGGTGGTGTAGGTGTTCAGTTCGGTGCTGCTCAGCACCGAATCGCTGCCGGCGAAATGCACGGTGCCGGTGGTCGAGAACAGCGCCGAGTTGTTCTCCAGGAACGCCTTCTTGCCGGTGCCCGAACCGGTCACGGCGTAGCTGAAGTTGGCCGGCAGGATGCTGTCGGTCTGACCCTTATAGAGGTCGGCCGGCAGCGAAGCGCCACCACCGGTAACGGTCTGCGCCGAAGCGGCACCGGCAGTGGCGAGCAGCGCGGCAGCAACCAGCGCGGCCAGGGTCTTGTACTTGGTCATGATCTTCTCCTGAAGGGTTTACTGCGAAGGTGAAACACCAAGGGAGGAACGGTCACTACACGCCTGCTGCCGCCGAGGGCCTCCCAGCCCACTCTGCGGCGACAGGGACATGCTGGTCGCCGCCGATGACAGGCCGCTTAAGAAACCTGTGGAAGATCGAGAAAAGGTGTGGAGGATTGTGTGGAGAATCGAAGGCCTGCCGCGCTGCGCGCTCGCCGGGCATGGCCCGTCGCTACCCGTGATGCGCTTCGCGCATCACTGCACCAGCTGATTCATTTCCATGATCGGCATCAGCACGGCCAGCACGATGGTCAGCACCACGCCGCCCATCACCAGGATCATTGTTGGCTCCAGCAATGCGGTGAGTGCCATTGCACGGCGTTCAATCTCGCGCGAGATGGTCTGTGCAGCGCGGTCAAGCAACGGTGCCAATGATCCGGTCTTCTCGCCACTGGCCACCAGATGCACCAGGATCGGCGGATACACTTTCTGCACCTTCAGCGCAGCGCCAAGCGAAGTCCCTTCGCGCACGCGTGCGGCCACATCATCGGCACAGCGCGCCAGCAGCGCATTGCCCAGTGTCTGTCGTGCGGCGTCCAGTGCGCGCAGCAAGGGCACACCGGCATCAAGCAGGATCGCCAGTGTCGATGCGAAGCGTGCGCTGTTCACGCCCAGCACGAAGCGCCCCACCATCGGTACGCGCAGCAGCAGGGTGTCCCAGCGCAGGCGCAGCTCCGGCCGCCGCAGGGCCAGCCGCCAGCCCACCATCAGCGCGCCGATGCCCAATCCCGTCCATATGCCCCACGCGCGTACGAACGCGCTGGCCGCCAGCATCACCTGGGTCAGCATCGGCAGCGTCTGCCGCGCCTGCACGAACGCAGTCACTACCTGGGGAACCACGTAGCTGAGCAGGAAGATCACGATCGCCACCGACACCTGGCTGATCGCCGCCGGGTAGATGAACGCCGTCAGCACCTTCGCCTGCAGCGCGTTGCGCTCTTCGATGTAGTCGGCCAGGCGCTCCATCACCCGCGCCAGATCGCCGGAATCCTCGCCCGCGCCCACCAGGGCACGATAGATCGCGGGAAAGTCGCGCGGCCGCGCCGCCAGCGCCACGGTCAACCGTTGGCCGGCGCGCACATCGCCACGCACCGCAGTGAGTGCCTGTGCAACGTGCGGGCGTTCGGCCTGTTCGATCACCGCGCTCAACGCGCTTTCCAGCGGCAGGCTGGCGGCCAGCAGGCTGGCAAGTTGCCGCGTGGCCCAGGCCAGTTCGCTGGCCGATAGTCTGCGCATGCCCCAGCCACTGCCGGAATTTCGCGCGGCTGATACCTGTACCGGTGTCAGCCCACGCCCGCGCAGTTGCTGGCGCACGCCGCGCGCGTTGTCGGCGTCCAGCTGTCCCTTCTCGATGCGCCCCTGTGCGTTGGCGGCCTGGTAGTCGAACAGTGCCATGCGCGCCTCAGTCGTCGCCGGTCACGCGCAGGATCTCCTCCAGCGTGGTCATCCCGCTGTCGACCCAGCGCTGCCCGTCCTGGCGCAGGGTGCGCATGCCGGCGCGCCGCGCGGCCTCGCGCAGCGCGGGCTCGCCCTGCCCTTCATGGATCAGTGCCCGCACACGCTCATCCACCACGAACAGTTCGTGGATACCGGTGCGCCCACGGTAGCCGCTGTTCGCACAGGCGGGGCAGCCTACGGCCCGCCACACGGTGCGGCCCTCGGCATCCACTTCGGCACGCCGGCACTGCAGGCACAGCCTGCGCACCAGCCGCTGCGCCAGCACGCCACGCAACGATGAGGCCAGCAGGAAAGGTTCCACGCCCATGTCCGCCAGTCGGGTCACCGCCGAAATCGCATCGTTGGTATGCAGCGATGCCAGCACGCCGTGACCGGTCAGCGACGACTGCACCGCGATCTGCGCCGTTTCCAGGTCACGGATCTCACCGATCATGATGGTGTCCGGATCCTGGCGCAGGATCGCGCGCAATGCGGTGCCGAAACTCATGCCGATGCGCGCGTTGACCTGGATCTGGCCGATACCGGCAAAGTCGTATTCCACCGGGTCTTCCACCGTGAGGATGTTGCTGGTGCTGCTGTCGAGGTGCCCCAGTGCCGCATACAGCGATGTGGTCTTGCCACTGCCGGTGGGCCCAGTCACCAGCACGATGCCATGCGGCTGGCGGATCAACCCGGTGAAGGTGGCCAGCGTATCGTCGGCCATGCCGAGGCGTTGCAGCTGCAACCGCCCGGCATCCTTTTCCAGCAGGCGCAGCACCGCCCGTTCGCCGTGCCCGGTCGGCACGGTGGAGACGCGGATATCCAGCGGCCGGCCACCCACGCGGATCGCAATGCGCCCATCCTGCGGCAGGCGCTTCTCGGCGATATCCAGGTGGGCCATGATCTTGATGCGCGAGACCAGCGCCGCGTGCAACGCACGTCGTGGCTGCACCATGTCACGCAGGGTGCCATCGACGCGGTAGCGCACCACCGAATGGGTTTCGAAAGGTTCGATGTGCAGATCGCTTGCACCGTCACGCGCGGCCTGTGCCAGCAGGGCGTTGATCATGCGGATCACCGGCGCGTCGTCCTGTGCATCCAGCAGATCGGTCACCTCGGGCATGTCCTGCATCAGCCGGTCGAGATCGACTTCACTTTCGGCCGCGCCGACCAGTGCAGCGGCGTCGCCACCGTCACGATACTGCTCGCCCAACCGCTGCTGCCAGGCCGCCGCATCCAGCACCTGGAACGGCAGCGGCCCGTGCCGGCGGCGCAGTTCGGCCACCGCCCAGGCGGCGGTCTCGGCAGTTCCCAGCAGGACCGGCGCGCCGCCTGCTTCGGCCAGCATCACGCCGTGGCTGCGCACCCAGGCATACGGCAGCGCTGGCGGTGGCGTGGCCACGCTCATGGGCCGATGACCAGTTCCGGGGTGTAGCCCAGCCCGCGCAGCTGCTGCAGCGCCGGGTCGAGCGTGGCCGGGTCGCGTGCCACCCGCACCCGCAGTCGCTGTCCGGTTTCGCCCGGCGTGGTTTCGGCATAGGCCTGCAGGCCAAGCGCGCGCACCTGTGTCACGGCCTGCGTGGCACGCGCTGCATCCAGCCCCTGCGCGAACTGCACCACCTGCACAGTGCCCTCGCTGGCCGGATACAACGCCGCAAGGCTGCCGTTCTGCAGCGGCTGGCCCTGGCCATCACGTGCATTGCCCTGGCCCAGCACCGACAGATCCTGCGGCGGCAGCTGCGGTGCCGACAGTGCCGGCAACGCCCAGCTCTGTACCGGCTGTGCAGCGGCCTGGGCGTTGCGCATGTAGTCGTAGCGGTCGCGGGTCAGGCGCTGTCCGGCGGCCGGGTCGCGCACCACGTGCGGGCGCAGGAACACCATCAGGTTGGTCTTGGCCCGCTTGCGCGTGTCGCTGCGGAACAGCGCGCCCAGCAGAGGGATCTTTCCCAGCCCCGGAACAGCATCGCGGCCATGGCTGACGCTGTCTTCCAGCAGGCCGCCCAGCACCATGATCTGGCCGTCATCGAGCAGCACGCTGGTGTCAAGCGCCCGCTTGTTGGTGATGATGCCGGCGCTGCCCGAGCTCTGCGCATCGATGCTGCTGACTTCCTGGTAGATGTCCAGCTTCACCGTGCCGCCCTCGGAAATCTGCGGGCGCACCCGCAGCTTCAGGCCCACGTCCTCGCGTTCGATGGTCTGGAACGGGTTGTTGCTGCCACCACCACCATCGGTGACATAGCGGCCACTGACGAAGGGCACGGTCTGCCCGACCATGATGCTGGCCGCCTCGTTGTCCAGCGTCATCAGGTTCGGCGTGGAGAGGATGTTCGCGCCGCCTTTGCTCTGCAGGGCATTGGCCAGCGCCTTCATGTTTAGGATCTGGCCCACGCCCGGCAGGTTGATCGTGCCGTCGATCACGCCGATGTTCAGTCCGTCTTTCGGCAGCACGTCGAGCGTGGTGCGCACAGTGGTGTTCAGCCCACTGCCGCCGGTGGTGCCGCCGAAGTGGGTGCCACCGAAGGTGCGGCCGTTGCCCAGCATCCATTGCACGCCCAGTTCGGCGGCGTCGGTCTGGTTGACCTCCACGATCAGGCTCTCCACCAGCACCTGCGCGCGACGATGGTCCAGCTGGTCGATCACCCGCCGCAGGTTGCGGTACACCGGCTCCGGGGCAGAGATCAGCAAGGTGTTGGTGGCGATGTCGGCCTGCACCGAGATGCCGTTCTGGCTGAAGCCGGTGCTGCCGGCATCGATCGGATCACGACGGCCCGGGTCAAGCCGTGGCGATTCCAGCGCATTGCCCTTGCTCTTGCCCTGCGCAGGCTGCGCCGGGGTGCTGGCATTGCGGCTGGTTTCGCCCGGCAATGCAGTGATGCCGTCGCTGCTGCCCATTGCCGGCGCATCGCTCTGCCCTGCTACCACGCCCCGCAGCACCCCGGCCAGCTGGGTGGCCTGGGCATTGCGCAGGTACACCACATGCAGGTTGCCGGACTCGTCCTGGGCCTTGTCCAGCTTCTCCACCAGCTGCCGCGCCAGGCGCGTGCGGCCCGGGCTGCTGGAACGCAGCAGCACGCTGTTGCTGCGCGGGTCGGCCATCACCACTACCTTCTGCGCCGGCTCCTCGCCCTGCGCGTCCAGCAGCGGTGCGACCATCGCCGCCACGTCCACGGCAATGCCCTGCTGCAGCTTCACCACGTCGGTGTCCATGCCGGCCGGTGTATCCACGCTGGCGATGACCCGCGCGATGCGCTCCAGGTTGTCGGCGTAGTCGGTGATGACCAGCGTGTTGTTGCCGGGGTTGGCGGTGATCGGATTGTCCGCGGTGATCATCGGCCGCAGCACCGCCACCAGCGCCGCGGCACTCTCGTAGCGCAGGGCAAACGTGCGCGTGGCTATTTCGCCGCCCGCGCCACCGGCACCAACGCGGCCGCCCAGCAGCTTGGCATCGGCCTGCGGCACCACCCGGCTGACGCCCCCGCTTTCGACCACGGCAAAACCGCGCATGCGCAATGCACCCAGCAGCAGCTGGTAAGCCTGCACGCGGCTGACCGGCCCATCGGAGACCACGGTCATCTTGCCGCTCACCCGGGGGTCGACCAGGAACTGGCGGCCGGTGAAGCGTGCCGCCATGCGCAGCACCCCACCGATGTCGGTGTCCACCAGGTTCAGCTGCACCGGTTCGCCATTGGCGTCCTGCGCCTGCACCGGCGCCGGAAGATGGGCCAGGCCCACCACCAGTGCCAGTGCCGCGCTGCAGCCCAGGCTGCGCATCGACTTCATGGATGGCCACCGCCCTGGGCGGCCATCACGATGTTTCCGGAAATCCGTGCCGCCGGCATGTTCGCGTCCCCTGTGCGTTGCAGTTGCAGTTGCTGCAGTTCGATGGCCGGATCGGCCAGCAGCGGCAGCAGCCAGTTCCAGAGCGCATCGGCGGGCACACTGCGTACCTGCAGGTGCCAGCGCCCGTCGCGCGTTTCGATATGCAGGCTGCCGGCCAGGCCGGCAGCGGTGATCTGTTGGCGCAGGCCTGCAAGTGTCGGCCGCCGGCCTTGCGCCTGCTGCTGCTGTTCACGGGCGCGCAGCAGCGGTGCAAGTGCTGCCGCTTGCGCCTGCAGCCGTGGAAGCTCAGCCTGCCAATGGCTGCGCTGCTTGAGCAGCGGCTGCAGCCAGCCCAGCCACAGTGCGGACGCCGCTATCGCCGCAGCCATCAACAGCAGCATCGCGCGCTCGCGCGCCGCCAGCCGCTGCCAATGCTGCGCCAGTCCGCGCACGAAGCCCCCCGGCCGTAGTTCCGCTGTGGTCACGGCGCAGTCCCGCTGCTGATCCGCAAACGGCCACCGGCTTCGTGCGCAAGCTGCAGCCCTTGTGCCTGCATTGCCTGCTGCCAGCGCTCCAGCCGTTGCGCGTCCTCGGCCAAGGCCTGCGCGTCGGCGTCCAGTTCCATGTCCAGCTGGCCCGGTTGATAGCGCAGGCTGCGAACCTGACCAGCCAACTCAGGTATGGCCTGCAGCACGCCGGCTACCTGCTGCTGCACGGCAGGAAGTGCCCGCGGCGCTGCCGGCACCGCCAGTGCCCGCCGTGCCTGCACCACCGGATCGACCACATCGTGGATCTCGGGGAAGTGCGTGCTGAACTGCCGCGCCATGTCATGCTGCAGGGCTTCACCCTCGCTGTGCCAGCGCGACACCTGCAGTTGCAGGCCCAGCGCAGCCAGCACCGCGGCCGCCAGCGCAAGACCGATGGCCAGGCGTGGCGCACCTGCACCGGTAGCCGGCAACGGCAGTGACCAGCCAGGCAGCGGACCGCTGCACTGCACCGCCTGCGTCATCACGCTCGCCGGCAGATGCTCGGCCCACGCGGGCGGCACGGCATCGATCCACTGCACTGCCTGCACCCCGGCCTGCTGCAATCGCACGGCCAGCATCTGCATCACCGAGGCCAGGTCACGCCCACCGCACCACTGCACGAAGCCACGATCGCGGCCACAGCGGACCAGCACCTGCTCACCACACAGCTGCAGGGTGGCCTGGCCCACCGCCCACGGCAGCAGCAGCGGCGTTGGGTGCAGCGCCTGCAACTGCAGCCCGCACTCGTGCAACTGCTGCTGTACGCGCGCAATCGCCTGCAGGCCAAGCCACGCCACCGCCACCGTGCCATCGCCCGCCTGCGTGCCATGGCCCAGCGCCACCTCCTGCAGATCATCCAGCAGCATCGCTTCCACTTCACCCTGCAGGGCCGCCTGCAGGCGTCGCCCGGGCAGCGGCGGCAGCTGCAGCTCAAGCAGGATCAGGTCCTGCGGGTCAAGGCCCGCATGCACCCTCGCCTGCGCAAAGCGCTGGCCCAGCGTCGACAGAGGGTCGCTGCCCGTGGCCAGCACGCGGTCCTTGTGCAGCTGCGCCCACTCAACCGCGCTGTCACCATCCAATCGTTCCAACGCCGGCAGGCGCACTCTCAGCTGCAGGCTCATGCACCGATCCTTGTCCATACCCGTTGCACACGCACGCTGTCGTCGCGGTATTCGCGCCAGATCAATGCGCGGAAATCCACCGATGCACCGTCTGCCTGTACCTGGCCTACCGCCAGGAACCACTCGCTGTGGATACCCAGCGGCATCAGCGCCATCTGTTCGTTGCTCAGCTGCAGCCGGTTGGCGATGTCACCGCGGTTGAGCAGCCAGTGGCCACGATCGCGCTCGCCCAGCAGCGCCTGCAGGCGCCCGGCATCCACCCCCGGTGCAACCGCCTGCAGTACGGCGATGTCACCTGTATTGACGTTGACCAGGGTCTGCGCTGGCAGCACCACCGTACGCCGCGCCAGTGCCTGTATCGCCACCGGATCGGCGCCTGCCAGCACCTGCTCGATCAGCGACTCACGCGGCAACGGTGCACGCGCCTGCCGATCGCCATCGCGCAGGCGCGACTGGACCTGCGTTGCGGCGCTGGCACAGGCCGCGCGGGGCAGCCCCTGCCCCACACACAGCGAAGTGAACGCACGCAGTGCCTCTGCGGCAGGTTGGCCGTCAGCCAGCAGCGTGCGCAGGTTGAACCTCGACTGCGCGTCCACCAACTGCAGGTGCACCGGCAGTGGCGCCTGCAGCTGCACCGGCCGCGCCCAGCGCCCGTTGCCAACGGTAGTCAACTGCTCGCGCGCGTCGTCACGCAACTGCTGCGCCGCGCGTTCCAGCGTGGCGTCCACCGCCATGCGTACCTGCATGCGCAGCTGGTCGCTGCGTACCGCACGCAGCTGTGCCGACTGGCGGGACAGCAGCGCAGTGGCGATCACCGCCACCAGTGCCACCACCAGCATCGCCACGATCACCGCCATGCCCTGCTGGCGGGCAAACGCACCTGGAATGTTCCGGCGTGCCATTGTCCGGCCTCACAACTGCCAGGAGCCGATGTCCGCGTTGCCGGCCTCACCGCCGGGCTTGCTGTCTGCACCCAGCGAGAACACGTCGATATCGCCGTGGGTTCCGGGGTTCTGGTACTGGTAGGGGTGCCCCCACGGATCATCCGGCAGGCGGTCGAGGTACGGCGTGACCGGCATCGCGCCGCTGCCCTGCGGCGGTTTCAGCAGCGCCTGCAGCCCCTGCCCGGCACTGGGGTAACGCCCATTGTCCAGCCGGTACAGCTTCATGGCCTGCATCAGTGCGGCGATGTCCTGGCGTGCCGCCACCACGCGGGCCTGGTCGGGGCGATCCATCAACCGGGGCACGATCAGTGCAGCCAGAATGCCGATGATGACCACCACCACCATGATCTCGATCAGGCTGAAGCCCTGCTGCCGAGCCCTGCGACCACCCATCTGCGTTGCCATTGTTCCGCCCTCATCATCCTGGAAGAGACCGCCGCCCCATGGTCAGCGGCGCATGTGTCAGTACGATAAACATCCTGCGGAAATCGGCCGTTCCTGCAGCCGATCACCCACACCGCGCGTATTCCCCACGCAGGCAGCATCCAGCAGCGACGACGGAACGCGCGCAAGCGTTTCCTCAACGCAGTGCTGCAGCAGTGGCGCGGCACACGCCTGCAGCAGGCGCATGCACTGCAGGGGAGACCAGGCCATGCCATGATCGAAGCCGATGAATTGCCGGTACACCTGGTGATAGCGAAGATCGTCGTGCAGGCGCTGCACGCTGCCAGGGGCGCACAGCGCGATCAGCAGCACCGCACGTTGCACCATGCGCACCTCCGCGTTCTCCTGCGCAAGCGTGGCCAAGGCCGCTTCAGGCCACGGCTGCAGGCATGCGTCCAGCGCCTGCCGCAGCAGCATCAACGGATGGCCGCTGACATCCAGCGCTGACCACCTTGCCGCATCGGCCCAGGCATCGCTGGACAGCATCCACACCCACGGCTGCCCATAGCGCTGCACATTCACTGGGGCATGCCGCGCCTGCTCCAGCGACTGGCTCAGGTGGCGATCCAGCTCCAGCATGCTGATCCTGCGACTGTCGTTCATCGGCGTCGCCTGCGCTCCGCGACGCGGGAGCGTCGTACTCTGCAGAAGACGTCAGCAAGGCAACCGAAGCGACAGCACGAATGCGATGTTGAGCAGTGCGTGGCAGCATCGCGGGAATGTCACCGCAACGTCATCCGCCTGCAGGCTTGCAGGTCCAGGCGCGGCGCCTCTCCGCCACACCGCCGGGCCAGCACGGCAACGTCGCTGCGCTGCGCGAATGCCGCCAGCGCGTGCATCGCGTCCGCGTCATCCAGCAGCGCCGCCGTCGCCGCCTGCAGCAGTGGCAGCTGCCATCCCTCCATCTGTGCATCGCTGGCGGCCACGAACCAGTGCCACAACCGGTGGTAGCGCACGTGATCGTGAAGTGCCGCCAGACCCTCGATGCCGTGCATGGCCTTCAGCAACAAGGCACGTGCCAGTGCAGCGGCAGGCAGCATTCCCGATTCCGAAAGTGGCAGCGCCTGCCGCTGCAACCGCAGCAGCATCGCCAACGGATGGTCCTGTGGCTCGAACTCCAGCAGCACCGCCTGCTGCCGCCACTGCGGGTCGGACACCACGCATACCCACGGCGCGCCATAGCGGTGCACCATCAGCGGCCGCCGTTGGGTGGTTTCCAGCAGCGCCGACAGATTGCGGCGCAGATCCAACACACCGATGGTCTCGTTGCGCATCCTTGGCCTCTCCATGCATGCAGCGGGCGTGCGCGTCGCGCGCAGCCAGGGTCTTACCCCAAGACGGTAATTCCACCGGGAAAGCGACGCAGGCCGAGTGACAGCGTCTGCCCGAGCTGCTCCAGTGCGGCATCCGGATCATCAATGCGGAAGCGACCACTGACCGGCGCCCGCGCCAATGCGGATTCGCCCAGCAGCACCTTGCCGAGCCGGTAGCGGTTGATTTCGGTCACCACCTCACGCAGTGGCGCGCGGCGGAACACCAGCATGCCTTCGGTCCAGGCGCTGACTTCGGCCGCCACGGCTTCGGCCACCACGCCACTGAGGCGCTCGTCATACACCGTCTGCTGGCCGGCCTGCAGCTGCAGGCGACCTTGCGGATGCTCGATGCGCACGCTGCCGCGCAGGCAGGTCACGCGCACCTGGCCGTCGGTGTTGCGCACATCCAGGCGTGCTGCGCCCTCGTCGGCCACCAGGCAACCCGGCCCGGCGAACAGCGCCAGGCGCGCTCCCGCAGCGGCCTCGATCGCCGCCTGTCCCTGCACCAGCTCGAAGCCTTCACCCTGGGCATCACTGCGCCGGCGCAGGCTGCTCTGCGTATCCAGCTCGATCTTCAGGTGCGGCGTCGGCGCAATCTGCAGCCGCTCGCCGGTACCGGTATGGAAATCGGCGGTCATCGCCGTCACCGAAGGCCACAGGCCCAGTGGCGGGTGCAGCGCAGCCACCACGGCCAGGCCCGCCGGCGCTGCCACGGCCGCACCCAGGAATGCACGCCGGCTCCAGCGTTGTGCCGGGGTTGCAGGCTGCGGCTGGCGCGCAGCGGCAGGCAGCTGCTCACCGGCCAGGCGTACCTGTTCCCATTGCCGCTTCGCGCGCGCAAAGGCGTGCCGATGGCCGGGATCGGCCTCGCACCATTGGCGGAATTTCCTGGCATCGGCCGCAGTGGCTTCGCCCGAGGTCAACCGTACCACCCACGCGTGGGCCTGGCGCTCCACGGCGTCGAGCGGGCGGTGCGGTTGGTCGTCAGCGTCCATGAGGGCTCTTGCCGTCCTCGCACGTTGCGGGGTTCTGCTCGGCGTCAAAGTGTAGACGGATGCCGTGCCTCAGAACCGCACCTGCCGTCCCTGCCCGCTGCGTTCGGCCAGGTAATCCTGTGCGGCTTTCAGCTCACGCTGCACCAGCCGCAACGACACGCCCAGGTGCTCGGCCACATCGCGCTGCTGCAGGCCGTCCACGCGGATCGCCAGCAGTATCCGGCGGCGGCGCTCGGGCATCCGCTGCAGCAGGCCGACCATGTCTTCCAGCGCCATCTCCTGCTCGGCCGCCTGTGCCGGCCCCGGGCCGGGATCGGCCATGTCCATCAATGTATCCACTTCTTCCAGGCTCAGCAGGCGATGGTCGGCGCGCTGGCGGTCGATCACGGTGTTCATCGCCATGCGCAGCAGGTACGCCGCGGGGTTCTGTACCGGGTCCAGGCGATCGCGACGCGTGCTCAGGCGCATCCAGGTGTCCTGCAGCGCGTCGCCGGCCAGCTCTTCCGAGCCCAGCTTGCGCACCAGGCGGCGCTTCAGTTCGTCGTACGCGCCCAGCAGATGGTCCATCAGGTCCACCGCCCCAGCCGTGCTGTTGCTCATGTTCGATTCCTTGACGTCATGGTTGGGGCGGGCGCCGACCACAGTCGTGGCCCGCGCTGGAAGGACGAATCTGCAGGGTCACCGGCTGCGGCAGCGCGGCAGCATCGGCGTCCACCCGCAGCGACTGCATCGCCTGCAGAAGACGCGCATCGCGGCGGGGGCTGCCGCTGCCGGCAAGCAGTTCGGGTTCCTGCACCTGGCCGTCGTTGGCAATGCGGAAGCGCAGCGTCGCCGCATAGGCGCCCGGTGCAAGGTCAGGGTCGCCACAGAACGCAGTGCGCAGCCGTTGCTGCAGGTCGCCGAAGCGGCGACGCTGCCCGAGGTCGTTGGCCACACCGGTCGCAGAGGCCTCGGCAGCGGCGTGTGCGGCGCGGCGCAGGACCACGCGCTGCGCGCCGATCAGCTCGGCCTCGACACCCGTATCCTGCAGCACCACCTGCAGCGCCTGCAGTGGCGGCAGGCTGGCCTGCAGCGGATGGCTGCTGCGGCCCGTGCCGAGATCGCCGGGATACATCACCGACCAGCCACTGACGACGCTGAAGCGCTCGACCGCCTGTTCCAGCGGCTGCGCGGGAATGTCATAGGCGCGGATGTCGTCCTGTGCGGCGGCAGCGAAGGCGAACAGCAACCCGGCGGCGGCCGCCACCCTCCAACGTCTGATCGCATGCTGTCCATTCAGCCCCCTGACGTAGAACACATGACCCTCGGCAGCGACATCAGCTGCAGCGGCGAAGCGCGGTGCGACCAGGCGGGTCGACCTGCGCACGGCCGGCAAGCGGGTCAAACCGTAGCGGCGTCACGTGTCATTGCGATGACGGCGGCGCGCAGGGGACGCGCCGGGCCGTTCAGACCGGCAGTTCAGTGGTCTGCTTGATCCGCTGCATGGGGATTTCGGTCTTGGTGTTCTGCACCCCGGCGATCCGGTTGAGATGCTGTATCTGGAACTGCCGGTACGCATCAAGGTCGGCCACCGCCACCCGCAGCAGGAAGTCGCAGTCGCCCGCCATCAGATGGCATTCAAGCACTTCCGGGAAGGACTTGATGCTGTTGATGAAGTGGTTGGTGGTGTCTTCATCCTGGCCGCGCAGCCATACGCGGACGAACACCGTGAACCCACGCCCGATCCTCGCCGCGTTGAGCAGGGCCACGTAGCGATCGATGTAGCCGCCCTCTTCCAGCAGGCGGACCCGGCGCAGGCAGGCGGACGGCGACAGCCCCACCTGTCGCGAAAGCTCCAGGTTCTGCAGGCGACCATCGCGCTGCAGGGCGTCGAGGATGCGGCGATCCAGGTTGTCGAGCTGGTACTGCATGAAATTTCACCCATCAGGCCTATGGCCGCATGATATTCCACATTTCGTCGACTCAATGGCATCAACGCAACCCGATTTCGTGATCGGACCGTTAGCATGGGCCACCCCCACCCGTTGTTGATCCATGGACGCCCGAACCACCCTGCCCCTGCCTGATCCCGCGTGCGACACCGCACCGCGCGCCGAATTCCTGCGCGGCCTGCGCGCCGCCGTGCCGGTGATGATCGGCTTCATTCCTTTCGCCCTGGTGCTCGGTGCCCAGGCCGCCCAGAAGGGCCTGTCGGCGCTGGAAGTGCCGCTGATGACCGGCCTCAACTTTGCCGGTGGGTCTGAATTCGCCGCGGTCGAACTGTGGACTTCGCCGCCACACATCGCGCTGATCGTAGCGATCACCGCGCTGATCAACAGCCGCCACCTGTTGATGGGTGCCAGCCTGGCGCCGCTGCTGCAGCACCTGCCGCGCCGTCGCGTGCTGCCGGCGCTGTTCTTCATGTGCGATGAAAGCTGGGCACTGGGCGTGGCCGATGCGCGCCGTCGCGCACTGGGCTTCAGCCTGTCCTACTACCTCGGCGTGTCGGCCGGCCTGTACACCGTGTGGGTGCTGTGCACCGCACTGGGCGCGATCGTCGGCCCACTGCTCGGTGACATCCACGCCTACGGCTTCGACATGGCCTTCCCCGCCGTCTTCCTGGTGCTTCTGCGCGGCATGTGGCAAGGCATGCGCGCCGCGCGGCCATGGCTGGTCAGCCTGGTGGTGGCAGCGGGCACCTACCTGCTGGTGCCCGGCGCCTGGTACGTCGCCAGCGGCGCGCTGGCCGGTCTGGCCGCTGCGTGGCTGCTGGCCGAGGACGCCGCATGATCTTCAACGGCCTGATCCACTGGACCTCGGTGCTGACCATCATCCTGATGGCCGCCGCCACCTATCTCACCCGCATCATCGGTTTCCTCGCGCTGCGCAACCGCACCCTGAGCAAGCGCGCGGTGACGGTGATGGAAGCCGCCCCGGGCTGCGTGCTGATCTCGGTGATCGCCCCGGATTTCGTGGCCGACAAGCCGGCCGATCTGGCCGCACTGGCGATCACCTTGCTTGCGGCCACGCGGCTGTCGATGCTGCCGACGGTGCTGATCGGTGTGGTATCGGCGGGCGTGCTGCGGTATGTGATGGGGTGAGCGCCAGAGGACATTCGTCGTCTGTTTGCAATGGAGTCGTGGACGAAGCACACACCCGCTCAAATTGCGCGATTTGTTGTGCAGGTATCGCAACTCTAGGAGTTTGCAACGATTCCGATTGCCCAACTCTACGCGTGTCGCTATCGATGAGTGGCCGATGCAGGAGCTTGAGCTGGTCGGCCCCTTCAAATAGATATGCGGAGAATACCGATGCAGAATCTGCGAATGATCATGGCAGCGGTTGGAATTGCATTTGGCACAGCTGGATGCGGCCCAGTCGATTGGCAAGTCAGTGCATCCTGCGAAGAAACGAAGAAGTGTCGCATTGAGGGAAAGATCGGTGGAAAGATCGGAGGCGGCGAGCGCTCAGGCGTTCCATGGCACGAGCGTGTTCTGAGATTCTCTAGTTCCGAGATTCCCGATGCAGCACAATTCGATATTGACGTATCAGGCTCATCTGTCGCCTTTCCGGCCAATGGGCTAGTCACTCTTCTGCTGTTTGATAGTCGACTAGGCGCCGCTACCGCAGCCCGACAGTTCCACTGGCAAAGAAGTGGGAACTCACTGAGGTTGAGCAATCCCGATGAAGTGAATGCTTGGGCGGCCAGTGCAGCCGGGACGGCAGACGAGCTGAGATACGACCTTGCAACTTTCGACGTTGGCGCTGTTCCCGGGCCCAACACAATCGCAGCTTCATCACGATATCAGGGAGCAACCAAGGCGGCCTCGGTCTCCGACTTCCAAGTCTGTACAAAGTATCCCTCTCCCTATCAATGCGGAATGACTCCCTGATGCAAAAGCGCTGGCCTGGCTTCACCGCTGCCCGTCGGATGCTATCCGGTGGAGCCGGGCCGGCCGCTCTGGCTCTTTCAATCAGCGCCTGCCAGTCCGTCCACCTGCCGCAACGTGATCTCATAAGCGCAGATGGTGCCTTTGCAACTGTCCTATCGGGCAGAGGACATGGCTTGCAGGTCGGTACGCTATCGGTATTGCCGGGCTCGGAAAGCACAGCAAAAGTGGCGCGATCGTTGGATTGCGCGAACGGGCCGGTAGAAACCCATATAGGTTGGGTTGGGCAGGACCCCGTTTCAGATCAGCTTGCACGGATATGCACTGATGCTACACATGCCGTCCGGCTCGCACTTCAAACAGTGAGGCTGAACGATACACCGGTCCGCTACCAGGTCACGATCGTCAGCGACGGCGGCGGCATCTGGCAACAACCTGCCAGGCCAGTCCGACCAGAACTGGTGGTGGCGTTCTGGTTTCCCGCTGGCGACGACGCTGCTGCACTGCGTGCGCGCGTAATCTCCACCACCGCGCACGAGTTCCACCATATCGCCACCGCGATGGCAGGCCAGCGTCGATGGGGCGCGCACCGGGAACCGGAGGCCTACCTCGCCGGAGCATGTGCGCTGCTGGCGATTGAAGGTGAGCTTCGGCGCGAGCAGCTACCTGGCCGCCATGATCCCCGCGCTGACAGCCTGCTGCCGGCGGCTGCACAGCGCTCTGGAAATGCCGGCAACGCGATGGGCCAGTCGTTGCAGGCATTCTTCCGCGGGGATCGTATCCAACGCGATGACGAAGAAGGGCGCGCACTGCTACGGCACTGCCACCACACCATCGGGTTCCCCGCCATCGCCCACTAGCGCCGCCCCTCCCTGCGACAGCCGGTCGCAGCCCCCTCCGGGCACACGCTTGACCTATATCAATCCGCTCCACGCCACGGGCGCGTATCTCTATGCAGGAACCCAATACGCCGGCGTCTCCGGCATCCAAAGGACCTGCGATGAGCTACACCCCCGACAACGCCCAGCTGCTCAACGCCATGCAGAACGTGATGGTGATTTCCACCACCGACCTGCAGGGCAACATCACCTATGCCAACGACCTGTTCTGCACGCTCACCGGGTTCGCGCGCGAGGAACTGATCGGCCAGCCGCACAGCATCGTCCGCCATCCGGACGTACCCAAGGCCGTCTACAAGGACATGTGGGACACCATCAAGGCCGGCAAGACCTGGACCGGCATCGTGCCCAACCTTGGCAAGGGCGGCGTGCTCTACGTGGTCGACACCACCGTGCAGCCACTGTTCGACGCCGATGGCAACATCACCTCGTACATCAGCATCCGCCGCGTGGTGAACGACCTGATGCAGAACTACGACCTGGTCGAGTTCAGCAAGGAAAAGTTCGACGGCTTCTACGAGGCTGCGTGAACGCCATCCCCACACGCTGGCCCATCAGCCGGCTGCTGGTGGGTTTCGCCTCCGAGTCGGGCAACGCCCGCGCCCTGGCCCAACGCCTGGGTGCGGACCCGGAACTGCAGCCGCATGGACCGCAGGTCCTGCCGTTCAATGACATCGATGTGGCCGGCCTCGGCCACGGCGATGTGCTGCTGGCCATCTCCAGCTCGTTCGGCGACGGCGAGCCACCGGCCAATGGCGAGCGCTTCTTCGAGTCGCTGCGACAGGCGCCCGCCCTGCCCGGACTGCGCTACGCGGTGTTCGGCCTGGGGGATACCGGCTACCCCAGCTTCTGCGGTTTCACCAAGGCGCTGGATGCAGCGTTGAGTGATCGTCAGGCGCAGCCACTACTGCACCGTGTCGACGCCGACCTCGGCTACGAACAGTTCTTCCAGCAGTGGCGGCCGGTGCTGGGCCAGGTACTGGGCGGTGATACGAGCGCGGGCCGGGATCTGCGCCTGCAGGTGACGGCCTACGGCGAAGACAACGCGTTCGCCGCCCGCATTGTCGAACGGCGCAGACTGAATCACAGCACCCCCGCCGCCTGGCACCTGCAGCTGGACATCGCGGGCAGCGGCATGGCCTACCGGGCTGGCGACACCCTGCATCTGGTTCCGGAAAACGATCCTGCGTTGCTGCAGGCCCTGGCCAGCTGGTATGGCGATTCCAGCGCCGTCGACGCGCTGCGCGACCGCGAACTGCGCCTGCTCAGCAAGGGCGTACTGCGCGAACTGTCCAGGCTGGGGGGTAGCGACGCACTGAAAAGCCTGCTGAAGATCAGCCAGAAACGCGAACTGGACACCTACCTGCATGGCCTGGACCTGCTGGACGTGCTGCAGGACCACGCCACCCCGCAGTCGGTTCCGCTGGCGCGATTGCGCGAGCTGCTCTCACCCTGCCTGCCGCGCGCCTACTCGATTGCCTCGCATCCGCGCGATGACCAGCTGAGCCTGTGCGTGCGCGAAGTGCGCTACACCCTGCGTGGCCGCGAACGCTTCGGCACCGCCACCGGCAGCCTGCTGCACGGCGGCGACACGGCGCGTGTGTACTGCCGCTCCAATCCGGGCTTCCACCTGCCCGAAGGCGGCAACGCACCTCTGCTGCTGGTGGGCACCGGTACCGGCATCGCGCCGCTGATGGGCCTGATGCAGGAACTGCAGGCCACCGGCGATGCGCGGGAGGTCCATCTGGTGTTCGGCGAGAAGCACCGCGAGCATGACTTCCTGTACCGCGAGCAGTTGCAGGACTGGCAGGCGCGTGGCGTACTGGCCAGCCTGCACACCGCGTTCTCGCGCGATGCTGCGCAGAAGGTCTATGTGCAGCATGTGCTGAAGCAGCAGGCCACGCAGATGCGGGATGTGCTGGCCCGTGGCGGCCACATCTACCTGTGTGGCAACAAGAGCCACCTGGAAAGTGCGATGCGCGAAGCCATCGACGCGATCGGCGGCGAAGGCCATTGGGATGCCCTGCGCGGTGAGGGCCGCACCCACTGCGAGCTGTATTGAACCGTCCCTCGGGTAGAGCCGGCCGCTGGCCGGCTGCTGTTGGCGCTACGACGCTGCCGGCCAGCGGCCGGCACTACCCGCGTGGATACACGGCGCGCCAGGATATGGCCGGGCACGACCGCCGCGCGTCATCCGCCGACGATGCGCCCGTCCACTACACGCGCCACCTGCTGGCCGAACACTGCCACATCCTGATTTGAACCGTCCTTGGGTAGAGCCGGCCGCTGGCCGGCTGCTGTTGGCGCTACGACGCTGCCGGCCAGCGGCCGGCACTACCCGCGTGGATACACGGCGCGCCAGGATATGGCCCGGCACAAACGCCGCGCGTCATCCGCCGACGATGCGCCCGTCCACCACCCGCGCTATCTGCTGGCCGAACACCGCCACATCCCGATTTGAACCGTCCCTCGGGTAGAGCCGGCCGCTGGCCGGCTGCTGTTGGCGCTACGACGCTGCCGGCCAGTGGCCGGCACTACCCACGTGGATGCACAGCGTGCAAGTGTCCGCCGGGCATGGCCCGGCATGACCGCCACGCGTCATCCGCCGACGACGCGCCCATCCACCACGCGCGCCACCTGCTGGCCGAACACTGCCACATCCTGATTTGAACCGTCCTTGGGGTAGAGCCGGCCGCTGGCCGGCTGCTGTTGGCGCTACGACGCTGCCGGCCAGCGGCCGACACTACCCGCGTGGATGCACAGCGCGCCAGGATATGGCCGGGCACGACCGCCGCGCGTCATCCGCCGTCGATGCGCCCGTCCACCACGCGCGCTACCTGCTGGCCGAACACTGCCACATCCTGATTTGAACCGTCCTTGGGGTAGAGCCGGCCGCTGGCCGGCTGCTGTTGGCGCTACGACGCTGCCGGCCAGCGGCCGGCACTACCCACGTGGATGCACAGCGTGCAAGTGTCCGCCGGGCATGGCCCGGCACGACCGCCGCGCGTCATCCGCCGACGATGCGCCCGTCCACCACGCGCGCTACCTGCTGGCCGAACACCGCCACATCCTGCGGGTCGTGGCTGATCAGCAGCAGCGGAATACCGGTTTCATCCAGCACGGTTTCCAGTTCCTGGCGCAGGTGCTGGCGCAGGTCGTGGTCGAGCGCTGCGAACGGTTCGTCCAGCAGCAACGCCTGCGGCCGGGTCACCAGTGCACGCGCCAACGCCGTGCGCTGGCGCTGTCCGCCCGATACCTGCGACGGCAGCAGATCCGCCACGTGCTCGATCCGGAATGCCTGCAGCCACTGCTCCACTGCCTCGATACGGGTGCCGCGCGGTGGATTCAACCAGCCCCGCTGCAGCCCGAACGCCACGTTCTGGCGCACGCTCAGGTGCGGAAACAGCGCGTAGTCCTGGAACACGTAACCCAGGCGACGACGCTGCGGTGGCAGATCGACCCCCGCTCCCGCATCGAACAGTGTCTGCCCGTGCAGGCGCACATGCCCATGCTCCGGGCGCAGCAGACCGGCCACCGCTTTCAGCGTCAGGCTCTTGCCGGCACCGGAAGGCCCGAACAGCACCACCTGCCGCTGCGTGCACTGCAGTGCAACGTCCAGCTCGAACGTCTGGCCGGACGCCTGCAATCGCCGCCGCACCTGCAGGTCAAGCCACATCGCGCAGCTCCCGACGGCGCCCACCCACCAGCCGCGCGGCCAGCAGCAGGATCACGATGCACACCACCGACGTCAGGATCACCAGCGCATTGGCCTTGCCATCCTGCCCCGCCTGCACCGCTTCATAGATGGCGATCGACAAAGTCTGCGTGCGGCCCGGAATGCTGCCGGCCACCATCAGCGTGGCGCCGAACTCACCCATCGCCCGTGCGAACGCCAGCAGCAGGCCCGCCAGAATCCCGCGCCATGCCAGCGGCAGGGTGATGCGGAAGAACACCGCCGCTTCGGACACGCCCAGCGTGCGCGCGGCCTGCTCCAACTGACCGTCCACTTCCTCGAATGCAGCGCGTGCTGGCTTGAACACCAGCGGAAACGACGCCACCGCAGCAGCGATCACCGCCGCCTGCCAGGTAAACACCAGGTTGATGCCGAACCACGACTGCAACCAGGCGCCGATCGGGCCATTGCGCCCGATCAGCACCAGCAGGTAATAGCCCAGCACCGTCGGCGGCAGCACCATCGGCAGGGTCAGTATCGAATCCAGCAGTTCCCGACCGGGAAAGCGCCGTCGCGCCAGCAGCGCGCCAAGTGCCACGCCGGCAACAAGATTGATCGCCGTGGCCCAGCCGGCCACCTTCAACGACAATCCCAGTGCGCTCCAGTCCAGGTCCATCCGTCAGGGCTTGCCGAACCCGTGCTTGCGCAGGATCGCCTGGCCCTGCGCCGAGCGCACGAACGCCGCGAAGCGCCTGGCTTCCACCGGCTGCGTGCTGGCCTGCACCACCGCCAGCGGATAGGCGATGCGTCCGGCAACCGGAACCTCGAACGCGCGCCGCACGCGATCAGGCATTGCCTGCGCGTCGGTGGCGTAGACAAAGCCCGCATCCACCTCGCCCCGCGCAACGTAATCCAGCGACTGCCGCACGTTCTGCGTACTGATCACCTTGCCCTGGACGGCCGGCCACAGCTTGGCGGCCCGCAGCGCGCCCTGCGCGTAGCGGCCCACCGGCACGCTGTCCGGGTTGCCCACTGCGATGCGCTGCACGCCGGCACCCGCCAGATCGGCCAGTGCGCGCGGCGGCGCCTTCGCCTGCGGTGGCACGACCACCCACAACGCGTTCACCGCGAAGACCTCGCGCGTACCGGCCGCCAGCAGCTTCTGCTGCGCAGCCTGGTCCATCGTTGCTTCATCGGCCGAAGCGAACACATCCACCGGCGCGCCGCGCGCGATCTGCTGCAGCAGTACGCCGGAAGCGGCAAAGTTGAAATCGACCCTGCTGCCCGGGTTCGCCTTCTCATAGGCTGCGCCCAGCTCGCGGAAGCTCTCGGTAAGGCTGGATGCCGCCGACACGGTGAGGTTGCCAGCCCACGCAGGCAACGTGGCCAGCAGACCCAGAAACACCATTGCCCATCGCTTCATCGTCGGCTCCCTGGCCAGGTTCAATCGGGCTCGTTTTCATCGGCCACGGCCAGTGCCGCCAGCCGGTCGGGTTGCAGCAGCAGGATTTCGCGCTGCTTCACCGCAATCACGCCATCATCGCTCAACCGCCGCAGCACGCGACTGGCCGTCTCCGGCGCCATCCGCAGATAATTGGCGATCTCGGTGCGGGCCATGGTCAGGTTGAAGCGGGTCGCGGAAAAACCACGCCGCGCGTAACGCGCCGACATATCCAGCAGGAACGCTGCCATCCGCTCCTCGGTGCGGTGATTGGCCGCCAGCGTGGCGACCTTGCCGATCTCCGCGCTGAGCAGGCTGAACAGCTTGGCCTGCAGCCCTGGCATGCGGGTGGCCAGCAGGCTCAGCTTGGGAAACGAAATGCGGCACAGGTGCACCGTATCCAGTGCCACCGCATTGCAGGGGAAGCGCGAACCGTGAATCGCATTGAGCCCGATCACCTCGCCCGGCAGAGCAAAGCCCAGCACCTGCTCGTTGCCCTGGCTGTCGTCGACGAAGGTCTTGACCATGCCTGCGCGCACAGCGGCGATGGAATCGAAGGCCTCACCCGCACGGAAGATGTAATCACCCGCATGGAACGGCCCCACGTGGTCGACCAGCACATGCAGTTCGCCCAGCGCCGTCTTGTCATAGCCCTGCGACATGCATGCATCGGAGAAGGCACAGGTGCTGCAGAAATGCAGCGCGTCGCCATCATCGGCGGCGGCAGGATTCGGCGTGGTCCGGCCGGGCCGGGCCTGTGAGGGCGGAGTTGAAGACATCGGGACAGCACTCAAGCGATGGCGGCCGCCGGCCGGAAACATGCGGCCATCATACGCCACAGCAACCGCCCTTCCTCGGCCAGGCGAAGCACGCGGCCGTCCCAGCGCGCCCAGCCCCGCGCGAGCAGCGGTGCGAGTGCAGGCAGGGTCTCGGCAAAGCATTCATCGAACGGAACATCATTGCGCCATTCGAAGGCAGCAGCATCCAGCGCATGATCGCAGGCGATGCTCTGCGCGACCTCCGCAGCCAGCCGCTCCTCCTCCGACAGGATCAGGCCAGCGGCCACGCCCACATGCCCTGCCCGCAGGCGTGCCTGCCAGCGCTCCAGGTCATCCTCCGTCCGGCAGAACACCTCGCCAATCTGGCTGCACGCCGCCAGGCCGATGCCGATGAAATCGCTGCGATCGCGGCGGGGCACGCCTGCCAGATCGCAATGACGCTGGCCGTCACCCGGGCCGTTCGGGTCCGGCAGGTCCCCGCGTTGGTAATGGTCGCCGCCGATACCCACATAGCCTGCCTCGCGCAGCAATCGCCATGCCTGCAGCCAGCGTTCCGATGAGGGATGCTCTGGCAGCGCACACGGCGCCGGCAACAGCACGCGTTCGGGCGCATCTGCCAGCACGGTCTGCAGGCGCCCGATGAATCCGGCATCCTCCGCAGCGGGCACACGCAGCTGGTAGTAGCGGGCAGTGAAGCCGACGTCGCGCGCCTGCGCCAGCACTGCCGGGCCAGGCGCATCGGCGCGGTCGATCACGTTCAGTCGCGTGCAACCCACTGCACGTAGTTGTGCAGGCGACAAGCCGCTGCCGGCATCCAGCCGTGCCTCCACCTGCGGCCGGGCCACGGTGCGCAGGTACTGCGGCACCGCATCCAGCAGCTGCCCCAGCAGAACCGGCGGCAGTGCCTCGGCCAGACCCAGCTGCAGCACCATCGCCACTACCTCGCGGTCCTCGGCCAAGGCATCTGCCTGCAGGCGCAACGCGGCCAGCAATGTGTCGAGATAGCGTTCGGCCGGCACATCGGTCCCCATGCGCCCGGTCTGGAAGCCCAGCGTCAGGCCACGTGGAATCAGGTGCTCGTTGCTGGCCTGCACGGCAGTACGCCAGCCGCTTTCACCGAAGCCGGCACTGAAATGGCCGGCCGGTGGAAACAGCACATGGCGCGGCTGCCGCAGCAATGCGGCCTGCAGCGCTGTGTCCTCGCTCGCATCAACGTGGAAGCTCATGGCTGTCATCCTCGCGCGATCCTCTTCGCGTAGCCCTGATTGAAATCAAGCGTGACGTATTGCGCTGAGGTGCCGGCCAGCGGCCGGCACTGCCATTCACGTGCCGCGTGCCCGTTCCGCGGCAGCCGCATCGATGGCCTCCGGCAGATCGGTCTCCCGATCGATCTGCGGGAAGTGTCGACGCTCCATCCGGCGGATCGCGAAGTGCATCCACGCCAGGGCAGCGGACACCACCACGAACAGCAACATGAAGCAGCTGCTCCAGATGCCCAGGACATCGTTCAGCGCACCGAACACGATCGGCAGGATGAAGCCACCCAGGCCGCCAATCATGCCCACCACACCGCCCACCGCACCCACGTGCCTGGGGTAATACACCGGGATGTGCTTGTAGACCGCAGCCTTGCCCAGCGACATGAAGAAGCCCAGTACGAACACCAGCACGGTGAACATCACCACGCCGATGGCCAGGTGGAAGTGGATCGGGCCATGGATGCCCTTCACCACGTACTCGGTATCGGGGTAGGCCAGCAGGAAGGTGCAGATGGCCGACACACTGAATGTCCAGTACATCACCCGGCGAGCCCCCATCCTGTCGGACATCCAACCGCCCACCACGCGGAACAGGCTGGCCGGAATCGAATAGCAGGCTGCCAGCATGCCGGCGGTGCCGACGTCCATGCCGTACGCCCCCACCAGGTAATGCGGCAGCCACAACGCCAGTGCCACAAAACCACCAAACACGAAGAAGTAGTACAACGAGAACCGCCACACCTGCAGGTTCCTCAGCGGAGCCATCTGCTCGGAGAACGGCACCGGCTTCACCCCGTCACGGCGGCGCTGTTCCAGCGACGGGTCTTCCTTGCTGAACAGGAAGAACAGCACGGCGGTGACCGCCAGCGCGACCGCCCACACCTTGGCCACCATGGTCCAGCCCGCGGCCACCATCACCAAAGGCGCCAGCAGCTTGGTCACCGCCGAGCCGATGTTGCCGGCGCCGAAGATGCCCAGGGCGGTGCCCTGCCTGCTGGCCGGGAAGAACCTGGACACATAGGCCACGCCCACCGAAAAGTTGCCACCGGCAATACCCACGCACAGCGCGGCGAACAGGAACTGGGGGTAGGTGTGGGCATAGGTCAGCATCCAGGTAGCCACTGCGCCGCACAGCATCACCAGCACCATCACCTTGCGGCCGCCGAACTGGTCGGACCATATGCCGAGGAACACGCGGCTGACCGAGCCGGTCAGCACCGGGGTGGCGATCAGCAGGCCGAACTGGGTGTCGGTCAATCCCAGCTGCTCGCTGATCTGGATACCGATGATGGAAAAGATCATCCACACCGCAAAGCACACGGTGAAGGCGAATGTGCTCAGCCACAGCGCACGCTGCTGCTGCCCGGCACTGGCGGGGGCAAGGGCCTGGTTCATGCAATCTCCTTCCTCAAGAGTGGGTCAGCCGACCTCGGCTTCAGCTTCGATCTCATCCAGTCCGCGCACCGGGTAGCGCTCCTGCAGCTGCAGCAGGTACGCCTGCACCTCGCGTTGGCGCACCTGCAGCTCCAGGTAGTCCCGGATCTGTGGCAGCACTGCTGCAAACGGCAGCGGCTGCCCCTCCTCGCGCCCATCGATGCTGACCACGTGGTAGCCCCAGCGTGATTCCACCGGGAAGCCAGCCAGGCCCTCGCGCAGGCGGAACACCTGGCGATCGAACTCCGGCGTGGTCTGCCCACGCTGCAGCCAGCCCAGGTCACCGCCGTCACTGCTGGACGGGCAGCGCGAATGACGCAGGGCGAAGTCGGCGAACAGGTGCGGCGCTGCTTTCAGTTCATTGGCCAGACGCTCGCCCTCGGTGCGTGCGGCCAGCCGCCCGGCCACATCATCGGCCGGCGCGGCCAGCAGGATATGGCGCAGCCGTACCCGATCCGGTGAGCGGAATCGCTCCGGGTTCTGCTCGAAGTAGCGTTGGCAGTCCTCGTCGGTCGGCACGCGGTCTTCGATCGCGTCTTCCAGCAGTTGCTGGATCAGCACTTCCTCATCGCTGACCCGGCCGCCTGCCGGCGCCAGCAGGCCCAGGCGCTGCGCTTCCAACCGCAGCAGTTCACGCACCACCAGTGCGCGCGCCGCCTCGGCGCGCGACTGTTCCGGGCGCAGTGCCCGATGGTGCTGCATCTCGCGGGCGATGTCGGCCTCGCTTATCGCCGTGTCCTCCACGAACAACCGGCACGGTGCCGGTTGCCCGAGCGAGCGCGGCCCCTCCCCTGCCCCGTCATGCTGGTGCTGGTGGGCCTCGGCCGGGACCGTCTGGGCGGAATCGATCACGGTGATCGGCAGGAACTTCGGCAGGTTGCCCATGGCTTACTCCCGCGGTCCGTAGCGCAGCGCCGCCTGGCGACGGCGCACCACCTGGTACGGCCGCCACAGATAGCTGACCGGAATGCTCCACACATGCACCAGCCGGGTGAAGGGCGCGATCAGGAACAGGGTCAGGCCCAGGAAGATATGCATCTTGTAGACCCAGCTGACGCCCTCGATGTAGTCAGCAGCACCGGCACGGAAGGTCACGATGTGCTGCGCCCATTCGGCCAGCTGCACCATCACCCCACCGTCCAGATGCCCGGACGATATGCGGATGCTGTACAGGCCAAGACAGAGCTGGGCGAACAGCAGCACCAGCACCAGGGTGTCACCGAAGCTGCCGGTGGCGCGCACGCGGGCATTGGTCAGGCGACGCACCAGCAGGATGCTGATGCCGATGAAGCACAGCGCACCGAACACGCCGCCCACCACCATCGCCAGCATCTGCTTCTGCGAGGAGGTGATGAAGTGCTCATACACCGCGTGCGGGGTCAGCAGGCCGACCAGATGGCCGCCAAGGATGGCCAGGATACCGATGTGGAAGCAGTTGCTGCCGATCCGCATGCCCTTGTCCGACAGCATCTGGCTGGAACCGGTGCGCCAGGTGTACATGGCCTTGTCATAGCGCGCCCAGCTGCCGATCAGCAGCACCGCCACGGCAATGTACGGGTAGTACTGGAAGGCGAATTGATGCAGGTAGTAGTTCATGGCTGGACCTCACGATGCACAGGACGGGCCGGCGAGCGCGTCGGTGGCTTGCAGTCTTCAGCGGGCGCTTCGGCACCGAAACGCACCGCTTCCTCTTCCCACAACCGGTCCATCGCCTCGGCCGTATCGTCGCGGGGTTCCTCACTGGCGCGTTGCCGCAGCGCCTCCAGGTTGACCTTGCCGTCACCAGCTTCCACCAGGATCTCCAGCAGCGGCACGTGCGGCAGCTCACGCTCGGTGGCGCGCGCGGCCAGCATCCCGGCGATGTGGCCGATATGGTGCAGCCACTCGCGCGCTTCGGTCTCCGGCTGGTGGGCCAGGAACTCCAGCAGCAGCGGCAGGTAGTCCGGCAGCTCACGGGCATCCAGTTCGAAGCCGTTGCGGCGGTAGGTCTCCACCAGGTCCACCATGGCCTGGCCACGGTCACGCGATTCGCCGTGGATGTGTTCAAACAGCAGCAGGCTCATCGAGCGGCCGCGGTCGAAGGTCGCCAGCCAGGCGGCCTGCGCATCCAACGGATCGCTGTCCAGCAACTGCTGTACGAAACCACGCAACTGCCTGCGCCGCGCCGGTGTCAGTGCCGCCTCATCGCACGCCGCCAGCAGTTCCTCGCCGTGCTGCCACAGTTCGTCGCGGGGGTAGTCCAGCAGCACCCCCACCAGCTTCAGTACGCTCATCACACCACCTCCTTGCGGCGGTGGTTCGGGCCGTTGTTCACCACGAAGCTGGTGCTCTTGCGCTGCCCGAACAGGTCGGCCGGGCTGTCGCCGTTGCAGCCGTTGCCGAATGTGAAACCGCAGCCGCCGCGCTCGCCGAAGGCATCGTTGGCGTACTCGCGGTGTGCGGTCGGAATCACGAAACGGTCCTCGTAGTTGGCAATGGCCAGGTAGCGGTACATCTCTTCAACCTGGGCCACGGTCAGCCCGGTCTGGTCCAGCACCGCCGTGTCTTCCACGCCGTCCACGTTCTTGGCCCGGCGCCAGGCGCGCATCGCCATCAGGCGTTCCAGCGCACGCACCACCGGCGCCTCGTCACCGGCTGTCAGCATGTTGGCCAGGTAGCGCACCGGAATGCGCAGCGAGGCCACGTCCGGCAGCTCGCCACTCATGCCGATGCGGCCCCGCTCGGCCGCCGACTGGATCGGCGACAGCGGCGGTACGTACCAGACCATCGGCAGCGTGCGGTACTCCGGGTGCAGCGGCAGCGCCAGCTTCCAGTCGATCGCCAGCTTGTACACCGGCGACTGCTTGGCCGATTCCAGCCAGCTGTCCGGAATGCCTTCGGCGCGCGCAGCAGCAATCACCGCCGGATCATGCGGGTCCAGGAAAATATCCAGGTGGGCCTGGTACAGATCCTTTTCGGCAGCTACCGACGCGGCCTCGGCAATGCGGTCGGCGTCGTACAGCATCACGCCCAGGTAGCGGATGCGGCCGACACAGGTTTCCGAACATACCGTCGGCTCGCCCATCTCGATGCGCGGGTAGCAGAAGATGCACTTCTCCGACTTGCCGCTCTTCCAGTTGTAATAGATCTTCTTGTATGGGCACGCCGACACGCACATGCGCCAGCCGCGGCACTTGTCCTGGTCGATCAGCACGATGCCATCTTCCTCGCGCTTGTAGATCGCGCCCGACGGGCACGCCGACACGCACGCCGGGTTCAGGCAGTGCTCGCACAGGCGCGGCAGGTACATCATGAAGGTCTTTTCGAAGGCGCCGTAGATCTCCTTCTGCACTTCATTGAAGTTGTAGTCGCGCGAGCGCTTGCTGAATTCCGAGCCCAGGATCTCCTCCCAGTTCGGGCCCCATTCGATCTTCTGCATGCGCTCGCCACTGACCAGCGAGCGCGGCCTTGCGGTCGGCTGGTGCTGGCTGTCCTTGGCGGTGTGCAGGTTCTGGTAGTCGAAATCGAACGGCTCGTAGTAGTCGTCGATCTGCGGCAGGTCCGGGTTGGCGAAGATCTTGGCCAGCATCCGCCAGCGACCACCGGCGCGCGGCACCAGCTTGCCGCTGCCGGTGCGCACCCAGCCACCATTCCACTTCTCCTGGTTTTCCCATTCCTTCGGGTAGCCGATGCCCGGCTTGGTTTCCACGTTGTTGAACCAGGCGTACTCGACGCCCTCGCGCGAGGTCCACACGTTCTTGCAGGTGATCGAGCAGGTGTGGCAGCCGATGCACTTGTCCAGGTTCAATACCATCGCGATCTGTGCACGGACCTTCATCACACCACCTCCTTGCTGGCCGATGCCGAGGCACCAGCGGGCTGTTCATCGTCCAGCCAATCCACCTTGTCCATCTTGCGCACGATCACGAACTCGTCGCGATTGGTGCCGCAGGTGCCGTAGTAGTTGAAACCGTAGGCAAGCTGCGCGTAGCCACCGATCATGTGGGTCGGCTTGAGCACGATGCGGGTCACCGAGTTGTGGATGCCGCCGCGGGTGCCGGAAATCTCCGAACCCGGCACGTTGATGATGCGTTCCTGGGCGTGGTACATCATTGCCATGCCCGGCATCACCCGCTGGCTGACCACCGCTCGCGCGGCGATCGCACCGTTGACGTTGAACAGCTCGATCCAGTCGTTGTCGACGATGCCGGCACTGCGCGCATCGTCCTCGCTGAGCCACACGATCGGGCCACCGCGCGACAGCGTCTGCATGATCAGGTTGTCGCTGTAGGTGCTGTGGATGCCCCACTTCTGGTGCGGGGTGATCCAGTTCAGCACGATCTCCTTGTTGCCGTTCGAACGCTGGTTGAGCAGCGGCTCGATGGTGCGGGTATTGACCGGTGGCCGGTAGCTCATGAAGGCCTCGCCGAAGTCGATCATCCACTCGTGGTCCTGGTAGAACTGCTGGCGGCCGGTCACTGTGCGCCACGGAATCAACTCGTGCACATTGGTGTAACCCGCGTTGTAGCTGACGTTGTCGTCTTCCAGCCCGGACCAGATCGGCGAAGAGATGATCTTGCGCGGCTGCGCCTGGATGTCACGGAAGCGGATCGCCTCGTGCTCCTTGCCCACCGCAAGATGGGTGTGCTCGCGGCCGGTGAAGCCGCCCAGCGACTCCCACGCCTTCACTGCCACATGGCCATTGGTTTCCGGGGCTAGGTGCAGGATCACTTCGGCCGCATCGATCGCCGTCGAGATGGCCGGCCGGCCCTGGCTGACCCCCTCCTCGCGCACGGTATGGTTCAGCTTGCCGAGGAATTCCACCTCATGCTTCGTATCCCAGTTCATGCCCTTGCCGCCATTGCCGTGCTTGTCCAGCAACGGGCCCAGCGAGGTGAACTTGCGATACAGGTTCGGGTAATCGCGCTCCACCACCGTCATCGACGGCATGGTCTGGCCGGGGATGGCCTCACACTCGCCCTTCTTCCAGTCGGCCACGCCGAACGGCATGCCCAGCTCGTTGGGGGTGTCGTGCAGGGTCGGCACCAGCACCAGGTCCTTCTCCACGCCCAGCACGCCGGGCGCCATCTCGCTCACGGTGCGCGCCACCTCCTTGAAGATGTCCCAGTCACTGCGCGATTCCCACGCCGGGTCCACCGCCTTCGACAGCGGGTGGATGAACGGGTGCATGTCCGAGGTGTTGAGATCGTCCTTCTCGTACCAGGTGGCGGTGGGCAGCACGATGTCCGAGTACAGCGCGGTGGTGCACATGCGGAAGTCCAGCGTCACCAGCAGATCCAGCTTGCCTTCCGGCGCCTCGTCGCGCCACTTCACCTCCTCCGGCTTCACTGCGCCCATCTCGCCCAGGTCCTTGCCCTGCAGGCCGTGGCGGGTTCCCAGCAGGTGCCGCAGCATGTACTCATGGCCCTTGCCCGAAGAGCCCAGCAGGTTCGAGCGCCAGATGAACATCATCCGTGGGTGGTTCTGGCTGGCATCCGGGTCGGCGAAGGCGAAGTCCAGCGAACCGTCCTTGAACTTGCCCAGTGCGTAGTCGGCAGGTGCCACGCCCGCCGCTTCGGCTTCGCGCACCAGCTGCAGTGGGTTGCGGTCCAGCTGCGGCGCACTTGGCAGCCAGCCCATGCGCACCGCGCGCAGGTTCAGGTCGGCCAGGCTGCCGCTGTACTTGCTGGCGTCGGCCAGCGGTGACAGCAGTTCGTCCACCTGCAGCTTCTCGTAACGCCACTGCCCGGTGTTGAAATAGAAGAACGACGTACCGTTCATATGGCGTGGCGGCTTGCTCCAGTCCAGGCCGAACGCCAGCGGCTGCCAGCCGGTCTGCGGGCGCAGCTTTTCCTGGCCCACGTAGTGCGCCCAGCCGCCGCCGGTCTGGCCCACGCAACCGCACATGATCAGCATGTTGATCAGGCCGCGGTAGTTCATGTCATTGTGGAACCAGTGGTTCATGCCGGCACCGACGATGATCATCGAGCGGCCATGGGTCTTGTCGGCGGTACGCGCGAACTCGCGGGCGATCTCGATCACTTCCCCGCGCGACACGCCGGTGATGCGTTCCTGCCAGGCGGGCGTGCCCGGCACGTTCTCATCGAAGCTCCTGGCGACATTGGCGCCGCCGAAACCGCGGTCCACGCCGTACTGCGCAAGCAGCAGGTCATACACCGTCGCCACCAGCGTCTGGCTGCCATCATCCAGCGCCAGGCGGCGTACCGGAATGTTGCGATCCAGTACTTCCTCGGCCGGGGCGGCGGTCCAGCCGTCACTCTCGATGCCACCGAAATACGGGAAGCTGACCGCCTCGATGCCATCGTTGGCCTCGGACAGGCTCAGGCGCAGGCGCGTCTCCGCACCGTTGCTGGCCTTCTCCTCGATGTTCCAGCGCCCCTTCTCGCCCCAGCGGAAACCGATCGAACCGTTCGGCACCACGATCTGGCCACTGGTCTCGTCGTAAGCGAGGGTCTTCCAGTCCGGGTTGTTGGCTTCGCCCAACCCTCCCAGCTCACTGGCACGCAGGAAACGGCCGGCCACCAGGCGGCCATCGGCGCGGCGCTCCAGGCGCACCAGCATCGGCATGTCCGAGTACTGGCGGCAGTAGTCCTGGAAGTACTGCGACGGCGAATCCACATGGAACTCGCGCAGGATCACGTGGCCGAAGGCGAACGCCAACGCGGCGTCGGTGCCCTGCTTGGGGTGCAGCCAATGATCGGTCAGCTTGGCCAGCTCGGAATAGTCCGGGCAGATCGAGACCGTCTTGGTACCGTTGTAGCGGGCCTCGGTGAAGAAGTGCGCATCCGGCGTGCGCGTCTGCGGTACGTTCGAGCCCCAGGCGATGATGTAGCGGCTGTTGTACCAGTCGGCCGATTCGGGAACGTCGGTCTGCTCGCCCCAGATCTGCGGCGAGGCCGGCGGCAGATCGCAGTACCAGTCGTAGAAGGACAGGCAGGCGCCGCCCAGCAGCGACAGATAACGCGCGCCGGCGGCGTAGGACACCATCGACATCGCCGGAATCGGCGAGAAACCGACCACGCGGTCCGGCCCATACTGCTTCACCGTGTACAGATTGGAAGCTGCGATGATCTCGTTGGCTTCTTCCCAGTTCAGCCGCACGAAACCGCCCATGCCGCGCCGGGTCTTGTACGAGCGCGCCTTTTCCTTGTCCTCCACGATGCTGGCCCAGGCATCCACCGGCCCCTGGGTCCTGCGTGCTTCGCGCCACAGGCGCAGCAGCGTGCCGCGGATCAGCGGATACTTCAGGCGGTTGGCGCTGTACAGGTACCAGGAATAGCTGGCGCCACGCGGGCAGCCACGCGGCTCGTGGTTGGGCAGGTCCGGGCGCGTGCGCGGGTAGTCGGTCTGCTGGGTTTCCCAGGTAACCAATCCGTTCTTGACGTAGATCTTCCAGCTGCACGAACCGGTGCAGTTCACCCCGTGGGTGGAGCGCACGATCTTGTCGTACTGCCAGCGCTGCCGGTAGCTGTTCTCCCAGTCACGGCCTTCGCTCTTGGCAAACCCATGGCCATCGGCAAAGGGCTGGGGGTCACGCTTGAAGAACTGCAAGCGATCAAGAAAATAACTCATCGAGGGTCTCCCTTTGCGGACATCTGCATCGTGGCTGTGTGTGTCATCTGGCTGCGGTGCGTTTTCATGTCAGCAGGGCGTCTCAGCGCCGCGCCGGTAGTACCACCACCAGGTCACGGCCAGACAGGTGACGTAGAAAACGACGAACCCGTACAGCGCCATATCGGGGCTGCCGGTCAACGTGATCGAAGAGCCATAGCTCTTGGGAATGAAGAAGCCGCCGTAGGCACCGATCGCACCAGAGAAGCCCACCACCGCAGCCGACTCGATGCTGGCCTGGTGCGCCGACGCGGCCTTGCCTTCAGCGTTGGCCCCTGCCGACAGGCGCTCATGCAGCGTGCGGAAGATCACCGGGATCATGCGGAAGGTGGTGCCGTTGCCGATGCCACTGAGCACGAACAGCGCCATGAAGCTGAAGAGGAAGCCGTAGAAGTTGCCGCCCTGGCCGTCGCTGGGCAGGAAATGCAGCACGCCGAACACCGCTGCGATCATCAGCGCGAACACCCAGAACGTCAGCCGCGCACCACCCCAGCGGTCGGCCATGCTGCCGCCCACCGAGCGCATCAGCGCACCCAGCAACGGGCCGATGAAGGCGTAGGCCAGGGGGTTCACGGCGGGGAACTGGCTCTTCACCAGCATCGGGAAGCCAGCAGAGAAGCCGATGTAGGAACCGAAGGTGCCGATGTACAACCAGCACATCAGCCAGTTGTGCTTGCGGCGGAAGATCACCGCCTGCTCGGCGAACGAGGAGCGCGCGCTGGTCAGGTCATTCATGCCGAACCAGGCCGCCACGGCGCAGATCGCAATGGCCGGTACCCAGATGAAGCCGGCATTCTGCAGGTACAGCGGTGCACCGCCCTCCACCACCGGCTGCGGCGCACCACCGAGGGCACCGAATACGCCCACCGTGATCACCAGCGGAATCACCGCCTGGGCCACCGACACCCCGACATTGCCCAGGCCGGCATTCAGGCCCAGCGCCAGGCCCTGCTTCTGCTTGGGATAGAAGAAGGAGATGTTGGACATCGACGAGGAGAAGTTCGCCCCACCAAAGCCGCACAGGATCGCGATCACCACGAACACCCAGTACGGCGTGGCCGGGTTCTGCACCGCAAAGCCCAGCCAGACCGTCGGAGCCAGCAGCGACGCAGTGGACAGCGCCGTCCAGCGGCGACCGCCAAAGATCGGAATCACGAACGAATAGAAGATGCGCAGCGTCGCGCCGGACAGGCTGGGCAGTGCCACCAGCCAGAACAACTGATCGGTGCTGAAGCCGAAGCCGATCTTCGGCAGGCTGATGGTCACCGCCGAGAACAGTACCCAGACCGAGAAGGCCAGCAGCAGCGAGGGAATGGAGATGACCAGGTTGCGGGTGGCGACCCGCTTGCCGGTGCGCTCCCAATAGCCGGGATCTTCCGGCGTCCAGTCGCTGATGACGCGACCGGGACTGGCAGAGCTGCGGACAACAGGATCGCTACCGACGGTCATACATGGCTCCAAGGCTGTGGAATGACGTGGGTACTGCTTTCAAGTTGTAACCCGTCGTCATGCAGCCATTAGGCCGTGCAGCAGCAACGACGGGGTTGATCTGGATCAATCAGGGGCGGGTTTTCAGCCTGCCCCTGACAAATGTCAAACCGGTGACGCGGAACCGCGGCGGGTCACGCCACGCTGGCGCACGCTGTCGCGCACATCCACATCGAACTGCAGTTGCAGCGTGGTGCCGTCGTCCAGATACAGCGCAAAGGCCAGGCCATCGCGGCATGGCAGGCGCCCGGCCAGGTCCTCCACGGAAGACCGGGGCAATACCAGGCGGCAATCGGTGCCGCTGTCGAGCAGCACGGCCGATTCGCCACCATGCAGCGAAACGGCGGTACCCCAACCACCACTGCCGCCGAACCGGGTCAGGTTCTCCACCGTTTCACCGGCCAGCAGCCGGGCCAATTCGGCCTCGTCCAGGCGCAGACGCATTGTCTGTTGTTGCAACTGCACCTTCATGAGGCAACGTCCTCCCATTGGGTGGGGGTATTGCAGTTGATCAGGGCGCTTTCATCAGCGTGGGCCAGGCGCAGCGTCTGCGCGTCCAGCCGGTGTTGCAAGGCCTGCAGGGAACGCGGGCCGAGGGGATCGTGGATCATGTTTTCGAGGATCGTGCGACTTTCATTGTCCACATTAAACAGCATCGGAAGCGGATGCCCGTCAAAGATCGTGCAAGCGCTGCGATGCCCGTCACGCAATTGCTGCAGCAGATCCGGGGTCAAGCGGGGCGTATCCACCGGTACTACCCAAGCCGGGCCATCGGGCATCTGCATCGCCACGCTGAACAGGCCTCCGAGCGGCCCGCAACGCGTGATCTGGTCGGGTATGCCGCCGAAGGCAGGGTAGCGCCCGCTCACCCAGACCCGGTCTGCCCCGGCCAGCCGCAAGGTGCCGCGCATGTGCTCCAGCAGGGTGCGCCCCTGCCAGGGCAGCAATGCCTTGTCGCGGCCCATCCGGCTGGACAGGCCGCCGGCCAGAACGATGCCGGCAATGGGCGTTGTCACGCGGGAAACCCGACCACGCCATACGTGGCCGCTCCTGTCGGGCGCGAGGGGAAGGCGCCATCCACGCATGGAGCAACCGTGCAGGTACGCCTCAGTAGAGCCACGCCATGCGTGGCTGCTTCTGCCAAGCGCGAGGGGAAGGCGCCATCCACGCATGGCGTGGATCTACTGCCGTCAGTGGTGATCATGCGCCGGTTCACCGTCGGCGTGGCACAGCGTGCAGCCTTCGCTCCACTCGCTGTCGCCGTCCTCGTAATGTTCCTGCTTCCAGATCGGGCACTGGTGTTTCACCGCCTCGATCAACTGCCGGCACGCGCGGAACGCTTCATCACGGTGCGGGCTGCCCGCAGCCACCACCACCGCCACATCGCCAATGCCCAAGCGGCCCTTGGCATGCGCCACATACAGCTTCAGCTTCGGCCCGAACGTCGCCTCGATCTCCGCCGCCAAGCGCTGGATCTCGTTCAGCACCAGCGGTTCGAACAGGTCATAGGTGATGCCGGTCACCGGCCGCCCCACATTGAAGTCGCGCACCTTGCCGATGAACACATCGATGCCGCCGAATGCCGGGTCGGACACTGCCGCGATGCCTTCGACCGGGTCGATGGCGCGCTGCGCACGGTCCACCACCTTTGCCGTCACGTTGCTGCTCATGGCTCAGCCCCCGCTCACCGGCGGCAGGATCGCCACCTTGCCATCGGCAGGCAGCGCCTCGTGGTCACGCAGCACGCGCTGCTGGTCGGCAAAGGCCGAATAGTCCAGCAACCCGGCGCGGAAACCGGGAAAGCGCACCGGCAACAGCTCTCGTAGCGCCTGGCGCAGGTCGGCCACGGTGCCACCGGCCACCTCCAGCGCAATCTCGCGGCTGTCATCCAGATCGGAAAACGCACCGAACAACTGCAGATTCACCTGTTTCATCATGACTCCTGGGTTGCCAGCTGCAGCGGGTCCTGGTGGCCCCAGCCCTGCACGCGCACCGGTGTGCCGGCCGCGACGAGGTCCCCCTCGCCCTCCAGCACCACCCAGGCGTTGGCCTGCAGCATGGATTTCAAACGGAACGATTCCTGCCCGGACAGCACGCGCGCGCTCAAGCGCCCCTGCGCGTCCACGTCCACCCGCGCACGCGCGTGGAAGCGCAGGCCCGGCGGTTTGCGCACATCGGCCTGCAACGGCAGCTGCAGCAGCGGCTCTGCGGCCAGGCCCAGCAGGCGACGCAGCACCGGTTCAACGAAGAAACGCTGCCCCACCGCCGCCGACACCGGGTTGCCCGGCAGGCCGAAATACAGCGCGCCATCGGGCAGCACTGCAAACAGCAGCGGCTTGCCCGGGCGGATCGCCACCTTGTGGAACACGATGCGGGCGCCGCGGGCGCGCAGCGCATCGGGAATGAAGTCGTAGCGGCCGGCCGACACCGCGCCGGTGCTGATCAGCACCTTCGCACCCGCAGCCAGCGCGTCGTCCAGCACCGCATCGAAGGCAGCCACGTCATCGCCTACCGTGCCCTGCCACACCACCTCGGCACCGGCGGCCTGCAGGCGGCCGATCAGGTAGGGCCGGTTGCTGTCACGGATCTGTCCGGAGTCCAGCGCCTGCGCCGCTTCGGTCACCAGCTCCTTGCCAGTGGCAATGACCGCGACCTTCGGCCGTGCCACCACCGCCACCTCGGCCACGCCGATGGCGTGCAGCAGAGTGCGTGCATTGATGTCCAAGGCCTGCCCGGCCTGCAGCACGCGCTCGCCTTCTTCCACGTCCTGTCCGCGCAGGCGCACGTTCTGGCCAGGTTTCACCCCGCTCTTCAACGCAATGCGGGTCGGGCGACCCTGCTCGCTGGCAAGGATCTCCACGTTCTCGATCGGCACCACCGTATCCAGCCCAAACGGCATGCGCGCGCCAGTCATGATTTCCCAGGCGCCGTCGCCGCCCTCGGCACCGGCGTCGCCCGCCGCCTGCCAGCCCTGCACCACAAATTCGGTATCGCTTTCGAACGGCGTGCCATTGGCGCGCAGCGCGAAGCCGTCCATCGCCGAGTTGTCGAACGGCGGCAACGATTGCCCGCTGATGATGTCCGTGGCCAGGATGCGACCCGCAGCCTCATGCAATGCCAGCCGCTCGGCCGGCAGCGGTGCAGCCGCTTCCATCAGGTGCTGCAGCGCTTCGCTGTAGGCAATCATGCGTGGCCACCGCCATCGACCATCGCCAATGCGTGGCCCAGCACCGGCGCCAGAATGTCCAGGCACTGCGCGGCCGCACGCGGGCTGCCCGGCAGCGCAAACACCAGCATGTCATCCAGCTGCACCACCTCGGCCCGGCTCAGCCAGGCCATCGGCGTGTGCTGCGCACTCAACGCGCGCACCATCTGCGCCAAGCCGTGCACCGGTCGCGCATTCAACGAACGCAGCGCCTCCGGGGTCAGGTCACGCGGGCCAAGCCCGGTCCCGCCGGTACACAGGCACAGGTGTACGCCCTCGCCCGCCAGCGCACGCAGCCGGCCCGCCAGCGGCTCGATGCCATCGGGCAATACCTCGGCAGCCACCACCTCGCCACCGAGCGCCTGCAGCCCGCTCACCAGCTTCGGGCCGGACTCGTCGGCATAGCTACCCTCGCTGGCGCGATCACTCAGGGTGATCACCGCGCAGGCCGCGCCGTTCAGACCCTTCGGCGGGCGCGGCCTGAAGCGCGCGCGCTCGCCCTCGTCCATGCCGTCGGGATGCAGCCACAGGCCACGCTTGCCGCCCTCCTTGAACAACAGGCGGATGCCCTCGATGCGCAGCGCCGGCTCCACTGGCTTGCTCAGGTCGTACAGGGTCAGCAGTGCGGCGTTGACGCCGGCCAGTGCTTCCATCTCCACACCGGTGCGGGCCTCGCTGGCGCACTCGCACCACACGCGTATCGCCTGCCGCTCCGGCACCGGCGCGCAGTACACCTGCACCAGTTCCAGCGGCAACGGGTGGCACAGCGGCATCAGCATCGAGGCCATCTTGGCGCCCTGCAGCCCGGCAATCTCGGCCATCACCAGCGCATCGCCCTTGGGCAACCGGCGCTCGACAATCAGCGGGTAGGCCACTGGCCCGGCATGCAGCTCGCCCACCGCTACCGCGCGGCGGCGGGTAATACGCTTGTCGCGCACATCGGCCATGTGGAAGGCCGCAGTCAATTCACCACTCATCGTGTTCCTCATCCTCCAATCGAAGCCAGATGCGGGGTCAACCCGGTCTGGCCCTGGTGCAATCCGTGCCCGGCCGCTTTCAGGCCAAGCTGTGTGGTGATGCGTGCCAGCAGCGCGTCCTGGTCGTCGTCGCTCTGCAACAGCGGGCGCAGCGGCACGCCGAATTCGCCGAACAGGCACAGCCGCAGGTCACCCTTGGCGGTCACCCGCAGGCGGTTGCAGCCCTTGCAGAAGTCACGCGAGTACGGGGCGATGATGCCCACCGTGCCGCGATGCTGCGGGTGGCTGAACTCGCGTGCCGGGCCGGCATCGGCCGCGCGCGGGCGCTCGTGCCAGCCAGCGGCCAGCAGCTGCTCGATCACCACGTCGGCGCGCAGATGGTGGCGCTGGAAATAAGCTTCGTTGTCGCCGGTACGCATCAGTTCGATGAAGCGCACGCTGAAGGGACGGTCGCGCAGGAAGTCCATCCACTGCGGCAGCTCGTCGTCGTTCAGGCCGCGCAGCAGCACCGCGTTGAGCTTGATGGCCGGCAGGCCAAGTGCCTGCGCCATCTCCAGCCCCTGCTGGATTTCCGGCAGGCGGTCGTGGCCGGTGATGGTCCTGAAGCGCTCGCGCTGCAGGCTGTCCATGCTTACGTTCAGCGCGGTCAGGCCGGCGCGGTGCCAGCCCGGCAGGCGACGCGGCAGCAGCGTGCCGTTGGTAGTGATGGCCACCTTGCGGATGCCCGGCACGGCCGCCACCGTGGCGATGATCTCGTCCAGGTCCTTGCGCAGACTGGGCTCGCCACCGGTCAGGCGGATCTTGGTCATCCCCAGCATGGCAAAGGCGCGCACCAGGCGCGCGATCTCGTCCACCGCCAGGAAGCGCGGGCGGCCGTCGGCCCGGTAGCCATCGGGCAGGCAGTAGCTGCAACGGAAGTTGCAGGCCTCGGTCAACGACAGGCGCAGGTAAGGAAAGCTGCGCCCGAATCCGTCGGTGAGTTGGCTCATGGCTGGTCCACCTTGTTGTTCCACCGTCTTGCCTGTGCCCGGAACGGCCCGGATACCCTCGCCTGCTGAGACTGACGCCAGCCTACGCGGCAGGCATTGGCAGCGGGATGACTTAAATCAATCGCCGCCGGCCACGCCGCCCGGACGTTATGGCAGCATGCGGCTTTCCGTGCAGCGTGCGTGTGACAGCCATCATGATGATGAATGATTTCCAGCAATTGCTGCAGGCCGCCAGCGAACAGGCCGAACCGCAACGCCTGCTGTTCGTATTCGCCCGCGCCGACCTGCCCGAATCGCCCACCGACGACCAGCGCGACCGGCATGACCGGCGTGAGGGCGGCACCCTGTCGCCTGTGCTGTGCGTGGACAAGCTGCCGGCCGAGGTGCCGAGCTTCCAGGCACTGGCCAGCGAGTCCACCACCACCGGCGTGGAGTGGGACATGGTGTTCGTGGCGGCGATGGATGGGCGTGCAGGCTTCGCCCCCAGCACCGACGAGGCCACCCGCCCGCTGCGGCTGATGGTCAACGCCATCAACGACGGCCAGATCGGCCGCTTCGCCGCCTTCGACCGCAGCGGAGAGCCGATCCAGTTCTATTGAGCCACCAGCTGCAGGGTCAGGAAGAAGATCACCAGCACGGTGTTCAGCCCCCAGGCGACGGTCAGGCCGCGCGCGGCAACGCCCAGGTTCGGGGTGCGCGCGGTGGGCGCCGCGCGCCAGACTGCGGGGATGATCCAACCGGTATAGAGCAGCAGCACGGCGAACATCGCCAGCACCAGTGTGGTGCGCTGGTTGGCGAGGGCCCAGAGGGCAACGGCCCAGAGCATGTTGCTGGGGATGACCCCTTGCAGCCAGAAGACGTTCCAGAGGCGTGAACGGCCTTGGGTGTCGGGCGTGGGATGCAGAGACGCGGTAGCTGTCATAAGTCTCCTTTGTGTTTAGGAAACGTGCTGGGCAAGCCTGCGCTTGGTGGCGGGGAACGTCAAGGCGCGACGGAAACGGTAGCGCCGGGCCATGCCCGGAGGAGTGCATCAGAGCACCACACCACGTTGCTCGCCGGGCATGGTCCAGCGCTACCCATGGCTTGTCGCCATCAACCCGCTCACACATCCCGCGCATCCCCTACAACCACGACCCCTGTCGCAGATTGCCTGGTCGCGGTGGATCATCGCGGCAGCCAGCAGTGCCGGCACCTAACAGCGTGGTTCAATGCCGAAAGCGTCTCCAATCGTGAGCTGTTTGCAACTCTTCTGATTGGCATTGCACAGCGACGCGGGCTCAGATGGCGTGCCACCGAAAACGGGTGGCCGGGTTTCGAATCCCGTGTTGACCTTGAGTGATTGCGCTTGCCAGCCGGCGTCCACATTCCGTGGCGCCGGCTGGCAATCCGTCTGCCGGCTATGGCGGGCGGTGCGTGGGGGCGTTCGCGCCCGCCGGCTTGAGGTCAACCCGGATTCGAACCACGTACCGTCCGCCACCTCTGTGTGGCGGCTACCGATTGCCCCGCACGGAGCCTCGCCATGAACGGATCTGACCTTCCCCACCTGCACGCCTACCGTGACCCGGCCAATGCCGATGACCTGGCAGAGGCTGTGCCCTGCGCGGATGCGCATACCCTGATTGCCAACCTGAAGCGCATCGGCAAAGGCGCCGCCGCCGACGGGCAGCCCTGGCCGGAGCGGCACCAGTTGCCGGGGCGCTGCATGGCGCTGGCCGACGCCGATTGCGCATTGGCTGGCTTGCGGGTGGTTCAGGAGGTGCTGCTGGCAGCGGAGCGGACCCGGCAGAACGGCGAGCTCGAGGACTATGTGGGGGACCGGGTGATGGAAGGGCTGATGCTGGCGTGCCTGGCGTTGAGTGCGCAGGCTGTGGGGCGGTTGCAGGTGAGCGATCAGTAGCCGCTGAGAGCTGGGCCAGACACCACATTGGCGCCACACCCACCGCGCACCCGTTCCATTGCTCCGACTGCTGGCATGGCAGAAGATGCGTGCCGTGTGGGGCTGCGCGAAGGGGTGTTCAGCGCCTTCGCGCCGCCGCCCGGACGCTGGAGTTCCCCCCCTTCAACCAGGCACTACAGATGCACACTCCACGAACGGTCGTCACCACCCTCGCCCTTTGCCTGTTGCCCAGCCTTCCGGCTTGCGCAGAGCAAAGCACGCCCGCCGATGTGAAGGCGATCGAACAGGTGATCGAGTCCTTCCGCACCTCGCTGTTCAACAAGGACAAACCGACCTACATGAGCTTGTTCTTCTCGGACAGGCCTGAAGACATCGGCTGGCAGTTCGTGTCCGAGGACCGGCGATTGGCAGACATCCGCAGGGTCAAGCCCGATGCAATCAAGGCACGCAATATTCCGTCGAACAACTTCATCTCGCTCATCGATGAGGCAGTGGCCACGGCAGAGCCACGGGAGGAGAAGTTCTTCAACACCAAAATCGATACAGATGGCGATGTGGCATCGGTGTCGTTCGACTACAGCTTCCATGCCAACGGCGTGAAGGCAAACTGGGGCCGGGAAATGTGGCAGCTGGTCCGCACCGAGCGGGGCTGGAAGATCTTTTCAGTAATCTATTCGATACGTGACAAACGCAGTCCCGCAGAGAGCTGATGCTCCGCTTCAGCCAAGCAACGTCAGCCAGCCACCATCAACCACCACGCATAGCTGAATCCTGTCCACGCAACCGCGCCGCAAAATACCGCGTAGGCGATTGCCCCAGCGCTTTCTTGAACATCGTGATGAACGCCGTAACCGATTCATAGCCCAGGGTTTCAGAAACCCGCTGCACCGCCGCGCCGCCTGCAAGCTCGCGAATGGCAACCAGCAGATGCAGCTGCTGCCGCCAGCGCCCGAACGACAGTCCGGTTTCCCGATCAATCAGCCGCGTCAACGTACGCTCACCCAACGCCAGGCGTTTGGCCCATTCACTGATGGTGCTGCGATCGGCCGGATTGGCCGACAGCGCCGCAGCCAGCGCACGGATCTTGGGGTGGTCACTCACCGGCAGGTACAACCGCTCGGCCGGCATCTGCACCAGTTCGTCCAGCAGCACACGCGCCAGTCGATCGGTGTGCCCGCCGCGCTGGTAGTCCTGCGGTGCATCGGCCAGGTGCAGGATCATCTCGCGCACCATCGGCGAGATCGACAGCGTCACGCAATGCAGTGGCAGGTCGACAACGCCCGGCTCGACGAACAGATAGCACAGGCGGGCGTTGGCGGTGGCCCGGTTGCTGTGCGGCATGCTGCCGGGAATCCACACGCCGCACTGTGGCGGCACGATCCACAGCGCATTGGCCACTTCGCAGGTCACCGCGCCATGAAGTGCCAGGATCAGCTGTCCCTTGCGGTGGTCATGCACTGGAATCTCGGCATCGTGGTCGGCCACCTGCAGGCGGCTGGCCACTGCCGGCCGATCCGTCGCGTCCGGATCCAGATCAAAGCCAGGCAGTGAAATGCGAGTCATTCTCGATGACCGGATTCAGCGATAGGCTGACATTCTAGCGAAATTCGGCGACGGGGCTCGCTGAATACGATGGCGGCATGCAGATCCTCACCCCCACCCGCTCTTGGCTTTCGCTCCCCATCGAGTTGTTGACGTCGCCCGCATGGAAGGTCGACCGCGAAGCGATGCTGTTCTCGCTCAAATGCCTGCTCGCCGCGATCCTCGGGCTGTATGTCTCGCTACGCATCGGCCTGACCCGCCCGTTCTGGGTGATCGGCACCGTGTATCTGGTGTCGCAGCCGATGTCCGGCGCGACGCTCAGCCGTGGCCTGTTCCGGCTGTTGGGAACGGTCGGCGGTGCGGTTGCTACGGTGCTGCTGGTGCCCCGGTTCGCCAACGCGCCGCTGGTGTTGAGCGTGGTGCTGGCGGCCTGGATGGGCCTGTGCCTGTATTTGGCCATGCTCGACCGCACACCGCGTGCGTACGCCTTCCTGCTGGCCGGGTACACCACCAGCCTGATTGGTTTCCCGGCGGTGATGGCGCCCGATGACGTCTTCACCATCGCCGTCACCCGCGTGCAGGAAATCTCCATCGGCATTCTTGCGGCGACGCTGGTCCATGGCCTGCTGTGGCCACGCCGGGTCTCGCCGCGTGTGCACGCGCGCGTGGCATCGATCCTCGCCGATGCGGAGCGCTGGACGCGGGACATGCGCGCTGGCGCAAACGAAACGGTACTGGCTGCGGATCGCTCCAAGGTAGCCGCGGACCTCCTCGACCTGCACACGCTGTCCATCCACCTGCCGTTCGACAGTGTGCACGGCGTCGCCCAGGTGCAGATCCTGCGCGCACTGCATGACCGGATGCTCGATGTGCTGATGCTGTCCAGCGCCGTGGACGAATCACTGGCCCAGTTGCGCGCGCAGCCCGCTGGCACGGCGCACACCACATGGCAGGAATTGATGCGTGCAGATCTCTGCGCACGTCAGGCCGAACTCGATGCTGCGCATCACGACTGCCGGCTGCTGGAAGCGCAGCTGCACGCCGCCCGCCCGGACTGGCGCCGGCATGTGCCCGCGCACCTTGCCAGGAAGGCGAACGGTCATGTGCTGCATCGCGACCACCGGATCGCCCTGCGCAGCGCCTTGGGCGCCTTCGTCGGCATCCTACTGGCCTGCGCGCTGTGGATCGCTACTGCGTGGTCCGACGGTGCAACCGCCGTCTCCATCATCGGCACGGCCTGCGTGTTGTTCGGGACCACCGAGGCACCTGCCGGGCATGTCATGCGCTATCTGATCGGGTCGACCATCGGCGTGGTCATCGGGTTGTTCTACGCGCTGGTTATCTTTCCGGGTCTGTCCGATTTCGTCGGCCTGGCCATGGCACTGGCGCCGGCACTGCTGGTGTGTGGCTCGTTCCTCTCCCGCCCGCCGTTCATCATGGGCGCATTGGGGGTAGTGCTCACCTTCCCCCTCATCGCCGGGTTGGGCGCCACCAATGCCACCCACATCGCGGGCGCGCTCAACAGCAGCTTGGCGCTGTTCGTGGGCACGGCGGCGGCGCTGTGCAGCATGTCGCTGTTGCAGACGCTGGACAGCAATCGCAGCCGCGCGCGCCTGCAGGATGTCATCCGGCGGGACATCGCACGCCGCGCCGCCGGGCAGGTACGAAATGCCAGCGACTGGACAAGCCGCATGGTGGATCGGCTTGCGCTGCTTGCCCCTCGCCTGCGCGGCCATCCGGATGCAGCCCCCACGTTGCGGACGCTGTTTGCGGACATGCGCGCGGCCAGTGCCGTGGCCGAACTGCGCGTAATTGGCGGGGCGTTGAATGATCGCCGCAGCCACGACCGCCTGGCCCAGTTGCGTCACAGCGCGTCCGCCCACTTCCGTATCCGTACCTCCACATGCCGCACAGTGGATACGCCGCTGCTGGAATCACTCGAGCGCACACGCGAGGTGATCATCGCTGGCAACAACGGCGCATCCGAACGTGTTCTTCCGCTGCTCTGCGGCCTGCGCCGCGACCTGATTGCTCCGTTGATCGTACATGGGGACTGAGTCGATGTTCTCCGATATCTCCATTGACGGCGTCTTCGTTCCCGGCCTGCTGGCGGTGGCACTCATCGCGCTGGCGCTGTCGATGATGGCCTCGCGGCTGCTGGCAAGCCTCGGCCTGTACCGGCTGTTCGCCTATCGCCCGCTGGTGGGCCTTTCGCTGTTCGTGATCCTGGCGGAGCTGCTGATCCAGCTCGCGCCCCTGCTTGAGAAACTGAAATGAAGCACCTGTTGAGTGTCATTGGCCGCTGGAGCGCAACGCTCTGCCTGTTCGTCGTTGCCGTGATCGCGGCGCTGTCCCTGTGGAACCGCTACGAAGCGCAGCCGTGGACGCGCGACGGCCGCGTGCGCGCCGATGTGATCCGCGTGGCGTCGGACATGGGCGGGCTGGTCACCCAGGTGCTGGTGCAGGATAACCAGCGGGTGAAAGCCGGGCAGCTGTTGCTGGTGCTGGACCAGCCGCGCTACGCCGCCGCGCTGGACAAGGCCGATGCCGCAGTGAACAGCGCGCAGGCCACGCTTGCCCTTGCCCGCCGTGAATCGAAGCGGGACATCGCGCTGGGCAACCTGGTGGCTTCGGAAACGCGGGAGCGCAATGCCGCCAAGGTCGATACCGAAGTGGCCAGCCTTGCACAGGCCCGAGCGGAGCGGCGGGTGGCGCTGCTGAACGTGCAGCGCACCGAAGTGCGCGCCAGCGCCGACGGCATCGTCACCAACCTCGACCTGCACCCGGGCGATTTCCTGCAACCGGGTGCCCAGGCGCTGGCGCTGATCGACAGCGCCAGCCTCAGGGTCGAAGGCTATTTCGAAGAAACCAAGCTCAACTGCATCAACGAAGGCGATGCCGCTGTCGCCCGCCTGATGGGCGATGGCCGCGGCGTGCATGGGCATGTGGAGAGCATCGCCGCCGGCATTGCCGACGATCAGCGCGCGAGCACCCACAACCTGCTGCCATCGGTTGCGTCAACGTATACCTGGGTGCGGCTGGCGCAGCGGATACCGGTGCGCATCCACTTGGACGACGTGGCACCGGATACGCGCCTGATCGTCGGCAGAACCGCCAGCGTGACCATCACTCCGCGCACGCAGGGAGCCTGCAAGTGATCGGCACCGCATCACGCGTGGGTCTGCTCGCCTGTGCGCTGTCGCTGGCCGGCTGCGTGTCCGGCCCGGACTACACGCTACCGGCCAACGCGGTTGCCGCCGCGCCGGCAGCCCGCCGCGCATTCGTATCGAGCCACCAGGCGGCCTACGCACAGGCCGAGCTGCCGGACCGCTGGTGGCAGCTGTACGACGATCCACGACTCGATGCCTACGTCAGCGAAGCACTGCGGGCCAACACCGATCTGCGCGCGGCTGATGCCAACCTGCGCCGCGCCACGGCGATGGTGCTGCAGTACCGGGCTGAGGGCTCGGCAAGCACCGACGCAGATGCATCGGCCACGCTGGCCCATGCCGGGGGATATACCTCGCCCACCTCGCCACCGCAGGTGTATGCGCTCGGCATCCACCTGTCCTACCCACTGGATCTGGCAGGTGGCATCCGCCGCGGTATCGAAGCTGCCAGCGCCGATGCAGAGGCTGTCGCTGCAGCACGTGACCAGGTGCGGGTGGTGGTCGCCGCCGCTGTCACCCGCGCTTATGTCGGCATCTGTTCGAACAACCTCACCCTGGCGGCGACGCAGCGGGTGCTCGCTACGCAGCGCGCTACGTTGGACGCCACCACGCGCTTGGCGGCCGGCGGACGCGGAACCGAATTCGACGTCAGCCGGGCGCGCGCGGCGGCCAACCGCAGTGCGGCGGCGGTGCCGCATCTGGTTGCCGAACGGCAGGCGGCCCTGTTCGCGCTGGCGGCGCTGATGGGACGCGTACCAGCCGACTATCCGCAGGACGTCGCCAACTGCCAACAACCGCCGCGCCTGCAGCAACCGGTTCCGGTCGGCGACGGTGGCCAGCTGATCCAGCGCCGCCCGGATGTCCGCGCGGCCGAGCGCAGCCTGGCGGCGGCCACCGCGATGATCGGCGTGGAAACGGCAGCCCTGTACCCACAGGTGAGCATCGGCGCGTCCACCGGCACGGCAGGGTCATTCAAGCAGCTGCTGAGCAGCGACAGCCTCGGCGCGTCCTTCGGACCGCTGCTGTCGTGGTGCTGGCCGAACCGTCGCGCAACCCGGGCGCGGATCGATGCGGCCGGCGCCAACGCCGATGCCACGCTGGCATCGTTCGATGGCCTGGTGCTGGACGCGCTGCGGCAGACCGAAACCGTGCTGTCGGCCTACACACAGGAGATCGATCGCGAGCACAGCCTTTCCCTCGCCCGCGACGACGCGGCACATGCCAGCGATCAGGCTGGGCAGTTGTACCGGTTCGGCAGGATCGACTTCATCGACGTGCTGTCTGCCGAGGCCGCGCTGGCCGATGCAGAGTCCGCGCTGGCAGCATCGCGCGCGCAGCTGGGGGATCGTCAGGTGGATCTGTTCCTGGCGCTGGGTGGGGGCTGGGCGGCAGGCACAACGCCCGACGCGCTTGATCGCTGAACCGCGCTCAATCGTGAGCGGCTGGCCTGTGAAACCAGCCGCTCCCGCACTGCCATCGATGTTGCGGCCCTGGGCCTACTTCGGCATCAGCACCGAATCGACCACATGCACCACGCCGTTGGACTGCCTTACGTCGGCCGTGGTCACCGCAGACTTGCCACCTTTGGCGTCGACCACCCAGACCTTGCCATCTTGCAGCTTCACCGTCAGCGCTTCACCCTGCACCGTTTTCAGCGTGCTGCTGCCACCGTGGCTGCGCGCTGCTGCGGTCAGCTGGGTGGAGGTGTAGGTGCCCGGCACCACGTGATAAGTCAGGACCTGGGTCAGCTTGGCCTTGTTTTCCGGCTTCAGCAGCGTTTCCACGGTGCCTGCGGGCAGCTTGGCGAACGCCTGGTTGTCCGGAGCAAATACGGTGAACGGACCCTTGCCGCTGAGCGTGTCAACGAGCCCGGCCGCCTTCACCGCAGTCACCAAGGTGCTCAGGTTCTGGGCGGTGGAGGCGTTTTCGACAATGGTCTTGTTCGCGTACATCGGCACGCCACCCACCATCGGGTTGTCGGCGGCAAAGGCGGCCGGGGCAGTTGCGCAGGCAACCGCGACGGTGGCGGCAAGGGTCAGGCGCTGGATCTGGGTACGCATGTTCGTGTCCTCGTTGATAGCCCAACCGGGCTGGGAAATGCGCAGCGTTCGCTGCCGTCACTGCACCACCTTGCAGCCATGCGGGAATGCAGGGCATCCGTAGCAGCAGGGAAGAAGCGTTGCGTGCATGAGGGCATACGCCGCAAGCCGATGGCCGGATGCATCGCCTGGCGCTGGGGCAGTGAACGGTTCAACAAGGTGCGTGCCACGTCGCGAGGATGTTCACGGGATCGTGATGCGCTGAAGGGCGGAGAGTTGCCGCGATCAGGCCTCCAGGCGGAGGGCGGCGCTTCAGCTTTCGCCGCTGGCCCTGAGCTGGGCACTCAACAAACGCGTCAGGGTCCTGCGTGCCAACCAGCCCTGCAGCTGTTTGGCCTTGATGGTCTTGGCCATGAGGCAGGGCGCGCCTTCCACGGTGTGGTCGATGTGGTAGCACCGCGAGGCGCCACAGAGCTCGGCCTGGCTGGCGGTCACGATGACCACGGTCACCTCCAGGCTGGTGAAGGCGATATCCGCCTTGATGTCCGGGTTCTCAGTGCCGGCACGGTCGATGAGCGTGCGGAAGCGACCCAGGTCGCGTTCTCCGCCGCTGCTGAGGGGCCCCACGTTGGTGGCGCGCCGGATGTCCTCCTCCTCTCCGGGGACAGCGTTGTTCCAATGTTCGGTGCGCTCGGGAATGACCGCGCGGACGACCTTGCCTCCGGGCTCGATCAGATCGATGACCACATCCAGCAGATACACCGGCTCCAACCCAAGGTTGGTCACAAAACAGTGCGCATCCAGATGCTTGCCCGCACCGGAGGTGATCAGAATGGATGGCCGTTGCTGGCGGCGGTAGCTGCGCAGGAACACGCTCAGATAGACCACCCAGATCAGCGCCGTTACGCAGGTCATGGCAGCGGTGATCAGAGGTGCAAGGTGAAGCAGATTCTGGAGCATTCCCGATGGTGTCTCACGCAGCTTCGCTGGAGAGAACATCATCGCGATTGCATCGCTCGCGGGCCGTGAAGCCTGCCGTGGCGAAGACCGCACCTCTGCGCGGGCTTGGTCGACGCGTCCAACAGTCGTCGTCAGCGGGCAGAAGGACCTGACCGGCCCGGCTGCGCACCGCAGCGGCCGAGCAAAGGCCCGGCGCCGCAATGCGGTACTCGATCAGTTGGCCAGAGCGAAATCCAACCCCGCGCACACCGCCGCCACCTGGGCGTCGTTGCATTCCTGCGGATTGGTGCGCGGGCTGTCCGGGTACACCTCGGTGGTGGTGGCATACAGCGCATCGGTGAAGCCGGCACATGCACCAATGGAACGCGACTCACCCCACACCACGCCCAGCGACTGCAGCGGCATGCCCACCAGATTGCCTTCGGCGTCGGCCGGGGCAATGTGGGTGATCGGCGCCACGGCGGCGATCAGCGCCTTCTGGAATTCGTGCTGCGGGTCTTCGCTGTTGCCGATCACATAGAAGCCATCGGGAATGGTGTCGCGCTGGAAGGGCTTGCCATCGCGGGCGCAGCGGGCCGGGTCGAACTCGTGCAGATCGCTGTCGGTGGTCTCGTGCAGGTCCAGGTGCACCCGGATGTTGGCCTTGCGTTCGGCCACCCAGCGCATCAGCGAGGCGGCTTCCTCGATCAGGCCGGCGTCACGGAAGCTGCGGTTGGGATCGATGGCATTGGGGTTCCAGCGCTGGATGCGCTCGTAGCCCCACGGGCTGATGCACGGGGCCACGATCAGGTTGAAGCGGCCCAGGTAACGCTCGGCGTGCTGCTCCAGGAACTGCAGGGCGCCATGCACGCCGCTGGTTTCGTAGCCATGCACGCCGCCGGTGACCAGCGCGGTCGGCAGGGCCGGGTTCCAGTCGTGGTTCACCACCGCAAACAGCGGGTAGTGGTCCGGGGCGTAGTCCAGCTGGCCGTACTGCACCACGTCGAAGCGCTCGTCCAGCCGCTCCAGCGCGGTCACCACGTCTTCGTGGTAGCTGCGCTGCCGCTGCTGGCGGGCCCGCCATTGCGCGCGTTCGGCGTCGCCCCAGGGCTGTCCGGGGGTGCCGATCGGGTAAAACTGCGCAACGGTCATCTCAAGCTCCAGAAGTCGGGGTGCGGTGGTACAGCCGACCATTTTAAGCCTTGTGGCCCGATCGGTGCTGCCCCTCGCCCCCGCCTTCATACGGCCGGCCTCATCTGGTTGTAAAATCAACGGTTTTTGGCCCCCACCCCCTTGATGGCGAACGCAGCGCAGCCGGTCGTGGATGGACCGGACTTCCTCCGTCTGCTCGCCCGTCTCAGCGACGGCGCGATGCCGGCCTCCAGTCCCGCCCTGACCGATCGCCTCGGCCAGTGGGTGGACTGGAGCCGTGCCGTGGCCCTTGCCGGGGCGCTGGATGGCCGCCTGGCTGAACCGGCCGAGGCCGCCGAAGCGCTGGATGACCTGCTCGCCGATTGCGCCCAGACCGAAGCGAGCCTGTTGGCTTCGCTGAGCGAGGATGCCGAGGCCGAGCGCCTGCTGGACCTGGCCGAGGCCGCCGCCGCGCCGAACTTCGCTTCGTTGCGGCAGCGCTACCGGGTGCTGCAGCAGGCCATCCAGACCGCTACCGGCCGCCTGCGCGGCCGCCTGCGCGACCAGCTGGTGCATGCTTCACCGGAGCTGGCGCGGCTGGCCGAGGTCGATGCGGTGATGGAGCAGACCTTGAGCCCGCGCGAGCACAGCCTGCTTGCCACCGCCCCGGCGGTGCTGGGTGCCCGATTCGAACGCGTGCACGGCCAGCCCGGCTGGCGCGCGTCCTTCCGCCACGACATGCGCACGCTGCTGCTCGCCGAGCTGCAACTGCGCTTCCACCCGATCCAGGGGCTGCTTGCCGCCCTGCGCTCACACTGACCGGAACACCATGTCCAGAACTGTTTTCCACGTCCTTGTCTTCCTTGCTGGCCTGCTGGCCGTGTGCTGGATCGGCGTCGGCTATGTCTCGGTGCACCCGCTGGGTGCAGCCGTGGCAGCGATCATCGCAGCCTGCTACATCGCCGGTGGCGTGGAGCTGTACCGCTACCGGCAGGCCAGCAATGGCCTGCGCGCCGCACTGGCTGACCTTTCGCTGGCCAAGGAAAGCCTGGCACCGTGGCTGGAGCGTGTGCCGCTGGGCCTGCGCAATGCCGTGCGCCTGCGCGTGGAAGGCGAACGCACCGCCCTGCCCTCGCCGGTGCTGACGCCCTATCTGGTAGGCCTGCTGGTGCTGCTGGGCATGCTCGGCACGCTGCTGGGCATGATGGACACCCTGCGCGGCACCGGCCTGGCGCTGCAGAGCGCCACCGACATGGCGGCCATCCGCGGCTCGCTGGCCTCGCCGGTGCAGGGGCTGGCGGTGGCCTTCGGCACGTCCATCGCCGGCGTGGCCAGTTCGGCCATGCTGGGCCTGCTGTCGGCACTGCTGCGCCGCGACCGCCTGCAGGTGGTGCAGCAGCTGGACCGCGCCATCGCCACTGACCTGCATCCGTATTCGCAAGCCTGGCAGCGTGCCGAGTCGCTGCGCCTGCTGCAGTCGCAGTCTGCGGCGCTGCCTGCGCTGATCGATCGCCTGCAGGCGATGACCAGCACCTTCGAACAGCACAGCGCGGCCGCCAATGAGCGCCTGCTGGCCGGTCAGTCCGAGTTCCTGACGCAGAGCCAGGCGTTGCAGGAACGCCTGGCCACCTCGCTGCAGCAGTCGCTGCGCGAGGGGGCCGAAGCCAGTGCTGCGGCCATTGGTGGCGCGCTGCAACCGATGGCCGAAACCACCCTGGCCGGCCTGGCCAGCCACGGCCAGGCGCTGCATTCGCGTGTCGAACAGGCCGTGCAGCAGCAGTTGAATGGTCTGGCCGAGGGCTTCGAGCGCAGCCGCGTGGCGACCGAAGCGAGCTGGGCCAAGGTAGTGGCCGAACAGACCGGCGCGCAGCAGGCGCTGGTTGCCGAACTGCGCCAGCATCTGCAGTCCTTCAGCGAAGGCCAGAGCACGCAGGGTGAAGCCCTGGTGGCACGCATCGGCGAGCGCCTGCAGGCCGATGCCAGCAGCAACGCCGAGGCCTGGCGCGCTGCTGCCGAACAGCAGCATGCATTGAACAGTGAACTGGTCGAGCGCCAGCAGCAGGCGCTGCAGCGTGCCAGCAGCCACCTGGATGACCGTGCGCAGGCGCTGCTGCAGGCACTGGATGAGCGCCACGCCGCCGGCCAGTCGCTGCTGCAGGAACACGAGCAGCAGCGCCTGCAGGATTGGCAGGCCGCACAGGCCGCCACCGCCACGGCACATGCCGAACTGCAGGCGGGCCTGGATGCGCGCGAACAGCAGCGCCAGCTGCGTTGGGACGCGGTAAGTACCGAGCTGCAGCAGGCGCACGCGGCGTTGCAGGCCCAGCTGCTGGCAGGCGACGAGCAGCGCCTGCAGCGCTGGAGCGATGCGTTGCAGCGCGTTTCGACCGATCTGGCCGAGCGCCTGCAGGCCAATGGCCAGCGCCTTGCCGAACAGCAGCAGCAGGTCTGCGACACGTTGGCACAGACCGCGCAGCAGATCGGCGAGAACGGCCGTGCCCAGGCCAGCGCCACGCTGGCCGAAGTGTCCACCCTGCTGCAGACTGCGGCCGCAGCACCGAAGGCCGCCGCCGAGGTCATCAACGAACTGCGCAGCACCCTGTCCGAAAGCCTGGTGCGCGACAACAAGATGCTGGAAGAACGCGGCCACCTGCTGGCCACCGTGCAGACCCTGCTGGACGCGATCAACCACGCCTCGCACGAGCAGCGCACCGCTGTCGATGCACTGGTCGGAGGCTCGGCCGAACTGCTGGAACGCGTCGGTAACCGTTTCAGCGACCATATCGCGGCCGAGACCGGCAAGCTCGATGGCATCGCCACGTTGCTCAATGGCAGTGCCGGTGAAGTGGGCCAGCTGGCCGGCACCTTCGGGGCTGCCGTCGAGCAGTTCGGCACCGCGTCGGCAGAGCTCTCCGGGCGCCTGGAGCAGATTGGCGGTGCGCTGGACGCCTCGCTGGCGCGCAGCGATGAGCAGTTGGCGTACTACGTGGCGCAGGCGCGCGAGGTGGTCGACCTCAGCCTGCTGTCGCAGAAGCAGGTGATGGAAGAACTGCAGCAGCTGGCCGCGCGCCGCGGCAAGGCCGGCAGCGCATGAGCGACGAGCTGGAGGTCGACGGCGGCTCACACGCCCCGATCTGGGCGGCATTCGGCGATCTGATGTCGGTGCTGCTGGGCGCGTTCGTGCTGATCCTGGTCGGCGTGGTCGCCGTGCAGCTGGAGTTGTCGCAGCGCCTGGACCAGGAGGTCAAGCAGCGCCAGGCCGAAGCCAAGCGCTTGCAGACGCTGGAGCAGGCGCTGGCGGGCCCGCTCGCCGCCGGCCGGGTGACGCTGGTGAATGGCCGCATCGGCATCAGCGGCAGCGTGCTGTTCGCGCTGAACTCGGACCAGCTGCAGCCGGAAGGCCAGGAACTGCTGCGCAGCCTGGCCGCGCCGCTGGCGGCCTATCTCGGCACGCGCGAAGAGATCCTGATGGTCAGCGGTTTCACCGATGACGCACCGGTGCGGGAAGGCAACCGCCGCTTCACCGACAACTGGGAGCTGTCCGCACAGCGGTCGCTGACGGTGACCCGTACCCTGATCGCCGACGGCGTACCGGCCGATGCGGTGTTCGCCGCGGCATTCGGCAGCGAGCAGCCGGTCAGCTCCAATGCCAACGAAGATGGCCGCGCGCGCAACCGCCGCGTTGAGATCGCGCCGATTCCCAAGCCCAAGGCTGCTGCGCCGGGCGAGAAGAACGGCAATGGCAGCTGAGTCCTCGCCTTTGGAGGGATTGCGTGCCCTGGTGCGCGACCTCGACACCGGGTCGCGATCGCTGCTGCACTACCCGCAGGTGCCGATGCTGGACGACGTGCGCCGCGAGTGGTCCGAGCTGCGCAGCGAACTGCAGGTGCGCCGCTCGCTGCGCACCGAAGCCCCGGCGGATGGTGGCCCGCTGAACTCGGCGGTGCTGGTGCAGCGCATGCTGGACACGATGCAGGCGACCAGCCCCGGGTATCTGCGCCACTTCATCGACTATGTCGATACGCTGTCGTGGCTGCAGGCGTTGCAGGATGGTGCCGCCAGCGGCGGTGATGCAGCAAAACCCAAACGCACACGCAAGCCGCGCAACGCAGGTTGACGGATAACGGTAGTGCCGGCCGCTGGCCGGCAGCCTCATGAGCCCTCCGCGGCATCCCGCAGTTGCCGGCCAGCGGCCGCCACTACCCGCCCGTATGTCCGCAGATGAAGCTGCGGGCATTGCAGGATGCGACGCTAAAGTGCACACGCAGCAACGCGGGTTGACCGATACCGGTAGTGCCGGCCGCTGGCCGGCAGCCTCACGAACCCTCCGCAGCATCCCGCAGTTGCCGGCCAGCGGCCGGCACTACCCGCGCGTGATGTCCGCAGATGACCATGTCACCAGACAGTCATCTGTCCAGTGCACCCTATTCACGTTGATCGCGCGGCGCCCAAGGCGCCCGAGACCGCATCGCATGTCTGCCCTTTCATCTGCTCGAGCAGCTGCTGGCCACCGAAATCACCTGGCGCGACAACGGCTGGGCCAGCCTGCACGGCAAGTACACCGGCGAACGCTTCCAGGCCTGTACCGACCACAGGGGTTTTGGGGCTACACCGTGTTCGACCTGGCCGGTGGCTACGATCTGGGTCAGGTTGGCTTCGCCAGCAAGCTGGACTCGAGCGTGTTGGCACCCAGCGACCCACCGGGCAAGCTGCATGTGTTCCATGCGTCGGCACCCCGCCAGGTGTTCGGTACCATCGACGTCCGCTTCTGATCGCCGGCCGAGGAGTCCATTGATGTCCGTTACTGCCCTGCTGTTGGCTGCGCTTGCTGTCAGCGGCTACAACGCACCGCATGAAGCCACCGGCGCACCACCCCGCATCGTGCAGGTGGCCGGCTTTACCTACGTGGACAAGGGATTGGTCGCCGCCGGTCGTTTGCCGGCCGGCACCGTAGACTTCCTCGGCGATACGCTGGGTTCGTTCTCGTCATTGGCGGTGCAGCCGGGCACGTGGCGGCGTACCGCGCATGGCTATGAAGGGGTGGTGTGGACCCTGCCCGACCGCGGGCGCAACGATCCGGAAGCCGGCCTGTTCTACGACTACGCTGGCCGCCTGGAGCGCATGCAGCTGCGCATCGACTGGCCCGCGGACAAGCCAGAGAGCTTCGGCACGCTGACGATGAAGCCGGAAAAGGGGCTGGTGCTGAAGGACTACAACGGCCAGCCATTCACCGGTGCCGACCCAGGTGATCACACCATCATCCAGCGTGACGTGGTGCTGCCCTCACCCGCCGTGGGCGCGGGGGCCGGCAAGGTCGCACTTGATGCCGAATCGCTGCAGTTCGCGGCGGACGGCCACTTCTACATCGGCGACGAGTACACCGCCAACGTCTATTACTTCAACGCACAGGGCCAGCTGCAGGGCGTGATCGTGCCGCCGCAGGCGATCCAGCCACAACGTGATGGCAAGCCTGCCTTTGGATCGTTGGCCCCGCCGCAGACCGGGCGCCGCAACAACCAGGGCGTGGAAGGCATGGGCCTGTCGCCCGACGGCACACGGCTGTTCGTTGCCCTGCAGAGCGCGCTGATGCAGGACAGCGCGGCAGGCAATGCCGCCGGCCGCATCAACACCCGCGTGCTGGTCTACGACGTGTCCAGCAACCCGACGCCGACGCAACCGGTGGGCCACCATGTGATGATCCTGCCTGCCTACGCCCACGACGGCAAAGGCAAGCTCGACCGTACCGCTGCGCAGAGCGAACTGCGTGCACTGGACAACGAGCGTTTCCTGATGCTGGCGCGCGATGGCAATGGACTGGGCAAGGAGGGCAACGACCCGATCGTCTATAAGTCGGTGCTGCTGGTGAACGTTGGGCAGGCCTCCAATCTGGTGGACACGGCCTATGAGACCGGCACGGCATCGGTGCTGGCCGATCCGGCTGACGCCATGTTGAAAGCCGGCATCGTGCCCGCCAACGTCAAAGAGGTGCTGAATCTGCTCGACCGGCCGCAGCTGGCCCGGGCCGGGCTGGACCTGGACACAGGGCGTGGCCCTCACCCGGGATTGCTGTCGGAGAAGTGGGAAGCAATGGACGTGTTGCCGGCGCTTGATCCAGAGCACCCGAACGACGTACTGCTGCTGATCGGCAACGACAACGACTTCACCGCCCGCAACTGCCGCATGCAGGGCGAGCACTGCGACAGTGCGTACGACAACGACAACCGGGTGCTGGTGTATCGGCTCACCCTGCCGTAGTGCCGGCCGCTGGCCGGCAACCTCACAAACCCCGACCGGTGGTAGTGCCGGCCGCTGGCCGGCAACTTCATGAACCTCCGGACGCACCGCCTGGTTGCCGGCCAGCGGCCGGCACTACCAGATCGACCACGCATAGGGATACTGGCCAATCTCCTTGGCCAGGCCCGCCCGAATGGGATTTCCCAGGATATACAGGGCCTGGCGATGCAACGATTCCTCTGCCCTGACCGCATGATCGAAGTACCCGGACTGCCAGACCACGCCGCGACGACCGACCAGCCGATTCAAGGCCAACGCGCTGGATGACTTGAACCGACGGGCGATGCCCGACAGCTCCGACGCACGCAGTTGCAACATCCAATGCACATGATCCGGCATCACCACCCATGCCAGTGACTGGACCAGGCCTTGTCGCTCGAGGTCCTGAAACTGGCTGGATACACAGCCTGCGGTGGCGTCACATTCAAAGCGTCGGCGGCGCTGGCATGTTGTCGTGGTCAGCACATAGACCTGTCCGATGATGGAGCGCCGCCCGTGGCGCAGGAGATCGCTGCTCATGGCCCATCGTGGATCAGGCAGACATCGCTGGCTGTCGGGGAACAGCGCGAGATTCCATGAGGATGTTGCTGACAGTCTGCTGGGGTTGCCGGCCAGCGGCCGGCACTACCGGACAAGGAACTCCCCATGGTAGTGCCGGCCGCTGGCCGGCAACCCATGAACCCCGCCCGGCGGTGTGCCCGGCCCCGTCACCCGCGCAGCGTGGCGCCACCGTCCACATACAGGTCACTCATCGCCACGTGCCCGGCCTGCTCGGACAGCAGGAACATCACCGCCTGCGCGATGTCCTCCGGCGTGGCCAGCTTGCGCAAGGGGATGCCCGCCTTGTAGGTGGCCGGATTGCCGGCAATCACCCGTGCCGCGCCCTGCTCGTCTTCCCACATGCCGGTCTGCATCGGGGTCAGCGTGGAGCCCGGCGCAACGATGTTGCAGCGGATGCCCAGCGGCGCCAGCTCCAGGCCCAGGCAGCGGGTGAACATCGTCGCCGCCGCCTTCGAGGCGGCATAGGCGGCCATGCCATGCCGTGGCACGCCCGCCGCGTTGGAACTGACGGTCACGATGGCACCTTGCCGGCGCGGCGACATCACCCGTGCCAGTGCGCGGCCGACATGGAACACACCATCGGCATTGACCGCGAACACCCTGCGCCAATCCTCGTCACGGGTGTCCACGACCTCGCCGACATGCAGCACGCCCGCCACGCTGGCCGCCAACATGATCGGTCCCACCGTGGCTTCCACCTGGTTTACCAGCGCGTCCACGGCTGCGCCGTCGGTGACATCCAGTGCGAAAGCCTGCACGCGCCCATCGTCGGTCACCAGCGCAGGTCGCTCGCGATCGGTTGCCACGACCCGGCACCCTGCGTCCAGCAGTTGCCCGACCAGCGCCGCACCGATACCGCCCGCTGCGCCGGTCACCAGCGCCACATTTCCTTCAAAACCCGTCAGCTGCATGTTGCACTCTCCTGTTGCCTGTCCCACTGCTGCAGCCGCGCCGACAACCACGGTGCCAGCTGCGCCACCGCATCGCGCCCGGTCAGTTCGGCGTGCAGGAACGGCAGCTCGATGGCATCCACCTGCAGCGCATGTGCCTTCCACAGCGCGGACTGCAACTGCGGCCGTGCCTGATGATCGCGTCCGGCCCGCACATGCGCCAGCGTTCCGACGAAGGGTCGGTGCTGGTGTTCGCGGATCAGTCGATTGGTCCCGGTCACCGCCCGTACCACGCCGTCGAGCACCACCTCGGGCAGGCTGCCCAGCGCGCTGCCGCCGCGCCGCAGGAAGGCGAGGATGCGCTCGCGATCGTCCAGTTCCGGATGCGCGTCCGGGTCATGCCCGGCGATGGCCAACAGCGCCCGCAGCGCCGCGATCGGGTCGGGCTCCGGTTCGGCACGCCAGCATTCGCTGGGATAGGCATCGAGCAGCACCAGTTCGCCGACCTCGCGGCCGATGTCATGCAGGCGCACGGCCATCGCCTGCGCGAGGATGCCCCCCACCGACCAGCCGAGCAGATGGATCGGCCCCTGTGGCTGCAGCGTGATCACCCGCTGCACATAGTCATTGGCCATGGCCTCGATGCTGCCTGGCAGCGGTTGCGTGGCATCGAGCGCGGGTGACTGAAGCCCGTACACCGCGCGCGTTGGCTGCAGCGCCCGGGCCAGTGCGCGATAGTTCCAGGCAATGCCGCCTGCCGGGTGCAGCACGAACAGGGGGGCTGCGGTTGCCTCGTCGGATGCCGACAGCGCAATCACCGGCCCCAGCGCGTGATCGGCGCGTGCGGGCGGCTCGGCGATGCGTGCCGCCAGCGCGGCTACGGTCGGCTGCGCGAACAGCGCGCCCAGGCCCAGCTCGCAACGCCAGCGCTGCTCGATGGCCAACAGCAGGTGCACGGCAGACAGGGAGTCGCCACCGATGCTGAAGAAATCCACGTCGACGGCCACCGGCGATTCGCGCCCCAGCGCCTGCGCGAACAGCCCGGCCAGTTCCTGCTCCAGCGGCGTGCGCGGCGCCCGCCCCACAACGTCCTGCTGCGGCGGTTTCGGCAGCGCAGACCGGTCCAGCTTGCCATTGGCGGTCACCGGCCACTGATCCACGCCCACGAACGCAGACGGCACCATGTAGTCCGGCACCCGCGTCAGCAGATGGCTGCGCAGCGCCGCTGCATCGAGCAGCGCCGTCGGCACATAGGCGACCAGCCGCGCCTCGCCGGGTAGATCATCGCGCAACAGTACTTCCACCCGGTCCATTCCAGTCAGCTCGCGCAACGCTGCTTCAATCTCGCCAAGTTCGATGCGCAGGCCGCGCAGCTTTACCTGATGGTCGCTGCGCCCCAGGTACTCGACAGCACCGTCGCCCCGCCAGCGTGCCACGTCGCCGGTGCGGTAGATGCGCTCACCCGGCAGGAACGGATCCGCCAGGAAGCGCTCGGCCGTCAGGTCGTCGCGGCCGAGATAGCCGCGCGCCAACTGCACACCGCCGAGGTACAGGTCACCGGCCACGCCCACCGGCACGGGCTGCATCCGTGCGTCCAGCACATACAGGCGGGTGTTCCAGACCGGGAAACCGATCGGCACCGGGCGCGAGCGGTCATCGGCCGAGGCTGGCCACCAGCTCACATCCACTGCCGCTTCGGTCGGCCCATACAGGTTGTGCAGTTCGGCATGCACCTGCGCATGGAAGCGGTCGCGCAGCGCGGCATCCAGCGCCTCGCCACTGGTGAACACGCGCCGCAGCCGCAGGTCCTGTGAGGCCGGTGCAGCCAGGAACGCATCCAGCATCGACGGTACGAAATGTGCGGTGGTGACACCATGGACGCGGATCAACCGCGCCAGCTCGGTCGGGTCGCGGTGTGCGTCCGGCCCCGCCAACACCAGCGTCGCGCCACACAGCAGTGGCAGGAAGAATTCCCAGACCGATACGTCGAACGTTGCCGGGGTCTTCTGCAGAATCCGGTCGTCGGCACCCATGCCATAGTGCTCGCGCATCCACAGCAGGCGATTGACGATGGCGCGGTGTTCGATCACCACGCCCTTGGGCTCACCGGTCGAACCGGAGGTATAGATCACATAGGCCGCATCGCCACCCATCGGGCCCGGCCAGGGTGCGGCAAAGCTTACGTCGGTCCACTGCTCCGGTGGCAGCACCGGCACATCTGAAAGACGGGATTGCACGCTGGCCTCTGCCAGCACACAGACCGGCTGCGCCGACGCCAGGATGCGCGCCAGGCGCTCCGCGGGATGGGCAAGGTCCAGTGGCAGGTACGCGCCGCCTGCACGCAGTACCGCCAGCAACGCAATCACCAGTTCCAGCGAACGCGGCAGCGCCACGGCAACGACCGTGCCCGGGCCCACGCCCAGCGAGCGCAGCTGCGCGGCCAGGGCGAAGCTGCGGGCCTCCAGCGCAGCATGGTCCAGCGTCGTATCGCCGAACACCAGCGCCGCTGCCGACGGATCGCGGTCCATGCCCTGCTGCAGCAGTTCGACCAGGGTGGTGTCAGGCAGCGCATGCGTGGTGGCATTGAAACCATGCACGACCTGCTTCGATTCTTCCGGCGTGGCCAGTGGCACCGTCGCGATGTCTTCGGCCAGCAGCGCGGCCGACACGAAATGCAGCAGCCGCCGGGCATGCGCCTTCATGTCATCCAGCCCATACAGGGCCGGGTTTGCTTCAATCTCCAGATCCAGCAGGGTCTGTCCATCGCCACGGAAGCCCAGTGTCAGGTCGTCAACCGGGCCGGTGCTCAGCACTTCCAGTGAGGCCTGCACACCTGGCAGCGCCAGCGGCTTGTAGAACGGCTGTACGTTGATCAACGGCCCATGCAGACGGTGCTGTGCACCGACCAGGCCAAGGTCACGACGCAGCTGTTCGCCACGGTAGCGCCCATGCTTGCGGCTCTGGCTGAGCTGGCGCCCGATGCGCCGGCAGAATTCCTCGACGCCGCCCTCGCCGCCCGCTACCCGCAGCGGCAGCACGTTCATCACCATCGCAGGTACCCGCGCCGCCGCGTTGCCCAGCCGCGCCATGTACGGCACGCCGAGCACGACTTCCTCGGACGCGCTCATGCGACGCACATACTCGGCGGCCAACGCGGCAAGCACATCCGGCCACGGCTGCAGCCACGATGCCGAGACCTGCAGCAGGCGCTCGCGCAAGGCGGGGTCCACCGGCTGCACCCAGCGCAGTGCATCGTCACTGGCCGCGGCGGTGCCGGCCAGGCCGGTGGAGGCCGGGGCGCCCTGCAATGCCTGCAACCACCACTGCCGGTCGACGTCGCGGCGCGCATCACTGCGGTAGCTGGCATCATCGGCCAGCACGCCCGCCAACCCTGGCAGCGCACTACCGGTGCGGCCCGCATACAGGGCGCAGACGCGGTCAGTGAACAGCGCCATGCCATAGCCATCGGTGGCCAGGTGATGCACGCGCAGGTACCAGGCCCAGCGCTGGCCACCCAGGTCGAACAGCACCTGCTGGCTCAGCCGGTCGCGGGTCGGGTCGACCGCGCTGCAGCGGTCAGCCAGCATCGCCGCGCGCGCCATCTGCTGCGGATCATCGGCCGCGGCGACATCGCGCAGCTGCAGCAATGGCACCCGCGCGGACTCGTGCCATTGCACGGGCTGGCCGTCCTCGGCCTCGGCGAAACGCAACGCCAGCGCCTCGGCCTCGGCGGCGGCCTGATTGGCGGCAGCGATGAACGCCACCACATCCAGCGGACCCTCGATCCACACCGCGTGCGCGGTATTGAATGCAGGATTCTGCGGTGCCAGCCGCTGGGCAAACCACAGCCCTGCCTGCGCCTCGGTCAGCGGCAGCGGCGATCCGCTCATGCCGTCTGCGCGGCCTGCAGCTGCTGCACCACCGCCCACCACTGGCGCAGCGTGGTGTGCTCAGCCAGCTGCGCGAACTCCAGTGGCAGCCCGGTGTTGCCCCAGGCCAGCACCAGCCCCAGCATGCGCATCGAATCCAGATCCAGATCGATCAGGTTGTCATCATCGCCGACGTCCGCCGCGTGGCAGTCCAGCACGCGGGCGACGTCGGCGCGCATGCGCTCCAGGGTCAGGGCTTCGGTCGTCGCGCTCATCACATTGCCTCCAGCAGCTGGTCGGTGGTCATCGGTACGCCGCAGGTGCGGGCGATCCAGTGCAGCGCCTGGTCATGGTCGGCACGCGTGAAATCGGCCACGGCATCGGCAGCGATGAACGTCTCGATATCACGCTGGAACGCCTCCACCGCCGTCGCGGTGCATCCGATATGCGCGTAGACGCCGGTGATCAGCAGCTGGTCGCGGCCGCGCACGCGCATCAGTGTTTCCAGATTGCTGCGCTGGAACGCGCTGTAGCGGTGCTTGACCAGCACATGCTCGCCCGGCTGCGGCGCGAGTGCGTCGATGATCGGCTCGTGGTCGGCACGCCGGCCCATGCCCGGGCCCCACAGGTCTGCCTGCAGGCCGCGGTCGCGGCGGTCCTGGTCGCCGTGCTGGGCGGTGTAGAACACCGGAATGCCGTGCGTACGGCAATGTCCCAGCAGGCGCGCGATGTTGTCCACCGCCGGCTGCAGCGGCGCGTTGCCGGCGTCGAATGCGGCGAGGAAATAGCGCTGCATGTCGTGTACCAGCAAGGCAACACGATCACGCTGGGGGCGCCAGGCGCCTCGCGCCTGCGGCAGTTCCGCAGCGGTCGGCAGGGAGTACGGGGTAATGCGGGGCAGCGCCATCAGCGCGTTCCTCCTGTCTGTTGCAGATGACGCGCGCGCAGCTGCGCGCGCAGTTCGCGGCGGCTGATCTTGCCAACCGCCGTGGTGTCGAAACTGTCCACGAAAACAATCTGATCGGGCACCTTGAACGCGGCCAGGCCACGCCCGCGCATCCACGCCTTCAGCGCCGGCGCCTTGATGGCCTCGCCCTGCTGGATCACGAAGGCACAGCTGCGCTCGCCCAGGTAGTCGTCAGGAATGGAGACCACGGCGGCGTCGAATACGCTAGGATGGGCCAGCAGATGGTCTTCGATCTCCTCGGCGGAGATCTTCTCGCCCGCCCGGTTGATGTGGTCGCCGGCACGGCCCTGCACCACCAGATAGCCGCCGGGCAGCTGCTGCACGCGGTCGCCGGTGCGGTAGAAGCCGTCGTCGGTGAACGAACGCGCGTTGGCCGCCGCGTCATTGTGGTAACTGCGGATGGTGTACGGACCGCGCGTGAGCAGATGACCAACCTCGCCTTCGGCAACGGGCTGGTCGTGGTCGTCGACCACGCGCACTTCATCATCCTCGCTGATCGGCCTGCCCTGGCAAGCGACAATCAGCTCCTGCGGGTCATCCAGCCGGGTGTAGTTGACCAGGCCTTCGGCCATGCCGAACACCTGCTGCAACGTACAACCGAGGCCATCGATGACCCGCCGCGCGGCTTCCGGCACCAGCTTCGCTCCCCCGACCTGCAGCACCCGCAGGCTGGACAGATCGTGCCTGCTGGTCGCCGCCGCCTGCGCCCACAGCAGCGCCAAGGGCGGCACCAGACCACAGCAGGTCACCTTCTCGCGCGCGATCAACGGAAATGCCGCATCCGGGCCGGGGCCCGGGCTGAGTACCACGCGGGCGCCGGCGTACAGCGCACCGAAGAAACCCGGCGAACTCATCGGGAAATTGTGTGCTGCCGGCAGCGCAACCAGGTACACGCTGTCGCGGTCGATGCCACAGATTTCGTTGCTGGCGCGGAACGAGTAGATGTAATCGTCGTGCGTGCGCGGAATGAGCTTTGACAGCCCGGTGCTGCCGCCGGAGATCTGCAGGAACGCCACCGACTGCGGATCAGGATCGGCCGGCAGCTGGCTGCGATCACCCTGCAGCGATTCCAGCGCGACGAACTCGGCCGCATCGCCGTCGATCAGTACGTGGCGTACCGCCGGCACTTCCGCCTGCAGCGCGCGCGCCAGGCCACGATGGTCGAAGCCTTCATGGACATCGGTACTGATGTAGGCACTGGCCTCGGCCTTGCGCGCAAAGTGGGCCAGCTCGGTGATGCGATGTGCCGGCAGCGCGTACACCGGCACCAGCCCGGCGCGGAACAGGCCACAGATCGTTGCGATGAAACCGGCCGTATTGCCCAGCTGCACCAGCACGCGCTCGCCGGGTTGCAGGCCCAGCGCCAGCAGCCCGGCGCCGATGCGCCCGGCCTCATGCCAGAGCTGCGCATAGCTCAGGCGCACATCGCCAGCCACCACCGCGATGTCATCGGCATGGCGCTCGGCGCGTTCGCGCAGGAAACCCGGGAAGGTTTCGCCACGCCAATGACCTGCGGCCCGATAGCGCGCGACCAGCGCTTCAGGCCATTGCTGCTGCAGCGGCAGGCGCGAATCAACGGTGGACGGCGTCATGCGGATACCTCGATCAGGGACAGCGGGTCCTGCACACCCAATGCGTTGAGCAGGGCAGCAAACTTGGCGGCGGTTTCGGCCACTTCGGCCTCGGGCTGCGAGTCGGCGACGATGCCGGCGCCGGCATACAGGCGCAGCTGGGTGCCCTGCAGGCGCGCGCAGCGGATCGCCACATACCAGTCGCCGTCCCCCTGTGCATCCAGCCAGCCCACCGCGCCGGCATAGAAGCCGCGCGGCACCGGTTCCAGCGCACGGATGCGCTGCAGTGCCTGCAGCCGCGGGGTACCGCAGACGGCCGGGGTGGGATGCAGCTCGGCCAGCAGGGTCGCCGCCGACGTAGCAGCGTCCTTCAGCGTGGCGTGGATGCGCGTACCCAGATGCCACATGCTGGCGGTGGCGTGCAGCACCGGGCGCGGCTGCGCTTCGATGTGGCTGCACCAGGGCGAGAGGCCATCGACAATGGCGTCGACAACATGCCGGTGTTCGTCATGATCCTTCGCCGATGCCAGCAACGCCTGCGCGGCGCGCTCGTCCGCAACCGGATCGGCACTGCGCCTGGCCGAACCGGCCAGCGGATGCGACAGCACCTGCGCCCCGCGTTTGCGCAGCAGCAGCTCCGGTGTCGCCCCCACCAGCCATGCCGGCGCCTGGCCAACGTCCATCGGCAGCGGCACGGCGTAGGTCGCCACCGAAGGATCGGTGCCGAGGCGTGCCAGCAGCATTTCCGGTGACAGCGCCTGCTGCGTGTGCGCCAACAGGCTGCGCGCCAGTACCACCTTGTGCAGCTCCGGGTCCGGCGCGCGCATCGCGCTGACCGCGTCGGCCACGGCCGCTGCATACGCCTGCGCCGAGGGCTCGGCAGTCAGCGCTCCGGACAGCGCCGGCGCCGCCTGCGACTGCACGGGCAACGCCGGCAGCAGGCGCTCGGGCTGGTACAACGCATCATCGGCGCGCGGCTCGAACGGCACCGCGCCGACCAGCAGGCCCGGCCCACCGCGCTGCTGCGCGAAGAACGTCGCCACGCGCTCGGCCAGCGTGGCCAGCACACCGGTCGGCAAGGGGGCGCGGCAGCCGCGCGCGTGCATCTGCTGATCGGCCTGCCGCAGCAGGAACAGCGACGCTTCGGCGGTGGGCTCGGGCAGCATCGACGCAGCCTCCGGCCACGCGCCCTGCATCAGGGAATCGTTCATGGGGTCTCCTTCATCCGATACGCTGCTGCCAGCACGCACAGCACCAGCAGCAGCACGCCGACCAGCAGGTAAGGCAGGCTGGCGCCGCCGCGATACGACAGGGTGCCGAGCATCGGCCCGGCCACCATGCCCAGCCCCTGCGCCGCCGCGACGGTGCCGGCCGCCGCCCCCTGTTCGTGCGCCTGCACCGCATCGGCGGCCAACGCCTGGAACGAGGGGAACACGAAGCCCATGCCGAACGCTGCAAGCGCGTAGGCCGCCGGCAACTGCCAGGTCTGCTGCACCGCCGCCACCGACGCAAAGCCGATGCCTGCGATCAGTGCGCCGAGGATGATCCAGCGCCGGGGATGCACGTCCAGTTTCATCACCAGCCCCTGCGCGAGGATCAGGCCCACGCCGACTGCGGTCAGTGCGATGCCGGCCATGCGTGCACCTTCGGCTGCATCCAGGCCGAAGCGATCGATGGCGAAGAAGCCGACCGTGACCTGGGCGATGGTCACCGACACCATCGCCACGAACGCGGCCATCTGTGGCAGACGCAGCCGCCGGTCGAGGCGCGACAGCGGTACGCGGTTGCGGCTGTGTGCGGCTGCCACCGGCGGCGTGGCCGGCAGGCGCCAGGCCAGCAGGCCCAGCGCGAGCAGCGGCAACAGCGCAGCCACGTACAGCGCCAGCGGCAGGTTCTTGTAGGCAAGCCATCCGGCAGCAGCCGGACCCAGCACCATTCCCAGCGCGTTGGCGCTGCCAAGGCGGGCGAGGAATTTCGCACGTTGGCCGGTGGGTGCCTTGTCGGCGATCAGCGCGGCAGCGGTTGGCGGCACAGCCGCGTAGAACAGGCCGATCAGGCCCCGCGCACCGACCAGCACCAGCACCGAGACCAGCACCGGCGGTATTGTCTGCAGCGCGACATCGATGAACACCGCCAGCGCGATGTAGACCACGGTGTAGGCACTCATCGCCAGCATCAGCACGCGTTTGCGGCCGATGCGGTCGCTGAGCTGGCCCCAGGGGCGCGCGGCCAGCATCCACAACACACCCGCGGCCGTGACCGATAGACCGGCATGCCATTCGGACAGGCCCAGCAGGCGGACCACCGGGCCGATGACGGCGACGAAGGACATCATCGCCATGGTGCCGATCAGGGCAGCCAACACCAGCGCCGGCAAGCCGGGAACCACGGGACGTGCATGCATGGAACACCAACCGTAACCAAGGAGGGAACGCCGGGCGCATCCGCACCCCGCGCGACGTCGCCCTGTCAGGCGGCGACGCCATCCTTAAATGATAACGGCTCGCATTTGCATTTGATACCCATTCGCTTAACGGGCACGCACCTGCGGGTGCATCACTGCCCTGCGCGCACCGACAGCAGGCCGCGACGCTTGAACCACCACTCCAGCGGCAGGGTCACCAGCGGCGGAATCGCAGCCAGCAAGGCCAGCCCCGTTGCCCACCATGGCCAGCGCAGGCGCAGCGCCGCAAACAGAGTCACCGCCACGTAGACCAGGAACGCCACGCCATGCAGCGGCCCGAACAGCTTCACCAGCGCGACGTTGGCCTGCGGGCCGTACTTGAGCCACATGCCGGCCAGCAGACCGGCCCAGGTGATGGCCTCGATGAAGGCGACGACGGCGAAAAGGCGCCCGGTCGGGTGCAGCGGGTTACGGTGGGTCACGCAGGGCTCCAGCGCTGGATATCAAATGCGAATGATACGCAGATGCGAACATGCCGGATACCTGCGGCGTGTCCACCAAGGTGGACGCCTACCGAAGCATATCGGGCAGGACGTGCTCGCCGATCTCGCCCAGTACGTCGTCCACCGGCCGGCCGTTGTCCACCAGGTTGAACATCACATGCGCCACACCCTGCGCGTGTACGCGTTGCAGGTACGCGCGCAGGCCATCGCGGCCCACCTTCAGGCCCAGCGGCAGCGGCTCCGCCGGCGCAGTTGGATCGGCCTGCAGGTCCAGCAGCATCGACTGCACGAATGGCTTGGGCGCGCCGCCGCTCTGGGCCAGCGCCTGCTGCCACAGACCGATGCGCCCTTCCTGCGCGGTCTCTTCGCGGTGATAGGTCGCCCACCCTTCGGCCTCGCGTGCGATCCACTGCAGGCTCTGCCGCGCAGTACCGACCACCAGCATCGGAATGCGCCTTGCCGGCTTAGGAAGTACGTCGTATCCACCGGTTGCCTGCAACACCGGCGCGCGCTCGGAGGGTTCGGGGGACAGCGCCGCACGCAGCAGCGACCAGCGCTCGCGGAAGGTGCCCGCCCTGCCCTGCAGGTCCTCGCCGAAGGCCGCGAACTCTTCTGGTCGATCACCCGAGCCCAGCCCCAGCACGAAGCGTCCACCGCTGATCCGGTCCAGCGTCAGCGCCGATTTCGCCACCTGCAGCGGTTGCCGCAACGGCAGCACGATGGCCGCAGTGCCGATCACGATGCGTTCGGTCGCCGCGGCCAGCATGCCCAACCACAGGAACGGATCATCCAGCGCACTGGCGGTGGCATCCGGCCCCTGCGGCACCATCAGCGGCACATCGCGGGTCCACAACGCGGCAAAACCCAGATCGTCGGCCAGCCGCGCGACGCGGCACGCCTCCAGTGGATCGGCCAGGCCGCGTGCGGCCACCGGCGTCATCAGGCCAAGGCTCAAGCCCTGCTCTGGAAACAGACGTGCATGGGCAGGATTGAAATCAGTCATGCCGCCAGCTTAGCGTGGGGCATTGACGCCGTCCCACAACAGGAAGTACAGCGCATGCCCAGGATCCGTCCCGCCCACGTCGATGACCTGCCCGCGATCAGCGCGGTGTGCATGGCCGCCTTCACTGCAGCCGTTGCGCCCATCCTTACCGCCGAGGGCATCGCCACCTTCGGCAACGTGGCCGCAGCCAGCGCGTTCGCCGAGCGCCTGCAGGGTGACAACCACATCCTGGTGGCCGAACAGGAGGGCCGTGTGGCCGGCGTGGTGGAACTGAAGGCGGGCCAGCACCTGGCGATGCTGTTCGTCGCGCCGGAGCTGCAGGGGCAAGGCATCGGTCGTGCCCTGCTGCAGGCGGTGCTGCCGCAGGTACGCGGCCCGCAGATGACCGTGCGCGCCTCGCTCAACGCGGTGGCGGCCTACGAACACTATGGGTTCGTGCTGGATGGCGAGGTCGGCGAGTACCACGGCCTGATCTACCAGCCGCTGGTGCTGGCGGTGCCCGCTGCGGTGGCTGCGCCCCTTGGTCCGCACTGATACCCCGCCCACATGCCGCGCTGCGCGTGCGACATAAGCAAACTGCATCAGCCAGCACCCCGACCGTTCCTACAATGGCCCACCACCCTGTCCTTCGAGATGCTGCCGATGCGCGTCGCGCTTTCCCTGCTGCTGTTGGCCTCGGCCCTGAGCGCCTGCTCCCCCGCGTCCGCGCCGGTACCGACGGCGAAGGCGGCATCGACCGCCCCGGCCTCCGCCATCGCCTGGCGCCAGGGCGATGTGGATGATGCGTTCAACGAAGCCGCCGAGAGTGGCAAGCCGGTGCTGCTGTACTGGGGTGCGGTGTGGTGCCCGCCGTGCAACCAGCTCAAGGCGGGGCTGTTCAAGGATCCGGCCTTCATCGCACTGACCGGCAAATTCGTGCCGGTCTACCTCGACGGCGACGAAGAAGGCGCGCAGGCATGGGGCGAACGCTTCGGTGTGCGCGGCTATCCGACCCTGATCGTGCTCGACCCGCAACGCAACGAAATCACCCGCGTGGCCGGCGGCAACGACGCGGCCGAACTGACCCGGGCCCTGACCGTCGCCGCCAGCCGCCGCAGCGCTGTCGCCGAAACACTTGCGACCGCGCTGGCGACGCCTGCCACGCTCGGCGCCGAAGACTGGCAGGTACTGGGCGATTACGGCTGGGAGGTGGATGCCAACCGCCTGGCTGGCAAGCGCAGCGCCCAGGACGTGCTGCAGCAGCTGGCCAAGGCCGCACCCGAGCCTGCGCTGCAGCGTCGCTTCGCGCTGCTCGCGTTGGCTACCGCCGGGAAACCGACGGCAGCGCCCACCCAGGTACGCGAACTGTTGCAGGCGGTGCTGGCACAACCGGCGGAGGTACGTCGCAACCGCGAGCTGCTGGGGTATGCCGGCGCCGGGCTGGTCAAGCAGGCCAGCGCTGGTCCGGCCAGCAGCAATGCCCTCGGCCAGCAGTTGCTGGTCGCGCTGGAACGTGCCGACGCCGCGCGTGGTGATCGCGCAGACGATGCCTTGTCACGTGCGTTGACCGAGTTGGCGCTGGCGCGCCAGCAGCAGCCCGAAGGCGCGCTGCCGGCAGCACTGGTGCAGCGCGTGAAGCAGCGCGTGGCCGCCGCCGATGCCGCGGCTACCGATGCACACGCGCGCCAGGCCACCATCAGCAGCGCCGTCTACGCGCTGCGTCAGGTCGATGACGATGCGGGCGCCGAGGCCTTGCTGCTGGCAGAGCTGAAGCGCAGCGAGCAGCCTTATTACTACATGCCGGAACTGGCCGAGCTGGCCGAGCAGCGTGGTGATACCGCCGGCGCCCTGGAATGGCTGAAGCGTGCCTATGAAGGCGCGCAGGGCCCTGCCACGCGCGTGCAGTGGGGCGTGCTGTACGTGGAAGGCCTGCTACGGCTGGCGCCCGATGATGCACCGCGTATCGAGCAGGCCACCGAGGCCTTGATCGCCGAGCTGGACAAGCAGCCGTCCGGCTACCACCAGCGCACGCGCCAGCGCTTCGAACGGCTGGCCGGGCAACTGCAGGCGTGGAGCGCCAAGCACAAGGGTGCGGACACGCTGGCGCGGCTGCAGCAGCGGATGCAGGCGGCCTGTGGTGAGCAGGTTGATAGCGGTTGCAGGGAATGGTTGAGCTGACGCCAGACGCAGGATTCGACGGATACAGGTAGTGCCGGCCGCTGGCCGGCAGCCCCGACCATCACCCGCTGCCGGCCAGCGGCCGGCACTACCCTGCTGCTTCTGCTCTCGCCTTTGACGTCGCCTCCGCGCCGGCGCGTGGACCTGTCCTGCGTGGGCGGACCTGCATGGGCCCATCCGCCCACGCGATCCCGGGACAGTCAACGCGCCGACAGCGCCCTCTTTTCAACCACCCCGCTTGACCTCAACCAATGTTGAGGTGCGATAACAGTCTCCCCACGGCCATACCCCTGGCCTTCCCCACGGAGACTGTCTCGATGCCGTACTCGCTTCCCGCCCTCCCCTATGCCTACGACGCCCTCGAGCCGCACTTCGATGCGCGCACGATGGAGATCCATCACAGCAAGCATCACCAGGCCTACATCAACAACCTCAATGCCGCGCTGGAACAGGCGGCCCTGCCGGCACAGCCGGTGGAAATCCTGATCGCCGACCTCGACGCCCTGCCCGAATCGATCCGCGGTGCAGTGCGCAACAACGGCGGCGGCCACGCCAACCACAGCCTGTTCTGGACCGTGCTCAGCGCCAATGGCGGCACCGCCGATGACGAGCTTGCCGCGGCCATCGATCGCGACCTCGGTAGCTACGATGCCTTCAAGGAGGCGTTCAGCAAAGCGGCGCAGACCCGTTTCGGCAGCGGCTGGGCGTGGCTCACCGTCGATCACCAGGGCCGCCTGCAGGTCGAGAGCAGCGCCAACCAGGACAGCCCGCTGATGGGCGCGGCGGTGGGCGCCTCCGGCAACACCCCGATCCTTGCCCTGGATGTCTGGGAGCACGCCTACTACCTGCATTACCAGAACCGTCGCCCGGACTACATCGGCGCGTTCTTCAACCTCATCAACTGGGCCGAGGTCGGCCGACGCTACCGCCAGGCCAGGGCCGCATGAACGCGGACTCCGGTGCATACGCCGGGCCGTGGGCGGGGGTGTTCCCCGCTCCGGCACCGGTGCCATCGGTCAGTCTGCCGCCGCGTGCGCTGCGGCGGTTGCTCGGCCATTTCCCTACCGGCGTGGCGATCGTCTGCGCCCGCGACGCACAGGGAAAACCGCAGGGCCTGACCATCAACTCGTTCGTGCCGATCTCGCTGCAGCCGCCACTGGTGCTGTGGAACCTCGCCCTGCATGCGCAGAGCCTGTCCACGTTCCAGCGCGCCACCCGCTTTGCGATCAGCGTGCTCGGCGCTGGCCAGGAAGCCCTGGCGCGCCGGTTCGCCGATCCGCAGGTGCGCCATCGATTCACCGATGTGCCCTTGCTGGACGACGGCGAAGACACGCCACCGCGTATCGGCGGTGCCGTGATCCATCTCACCTGCACCCGCCACGCGCAGTGGCCGGTCGGCGATCACCTGTTGCTGGCCGGGCGCATTGTCGATGTGCAGGAAGCAGGCGGTGCACCACTGCTGTTCCATCGCGGCCGCTTCCAGGAGGGACCGGTCGAAACCCTGCTGGAGGTGCGCTGATGGACATCGAAACGCTGGAGAGGATGCTTGCCGCCGGCAAGGACAGCGCACTGCTGCGCTTCGGCCTCGGCAAGAGCTGGCTGGATGCCGGCGATCCGGTGCGCGCAGCCACCCATCTGGGCCGCTGCGTGGTGCTGGACCCGGACTATTCGGCGGCGTGGAAGCTGCTGGGCAAGGCCTGGCTGGCTGGTGGCCAGCCGCAGGCGGCGCGCGAAGCGTGGCAGCGCGGGCTCAGCGTAGCCGGCAGCAAGGGCGACCAGCAGGCCCGCAAGGAAATGCAGGTGTTCCTGCGCAGGCTCGATCGCGATTCACCTGCGCTGTTGGCGAAGGCCGGCTGAAGACTCAGCCGGCGTTGGCCGACGCCGGTGCCGGCATGATGTCCGGCATCGGCAGGCGGCGCGGCTTGCTCGGGAACGCGTGGCGCAGGATGCGCCAGACCACCTGGGTGAACTGCCGCGGCAGCGAGCCGTTGTTGTAGTGCTGGCCGTAGCGCCGGCAGATTTCCTTCACTTCCTTGGCGATGGCCGCATAGCGGTTGGCCGGAAGGTCCGGGTAGAAGTGGTGCTCGATCTGGTGGCTGAGGTTGCCCGACAGCACGTTGATCACGAAACCGCCGCTGATGTTGGACGAACCGCGCAGCTGGCGCAGGTACCAGTGGCCACGCGATTCATTGCGCAGGCATTCCTTCGGGAAGGTTTCCGATTCGGCGGTGAAGTGGCCGCAGAAGATGATCACGTAGGTCCAGATGTTGCGCAGGCCGTTGGCCACCATGTTGCCCAGCATCACCGGCAGGAAGAACGGACCGGCCAGCAGCGGGAAGAACACGTAGTCCTTCAGCACCTGGCGGATCATCTTGCGGGCCACCGGACGGGTCTGCAGCCACATCGCACGGCTGCTGATGCGGCCCTTGAACCAGCGCCCAAGGCGCAGGTCCTGCGCCGCCACGCCCCACTGGAACAGCAGCGCGAAGATCGGTGCGATGATCGGCTGCAGCAGGTAGAACGGCTTCCAGCGCTGTTCCGGGAAGATGCGCAGCAGGCCATAGCCGATGTCATCGTCCATGCCACGCACGTTGGTGTAGGTGTGGTGGCGGAAATTATGGGTCTTGCGCCAGTTGTCGGCGGTGGCAACGATGTCCCATTCGTAGGTGTTGCCGTTGAGCTTGGGATCGCCGGTCCAGTCGTACTGGCCGTGCATCACGTTGTGGCCCAGTTCCATGTTTTCCAGGATCTTGGCCAGCGCCAGCAGCAGCGTGCCGGCGATGCAGGCCGGCCACAGCAGCGGCGCCCAGAACAACGGAGAGAACGCGCCCAGGAACAGCAGGCTGCGGCCGAGCACGCCGGACCAGCGCACAGCCGCTGCGACGCGGCGGATGTAACGGGTGTCGGAGGCGCCGAGGCTGCCGATCACACGGTCGCGGATCGCATCGAGTTCCTCACCAAACGTCTGCATCTCGGCAGGGCTCAGGGCACGGTCGGTAGCGCGGGTCATGGCAGCGGAGTCCTCAGAGATCCAGGGTCAGGTCGGTGGTCGGCGCGCTCACGCAGATCCGCACCGGCACGGCCGTTTCGGACTGGGTATCGCCGGTGCGCAGGTGGCGGGTGGTGCCACTGACGCGTTCACAGGTACAGCTGTTGCAGATGCCCATGCGGCAGCCGTGCTTGGGCGCGATGCCCTGCGCCTCCAGGCTTTCCAGCAGCGAGCGGCCACGCGGCACGATCAGCCGCCGGCCGCTGCGGGCCAGGGTCAAGGCGACCTCACCCAGGCTGTCGGCATCACTGAGTGCCGCAGGCGGCGTAAAGGCTTCAGCCTGGAATCCGGCCACCTGCTGCGCCAGCCGCGTGCGCGCAGCGGCAACGAAGCCATCCGGGCCACAGGCCAGCACATGGCGTTGCGCCAGCGGGGTGTCGTCACCGGCAACGGCGAACGTGTGGCTGTCGATGCGCGCGGCCGGCACCTCGCCTTCGCGGGTGGTCAGCAGATGCACGCGCAGGTTCGGGTCCGCTGCGGCCAGCGCCTGCAGCTCATCACGGAACTGGAACGCCGCGGCGCTGCGCTCCCAGTAGAACAGGTCGACCGGCGCAGCCAGCGGGCGCTGGCAGGCGTCGCGCAGCAGGCTGCGCATGGGCGTGATGCCGCTGCCGGCGGCCAGTAGAAGCACCGGCGCTGCGGCGGGCATGTGGAAATCACCGAAGGCCGCATCCAGCCGGAACAGGTCGCCCGGCTTGGCATGCGCGACCAGATGCTGGCTGACCTTGCCGCCTTCCACCGCCTTGACGGTAATGGCCAGCTCACGACGGCCCAGGCGGGTCGGGCTGTAGCTGCGGCGCAATACACGCCCCTCAAGCTCGACGCCCAGGGTGACGTGCTGGCCGGCGCGCATCCCGGCCCAGTGCCGGTTGCAGCGCAGGACCAGCGTAGCGGCGCCCTCGCCGGCCGGCTCGCGCCGTACCAGGCGGGCCATCGGCTCACGCAGGGTCCACAACGGATTCAGCTGGCCCGCCCAGAAGTCGAACAGCGACGGCGACAGCCAGCGGTACGGGGAAAACAGGGAAGGACGGACGACAGCGCTCATGGATGCACTATACGGCCGCACACACAGCTGTGTATACATGTGTATATTGCACCGGATTGGGTATGATTCAGCCTTGCCCCTCCGGAAGTACCATGGCCGCCGCCACCGTTCTGTCTCCGCCTGAAGATGCCAGCAGCCCGGCCCGCCGTACGGTGAGCCGCGAAGATCTGCTGGCCGCCGCGTTGAAACTGATCGGCCCGCATCGCAGCCTCTCCACCCTCAGCCTGCGCGAAGTCGCACGCGAGGCGGGCATCGCACCCAACAGCTTCTACCGCCAGTTCCGCGACATGGACGAACTGGCCGTCGCCTTGATCGACGTGGCTGGGCGTTCGCTGCGCACCATCATCGGTGAAGCCCGCCAGCGCGCTACGTCCAGCGCCACCAGCGTGGTACGCGTGTCGGTGGAAACCTTCATGGAACAGCTGCGTGCCGACGACAAGCTGCTGCACGTACTGCTGCGCGAAGGCGCGGTCGGCTCGGACGATTTCAAGCACGCGGTCGAACGCGAACTGCACTACTTCGAAGAAGAACTGCAGCATGACCTGGTGCGCCTGGCCGCACTGGATGGCGCGGTGCTGTACAAGCCGGAACTGGTATCGATGGCGATCACCCGGCTGGTGTTTGCGATGGGCGCTTCGGCCATGGACCAGCCCCCTGAGAACGATCCGGAACTGGTCGAACAGATCTCCACGATGATCCGCATGATCATCGTCGGCGCGCGCACTCCCGCCGCCTTCCGCCGCGGCTGACCCCTTCCGGTGCATGACCACCGGCACAGTTGCGTGCGCATTGTGTAATGTTATAACACGTATGTTCGAGTAAAGGCCACGGTTCACGCACGCGCCGAGACCCTGATATAGCAATTGCTATGTTGATGACCATCTGCTTTCATGTGCGCCAGCCAGGTCGCCCTCGCCGCCCTCCCTCTCCAAGGACGACGCCCTCATGCGCATTGCTGCCTCCCTTCTCCGCCGGCTGCCGCTGGCTGCCGGTATTGCCGCCGCCCTGCCGGTGACCGCATTCGCCGCACCGCCTTCGCCTACCGAGCTGGACCGCGTGCAGGTGAAAGTCAGCACAGCCACCCGCAGCGAACGCCTGCTGTCGGACGTGCCGATCCGCACCGAGGTACTGCGCAAGGAGGACATCGCCCTGCGCGCGGCCACCGACTTCTCCCGCGCGGTCGAGCTGATCAACGGCCTGCGGGTGGAGAGCAACTGCCAGAACTGCAACACCAGCGAAGTGCAGCTGCTGGGCCTTCCCGGTGCCTACAACCAGCTGCTGTTCGATGGCATTCCACTGTTGTCCACGCTGGGCAGTGTGTATGGGCTGGAACAGATTCCCGCCGGCTTCGTCGACCGCATCGAAGTGGTCAAGGGTGGTGGTTCGTCGCTGTACGGGCCGGGCGCTGTAGCCGGTGTCATCAATCTGGTTCCGCCGCTGCCGGCGCGCAGCGGCGGCCATGTGCAGGCCGGCGTGGATGTTCTGAAGGGCACGCCGCAGAAGAACGCCGACGTGCGCCTGGATCTGGTCGCCAGCGAGGCCGACGCGGGACTGTCGGTGATCGCCCAGCGCAACTGGAACAGCGGCATCGACTACAACGGCGACGGCTATACCGAGATCACCCGCAAGAACCTCAAGGTCGGTGGCCTGCAGGCCTGGTATGCGCCCACTCCGGGCACGCGCCTGCGGTTGGACCTGCAGGTGACCGATGAGAGCCGTCGCGGTGGCAACCGCCTGGACCAGCCCGAACACCTGGCCAACATCGCCGAATCGCTGGACACGAACTACCGCCGCGGCAGCCTGTCATGGGACCAGGAGGTGAGCGGCGACGTCGACTTCCGCCTGGCCTATGCCTTCGCCGACATCGACCGCGACAGCTTCTATGGCGGACTCGGCGACATGGTCACCGATCCGTCCGCACCGGGCTACGATCCTTCGCAACTGGACCCGAACGTACCGGGCAGCGCCGCATCACGCTCATGGCGCCAGTACGGGCGCACCCACAACCCGCTGCACTACATCGACAGCCAGTTGAACTGGCGGCTGGGTGCACACACGCTGGCGTTCGGCGTTCAGTACAAGCATGAGGGCCTGCGTGATGACAATCGCGATGGTGCCGGCCAGCGCCTGGCCGTGCTCGAGGATGCAACCTTCCACAACCTCGGCGCGTTCGTGCAGGACGAATGGAGCGTGCGCGAGGACGTCGACCTGGTGCTGGGCGCGCGCGTGGACAAGAGTTCGGAACTGGACAGCGCCGTGTTCTCACCGCGTATCGCCCTGGCCTGGCAGGCCACGCCACGGCTGAAATGGCGAGCCGGCATCGCCACCGGCTTCCGTGCGCCGGAAATCTTCGTCGAGGATGTCCACGTCGATACCCTCGGCGGCGAGCAGGTGCGCGTGCGCAACACCCGTGGCCTGAAGGAGGAGCGCGCGCTGACCACCCTGTTCGGGTTCGACTGGCGCTCCGACCCGGCCGACCCGGTATGGACCTGGGATGCCACCGCGTCCTACGCACGCATCCGCGATACCTTCGCGCTGGGTGAGATCCAGCGCGGCGATGATGGCCAGCTGACGCAGCTGCGCTACAACGCCTCCGGCTCGAACGTGCTGGGCGTGGAAACCAACCTCGGCTGGCAGCCCTCCCCGCAGTGGCGGCTGACTGCCGGCGCATCGTGGTACCGCTCGCAGTTCCGCGAGCCACAGCGCATCTTCGATGACACCGCCGACGGCGGCGACACCGTCATCGACAGCCGCGACTATCTGAAAACCCCGCGCTGGACCGGCCTGGCCCAACTCAGCTGGATGCCGGCCGAGCCCTGGGAGACGTTCCTGGCGCTGCGCCACACCGGATCGATGCCGGTGCTCAACAACCGGCTGGGCGTGCTGCATCGCACCCGCGCCTTCCTGGTCACCGACCTCGGCGCGCGCTGGCATCGCCATCTGGGTGCCCAGGCACAGCAGGAAGTGTCGGTGGCGGCGGGGGTCAAGAACGTGTTCGACCAGCGGCAGAAGGATCTGGAAAGCGGCGCGCTGCGCGACAGCGATTACGTGTACGGTCCTCGCTTCGCCCGCTCGTGGTACGTCAACCTGCGCTATGCGTTCTAGCTGGCTGCCCGCGCTGCTGCTGGCACTGGCATGGCCGGCAGTGGCTGCCGACCTGCATGCGCAGGTCTCCGCCTCGCTGATGCGGCCTGAGCCACGTGCCCTGCGCCCGATGCAGTGGTCGCCACCGCCAACGCTGATCGCGCTGTACTTCGGCGCCGACTGGTGCGCGCCCTGCCACGCTTTCGTGCCGACCCTGCGCGGCGTGCGCGACGCGCTGCGCGAGGCCGGCGCCGATACCGAAGTGGTGTATGTCAGCCTGGATGAAAGCGAGGCGGCGTTGCGGCGCTACATGCACCTGCAGCAGATGCCGTGGCCGGTGCTTGACCCGCGTCGTGCGCAGCGCATGCCAGCGCTGCAGGCATTGGCGGGCCCGGCCCCGCCCAACCTGGTGCTGATCGATGCGCAGGGCACGGTGCTGGCCAATGGTTGGCAGGGGCGCCATTACCGCGGGCTGCAACCGGTACTGCAGGAATGGTGGAAGCGGGCATGTGCGCAACAGCAGGCGCACTGCCCCGATGACGGCGTTCAACTCCGGTAGCGCAGCGCCGGGCCATGCCCGGCGAATTGCGTGAAGCGGCAACGCGCCCGCCGCGCATGGCCCGGCGCTACCGTTCGGCGGAACCGCCCTCGGCCTTGCGCACGAATGCGTCGAACAGTGCCAGCGTCTGTTCGCTGACGTGGTGCTCGATGCCCTCGGCATCACGTCGCGCGGTATCCGGGTCCACGCCCAGCGCCAGCAGGAAGCGCTCCACGGTCTGGTGGCGCTGGCGGCTGGCATGGGCCAGCGCCTCGCCCTCCGGGGTCAGGAACACGCCGCGGTACGGGCGCTGCACCACCCAGCCATCGCGGGCCAGCCGGCGCAGCATCTTCGCCACGGTCGGCTGGGCCACACCGAGGCGGGTGGCGATGTCGACCTGGCGGGCCTCGCCGCCGTCGGCCAGCAGGTCGGAGATCAGCTCGACATAATCCTCCACCAGCTCCATCCGGTGTGCTTCGCGCACTTGCCGGAAGCTCTCGACCTGGCGCTCGGCCTCGATCAAGGGGGTGCTTTTCAGCGATGTCGAATCGTCCGTCTTGCCCACGCGTGTGCCTGTCCTGCAGTTGTCATCCGGGTGCGAACCTGAATTCTGGACCAGTGACGCAGTAAAGACGATTGTTTCACATTGCTATGCGATATAGCAGTGGCTATATTGGCAGCCATGAACACTGTCGCGCCCACCGACTCTCCGGCCTCCACCGCGGCCAGCCTGGGTGCGCTCAACGCGTCGATCGCCGTACCCGAAAAGGGCCACTGGTGGTTCCGGCTGCTGGCCTTCCTGGGCCCCGGCTACATGGTGTCGGTGGGTTACATGGATCCGGGCAACTGGGCGACCGATCTCGCAGGTGGCTCACGCTTCGGCTATCTGCTGCTGTCGGTCATCCTGATCTCCAACCTGATGGCGGTGATCCTGCAGGCGCTGTCGGCACGGCTGGGCATCGCCACCGGCATGGACCTGGCGCAGGCCTGCCGTGCGCGCTACCCCAAGCCGGTGAACCTGGCGCTGTGGGCGTTGTGCGAAGCGGCGATCATCGCCTGCGACCTGGCCGAAGTGATCGGCACGGCCATCGCGCTGAAACTGTTGTTCGATCTGCCGCTGCTGTGGGGCGCGGTGATCACCGCGCTGGACACGCTGCTGGTGCTGCTGTTGATGAACCGCGGTTTCCGCGCGCTGGAAGCCTTCGTGATCGCACTGCTGCTGGTGATCTTCGGCTGCTTCATGGTGCAGATCGCGCTGGCCGCGCCGCCGGTGATGCAGGTGCTGGGCGGTTTCATTCCGCGCGCGCAGGTGGTCACTGATCCGCACGCGCTGTACATCGCCATCGGCATCATCGGTGCCACGGTGATGCCGCACAACCTGTACCTGCATTCTTCCATCGTGCAGACCCGTGCCTATCCACGCACCGATGAAGGCCGTCGCAGCGCGCTGCGCTGGGCGGTGACCGACAGCACCTTTGCCTTGACCCTGGCGCTGTTCATCAATGCCAGCATCCTGATCCTGGCGGCGGCGGTATTCCATGCCAACGGCCGCTTCGACGTGGAAGACATCGAGCAGGCGCACCAGTTGCTGGCACCGATGCTGGGCGTCGGCCTGGCCTCGACATTGTTCGCAGTGGCACTGCTCGCCTCCGGCCTGAACTCCACCGTGACCGCGACACTGGCCGGGCAGATCGTGATGGAAGGGTTCCTGCGCCTGCGCCTGCCACCGTGGCTGCGGCGGCTGATCACCCGCGCGCTGGCGATCATTCCGGTGGTGGTGGTCATCATGCTGTTCGGCGACCAGGGCGCGGTGAAGCTGCTGGTGCTGAGCCAGGTGGTGCTGTCCATGCAGCTGCCGTTCGCGATCATCCCGCTGGTACGCATCGTGACCGACAAAGTGACGATGGGCGCGCTGGTGGCACCGCGCTGGCTGGGCGGCATTGCCTGGGTGATCGCGCTGGTGATCGTGGTGCTGAACGTGAAGCTGCTGGTGGATACGTTCGCAGCCGGTTGATCCGCGCGGAGGGAATCCGCCGGGCATGGCCCGGCGCTGCCGCTGGCGACCTGCAGTAGATCCACGCCATGCCTGGATGTGGCATTACGGCGCTACAGGAACTCCGCGATGGCCGCTTCGATCTGCTGCGGCGACTGGAAACCCGGCATGCGCATGCGCTCGTCACCGTCCAGGAACAGCGACAACGTGGGGGTCTGCCGCAGGCCCAGCTCGCGGAAGAACGCATCGCCCACCACCTCCAGCTGCACCCGCAGCAGGGTCGTGCCCTGCCCTGCAGTGCCGCTGGCCACCCGCTGCAGCGACATGTCCAGCATCCGGCAGCCCGGGCACTGGTCCTTGTGGAAGTCCACCAGCACGCGTGGATGGTCGGCCAGCAACTGCTGGAACTGCTCAGGCGTGGTGGCGTCGATGATCTGCATCGGTGGTACTCCAGTAGTGATCCAGGACCGCATCGGTCCAGGTATCGATGGCCGCGGCATGCCGCCGGCCATGTGGCATCTGTTCGATCTCCAGCGGCGGGTAGCCACTGTGGAAATAGCGGATCAGCCGGTGCACCGCACCGCAGTAGTACTCCTGCCCCCACTGCGTTTCACCGGTGCCGAACACCGCCACCTGCCGCGGCCGCTGGCCGCGCTCGGCGATGCCTGCCACCCAGGCCTTCATCTCCGATGGCGTGCGCCCGGCGTTGTCGGTCCAGCAGCCCAGCAGCACCAGGTCGGCCTCATCCACCGGCAACGGCGGGCCCTGGCGCAGGTCGTCGGCCTCCTGCCAGTGCACGGTGTGGCCTGCGGCCCGGCAACGCGCGGCGATGTGGCGGCCGAGCTCACGGGTGTTGCCGCTGAGCGACGCCACCACGATCAGGATGCGCAGCGCCGGGCCGCGCTCAGAGATCGTCGAAGCCGTTGTCGACGTTGGTCTTCTTGTAGCTTGCATTGCGCATCTCGAAGAAGTCGGTCTTGGTCTCGGTGAAGTTGTCGGCGTAGGCCTTGATCCACGGCATCACGTTGTCGGTGGTGTCGCTGTACAGGCGCTCGATGCCGAGCATGCCGGCCATCTTGTTGGCGCGGTACTTCACGTAGCGCACCATCTCGTCCACGTCGATGCCATCGATGCCATCGAGCACCTCCGCCGACCACTGGGTTTCCAGTTCAATGGCGTGTTCGAACGACTGGTGCACGTAGGCGGTCAGCTCGTTGGTCTGCAGTTCCGGGTTCTCGCCGATGATGGCGCGGATCAGCTCGCTGATGAACTTGGTGTGGGCCAGCTCATCACGGTTGATGAAGCTGATGATCTTGCCGGTGCCGTTCATGCGGTTCTGCCGCACCATGTTGTAGAAGTACGCGAAACCGGAATAGAAGTTGATGCCTTCCAGGATCGAGGACTGGATCAGCGACTTCAGCAGGGTTTCGGCGGTCTTCTCGCGCATGAAATCGTCATAGGCCCCCATGATCGGCGCGTTGCGCGTGATGATGGTGGGATGGGTGCGGGCGATCTCGAAGATGCGGTTCTGGTTGGGCAGGTCGGTGATCGAGGCCAGCACGTAGCTGTAGCTCTCGTTGTGGATCACCTCCTGCTGGCCGATGATCGCCGCGTTGGCGTGCGCGGCCGGATCGGTGATGTACTCGGCAACGTTGTAGATGAAGCGCGTCTGCGGCGAATCCAGCGTGGCCAGCAGGCCGATGATGGAATCGTAGGCGTTCTTCTCGCGCGCGTTGAGCTCGCCGTACTGGCGTGCATCCACCTTCATGTCCACTTCGTCGGGGATCCAGAAGTTGGTCGACAGCTCCTTGTAGGCGCGATAGAACGACGGGTACGGAATGTCGTTCCAGTTCAGGATGCCGCTGGTGCGGCCGTTGATGATGCCGGTGCTGCGGTTGGGGTGGCGCGGTTCGAGGATCTTGATGCGGTCCAGGGGTGTTGCCATGGTCTTCTGCCTTCGTTCTGCTGCTGACGGGTTGCCGGCCAGCGGCCGGCACTACCACCGAGGGGTCGGGCTGGTCAACTCGAGCACCACTCGCACTCGCTGATGTCGATGTCGTTGGAGCGCACGTAGTAGGTGGTCTTCAACCCTTCCCGCCAGGCGCTCAGGTGCAGCTCCAGCAGGGTGCTGGCGCGGATCGTGCTGGGCACGTACAGGTTGAAGCTGATCGACTGGTCCACATGGCGCTGGCGGCGTGCGTTCTGCCGCACGCTGGCGAACTGGTCGACCTTGTAGGCACCCTTCTCGTAATACGGCCAGGTGTCCAGCGACAGGCCAGGCGCGGCCACCGGCCGCCGGAAGTCCTTCTTTTCCTCGTAGTAGAACGCGCTGTAGATCGGATCGATCGACGCGGTGGAGCCGGCGATCTGCGCGGTGCTCATGTTCGGCGCCACCGCCAGCAGCCAGCCGTTGCGCAGGCCGTTGCTCGCTACCTCGCGCGCAAGACTGTCCCAGGCCGCGCCGCTGTAATCGCGGTCACGGAAATAGTTGCCGTTGTGCCAGTCGCTGCCGGCGAACATCGGATAGCTGCCCTTCTCCTTGGCCAGCTGCGCGCTGGCCTGGATGGTCAGGAAGTTGATGCGCTCGAACAGGCGATCGGACAGTTCCTCGGCCTCGGGCGATTCCCAATGGATCGCCTGCTGTGCCAGCAGGTGGTGCCAGCCGAACGTGCCCAGGCCGATGGCGCGGTACTTGCGGTTGGTGATGGTGGCCTGCGGCACCGGCAGCGCATTGAGATCGATCACGTTGTCGAGCATGCGTACCTGGATCGGAATCAACCGTTCCAGCACATCCTTGGCCAGCAGATCCTCGGGGGCGGTGATGGCACGGCCGAGGTTGATCGACGACAGGTTGCAGACCACGAAGTCGCCCGCGCGGCGGGTAGTGACGATCTGGTCGCCGCTGACGATCTCCTGGATCATCCGCGTCGGGCTCATGTTCTGCAGGATCTCGGTGCACAGGTTGCTGGAATAGACCATGCCCGCATGCTTGTTCGGGTTCTTCCGGTTCACTTCGTCGCGGTAGAACAGGAACGGGTTGCCGGTTTCCAGCTGGCTGAGCATGATCCGCTTGAACAGGTCGATCGCCTTCACCGTGCGACGGCTGATGCGTTCGTCGGCCACCAGCTCGGCGTAGCGGTCACGGAAGCTGCCCTGCCCTCGCTTCTCGTCGTAGAAGTCCTGCAGGTACCAGCCCTTGGCCTGCTTCACCTCGTGCGGATCGAACAGGTACCAGTCGGCACGGCGCTCGACGGCCTCCATGAACAGGTCCGGCACGCAGATGGCGGTGAACACATCATGCGCACGCAGGCGCTGGTCGCCGTTGTTCAGGCGCAGGTCCATGAACGCCTCGATGTCGCGGTGCCAGATGTCCAGGTAGACCGCCACTGCACCCTTGCGCTGGCCGAGCTGGTCGACCGACACCGCCGTGTTGTTGAGCTGCTTGATCCACGGCACCACGCCGCCGGACGAGTTGGGCACGCCGCGGATCGGCGCGCCACTGCTGCGCACGTACCCCAGGTACGCACCCACGCCCCCACCGTGCTTGGATACGCGGGCGATATCGGTGTTGGAGTCATAGATGCCCTGCAGGCTGTCGTCCACCGTGTCGATGAAGCAGCTCGACAGCTGGCCGCCGACCTTGCCGGCATTGGCCAGCGTCGGCGTGGCCACGGTCATGTACAGGTTGGACAACGCCCAGTACGCCTCGCCCACCAGCTGCATGCGGCGCACGCGGCCGCTCTCACCAGCCCCGCCCTCGTTCTGCATCAGGTACAGGGCAATGGTCAGCCAACGTTCCTGCGGCAGCTCATACACCTCGCGGCTGCGATCGGTAGCCAGATAGCGCGTGGCCAGCAGGTACAGCCCGTTGTAGGCGAACAGACGATCGCGCTCGGGGTCGATCATCTCGCCGGCCTGCTGCAGCTCTTCCTTCGAATAGCAGCGCAGGATGTCGTTGCTGTAGATGCCGCGGTCGGCCAGGCTTTCCTGCAGGCCCACGTAGGAACCGTACTTCAGGCTGACATCGTAGAAGCGGTTGCGGCTGGCGCGCTTGTACAGCCGGCGCAGGTACAGGCGTGCAGCGAACTGTTCCCACTGCGGCGCGACAAGGTCGACGCGTGATTCCGCTTCGCGGATCAGCAGGTCCACCAGATCATCGGCACTGATGCTGGGCTTGCGTTCGACCATCGCCAGCACCACGCGGCGATAGTCGGCCACATCCAGCTGCGGCAGCTCGGCGTGGATGGTATCGATGCTGCACAGCAGGCGCGCCGCATCGAACGGCAGGCGACGATTGCCGGCTTCCTTGGTGATCCAGGTCGGCACGCGCTCGCCGCTGGCGCGCATGGCGTCGCCGGCGCCGGCCAGGTCGGCCACGCGGAAGGTACTGTCGGTCATGGTGGTGGAACTCCAGGCTCGTGCGCGCGTCGGCGCCCGATGCCATGGCGGCCCTGCACGCGATACCGGCGCACGGGGCGAACGGGTGAAGTGCCAAGGGGCGGGAACACAGGTCGTCGGCATCTGCCTGCGCCTGCGGCCGGTATCCGGGCCGTGGGGGCGACCTGCGTCCGCACGGTGGCGGCCGCGTCGACACGGCAAGCCTTCAGGGGCGGGCCGCGGGACGTTTGCTGCATGTCCGGCGGCGGCGGCTGACCGGGAGTGACAGCCACAACATAGTGGGGATATTCCGAGCCGTCAACACAAGATGCGGTGATCGCGCGCCAACGCGACCATCGGTCGCAGGATGCCGTGTTGCACGTGCGCGGCCTTGTCGACGCCGGGCGCATCCCCAGTTCGGTACAACGTCAACTTTCATTGGAACACCGCCCATGCGCGCTGCCCTGTACTCCTCCTTCGGCGATCCAGCCCAGGTCCTCGCCATTGCCGATGCCCCCCTGCCCGAACCCGGTCCCGGCGAAGTACGCATCCGCACCGTGCTGGCCTCGATCCACAACCACGATCTGCTGACCGTGCGTGGCCTGTATGGCTACAAGCCGACGCTGCCGGCGATCGGCGGCAGCGAAGCACTGGGCGTGGTCGATGCGCTCGGCGAAGGCGTCGACGGCCTGCAGATCGGCCAGCGGGTTGCCGCCGCCTCGGTGCACGGCACCTGGGCCGAAGCGTTCATCGCACCGGCGCGGATGGTGATCCCGATGCCGGACGCGATCGCCGATGAAATGGCCGCACAGCTGATCGCCATGCCGCTGAGCGCGTTGATGCTGCTGGAATTCCTGCACGTCGAGCAGGGCCAGTGGATCGTGCAGAACACCGCCAACGGTGCCGTCGGCAAATCGCTGGCGATGCTCGCAAAGGCGCGCGGCGTGCACGTGGCCAACCTGGTGCGCAATGCCGAGGCCGTGGCGCAACTGCAGGCACTGGGCATCGATCACGTGTTCGATACCTCGGTGGACGGCTGGAAGGACCGCGTGCGCGAAGCCACCGGGCAAGCGCAGGCCGCTGCTGCAGTCGATTCCATCGGTGGCGACGCCAGCGGCGACCTGGTCGACCTGCTCGGCCACCACGGCACCCTGGTCTCTTTCGGTGTGATGAGCGGCGAACCAATGCGCATTCCCGCCGGCGGCCTGATCTACAAAGAAGCCACGGTGAAGGGCTTCTGGGGCAGCAAGGTCAGCCAGGCAATGGCGGTGGAAGACAAGCGGCGGTTGGTGGGTGAACTGCTGAAGCGTGCGGCCGGGGGTGAACTGACCCTGCCGGTGGCGCAGATCTTCGCATTGGACGACATCGCCCAGGCGGCAGAAGCCGGCGCCGGTTCGGGCCGCAATGGCAAGGTGCTGCTGCGCGCCTGAAGCGGTAGCGATGGAGTCTGCTGTGCTCTCACCGGCAGCAGCCAGTACATCCTGCGCGGGGCAGTTCGTTTCGCTGGGCGCGCGTTACCGGTTCTGATTGATCAGCAGGGGCGGCGGTGATGCGCCACCCCGCTCGCGTTGCCGGCCAGCGGCCGGCACTACAGGAGTGTGCGGACCAACGGTCCGCACCACCAATGGCAAGGGCCATGCCCGGCGTGGCTGCATCAACGGCTCAGGTGCAGGAACTGCAGGTGCCGTTCGTACTGGCTGATGATGTCGTTGATGATCTGCTTGCGGCTGTAGCCGACCAGGTCATAGTCCTGGCTGCCCTCGTACAGATGCACTTCGGCGCGGTAGTAGCGCTGGTTGCGCAGCTGCTGCGCGGCGAAGGACGGGGTCAGGTAGCCACTGAGGATCACCCGGTACTGGAAGTCCTGCTGCTCGCCGTGGTTGACCGACAGCTCCATGTCGCCTGCTTCGAACCGCGTCTGCACGTCCCAGCCCTGCTCGCGCAGCTGCTCGGCCACCGCCTCCATCGCCGGCTTCACCGTGTCATCCATGAAGCGGTACACCTGGTCGCGTACCGGGAAGTGCATGGCCTGGGTCAGGCGCTGGCGCCAGCCCTGGTGGTGGCGGTCATCGCCGATCAGCGGCGATGGCCTGAACTGCTGCGCGCGCTTGCGGTGCGACTCGTCACTGAAGGCGCGGGTCAGGCCCCACATCATCAACAGCAGCACCGCCGAGAACGGCAACGAGGCCAGCACCACCGCTGATTTCAGCGCATCGATGCTGCCGGCCAGCAGCAGGCCGGCGGTCAGCACCGCGATCACCGTGCCCCAGAACACGCGCAGCCAGCGCGGGCCATCGTCCTCCGGCGCACCACCATGCGAGGACAGCGTGGACAGCACCACCGCCCCGGAATCGGCCGACGTCACGAAGAAGATGAAGCTGACCAGCACGGTCACCCCGATCACCGCCTTGCTCCACGGGTAGCCATCCAGCAACGCATACAGCACCGTCGGTGGGTCATCCACCGCCAGCTGCGCCAACTGCTGCTGGCCATGGTGCAGCACCTGGTCCAGCGCACTGTTGCCGAAGATCGACAGCCACGCCAGGGTGAAGCCGAGCGGGATCAGCAATACGCCGAACACGAACTCGCGGATGGTGCGGCCGCGAGAGATGCGCGCGATGAACAGGCCGACGAACGGCGCCCAGCCGATCCACCAGGCCCAGTAGAACACCGTCCAGCCGCCCAGCCATTCCGGCCGGCCGCCATAGGCGTATACGTCGAAACTCTTGCCCACCACGCTGCCCAGGTAGTCACCCAGGTTCTGCATCAGCGTGCTGAGCAGGTACTGCGTGGGACCGGCGCACAGCATGAACAGCACCAGCGCAATCGCCAGCAGCATGTTGATGTTGGCCATCCAGCGCACGCCCTTCTCCACGCCGGACACGGCCACTGCGACCGCCGCGCCCATCATCGCCACCACCAGCAGGATCTGCACCATGTTCGAGTGCGGCACGTTGAACAGGTGCGACAGCCCAGCGTTGAGGTGCAGCACGCCGAAGCCCATGTCCGCACCGATGCCGAACACGGTGGCAACGATGCCCAGGGCATCGACGGTGTAGCCGATGGGGCCATTGATGCGCTTGCCGATCAGCGGATACAGCGCAGAGCGCAATGCCAAAGGCAGGTTGTGCCGGTAGGCGAAGTAGGCCATCGCCATCGCCGCCAGCGCGAATACGCCCCAGCCATGCAGGCCCCAGTGCAGGAACAGCAGCTGCATTGCCTGGCGCGCACCGGCCTCGCCCGCTGCGCCATCACCCTGTGGCGGCTGCAGGTAGTGGGTCAGTGGTTCGGAAACGCAGAAGAAGAACAGGGTTATGCTGATGCCTGCAGCGAACAGCATGCCGGCCCAGGAGAGGTAGCTGAACTCCGGTTCGTCATGGTCGGCACCGAGCTTGATGCCGCCGTACTTGGACAACGCCACGCCGACCACGAACACCAGGTACAGGGTCATCGCCAGCAGGTAGTACCAGCCGACATTGAGCGCAGCCCAGTCCTGCGCCTTGACCAGCAGGCGACCGGCGCCGAGCGGAAACAGGCTGACGAACAGTGCGAAGGCAACGACGACGATCGCCGCGAAGGCGAAGACGGGCCGCAGGGTTCGCACCGGCTGATGTTGAGGCTCCAGTGCTTCCATGGGCAGCCATCTCCGGATCGATCAAAGAGTAAGCCGACCGATTCTGGCTGAATCGCAGTGGACACAGGATGAAGTCGTGGCATCGCGCAAGCACGATCGGCTGGATTTCCGTGCTACGCGCGCGCCTGCAGACCTGCGGGCGTGCCGGGCGGCGTTGTCACTTTGGTCCGATCACGACGCGCCGCGTCCAGCGCCGACGATTCAACCCATCACATGCACGGCGCACAGCTTGTTGCCGTCGGGATCACGCAGGTAGGCCAGGTACAACTGGCGCCCGGCCTTCTGCCGCACGCCGGCCGGGTCTTCCACCGCGGTACCGCCGTGGGCGACCCCCGCTTCCTGCCAGGCATGCACCGCCTGCGGGTCTGCCAGCGCAAAGCCGATGGTGCCGCCGTTGGCGTGGCACGCCGCCTCGCCATCGATGGGCGGGATGACCATGAACATCCGTCCATCCTTGATATAGACCAGCTTGCCCTCGTCATCGAACACGCCTGCGCGACCGCCGATGGCAGTGAACAAGGCATCGTAGAAGCGGCGGGAAGCCGCCATGTCGTTGGTTCCGACGGTGACGTGACTGAACATGCGGGCACTGCGTTGCGGGAAAGCCCAAGTGTCGGCCACCCCACTGATCGCCGCAATCAAGCCGGGATCACGCCGTGCTGAGCAGCAGCACGGCCGCCGTGACCAGGACGATGCCGATCCAACCGATCGGGCGCAGGCGGTTGCCGAACAGCAGGCGACCGCAGGTGGCCGTACCGATCACGCCGATCGCGCCCCACATCGCATAGGCGGTGGCCAGGTCCATGTAGCGCACGGCCTGGCCCAGCAGGGCGAAGGCGATCCACACCAGCACCACCGCGCCGGCACCCCAACGCCAACGACGGAAGCCATCGGACTTGGCCACCATCATGTTGGCGGCCACATCGATCAGCGCCGAGCAGATCACGAAAAACAGGGCCATCATGTTCATCAGTGCGCCTCCCCGAGGGTGACACAGACGATGCCGACCACCGCCAGCACCAGGCCGGCCAGCTGCTGCAGCGACAGGCTCTCACCGAACACGCTGATGCCGACCACGGTCAGCAGGGTCAGGCCGAGGCCTTCCCACACCGCATAGGCCACGCCGACGGCGATGCAGCGCACCGACAGCGCCAGGAAGTAATAGGAAAGCGCCAGCGCGGCGGCCATCACCACATAGCCGGTCCAGCCGCCATCGCGGGCGGCATGGGCCATGAAGGACGTGCCGACCACTTCGGCGACGATCGCCACGGTCAGGCAGGCCCAGGCGACGTAGGCGCCACGGGCGGGAACAGGTCGGGACATGTGAAGCTCCTTGCGCAACGGGTACCGCGCCCCGTCGTCAGTAGATCCACGCCGTGCGTGGATGATCCGGAACGCCCCCGCAGACAGGGACGACGGCGGCCAGTATCATCGTCTTTTACGGTGGTATCAAAATGGATTCCATCGACATGAGCGATGGATCAATGCCCTATTCTCCCGAATCCCTGCAGGCCTTCGTCGAGGCCGCCGCGCTGGGCTCGTTCTCGGCGGCCGCCCGCCGGCTGCGCAAGACCCAGTCCACGGTCAGCACTGCCATTGCCCATCTGGAAGCGGACCTGGGCATGGTTCTGTTCGACCGCAGCGGCCGCTATCCGCAGCTGACCGACGCCGGCCGGCAGGTGCTGGGCCACGCGCAGGAAATCCTTGCCGCCGACGCGCGCCTGCAGCAACTGAGCGTGCGCCTGGCCGCACCCGTGGAGCCACGCCTGACCGTGGTGTTCTCCGATGTCTACCAGCTCGATCCGGCGCAACGTGTGCTGCAGCGGTTTGCCGAGGCATTTCCCGAGATCGAGCTGGAATGGCTGGATGCCGAGGGGCGCGACGTGCTGGAACTGGTGGATGCTGGCCGCGCCGGGCTGGGCCTGCTGCCGCGCCAGGCGCAGTACCCCGATGCGCTGGTGGCCCAGCCCCTGGCCCACCACAGCGAACTGGCGGTGTACGTGGCCAGCGATCATCCGCTTGCACAGGCGGGCGTGCGCGCAGCGGCGCAACTGGCCCGGCATCGGCAGGTGCGGCTGAGCGCGCTGGTCGACCACGCACCGCCGATCAGCGGGCCGGCATGGACCGCGTCGGACTACCTGATGGTGATGGAGATGGCCGAGGACGGCATCGGCTGGGCCGAGCTGCCGCGTGCGCTGGTGCAGCGCTACGACCGGGGCCGCCTGCTGGAACTGCGCGTGCCGGGCTGGCCGAGGCGCATCCACAGCGACCTGGTGTGGCGCCGCGATACGCCACCGGGGCCGGCAGCGCTGTGGTGGGCCGAGGCGTTGGGGTGAGCTAGTGCCGGCCGCTGGCCGGCATCCCCTTGCCCCGTGGTTGCCGGCCAGCGGCCGGCACTACCGATCAACGATGGGCGAGCGCGTAATCGAGCGCCGAGCACACCGCCGCCACCTGCGCGTCGTTGCACTGCTGCGGCGTCGCGCGGGGCTGTCCGGGTAGACCTCGGTGGTGGTGGTGTACTTCGCCCCGGTGATGCCGGCGCACAGGCCCAGCTGCACCAGCGCGTACTCGATCACACCATGCGCGACCACCGGCGAACCGATGATCTCGCCCTTGTCGTCGGCCGGTGCGATATGGGTCACCTTCTCCACTTCGGCGACCACGGCCTGCTGGAAGGCTGGCTGCGGATTGCCGCTGTCGTCCACCAGGTAGAAGCCATCGGGAATCAGGCCCGGTTCGAACGGCTTGCCATCGCGCGCGGCGAGTGCGGGACGGAACTCGCTCTCGTCGCTGTCGGTGGTTTCGTGCAGGTCGATGTGCAGCACGAACTGGCCCTTCAACGGTGCGATCAGTTCGATCAGCGCCGTCGATTCACGGGCCGGGCCGTCCGCGCGGAAATTGCGGTTCGGGTCGATCGCATCGAAGTTCCAACGGTTGATGCGCTCGAAGCCCCACGGATTCACGCACGGCGCGACCAGAAGGTTGGCCTTGCCGGCGTAGTGGGCGGCATGTTTTTCGAGGAACTCCAGCGCGCCCATTACGCCACTGGTCTCGTAGCCATGCACGCCGCCGGTCACCAGCGCGGCCGGCAACGCCGGGTTCCAGTCGTGGCTGCGCAGGGCGAACAGCGTGTAGGTCTCGCCTGCATAGTCGAGCTGGCCGTAGGCCACCTTGTCGAAGTGCCCGGCCAGTGCATCGATGCGCGGCAGCACCTCCTCGTCGTAACGGCGCAGGCGCTGCTGGCGCGCACGCCACTGCTCCCTTTCCGCAACGCCCCACGGCTGGCCAGGGGTACCGACGGGATAGAAAGCAGCAGTGGACATGGCAGTTCTCAGCGGGTCAGGAGGCAATCGGCCACTTTACCACCGGGCCAAAGCGCTGAACGGCGGACCGATTCCAATGGCGAATGGAATCAGCAATAATTCTCATTTACGACCTTCCGCGCCCTGCACCGATGCCCATTCCTGCCCCGCAACCGGCCCGCCTGCCCCTGGCTGCCGCCCTCGCCCTGTGCATGTTTCCAGCCGCCAGCGCGCTCGCGCAGGACAACGCCACCACGCTCGACAGCATCCAGGTGTCGGGCAGCTGGTTGGGCACCGGCCTGCACGACAGCGTCAAGAGCTTCGCTGGCGCGCGTACCGTGGTCGATCGCCAGCGCATCGAGGCCAGCGGCGCCGCCAGCCTGGGCGATGCCATGCGCCGCATTCCCGGCGTGCAGGTCACCGACAACTCCGGCACCGCTGGCAGCTCGGTCTCGCTCAACATCGGCGTGCGTGGCCTGACCGGTCGCTACTCCCCGCGCTCGACCGTCCTGCTGGACGGGGTACCGCTGGCGGTTGCGCCGTACGGCCAGCCACAGCTCTCCTTCGCCCCGGCCAGCCTGGCCAACATCGAGTCGATCGACGTGGTACGCGGCGGCGGTGCGGTGCGCTACGGGCCGCAGAATGTCGGCGGCATCATCAACTTCAGTACCCGCGCGATTCCGACCGAGGCTGGCCTGCATGGTGAGGCCGGCGTGCGCTACAGCGCTTACGACCACGGCGGCGGCGACAGCACCCAGTACAACGCGTTCCTCGGCGGCACCGCCGACAACGGCCTGGGCATGGCCCTGTTGTATTCGGGGCAGGACGGCCGCGGCTGGCGCCAGGGCAGCGATGACCGCTTCGATGATCTGGCGCTGAAGTTCGCCTATGCCATCGACGCACAGCAGGAACTGCGCGCCAAGCTGTCGTACTACGACGTGCGCTCCCTGACTCCGGGCGGCCTGACCCGTGCCCAGTACCAGGCCGATCCGTTCCAGAACACCCGCCCGTCCGACTTCTGGAAGGGCCATCGCACCGGCATCGACCTGGGCTACACCAACACGCTGTCGGAGAACAGCGAGTTCGAGGTGCTGGCGTATTACAACGAAAGCAACCGGGCCAGTTCGCTGATCAACGCGGCCAACACACAGATCACGGTGCAGCCGCGCGACTACCGTGTGCTCGGCATCGAGCCACGCTACACCCAGCGCCTGCACTGGGGCAGCAGCGTGCACGACATCACCGCCGGCTACCGCTTCCTGCGCGAGCGCGGCAACGACCGCAGCTACACCGTTACCCGCCGTACCGGTGCGACCGGCGCGGCCACCCGCTTCGACAACGCCACCGATGCGCACTCGTTCTACCTTGATGACCGCATCGCCATCGGTCGGTGGCGGATCACGCCCGGCGTGCGCATGGAGTGGATCGACATGGACCGCCGCCAGGCCAGCGGCGGCGCGACCTTCAGCAGCCGCAACGACAAGGCCCTGCCCTCGCTCAACGTCGCCTACCTGTTGACCCCGCAGCTGACCGTGTTCGGCAACTACACCACCTCGTTCGGGCCGGTGCAGAACATCCAGTTGAACTCGCAGAGCGCGACCAATCCGCTGAACCCGGAAATCGCCAGGACCACCGAGCTGGGCGCGCGTTGGCAGGATGGCGCGCTGCGTGCGGAAGTGACCGTGTTCAAGATGCGCTTCGACAACCAGATCCTGCAGGTGCCGGGCATCACCCCGCCCACCTTCCAGAACATCGGCGCCACCGACCACAAGGGCGTGGAAAGCGCGATCGAGTACCGCTTTGCCGAAAGCAGCGCGCTGGCCGGGCTGGAACTGTACGCGAACTACACCTGGACCAAGGCCATCCAGCAGTCCGGCGACAACCGCGGCCTGGATGTGCCGTTCTATGCGCGCGATACCGACAGCGTCGGCGCCCGTTATGCGCTGGCCGGCTGGACCTTCAACGTGTCCAGCACCCACCAGAGCGGCCAGTTCTCCGATGCCGCCAACACCTGGGAAGAAGCCGCCGATGCGCGCGTAGGCCGTGTACCCGGCGTACGCCTGTGGAACGCGCAGGCCGCCTGGCAGCTGCCCTGGCTGGCCGACAGCGAGGTCGCGGTGGGCGTGAACAACCTGGCCGACAAGCGCTGGTACACCCGCAACGTGGATGGCAACGCCGGGCGCATGGTGGCCGCGCCGCGCACGTTCTACGTGCAGGGCCGCTACCGCTTCTGAGCATGGCAACCGCCTGATGCGGTGACGGTAGCGCTCACGGTGGCGGCGTATCATGCCGCCACCATGTCCTCCACCGCTTCGCCATCGCGCCTGCATCTGGCCTTTCAGGGCCTGCGCCTGCGCCTGCGCGGCAGCGACCTGTGGTTCATCGCCCTGGCGCTGGTGGTCGGGCTGATCGCCGGCGGCCTGACCCTGTTGCAGGCTGGGCTGGCACGCACCCTGCAGACGGCGTTGTATGGGCTGGACGAGGGCATGCGCCTGAGCTCGCTGCCCGCTTTGACCTGGACTGCCCTGCTGGTGCTGCCGCTGGGTGGCCTGGTGGTGGGCCTGGTCAGCCTGGCTGCCACGCGCCTGAAACGCCCCCTGCTGGATGCCGTGGAAGCCAATGCACTGCATGGCGGCCGCATGTCGATGCGCGACAACCTGATCGTGTTGACCCAGACCCTGGTCTCCAATGGCTGCGGTGCTTCGGTCGGACTGGAGGCGTCGTATACGCAGATGGGCGCCGGCAGCGGTTCGCAGCTGGGGCGGGTGATGCGCCTGCGCCGCAACGACGTGCGCATCCTGGTCGGTGCTGGTGCCGCCGGTGCGATCGCCGCGGCCTTCGGTGCACCGCTGGCCGGGGCGTTCTACGCCTTCGAGATCGTCATCGGTGCCTATACGCCGGCGGCACTGGCGCCGGTTGCGGTGGCCGCGCTGGCCGGCGCCTTCGTTGCCGACCAGGCCGGCGTGGAGGCCTATCTGTTGCCGGCGGCATCGACCATCGACGTGCGCGCCGCCGACTATGCGATCTACGGCCTGCTCGGCTGCTGCTGTGCGATGGTCGGCATCGTGGTGATGCGCATGATCGCCTCCATCGAAGGCACGGTCAAGCGCAGCCCGCTGCCGTTGTGGGGGCGCCCGGTGGTGGGCGGCCTGCTGCTGATCCCGCTGGCCCTGGCCAGCCCGCAGGTACTGTCGTCCGGCCACGGAGCGCTGCACCTGGACCTGACCACCCATCTGCCGCTGATCTGGATCGGCGGGCTGCTGACGCTGAAATGCCTGGCCTCCGGCATTTCGCTGGGCTTCGGTTTCCGCGGCGGCCTGTTCTTCGCCTCGCTGTTCATGGGCACCCTGGTCGGCACGCTGTTTGCCGGGCTGCTGGCGATGGCCACCGGCGTCCCGGTGGTCGACGCCACCTCGGCAGCGCTGGCAGGCATGGCTGCACTGGCCGCGGCGGTGGTTGGCGCACCGATGACCATGGCCATGCTGGTGCTGGAAGGCACCCACGACTTCCTGCTGACCAGCGTGGTGATGAGCGCCGTGCTGGTGTCCAGCACCCTGGTGCGGCAGTGGTTCGGCTATTCCTTCTCGACCTGGCGCATGCACCTGCGCGGGGAAACCATCAAGAGCGCGCGTGACATCGGCTGGGTGCACAACCTCAATGCCGGGCGGATGATGCGCAAGGGCGTGGCCACCGCCCCGGCCGACCTCGATGCCGCCGCCTTCCGCCAGCGCTTCCCGCTGGGCTCGGGCAGCCGGGTGATCCTGATCGACAGTGAAGGCCACTACGCCGGCATCGTGCAAATTCCGCGCCTGTTCGGCGACGGCGTGAAGCCCGAGGACGTCGTGGGTACGTTCGCCGAGAACCGCGACGTGGCCCTTGCCGCCAGCGCGGACGTGGTGAGCGTGATGCAGCGGTTCGACCAGACCCAGGCCGACGAGCTGGCGGTGGTGGCCGATGATGGCCAGGTGCTGGGCGTGGTGTCTGAAGCATTCGTGCGCAAGCGCTATGCGGAGGAGCTGGACAAGCGCCAGCGCGAAATGATGGGCGAGCGCGTCGACGAGTAGATCCACGCCATGCATGGATGATGCCCCCTGCCCCTCCACGCGTGGCGTGGATCTGCTGTCACCTGCGGGAGGTAGACTGCGGCCATGCGCTTCATTGAAACCTTCCAGCCCGGGCCGTTCGCCGACACCGTGGTCAGCCTGCTGGCGGCGTTCGTGCTCGGCACCCTGATCGGTGCCGAACGCCAGTACCGGCAACGCACCGCTGGCCTGCGCACCAACGTGCTGGTGGCGGTCGGCGCTGCCGCCTTCGTTGACCTGGGCATGCGCATCGCCGGCAGCGCCGAGGCCGTGCGGGTCATCTCCTACGTCGTCTCGGGCGTCGGCTTCCTCGGCGCCGGCGTGATCATGAAGGAAGGCATGAACGTGCGCGGCCTGAACACCGCCGCGACGCTGTGGTGCTCGGCTGCCGTGGGCAGCTGCACCGGCGCGGACATGCTGGCCGAAGGCGTGCTGCTGACCGTACTGATCATCGCCGGCAACACCCTGCTGCGGCCACTGGTGAACGCGATCAACCGCATCCCGATCAACGAAGCCGCCAGCGAAGCGACCTACGAAGTGCGCCTGAGCGTGGATGCCGACGCGGTGCCGCGCGTGCGCGAGCGCCTGGTCGATGCGCTGGAAGCCGCGCAGTACCCCGTTGGCGACGTGCAACTGGTGGAGCACGCCGATGCCCCCACTGATGTGATCGCAGTGCTGGTCAGCACCGCGGTCAGCGCCGACGAACTGGACGTGGTGCTGGCGCGGATGGAACAGGTGCCGGGCGTGCTGCATGCCACCTGGGAAGTCAGCACCCGCGATTGAGCGGGTGTCGGCAGTTCATCCGCGCGCTACGCGCTGCTGCGCTCGCAGCAACCTGCGGAACGACACGCAGCGCCGAGCATCCTCGGCGTGTGGACAGGCGGCAGCCCGCCGCAGCCGATCCTGCGCCCGCTGCAATCTGCGGATCTGCTGCTGCAGCGCATCGGCCCGGGCCAGCAATGCCGTGCGATCCAGTGCAAGCCCTGCCCCCTGCGGCATCGCTGCGCCGATCTGCTGCAGCGACAGGCCTGCCGATTGCCCCAGGCCGATCAGTGCCAGCCGTTCCAGCACCTGCTCGTGGTACTGCCGGCGCAGGCCGCGACGCCCCAGCACCTGCAACAGGCCGAGCTGCTCGTAGTAGCGCAGCGTCGAGGCCGGTACGCCACTGCGGCGGACCACCTCACCGATATCCAGTTCCTGCATCGCGCTTGACCTCAAGTGGGCTTCAAGCGCCACCATGGTCGCACTCCCCGCGCAAGGCAAGCCCATGGACGATTCACTCCCGCTCGATCAGAACACGCTCTGGAACGGCGCCGCCGGCGAGAACTGGGTCGCGCAGCAGACCCTGCTGGACGGCCTGTTCCAACCGATGGCCGATGCCCTGCGCGACGAGCTGCCGGTTACCGTCACGGAACTGCTGGACGTGGGCTGCGGCACCGGCGCCAGTACGCTGAGCGCCGCCGCAGCACGCCCTGACGCCCATTGCACGGGCGTGGACATCTCCGCACCGATGCTTGACCTGGCCCGCCAGCGCGCCGCCGCGATCGGGCGCGGGATCGACTTCATCGTTGCCGATGCCCAGCGCCATCCCTTCGCAACGGCGCGCTACGATTGGATCCAGTCGCGCTTCGGGGTGATGTTCTTCGAGGGCACGCAGGCCGCCTTCGCCAACCTGCACCGTGCCGTCCGAACGGGCGCGGGCCTGCGCTGCATCGCCTGGCGCAGCGCGCAGGAGAATCCGTTCATGACCACCGCCGAGCGCGCCCTTGCAGACCAGCTGGTGCTGCCGGCGCGGGTACCCGGTGCACCGGGGCAGTTCGCTTTCGCCGATGGCGAACGGGTGCGCCGGCTGCTGCAGCGTGCCGGATGGCAGGACGTGGACATCGCGCCGCTGGACCTGACCTGTTTCCTCAGCCGTGATGCGCTGGCCAGCTACGTCGGCCAGCTCGGACCTGTGGGTCTGGCCCTGCGTGCGTTGCCGGCCGCACGCGCCGAAGCGCTGCTGCAGCAGGCGCTGACCGCGTTCGCACCGTTCATCGACGGTGACCGTGTGCGGGTGGAAACCGCCTGCTGGATGATCCGCGCCCGCGCATAGCAACAGAAGAGGGGACGGAGGGGATCAAGTCGTTCATGCCCCGGTTGCGCGGGAAACGACCTGATCCCCTCCGTCCCCTGTTTCTCTACAAGGCCTCGCCGGCATCGGCCAAGCGCGATTCGATGAGCGCGCACCACTGCTCGAGCATGTCGACCAGCATGTCCAGCTCGGCGTCGGCACGCTGCGCGCGGCCGCTGCGCAGGCACGCCTGTGCTTCCTGCAGCTGGGTGAGGAAGCCGGCAACGGTGTCGGCCTGCAGGATGAGGCCCGGCAGCCGGCGCCCGGGAATGCGCACGACCGCATGGTTGCCGAGCTGGCCATACACGCTGAGAGTGGCTTCCGTCTTCATGGACAGGGGCAGGAATCGGGCATTCATCAGGTGCACCAGGGAACAGACCTGCCCACCGGCAGGCGTGGAAAACGGGGGAGACGTTTCCACGTCCTGCCGGCAGAACAGGGGGGACTCGGGATGCCGGGGCACGCCCCGGCGCGGGGATTCAGTGTGATCGGGCCACGCCCGCGATCTGCACCCGGCGGTTGGGCGCCAGGCAGGCGATCAGCTCGCGGCGGTTGCGCTGGTCGCATTGCACCAGCGGTTCGGCCGCGCCCCGCCCTTCAGCGCTGATGCTCGCTGCGGATACGCCGCCCTGTACCAGCGCCATGCGCACCGCCTCGGCACGTCGCTGCGACAGCGTCTGGTTGTAGGCGGCGCTGCCGATGCGGTCGGTGTAGCCGACCACCTGGATCGACTGCACCTGGCTGGCCTCACGCACCTGCGCCAGTACACCCTGTACGGCCTGCTGGCCGCTGGCACTGAGCACGGCACTGTCGAAGCCGAACAGTGCATCGGCAGCCAGCCGCAGCGGCTGCTCGGGCAAGGGCGCCGGCGCCGGCGGTGGCGGCGGACGCGGCGGGTCGAGTACCGCAGCGCAGGATTCAGGCTTCCAGTACCCGCCCTGGGCGATGCCCTTGTTGTCGAAGCGCACCTGGAACTGGCAGGTGAAGTACTCCGCGCCCTGTGCGGTGCGGAAGTTGAACAGGTAGTTCCACTCGCGCACGCCCCACATGCCTTCATTGAAGTGCGGGGTGCCGAGCAGCGTGTACAGCTGGCGCTTGCTCATGCCCGGTGCGAACCGGCGCAGGTCGGCGATATCCGGATAGATGCCTTCCTTCAGCGATGCCTTGCTGGCCTCCGGGAAGGTGACGGCGGTGCTGTCGGCGGGGCCGTCGGCGGCCGGTGCGTGGCTGCGGCAGGCAACCAGCTGCCCCGCCACCAGGATCAGGCCCAGCGTGGCGGCGACGCGGCCAACGTGAGCGATGCGATGCGATTTCATGTCATTCCCCCTGTAGACGTTGCCCGCTGCACCGGGCCGCGAATGCGACCCGGCACGGGTGATCACCACTGGATGCCGGCACCGACGGCCACACCGGCCTCGCCGCGGCTGTTGGTGGAACCACTGAACTTGTAGATCCAGCGACCGCCCTCGGAGACACCGGAGATGCCCAGGGCCACGCCGGATTCGCCGTTGTAGCTGCCGGCGGCGATCGAGGCCATGTTGCGGCCAGCCTCGCTGGGCTGCGGCAGCGATGCGGTTGCCATCGCCGAGGCGATACCGGCCGAGGCGCGGTTGTCGGTCTTGCGCAGGTCGCGTTCGAAGCCGCCCATGCGCTCATCGGTGTAGGCCTTGGACCAGTCCAGGGTCTGCGCCATGCCCGACTTCAGCTGGTCGACGTTGACCGCGTCGGTACCGGCGGTGCCGGCAGCGACGTTGCGCACCGTGGTCGGGCCGCTGCTGGTGCTGCCCAGGGTCACGCTGTTGTAGTTGGTGGTGCCGTTGGTGGTGGTGTCATAGCGGATCGTGCCCTGCTGCGAGGCCTGCAGCTGGCGCACGTTGACCGCATCGGTCGCCTGCGAACCATCGGCCACGTTGACCACCTGGCGTTCGGCACCCGCTGCACCCACCGACACCGTATTGGCGCGGTTGGCGACCGAGCCCGCACCCAGCGCCACCGAGTTGTCTGCCTGCGCCTGCGCGCCGTTGCCCAATGCGGTCGAGTTGGCCCCGGCCGCAGTGGAGCCGGCACCGCCTGCGGCGGAGTTGGCGCCGGTGGCGGCCGGATCGGCCAGGTTGTTGCTGTTGTTGGCGCGGAAGCTGCCGGCAACGTTGGTGATGTTCTGGATCTTCTGGTCGGTGTAGGCCTTGGACTGGTCGATGGCGTAGTTCACGCCGTTCTTCAGCTGGCCGACGTTGGTCGCATCATGGTCATCGGAACCATCGGCCACGTGGGTGATCTTGCGCTCGCTGCCACTGCTGCCCACCGCCACCTCACCGGACGAGTTGCTGGCGCCGGCCTGGCCATAGGCACCGGTATAGCCGGTCTGCGCACCGACGCTGGCCACCGAACCGGCACCCAGCGCAACACTGTTGCCCGCGCTGGCAGTGGCACCGTTGCCGACCGCTACGCTGCCCGCACCGGCTGCACTGGCCTGCGGGCCGACCGCCAGTGCTTCGGCACCGGTGGCCGTGGCTGCGGCAGCCGTGGAGTTGACCGCCAGGTACGGGCTGCCGCCACCGTTGCTGATGCGCTGGTTGAGCACCCGCAGCGAACCGTCCACTGCAGAGAACGCAGCGGTGACGTTGCTGTAGTCGTTGCCGGTGATGGTGCCATCGGTGGCGATGGTGGAGATGTTGAAGGTCGGCGCGGTCCACAGCCCGGTGCTGCCGTTGTACACGGTGCTGCCACCGAAGTAGCTGGCCACCGTCTGGTGCGTGCTGAACAGCTGGTCGCCGGTGATGGCATCGCTGCTGCCCGCCAGAATGCTGCCGGCGGCCACGTTGGTGACTTTCACCGGTGCACCGCCGGTGCCGCTGAGGGTCACGGTATCGACCACGTTGCCACTCCCGTCCACGTCGTACTTCACGGCGCGTGCGTCCAGGTCATCGGTCTGCTCGGCCACATTGGCCAGCGAATTGCTGACCGCATCGAAAGCCGTGCCGACGTCGTTGTAGCTGCCCTGGCTGACCGTGCCATTGGCGGCGACGTTGTTGAGCGTGTAGGTCGGCGCGGTGACCACGCCACTGGCATCCACTGCAGCGCCGCCGCCGAGGTGGGTGGCCACCGTCTGGTTGGCCGCGAACAACTGTGCACCGTTGATCGCTTCGCTGCTGGCCGCGCTGATCTGGCCCGGGCCGAGGTTGCGCAGCGTGGTGGCGGTGCCGGCCTGGCCGAGCGTCGCACTTGCGTAGTTGACGCTGCCGTCGCCGTTGAGGTCGTAGCGCAGCGCGCCCTCTTCGGAGGCCTGCAGCTGACCCAGGTTGACCGCATCGGTGCTGGAGGTGCCGGCGGCGACGTTGGTGACCTGGCGTTCGGCGCCCGCGGCACCGATCGACACGCTGTTGGCACGGTCAGCCAGACTGCCGGCGCCGACCGCGATGCTGTTGGCGGCGGTTGCGCTGGCACCGGCACCGACGGCGATCGCTTCGGCGCCGCTGGCCACGGCGTCGGCACCGGTCGAATTCACCCGCAGGTACCGGGTGCCGGTGTTGCGGATGTCGTTGATCTGGGTGTTGAGGTTGACCAGCGAACCATCCACCGCATCGAAGGCGTCGGTGACGTTGTCATACAGCCCCGGGGCCACGGCGCCACCGGTGGAGATGGTGCTGATCTCGAACAGCGGTGCGGTGAACGTGCTGGTGAGCGGATCGAACGCTGCGCGTCCGCCGAAGAACTTTGCCATCGTGTCGTTGCTGGCGAACAGCTGCGCACCATTGACCGCCTCGCTGCTGGTGGCGTTGACCGCGCCGGCGGCCAGGTTGCCGATGGTGGTGGTGCCGGTGCCATTGCCGAGGGTCACACGGCGATAGTCGGGGTCGCCTGCACCATCCAGGTCATAGGTGACCGCCGCCGCGCCGACCGCGTCGATCTGGCTGATCGCACCCTTCAGCTGGGCCACGTTGACTGCATCGGTGTTGGCGCTGCCGGCCGCCAGGTTGGTGATCTGCCGTTCGCCACCGCCTGCGGTGCCCACCGACACTTCGCCCGCCGACACCTGTGCGGTGGTCAGGCCGTAAGCGCTGTAGCTGGCCTGTGCGCCGCGCAGTGCGGCCGAGCGATAGCCCAGCGCCACCGAGTTGGCCTGGTTGGAGGTGCTCTCTGCGCCGAGCAGGGTCTGCCCGTTGGCAGTGCCGCTGGCACTGTCGCCGACCACCACCGAGTGCCCCATGCGTGCTGCATAGTCGGCGGTGGGAACACCGGTCGGATCGCTCGGATCATTGGCACCCGCGCCGGGGAAGGCGACGTTGGCATCGACCTTCGGCAGCTCATGGCGGGCGTTGGCACCGATCACCACCTCCTTGGAGCCGTTGGCATAGGCGCCATCGCCCATCAGCACCTGGTAGTCCTGCGCTGCGTTTACCGCCCAGCAGGAGATGTCCGCCAGCGCGATGTCCAGGCACTTGGCCGCCCAGGCCGGCGAGTCCGTCGGCAGCAGCAGGCCGAGCAGGCCACCGGGATTGCCGTTGTTGATGTTGTAGATGTAGCTGTCGGAGGTGACGCCACCGATCAGGGTCAGGTGCGAGCTGCCACCGGTGACCGCGCCACCCAGTCCGTTGAGCGTGGTGCCGACCGGCGTTGCATTGACCACCGGCAGGCCGAGCACGTTGACCGTGGAATAGGTCTGCATGACGTTGGCGGTGCTGAGCTTGAGGTTGCCGTTGGACAGGTAGCCGGTGCCGCCGAACAGGCTGGCGGTGGTCGGGCCGAGCAGTTCGGTGACACCGCCCACCAGGCCACCGGTACCGATCACCAGGCCCGCGTTCGGGTCGGCAGCGGCGGGCGCCTTCGGGCTGGTCGGCGGAATGGCCGACGGCGAGGTCAGCCCGAGGCTGCCCAGGGTATTGCCGACCAGGCCACCGACGGCGCCGGTCAGGTTGCCGACGGTGCCGTTGAGGTCACCATTGAGCAGGCTGCCGACCGCGCTGCCAACGCCGTTGAGCGCAGTGCCGACGCCGTTGAGCAGGCCGCCCAGGCCAAGCGCGCTGTTCTGCGCGGCGACGGTTGCGGTGCTGGCCAGCTTGAGATTGCGATCGGCGACGATTTCCTCGCCGTCCTTGCCCTGCACCCGTACCTTGCCTGCCACGCCGGTATCGAACGCTGCGGTGATCGCGCGGTCATCGGTGTCACCCGGCAGCTCTTCCTTGGCCGGTAGTGTGACCGCTGCGGTGGCCCCGGCCTGGCCTTGGCCTTCAATGTGATTGCCGGCCACGACCAGCTGCGCATCGACCTTGCCATCCACGGCCGCCTTCAAGCCGGACGGCGTTACACCCGCTGCCGCGGCAACCTGGGTGCCGGCGTCAACGCTGGCAACCGGCTTGCCGGCGATGCCGGCATCGGCCTTTGCTGCCGCGTTGGCGGCCAGACCCAACGGCGCCTGTGCGGCCGGTGCGACGTTCGCCGCAAGCGCGGCATCGACACGGGTAGCGGCTGCAGTGCCAACACCTATGTTGGCGCGCACGTCTGCGCCCAGCGCCGGTGCAGGCACCTGGCGCGGCGCGGCGCCGGCCGCCAGCTTGACCTGCACGGTGGCCGGCAGCACGTCTCGCACCACCGGCAATGACGTTGTGCTCAGCTGCAGGCCGACGCGTGCGTTGGCACTGATCGCCGGGTTCGCCTGGGCCTGTCGTGCAGCTGCGGCCAGCGCCACTTCAGCATCGACCTTCACCGGCATCGGCTGGGTGTACTTGGCCGCCAGCGCCTGCAGGTCGCGCAGCGATTGATTGGCCTCTGTCGCCGCCGCAGGTCCGCTGGCCAGCACGCACAGCAGTGCCATGGCCAGGGTGCTGGGCACCAGAAGGCTGGCACGACGGTCGCGCGGTGCGGTACCACCGCCATCGCCGGTGGCCAGTTCCGAGGCCACAACCAGAGCATTGAGCTGGCGGTTCCATACACGCCGGTAGATGCGGTTCATGAGCATTTCCCCCGTAGGCGGACAACTTGAATGTCAGTGGACTTGCCGTTAGGCAGGTGACTGACATTTCGCGCCTTTCAGCGAGGGCTGCGCACTTCATTCCGGCAGGGCAATCGCGCATTCCGGCAAATCCACGGCCGGATTCGGCAGCCACATATGCAAATCCGGCAGGGAGGGCTGGCCGGGCTGCCGCCCGGCACCCGCAGAGGCAACGGCAACGGCAACAGCCGAAAGCAAAAGCGGGTTTCCTGCGGGATGGCGGGGTGGGTCCGGTTGCGGGGGACGCCGTAAACCCATCCTTGGGGGCTTGGCCGCGGCATCCATGCCGCGGACACCCCCGCAACCGGACCCACCCCGCCTTCGACAGTTTCCCGCGCACTTTAGATGTAGCGCCCGGCCAGGCCCGACCGGGGAAAGTCGGATCATCAATTTCGATTTAGATCGAAATAATCACTGAAAATCGAAGTTTCACTACGCTCAGGGTGAATGCATGACGCCCAATCCCACCGCCCTCGGGAAACTGTCAGGGGTGGGGCGGTGTGGGCTTGCAGGACCGTTGGCGCCATGGATGGCGCCATCGAGCCCCCATGGACGGGTTTACGGCGTGTCCTGCAAGCCCACACCGCCCCGCCAACCCACAGAAAACCCAGAGCCGGCTTTGGCTTTGGCTTTGGCTTTGGCTTCGGCGGGTGCCGGGCGGCAGCCCGGCCGATACCCCTCAGGCTGGCTGGCCGAGCTGTGCCGGTGCGCGCATCAACGTGTCACGCGGCAGTTCGCCGAACACTTTCCGGTAGTTGTCGGCAAAGCGGGAAAGATCCCACAGCCCGCAACTGAGGGCGATGGCCTTGACCGAGCGCCGGTTGGAATCGGCCATCGACAGGCTGCGGCAGGCCGCGCACAGCCGCAGCATCGACAGATAACGATTGGGCGAGGTGCCGAACAGATCCTCGAACGCATAGCGCAGGCCACGCTCGCTGACGCCGGCGGCGTCGCAGATTTCAGTCATGTAGATGTTGCGGCGCAGATTGAGGCGCATGAAGTTCTCCGCCCGCTGCGCGATCAGGTAATGCGTGCGGCGGGCGCGGCTGCAGCCGGGCCGGTCAGCGGGGCCGGCGCCGAGCAGCGCCTGGACATGCTCGTGCAGCAGGCGCTCGGTCTCTTCCGGCTGCAACCCACCCCCCTGCCCCAGCTGCGCGTGGAGTTGCCGGTAGTGGCGTACCAGCGGCACCGCACCATCGCCAAGGTTGAACAGTGAAAGCGCCTGCCCCGCCGGGGGCGTGCTGCGCAGGCTCAGCTCGATCAACTTGCGCTGCACGCGCGCAACCGGCACCAGCATCAACGTCATCTGGGTACCAGGGCTGAGGGTGAATTCACTGATGCCTTCAGGCATCACGGTCAAGGCCATGCCCGGCGTCAGCGGCACGCCATGGCACCAGCTCAATGCATCATCGGTGGTGTGCAGATAGCCGAGCATTGCCCAGTCGGGCGGCAGCATGAATCGGCCGCGGCAATGGAAACCACAGCTGATGCTGCAGAACAGGGCTTCCTCGTGAACGCGCGAAGCGAATGCCGCGCGCGGACCATTGCCATCCAACAACAACAGTTCCACGTCGCACACGCGGAGCACGCCGCTCAGCGTGGCCAGGTCGATCGACCTGAGATCGCCGTCGTCGCTGTCTTCCACCCCACCATCGACCATGACAGTGTCGTCCCCCGTTTGGTCTGCCACACGACCCCGCCCCCACTGCCTGACAAGGCGCACGCCGCTTCCAAGAGCATCGTCCATTGCCGTGATGGCCGCTGCAAAGCACGCGCCCACCCCTGAATTGCAAAACCTTGAATGCGAGTATGCCCGATAATCTTCAGTCGTAAACAGGACGTTTCGACGCTGTCGAATTATCAACCGCGTGAAGAAAGTGTTCGCATGAATGGCACGGTTTTCGCATGCGCGCAGAACGATCTCACATTATCTGCACGACCATGAATCGTTTTGTGCAGGAACGGATTTTGGTCACAGATCAGCATTGGAATATTCAGGAATTGATCGAATCTGCCGAATTTGCATATAGGTTCCGGTTGCAGGGAACCGCCATTCAGGCAAAGTCGGGATACGCGGTGATCGGGCGCGCAGGTGGCGGCCACACCCCAGGGGGACAGCATGAGCATGCACGTACGGGATACCGTTTCGGCCACCGGCATGGCGCCAAGTGGTCGTGGTTGCGCGGCCTCTGCCCTGCCCGGGAATGATCACCCTGCTTGAGCGCAGCGGGATTGCCCGCCGTGCCTCCTCCGCCAGGATGGCGGGGGCCTACGGACGGTCCCGGCGGAGCCGGGCCACCGGCCATGCAGGTTTACTGCAGCAACTGACAGGTACAGGGAGACAACCGTCATGAACGCATCGATCCGCAAGTTCCTGAAAGAAGAAGATGGCGTGACCGCGCTCGAATACGGGCTGCTGGCCGCCGTGATCGCCGGCATCCTGATCGTGGTGGGCAGAACCCAGATCACCGCGTTCTTCACCACGTTGTTCACCCGCCTGCAGGCCATTGCCACCGACGCCACCACCACCTAGGCAGCGCCCAGGGTGCAGCACCTGCGGTCGCTTCGATGGCGGCCGCGGTGGCTGATGAGGGGTTCTGCAACTGTCCAGTGACGGACAACGAGGGTGTGCGATGACACTGCTGGGATTGCTGGCCATGGGAGTGTGCCTGCGGATTGCGATCAGCGATCTGTATGCCCGCCGCGTGCCCAACACCTGGCTGCTGGCCGCGTGCGCGATCGCCGTGCCCCTGATCATCGCCGGCCAGTTCAATGCCACGCGCACGGCCTGGGCGCCACACCTGCTGGGCGCAGTCGTTGGCCTGCTGGCATTGCTGCCGTTCTATGCGGTGCGCTGGATGGGCGCCGGCGATGTGAAGTTCTTCGCCGTGCTCGGCCTGCTGCTGGGCTGGAAGGCATTGCTGCCGGTCTGGGTGCTGGCCAGCCTGGCCGCAGGCGCCCACGCCGTGCTGGTGCTGGCCGGTCGGCAGTTGGCCGGTCACCTGCCGCTGCGCCTGCAGATGCAGGTAAACCGCGCCAGCACGCACTTGAATGGCCACGCTGCCCTGCGCGAACTGCATGCCGCGCGCGAGGGGCGACAGGGCATTCCCTACGCAGCCTACCTGGCCTTCGCGGCGATCGGCTGGGTGTTGGCAACCACCTATGGAGGCGTCGCATGAAAGCGTTCGCGCGCCAACGCCAACGCGGCGTGGCCAGCATCGAATTCGCGTTGATGCTGCTGCTCGGCTTGGTACCGCTGCTGCTGCTCACCTTTTCCGGCGTGCTGATCATGGCCGCGCAGCAGACGCTGGCGACGGCGTCGGCCGAGGGCGCGCGTGCTTCGCTGCGCTTTGGCAACGCCGGCGAGCGGCGCACCGCCGCCTGCCTGGCGGCCCGCCGCTCCATGCAATGGCTGTTGCAGTTTTCCGGGCAGAACCCGGACTGCAGCGGCGGCGGCACCGGCGCCATCGTGGTCTCACCGCAGGCGCCCTGCGCCGGCCTGGCGACGGTGCAATGCATGACCGTGACGGTGAGCTACGACTATGCGTCCCATCCCTTCCTGCCCGGCACCGCTACGCTCTATGGCTGGGTGATGCAGGCCCCCATCCGCAGCGTCGCGGTCGCCCAGCTGGACCTCGGCAGCAACTGACGATCGGTACAGGAGACGATTTTCATGCTCAAGTTGACCCGCATCGCCGCCATCGCACTGATCGCGCTCGCCGTGCTGCTGGCCGTGGTCGCCTTCGTGATCGGGCGAAAGCCTGCGGCCTCGGCGGACAACCCGAGCACGATCGTGAAGGCCGATGCGCAGACCTTCAGTGTCGTTGAAGCCACCGCGCGGCTACCCGCCGGCGAGCCGATCAGCGCCAATGGCGTGCGGCTGACACAACGCACCGCAGAAGTGCCGGGGGCCGTTGCCGACCTGGCAGCGGCGGTCGGCAAGGTGCCGGTGCAGGACATCAGCGAAGGCAGCGCGATTGCTGCCAGCCTGCTGGCACAGGGCTTCTCGCTGCAGCTGCGGCCGGGTGAACGGGCATTGGCGGTGCCGGTCGATGAGCTGGTCGCGGCAGGCAACCGCATCCTGCCCGGTGATTTCGTCGACGTCTTCCTCAACCTGCGCAGCGCCGCTACCAGCTACAACGGCCAGCAGGACATCGCACAGACGCGGTTGCTGCTGTCACGCCTGCGCGTGCTCAGCTACGGACAGCAGGACATCGCGGCAGCCCCGACGAGCAGCCAGGGCCAGGCCCCGGCCACGGCAGGCAACGACTCACGTGCAGCCGATATCACCAGCGGTTCCAGCAGCGCCCCCAGCAACGCAAACGGTAGCGATGCCACGCAGCCGGCGCGCACCGCGGTGCTGGCGGTGCCGGTGGCCGACGCCAACCGCCTGCTGCTCGGCGCACAGCAGGGCAAGCTGTTCCTCGCCCTGCGCAATCCCGCCGATACCGGCCTGCCGGATGTGGCGCTGTTCCCACAGGCGCGCGGCGTGCTGGACCCGGTGCGCGGCCTGGACAACGAGCAGCAGCAGGCCCTGCAGCGACCGGAGAACAACGCCTACGCCGGCCTGGATGGCGATGCGCTGGCTGGCCGCGGCAGCAGCGTGCAGCGCAGCGTCCACGAAACGCCGGCGCGTGCACCGGTGCAGCGTCGCGCGACGCCGCGACCGGCGGGCATCGAAATCATCCGCGGCGACACTGCTGCCCCCCGTGGCTCCCTTTGACCCTTGCCGAGAGCGCACATGACTGAACGTCGCTACTGCCTACGCCCCACTGTCCGCCAGCGCTGGCTGGCCCTGCTGCTGGTGCTGCTGGCACCGGGTGCGAGCGTGGCTGCCGACGATCTGCTGCTGCAGACCCGCGAACAGCGGCCATGGACGCTGCCGGCCGACCTGGAACGGGTTGCCATCGCCGACCCCGGCGTAGCTGACATCGTGATGCTGCGCGGCGCGCGCCAGGCGCTGCTGGTAGGCAAGGCCCCCGGCACCACCACCCTGCTGCTGTGGCATCGCAAGCTGAGCGAGCCGCAACGCGTGCAGGTACGGGTGCAGAGTGCCGTGCAGGGCGCCGCCGATGCCGGCTCCAGCGGACTGGTGTTCACCCAGCAGGACCATCAGGGGCTGCTGCAGGGAAGCAGCGACAGCGTGCTGGCGCACATGCAGGCGCAGAAGACCGCGGTGATGGCGCTCGGCAAGGACGGCAGCCTGGCCGATGCCTCCACCATCAGCAGCGGTGGCGTGGTGCAGGTCGAGGTCAAGGTGGTCGAGTTCAACAAGACCGCGCTGAAGCAGATCGGCATCAGCTTCCAGAACCGAAACGGTGGTTTCGCCTATGGATTCGCGCGGCCGGGCGGGCAGCTGCCAGGCAACACCGGCATTCTGCCCGGCATGAAGGAAGGCGAGTCGAGCAACGAAAGCGAGTCACCGATCTCCTCGGCGTTCAGGCTGGTGTTCGGTTCGACCAAGGGCCTGTGGAACGCCGATGTCGACCTGCTGCAGGCCAACGGCATGGCGCGCGTGCTGGCCGAGCCCACCCTCGTTGCGCTGTCGGGGCAGAGTGCCAGCTTCCTGGCCGGTGGCGAACTGCCGATCCTGGAACCGCAGGGGCTTGGCACGACCACCGTCACCTACAAGCCCTTCGGCATCGGCCTCACCGTTACCCCCACCGTGCTCTCTCCGAACCGCATTGCGTTGAAGGTTGCCCCGGAAGCCAGCGATCTGGACTACACCAATTCAGTCGCGCTCAACGGCGTGCAGATCCCTTCGATCACCACCCGCCGCGCCGACACCACCGTCGAGCTTGGCGATGGTGAGAGTTTCGTCATCGGCGGCCTGGTCAGTTCCACCGTGGCCTCGACGGTCAACAAGATTCCGTTGCTCGGCGACCTGCCGATCATCGGTACGTTCTTCCGCAACTTCGACTACAAGCGCCAGGACAAGGAACTGGTGATCATCGTCACCCCGCGGTTGGTACAGCCGATTGCCCGCAACACCGAACTGCCGCTGCCCGGCGATCGTGAAGCCAAGCCGAACCTGCCCGAATGGGGCGCGTGGCTGCTTGGCCCGATCAGCCGCGACCCGGTGCCCGGTTTCTCGCGCTGACCCACATGACGTCTCCGGTACCACGCCAATGCCCTACGCCACTGCCCAGCCACTGCACCCGCAAGGACCACCGATGAACCTGGTCCTGTACGGGATCGACCGCGAACTGCTGCCGCGCCTGGCCGCCAAGCTGCCACCGGGCACGGCACTGCACTGGCAGGACAGTGGCGAACCGACCTCAGCGCAGGACCTGCAGCGTGGCCCGCAGAACCTGGTCCTGCTCGACTTCCGTCCAGAGCATGCTTCGGCATCGACAGTACTGGCCCTGCAGCTGCAGCAGACCCAACCCGAATTGACCCTGGTGGCGGTGGGCGCCACCAGCGCCGGCCAGGTGGAAGGCGTAGTGATGGCGCTGCGCGCCGGCCTGCGCGATGTCCTGGACCTGGACAGTGACAACACCGGCATCGAAGCCGCCCTGCGTCGCGCCCTCTCACCGCGCCCGGCCGCAAGCGCACAGCAGGCGCACAAGGCGCGCCTGATCGTGCTGCTGGGCGTGCGCGCTGGCGTGGGCACCAGCACGATGGCCGCGCATCTGTCGGTGCTCGCACAACAGACCCATGCCCTGGCCCAAGGCGATGCGGCTGTGCGCGATGGGCTGCTGATGGAGCTGGCGCAGCCGGCCGGCGACCTCGCCCTGTACCTCAACCTGGACAGCCGCTTCCACTACGAAGACGCGCTGCGCAATGCCAGCCGCATCGATGCCACCCTGGCCCGCACGGCGATGGCCCGGCACACCAGCGGGCTGGTCCTGCTCGACCGTGCCAGCGGCAGCGACGCCCTGCCGCCGTCCGATCCTGGTGCGCTGCTGCAACGACTGCGCGGCGTGTTTTCCAGCGTACTGTGCGATGCCGGTGGCTGCCCGCTGCGGCAGCTGCCGCCGCTGCTGCTGGACCAGGCTGATGAAATCTGGCTGGTGGCCGACGCATCGATCGCCACCCTGGTGTCGCTGGACCACGCCCTGAAGCACCTTTCCGGCCAGCGCGACCGCGAGAAGCGACTGCAGCTGGTGATCAACCGCCACGACGACAACAGTGGCATGAGCCCCGAACAGATCGCGCGCCGCTTCGAGCTGCCGCTGCTGGCCACCCTGCCCGAGCGGTCGCGGGTACGCGCCTCCGCCAGCCATGGCCATCTGCTGCTGCAGGATGCGCCGCGCGACCCGTACCTGCGTGCCCTCGCCCCGCTGGTGCAACGCCTGGATCCGGCTGCCTGCCCGGTCCAGGCGCACGGCCTGCGGGAAAGACTTGCCCTTGCCCTGGGTGGATCGCAATGGAAGACAAAGTGACCCCGTTCCCGCACGTTGTCGCCCGCAGCACGGTGCCGGAGCATGCACCGGGCAGCCTGCCGTTCGCACAGACCGAGCAGTACCAGAAGGTGCTGTCGGCCGCGCACGAGCATCTGCTCAACAGCATCGAAGACGAGCGCATCGACATCGATTCCTGGGCCCCCGACACCATCGCCCGCTGGGTGGAAGTGCAGACGGTCAGTTTTATCCAGGAATGGCGCATCCCCATCAACGAAGAAGAAATGCAGGTTGTGGCCGAAGGCCTGGTCAAGGAGCTGACCGGGTTCGGCCCGCTCGATGACCTGCTGCATGACCCCACCATCGAAGACATCCTGATCAATGGCTTCAAGGATGTGCATGTCTCCCAGGGCGGGCAGCTCAAACGCGCACCTCAGCGCTTCACTGATGACACCCACCTGCTGCGCATCCTGCGCCGCATCATCGCCCCGCTCGGCCGCCGCCTGGATGATTCCAATCCGATGGTCGATGCACGCCTGCCCAATGGTGGCCGCCTCAACGCGATCATCTCGCCACTGGCGGTGGACGGGCCGATGGTGTCCATCCGCAAGTTCCGCAAGGATCCGTTCACGCCCGACGAACTGCTGGCCAAGGGCACCTTCGATGCGCCGATGCAGGCGCTGCTGAAGGCGATGGTGCTGGGCCGCTGCAACATCCTGGTGTCAGGTGGCACCAGCTCGGGCAAGACCTCGCTGCTCAATGCGCTGGCCAGCTACGTGCCGGCCAACGAACGCGTCATCACCGTGGAAGACACCGCCGAGCTCTCGCTCAACCACCCGCATGTGGTGCGCCTGGAGAGCCGCATCGGTGGCGCCGAAGGCCAGGGCGCGGTCAGCATCCGCGACCTGGTGCGCAACAGCCTGCGCATGCGCCCGGACCGCATCGTGGTCGGCGAAGTGCGTGGCGCCGAGGTGCTGGAGATGCTGCAGGCGATGAACACCGGACATGACGGATCGATGGCCACCATCCACGCCAATTCGCCGCGCGACTGCCTGTACCGCATCGAGATGCTGGCCGGCTTCGCCGGCTTCCAGGGCAGCGAAGACAGCCTGCGCCGGCAGATCGCCAGTGCCATCGACTTCATCGTGCAGATCTCGCGCCTGGGCAGCGGCCGCCGGGTGCTGGTGTCCATCACTGAAATCACCGGCGTCAGCGACAACCTGATCACCACCCAGGAGATGTTCCGCCACGAAGTGCAGATCGATGGCAGCGGCAAGGAAATCGACCGTTGGATCGGCCTCGGCTTCCAGCCACATTCGCACAAGCTGGAGCCGTTCCGGCAGTTGCTGCGCGAATCCCTGTACGGAGACTTCTGAGCATGGGTACCGGCCTGCTGCTGGGTGTGCTGAGCATCGTGTCGGTGCTGCTGGCGCTGGCGGTGTGGCTGTGGGGGACGGCCGGCAGCCGAGAACAGCGCCAAGCTTCGCTGCAGCATGCCGAGCAGCAGCTGGCACGCGGCACCGGCGCTGCCGCCACGCCGGCCGATACGGCACGGCAGGCGCCGCTGCCTGCGCCAGATCGCCGCACCCTGCCCTGGAACGGGCTGCTGCAGCGTGCCGGCCTGGCACCGGGCTGGAAGCTGCCGCTGCTGATGCTGATGCCGGGAATCGCCCTGTCCGCGTTCGCGGTGTTGCGCCTGGGCACCTTCTGGATGTTCCCGTTGACCCTGCTGCTGTACGTGCTGGGCTGCTGGCTGTGGCTTATGCGCCGTATCGCCAAGCTGCAGGCGCAGCTGCTGCACCAGCTGCCGGACTTCCTCGACAACCTGGTGCGCCTTACCGCGCTCGGCAACAGCCTGCAGGCCGCCTTCCAGGTCGCGTCGACGCAGACCAACGCGCCGCTGCGCGGCCTGCTCGACACCACGGTGCGCTATGCACGTGGCGGCATGGACCTTGACCGTGCGCTCAACCTGGCCGCACAGCCCTACCGCATGGAGGTGCTGAAGGTGCTGGCGGTGGTGATGGGCGTGAGCGTGCGCATCGGTGGCCGTGCCGACCAGATCCTGCAGCGCATGGGCGACTTCATGCGTGACCTGGAACAGGCGCAGCAGGAACTGGCCGCAACCACTTCTGAAACCCGCATGTCGGCGTGGGTACTGGGCCTTCTGCCACCGGCCAGCGCCGTGCTGATGGCGATCTCCAGCCCCGAATTCTTCCAGCCGGTGCTGCACGACCCACTGGGCCACAAGATCCTGCTGATCGCGCTGGCGCTGGAGTTGACCGGCGCCTTCCTGCTGTACCGCCTGGCCAAATCACTATGAACATCCCCGTCCACGCAGGAGGCATCCAATGAGCGCCAGCATCTGGTTCGTGGCTGCCCTGCTGGTGTTGGCCGCCGGCGTGGCCCTGCTGGGACTTGGCAGCTGGGTGCGCAGCCATCGCGAGGATCGCAGCGAGGCCACGTTGAAAACAGCGCTACGTCCGCGCGAAAGCGAAGACACAGCGGCCGACGCACGCAAGGACTCACTCGGCTGGCTGGAGCAGTTCGGCCGCGGACTGAGTGGCGGACGCCTGGAAGCGGCGCTGCTGGCCGGTGAGGATCGCCTGCTGCTGGACCTGGCCGGCTGGAACACCCGCCGCGGCACCTCCATCTACCTCGGCCTGCGGCTGCTGCTGGCGGTGCTGGTACTGGGTATGGCGCTGACGCTGAGTGACGTCACGGGGTTGTCGAGGATCATGGTGGTGATCGGCGCGCTGGCTGCTGGCCTGCTGCTGCCGAAGTTCGCGCTCAGTGCGTGGGTCAAGCGGCGGCGACGCGCGGTGAACAATGAGCTGCCGCTGCTGATCGACCTGCTGCGCCTGCTGCAGGGCGTGGGCTACAGCATGGATCAGAGCCTGCAGACACTGGGCGACAAGCTGCGCGACGCACTGCCGGTGCTGGGTGGGGAAATCCAGGAAGCGAATGTGTCCTACACCCATGGGCGCACGCGCGCGCAGTCGCTGCGGCGGCTGAGCGATGTGTACGGAGATGACGATCTGTCCAGCCTTGTGCAGTTGATCCTGCAGGTGCACGCCCACGGCGGTGCCGTGCAGGAACCGCTGCGCCAGTTCAGCGTCCGCCTGCGCGAGCAGCGCCGCAACGCGCTGAAGGAAAAGGTCGGCAAGCTCTCGGTGAAGATGACCGTGGTGATGATGCTGACCCTGCTGCCGGCACTGATGCTGGTGCTGGCCGGACCGGCGCTGGTCGCGCTGGCCACTACCTTGTCGAAAATGGGATGACCTTCATGCCTGTCCTGCGCCCTGCCTGCCTGTTGCTTGCCCTGGTTGCCGCCGCTGCCGGCTGCAGCTCCACCACGCCGAAGTACCTGCGTGCGCCGAGCCTGGCCGAGCCGACGCCGGCCCCGCAGGACAGCCGCAACGCCTACCTGGAACTGATCCAGCGGATGCAGCAGCAGGGCGCCTGGTACGCGTCGCTGGCGCACGTGGATGCGTTCCGCCAACGCTACGGCGATACCCCGGCACTGCGCCTGCTGCAGGCCGACGCACTGCGCCATACCGGCCAGATCGATGCGGCGCTGGCGCTGTACCGCGAACTCGGCAATGGCCCGCAGGCCGCGGCCGCCGCACACGGCATGGGCCTGATCGCTGCCCTCCGCGACGACGACCAGGGCGGCGAACAGGCGCTGGCACGTGCCACCCAGCTGAGCCCGCTGAACACCGATTACCTCGGCGACCTGGGCTATGCACGGCTTCGTGCCGGCCGCTTCGAACAGGCACGAGAGCCACTGGCCAAGGCGCTGGAACTGTCGCCGGGCAATGCCAAGGCCACCGCCAATCTTGCCCTGTGGGCGCTGTTGCGTGGCGACACTGCCACCGTCGAACGGCTGGCCCAGCAGGCCAGCTTCAGCGAGGAGACCCGCCGCAGCGTGGAACAGCAGGCGCAGCAGATCCGCGCGCGGCTGCAGCAACGCCAGGCCGCTGCCACTGCTGCAGCGGCGGCAGCGGCACGGCCAGTTGCTTCGGTAGCTGCCACCCCCGCCAACGCAGGCCCACGCTTGGCCGCCGAACCGCGCCGCGATGGCCGCGACCAACGCGACCCACCACGACTGCCGCCCTCGATGCTGGAACGCTTCGGCTCCACCGACCATCCCACCGGGAACACGCCATGACCTCGACGCCGCTGATCCGCTGCCTGCTGCCGGTGCTTGCCGGCTTGTCTTTCGCTGCGGTTGTGCAGGCGCAGACGCCGCAGCAACCGTTGACCGGGCAGATGCTGGGTGGTGCCGCGCCCGCGCCGGCAGCCGCTCCCCTGCACAGCGGGCCGTTGGCTACCGTGGACGTATCGCCGCCACCAGCCGCAGCGCCCATCGCAGCCCCCGCAGCCCCCGCAGCCCCTGAAACCAGGCCTGATTTCGGCGGCACGCAGTTACAGCCCAACACCTCGCAGATCGGTGACACCACCCGCAGCCTGTTCCGCCTGCAAGCGTCCGGCGAGGTGGCCGGTGTTCGCCTGCCGATCCTCGGCGACCAGGCCACATCCAGCTACGCGCGTTACCTGAAGAGCTTCCAGTACGACATTCCGCAATTCTTCGAAACCGACGTCGCCAAGTCCGCAGGATCCTCCCGATCCGGACGCTGAGGCCCGCCATGAACCGAGCACGCCACATCAGCTTCAGTCGCCCGCGCGGCGGTATGTCGGTCACCATGATGCTGGTGATGATCGCGCTGCTGGCCATGCTCGGCCTGATCGAGATCGGCTTCCTGTTCTGGGCCAAGCGCGATGCGCAGAAGGTGGTCGATCTGGCTGCGCTGGCAGGCGCACAACGGCTGGACCTGTGCCGGCCCGACAACGCCGACAACAGCGCGGCCCGGCAGAACGCGCTCGCACAGAACACCTTCCCTGGGCAGGTGCAGATCCAGTGCGGCAACTGGAATGCCACCCGCGGAACGGCTGACCACTTCAGCCCAAGCGTGGACGCAGGCAATCCACGCAACGCGGTGCGGGTCATTGCCGAACGCGGCGTGCTGCCGTTCTTCGGCCAGAACAGCGGGCTGCCCACGTTGCGCGTGCAGGCGGTGGCCAAGCGTTCGGAACCCACCGCCGTGTTTGCAGTGGGTTCGCAGCTGCTGCGCACCAATGGCAACTCCCCCTTGATGGCGACCCTTCGGCTGGTCGGCCTGGACGTCACCAACGCAACAATTCTGTCCTACGACGGCCTGGCACAGGCCACCGTCACCCCGTCGGGGCTGCTGGCGGCACTGGGCATCCCGGTCACCGCCGACCTCAGCGTGGCCGACTTCAACCGGCTGCTGTCGGTCAACCGCATATCACTGGCACAGCTGGTCAATGCCACTGCCACGGTGGTGGGCCGCGAGACCGCCGTCGGCGTACAGCTGCAGGCGCTGTCCAACCTGGTCGGCACCCGGCTGGACATCAACCAGCTGAACATTCTGCTGGGCAGCCAGAACGGCGGCGGCGGCCTGTTCGCGCAGGTGATCTCACCGGACGGCACCATCGGCAGCGCGCTGGAATCGAAGGTTAACGTGCTGGATCTTGTCACCGCCGCGATCTCCATCGCCAACGATGGCAATGGCGTGCAGGTGCAGGGCCTGAACCTGCTGGGCATCGACGTCAAGGCCGGCGTGGTGGAACCGCCCTCGATCGCCATCGGTGGCGTCGGCGCACGCGCATACAACGCGCAGGTGCGGCTGATGGTGGACGTCGACAGCGACCGCCTGTTCGCGATTGGTCCGCTGCTGAACCTGCTCGGCACCCGCCTGCATCTGCCGCTCCACGTGGATGTGGCCAATGCGATGGGGACACTGACCAGCATCCAGTGCGGTGCGGCGCCGCCGACGGCCACCGTCCAGGTCGATTCCTCGGTACTGCGCGCCTGCGTCGGCAAGGTCAACGCGGCTGATCGCTTCTCCAAGAGCAACGTCTGCGACGCGACCCTGCAGAACGAGCAGTTGTTGAGGCTGCTGGGGCAGCCCCTGATCAACGACAAGGTCACCCTGCCGGCGCTGACCAGCACGCAGAGCCTGACCCTGGCCGCAGGCGAGACCGGCTCGACCCGGATCAACCCGTTGGCCGTCGGCACCGCCGTGTCGGACCTGGTCAACGAACTGCTGCGGGTGCTGTCAGGCATGCTCAGTTCACCCAAGCAGGGCATGAGCGCCAATGACACCGCCAAAGCTCTGGCAGACCGTTACCTGCAGGCGGCCTTCCCCAGCGGCGGGCGTTACAACGTGGACCAGGTGATTCCATTGCTGCGCGATGGCGATCCGTCACGCAACCTCGCACCGCTGGGCAACTGGACCGTTACCAAAGGCGTACCCAAGCCCTGCCTGCTTGGCCTGACCACCTGCTGGGAAGATGGCTCGGTGTGGACGGGCTATCGCACCACCGTGACCGGCCAGGGCCTGGGCCTGCTCGATGGCCTGCTCGGCTCGCTGGTCGGCGGCCTGCTGATCAACCGCTGCGACAGCCTGCTGGGCAACCTGATCGACTACAACGGCTGCGTGCGCAACAACCTGGCCTCCTACATCCAGACCGCCCCGGACGGATTCCTTGATGGCCAGAACGGCGGCGGCGTGACCACCCCCGGCAGCAACGTCACCTGCAGCGGGCTGCTGTGTGCGCTGCTGGACCCGGTGCTGGCGGCGCTCAAGCCCGTGCTCAACAGCGTCGGCACCCTGCTGACCAACACCCTGGCCAGCCTTCTCGGGCTGGAACTGGGCCGCACCGATGTCAGCATGCAGTCGATCCAGTGCAGCTCGGCGCAGCTGGTATTCTGACCCGCGCGGGCGCCGCTTGGCGGCGTCCGTGCCCATGCTAGACTCGCGGCGGGGAACCACTTTCAACTCAACCCACACTACATCCGTGGATGGTCTAGACATGCGAGAAACTTCAGGGGGCACCGTCTTCGCCCGGTATCGCCGCGGCGCAGCATTGCTGGCCGTGGCCATGATGGCGGTGGCGCCGTCGGCGCTGGCCGCACGTGGTGATCGCACTGCCGCGGTCGAACCGGCCAAGGGCGCACCGGTGGTACGCAACACCGTCGACGAACTCAAGCAGTTGATGGATGCGCAGCAGCTCACCGAGCTGCGTACCACTTACAACGGCAACTACGGTGCCAGCCTGCTGTTCAATGCCAATACCCTGACCTACTACGTGGCGCTGTTCCAGGAGAAGAACTTCTGGCGGGTGATCAAGACCGATGCCGTCGACAACGCCGAGCGTGTCTACCGCACCTTCGCCCAGCAGTCCGAACAGCTGGCGCAGGTCTACATCGACACCACCCGGCTGGAAGCCGGCAAGCGCTACACCGAGCGCCTGGTGGCCTACAACGAAGAACGCCTGCGCACCCTGCAGCAGGAAATGGAACAGCAGCAGGCGCAGTCGGTGCAGGTCAGCGCAGCGCTGCAGCAGGCACAGCAGCAGGCGGTCAGTCTGAGCACCGATGTGCAGAGCACCAACAGCCAGCTCGATGCGCTGCAGCGACGGATCCAGATCCTGCAGGCCGAACAGGGCAACCCGGAGCTGAGCCTGCCCAAGCCGGATGCGGCGACGGCACCGGCCGCCGCCAGCGACGGCCGCTGAGGTCTTCCGGGCCTGTAGACCAGAACGGCACCTTCGGGTGCCGTTTTTCGTTGTGCTCAACGACAGGCCTCGCGTACCGCGTCATCCAGCTGCCTGCGCTGCAGGTAGTCGAGCCTGCGCGGCCTGGCCAGCGTTGCCACCTGCCGCCGGCGCGCCCGCTCGCAGCCACGCGGGTCAGCCGTGATCGATATCAGCGCGCCCTGTGCGCGCCCGCGCCGTGGCGTCCGCCTGCTACCGCTGCGGGCAGGCTGCACGACTGCAGGTGTGGGCCCGCGTGCCTTCGACTCGGCACCGGGCACTTCCCAGCGCCACTCCGCGCGCCCCTGGCAGGGCGTCTGCTGGTAGACCGGATGCTCACCTCCGGTGCACTTGTACACGTTGGTCTGTGCCATCGCTACAGCAGCCAACAACAGTGTAGGCAGCACTCCCCATCCCGGCATCTTCATGACTGGCCCTCACGCGTCCGATGGCCATGGTTGCCATCAGCACCGGCCTGCCGCCAGAGCGAGTCGCGTCAGCGCGACGACCACGCCAATCCGGCACAGCCGTGCAATGCACATCGCCCATCGTGCGCTGTACTGCCGCAGGCGCCGGCCAACCCGCAGGCGTCTTCCCTCCCTTTCGCCAAGGAACCTGCAATGAGCAATTTCGTGACCGTCAATGATGGCGCCCGCATCTTCTACAAGGACTGGGGCACCGGCCAGCCTGTCGTATTCGCCCATGGCTGGCCACTGTCGTCCGATGCCTGGGACCCGCAGATGCTGTTCATGGGGCAGAACGGCTACCGCGTGATCGCCCATGATCGCCGCAGCCATGGCCGCTCCAGCCAGACCTGGGACGGCAACAACATGGACACCTACGCCGATGACCTTGCTGCCGTTCTGGATGCGCTGGACGTGAAGGACGCGATCCTGGTCGGCCATTCCACCGGCGGTGGCGAAGTGGCGCACTACATCGGCCGCCATGGCAGCAAGCGCGTGGCCAAGGTGGTGCTGGTCGGCGCGGTGCCGCCGCTGATGCTGAAGACCGAAGACAATCCGGCCGGCACCCCGCTGGAAGTGTTCGACGGCATCCGCAAGGGCACCGGTGGCGATCGTTCGCAGTTCTTCAAGGATCTGGCCACGCCGTTCTTCGGCGCCAATCGTGATGGCAACAGCGTCACCGAAGGCATGCGTGATTCGTTCTGGCTGCAGGGCATGCTGGGCGGCGTGAAAGGCCAGTACGACTGCATCCACGAATTCTCGGAGGTGGACTACACCGACGACCTGAAGAAGATCGACGTGCCGGCTCTGGTGGTGCATGGCGATGACGACCAGATCGTGCCCTTCGATGCTTCGGCCAAGCTGTCCTCGCAGATCATCCGCAACGCAGAACTGAAGGTGTACGCCGGTGCACCGCACGGCCTCACCCTGACCCATGCCGATCAGTTCAACGCCGACCTGCTGGCATTCGCACGCAGATGACGTATCGCGGCGGCGCCCGTGCGCCGCCGCTCCTGCCTTGGAGCCGGCCAGCGGCCAGCTTCCATCACGGGTCCATCAGATATCGCTGTGGTGATGTGGCGCCGCCGCCGGCAATGGATCATGGCCGCCAACGAAGTGACGCACCACCGGCGCGCGCTCGCCGCGATGCAGCGCGCGCAGCGCCTCCTGGATCGCCTTGTCGTCGGCGGTGATGCGTTCATGCTGGCGCAGGTGCTCCAACCACGATGCTGCGACGAAATACTCCAGATGGATGCCCGGGGTCGCCACATCCTCGACCACGCCCCAGACCACGGCGCCATCGCGTCGACGGATCGTTCCCAGCGTGCGCATCTGCGCCTGGAACGCGGCGCGGTCGGCGGCATCGATGCGATATTCGATGGTCACCAGCACCGGTCCGCGATCATTCGACACCGGCACCGACAGTTCCGGTGCGGGCCAGTGCCCGGCCGGGCTCAGGTTCAGATCTTCGGCGCCTGCAATGCGTACCCGCCACACCAGCAGGCCGCCGATGACCGCACCTGCAGCAGCCACCAGCAGTGCCAGCTCGGGCGATGTGCGCTGCGCCAGTGCACCCCAGCTCAGGCCACCGGCCGCCATGCCGGCAGAGAACACCATGATGTACAGGGCAAGCGCACGCGCCCTCACCCAGGCCGGCACCGCCGTCTGTGCTGCAATCTGCAGCGAAGACAGTACGGTGATCCAGGCAAAGCCATTGACCAGCATCACCAGCGGCAACACGTACCAGCTGCGGGTCAGCGCCAGGCCGGCCAGGCTTGCTGCCAGCGACAGGGTGGCCAGCAGCACCAGCAGGTCGCGATCAAGCCTGGCCCGCAGCTTCGGCAGCAGCAACGCACCACCTACCGCACCGATGCCGATGCAACCCAGCAGCACGCCGTACTGCCCCGCTCCGCCCTGCATCTGCCCGCGCACCACCACCGGCAGCATCGCGTTCATCGCCGCGGCGAAGAAGAAGAAGCCGGCCGATTTGATCAGTACCGCCTGCAGGCGACCGGCACGGCTGGCATAGCGCAGACCCGCCTTCAGGCCAGCGCCGAACCCTTCGGGCGGCAGGCTGGACGCCTTCGGATCACGCTTCCAGCCCCACACCACGAACAGCATGGCGGCAAAGGTGATGGCGTTGAACCCGAAGGCCCACACCGCACCCAGCTGGGCCACGATCACCCCGCCGATGGCCGGCCCGATGGAACGGGCAATGTTGATGCCGATGGAGTTGAGTGCCACGGCCGAGGCCAGCATCGGCTGCGGAACCAGCTCGGAGACGATCGCGGCCTGTGCCGGCATCGCCATCGCCGCACCGCAGCCCATGCAGAAGGTCAGCAGTACCAGCAGCTGCGGGGTCAGCAGGTCCAATGCCGTGAGCACGGCGGTCGCTGCCGCCACCAGCAGCATCCAGCCCTGGGTGAACAGCAGGTATTTGCGGCGGTCGACGATGTCGGCGAGGGTGCCGGCCGCCAGCGCCAGCAGCACGATCGGCACGGTGGTGGCCGACTGCACCAGCGCCACCATCAACGCCGAACCGGTGCGTTCGGCCATCACCCAGGCCGCAGCCACGTCGTTGACCCAGGTACCGATGTTGCTGGCCAGGATCGCCAGCCAGATCGAGCGGAACATGCGGATCTTCAGGGGGGACCAGGCACCTGCGGCCTGGGATGCGTGCTGTGACGCGGATGCGTTCACCATTGCCATGCTCCAACGATCGAGGCGAAAAACGTGTCCTGGCCGCCAGCCTGCTTCAGTGCAGGACCCGCGTCGACCCAGGCCAGCTGCAGCTGCCATTGCCAGTGGTCATTGACCTGCCAGCGGGTTTCGGATTTGTACTGGGTACCGATGCGGCGTGCGCCTCCGGCACTGCCGGGCAACGCTGCCAACGGTGCCGGCGTGGTATAGACCGCATCGGCGCGCCGATGCTTCCACGCCAGTTGCACACCCAGCTCGGTCGTCACCGCCTGATGCAGGCGCAGTGCCAGTGTCGGTTGCAGATCCATCAGGTTGGCCGGTGCCAACAGGCTGGCTTCGCTGAAATAGGCGGACTTGGGAAACAACGCATTGAACGTACCCAGCCGACCATCACCTGGTTCTGCGTCGCCGCTGGCAATGTCGGCCTTCAGGCCAAGCCGCGGTTGCAGCGGCAGCGCACTCCAGCGCCAACCGGTATCGGTGGCGAGGGTCCAGGCGCGGATGTCCAGATCGCCGGTCACAGCCCGCAGTTCACCGCCCTGCGCCACCATTTCGGTATTCCAGTCCAGCGCACCCGACTGGCCGAACCAGCGCGCGCCCAGGGTCTGCCGCCGCTCGGTGCCGCTGCCCGCGGCGAAGCGCGCGCCCTCGCGACGATAGTCGAGCAGGTAAAGGTCCCACTGGCTGATGCCCGCGCCCTTGGCCGTGGTCGCATACGCGCCGAGCAGGTGTGCACCGCGCTCACCGCGGTCATCGAAAGCACCCGGGCGGTTCTCGACCGGGCGCAGCGCCATCAGGTCCAGTGCGCCCAGCCTGCCCTGCCACCCCACCCGCGCACCATCGAAGGCCAAGCGGATGTTCGGCCCGTCGCGCACCGACAACAGGCGCGAGCTGCCATAGCCCGCTTCCTGCCGGCCCAGCTGCACGTGCATGCCAGCGCCGGCCCAGCGCCAGTACGCCTGCTGCACGTCCAGCGCGCCGCGATCGGTACGACCTGGGCCACCGGCCTTGCCGCGCTCGGCATGCGTACCCAGCTGCAGCTTCGCCTGCCAGTCACCTTGCGCGAAGGAGGCAGAAGCCAGCGCACGCAGCAGGCCGTAGCCATCGTCGCCAGCACCGACGCCAAACCGGGTCGGTGCGTAGTACATGCCACGCAGGCGCAGCGATGCATCCCACTGCAACTGGCCGTCGCCGACCGTGGTACAGGCGCCACCGTCGCAGGCCAGCGCCAACGACGGCAACACCAGCGATGCCAAGGTCAGAACGCGAAGCACGAACACCCCATCGCGCCCCAGAACGCGGTCAGGTCATCGGTTGGCGCCGGATGACGGACTGCGTGGCCATGCGCACCGTGGGTGCTGCAGGCCACACCATGGTGGTGATGACGGTGCGCCGCAGCCAATCCGGTCGCCGCTCCTCCGACGTGGTAACCACCGAAGCGGTTCACCGGCGACCAGTCCGGCATCGCCGGAGGCAGCTGCGGCGCCAACCCGGCGTAGTCGCCGTCGCCATGCACGATGCGGCCACCCACCACGGTCAGCAGGCTGGTGATGTCGGCGATCTGCTGCTCATCGACACGGAAGAAGTCGGCCGACAGCAGGATGAAGTCGGCCAGCTGGCCCACCTTCAGCGTGCCCTTCACCGCTTCGTCGCCGGAGAACCAGGCGCTGCCCTGTGTCCACAGGCGCAGGGCCTGCTCGCGCTCCAGCAGGTTCTCATCACCGTACAGGGCCAGGCCGCCGACGGTGCGTCCCGTCACCAGCCACGACAGCGCCACCCACGGGTTGTAGCTGGCCACGCGGGTAGCATCGGTGCCGGCGCCGACCGGCACGCCCTCGGCCAGCATCCGCTTCACCGGTGGCGTGTGCCGCGCCGCCTGCACGCCATAGCGCTGCACGAATGCCTCGCCCTGGTAGGCCATGCGGTGCTGCACGGCGATGCCGCCGTTGAGTGCGCGGATACGCTCGATGTTGCGCGGGATGATGGTCTCGGCATGGTCGATGAACCAGTGCAGGCCATCGAACGGCACCTCACGGTTGACCTGCTCGTAGACGTCGAGGATGCGGCTGATGCTTTCGTCGTAGGTCGCATGGATGCGGAACGGCCAGCGCTTCTCCACCAGCAGCTTCACCACATCGTGCAGCTCCGGCTCGAGTTCCGGTGGCAGTTCCGGGCGCGGCTCGTTGAACAGTTCAAAGTCGGCTGCAGAGAACACCAGCATCTCGCCGGCACCATTGTGGCGCAGCAGGTCATCGCCCTGGCGCGGTTGCAGCATCTCGCTCCAGCCGCGGAAATCGCTGACCTCGCTGCCCTTGTTCTGGGTGAACAGGTTGTAGGCAATGCGCACGGTCAGCTGATCATCGCGATGCAGCTGCTCGATGACCTGGTAGTCCTCGGGGTAGTTCTGGAAACCGCCTCCGGCGTCGATCACCGAGGTGATGCCCAGGCGGTTCAGCTCGCGCATGAAATGGCGGGTTGAATTGGCCTGGTACTCGACCGGCAGCTTCGGCCCCTTGGCCAGGGTCGCATACAGGATCAATGCATTCGGCTTGGCCAGCAGCAGGCCGGTCGGGTTGCCCAGCGAATCGCGCACGATCTGTCCGCCGGGCGGGTCCGGCGTTTCCTTGGTATAGCCACAGGCACGCAGCGCGGCGCGATTGAGCAGCGCGCGGTCGTACAGGTGCAGCAGGAACACCGGCGTATCCGGAGCGATGTCGTTCAGCTCCTGCAGGCTCGGCAGGCGCTTTTCGGTGAACTGGGTCGCGGTGAATCCACCGACCACACGCACCCACTGCGGCGCGGGCGTGCGGTCAACCTGCGCCTTCAGCATGGCCATCGCATCGGCCAGTGAACGCAGGCCATCCCAGCGCAGTTCCAGGTTGTAGTTCAGGCCACCGCGGATCAGGTGGGTGTGGCTGTCGTTGAGTCCGGGCACGATGCGCCGCCCCTGCGCATCGACGATCGTGGCTTCGCTGCCCCAACCGCGCATGATGTCCTCGTCGCTTCCCACGGCAACGATACGGCCGTTCTGCACGGCCAGTGCCTGCGCATGCGGCTGCTGCGGATCAAGCGTGGTGATGCGTGCGTTGCGGATGACCAGTGTGCTCATGCGACGCTCCTTGGAAGGGGATTGGATGGCCGCGGCGGTACCGCCAGCCAGGCCCAGCGCCAGCGCGGCACCGGTGGCCAGCACCACATTGCGGCGGCCAGGATCGAGAGGTTCGTTGTTCACGCGATGTCTCCAGAAAGAAGCAGACCATCCACCGCCCATGCACCGGGCCCGGCCAGGGCGATGGCCAGCAGTGCCAGCGTCCACAACAACGGATACTCGGCACCGCCGCGCATCCAGAACCACCCGTTGCGCAGCGCAAGCAGGGCGGTGAAGGCGATGAAGGCGGCGGCGACAAGCGCGGCGATCCGGGCCTGCCAGCCCAGCATCACAGCGCTACCGGCCACCACCTGCAGCAGCGCCAGCAGCAGTGGCAGCGGCGCCGACGACGGCAGACCGAAGCCACGCAGTTCGCCGGCAAAACCTGCCAGGCCCGGCCCGTTGAACCAGCCGAACAACTTGCCCAGCGCATGCGGCAGCAGGAATCCTCCCGCCGCCACACGCAGGATCAACAAGGCCAGGTCGAGACCATGGCCATCGCGCACGCTCAGTGCCCGCCTTCCTGCGCGCCGAACATGGTCTTGGCGTACTGGATGCCGACGCCATAGCCACCCGCATGGTCACGGGCGATGCCGGTGGTCAGGTCGTAGGTTTCAGAACGCGCCCAGTCGCGCTGCAGTTCCAGCAGGTACTGCACGCTGGTGATCGGCACGGCACCGGCCTGCACCATGCGGGCGATCGCACGTTCGTGCGCCTCTTCGCTCACATCGCCGCAGGCATCGGTGATCACGTAGACCTCAAACCCCTGCTCCAGCGCCGACAGCGCCGGGCCGACGATGCACACACTGGTCCACAAGCCGGCGAGCACCAGCCGACGCTTGCCGATGCGGTTCACCTCATCGATCACCGGCTGGTCTTCCCAGGTGTTCATCGACGTGCGATCGAACACCGCCTGGCCGGGGAAGATCACCGGCAGCTCCGGGAACATCGGGCCGGAGAACGACTTCTCGGCCACCGTGGTCAGCAGCACCGGCACCTTGAAGCCTTTGGCACCCTTGCTGATCAACGACACGTTGTTGCGCAGCGCGGAGATGTCGATGGTGTGGGTGGCAAATGCCATCTGCGACTGGTAGTCGATCAGTATCAGAGCGTGGTCGGCCGGTGACAGCAGTGCTTTGGCGGGGGTGGCGGTGGCGAGGCTCATGGGTGGACTCCGGTGGAGGAAACAACAGGGGGCTGGGAACGGGCCGCGCCATCGGCCAGATACTGGCCGGGACTGCAGCCGGTCTCGGCGCGGAAGCTGCGGACGAAGTGGCTCTGGTCGAAGAAGCCAAGATGCTGGGCTAGGCAGGTCATCGACTGCGCGGCCGTCGGCAGCAGCTGCGTGGCGCGTTCGATGCGCCGACGGCGCACGTAGCGCAGCGGGCTGGCGCCGGTGCCCATGCGGAACAACCGCACCAGATGGAATCGGCTTACGCAGGCAACGGCAGCCAGCTCTGTCACCCGCAGCGGTTGCGACAGGTGCTCGTCGATGTAGCGCAGCGCACGCTGCAGGGCAGCCGACTGGTGCGGTGCCAAGGTGGTTGCGGACAGGGCAGGAGGCTGGACGGTAGCCATGAAGGAGCGCCGCGACGGGAGCACCCATGGTGTGCCGCCGGCTGCGATCGCCCTACCCCCGTCGGTCGAGGCCGGCGCTCACCCATTCGGGGGAGGCCGGCGCTGCAGCAGGCGGCGGCCGAACAACCGCGCATCCAGCGAATACGCGCCCGGCCCCAGCATGAGCAGGGCCAACGGCAGCAGCAGCCAGGGCAGCGCCGCGCCCTGCCCGTACAACCCCGGCACCGCCAGCAGCACCGCCAGCGGGGTCAGCAGCCCGGGCAGCAGCAGGCCGATCGCCGCCAGGCACATCAGTCCCGGCGCACCGGCCGGGCTTCCGCCCGCCAACAGACCCCCTGCCACGCACAGGCGCAGCCACAGCAGTCCCAGTCCGGGGCCGCGGTCAGGGAACATCACATACAAGCGCTGCATCGCCGGGCTCCGTCATCCATCACGGCGTGATAGCGGACACCGAAGCGGTACGCCTACCCGAACGGGTCACCCCGGCCTGCCCCGCACCTGCCAGAATGACCGCATGCGTGGCCGCCCTTCCCCTTCCTGCGTCGCCTGCCGGCGCTGCTGTCGTGCCTGCTGTTGTTGACTGCCCTGCCCGCCTTCGCCGTGCAGCAACCCGCAGTGAGCGATGGCATGCCCGGCTATCAGCACACCGCCTGGCGCGTCGGCCAGGGCGCCCCGGGGGATATCTGGGATATCGTCCAGGACCACCAGGGCATGTTGTGGCTGGCGACGGGTTCGGGCTTGTACCGCTTCGACGGCCGGCGTTTCGAGCGACAGGCCGCACCGGCAGGCACCCGTTTTCCCTCCACCAACATGGTTACCCTCGGCCTCGATGGCGGCGATGGTGGCCTGTGGATCGGCTACTTCCAGGCAGGCATCAGCCAGTTCACGCAGGAACGCCTGCGCAGCTTCGGCCGCCCGCAGGGCGTGCCGGTGGGTGTGGTCCCGCGCTTCGCGCATGACCGCAACGGCCGCCTGTGGGCTGCCGTCAATGGCGGCCTGCGCTGGTTCGATGGACATCGCTGGCAGGAGCCGCCGGCTTCCTTCGGCCTGCCGCAGAGACGCGTGCAATGGGTGCTGCAGGACGGCCACGGCACATTCTGGGTGCTGGCGGACCTGCAGATATGGCGTCGCCCTCCTGGCGCGGCCCGCTTCGAAGCCACCGGCATCGCGGTCTCGCAGATGGCTTCGCTGGTGGAGAGCCCGCGCGGCGAAATCTGGCTGGCCGACCGCGTGCGCGGCACGTCGCCGCTGGCCAACGCGCATGGCCTGTTGCCCGCCGAGGAACGTGAAGCACGGCGGCTGCCCGGGCTGGTCGCCTCGCGCCTGCAGTTCACGGCCGACGGGGCCCTGTGGGCCACGCTCAGCCCGCACGGTGGCGTGGCCCGGGTCACCTTCGACGGCCAACAGGCTGTGCGCATGGAGCGCTTCGATGCCGCGCAGGGCCTGACCGCGACGTCGGCAGTGCCGGTCCTTGCCGATCGCGAAGGCAACATCTGGGTAGGCACCAACCTCGGCCTCAACCGCTTCCGCGCGCACAGTGTGCAGACCTTGGCCGTGGGCCCTACCGATCCGTACCGGTCATTGGTACGCGCCAGTGATGGCCGGGTGTATGGCTATGGCGAAGACCTGAAGCTTTTCGACCTGCGGCGTCCGCTGCTGGGCGGCAGCGCTGCGCAGCTGCAGGCCGCGGCACGGCAGGCACCCACTCCGGTGTGGCAGTTCGACTGGATCAATCTGGCGCGTACCGTCAGCGGCCACACCACCCTCATACCGCTGCCGGCACCGTTCACCGGGCAGCCACTGCACGCCCTGCTGTTTGCCGATGCGGACCAGGCCTGGGCCTGCGCCGGCGAGCGCGCGGTGCTGCACTACACGGACAACCGCTGGCGACGCGAAACCCGGCTTCCCGAGCAGGCCTGTTCGTCGCTGGCGCTTACCGATGACGGTGCGCTGCTGCTGGGCTACGCCGATGGCACCCTGCGCCGCCTGCACGGCGGCACGGTCAACACCTTCGGCGCCGCCGAAGGACTGTCGGTAGGCCCGGTAACCGCGTTGCTGCAGCACAAGGACCTGCTGCTGGTCGCCGGCGAGGCCGGCCTGGCCGCGCGTTCCGGCAACGGCCGCTTCCTGCCGGTGCGCACCGACATGGCCGGCGTACTGGAAGGCATCACCGGCATGGTCGCCGATGCGAACGGGCTGCTCTGGCTCAATGGCAGCCGCGGCCTGGTGCGGTTGCAGGTTGCCACCCTGCGCAGCGCGCTGCGCAACGACCAGGCGATAGCCCCCCGCCTGTTCGACGCGGTTGACGGCATGCCGGGCATCGCCCTGCAGAGCGGCCCCATCCCCACTGCGGTACTGGCGGCTGATGGCCTGCTGTGGCTTGCCACCAATCAAGGCCTGGCGTGGCTGGACACGCGGCAGTCGCACATCAACACCATGGCGCCTGGCGTGCGCATCGGTGACGTGCTGTATGGCAGTACCCAGGCCCCGTTGCAGGAGGGACTGCGCCTTCCGGCCGGCACTACCCAGCTGCAGATCGACTATGTCGCGCTGTCGCTGGCGCGGCCGGAGCGCAACCGCTACCGCTATCGACTGTCCGGCGTGGACGACGCTTGGCAGGAGGCCGGCGCGAGCACGCGCGCCTATTACACCAACCTCGCACCGGGCCATTACCGCTTCGAGGTGGAAGCAGCCAACGAAGATGGCATCTGGAGCAGCACGCCAGCCAGCCGCAGCTTCCACATCGCACCGACGTTCCTGCAGACCGCCTGGTTCAAACTGTTGTGCGCCTGCTTGGTGATGGCTGCGCTGGCGCTGGCCGTACGGGTGCGCAGCCGGCAGCTGGCGGCATTGTTCCGCGCCCGCCTGCAGGAACGCAACGGCGAGCGCGAGCGCATTGCGCGCGATCTGCACGACACCCTGCTGCAGGGCAGCCAGGGACTCATCCTGCGCCTGCACGCCATCAGCCAATCGGCACAGACACCAGAGCCGGTACGCACCCAGCTGGAGTCGGCGATGCTGCTGGCCGAGCGCAATCTGGCCGAAGGCCGTGAACGGGTCAACGCGCTGCGCGACGCACCGTTTGCCGGCCGCGATCTCGCCTCTGCGCTGGCCGACGTGCATGCCGAATATGCAGGCCAAGGCACCAATCCACTGCGCTTGACCATGGAAGGCACACCGCCGCCGCTGCAGGCCGAAGCCGCCGAGGAAGTGTTCCTGATCGGGCGTGAAGCGATCCGCAATGCGCTGCGGCATGCGCAGGCCAGTGCCATCGAAGTGGAGCTGTCCTACGGTGCCCGCGGCTTCCTGCTGCATGTGCGCGACGATGGCGTCGGCATCGCCAATGACAACGCCGGCGGCGGACACTGGGGCATGCAGGGCATGCGCGAGCGCGCACACCGGCTGGGTGCGGAGCTGCAGGTGTGGACTCGCCCCGGCCTGGGTACCGAAGTCGCGCTGTCCGTGCCGGCCCGTCGCTTGTATCACCGACATCCACCGCGCTGGCGCTGGCCCTGGAGCAGAACCGCCCATGACTGAATCCCTTCCTCCCATCGGCGTGCTGGTGGTTGATGACCATCCGCTGTTGCGCGATGGCCTGGCCGCACTGCTCGGCGCACATGCCGACCTGCGCCTGCTCGGCGAAGCCGCCGACGGCGAGGAAGCCCTTGCCCGCTACCAGCAGCTGCGCCCGGATGTGGTGCTGATGGACCTGCAGATGCCGCGCATGGATGGCGTGGAAGCAATCGTGCGGATCCGTGCGCTCGATCCCCGCGCGCGCATCATCGTGCTGACGACCTACCGCGGCGACGTACGCGCCGTGCGCGCACTGCAGGCCGGTGCCAGCGCCTACCTGCTGAAGGACATGCTGCGCCACGAACTGGTGGCCACCATCCGCACCGTGGCCAGTGGCCGCCGCGCACCGATACCGGCGGAAGTGGCGGCCAGCATCGCCGCGCACGTGGTGGAAGACCGGCTGTCGCCACGCGAAACCGAAGTGCTGCGCCACGTGGCTGGCGGCCTGTCGAACAAGCGCATCGGCGAACGCATGCAGATTTCCGAGCAGACGGTGAAGGCACACATGAAGAGCCTGATGGAAAAACTGGGCGTTGGCGACCGGACGCACGCGGTGACCCAGGCACTGCGTCGCGGAATCATCAGTCTGGATGACACCGGTCAGGAGTGAAGGGGTTTTGGCCGGGCTGCGCCCGGCACCCGCAGAGGCCGAAGCAACTGCAACAGCCGAAGCAACTGCAACAGCAAAAGCCTGCATTCCTTGGGATGGCGGGGAGGGGACAGATGGCGGGGGACGCTGCAAGTACGTCCATGTAAGCTCGGTCGCGCCATCCATGGCGCTCACGCCCCCGCCACCTGCCCCCTCCCCGCCTCCGACAATTTCCCGCGATCTGTCGGAATGTCATGGCCTGCTCTTGGTGGGTGTCGACCTTGGTCGACACCTAGATCCACGCCATGCGTGGATGCTCTTCAATTCAACGTCGAAATATCGGATTTACATCAATCTGGGGTCAGATCCGTTTTTCTGCGGAAAACGGATCCGACCCCATGAACCGTCCCGACAGATCGCGGAGACCTGTCGAAGGCGGGGCGGTGTCGGATCGCGGGCATCCGCGCCATGGATGGCGCGGCTGAGCCTACAAGGACGTACTTGCGGCGTCCCCGCAATCCGACACCGCCCCGCCCTCCCGCGGATGCCAGCTTCTGCTGTTGCTGCTGAGGTTGCCGGCCAGCGGCCGGCACTACCGCAGGTGCAGGGCGCAGCCCTGCCGAACCACCCTCAACGCAGACGGATCAGCAGGCTGCCACCGGCACAGATCGTCGCCAGCCACGCCACGCCGTGCCACCCCACTGCGCCAGCGCCATACTGCCCAAGGCACCGCCGCCGGCCATGCCGATGAACATGCCGGTGAACAGCAGTGCATTGAGGCGGCTGCGCGCCGGCGGCACCAGGCCGTAGACCAGCGTCTGGTGCGCAACCAGCGCCGATTGGAAACCGAAGTCGAACAGCAGTGCGCTGATCACCAGCAGCGGAAGCAGCGCCACGGCCGGCAGCCACGAATCGACCAGCAACAGCAACAGCAACAGCAACAGCAAAAGCCCGCATTCCTTGGGATGGCGGGGAGGGGACAGATGGCGGGGACGCTGCAAGTACGTCCATGTAAGCTCGGTCGCGCCATCCATGGCGCTCACGCCCCCGCCATCTGCCCCCTCCCCGCCTCCGACAATTTCCCGCGATCTGTCGGAATGTCATGGCCTGCTCTTGGTGGGTGTCGACCTTGGTCGACACGTAGATCCACGCCATGCGTGGATGCTCTTCGATCAATTGTCGAAATATTCGATTTCGATTGGATTTGATCCAAGCGAAGCACAGATGGACCAACAGACACCGGACAACTGTCGAAGGCGGGGCGGTGTCGGATTGCGGGGCATCCGCGCCATGGATGGCGCGGCTGAGCCTACAAGGACGTACTTGCGGCGTCCCCGCAATCCGACACCGCCCCGCCCCCACGGAATACCCGCTGTTGCTGTTGCTGTTGCGGTTGCCGGCCAGCGGCCGGCACTACAGCAGGTGCAGGGCACAGCCCTGCCGAACCACCCTCAACGCAGACGGATCAGCAGGCTGCCACCGGCACAGATCGTCGCCAGCCACGCCACGCCGTGCCACCCCCACTGCGCCAGCGCCATACTGCCCAAGGCACCGCCGCCGGCCATGCCGATGAACATGCCGGTGAACAGCAGTGCATTGAGGCGGCTGCGCGCCGGCGGCACCAGGCCGTAGACCAGCGTCTGGTGCGCAACCAGCGCCGATTGGAAACCGAAGTCGAACAGCAGTGCGCTGATCACCAGCAGCGGAAGCAGCGCCACGGCCGGCAGCCACGAATCGACCAGCAACAGCGCAAAGCCAACCAGAGCGACAGCAATCGCCAACCGCGCGACCGCAGGGCTGCCCAACCGGTCTGCAAAACGACCGGCAACCGGTGCCGCCAATGCACCCGCAGCACCGGCAATACCGAACGCACCTGCGACGGCACTGCCCAGGCCCAGCCGGGCGTGCAGCATCAGCGCCAGGGTCGACCAGAACGCACTGAAGCCCACCGCCAGCAGCGACTGGCTGGCCACGGCCCGGCGCAGCTGCGGCTGCTCGCGCCAGAGCGCCAGCAACGAACCCAGCAGCGCCGGATAACGCAGCGTACTGGTCGCAGCGAAGTGCGGCAGTGCGCGTGCCATCACCGCCCCCATCGCCAGCACCGAAAGCGCTGCCAGGCCGAACTGCACGCGCCAGCCCCAGGCTTCGGCCACCACGCCGCTGACCACGCGCGACAGCAGGATGCCCAGCAGCAGGCCGGTCATCACCCTGCCCACTACTTGCCCACGCTGCGCATCCGGTGCCAGCACCGCGGCGGCCGGCACGATGTCCTGCGCCAGCGTGGCCATCAGCCCCACCAGCAGGCTTGCAACAAGAAGCCCCGGCAACTGGCCGGCCAAGGCGGCCGCCCCGAGGGCCAACGCCAGCAGCACCGACTTCAGCAGGATCAGGTTGCGCCGGTCGAAGCGGTCGCCCAGTGGAGCCAGCAGCAGGATGCCCAGTGCATAACCCAGCTGGGTCAGGGTCGGCACCAGGCCCACGGCACGCTCGCCCGTAGCCAGATCCTGCGCGATCAGGCCCAGCATCGGCTGGCTGTAATAGAGCGAGGCCACCGAAAAGCCCGCGCCAGCGGCCATGGCCAGCACCAGGGATGGGGCCGGCGCAGCGCTGGGGGTAGAGACGATGGTTGAGAGCGAGGGAGTGGGCATGGGGGGTACCAGGGAGGGAATTGAAGCGTAGCGTGCCCGCATTCGCCAGACGTCTGTAGTAGGCTCAACCACATACTTTACATACGCCATTCGCATGAACGATCCTGCCTCGGGCGGCGACCGCCTGGACCTGCTGCGTACCTTCCTGCGCATCGTCGACAGCGGCAGCCTTTCTGCTGCCGCCGTGCAACTGGGCACGACCCAGCCCACCGTCAGCCGTCGGCTTCAAGCCCTGGAACGGCAGCTGGGCCTGCGCCTGCTGCAGCGGTCTACCCACGGCCTGCTGCTGACCGAGGAGGGCCAGCGCTGCCAACGACATGCGCAGCGGGTGGTGGACGAATGGGAAGCGTTGCAGGCCGAGTTGCATGGGCAGACACAGAGGCTCAGCGGCCGCCTGCGGGTGATGGTGCCGCATGCGTTCGGCCAGGCGCAGCTGCTGCCCACCATGCTCGACTTCTTGGCCCAGCATCCACAACTGAGCCTGGAGTGGATCCTCGAGGACCGCCGCCCGGACTTCATCGCCGAAGGCATCGACTGCGCGGTGCGGGTCGGCCCGGTCGATGAACCGCGCGTGGTCGCCCTGCCGCTGGCCGAAGTGCCGCGCATTGTAGTGGCCGCACCGTCACTGGCCCATGCGGAGTCGGTCACCACGCCCGAGCAGGCGCAGGCATTGCCGTGGATCTCGCTGGTCACCTACTACCGCGAACGTCTGCTGCTGCACGACGCGCGGGGCCGTGCGCACACGCTGTCGATCACGCCACGCCTGCTGAGCGACAACCTGTTCGTGGTGCAGCAGGCCGCACGTGCGGGATTGGGGGCCGCAGTGGTGTCGGCCTGGCTGGTAGCCGAGGACCTGGCCGAAGGTCGGTTGGTGCAGCTTTTGCCGGACTGGCAGGCACCACCACTGCCGGTGCATCTGGTGTTCCCGGCTGCGCGCCAGCAACCGTTGCGCCTGCGCGCCTTCATCGACGCGATGAAAACCACGCTGCCGCAGCTGCATGGGATGCGGCCGGCAGCAAAGTGACAGCCTGCCGGCGCATGAAGCTGCCGCCTAGTTCAGCCTTGCCTTGATCAGCGGTCGCAGCAGGTAGTTCAGCACACTGCGCTTGCCGGTCAGGATATCCACGTCGGCCACCATGCCGGGGATGATCGGCAGGACCTCGCCATGCCGCCGCAACTGGCTGCCGTCGGTGCGGATGAGCACCTGGTAGAAGGACTCCTTGCCGCGTGGCGTGTCCTCCTCGATCGTATCGGCGCTGATCTGCTCGACAGTGCCACTGAGCTCGCCATAGATGGTGTAGTCGTAGGCGGTGATCTTGACCTTCGCCTGCATGCCCGGGACCAGGAAGGCCACATCGCGCGGCTTGATGCGCGCCTCCACCAACAGCCGCTCCTCCACCGGAATCACCTCCATGATGGGCTCTCCCGGCGGGATGACGCCTCCGCGGGTGTTGATCAGCACCGTATTAACCCGCCCACGCACCGGGGACAGGATCTCGGTGCGCCGCAACTGGTCCTGGCGCTGGTGCACGATGGGCTCCAGCGACGACAGCTCCGCTTTCAGCTTGGACCTTTCGGTATAAGCATCCTGGAAGTAGGTGTTGCGCAGCTCACTGAGCTTGCCGGTGAGCGTAGCAATCTCCTGCGCAAGCTTGAGTTCCTCCATCTGGCTGACCGCGTTGCGTGCAACCAGCGGACGGACGATGCGTAGCTGGTCGCGGGCAATGGCCAGCTGCTGGCCGATGGCGGCCGAGCTCTGTTGCAGCGTGGCGCGACGCGACTGGAACAGCTCCTGTTCGGATCTTGCAAGCGCGCTGTCGCCTGGGATGTCAGCCGGAAACGCGATGGTCCCCTTGCCCAGCACCTCGGCCTCAAGGCGGGCGATGGCCGCGCGCAGCACCTGCGACTGATTGGCCGACTCTTCGTAATTGGTGCGGAAGTGGGTTTCTTCCAGCCGCACCAGCGGTTGTCCCACCACCACCAGATCGCCTTCCTTCACCAGCAAGCGATCGAGGATGCCGCCCTCAAGGCTCTGGATCTTCTGCATGCGGCTGAACGGCACGATACGTCCTTCGCCACGGGTGACCTGGTCCAGCTGGGCCAGCGCCGCCCACAGCACGGCGATCGCCACGGTCGCCAGCAGCACCCACAGCAGTGGCCGATACACCGGATGGGTGGCCGCCAGCAGCGGGTCGGCAAGGTCACGGCGCAGCCGTTGCGCGTTCTTCCCGTGATCAGCCATGGTGTCCTCCCGCGACGGCGGCGATCGGCTGAACCTGGTTGCCCTGCACTACCTGGTCCAACGGCCCGTCCATGACGATCCTGCCATCACGCATCACCACTGCCCGTTCCACCAGCGCCAGCATGCTGCGCTTGTGCGTGGTCAGCACCAGCGTGCGCTGACCAAGCCAGCGCTGCAGGAACTGCACGACGTGCGTTTCGCTTTGCTGGTCGAACGCGGCGGTGGGTTCGTCGAGCAACACGATGGGAGGGTCCTGCAGGATCACCCGGGCCAGGCCGATCGCCTGGCGCTGGCCGCCGGAGAGGCTGCCGTTGCCCAGCACCATCTGGTCAAGGCCCAACGGGTTGCCGCGCACGAACGGCCCGATGCCAACCGCGTCCAGCGCCTCGAGCAGCTCTTCGTCGCGCCAGGCAGCCCCCTCCAGATTGAGGTTTTCGCGCAACGTGCCATGGAACAGCGCCACATCCTGCGGCAGGTAGCCGATGTTGCGTGCACGGTCGCCCGGATCGATCTGAGACAACGCCACGTCATCGAGCAGCATCCGCCCCTGCTGCGGCGTGACCAGGCCCGACAACAGACGCAACAGGCTGGACTTGCCGGCGCCGTTTCCGCCGAGCAACGCCACCCGCTGCCCCGGCGCGATGGAGAGCCCGTGAACGTCCACCACCCAGGCCCCCTCGCCGAACGCCAGTCGCACCTCGTGCAACTGGTAGGCCCCCTGCAACCTTGGCTTGTGCACGAAGCGGGCACCCTGTGGCCGTTCCTGTTCAGCGCCCATCAACTGGTCCAGCCCCTCCATGGCCACCTTGGTGTGCTGCCAGCGGCCGAGCACGGCCGCCACCTGCGACAGCGGCGCGATGGCGCGCGAAGCCAGGATCGAGCATGCCACCAGTGCACCCACCGTCATCGCACCGTCGTTGATGCGGTATACGCCGAAGGCAACCACGCCCACATAGCACAGCTGCTGCACCACCGCAGCGCCATGACTGATGCTGGCCGTGAGCGTGCTGGACTTCAGCGCCGTACCGGCCAACTGTGCGGTGAGGGATTCCCAGTGCTTCAGGCTGCGGCCTTCCGCCCGCGTGGCCTTGACCGTCTCCAGGTGCTCGAAGGCCTCCAGCAGCACGCTGTTCTTCATCGCGCCCTCGCGCAGGTTCTGCCGGGAAAGTTCGCCAAGCCGCCGCTGCGCCAGCAAACCCGGCAACACCATCAGCACGCAGGCCACGATCGGCACCCAGACCACGTGGCCGCCGATCAGGGCGATCAGCAGCAGGAACACGAACACGAACGGCAGATCGCTCAGCAAGGCCGCCGTGGACGAGGTGAAGAAGTCGCGCACGCCCTCGAACTCGCGCACCTGGGTGCTGAACGCACCCATCGAAGCGGGCTTGGCAGCCACACGGGTACCCAGAACGCGGGCAAACAACAGCGTGCCCAGTTGCAGGTCCATGCGTTTGCCCAGCACATGCAGCAACTGGCCGCGCAGTACCCGCAGCACGCCTTCGATCACCACGGCCACGGCAACGCCACTGGCCAGCACCCACAGCGTGTCGAATGCTGCCACGGGTACCACGCGGTCGTAGACCTGCATGGCGAAAATGGCCGTGGCGATGGCCAGCAGGTTGGCGACGAACGCGGCAGCACCCACTTCCGCATAGGAGCGCCACAACTGCCGCAACGGGCCATAGAACCAGTGCTGGTCATCACCGGCGGCAAAACCGCCGACCCGTCCGTCGGAGCGGAAGCGCGGCTTGGCGAACACGGCCGTACCGCTGTAGAGCGATTGCAGCGCGGGCATTGCCATTGCCTGCGCACCGCCGTCGGCCTGTGGTACCTCCACTCGCGCCTGGCCGCCTTCCAGCGCAGTCAGCAGCACGGTGTTGCCGTTGTTCAACAGCAGCAGTGCCGGCAGCAGGTAATCGTCAATGTCGGCCAGGTCGAACGCCTCGACGCGGGCATTCAGATCGGCGCGACGCAGCGCACGCGGCACCCGCGGCAGCGGCAGGCGCCCCTGTTCCAGGGCAATGCCATCGACCAGTTCTGCGGCCGCCAGCGGTCGTCCGAGCCGCGCGCACAGCAGCAACAGGCCATCCTGTAGCGGGTCGCGTGGCAGGTTGCTGCTGCCACCAGCCACCTCAATGCGCGGCGTCTGCATGGGTCCTCCCTCCTAGCAGTTCGCCCAGCTGCCCGACCTGGGCCGCCGCGCGGTAATCGATGCGGACGCGCTCCATGCGCAGTGTGGCCAGCTGGCGTTCGGCTTCCATCCGCTCACGCTGCACGCTGAGCAGATCGATGATGTCGCGACGCCCGACCTGGAATTGATCGTGGTAAAGGGTTCCAACACGGCTGGACTCGTCCACCTGCTGCTGCAGTGCCTGCTCACGCAGCCCCAGCGCATCTGCGTTGTCGAACAACGTGCGCATCTTGCGGCGAAGGTCGCGACGGGTGGCATCGGCCGACCAGCGCGCCGCTTCCAGGCGCTGCCGCGCCGCCGCCGGCCGCTGGAAATTGCTGAATCCTCTCACCACGTCCATCCGCAGCCGCAGCGAGACCACCGAGTCGTTCTCCATCTGGCCGCCGATCTCCCTGCGCAGCGCCGACGCCTCGACGTTCAACTGCGGCTTCAGCGCGGCGCGCGATTCTGCCAGTTCCGCCTCGGCCGCGGCGGCGTCCTCGCTGGACTCGCGCAGCAGTGGCGCCGCATCGATCGCCGCTTCCAGTTCCTGCTGCCAGGGGCGAGCGCCTGCCGGCAGCACCGGCACCTGCAGCTGCCCCGGGGGCTGACCCAGCAGCAACGCCAGCTGGTTGTCGGCATCGCGCAGTGCGCCCTCTTCCAGCGCGAGCTGGTCCTGGCCACGCGCGAATTCCAGCTGGGCCCTGTCCAGCTCGGTGCGGTCAGCATAGCCGCTGCCGCTGCGATCCCGGGCCATGCCACGCACGCCCTCGATGCGCTGCAGGAAACCGCGCACCGCCGCTACCCGTTCACGTGCGACCAGGACGTCCAGATACGTTTCTATGATGTCCAGCGCCGCGTCGTCGCGGGCAACCTCCAGCGCCGCCAGATGGCGCCGCTCGGTGGCCGAAGCTGCAGCAACCTGGCTGCGGGTGCGTCCCCAATCGAACAGCATCTGCGACAGCGTCACGTCATACACCATTTCCGACATGTGCCCGGCCTGCGGGCCGCCCGACACCTGCAGGGCGGGAAAATAGCCGCCACGCGCGATCTTGACATCGGTCCCGGCACGCTCGGCCTCGCTCAGCGCTGCGCGAACCCTGGGATGGATCGCCAGCCCCACCTGTACTGCCTGCTCCACGCTCATTGCACAGGTTCCTGCGGGAACCCCCGCCAGCAGGAGGAGCGCGAACGCTCCTCCCACCCACCGCCTCCCACACCGGCGTTGCTGCATCAGGCCACCACCTGCACCGTGTTGTCTTCAACCAGCAGCGTCGTGCTGCCAAAGGTGTACACGTCGTAGGTAATGCCGTTGATGAGCTGTGTGGTACCGGTGTCCACTGCGCCGGCCACGTTCAGGGTGTCATTGCTCTCGCCGGTGATCTGCAGGGTGTTGTTGCCGTCGGTAATGGCGTCCACCTCTGCAGCCGTCAGGGTCAGCACGCTGCCCGGATCGCCCGTGCCCAGATCGATGCGCTCGATGTTGCTGAGCGTGCCGACGCCGACCGCGTTGTAGTCCAGGTCGATGCCGTTGGCCAGCAGCAGCGTATCGAACCCGTCGCCGCCGTCGATGCTGACGAAGTTGGTCGCGGTGATCTGGACCGTGTCATTGCCCGTGCCCGCCACTACCTGGTCACCGGTACCCACGTTGAAGACCAGGTCACTGCCGGCGCCGCCATTGATCTGCTCCGAACTGCCGTCCGCACCGGACAGCACATCGTCGCCGGAGGTGCCATTGACGTCGATTTCGCCGATGTTCAACGACAGCCCGTTCGGGCTCAGGGTGATGCCATAGGCGGCACTGTCGTTGCCATTGGTATCGGTGGACACCAGATTGAACGAAATCTGCGAGCCGAGGTTGAGGATGTCGGTGATGTTCAACCCAAGCTGGGTCAGCACGGTCGGGCTGAGCAGGTTCAACGAGAAGTTCCCGCTCGCGTCGGCCTGGATCGGCAGCAGCTCCACATTCAACGCTGGCGTGATCACGCGGATCACCACGCTGGAGTTGGGTTCGGTGGTTCCGCTGAAGCCGAACCGCGGGTTGAGCGGGTTGAGGCTGACATCAACACCGAAGTTGCCGATCGTGACCGGCTGCTCGATGCTGGTACCCACGCCGATGCTGGCGACATTGCTCGGGTTGCCGGCCGGATCGCGGCCAACCACGCCGACCTGGGCATTGAGCAGCTGGTCCCAACCGAAGTCGATGTCCAGGTCGGTGAGCAGATTGAGCGACGCCAATCCGCTGTTGTCGGCGGTGACCGTGGCGGTTGCGGTCACCCCGCCCACGTTCACGGTGACGGTCAGCTCGGTACCGGGCTCTGCGGAGATGGTCAGCAGGTTGCCCACCAGCGACAGCACCGGCGTGGCCGGCGGCACGGTGTCGATGGTGAACGCCACCGGCGTGGCGTCGGCACCGCCATTGATATCGGCGGTGATCGTCGATGCCCCTTGCGGGAACGGCCCTTGCCCGCCGGGCGGGGTCAGGGTCAGGGTCACCGTCCCGGCCGCGATATCACCGGCGGTCAGGGTGTGACTGACCTCGGCCTCGTAGCCGTTCTGGCCAGCGAACCTGACCGTCACGACCTGCCCGGCCTGCATCGTCGGGCGCACCGTGACATCCACCTGGATACCGTCGCCGATTTCAGCGGCGTTGATCCAGGTGTCGACGGACTCGGGCACGCTGATGACCGGCGGTGCGAGGTCCGGGGCATTGAGGGTTGCCGGACCACTGATGTTGCCGGCAGCATCCACCGCGACACCGACGATCAATTCGCCGGTGACCAGCGCTGGCGTGAACGGCAGGGTGAAGTTGCCGCTGCCGTCGACGTTCACCGTAACCGCGTTGGCAGTGTCGCCATTCACAACGATGCGTACCTGGCTGTTGGGTTCGGCGGTGCCGGTCAGCAGTGCGCCATCGGCACTGATGCTCAACAGCGGTGCCGTTGGCGCCACCGTGTCGACCGTGGTGCTGACCGGGCCGCTGGTATTACCGGCCGGATCCTGGGCCACTGCGTTGATCACCGTGCCATCGGCCAGCGGCGTGCCTGGCGTGAAGCTCCAGTTGCCACTGCCATCGGCAGTTGCCTGGCCGATCGGGTTGCCGCTGCCATCGGTGAGCAGCACCGTCGCACCGGCTTCAGCGGTACCACTGATGACCACGCCATTGCTGGGATTGATGGTCGGTGCCGCAGGTGCGAGCGCGTCAACGGTGACGCTGGCCGGGCCGCTGGTGTTGCCGGCCGGGTCTTGGGCCACCGCGTTGATCACCGTGCCATCGGCCAACGGCGTACCCGGCGTGAAGCTCCAGTTGCCCGTGCCATCGGCGACGGCCTGGCCGATCGGGTTGCCGCCGCCGTCGGTGAGGATCACGGTGGCACCCGCTTCAGCGGTACCGCTGATCACTGTGCCGTTGCTCGGGTCGATCACCGGCGTAGCGGGTGCCAGCGCGTCGACCGTGGTGCTGACCGGGCCGCTGGTATTACCAGCCGGATCCTGGGCCACCGCGTTGATCACCGTGCCATCGGCCAGCGGCGTGCCTGGGCTGAAGCTCCAGTTGCCGCTGCCGTCGGCCGTCACCTGGCCGATCGGGTTGCCGCCGCCGTCGGTCAGGATCACGGTGGCACCCGCTTCGGCGGTACCGCTGATCACCGCGCCGTTGCTCGGGTCGATCACCGGCGCGGCCGGCGCAACCGAATCCACCGTGGTGCTGACCGGGCCGCTGGTATTACCGGCCGGATCCTGGGCCACTGCGTTGATCACCGTGCCATCGGCCAGCGGTGCGCCTGGCGTGAAGCTCCAGTTGCCACTGCCATCGGCAGTTGCCTGGCCGATCGGGTTGCCGCTGCCATCGGTGAGCAGCACCGTCGCACCGGCTTCAGCGGTACCACTGATGACCACGCCATTGCTGGGATTGATGGTCGGTGCCGCAGGTGCGAGCGCGTCAACGGTGACGCTGGCCGGGCCGCTGGTGTTGCCGGCCGGGTCTTGGGCCACCGCGTTGATCACCGTGCCATCGGCCAACGGCGTACCCGGCGTGAAGCTCCAGTTGCCCGTGCCATCGGCGACGGCCTGGCCGATCGGGTTGCCGCCGCCGTCGGTCAGGATCACGGTGGCACCCGCTTCAGCGGTACCGCTGATCACTGTGCCGTTGCTCGGGTCGATCACCGGCGTAGCGGGTGCCAGCGCGTCGACCGTGGTGCTGACCGGGCCGCTGGTATTACCAGCCGGATCCTGGGCCACCGCGTTGATCACCGTGCCATCGGCCAGCGGTACTCCCGGGGTGAACGACCAGTTGCCGCTGCCGTCGGCCGTCACCTGGCCGATCGGGTTGCCGCCGCCGTCGGTCAGGATCACGGTGGCACCCGCTTCGGCGGTACCGCTGATCACCGCGCCGTTGCTCGGGTCGATCACCGGCGCGGCCGGCGCAACCGAATCCACCGTAGTGCTGACCGGGCCGCTGGTATTACCGGCCGGATCCTGGGCCACTGCGTTGATCACCGTGCCATCGGCCAGCGGTGCGCCTGGCGTGAAGCTCCAGTTGCCACTGCCATCGGCAGTTGCCTGGCCGATCGGGTTGCCGCTGCCATCGGTGAGCAGCACCGTCGCACCGGCTTCAGCGGTACCACTGATGACCACGCCATTGCTGGGATTGATGGTCGGTGCCGCAGGTGCGAGCGCGTCAACGGTGACGCTGGCCGGGCCGCTGGTGTTGCCGGCCGGGTCCTGGGCCACCGCGTTGATCACCGTGCCATCGGCCAACGGCGTACCCGGCGTGAAGCTCCAGTTGCCCGTGCCATCGGCGACGGCCTGGCCGATCGGGTTGCCGCCGCCGTCGGTGAGGATCACTGTGGCACCCGCTTCAGCGGTGCCGCTGATCTCCGCGCCGTTGCTCGGGTCGATCACCGGCGCGGCCGGAGCCAGACCATCGACCGTGATCACCGCCGGCGCACTGTCAGTGCCGCCGGGGCTGCGCGCCACCACGTTGACCACCGTGCCGTCCGGCAGCGGTACTCCCGGGGTGAACGACCAGTTGCCGCTGCCATCGGCGGTAACCTGCCCGATCGGATTGCCACCGCCATCAGTGATGATGATCGTATTGCCGGCGTCGGCCGTGCCACTGATGACCGCGCCATTGCTCGGATCGACCTGCGGGATCGACGGCAACGAAGCATCGACCGTAGTGCTGCCGGGAGGGCTGGTGTTGCCGGCTGCGTCGGTCGCGGTGGCGTTGACCACCGTGCCGTCGGCCAGCTGCGTGCCCGGCGTGAAACTCCAGTTGCCACTGCCGTCAGCGATGACCTGGCCGATCGGGTTGCCGCTGCCGTCGGTCAAGGTGACGCTGCTGTTCGCCTCCGCAGTGCCGGTGAGCACATTGCCGTTGGTCGGGTTGACCACCGGCGCGGCGGGCGGAAGGGAATCCACTGTAGCGCTGCCCGGCCCGCTGGTATTGCCGGCCGCATCGGTCGCGGTGGCGTTGACCACCGTGCCGTCGGCCAGCGGCGTGCCCGGCGTGAAACTCCAGTTGCCACTGCCATCGGCGGTGACCTGGCCAATCGGGTTGCCGCCGCCGTCTGTCAGGGTCACGGTTGCGCCGGCTTCGGCCGTACCGCTGATGGTCACGCCGTTGCTCGGATCAACCACCGGCGCGGCGGGTGCCAGCGCGTCCACCGTGGTGGCAGCCTGAGGGCCGGTATTGCCGGTGGGGTCGGTGGCCGTGGCGACGACCACGGTGCCATTGGCCAGCGGCGTGCCCGGCGCGAAGCTCCAGTTGCCGCTGCCGTCGGCCGTCACCTGGCCGATCGGATTGCCGCTGCCGTCGGTCAGGGTCACGGTACTGCCCGCTTCGGCAGTGCCGCTGATCGTAGTGCCATTGCTCGCGTTGAGCACCGGTGCCGCCGGCGCGCTGGCGTCGACCGTCACGGTTGCTGGCGGGCTGGTGTTGCCGGCCGCATCCTCGGCCACCACGTTCACCACGGTGCCATCGGCCAAGGGTGTGGAGGGGTGAACGACCAGTTGCCGCTGCCATCAGCGGTCACCTGCCCGATCGGGTTGCCGCTGCCGTCGGTCAGGGTCACGGTGCTGCCCGGTTCGGCGGTACCGCTCAGGCTGCTGCCGTTGCTCAGGTTGACGGTCGGCAAGGTCGGCGCCACCGCATCCACGGTAGCGCTGCCCGGCCCGCTGGTATTGCCAGCCGCATCGGTCGCGGTGGCGTTGACCACCGTGCCGTCGGCCAGCGGCGTGCCCGGCGTGAAACTCCAGTTGCCACTGCCATCGGCGGTGACCTGGCCAATCGGGTTGCCGCCGCCGTCTGTCAGGGTCACGGTTGCGCCGGCTTCGGCCGTACCGCTGATGGTCACGCCGTTGCTCGGATCAACCACCGGCGCGGCGGGTGCCAGCGCGTCCACCGTGGTGGCAGCCTGAGGGCCGGTATTGCCGGTGGGGTCGGTGGCCGTGGCGACGACCACGGTGCCATTGGCCAGCGGCGTGCCCGGCGCGAAGCTCCAGTTGCCGCTGCCGTCGGCCGTCACCTGGCCGATCGGATTGCCGCTGCCGTCGGTCAGGGTCACGGTACTGCCCGCTTCGGCAGTGCCGCTGATCGTAGTGCCATTGCTCGCGTTGAGCACCGGTGCCGCCGGCGCGCTGGCGTCGACCGTCACGGTTGCTGGCGGGCTGGTGTTGCCGGCCGCATCCTCGGCCACCACGTTCACCACGGTGCCATCGGCCAAGGGTGTGGAGGGGGTGAACGACCAGTTGCCGCTGCCATCAGCGGTCACCTGCCCGATCGGGTTGCCGCTGCCGTCGGTCAGGGTCACGGTGCTGCCCGGTTCGGCGGTACCGCTCAGGCTGCTGCCGTTGCTCAGGTTGACGGTCGGCAAGGTCGGCGCCACCGCATCCACGGTAGCGCTGCCCGGCCCGCTGGTATTGCCAGCCGCATCGGTCGCGGTGGCGTTGACCACCGTGCCGTCGGCCAGCGGCGTGCCCGGCGTGAAACTCCAGTTGCCACTGCCATCGGCGGTGACCTGGCCAATCGGGTTGCCGCCGCCGTCTGTCAGGGTCACGGTTGCGCCGGCTTCGGCCGTACCGCTGATGGTCACGCCGTTGCTCGGATCAACCACCGGCGCGGCGGGTGCCAGCGCGTCCACCGTGGTGGCAGCCTGAGGGCCGGTATTGCCGGTGGGGTCGGTGGCCGTGGCGACGACCACGGTGCCATTGGCCAGCGGCGTGCCCGGCGCGAAGCTCCAGTTGCCGCTGCCGTCGGCCGTCACCTGGCCGATCGGATTGCCGCTGCCGTCGGTCAGGGTCACGGTACTGCCCGCTTCGGCAGTGCCGCTGATCGTAGTGCCATTGCTCGCGTTGAGCACCGGTGCCGCCGGCGCGCTGGCGTCGACCGTCACGGTTGCTGGCGGGCTGGTGTTGCCGGCCGCATCCTCGGCCACCACGTTCACCACCGTGCCATCGGCCAACGGTGTGGAGGGGGTGAACGACCAGTTGCCGCTGCCATCAGCGGTCACCTGCCCGATCGGGTTGCCGCTGCCGTCGGTCAGGGTCACGGTGCTGCCCGGTTCGGCGGTACCGCTCAGACTGCTGCCGTTGCTCAGGTTGACGGTCGGCAAGGTCGGCGCCACCGCATCCACGGTAGCGCTGCCCGGCCCGCTGGTATTGCCGGCCGCATCGGTCGCGGTGGCGTTGACCACCGTGCCGTCGGCCAGCGGCGTGCCCGGCGTGAAGCTCCAGTTGCCATCGGCGTCGGCGATCGCCTCACCAATGGGATTGCCACTGCCGTCGGTCAGGGTCACGGTGCTGCCTGCCTCGGCAGTGCCACTGAGCTCGCTGCCATTGCTCGGGTCGACCACCGGCGCAGCGGGCGCCACGGCGTCCACGGTGATCGAGGCCACCGGACTGCTGTTGCCTGCGCTGTCCTGTGCAACCGCGTTCACAACCGTGCCATCGGCCAGCGGCGTGGACGGCGTGAAGCTCCAGTCGCCATTGGCATCGGCCACGGCCTGACCGATCGGATTTCCATCGCCGTCGGTCAGCACGATGGTCAGCCCGGCGCCGGCCGTACCGGAAATGACGCTGCCGTTGCTGGCGTCCAGCAGCGGGGCGTCCGGGTAGTCCGGCGCCTGCACCGAAACCGGCGGACTGCTGTTGCCGGCCGGGTCGGTAACCACCACGCTGACGGTTTCACCATTGGTCAGCGGTGGGTCCAGCGGAAGCGCGAACTGACCATCGCTGCCCACCACACCGGTGATGTCCGGTTGGCCATCGCCGTTGGTATCCACACCCACAGTCGCGCCGGGCTCGCCATTGCCACTGACGCTGCTGCCGTCGTCGGACACCACCACGTTGGTGGCAGCCGCAGGCGGCGTGGTATCCGGTGCGGTCACCTGCCCGGGTCCGCTCACGTTGCCAGCCGCATCGGCCAGGGTCACGGTGATCTGCTCGCCGTTGGTCAGCGGCGGCGATAGCGTGATGCTGAAGCGGCCATCGGCACCTACGGTGCCGGTCGTATCCGGTCGTCCGTCGCCGTTGCTGTCCACACGCACGGTGGTGCCCGCCTCACCGCGCCCGGTCAAGGTGCGGCCATCCGCACTGACTGCCAGTGCGGTCGGTGCCGAAGGTGCAGTGGTGTCCGGCGGCGGTGGCGCGGGCGGAGGAGGTGATGTTTCGCCGCCACCGCCGCCATCGCCGCCGCTGCTGGCCAGAGCGACCGCCGCACCCACCGCCGCAAGCCCGCCCAGGATCATCGCGCCACTGACACCGCCGCCCGTCGTGGCAGCGCCAGCAGCGGTCATCGAATCGAATCCGGCAAGGGTGTCCTGCGGCAGGTAGCTCGCGGCCAGCGGGCCGTCACTGGCTGCTGCTGGAAGGTCAACGGCGACGAGCTTTTCCTTGTCGACCAGGAACAGTTGGCTCGGGGCCTGGCCATCGACATAGAAATTTGCGATGCGCACGTTGTCGCCGTTCTTGAGCTGGACCACCAGATCCTGGCCATCCTTCACGTAGCCGGCCACCTGGTCCGGGTCGATGTCCAGTGCGACGTCACTGCTCTGTTGCAACACCACCACGTTGTTGGCAACAGTGGTGGCCGGGGTGGTGGCGGTGATGGTTTCACTGACCGGAACAACCTTGACGCGGATAGCCATGGGACGGTCCTCTGATCGATGGGGCCCCGCCATGCGCAGAACAACGACACGCACAGCGATGGCGCTGACACGGCAGTTCGATGAATGTCTGGACGAAGCCGCCCGCAGCCTGCGCAGAGCGCGACTGGTCGAACGGAACTTCAGGAAAGGCTGGGGTCCGGAGGCAGCAACGTGCGCGCCCGGCGAGGCCCCCAAGGTGGATTACGGTCTGGGCGCGTGGTCGAAATGCATGTACGACAATCCTCTTGTCTGGAATCACCGAAGCGCGTGTGTAAACGCGGTCAGGGCTGTCGGACGTCGACCATCATTTCCCCCGCCCGATGAAGTCGATTTACATGGGTGACAGGTGAACGCCGCATGGAAATTCCGTGTAAAGCGCGTGTATCCAGAGCACTTCACATCAGTTGTGTGAATTGCGTCACGCCTTGACTGAGCCCGCCAACGCAAGGTTGCTGCGCGGCCCGGTCGAAATTGCGCAGTGCACAAAAGAGGCGGGCATGCGCGCGTGCCTACACGCCGCATCCCGCCCCCACTGGAGTGCTGCCGGAAACCGGTTATGGCGCGGACGTGGCCGCTGATTCGGCGTTCCATGCAGCGACCCTGGCCTTGGTGTCGGCCAGCATCCTGTCCAGCGCTGCGCGATCGTACACATCACCGTGCAGGATCACGCTGTCGATCTTTTCGGTGGCAGCGATGTCCTGCAAAGGATTGGCCGTCAGCAGCACCAGATCGGCCGCCTTGCCCTTGGTGACGCCACCATAGCGCTGCATCTGGCCGAACCAGGCCGGGCCGGAGCGGGTGGCGGCCGACAGCGCCTGCGCTGCGCTCAGGCCCTCCTTCACGAACAGCTGCAGCTCCTGGTGCAGGCCGATGCCCGGGTAGTTGAACGAATTGAGGAAGCCGGCATCGGTACCGGCAATGATCGTCACTCCCGCTTCCTGCAGCAGCGGCAGCACCGCAGCCACCTGGTGGTACTGCGCATGGCGCGCCTCGATCTGGGCCGGGGTGGCCTTGGCCGCGCGCTCGATGCGCCAGGTATAGGTCGCGCGCAGGCCCGGGCCGATATAGGCCAGATACGGATCATCGGCGTGGTCGTTCTGGTCGAGGAAGTCGAGGATGCGGCCACCGTTGAGGGTCGGCGTCACGAATACGCCACGCTTGGCGAAATCACGGTAGGCATGCAGCGCGGTTTCGCGATCGAAGCTGGCGTCGAGCCGGCGGTTGGCTTCGGCTCGATCGATGCGCCCGGCGCCGAAATCGGCCGCGATCTGCGCCTCGTCCTTGCTGCCAGCCTTGAAGGCATAGTCCAGATGCTCGATCGAGGCCAGGCCCGCATCCACGGCCTGCTCCACCGTCAACGCCATCGGAATGTGGCCCGAGGCCTTGAGACCCGCCTTGCGCGCCGCGCTGGCCGAGTACAGGAACAGCTCCGGCGTCAGCGTGCTGTCGGTGATCTTCACGAAGTCGACCTTGTCGTGCTGCAGGCGCTCGATCGCCTTGTCCGCATCGGCCTTGCTGCCCACTTCGATGGTGCCCTTCCAGACCGGCTTGATGCCTTCGATTTTCGCACCGGAGGTCAGCAGGCGCGGACCGAACAGCGTGCCGTTGGCGATGTCGCCGCGCCACTGCAGTACCTGCTGCGGAAGATCACCTGAGCAATCGCGGATCGTGGTGATGCCATGAGCGATGTACAGCGGCAGCAGCGCCTTGTTCTCTTCCACCAGCGCCGGACCACCACCGAAGTGCACGTGCATGTCCCACAGGCCTGGAATCAGGTACTTGCCCTTGGCGTCGATCTGCCGGCTGGCGCTCCACTGGCTGCGTAGCTGCGCATCGGGACCGACCGCGACGATGTCCTCGCCACGGATGACCACGCTCTGCCCGGGCACGCTGCGTGCGTGCTCGACATCGACCACCGTGGCGTTGCGGATCAGCAGATCGGCGCGTTCGGCCGCAGAGGCCGACAGCGGTGCAACGGCAAGAAGGACGGCAAGGGACAACGGATGGGAACGGAACATGGACGGCATCCTGGTGGGCACGGCAGCTTGCGGGTGGAAGGGGCGGGTGTCAGCGCGTCGCGCCATGCTGGCGCAGCAGGGTTTCGATGTTGGTGTAGCCGCGTTGCTTGGCATGCGCCAGCGGCGTTACGCCGTCGCCATCGGCAAGCTCGGGGTTGGCGCCGGCGTCCAGCAGCAGCTGTACGATCTGCACGTGGCGCGGGCCGCCATCGCCAAGCAGGATCGCCTCCAGCAGTGCAGTCCAGTGCAGGCGGTTGACATGATCCACGGCCACGCCGGCGCGCAGCAGCGTACGCACGGTGGCGACGTGGCCGCGTTCGGCGGCAGGAATCAGCGCGGTACCGCCATAGCGGTTGGTGCTGCGCAGGTCTGCACCGTGGGCGAGCGTCAGCGCCAGGATCTCATCCAGGCCGCGCGCGCCGGCATACAGGTACGCGCTGTCCTGCAACGCGTCCTTGGCATTGACGTCGGCACCGGCCTCGATCAGTTCGCGCGCCACATCCACGTTGTTGCCGTGGGTGGCCAGCAGCAGGGCCGTGCGGCCCTGGCCGTCACGCGCCTCCAGATCGGCACCCGCATCCAGTGCCTCGCGCACGGCGCGGGCATCACCGCGGCTGGCGGCATCGCGCAGCTGCGCATCGGCGTCGCTTCGGGAAGTCGCCGTACACGCCGGGATGACCATGGCCAGCAGGCACAGCAGCAGCATGCGGGCCAATGACGAACGGCGCTGCCGGGAGCGAGGGTGGTGCATCGTGACTCTCCTCATGCGCAATGGCGCCGGCCATTGCCGGCCCCTACCCTGCATGGTAGAAGTCGGCACGGGTATCCAGAAGTGAAATGTTCAAATGCAAGACAGTGCCAAATCGAATAGGACAGTGTTCGAACTGGACCTGCTGCGGGCCCTGGTGATGGTCGCCGACTGTGGCAGCTTCACCACCGCGGCCACCCGCCTGCATTCAACCCAGTCCACGGTCAGCCAGAAGATCCGCCGCCTGGAGGAACTGGCCGGCCACCGCCTGCTTGAACGCGGCCACCGCGACGTGCATCCCACCGACGCCGGGCACACCCTGCTGGGCTATGCCCGGCGCATGCTGGATCTGAACGAGGAACTGGCCCAGGCCTTGGCCGGCGCCACCGTGGAGACCGCGGTGCGCATCGGTGTGCCGGAGGACTTCGTGAACCCGCAGACCACGCGCATGCTGGCCGCCTTCAGTCGCCGCCACCCGCAGGTCAAGCTGGAAATCAGCAGCGGCCTCAGCCGTGATCTGGCCCATGGCTTCGACCATGGCGAGCTGGACCTGGTGCTGGTCAAGCAGCGTCGCAACACCCGCCAGGCCGTGCACTGCCGGCGCGAACCGATGCATTGGATCGACAGCCTGCGCAGCAGCAGCCTGCAGCAGGACCCGCTGCCACTGGTCACCTTCCCGCCGCGCGGGCTGTACCGCGACGAGATGATCCAGGCCGTCGAGGCCTTGGGCCTGCGCTGGCGCATCGCGTTCACCAGTTCCTCGCTGAGCGGCATCCAGGGCGCGGTGGCCGACGGCATCGGCATCAGCCTGCTGCCACGGCGCGCGGTCAACCGCGAACACCGCATCATCGATGGGCAGCGCGACCTGCCCCTTGTCGACAACTACGAGATCGGCCTGCTGCATCGCGCCGATGCCGATGATGCGGTGCGTGCGCTGGCCAGCGAGTTGTGGCGCCAGGTGCAGCGCGAGCCGGAATAGTCGGCAGGGCTGCGCCCTGCACCGCATTGGTAGTGCCGGCCGCTGGCCGGCAACCTCAACGGCAGCAGCAACAGCAACAGCAGAAGCTGGCATTCCGTGGGACGGCGCTCTGTGATGCTGTTGGTAGGTGTCGACCTTGGTCGACAGGTGGATCCACGCCACGCGTGGATGCTTTTCGAGATATTCGATTTCCAATGGAGATTCATCCACGCATGGCGTGGATCTACTGGTTTCCGGGAAAACTGTCGAAGGCGGGGCGGTGTCGGATTGCGGGGCATCCGCGCCATGGATGGCGCGGCTGAGCCTTATCTGATTGGAATCTGGCAACGTAGGTGTCGAGAGCCGGCGTGGGCCGCCGTGTAAGCCTGGATCTCGACGATCGCCATGTAGCTTGGCGCCCACGCCGGAATCTCCCTTGATCCGCCCGAACAGTTGCTGGAGCTGACACTCGCAGTGATAAGACTGGGCAAGCGGGGGAGCTCTCGACCCTTCCAGACTATACGGAGTCCGGTGATGAACGGGATCGGGATTGATGTCAGCAAGCGCCGGCTCGACGTTGGCACGACAGACGGAAAGACCCTGCAGGTCAGCAATAGCCGCTCCGGCTTTGCTGAATTGGACCTCTGGCTGAGGAAACGCCCAGCCGTCCAGATCGTGCTGGAGGCCACTGGTGGCTACGAACAGCCTGTGCTGGACTTCCTGCACAACGCTGGTCATCCGGTGGTCCGCGCCAACGCGCTGCGGGCCCGAAGGCTGGCCCAGGGGATGGGGCAGATGGCCAAGACCGACCGCCTGGATGCCTATGCATTGGCGCAGATGGCGGCCTTGGTGAAACTGCCGTCCTATCAGCCATTGGAACCTTGGCAGCGGAAGATGCGGGAATTTGTGCGGGCACGTCGACAGGCGATGCACGCGCTGACCGTAGCGCGGCAGCAGCAGCAAATGGTGACTGATCGTGCATTGCGCCGACTGCTGCAGGCCAATATCACCCACCTGCAGACGATGGTTGAATGCTTGGGAAAACAGATTGCCGAGCAGGTTGCCCAGCAACCTCAACTGGCTGTCCTGAAGTCGATGAAAGGTGTTGGCCCGGGCCTGCAGGCCGTGTTGGCCAGCTATCTTCCCGAGCTGGGCAAGATCAGTGGCAAGGCCGTGGCCAGCCTGGTCGGTGTGGCACCCATGTCCCACGACAGCGGGACCATGCGTGGCAAACGAAGCATCCATGGCGGCAGGGCTGAGATCCGTCAGGTGCTCTACATGGCCAGCATGTCGGCCATGCGGCATGAACCTCGCCTGCGGGACTTTTACCAGTCGCTGCGAGCGCGGGGCAAGGAAGGCAAAGTGGCCATCGTGGCGGTGATGCGGAAGATGCTGGTGATTCTCAACGCCCGTATGCGTGACGCTCAAGGCGGACCGATCCCCGCCTGAGCGCACCAGAGGGCGTTGCTCCTGAGGCTGCCGGCCAGCGGCCGGCACTACCGTGCCCGTCTGCAGGAGGGGCCCAGGCTCCTCCTGCAACACAGTTGCTACAGGGGTGAGGGCGCTTTGCTTGCGAAGCACTGCTTCGCAAGCGCCCGAACGCACAGCCGCCAGCGGCTGGGCCGGGCCCCGGAGGGGTACTTGCGGCGTCCCCGCAATCCGACACCGCACCGCCCTACCTCAGAATGCCCCTGTTGCTTCGGCTGTTGCTGTTGAAGTAGCCGGCCAGCGGCCGGCACTACCAGGTGCTACCGGGCACGGCCCGGCCGCTACAGCCAACGGCCGTCGACCACCACGCGTCGCTCGGCCGGCACTGCGGCCACCGCCGCCGGGCCATGGTCGGCACGCACCGCCACGAAGGTAGCCGGACGACCTTCTGCAATGCCGTACTGCGGCAACCCGATCACCTCCGCCGCATGGGTGGTGACCATGTCCAGCGCCAGCATCAGGTCCCCATCGGTGTAGAAGCCCGACCGATAGCCCAGCAGCATCGCCCGCTGCAGCAGGTCGCCATTGCCATAGGGCCACCAGCAGTCGCGGATGTTGTCGTTGCCGGCAAACACGCGCACACCAGCGTCGTGCAGAGCACGCAGCGGCGGGAACGGATGGTCGCCCGGCGCATTGCTCATGATCGCTACGCCTGCGGCAGCCAAGGCCTCACCCACCTGCAGCGCCCGCGCCAACGGCACCTCGCCCAGCGCATAGGCGTGACTGACCGCCACCCTGCCCTGCAGGCCCGCCGCGCGTGTGCGCGCGGCGATCCGCAGCAGCTGCGCCAGCCCGGTCTCGCCCGGCTCGTGCAGATGGATGTCCAGACGCACGCCATAGCGCTCGGCCAGCCCGAACAACAGCGCAAGCTGGCCTTCGGCATCCCCGTCCAGCGTGCTCGGGTCGATGCCTCCAAGCACCTCCACCCCGGCAGCGATCGCCTGTTCCAGAATGGCCGCCGTACCCGGGCACGACATCACGCCGGCCTGTGGGAATGCCACCCACTGGATGCGCATGATGTCAGCACAACGCAGCGCCGCTTCACGCACCGCCTCCAGGTGACGCAGGCCGGTGCTGCCATCGATGTCGACGTGGCACCGCATCGCCACCGTACCGAATCCGCTGCACTGGCGGATCAGGGCCTCGGCACGATCGGCCATGGGTGCGGCGGTGGCAATCGCGGCCTTTTCCACCGCCAGACGCTCGCGCAGGCTGTTCACCGGCTGATGCGGATGCCAGCGGTCGCCGACGAAACTCTTGTCCAGGTGGATATGGCCGTCGACCAGTCCAGGCAGCACGGTAAAGCCGGTCAGATCGACGCTTTCGGCTCCCTGTACGGCTGCATCGTCGCCATTGATGCCGACAAACCGCCCATCACGGATGTGGAAATGCAGCGGGGCACCGTCGCGATCGACGCCACCATGGACGAACTGCAGGGTCATCAGGTTCTCCCGGAAAGCCAACACTGGCGCCATCCTGCCCGCCGCCGCGTCCATCGGCCAACGAAATATCTGCATGCCATGCATTCACCGGCACGATGAATCCCGTCCGCGCCCATGCACCGCAGGGACGCCGGATACACGCCTGAACGGGTAACATGGGCGCCTGTTTCCGCTGTGATGCCGCATGGGCCCGTCCGACCGCCACGATCGTCTTCGCCGCTGGCAGGCCGCGTCCCTGCTGGCCGCTGCCCCGATCGCCAGCCTGTCCGCCACCGATGCCAGCGCCAGCGCGCCCCTGCAGGCGCCGCCGGGCCAGCAGCGGATTGCCTCCGCCGCGCTGGTGGAGGTACTGCACCAGCGCGTGCTGGCCGGCCAGAGCGCCACCGCCACCCTGGAAAGCTGGTGCGCCGAGCACGGCCTGGCCGAGCAGGCCCGGGTCCGTGCCGTGCGTGTGCACGGCCAGGACAAGACCGCGCCGGCCGACGTGCTGCAGGCCCTGGGCGCCACTGCCTCCACGCCCCTGCGTTACCGGCGCGTGCAGCTGGCCTGCGGCAGCCGCGTGCTGTCCGAGGCCGACAACTGGTACCTGCCCGACCATCTCAGCCCGGCCATGAACCAGGTCCTGGACACGACCGACGAGCCGTTCGGCCGCGTGGTCGGTCCGCTCGGCTTCCAGCGCCAGACCGTGACCGACCAGACGTTCTGGCCGCCGCGCGGCGAGGGCGACCATGGTGTAATCCTGGAAGTGCGCGCGCTGCTGCGCGACCGCCAGCAGCAGCCTTTCAGCTATGTCATCGAGTCGTACTTGGTGCAGGCGCTGCCGTAACGTTTCATCCGCCCGGCATGTCCCGACCTACTGGGTGGTGATGCCGTTGGCAGCCGGATCTGTGGAGAATACGAAGCGTCCCGAATGCAGGTTCCGGCCCAGGGTGTACTCGGCCGTTGCGAATGCATAGACGGGAGGCGTGTTGCCCTTCCCGAAGGAGCGCGCCCAGCTGCTGAAACCGTCTTCGGTCCGGCTGCGGATCTCGCCCAGGCACAAGCTGTAGCCGCATGCGAACGAGACCACGTCCGTATTCCCGTCCAGCGCCGCAGTCACCGCTGACCTGTATAGCCCGGTCAGATCCTGTGCTTCCGGTTGGCGTGCGGCATCCTGCTCGAATTGGCTGACCGCCTGTGCGAATGACCTGTTGGAACCGACCACCGCATGGAATCTTTCAACGGACATCGCCCCCTCACTCAACAGGCTGCGCTCGCCGGTGAGGAACGTTCCTTCCGCTGGCTTGGCCGCCGCAGCAATGACTGCAGACCTGGGCGGAGCGGAAGCGGTGTGCAGGGATGTTGCAGCGGCGCGTATCGGTGTTGCTGCCTCGCCCCGGTCGGCAGGTGCCATCGTGGCGTCCTGGGCAGTGGCTTCCGGTGCTTCTTCCTTGCTGCTGCAGCCCGCAACTGCGAGCGCCACAACCATCAGATGACGAACGTCCATGCGTTGTTTCCTCCCTGCTGATTGGGGGAGCATGCCATTGCTTGGCACCGGAAGCGAAGTGCCACACAAAGACAGGCCCGGCAATGCCGGGCCTTTGCGCATTCCACCGGATCAACGGAACCGGTAATCCAGCTGCACCCAGAACTGACGGCCATACGGGTCGTAGTTGCCGACCGGATAGAACGGCCAACCGCCACCGTTCTTGTCTGCCGGCGGGCGGCTGTCGCGCAGGTTGTTGACGATCACGCCCACCGACAGGTTTTCGCCGAACTGGCGAAACACGCTGGCGTTGTAGGTCATGTACGGTGCGATGCGGCCACTGCCATCGGTCTTGGGCAGGGAGCCGAAACGGTTGCCATACAGCGTCGTGGTCCAGTCGCCCTGGTTCCAGGTGATGCTGCCATTGGCCTTGCTGCGCCACTGGTAGTCATCCAGCGAATTGCGGATGTCGCGCACTTCGTCATCGGCGAACTGCTTGTACTCATGCTCCAGCACCAGGGTGTAGGCCAGGCGCGTGGTGAAGCGGCCATAGCGGCCCGCATCGAAGCGCCAGTTGCCCTTCAGGTCGATGCCGCGCACCGACTCCGATGCCGCATTGATCGGGTTGATCAGTACGCGGGTTACCTGGTCCGGCTGCACGCTGGCAGTGGAGGGGTTGCGGATCACCCGCGACAGCGCGTCCTGGCACAGCGACGAGCTGATGTCGCGCGCTTCGCCGCCGAGGGTGCGGCCCAGCCGGCAATCGGCCTCATCACGCAGGATGCGGCTGGTGTCGAGGCTGGTCACTTCATTGTCGATGTGGATGTCGTAGTAGTCGGCGCTGAAATCCAGCCCGGACAGTGGCGACCAGACCACGCCGAAGCCATACGACTTGGCCGACTCCGGCTGCAGCTGCGGGTTGGCGCGGTTGCTGTAGTCGATCGACAGGCCGTTGTAGTCGCAGTTGTCATACGACTGGCCGGCGGTACGGCAGCGCCAGTAGTCGGTCATGCCGGGGTTGTAGCCTCGGGTCTCGGTGGCGAACACATAGTTCATGTCCGGCGCACGGAAGCTGGTGGCCGCGGTGCCGCGGATCAGCAGACTTTCGATCGGACGGAATTCGACACCGAAGCTCCAGGTCGCCTTGCCGATATGCTCGCCGCCGGCGCGGTACTGGTCGTAGCGACCTGCCAGGGTGGTGGTCAGCGACTGCAGCAACGGCAGCTGCAGTTCAACACCGGCCGCGTAGCGGTCACGTTCGCCACCGGCACCGATGCCGGCGCTGGTGTTCCAGAATTCGCCGGTGCCCAAGCGCGGGTCCGGGCGGTTGCGGTAGCCCTGGCTGCCCGCCTCGACCACTGCGGCCAATGCGGCATCGCCACCTGGCAACGCGAACAGGCGGCCATTGACCGTCGCGCTGAAGGTCTGCAGCCACGCGGCATTGCGGCTCTCCTGGTAGTCGGACAGGCGGCCGTACTCATCGGGCGTCAACGGCTGGAACAGGCGCGCAGGGTCTGGTGCATAGACCTCCACACCGTTGCGCACGCCCAGCTGCGGGCCCAGCAGGTACTCGTTGATGCCGGCCAGCAGCACCGGGCGGCGCGTGCGGTTCTCGTAGCGCGAGCGGCTGTAGACGGCCTCGTAGTCCCAGCCGCTGTCGCCGATCTGGCCCCGCGCACCGACGTTGAACGACCACGAGCTCTCCAGGAAGCGGTTGGCATTGCGCGGCAGGCCGCCGATTTCCTCCGGCGCGAAGCGGCGGTACCAGCTCTCCAGGTTGCCCGTGTTCTGGTTGTAGAAGTAGTTGCGTGACGAGGTCCAGGTGGGCGCACGGGTATTGTTGTTGATCCGTGCGCTGCCCAGCGCGACATCCGCAAACAGGTCGGTGGTGTCGTTGACGTGGAAGGTCAGCAGGCCGTAACCGTTGAGGTTGCGCTTCTCGGTCTGCACGGTCCAGTAACTGGCAGCGGCTTCGTTGCTGCCGCAGTACCAGCCCTGGCGCGGGTTGTTGGCGCGCAGCACGCTGCCACCGTAGATGGACGAAGCCGCATCGCAGCCGGCGGTGCCCGGATCGATGTTGCGACCGGTGGCTGCATTGCGACGATAGGCGACGGCCGTCGGCTGCGGCGCCTTGCCGGTGGGGTCATCGTCCAGCGAATCCATGAAATCGCGCTGGCGCGCGTGGATCGCCTTGCGCACGTCCAGTTCGAAGCCGAACAGGCCTTCCCAGCGTTCGCCCGAGCTGCCTCCCACAACCTGCACGCGCTGGTTGTCACCACCGCCCTGCTGGGTGCCGCCGGCACGCACGTTGACGTCCACGCCGTCGAAGCGGTCCTTGAGGATGATGTTGACCACACCGGCGATGGCGTCGGAGCCATACACCGCAGATGCCCCTGCGGCCAGCACCTCGATGCGCTCGATCAGCGCACTGGGGATGTTGGCCAGGTTGACCACGTTCACCGAGCCTTCGTAGGCCAGCGGATAGTCGGCCTGGCGGCGGCCGTTGACCAGCACCAGCGTACGGTTCGGGCCCAGGCCACGCAGGTTGATGGTGTTCGCCGCCGGGGTGAAGGTATTGCCGAAGTCCTCGCCCTGCACGTTGCCGGTGTTCTCGGTGAGCGCGCTCAACGCATCGAATGCATTGCGGTAGCCCTGCGCATCGATCTGCTCGCGGCTGATCACCGTAACCGGCGACGGTCCCTCGACGCTGGCACGCGGGATGCGCGAGCCGGTGACCTTCACTTCCTGCAATGAGGTGGGTGCGCTTTCCTGCGCGAAGGCCGGCGACGAGGCCAGCATCAGGGACGACAAGGCAAGCACCAGCGGACGCGGGCGCAGCGCCAGGTAAAAGGCGGACATGGGGTTCCTGGGGGAGTTGAACGGGTGGTCCGGGGCGAGGGCGACGGTGCGCGCATAACGATCCCGTAACGAAAGTGTCCTGAACGGATGGTTGCAACGGAAATGACCAGGCTTGATGGCGTTATGCCTGAACCGAATCAGACCGCAGACAGCGGCCGCATCACCTTTGCAACTTCTTTTATTGTTCCACTTCGCCGGCGTGGGTCATCGTCCTCCCCATGCACCTGTACTCCCCGACTCCCCTGCCTCCGCTGCGGCCCGTGCTGCGCCGCCATCTCCTGCTTCTCCAGCACGGCCCCGTCGTGCTCCGCCCTCTGCAGCGGTCGGACCTCGCGCTCTGGCGGCGCCACTATCAGCGGATCGAGCGCGCCTGCAACCTGCCTGCGCATTTCGATGCCGAAGCCAGCTTCCTCTGCGCGGTGCAGCGATCGCAGCTGCAGCACGACAACGATCGTCTGCTGCTGGGCAGCTTCGATGCCGCCGGTGAACTGCTGGACCAGGTGAGCCTGCACCTGCGCTGTTCGCATGCCCGCAGCGTTGAACTGCACTGGCTGCATGCAGCGGGCTGCCCCGAGCAGCGGCTGCTGCGCCCTGCGTTGCAGGCGCTGGGCACGTTCCTCTTCGAACAGGTGGGGATCCGTCGCCTGTACGTTCTGCTGCCGTGCGATGCAGGCAGCGGACTTGTCGCTACGCTGCAGTCGGTCGGCTTCGAGCACGAAGGTCTGCTGCGCGATCACCATCTGGATGTCGAGGGCTGGCAGGATCGCCAGCTCTACGCACTGACAGCCCCTGTCTGGCGGCAGCGGCAGCCAGCGCAGAACTAGCGCACGCGCTCCAGCGAAGCGTCCGCGCCGGTCAACACGCTGCAGGCATGGTCCTGCAGCTCCTCGGCGCTGGCATCGTTGTCGCTGCCGGGATCCAGCTGCGTGGCCAGCAGGATGAATCCCGGCGCGCCCTGCACGTCCGCCCGGCCTGCCACCAACAGGCTCCATTGGCCGACCGCCGCCACGCCACTGAGGTCGTAGGCAAGCAGATTGAGCGGATTGGCGGTCAGTTCTGCACCCGGCAGCACGCGCGCCTGGTAACGATGCCCCCGCAACAGTACCGGCAGCGGCGCCCACCTCTGGCCAAGCCCTGCAGTGTTCGCATCCAGCGCCTCCAGCACGTCCGCGCGCAGGCAGTCGACATGGATATGCAGCTGGTGCTGGGAGCGGCCGTGGGGTGAATTGAGCGCCAGGCTGGCGACCTCGCGCGGTAGCGTCTGGCCCAAGGCCTGCTCGGTAAGGCGGCGCGCCTTCCACGCCGCGGCGAAGTAGTTCGGTGCGCCGCGCCGGTACAGACCGGGGTTCTCGATGCCGCTCACCTTGTCGATCGGCATCAGCAGGAACTGGTAGTGGCCGTGCGCGTCCTTGACCAGTACATTGCGCCGGTCCGCCGCCGTCTCCACCTGCAGGCAGGCGCCGCGCGGAGCATCGGGGCCACGGCAGTCACGTTCGATCAACCGCCACAGCGCATCGGAGCGCGCAGGCGGCGCACTGGCGCAGCCGGCCAGAACAGACAGGGACAGTGAAAGACAGAACAACGGCAACAGGCGGGGCACGGTACTCACTTCGATGGCACGGCCAACGGCCGCGCCGCGCAGTGTAGCCTGCCCGCTCAGCCAGGCACCGCCTCCAGCGCTCCGGCCTCTGCCTTGTCCTCCACTTTGCCCGGCGTGTACTTGGTCGCGCCGAAGTACAACACGCGCCACTGGCTCAGGTTGCCGATGAACCAGTGCGCCACCGAGTCATGCCCGTAGCCATCAAAGAAGGTCTCCACTTCCGGCGGCAACAGCGTGGTGTTGTCCCAGGACTCCAGGGTCACCCGCTCGGCCATCGTCAGCGTCGCCCCCCGCTCGCGGCGCCGGCGCAGGCTCACGATCTTGCCGAGCATCGTATCGTTCTCCTTCTCCAGCCCGCGGCGCTGCTTGCGCACGGCCGAGAGCTCGTCGTCACGGGCCTTCAGCTCATCGGAAACCCGGTTCCATTCGGCAGTCTTGTCCGCATTGCCCTGGTCAGCCAGATGCAGGTTGTCATTGTCCCACGGCGACGGCAGCTGCGACTGGCGGCGTCGCAGGGTCCGCACCTGCTCGCGCAGCGCGTCTTCGCGTGCGGCCAGGCGCTGCATCGAGGGCAGCCTGTCGCCGCGCGCAACGCGTACGCGCATCCAGCGATACAGCAGTTCCATATGCGAAGCCTGCACGTCTTCCATGCGCCCGCGCTTGACGCGCACCGCCTGCAGGTAGGCGTTGAACACTGCCTGCAGCTCCGGATCCTGCTTGTCGAACTCGGCCTTCACCTGATCTTCCAGGCTGCTGACCGGGTTGAGCAGCACGCCACCGGCCTGCGCCATGTCGTACATCTCGTTCAGGGCAAAGCGCGCGATGCTGTTCCGGCGCCCCTGATGCTGGGGGTCATAGCCTCCCCCCACGTCCGAGTGCACCCCTGGGAACCAGATCTCCACCGTGTTGGCGGGGTACTGGGCGTGCTCGCGGGTTGAATCCAGGGGGAACTGACCGCGCAACTCGTGTGCAGCGGTCATGTGCACCGACTGTTCCACGATCTCCGGCACAGTCATCCCTTCGGCCCAGCCGGTATGCCCATTGCGGTAGTTCACTGCTGCCGCTGCCAGGCTGGGCCACACCGAGCACACCGTATCGAACACCCCCATGAACCCAATACGTAACGGGATGCGTTCCCGGTACAGCCAGGTGCCATCGGCCTGCCGCCGGCAGCGCGCGGCCAGATCACGGGCGAACCCGCGTGCAGAGGCCGCGCCGCGCGAAAAGCCCAGCACCGACACGCTGACCACCAGGATGCGCATCGGCTCGGGCTGGGTATCGATCAGCTCGTCCAGCGCCTGCAGTGCGAAGTCGATGCGCTCGCGCCCGCCCTTGCCGATCGACAGCCCGAGCAGGCCACCGCTGTCACCGACCTCCGGGCACGGCGTTCCCACGCCGGACAGATACTGGCGCTTGCTGTTGCGACGATCCCTTACATGCGCGTCGTACAGCCGGGCGATGTTGGAAAGCGCCCGCTCCCCTTCGCTCTTGGCCAGCTCCTCTTGGCGATTGTTGCCGGTGCCATCGAAGAACACGCTCAGGTGCAGACTTTGCGTACAGCCCGTGGTAGCCGCTTCCTTGTCCGGGACGGTCTTGCACATCGCCTCCTGGCGGCGGCGACGCTCGGCATCACTCAACGGACGCGTGCCCCGTGCCAACCGCGCCGTGCGTGCGGTGCCCTCGGCCCGGGCGATCGGATCGGGGGTGCCCGGTTCGAGATCGACCTGTCCGGGAATCGCGGTCGGATCAGTACTGGTCATGGTCCTTGTGCTCCTTCGGTACCGGCATGCGCCGCACATCCCACTTGTTCACTCCCTTGTCCAGCAGCTCGGCCTCGACGTGACCGTCTGGATAGAAGTGCAGCAGCAAGGTGGCCGGATTGGGCGGATAGGGCGTCTTCAGCGATACCACGGCTTCGCGCGGCACCCGGTGGCCTTCGCTCAGATAACGGTTGGTCGCCAGGTCATAGCGGTTGGCCTCGATCCAGCGCACGCGCACGCTGTCCGGTCCCTTGCCGCGCGGCGCGCGCGGCCCCATTCCGGAGCCACCGTTGGTGTACCCGTCCAGCCCGCCCAGAAACTGCTCATCGACCCGCACATCGGCGAGGTAGTACGGGCTGTAGTTGAACGCGAACAACGACAGGATCGGCGTCTTGCCTCGCGCCAGCGCCCGGCTGCAGCCGACGCCCGTCACCAGCAGCGCGATCACCGCCAGCGCGATCCACCAGAGGTACTTGTTGCTCATCATCACCGCCTCGCTCCGTTCAATCCCAGCTTTCTTCCAATGGCCAGACCTCGTCGCCGATGTCCGCCGCGCTGCGCCTCCCGCTGGCGAACTCCTGCAGGCGCAGTCGCCATGCCGGATCCTCGCCGAGATCCACACCGGCCAGCAGCGACCAGGTTGCCACCATCACCACACGACGGCTGTCTTCAATGCCGGCCGCAGCGGCCGTCGCCACCACGCGCCGGAAGAAGGTGTACCAGCGCGCGCGCGGCAATCGCGCCAACAATTCGGGGTCGGTCAGCTGGAAGTGGTCGATCAGGGTGTAGGGATAGCTGGCGTCGATCAGTCCGCGCCGCTGTGGCGCCGCCAGCACCCAGGGCGGGTCGTGCGGATCCAGCGCGGTGTCCTCAAGCTCCAGGTGCGCCCATTGCAGGTCATGCCGCAGGTACCACCAGCGCTCTCCCAGCGCCAGGAAGGAACGGCACTGTGGCGCATCGAGGACCTGCACCCACCAGGGCAGGACCCGGGCATCGAAGAAGCGCGCCAGGAACTCCTTGCCATTGGGGTAGCTGGCGTCCAGGCGCCGCTGCAGGCGCTGCAGCAGCGCGTCCGCGCTCAATGTCGTGTCGATCAGGCTCAGCAGGCCCGGCGAGCGTGCGTGCGCCGCCGCCCGCTGCAGGAAACGGTCGATATCCGTGTCACGCGGCAGCCGCGCAAGGAACACGCTGGCGTCGTCCGTGCCGTCGCCCAGCAGGCCATCAAACAAACGTAGCGGCGCCCACGGCAGCGTGCGCAGCAACTGCAATGGCTGATCGCACTGCGCACCATCCAGCAACACAAAACGGCCCATGTCCGCTTCCAGTGGCGGCAGCGCGAGGGGAGGAAAATCCCAGTCCCGGATCACGCCGGGCCGCCCTTCGGCGTCAACGGCGCCGCGCGTTGCGCCGCCAGCAGCAGGCACTCCTTGCACACCGACTGCGGGAACACCGGCAGCGGATAGCGGCTGCCACCGCCGGGCAGGAACGATTTTCGCCCTGCGTGCACGGTAATGCGTCCGGGTGCATTGAAGACGATGTTGCCGCCACTGATGGTGACGCTGGATCCCTCCGAGGTCGCCACATGGACAGTGCGGCCCGCCCCCAGTTCAACGCCGGCCTGGGCACTGGCGGCGCGCAGCGATTGCCGCGCCTGCAGGCTTGCCTGATCCTGCTGGGCCTGGATATCCAGCGCCTGCGTTGCGCTGGCCAGCGTCAACGTCGCCGTCGCGGTGTCCGTACCGGTCATGCTCGCAGCAAGCACACCGATCGCCTGCCGGCCGTGCCAGCGTGCGTGCCCCATCACCGTCGCATCGCTGTGCTGTCCGCTGCCCAGCAGCAACGTTTCACCCTGCGCCCAGTGCAGCCCCTGCCCGGCCACCAGCAGGGCGCCTGCAGGTGCGGAAAGTCCGAGCACTGCATCACCGCTATGCGGCACGCGTCGCTCGCCAGCCTCAGGGCTGCGTCGTGCCGCGTCGGCTTTGGCCTCCTCAGCGCCGCCGCCTGGCACCGTGCTGCGCAGGCTTGCCAACAACACCGGCAGTGGCGCATGCGCGCCGTCCAGCCGCGAGCGCTGCGGCGACTGCACGCCCAGCTGCGCAGCCGGCCCCACGGTCTGGTGGATTCCCGCTGCCCGGGCCTGGCCTTCGGCCAGCGTCACCAGCTGCTGCAGCAACGCCACCGATTGCGGCGCCGCACCCGCAGGCTCTTCATTGCGATGGGCGTAGGCATCCATCCACAGCCCGCGCTGCCCTCGGACACTGCCCCAGGCGTCGCTGCGCAGCTCGAAACCGATGCCGCGCAGACTGCCGCGATAGTTGTCCGCGCGGTGGCGCAGGTGACCGAGCGCCAAGGCGGTAGCCTGCTGGCTGCTGGCCAGCTGTGCACCCAGCTGCCGGTCGCTGTCGTCGAACATCAGCCGGTTCCAGCCCTCGCCCTGCCACTCGCGCGACTGCACGCCCCACAGCGCCCCGGCGTTCCGATGCGCCGCTTCGCCAGGCGCCGCCGCGTGCCAGGCAGGCGCTTGGCCGCCGCCCAGGTTGGCCTGCGCGCTGCCGCCGCCGTCCCGCGCCTGTGCATAGGCCGACGTGTCCTGTTCAGCGCCGGCTCCGGCCGGCGTTGGTGCGATCCCGGCCTCCCCGCGCCCGTTGTACAGCGCACCCATCACCAGCGGGCGATCAATATCGCCCTCGAGAAATCCGACCAGCACTTCCTGGCCGATGCGCGGAAGGAACTGACTGCCGACGCCGGGCCCGGCATAGCGCTGCGCCACGCGCAACCACGCGCTGCCGGTATCGCCCTGCTCGCCCTGGAAGTGGAAGCGCACCCGGACCCGCCCCAGCGCGTCGGCATGCAGATCGCCGCCGCTGCTCCGTTCACCCGCCACCACCACCGCGGTCTGATAGCCCGGTGCAAGCGGTCGCGGATTGCGTCGTGCACCGGTGCCATCGTCGAGAATCGGCCGCCACCGGCGGTTCCGCTCGAGGGCAATGAAATCCTGCGCGTACCCCTGCTTACGTGCCTGGTCAAGCAAGGTGCCGGACGCATCGAGCGCTGCGTCATCGGTTGCCAACCCGTGGCGCAGGTCCACCGGTAGATTGTTCACCCCCGCATGCTCGACCGCCACCAGCAGCAGCTCCTTCGGCAATGCTCCCGGGATGCCGGTCAGCACCCATGCCTGCCCCGCGTCGGCGCTGCGGACACTGCCGCGCCCGCGCCACTGCCGCGCCTGCCCCTCCAGCGCTTCCACCACCAGCCGTGCGTGGTGCTGCAGCTCGGCGGCATCGGCGAAGGCGTGTGCGCCCACCGGATCGTAGTCCTCCCTGCCGCCCTGCGAGGCGTCCTGTACCGGCAGCTGGCCGGCGAGCGAGCGTACGCTTCGGTAGTCGCTGCTGTGCAGCTGCACATGCGTACTCTGCAGGCGCAGCAGCTGCCCCAGCTGCTGCACGCCATCACGGCGCTCGGCGGCATCGGCGCGATGGAAGCGGACACCGCCTGCTTCCTGGGACGCAGCAGCTTCCGGCAACAGGGTGGAATCGGCGAACAGCAGCACGCCATGCCCTGCTGTTGCCTCCTCCGCCTCCTGCACGCACCAGCCCAGCCCTTCCTCGGCCAGCAACCGCTGCACGAAGGCCAGATCGGTTTCACGGTACTGCACGCAGTAGCTGCGGGGTCGTGAACCGGCGAGCATCCCGTCCACCTCATCGCTCCAGCGCCAATGGGCATGCTGCGGGTACATCTGGAACACCGCATCCACGATCTCGCGCACGCTCTGTTCCTGGAACACGCGGCTGCGTCGCGCCTGGCCAAGCCACCACGTCCAGTCACGCAGAGTTACCCGATAGCGCACCAGCCCGCCATCACTGCCTGCACACTGCGCGTCGGCAATGACGCCGTGGCGCATCCAGTCCTGGCCATCATCGAGCCGCGCATGCAGACAGGCAGGCTGGCCCGGCCACTCAGCCAGGGGCAGCGACGCATCCAGCGCGAGCACATCGATCTGCAGCTCCCGCCCTTGCGACAGGGCATCATGTCCCTGCCAATGGTCGACAACGACCGCCGGCATGCCGGGCAGGTCCAACCGATACAGGCGGCTGCCGGCATCAAGGCCTGCGGCGTGAACCAAGAGGTTGCGGATTGCTTCCATGGCGTTCCTACCGTTGCTGCCCCCCTGGCCGGAGAGCAGGTCCTTCCCCTGTAGGGCGACGGTAGCAGATGCAAAACCGCGGCGCACGCCCGCGCCGTCACACCGGATTAACTTCCCGGATCAATAGGTTCCGTAGGAGACTTCCACCACTGCGGGCTTGCCCTCGCCCTGTACCGGCTGCAGGATGAAGCGGTCCAGCGCGCTGCTGTCGTCGCCCAGCGACGTGCTGCGGAACTGCAGCCGATAGGTTGCCCCGGCCTGGACGCTGCCATCGGGCAGCAGCCGCGCATCAGCCGGCAGCAGCAGACCGCCCAGATCGCTGTAAGCCTCGGGAGCATCACTGAAACCGTAGTCGATGAGCTCATCGGTGCGACGCATTTCATAGACCCGCGTCTGCCACGGGCGCGCCGCGCTGCGGCCATTGCGCAGATCGGTCACCCACTGCTCCGGCAGCTGGTAGACCTTGCGCAGCGCCGTGTCGTCGAGCTCGGCACTGACCACCTGCAGGCAACACACCAGGCGCTTGCTCTCGCGGTCGTAGATCGAGAAGCGCGCGTCGCGGGCTGCGGGCGTTGGCAACAATGCGAACGGGACATCACGCAACGCTGGCTCGGCCCCATCACGGGAGCCCAGATTACGCCAGCCGCCGAAGGTCGGTTCGGCGGCCTGCGCGCCCGGCACAGCGAGGCACGCCGCCAGGGCCACGCTCCGGGCCGCGCGTCCGATCCAGTTCTGCATCTCGTTCATCCGTCAGTGGCGTCAGGCCAATCAGTTTTGTGAGAATGCCATGAAGGTGACACGGTTGCCATGCATCCCGCTGCCAAGGCCAATCCGGCTGATTCGTCTGCGCCAGCACAGCGGTGAACGCTTCACTGCCCTTCTTCGGCTGCCATGTAGGCAGTCTGGTGCCCAGTGAAGCGCACACCATCGAATCCGAAGCAGAACCGCCCCTCTTCGAACGCCCGGTACACCAGCAATGCACCGCTGACGCAGAACGTATCGCTTTCCGCCGACGTCTCCACCCTGCCGTACGTGCGCGCCTCATTCCTGTCCTCCAAGGGACCGGAGAACGCGTCGATCGGCAATGGATACACCGTCCCGTCGCGGCTGTCGATCAGAACGATGGAGCGCTGGAAGTACTCTTTGCGCTCATCCAGCTGGGCCAGGATGAAGTGCTTGTTGAAGTTCGGCGCCTGGGTGCGGATCGCCTGATCGATCTGCGCGCGATGCCCGGCGTCACAGAAGTCCACGGGGCTGTACTGGTAAGCGCATCCGGAGTGTGGGTAGCTCATCACAACGCCGGCATAGGGTGCATTACCGGCAGTTGCAGTTGCCGTGGCGGCTGATGCTGCGGCGGGAACCGGCGCAGCAGTTCCAACGGTCGGTGCAGCCGCTTCAGCAACGGCGCTGGCTGAGCCGGAGCCGGTACACGCTGCCAACAGGCTCATCATGCCCGCGCAGACGGCCATATGCACGTTCCAGACCATGTTCGGACGGCTCACTTCCGGCTCTCCGCAATTTCCATCAATAGCTCCCTCAACCCACGCGTCGAACCTGCATTGGCGCTGTTGGCGGCACCCTCATGGTAGGACAGGTTGCCATCGGACACGTTGTCCTTCTTGGTCTTGTAACCCTTGGGTGCAGCGATCGACGCCCATTCCTTTGCCGCCGCGTACTGTGCATCGTCCACGGTCCCGACTCCATCGCGCACGAAGCTCGCAAGAGCACCGCCACCGGCCTTCTCCAGCAGGTACTCGGCAAACACCCGCTCCTGCAGTTCCTCATCATATTTTTCAGCGCCGGTCAGGCCCATCGCGTCCTTGGCCGCGCGCAGCGTCTTGATGATGGTCTGGTACTTGCCGGTCGCGAACATGCGGTTCCGATCGGTACCATCCAACGCATCGGTCGCGAGGATCTGGTCGATGGTCTTGCCGGTCACCGTGCCCGCAGGAGCACGCACGAAGCTGAAACCAACCTTGTCACCCGGTACGTTCTTGGTACCGGTGTTGTACGACTCGTAGCCACCTTCACCGTGGGCAATGATGTCGCCAAGCCGGCGAATGAAGCCGCCGCCACTGACCTTGGTGCCCAGCCCCATGAAATTGCTGATCATCGCCAGTGGATGGAAATGGAACACCTCAAGCGAGGACGGGAAGTCCTTGACTCCCTTGAGTGCGTCCCACCATTGCAGGTTCCGGATGCGCACCTTTTCGCCGGCCCATTCATTGCCCTGCGCGCGCAGCATCAGGGTATCGAGCTCATCCCACTTCTGCATGCCGCCGCCCCACTCGCTCTCATAGCGCGCGATCAGCCTCTGCAGGTAACGGGCCAGCAATGGGTTCTGCTGCGCCTGCTTCAGCTCGGCCGGGGTCAGGTCGCCATCGTTGTTGGAGTCCAGCAGCTGGTAGATCTTGCGATGAAGCGAACTGCCCCTTACCCGGTCGGCACGCATCCTGTGCTCGGCCCGCTCGGCAGGCTGCGACCGGGCCATCTGGAACAACTTCCAGGCCATCAGATCCATCGGGGTCAGCTGTCCCTCTTCGACATACTCAAAACAAGGCCATGCCCAGGGAGACTCCCATCGAGTCGACGGGTGGTCCTTCTGACAGACCCAGCCGCTCGCCTGGTCGGTGGACACCCACCACCATCGGTTGCCCTTGCTGTCGGTGGCCACCGATTTGCCTTCCAGCGCGTCCAGCTCGACCCGAGCCATTACACGGGGCAGCTTGCTTGCAGCGGTCGTCAGATTGTCGGTCCGCAGGGGATAGGCATTCCACGCGGGCACATCGGCAGGCAGTGCGGTTCCCGCCGCGACCGTGGCCAGGCGCGCGCGCTCGACCCACAACTCGTCGGCAAGCTGGACCAGCACTTCACGATCAGGCCAGCCACCCCCCGTCTTCGCATCCTGCGTGCGCTCGCCTTTGCTGCTGATGTACCACCCGGTGAACTGTTCGCCTCCGGCGTATCGCCGGGTCTTCTCGTTGAACTTTCCCAGTGCCTTGCGTGACGCTTGTTTTGCGATGCACTTGTGCACCTTCACCCATGGCCCCTTCGGGCTGTCAGCGGCAATCACCACCATCGAGCCTGCCGCGAGCGTGGCATCGCTTGCCACCGGCGTGGCCAGCTTCACGCCGGCCTCCAGCACCAGCATGTTGCGTTCGTTCTCAGGCCGGGTGGCTGCATATGCACGGCAGCGTCCGATGAAACCGGGCACATCGCCGCCGCTGAACATCTCCAGGTGCAGCATGCTGCGCATTCCTGGCGAGGGCGATGCCCGCGCCACGCCAAAGGTCTGGTACTCGCCGATCTGGCCGATGATATCGCCAGCCTTCACCGGGAACGGCTTGTCCAGCACCACCACCTGATCCACCGGATCGGGCTTGTCGAATACAGCCTCCATGCGCGACAGGTAAACCCAGCCAGTCTCCGCCCCGGGCTTGACCTGCCCATCTACGGCTTCGGCAGCAATGATCTCGCCTTCGAGCAGCTCACCGATGTGGCCCCACACGCCCCTGCCCACCGCCTTCGTTTCGGTGAAGCGCACGCGTGCGCCCTGGGCCAGCATGCCGAGCAGTTTTCCGTTCGGCTCGGAACGGATGTTCAAACCCCTGCGTCCCTTGATGGCGGGTGCGACCGGCACGCTTGCCGCCGTCGACTTGGCATCATCGGAGGCCGGCACCGTCGCTGGCATCGATGCACCCGGTGTCGGCAGGCTACCGTAAGGTACCCGCTGTGGCGTGGCCTGCTCTGCGGCCGCCTCCAGCCCGAAACCACGTTGCTCGATGCTGGCCTGATCGCCCGCGCGCCCCTGGCCCCAACCGCCTCCCAGCGGCGACTCGCCCAGGCCGAAGCCGCGATCACTGGAGAACGGAGAACGCGGCAACGCGAACGGGTCAGCCGCCGGCTCCTCCGGCGGTGGCGGTGGCGGTGGTGGCGGTACCTTCTGCGTATCCTCGGCGGCAGAGGCGGTCACACGATAAGTGCTGTCGCCCTTCCAGTACTTCGCACGGGGAATCTTCTCGTCCTGTCGATACCCTCGCCAATCCATCAGATGCATGTACAGGCTGAAAAGGACCAGCGTTTCCGGCTTGCTCTCGGTCCGCTCCGGCGTGGGCTCGGCTTTGGGAACCTCGATCTTCGTGCCCTTCTTCGCGTTCTTGGCCGCCTCGGCCGCTGCTGCCTTCTGCGCCTCCTTGGCATCTGCTGCAGCCTTCCTGTCTTCGGCCTGCATCTTCACCGCGATCGTCGAACGCATCTGCGCTGCGCGGGTCTGCTCTTCAAGATCCGCCGCTTCACTCTCTGGCTGACACGCCTTGAGCTGGGTGCTCTCCGGCAGCACAAGTGTATGTCGCACCAGCGTGAAACCGGTGGAATACAGGGCCTTGAGCTGCTTTTCGCGGAACTGCACCGCTGGATAGGTTGAGTCAAGCTTGTAGGCCACCACTTCGCCGTCAGCAATACAGCGCACACCACTCTTCTCGCCGAGCTGCGTTGGCCCCTGCGCCAGCTCGCTCGCCGTCCCATCGCCGAAATGGATGCCACCGTGCCAGAGGCTGTTGCCACCCACCGGATAGAACCCGTCCTCCGCACCGCGCATCGCGTGCATGTACGCCGCGACACTCCGCGCCGCTTCGCCGTCCTTCAGCAGGAACGGATATCCGAACGCACCGGAAACGGCCTCGCTGCCGGGGAAATCGAAGGTCGATGGATCAACGGTCTTGTGCAGGCCAAGCTTCCCCGACTGGGCGAACGGGTGCACCTCGAAATGCAGGTGATTGCCCGAGCTCACGCCGCCCGTCATCCCGACCGGCCCCAACGGATCACCCTTCTTGACCTTGTCCCCCACCTTCAGCGGCGAAGCAGCCGACATGTGTGCATACATCGTGTGCACCACCTGTCCGCGGATCATGTGCTCGACGGCGATCGTGTTGCCGTAGCCATTCATCCAACCGGCATAGATCACATGTCCGTCGGCGGCGGCTGGAATCGGCGTGCCCGCAGGCGCGGCCCAGTCCTGTCCTTCGTGGCGCTTCACCGTGCCCAGCGTCGGATGCTTGCGGGCCTGCGACCAGTTGCTGCTTACGCGGAACGGCGGGCCAGGGTTATACGTCGGCATCGTGCTTCTCTATCCTTGATCAAGCCCAATCGGGCGTGCATATCAGCTGCGACTTCTGCGCGTTGTCACCCTGTGGGCCGAGCGTCGGCCTTGCGCCGCCCTGGCTGTGCCCATCATCGGGAAAATCGGACCCCAGCGACTTGCGTGCGCGTGCGCGCGCCTGGTCAAGCGGCAGATCGATCAGGATGCCGATGGGCGTGGGCGCGGTTCCCAGATGGGCGACCACCCTCTCCACCGGCAAGCCATGGAAATCAGCCTTGACGCAGAAGTACGCGATCCCGAACTCCTCATCGCGTTCGCATGGCTCCGGAGCGTGCCGGGCCAGGTAAGGATTGGCGGGCCGACCGGATTCAGCGCTGAGGTACCAGCCTTTCGGCTGGCAGTCGAGCAATCCGTCGAAGAGCGTTTCGGTGCTGTCCGGGTCACCCGGCAGGGACGCCTGCCCCTGCGCGGCGCGCGCGTCGGCCGCGACCTGCGCGTTGACGGCGGCCTGCGCCGAACGCGGGGCGTTCTCCTGCACGGCATCCTGAGGCGTCACGTTCCCGCACGCAGACAGTGGCAACAGCAGCGTCGCCAGCAGCAGTGGATGCAGCGCGACGTGCGGGTGACGGTAGAGCGGCTTGCTCTGATTCATGGTTCGATGCCTTGTCGAAGAATCCCAGGAGTGATATGGGGCACGCGCTGGATCACCCCGAGAATCCGGTCAGTCTCCAGCTCGATGTATCGCTCTGGCTCCAGTTCGGCAGTTCGGTCTTGAACTGGGCCGGACCCAGGAAGGATTTCGTTCCTGCGTGCACGGTGATCACGCCGGGGCATGCGAACGTGATGTTGCCGCCTTCAAGAGTGATGCTGGCGCCACCACTGGTTGCGACATGCACCACCTTGCCCGCCTCGACCTCGACCACACCCTGAGCACTGGCAGCCTGCAGCGCTTGCCGGGCCTGAACATGGATTGCATCGGCCTGCGCCTGCACATCCAGCTCGCCCACACCGGCAACGGCGGCCAGCGCGGTACCATCCGCGCCCGCCCCGGTAGAGGCGGTGGCCAGCATGCCCAGCGCCTGCGACGCATGAAGGCGCGCCTGCCCCATCACGGTCATGTCACTGTGGCCGCCACTGGACAACAGCAGCCCTTCGCCGCTGGACCACTGCAACGATTGTCCGGCGACCTGCACGACGCCATCCGGCGCGGCCATGCCCAGCAGGGGGTCCCCACTGTGCGGCACGCGCGTCTCACCGGGCGCGGGATCACGCTTGCTGGCTTGTTCCGTTGCCGGGTCGAATGCCTCGCCGGTCAAGGCCGTGCGGACGCTCTTGAGAATACCCGGCAGAGGAGACTGGTCGGTCATCAATGCCGAGCGCTGCTTGGCCTTGGCCCCCTCCTGCATCGCCAGCGGGCTGGTCACATGCGTACGCGCCGCCTGGGTGAAGCGCTCGCCCAGCGTCTGCAGCTGGGCCAGCAGCGCTGAAGGCTGCACCGCTTCGCCCGCAGGTGCGGAGGATTGATGTCCATAGGCGGTGAACCACGCGCCCGCCGCCGCGCGTACCGCGCCCCACGCATCGCTGCGCAGTTCGAAGCCGGTGCCACGCACGCTGCCGACGTAGTTGTCGGCCTGGTGCCGCAGATGGCCCAACGTCAGCTGTGACACCTGTTGGCTGCTGGCCAGCTGCGCGCGCAGCTGCTGGTCGGAATCATCGAACAGCAGCTGGTTGCTGCCTTCACCGCCATCCCATTCGCGCGAGCGGATACCCCATAGTGCACCGCCCTGCCGATGGGCCTGCTCCCCCGCGCCAGCGGCGTGCCACGCTGGCGCCTGGCCACCACTGAGATTGGCCTGCGCGCTGTTGCGTGCATCGCCGGCCTGGCCGTAGGCAGACACGTCGCCCTCGCTGCTGGCGCCGGCGGGCGTCGGCGCTACGCCGGCCTCGCCACGCCCGTTGTACAGCGTCCCCAGCACCAGCGGCCGATCGATGTCGCCGTCCAGGAACCCGACCAGCACCTCCTGACCGATGCGCGGCAGGAACTGGCTGCCGACGCCCGGGCCCGCGTAGCGCTGTGCCACGCGCAGCCAGGCACTGTCATTGGCACCCTCGCCCTGTCCCTGCTGGAAATGGAAGCGCACGCGCACGCGGCCGTGGCTGTCGGCATGCAGGTCCTTGCTGGCGCCGCCCTGCCCGGCCACCACCACTGCCGTCTGATAGCCCGGCACGGTCGGGCGGGGATTCAGGCGGGCGCCGGTGCCATCCAGCAGCTGCGGCCGCCATGGCGTGCTGCGCTCCACCGCTTCGAACCGGTTGCCATAGCCGACCGCGTCGGCCTGCTGCCACAGTGTCGCGTCCTCGCTTCCGCCAGGCGCGATGCCGAACGCATCCTCAAGGCTGCGCCGCAGATCGGTAGGCAGGTTGTTGATGCCAGCGTGGTCCACCGAAACCAGCAGCAGCTCCGGCGGAGTCGCCCCCGGAGCCTGCTGCAGCCGCAGCCAGCACCCTGATCGCAGGCCGCGCACGGTGCCGTGGCCGCGCCAGCGTCGGCTATGTGCTTCGCGCGCCTGCGCCAGCAGCCGGGCGTGGCGCGAAGCGGCGGCACCATCGCTGAAGGCATAGGCACCGACGGGGTCGAAATCCTCGCGCGCCGAGCCGCTGCCACCGCCGTCCATCGGCGACTGACCGGCCAGCGCACGGACCTGGCGATAGTCATCACTCTGCAGGCTGACCGCAGTACTGGAAAGGCTCCGGCACATGCCGATGGCCTGCACGCTGTCGCTGGCTTCGGTGGCATCGCTGCGATGGAAGCGCACGCCGGTGCCGGCACTGGTTGCATCCTCGGGCAGCGCAACGCTGTCGGCGAAGATCTCCATGACATTGCCGCAGGGCGCCTCTTCGTCGGCGTAAAGCCGCCAGCCCAGCCCCTCTTCGGCGAGCAGGCGCTGCAGGAAGTCCAGATCGCTTTCGCGATACTGCACGCAGTAACTGCGCACGCGCCCGCCAAGGAAGTCGTCGACGCCCTCGCCCCAGCGCCAGCGCGCGATGTCGCTGTGTGCCGCCAGGACTGCGTCGACGATGGCGCGGATGTTCTGCTCCTGGAACACACGGCTGTGGCGCGCATGCTGCAGCCACCAGGTCCACGACACCAGGTGCAGACGGTAGCGCACCAGCCCGCCATCACCCCCGATCCGCGCGGCATCGGCCACCAGGCCACTGCGCTGCGATTGGCCACCGTCAGCGAGCTGCGTGATCAGCGTTGCGCGTGTTGCAGGCACTGCGTCCAGTGCAGCGCCTGCGTCGGTGGAAAGCACGTCCACTTCGGTCCACGCGTGCTCGCCCAGGGCATCGCGTCCACGCCAGCGCTCCACGGTGCATGCCGCGAATGCCTCGGACTGCAAGCGATACAGACGCTGGGCATCGCCGAGGCCAGCGAGCTGCGTCATCAGGTTGTTCAGCTGATCCATGCCATATCCAGAGTGAAAGACGCCCAATTCACAGGCACCTTGCGTCGGTTTCCAGCCGCCAAATCTACCAGATCGGGATGTTCGTCAAAATGACGGCGCGACATGCGGCAATGAACTGTGGCATTTGTCACACAATCGGCGCCATATCGTATTCAGCCAGAGCGGGTGGTCATGATCCAGTAACTGCATTCACGTTCAACGGCTAGAATCGACCTCCAGTCCCCAACGAGACCTGCCATGCTGGATCAGGAAGCCCTGCTGGCCCCGATTTCGGACCACGCCCCGACCGGTGAAGACCTGTCGTTCTCGGCCGAGTTCGATCGGATCATTGAAAACCGTCGTGCCGACGACCCGACCCTGGACCAGGGTGCCTGGCAGACCGACATCAAGTACGCCGACTGGACCAGTGTGCTGCGTGATGCCACCGACCTGCTGCAGGCCCGCACCAAGGACCTGCGCCTGGCCGGCTGGCTCAGCGAAGCCGCCACCCAGCTGGAGGGATTCCAGGGCCTGGCGGCGGGCTACCGGGTCACCGCCGGCCTGTGCGACCGGTTCTGGGACGACGTCCACCCGCAGGCGCCGGACGGCGACTTCGAGGAGCGTATCGGCAACCTCAGCTGGCTGCTGACCAATTCACTGCAGTGGCTGCGCGCAGTACCGATCGTCGCCGCGCCGCAGGGCCGCTTCAGCCTGGCCGACTTCGAGCACGCCCATGCCCGCGCCAACAGTGGCGAGGATGATGACGGCCGGCCGGGCCTGGATATCCTCAATGCCGCCCGCCGCGATACCCAGCACGGGTTCTATCGCCAGTTGGCCGACGACCTGCCGGACTGCAGCCAGGCCCTGGCCGAGCTGCAGGCGGCGGTCGACAACCGGCTCGGCCTGGACGGCCCCAGCTTCAGCGCGGTTCGCGAGCAGCTCGAGCATCTGCAGCGTACCGTGCTGCGCTTCGCGCGCGAGGCAGGGGTACTGCTCGATGGTGAGACCGGGCCGGCAGAGGACACGCTCAGCGGCGCCGGCTTCGCCGAGGACGCACCCGCTTTCGATACCGCCCCGGCCACGTCCGTCCCCCGTGGTGCATCCGGTGCGCCAGGCTCGCGCAAGGCGGCCCTGCAGCAGCTGCGCCAGGTAGCGGAGTTCTTCCGTCGCACCGAGCCGCACAGCCCGGTGGCCTACCTGGCCGAAAAGGCCGCGCGCTGGGGCGAGATGCCGCTGCACGTCTGGCTCAAGCGGGTCATCAAGGACCACGGCACGCTGGAGCAGATGGAAGAGATGCTGGACGTCAATCCGGAAGACTGAGCATTTCCGGGCGCAGGACGGAGAGCGGGCATCGCCCGCTCTCCGCCGTACTTACTGGATCTTGAACTCGATACGACGGTTGCGTGCACGACCATCGTTGCTGGTGTTGTCCGCCACCGGCTCGTCAGGCCCCTTGCCCAGCACATCCATGTGGCTGCCCGGGATCCCCTTGGACATCATGTAGTTCTTCACCGCCAGCGCGCGCGCATGGCTCAGGGTCAGATTGGATTCGCGCTGACCGACATTGTCGGTATGGCCGATGATCAGGAAGCGGCTGTCCGGCATCTGCGCCATCTTGGCCACCATCTCATCAAGGATGCTCATGCCGAACGGCGTGAGGCGGGCGCTGCCACTCTGGAACTCGATGATGCGGTTGGCCAGGGTCTGGTCCAGCACGTTCTGCTGCGAACCCACCTTCAGTGCGTTGGTGACCGTATAGCTGGTGTTGCTGGCAAGGCTCAGGTCACTGGCGACCTGCTGGCGCAGGGCCTCGTTGCCGACCTCACCACTGATCTTCACTGCCTGGCCGTTCACTTCCAGCTTGCCCGGTGATACCCGTTTCAGGCCGGGATTGATCATGCCGGACACGTAATCGCCCCAGTTCGGCGGGGTGGCGATGGTCTCGACCTGGACGCGGTCTACCACACGGTCGGCACCGTAGACCGCGCGCAGGTTGTTGAGCAGCTTGGCCTTGGTCGCCTGGTCAGGCACCACGCCTTCGATCACCACCGGGCGTTCCGCGGTCGCCTGGGCTGCTGCCGGCGTGTTCTGCGCCGACAGGGGCGCGGCAGCCAGCAGCAGCGGCAGCACGAGAGAGAGAGAATTGCACAGGCGCATCGTCAGGTTCCCAGGAAAGTCTCGCCGAACAGCTTGCGTGCGGTGGCCAGGGCCAGGTCGTCACGATCAAGGAAGCTGCCGAAGCGGTTGAGGTTGTAGTCGCCGCGCATGTAGTCATCCACCCATTCGGAGTGCTGGATGCGGATCAGGAAGTCACCGGCCTCGGCCGGATCCAGCACCGCGCGCAGCACCTGGCGGTCGGCGCCGTTGAAGCCGACGATCATGCTCGGCGCGGCGTCATTGCGGATCAGCACGGCCAGTTCGAAGTCGCCGCGGGCGACGAAACTGGACAGCAGGTCGAGCCAGAACGCCGCCACCAGCGGGCGATAGGCCGGATCGCGCACCAGCGGGAACACCAGTGCCTTGTCGATGTTGACGTCACCGCCACTGAGCACCGGCTGCAACAGCAGGCCCAGTGCCGGCAGCACTTGGCGCAGTGCTACATCGCCGTGGCCGGAATCGCGCAGGCGCTGTTCGAGATCGGCCACCGTGGTGCTTTCCAGGAAATCCTGGAAGCTGCCGTTGTAATCACCGGGGTCGGTGCTGATGCTGAAACGGGCATCGGCCAGCTGCGCCAGTGCCTGTGCGGCGTCACTGTCCTGGTAGGCCTGGCGGGCCAGACGCGCCAGGCCTGACCATGCGTTGGACATCGCCAGCGGACTGCGCCCGATGAAGGGCAGCGGCTCCGGCGCATCCAGGCGCAGCGCCGACAACAGCGGGAAGCGTCGCTCGGACGCGTCGCGACTGGCCAGGAAGTGACCGCACAGCACCATCTTGCTGCGCGAACCGAGGAACGCGTAGTGGATTTCCGGCGCTTCGTCATAGCGCTGTTTCCAGTCAGGGCTCTGGCTCAGCAGTTCCAGACTCTCGCCGGCCCAGCGGTCCAGCCAGCCGAGCAACTGGTGGTTTTCGGCCGCGCGGACGAAATCGCCACGCGACGGCACCTTGCCGAAGTAAGACACCCCGGCGCTGACGACTCGGCTCATCGGGCACCTCCAGTGACCGGTGCCGGTGCCGGTGCCGGTGCTGCAGGCGCGGCTGCCGGTGCCGGAGCGACCGGCGTACCACCGGCCACACGTTCGGGCAGCTGCAGCCCCCGCTGCCAGTCGCCGCCGCCTTCGGCACCACCGCTGCCTGCACGGCGCACGATGCGCATTTCCACCGTCACCCCCACGCCATTGCCGTTCCAGGTGATGCGGCTGGAGTCGTCCAGGCGCTCGTACTCGCCTTCAGCCATCAAGCGGTTGAAGCCGTTGGCGCCAGGTGCACTGAACACCTCCACCGTGCGGCCATCGCCGGTCACCGCGGTGATTTTCACACCCGGTACCTGGCCGGCATTGGGGTACTGCATGGTGGTCCACTGCGGCGGCGTATTGCGGTAGCGCAGGACCTGGCCATCAATCTCGATGGTGTACTCCAGCGCTCCGGCCGCCGGCGCCGGCAGGATCTCGAAGATGGTGGTGTCCTGCGCCGCACCGGCCGCCGAACCACTCACCCAGTTGCCGTAATTTGCCACCAGTTCGGCCGACAGGTTCACCCCCTGCCCGGCCCAGCGGCGGGTCTCCAGCAACGGACCGCGCTGGATCACCAGGGTGCCCAACGCCTCCTTGTTGAAGGCGGCGATGCTGCCGTTGGCGCCGAAGATGCCGGCGATGTCGCTCGGTGCGGCGTCGACATCGGAGTTGAGGTTGAACGGGTACTGCTGGCCGATGCGCGCCTTGAACGGATCGTAGACCTGCGCCTTCCAGGTCTTGTTCACCTCGTCCTCGGTCGGTGCGATCAGCGTGCTGAAGGTCTGGGTCAGCGGCCGCAGCAGCAGCGGACGCAGTGCCTCGCGCTGCTTCTCGTCCAGCCCGGTCAGCACCTGCTCGTCCACCAGTGCAAGGCCTACGCTCAGTTCCGAACCCTCGTTGCTGAAGGTGTCCTGCATCAGCTTGCGGGTACCAACGCCGATTTCGCCCTGGCTCTTGATCGCGTTCAGGCGCGCACGCAGCTTGGCCAGTGTTTCGAAGTAAGCGGTGATGACCGCAGGCTGGTCACCGCGTTCGCTGGTCAGCCGCGCGATCCCCTCGAAGGCCTTGCCGATCGGGCCGACCGGCTGCGCCGCTGCCGCTGCTGCCGGGTCCTTGCGCAGGATGGTGCGCTGGAACCAGGCCACAAAACCCTTGCGCGCCTTGCTGGAGCGCGCCAGCGCCTGCGGGTTGTCCCACACGGTCTCCTCGTTGATGCGCTCCAGCAGCACGCGCAGCGGCGAGTTGCTGGCGTCGCCCAGCTTGTTGATGCGGCCGACAGCCTCATCGAAGGTACTGAACTCGGCCACGCTCAGGCCCTGCAGGAACTTGGTCCACTCGCGGGCGTAGTCGTTCTTGTACATGTTCACCAGCTCGCGCGAGACATGCTCCGGGCTGCCGGCCAGCGACAGGTCGCTCTGCTCGGTCGTACCCAGCACCCAGTCGGTGGTGCTCAGCTGGGTATTGGCGGCCTCCTTGATCGCATCCTGCACGTACTCTTCCCACGCCTTGCGCGAGAAGGCGCCGGAGATGGCGTAGTTGCCGTTGATCATCCGGCCATTGCGCTCGACACCGATCAGGTTGTCGACCGTAGTGGTGGTGAAGCGCGCACCGGCACGGGCCTTGATCTGCGCATACACGCGTTCCATCGCAGGCTGGCCCTTCATCACCTGGCCCAACGCCTGGCGCGTGTCGGAGACCAGGGTCACCTTGTTCTGTACCTGCGGCCAGCTCGGCTTGCCCGCCTGCGCCACGTAGAACGTCATCAGCTTCTCGGCCGCGCGGACCATTTCCTCGCGGCTCATCTGGCCGCGGTTGGCCTCCAGCCATGTACGCCAGAACAGGGTCAGCTGCTGTGACAGGTGCGCGCCTTCCACGTACTTGGGATTGCCCAGCATCAGGTAGGTCTTGAGCGCGTTGTAGGCATCGTTGGTGCTGGTCGGCGAGGCATTCTGGTACAGCACTTCGCTCTCGGCGGCAGTACTGTTGCCCTGCCCCAGCTTGTCGCGCTCGGCAACCACCTGGCCCAGGTAGTTCTCCAGGTTCGACACGGTGGGCGCCAGCATCACCTGCTGCATGCCGTGGTTGTACTCACGCAGCAGCTTCTCGCGGATCGCCGTGCCCTGGTAGAGGCCAAGATGGGTGGTGATGCCGCCTTCGCTCCCGTACCGGTCCAGCTGCTCCATGCGATCCTGCAGCAGCAGGAGCGCGTCGATGCGCGACTTCAGGTCCATGCGATCCTTCTGTACGCGCACGGCCTGGTCCAGGTCCTTGGTCGCATTGGCCACCAGCTGCGCATTGGTCGTATACGACCAGGTCCACAGGCCCAGCGCCAACGCCAGCACGCCCACGGCGCCGAGGAACACGCCATAGCGCAGGCGGTTCTGGTGGGGGCTGGAGTACTGCCGCACCAGTTCCTTGTCGGCAAAGATCACCTTGCGGAACAGGTCCTTGAGGAAGAACGCGGTATGGCCGGTCGGCGCCTCATCGACATTGGAGCCGCGCTCCAGGCTGAACTGGCGGCCGACGCGCTCGGAAGCATGGTGTACCGAGCGTCCTTCCTGCAGCGCGCTGGAGAAGTAGAAGCCGCGGAACACCGGCTTGAACTGGTACGGATTGTCTTCAAAGAGCGTGGCGATGAACGTGCGCAGCGCCGGCTTGATGCCGACGAACTCCAGCGGCAATGACAGCAGGCCCGGCGACACTTCACGGCCGCGCTGCATTGCCATGTGAGTCAGGCTCATCTCCTTGATGCCTTCGGCCAGCTCGTCGAAGTGGCTGTCGAAGGCAGCCAGCGCATCGCCCTGCTGCTGCACGTCGAACGGCAACGTCGCCCCCCACACATGCTCGCGTTCGCCCGGGTCGAGGTTGCGGAAGAACTCGCTGAAACCGGCAATCAGGTCGGCTTTGGTGAACAGCACGTACACCGGCGCGAACACTTCCAGGCGCTCGGTGATCTCCTGCACGCGCTGGCGCAGGTTCTTGGCCAGCTCGATCGCGAACTCCGGCTTGCTGCCCGAGAGCTCGGCCAGGCTGGCGGCGATGATCACGCCGTTGATCGGCGCGCGTGGGCGGTTCTTCTTCAGCAGACCGAGGAAGGTCAGCCATTCCATGCGGTCATCGACACTCACCGAGTAACGGCCGGCGGTATCGAGCACGATGCCGTTGGTGGTGAAGTACCAGTCACAGTTGCGGGTGCCGCCGATGCCCTGCACCACGTTGCCGCGGTTGTCCTCGAAAGGGAACTGCAGCCCGGAGTTGAGGATGGCCGTGCTCTTGCCCGCCGCGGGATTACCGATGATCACGTACCACGGCAGTTCGTAGAGCGCCGCGTTGCCTTTCAGCATGCCCATCCGGGAAGACTTGATCTGCTTGACCGCATCCAGCATGCGGGTCCGCAGCGCCTCGGTGTCGGCCCGCTGCGCCGGCTGCGACGAGGCCACCGCCTTGTCTGCCTCGTCCTTGACCATCGCCTCCACGCGCTTGGCCGCGCGACGGGCGAGAATCCGCTTGATGCCCCAGACCAGCAGCGCCAGCAGCAACAGGCCCGCCAGCACCACGGCCACCCAGATGCCTATCTGCCGCGCCTCGGCTTCACCGTAGTGGGCCAGCGCCGCGGCACCGACCAGGCCGATCACCATCCACAGACGGTAATCGCGCAGGTAGTAGCTGAAATTGCTCAAACTCATGCAGGGATCCAGGGGTCAGGTGGCCGACGGCACGTCGGCCGGCAGCGTCGGGGAAGGAAGAGGGTCGACCAGGCCGAACAAGCGCTGCTGGTTGTCGGCGACGCCGAGCAGCAATACCGGCTCGGCCTGGCGTTGAAGTTGTGCGTGGGCCAATGCCAGCTGGGCAACCGGGAGCACCGGCCCCAGTTCGCCGGCACTGACGGCCAGCGCCAGGCTCTGCGGACTGAAATCGAGATCGGGCGCCAATGTCGCGGCGATGGCTGCGGCATCGACCATCAGATCGCCGCGGTGATCGGCATCGTGCAGCACGAACTGCGGCTGCACCGGGTCCTGGCAAAGCGACGCGTGCCAATTCGTGGCCAACGACGCCAACTGACGGCGCTGCTCAGCCGGACGCTGGCCTTCGATCTGCTCGGCACGCACCAGCTGCGGGCGCCACAGGCGGCCAGCGCCCTCATGCGCCAGCGCCGGGCTGGACAACAGCACGCCGGCAGCGCCCTCACCCGGCACCCGGCCATCGGGATTCTGCGAAGTGGCCAGCACCCCGGACGCCTGCCAGGCCGCGACAACGGCGGAATCGATGGAGGATGAGGCCGCCAGTACCAGATGCCAGCGCGGCTGGTCCGTCGCCAGCGCATCGATCATCCGCTGCAGATGCGGCCATACCTCGCGCGCGCCATCGAGCATGGTGATGCGTACATCGAAGCGGCGTGCATCCAGGCCCGACCGGCGCGCCTGGTCCAGCAGCCATTCCTGCGCCCAGTGGCGCAACGGATCGGACCAGCTGCCGGACACCAGCAGTTCGATGGTGAGCACGTTCTCCACGCGCTGTTCGTCGCGACGACGCAGGCCGGCCACCACCACTTCTTCAGAGGCCACCACTTCCGGCAGCGTGGTGAACACCGTTTCCAGCAGTTCTTCCAGCACGGGGCGCAGAAGCGCCAGCGCGCGCCGCTCATGCGCCGCCGTATCGATGCCATCCTGCCGCACCTGCACCACCTCGAACTCATCCAGGTCCTTGGCCGCGCTCATCCGTACCGGCAGGTTGTAGTTGTCACGGAAGCGCCCATCCAGCGATGGGCGCGGCGGCACGGCAGCCATGGCCAGCAGTGACGGGGCATCCAGGTCGATGCCCAACCGCAGGGTGCCGGCGAGCAGCGCGACCGAAGGTGGGGCCACGGACGCCGGAATGCCCGCCTCATGGTTTGCACTTCCTGCCCTGCCGTCATCAGACGCGGCCCTGTCCAGCGCAGACGCTGCGCCACGTTGCAGCGCACCGCGCAGCATGAAACCGGCGCTGCTCAGCCCAACAGGCAGCAGGCCCAGGTAGGCCAGCATCTGCATGCCGGTCGGTACCGTGCCGCTGTTGCGCCAGTAGAGAATCGTTGCGCCCCAGGTAGCGATGAACACCATCACCACCGACGCTGCCTTGCCCAGCCATCCTGCCATCAGTTGCCCTGCTCCATGCCCTGCTCCCGTCGACCGCGCCGCTCAGCGCAGGCCGGTAGCGGCCTGCGACGCCACCAGTGTCGCACCGCAACCGGTGCGATCGCCGTCACGCGCCACCGGCTGGCCGTCGATCAAGACGGTCGCATCGCCGCTGACGATCATGGTCGCCCCATGCAGAGCGCACACCGCGCGGTCACCGACGCGCGCCACCGGCTTGCCATTGATGTCGGTCTCGCCGGTACCTGCCACCACGCTGCCACCGTGGCTGAGCTTGTCACCGACGACAATAAATGGTCGTGCCATCCATCATGCTCCTTGATCCTGTTTGACCTGGCGCTCCATCGCCTCCTGCTCCCCGGCGACCCAGTTCATCGCCCTAACGATACCAGTACCGCCCTGTGGTTATCACCCTTGGCGTGACAGCTCCTCGCGCTTGGCAGCACGCGCTGCGCGGCAGCGCGATGTCATTTCCACGTGAACGTAGTCCTTGATGCTGCGCCAGTTGCCGCCCCAGTCCAGCCCCGCCTGTTGGGCCAGCTCGCCGTACAGGAAGTAGCCCCGCTTGGTCCATTCGTCATTCATGTCCCACTGCAGCTTGCCATCACGGATCGGGGCGCTGTCCACGCCCAGGCCATACTGGTGGCAGCTCTGCCACGCACCGGCGCGGGTGGCCTTGCCGCCGGCCATCAACTCAGCCTGCCGCTCCGGACTGCGATAGCCCTCGATCAACACCATTTCGTACCCGTACTGGCGCCGCATCACCTCGTAAATGGCCAGCACACGCTGCTGCAGATCGGGATCGATCTGGTTCCACTTGCGGTCCGCCGTCACAATTTCAGGCCGCAGACGGCGCACCTCAGCGGTGGTGAATACCTCCGGCGGCGGCGGCGGTGGCGGCGCCAGGCGTTCGCCCCGCAACAACTGCGCCACCATCGAACTGGATTCGGCCAGATCATCGCCGCGAAAATCCTCCAGCACCACCGTCTGGCGTGTGACCAATATCACAGTTGGAGGAATCAGCAGGACGGCTGCAGCAATCGCCAGGATCGGCCAATGGCGTCGGATCGCGCCATGCGCCGCACCCGCCTCTTCACGAACCCCACTCCGCACCCGGGTAACGCCGTGACCGACCTTGTCGCCCATCCGCCCCGCCTTGCGGCGGAATCCGCCCAGCCGGCGCGCCAACGCCTGGCGCAACGCCTCGACCGTCTCGGGGAACAACAACACCCAGCACACAAGTGCCACAAGCAGCACGATGGCAATGGCGGCAACCACGATTGGCAACACTGGTCCTCCCTGACACGCGATCTGGTTGACGCCCCCCACCGCTTTCACTAAGAATGCGGAAATTCGCTTCGGCAGTGGTTGCCGACTCAAACCAAGGGCTGGAAGCACTTGAATAATGGCGGAATCAACCGGCCAAGTCTGCTCTCAGGGGGAGCGCAGAACAAAGGCCAGGCCCCCAATGCGGGCCGTATTCTGGCAGACATGGAGGGCCGGCAGGCAACCGCCTCACCCCGTGCTGCGCGCGTATCGTCTGGCGGCACCCGTCGCCTCGGGCTGTGGCTGGGCATCGGTGCCGCCGTGGTCGCCATTGCCGGGCTTGCGGCGTGGGGCCTGTCCGGCAGTGCCGGTTATCCCGAGCCCAGCGAGTATTCGCTGACCCCCGATCCGGATCCGGCTCAGGCAACAGGACACCCGGATGTTCCCGCCACGTCGTCGCGCGACGGTGCGGCCATGATCGTGGATGCGCCGCCTGCGGTGGGCGAGCCTGCGCTGCCTGCACCTGCAGAGAACGCAGCGCCCGCTCCGGCTGATGCAGCCGCCGCAACCGCAGCACCCGCCGCAGCAACAACGGGCACCGGTGCACGCAGCACGGCGACGGCATCACGCAGCGCGCGCGACGCGGCGCGGGCCGGCAGCCAGGGCAAGGGAGATGAAAACCTGCTCGGCACCCTGCTCGGCATCATCAAGGAAGAAGACAAGGCCAAGGCCAAGACGAAGGCCAACACCCAGCCGCAGAGCATGGACGACCTGATCGCGCAGATCGAAGCCGACCAGCGCAAGCGTGCCGAGGACGAGCGTGCCGCCTTCGAGCGCGTGGCCAGCAAGAAGTCCGCGTCGACCGAATCGAACATCCAGGCACAGCTGCGCAGCTGCCCCAGCCCGACCTCACTGAAGGGCGTGGATTGCCGCCGACGGATCTGCGCAGCGGTGAGCGGCAAGGATCCGGCCTGCCCGGCGATGTAGTCGGTTCAGTCGAGTCGAGCCATGCTCGACTCGGCAAGGTCATGCCATGAAGATCGCCCCGAGCAGTCTTGTCTACATTGCGTTGGTGCTTGGCTTGGCCTGTTCTGCCTCGCCTCGCACTCGGTCTACCACTACCTTGCGCAATTTTCCCGCTGGCAATCAAAGGCCAAGCGCTGGCTGGCGATCAGTCCGCTGCTGGGTTCCATGGCGCTGAACATCGTTACGTTGTATTACGTCACGACGCACTAGCTGGGCCATGGCTCCAGTTCCAGTTCCAGTTCCAGTTCCCATGGATTGGGTGTCAGGAGTTGCCGGATGTCCACGGCAGAAGCGCCAGCAGAACCATCGGCGCGAGTACGACCACTGCATTGAACAGTGCCGGCAGTAGCCAGCGAACCCATAGTCGTGGCGGCCGCACTTCGCCCCGCAACTGCGGCGTGTACGCGCTCGGGGGGAATGGCACCTTCATTGCCAAGGAATCCAGCTCATCGGACAGAGCATCGGGCCACGCAACACGAGGGGCACGACGCAGCAGCCAGAATCCTGCCAGCTCGAACCAGAACATGAGGCTGCCCAGAATCAGGATATGAAGCCAGCCGGAAAGCCCTCTGACGCGATGGTCACGATCAATCCAGGGATCAAACACGAGCCGCTCCAACTGCACCAAGCCTGCATCCACCCCAACCGATGGTGGAGCAGCAGCGGTCGCAGGGAGCGTGCTCGTGTCGCCGTTCATGTAGTGCCGAAGAAATTCCCAAAGCCCTTCGGGACCTGCGTCGTTGAGCAAGGGCTCCGACAGGGGCAGGAACTTGTCGATCTGGCGACTGCCCGGTGTCAACCCGACGACGGCGAGCACCTGAACTGGCGTGGACACATACTTGCCACGGACCATATCCCGTCTGCTGATGGGTACCACGGCATCGTAGTCCAGACTTATCCAACCCCTGTTTGTATCCAACCAGTAGTAGAACTTTCCAAGTCGGCGACTGAGTACCACCGGCGGCTCAGCAGGCTTGCGATACAGGTGACAGGCCGACGCCAGGCAACCGATCATGCCGGCAACAAACAGCGCGACCATCAGTATCAAATGTGGCCAGCCATGCGTCCAGCTTTTGATCGTCAGCGCCACATCCATCGCCATGCTGAACAGGGGTAGCAGTGCCATCAGTGCCAGGACAAATAGAAAGCCCCGATTCGAGGCTCGCTTCCAGGTTGCAAACACCAGGCAGTTCCCATCGATCCACTGAACCGCGCGACCAGGGTGCATGGATGCATGGCCTGGCAGGCTCGCCTTCGCCAGGAAATGCCCCCAGTGTCCATTCTGTTCTGGAAGCACCTTGAATCCGAGCATCTTCGTCACCGGCCACCAGCCCCACGTTCCTTCAACTGCTGCCGCACCTCGTCGTTGCGGGCCTTCGCTGTAGCTATCGAGTCCTTCCAGAAGCGCTCCATCTCCTCCGCGCGCCCTCCTGCATGATCGACCCGCCCGTACACAAGTGGGGCGCGGAGTGGCGGCGCACCAGCAGAAACCGCCGCCCTGCCCCCGACGATGGATGCCGGCCAGACGGGCTTCCGGCACAGCTTCATCGCCAGGAAGCGGAACAGCGCCCAGGGCAAGGTGAGCGGCATCGCGATCCACATCAGCCCTGAGCCGGCCGAAGACACATGAATGATGAGTGCATTGCGGAAGCTCGGTACTACCGAGGTATAGAGCTGCAACGGCGGGAACGGGAGCGCTGAACGCCCCTCTTCCATGAAGCGCCGGATCATTTCCCAGTGGGCGAGAACGATGGCGGGACTCGATCCGCAATCCGACCCTACTGCGAATGTGTGGACGACCTGATCGCCACGCATCACAAGGCCTCTGAGGTCGTAGGTGTAGCCCTCGCCGGGTCCCGTCGGCTTGTCCCTTCCGATGATGAAGTGGACATCCGACCAGGGCGCCGACACCACCTTGTTGCGCCCACCCGAGAAGACGTGGACCTGACGCGTAGTGCGATCAAAGCGGATGGGGTAGTACCTGTAACGCAGAACATCTCGTAAGAGCAGCTTCCAGAGAATGAACCCCAGGAACGCAATAACGAGGGTGATCAAGCCTGCGATTGCATACGCCTCACTCGATTCGAGCGGCCCAGCCCGATCAACCAGCGACGTAGTTGCGTGCAGCATCGCAATGACAAACAACAGCCCCAGCGTGATGAAGACGCTCGCCCCCATCAGCGCCCAACCCCGATACAAGAAATGGCGATCAACAAAATCGATGCAATCGTCATCAATGGCGATGATTCCTTTATCGATCGGCGCAAACGTGGATGAGTCGAAATTGCGCACATCGGCAGCCTTTTCGTACCCAGTAAGGGACGATTGTTGCGATACCGCTGGGCAAGCCAGCCAGCAAACTGGCTCATCGCCTATCTCCCATGTACATGAAGGCGAAGTCGCAGCTGGACGGCACCCGCTGCTCCCCTCTGTGTTGATCGACAATCATCCTGACGAGCGCTCGATCATGTAGATGATGCATCGGCCTGCTCCTGTGCCATGACGTCCGCCTCGACCAGACTAAATGGGTCATCCGCATCAACCGCACACTCTTCCTCTACCCACTGCGGCCAAACAGGCATGCGGCAGGATCGCAGGACCAGCCACCGGCAGAACACCAGGGGCAACAGCAGCGGCATCAGGATGAATCTGGCACTGAGCATGGCTGGCCCAAGGCTGGCCACCACAAACAGATAGCAGTTGCGCAATGAAGGCACCACGGACAGGTTCATCTGCCGACCGTCGATAGTGTCGACCACTTCCGCAGGACCGTCCTCCATGTAGCGACGAAGGAACTCCCAGATCGCCCGTATCTTCAGCTCGTCATCGAAGTAGTGGCCGACAGCGAAGGTCCGCTTGACGACGTGATCCTCAATGATGCTGCAACGCAGATCACACAGGAACTCCTCGCTGGTTCCTCGCCCGATGTAGAACACGGCCTCATCCCAGCGAACGGATACGGCCCCCTCCTTCCCGCCGGTAAAGAAGTAGACCGTGCGGTTACGCCGATTGAATCTCGTCGGGTACCAGACGTAGGTGAAGAACTCGTATCGAAGGGTGATTTGCCAGAACAGTACGGGGGCGCCGATCACGCACGCAGCCACCATCGCATACATCACCCAGTCCCAGCCGTCTCCCTCCAGGTTCGGGATGACCAGAGTGAAGAGAAGAAAGAAGCCGAGCAGGAACAGCCCCAACGTGCCAAGTAGAACCACGGTGCTCGACACCATGCCGCGCAGCCGGAAACGACGATCGATCAGATCGATATAGGTCGAGTTGAAGCGGACCAGGCAGGAGCGCTCGGCAGGCGCTACGGATTGCACTGCATGCACATCCAAACGCGACGCGCTTTCCTTTGCAGAGAGCGCACGCCCACGGGAAATTCCCGCATCCATCCGGTATACATCCGACCTCCTGTCACGTCACCTTGGGGAGGATGACATGGAATGTGATTGCTCGGGAGCTCAGAGCCGTCAGAGCGAGACATATGTCGCATCGCACCGCCGCTCGGTACGGATGCGCCGGCGGGGCGAGCCCGTTAGCATGCGACACTCGGTCAAAGGAATTTCCCATGCCTAGGCTTCTGCCCCCGACTGCGGGGCTCTTGGTCATCCTGCTGTTCGCTACGTCCACATACACCCTGGGGAAAGAACCGTCTCCCGAGGCAAAGCGTGGCTCCGGTGAAGCTACGCAGCAAAAGATCATATCGGACCTGGTGCCGATCAGGGGCGGCTCGTTCCTCATGGGCGATTTCGGCCCCGCGCACAACGAGGACAAGCTGCCCTACAGCGGAGCCATGAATGATGACGTCCTCCGCAAGATCACGCTGGACGATTTTTCGATCATGGCCCACAAAGTGTCGATTGAGGACTTTGATGCTTTCACAGACGCGACTGGTCGCCCGAGGGTGGGTACTTCGAAGATTGACGCGACGCTTTATCGCGCCGACTCCAAGGCCGCTGCCGGAGTGAGCTGGCAGGACGCTGTTGATTTCTGCGCCTGGGCTGGAAAGAAGGCAGGCCGGAAGCTGGTGCTACCCACGGAAGCGCAGTGGGAGTTCGCCGCACGCTCTGGCGGTAAAATGGTTATTTTTGCGACCGATACGGGCACCATTGATGACGGCCGGAACGTGGCAACTTATTCGCAGTACGATGACGGTGTCCGGGCCGCTTTAGGCAGGTTCCCTACGAATCCTGCTGGACTTTACGACATGACAGACCATGGCTTCGAATGGGTGCAGGATTGGTATGAGGAGAATTACTCCGGCGGTGACACTCGGAATCCTACAGGCCCCAAGAATGGCGCTGAGAGAGTCTTGCGCGGAAGCAGCAAACGCGGCGGCGATTCTCTCGTGCACACCTCAATGACTTTTGCACGTGATCACCGACCTCCGGAGCCGGAAAAAATTCTAAATTCCGATGGTGATGTGATTGATGCCAACCAGAACGCGAGTTATGGATTCCGTTGCGCGACTCAAAGATGAGAGTCGCGCACTCCCCAGGGCGTATAAGGCAGGCGGAGAAATCCACCGCCCTGCAGAAGCCTATGACGCTCAAGCAAGCATCGTTTGATCATCCCTGTCCAGCCATAGATCCGGCGGATCCATCATGGCGAAAGTGGGCGCCTCGGCGCCGTCCAAGGCGGCCAACTGCACTGGATCGTCGATGCTCATGATCTGAGCGACCTCATATCCCTTAGGGAATTCGTTGAGCAACTTTGAGCGCTTCTCAAGGAACGATTGCAGATAAGAATTCCCCACATCTCCGACCTTGTCGCGGGAGTGCTTGTTCATCGTCCCGAATACCTTGCCGCGCTCCTGGTTCGGGCTCTCGGCGCTGGGCTCCACGCCGGCCCAGGCCGCCGGCAACGGCAAGTGTCAGTGAGCCCTGCGTCATCCAGTTCAGCGCCGCGCCGCTGGCCAGGGTGGTGTGGGTGCCGCTCACCCAGACCTGGTCGGCCGGGGTCAGGCTCAGCACGCCGGCCACGCCACTGCCCAGCAGCACCGGCGGACTCCAGCCTGGCGCCTCGCCATCGCCGCCGGCGATGCTGCCCGCGGCACTGCCACTGTGGATGGCGCGCAGCACTTCCTGCAGTGCGGTCAGGGTCGTATCCACTGGCAGCGCGTTGATCCCTCAACCGTGTTGTTGGCCGCTGTCATGCCGGTGACGGTGATCGAGTTCTGGCGACGGCACGCTCTTTCGGTGTTGTTCCGGAGGCATGTGTGTAGGCTGGCGCTTGCGCGGGCCTGCACAGCCCCCCCCCCCCCCCCCGGGGGGACCCATTGATCGAAGCTCAGCGATTGGCAAGGCTGAAACAAGGGTTCACTCAAAGATTCGCCCAACGCTGCTAACTTCTGCAGACACAAAGAAGGAGCTGAATGTGTGTAGCTATCGACTGTGGCCCATTGGGATTCTCGCCCTCCTTCCCCTTGCCCCTAGCGCATGCGCTGGTAAACCCGCCAACAGCGCCCACCAAGCTCAAGAGCGCGAGCATGCAGGCGCAAGCCTGCAGGAGCAGGTCATCCGGGATCTGGTTCGAATGAAGGGTGGAACCTTTCTGATGGGTGACTTTGGTCCAGTACACCATGCCGATAAGCTTCCTTACAGCGGTGAAACCAACGACGATGTTCTTCGCAAGATCACGCTGAGTGACTTCTCGATAACTGCTCACAAGATATCGGTTGAACAGTACGATGCGTTCTCCGATAGCACCGGACAACCCCGGATCGGAACTTCCGAGATTGATGCAGGCCTCTATCGAAAGGACGTAAAGGCGTCAGCGGGGGTGAGCTGGACTCAGGCACAAGAATTCTGCGCTTGGCTGGGAAGCAAGACGGGGAAGCGAGCCGCACTTCCAACCGAGGCAGAATGGGAGTATGCCGCACGCTCAGGCGGGAAGATGGAAATTTATGCGACTGACAACGGTCGGATCGACGATGGTCGAAATGTGGCCAGCTTCGATCAGAACATGGATGGAAGTGGTGTCGCTCTGGGCAAGTATCCACCCAATTCCGCAGGACTCCACGACATCATCGATCACGGCCATGAATGGGTTCAGGACTGGTATGAAGCCAGCTATACGGGAAAGGATCTACGCGACCCGCAAGGTCCAAAGAGTGGGAGCGAGAAGGTCATTCGCAGCAGCACCAACCAAGGTGGAGATTCACTCGCGCTTGTGTCAATGACGTTCACGCGTGCGTCCCGCGCGCCTGATACGGCCGCGCGGCAGGATCCCAAAGGCAGGGACATTGATGCCAATCAGAACTATGGATATGGGTTCCGATGCGTAGTTCGCGATTGAGCATGGCCATCGGAGTGGACCGGCCAGACTTCCGCAGGTCCGTCCATGTAGCGACGAAGGAGTTCCGAGATCCCCGTATCTTCAGTACATCGTCGAAGTAGTGGCTAATAGCAAAGGTCCGCTTGACCACATGATCCTACAGCGCAGATCACGCAGGAACTCCTCGCTGGTTCCTCGCCCGATGTAGAACACGGTCTCATCCCAGCGGACGGATACGGCCCCTTCCTTCCCGCCGGCGAAGAAGTAGACCGTGCGGTTACGCCGATTGAATCTCGTCGGGCACCAGACGTAGGTGAAAAACTCGTATCGAAGGGTGATATGCCAGAACAGTGCGTGGGCGCCGATCACGCACGCAGCCACCATCGCATGCATCACCCAGTCCCAGACATCTCCCTCCAGGCTCGGGATGACCAGAGTGAAGAGATGAAAGAATCCGAGCAGGAACAGCCCCAACGTGCCAAGCAGAACCACGGCGGTCGATACCGTTCCGCGCAGCCGAAAACGACGATCGATCAGATCGATATAGGTCGAATTGAAGCCGACCAGTCAGGCGCGCTCGGCAGGCGTCACGGATTGGGGGTAAGAACATCGAAACGCGAGGCGTCCTCATGCAGAGAAAGCCCACGTCCCAAGGGAAATTCAGCTTCCAACCGGTAAACATCGAATCTCACTTCATTGCCCCCGGCGCGCATGACACGGGATCGACCTATTGAGTGGCTTCGTGGCGTCATCGCGAGGCCTGCTTGACTGCGCGCGACGCGCCCGGCATGGATGGCTGGCTGAAATCCACACTCAGCAAAGGTTATCCAGAACATCCTTAGCGCTTCCGTGCCGATTCCTCCTCCAAGCCAGCCATGGCTTCGCCATGGCTGGCATCTCAAGCGGTGATTGACGACTGCTGAAGCCGACTCCGAACCTCATCGTTGCGAGACTTCGCGGCCGCAATCGACTCCTTCCAAAAGCGCTCCATCTCATCAGCACGTCCCCCTGCGCGATTCACCCGCCCGTACACAACCGGTGCGCGGAGCGGGGGCATTCCGGAAGTGGTAGAGGATCCATGCCTGAGCACAGACGCAGGCCAGACCGGTTTCCGGCATAGCTTCATCGCCAAGAAGCGGAAGACCGCCCATGGCAAAGTGAGCGGCAGCGCGATCCACATCAGCCCCGAACCCGCGGAAGAGACATGGATGATGAAAGCATTTCTGAAGGTCGGCTCTACCGATGTGTACAACTGAAGCGGCGGAAACGGTAGTTCGGAGCGCCCTTCTTCCATGAAGCGCCTGATCATTTCCCAATGTGCGAGCGTGATGCCAGGATTGCTTCCGCTATCCGAGCCAATAGCGAAAGTGTGGACGACTTTGTCTCCATCCATGACCAGGCCCCGAAGGTCGTAAGTAACACCATCATTAGGCCCCGTGGGCTTGTCCGTCCCGATGATGAAGCGAACACCTGACCATGGCGCTGAAACGATGCCTCCCCTCCCCCCCGTGAAGATATGGATTTTCATCTCACGTCGATCGAATCGAATCGGGTAGTACTGGTATCGGAAGATATCTCTACCGAGAAGCATCCAATACGTAAAGACGACGAAACCGAGCAAGAGTACACCGAGCACACCGACCGTGACCGTCATCTCCGGACTTACGGACTTCCCTTCGGCATGCATCTCCAAGGTTGCATACACAATCGCCAGAACGAATGCGAAGACAAGACCGAGAACTACCCCGCCCCACATTGCGGCCCAGCCGCGATAAAGGAAATGACGGTCAACGTACTCAATACAATCGTCGTCGAGGTAAATGATGCCCTGATCCAGCGGCGCCATGGTTGATGAATCGAATTTACGAACGTCCGCGACGATCTCGTACTCCGTCAAACGACGGTTGTTGCGATACCGTTGCGCGAGCCAACCTGCGAACTGGCTCATCCGTCAAGCCCCAGAGGGAAGCATCGCATGGTACGCCTCGTCCTGTGCATCGACTGAGTCAAATGAGCCATGGTTATGAACACCAAAAGGTGTCATATCAAGCCATCGCTCGATCTTGTCATCTCGAATCAAATTAATAAGCCACTCGCCAAGCATGCTGATAAGCCCCAGAACCAGAAGCACAATGAATCCAACGCCAGCTGTCATCACGCCGGCCAACATTAAAATAGCGACAACAGCTCCGGATATCGCAGTCACGGTATAGAACGCAACCATCGGAACGTCATTTCGTTTGTAAGCATCATAAGCTTTCCATCCGTCAATCACTGCACCCAACAGACCTCCCACAGCCCCTAGCAGCTTTCCAAAGAACCCCACCATTCCCGCTCGTGTGGACACTTGCACCGCACCAAATCGAATCTCTGAGGATAGTGCTGTGCGCCCCCACATCGACTTTCCCAGAGCTAAACTAGTCAATTCAACGCTGGTCCCCGCAAATCCTGCAAGCGCAGCCCCCAGGTTCAGATGACGACGTCGGGCCGGACCTTCCTTTTCCTCATCCAACTTCCCGTATGAATCTGCAACGTTCCAAGCGTCCAAGATCAGCCCGACAACTCCCAAGCGCACGTCCAAGTTGACATGTGGGGCGGTGTACTGTGCAGCACGATTCCTTACCAGCGCCCTCACCTGCTCCTCGCTCATCAGCATATTTCCCATAGAGCCGGGCTGCCCGTTCCGGACCGCTGCCATCGCTTCCTTGTCCCAGAACACAGCCCACTCAAAGACCTTTCTGCCGCGCGCATTGCGATCGCCTGTCGCGACTCTTGCGCCACTCCGCTCACTGAGTTCCTGCCGAAGGTGTTGATCCACACGGGCCCTTAACTCCCGCTTGTTGACTCCCGCTTGTCCCTCGCTCAGTGCTTCCACCAGAAAGTGCGCCATCTCGCGCTCGGAGGCACGTATCCCGATCCTCTGGATACGCTTCCCTGAAAGGACTCCGAGCAGGCCAACCAGATTGTTCCTCGTCGCGGTAGAAATGGCGACGTTGATACCAGCCTTTGCGACCGTTGATCCCGCCTTGGTCAGAGCAGTCACAAACATCCCAGATGTTTTAAACACTAGACCTGCGGCCAGGCCCAGCCCGTGTTGCAGTTCGCGGGGCTTGTTAGCTCCCCGATCAAGAACATGAGCATAGGCCTTGAAGAGATTGGACCAGGCTCCGGGATTGTCTGCATTGCTCAAGAATGTCTTTGACTGCTTCTCGATCACCTCCGCCGCAATTTTGTCATTGAGGGTCAGGGCCCGAACCGTACAGTTCTTGATGTCCTGAAAACGTCCGGCGAGGTCCGCGAGAACCGCCGCCTGTACGCACTCGAATCCCACGACTCCCTCAAGCGAATTGTCGACGATCTCCGTCAATCTCATTGAACTGTATGACAGCTCGTCAATGTGATTGCATGCCAGCCACGTCCTGAAATCGTCACTCTTGTACCAGCGTACGAAGCTCTGGGCGATCGGGGTCAGGTGCGAAGATGTGTAGCGCTCCATTTCTGGCGACAGGCTCGTGTCGAACTGATCAAGCGCTTGCTGACTGTAGTCATCACGGTAACGGTCCCATGCTGAGTCTCTTGCCTTCTTGTCCTCTTCAGGCGTCAGTTCCTCACGCATCTTGGTGATTCCCGCCGCATACAACTCAATCGCGGCGCGTCCAGTGTATGCGCTTGCGCGTACCGAACTCAGCTTTTCTGCGGCAGCCTGATCCTCAATTGCCTGCCGGATGCCCCGGATTGCCACCGACGTTGCATGCTTCCACCCGCGATCACCTTCCTCTTCGAAGTCCCGGGTCTTCTGCCGAACAAGTGCGGAAAGCTCCTGCGTTATCCCCGCGGGATCGTTCAACGCCACCATCATCGGACGAACGGCCGGGGAGCTCTTCTGAAGCCACGCCTCCATTCCTGGCACATCTTGCTTGCACCTTGAAAAAGGCGCGAAGGAGAACGAAAAGCCGGGATTGGCATACACCTCAACGACATCGATGAGCTTCTCAACTGCACCATCCACGATCCGAGGCTTCCCAGGTTCAGCAGCCGGCGGCGGATTCGAGGGAAGCATAGGGATCTTCACCTCAGGCTCGGATTTCATCCTCTTGCCAAATTTGAACTCGCTGACCATGAGGGGGGCGTCAGTGGCACTTCCTACGTGATCCAGCGACTTTCCTTTGAGCCACGCCTGAACATCAATACAGCGCATATGCTTCTTGCGCTCACTCGACTTGCGGTTTCGCTCAATGATTTCCTTCGTCCACGGGGCCTCTGAGAAGCCAAACCAGACTTTTCCCGCGCGCTTGGGGTCTGGAATGGTAACGAAGCGAGCCACTTGCGAATCCGCCATTCGCGCACATGTAGGTTGAAATTCTTCCTGAGGCGGAGGGGCTGCATGCGGATCGAACTCGAGGAGATGGGAGTCGCTGGTGATCTGATAGCCCTTCCATTCGCCACGAATCTCATTGAATACATAGAGATAGCCTTGGCGAGCAAGGCGTAGCGTGTAGTGTGCCTCACTGCCCGGAAGGGCAACACTGGCCACATCCTTTCCAAAACCCCCTCCCAGCTTGGGCCCTTGCCACATTTCTTTGACGTCGGAACGGCAAATGGCGTACCTGATCGGAAGAATCGGCAAGCCGACCTGATCGCAGACATCACACTTTTTCGCGGGGTCACACGACTGTGTCGGCTTCTTATCCATGCTGCCAAGCTCCTTGTTCTTCCTGCTCCGATGTAGGTTCATCCGCCTCTTCGCCGGAGGGGTCACTGACGGCGCTACGGAACGCGCCAGGCTCTAGGCGGGCAATCCGAAGAGCCTCTTGATACCGATGTGTATTGTGAACTTCGGGTGATTGATACAGCGAGGCGAATGCATAGGATTCCTTGTCGTCTGGATCCGTCAACCCGCACTCGCCAGCCCTATCCAGTTCATCAAAGATGCGTCTCGACAGCGTGGTGTCATCGATACACCTGCCCTCCAGACGCAACCTGTCGATCACCTTATTGACAGATGCCAATGAAGCGATCGCGTACAGCTGATCAGACGTGAGGTGCATGCCATCCAGGTCACGTCCTGTACTTTCGTACGTCTCCCAACTCATCCCCTGGCCCACGGGGACAGTCCAGGAATTGATGGGGCCAAGCAACGCGTTCAACTGCGATGGCAAGAGAATCCACTTCAGCGCGCTCCAGACACGAGGATCGTAGTATCTGAACAGCATCTTCTCACCTTCGGCTTTTCTCACCATCATACGGGCCAGATGATTTCGGACTTGGTGGCTTCCGGCGGCACATTTCAACAGAGCCGAGAAGGGGGATCGGCTATGATCGCGCGCGTACTGCACTGTTTCATCAAGTGCTGCCAGGCGCGCATCTGGCGCCATTTCTCCGAGTTTGAGGAGATAAGGAAGCAGATGCTGCTGCCCGACGAGTTCCTTTGGAACGATGGGTTCGCATGGCCACAGCAAGGCAATGCGCCGATCCATCTGGAGCGGATTGATCAATGCGTACTGATGTGCTTCGAACAGCCGATGATCGAGTTGCATCTGTCAGGCTCCTAGTGGAACCAAGCCAGCGCCGGACTTCTCAGCAGCGCGCACTCGGTACTCACATGCGTTATGTGAACTAGAGGGCATCCTCGCCTCCCCCGCCAGACTCGCCGGCCCCACCCATTCCCGCTGGCTCGCCTTGAACTCCACTTTCCCCGGCGCGCCCAGCTCGATGTTGTCGCCTTCGATCCTGATATAGGCTCCGGCCGCGGTCGCCAGCAGGTGCTTGCTCGGTGCCGACAGCTGCACGTCCGCTTCGGTACTGGCGATACGCACCTGGGTCTTGGCCGCCACGATCGCCTGGTTCTTGTGCGCGCGTGCACTCACCTTGCCCTGCGCTGCGTGCAGCGCGATGCCGCGTTCCTGGTTCGGGCTCTCGGCGCTGGGCTGCACGCCGGCGGTGTACAGCACCAGGCCGCCGGCCACGGCCAGTGTCAACGAGCCCTGCGTCATCCAGTTCAGCGCCACGCCGCTGGCCAGGGTGGTGTGGGTGCCGCTCACCCAGACCTGGTCGGCCGGGGTCAGGCTCAGCACACCGGCCACGCCACTGCCCAGCAGCACCGGCGCACTCCAGCCGGGCGCTTCGCCATCGCCGCCGGCGATGCTGCCCGCGGCACTGCCGCTGTGGGTGGCGCGCAGCGCCTCCTGCAGTTCGGTCAGGGTGGTATACGCCGGCAGCTCGGTCGGGTCACTGGGTAGCTGCGCCTGCTGGTTGGCTGCGGACTCGGCCAGCTGCTGCAGCAGCTGCTGGCTTTCCTGCAGCTGGCCCAGTGCCTGCGGCGCGGCCAGCTGCGGCGTGCCCTGCTCGGTGGTGAGCAGCAGGCCGCGGCCGGCGCGCAGTGCCCCCTGCGCCTGCGTGGCCAGCTCCACGCCGAAGCCGCGCTCGCCTTCGCGCACGTTGTCCTGGCCGCCCTTGAGGTGGCCCAACGTCAGCGTGGTCTCGTGCTGGGTGGTGGACAGCTGCGCGCGGCCCTGCCCGGGCGTGTCGTCGAACCGCAGCTGCTGGTAACCGCCGGTACCGCCCTGGCTGTCGGCCAGCGCCTGGCTCTTGAAGCCGGTGTACACCGCCGCGTGGTCGTTGCCCTCGAACCAGGCCGCCGCGTTGCCGGTGGCGTTGGCGCCGCCGCCGTTGATCTGGTTGTGCTGCGCATCCTGCTGGCCACGGCCGTTGTAGACCGCACCGACCACCACCGGCCGGTCGATGTCGCCTTCCAGGAACGCCACCAGCACTTCCTGCCCGCGCCGAGGCAGCACCACGCCGCCCCAGTTGTCGCCGGCCCAGGGCGTCATCACCCGCACCCAGGTCCAGGCGCCGCCGTTGGCCGGGGCATTGTCGTCACCACCGGGATGGGCCAGGCCACTGCTGGCGTTGCCGCCACGCTGCCACGGGAACTGCACCTTGATGCGGTGGTCGCGGTCGGACAGCAATGGATCGCCGTCGCTGACCACGATCGCGCTGAGTGTGCCGGTGATGGTCGGCCGCGGATGCAGGTGCACGCCGTGGCCGTCCTCGGTCTGCGGCCGGTAGGTCACCTCGGACGGGATGGCCACGAAACGGTTGTCGTAGAACGCGGTGGACACCTCGCCGGGCGCATCGCCGTAGGCCAGCCCGGACAGCGCGCCAGGCAGCGCCGGTGCGGCCACGCTGGCCGGTCCCAGGGTCTGCTCCAGCGCATCGAATACGTCGGCATCCAGGTTGTTGCGGGCCTGGTGCCGCACCGACAGGCACAGGAACTGTGCGTCCTCGCCCACCTGCGGATGCTGCGACAGGGCGAAGCGTGCGCCCGGGGCCAGTGCCCGCCACTGGCCGGCACCCTCGATGGTGTGCGCGCGCACGCGCAGCGCATCCAGGTGCTGCTGCGCGCGGCGCTGGCCGCGGGCATTGTCCTGCCAGCCATACGGGCCACAGGTATCGCGGTCGACGATGCCCAGATCGTTGCCCTGCCCGGCCTCGGCGCTGGCCTGGCGGCGCTCCAGGGTGCGGTAATCCCAGGTGGCGCGCTCGACCTTGCCCGGCCGCCAGCGGTGCGCGGTGGACCACTGCTGCACGCTGTCGCTGCGCTCGCTCTCGTCGCGGCGATGGAAGCGCACGCTGCCCAGGTCGGCGGTGTCATGGCTGTGGTCGGCCAGCACCAGCGTGTGCGTGCCGAAGTCCGCGCCGCCGGGCTCGCCGGCATGCTCGAACCAGTAATAGATGCCTTCCTCGGCCAGCAGGCGCTGGACGAAGGCCAGGTCGCTTTCCTGGTACTGGGTGGTCAGGCTGCGCCGCGCGTACTGGCTGGCGTCCGCCAGCGACCAGCGCCAGGCCGGTGCCAGCGTGCCGTAGTCGGCGAAGAGGTCCTCGACGATCTCGACCACGCTCTTGTCGTGGAAGACGTAGCTGTCCACCCGCTGCGACAGGAATGCCAGCCACGGCTGCAGGCGCAGCCGGTAGCGGGCCAGGCCGCCGTTGCTGCCCAGCCGCTCGGCGGCGGTGATGCGCCCATGCAGCGGGCGCACGCTGCCGTCGGCCTGTTGCAGCTGCAGCAGCGCGCCCTGCCCGATCAGCGGCGCCAGCGCCAGGCCGGCGTCCAGCGACAGGGCGGTGATCGTCCACTGGAAACCGATGCCGTCGATCTGCTCGACGCCATCAAGGGTTTCGGCCACCAGCACATCGCTCCCCAGCGACGTGTGCAGCCGCAGGAAGCGCTGAGCGTGCGACGGGCCAGCCAGTGCCGCCCGCAGGTTGTTTACCAGTTCCATGGTGGTTCCCCGACGTCCCGAACTTCAAGGTGGTCTGCATGCGACGTGCGCATCGGTGTACTCCGCTTCCCGCTTCCACGAGGCCTGTGCCCCTGCGGGGGCGACAGGCTCGCACGGCCATCAGGCGGCCTGGACAATCTCTTCCAGCTGCAGGCGCACGCCCTCGCTGATCTTCAGGCGGTAATCGCGGCCGCCGGCAGTGATCTGCAGTTCGCGCGCGTTGCTCACCAGCTGTGGCTTGCCGACCACCGGGGCATCCATGTGGATGCGCCAGGAACCGCGGCTGATCTGCGCGGCGATGTTGCGGGCATCCTGGCGAGCGGCCGGCGCGGCGGTGTCCAGCAGCTCGATCACGTGCTCAGGGCGCAGCCGGTTCCAGGCACGCACACGGTCCAGTTCACGACCCAGGCCCAGTTCCAGGCTGTCGCAGTGGTTGAGGGCGGCTTCGCGGTCAAATCCATAGAATTCCATAGCGTTCTCCATTTGCTCAGTGTCAGGACACTTTGTATTTGAAGTCACCCTTCTTGCCAGCGGTGACCTTGATGGCGTTGATCCGGTTCCCCTCGGCCATTGCCGCCAGCACGCTCTCGGCGATTTCCGGCAGCAGGGTTCCGTTGAGGATGTGGTCAACGTTGCGCGCACCCGAGTCCACTTCGGTGCAACGTGCAAGCACGGCCTCCACCAGGCTGTCGTCCCAGCTGAAGGTGGCCTTGTGATTGGCAATGACGCGGTCGCGGATGCGGCCGAGCTTGAGCGTGATGATCTGCGCCAGCACGTCATCGTTGATCGGGTAGTACGGCACCACCTTCAGGCGCCCCAGGAAGGCCGGCTTGAAGGTGCGCATGAGCACCGGGCGCAACGCCTCCGACAGCGCTTCCGCATCCGGGATCTCTTCGGCCGGCTTGTTCAGGCAGGCCTGCATGATCTGCGAGGAACCGATGTTGGAGGTGAGGATGATGAGGGTGTTGCGGAAGTCGATCTCACGGCCTTCCGCATCGTCCATCATGCCCTTGTCGAACACCTGGAAGAACATCTCCAGTACGTCCGGATGGGCCTTCTCGACTTCGTCCAGCAACACCACGCTGTAGGGATTGCGGCGCACGGCCTCGGTCAGCACGCCGCCTTCGCCGTAGCCGACGTAACCCGGCGGCGAGCCCTTCAGGCCGGACACGCTGTGCGCTTCCTGGTACTCGCTCATGTTGATGGTGACCAGCTTGCGCTCGCCGCCATACAGGATGTCGGCCAGCGCCAGCGCGGTCTCGGTCTTGCCGACACCCGAGGGGCCGACGAACATGAACACGCCGCGCGGCTTGTTCGGATCCTCCAGCTTGGCGGTGGCGGTGCGCACGCGCTGGGCGATCGCATCCAGCGCATGGTCCTGGCCGATCACGCGCTCGACCAGCAGGTTGCCGAGCGTGCGCACGGTGCGGATCTCGTCCTTGACCATGCGGCCCAGCGGCACGCCGGTCCAGGCCGAGACGATCTCGGCTACCACGGTGCCATCAACCTGCAGCGGCACCATCGGGGTCTCGCCCTGCAGCTCGCGCAGTTCGGCCTGCAACCGCGCCAGTTCAGCCTGCTGCGGCGAGAGTTCCGGCTTTGCCTTGCCACGCTTGGCGGCCGGCTTGGCCACGGCGACATCGCCGTCCCCCTCGTCACCGGTCGGCTCGGGGTCGCTCGCCGCAGCCTCGCCCTGCTCCATCTGCTGGCGCAATGCGGCGATCCTGCCGGCCAGCTCACGTTCGCGCCCCAGGCGCTCTTCGTTGCTGGCCAGCACGGCCTGCGCTTCGGCCTGCTGCGCGTGCAGTTCCGCCAGGCGTTCGCCGTGGTGGTCGCTGCCGCCGGCGGTCTCGCGCTGCAGTGCGCCGATCTCGGCCTGCAGGCGGTCCAGGTGTTTGCGGGTGTCTTCAATGATGGCCGGCGTGGCGCTCTGCCCCAACGCGACCTTGGCGCAGGCGGTATCGAGCACGCTGACCGCCTTGTCCGGCAGCTGGCGACCGCTGATGTAGCGGTGCGACAGGCGCACCGCCTCGGTCACGGCCTCGTCCAGGACGCGGATGTTGAAGTGCGACTCCATCAGCCCGACCATGCCACGCAGCATGGCCGCGGCCAATGCCTCGCTTGGCTCCTCGACCTTCACCACCTGGAAGCGACGGGCCAGTGCGGCGTCCTTCTCGAAGTACTTCTTGTACTCGCTCCAGGTCGTGGCGGCGATGGTACGCAGTTCACCACGGGCCAGAGCGGGCTTCAGCAGGTTGGCCGCGTCGTTCTGGCCGGCGGTACCGCCGGCACCGATCATGGTGTGCGCTTCGTCGATGAACAGGATGATCGGATGCGGGCTCTTCTTGACCTCGTCGATCACATTCTTCAGGCGGTTCTCGAACTCGCCCTTTACGCTGGCGCCGGCCTGCAGCAGGCCCATGTCCAGGGTATGCAGCTCCACGCCCTGCAGCACATCGGGCACATCCTTGTCGGCGATGCGACGGGCCAGGCCCTCGACCACTGCGGTCTTGCCGACGCCGGCTTCGCCGGTGAGGATCGGGTTGTTCTGGCGACGGCGCATCAGGATGTCGATCACCTGGCGGATCTCGCCATCGCGGCCGATGACCGGGTCGATCCTGCCCTCGCGTGCACGCTGGGTCAGGTTGGTGGTGAACTGATCCAGCGCCGGCGTCTTCGACAGACCGCCCTTGGCCTCGCCCGGCACTGCGTCGGCGCCCTCGCCGGCCTCGTCGCCTGCGGACGCATCGGCGAAACGCAGGGTCTGCACCGCTTCCTGCGAACCCTCGGTGAGCTTGGCGAAGTCGTGCTTGAGCTCATCGCGCTTGAAACGCACGAACAGCTTCGAGCCGCGGTAGGCCAGCTGGGCCAGATCCGGTTCGGTCAGCAGCGCCAGCAGCAGGTGACCACTGCGGATGCGGGTGGTTTCCGAGTCCAGCGAGGCAATCAGCCAAGCGTGCTCGAACAGTTTGGGAATGTGCTGGGAGAACACCGGCGTGCGGCTGTTGCCGGTCTTGAACTGGCTGATCTCGTCATTGAGATCGCGCTCCAGCGATTCGGGCAGGATGCCGCTGCGGCGCGCGATCAACACGAAATCGCTCTGCGGCTGCTCCAGCAGCGCCAGGAACAGATGTTCCAGGTCGACCTCGTAATTGCCGCGCGCCATGCACAGGTTCGCAGCCCGTTCGGCCGCCTGGCGGCAGGTGTCGTCCAGCTTGCTGATCAGGGTTTTGAGGTTGATGCTCATGCGGAAACGCGCACTCCTTGCTGGAACCGTTCGGGAGCCGATGGCAGCAACACCACCGGCACAGTGTCATTGCAGCGTGTGGATGCCATAGGTGGTGTCCTCACGCGGGGTGGATTGGGGCGCGGTGCACAGGTAGCTGTCCCAGCCCAGGCGGACACCGCCGCCCGCACCGAGTGAACTGCCCTGCACATCCTCGCCACGCAGGACCAGGCGTACTTCGTATTCGAGGATGCCGCCGGTCAGCAGCGACAACCACTTGGAGAGCGCTTCGGCGGCACTGCCCCCTGGCAGGAATGCATCGAACTGGTCGCGGCGCAGGGGGCCGATGCGCAGCCGCAAGCGCAGGTCGCGCTGCCATACACGATCACCGGCCAGCGCGCTGGCACCCAGCACGGCATTGGCTTGGCCCAGCCGCGTCGCCTGGCCGGACGGAACCCGGTACCACGCGCCCACGAACTGCTCCAGGTGCAACGGCACCTGGAAGTAATCCGACAGCACGCGCTGCATCAGTGCCGCCGACACCGGCCGCTGCCGAACCGCACCGGCGTAATAGGCCACGGCCTGGTCGAAGATCTCGCCTTCACCTTCATGCAGCCGGTCGCGCAGCTCGCTCATGCCCATGCCAAGCAGCGACAGCACCAGCGGCAGGAAACGCTCGCGCCGATCCAGCTCGTACTGCAATGCAAGGCGATGTTTCTTCCATGCGGCGTAGTGCAGCGATACCGCGCGGGTGGAGAAGATGTCCAGGAACGCGCGCGCCGTGCGGTCGCGCTGGTAAAGCTCACGCAGCTGCAGCGTCTCGGTGTAGTGCAGCGGCAAGGCACCGGCAGTACCGAGCAGGCCCATGAACTGCGGTGTCAGGTGGACCTCGGCCAGTTCCTCGCCGTGCAGGGCCTGCTCGATGGCCTCACGGTCCTGCAGCCACTCACCCTTGAGCGAATACACCCCTGCCTCGGCCGACAACTCGGTGGCCGGGAACCCGAGCGACAGCGAGTTGCGGAACCGCACGCGCATCGGCACCGCCTGGCCGGGCTTGACGCCCTGTCGCTGGAACACCTGCTCAAGCAACCGGACCGCCTGGAAGAACTGGAAGCGGTGCGGTTCGGTGAGCAGCTGCTGGGCTACGCCAGGATCGATTCGCCGCTGCGCGCTGGGCATCGGACGATCTCCTCCCCGCTGTCGCCGGAAACCAGCACCAGTCGGGTAAAGCTGTTGGCATGCACGTAGAGTGCGAAGAAGTGGTCCATCACCTGGGCGAAGGCAGCCACACCGGTACCCACGAAATGGGCTTCATTGATGGTCAGGCGGATCTCCAGGCCGCGAACCACCGAGGCGAACTGGCGGCCATGCATCCAGGTGGTCACGGGCGTCTGCTGCAGCTCGAGGATGCCATCGATCTGGCGCGCCGAGACGTTGCTGCCAGACAGGTCGTAGAGGCGCAGCATCTCCTTCAGTGCGGGCAGGCCACTGGCGGTCAGCGAAAGCTGATTCAACGACAGATGCGAGATCAGCCGCCACTGGGCATTGCGGCCGTGGCGGAAGCGCAGGGGCTTGGTCGGCTTGCGAAGCAGGCTGATCGCCTTGGCCGGGCTGCCACCCTCGATGTTCAGGTCGCCGCCGGCCACGCCGAAGGCGAGCTGGTTGGGCAGGTCCCGGTTGCTGCAGGTCAGTTCCAGGCTGACCGTATCGGTCTGCGGCAGCACCGGATTGAACGACAGGTCGACGAAGCTGATCTCGGTCTCGAAACCCGGGCTCTGCCGCGCAATGTCTTCGTCACGACGCGCCACCCAGTACTGGCCGGTGCGCTCGGGGTCTTCACCGTGGTGCAGCGAATAGAAGGGGCGGAAGGCCTGGATCAGCTCACCCTGCGGTGTCTGCCGGATGCGATGCACAGAATCGATTGAATGCACTTCATAGGCGAACGCGCGACGTGCATCGGCCAGCACCGGATAGTTCACCGTACGATGGGTGACACGGATCGGCTCGCCACTGGTGCGGAACAGGTTGACGATCGGCGTACAACCCAACCGCACGTTGTGAACGCCCAGTTCGTCCAGCACCATCATGTTGCCGCGATCCTGGCCCTGCGCCTGCAGCACCAGATGCAGGGTGAAACGGCGGCTGGCACCGGCGGTTACCGACGGCAGGTGCAGGTCGACGAAGCCGAACTTTTCCGGATAGGCGAACAGCTCGGTCAACAGGCGGTAGGCAGGATGCGAGCGCGCCGGGAAATCGATCAGCGCTTCGTCATCGGCGAACCCGACCGCGCTCAGCGGCACCTTGTCCAAGCGCCGCCAGCGACCGTCACCATCGGACTCGACATACGCCGCTTTCACGCCCAGCAGCAGGGCATCGCGCAGGGCCGCGCGCACTGAAGGCTCGCCGTCGAGGAACAGCCGCAGATGGTCGGTGCCCAACTGGTGGAAGCCCAGCTGGTCGGAGAGCAGCTGGAATCCCATCGAGATCTGGCCGCCGGTCCCTGCCGGCAGCGTCGTGGCCATCGGCGCATCCGCGACGCCGCGGTACACCACCTGCTGCACGCCGACAGGCGCCAGCACGACATCGTAGGCAGTGCGGAAGTCGCACGGCACGCCGCGCACAGGGCGGCTCTGCAGCGCAGTGCCGCGCGGCACCCGCACCGGCGCGCTCAGCTTGGATGCCACGCCATCCAGATCGAAATGGGCAATCGAACAGGACGGAAATGGCCGCAGGTAATGCGGATACAGCACATCCAGCAGCGCGTCGGTGAACTCAGGATAGTCGTCTTCGATGCGCTTGGACACGCGCGCGCTGAGCAGCGCGAAGGCTTCGATCAGGCGCTCGACATGCGGGTCCTGGCTCCCTTCGGCGGAGAGCTGCAGGCGACCGGCGATCTTCGGATAGCGTTCGGCGAACTCGCGCCCGTAACGGCGCAGGTAGCCCAGCTCGCGTTCGTAGTAAGGCAGCAGGTCCTGCATCAGGCGCCCTGCGTGCGACGTGCGCGGGTGACCTGGTACTGCAGGGTCGAGGGCTGCAGCATCGCGTCGAAGCTGACCGGCTCACGCGCCGGCTCCAGGTCGAGCAGCGCATGGATGGTGAAATGCAGGCCGCCGGCGAACTGGTTGCCGGCGTCCAGATGTACGTTGACGTTGCGCAGGCGCCGCTCATGGCGGGCCACGGCCTGTTCCAGCGAGCGGCAGATGGCAGCGCGGTCGTAGGCATTGGCCAGGCTCATCGCAGAGAAGTCGGCCAACCCGTAGGTCAGCAGCGATTGCCGGCAATTGGGGAATTCCTTCATGTCACCTTCCTGGAACGCGGCGCGCGAGTTCAGCAACCCCTCCAGGTCACGTGCGATGGATTCCTTGTACTGCTCAAGCGATACGGACTTGAATACCTGCCCGGCCCCTGGCTGCTTGGGGGCGTCGTCGAACAGTTTTTCCAGCAGGCTGGGTTCGAGTCCCTTCATTGATCTTCCACTCAGGTTCGGCATCCGTGCGGGCGGCAGCGGTGCAGCAAAGGCAGGGCCGTTCCTGGCCCCGCCCGGCGATCAGACTGCGATGGCGCACGAGGCGCCATCGCAGTGACACAACATCACACGGTGTAGTTCGGGATGTTCTTGGTTGCGCTCCACTGCGCCACGGTCTTGCCACCAACTCCGCCTTCCGGCTTCTGCTGCTGGTAAGTCCACTTGATGGCGCCGAAGCTCAACTGAACAACTTCCTGCGGCATGCCTTCCTTGTCCACCGTGGTGGTGACGCGGTGGACCAGCACGTTCAGCAGCTCGACCGTGTAGTAATTGATCGCGTTGCCGTCCTTGTCGGCGCGCATGAACTGGATCTGCGCCTTCGGGAAGGTGGTGCCGTTGGAGGCAGCCTGGTTGAGGGCCGTGGAGGCGAGGTCGATCGACTTGGTGATTTCGATCGGGGACAGGTTCACGCGGGCAGCGGTGGTGCCGCCGGAGGTCGACGCGGTGGCCGAACGCGGCTGCAACAGATCCTGCGAGAACGACTGGATTTCAATCCAGTCCTTGTGCTTGTCGTCGTGCGACTCGCCCTTGATGGTGTCAATCGAGAGGAAAGCGTGCTGCATATCTGGTCTCCTAAATTCCGTTCTTCCGTGAGATTTGATGTGCCAGGCGCGGGCCTGGCGGTTAAGGGGGGCTACGCCCTCTTGAAATAAGCGTCACTGCAATCCGGGGAGCGGACTCCCCTGGACGCTTCAGTTACAGCAAATCGTTTACGACTTTTTTGCGGACGCCGGCAGTTCGGCGACCAGACGCAACGAAACAGACAGCTCATCGAGCTGGAAATGCGGCCTGATGAAGGCCACCGCGCGGTAGACACCGGGCTTGCCCGGCACCTCCGAAACCTGCACAGAAGCTTCACGCAGCGGGAATTGCGCCTTGGCTTCCTGCGAAGCGTTGTCGTCCAGCAACACGTACTGGGCAATCCAACGGTTGAGGAATTCCTCGACGTTGCCCGCCGAAGCGAAGCTGCCGATCTTCTCGCGCATCATCGCCTTGAGGTAATGGGCGATACGCGAGACCGCGAAGATGTACTGCAGCTGGGCAGACAGGATCGCGTTGGCATTGGCCGAATCGGTGTTGTACTTCTTCGGCTTCTGTGCCGACTGTGCGCCAAAGAATGCGGCATAGTCGGTATTCTTGCAGTGCACCAGCGGCATGAAGCCGAGGTCACTGAGTTCCTTCTCACGACGGTCGGTGATGGCCACCTCGGTGGGGCACTTCAGCGCCACTTCGCCGTCGTCGGTACGGAAGGTGTGAGTCGGCAGATCCTCGACCAGACCGCCGCCTTCCACGCCACGGATGGCCGCGCACCAGCCGAAGCTTTCGAACGCCTGGGTCAGCCGCGCACCCATCGCATAGGCGGTGTTGCACCACAGGAATTTGCTGTGGTCGGCCGCTTCGATCTCTTCGACGAAGTTGAAACCTTCGACGGTGGTGCCGTCCTTGGGGTTGTACGGCAGGCGCCCCAGGAAGCGTGGCATGGTCAGGCCAACGTAGCGGCTGTCCTCACTCTCGCGGAACGACTTCCACTTGGCGTATTCGACCGTATCGAAGACCTTGGCCAGATCGCGCGGCTTGCCGAGGTCGGTGAACGTCTCCAGGCCGAACATGCCTTCGCTTGCAGCGGAGATGAACGGTGCATGGGCCGCGGCAGCGACGTGCGACATCTGCTCGATGAAGTACATGTCCTCCGGCTGGCGACCGAGGAAATAGTCACCGATCAGGGCGCCGAACGGCGCACCACCGAAGGTGCCGAATTCCTCTTCATAGACCTTCTTGAACAGCGCGCTCTGGTCGAAGTCGATGGCCGACTTGAAATCCTTGACCAGATCCTTCTGCGGCGAATTGAAGACCTTGATCTTCATGTTCGGGCCGGTGGAGGTCTGCTGGCACAGGTAGTGCAGCCCGCGCCAGCTGCCTTCCAGCTTCTGGAACGCCTCTGCATGCATGACCGCGCTGAGCTGCTCGGAAATGATCCGGTCGATCTCGGCGATGCGGGCATCAAGGGTCAGGTTGAGGTTGTCGGAGACCACCACGGTACCGTCCAGGACTTCCTTCGCCAGTTCGGCGATGATGTCCTTGGCACGATCGTGCTCGGTCTGCGACTTGGCGACCTTGCTCTTCTCGACGATCTGGTCGAGCAGGCCCACCTCTTCGGCGACGGCGGCCTGGGGGGCCAGTTGGCTGGCTTCGGCTGACATCGATCAGTCCTCCTTGGTCACGCCGAGCTTCTTGAGCTGCTCGGTGTTGTTGAGCACATCGGTCAACAGATCTTCCAGCTTCTCGTTGCCCGCCAGCTTGTTGCGAAGATCGGCCAGCTTGGTGCGCGACTCAAGCAGGCGCCGCAGCGGCTCGATCTGCTGCACCACCGCCTCGGGGCGGAAGTCGTCCATGGAGTTGAACTTCAACTCGACGCCAAACTCGCCGCCATCGTCGCTGATCTTGTTCGGCACGCGATAGACCGCACGAGGCGCCACGCCTTCCATCACTTCGTCGAAGTTGTCCAGATCGACGTTGACGAACTTGCGATCCTTGACCTTCGGCAGCGGCTGCTCCGGATTTCCACTGAAATCGCCCATCACGCCCACCACGAACGGCAATTCCTTCTGCTCGATCGCGTCACCCTTCTCCACATCGTAGGTGAGCTGGACGCGCGGCGGGCGGATCTTCTGCAGCCGCTTCTGGATGCTTTCCTTCTTGGCCATGAGTGTCTCCTGACTGGGGCCGGTTCCGGATCAGTTGCCGATGTTCTGGAACGGATCGGCGTTGTTCGATCGGGCAGCGGGCTTGGCCGGCTGGGCGGCGGGCTGCGCGGCAGGCTGGGCTGCGGCGCGGCTGCCACGGCTGCGGGTGCGCGGGGCCTTGGGCTTGGGAGTGGGATCGAGAATGGCATCACCCATGGTGTTGCGCAGGGTGGTGGCCAGGGTCTGCGCTTCCTTGCGTGCGGTATCCGAAGCCAGTGCACCGCGCCCCTGCAGACGGGTCAGCGACTGGTTGGCCACACGGAAGCCGGCCACGGTGATCACGCCATCGGCAACGAGATCATTCGGATCACGTTGGAGCACTTCCTCGGCAGCCACGATCGCGCGGGCATACTGGCCCTGGTCGAACTGCAGCTGTGCGATGCGCACCCACGGTTCCTTGCGCGTCGGGTCGGCCTTGGCCGCCTGTTCGAACGCACTGATCGCTGCATCGGCACCGCCAGTGGTGACCTGCGCTTCGGCTTCGCTCAGCGTCGTTTCGAACGGCACGACCTCGGCCTTCTTCGGCGCCGATGAGCAGGCCGCAAGGCCCGACAGCAACATCAGTGCGAACATCGGCCGGTACACAGCCTTCCCCATTGCCTTCACTTCCATAGTGATCCCTCGTCGAAATTGGTTCCTCAAGGAAACAGAATCTCCGCCGCTACAACGCACGGGATTCCTGCCCCTGTCCGGCGGCAGTGTACATTCGCGAATACGCGTCGGTATAGTGGATTTCGTCAAGAAAACGGCGAATCTGATAGACACAATCTTCACATCCCAATGTGATACCCGCGAGCAGAAAACACTCATACGCTCAATTTTCGCCCCGCCCTCGAGCCGACCGACCGCACATGAATGCGCAACTCTTCTCATTCCAACGCGTGATATCCGTCACGATTTTGTCTCTGATCATGACCATGTCCCTGGCAGGTTGCGCCAGCGACAGCAAGCTGGGCAAGGCAATGGACAAGACTCTCCAGGCAGTGGGCATCCGCGAGGACAAGCCCGAAGCGCCTCCCGTCATTCCGCTGCGCCTGTATGCCGGCAGCAACCTCAACGCCGGCAACGACAAACGCGCCACGGCTGCCGTGGTCAAGATCTACCATCTGCGCAGCCTGCAACGCTTCGAGCAGGCGCCCTTCAATGCATTCCTCGACCAGGCCGGCGAGCAGGCTGCACTCGGCGCGGACCTGCTTTCGGTCAACGAAGTGGTACTGACCCCCGGTGCCCGCCAGGAATTGTCCGAACAGCTGAGTGAAGGAAGTGCAGTGCTCGGCGTTGTCGCCCTGTTCCGCGCGCCGGCCGAGAACCGCTGGCGGCTCGCGTTCGATACCAAGGGCAAGACGCTGCCACAGGATGGTGTCACCATCGGCGTCCACGCCTGCGCGTTGACCAGCGACAGCAAAGCGCTGTTGACACGCATTTCCGGTGATCCGGGCAGTCTTGCATCCATTCGTTGTGCGGGTTCGAAGTAGTATCGCGCCGGAATTCTGGCACTGGATTTCATCGATGCGATAGTATCCCCCGGTGCAGCGATCGCCCGATGCATTTGAATGTGCGATGCGAATCACACTTTCACATTACTGAAACGGCTTGCGCCGCTGCGATCGCGAGGAGCGCGGAACGGCCTCCAACAGCGACTTTTTCAAGCTATTTCCAAGGATAGAACGTGGCTTATGTAAGCAGGATGTCGAAGGTTCTCTGGGGGGAAGGCCTGTTCCTGCGTCCCCAGCACTTCCAGCGTCAGGACGCCTATCACGAAGCACGGCTGCAGGATCTCTCTCAGACCCTGCACCCCTACGCATGGGGCGCACGCCGGGTGCGTTTCGATCCCCATGCACTGTCTGGTGGCACGCTGCGCCCGCTCGACCTGTCGGCCGTGTTCCCCGACGGCGAGAGCTATGACGCGCCCGCACACGACAGCCTCCCCGATGCCGTTTCGCTGCAGGAGCTGCCGCCGGGCGTCCAGTCCACACTGGTCTACCTGGCACTGCCGCTGCTGCGTGATGATGGCGCCAACTGCGCCGACGCTGAAGGCACGGTACTGGCGCGCTATCGTCAGGCCAACCGCGACACCCAGGACCTGTTCACCGATGCCGTCGAAGCCGAGCTCGCGTTCCTCAGCAAGGCAGTGAAGCTGCTTACCGACGACCAGCCGCGCGATGCCTACGCCACGGTGCCGATCGCGCGCGTACGACGCACCTCCAGCGGTGGCTTCGAACTGGACGATGAGTACATTCCACCATGCGCCCAGTTGCAGGCATCGCCGTTCCTGCATCGCGAGCTGCGCGCGGTGCTCGATGCGCTGCAGGCCAAAGTGGATGCGTTGTACGGGCTGCACCGGCAGACCTCGCAGAACATCATCGAATTCCGTTCTGGCGACATCGCCTCGTTCTGGCTGCTGCACACGATCAACAGCTCCTTCAGTGCGCTGGCCCATCTGCTGCACCATCCGCAGCTGCACCCCGAGCGCCTGCACCAGGAGCTGCTGCGCATGGCTGGCGCGCTGCTGACCTTCTCCAACGCCTACCAGCTGGGCGACCTGCCGGTGTATCGCCACGATCAACCGGAAGCCTCGTTCCGCAAGCTGCTGGAGATCGTACGCGCCCTGCTGGATACCGTGATCTCCACGCGCTATTTCAAGATCGCGCTGAACGAGATCAAGCCGTCCTACCACCTCGGCCGGCTCGATTCGCAGCGCATCGACGGCAATGCCTCGTTCTACCTGTCCGTGTCCGCGTCGCTGCCGGCGCAGGAGCTGATCCAGAGCGTACCGGTGCGTTTCAAGGTCGGCGCGCCGGACGACGTGGAAAAGTGCGTACTGTCCGCGTTGCCCGGCGTGAAGCTGACCCACGCCGCGCAGGTGCCGGCAGCAATCCCGGTGCGTCCTGGCAGCCATTACTTCGAGCTCGACGCGCGTGGTGCGCTGTATGAACGCATGCTCAAGGCGCAGTCGGTGATGATCTACGTGCCGGCCGGCATTGCCGAACTGAAGATGGAACTTGTGGCGGTGACCTCATGATGAACTCTCCCCTGCCCCCGACCCCGGGCCCGATGCCGTCGCTGACCGCCAACGGCGCGATGGTCAACCCGACGCCGCAGGCGGCCAATCCGCAGAGCCTGCAGGACCTGATGTCCGACGGCTTCTACCTGCTGCTGCTGCTCAAGCGCGGCCAGTTGCCGCACGATGCCGAGAGCTTCGTGCAGACGGTGCAGAAGTTCCTTGATGGCGTGGAACGCAATGCGATGCGCCTGGGCGTGGCCTCGGAAGACGTCTACGCGGCCAAGTACGCGTTCTGCGCTGCGGTGGACGAGGCGATCCTGTCGCAGCCTTCACCGCTGCACGAAACCTGGGAACGCAACCCGCTGCAGCTGCGCCTGTTCGGCGAGCATCTGGCCGGCGAACACTTCTTCGACCGCCTGGAAGAACTCCGCCGCCAGGGCGCCGCGCGCCTGCCCTCGCTGGAGGTCTACCACTACTGCCTGTTGATGGGCTTCGAAGGCAAGTACCGGCTGGAAGGCACCGAGAAGCTGGGCTACCTGACCGCCCGCCTGGGCGATGAGATCGTCTACCTGAAGGGCAAGCGCCATGGGTTCGCACCGCACGCACTGCCGCCGGACAACGTGCGCCACAGCCTGCGCCGGGTGGTGCCGTTGTGGCTGCCGGCGGTAGTGGTGGGCTGCTTCGGCATCGTGGCCTTCTTCGGCGTGCGGACCTACCTCGGCCACGAAACACGCCAACAGCTGGCCGCCTACAACGACGTGGTGCAGATGCCCGAGCGCACCGCCCACATCACGATCACCCTGCCATGAGCCTGATGATATGGACATCCCAAGCTCCTCACTGCTCGCATCCCTCGCTTCGCTGTCCCATCGCGAACGCCTGATCCAGCTGAAGGGGCCTGATGACGGCCTGGTGGTCGAGCGCTTCGAAGGCATCGAATCGGTCTGCGGCGACAACCGCCTGCAGATCGACTGCCTGTCCACCGACGCGTTCCTGGACCTGGAGCCGTGGCTGGAACAACCGTTGACCCTGCAGCTGCGCCAGGCCGACGGCTCACTGCGGCAATGGCACGGGCTGTGCACCGAGGCCGCGCAGTTGGGCAGCGATGGCGGCCTGGCCCGCTACCGGCTGATCCTCGAGCCGTGGACGGCGCTGCTGCGCCTGCGCCGCAATGCGGTGATCTTCCAGGATCTGGATACCCGCGCCATCTGCGAACAGATCTTCGCCGACTACCCGCAGGCGGTGTTCCGCTTTGACGTGCAGGCCGATCTGCCGGCACGCGCGATCACCACCCAGTACCGCGAAACCGACTGGGCCTTCGTCACCCGCCTGCTGGCCGAGGCCGGCCTGGCCTGGCGCATCGAGCAGGCACAGGGCGATGAGGCCGGGCATACCCTGGTGGTGTTCGAGCCGGGGGCCGAGCTGCCCGACGCAGGCCGCGTGCGCTTCCACCGCGCCGACATGGCCGAGGCCAGCGATGGCATCACCGCCTTCGCCGAGCGCCAGCAGCTGGTGCCCAACGCCAGCACCGTGGCCAGCTGGCACAGCGAGCAGGTCGGTGCCGTGGCCGCGCAGTCCAGCGCCGAGGCCGGCAGCCTGCCCGCCCTGGAAGTCTACGTGCAGCCGCGCGCCGGCCGTTTCGCCCAGCCGGGCTGGGCCGACGCCGAAGCACAGGCACGGCTGGACGCGCTGCGCGTGGGCCAGGTGCTCTACAGCGGCGGCGGCAGCGAGCGCCAGCTCGGTGCCGGCAACACCTTCACCCTGGCCCAGCACCCGCAGCACGAAGGCCAGGCCTTCCAGCTGCTGGCAGTACAGCATGTGGCCCTGAACAACCTGGACCAGGGCATCGCCGAGCTGCTGGGCAGCACCGGGCTGGAGCGCGGCGCCTACCGCAACCGGTTCCTGGCCACCGGCGCCGGCGTGCCGCTGCGTGCCCTGCCGCAGGACCGGCCAACCCTGCACGGTCCGCAGACCGCGCGCGTGGTCGGCATCGCCGACACCGCGGTGACGCCCAACCGCGAGCACCAGGTGCGCATCCAGTTCGGCTGGCAGCGTGGCAGCAAGCCCAACCCCGGCGGCCTGACCGATACCGGCAGCGCCCAGCACGGCCATGCCCCCGGCGACCACACCAGCGGCAGCTGGGTGCCGGTGGCCGAATGGGTGGCCGGCCCGAACTGGGGTACCGCCTTCCTGCCGCGCGTGGGCAGCGAAGTCCTGGTGGAGTTCCTGCACGGCGACATCGACCAGCCGCGCATCACCGGCCAGTTGTACAACGGCGAGGTCGCCCCGCCCTTCGGCGGCGGCATCGACGAGAACGCCCGCCACCCCGGCGTGCTCAGCGGCCTGCATACCCAGGCCCATGACGGCAGCGGCACGCAGCAATGGGTGATCGACGACACGCCCGGGCAGCTGCGCACCCGCCTGCACAGCTCGCTGGCCGACAGCCGCCTGGAGCTGGGCTACCTGATCGCGCACCAGGACACCGCCCGCGGCGCGCTGCGCGGCGAAGGTTTCGAACTGGCCACCCAGGGCTGGGGCAACGTGCATGCCGGCGAAGGCCTGCTGCTGTCGGCCAGCCTGCAGGCGCGCGCGGCGTCCACGGTGATGGACAACGCCAGCGTGGTGGCGCAGTTGAAAGGCGCCGAGCGCAGCCTGGAACAGATGCAGCAGACCCTGGCCCAGCAGCAGGTGCCGGGGCTGGCCGAGTACCAGCGCACCAAGCAGCTGCGCGAGCAGATCGACCCACAGGCGCAAGGCCGCTTCCAGGGCGAGGTGAACGGGCAGAGTGCGATGAAACCCGGCAGCGATGGCCGCAGCCCCGGTGATCAGCCGGTGGAACGGCTGGGCAAACCGCTGCTGCTGGCCGAGGCGCCGCACCATGTGGTCTGGACCACGCCGGCCAGCGCGGTGGCCTACGCCGGGCAGAACCTGCAGATGACGGTGCAGCAGGACCTGCACGTCAGCGCCGGTGAGACCATTGCGACCGTGTCCGGCGAGCATGTCTCGCTGTTCGCGCAGAGCGGTCCGCTGCGGGTGATCGCCGCCAACGGCCCGGTCAGCCTGCAGGCCAACGACGGCGAACTGGAGCTGCTGAGCGATCAGGCGCTGACCATCACCGCCACTGACGACCGCATCGACGTGCTGGCGCAGACCAAGGTAGTGCTGCAGGCCGGCAGCAGCGCGATCACGCTGGAGGGCGGCAACATCACCTTCAGCTGCCCGGGCGAGTTCAAGGTGAAGGCGGGAGAGCATCCGTTCATGGGGGGAGAGAGCTTCGCCCCGTTCATTCCTCCGCTTCCTGGAGGACTCCAGAGCATTCCCGACTGGATCGCATTGGACTATCGCGACGTGGAGACGCTGCAAGCCATGGCAGGCACCCCTTATGAAATTCACTTCAAGAACGGCTCAGTCATCAAGGGAAAGCTGGACGATGCCGGCAAGGCCCATCACGAGCCCATCCCGAAGCAGGAAGTGGAAAAGGTCGTCTACGAACCTCGCCAACCTGATCCGGAAGACAAGTGGCCCGACCTGGAGCTGATCGCCAATCCCCAACAGGATCCTCGCCATGGGTGATCCACGCGCCGATCTCCCCAACCAGGCAGCCCCCGTTTCACTCCAGCAGCTTCGCGAAGCCCTTGCATTCATCAGCGAGCAGTACAAGAGCGCTGTCGATGGCGGCAAGAATGTCTTCGTATGGCTGTGGGAGTCGATCCAAGGTGACTTCAACCAGGAGCGCACCACCGGGCAGATCGTGTTCGACACTGCCATTTCCATGATTCCCGGTGTAGACCAGGTCTGCGATGTCCGCGACATCATTGCCAACTGCAAAGAGATCAACGAGGACAAGAGCAACTCCTGGGCATGGATCGGACTGGTCCTGACCCTCATCGGCCTGATCCCTACCCTCGGCTCCCTGCTGAAGGGTGTACTGAAGATCTTCTTCCTCTTCGTCCGCCGCCTCGGCCTGAACCACCTTGTGCGTGCTGTCGATGAGGCCATGAGTTGGGTCATCACCCTTCTGCGCCGGCGTGAAGTTGCCAAGTACTGGAAAGCCATGCGCTGGGATCGCGTGTTCCATGAGCTGGCGAAGCAGACCCGCATCGTGCGTGGCTTGGTGACCAAGGCAGAGCTGTTGAAGGCCTTTGATCGTGCAGTGCTGCTGATGCGCAACCTCTTGGGCAAGGTTGCTGACATTCCGCTGGTGGGCAGTCGTGCGCAGGCAACGATCGACCTCGTCGTTGGCATCCGCAAGATCGCCGACAACTACATCGGTGAGGTTCTCGCGCCCGTACAGCGAATCCTTGACACGATCATCAAGCGCCTCGAATTCGAAGACATGGTGCAGCGCCGTGGCATCGTCAACGCGGGCAACTTCCACTTCACCGGTACGCTACCCGAGGCACATGCGGTGACGTTGATGAAGCGGATCGATCCGTCGCCGTCGTGGCTTGGCAAGGGAAAGCCGACAAAGAATATCCCGCTGGAGGTTTCCGACTATCGTTCGCGTGTCGATGCAATGGCAGCAAAGGGCTTCCCAAAATTGACCGATGGCCAGATCGAGAGCTTCGCCAAAGGCATGCGCGCCGATACGATCAAGGGGCCCGCCAAGCTGTATCGAGTGGTCTCACCGGCGAACTTCAGCGCAGGCGCGGACTGGGTTAGCGAGGAGGTCTTCAATACGATCATGAAGTCAGCCAACCCGAGGGCCACATGGCGAAAGTACCTGGCAGTCTGGCCTGACTGGAACCCCAACGGACAATTCGTGATCTATGAACTCAAGGCAGGCGAAGAGTTGAAGGTATGGCGTGGCCCAGCCTCTGCGCAGACAAAAGACACTCTGTCGGGCCATTACCTCGAAGGAGGCTACGAACAGATCAAGTTCGATGCTGCCTTTGAATACGATGCCGTCGGCACCCCAGGAAAGAGAACTCTGGCCGACAGCTCGGAGTACTACGCGGTCAATGAAACGAACGGTGCCATGACCAAGAGCAGCATGACCTATGACAAGTGGAAGCTGCTGCCCCCGCATGAGCAGGTGAAGTACGTCAGTCTCCGGACCGAGATCAATAATCCTCGCATTCTTGGCCCCCTCGACACAGGTTGGGGGACCACCGATTTTGGCACTCAATTGAACGATGTGAAGCTGGGCCTGCCAAACATCTCTGGTCAGAAACTGAACCGCTGAATATGAAAATCCAATACCTTGAACTGAATCCTTGGCACAAGCGGCAAGCCGCCCTCATCCATCATTTCACCTCGATGGAGTACCTGAAGGCCCTGCTGCCGCAGATCGACAGCCTTCTGGCCCTGACCGACCAGATCCTCGATGAGCGCTCGCATCTGGATACGGCAGGAAGAGCCTTGGCTGGCTGGAGCTCCCAAAATACGGCATCGCACTTTTCCACCTATGCCTACCCTGCACTGATGGAATTTCGAGAGGCTGTTGTCGAGAGCATCGCCCTGCGTTCAATTGAGCGCTACCGCCGGGCCGGCGAGCACCAATGCTCTCGTATGCTGGAGGAGTACGCCTACCAGATGGCATGGGCGACGCCGGAGCAGGAAGCATTGTTCCGCGAAACTGCAGAAAAAGTATTCAGGTATGCCCGCGAACTCTCCGGGCTAGTCGCACGCCCGCCCGTCAAGAATGATTTTTCATTCTGGCTGCTCTGGAACAAGGGCGTGATCAGCTCGCATCGAATTCCAAAATTCCGCATCCGCACCGACATTGTCGTGCGAACCAATCAAGTTCCGCCGCGCACTGGCATCTACGTCGCGAAAGACGATCCCATGGCCTCTCTTCAGTTTGCATGGACAGGGGGATACGGAGAATTGTGCCCGGCCATGGCCCTCAATGATGTTGGACGAGCAGTTCTGAAGCACATCGGTCGCGAGGGACTGTGGGGAGATACCGAGGCCCTGTATCGCTTCCTCGATGCAAACCGGCACATGGACCCCTATGGTTGGTCCGACACCCAAGCCGATGTTGCCGAGGTGGCACCGTCAGTGATCGCCGGTTCCTCCTTCGATCTGCAGGATTGCGAGTGGCATTTCGTCGAACCCGTCCCCGATGAGTTCGAGGACATCGACGGCAGCTACATTGGCACGGGTCGACAGGATCGTCGACCGGATCGAGTCGCGGCTGGCAAACCGGTACCTGTGGCGGGCTGGTGGTACACGCCTGCCCAGGGCAGCCGACGTTACTTCAAACAAGGCGATGTCTTCCCCACGATCAACAGCGACTGGGGCGATACCTTCTGGATCTGGGCCCAGGATCAGACGCCGCCGACGATGGGCTGAAGCACACCTCATCCCCCACCCTGCTCTTTCTGGAGCTGCCCGATCAGAAGCATGCCGCCCCCTATGGAACTGAATCCGTGGCACAAGCGCCAGGCCGCCCTCATCCATCATTTCACCTCGATGGAATACCTGAAGGCCTTGTTGCCGCAGATTGACAGCCTTCTGGCCCTGACCGACCAGATGCTCGATGAGCGCTCGCATCTGGATGCGGCAGGCAGAGCATTGGCCGGCTGGAGCTCCCAAAATACGGCATCGCACTTCTCGACGTACGCCTACCCTGCACTGATGGAATTTCGTCAAGGCATCGTCAAGGACATAGCGCTGCGCTCAATCGAGCAGTATAGCGTTGCCGGCGAGCGCCAATGCGCTCGTATGCTGGAGGAGTACGCCTACCAGATGGCATGGGCGACGCCGGAGCAGGAAGCATTGTTCCGCGAAACTGCAGAAAGAGTATTCAGGTATGCCCGCGAACTCTCCGGGCTAGTCGCACGCCCGCCCGTCAAGAATGATTTTTCGTTCTGGCTGCTCTGGAACAAGGGCGTGATCAGCTCGCATCGAATTCCAAAATTCCGCATCCGCACCGACATTGTCGTGCGAACCAATCAAGTTCCGCCGCGCACTGGAATCTACGTCGCAAAAGACGACCCTATGGCGTCACTTCAGTTTGCATGGACCGGTGGACACGGAGAGCTATGCCCAGCCATGACCCTCAATGACGTTGGAAGAGCGGCTCTGAAGGAGGTTGGACGCGACGGACTGTGGGGAGATACCGAAGCGCTGTATCGCTTCCTTGATGCAAACCGGCATCTGGATCCTTATGGTTGGTCCAACGTCCAGGTCGATATGGCGAAGCTGGCACCATCACAGATTGCCGGTGCGTCCTTCGATCTGCAGGATTGCGAGTGGCATTTCGTCGAACCCGTCCCCGATGAGTTCGAGGACATCGACGGCAGCTACATTGGCACGGGTCGACAGGATCGTCGACCGGATCGAGTCGCGGCTGGCAAACCGGTACCTGTGGCGGGCTGGTGGTACACGCCTGCCCAGGGCAGCCGGCGCTACTTCAAACAAGGTGATGTCTTCCCCACGATCAACGGCGACTGGGGCGATACCTTCTGGATCTGGGCCCAGGACCAGACGCCGCCGACGATGGGCTGAAGCACACCTCATCCCCCACCCTGCTCTTTCTGGAGCTGCCCGATGCGAAGTACGCCCCCCTGTATGGAATTGATGCCCTGGCACAAGTGGACGGAAACGCCCCGAGCGCGGAGATCGCGCTGCTGACTAACGTCCTGACATCCGCTTCTGAAGTGAGACCCCGCATGCAGCTTGAAAGTCCTGATTGGAAGAAGTGGATGGCCCGCAGGGTCAGTGAGGATGGCTTCGAACACCGACGAGAGCCCAATCAGCGCTACGGCACCTATCTTGCTCAGTTCAAGGACACTGTGAGCGGTATTGCCATGGTTACCTTGGATCTGCCAAAACATGCTGCGAAGGCAAGAAAGTCCGGCCTGATGATGTCCACACAGCAACGTCTTTGGGACACGCTGGACTTCATGAGCCTGCAGTACTCAGCAGGTGCGCCAATTGACCAGCTTGCTGAGATCTGGCCATACGCTATGCAATGGGCAGAAGAGTATGGATCCTTTGACAAAGCTTATGATGACTCGCCTGAGAACACTTCAGGTGAGCGTATTCCCCACGCCCCCCTGGTCAGCGAAAGCTACTGGATCGTTGCCCTGCGGATGGTGTGCTTTGGAATTCTTACAGGCAATGCCAACGACCTGCCGCGTGTGATGGCATTCCTGGACTACGTCAACGCCGAACTAGGCATCCACGACGGCCTGCTGGAACGATTGGTCGCGCCGTGGGCTCCAGGTAGACCCATCCCCGATACGGCAACCCGCCATCTGCCCTACCGCAAGCTGTTCAAAGTCTTCGATGCCACGCCCGACAAGCGCCCGGCGCTGATGGCGCCCTACCTGGACGAGTGGTACCACGCCAGCCGACGTGAACCCTACATCGACCAGCACGGAGAAGGCGATATCTCCTTCTACGGGTATTGGTCCTGGGAGGCCGCAGCGACCACCATCGTTCTCGGCATCGACGATTCAAGCTATCGCGACATGGCGTTCTATCCCAAGGATCTTGCTGACTACGCCCGACAAGCTACATCAGCGACAGCCGACGAAACGCGCATCAGCCGTGTTGCCGCTGGCGAACTGTGCCCCCAGGATGGCTGGTGGTACACCCCTGCCCAGGGCAGCCGACGTTACTTCAAACAAGGTGATGTCTTCCCCACAATCAACAGCGACTGGGGCGATACCTTCTGGATCTGGGCCCAGGATCAGACGCCGCCGACGATGGGCTGAAGCACACCTCATCCCCCACCCTGCTCTTTCTGGAGCTGCCCGATCAGAAGCATGCCGCCCCCTATGGAACTGAATCCGTGGCACAAGCGCCAGGCCGCCCTCATCCATCATTTCACCTCGATGGATTACCTGAAGGCCCTGCTGCCGCAGATTGACAGCCTTCTGGCCCTGACCGACCAGATGCTCGATGAGCGCTCGCATCTGGATGCGGCAGGCAGAGCATTGGCCGGCTGGAGCTCCCAAAATACGGCATCGCACTTCTCGACGTACGCCTACCCTGCACTGATGGAATTTCGTCAAGGCATCGTCAAGGACATAGCGCTGCGCTCAATCGAGCAGTATAGCGTTGCCGGCGAGCACCAATGCGCTCGTATGCTGGAGGAGTACGCCTACCAGATGGTCTGGGCGACGCCGGAGCAGGAATCCGTCTTCCGCGAAGCTACAGAAAGAGTGTTCAATTATGCTCGTCAACTCTCGCGAATCGTTGCTCGTCCGTCGACCATGGACGATTATATTCACTGGTTTCTCTGGAACGAGGGCGTCATAGACACGCATCGAGTTCCAATATTCCGCATCCGCACCGACATTGTCGTGCGAACCAATCAAGTTCCGCCGCGCACTGGAATCTACGTCGCAAAAGACGACCCTATGGCGTCACTTCAGTTTGCATGGACCGGTGGACACGGAGAGCTATGCTGCTGCTTTCGCGCAGCGAGCAGACAGTGCAGGCGCAGGGCGACGAAGAGCCGCTGGATCAGATTACGCTGCGTGCGGAACTGTTCCGGCGCGCCGATGAGGCGACCCCATGGGCGTCGCGCTGGAGCGTGGACGATCCGGTCCAATGCGAAGGCCTGGACCTGGACGCCGGCTATTTCCTGGATCAGGTAGCCGCAACCGACCTGGACAACGATGGCCGCGCCGAGTTGACGTTGGCCAGCCACAGTTTCTGTGGCGGCGGGGTGGACCCGCAGCAACTGCGCATCGGCCTTCGCCAGGGCGAGCAGTACTACGAAGTGCGTGGCGAGTCGCTGGTGCAAGTGGAGGGCGACGAACCCTTCGGTGGCGAGCGCCAGGACGATCCCGCATTGGCATCGGCTGCGCCAGCGCTGCGCGCGCACGTGGACAGGGTCTGGGAGGCGATCAAGCGCGGCCACGCCGGCGCGCCGTGAACACCGTGTCTTGATCCAACGCATGCCGCCAGTTCAGAGGCGGTGCTATGGTGGCGCCATCACGCCCCCTGGAGCCTTCCCGATGATCCGACTCGCCCCTGCCCGCCTTGCCCTCGCCGCCCTCGCGCCCCCCCTGCTGCTGGCCGCCTGTGTCAGCACGCCAGGCCCGCAGGTAAAGGGTACCGGCCACTGCGATGCCAGCCAGCTGGGCTGGGCCATCGGCCAGCCCGCCAACGAGCCGAACATCCGCCGCCTGTCCAGCGAAAGCGGCGCCGGCATGGTCAACCCCATCGGCCCGGCCACCATCACCACCAAGGACATCCGCCAGGACCGCCTGCGCGTGTTCGTGGACAAGGACAACGTCATCACTGCCACCCGCTGCGAGTAAGCGCGTCACGGGCGTTGCTCAGAGCCGGGCATGCGCCCGGCTCCATGGTTCAGGGCTCGGTGTAGGCCGAGCACTCCGGCAGCGGCCGGTCCGGTTGGTACGCCCCTGACGTGAAGCGGAAGGTACGCGTGTAGCTGCATTGCGCATCCTGTTCGGTGCGCAGGTCCTTCTTCGTCAACCGCCCTTTGGCCAGCGAGTCTCTCTGCGGTGATGCCCCGGCCGGATAGTTGGTGGCCCCGGTCTGGTAGCGCAGTACGGGCATGTCCTGCGCTTCGGTTGCCAGCGCAAGTTCCGCATCGAAGCTGTACTCGTCATGGCAGGCGCCGGCACGCTGATCAAAATCGCGCTCGCTGAAACAGGCCCGGATCATCTTGTTGGCCGACCACGCAACGGACAGCACGTCGGCGTCCACCTGGATGCCATCGTCGAGATGACGGATGCGCGCCAGGTGCAGGGTCGATGCGCTGGCACCGCCGCCGGAATACATCGCACGGGCCTCCACCAGACCGCCGACAAGCACGTTCTGCAATGCGGCCTGTTGTGGATCGGCCACGGCCTGGGCTGCCCCGGCGCCGGGAGCCAGGCGCACGATGAAGGGCCAGACCCGCAGGTCGCCATCGTCAACCACGTCGATGGGCACGTAGCGCATCTGCGGCTCGCCTTCAGCATCCGCGCGCTCGGCAACTTCCAGCGAGGCCGGCTGGCCTTCACCCGCTGAAGGCAGGGCCTGCACGCACCACTGGCCATCAGCAGTGCAGTAGCGCTCCGGGCCGTCCGGTCCCTGCCCTCCCTGCAGCAATAGCGCTTCAAGTCGGTTGCCTGCGGCATCGTATTGAACGGGTGCGGCAGCCTCCGCAAGCAGCGGAGCGGACAGCAGCAGCGTGCTCAGCACGGTGCGAATAGTCGTTCTCTGCATCGCAATTCCTGCGCATCGGTGCGTGCCTAGGGAACCCGGATGATAACGCAGAGAAGAACGGGCTCCCCGAATCAATTTCCGATCACGTCGCGAGCAATGCAGGGAGCCATCAAGAGAGCGAAATCCAAGGCTATCCGCTGATGCTACGCAGAATCGCGGGAGGAGCAAAACCATCATCGGCCATGGACTGCAGGTCGCCGTCATTCCAACGCGACTGTTGGATCCACTCCAAGGCCTTCGCCACAAAATCATCAAAAGTACGTGCGAGAAGATATTTCGTATCTTCGTCGGCGCCAAATGAAATCATCTGGCCCTCAGCCCCTCCCGCATCCGGATCGAAGTCCAGGCCCATATGATTTCCACCACCATCATGCGTGAGCGGTATCCAGCGCGCATTCGAGTACATGGGCTTCACCACCCCAGGAGGGCTAGCCCCATGAACTCAGCGCAGTCTTCGTTCATCCCGTCAGCCTCGATCTCCCGCCATCCCTGCCAATGTCGCTGGATCTCCGCTATCGAGAGCATCTGATTTCCGAAAAGAAGCCCTAACCCATCCTGTCCGTCGTGAATCATCAGCATCTGCTTCAGCAGATCTGGCAGAACAACTCCCAGCTTGGTCTCCAGTCCAATCAATTCACTTTCGGAAGCTCCTGGCCGTAGCTGCATCTCATCCAGACAGTTCTTCTCGAAAAGCGACGCTTTGATGGAAACCCATATTTCATTTGCGCTCTGCATCGATCCTGTATCCGTCTAAGGCAAGGGCTCAGGCTAGTGCCAAGGCGATGAGCCTGGAATACAAAGAATCCGAATTTTCGACGAGTTCACCATCAATGCCCGTCGCAGCCGCAGCTGCCCCAGCCTCTCGCCTTCGACGTCTGGCCGATACCGGGGTTGAAGGTATTGCTCGGGTCCAGCGTGCGGTAGAAGCCGGCCAGCGCCGGCTTGGCCGGATACAGGTGGCCGACGTTGTGCTCGGCCGGGTATTCCGCGCCGCGCTGGTCCAGCAACGCCCACATCGCATGCTCGATGGCCATCGGGTCCTCACCCTTGCGCGCGATGTAGTCCTGGTGGAACACATGGCACAGGAAATGGCCGTAGTACAGCTTGTGCAGCAGGCGCCCATCGATATCGGCCGGCAGCTGCTCGAACCAGTCGGCGTCGTCCCGGCGCAGGGCAATGTCCAACGCCACGATGTCCTGCACCTGGTCGCGATGCACTTCGCGGTAGCGCACCGCCGCACCGGCCACCGCGAAACGATGCAGGAAGGCCTTGCGTCCTTCGTCCGCCGTGCAATGGAAGTAGCCGCCTTCGTGGTCGTTGAAGAAGCCGCGCAGCCAGGCCTCGGTGGCAGCCGCATCCTGTGCGGAAACCTTCAGCAGCAGATGATGCTCGTAACGCTGGCGGAACTCGCCCATGCGCTTGGGCAGGTGCGAGGGCAACAGGCCGGTCAGCGCCTGCATCACGCGGTCGGTGACACCGCGCAGGCCCAGCCGTTCGAACCAGCCATCAACCCGGCTCTTCAGTGCGAATGCGGCCGGAACGCGCGCGGTACCGAGCGTGTCGATCAGCAGGAAACTGTCCTTGCCGTAGCGCTCGCCGATGTCATACGCATCACGGTGGATGTACTCGCCGGCGATGGGCAGGCGCTCGAAGCCGGTCAGCAGCTGGCGGCGGATCGCGGTGAGGCTGTCGGTGCGGTTGCTGCCGATATAGAAGAGCTCGGCGGCCTCCTTCTCGAAGGTGTCCAGGCGCACGGCGAACACCGCCAGCTTGCCGGCAGATCCGGCAGCCTCGAAATGGCGGCTGGGGTCGGCGTTGAAGCGTGCCGGGGTATCGGCATCGACCTTGCGCACTTCCTCGGCGTAGCGCGGATCGGAGGCGGCGCGGCCATCACCGTCGCTGACATCGGCAGCGCTGTAGTCACCGCTCTGCAGGCGTTGCAGGATCTGCTCGGGCGTATCGCCCAGCGCGATGCCCAGATGGTTGACCAGCTGCAGCTCCCCCCGCACATCGACCTGCGCATACAGCGCCAGTTCGGTATAGGCCGGGCCACGGCGCACCAGCGCGCCACCGGAGTTGTTGCAGATGCCGCCCAGCACCGAGGCGCCGATGCACGACGAGCCGATCACCGAGTGCGGTTCGCGGCCCAGCGGCGCCAGCGTCTGCTCCAGCCGGTCCAGCGTCGCGCCGGGCAGGCACAGCACCTGGCGGCCTTCGTTCAACAGCTGGATGCCGGTCAGGCGCAGGGTGCTGACCAGCACGATCGGCCGGCCGTAGTCATCGCCGTCCGGGGTCGAGCCACCGGTCAGGCCGGTATTGGCCGCCTGCAGGATGATCGCGGCCCCGCCCTGCACCGCGGCCTGCAGCACGTTCCACAATTGCAGCAGCGTGCCCGGGCGCACCACCGCCAGTACCGGGCCGTCACCGAAGCGGTAGCCGCGACGGAAGCGACGGGTGGCCTTGTCGCCGGTCAGTACGTGGCGGTCCCCCACCGCGGCACGCAACTGTTCCAGCACCTTGTTGCGATCAGTCATGGCAGGCGCACCAGCGAATCACGGCCGATGTCGGCGATGCGGTGCGCGCCGGTCAGGGTCATCGCCACGCGCATTTCCTTTGCGATCAGGTCCAGCAGGTTGGCCACGCCGGCCTCGCCCTGCGCGGCAAGAGCGTAGACGAACGCGCGGCCCAGCAGCACGGTGTCGGCGCCCAGCGCCAGCATGCGCACCACGTCCAGGCCGGTGCGGATGCCCGAATCGGCGAGGATCTTCAGGTCACCCTGTACGGCGTCGGCGATGGCCGGCAACGCCCGTGCGGTGGACAGCACGCCATCGAGCTGGCGGCCGCCATGGTTGGAGACCACGATGCCATCGGCGCCGAACGCGACCGCATCACGCGCATCGTCCGGGTCGAGGATGCCCTTGATCACCATCGGGCCTTTCCAGAACTCACGGATCCACTCCAGGTCCTTCCACGAAATGGACGGATCGAAGTTGCTGCCCAGCCAGCCGATGTAGTCCTCCAGGCCGGTCGGGTTGCCACGGTAGGTGGAGATGTTGCCGAGGTCATGCGGGCGTCCGCGCAGGCCTACGTCCCACGCCCAGCACGGATGGGTGATGGCCTGGCCGATGCGGCGCATTGCAGCGTTCGGACCACTCATGCCGGAGTGTGCATCGCGATAGCGCGCGCCCGGCACCGGCATGTCGACAGTGAATACCAGGGTGGTTACACCGGCCGCCTGCGCGCGCTCCAGCGCATTGCGCATGAAACCGCGATCGCGCAGCACGTACAGCTGGAACCACATCGGGCGCTGGATCGCCGGGGCGACTTCTTCGATCGGGCACACCGACACCGTGGACAGCGTGAACGGAATGCCGCGGCTGTCGGCTGCACGCGCGGCCTGCACTTCGCCGCGACGGGCATACATGCCGGTCAGGCCGACCGGTGCCAGTGCCACCGGCATCGCCAGTTTCTCGCCGAACAGCTCGGTTTCCAGGCTCAGGTCGGACATGTTGCGCAGGACGCGCTGGCGCAGCGCGATGTCGGACAGATCGGATACGTTGCGCTTCAGCGTGTGCTCGGCGTACGCGCCACCATCGATGTAGTGGAACAGGAACGGCGGCAGCCGGCGTTGCGCTGCGGCACGGTAATCGGTGGAGGCGGAGATGATCATGGGGTCAACCGTGTGGGGAAGGTAGACGCGAAGCCCGTGCACGCCGGGCTTCGTTGTCATCGAGGGTGCGAAGCGTGGTGTGCACGAACTCGAGGTGGGCATGCGCGGCGGCGCGCGCACGTTCGGGGTCGCCGGCCAGCACCGCATCCATCATTTCGCGATGCTGGTCGGACAGCGGCGAGAAGGTCCTGGCCGAGGTGTAGAGCTTTTCGCGACTCTGCGAGATATTGGTCTGCAGCAGTTCGAACAGGCCGCGCATCACCTGCAGCAATACCAGGTTGTGCGAGGCCTCGGCGATGGACAGGTGGAAGGCCGCATCGGCCTGCGCCTCACCGGCGGGGTCGTCCTTGCCATGTGCATCCATCATGGTCTGGAACGCCTGGGCGATGCGCGCGCGGTCCTCGTCGGTGGCGCGCAGCGCGGCGTGCCAGGCCGTGGCGCCTTCCAGCGCGTGGCGGATTTCCAGCACATCGAAGCGGTATTCCGGGTCCCCCTGGAACAGCGGCAGGTACGGCACCAGCGGTTCATCCAGCGCCTGCCGCGCACGTGCGGCGGGCTCGCTCACGTAAGTGCCACCGCCTACCCGCGCGGTCAGCAGACCATGGCTGGACAACTGCGCGATGGCCTCGCGCAGCGCGGTGCGCGAGACCCCCAGCTGAACGGCCAGCGTGCGCTCGGCCGGCAGCCTGTCGCCCGGCTGCAACTGCTGTTCCTGCACCAGCGCACGCAGCTGCGCGGCCACCTTGTCCGAAACCCGTTGTGTGCTCATGGCGCCATTGTGGCCCGAAGCACGCCGCTGTTGGTCGGCCTGTACTGCATGGCTCAGGGAATCATCCAGGTCAACCAGTAGGCCTGGGCCAAGGTGATCAGGCCGACCATCGTGGTGAAGATCAGGCTGTGCTTGACGGTGAAGCGGAACAGGTCCGACTCCTTGCCGGCCAGGCCCACCGCCGCGCAGGCAATGGCTATGGACTGCGGCGAGATCATCTTGCCGGTGACACCGCCGGTGGTGTTGGCCGCTACCAGCAGCACGTCGGACACGCCGATCTGCTGCGCGGTGGTCGCCTGCAGCGCCGAGAACAGTGCATTGGACGAGGTATCCGAACCGGTCAGGAACACGCCCAGCCAGCCCAGGAACGGCGAGAAGAACGGGAACGCCTTGCCGGTGTGCGCCAGTGCCAGCGCCAGCGTTGCCGACAGCCCCGAATAGTTGGCGATGAAGGCGAACGCCAGCACCATGCCGATCGAAAAGATCGGCATGCGCAGTTCGCGCACGGTTTCAGCGAAGGTCTGCAGCGCCGAGCGCGCCGGCATGCGCAGGGCGATGATCGCAATGATTGCGGCAAGGATGATCGAGGTACCCGTGGCCGAGAACCAGTCGAACTTGTACACCGCCTCATAGCTCAGCGGCGCATCGACGATCGGCGGCATCTTCTGCACCATCTGGTCCAGGCCCGGCACCGGAATCTTCAGCACCCAGCCTTCAAGCGGGCCACCGGCTGCGAACAGCGACTTGAACGGCTTGATGCTCCACACGGTGACCATCGCAGTGAGGATCAGGAACGGCGACCACGCCTTGGCGATCTGGCCGACGCTGTGGCGCGGCGCCTCCATTGCCTGTGCGGCCGCCTCAGCACTGGTTTCGGTATCGAAGCGGAAGATCCGTACCGGCTTCCAGCGGCGCAGGAACAGGGTCAGGCAGACCAGCGACGCCAGCGAGGCGGTGATGTCCGGCAATTCCGGGCCGATGAAGTTGGAGGTCAGGTACTGGGCGATGGCGAACGAACCGCCTGCCACCAGCACCGCCGGCCAGGTTTCCTTGATGCCGCGCCAGCCGTCCATGATCGCCATGATCCAGAACAGCACGATGACAGTCAGGAACGGCAGCTGGCGGCCGGCCATCTGGCCGATCTCGAAGGCATCCAGGCCGGTCACCTGCCCCGCCACGATGATCGGGATGCCCATCGCGCCGAACGCCACCGGCGCGGTGTTGACGATCAGGCACAGGCCGGCCGCATACAGCGGCTTGAAGCCCAGCCCGACCAGCAGCGCGGCGGTGATCGCCACCGGCGCACCGAACCCGGCTGCACCTTCCAGGAAGGCGCCGAAGGCAAAGCCGACCATCAGCATCTGCAATCGCTGGTCCTCGGTGACCGACAGGATCGAGGCACGGATGATGTCGAACTGGCCGGTCTTGACCGAAACCTTGTACAGGAACACCGCGCCGATGATGATCCAGGCGATCGGCCACAGGCCATAGACGAAGCCGAAGCCGGCCGCGCCCAGCGCCTGCGCCACCGGCATGCGATAGAACAGCAGCGCCACGGCAAGGGCGATGGCCACCGTGATGGTGCCGGCGATCCAACCCTTCATGCGCAGCACGGCCAGCGCGATGAAGAAGAAGGCGATCGGCAGCAGCGCGATCAGGCTCGACAACCACAGATTGCCGGCGGGGTCGTACACGTGTTGCCAGGGCTGCATAGGGCTCTCGACAGGGGGCAGGTTCACCACCGCATCGGGTGGGTCGTAGTGATTGACCTTGCTATTGGTCGTACCATTAACAAAGTGAGCGCGTCACTTGACTGAAATTGAAACGATTATCGTCAAGACGGCCTATTAGACCATAGGGTTACATGAATTATTGGTAGGACCATTTGGTCGATTGAGGTCAAGCTAAAGCGCAATCACTCTGGTTCTCCGCCCAGTGATGGCACACCAATCACAGTCGCGCCCCCCTCAAAGACCTCAATGCGGCGACAGGCAGCTGATTGCATGGCTGCTTTATGCTCGTACGAACCGGATCAACCACGCAGGGTTGGATGCTCTCATCGCCAATCCGCGCACACATCCGTATGAAGGCGATTCCATGTCCTTGCCAGGCTGGAAACAGTTGGGTTCAGCCTTTGTCACTCGGTCAGGTGCCCCGTTGCCGCTTTCTCTGTTGGTGCAGATGACCCGGAAAATCACGAGGAATTGAGCAGTCTGATCTGCTTCTATGTTGAGGTGGGAGTCGCAGATCTTGATGGCGCTCGTACGGATTCTCCAGCTCAGATGCTGGCCCGGGCACTGGCAATTCAGCAGGAAACTGCGCCAATTCAGAGGTAAAAGGCAGAGTTGCGCACATTTGACGCGATTAACCCTTGCGGGCGCAAACGACCCTCGACATTCTTCCTTCGAAATCCCCTACCGGAGTTTCATTCCTGATGGCCATACCTCGCAGAGCCGGTGCCGTGCTTGCCCGGCAACGCGATGCACTGCTGTTCGAGATCATCCGACAGGAGCCGGCAGGCTCACCACTACATCCGTTCGAACTTGGACATTTTCGTTTCACCTACGGGTCTAGCAGGATAGATACGACGGAGTCGCAGCGCTTGGCCCATATGGTCCACCTCTCGCTTCAGGATCTGAGTGATGGCCTTCTTTCTATCGCAGAAGGTGCAAAGGGGTTCCTGATGATGGCCGTTGCGTCATCCTTCGAACTGGACGTACGCCGTCGACGCGATAAGGTGGACCTTTCTGCTGGTTCTTCCTGCGTGGAAGACATCCCGTTGGGGGAGCTGCTCAACACCGTGGCTACAACAACCAGCGAGCATCTGGCGCAACAGTCTTGCCCGGTCCCCGCCCCACCAATCCTGCGGGATCTCGAGCAGAGCATACTAAAGTTAAAATCCGTGGCCCATGCGCGCCGCGCAAGCTAGAGCTTCTTCTCCACCCGCCGTATCAACGCCAGCACCAGCACGCACAGCACGCTGACACCGAGCGCGATCACGTACTTGCCGATGCCCACGGCAATACCGATGGCCGCGGCCATCACCAGCGAACTGGCCGTGGTGAGCCCGCTGACCTGGTCTTCGCGATTGCCGCGCAGGATGGTGCCGGCGGCAACGAAGCCCACGCAGGCCACCACCGCTTCGATCAATCGCACCGGGTCGACCTGCAGCAGATCGCGGTAGCGTTCCTGCTGGAAGTGTTCGGCCACCGAATCACCGAGGCCGACGATCAGCGCAGCGGCACCGGCAATCAGCATGTGCGTGCGCAGGCCGGCAGCGTGCTTGCCCATCTCACGTTCAACGCCCAGCACGCCGCCAAAAACCATGGCGGCGGCCACGCGCAGCAGAATGGACATGTCCTGGGTAAGTTCCATGGGGAGGCTCCGGAAGTTTCCCGGAGCGTTGCCCGGCGGCCGTGGGACGGGGGTGAAGGCGATGGAACGCGCTCTTCACCGGGCGATGCCGCCTTGTTCCATGCAACGGCAGTTGCCGGCCAGCGGCCGGCACTACTGCGCCAGATAACCACCGTCGATGGCGTAGTAGGCACCCGTCGCGAACGAGGCATCGTCGCTGGCCAGCCAGGCGACCAGCGCGGCCACTTCCTGCGGCGTTCCCAAGCGCTTGAGTGCATGCCGGCCCTCCAGGGTGGCACGCACGTTGGCGTCCATCTTTTCCAGCAACGGCGTGTTGATGAAGCCCGGGCCCACCGCATTGATGCGGATGCCATCGGCAGCGTGCTCCCATGCAGCCGTCTGGGTCAGGCCGACCACGCCGTGCTTGGCCGCCGCGTAGGCGGTCGAACCGGCATACCCGACCTGGCCCAGGATGGAGGCCATGTTGATGATGCTTCCGCCGCTGCCCGCCGTGCGCATCGCCTGGATCTGCGCCCGCTGGCACAGGAACACGCTGGTCAGGTTCACATCGACCACGCGCTTCCAGCCATCGATGGGATAGTCGCCGCTGCTTGCCGCTGGCCCGCCGATGCCAGCGTTATTCACTGCAACATGCACGCCGCCCAGTTCCTTCACCGTGCGCTGCACCGCCGCTTCCACCGCCGCCTCGTCGGTGACATCCAACGCGACACCGATGGCCTCGGCACCCTGGTTGCGCAGCGTGGCCACCGTGGCATCCACCGCATCCTGCTTCAGGTCCCACACCGAAATGCGCGCACCCGATGCAGCGAGCGTTTCCGCTACCGCCAGGCCGATACCGGATACACCGCCGGTGACGATCGCGGTTTTTCCGTTGAGTCGGTAATCAATCATCTGTGGTCTCCATCTGTTGGGAAATCGATGCGGACAGAACCGTCCGACCTCACCGACACTACGCCCTTCTTCGTGACGAAAGCGCTGCATGCGTGATACTTGCGCGCATGCCCGCTACCTGAGCTTCCATGCGTACAGCCTGCGTTCCACTTTCTGCCGATGCCGAACGGCGGCTGGATACCGATTCCTGCCTGCCTGGCGATCTGTACGAAGTGATGCTCAGCGATGCCACGGTCGATCTGCTGTTCGACAGCGGCTTCCTCACTACCCTCAATACGCGGTTCGGCCTGCTCTTTGACCACTACGAAGACGAATCGATCACCCGTCCCGAGCAGTTACAGTACGCACGCGCATTGCTGCGCGGTCTTCAACTTGGCCGTAAATGCCAATCGATTGACCCGTTGGATATCGCATTCGGGCTGGCATTGGAGAAAATGACAGGAATCTATTTCCAACTCTGAAAGCGCAGGACCGATCCGCGCTGCAGGTGCACGATGGAACGTGCGGGCACATCGTCGCCGGCACCCATCATCCATGGTTGAGCGCCGAGCGATGTCCCGATATTTCACGTTTGCCGATTACCGCCGTTTTGGCCAGCGACACGGCTATGACTACCGTGCCGATCCAGGCCACCTGCGCGAAGAACAGTGGGCCGGTCACGGCGACCTGCACGAACAGACCCTGCGCGGCGGCATGAGCCTGCTCGCATCGGATGTGCACAACCGCATCGCCTACACCGCCACAGCGCACGAACGGCCCGGCCTGGTCATCCGCGTGATGCTGCAGGGCCAGGTCGACGTGCAGGTTCCCAACCGCAGTGACTTCAGCCTGCGCGCAGGCACCGCCGTGACCACCAGCCACCGCGACCATGTGGCAATGGTCGGCGTCCATCCCGGCAATATGCGCCTGCGTGGCATCAGCCTGATGGTGCCAGCCGATCTGGACCCGGACCTGCTGCGGCAACCGCAATTGCAGCGGGCATTGGGTTCACACATGGAATGCAGGCACTGGGCGATTCCGCACGCGATGCTGCGGCCTCTCGCGCAGCTGTTCGACAGCCCCTGGCAGGACGGCCTGGACGCGCTGTGGCGCGAGGGCATTGCCCTGCAATTGCTGTCCACGGGCCTGCAGGCCGATGATCTGCACGCCGAAGGTGCGCGTGCGCTGCGCAGTGGCCAGCGGGCGCGGCTGGAACGCGTACGGACGTTCCTGCACGACGACCCTGGCCATGCGCACAGCCTGCTGGAACTTGCCCAACTGGCCTGCATGAGCCCCAGCGCACTGCGCCGGCACTTCGTCCAGGCGTATGGCTGCTCGGTGTTCGACTACCTGCACGAACAACGCATGCGACATGCCGAGCAGGGCCTTCGCGAATCCGGCTGGAGCGTGGAACAGGCGGCGGCGGAAACCGGCTATCGGCATCCCAGCAACTTCGCTGCCGCATTCCGCAAGCGCTTCGGGCTGGTGCCCAGCCGCTGGCGCACCGGCCCTTCGAAGGTTGGTTGAAGCGCATCTGCCCGGGCAGGTGTCGACCTTGGTCGACACGCTTTCGCGCCACCGCGTTGCCGGCCAGCGGCCGGCACTACCCCGTCAGTTCTTCAGGCGATCTGTTCCGGTAGGTGTCGACCTTGGTCGACACGCTTTCGCACCACCGCGTTGCCGGCCAGCGACCGGCACTACCGCATCGGTCCTGCAGGCGATCTGTTCCGGTAGCTGTCGACCTTGGTCGACACGCTTTCGCACCATCGCGTTGCCGGCCAGCGGCCGGCACTACCCCATCTGTCCCGGTAGGTGTCGACCTTGGTCGACACGCTTTCGCACCACCGCGTTGCCGGCCAGCGGCCGGCACTACCCCGTCGGTCCTGCAGGCGATCTGTTCCGGTAGCTGTCGACCTTGGTCGACACGCTTTCGCACCATCGCGTTGCCGGCCAGCGGCCGGCACTACCCCGTCGGTCCTGCAGGCGATCTGTCCCGGTAGGTGTCGACCTTGGTCGACACGCTTTCGCACCACCGCGTTGCCGGCCAGCGGCCGGCACTACCCCGTCGGTCCTGCAGGCGATCTGTCCCGGTAGGTGTCGACCTTGGTCGACACGCTTTCGCACCACCGCGTTGCCGGCCAGCGGCCGGCACTACCCCGTCGGTCCTGCAGGCGATCTGTTCCGGTAGGTGTCGACCTTGGTCGACACGCTTTCGCACCACCGCGTTGCCGGCCAGCGGCCGGCACTACCACACCCGGCGCTACCGACATCGCGCGACCGGGGTAGCGCCGGGCCGTGCCCGGCGTCATCCCCTCCGTCTCAGTACACCGGCAGTTCGATGTAACTGGCCTGCGCGGCGCTGTGCCATACCCGCTGCGTGGCCTTCTGGTAGTCACCCGGCTTGGCCAGGTAGATGTTCGGCACGTAGGTCTGTGGGTTGCGGTCGTACAGCGGGAACAGGCTGGACTGCACCTGCACCATCACCCGGTGGCCCTTCTGGAAGGTGTGGTTGGCATTGGGCAGGTCGAAACGGTACGGCAGCACCTGGTTGGCCGCCAGCGCCTTGGGGTCGCTGAAGCTCTCGCGGTAGCGGCCACGGAAGATCGCCAGCGACACCGGCAGCTCATAGCCGCCCATCTCCGGTGTCGATGCTTCCTGGTCGGGATACACGTCGATCAGCTTCACTACCCAGTCGCTGTCGGTGCCACTGGTGGACGCCTGCAGGTTCACCACCGGCGTCCCTCCGATGCGCAGCGGTGCGGTCAACGGCTCAGTGATGAAGGTCAGCACGTCGGGGCGGCCATCGACGAAGCGCTGATCCTTGACCAGCCAGGTGGTCCACATGTCGCGGTCGCCAAAGCGCACCGGACGCGGTACGAATGGCACCGGCTTGGACGGATCGGACACGTATTCCTCGAAGTCGCCCTCGCCTGCCGCCGGCGCCTGGAACGCCAGCTTGCCTCCGGCACGCAGGTACAGCGGCTTGCTGTTTGCCGCGCACGCCTTCTCGCAGCTGCGCGGCCAGCCCTGCAGGCGGTCCCAGTGGTTTTCACCGGTGTTGTAGACCAGCACTGGTGGCGTATCGGCCTTCGGCGCGCCATCCACCAGGTACTGGTCGAAAAACGGCTTGAGCACGTCGCGACGGAACTGCAGCGCGGTATCGCCATCGAATTTCAGCGCCCCAAGCTGGCTGCCGTCATAGTTCACCTGGCTGTGCCGCCACGGGCCCATCACCAGGTAGTTGTGGGTGTTGCCGGTATCGCGCCCTTCCATCGCCTGGTAGGCGTGGTTGGCACCCCACATGTCTTCCTGGTCCCACAGGCCCTGCAGCCACATGGTCGGCACCTTCAGCGGCGTCTTCGCCATCACCGCATCCAGCGCCTGGCCCCGCCAGAACGCATCGTAAGCGGGGTGCTGTACCAGCTTTTTCCACCAGGTCAGCTGGTCCACGCCGGTGAAGCGGGCGTAGTCACCGGCCGAGCCGATGCGCAGGAAAGTGCTGTAATCGTCGTAGCCCAGCGACGGCAGCGGCGTGCCCTTGCCCCGCTTCTCGGTCTGCATCGCGAAGTAGTTGAAATTGACCTGGCGGAAGGCGCCGTAGTTGAGCCAGTCGTCACCCATCCAGCCATCGACCATCGGGCTCTGCGGCGCGGCCACCTTCAGTGCAGGGTGCGGATCGGTCAGCGCCATCACCACGGTGAAGCCTTCGTACGACGAGCCGAGCATGCCGACCTTGCCGTTGGTCTCCGGCACATGCTTGACCAGCCAATCGATGGTGTCCCACGCATCGGTGGAATGATCGACCTTGGTACCGTTCAGTGGCCCACGCAGCGGCCGGGTCATCACGTAATCGCCTTCGGAGCCGTACTTGCCACGGATGTCCTGGAACACGCGGATGTAGCCGCCATCGACGAACACTTCATCGCCCTGCGGCAGCAGATCGCGCATACGCGGCGAATCGCTGCGGCTGGCGCGGCCGGCGGCGTCGTACGGTGTGCGGGTCAGCAGGATCGGTGCATTGCGGGCGCCCTTGGGCACCACGATCACCGTGTACAGCTTGGTGCCATCACGCATCGGCACCATCACCACGCGCTTGTCATAGTCGCGGCCCACATCGGGGGCGACGAAGGGTTTTCCGCTGATGTCCGGGGTCATCGGCGGCGTGTCGGCGGCCAGCACGGCGCTGGACAGGCTCAGGGCTACGGCAACAGCAACGGCACGCACACGCATGGACATCACCTCCCGGCAGGAAAGGCCCCAGCCTACTCCCACAGCCCCCGGCAAAGCGTGTGCCGGCTTTGCATTCTGCGGCGTTTACAGGCAGGACTGATGGCACATGTGCGGTCTGCTGGCGCTGCGCTCGCCGGGCATGGCCCGGCGCTACCGTGGTTGGCCGTGAACGGGTAGCGCCGGGCCATGCGCGCGGATCCATCACGCCACCGGCACTTCATGCAGGGCCAGCCAGCGCCAGTGCCCTCCTTCCTGCCGCAGCACTGCCAGCGATTCCCGCCACGCGGTTTCTCCCGCACCCACGGCATGTCCCTCGCGATAACGCAGCACCGCCAGCGGCGACGACGCTTCCACCGCCTGCACGGCCTCGATGGCGATCCGCAGTCCCGGCCGGGCGCCGTGTCCGCCCACGAACAGCGCCTGCACGGCGGCGCGGTCCAACCTGCGACCGGAGATGCCGACCATGCTGAAGTCCGCGCAGAAATGTTCCATCAGATCAGCCAGTGCATCGGCCTCGATCTCTGCGCGGAACCAGGCCTGCAGCGTGTCGTGCAGCAGGTGGATTTCGTGTTCGGCGGTCATGTCCATCAAGCAGTCTCCGGAGTGGAAAGGGAATGCAGCTGCGACCGGCGCAGCAGCGCCAGCGGCAACAGGGTGAGTACGGCCGCCAGGCCCAGCGCCACGCCGGTGGCATGCGCCGGCCACCACTGCATGGCCAAGGCCAGCAGCAGAGCAATGGCGGCGGTGCCCAGGCAGAAGCTGAGCTGGCGGTTGAGGTTCCACAGTGCACTGGCATCGCCCAGCGCCTCGGCGTCCACACCATTGAACGGCAGCGTCTGCGCGGTGCTGCTGCACAGGCTGCCGCCAGCGCCCATCAGGGCGAACAGCATGGCGGCCAGCGCGAAGGGGGGCTGCGATTGCAGCGCCATCAGCAGCAGACCGCTGGCCTGCAGGACCATGCCCAGCCGCAGCACCGCGCCCGGCCCGAAGCGCGCCAGCAATCGCCGGCTGCCGGTGATTGCCAGTGCCGAGGCCAGCGCCCACGGCAACATCAAGGCGCCGATCTGCGCGGCGCTGTAACCGGCGTGGTTCAACTGCAGGGTACTGGCCAGCTGGCTGCCGATGAACACACCCGGCACCGCCAGATAGACCAGCATCGCCATGCGCAGGCCTCGATGGGACAGCAGCGACCAGCGCAGCAGCGGCTGCGGCTGCCGGCGTGCATTACGCAGGTGGGCGACGGCCAGCACTGCTGCCAGCAGCAGCAACCCTGCGCCGGCGAAGCGATGGCCGGGCTCACCCAGCCACGTCAATGCCAGCAGCAGCGCGCCCAGCGCAGACATCGCGGTGGCCAGTGCATAGCCCTGAAGGCGTGGCGCACTGCGCAGGCCATCGGCCGGCATCCACGCCAGCACAAGGGCGATCGCCAGCACTGCCAGCGGCAGGCTGGCCCACAGCACGCCGCGCCAGGACAGCCACTGCACCAGCAGGCCGCCAAGAGCCGGTGCAAGTGCCGGCACCAGCAACGCCACCAGCAGGATGCGCCGGGTCAGCGCACCGCGTTGCTCAGGCGTGCACTGCCGGTACGCCGCCGCCTGCGCCACCGGAATCAGCAGCCCGCCAGCCAACCCCTGCAGCAGCCGCCAGCCCAGCAGCCAGCCGATGGACGACGCGGCGCCGGCCAGGCCCGCAGCCACTGCGAACAGCAACAAGGCAGCCAGCAGCAGGCGACGCTCGCCGCAGCGCGCGGCCAGCCACGGGGCCAGCGGAATCACCACGCTCAGGCCCAGCATGTAGGCCGTGCCCACCCAGGCCAGCGTGCCGATGTCCGCATGCAGCTCGGCCGCCAGCGCCGGGTAGGCCACGGTGGCGATGAACATGTTGACCAGGTCCAGGGCGAATACCAGCAGGAAGATCGCCTCATGGCGCAGGCGTGGGGAAGGCATCAGCAGGCTCCAGCAGCGAAGGCGACAGCATCGCGGACCAGCGTTGTTGGAAAAACACGACGGCAGCTGCAACACTGTCAAACCTGTTTTGACAATCAGCCACCATGGTCAGCCTCGATCGCTTCGATATCTTCCGTGCCGTGGTCGAGGCCGGCAGCCTGACCGCCGCCGCCGAGCGCCTGGGCCTGAGCCGGGCCGTGGTCAGCTTCAACCTGAAGCGGCTGGAGCAGGAGCTGGGGGTAACCCTGCTGCTGCGCAGTACCCGCCACCTGGCGCTGACCGAGGCCGGCGAACAGTTCCTGCAGCACTGCGTGCAGGCACTGGATGCCGCGCAGGCCGCCATCGATGCCGCGCGCCGCGACCAGCACCAGCTGCAGGGCGTACTGCGCCTGACCACCACCCCGGAGTACGCGCAGCTGCGGCTGATTCCAGCACTGGAAGCCTTCCGCGCGCAGCATCCAGCGCTGGTGCTGCATCTATCGACCTCGCCGGCACCGGCCGACCTGATTCCCGAGCGCTTCGACCTGGCGATCCGCCTCGGCCGCCTGCCCGATTCGCAACTGCATGCCACCGAGCTGGAACGTCACCCGTTGTGCGCGGTCGCCGCTCCGGCACTGCTGGCGCGCCTGGGGTCCGCCGAGGCGGTGGATGATCCGGTACTGCTGGGCACCCTGCCTCGCCTCGGCTATCCGCGCCTGGCCGATGTGCCAGTGGTCGCGCCGGATGGCAGCGATGCATTGTTCGCCACCAACCCTGGCAACGCGGTGATACGCGTGGATGGGGCCAGCAGCCTGCGCGCGTTCGCCGTGGCCGGTGCAGGAGTGACCGTGCTGCCACGCTGGCTGATCGAGGAAGATCTCGCCCACGACCGCCTGCGGCCGGTGCTGCGCCAGCATCGTTTCCCGCAGCAGAGCGTGTACGCGGTGTACCCGCACAGCAGCCAGCCCTCGCCGAAGGTGCGGCAGCTGATCGATTTCCTGCGCGGGTGGTTTGGTGACGACGCCAGCTGAATCCTTCGCCCGCCGGGCATGGCCCGGCGCTACCGGGATGCCCGTAATCGGGTGGCGCCGGGCCATGCCCGGCCAGCGCAGCGGCACCCCGTAAACAGACACGGCCCCTTGCGGGGCCGTGTCTTCAACCATCAGTACCGCAGCGGATCAGCGCAGCACCTGCTCCACCAGCTGCACGTCCACCGTCTGCAGCGGCTCGGCGGCGTTGCGCGACAACTGCACCTGGTAGGTGCCGCCGGCGATCTTCCACTGGCGTGCCTGCGCATCGTAATGGGCCAGGGTCTTCGGCTCGGCTTCGATGCGGATGCGGCGCTGTTCGCCCGGCTGCAGCTCGACCTTGTCGTAGCCGATCAGGCGGATCGGCGTGGCGCTGTCGGCCGGCAGCTTCAGGTACAGCTGGGCGACGTCGGCACCGGCACGCTTGCCGGTGTTGCGGATGTCGACGCTGGCAACCAGGCGCGAACCCTCCACGCTCACCTTCAGGTTTTCATAGGCGAACGAGGTGTAGGACAGGCCGTGGCCGAAGGCGAAGGTCGGGGTCAGGCCCTTGGCCGCCATCCACTTGTAGCCGACGTTGGCGCCTTCGATATCGAAATCGAACACATCGCCGAACGGCTTGGCCGGCTTGAAGCCAAGGCCATCGATGTGCGGGCGCGGCAACTGCGATTCGTCCACCACCCAGGTCACCGGCAGGCGGCCGGACGGATTGGCCTGGCCGGTCAGCAGTGCGGCAATGCCTTCACCGCCACGGATACCCGGGTACCAGGCCTGCAGCACCGCCGGCACCTGCGCCAGCCACGGCGTACGCACCGGGCCGTTGGTTTCCAGCACCAGCACGGTCTTCGGGTTGGCCTTGGCCACCGCCGAAATCAACGCATCCTGGTTGTCCGGCAGCTGCATGTCCGGCAGGTCCACCGATTCGGCCGCCCACTGGGTGGCGAACACGATGGCCACATCCGCCTGTGCAGCAGCCTTGGCCGCAGCGGCGGCATTGGTGCCGTCCACATAGGTGATGGTGGCGTCCGGACGCGCGGCACGCAGCGATTCCAACGGCGAGGACGGATGGAAGATCACCGGGCCCGGCCAGGTGGTCGGCAGCACGCCCGGCACCGCGTTGGTGCCCTTGGCCGTGACGCCCACCATCGACGAACCACCGCCACCGATCACGCCCTTGTCGGCATGGCCACCGATGATGACGATGCGCTTGGCGCTGTCGGCCAGCGGCAGCAGGCTGCCTTCATTGCGCAGCAGCACGCTGCCTTCTTCCACCGTGCGCTGGGCCACGGCGAAACCGGCTTCAGCGTCGACCTTCTGGTGCTGCGGCGGGTTGTCGAAGTTGCCGTGCAGGAACATCGTGCGCAGGATGCGCGCGACCATGTCGTTCAGGCGCGCCTGCGGTACCACGCCGCCGTGCACGGCCAGGCGCAGCGGCTCATCGAAGAACACCGCCGCATCGAACACTTCACCGGCGGACTGCTGGTCCAGGCCGGCCAGCGCCGCCTTCGAACCGCTGTGCACGCCGCCCCAGTCGGACATCACGAAACCGGGGAATTTCCACTCCTGCTTCAGCACCTGGTTCATCAGGTAGCCGTTTTCGCAGCCGTAGGTACCGTTGATCTTGTTGTACGAGCACATCGCCACGCCCGGGCGGCCAGCTTCCAGCGCGATCTCGAACGCCAGCAGATCCGACTCGTGCATGGCCTGCTCGCCAATGCGCACGTCGTGGAAGTTGCGGCGGGTCTCCATGTCGTTCAGCGCGAAGTGCTTCATCGAGGAGATCACGTGCTGGCTCTGCACGCCCTGGATCACTGCGCCGACCATCGAACCGGCCAGCAGCGGGTCTTCACCGGCGTATTCGAAGTTGCGGCCGTTACGCGGGTCACGCTGCAGGTTGACGCTGCCGGACAGCAGGATGTTGAAGCGCTGCTGCCAGGCTTCGCGGCCCATCGTCGCGCCACCGGCAAAGGCAACACCGCGGTTCCAGGTGGACGCCGTGGACGGGCCCGACGGCATGGCGGTGGCGAAATCACCCGGGCGGATGCCACCGGGATTGGTCACGCCCACGCCGGCGTCGGCCGACTGCTGCGACGGAATGCCCAAGCGGGCTACGCCCGGCACGAAACCGGCCGAACCCACTGCACCTTCCGGCAGCTTGCCACCGTCCTTGCCCAGCCCGAAGTAGCTGTGCAGCATCTGGAACTTCTCGTCCTCGGTCATCGCCTTCAGCAGCAGCGCAGCGCGCGCATCGGCGGTGAGCGTGGTATCCATCCACGGCTGCTCGCCGCCCTTGTCAGCCGCATAGGCCAGGGTCAGCAGGGTTGCACGCAGCGCGCTGCCTTCAACCTTGAACGGCGCACTGCTGGCGGCCTGGAAGCCATCGCTGAAATAGCTGGCATCGGCCTCCAGGGCCACGCGTGCCGGATCGAAGCCGGCCGCTTTGGCCGATTCACCGGCCACCGCGCCGAGCAGCACCGCCGGCGCGCCCAGTCGCGAACGCGACACCAGTGCCGGCAACTGCGAAGCACCGGCGCCAGCGTCGGTGTACACCGCCACTGCATGGCGGCCGTCATCCAGGCGCAGGTAGTTCAGGCCCGGCTGGTCGGGGCCGGATTCGGCGGCGATCGGCAGCCGGGTCAACACGGCCTGGCCGTGCTGGGTCTGGCCGTCATCCTTGCCGGCGGCGATGAAGCGGTACTGGTAGCCCAGGCCATCGGCCAGCAGCTGCAGCGGATCGACCTGGCCGATGCCGCGCTGTACCTGGCGAACGCTGACCGCATCCACCTGCAGGGTCTTCAACTGGGCAGCCAGGGCCGGCATCGCGTCCGCGGTCGGCGCCTGTTCCAGCGTCAGCACGGTGAAGGCGGCGGAGTCGGCCCAGGCCGGGGTGGCCAGTGCGGCAGACAGGGCCAGGGACAGGGCGAGCGGCTTTGTAAACGTTTTCATCGGCGGGCGTAATTCCGTTGCCAAGGCAATCGGTCCAGGGAAAGTGCCGCCGAAGGGTGCAGCGTCATGCCGCGCATGCGTTGCCGGGCAACGCCTTGCAGGCCAGAGGACGGGCCGGTCTGCGCGCGGGACCCTCCTCCCGTGCGTGACAACCTGCCTGTCCGGGCCGCGCAGGGCGACCCATCATGTGAAGAGTGTGCGAGGGCGTTCATCGCTGTCAACAGGACCTAAGTCACAGGCGCGTTGTGCGGACTGGTTATCAGCCCATCACCGGCGGTCATCAACGGGCTGCACGGCACTGCCGATAATGGTTCTCCCCGGCGACGAATCGAGCCCATGACCGTACATCGCGACTTCGACCATCTCTGGCGCGACCGCTGTGACACCTCCAGCCAGCGCAGCCCGCGCGTGCTGATCCGGGTGTTCGTCGCCCCCGGCGAACTGGAACGCAGCGTGGCCTTCTACGAGCAGCTGCAGGGCGTGGTCGCCGATGCCGGCTTTCCGTTTCCCGATGCGGGCCTGCGGCTGGCGATGGTCGGTGCGTTCCTGCTGATCGAAGGCTGCGACGAGGCGCTGGCGCCGTTCACGTCAACCACGGGCACGTTGCTGGTCGACGACGTTCGGCCTTATCACGACAAGCTGGTGGCCGCCGGCGCCGAGATCATCTTTCCGCTGCAGGTAGTACCGACCGGTGCGGCGTTCAATGCGGTGCATCCCGATGGCACCGTGGTCGAGTACGTGCACCACCGGCCGGACCCGCAGGGGCGGTGAGGTGGCGGCCGGGCTGCGCCCGGCACCCGCAGAGGCAACGGCAACTGCAACAGCAACAGCCGAAGCAAAAGCTGGGCTCCTGTTGGTAGGCGGGGCAGGTCCGGTTGCGGGGGACGGCGCAAGTACGTCCATGTAGCCTCGATCGCCGCTTGCTCGTGTGCGCTGTCCTGCGCACACGGCAAGACCGGGGTTGGGCATCCTGCCCAACCCGCCCGAGGCATGCCTCGGGCCCATGGCGCTCACGCCCCCGCAACCGGCCCCACCCCGCCTTCGACAGATTTCCGGCGCGCAGTAGATCCACGCCATGCGTGGATGTTTTTCCCATGAACTTTTGCGGCATACGTCATCCACGCATGGCGTGGATCTACAATTCCTCCATGTCCTCCCCCGCTCTACCCTGGAATGGCACCCTGCTGCTGGATGCACACGTGGCCGTGCTGCAGGGCCACGCCGGTGACAGCGCCGCGCATGCGCACTACGCCCATCAGCTGCTGCTGAGCGAGGGCGACCCTTGGCAGGTCGAGATCGATGGCGTGCAGCAGCAGGGCCAACGGCTGTGGCTGCGCTCCTTCCAATCGCACGCGATCCTGTCGGCGCCCGCTGACGGCTGCACGGTGTTCCTCGAACCGGCACATGCCGACCTCGAACAGATCCAGCAGCATCTGCAGTCGTTGCCTGGCAATGCCGCGCAGCTGCACGAGTGGCTGCCGCGACTGAGCCGCCCGCAGCCCCTGGACCGCCGGGTGCAGGCGGCGCTGGCCCGCGTCACCCAGCACCTGCCCGGCCCGGTGCCGGCCGCCGATATCGCCAAGGCCGCGCATCTGTCGACCAGCCAGCTGCATCGGCGCTTCCAGTCCGAGCTGGCAGTGACCCTGCGCGGCTGGGTGCTGTGGCAACGGCTGCGCAGTGCGCTGGCGCATCATCTGCGCGGGCACAGCCTGACCGACAGCGCGCATGCCGCCGGTTTCGCCGATCTTCCCCACCTCTCGCGCAGCCTGCGCCGCATGTTCGGCATCGGTGCCGCGCAACTGCAGGGCCTGCAGCTGCACGCGGCCTGACGCATCGATCACCCGCGCCTGCGCAGTCCTTCCGGAAGTTCCGGCACCTCGCCATGGGGCAGCGCGCGGAAGGGGGCCAGCAGTTGTGCGGAATACGCCTGCGGATAGTCCGGCTGGCTGCCGATGCCCAGATCGCGCTGCCGCAACCGATAGCCCGGTGCATCAAACGCGGTCCCCAGCAGGTGGTCCCACACGGTGAAGAACAAACCGAAATTGACATCACCTGCAGTGCCATAGCGGATGTGGTGGAAGCGGTGCAGCGGTGCCCATGCCATCACCCGGCCCAACACACCCGGGCGCATGTCCACGTTGGAATGCTGCAGCAGCAGCTGGATCGCGATGGCGAACGCCAGCACCGCGGCCACCGGCATCGGCATGCCCAACAGCAGCAGCGGCAGTACGCCGCCCACCGCTTCGGCGGCCTGGTGCAGTGGGTGTTTCATCAACCCATTGAAGCCATACATGCGGGTCACGCTGTGATGCACCGCATGCAGCCGCCACAACCAGCCGATGCGATGGCTGGCGTAGTGCACCAGGGTGATGCCAAGGTCAGCCGCGATGATCGCCACCAGCACCTGCAGCGCGAATGGCCACTGCGCCGGCCAGACGTGCCAGGGCACGATTGCCGCCAGCATCGGCACCGTGGCGATCGACAGCAGGTTCAGGCTTTCATTGACCAGCGCATGCAGGACGTCGCGCAGGCGGTCACCCTGGTCGAGGTTGAACGCCGGATCGTACGGCCACAGCCGTTCGGCAGCGAACGACACCGCGATGGCCACAGCCAGCAAGGCAAGCAGCCACAGCGGGTCACCGTGGGAGTGGCCAACCCAGGCGATGGCAGCGGCAACAAAACCCAGCAGGAACAACGGGGCATACAGGCGGAGCATCCAGTGCTTCATGGGTGGCTCTGAACAGTGAGGGGCCTGCATGCTGGCGCGGCATGCGGGCTGCAGGCTTGAACAAACAGCGCAACCCCGCGTCCGCTCACGTTGAATGCCCACCTTGGTGGGCGATCCACGTCTGGCGTGGATCTACTGCGCGAAGGCCGGCTTTCCCGCATCCAGGCCCCGTTCGCCAGTAGATCCACGCCATGCGTGGATGCTTTGCCTCCTTCAGCAAGCTGAAACCCCGCCCTCCGATTTCATTAGTAATATTACTCACAAGCCGAGTAGCATGTCCGGTCTCAGCCCCTGATATCGGCCTGTCGATACTCGCTCCATGCCTGCCGTTTCCGCCCACTTCTGCCGCTTCCCGCCAGCCCGGCGCCTCCCCGGAGGACCGGCTGATGGGCGCCGTCGTCGCCCTCGACCGCCTGCTGGACGGCCGCCAGGTCTGGCGCGGGCCGGCACGCCAGGGGCAGGCCAGCGACCATCTGGCCAGTGGCCACCCGGCGCTGGACGCGCGCCTGCCCGGCGGTGGCTGGCCAGCCAGCGGGCTGTGCGAAGTACTGCAGGCCGCACCCGGAGTCGGTGAACTGGCCCTGGTCTGGCCGGCGCTGGCAAAGCTGAGCCAGCACCCACGGCCGATCGTGCTGGTCGCCCCACCCTATCGCCCGCACGCCCCGGCATGGGCCGCCGCCGGGCTCGATCTGGCCCAGCTGCAGATCATCCACGCCGCACCGAAGCAGGCGCTGTGGGCGGCCGAGCAGTGCCTGCGCTCTGCCGCCTGCGCCGCCGTGCTGTGCTGGCCGCAGCAGGCCGACGATCGTGCCCTGCGCCGCCTGCAGGTTGCCGCCGACAGCGGCCAGTGTCTGGGTTTCGTGTTCCGCGAGGCCCGCGCCGCCCGCAACCCCTCCCCGGCCAGCCTGCGCCTGCAGCTCGACCATGGCCAGGTGCGGGTGCTGAAGTGCCGCGGCGGGCTGCCACCAGCGCAGCCGTTGCCGCTGGCCATCGCCCACTGAGGCCGCGCCATGCACTGGGCCTGCCTGTTGTTGCCGCAGCTGGCGCTGGACAGCGTGCTGCGCCTGCAGCCCGATCCACAGCGGCCACTGGTACTGCTGCAGGGGCCGGCGCAGCGTCGTGTGCTGCGTGCGGTCAGCCCTGCCGCGCGGGCAGCGGGGCTGCGCCCGGGCATGCTGCTGTCGGCCGCGCAGGTGCTGGTGCAGGACCTGCAGCTGCACGACTACGATCCCAGCGCCGAACAGCACACCCGGCAGTTGCTGGCCAGTTGGCTGTATGCCACCAGTTCGCTGGTCAGCCTTGATTTTCCGCATGCGCTGGTGCTGGAGATCGGTGCCAGCCGTGCCCTGTTCGGCGATTGGCTGACGATCGAACAACGCCTGCGCAACGGCCTGCACGACCTGGGCTTCCGCCATCGCCTGGTCGCTGCCCCCAACCCGCATGCCGCGCGCGTGCTGGCCAATGTGCACGATGGCCTTGGCATCGATGCGCAGCAGCTGCCCGCCGCACTGGCACAGCTGCCGCTGGCGCGTAGTGGCCTGCCCGTTGATGCAGTGACCGTGCTGGCACGCTCCGGCCTGCGCACGCTGGGGGCGGCCTTCGACCTGCCGCGCGAAAGCCTGGCCCGCCGCTTCGCCCCCGAGGTACTGCAGCAGCTGGATGCCGTGCGCGGTTTGGGCAACGCGCCGCTGCGCTATTACCAGCCGCCGGACCGGTTCGATGCCCGCATCGAATTCGAATACGAGATCGAATCCAGCCAGGCCCTGCTGTTCCCGCTGCGCCGCCTGCTGCTGGACCTGGCCGCATTCCTGTGTTCGCGCGATGGCGGCGTGCAGCGCTTCGACCTGCATTTCGAGCACGACCTGCTGCCGGCCAGCGTGCTGACCGTCGGCCTGCTGGCCCCCGAACGCGATGCGGCGCTGCTGTTCGAGATCGCACGCAACCGCATGGAAGCCTTCGCCCTGCCCGCCGGCAGCCGTGCGCTGCGCCTGAAGGCCGAGCAGCTGCCGCCGTTCGTACCGGCCGCACGTGACCTGTTCGATACCCGCCCGGCGCAGGCGATGCCATGGACCCAGCTGCGCGAGCGCCTGCGTGCCCGCCTCGGCGATGACGCCGTGCAGCCACTGGCCGTGCAGGCCGACCACCGCCCCGAACGCGCCAGTGGCACCCAGCCACCGGCCAAGCCACCCGCTTGGTGGCCGCTGCGCCCCGGCTGGCTGCTGGAGACGCCACAGCCGCTGCGCGATCCGCGCCTGCGCATCGTCGCCGGGCCGGAACGGATCGAATCAGGCTGGTGGGACCAGGCCGATGCACGCCGCGACTATTACGTGGTGGAAACCGCGCAGGGCCAGCGGGGCTGGGCCTTCCGCACGCGCAATGATCCGCATGCGCCGTGGATGCTGCACGGCTGGTTCGGTTGAGCCCCATGCACACCGATCTGCCCGGATACGCCGAACTGCACTGCCTGTCGGCCTTCAGCTTCCAGCGTGGCGCATCCACCGCCGAGGAACTGTTCGCACGCGCCGCCGGCCAGGGTTACCGCGCGTTGGCCATCACCGACGAATGCTCGCTGGCTGGCATCGTGCGCGCATGGCAGGCGGCGAAGACACACGGCGTGGCGCTGATCGTCGGTGCCGAGTTCCAGGTTGAAGACGGGCCCAAGCTGGCCCTGCTGTGCACCAACCAGGCCGCTTACGCCGGGCTGTGCCAGCTGATCACCACCTGCCGCCGGCGGGCAGCCAAGGGCGGATACCGCTGCCTGCGCGAGGATCTGCTGGGACTGCCCGAGGGCCTGCTGTGCCTGTGGCTGGACCGGCAACCGGCGGCCACCGAACTGGAACTGCTGCGCCGTTGTTTTCCGCAGCGCCTGTGGCTGGCGGTGGAGCTGCATCACGAACACGATGATACGCGCCGGCTGCAGCAGCTGCAGGCTTTCGGCGAGCGCCACCAGTTGCCGCTGGTCGCCAGTGGCGACGTGCACATGCACGTGCGCCGGCGTCGTGCCCTGCAGGACACGCTGACCGCGATCCGCCACCGCTGCAGCGTGGCCGAGGCTGGCTGGCGCCTGTTTGCCAACGGCGAGCGTCATCTGCGCCCACGCACTGCACTGGCCCAGCTGTATCCGCCCGAGCTGCTGGCAGAAACCCTGCGCATCGCCGAACGCTGCCACTTCTCCCTGGACCAGCTGAAATACACCTACCCGCGCGAACTGGTGCCCGAAGGCCACGACCCGGACAGTTGGCTGCGCGCCCTGGTCGAGAAGAATATTCCCTGGCGCTGGCCGGAGGGCATCAAGGAAGCCCAGCGCAAACAGATCGAACACGAGCTGGACCTGATCGCAAAGAAGAACTACGCCTCCTATTTTCTCACCGTACAGGACATCGTGCGCTTCGCCCGCGAGCAGAACATTCTTTGCCAGGGCCGTGGCTCGGCCGCCAATTCAACGGTGTGTTTCGTGCTGGGTGTAACCGAGATCGACCCGGCGCGCAGCAACCTGCTGTTCGAGCGCTTCATCTCCGCCGAGCGTGATGAACCACCGGACATCGACATCGACTTCGAGCACGAGCGCCGCGAGGAAGTGCTGCAGTACGTGTTCAACCGCTATGGCCGCGAGCGTGCCGCGCTGACGGCGGTGGCGATCAGCTACCGTGGCCGCAGCGCGATCCGCGATGTCGCCCGCGCGCTGGGCCTACCGATGGACCAGGTCAACGAGCTGGGCGCGGCGATGGACCATTGGGGCGGCAACATTCCGTTGCCGGAAACCCTGCGCGAGCGCGGCTTCGACCCGGAAACACCGTTGATGCGCCGGTTGCTGGCATTGACCGCCGAGCTGATCGATTTTCCGCGCCATCTGTCGCAGCATCCGGGCGGCTTCGTGATTTCCGAACACCCGCTGTCGACGCTGGTGCCGGTGGAGAACGCGGCGATGGCCGACCGCACCGTCATCCAGTGGGACAAGGACGACCTGGATGCCACCGGCCTGATGAAGGTCGACTGCCTGGCACTGGGCATGCTCACCGCCATCCGCAAATGCCTGGCGATGCTGCAGCAGCACGGCCTGCACGAAGGACGCATGGATGCGATCCCGCCCAAGGACACAAAGACCTTCGACATGATCTGCGCCGCCGATACCATCGGCGTGTTCCAGATCGAGTCGCGCGCGCAGATGGCGATGCTGCCACGCATGCAGCCGCGTAATTTCTATGACCTTGTGATCGAGGTGGCGATCGTGCGCCCTGGCCCGATCCAGGGTGACATGGTCCATCCCTACCTGGAACGTCGGCGGATCCTGCGCGAACAAGGCCCCGATGCGTTGAACGATCCGGACAACCCGCTGTATCCAGCGCGACTGGAACGCGTGTTCGCGCGTACTCTGGGCGTGCCCTTGTTCCAGGAGCAGGTGATGCAGCTGGCGGTAGATGCGGCCAACTACACCGCCGGCGAAGCCGATGCGCTGCGCCGTTCGATGGCCGCCTGGAAGCGTCGTGGCGGCCTGGAACCGCACCGCGAAAAGCTGCTGACGGGCATGTTGAAGAACGGCTTCAGCCGCGAATATGGCGAGCACCTGTTCGAGCAGATCAAGGGCTTTGGTGATTACGGTTTCCCGGAGAGCCATGCGGCCAGCTTTGCCCTGCTCACCTACAACAGCTGCTGGCTGAAGTGCCACCACCCGGCTGCATTCACCGCCAGCCTGATCAACAGCCAGCCGCTGGGCTTCTACAGCCCCGACCAGCTGCTGCAGGATGCGCGCCGGCATGGCATCACGGTACTGCCGGTGGACGTGCGCTACAGCGACTGGGACTGCACGCTGGATTTCAGCAAGGGCGCGGCGGCAATCCGGCTCGGCCTGCGCCTGGTCGATGGCTGCAGCGAACCGGCCGCGCAGGCCATCATGCGCGAACGCGCACGGCGCCCCTTCGACGATGTCGGCGATCTCTGCCAGCGCACCGCACTGGATCGCCGCCAGCAGGGCCTGCTCGCCGATGCCGGCGCCCTGCGCGGCCTCAGCGGCCATCGCCACCGCGCACGCTGGGATATCTCCGGCGTGGAGAACCGCCTGCCGTTGTTCGACCAGGCCCGCGCCACCGCCGAAGCACGCGTGGCCTTGCCCCTGCCCAGCGCTTGGGAAGACATGCAGGCCGATTACCGCAGCACCGGTACCACCCTCGGCCGCCATCCGATGTCGTTCCTGCGTGCGCAGCTGCGAACCCGTGGCTGCCTGGATGCCGCGCAGCTGGCCAGCCATGGTCATGGCCGGCACGTACGCATCGCCGGCCTGGTACGCATGCGCCAGCGCCCGCAGACCGCCAGTGGTGTCACCTTCCTTACCCTGGAAGATGAAACCGGCATGGTCAACGCCGTGGTCTGGCGCCATCTGGCCGACCGCCAGCACCACATCCTGGTAGACGCTCAGCTGATGCAGATCGACGGCCGGTTGGAACGCGTGGATGGCGTGCAGCATGTGATCGTGCAGCGCATGCACTGCCTGGACGAACTGCTGCAGGGACTGCGCAGCCACAGCCGCGACTTCCGTTGACGATACACACCGTCACACACCGGACTGGCCACGGCCGACCGGATTCCGCTATCGTCGGACACGTCCAAGGAAGGAATACACAATGGCTCGTGCCCTGACCCTGACCACCCTGGTGGTCGCCATGCTCGCGTTGCTCGTTTCCGGCTGGACAGCCTGGAATCTGCATCGCAGCCAGTCACCACACCGCGTGATCGAAGCGCGCGGCCTGATCATCCACGATGCCAGCGGCCAGCCGCGGGTGATCCTTGGCGCCCCGGTTCCCGACCCCCTCAGCCGGGGCCGCCCGCAGGGGCCGCGTGCCACCGCCCTGTCCGGCCTGATCCTGCTCGGCCCCGATGGCTCCGAGCGCGGCGGCTACGGCACCAGCGACCGGGGTGGCGAAGCCCTGCTGACCCTTGACGATGCCACCGGCACCACCGAAGTCTTCAAGGTGGTCGCCAACCCGGACCGCGGCGCCAGCCTGATGGTCAAGCACCAGAACAACACCGGCGCCATGCTGAGTTCTTGGCAGGGCAAGCCGGAGCTGGTGTTCCTCGACGACAGCGGCCAGTCCTACTACGTGCGCCCCGGCGCCAGCGCTGCGCCCTGAGCGCGCACGCTCAGCGCATCACCGCCGCCAGGTCATCGGCCAACCGACGTTGCTGCGGCGGGCCGAGTGCCGCACAGGTGATGCGCAACCCATGCGCCGGTGCAGACACCGCAAAGACTTCACCCCCACGCACATGCCAGCCACGCCCCGCCAGTGCCAGCACCTGCGGCGTGCTGTCGGCCGGCAGTGGCAGCCACAGATTCAAGCCTTCCATCGGCATCGGTGTCGGCAGCCCGCGCGCCTGCAGCAGGGCCTGCAGACCCTGCAGCCGCTGCTGGTAGCGCTCACCGGCGGCAGCCACCTTCGCCCGTTGCTGCGCCGACTCCAATACCGAACTGGCTGCATCCTGCAGCAGATGGCTGACCCAGCCGGTGCCCGCCGCCAGGCGCAGGCGCAGGCGCACCGCGGTCTGCCCATCGCAGGCCAACCAGGCCACGCGCAGGTCCGGGCCCAATGCCTTGGACAACGAACGCAGCAGCGCCCAACGCCGACCGTCCATCGGCAGCACCGAGTGATAGCTCTGCTGCGAGAGCAGCGCGTAGTGATCGTCGATCAGCACCGCCACCTGCGGATAGCCGGCCAGCAACTGGCGTAGCGCACGCGCACGCTTCGCATCCAGGCTGGCACCGGTGGGATTGTGCGCGCGTGGGGTCAGCAGCACCGCGCGTGCACCCGCATCCAACGCCTGCCGTAGTGATTCCACCTGCATGCCGTGCGTATCCACCGCCACCGGCAACGGCACGTGTCCAGCCGCACCGAGGACATTGAGGCTGCCCAGGAAACAGGGATCCTCCACCGCGATGCGGTCCCCCGGCAGCAGCCACGCCGACAGCAGGCGCTCGATGCCATCGACCGCGCCGTGGCTCAGTTCCAGCGCATAGCCCGGCGGGCAATCGGCATCCAGCGAGGCCCGTGCCAGGCGTTGCATGCGTGGATCAACCGTCTCCACCCCATACAGGCGCGAGGACGTCGCAGCCACGCGCAGGCTGGGCAGGCAGCGCGGATCCGGATTGCCGCCGGCCAGATCGTGCAGGGCCAATCCCGGTGCACTGCCCTCGCGCGCCATCGTCGCCGGCAGGCCGCGCACCACAGTGCCGCGACGTCCCGCCGTACTGGCCAGGCCCGCCGCGTCCAGCCGCTTGTAGGCAGCGGCTACGGTATTGCGGTTGACCCCCAGTCGATCGGCCAGATCCCGCACCGGCGGCAGCACGCTGCCGGCCGCCAGATGGCCGCTACCGATGCCCTCGCGGATGCTGTCGAAGATCGCTTCGGCGCTGTTCCCGGTGATTTTCATTTTGTCCTATGCCAAACTATCTCTTGTCCTGTGCCAGTGTATCCCACCCTGGCCTCCCCGCACCGGAGGTGCCCGATGTCCCTCGCCCCCGCCGACTGGCCCGTCGCCCAGTCCGTCGAACAGATCGCCGCCAACCTCACCACCGTGCGCCAGCGCATCGCCAGCGCTTGTGCCCGCGCCGGTCGTGATCCGGCCAGCGTGCGCCTGCTGCCGGTCAGCAAGACCGTCGATGAAGCACGCATCCGCATGGCCGTGGCCGCCGGCTGCCACGAGCTGGGGGAAAACAAGGTGCAGGAAGCGCAGCACAAGGCCGAAGCAATGGTCGACCTTGACGTGCACTGGTCGGTCATTGGCCACCTGCAGACCAACAAGGCCCGCTACGTTGCACGCTTCGCCAGCGAGTTCCAGGCGCTGGACAGTCTGCGCGTGGCCGAAGCACTGCAACAGCGGTTGCTGCTGGAGGACCGCGCGCTGGATGTGTTCGTACAGGTCAACACCTCGGCCGAGCCCAGCAAATACGGCCTGGAGCCGGCGGCGGTGGCCGACTTCGTGCAGCAGCTGCCCGCCTTCGACCGCCTGCGCGTGCGTGGCCTGATGACCCTCGCCATCTTCACCCCCGAGGTGGAACGCGTACGCGCCTGCTTCGTGCGCCTGCGCGAGCTGCGCGACCAGCTGCAGCAGACGGCGCCGGCGGGCCTGGACCTGTCGCAGCTGTCGATGGGCATGTCCGGTGATTTTGAAGTCGCCATCGAGGAAGGTGCCACCGTCGTCCGCGTTGGCCAGGCGATCTTCGGTGCACGCTCCACGCCCGACAGCTTCTACTGGCCCACCCCGGGAGCACCGGCATGAAGCGCGCCGTTGCCCTGCAGCACGTGGCCTTTGAAGATCTCGGCACCCTGCATCCGCTGCTGCTCGCACAGGGATGGCAGGTCAAGGTCGTGCAGGCAGGCGTGGATACACTCGATGCTGCCGAAGATGCCGATCTGCTGGTGGTGCTGGGTGGCCCGATCAGCGTCAACGATGGAGCGGCCTACCCGTTCCTCGCCGACAGCATCGCGTTGCTGCAGCGTCGCCTGCAGCAACAGCGGCCGACGCTTGGCATCTGCCTGGGCGCCCAGTTGATGGCGCGCGCACTGCATGCTGTCGTTGCTCCCACCGGCGGCAAGGAAATTGGTTTCGCACCGCTGCTGCTCACCGATGAAGGCCAGCGCTCGCCTTTGCAGGCATTACAGGGCATCCCGGTGCTGCACTGGCATGGTGAAGCCTTCGAACTGCCGGAGGGCGCACGCCGCCTCGCCAGTACGCCCGCCTGTCGCCACCAGGCCTTCGCCATCGGCCACCATGCCCTCGCCCTGCAATGCCATCCCGAACTGGATGCGCGCCAGTTCGAGCGCTGGCTGATCGGCCACGCGCTGGAACTGGCCGCGGCCGGCATCGATCCCATCGACCTGCGCGCGCAGGCCCGCCGCTACGGCGGGCCTCTCGCCGCTGCGGCGACCGCGATGTTCCAACAGTGGCTGCACAACCTGCCGGAGACCCGCCCATGCACTACCGCCTGACCATCCAGCACAACGGCATCCATTGGGGCCATTTCGACTGTGACGGTCCCAATGCGCTGCAACGCATCGATGCCATCGCCGCACGCCTGCCCGCCGCCGAAGGCTTCACCCTGCAAAGGCAGAAGGGCATCGGCGAGGAACGCATCCTCTCCAGCACTGCCGATGGCCTGCGCGTGCTGGCTGCGCAGATCCAGTACCGCGATTTCTGACCCTGCAGGGGCGAAGCCTCCATCGCCGCAGTGCGCTGGCGGAGGCGCCGCAGGAACGGGTAGTACCGGTGGAGTACTACCTACGCTAAGCGCTGTAGGCCTCTGCCTCGATCTCGAACAGCATTCCGTCCAACGCCAGCCGCGGCACCGGAATCAACGTGCAGGTCGGCGCTGCGCGATTGGCCCAACGTCGCCGCACCTGGCGGGCGATGATGCCCAGGCGATCCTCGTCGTGGTCGACCACCAGGATCCGCAGTCGTGCAACATCGGCCAGATCCGCATGCGCCGACCGCAGCGCGGTCTGCAGATTGTCCAGTGCCTGCGACACCTGCTCCTCGAAGCTCGGCGACAGGCTTCCCTGGTCGTCCTCGCCTCCCTGTCCGGCGATATGGATAACACGCGCTGGCAGTCGCACCACCGCCACATGCGAGTATCCGTTGGCACTGGGATCGTGCAGGCCGGGCGGATCGAACAGATCCAGCAGGCCATGGCTGAAGTCCGGGGTGGTCAGCAGGTTCATACCGCATGCCTCGTGGGGAATGCGATGCAGTCTGCGACCTCAACTGCTGTTGAGGTCAAACCAATTGCATGCAACAGAGCGGTCCAACGCACGCAACGATCGGCAGGATCAGGTCCACGCCGGATCCGCGGTGAAATCGATCGTCAGCCAGAACGTGCTGCTTCGCGCATCCAACCGCACTGCTATCTCATCGCGCATCGCATCCACCTCACCCACCGTGCCCAGCGGCGTCGACGGCGACGTCAGGATGTGGATCTCGATGAAGCGCATCCGCCCCATCTTCGCTACATGGCTGGTGAAGCCGGCATAGCCATGCTCGGCCACGAATGCCTGCATCACCTGCTGCACGCGCTCGTCCAGGTCATCGGGCGCCACCTGCAGCACTTCACGCATGGCCTTCCACGCACTGCGCGCCGGCACCGGCAACACCGCCAGGCTGATCAACGCCAGTACGATCGAATCCAGATAGGGCACCCAGTGGTGCCACTGGCCACCATGCAGCACCAGCGCCAGGATGAAGGCCAGCACCACCGCCAGGCTCATCAAGCCCCCCAGCAGCCAGCCACGTACATCCAGCCACAGCAATGCCGACTGCAGCCTGCGGGCACGCTGGGCCACGAACGCGGCCATGCCCAGGTTGCTGGCACTCAGCAGCGCCGCCCACCACAGCGCCGGCCCGAACTTCACTTCGTGCCCGCCGGTGGTCAAGCCGATCACCGCGTTGGCCAGTGCGTAGACGCAGGCCAGCGACAGGATCACTCCGCCCAGCGCCTCGACCATCGGCTCCAGGTGCCAATAACCGTACTGGAAGCGCGGGCTGTGCTCCCGCGCCACCAGCCGCAGCACCGACAACGACACCAGGGTCAGGGCTACGTCGACCAGGCTGTAGATGCCGTCGAACAGGATGGCCTGCGATCCCACCAGCAGGCCACCGATGAAGCCAACCGCGCTGACCGCCACGGTGACCCCGATCGAGAGCTTCAGGATGCGTTGCTCGCGCGCGGTATCCATCGTCCGCCGAAAGGCCGACCGTACCGGCTCAGGCCTTCAGCACCTCCACCTTGTAGGACGGCACGTCGCCATCGCGCTCGATGATAAGGCCATGGACGTCCGACTCGAAGCCCGGGAAGCGCGCGTTCTGCTCGCGGGCGATGCGCAGCGACTGGATGATCGGTTCGTCGCGGTCGCCGAAGCGCTCGCCCGGCATGATCGTCGGGATGCCCGGCGGATACGGCACCAGCATCGTCGCAGCGATGCGGCCGCTGATCTGCTCGATGTCGACCCGCTCGATCTCGCCCTTCACCAGGTGGTTGTAGGCATCGGCCGGGGTCATCACCGGCGTCGGCAGGTCCACGTACATCTCACGCATCACCTTGGCCACGGCGAACTCCTGGTTGAACGCATGCAATGCGTCGCACAGGTCACGCAGGCCCCAGCCGGCATAGGCATGGGGATAGTCGGCGGCCAGCGACGGCAGCGCCTGGGTCAGCGGCGCGTTGCGGTCGTACAGTTCCTTGAACGCCATCAGCTCGGTAACCAGCGTGCTCCACTTGCCCTTGGTGATGCCCATCGAGAACAGGAACAGCACCGAATACAGGTTGGTCTTCTCCACGGTGATGCCGCGGCCCCACAGGAACTTGCTCAGCACCGCAGCCGGGATGCCCAGCTTGCCCATGCTGCCGTCCATCGACAGGCCCGGCGTCAACAGGGTCACCTTGATCGGATCGATCAGCACATAGTCATCGACCAGGTTCTCGAACCCGTGCCAATGCGCATCGGGCTGCAGGTACCACTCCTCGCGCTTGGCGACCAGCGGCGCTGGTGTATCGCCCTTGTCCAGGCTGCGCTCGACCTTGGTCGGTTGCCACACGCTGAACCACCAGTCGTCGCGGCCCAGATCGTCGCGTACATGCAGCATCGCCCGGCGGAAGGCGATCGCCTCGTCATGCATTTCCTGCACCAGCGAACGCCCAGCATCCCCTTCCATCATCTTCGAGGCAACATCACACGCCGCGATCACGCCGTAATGCGGGCTGGTCGAGGTATGCATCATGAACGATTCGTTGAAGCGTTCGGCGTCCAGGTCGCGGCTGGCCGAATTGCGCACGTGGATCATCGAGGCCTGCGAGAACGCGGCCAACAGCTTGTGCGTGGAATGGGTGGTGAAGATGATCGCATCCTGCTCGCGCGGCTTGCCCTTGGCCATGCCGTAGTGGTTCTCGTAGAACGGATGGAACGCGGCATAGGCGTACCAGGCCTCATCGAAATGCAGGAAGTCGACCGCGCTGCCGATCTCCTCGGCGATTTTCTCGGCGTTGTAGCACAGGCCGTCGTAGGTCGAGTTGGTCACCACCGCGATACGCGGCTTGGAACCGGCCTGGTAGGCCTGGCTGGCCAGCGGATTGGCCGCGATGCTCTGCTGCAGGGCTTCGGGGGTGAACTGGTCCAGGCTGATCGGGCCGATGATGCCATGTGCATTGCGGCTGGGCGTGAAGTACACCGGCACCGCGCCGGTCATGATCAGCGAATGCAGCAGCGACTTGTGGCAGTTGCGGTCGACGAACACCACGTCGCCGCGGGCCACGGTGCCATGCCACACGATCTTGTTGGCCGTCGACGTACCGTTGGTGACGAAGAAGGTGTGGTCGGCGCCGAAGTTGCGCGCGGCCTCGTCCTCGGCCTCCTTGATCGGGCCGGTGTGGTCCAGCAGCGAGCCCAGCTCCGGCACCGAAATCGACAGATCGCTGCGCAGCGTGTTCTCACCATAGAACTGGTGGAAGGCGCGCCCGACCGGTGACTTGGTGAACGCCACGCCGCCGGCATGGCCCGGCGTATGCCAGGAATAGTTCGACTCGGCCGCGTGGTGGATCAGCGCCTTGAAGAACGGTGGCAGCAGGTTCTGCATGTAGTCTTCGGCCGCACGCATCACCTGGCGCGAGATGAAGCTCTTGGTGTCTTCGAACAGGAAGATGAAGCCGTGGATGTACTTGAGCAGCTTGCTCGGCACCTTCTCGATGGTGCGGCGCTCGCCGTACAGGAACACCGGCAGGTTGGCGCGGCGCGCACTCTGCTCGCGAAGGAAGGCGGTCAGGCGCTGGAACTCGCCATCGACCTCCTCGCTGCCGTCGATCGAGATCAGCACCGCCGAAGCGGCCACATAGGTACGGGCGCCGGCACGGGCATCGTCCAGGTTCAGGCCGCACAGCACGCGCTGGTCATTGCTGCGCAGCTCTTCCACCAGCGCACGGATGAGGATGCCGCCGATGCGCGGTGAGTCGTAGTCACCGTCAATGACGATGACCGGATAATCCAGGGACTTGAAATACACGTTGATTCTCCTTGTCTGACTCAGGAACGCTGGGCGCCGGACGAAATTGCCGCCGCCTCGCGGGAACGCTGCCGCTGCTGGCGACGCTCCTCGCTGAAGAAGGGATAGAACACGGTGATGAACAGCACGAACAGGAAGGCGTACTGCACGATCGTTCCCGACGAGCCGTAGATCGCCCACAGGCAGTACACGACCGTCAGGCTGGTCAGGGTCCAGAACGCACCGGTATGCACCAGCGTGTGCGACCGCTCCACCACGAAGTAACAGGCCACGCATGAATAGATGTACGGCAGCAGCGTCAGCACGACCGCCGCCGAAGTGATCACGTCGAACTGGGCCGAGGCGGTCTTCGAGGTGGAGGTCACCAGCACCGCCAGGGTCATCAGCACGGCCACGATCAGCACGCCCTTGACCGGCACGTCGTCCTTGTTGGTCTTGCTGAAGATGCTCGGGAACAGGCCATCATCGGAGGCCGCCTTGGCGCTCTGCGCGGTCAGCAGGATCCAGCCGCCCAGCGAACCTGCGGCGCCGATGAAGGCGCACAGGCTGACCAGCGCACCACCCCAGCCACCGACGGCCTTGGCCGCCGCCAGTGCGAACGGCGCGTCAGACACCTGCAGCTCGCTGTTGGGCACCATGCCCATGATCACCGACGAGCTGGCGATGTAGGCGATGGCGGCCAGGAACACACCGGCCAGGGTGGCGCGGGCCACGTTCTTCTCCGGGTTTTCAACCACGCCGGCCGTGACCGAGGCCGACTCGACGCCGATGAAGGCCCACAGGGTCAGCGCCGCCGCACTGGAGATGGCACCGAAGTTCGACTCGCCGGAGACGTTGTAGGCGCCCTTGAAGATGTCGGCATCGAAGAAGAACCAGCCGAAGATGGCGATACCCAGGATCGGCACCAGCGCGAAACTGGTGGTGACCGTCTGCACGCGGCTGACGAATGCCGGGCCGATCACGTTGGCAAAGCTCAGCGCCCACACCAGGATCAGCACCGCGATGCAACGCACCAGCGGCTCGGACAGGATCGGGAAGAAGTAGCTGAAGTAGCCCACCGCCGCGATGGGAATGGCGACGTTGCCAATCCAGTTGGCGAACCAGTAGATGGTATTGGTCTGAAAGCCCATGTACGGGCCGAACCAATCGCGCGCATACGCATACGGGCCGCCCGCTTTGGGCGCCAGCTTGCCGAGCTTGGCGAACACGAAGGCCAGCAGCAGCGCACCGGCCGTGGTGATCAGCCACCCCCATATCGAGGCGGTACCGATCTTGGCCAGGCTGGAGGGCAGCAGGAACACCCCTGAGCCCATCATGTTGCCGGCGACGAGGAAGGTGGCTCCGACCACCCCGATTTTCTTTGCTTCTGCCATGACGATCTCCTGAACCTGGCATGGGCCCGGTGAATCCGGGCGTGGGGAATGGCTGCGCTGGCGTACTGCCGCTGGCGCTTACTTGATGAAGTTGTATTGCAGGCTGCCCTGCACCCGGACCGTGTCGCCGCGCGCTCCGCTCTGCTGCTGCAGGCGGCCGTACAGCAGTTCCATGCCCATCGTCCACGACGGTGCCGGGCTCCAGATCAGGTTGAACACGCCATAGCGGCTTTGCCGGAATGCATCGCTCGGCAGTGCCGCATTGCGTTCAAGTGTCAGCTGGCCGTAGATCAGGTTCGAGCGCCACAGATCAGACCAGTAATGCGTGTAGCCGACGAAGCCACCGTGCAGATCCAGCGCATCGAGGCGCCCATCGGCACCTACCACGGCGTCAAGACCGGAACCGGTGAGATCGGCGGTATAGCGGCTCAGGCCGCGACCACCCAGCGCGCCGAACAGCAACAGATCGCGTTCCCCCACCGAGGCAGAGCCACTGAGCTGCGCGCCACCGGCAAAGACGCGGTCACGGCGGGCATCGCCGTCGTAGGCCAGATTGCGCGCCACGACGCCAAGTTGCAGGTGGCCCCAGTCACGCTCCGTGCGCGCGATGGCACTCACATCCGGCAGTCGATTGACCGCCGCCATGGCATCGCTGGCGCCGGACAGCTCGGTGTCCGGGTCTTCGGCGGCCAGGGTCAGGGTGTTGCCCTTGCCCAGTGCAAAGCTGTGATGGATGCCCGCCACCAGCAGGTAGCCGGCGCCGCCGGGTCCAGCAAAATCCAGTGTGTCGGGCAGGCTGTCCGGGTCCATGAAGCTGGAATAGCCGTAGCCCGCATAGGTGTTGCCAAGCTGGCCATAGGCGTGGCGCAGGCGGAACTCGTAGCCGTCACTGCTGCCGAAGAAGTCGTTCTCCAGATAGAAGCGCAGGTTGCCATGGGTGGTCGGCCGCCGCGCCTCGAAACTGAAACGCGTCTGCTTGGCATGGAGGTTGAAGTTCGACACGTCGCGATGATTGCCGCCCACCGGCATCGACGAGGGAATGAACTGATCCTCGTCCCCGGCGCCGCGCGAATCCGCAATCGCATCGAGCTTGGCGTAGCCACCGATGCGGATCACGGTGTCGGTGCCGGGAATGGCGAAGAAGCCTTTCAGGTCCGGATCGGTCGGACCGGCGGCGCTGTCCGGGCGCGAGGCCGCCGTTGACGGATCGGCCACCGATTCACGCTGCGGCAGCACGGTCGGCGCCACGCCCGGAACCTGGGTCGGGTGCAGCACGTCGTTGTTCGGCACCACTACAGTTGCCTGCGCCCCGGAAGGCTTCGCCGGCAACGCTGCAACGGGCGCCGCAGCCGCTTGCTCCCCACGTCGTTCAAGCTGGTCCAGACGCTGCTGCATGCCCTGCAGCGTCTGCCGCATCGCATCGATTTCCCGACGCAACGCCTGCGCATCATCCTGTGCGTGCAACGGCATCGCTGTCATCGCCGCCAGACACCCCATACTCAGTACCGCCAAGCGCATTGCATCCTCCCCGGACTGGAACTTCCGCTGCCTGGCCGAGCAGCGCGCGTGCGCCGCCACGGCCTCAACGAGCCATTGCTGGAAATGCGGGTACTGCGTCTACGAGCGGCACCAGCCTGCGCGATGCAGGCAACAGGGCGATGACACCGCCCCAGCTGCCCAGACAGCGCCGGAGTCGCTTGCACTGCGGCAGCGCCGCCGAAGGGGGGGCGACCGCAGCGGACTGGGTAACAAGCGCTGGGTGAGAACGTCGTGAATGGCAATGCGCGCATACCCTCTCGAGGGCATGACGTGTGCGGCATCCATAGCGCAGTGACGCTGTATTCCATGCGCCAAGGCTAGTTCTACTGTCGTTTTTGGCCTTGATTGGGATCAAGGCGAATTGCTTGATGTCAGTCACGATTCAGACGTGACATCTGTTCGTGAGGTGCGCAGCCCTCTTCGCCAGGACTGTCGCAGAAAGCAACAGGCCCACATGTCGCCATGTGGGCCTGTCACTCGGTTCAGCAGCCGGGCGCCTCAGCGTGGGCCGAGTACCGCCTGCAGATCGTTGCCCTGCGGAAGGCCGGCACGTCGCTGCACCTGGCCCTGCGCATCCTGGAACAGGATGCCGGGCGTACCCTGGAAGCCCATCTCCACCATCAGCACCTGGTTGGCATCCAGTTTGGCTGCGATGTCCCGGCTGATGCTGGGCAGCGGCTTGATGCCACCGCGATCGAACTGATGCTCGTTCTCCAGCAGTGCCGCACTGGGATCACGCGCGGCCATGATCGCCGCTGCCTTGGCCGGACTGTCTTCGCGGATCACGCCGACCATGATGTGGCGCAACTGCACCTTTCCTGCGTCCACCCAGGGCCGTGCCGCCTCCCAGAACTTGTGGCAGTAAGGACAGTTGGCATCACTGAAGGTGTACACCACGCGCGGCGCATCGGCCTTGCCATCGCGTACCCAGGCACTGGCCTCCAGCTTGCTCCACATCTTGGCTGACATCGGCGCGGCCACCAGTTTCTCCAGCGTCTCGGCTGCAACTTCGTTGCCCTCGGCGTCGAACAGGCTGCCCACCAGTACATGCTTGCCATCGGCGGTCACGTAAGCCGCCGCCGGCTGCTGGCCACCAACCATGCCGGCAAAGCCGCGCAGGCCGCCCGGCGCGTCGAATTCGGAGACCACCTCGAAGCCATGCTTCTCGATGCCCTTCAGGACAGCTGGCAACTCACCCTTCCTGGCGGCTGCCGTTGCCGAAGCCGTTGCCGGTGCAGCGGCACCCTTGCCCGGTGGGGTCTGTGCCTGGCTGCAGGCAGCCAGCGCCAGCATGGCCGGCAGCATCAGCGTATGCGCGATGCGCGGGGAAATCGACAACATGGAAACTCCGTAGTGGGATGCCAGCGCAGGCTACCGCAGCCGGCGCAGTTTGTGTTCAAGACCGGCCTGGGTCAGTTCGCCGAGATGCAGTTCCTGCAACCGCCCCTGCGCGTCGAAGAAGAGCGTGGAGGGGAAAGCCCGGACGTCCAGCGAGGTAGAGGCAGCCGATGACTCATCCAGCAGGACGTTGCCCAGCGAGATGTGTTCAGCGGCTAGAAAGGTCTGGACCTCGGCAAGGGTCTCGCCCTGGTTGAGGAAGACGAACTGGATACCGGCATGCTTCTGCTGGGCCGTCGCCAGTACCGGCATCTCCCGGCGACACGGGCCGCACCAGCTGGCCCACAGATTCAGCACCAGCGGCCTGCCGTGAAACTGCTGCAGGTCAATCGCCCTGCCCTGCAGGTCGACCACCTGCAGTGTCGGCAGGGGCATCTGCTTTGCCTGCCAGTACGAGAGCCCCAGGCTTGCACCGCCCCACAGCAGCAGCCCGGCCAGCGCACCTGCCAGCACCGGCGCCCTCAACGAGCGATGCCTGCGCAGTCGCCACAGCGCCCAGGCAAATCCAGCGCCAATCACAACGGGCAGGTGATACCCACCATCGGCAATCTGCAGCACGCTCCAGGGAGCTTCACGATAGAGGCTGAAATGCGCGGCAACAAAGGACAGCCGGCCACACAGCAGGCCAACCAGCAGCATGTCCAGCACCATCCCGGCTGCAGGTGGCCGAGCCTGGCCAGGCTCAGCACGCGACCAGGCCCGCGCGATGGCCATCGCCAGCAACAGGAAGATCAGGATCAACACCACCGGCATCGGCACCGGCCCAACACTCGACATCAGCTCACCCGCTCTCGCCCGCATGGACCCTCATGGTCAAAGCGTCGTGCCCGCGATGCAAGCACGACGCCCCCAACAGCGTTCATCAGGCGGCGTTGCGCCCCAGCTGCGTGACCGGCGGGGCGCGCAGCCCCCGCAGGCTGCCGGCCACGGCGGGCGTCAGCGGACGATCGCGGCGTTTGTTGCAGACCTGCCGACGATAGTTGGCAGGTGTCATGCCAACGATGCGCAGGAACAGCCGGCGGAATGCGCTCTGATCGGCGTAACCCACACCCCAGGCAACTTCATCGATGCTGGCGCCCTGCTGCAGCAACGTCTGCGCCTTGGCCACGCGCAGTCGCTGGCAGTACTCGATGGGCCGCAGCCCGGTCGCCTTCAGGAAGCGACGTTGCAGGGTGCGCGGCTCCAGGCCGGAGATCTCACAGATCGCCCCGAGCGTCGCCCCTCGTGCAGCTGTGGTATGCAGCCAGCGCTGCGCCTTCAGCACGTCACGGTCGCCATGGGCGAAGTTGGCACTGAACCGCTCGAGATCCTGCTGGATCCCCACTGGCACCACTATCCCCAACTGCTGTGCCACCGCACTGGCTACGCCCTGGCCGTGCAGCCGGTACAGCAGGCGCAGACCGAGGAAACGCCAGGCCTGGGCCCCGCCCACGGTGAGCAGATCGCCATCATCGACGAGCGCCCGCTCACTGGGTGCCCAGCCGCCGACCTGCACCTGCAGCGCCGGATGGCGGTTGAGGTCAGGGCCGGACACCGTACGCCCGGTCAGCAGACCGGCCCGTGCCAGCACACTGACCCCGTCTCCTGCGGCGGCCAGCAGGCTGCCGCCGTCGTAGTGGGCCCGCAACCAGTCCAGCAGGACATCCTCGGCGCGCAGCGACGCGCCGCAACTGACCTGGCCCGGCAAGGCGATCACCGCGGGAATTGCCGCGTCCAGCATCTCGGCGCCGGCAATGCGATGCACGCCGGTATTGCTGGCAGGCACAATCCAGCGGGTGACCAGTACCCGTTTGCAGGGCCGCCGCTGCTGCTGGGCCAGACGATTGGCGACGTGCGCCATTTCGGCAAGCACCGATGCAGCCGACGGGTCGCCTCCGGGGTATTCAACCACCGCAACCTCGACGAATCCTTCGTTGCTGATTCCCTCCACTCCCCACCTCCTCTTCCGGTTCAGGCCGTCGAGCGGCCGGTTCAGGCGCAGGGTAGGAACTGCTTTGCCCCGGGGGCTATGAAGAAAGTTGCAAAGTGTGCTGAATGGGCAATGTGACCCGTGCCTTGACTCTGGACCAGAGTCCAGGGATGACTATGCACGGCAGGCCCAGAGGAGTCCGCCGTGAACATTGGTCAGCTGGCACGCCAGGCCGGCGTCCCCATCGACACCGTCCGCTACTACGAGCGTCAGCAGCTTCTGCCCAAGGCGGCACGCTCACCCGGTGGCTACCGCATCTTCGGTGAGCAGGATCTGCGACGCCTGCGCTTCATCCGCCGGGCAAAGGCGCTGGGCTTCAGCCTTGACGAGATCGGTGAACTGCTTTCCCTCAGCGATCATCCTCCGCAGGACATGGGCAGCGTGCGTGACACCGCGCGGATACGACTGCAGGACATCGAACTGCGGATGGCCGAACTGCAGCGCATGCATGGCGCCCTCTCGCAACTGGTCGATGCCTGCCCCGGACATGGCGCGCTCGACCAGTGCCCGATCCTGGCCGCGCTGGCTGGGGAAGATCGCTGAGCGCCTGGCGTCTGCGTCGACACCTGTGCTGCCCGGCACGCGAAAACCGCATCCACGCCATCGCGCGTTGCGTGTAGAAAAGTGCAACAAAGCGCTTGCCAACCCCCGGGGGCACAGCTATTATTTCGCTCCTCAGCGACGTGGGGCCATAGCTCAGCTGGGAGAGCGCCTGCATGGCATGCAGGAGGTCAGCGGTTCGATCCCGCTTGGCTCCACCATACTTTCGGCATTAGGCCGTCGAAAGGTCGCAAAGAACATTGATGAGATCTGCGTCCCCATCGTCTAGAGGCCTAGGACATCACCCTTTCACGGTGGCGACCGGGGTTCGAATCCCCGTGGGGACGCCACTCATCATGAACAACGAGGACCCGGCCGATAACCGGGTCTTTTTTGTTCACCGCCCACCGGCATTCAGGTTGTGGCGTCGGAGCGCTCCTGCCCTTGTGGCGATGAACGATTCGATGAAAAGCTTCAAAAAAAGCTTCCACAAATGTGAACAGGCCGGTATGATAGGCGGCTCGGTAACACGGGGCCATAGCTCAGCTGGGAGAGCGCCTGCATGGCATGCAGGAGGTCAGCGGTTCGATCCCGCTTGGCTCCACCACTTTCGACATTAGGCCGTCGAAAGTTCTACAACTTGAAGTTCTTCGTGCGTCCCCATCGTCTAGAGGCCTAGGACATCACCCTTTCACGGTGGCGACCGGGGTTCGAATCCCCGTGGGGACGCCAGTTTCAAAGAGGACCCTGCTCCCAGCAGGAATCCTGGTTTCATGGGGCCATAGCTCAGCTGGGAGAGCGCCTGCATGGCATGCAGGAGGTCAGCGGTTCGATCCCGCTTGGCTCCACCACTTTCGGCATTAGGCCGTCGAAAGTTCCACAACTTGAAGTTTTTCGTGCGTCCCCATCGTCTAGAGGCCTAGGACATCACCCTTTCACGGTGGCGACCGGGGTTCGAATCCCCGTGGGGACGCCAATCTTTGAAACCCCGGCTTCGGCCGGGGTTTTTCTTTGCCTGCGATTCCCTGGTGACCGCACTTCAGAACCGGCGATACATGCCGATCGACGCTGGCGCGGTCGGCGCAAAGCCAAACTGCGCATACAGCCGATGCGCCTGGCCATCGGCCAGCAGACTCACATACGCCGACGGCGGCAGGTTGCCCTGCATCCAGTCGCTCAGACGCTGCATCACCGCCTTGCCCAGACCCTGCCCCTGCAGGCGCGGCAGCACGGCGATATCGCAGACCTGCAGGTGGCAACCACCATCGCCGACGATCCGGCCCATCGCTACCAGCTCGTTACCCTGGTAGGCACAGACTCCGAAGATGGTATTGGGCAGCGCCCGTGTCGCCGCCTCTACTGTCTTGGCACTGAGGCCGGCCAGTGCGCGCAGTTGGCAATAGTCCTCGACCGTCGGCACCGCCTGACGGAACTGGATCGTCTCTGGATCAATCATGCAGCGTCTCCTGTAAGGTCGAGCTATCCTGCCGCATCCACGTCGCAGCTGCTGCGACCCCTCTTCCGGCAGAGTCCCATGTGCTATTCCGCCCTGATCCGCGCCGACTACGCCAAGCTGGTGCGCGAGTTCGGCGCCGTCCTCTCCCTGGAGGAGTTCGCCGAACTCTATGCGCATGATCCCGGCAAGAAACGACCGAAAACGCCGAAAGCGATGGACGACGGATTTGCCGGGGCGCGCACCGAACTGGGCCGCGACATCGTGGCGAAGATCCAGCAATGGCATGCACAGGAGCGGCAGCAGCTGCAGGCCGAGCTGGAGCGGCAGCTTGAGCGTCGCGACATCGCCAATGCAACCCTGGCCACCCGCCCCACGCAGAAAGCACGCAATGACCTGCGCGTTGCCGGCAACCGCATCGAACGGGCGCAGGCGCGACTGGACGACCTGCACCGGGAACAGCTGCTGCCACGCGACAACCGTATTTTTCCTGGCACCTACGCGCCGGTGATGGTCAGCGAGAATGGCCGGCGCGTGATCAAGCCGATGCGCTATCAATGCCGGCTTCCGGACAAGCCCGCGCGCAACGATGTCCTCTACCCCGGCACCTACAATGCGCGGCGGGACAGCCTGGAAGGCTATTGGCGCGGGGCCTTCGGACTGCGCCACGGCGTGGTGGTGGTACAGGCCTTCTACGAGCACGTCCCTCGCCACGCCATTGCCGGCCGCACCCTGCACAACGACGAGCAGGAACAGGACGTGGTGCTGGAGTTCCGCCCTGATCCGCCGCGCGACTTGTTGCTGGCCTGCCTGTGGGCGGAATGGGAGGGCCCGGAAGGACGCCTGCTGTCGTTCGCCACCATCACCGATGGACCGCCAATCGATGTCGCCGCTGCCGGCCATGACCGGGGTGTACTGCCGATCCGCGCCGAGCATCTGGGCGCATGGCTCAACCCGGACCCGGACAACCTGGCAGCGCAGTACGCCATCCTCGACGACCGCGAGGAGATCCGTTATGTCTACGAAGAAGCCGCCTGAGCGGTCGGATCAGGCGTTGGCGCTGGAACGCCCCACTGCGCTGACCAATGCCTTGGTCAGCTCCGCCGACAGATAGGGCTTGATCAACAGCACACCCGATCGCATCGCGACCGGCAGTTGTTCGGCGGTCATGCCGGTGGCGAGCACGAACGGCACCCCGCGCGCGGCCAGCGCCGCAGCGACCGGTTCACTGGTCTCGTTGTGGGCCAACCGGTAATCCAGCAGGGCCACGTCAGGGCTGGCCTCTTCCAGCAGGCGCAGTGCCTCGGCAACGGACGCGGCAAGACCAACGACCAGAGCACCGGAATGCACCAGCTGCATCTGCAGCAGCGCCGCACTCATCTCGTCGTTCTCCACTACCAGCACCCGCAGGTCCTGCAACGCTGACATAGGCTATCGCTCCGTGCCTGTTAAGCCTTGCCAGTATAGACAGCAGTGGGCCGATCCCGACAATTTGAAGCCATTTCAGCCCCGTTCGCCCGCACCTCTATGAACGCCTGCCCGGCTCGGGTACACTAGCCCGCTGCTGCCGGTGTGGCGGAATGGTATACGCAGCTGACTCAAAATCAGCCGGGGGTGACCCCATGAAGGTTCGAGTCCTTTCACCGGCACCACAAAGCCCTGCAACGCGAGGCTTCCAGAGAGAATGGCGTAATGGAGTCGTGAATCAGCCGACTCCAGCCAATTCTCCTCCTCACTTCCCCTCTCGATCGTCCTGTCACCGCCGCAGTTGCTGCAGCGCCACCCTCCCGTTGGGACGCAGATATACGTCGATTACTGCGGCGCCCAACGTTCTGCTGGCACCGCCGAGAGCAACCGTGTTGTTCGTACTGTAGTCAACCAACGTCGTGCCGTCCGCGCCGGTGTTTTCGGATTGATCGTCGATTTTCATATCAGCCAGTTCGCTTGTAGCGACCGACACGGCCATACCGTCCGCCCCCGTGTCCACCAGGAAACGGAGGGGGGGCGAATGATTGATCGTGCCTTCGGCATATATTCGATGGTCCTTGCCCAGCTCGAACGGGACCGCGATGGTCTCCGCGGAGATGGCAGGAGCCCCACAAAGGGCAGTCACCGCGAGAAGGGTAAGTAACCGGATACGGCAGATCCTGGACATTGGCAGCTTCCGTTGGGCAAGGCATGGGTCCATGCTCCGCCTTGGATGCGCCATCGGCCAAATGGTTCAATGCGAAGCCTGGCTTGGCTGTGATCGCGAGCCGGCGCATAACGCAAAACTCCAGCATCAAGGAAGTTGTAGACTTCGACTCCATGGAAAACGGGCGTTAAGGATTCGAGCATGGCCGACACCGGATTGTTCCTCCTCAGCGATGTTTTCGGGCAGGAAGACGACAGCGGCCGTCTGCTGCAGGTAACCCAGGTGGTGTGTCGTTGTCTGGAATGCTCATGCCGGTTCACCGGGCGGCCCAACGAAGGCCTGATCGATCTCCCCGGTGGCGCAATTCTCAGTTGCCCCAAGTGCCCCAATCGGCAGGCTATCAGCCTGGCCAGATTCGCAGACTTTCTGCAGAAGAACATTTGACGCTCGGGCGTCCAGCGCATTGGCCGTTCCTGGTTGATCAAGCGGCGATTGCACAAGGGTCGACCAGCGCCCTCAGCCCGTCCATTTAGGCAGAATCCATAGCGCTTCAGCTCCAAGACTCTTGCTGAATCCGCACTCTCGTCACAAGATCAACCCGCTCCACCCTGCAGCATGCTTTGACTCTTCGGTACACGGCCATGCCAGACACAGGTCTTTTCTACGTTCTGAACATCGACCCGATGCGCGATCAGCAGGGGAATATCCAAAGCGTCATCGCCATCAGCGTCCGGTGTAACAGTTGCCAGCACGTCACTCACTCGACAGGCCCCGACCTCCAATCCATACCGGGCGGTACGCTGCTCGCTTGTGCCCAATGCGGAGGGCGCCAAGCTGTCAGCAACGCCCGCTTGGTCGAGTGCGATCACACCTTGGCCGCCAGAGCGGGCTCATGAATCAGTCCGGTGCCTGGGTAGGCCCTTCCCAGCCATCAAGGTACCTGGGTAGATCGTCGAGAATGTCGACCACGCATCGCCGATAGGGACATGGTGACTGAGCAGAGACGGGCGATCCCGGAGTTTGCTGCCGTTCCAGAGCAAGCCACCGCGGCGTTGGCCGGGTCGGCGCCCTACACCACCCGCAGCGCCGGGGCATTCAGGCCATGGCCATGCCCTGCTCCAGCCCCCGCGTGCACGCGGAACCCTGCCACCGTCTGCAGCAGCTGCGAAGACTGCTCTTCCATGCTGCGCGCGGCCGCTGAGGCCTCTTCCACCAGCGCTGCATTCTGCTGCGTGCCCTGATCGATCAGATCCACCGCGTGGTTCATCTGCTGGATGTCATCGCTCTGCTGCTGCGCAGCCGCGCTGATCTCGGTCATCAGGTCGCTGACGCGACGCACGTCGACCACGATCTCGTCCATCGTCCGCCCGGCGCTCTCGACCTGCGCCGTTCCGGTACCGACGTTGGCAACCGACGCATCGATCAGCTGCTTGATTTCCTTTGCGGCACCGGCCGAGCGCTGCGAGAGCTCGCGGATCTCGGTAGCGACCACGGCGAAACCACGGCCATGCTCACCGGCGCGCGCCGCTTCCACCGCCGCGTTCAACGCCAGGATGTTGGTCTGGAAGGCAATGCCATCGATCACACCGATGATGTTGACGATGCGACGCGAGGACGCGTTGATCACCGCCATCGTCGAGACCACATCATGCACCACCTGGCCACCGCGTGCGGCCACATCGGCGGCGCCGCCCGCCAGTTGGCTGGCCTGGCGCGCGTTGTTCGCGGTGCGCTGCACGGTCTCGGCCAGCCCCTTCATCGACACCGCGGTTTCTTCAAGAGAGGCAGCCTGCTGTTCGGTACGCTGGGAAAGGTCGTTGTTGCCTTGGGCGATCTCGCTCGCACCCATCGCAATGGTATCTGCGGCGAATTTGATCTGACCGATGATCGCGGCCATCGCTTCGACCAGCGCGTTGACGCCACCGCAGAGCTCAGCGATCGGGCCCGTCTTGTCGGCCATGCCGATGCTCCGGGTCAGGTCGCCCTCCTTTGCCGACGCCACCACTTCGCGCGTCTGCGCTACGGCGCGCTGCATGGCCTGGCTCTCATGCACCTGTGCGGTGATGTCGGTGGCGTACTTGACGACCTTGAACGGTCGCCCGCTGGCATCGAGAATCGGGTTGTACGACGCCTGGATCCACACTTCGCGGCCACCTTTACCCAGCCGCCGGTACTGGCCGGCGTCGTACTCGCCGGAGCCGAGCTTTTCCCAGAATCGCCGGTACTCGTCGCTGGCCCGGTAATCAGGCTCGACGAACAGCGAATGATGCTGCCCACGCACTTCTTCCAGCGTATAGCCGGTGGCGGCGAGGAAGTTCGCATTGGCCGCCAGGATGCGGCCATCCATGCTGAATTCGATGACTGCCTGCGATTTGTCGATGGCCGCCAGCTGCCCCGCCGATTCGGCCGCCTGCTGCTTCTGCGCGGTGATGTCGGTGGCGAACTTGACCACCTTGTACGGCCGACCGTGCTGATCAAGCACCGGGTTGTAGGAGGCCTGGATCCAGATTTCGCGCCCCCCCTTGCCGAAGCGTCGATACTGCCCTGCATCGAACTCACCGCGGCCCAGCCGCGCCCAGAAGTCGCTGTATCCGGTACTGCGCGCATGCTCGGGGTCGACGAACAGGGAGTGATGCCTGCCCTGGATTTCATCCAGGCGATATCCCACTGCCTGCAGGAAGTTGTCATTGGCCTGCAGGATCGTGCCGTCGAGGGCGAACTCGATGACTGCCTGCACCCGATGCAGTGCGGCAACCTGGGCCTCAAGCTCGACGTGCCGCCGATGTTGTTCGGCCACCTCCGCAGCACGGCGCTGCATGCCCAACATCCCCCGCAGCGCGCGCAGGGGAGACCAACGGGTGAGCACTTCGACCGGCGCCTGAGCACCTTCCATGGAGCCTGTGATAAGCATCGTCTGATCCTCGGTGTCCGGGTAGCGGTTGCGACCCGCCGGGCGGGATGCCCGGCGGCAACTTCGATTGCCTGGGACGTGCAGACGCCGAGCGGCGTCACTCGAGCGACTGGCAGAAAACAGTACGGCAGCTGCGATCGTCATCAAACAGCGGCGAGGCACACGGCACGGGCCGCCCATCGGAGGCAGCCTCGGGTCCGGCGGCGGGAGCCTGCAGCGGGCTCCAGGAAAGGTAACGGCGCGACGGCCAACAACTTTAGGGGGCCAGCCCCTGGTCGGCAGCGCGCCGCAGAATCCAGCGCAGCAGCATCGTTGCCAGCACCGCCGGCAGGTAGCCGAGACTGCCGCAGACGACCAGCAGGGACGGCCCCGCCAGCGGCCCGCCGCCGCCCAGGATCCAGCTGCGGGTGGCAAGGATGTACAGCGCGAACGGCAACAGCAGCAACGGTGCCAGCCGCAACAGCTGCCACCGCCACCTCCCCGGCCCGATCCAGCCTGCCAGGGCCCCCAGCACGGCACCTGCAGCTGCGATGGTGGCGATTTCATCCATGACGCGCTTCCGGAAGTCTTCCAGCCACCATTCTGGACCAGCGCCGACGGAAAGGGGATGCGGCAGGCACACAGAAGGTTGCAATGACCATCGGGACATCCCATGCCTGCGCGCTGCCGGCAGCATGCGCCCACTGACTGGACTTTCCCTGGGACGCAACATGCTTCGACGCTTGAGCGCCATCATCATCCTCAGCCTGTGCAGTGCCGGGGCATTGGCCAGCGACGCGGGCTTCCGCCCCAGCTTCCATCCCGACCAGCTGAAGGGGCCACCGGCCGGTCGCCGCAACGAAGTACTTGTGCTTGGTACAGCACATCTGTCGGAACTGCCAAAGACCTTCGAGCCGGCCATGCTGGAACCGTTGCTGCAGCGCCTGGCACGTTGGCGCCCGGAGGCGATTGCCACCGAAAACCTGTCCGGGCTGCAGTGCGACTTCATGCGTCGCAATCCCGGCCGCTATGCCGAAAGTGCCGAAACCTACTGCTTCGACACCGACGCGGCCCGCGCCGCCACCGGCCTTGACGTACCCAACGCCACCGTCGAGATGGGGCGCCTGCTGTCGGCATGGCCGGCACGCCCGACAGCCGCGCAGCGTCGGCACCTGGCCGCGGTGTTCCTGGCCGCTGGCGAGCGCGGATCGGCGCAGGTGCAATGGCTGCGCCTGCCTGTGCAGGAGCGTATTGCCGGCGACGGGCTGGATGCTGCGCTGGTCGAGATTCTCGACAAGAGCCTGACCCGTCGCAATGAAACCAACCTGGTGGCGGCCATTCTCGCCGCCCGGCTGGGGCTGGAACGCCTGTGGGCGGTGGACGACCACACCGCCGATTCGCCCACCCCACCCGAACACGAAAAGGCGGCAGGCGAAGCGCTCATGAAGGCGTGGGACAACCCGCAGGCAAACGCACGGCGGGACGCCGACGAGCCGCTGTATGCCAACATCGGCAAGCTGGATGGCGTGCTGGACCTGTACCGCGCCTACAACCGCCCCGGCGTCGGCATGCAGGCCTACCAGGCCGACTTCGGTGCTGCACTGGTCGAACCCTCACCGCAGGGCTTTGGCCGCAACTATGTGGGCTACTGGGAAACCCGCAACCTGCGCATGATCGCCAACATCCGCGAAGTGCTGGGCCAGCGGCCGGGAACGCGCCTGCTGGCCATCGTTGGCGCTTCGCACAAAGGCTACTACGAGGCCTACCTCAACATGATGCACGACGTGCAGCTGGTGGATGCCGAAGAGGTGCTGCGCTGAGGCCCTGCGGCGCGCGCCTACAATGCTGCGTTTCCTGCACGGGAGTTCCAGCATGCTCAAGGTCATCGCCGAGGACTACATACATCCTGAAGCGGTCGAAATCGTCCTGCCGCTATACCGCGAGCTGGTTGCCTGCACGCGGAGCGAACCGCTGTGCATCGCCCACGACCTGTTCGTCGACCAGAAGGATCCCGGCCACTTCATATTCATTGAACAATGGCCGGATCGCGCAGCGCTGGATACCCACTGCGCAACCGAGCACTTCCGCCGCCTGGTCCCCTTGATCGATGCGCACCAGCGCAGTCCGGGCACGTTCCTACTGATGGATCCGGCTGCGCTGTAGCCGTCCGCCGCCTGCCTGCGCTGCGTGCAGATCAAGGGCGTTGCCGCGCATCACGACGCGCAGCGCGCCAGAGCACCAGGCTGGTGGCGACGATGCAGCCCAGGGTGACCAGCAGCATCAGCGCCACGCCCCACTGCACCACGGGGACCAGCATCCGGGCCTGCTGGTCGTTGCGCAGCTGCTCCAGCCGGAGCCAGCCGGAGAGAGCCAGGGACCAGCCGACAACGGCCGGCGCATAAGCACGGACTGCACTCAGGTTCCAGGACGTCATGTTGTTTTCCTGCGAAGGTGGGGCGTTGGCGCAGTATTCGCCGCGCCCCTCTCACAGGCTGAGATCAGCCATCGCTGAGGTCGCCTCCGTCCGCCGGCGAGCTAGCGGGCAGTTCACCGGTTTCGCCCTGCACCTGCACATTGTTGCGACCCATCGCCTTGGCCCGGTAGCACTGGGCATCGGCGGCGGCGACGGCCTGGTCCACGCTCATGCCGGCGGCAAGCGGTGCGATGCCGATGCTGGCGCCGATCCGCAGCTGGTGCTGGTCCCAGGGAATGGACAGGTTGGCCAGGGTATGCAGCAGCTCGCCGCCAATGCGCGCCGCTCGCCGCGGGCTGCACCCGGACAGGATCACCGCGAATTCGTCACCGCCCAGGCGCGCCACCACATCCGAGTCGCGTACACCATGGCGCAATACGCTGGCCACGGCCCACAGCACGGCGTCGCCGGCCAGATGACCAAAGGTATCGTTGACCGGCTTGAACCGGTCCAGATCGATGTACATCAGTGACGCCGCCTGCCCGGTCCGTTCAACCCGGGTGATCGCCTGCTGCAGATGCACTTCGAAGCCGCGGCGATTGCCCAGTTCGGTCAGCGGGTCCATCTCCGCCAGGTGCCGTGCCTCGCGCTCGCGTGCACGCTGCTGGGTGTCATCGCGCAGGACCCACACCGCACCACGCACCTGGCCCTCGTCGTCGCGAAGCCAGGCCCGGGTCAGGTCGACCGGCACCACGGCGGTGCCCATCTGCAGCAGCAGATCGGCATGCAGATCCACGGCGTTGCTTTCAGGATCCAGCAGCACGCTGACGTCGAGCTGCGATTGCGGTGCGTATTCGGTGGTCAACGACAGCACGTCCTGCACGAGATGCCCGGCCAGCGACAGCGCTCCATCGCCGGCAAGCATTCGCACGGCGGCCGCGTTGGCATATTCGATGCGGCCATCCAGGGCCACGCTGAGTACCAGATCGGCAACCGCATCCAGGGTGATGCGGCTGCGCTGCTCGCTTTCGAACAGGCGCTGCTCGCTGCTGCGCTGGGCGCTGACATCCTGGATCTGCGACACGAAATGCAACGGTTCACCGCGCTCATTGCGTACCAGCGATACCGACAGCCGTGCCCAGATGGTGTTGCCCTCACGGCCCAGGTAGCGCTTCTCAAGGTGATAGTGCGTGCGTCGCCCCGCCAGCAGATCCTGCACCAGGGCCAGGTCGGTCTGCAGATCGGCCGGATGGGTCAACCGCTGGAAATCGACCTGCAGCAGTTCCTCCCGCGTGTAGCCGAGAATGCGGCACAGCGCATCGTTGACATCCAGCCAGCGCCCTTCCAGCGACACCAGCGCCATGCCCAGTGCCGCCGAGGTGAACGCACCGGCGAACTTTTCCGCCGCAAGACGAGCCTCGGCGCGCGCCTGCAGGATCTCGGTGATGTCGATGGCCATGCCGACATAGCCGATGCGCTCGCCATCGGCGCCATCCATGCGGCTGATTGACAGGCGTACCTGCCGACGCTGGCCATCCTTGCGCAGGAAGGTCCATTGCCGCGAGAACGTCTTGCCCTGTGCCTGCGCCGTCAACGCCTGGAAAACAGTCGGTGCTTTGCCATCGGCATCGACCAGCGGCGCCAGATAGGCAGCCATTTCCGCACGATCATGGAAGATACCGGGATCGCAGTGTCCCAGCACCTCCTCGGCGCGGTAGCCGAGCAGGCGCTCAGCGCCGGTATTGAACAGGGTGATGATGCCGGCGGTGTCGGTGGCGATCACCGCCACTTCGTCGGAGGCGTCGACCACCGCCTGCAGGCGCTGCCGCATCTCTGCCGCATCCTGGCGCGCCTGCTGCAGTTCGGTGACGTCGGCGTGCGCACCGGCCATCCACAGCGGCCGACCCTGCCCGTCCCACTCGAATACCCGCCCGCGATCGTGGATCCAGATCCACTGGCCGTTCTTGTGACGCATCCGCAGCAGGCAGGCGTAGTTTTCGGCGCGGCCGTCGAAGTGCTCCTGCAGGGCCGCATCGGACAGCGCCAGATCATCCGGATGGACCAGCGCGATGAAGGTCTTCTGGCAGATCGGTTCAAGTTCGCCCAACCGGTAGCCGACGATCTCGGCCCACCGTTCATTGACCCGCATCTGTCCGCTCTGGACGTTCCATTCCCAGGTGCCAGCCGCAGTGCCCTCGATGATCATCGCCAGGCGACGGCGCTGTTCGGCCAGTTCCTGCAGCCGGCGCTCCAGCAGTGCGTTGCCGCTGTTGCCCTGATCGGCCATCAGCCGCCTCCCCCGCCGACGCAGCTGCCCGCAGGCCGTGGCAAGGAGCCACAGCGGTCTCGGAACAGGGCGGATGGTGCTGACGGCATGGCCTCCCCAGCGACAGCAGGGGCCCAGGCGCCCCTTCCGGCGCAAGTGTGCGCATTGCCGGGGAACATCGACAAGTCCCCCGCCCGGATCGCGCCGGGAGGGGGACGGCGGACTCAGCTGCGCTTGGCCCGGGCGAACGCCTCGGCCAGGGCATTGTTGGCTGGCGGCGCGGCCTGTGCCGGGCGTCCGCCATTGCCCGGGTTGCGCCCCTGGCCACGTCCCTGCCCGGGGTTGCCGGCGTCGCGGCGCGGCGCCTGCCCCTGGCTGCGTTCGTCACGGCTGCCCGGGCGGCTGGTGGCCTGGCCGGGCGTGTCGTCCAGACGCCGGGTCAGGGCAATGCGCTTGCGCGGCACGTCCACCTCCAGCACCTTCACCTTGACGATGTCGCCGGCCTTGACCACGTCACGCGGATCCTTCACGTAGGTATCAGACAGCGCCGAGATGTGGATCAGGCCGTCCTGGTGCACGCCGATATCGACGAACGCACCGAACGCGGCCACGTTGCTGACCACGCCTTCCAGCACCATGCCCTCGCGCAGGTCCTTGATGTCCTCCACGCCATCGGCGAACCGGGCCGCCTTGAATTCCGGGCGCGGATCGCGGCCCGGCTTTTCCAGCTCCTTGAGGATGTCGCGCACGGTCGGCACACCGAATGTCTCGTCGGTGAACTGCTCGGCCTTCAAGCCGCGCAGGAAACTGCCGTCGCCGATCAGCGCCTTGATCGGGCGCGCGGTGCTGGCGACGATGCGCTCGACCACTGGATAGGCTTCCGGATGCACCGACGATGCATCCAACGGCTCATCGCCATCGGCGATACGCAGGAAGCCTGCGCATTGCTCGAACGTCTTCTCGCCCAGCCGCGGCACCTTCAGCAGGTCCTTGCGACGCTTGAACGGACCGTTGTCATCGCGGTGGCGCACGATGTTCTCGGCTACCGTCGGCGTCAGGCCCGAAACCCGCGACAGCAATGCAGCCGACGCCGTGTTGACGTACACGCCGACGGCATTCACGCAGTCCTCCACGCGCGCATCCAGCGCACGCGCCAGGCGGTACTGATCCACGTCGTGCTGGTACTGCCCCACGCCGATCGCCTTCGGCTCGATCTTCACCAGTTCGGCAAGCGGGTCCTGCAGGCGACGCGCGATCGATACCGCACCACGAATCGACACGTCCAAGTCCGGGAATTCCCTGGCCGCCGTTTCCGACGCCGAATACACCGACGCCCCGGCTTCACTGACCACGATCTTCTGCGGCGCGTTGTCACCCAGCGCCTTGATGGCTTCACCGGCCAGCTTGTCGGTCTCGCGGCTGGCGGTGCCGTTGCCGATCGCGATCAGCTGCACGTTGTGCTTGGCACACAGCTGCTTGATCGTCTGCAGCGACTGCTCCCACTGTCGGCGGGGCTCGTGCGGGTAGATGGTGTCGGTGGCGACCAGCTTGCCGGTGGCGTCGACCACGGCAATCTTGCAGCCGGTGCGGATGCCCGGGTCCAGGCCCAGCACGCTTTTCGGGCCGGCCGGTGCAGCCAGCAGCAGATCCTTGAGGTTGTCACCGAATACCGCGATGGCTTCGGCCTCGGCTTTCTCACGGGCCTGGTTGAACAGGTCCAGCAGCAGGTGCATGTGCAGCTTGGCCCGCCAGGTCAGGCGGCAGGCGTCCAGCAGCCAGCGATCAGCGGGGCGCCCCGCATCGCGGATACCGGCGTTGTGCGCCACGCGCCCTTCGGCGTACTGATGTCCGGCCTCGGCATCCTTGCCTGGGTCCAGCTCCAGGAACAGGATCTCCTCGCGGCGCGCACGGAACAACGCCAGCAACCGGTGCGAGGGAATCTTCGCCAACGACTCGGCGTGCTCGAAATAATCGCGGTACTTGGCGCCCTCGGTTTCCTTGCCCTCGGCAACGCGGGCACGGATCACGCCCTGCTCGCTCAACCAGCTGCGCAGCTCGCCAACCAGCGTGGCGTCCTCGCCCCAGCGCTCCATCAGGATCGCGCGGGCCCCTTCCAGCGCGGCCTTGGTATCGGCCACGCCCTTGTCGGCATCCACGAACGTGGCGGCAAAGACCTGCGGGTCCTGTGTCGGGTCGCCCAACAGGCCGTCGGCCAACGGCTCCAGTCCTGCTTCGCGGGCGATCTGCGCGCGGGTGCGACGCTTGGGCTTGTACGGCAGGTACAGATCTTCCAGCCGGCTCTTGGTATCGGCGGCGAGGATCTCGTTGCGCAGTTCATCGCTGAGCTTGCCCTGCTCGCCGATGCTGGCCAGCACCGCCGCACGGCGGTCTTCCAGTTCGCGCAGGTAGGTCAGGCGGGTTTCCAGGTTGCGCAGCTGGGTGTCGTCCAGGCCGCCGGTCACTTCCTTGCGGTAACGGGCGATGAACGGAACGCTGGCGCCTTCATCGAGCAGGCCGACGGCGGCGCTGACCTGGGCGGTCTGGGCACCGATTTCATCGGCGATGGTCTGGGCGATCTGCTGGGCGAGCTGGCGCTGGGCGTGCTTGGCGTCGTGCATTGTTTCCGGCCTGGGCCGCATTGCGGGAAAGGCCCATTCTTGCAATGCGCGGGCGGCAGGGACAAGGCGTTGACAGCGCGGCGGTTCAGGCGGTGGGTCCGGATCGGACGCCGGCATCCTGGCAAAGGGGGCTCGGACTGGCCCCGGGCTGGGATGCCGGCGCGGACGCGCGATGGTGGAGCGCGTCCTGCCGCGTACTGCGAAGGTCAGCGGTAGTGGCGGGCGGCACGCTGCATGACGATGTCGTCACGCAGGCTCTCCAGCGCCATCAGGCGGACCTTGCCGACACCCTGCAGTTCCATGAACCGCTCCGTGTAGAACTCCGGCCCCAGCGCGGTATCGGCGCGGGATTTGCTGAAGCCGTAGGGCACCACGCCCTTCTCGCCATCCTTGCTACCACCGACATAAAGAACGATTGCCATGTGATGTCTTCCTCCAAATTGCTACTGCGTACTGCACACGATGAGCGGTACTTGTTGGCTCATCGGGATAGAGCTTACCGCGACCAAGCTGACTGGAACGTCACGAAGACTAATGACGATCAGTTGCATGCAGATGACTGCGGGATAGCAGCAGAATGCTTACGGATCTTTAACTTCCGAATAACGAATGGAAGGGTTTTCAGCCAACGGCGCAGCCCCTCGTGGGTGGGTGTGGTTGGTCGCGGAATGCAAAAGCCGCAGGTGGGTCGGCCGGGTTGGGTTCCGCGGGGGACGCCGTGAATCCGTCCCTGGAGGCTTGGCCGCGGCATCCATGCCGCGGACACCCCCGCGAACCCAACCCGACCGCCCTCTGACAGATTTCTGCGGTCTGCCACCCACGGAAAAGAAAAAGAAGATCAAAAGCAAAAGCGGCCTGGCCGGCCGTTTCCTGTAGAGCCGAGCCCATGCTCGGCTCTATACGAGCAAGCGCAGCGCGCGACCCGCTCTTGCTGTTCTCTTTCTTCTCCGTGGCTGGATGCGCGCGGAAGCTGTCAGGGGTCGGGCGGGGTGGGTTCGCGGGACCGTTGGCGCCATGGATGGCGCCATCGAGCCCCAGGGACGGGTTTACGGCGTGTCCCGCGAACCCACCCCGCCCGGCCCAATCACATGAATCGCATTTCGCGACCCACCCACGAGGGGCTGCGCCGTTGGCTGGAATCTACGGCCACCAGCCGTGCCCGAACCGCGCGTAATGATCGGCCGCACGCTCGAACGGATTACGCGCACTGACACCACCACACAGCAGATACACCGGTAGGTACAGCGGCCCCAGCACCAGATACTGGTACACATGCGCACGCTCATGGTCATCCAGCCGGATCAACGGCTCCACGCCCCACCCCGCCTGATGCGCGTAGGTACGGCAGCACATGCCCAGATCGTGGCCGGTGTGCAGGATCACGTTGCCCAAGGTGATCGCTCCGCCCGGGCCCCAGGGCCAGTGATCGAAAACCACCGCGCAATCACGACCGCTCCAGCGCATCTTCGCACCACCCAGCAACCCGGCCAGACCGCCAAGCAGGCCGATCAGGGTATTGGGCACGGTCCACAGCGCGCCCAGCACCTGCAGCGCGCGCAGCCAGATCGGCCAGGGCCGGGACGCGGTGTTCAATCCGCCTCGTTGGGGATCAGCAGCCACAGCAGCAGGTAGACCAGGATGCCGGGGAAGGCGGCCGACGCCAGCGAGACCACCACGTACAGCACCCGCACCAGGGTCGGGTTCCAGCCGAAACGATGGGCGATGCCGCCCATCACCCCGGCAATCATGCGGTCGTTCAGCGAGCGCGACAGGGTGCGCGGCACAGCGTTCATGGCGAGGTCTCCCGGCTGACTGGCTGCGGCCACTGTAGCGCCTGCCGTGTCTACGGCGTGCGTTGGCGCAACGCCTGCAGGCGGGCGCCGAACCACGCCGCGGAGGTCTGTTCGGGCTGGCCGGGGCAGCGGATCCGGTACGCCTTGCCACTCATGCTGCTCTGGCTCGCCGCACGTTCGATGAACTGCTCGGCAGTGTCGACCATGTCCTTCTTCAGCAGGTAGTCGTACTTGCGCTGCAGGTGGGAACGTGCATCGGCCGGACCGTACCAGCTGCCATTGCGCTGGAACTGGCATTGGGAGCCATCCAGGCTTCCGATCAACTGCGCGATCTCGCGGCGCGCATCGGCGCTCGGTGCAGCGCCGGCAACACCTGGCACCAGGGCCAGAGCTAGCGCGAGCAGAGGGGAGTACTTCATGCTGTGCGTTCCTTCAACCAATTGTCGATGGTCGCCGGCACTTCGCGCTGCGCGCGGCCGGAGACGTAGATGCCGATGTGCCCACCGCGGAAACTGGATTCGGTGTAGTCCTGCGTGCCCAGCCGGCCACGCATCGCGCGCGATGCATCCGGTGGCACCAGATGATCCTGTTCGGCGTAGATGTTCAGCACCGGCAGGGTCACCTGCGACAGATCCACCGCCTCTTCGCCGATGCGCACGGTGCCGTTGACCAGGCCGTTGCCCTGGTAGAACTGCTTGATGAACTCGCGGAAGGCTTCACCCGCGAGGTCCGGCGAGTCGAAGATCCACTTTTCCATGCGCAGGAAATCCTCCAGCGCGGCCTTGTCATCGAGGATGTCGAGCAGGCCCACGTACTTCTGCACGTTCAGGCGGAATGGCTTGAGCATCAGGTAGCTGGCATTCATCAGATCGGCCGGGATGTTGCCCAGCGTATCCACCAGCAGATCCACATCCACCTGCTGTGCCCAGTGCGACAGCATGTTGTCGGCGGTCTGGAAGTCGACCGGGGTGACCATGGTGATCAGGTTGCCCAGCTTCTGCCGCCGCAGTGCGGCGTAGCACAGGGCGAACACGCCGCCCTGGCAGATGCCGAGCATGTTGACCGTTCCACCACAGCGCGCGCGCAGCGCATCCACCGCGCCATCGATGTAGCGCAGCAGATAGTCCTCAAGCGTCTGGTAGCGTTCGGAACGATCCGGATAACCCCAGTCCAGCACATAGACGTCCTGGCCCAATGCCAGCAGCTTCTGCACCAGCGACCGATCGGCCTGCAGGTCCACCATGTACGGGCGGTTGACCAGTGCGTACACGATCAGCAGCGGTGTGCGCCGCACCGGCGCGTTCTCGCCGACGAAGCGATACAGCACCACTTTGCCATCGCGCCAGACTTCTTCGCGGGCGGTGGCGCCATAGTCGACATCCTCCACCTGCGGCAACAGCTTCAACCCTTCCATCAGCTTGCGCTGCATGGCCAAGGTCTCCTGCATCAGGTCATCGGCGTTGAAGCCCAGCGGTCCTTTCATGGCTTACGACTTCCGCGTGGTCGCGCGGGTGGTGGCCTTCTTCGCTGGCGCTTTCTTCGCAGCAGCTTTCTTCGCAGCAGCCTTCTTCGCTGCAGGCTTGCGCGCGACGGGCTTGACCTTGGCAGGCGCTGGCTGGGCAACCGGATCGACGGCATCGGTACCGGCAAGCGCCGCCACCTGTGCCTGCACCCGGCGCAGGCTGCGCTCGAGCTCGGCAATGCGACGGTGGGCGGCATCCATCTCGCTGCGGGTGGGCAGGCCGATGCGTTCACTCATCTGTTCAACCTCGCGCTGCAGGCCTGCGCGCAGGCGCATCTGTGCGTTGCCCAGCGAGGCATACACCTGCTGGAACGGCTCGGACATGGCGACCTTGGCGTAGGCCTCCTCGGCCACTTCGATCCACAGATCGAACATCGCCCGGGCGCTGGTCAGCTGGCTGCCGGGCTGCTCGTGTTCGGCCAGGCGCCGCTCGAACAGGTCGAACGCCTCTTCCAGTGCCTGTTTGATCTGCTCGACATAGGCCTGCGAATGCTGCTGGTACTCCTCCTGCGCGCGCAGCAGGGCCTGCCACCGCGCGTGGTGCTCGCGGCCGGGCCCGAACGCCGGGCTCTGCAGCCAAGGGCCAGCCAGCGTCTGCAACTGCTGGAACCATGCCGTGAACTCGGGCGGCGCAGCGTCCACATGGGTGCTGCCGCGGGCCCCCTGCAGCATCCACTGCAGCATGCCGTCGCCCTGCCCCTTCACCGCTTCACGCCAGGCCTGGGCGACCTCGGCACTGCTGGCATCGCGGCCGGCAAAGCGTGCAGCGACTTCCTGCATGGTGCCGTACCAGCTGCCAGCCTGTTCGCGGAAGCGCCGCACCGCCTCTTCCGGCGCGGCAGCACCGGTCCCGGGCAGCAGTTGACCCCACCAGTCGAACAGGCGCTTCCAGTTGCCCGGGTCATCACCAGCGGGCGTTCCCGGCACGGCGGCATGGCGCAGGGCATCCCCCCAGGCGCCGAAGTACTGGCGGGCCAGGGTCTCGAAATCGCTGCTGCCGGGGTCGTTGGCCGAGCTGGTCATCGCGCTCCTCCGCAGGGCTGGGTCATGGCTTGGGAATGCGCAGGGTCTTGCTGATCATCAGCGACCCGGACAGCGCGAACAGCAGCACCAGCGGATGCAGCTGCCAGGGACCGATCTGCCACTGGCCCAGCCACAGGTCGCGGCCGATGGCATCGGTGCCGGCGGCGATCGCCAGCACGATCACCAGCGCCAGGCTGGTGGGAATCGGTGTTCCCTCGAAGTACTTCACCTTGCCTTCGTCACCGCTCATCGCCTCGGCGGTCACGTTGTATCGGGCCAGGCGGCTGACGCCGCAGCAGACGAAGTAGCTCAACACCAGCCAGTCCCAGCCCCCCTGCATGCCACAGGCATAGGCCAGCGCTGCGGGTGCGACCCCGAAGGAGATGACGTCCGACAGCGAGTCGAGCTCGCGGCCCAGGGTCGAACTGGATTTGCGCCAGCGCGCGATGCGGCCGTCCAGCGCGTCGAAAATGAAAGCCAGCGGGATCAGCGCCATGCCGAACAGCAGGTAGCCGCGCTCGCCATCCTGCAGGAAACGCATCGCGGCAAACACCGCGCCGGTGCCGCAGAAAGCGTTGGCCAAGGTGAACCAGTCCGCCAGATGGAACTCGCGCAGCATCGAGAAGTGACGTTTCATGAAGTCTCACGGGGCATCAAGGCTCACAGGGTACCGCGAGCGCCGCTACCGGCAACAGCGTGGCCTGCCCACGGCCTTCACCCGTCACTCACCGATCCTCACCGGCGGCGAATTTTTCGCCACCCATCTTGACAGCCTAGGGGGGTGGCGTCTGTCAGGGCTTATCCACAAAGTTGCCCACGCGTAATCCACACCCCCTGTGGACAACTGGTTCTCACTGACTGCGACGCTGGACATTTCCTCATCACCTGAAGCCGGGGTCCCCCTACTTCCCAAGCCCATCGGCTGGCGCTATGGTCTGCGGCGGACCCGCCGCCGCCACGTCCGACTCCTTACCGACGGACGATGTTGGTGCTGGATGCACGCACCCTGGCCGCGCAGTTGCGGCAGCCCCATGGCGAGGCCGCGCTGGCCGTGGGCGAATCGATGAACCGCAGCAACGGCGCCCTCAACCAGGCAGCGATCGCATTGCTGGCCGTCGCTGCCGGAGAACAGGTCCTGGAGATCGGCCCAGGTAACGCCGCCTTCGCGCCATTGCTGCTGCAGGCCAGCGGCAGTCGCTACCTGGGCGTTGAGCTGTCCGCTTCCATGGTCGACGCCGGCAACCGGCAGCTTGCCGCCAGAGGACTGGCCGGGCGAGCCGCGTTGTGCGAGGGCGATGCCCATGCCCTGCCCTTGGCTGATGCCTGCGTCGACGCTGCGCTGGCGGTCAACACCCTGTACTTCTGGCCGCACCTGGCTCCGGTACTGGATGAACTGGCGCGCGTGCTGCATCGCGGCGGCCGGCTATGCCTGGCCTTCGGCGATGCCGGATTCATGCGCACCCTGCCCTTTGCCGAGGACTTTGAGCTGCATGAGCTGGATGCGGTGGAGCTGGCGCTGCGGGTGTCCGGTTTCACCGTCACGGCGTGGCGCTCGCATCGCGAATGCAAGGCCGGCAATGACGGCCACCAGCGGGAAAAGCACTTCCATCTGCTGCTGGCGCAGCGGCGCTGAAGCTCTCCCCGCCGGGCATGGCCCGGCGCTACCGAGGCTGCGCCGGATGGGTAGCGCCGGGCCATGCCCGGCGAGCGCAGCGGCCTCCGGAATGCCTCACAGCCGGCTGAAGGACCAGCTCTGCATGCGCCCATCCCGGTAAGGCATCACTCCGTGGAACGGGCGCGGATCGGCATCGAACACCAGCGGCAGGAAGTTGCGGTCGCCCTCCCACATCGGCAGCTGGTCGAGCTTGTCCACGTCCACCCACTCCAGGGTGCCTTCGTGATTGCCGCCGTGCGGGGCACCCTCGAAGCTGTCGATGACGAACACGAAACCGAACCAGTCCTCACCATGCTTGCCGAAACCCGGCCAGCTGATGGTGCCGCGCAGGCGCATGGCCGTGCAGTCGATGCCGGCTTCCTCGGCGATTTCGCGGCGCATGCCGGCGGCAACGTCCTCGGTCGGCTCGACCTTGCCGCCCAGGCCGTTGTACTTGCCCAGGTGGTGGTCGCCCGGCCGGGTATTGCGGTGGATCATCAGCACCTGGCGGCGATCGGGCGAGAGCACATAGCCCAGGGTGGCGACGATCGGGGTATACGGCATGTGCGAATCCGGCGGCGGGTCAGCCGTGGATTATGGCCGATCAACGCACCAGCGACAGGCGACGGTCGCCGGCACCGGCAGTGATGCCGTCGGGATCACGGCGCAGGGTAGCCACGCCATGGCCGCGTTCGGCCAGGTATTCCAGCCATTTGCCGAGGAAGGTGTTCATCCGCATGCGATGGCTGATCAGCTCGGCCGGCGGTGGGTACAGGCCCATCGTGTCCTGCCAGCGGCGGCCGACGTAGCAGTGGGTGGTCTCGGCCTGGCGCGCGTCCCGGTACAGGCGGACGAAGGCCGATGGGTCCGGTTCGCCGGTCACCGGGTCGGCCAGGTCATAGGTCAGGCGCAGCTCCACCGTGTAGCGGTGGCATTCGATCACGTCCAGGCGCACGTCCAGGCCATCACCCACCGAAGAGACGTAGCTTCCCGCCACCAGCTCGGCCGGCGCGAACAGGCGCACCAGGTGACGATAGTTCTCTGCGTAGAGCCCCATGAGCCAGCTCAGCCGGCTCAGGCGGGGAATGCGCTCGGTACGGGGCAATGCTCGGGCCATGGGTTGATCCTACACGTTGGCCCTTCAACGTGGGGACAGATCGGTCCCGGCCAAAGGGGCCCCGTATCGACCAACGCTCGATACCCACCGCGCAGGTGGGCCACGACCGTTGGTCGTGGCGCCCCGTCAATACAGTTCGCGCTGCAGCCCCAGCGTGCCGAGCACCTTGCTGGAGATCTCCTCGATCGAGGTGTGGGTGGTGCTGAGGGTCGGGATGCGTTCCATCTGGAACATGACCTCCGCTGCGGCCACCTCGCGCTTGCAGGTGTCCAGGTTGGCGTAGCGCGAATTGGGCCGGCGCTCCTGGCGGATCTGCTGCAGGCGGTCCGGGTCGATGGTCAGGCCGAACAGCTTGCGCCGGTAGTTGCGCAGCCGGGGCGGCAGGCGGTCGCTCTCCAGATCCTCGTCGGTCAACGGGTAGTTGGCCGCGCGCACCCCGTAATGCAGGGCCAGGTAGATGCAGGTAGGCGTCTTGCCCGCCCGCGACACCGCCACCAGGATCACGTCGGCGTCGTCGTAATTCACCGCGATGCCATCATCGTGGGTCAGCGCGAAGTTCATCGCGTTGATGCGCCGGTGGTAGGTATCGAAGTCGACCATGCCGTGGGCCTGGCCGACCCGGTTCAGGCGCGAGCTGGACAGTTCGCGCTCCAGCGGCTCGATGAACGGGGCGAACACATCCAGCATCAGCGCCCCGCTTTCGGCCAGGATCAGGCTCAGGCTCTGGTCCACACAGGAGTTCACCACGATCGGCCGGACCTGGTAGCGCTCCCCCGCCGCCTGGATCCGGGCACAGGCTTCGCGGGCTTTTTCGGGGTCATCGACAAATGACATCCGGTCGGTAATGAAGCTGAACCCGGAGAACTGGGTCAACAGGCTATGCCCAATGGTTTCAGCGGTGATACCGGTTCCATCGGAAACGTAGAACACCGGACGGATGGTCGACATGCGCGCATTTACCCCCTACGAAGCCTAAAAGGGCCGCCAACACAAGCTTGTGCCGACGGTGGTCTGCCCGGCATCATATCGACTTCTTCCTACGGACGCGGCCATTCAGCCCGCCTCGGGCGATGGCCAAACGGAGCATCGCGCTTGAACGAGAACATCCTGTGGTTGCACGAACTGCGTCTGGCCGACCTGGCCCGCGTGGGCGGCAAGAATTCCTCGCTGGGCGAGATGATCGGCAATCTGGCCGGTCTGGGCGTCTCCGTTCCTGGAGGTTATGCGACCACGTCTGAAGCCTTCAAGGACTTCATCGCGCACAACGACCTGTCCAAGCGCATCTTCGACAAGCTGGCCACGCTGGACGTCGAGGACGTCAATGCGCTGACCGCAGCCGGCAAGGAAATCCGCGGCTGGGTGATCGATGCACCGCTGCAGCCGCAGCTGGACCAGGACATCCGCAGCGCCTACGCCAAGCTGAGCGCCGACAACGGCGGCGGCGACGTGGCCGTGGCCGTGCGTTCCTCGGCCACCGCCGAAGATCTGCCCGACGCCTCCTTCGCCGGCCAGCAGGAAACCTTCCTCAACGTCACCGGTGCCGACGATGTCGTGCACAAGGTCAAGGAAGTGTTCGCCTCGCTGTACAACGACCGTGCCATCGCCTACCGCGTGCACCACGGCTTCAAGCACGAAGACGTGTTCCTGTCGGCGGGCGTGCAGCTGATGGTGCGTTCGGGCGTGGGCGCGTCCGGCGTGCTGTTCACCCTGGACACCGAATCCGGCTTCCGCGACGTGGTGTTCGTCACCTCCTCGTTCGGCCTGGGCGAAATGGTCGTGCAGGGCGCGGTCAACCCCGACGAGTTCTACGTCTACAAGCCCACCCTGCAGGCCGGCAAGCCGGCGATCCTGCGCCGCTCGCTCGGCAGCAAGGCGATCCGCATGGTGTACTCGGATGTCCCCGGAGAGCGCGTCAGGATCGAGGACACCCCGGCCGAACTGCGCAGCACCTTCTCGATCAACGATGAAGACGTAGCCGAACTGTCGCGCCAGGCGCTGACCATCGAAAAGCACTACGGCCGCCCGATGGACATCGAGTGGGCCAAGGACGGTGTCAGCGGCAAGCTGTTCATCGTGCAGGCGCGCCCGGAGACCGTGAAGTCGCGCAGCCATGCCACCCAGATCGAGCGTTTCGCGCTGACCGAAAAGGGCGGCAACGTTCTCGCCGAAGGCCGCGCCGTGGGCGCCAAGATCGGTGCCGGCGTGGCGCGCGTGGTGAAGACGCTGGAAGACATGAACCGCGTGCAGCCGGGCGACGTGCTGATCGCCGACATGACCGATCCCGATTGGGAGCCGGTGATGAAGCGTGCATCGGCAATCGTCACCAACCGCGGCGGCCGTACCTGCCACGCGGCGATCATCGCGCGCGAGCTGGGCGTGCCGGCCGTGGTCGGTTCGGGCAACGCCACCAAGGTCATCGAGGATGGCCAGCTGGTCACCGTCAGCTGCGCTGAAGGCGATACCGGCTTCATCTACGAAGGCAAGCTCGGCTTCGAACGCACCACCACCGATCTGGGCAACATGCCGCCGGCACCGTTGAAGATCATGATGAACGTGGCCAACCCGGAACGCGCCTTCGATTTCGGCCAGCTGCCGAACGCGGGCATCGGCCTGGCGCGTCTGGAAATGATCATCGCCAGCCACATCGGCATCCACCCCAACGCGCTGCTGGAATACGACCGCCAGGATGCGGCGACGAAGAAGAAGATCGACGAGAAGATCGCCGGTTATTCCGACCCGGTCGGCTTCTACGTGGACCGTCTGGCTGAAGGCATCGCCACCCTGACCGCCTCGGTCGCGCCGAACCCGGTGATCGTGCGCCTGTCGGACTTCAAGTCCAACGAGTACGCCAACCTGATCGGCGGCAGCAACTACGAGCCGCACGAAGAGAACCCGATGATCGGCTTCCGCGGCGCCAGCCGTTACGTCGATCCGAGCTTCTCGGCCGCCTTCGCGCTGGAGTGCAAGGCCGTGCTGCGCGTGCGCAACGAGATGGGCCTGGACAACCTGTGGGTCATGATCCCGTTCGTGCGCACCCTGGAAGAAGGCCGCAAGGTGGTCGAGGTGCTGGCCCAGAACGGCCTGAAGCAGGGCGAGAACGGCCTGAAGATCATCATGATGTGCGAAGTGCCGTCCAACGCACTGCTCGCCGATGAGTTCCTGGAGATCTTCGACGGCTTCTCGATCGGTTCCAACGACCTGACCCAGCTGACCCTCGGCCTGGACCGCGATTCGTCGATCGTGGCGCACCTGTTCGATGAGCGGAACCCGGCGGTGAAGAAGCTGCTGTCGATGGCGATCAAGTCGGCACGGGCCAAGGGCAAGTACGTCGGCATCTGCGGCCAGGGCCCGTCCGATCATCCGGATCTGGCCGAATGGCTGATGCAGGAAGGCATCGAGTCGGTGTCGTTGAATCCGGACACCGTGGTCGATACCTGGTTGCGCCTGGCCAAGTTGAAGGCCAAGGGTTGACATGTGACGGCTGACGTCGCTTTCATCGACGCCTGCCCATACTGAAGCTGCACGCAAGCCCCGCCTCTGCGGGGCTTGCTGTTTCTGGCGTCCGCGTACGCCATGTTCCCGTCGCACCTGTTCCCGTTGCAAAGGAGTCCGCATGATCGCCGCTGCCCCACCCTCCCCCGCCACGACGTCCTGGTTCCGCTCACTCGACTGGGAACGCCTGCTGGAGACCTACGGCGTGCCGTTGCTGGCCGCGATCGTGGTGCTGCTGGTCGGCATGTGGCTGGCACGACGGCTGTCCAATGCCATGCCGCGCGCCACCTCGCGCATGGGCGTGGACCCGATGCTGGGCAGCTTCCTGCGCAACGTGGTCTACGCGGCCTCGCTGGTGATCGTGGTGATCCTGGCCATCGGTACGCTGGGCGTGCAGATCACTCCGCTGCTGGCCGTGCTCGGTACCGCCGGCCTCGCCGTTGGCCTGGCGCTGAAGGATTCGCTGTCGAACATTGCTTCGGGCGTGATGCTGGTGACCCTGCGTCCGTTCCGCGTGGGTGATGTGGTGACCATCGCCGGGCAGACCGGCACGGTTCGCGAGGTACGCATTTTCCAGACCGTGATCACCGGCGCGGACAACCAGCACACCACCATTCCGAACACGCTGATCACCGCCGCACCGATCATCAACCTCACCGCAGAGCCCACCCGCCGCGTCGAGCTGGTGGTGGGCATCGGTTACGAAGACAACATCCAGTTGGCGCGTGATACCGCACTGGCCCTGATGAAGGCCGACCCGCGCGTGCTGCAGACGCCGGCGCCGGACGTGGTGGTGTACGAGCTGGGTGCGCACGCGATCAATCTGGGCATCCGCTGCTACGTGAAGTCGGCCGATCACTTCGGCACCAAGGTCACCCTGCTCGAACAGATCAAGCTGGGCTACGACAAGGCCGGCATCAACATCCCGTATCCGCAGCAGGACATGCACCTGTACCTGCATGGCAAGGACGGTGGCGTGGTCGAGGCCGACGCACTGGTGCGTGACAAGCCCTGATCCGTCCCGGGGATGCCGGCCAACGGCCGGCACTACCCACCCCGCGCACCCGGGTAGTGCCGGCCGCTGGCCGGCAGCCTCCGGGATCAAACCGCGACGCTTTCTTCCAGCACCGGATAGTCGGTGAATCCCACCGCGCCACCACCGAAGTACGTCGCGCGATCGGGCGAATTCAACACCGCGCCGCTGCGCAGGCGCTCGGGCAGATCGGGATTGGCGATGAACGGCCGACCAAAGCCGATCAGGTCAGCCCAGCCCTCCACAAGCGCCTGCGCGGCACGCTCGGCGGTGTACTTGCCGGCGTAGATCAACGTGCCCGGATAGATCATCCGCAGCGCCTGCTTGAACGCGACCGGCATCAACGGGGCATCGTCCCAGTCGGCCTCGGCGATGTGCAGGTACCCCACACCCAGCTCGCCCAGCAGGTGCGCGGCAGCCAGATAGGTCGCCTGCGGCGTGTCATCCACCGCCCCCTGCAGCGTGGTCAGCGGCGCCAGACGCACGCCGACCCGCTCGCCGCCAGCGACATCAACCACCGCCTGCACCACCTCGCGCAGGAAGCGCAGGCGATTGCGCAGCGCGCCACCATAGCCGTCGGTACGCTGGTTGGCCTGCGAGTCGATGAACTGGTTGATCAGGTAGCCGTTCGCGCCGTGCAGTTCGACGCCATCGAAGCCGGCAGCCAAGGCATTGCGCGTGGCCTGTGCATAGTCGGCCACGATGCCCGGAATCTCGTCCTCGCCCAGTGCGCGCGGCATCGAGTGCTGGATCATTTCGCCCACGCCGGATTCCGGACCGGCGCCGGTCGGGTCAACGAAGACCTTCACACCTTCGGCCAGCAGTGCCGAAGAAGAGACCGGCGCCGCGCCGTCCGGTTGCAGGGCCACATGGGAGACACGGCCAACATGCCAGAGCTGGGCGTAGATGCGCCCACCGGCTGCGTGCACGGCATCGGTGACCCTGCGCCAGCCCTGAACCTGTTCGTCGCTGTGGATGCCCGGGGTCCAAGCATAGCCCTGGCCCTGCGGACTGATCTGGGTGCCCTCGCTGACGATCAGCCCGGCACCAGCGCGCTGGGCGTAGTACTCGGCCATCTGCGCGGTGGCAACATTGCCGGCCGCCGCACGCGAGCGGGTCATCGGCGGCATCACGATACGGTTGGGCAGCGTCAGCGCGCCCAGGCGGTGGGGGTGAACAACATGGCGGCACTCTCTTGCGGGGATTGCCGGCAAGGATGGGGATGGCGCTGCGCGCGCAACAGGCGCGTCCGCGCAAAACAGTTGTGCCTGGCAGGCAAGGGTCAGAGCCCTCCCTGCGGCGGTCGGGGTCGGATCCCTTTCCGCAGGAAAGGGCTCCGACCCCATCGTTACAACGTCGGCTCGATCAACGCCCCGCCGTGGGCGACACGGTCATAGCAGGCGCGCACGACATCTTCGCCGTACTTCAACTCCAGCCGGCGCACGATGAAATGGCCGCGGGCCATGTCCTGGTAGTAGTCGGTGAACATGGTGTTGAGCGTCGCGCCGGCCGCCGCACCGACGATTGGTACCGCCTGCGCGGCAAACTTCTCGGTGACCACCACGCCGAAACGGGCGGCGACCTTTTCCACCAGCTTGGCCAGCAGCTTGCCGGCTTCCTTCGGCGCCACGCCCAGGGTCAGGTCACGCCCGGTCACCACGCGCCCGGCCAGTTCGGCCGAGAGGTGGCGCATGACATCGGTGGTGAAGCCACGGGCGAGGTAGTAGCCGGTCTCGCTGGCATCGTCGCGCGGCGAATTGCCGCCCAGTGCGAACACCTCCAGGCAGGCCTGGCGGGTGCTTGACTGCGATAGATCGAAGCCTTCACTGCGGGCGACGTCGGCTACCGCGCGCATCATGATCGTGGTCGACACCGGCAGCTCGATGAACAGCGCAGCGAAACCGAACGCCCCACCCACCGCACCGGACGTCGCCGCCGCCAGCTTGTGCCAACGCGTCGAGGCGCCCTTGCCCGGGGTGTTGCCCATGCTCCAAAGCGCGGCCTGCACGGATCTGGACAACGCCGCCTGCACCGCACCGTGGATGCGGTTGGACACCGAGGTGGGAAGTGCCTTCACCGCGAACTCCAGCGGCGTCCCGACCAGGTTGGCCATGCGCGCGGTGATCGTGGGGGCTTCCAGCAGCGCGACCGCCCGCTGCAGGTCAGACCAGTCACCAGCGTCGTGGGCGATATCGCGGGGCAGCAGGATGGGCTCGTTCATGCGGCCGATCTTAGCGCCATGGAGTTGAACGCAGGGTGGTGCCGGCCGCTGCACGACAACCCTGCACCGCCGCTGGGGATCAGGCGATTGCCGGCCAGCGGCCGGCAGTGCCCCTCACGGGGTCGGCAGCCCCGACAGCGCGCCCATGAACTGGCGGTAATGGCGCAGTTCGTTGATCGAATCGTGCACATCGCTCAGTGCGGTGTGGCTGCTGGTCTTGCCCACGCCCGCAGCCACGCTTGGCGCCCAGCGCTTGGCCAGTTCCTTCACCGTGGACACGTCCAGGTTGCGGTAATGGAAGTATTTCTCCAGCCGCGGCATCTGCCGGTGCAGGAAGCGGCGGTCCTGGCAGATCGAATTGCCCGACATCGGTGACACGCCGGCTGGAATCCACTGCGCCAGGAAGGCCACGGTCTGCGCTTCGGCCTGGCCAAGCGTGGTGGTGCTGTCGATGACGCGCTGCCACAGGCCCGAACGACGATGCTGGTTGCGGTTCCACTCGTCCATCGCTTCCAGCGTTTCCAGCGGATGGTGGATGGCGAACTCCGGGCCCTCGGCCAGCACGTTGAGCTGGGCATCGGTGACCACGGTGGCGATCTCGATGATCGAATCGTTGTCGGTATCCAACCCGGTCATTTCCAGGTCGATCCAGATCAGCCGTTCGTTGGCCGCGCCGTTCTCTGCCATCGTGTCGCCTCGTTGCTGGGCAGGCACGAGGCCGGCCGGTAAAGGGAAGTGGCGGCCATCATACCCTTTCGCCACTCAGCCCTCGCCAGCGTGGTCCTCCAGCAGCAGCGGCGGCTTGCCACGCTTGGCCCTGAAATAATTGGTCAGGCGGTTGCCCGCTTCCTTGGCCAGCACACCGGCATGGACCTCGACCCGATGATTGTGGCGGGCATCACCGACCAGATCGAACACGCTGCCGCAGGCGCCGGTCTTGGGGTCGCTGGCGCCATAGACCAGGCGCGCCACGCGTGCGTGCACGATCGCCATCGCGCACATCGCGCACGGCTCCAGGGTGACATACAGGGTGCTGCCGATCAGGCGGTGATTGGCCAGCATCCGCCCGCCCTCGCGCATGGCCACGATCTCGGCATGCGCGCTGGGGTCGTGCGAGGCGATGTTGAGGTTCCAGCCCTCGCCCAGCAGCTGGCCGTCGGCTCCCACCAGCACCGCGCCGACCGGAATCTCGTCAAACTCGCGTTGCGCACGTTCGGCCAATGCCAATGCGTGGCGCATCCAGCTCTCGTCGACATCGTGCACCGGCACGCCCAAGGTATCAGTCATGGCGTTTCTCGGATTCAAGGAATGAGCGCGCGCGTAGTGTAGCGCAGGCCTTTTGCTGGTTCCGCCGCCTGGATGCGCCGTGCTGCGCCGGGCCAACGCTGCAGCAGCGTTGCCGGGCCGTGGCTGCCAGCCTGGAGCAGGGACGGAAGATCACGCTGGCCTGCACCGGCAATGGCGAAGTCATCGGCTTTCCGGCAGTGTCCGGCAGCAGCGTGCAGTAATGCGCCGCAACAGTGATGCCCAAAGCCCCGCTTCGGCGGGGCTTTCTGTCTGCGGGTGTCACACCGGTACAATCCAGGTATTCCGAAGCACCTTGGCCGATTCCATGACCACCCTGCGCCCCTCCCGCGCCTCTGATGGCGAGGCTCTCGTCGATCTCTGGCGTCGGGCCGTCGATGCCACCCATGACTTCCTCAGTACCGAAGACCGCCAGGCAATCGATACTGAGGTTGCCGGTTTCCTGCCGCAGGCTTCGATGGTCGTGGCCGTTGGCGACCAGGACCAGCCACAGGGCTTCATGCTGATCGAGGGCTCGCACATGGAAGCGTTGTTCATCGATCCGGACGTGCGCGGAACCGGCATCGGCCGCCAGTTGCTGCTGCATGCGCTGGCCCTGCATCCGCAACTGACCACCGACGTCAACGCGCAGAATGCGCAGGCCGTGGGCTTCTATCGGCGCATGGGTTTCGCCGAAACAGGCCACTCACCAATGGACTCGCAGGGCCGTCCGTATCCACTCATCCATCTGCGCCATCAAGGCTGACCAGCGTCCAGCGCGCCGGCCTTACTCCGATCAGCCAACCGCCTCGAACGCCGACGAGTACCGCACCTCGCCCTGCGCCATCGGTGGCTGCAGGCACAAGGCCTGGAAATACTCCGCCGGCACGCCCGGCAACAGCAGGTCCGGCACGGCACGAAAGCCAAAACGCCCGTAAAAGCCCGGCTCGCCCAACAGTACGCATCCGCGCGCCCCCTGCGCGCGCAACGCCTCGATCGCGGCCTGCACCAAGGCGGTTCCCACGCCACGCCCCTGCCGTTCCGGCAGCACCGAAACCGGGCCCAGCCCGAACCAGCCCTCGCTGCCGTCCTGTACGTCGACCGGAGACAACGCGACATGACCGATCAGCTGGCCCGCATCCTCTGCCACCAGCGAGATGCTCAGCTCGCCACGCTCACGCAATGCGTCGACGATGTGATGCTCGGTGTGGCTGCCATGCCTCGCCGTGGCGAAGGCTGCGCGGGTCAGCGCGTGCACGCCGGAGATGTCGCGTGGCATTTCACTGCGAATGGTGTAGATCAAAGGGCACCTCGCTCAATGCAGCGCATCCAGGCCATGTGCAGGACCACATTCGGCAGGCACCAGCAGGCCACGGACGGCGCTACGTTAGCCAGCGGCCTGCGCCAGGTCAACGCCCGGCAATGAAGCTGGGCGATAATCAAGCCTCCCACTGCTGGACACATACATGGACTGGGTTGCACAGGCACGCGCATTGGCCACCGAAGCCCACGCCAGTCAACGGGACAAAGCTGGCCGACCCTATATCGAGCATGTGGCGCGGGTTGCAGCGGCGATCCACGACGATGACGCAGCCAAGGCTGCAGCCTGGCTGCATGATGTGGTCGAAGACTGCCCGCAGTTCGCCGACCGGGTACGGGATTTCCCGCAGCCGATCCACGATGCGGTCACCCTGCTCAGCCGCCAGAGCGCGCCGGATGCTGCGCACTACTACGCAAACATCCGCCAGCATCCACTGGCGCTGAAAGTCAAACTGGCCGATATCGCCGACAACGCCGATCCACAGCGTCTGCGGCTGCTTGATCCCGAATTGGCCGGGCGTCTGCAGGAAAAATACAGCGCCGCGCTGGCAGAGCTGGGCGAACGCCGGTCGCCACAGAAGACGGGGTCTCCCGCCTCACCGCGACAGCGCCTGCAGCAGATGATGGAAGCCGCCCGCACACTGGAACAGTTGGTACGTGCGACCACCGGCCGGAGCAGCACCGACTGCGACCTGCCCGCCCACCAAGCTGCCTTGATCAAGGCACGCGATCTTGTATTCGCCGAACTGGAAGCACAGATGGAACCGGAGGCATTCATGATCTGGCGCACCATGCATTCGCGGACCTGAACGGACCTGGAGAGCGGTCGTCGCGGTTTGCCAAACGCTGATTCTTGGCAGCGGGCGCTGATCCCTGCTGCAATGCAACAGTAGAATGGGACGCTTCCCCGCCCCTTTGCCCCCGCATGAGCCCCAATTCCCCCCTGGCCGCTCGGCTGACGCCGCGCCAGCGCAGCCTGATCATCCTCGCCCTCTCATTGGGCGGTTTTGCGATCGGCACCAGCGAGTTCGCCAGCATGGGCCTGATGCTGGAGATCAGCCGTGGCCTTTCCATCAGCGAAACACAGGTCGGCCACCTGATCAGCGCTTACGCCATCGGCGTGGTGGTGGGCGCACCGATTCTGGCCTTCGTCGGCGCCAGCTTCCCGCGCCGCAGGCTGCTGCTGGCGCTGATGGGCTTCTATGCGGTCGGCAATCTGGCCAGTGCATTGGCACCGAACTACGGCACGATGCTGATGGCGCGCTTCGTCGCTGGCCTGCCGCATGGCGCCTACTTCGGCGTGGCGATGCTGGTGGCAGCTGCGATCAGCCCGGCCGGCCAGCGCGGCCAGGCGATGTCGCGCGTGCTGTTGGGGCTGTCGGTGGCGATCCTGATCGGTAATCCGCTGACCACCTGGCTGGGCCAGCAGCTGAGCTGGCGCACCGCCTTCGCCCTGGTCAGCGTGCTGGCCATCGCCACGGTGGCGATGATCGCGCGCTTCCTGCTGCCCGATCCGGACGAGGTGCGGACCTCGCCGATGCGCGAACTGCGCGCGTTCAACACCACCCAGGTGTGGCTGGCGCTGTCGATCGGCGCGGTGGGCTTTGCCGGCATGTTCTGCGTGTTCACCTACCTGGCACCGACCTTGGTGCAGGTGACCGGCGTGGCCGAGTCGTGGATGCCGCTGGCGGTGGGCGTGTTCGGCATCGGCGCGATCATCGGCAACATCGCAGGCGGCTGGCTGGTCGACAAGTTCCACTTCAAGGCCGCTGCGGTGGTGCTGGGGTGGTCGATCGTGATGCTGCTGCTGTACCCGCTGGCTGCCCAATCGGTGTGGACCATCGGCCCGATGATCATCACCGTGGGTACGATGGGCGCCCTGGCTGCCGTGTTGCAGACGCGCCTGATGGACGTGGCGGGTGAAGCGCAGACCTTGGCCGCTGCCTCAAACCACGCGGCGTTCAACACCGCCAATGCGCTCGGCCCTTGGCTGGGCGGCATGGCGATCAGCGCCGGCTTCAGCCCGGCCAGCACCGGCTACGTAGGTGCGGCGACGGCGGTCGGCGGCCTGCTGCTGTGGTGCCTGTCGGTGATGCTGGAGAAGCGCAGGGTTGCCATCGCTGGCAGCCGCTGAACTGCGCACGGTTCGTCAGCCGTCGCCCAGGCGACGGTGTTGCTCTTGAGGCAACAGGCAGCACCGCGCTGGCACCGGCTGCACGCCGAACCTACCGCAGGCAATAGCTGAAGCGTTCGCCCAGTGCCATGGCCTCATCCTGGCGCTGCGCCCGTTCAAGCACATCGACGATCTGCTGGAAGCGCGCCCCCAGCGCCTCCCTGGAAACCTGATGGCCGCTCCAGGTCAGCTGCAGCGGGCGCTCGACGCTGGCACTCAGCAGATCCCATAGGGCGTCGAGATTGTTCCCATAACCGCGCTCGACACCCAGCGCGAACGCCAGCGTCTCGTGGAATGCCCGCTCGCTGTGGATTCGGTTGCCGTCCAGCTCGATGTCCATTGCGGGCTACTCCGTTGCCAGCGGTGAGGGAAACGCCAGCCTGCATGCCATCCCAGCCGCATGCGCAGGCCTGGAGCGTAGCACCGCACCTCGTTGACTTCGCCACCGCGCCGGCCTGACAGCCTCATCACAGTGGGAAAACGAGGATGGAGACACCTGCCTGCAACCGAGAACACCATGCCGGACACCGGCCACTTCGCCATCCACGCCTTCGAGGCCGCGTTCACTATTTCCGGCGACGTGGAGCGCATTATTTCGCTCACCGTATCATGCCGTCATTGTGCGGAGATCACCTGCGCCCAGGATGCAAACCTGTTGCACCTGCCGGGCGGTACGCTGTTCCGTTGTGATGCCTGTGGCTGCCACCAGGCCATCAGCAATGCGCGCCTTTCGGACTGGCAACTGCCGCCCCTGCTCGGCGTATGAGGACGTACCATGCCGTTGACTGAAGAACAGTTCACCATCCTGCGCGCGATTGCCGATGCGCGCCCTGTAGGAAGCGATGCGGCGACGTGGGCCGTGAAGGAAGGCCTGGCGGTGCAGGCGGAAGATGCGGATATCGACCTGACCCCACGTGGGCGCGACATGCTGGCCTCCCAACCGGCGCGCTGACCTGCAGCCCGCACGTGCCGTGGTGAGCTCATCAAGGCATCTGCGCGCTGGCGGTGCGACGAACACACGGCGTAGATCTGCGTTGTTGCAGAGTTGCGCACGCCAGCTCCCAAGCGCGATACAGCCCTCATGCACCGCCAGCTTTCCCCCACCTGCCATGATGCGATTGCCTTGCGGGCCGGCGCGCTGGGCAGCGTGCTGGTCGTGGCGTTGTTCAAGGCCTTTGCGCTGTCCGCCGCTGCGGCAGGCTCGATGATGACGGTGGCGCTGTGGTTGCTGGGATGCGGTCTGCTGGCAGCGTGGGCCCTGGCGGCCTGCCTGACCTGCCTGGCCTTGAGCCGGCGCGTGTTCGTGTTGATGCTCGCGCTTTCGACGGTGTTCCTGATCTGTATTGGCTGATGACAGCCCGGCAATCCTCAAGTATCTCCACAATTGTTACTCAATAACAAGTGGCGCCAGTCCGATTGCGCGTGCGCCAGGTCACGGATTGAATTCGATGGCCAGACCGGCCCTCTCGAGATCCCCCATGCGCATCCTGCAACCCCTGCTCCGCTTCGCCCTCTGTGTCCTTGCATTCACCTCGATCAGCGCCTGCGCCACCTATGATGATTCGGCCATGCACGCTGCCTGCCAGGAGTCGCCGCATGTGAAGGACCTGCCACCTGAGGTTGCCGCCCGCGAAAGCCGCTGCAGCAAGGGCGTCGAAGTCTGGTCGAGCGAGCGCAAAGGCAGTGACCAGCCGCTGGACCTGAGCGGCAAGAAAAAGGGTCTCTGAAAGACGGCGGCGCAGCCCTGCGCGGGCTGCGCCTGACCTCAGGCGGGGCAGCCCGCGGATGATGCCCTGGCGCGGCTGGGCGCCTCGATGCTGATGGCGCCGCTGGTGGCCGCCTACGAACGGGCGCTGCGCGTCCCGTCCCGCGGCGGCGATCCGCAGCAGGCGATGCTGCCGCCGATCGTGCGCGGCGCCACCGGCGTGCGGGTGGCACTGGCCGACACGCCCTGCACGGATCCGTCCGCCCGTCCATAACGCAATCGAGGGATGGGCGCCGACCATTGCAAATGCTAATCTTTCTCATTTGCAATCAAATCGGATACCCCCATGCCCCACGTTCTGCCCTGCCATGGCATTCTGTGCCTGGCGACGACACTGGCCCTGGCTGCCCCGGGATACGCCGCCGACGCCCCGCCCAGCCGCGTACAGGAGCTGGACAAGGTGGAGGTGCGTGGCCGCGCACAGACGCTGTACCGTGTGGATGACGCCGCCGTCGGCACACGCACCGATACGCCGCTGGAACTGGTACCGCAGTCCATCCAGGTGCTGCCGCGCGAACTGATCGACGACCAGGCCGCACGCCAGGTGACCGACCTGTACCGCAGCATCAGCGGCATCAGTTTCTTCAGCTATGCGGGCGTGACCCTGCGTGGGTTCCGCCAGGAAAACGTGCTCTATGACGGCCTGCGCGGAGACCCGTATGCGGGCTTCGCGGTGCCCCAGCTGTTCAACATCGAGCGGGTGGAGGTGCTGAAGGGGCCGGCCGGCGCACTGTATGGCGGTGGTGATGCCGGCGGCGTCATCAATTATGTGACCCGCAAACCCCGGGCCACGGCTGAGCGCCGCATCGAAGTCCAGCTGGGCAACGAGGATTTCCGCGCCGGCTCGGTCGAGGCCACCGGCCCCCTGGATGCGGCCGGCCGCGTGCGCTACCGCGCCGGTCTGTACGGCGACGCCGAGCAGGGCGTGCGCTGGAACACAGACAGCGAAAGCGTGATCGGCGATGCATCGTTGGCCTTCGATGTGGGCGATAGCGGCGAGCTGACCCTGCAGTTCACCGACATCACCCAGAACCTGGGCGGCAACCGCCTGCGTGGTGTACCGGTGAATGACGCAGGTACGTTCCTGACCGACCGCCGCTGGAACCACAACGAGGCCAGCGACTTCCTCGACATGCGCGCCAAGGTCGCGCTGGCGCAGTATCGCTTCACGCCGGCCTCGAATCTGGATGTGGATTTCGCCGCGCGCTGGTTCACCAACAACGAGCATCAGATGTATCACGAGCCGATGGGGCTGATCGACCGCGATCGCGATGGCGTGGCCGAGTGGATGACGCGCCAGCTGCGCAATCAGATCCGCGACAACGAGGCGTTTACCGTCAACGGGAATGCCGTGTGGCGGGTCAGTACCGGCCGCATCGAGCATAAAGTGCTGTTCGGCGCTGACGTGTACCAGCTCGACGCCGACTTCACCGCACAGACCGCCAACAGCGCCGATCTCGCGCGCGGCGCCGGCCCGGTGCGTGGCATCGACCTGTTCAATCCAGTGTATGGCGCCAGCACCTGGCACGACTACGCTCTGGCTACCCTGCCCTGGCGCAGCACCTCGACGCGCAGCACACGCTACGGCGGCTACCTGCAGGACGAACTTGCGCTGGGCACGCGCTGGCATGTGCTGGCCGGCCTGCGCTGGGATGGCTTCAAGGACGAGGATCGCCTCGGCGGCAGCAGCGTGGATGGTCACGACCTCAGCTGGCGGCTGGGCAGCACTTTCACCGTGCGCGACGGGTTGAACCTGTATGCGAACGTGGCCAGTGGATTCGTGCCACAGAGCGCGGCCAACCAGGACCGTGCTGCCGGCGGCCCGTTCGACGCCGAACGCAGCAGGCAGTGGGAGGTGGGCATGAAGTCGCTGCTGGCCGAGCGTGTGACCCTGAACATGGCGGCCTACCGCATCGATCGCAGCAACATCGTGCAGGCCACCGGCGAAGTGATCGCAGGCGTGAACCAACTCGCCGCTCTGGGCCTGGTGCGCAGCACCGGCATGGAACTCGATCTGCTGGCCGACGTGACCGATCGCTGGGTGGTGAACCTCACCTACGCGTACAACGACGCACGGGTGAAGGATGCCGGCCCGAACGGCATCACCAATGCCTCCGGAGACCGCTTCGCCAATGCACCGCGCAACACGCTCGGCCTGTGGACGCGTTACGACCTGCCTGCACTGAACTCGGCCATCGGTTTCGGTGCCGACCATGTCGGCGAGCGCATCAGCCTGGACGGGCAGAACGTGAAGGCCTACACCGTGTTCGACATGAGCTGGAAGACTACGTGGAAGCAGTGGCAGTTCCAGGCCAACGTCAAGAACGTGTTTGACAAGGTGTATGCCGCCAGCGGGTTCATCGAGCGCAATGGCCATTTCCCGGGCGAGCCGCGCCGGGTTTACGTGCAGGCGGCCTACAGCTTCTGAGCCGGGCAGTCCCGTGCCCACCGGCCTCACCTGCCGGCACGACGTTCCTGATGCGAGGCAGCAGGACTGCAATCCACTGCAATTGCGTTATTCTTGCGCGCAGTCAGCCACGCTCGCAGGCGGCCATCAGCCGCGATTGCAGCACAGCATCAGCGTTGCGGACCAGCACACGATTCACCATGGATGTTCCAACGCAATCACAGGGGAAAATGGATGAAGAAGTTCCTGTTCGCAGCGATCATCGCTGTGTCGCTGGTGGGTTGCACCACCAATCCGCCGCTTAATTTCTCGGTCCCGAACGTCGGGGTCAGCAGCAAGAAGATTGACGGCGAGCTGAAATCACTGACGGTCACGCTGGCACGTCCGGATGAGGCCAAGGGCAAGATTCCCGCACAGGCCCAGCACGAAGTGCCGCAGATGTGGCAGAACGCGCTGACCGAAGCGCTGAACAAGATGGCCGTGTTCCGTGACGACGCGCCAATCAAGTTGAGCCTGTCGGTGAAGATCCTGGCCATCGATATCCCGAACTTCGGTGCTTCGATGACCACCAAGACGATCGCCCGCTACGAACTGATTGACCGCGCAACCGGTGGTATCGTCTATACCCAGGATGTCAGCGCCTCCGGTGAAGTTCCGTTCAACTACGCTTTCGCCGGTGTGATCCGCGCCCGTGAGTCGATCAGCCGGTCGGCACAGAACAACATCGCCCAGTTCCTGCAGGCCCTGGAAACTGTGGATGTGTCCAAGCCGATGTTCCCGAACAAGCAGGAAGCGCCGTGAAGCGCGTGCTGCTGTCCGCATCGGTTGCCGCGATGCTGACGGCCTGCGCGCCCAACGTGCGCACCGACAGCTATTCCATCGGCGCGGTGGGACAGGTCAACCGTACCGTCAGCGGTACGGTCATCAGCGTGCGTGCGGTCAGTATTGACGGTTCACAGGGAGGTGGCGCCGTTGCTGGGGCTGCCGCCGGCGGCGTGGCCGGCTCCACCATCGGTGGCAGCGATCAGGCTGCGGCCATCGGTGCCATCGGTGGCCTGGTGGTGGGTGCCATCGCCGGTGCGGCTTCCGAACGCGCGCTTTCGCAGGCCAAGGGCCTTGAGTACGTGGTGCAGACGGAGAACGGCAATCTGATGACTGTCGTGCAGGGACCCGATCCGGTGTTCAGTACCGGCATGCGGGTCCTGGTGCTGTATGGATCGCCGTCACGGATCATTGCCGATCCACGGCAGGCGAAAGCAGCGCCGTAATCCTCTACGATGCCCCTTTCCAGAAGGGGCATCGTTGTATCCCGGGTTTTGTCCTCAGGTCACCCGCATCGGCAGGGTCCGCGCATGCCGAGGCATCGATCTCCCGCCGCTTCCGCTGTGCTATCGCCTGCCGCTCTCAAGGTTCACCGCTTCAGCTGCTGCAGCGACTGGGCTAGCGGCGACTGGACTGCAACAGCAGCGGCCATTGCAAGGCCCCCAGTGGTGAACTGTCAGCATCCGTTGCTGATGGCATGAGCGCGACAACAGCTGTGGGGCATGCGACGCCTCTCGCAATCCTTCGTGTTGACACCGCCGTCCACGCTGCCCCAGTCATCACGCAATCGAATCATGGAACAAGGCAGCGGCCGACCTGCAACGACAGCGCCTCGCACGCATCGAACAGGCCATCGACCAGCGCCGCCGACGGATAGCTGCCCGGATCGTCATTCTCCCTTGCCACATGCGCGGCATGCAGCAGTGCGCTGAGGGCGGTGATACCGGATGCGCTGCGCGTGGCCAGCGCCAGATCGAAGGCACGCCCGGGCGTTAACCGGGTCTCGGCCCACGGCTCGCCGTCGGCACGACGCTGTTTGCCGTGGCGATCCAGGAAGGTGAGGAACGCAGAGCGCGGAATGGACTCTGCGGCCTCGCAGAGCGCGTCCTCCATCTTTTCAGCCAGCGCATCGGGAAGATCGCGCACGGCATCGCCGAGCAGTGCATGCAGGCGGGGATAGTCGGGAAGCAGGTCGGGCATGGCAGCAACCTCACAGATGAGGCCACCTGCAGACGCAAGGTGGCGGACGGTGCGGGTTGGCGTGCCGGATACATTGTCCAATGCCGGCGGATCGAAAGATCCCCACGCACCGTCCGCCATGGACTGGCAGGCGGTGCATTGTCGTGATTGCAATAAGAGCTGCAACCACGACTCGACGGACAACGTATGTTCGGGACGCCAATCCCGGCCAGGGCGGGTGCCTTGGCGAGGTCATCGTTTGCCCTTCACTTCGTGGCGAAAAGAGGCAGATGCGGCATTCCGCGCAGCTCGCGACAGGGCGCCGCAATTGAAACTCCAAGCTGTGACCACCTTCACTCGGCGCTGCTGGCCTGCGCCCCCTGCGCTGCTGCCGATCGCAGCCAAGACCCTCAGCACGCCTGCCGGTCGCGTCACACGCAGCGGTTCGCGACCGGCACGACCGCCTATTCAGCCAAATCGACCTGAACCGGCGCATCATGGCCCTTGGTCTGCAACGGAAGCGAACCATGGGACGGAACTGGATTGTGATGGGGGACCCGACCTCAAGCGGTGGCCGGGTGATCACGGCCTCAACTGAAACCGACATCGGCGGCATCGGCGTCGCGCGGGTCAGCGACAAAGCGACCTGCCCTACCCTGCATAAAGGCGTCTTTCCGATTGTCGAAGGCGATGCCACCTTGATGGTGGATGGCCAGCCGGTGGCGCTGCATGGCAGCGCGCTGGCCTGCGGCTGCCGGGTGTTGTCCAGCCAGCAGGCCGTGGTACACGTCACGGGTGGAGGCGGTGGCGGGGGCGGTGCTGGCAAGGCAGCAGCGGTGGCAAGCGCGGCCGCACAGCTCGCCCGCAAACTGCCCGCCGCGTACGACCAGGCCGTCCGTTTCCTCGGTGTGCAGGGCGCACCGTTGGCCGAGGTGCCGTACACGTTGCATCTGGCCGACGGCCAGACCCTTTCCGGCACCACCAATGCGCAGGGCGAGACGGCGCGGGTATCGACCGCCCAGAGCCAGGCCATCGTGCGTGCCGAACTGCGCCCGCCGACCCAGCCGACCGGCTGCTGTGCGCGCACGGCACCGGCCAGCACCGACGAGTCGGAAGTGTTTGACGTGGATGGTGTGGTGACCACCGCCGAGGGCATGGGCACCTCCGTGGTGCCGGTGCGTGCGCCTGGCCACGAACGCGCCATGACTGCGGGCGAGATCGAGATGGCGCGCCTGGTGTTCGGCGATGCGGTCGACTACAGCACCGTGAAGGTCCACAACCACGGCTACTGGATGTTCTTCGGTTTCCAGGACAAGGACACTGCCGTGACGCCCAACGGGCAGATGTATTTCCCCAAGGGTATCTACCGTGAGGATTACTCGCTCGATACCGTGAGATTCCAAGCGTTCTTCATCCATGAGATGGTCCACGTCTGGCAGTATCAGCTTGGCTACAACGTCAAGCTGGTGCGGGCACCTCGGCCGAACATGAGCTATGACTACGTGCTTGACGAGACGCGGCTGCTGCACGACTACAACATGGAGGCCCAGGGTGACATTCTGTCGGACTACTTCCTCGTCACGTTCCGTGGCTCACAGTCGAGCATGAACAACACCCGTTATCGCGCGACAGCTGGCATCGGCGCACAACTGGAGCGCGCGCTCTCCCAGTTCCTGGCCGACCGCAGCAGCGAGGACAACCTGCCGAGGACGACCCGATGATGCGACTACAACTGCCGGTGGCTCTGCTGGGGCTGCTCCTGCCGATGATGGCGAGCTGCTCGTCGCCAGCCGGTCGCTACCAGCAGGCGACGATACAGGGCCGTGATGGCGTGCCCTGCTTCGGCGTGCCCGATACCCATGAAACGCGCGTCAACGCTCCCCTTGTCACCGGCGTGTCCGTGATGGAAGTGGGCACCGGTGGCACCCCGCTATGGGAACACGATTTTCTGCGCGAGGGCACAACCGAACCCGCGCTGCCCCCCAGCCAATGCCTCACCTACGGCGAGGGCACGGCCTCCGCCCCCGCGCTGCGGCCGGGCAAGCGCTACCAGGTGGAGATATGGGGGCGCACACCTGGCACGCCGGGCAAGAAGGATGAAGCACAGGCGCGTGTGTTCAGTGCCTGCTTCCATATGGTGGACGTGGCCGGCAAAAGCATGAAACCCGTCATATCGGACTGCGCGACCGCACTCTCGGCTGGACCGCCACCCGTGCGCGAAGACGGCACGTAGCAGATGCGTCTTCGAGGTGACCCGTTGATGCGACGGACGGTGGCCTTGGTGATCCTGCTGCTGCCGATGATGGCCGAGGGTTCGCAGCCACATGGGACCTATCAGCGCGCCAAGATCCAGGCGCACGATGGCGTACCGTGTTTTGGCGTGCCTGACACGCGTGAGACACGTGCTGCCCCGCCGATCATCGCGGGCGTGACGGTGGCGGAAGTGGGCATGGGACATCAGCCTGTCTGGCAGCGCATCTTTCTGCGCGAAGGTTCTACCGAGCCTGCGCTCCCTCCAGATCAGTGCTTGGCGTACGGCGCGGGTGAGGCAGCCGCCCCAACGCTTGGCGTGGGCAAGCGCTACCAGGTGGTTCTCTCGGGATATACACCGGGCACGCCAGGCAGGGAGGGCGAAGCGCAGAAGCGCGTCTTCAACGCCTGCTTCCATGTCGAGGAAGTCGCCGGCAAGGGCGTGGTGGAACCTGTCGTATCCGATTGCGCAACGGCGCCCTCTTCCGCACCACCGCCCGTGCTGCCAGCCGGCAAGTAGCGGATGCCTCTACGAGGATGGCCCGTTGCTGAGGCCGTCGGTGACCCTGCTGGTCGTGCTGCTGCCAATGATGGCCAATGGTTCACAGCCACGTGGAACCGGTCAACGCGCCACGATCCAGGACCACGATGACGTACCGTGTTTTTCGGCGTAGAACTGGATTGCAGGTCTTGAGGGTGCGCTTGATGAGCCGGCAATCGAGCACGGCTTGCAAATCAGTAGGAACACGCTGGACGAACGACCAGCAGCCGGTGGATGACCGGCTCAAATGATGAGGGATGCGCATGCGAGTGTTTCCTCTGCATGCTTCCCGCTTTCCAATCCAACCGCATCGATGATTTCAATTTAAAATCAACGCGTTAGGGTCTTTTGGCGGAGAGAGTGGGATTCGAACCCACGGAAGGTTTGACCCTTCGCCGGTTTTCAAGACCGGTGCCTTAAACCGCTCGGCCATCTCTCCGTATCGGCCCAGCCTGCTGGCCGGGCACGCATTCTCGCACGGCCGGGCGATTTGCCCAAGACCGTTGTTCCGTCGTGGGTGAGCCTCAGCCCGCATCCACCGCCAGCGCACCCAGCGCGCTGGCCTTGATGCGCTCCTTGGCCTTCTCGCAGGCGCCACCGCAATCCAGGCGCGAGGCCTCCAGCTGCGGCGGCAGGTGCTCGGCCAGGAAGTCGATGAATACCCGCACCGCCGGCAGCAGGCCGCGACGCGAGGCGAACACGGCATGGCACACGCCCTGCGGCAGCGACCAGTCCGGCAGCACCACTTCCAGCTCGCCGTTGCGCACGGCATCGGCGCAGACGGTTTCCGGCAGCATGGTGATGCCGAAGCCGTCCTTCACCATGCTCTGCAGCAGCGGGAAGTCGAAACCGGCCACGCGCGGCTGCAGGTCCACCCGGCGCACCGCGCCTTCCGGTCCGTGCAGTTCCCAGCGCTGGCGCGCTTCGTCTTCGCTGATGCTGAGGGTTACGTGGTTGGCCAGCTCTTCCGGGTCCTTCGGGCGACCGGCGCGGTCCAGGTATTTCGGGCTGGCCACCAGCAGCTCCTGCACCTGGCCGAAGCTGCGCATCACCAGGCTGCCGTCGTCATCCAAGCGCGAGCGCACGCGCAAGGCCACGTCGTAACCTTCGTTGATGATGTCCACGCGGCGGTTGCTGATGTTCAGCTGCAGCCGCACCTTCGGGTACTGCTCGAGGAACTTGGGCAGCAGCTTGGGCAGCTGCATCTGCGCCAGCGACACCGGCACGCTGGCGCGTACCAGGCCGCGCGGCTCGGCGCTGAGGCGGTCCACCACCTCGCGGGCGGCCTGCGCCTCGGCCAGCATGGTCTGGGCGTGGCGGTGCACGCTGGTGCCGACATCGGTAACCGCAAAGCGGCGCGTGGAACGCTGCAGCAGGCGCACGCCCAGGTCGGTTTCCAGCTGGCTGATACGGCGGCTCAGGCGCGACTTGGGAATGCCCAGTGCGCGCTCGGCGGCGGCGAAACCGCCGTGGTCGACCACCATGGCGAAGTAGTACAGATCATTCAGGTCATGCATACCCGAGTTCCATTGATAGAACAATACGTGGCATTCAACCACCTTTATCCCGTCGATGCAACAACCTATTGTTCTCTCCGTCGGCGGCAAAGCCCGCCACCTCTCCCGAACATAGGTACTGCCATGAAGCTTCTGCACATCGACGCCAGCGTGCTTGGCGACAACTCCGTCTCCCGCCACCTGACCGCCGCCGTGGTGGCCCAGTTCAAGCAGCAGATCGACGGCCTGCAGGTTGATTATCGCGATCTTGACGCCAATCCGGTACCGCATCTGCGCAGCGGCTCGCTGGCCAGGACAGACCCGGCCGAAGCGGCCGATGCTGAACAGGTGCTCGAGCAGTTCCTGGCCGCAGACATCGTGGTGATCGGCGCGCCGATGTACAACTTCAGCGTGCCCTCCACGCTGAAGGCCTGGATCGACCGCGTGGCCGTGGCCGGGCGCACCTTCAAGTACACCGAGAACGGCCCGGTGGGCCTGGCCGGTGGCAAGCGGGTGATCGTGGTCAGCAGCCGTGGCGGCATCTACACCGATTCGCCGGCGGATTTCCAGGAGCCCTTCCTGCGCCAGACGTTCGCCTTCTGGGGCATCAACGACATCGAGTTCGTGCGTGCCGAGGGCATTGCCTATTCGCCGCAGCATCGTGAAGACGCCATTGCCGGTGCGCTGGCATCGTTGCCATCGCATGAGCCGGCAGAAGTGGCAGCGGCGTAACGCGTTCCAGCGTTCGGCGCCTCTCTCCCTCGTCTGGGCGCTGAACGCGGGCCGGGATTCCCTCCCCCATCCCGGCCCACCCTGGCGGCCCTGCTTTTGCGGGGCCGTTTTTTTTTGCCACCATGGGGCGATGGACTACATCGTGACGGCTGCGCACCGCAGCGAATTTCCGCACCCGATCACCCTGCACCGTGGGCAGGCACTGGTGGTGGGCGCGCGATATGAAGGGCCCGAGGGTTGGGAGGACTGGTTCCTGTGCGAAGCCGAAGGACAGCAGCCGGGTTTCGTGCCGGCGCCGGTGATCGGGCACGATGCGCAGGGTGGCGCGTTTGCCACGGAGGATTACTGCGCGCGGGAGCTGGATGTAGACCCGGGCCAGCAGTTGCGCGGCGTGCGCACCCTCAATGGGTGGGCGTGGTGTGTGCCGGCAGCTGGCGAGGCCGGTTGGGTGCCGCTGGAGAAGCTGCGCGTAGCAGGTTGATGGATTGCGTCATCCACGCATGGCGTGGATCTACGGCAAAGCCCAAGCCCCCGGTACGTGGATGCCGCACCGCGTCGGTAGACCCACGCCATGCGTGGATGCGGTGCCGACATGGCCGGCACCCATCAGAAGGCCGCCGGGCATGGCCCGGCGCTACCGGCTGATCAGCCGATGGTTTCGATGCCGCCCATGTACGGGCGCAGGACTTCAGGCACGGTGATGCTGCCGTCGGCGTTCTGGTAGTTCTCCATCACCGCGATCATCGCGCGGCCGACGGCCACGCCCGAGCCGTTCAGGGTGTGCGCCAGCTCCGGCTTGCCGGTGGCCGGGTTGCGCCAGCGGGCCTGCATGCGGCGCGCCTGGAAGTCACCACAGTTCGAGCACGAGGAAATCTCGCGGTAGGTCTCCTGCGACGGCAGCCAGACTTCCAGGTCGTAGGTCTTGATGGCCGAGAAGCCCATGTCGCCGGTGCACAGCAGCACCTTGCGGTACGGCAGGCCCAGCTTCTCCAGCACCACTTCGGCGCAGCGGGTCATGCGCTGGTGCTCGGCGTCGCTGTCTTCCGGGCGGCAGATCGAAACCAGCTCGACCTTCTCGAACTGATGCTGGCGGATCATGCCGCGCACATCGCGGCCACCGCTGCCGGCTTCGGAACGGAAGCACAGCGAGTGGGCGGTCATGCGCAGGGGCAGGCGCTCGGCGTCGAGGATCTCGTCGCGGGCGATGTTGGTCAGCGAGATTTCCGAGGTCGAGATGAGGTAACGCTTCTGCTCACCCAGCTGGGTGATGAACATGTCCTCTTCGAACTTGGGCAGCTGGCCGGTGCCGTACAGGCTGTCGGCGTTGACGATCACCGGCACGTTGGTTTCCTGGTACTCGTGCTCGCCGCTGTGCAGGTCGAGCATGAACTGGGCCAGGGCGCGATGCAGGCGGGCGATCGGGCCACGCAGCACGGTGAAGCGCGAACCGGACAGCTTGGCGGCGGTCTCGCCGTCCAGCCACTTGTTGCGTGCGCCCAGTTCGACGTGGTCGAGCACCTTGAAATCGAACTGGCGCGGGGTACCCCAGCGCGACTGCTCGACGTTCTCGCTCTCGTCGGCGCCGGCCGGCACGTCATCGGCGGGAATGTTCGGGATGCCCATGGAGATCGTGTCGATCTTCTCGCGCAGCTCGTCCAGGGCCACTTCCGAGGCCTTCAGCTCATCGGCGAATGCGGCAACCTCGGCCATGATGGCCGAAACGTCCTCGCCCTTGGCCTTGGCCTGGCCGATGGCCTTGGAACGGCTGTTGCGCAGGCTCTGCAGCTCCTGGGTACGCACCTGGATGCGCTTGCGATCGGCCTCCAGTGACTCCAGGGCAGACACGTCGAGCTCGAAGCCGCGGCTGGTGCGCAGGCGTTCGGCGAGGTCGGCGGGCTGGTGGCGGAGCAGGGCTGGATCAAGCATGGCAGGCGTCGTGGTGGGTAACAGGAACGGGATTATCGCCTGTTATACGGAATTCTGCCGCCCGGTTCATTCCGGCCGTGGCAGAATCGAGGCATTCCGTACTGGTCTGGTCCATGTCTGCTCCCCGTCCGTCGCCTGCCAAGTCGTTCACCGTGCATATCCCGCGCAACGCCCTGAAGATCGCCGGCATCGCTTTCGGCGTGGGCATCCTGCTGTTCGTACTGGTCTGGCTGACCGGACGCGACAAGGAATTCTTCCGTGCCGACCCGGCCGCGCAGACGCCGCAGGAAACCGCCCAGGTGGAACCGCTGCCCGAACCCTTGGCCGCAGCGGCCGGTTCCAGCGACATGCCAGACGCCAAGCCGGCCCCGGTGCCGGACGAAGAAGATGCGCCGAAGCTGGTGGAAACCGCCCCGCCCCGCCACCGGCCACGGTTGAACCCGCTCCGGCCGCCCCGGGCACTGCGGCACCGGCAACCGCCAACGCGCAGCCGATGCCGATTGCCGGCCAGTCGCCGCCACCGGCCTACCCCGCCGCCGCCCTGCGACGCGGCGAGGCGGGCAGCGTGGTGGTGCGGGTAGAGGTGGACGCCACCGGCTACCCGAACAACGTGACGGTGGTCCAGCGCAGCGGTTCCCGCGAGCTGGACCGTGCAGCGACCGACGCGGTGCGTCGCTGGCGCTTCAGCCCGGCAGTCAGCAATGGCCAGCCGGTACCCGGCAGCATTGAAGTGCCGTTCGACTTCAAGCCGCAGTAACTGAACGCTTCCCCGCAGAAAAGCTGAACCCTGCAGGTCGCGTTGACGCAATCCTGACACGCTGCGACGCCGCCTCGGGCAACACTCTGGGCGTCGTTACTGACGTGAGGAGTTTGCGATGACTGCCACCACCCACGAGAACCTTCATTCGCCGCAACTGCAGCAGGACGGCGCGCTCGAGCCGCGCACCGCCTCCCCTTGGCTTTGGCTGGCCCTGATCGTGGCAATGTTCGCCGCGGCACTGGTCTGGCTGCGATTCTCCAGCCATGACGACGTTGCGCCTGCCCCGGTAAGCGAGCGCATGCTGCCGGCCACGGAAACCCCGGTTGCCACCACGCCCGCCCCGGCTGCGCGACAGGCCGTGCCCGCGCAGAGCGAGCGCAAGGCAGCCCCGGCCGTACGCAACCGTGAGGCGCGTCCGCTGGCCAGCAACAGCAAGCCCAGTTATCCGGCTGCTGCGCTGCGCAGTGGCGTGCAGGGCAGCGTGGTTGCCAGCTTGAATGTGGATACGCGTGGCAACGTGACCGACGCTGCGATCGTGTCGCGCAGTGGTGAGCGCAGCCGCGACCTGGACCGTGCTGTGCTGAACACGGTGCAGGGCTGGAAGTTCGAGCCGGCCATGCACCAGGGCCGCGCGGTGGCCAGCGTGGTACGCGTGCCGGTGGATTTCCGTACCGACCAGCGTTGATCACCGGCTGACGCCTGAAATGAAAACGGAGGCCTCGGCCTCCGTTTTTTTTGCGCGTGCATTGGGATTCCGGCGGCATGGCCCGGCGCTACCGGAACAGGCGCCGAAGGGTAGCGCCGGGCCATGCCCGGCGAGCGCAGCGGCGCCGGGACTACCTCAGGCCAGGTTGAAGCCGGCGCTGCGTGCGAGGCCGTCGAAATCCGGGAAGGACGTTGCGACATTGGCGATGTCGTTGATGCGCACTTCACCATCGCTGATCTGGCCGGCAATGGCGAAGGCCATTGCGATGCGATGATCACCGTGGCTTTCAATGGTGCCACTGCCCAGCGATACGCCGCCGTGCAGGGTGGCACCATCTTCGGTTTCGTCCACCTGCATGCCCAGCGCGCGCAGGCCGGTCGCCATCGCGGCCAGGCGATCGGATTCCTTCACCCGCAGTTCGGCGGCGCCGGTCACCACGGTCTGGCCTTCGGCAGCAGCAGCGGCCACGAACAATGCCGGGAACTCGTCGATCATGTCCGGCACCAGCTCCTCGGGAATGCGCGCACCCTTCAGCGGCGCGTAGCGCACCAGCAGATCGGCCACCGGTTCGCCGCCCTGCTCTGCCGGGTTCTGTTCGGTGATGTCCGCGCCCATCAGGCGCAGCGCGTGCAGCAGGCCGGTGCGGCGCGGATTGAGGCCGACCTGCTTCAGGCGCAGTTCGGAGCCGGGAATGATGCTGGCTGCGACCAGGAAAAACGCGGCCGAAGAGAAGTCCGCCGGCACCACGATATCGGTCGCGCGCAGGCGCTGGCCACCACGCAGGCGGGCCTTGCCCGGCGAGAACGCGATGTCCACGCCGAACGCGGACAGCATGCGCTCGGTGTAGTCGCGGGTCGGGTGCGGTTCGGTCACGCTGGTTTCGCCGTGCGCGTACAGGCCGGCCAGCAGCATGGCGGACTTGATCTGCGCACTGGCCACCGGCGAGGCAAAGTCGATGCCGTGCAGCGTCTGCCCGCCATGCACGTGCAGCGGCGGCGTGCCGTCTTCCTCGGTGTCGATCTTCGCGCCCATCTGCGACAGCGGACCGGTGACGCGGCGCATCGGACGGCCGGACAGCGATTCGTCGCCGACCAGCGTGCAGTCGAATGCCTGAGCGGCCAGCAGGCCGGCCAGCAGGCGCATGCCGGTGCCGGCATTGCCACAGTCGAGCGGTGCGCTGGGTGCCTGCAGGCCATCGATGCCGACGCCGTGCACGACGCGCTGCGACGCACTGGGGGTTTCGATGCGCACGCCCAGCTGGCTGAAGATGCGCGCGGTGGCGCGGGTGTCTTCGCCTTCCAGGAAGCCTTCGATATGCGAGGTGCCATCGGCCAGCGCGGCGAACATCACCGAGCGGTGCGAGACCGACTTGTCGCCGGGAATGGTCAGGCTGCCCTGCAGGGGCTGGCCCTTGCGGGCGATCCAGTGCTGCGCGTTGCTCATCGTTGAATGGTTCCGTAAACGCCGGCTCGCCGGCGGTGCATCAGGGGCGGCGGCCGCAGCCGCCGCAGCAGGGATCAGGGCACGGCTACCGGATAGGAGCCAAGCACCTTGATCTGCGCCGAGTGCGCTTCCAGTTCGGCAAGTGCGGCCTGCATCGGCGCGTCGTCGATGTGACCGGCCAGGTCGATGAAGAAGCCGTATTCCCACTTGCCATGGTGCGAGGGACGCGATTCGATGCGGTTCATGCTGATGCCATGGCGCGCGAACGGGCTGAGCACATCGAACAGCGCGCCGGGCTTGTCATGGATGAACACCAGCACCGAAGTGCGGTCATGGCCGGAGGTCGGGAAGATGTTGCGACCCACCACCAGGAAACGGGTGGTGTTGTCGGCATCGTTCTGGATCGGCTTGGTGACGACCTTCTTCAGGCCGTACACATGGCCGGCGCTCTCGCCGCCGATGGCCGCTGCATCGTCGGCGTTGCGCGCACGGCGCGCGCCTTCGGCGTTGCTGGCCACCGGGATCTTCTCGGCCTTGGGCAGGTTGGCGCGCATCCATGCCGAGGTCTGCATGAACGACTGCGGATGGCCGTAGACGCGCTCGATGTCCTCGATGCGGCCACTGCGCGACATCAGGTACTGCTGTACGCGCAGTTCCACTTCGCCGCAGATCTTCAGGTTGGAAGTGAGGAACATGTCCAGGGTGATCTGGATGGTGCCCTGCCCCGAGTTTTCCACCGGCACCACGCCGAAATCGGCGTTGCCCGCTTCCACTTCCTGGAACACTTCTTCGATGCTGGCCATCGGCAGGCCCAGCGCCGAGCGGCCGAAGTGCTTGAGCACGGCCTGCTGGCTGAAGGTACCTTCCGGGCCGAGGTAGCCGATCTTCAACGGCTCCTGCTGGGCCAGGCAGGCCGACATGATTTCGCGGTAGACGTGCACCAGCAGCTCATCGCTGAGCGGGCCTTCGTTGCGATCCACCACCATGCGCAGCACCTGCGCCTCGCGCTCGGGGCGGTAGTAATCGACGGCGGCGGCGAGCTTGCCCTTGGCCTTGCCGACCTGGTGGGCGAACTGTGCGCGCTCGGCAATCAGGCTCTGGATGTCACGGTCGATCTGGTCGATCTTCGAACGCACATCGGCCAGTGCCAGTGGCGCCAGGGTCGGCACCGCGGTTGCCTTCGACTTGCCCTTGGGCTTGGAAGTGGCGCTGTCCTTGGCCGGCTCGGCCTTCTTCGACGCCTTCTTGCTGGGTTTGCTTGCCATCGGAATTCCTTGTTGCGGGGCGCGCACCCGACGATGCGCGCCGTTCATTGCTCAGCCGTGACGCTGCTGGAAATCGGCCATGAAGGCGACCAGCGCCTCGGCCCCGGCCAGCGGCATGGCGTTGTAAAGCGAGGCGCGGATGCCGCCGACCACCTTGTGACCCTTCAGCGCCAGCAGGCCGGCGGCCTTGGCATCGGCGACGAAACGGGCATCCAGGTCGGTGTTGGGCAGGAAGAACGGGATGTTCATCCGCGAGCGCGCCGAATGGGCGACCTCGTTGCGATAGAAGCCGCCGGAGGCATCGATGGCGCCGTACACCAGCGCGGCCTTGGCGGCGTTGCGCTTGGCGAACTCGACCACGCCACCTTCGGCCAGCATCCACTTGAACACCAGACCGGCCAGGTACCAGTTCCAGGTGGGCGGGGTGTTGAGCATGGAATCGCGGGCGACGTGCGAGCGGTAATCGAAGATGTCCGCGCGTGGCTGGCCACTACGCTCCAGCAGGTCGCGACGGATGATCATCACCGCGATGCCGACCGGGCCCAGGTTCTTCTGCGCACCGGCATAGATGACACCGTAGCGGCGCACATCCAGCGGCTCGCTGGCGATGGACGAACTGAAGTCGGCCACCAGCGGCACGTTGCCGGTCTCGGGAACATCACGGAACTCGACGCCGTGGATGGTCTCGTTGGCAGTGATGTGCACGTAGGCGGCATCGGGAGAGAGCTGCCAACCGGCGCGCTCGGGCAGCTGGCGATACCCTTCGGCCTCGCTGCTGGCGGCGATGTTGACGTCCACGTAGGGGCTGGCCTGCTTGACTGCGGTCTTGCCCCAGTGGCCGGTGACCACGTAGTCGGCACGCTGGCCGGGGCTGGCGAAGTTGAGCGGGATCAACGCCTGCTGGGTGGTGGCGCCACCGGGCAGGAACAGCACCGCATAGTCCTCGGGAATGTCGAGCAGGCGACGCAGGTCGGCCTCGGCCTCGGCGGCCACGGACATGAACTCCGGACCGCGATGGCTCATTTCCACGATGGAGGCACCGCTACCGTGCCAGTCCAGCATTTCCGCCTGCGCCTGGCGCAGGACCGATTCCGGCAACGTTGCAGGGCCGGCACTGAAGTTGAACGCGCGCGTCATGGCACACCTGTGGGGCAAGACCCCTAGTATGCCGCACTGCACCAGCCTTGCGGCCTTGTGGCGCAAGGGAAATTTGGTTGCATCCGTATCCATTGCCACGGCGGCACTGGTAGTGCCGGCCGCTGGCCGGCAACTGCAATCACCTTGGTTCACCGATGTTGCCGGCCAGCGGCCGGCACTACCCAAAGCGGGTTGGTCCGGCCGGTAGCCCCGGGCCATGCCCGGCGGAACGAATTCAGCGCGCGCCGAACCAGAGCAGCAGGCTGAGCACGGCTGCCAGCAGCAACGCACTGCCCAGCAGCCACGGCCAGCGCCGCACCCGACGCGGGGCGACCGGCACCACCGGTGCCTGTTCGGCTTCGTCGCTGCCTTCGTCATCGGCCAGTGGCGGTCGCCGGCGCGGGTCGTGCGGCACTTCCAGCACGAACCGGTGCTGGCCGTCGAACACGACCTGGTCGCCGGCCTGCAGCCAACAGTGGCGCACGGCAACGCCGTTGACCCGGGTGCCATCGGCACTGCCCAGATCGCGCAACAGTACCCGCTCGCCATGGACTTCCACCCGCGCGTGCTGTTCGGCGAAGGCAGGCTCATCGATCTCGATGTCGACATCGCTGCCACGGCCGATCACCCGCGCGCGCGACAGGGGGTAGCTGCGGCCGTGGTGCAGGCCGCCCACACCACGCAGCAGGCGCGGCTCGTCACCGCTGCCATCGACGCTGGCTGCCGGCGCCGGTGCCTGCAGCAGGGTATCGACCTCGCCCTGCAGGACCATTTCCACGCCATCGACGTAGACCGCGTCGCCCGCCCTCAGCAGGGCCATGCGCCGCACCGGGCGACCATTCACATGGATCCCACGGATACCGTTGCCGACCTGCAGCCAGAGGCCGCGGTCGTCCATGCAGAACTGCGCAAGCAGCAGCGCGCCGTTGCCGGCATCACCGAGGCGCACGCTGCCGTTTGCCTGGCGCACGATGCGCTGCACCCCGGGCCGCAGCGGCTGGTCGGGCTGTTGTTGTTGACTGAAGTGAACTAGCAGGTTCTGCACGCGGCGCAGACTAGCAGGTTGGCCGCCCACGAAGAAGAACCTGCGATGAGCGCTTGGCGTGGGCGCCGTCGATGCGCACAATGCTCGCCCTCTCAATTGATCCCCGCCCTGCGCCAGGAGCCCGCATGTCCACCATCGATGTCCGCCACGCCCACGCCCTGCCCGACACCCAGGCACGTGAAGCGATCGAGCAGGTTGCCGCCAAGCTGGGCGAACGCTTCGGCCTGAAGTCGTCGTGGGCCGCCGACGTGCTGAATTTCTCCGGCAGTGGCGTGGACGGTGCGATCGAACTGCAGCCGGGCGCGGTGCGGGTCACGGCCAAGCTGGGCTTCCTGCTGTCGGCAATGAAGGGCATGGTGGAAAGCGAGATCCAGCGCGTGTTGAAGGAAAAGCTGGGCTGAACCTGCGCTGCGGCCATCACGGCCCAGCAACGGCGCGCCGCGCTACTCTCGGGGATAGGCCCAACTCCCACGGGGAATGCAATGAACCGTTACGAGAATGACGATCGCCGCGACGACGATGCCGGCTTCGGCGACCAGGCAGAGCGCTTTTCGCGCAAGCTGAGCGATTCGGCACAGCAGGTCTGGCTGGCCGGTCTGGGCGCCCTCGGGCGCGCGCAGGCAGAGGGAGGCCGTTTCTTCGATGGCCTGGTGAAGGAAGGCGAAGCCTGGGAAGCCCGCCGCCGTGAACGCAGCGGCGAGCAGGAACCGGGCTGGCGCGACAACGTCGAGCACTCGCTGGACGAAGCCCGTGAGAAGGCATCCGGAACCTGGGACAAGGTCAACAAGGCCTTCGATGACCAGGTGCAGGGCGTACTCAAGCGACTGCACGTGCCGACCGCCGATCAGGTCACCGCGCTGGAAGCCCGCATCGATGCCCTGAGCGCACGCCTGGCCAAGCTCGAACACCGCGCCTCCACCGACGTGGATGCCCCCTCGCCGGGCAGCCACCAGTCGCCGGGCAGCACGCCCTGAACCGCCTTTGTTGCAACGCAATAAATTTTCGTTGACAATCGCGTAGAACCCGCCAATCGCTTCGGCTGCCGTTTGTTCCCTCCCCTCACGGCTTCAGGATTGGCGGGTTTCTTCGTGTCTGGCGCATGCAGATCTGCGGGCTGCATCACGGTTGTTGTCGGGAACACCCTGACGCAATCAACCGGTCGGCCCTTTACACTGTGGGCTTCCGTTTTCGCCCCTTCCGTCGTCGCCCTGCATGCTTCCCTGGATTCTGGCCCTGCTGTCGGCCCTGCTTACCTGCACCCTGGCCACCGTGTACCTGTGGTGGTTCAAGCGTCGACGTACCGAAATGCAACTGGGCCTGCAGGCCCTGGCGGGCATGCACTGGCGTGAGTTTTCCACGCTGATCAAGCGCATGCTGCGCGAGCAGCGCGGCCTGCGTGAACTGCAGGATCCGAGCGAGGAAAGCCGCGAGCCGAGCAGCGATTTCCTGCTCAGCGATGGCCCGAACACCTGGCGGGTGTCGTGCAAGCATGGCCTGGCCTATCGCATCGGCACCGCTGCGGTGAACGAACTGGGTGCTGCCGCGCGACTGGCAGGCGCCAAGGGCGGCATGCTGATCACCGAAGGCCGGGTTGAACGCGATGGCCTGGGCGCGGCGGAAAAGCAGGCAGTGGAAGTAATCGATGGTCCGCGCCTGTGGCCACTGCTGCAGCCCTACCTGCCGGCCGATGTTGAGACCCGCGTGCGCGCGATCGCCCGCCATGAGGCGCTGCGCCGCATCGCCATTGCCGCACTGGCCTCAGTGACGCTGGGCCTGCTGGTCGGGCTTGGCCTGCAGGGCCTGCGCCCGGAACAGGCGGACCCGATCCCGGCACCGGCCGCTGCACCTGTCGCGCCGCCGGCTGCACCTCCTGTGCTGACGCCCGCCGCGCCGGACAGCGCCGCGAATGCGCCCGCTCCCATGGTCGCCGCAGCCGCGCCGCAGAATGGCGACGACACACGCAGCAATCCCAACCCGGACGCTGCCACGCTGGACCGCTACCAGGCTGAACTGGCCCGCGCGCTGGCCGGGCAATCCGGCATCGCCAGCGGTGTCTGGCTGACCCGACAGACGCTGGCGATCAACCGCACCGGCGAACTGGAAACCGTGTGGCCGCGTGTGTGCCAGGAAGTGCTGCGCTACCCCGCCCTGCGCAACGTGCGCGTGCAGCTCAACGCCCGCCCCGGCGTGGATGAGCCGGTGCGCTGGCGGCAGTGCGCGACGTATTGATGGGCTGCCGGGTGTAGCGCCGGGCGCGTGCCCGGTCGCCGTATCGTCAGCCCCGTGACGTCAGGTGCGCGATGTAACTGGAGCGCGACTCGCCGGCCGCCTTGGCCTGCGCATCCAGGCGAGCAAGGACACGGCGCGGCAAGCTGATGTTGACGCGCTCAATGGTGTCATCCAGCAACGATGGATCGATGCAGATGTAAGCGAGGATCCACCCTGCTGCAGCTCCGGCCTCGGCTACCACCTTCTGTGGCGATGAAGGGCGTGGAATCGAGCGGCCGGCATCCAGCGCGGCGTCGATCCATGCCAGTGCCGCCTCTTCGGCAGACGTCAATGCATCGTCGAGTGTGTCGGCAGCCGAGAAGCAGCCAGGCAGGTCCGGCACGATCACGCTCCACGCGGTGCGTTCATCACCGGCCTCGATCAAGACTGGATATCGCATGAGGGCCTCCTCGCCGCTATCGCGCCCCGGGTGCGAAACGGGCGACCAGGTCCCAGGCATCGCCCAGGAACATCTGTCGTACGCGGGTGATCGGCTGTTCGCCGCGCCAGGTCAGGCGCTCGATCACCAGGCAGGCGGTACCGGGCTTCACGTCCAGCAGCTTGGCGGTAGGCGCATCGGCGCCCCAGGCGCTGATGCGATGCTGGGCGCGCGTCCACGACACGTTCTGCAGCAGCCAGCTGCCCGGCGCGGTGGTGCTGAAATCCACCTCCAGCACCTCGGGCACGCCGACCGGGCTGATCAGGCGATGCTCCAGCGCCAGCGGCCGGCCATCGGCCAGATGCAGGCAGCGCATCGCCAGCAACTGCTCACTGCCGGCCAGTTCCACTTCGCCGGCATTGGCTGCCTCGGCCAGGCGCAGTTCACGCTGCAGCAGCCGGTAGCCGTACTGATGTCCGCGCGATCCGACCTCCATTGCGATGTCCGGGATCTCCAGCGCCACCTGCTCCAGATGCGGTGGCTGCCGAGCCACGAAGGAGCCCGCTCGGCGGCGGCGCTCGATCATGCCGCTCTCGGCCAGCGCGGTCAGCACCTTGTTCACCGTCATCCGCGAGCACCCGTACTGCTCCATCAGCTCGTGCTCGTACGGAATGCGGAAGCCCGGCGCCCACTCTCCGCTGAGGATGCGGCTTTCCAGGTCGCTGCGGATGCGCTGGTTGAGCGTGGCGGACTTGCTGGCCTTCACGTGGTGGAGTCTCGATGGTCGGAGGCGATCAGCCCAGCACGCCACGCAGGGCAGCGGCGAAGGCGCTGGTGATGGCCTCGCGCTGCAGGTGGCGGCCGTCGGCCACGCACTGGCGGCCATGGCGCCAGACCGATCGCAGCGCGCCATTACGTGCGGCGAACACCCAGCTGTCAAGCCATGCGTCACCGTGTCGCGCCTGCAACGCGGGGTGCGCGGCATCCAGTTCAACCATGTCTGCGCTGGCACCCACCTGCAGGCCGGCGGCCACACCGAGCGCCTGGGCACCGCCCTGCAGCGCACCCTCGAACAGGAAGCGCCCGGTGCTGCGGCCGGCATCCGGGGCCAACACGTTGCGACCCCGCAGGGCCAGCCGCTGGCCGTATTCCAGCAGGCGCAGCTCTTCTGTGGCATCGATCAGCACGTTGGAATCGGAGCCGACACCGAAGCGCCCGCCCTCGCGCGCGAAGGCCTGCATCGGGAACAGGCCGTCGCCCAAATTCGCCTCGGTGATCGGGCACAGCCCGGCCACGGCCTTGCTGGCGACCATCTGCGAGCGCTCGTCGTCGGTGATGTGGGTGGCGTGCACCAGGCACCAGCGCGCATCGACCGGGGCATGCTCGTACAGCCACTGCACCGGTCGCCGGCCACTCCATGCCAGGCAGGCCTCGACCTCGCGTACCTGCTCGGCAATATGGATGTGTATCGGGCCATCGGTCAGCGGCAGCAGTGCGCTCAGCTCGTCGCCGGTCACCGCGCGCAGGCTGTGCGGGGCGATGCCCAGCACCGCATCGGGCAGCGTGGCCAGCGCGGTGCGGGCGCCATCAAGCAGCTGCGCGAACCCGTCTACGTCATGGATGAGGCGGCGCTGTGCCGGGTTCGGCGGCGCGCCACCGAAATCGGCGTGGGCGTAGAACACTGGCAGCAGGGTCAGGCCGATGCCGGCCTGCGCGGCCGCAGCAGCGATCTGCACACTCATCTCGGCGCGATCGGCGTAGGGGCGGCCATCGGCATCGTGGTGCAGGTAGTGGAATTCGCCGACACGGGTGAAGCCGCTTTCCAGCATTTCCATGTAGGCCTGGGCGGCGATGGCCTGCACTGCATCCGGGCGCAGATGGGCCAGGAAGCGGTACATCAGTTCGCGCCAGCTCCAGAAACTGTCGCCGTCGCCGCCACCGATCTCGGTCAGGCCGGCCATGCCGCGCTGGAAGGCGTGGCTGTGCAGGTTCGGCAGGCCCGGCACCAGGATGCCCACGCGGGTATCACCCTGCTGCGCAGCCTGCCCACGCGTGACCGCGGCGATGCGCCCGTCCTGCACCTGCAGGCGGACGTCGGCGGCCCAGCCGTCGTCCAGCAGGGCATGGGCGGCATGGAAGGAGTGCGCGGGACGCGAATCGGACATGGCTGGACAACCCGAATTGGACGCCTATATTGTATAGACATATAAGCACAGCTGCGTTGTGGATGCCATGCACGTCGATACCCTCTGGTCCAACGTCCACCTGATGACCCTCGATGGCGAGGGCCTGGGTGTCCTGCGCGATGCCGTACTGGCCGCCACCGATGGCCGCATCGTGCACGTCGGCCCCGCCGGCAGCGATGCCCATCTGCAGCCGACCACCCGCATCGACGGCGAAGGCCGATGGATCTCGCCTGGTCTGATCGATTGCCACACCCACCTGGTCTACGCCGGCAACCGCGCCAACGAATTCGAGCAGCGCCTGCAGGGCGTGAGCTATGCCGAGATCGCCCGTGCTGGTGGCGGTATCGTCTCTACGGTGCGCGCCACCCGTGCTGCCTCGCCAGAGCAGTTGGCACGCGAGAGCCGGCCGCGCCTGCTGGCGATGCGCGCCGAAGGCGTAACCACCATCGAGATCAAGTCCGGCTACGGCCTGACCCTGCAGGACGAGCGCAAGCAGTTGCAGGTGGCACGAGCGCTGGGCGAGGAATGCCGGGTGAACGTGGTGCCGACCTTCCTCGGTGCGCACGCGGTGCCGCCCGGTCGCGAGGCGCAGGAATACACCGATGAGGTGTGCGAGGTGATGATTCCGGCCATCGCTGCAGAAGGCCTGGCCGAGGCCGTGGACATCTTCTGCGAGAACATCGCGTTCTCGCCGGCGCAGGCCCGCCAGGTATTCGACGCTGCGCGTGCGCATGGTCTGGCGATCAAGATCCACGCCGAACAACTGAGCAACCAGCATGGCGCCGAACTGGCGGCCGGTTTCGGTGCGCTGTCGGCCGACCATATCGAACATCTGGACGACGCCGGCATCGCCGCGATGGCCGCCGCCGGTACCGTCGCCGTGCTGCTGCCGGGCGCGTTCTACTTCACCCGCGATACCACCCTGCCGCCGATCGCCGCGCTGCGTGCGGCCGGCGTGCCGCTGGCACTGGCCACCGACAGCAACCCCGGCACCTCGCCGCTGACCAGCCCGCTGCTGGCAATGAACATGGGCGCCACCCTGTTCCGCCTGACCGTGGACGAGTGCATCGCCGGCTTCACCCGTGAAGCGGCGCGTGCGCTGGGCCATGGCGAGCGCATCGGCCGCCTGGCCGTCGGCATGGACTGCGACCTGGCGATCTGGGACATCGACGCCCCCGCCGACCTGGTCTATCGCATTGGATTCAACCCGCTGCACGCGCGCGTGATGCGCGGACAGCCCGACCTGCCTGCCTCCTGGAGCAACACATGAGCAACACCCTGGTTCTTCGCCCCGGTCATGTCACCCTCGCCCAGTGGCGGCAGGCGTATCGCGGTGCGCCGCTGTCGCTTGACCCGGCCGCGTTGCCGGCGGTGCGCGCCAGTGCCGCAACGGTGGCTGCCATCGTTTCCAAGGGCGCACCGGTGTATGGCATCAACACCGGTTTCGGCAAGCTGGCCAGCGTGCGCATCGAGCGCGAGGACCTGGCCACCCTGCAGCGGAACATCGTGCTCTCGCATGCCGCAGGCGTGGGCGAGCCGATGCCGGCCAATGTGGTGCGGCTGATGATGGCGTTGAAGCTGGTCAGCCTGGCCCAGGGTGCTTCCGGCGTGCGCGAGGAAACGCTGCTGCTGCTGGAAGCAATGCTGGTGAAGGGCGTGCTGCCGGTGGTGCCGGCGCAGGGCTCGGTCGGTGCCTCTGGCGACCTGGCACCGCTCTCGCATCTGGCCAGCGTGATGATCGGCGTCGGCGAGGCCTTCGTCGGCGATGAACGCCTGCCCGCCGTGGACGCACTGGCTCGCGCCGGCCTGCAGCCGGTGGAGCTGGGCGCGAAGGAAGGCCTGGCCCTGCTCAACGGCACCCAGTTCTCCACCGCGTACGCACTGGCCGGCCTGTTTGAGATCGAAACCGTGTTCCAGGCCGCACTGGTCACCGGCGCGCTGTCGGTGGAAGCGGCCAAGGGCTCGGATACGCCGTTCGATCCGCGTATCCATGCGCTGCGTGGCCAGCGTGGGCAGATCGCCACCGCCGCCACCCTGCGCACGCTGATGCAGGATTCGGGCATCCGCGAATCGCACCGTGACAACGACGTGCGCGTGCAGGACCCGTACTGCCTGCGCTGCCAGCCGCAGGTGATGGGCGCGGCGCTGGACATCCTGCGCCAAGCTGCGACCACGCTGGAAATCGAAGCCAACGGCGTGTCCGACAACCCGCTGGTGTTCACCGACACCGGTGAGGCGCTGTCCGGCGGCAACTTCCACGCCGAGCCGGTGGCCTTCGCCGCCGACATGCTGGCGATGGCTGTGTGCGAAATCGGTTCGATCAGCGAGCGCCGCTTGGCGATGCTGGTCGACCCTGCGCTGTCCGGTCTGCCGGCCTTCCTGACCCCGCGCCCGGGTTTGAACTCCGGCTTCATGATTCCGCAGGTGACCGCCGCTGCGCTGGTCTCGGAAAACAAGCAGCGCGCCTACCCCGCCAGCGTCGATTCGATTCCTACTTCAGCCAACCAGGAAGACCACGTGTCGATGGCCGCGCACGGTGCACGCCGCCTGATGCAGATGGCCGAGAACGCGGCCAACGTGATCGGCATCGAGCTGCTGGCCGCTGCGCAGGGCTGCGACTTCCATGCGCCGCTGCGCTCCAGCAAGGCACTGGAAAGCGTGCGCGCCACGCTGCGTGCACAGGTGCCGATGCTGCAGGACGATCGCTATTTCCACCCGGACATGGTGATCGCAACCGATCTGGTCCGCAGCGGCGCATTGGCCAAGGGTCTGGCCGAGCTGTTGCCCACGGTGGAACCGCAGGCATGAACGGCCATCCCGAATGGCTGACCGTGCACGAAGGCGATGCGCCGCTGATCGTCAGCTTCCCGCACACCGGCAGCGAGCTGCCGCATGACCTGATCGGCGATTTCCACTCGCCGTGGCTGGCGCGCCGCGATGCCGACTGGTGGGTGCATGAGCTGTACGACTTCGCACGCGGCATGGGCGCGACCACCGTGCGCTCGGCAATCTCGCGTTCGGTGATCGACCTCAACCGCAACCCCAGCGGCGTGTCGCTGTACCCGGGGCAGAACACCACCGGCCTGTGCCCGCTGACCACCTTCGACAACCAGCCGCTGTACCACGCCGGTCGCGAGCCGGATGACGCCGAGATTGCCCGGCGCCGCGACACGTATTTCGCGCCGTACCACAACGCACTGGCCACGCAGATCGCACGCCTGCGTGCACGCCACGGCACCGTGGTGGTGTACGACGCGCATTCGATCCGTTCGCACATCCCGCACCTGTTCGAGGGCGAGTTGCCGCAGTTCAATCTCGGCACCGCCGGGCCGTCCGGTGCACCGGACACCTCCTGCGACAACGCGCTGAGCGATGTGGTGGAAAACCTGCTGGCGCTCAGCGGCATGAGCCAGGTGCGCAACGGCCGCTTCAAGGGCGGCTGGATCACCCGCCACTACAGCAGCATTGCCGGTGGTGTGCACAGCCTGCAGATGGAACTGGCCTGCCGCGGCTACATGCACGAACCACTACCCGACCAGGTGGACGAGCACAGCTGGCCCACCCCGCTCGACCCCGAACACGCCGCACCGCTGCGCCACACCCTGGCGCAGGTGCTCAATGCCTGCCTTGAATTCGCTACGAACCGGAGCGCCGCATGACCCGCAACGACCCGTCCCGCACCATTGCCGCACCGACCGGCACCACGCTCACCGCCAAGAGCTGGCTCACCGAAGCGCCGCTGCGCATGCTGATGAACAACCTGCACCCGGACGTGGCCGAGCGGCCGCAGGAGCTGGTGGTGTACGGCGGCATCGGCCGTGCCGCACGCGATTGGGAGAGCTTCGACGCCATCGTCGAAACCCTCAAGCGCCTGGACGATGACCAGACGCTGCTGGTGCAGTCGGGCAAGCCGGTGGGCGTGTTCCGCACCCATGCCGATGCACCGCGCGTGCTGATCGCCAACTCCAACCTGGTGCCGCGCTGGGCCAACTGGGATCACTTCAACGAGCTGGATAAGAAAGGTTTGGCGATGTATGGGCAGATGACCGCCGGCAGCTGGATCTACATCGGCGCACAGGGCATCGTCCAGGGCACCTACGAAACCTTCGTGGAAATGGGCCGCCAGCATTACAACGGCAGCCTGGCCGGCAAGTGGCTGTTCACCGGCGGGCTGGGCGGCATGGGTGGCGCGCAGCCGCTGGCCGCGGTGATGGCCGGCGCCTCCTGCCTGGCGGTGGAATGCCGCAAGAGCAGCATCGAGATGCGCCTGCGCACCGGCTACCTGGATACCTGGACCGACGATCTGGATGAGGCCCTGCGCCTGATCGAAGAATCGTGCACCGCCAAGAAGCCGCTGTCGGTGGGCCTGCTCGGTAACGTTGCCGACGTGCTGGACGAACTGCTGGTCCGCGGCGTGAAGCCGGACCTGCTGACCGACCAGACCTCCGCCCACGACCCGGTGAACGGTTACCTGCCGCAGAGCTGGACGGTGGAAGAATGGGATGCCAAGCGCGTGACCGCCCCGAAGGAAGTGGAAAAGGCCGCGCGTGCGTCGATGGCCAACCACATCCGCGCCATGCTCGGTTTCCACTCGCTGGGCGTGCCTACCGTGGATTACGGCAACAACCTGCGGCAGCTGGCGCTGGAAGAAGGTGTCGAGGGTGCGTTCGATTTCCCGGGTTTCGTGCCGGCCTACATCCGGCCACTGTTCTGCCGTGGCATCGGCCCGTTCCGTTGGGCGGCGCTGAGCGGCGACCCGGAAGACATCGCCAAGACCGATGCCAAGGTGAAGGAGCTGATTCCGGACAACCCGCACCTGCACCGCTGGCTGGACATGGCCGCCGAGAAGATCAAGTTCCAGGGCCTGCCGGCGCGCATCTGCTGGGTCGGCCTGGGCGATCGTGATCGACTGGGCCTGGCCTTCAACGAGATGGTGGCCAACGGTGAACTGAAGGCGCCGGTGGTGATCGGTCGCGACCATCTGGACAGCGGCAGCGTGGCCTCGCCGAACCGCGAAACCGAAGCGATGGCCGACGGCTCCGATGCTGTGTCCGACTGGCCGCTGCTGAATGCCCTGCTCAACACCGCCAGTGGCGCGACGTGGGTGTCGCTGCACCATGGCGGCGGCGTGGGTATGGGCTTCTCGCAGCACGCCGGCATGGTGATCGTCTGCGATGGCACTGAAGCGGCGGCCAAGCGCATTGCACGCGTGCTGTGGAACGACCCGGCCACCGGCGTGATGCGCCATGCCGATGCGGGCTATGGGATCGCGATTGATTGCGCGAAGGAGAAGGGTCTGGATCTGCCGGGAATCCTCGGCTGACCCAGCACCCGGGTAGTGCCGGCCGCTGGCCGGTTCTTCCTGATGGCCATCGCTCTGGTGGATGCCGACCTTGGTCGGCACAACCCTCCTGGCTTGACCCTATTCCCCCGCGGTGACCAAGATGCGCCATCGCCGCTGACGGATCACCGCGATGTACCGCACGCTCGCTGCTGCATTGCTCTGCGCCCTGTTTGCCACCCCGTTCGCCTCGGCGCGTGACGTCCCTACCGACCCTTCTTCCCGGCTCGACGCCCAATTGCAGAGCAACCGCGAACGCTACGGCATCGCCGGCCAGGCGGTACTGGTCGCACACAACGGCAACGTGCTGTACGAGGGCGCCAGTGGTGAACGCGACCCGGCTACCCACGCGCCCGCCACCGTCGATTCCATCTTCGCTGCTCAGTCGATGGCCAAGCTCCTGACCAGCACGCTGGTGATGCAGCTGGTGGACCAGGGCAAGGTGGATCTGGATGCCCCCGCCAGTCGTTATGTGCCGGACCTGCCGACCGCGTGGCAGGCCATCCACGTGCGTGACTTCCTCAACCACAGCTCTGGCATCGGCGAATACTACGACCGCGTGGACAACCGCTGGGTGAGCAAAGGCTACCCGGGCGTGGCACCCGATCCTGCTGCTGCGTTGAAGGTGGCCGGTTCGGCGCCGCTGCAGTTCAGAACCGGCAGCCGCGTGCAGTACACGCAGGCCAACTACCTGGTGCTGACTGCGTTGCTGGAGGCGCAGTACCGCAAGCCCTATCCGGTCATTGCACGCGAACGCATCCTGCGGCCGCTGAAAATGACCAGCACCTCGTGGGGAGCAGCCAGCGTGCCGGCACAGCGCGCGGCAGTGCCGTACATCGGCAAGGACGGCCAGCTGCAGCCGGCCAATGAAGATCCATGGCCGCACTACGGCTGGGGCCACGCCGATCTGCAGACCACCGTGGGCGACATGAACCGTTTCCTGCAGGCACTGGCGACCGGCAAGCTGGTGCGCACGGCCACGCTGGAAGCGCTGTGGCAGCCCCAGGTACTGACCGGCGGTGGCAGCAACTTCTTCTCCACCGGCTGGGATACGACCCGCAGCGATGGCTACACACAGGTCGGCCACGATGGTGGCACCCGCGTGCGCGCGCGGCTGGCCTACAAGGGCACGCTGGCCAGCGGCTACTGGGTGTTCGTGTACCTGACCAATGGCAGCGCCCGCAATGCCTGGTCAAGCACGCTGGTGGAAAGCACGATGGCAGTGGCTGCGCCAGGCGAGTTTCCGCATGCAGCACTATCCGAACGTTTGATCGGCTATGCCTTGACCGGCGACAGCAGCAGTGAGAGCAGCCTGCGTGCGTGGCTGAGCGAAAACAGTGGCATTGCATCCGACGAACTGGAGCGGGCCATCAATGCAACCGGCTACGCGATCCGCAACAATCTGGGCAACCGGCCCGCGCTGAAGGTCTTCGCCCTCAATACGGCCCTGTATCCCACCTCGGCCAATGCCTGGGACAGTCTTGCCGAATGCCATGCTGCGCTCGGTAACGCTGAGATGGCCAAAACGCTATACGCCAAATCGAAAGCACTGGTGAAATCCGCTTTGTAGAGTCGAGCCTCTTCTACTGGAATTTGCTGTGGGACACACCGGAAAACCAATCGGAAGGCTCGACTGAACAATGGCGAGCACGTCGGAGAAAAATGCATGGGACGCAGGCGCAACAGTCTTCTGGATGTCATGGCCACATGGCCGTGGTACATCAACGCAGCGGTGGGCGGGCTCGGCTTCGCCACTCTGCGCTGGTTGTTACCGGCGTGGCGCCAACCTGTCACTGCCCCCACTGGCGACATCCTCCTTCAGGTTCTTGCCCAACCGGTATTTGCCTGGGCCTGGTTGGCGATCTGCATGCTTGCCACCTTGCTTTCCTTGGCTGGCGCCTATAAGCGACGCCAGCTGCTGGATACCCGAACCGGGTTGGAAAGCCTGGCCACGACGGGCTGGCGAAACTTCGAGCTTCTTGTCGGCGAAGCCTTCCGGCGCCAAGGCTATGCAGTCGAAGAAACCGGACTGGGCGGCGCGGACGGTGGCATCGACCTGATCCTGCGACGCAACGGCAAGCGCACGCTGGTGCAATGCAAGCAATGGCGACGGCAGCAGGTGGGCGTGGCGGTCGTGCGCGAGATGTACGGGCTGCTCGCGCACCACAAGGCGGACGCGGCAATGGTTGTCAGCTCGGGCAAGTTCAGCCGTGATGCCCAAGCCTTCGTGGCGGGCAAACCCGTCGCATTGGTGCCCGGCGCCGAGCTACTGCGGATGATCCGCGAAGTGCAGACTCGGCCGATCACCGAACCGTTGGAACGGCTGGAGCCGACCCTGGCAACGCCCACGCAAGCCGCAACTGCCGCGACCTGCCGGAAGTGCGCTGCGCCGCTGGTTGAGCGCAAGAACCGGACTACTGGCGAGTTGTTCCTGGGATGTAGCCGATTCCCGGCCTGCCGGGGGTGACGTACCGCACTCGACCTGTTAACTTGCGGGCCTGTTTTTTGGTTTACAGACTGTCCGCATGCCCTTCCTGCCGTATCGCCCCGCCCCCTCCTTGCTGTCACTGGCCATCCTGCCTGGCCTTTCCACCACCGCCCACGCCGCCCCACAGGCCACCACGCTGGACGCGGTGCAGGTCACTGCCGCCGATGCCAGCGCGCAGGCGCGCGAGGCGCTGAAGCGCGTGCCGGGCGCCAGCAACGTGATCGACGTGGCCAAGGCGGACAGCCGCCTGTCCAGCAGCGCCGACGTGTTGGCCTACCAGCCCGGCATCAGCGCGCAGTCGCCGGGCAACGAAGGCACCAAGGTGTCGATCCGCGGCTCGGGCATCAACCGCGGCCCAGGTGCACACGCTTCCGGCATCGCGGTGTCGATCGACGGCCTTCCACTGACCGGCCCGGGCGGCACACCTTACGAACTGCTGGAACCGTTGTGGCTGTCGCGCGTGGAAGTGCTGCGCGGTGCCAACGGCTTCGAACGCGGGGCGCTGGCACTGGGCGGAGCCATCGACTACATCAGCCGCAGCGGTCGCGACTCGGCTGGCGTGCAGCTGCACTACGAAGCCGGCAGCCGCGGCTATCAGAAGCGCGGGATCAGCTGGGGCGGCGTCAGCGGCGATGTCGATTACTTCCTGGCCTATACCGATATCGAATTCGATGGCTACCAGCGCCATGCGGCCGGCGATGGCAAGGGCGCGATGGCCAACATCGGCTGGCAGATCACCCCCGATCTGCAGACCCGCTTCTTCGTGCGCTACCGCGAAACAAACCACGAGACACCCGGGCGCCTGACCCGCGAGCAGATCCGCAATGATCCGCGCGCGGCGAACGCGGCCAACCTGGCCATCGATGCGCGCCGCCCGCAGCCAGGCAGCACCTGGGTGGGCAATCTCACCACCCTGCAGATCGACGAGGATTCCTCGCTGCAGGCGGGGCTGGTCTATCACAAATACCCGATGGACTTGAACGAGAGCCTGTACCGCCAGCAGCTGGACTACGCCAATCTCAATGCCACGCTGGACTACCGTCGCCGGCATACGCTGTTCGGCCTGGACAGCGAAACCACCATCGGCCTGCGCGTAACCCACGACCTGGATGCCGATGTGCGTGAGTCGCTGCGCTTTGCCAGCAACGGCTATGCCGCCGGTACCCGCACGCGCGATTTCCGCCACCACGGCACCGACAGCACGCTGCACATCGGCAACAGCCTGGCCGTGAATGATCGCCTGCGTGTACAGACCGGTTTTTCACTGATCAACACCCGCCGCGATGTGCAGGTCACCTGGCCGAGCAGCGGCGGCCGCCTGCGCGACCACGACTGGGATTACGCGCCGCGGCTGGGCTTCACCTGGCAGCAGACGCCGCAGACGCAGTGGTTCGGCAACCTCAGCCGTTCGGTGGAAGCGCCGCACCCGTGGTCGATGATCTGGGGCTCGAACCAGTATTTCGGCGCGGGCAATGGTCCGTCCACCGGCCGCCAGCGCGCGCCGGTGCCGATGCAGAACCAGACCGCCACCACGCTGGAACTCGGCGCACGCGGCGAAGCGGCGCTCGGTCGTTGGGAATTGACCGGCTACTACGCGCACGTGAACCACGAGCTGCTGAGCGTGGAACTACAGCCGGTGCCGAACCTGTTCATCGCTGAGAACAACGCCAGCCCCACCGTGCACCGTGGCATCGAGGTCGGTCTGGACAGCACCTTGTGGCAGGCTGCACCGGGCCGTCTGTCGTTGCGCCAGGCGTACACCTTCAGCGATTTCCGCTATCGCCATGACACGCGCTTCGGCAGCAACCGCCTGCCCGGCCTGCCGCGCCACGCCTATCAGGCCGAACTGCGCTTCGACCACGCCTCGGGCCTGTATGCCGCACTGAACACCGAGTACGCCTCACGCATCGCGGTGGACTACGCCAACAGCTATTGGGCGGACGGCCACGTCATCTTCGGTAGTCGCATCGGTTACGACGCACCGGGCGGCCGCTGGCAGCTGTGGGCGGAGATGTGCAACATCGCCGACCGCCATTACGCCGCCACCGTCACCCCCGGTTACAACGATGCCGGCAAGGACGTGGCGCGCTCGACGCCCGGCGAAGGCCGCGGCGTGTATGCGGGCCTGCGCTGGCGCTTCGACTGATTCACAACTCGAGCGCCGGGGATGGCCCGGCACTGCTGGGATCACGCAATGCGCCAGATGCTACGGCCGCTCGACATCGAAACCGGCTTGCGTCCGTCCTTCATGCTGCCGCCTTGGTCACCGCCTCGATGCGATGGCCATCAGGATCGATCAGGAACGCGGCGTAGTAGTGGTCGCCGTAGTCCGGACGCAGGCCGGCAGGCCCGTTGTCCTGGCCTCCGGTGGCCACGCCGGTGCGATGGAACGCATCGACGGCCTCGCGTGTGGGCGCTGCCAACGCCAGGTGGAAACCCGGTCCCGGCGCAGCCGCGTCATTGCGCAGCTTCAGGCACAACAGGTCTTCATCCTCGACCAGGCCATAGCCGATCGCAGTGTCGTCTTCGAAAACGCGGCGGTAACCGAGTGCTGCAAGAACGGCATCGTAAAAGCGACCTGCACGCTCGAGATCGCGGACACCCAACGAGAGGTGGTGCAGCATGCAGACATCCTTGCCAAGCACGCGCGGGCTGCGCTGGCCGGATTCTACCCTGCCGTGGAGGCGCGTCTACAGGCTGCGCCCGGCCGCATGTCTGGCGGCATCGGTGCCACCGCGCCTGAGCGGATGTGCCTGCATGTTCTGCGAACAATCGGCGCAACGCTCAAGCCGGCGGTGCAGCCGCCTTCAACAACTGCGCAGCCACCTGGTCGAACGGGGCGATGTCCTGCAGTGCGCGGCTCATCGCCACTGCCCCTTCCACACTGGCAATCACCAGGCTGGCCAGGCCGGTCGCCTGGGCAGGCGCGTGCCCATCGGCGACGAACGCTTCAGCCAGGTGCCCCTGCCAGCGGGCAAACACCTCGGCGGCCGCCGCACGTGGCTGGCTTGGCAGGGCCTCCACCGGCTCCTCGACGGCCGCTGCCAGCACCGGGCAGCCGGCACGAAAACCGGTGCGCAGCAGGCGCTCGCGCCACAGCGCCAGGAACTGCTGCAACCCCTGCACCGCGCCGCCCTTCAGCAGTTCGATCAGCAGCGCCTCCACCTTGTCGCCGGCCATCGTGGTGGCCCGTGCCAACAATTCCTGCTTGCCGCCCGGGAAGTGGTGATACGTGGACCCGAGCGGCGCATCAGCCAGTTTGGTCACTTCGCGGATGCTGGTCGCGTTGAGGCCCACCCGCGCGAGCATCTGCGCTGCGGCATCGATCACACGCTGGGGGGCATCGGATGATCGCGGGCTCACGGCCGGCTCCTTGCTAAGACAGTCGTCATAGACTAGCGTTTCGGCCGCTCTATAACAGTCGTCATAACCATGAATCTCTGGTTCCGCCTGCTCTACCTGCTGCTGTGCAGCCTGTTCCGGCCGACGCTGGAGGCCCCGTTCGGCGTCTCCCGCCTGCAGTTCCGGGTGCTGCCCAACGACCTGGACAGCAACCTGCACATGACCAACGGCCGCTACTGGAACATCTTCGACCTGGGCCGGCTGGACCTGATCCTGCGCATGGGCCTGGGCAAGGTGGCGCTGCGTGAGAAGTGGGCGCCGATCGTTGGCGCCGGCACCATCCAGTTCCGGCGCGAGCTGAAGCCGTTCCAGCGTTTCACCTTGGAAACGCGTCTGGCCGGCTGGGTGGGTACGCGCGTAATCATGGAGCAGCGTGTACTGGTCGGCCCGGATCAGAAAATCGCTACCCGTGCGCTGCTGGTGACCGGCATCTACGACCGTCGTGCGCGGCAGTTCGTCGGCATGCCGCAGATGATGGAATCGATCGGCGAGGTTGCTCCGCCCTCGCCAGCCCTGAGTGCGGCAGCCGACGCTCTGCTGGCTGCCGATCTGGCGTTGAAGCAGGACCAAGATTGACCCCTGCCGCGCAGATCAGGGGGGCAGACACCTCCACCATCATGGGGGTCACGAAGGTGATCTGCGTGCGGCCACCCACATGCAGCACATACTCGAAGGTCTGCCGCATCTGGCTGTACGCGCCACCTTCGGGCGCACCATAGTTGGAGTTGGCGCCGACGCTCACGGTGTGCCGACCGGGCGTCAGTGGCTTGAGCATCAGCCAGTACCCGTCGGCCGCAGCCAATCTCGAGTCGTCGTCATCCGGATCCATGCGGAAGCAACCTTCGCTCTTCACCCGGTGCAGGCGCATGTCACCCAACGGCTGCCCGTCCAGCAGCACCACAGCGCTGACAAGATGGTCGTTGTTGATGGCCGCGCCGGCCTGCAGCCGATAGGGTAGTGCCGGCCGCTGGCCGGCAATCCGTTCGGCATGCAGATCGAGGTTGCCGGCCAGCGGCCGGCACTACCCCAATCTCAGCGCTTGGGCGCGTTCGCCTGCGCGCGCTTGATCGCCGTTTCGGCCAACGGTGCCATCAGCGCATAGCCCTTTGCCGTCGGATGCACGCCATCGGTTGCCAACTGCGCATCCAGTCCGCCGGCACGGTTGGCCATGGGCGTGTAGTAGTCCAGATAGACCAGCCCGCGCGCATCGGCCTGCCGCTTCAACGCAGCATTCAATGCACGCACCTTGGGTGCAGGTGCCATGCCCGGCATCCACGGGTACTCGCTGACCGGCAACACCGACGCCAGCACCACCGCAATGCCATGCGCTTTGGCCAGATCCAGCATGGCCTGCAGATTGTCCTCGATCATCGCCTGCGTCGACGGGCCGGTGTTCCCGGCGATGTCATTGGTGCCGGCCAGGATCACCACCACATCCGGGCGCAGCGCCAGCACATCCTGCGAAAAGCGTACCAGCATCTGTGCGGTGGTCTGCCCGCTGATACCGCGATTGAGGTAACCCTTGCCGGGGAAGAAGGTGCTGCTGCCTTCCTTGCCCCAGCCTTCGGTGATCGAATCGCCGAAGAACACCACGCGTGACTGGCCGGCCCGTGGCGCGGGCAAAGCAGCATTGGCTGCGCGGTACTTCTGCAGCTGCGGCCAATCGGACAGACGCTGCTGCATGAAGCGCACTTCATCTGGCCGAACCTCCTCCACTGGCTTGGTCAGCAATGGATTGCTGGCCGCCTGCACCAACACGGGCGTGGCCAGCCCCGCCATGAGCGATCCGGCCAGCAGCCAGGCCGGTGAAGTCCTCCTGCGCATGAGCATCCTCCGTCGTCGACCCGCGCAGTCTAGCGCAGCCGGCCAATGGTCATTCTTCCGCTGCAGCCGACCTTGCCGCCACACCCGTCACCTTCGCCGGCATCCACATGCCCGGCGTCCAGCCACTGGCCTGCAGGATCGCCTTCGGGTTGTCCTGCTGGATCAGCGCACGCACGGCATCGCGCTTGTTGCCGGCCTGCAGGTAATACGCCTTGGCAATGCGGTAGCCCACCCAGTAACCCAGATCGTAGGGCTCCTGCGAACCCGGCGTGTAGTTGTACAGCCAAGGCGTCAGATCGGTGCTGTCCAGGTCCAGCGCGAACGCACTTTCGATATGCACTTCCCTGCCCCGCGTCCAGCCGGCATGCCGGCCATTGCCAACGTTGCCGGAAATCAGCTCGGCGATGAACTCGGCGATCCCCTCGCCCAGCGACTCGCGCAGCACCGTCGCCCGCGGGTCGCCTGCTTCGTACTCGCTCACGCCGGTCTGCTGGATATGCACGTACTCATGCGCGATCACGTGCACGAAGCGGTCCTGCGCGTTGGCGTTCATGAAATCGGCCGCGCACAGCGCTTCCAGGCCGATCACCACGCCGTCGGGGTACGTCATGCCTACCGGCTTGCCGCGGCCCACCACGATCGCCACCGGCGGAAACTTCGCCTGCGGATAGATCGCCTGCAGATTGGCGAACACCTGCACCAGTCGCTGCCGCACTGCCGGCAGCTCCGCCAGGCAGGCCCGTCCATTGGCGTACAGCGCAGGGTCGCGGGTCATCGCTTCGGCCATGCGCTGGGCGGTCACCCGGCGCAGCTTGGCGAACTGGGCCAGGCTCGGCGTGCCCTGCGCCAGGTACTGCTCAAGCTGGGCCACGCTGGGCTTGCCGCCAGCGGCCTCGTACAGCGCGTAGAAACGGGTGGCATCGGCGGTCAGGATTTCCGGTCCCGGCGCGGCCGCCTGGGTGGCGCCGATCACCCCGCCGAGGGCCAGGGCAAGCAGGCAGCGCAATGACACGAACATGGCTCCGTCCTTGGTGGAGTGCACGCGAAGCGCGCAATCTACCACCGCGTCGGCGCATGCGCTGCCGTATCGTGCAACGCGCTCTGCGGCTGTGCCAGACTCGTGCCGACCGGCTGCAAGGGAAGCGAGGGGAATACAGGATGATGATCGTTCCAGCGTACTGGGCCGAAGCCCGCCTGCAGGACAGGTACAAGGGACGCCCGCTGGTGGTACGCCGGTTCGGCTGGTCCGACGACGACCAGGATGCCGCGCAGGCCCATGCCGATGCACGTGCGCGCGAAGCGCTCGATGCCGTCCTCAGCGGCCAGGCCGTTCCGCGTCGCGAGCGACGAACCAACTACGGCGTGGAAGGCATCCCCATCCGCGAGCAGATCGTGCAGCGCAGCGATGACGTCATCGTTACCCGCAACAGCTACGGCGCGCTGTGCCTGAACACCCCGGACGTACTGTTTGCGGATATCGACCACGTGTCCACTCCGTCAGGCTGCGCACTGCCGCTGCTCGGAGCGCTGGGGCTGCTGGCGGCTGGTGCGCTGATCGGCGGTGCGCTGGGCAACGTCAACATCGGCCTGGGGGCCGGCGGCATTGCGATGGTGGCGGTCAACCAGATCCTGTCGTGGCGGCGCAAGCGACGGCTGGCCCGGTCCGGCGGCGTCGAAGGCATTGCACTGCAGCGCGTGCAGGCGTTCGTCGAGCACCACCCGGACTGGCACCTGCGCGCTTACCGCACCCCGGCCGGGCTGCGCATACTGGCGATGCATGCCACGTTCGAACCACAGGATGCGCAGGTGCATGCCTTCTTCAAGGCATTGGGCACCGACACGATGTATGCACGCATGTGCACGCTGCAGCATTGCTTCCGTGCGCGGCTGACACCCAAACCGTGGCGGCTTGGCATCATCGCGCACATCCGTCCGCCGGTGGCGGCCTGGTCGGCCGAGCAGGCCAGCAATCCCGACCGCCTGGCGTGGATCGCCGAGTACGAAAGGGAAAGCGTCGGCTTCGCTGCATGCGCGTATGTCCGCAGTTTCGGCGATGAGCGCCGCGTGCATGCCAAGGCCGAACGCGTGCGCGACCTGCATGATCGGATGTCGCGTGCGCTGGAGAACCTGCCGCTGGGCTGAGTGCCGTCGTGCTCAGCGGCCGCCCTGCACGAAGGGTTGGCCCGCCAGCGTGGTTCCCACCTGCAGAGCGACCTGCTGCCCATCCTTTGCGAAGGTGCTGCTGCAGTTGCTGCGGCCCTTCTGGCAGCCCACTTCCGGGAAGCCGTCCAACACTTCGGGTGCATCGCGTGGCGGGCTCGCCTGCCATCCTGCGGCATCAAGCAGGCGCTTGGCCTTGCTGTACGGCATGCCGGCAGTGATACCCAACGCCGCCAGCTCAGCCGGCAGCGGTTGGGCGGAGGCAATGCCCGGGGCAACGGAAATCGACAGCGATACGGCGAGGATGAAGGCCTTCATGGAGCGAACCCGTAGCGGACATCAGATGCGCAGCGTACCGCAGCTTTGTGGCCGATCCATGCCTGCATCACAGATGGTTACGCAACACCCACAGGGGATACCTGGACAGGACAGCTGAAACAGAAAGGCCGCCCGGAGGGCGGCCTTGCCGGATTACTTCGCGTTCTTCACGTAAGTGTCGAACCAATTCAGCATTTCCGACACCAGCTGCTCGTTCGATTCCAGCGCGGTGTACCAGTGCGGCTCGTTGGGCAGCATCACCAGGCGGGTGGTACCACCATTGCCGCGGATCGCCTGGTACAGCTTGCGCGACTGGAACGGCTCGGTGCCCGGGTTGGCGTCGTCCTCGCCGTGGACCAGCAGCAGCGGCAGCTTGATCTTGTCGGCGTAGAAGAAGGGCGAGGCCTTCAGGTACACATCCTGCGCCTGCCATACCGAGCGACGCTCGTTCTGGAAGCCGAACGGGGTGAAGGTCTTGTTGTACGAGCCACTGGTCGCCACGCCGGCCTTGAACAGGTTGGTGTGGGCGATCAGGTTGGCGGTCATCAGGCCACCATGGCTGTGGCCGGTCACGCCGATACGGTTGCGGTCAACCACACCCAGCTCCACGGCCTTGTCCACCGCCGCCTTGGCGTCGGCTTCCAACTGCTCCAGGTAGGTGTCGTAGGCGTTCTTCGGGTCGCCCACGATCGGGAACGAGGCGTTGTCGATGATCGCGTAGCCGGCCAGCAGCATCAGCCGGTACGGCTGCAGACGGGTGAACGTCTGCTGCGAACCGGAGACCTGGCCGGCCTGCGCGGCATTGGCGAAGTCGGCCGGGTAGGCGTACAGGATCGCCGGCACACGCTGGCCTTCCTTGTAGCCCGGCGGCGTGTACAGGGTGAACGACAGGTCCACGCCATCGGCGCGCTTGTAGGTCACCAGGCGCTTCTGGATCTGCCGCACTTCCGGGGTCGGGTCGACCAGCTTGGTCAACGCAGCAGGCTTGGACTGGAACTGTGCCTCGCCGGCCTTGGCATCGTTGATGCGCTCACCGAGCAGACGCACGAATGCGTTCGGCGGGTCCATCACCGACTGGTGCCAGGTCAGGAAGCGACCCGGTGTATTGCTGAACCCCAGGAACTGCTCGTACGCATCGGCATCACTGCGGAACAGGCGTTCGCTCTTCAACGTAGTCAGATCGAGCGCATCCAGGAACGGACGGTCGCCCTGCGGCGACGCTCCCTGCCCGCGCAGGAACACGGTGTTGCCCTCCTGGCGCACCACCGGCGCGCCGCTGGGCAGGCGCTTGAACACCAGGTTGCCCGGGTTGCCGTACAGCTCATCGCTGGACATGTCCCACAGCAGGCGACCTTCCTTCTTCGGCTGGTCCACATCGACGATGCGGGCCTGCATCCAGTGGCGGTTCTCGTCGTTCTCGAACTGGAACGACACGGCCGGGTCGGCCGACCACGCAAAGCCCTCGAAGCGCTGTGCAGTGCGGGCGATTTCCACCGGCTTGCTGGTGAACGGGGCCTTCAGCATCAGCACGCGATCGCGATGCGGCACGCTCACCTTCCAGTCGCCCTTGTCCAGCGCTTCGGCATAGACCAGGGTGGCCGGATCGGTGGAGCGCCAGTCGTAACCCCGCGGGCCTTCCGGCACGCCGTGTACCGGCACGCGATCGGCCAGCGGCAGGCTGGCCAAAACCGTATTGCGGCCATTGGCCAGGTCCAGGACCGCCACATCATTGGCGAAGCGCTGGTAGGTCACCGCGTGCGAGAACGGCGCCTTCAGGGTTTCGGTCAGCACATGCACGCCATCGGGTGCGGCGTTGACGTCGTTGTACAGCGCGGGCTGCCCAACGGGGCGCACGCTGCCGGAAGCGGCATCGACCACCGCCAGCTGCGAGGCACCGTAATAGGCGAACAGCTTTTCATCGTGCACGCTGGTCAGCGTGTCACGCGCTTCATAGGTGCTGCTCTCGCCACTGCTGCCCAGCGACTCCTGCGCGTCCGGACCGGTGGGCGTACCGCCGTTGGACGGCGCCGGCCCCTGGTTGGCCGGCACCAGCTTCACCAGCAGGTTCTGGCTGCCGCCCAGCCACTGCACCGTGCTGCCGAAGATGGGGTTCAACTGCACGTTCGGCACCTGCTTTACCTGGCCGGTGGCGGCGTCGCCCACCCACAGCTGCACGCTGGTATCGACGGCATTCTGGAAGGCGAAACGACTGCCATCGGCCGACCACTGTGCGCCACCTGCGCACCCCTGCGGCAGGTTCACCTTGGTGCTCTTGCCGCTGACGATCTCGACCAGGGTGAAGTCGGCCACACAGGCCGGAATGCCATAGCCGCCGGGGGTGTCGTGGCGGCTGCGGTTCTTCGGTTCCAGGCGCACGCCAGCCAGCTTCAGGTACGGCTGGGCGACGCGGGTGATGGACGGATAGGTCTGGGCGGTGGTCAGCAGCAGGCGCTGGCCGCTGGGGTCGATGTTCGGTGCCGGCGGCGGCGGCGCCTTGAGCACCTTGAGCAGGTGTTCCGGGGGCTTGGCGTAGTCGGCGAAGGCCGGGCCGGCGGCCAGCAGGCCGAGCGTGGCAACGGCAACGGCCGCCGCCAGAGAGGTACGACGGATGAGCATCCTTTTCCCCTGGAGTGTGAGTTGGGTACCCGCACGGCGGGCATGGGCCGAATCTAACACCCCCCGCCCACCGGGAAATGGGCCGGAAGGGCTAGTCGCCCCATCCTGCAAAGCGTGGCCCTGCCTGACCCGGCCCCTCTCTGGATGCCCCTCGCCTACTGCCGCGCGTGCAACTCCCAGGTGGACAGATAATCGGGATCGATCACCGTCACCCCGCTGGACCGCAACTGGTACTCGCCCGGCGCGGCCGGCAGGTACTGGTCCAGCATGGGCGGCAGGTAGCGCTCATGGCCGTCATCGCCATCGGCCAGCACCAGTCCTTCTTCGGCACTGACTCTCAGCACGGTGCCGGCAAACTGCTCCAGCCCCTGCACCTGGCCATCGCCACCAAAACGGGTAACGCCCACCAGCACCAGCTTGCCAATCATCTGCGCGGCCTTGGCATCATCCAGATCCAGGGGGGGCGGGGCTCCTCTCGATTCGTTGCTCATCGTGCACCTCGGAAGCCTGCGTGGACATCGTGGACGAGATGCGCGCCCAGTGCTGCGGACCAGACAGCGGCGTGGGGCGACTCGCATGCATGTTGAGGCTCTGCGCACTGCGGGATGCAGAGCCAACCATCGTGCTCAACTCACGGAAGAATTCTGTCTGAGGCTGCATGAACCGCAGCAACGTCTGCAGCATGTCTGCCAACACCAGTGCACGCTGCCTGCGCGACAGGCCGGTTGCTGATGCGATCGGTATACGCGTGAACAGGTCTGTGCATCGCGGGCCTCCTTGCCGGGGGAGTGGCCGTGCAGGCCACGTTCAACGCTGCGCAATCTGCAGGAAACGAACTGGCGGTGTCGATCGCGGAAGCGCGGCGGGCCTGCAACCCAAGGCCACGCTCGCCCTTGATCGTCTACACGGTTGAATGCTGCCACCGGCCGCGGAACGACGAAGTGAAGAAGACTCCAAGGCTTGCGGGACGACTGATCGCCGCCGGGGACAGTCCCCGCGCAGGCAACAGAACTTGAGCCGCACAACGGCCGATGCAGGAATGCCTGGGCAGTCCTGCCATCGTCAACCGGCGCATCGGCCACGCTAGAATGCCCTCATGCGTACCGTCCATGCCCTCCGCTACATCACCCCCTTGCGGGAAGGTGGCTCACTGCCTGCCGTGGTCGAGACCGACGACGACGGTATGGCAGTGCTCAAGTTCCGTGGCGCCGGCCAAGGGCCCAAGGCACTGATCGCCGAGCTGATCGCAGGCGAGATGGCACGCGCGGTGGGCCTGCCGATTCCGGAGATCCTGTTCGTCGAGCTGGACAGCGAGTTCGCCCGCACCGAGCCGGACCCGGAGATCCAGGACCTGATCCGCGCCAGCGAAGGCCTGAACCTGGGCCTGGATTACCTGCCCGGCGCGATCAACTACGATCCGGCGGCGATGCCGGTGGACGCCGACCTGGCCTCGCGCATCGTCTGGTTCGATGCATTCACCAGCAACGTCGATCGCACCACGCGCAATCCGAACCTGATGGTCTGGCACCGCAAGCTGTATCTGATCGACCACGGTGCGGCGATGTACTTCCATCACGACTGGGCCAACGCCGGCGATGCCTGCGAGAAGCCCTTCGTACTCATCCGTGACCATGTGCTGCTGTCATTCGCCAGCCGCATCGCCGAGGTGGATGCCGAGCTGGCTGCGCGCCTGCCTGATGCGGAGATCGAGCGCATCGTCGGCCTGGTGCCGGACAGCTGGCTGGTCGATGAGCCGGCCTTCGACAGCCCCCAGGCTTACCGGCAGGGCTACATCAACTACCTGAAGCATCGCCTGAAGGTGCGTGCGGTGTTCGTGCAGGAGGCCATCCGTGCCCACGCTGCACACGTATGACTATGCCGTCATCCGCGTGGTGCCGCGGGTGGAACGCGAGGAGTTCATCAACGTCGGGGTGATCGTGTCCTGCCCGGGTGCACGTCACCTGGAAGCGGCAATCGAGATCGATGCCGCGCGCCTGCACGCCTTCGCGCCGGCGCTGGATATTGAAGCGCTGCAGCCGTGGCTGGATGCCATCGTGGCGATCTGCCGGGGCGATGCCGGCGCCGGCCCGATCGCGCAGCTGCCTGCGCGCGCACGCTTCCATTTCCTGACCGCCAAGCGCAGCTCGGTGGTGCAGATGTCCAGCACACACGTAGGCCGCACGGCGGACCCGGCGGGCGTGGTCGAACACCTGATGGCAAGGATGGTTCGGGTACCTGCCTAGCGCACTACTTGCCACCGCCCCAGCGTGCAGTCATTTCGCTGCGGATCGGCGTGCGCTCGGTGTTGCTGTCCGTTGCCGTGAAGCGCATCGCCTTGACCGCATTCAACGCCCAGCCACTGAAGGCCGTCGACGGCTTGGCCTCCACCACCTTTACGTCATACGTGCGGCCACGCTTGTTGACCGAATAGGCCACGGTCACCCCCTCCGCAAACGGCACACGGCCGGGGTCGACATTGAGTTGTGGGCGGAAGGTGCCCTCCACCGGCTTCCAGTACGTCAGCGCTTCGGCCTGCGGCAGCTGCAGCGGCTCGGGAGATGCGGCGGCGGCGACCTGGCTCAGTGCCAGGGCAAGCGTGATGGCAGCAACACGGAGCAGCATCGGAGGCATGGTTGTCATTCCTTGTACGCCAGTGGTTGGTTTCAAGCGTACGCCATCAGGGGCCTTTGCGGTTCACCGCAACGGTTACCGTGAAGTAGGGAATCGCGCTCCACTGCGTGCGCGGATTCTGCTGTCGGTCGTTGCTGCCGGCGCCGTGCATCACAGGGGCACGCGGCGGGCGATGTAGTTGATCACATTGCCTATTGCATCCGGATCGACGTTGGCCAGGCCGATCAGTACATATCCCTGCTCAGGCATCACCACAATGGCGCTGTTCGAGCCGGGCGCCCCGCCCTCATGGCCGAACTGGCGCTGCCTGCCCTCGCCCTGCACCATGAACCCGTAGCCGTACCAGCCCTTGTTGTTCTGCGGACGCGTGGCCTGCTGTAGCCACGCCGGCGAAACCAGGGTGCCGGCACGCAGGGCCTCGGCGAACTTCAACAGGTCACCCACGGTGCTGTAACCGCCGCCGGCGGCAGTCCCGCGCCATGGCAGGGATCTGGTTTCGCTGAGCCACTCTCCTTTCACCCGGGTATAGCCGGGTGCACGATGTGGAACGTGTACCGATTCCGGCTCGAAGCCGGTTGCCGTCATGCCCGCTGCGCGGAGGATATGGTCGTTGACATAGCGGTAGTACGTCTGCCCGGACACCACCTCGATGATACGACCGAGCACAATGAAACCGTAGTTGGAGTAGCCGTCCTGGCTGCCTGCGGCAAACTGCGGGCGATCCCTGGCGAAGTGCTGCACATAATCGTCGTGCGTTCTCAAAGGCGCCGCGTAGTGCTCGAAATCATCACCGAAGAAATCACCGAGCCCACTGGTATGGTTGAGCAGTTGCCGGATCGTCACCGTACCTGCCACCCCTTCGTTGGGATAGTCCGGCAGGCGCTTGCCGATGGTGTCATCCAGGGCAAGACGGCCGGCCTCAGCCAGTTGCAGGATCCCCACTGCGGTGAACATCTTGTTGGAAGAGGCAAGGCGGAACTGCGTCTGCGCATCGACGGGCACGCGCTGCTCGCGGTTGGCGAGCCCTCCCTGCCACTGCATCAGCACCTTGCCATCGTGCGCGACCAGCACGGCGCCAGAGAGCGCGTCGGCCGCCTGCAGCGCGTTGAGCCGTGCCGTGGTTTCGCCCAGAAGTGCCGGCAGTTCCATGCGTGCGGGCTGGAACTGTGGCGGCGTCGGCACACCTTCCAACTGGAACAGCTTCAGGTGGCATGGAGCGGCAGGGTCCATTTCCGCAGTCAACAGCATCGCCCGTTCACTGTTCTCGCCCAGCACCAGCACTTCGACCTTCTCCGGCGTGCTCGAGCGGACGTCGAGGACCTTCACCGGCCCACTGGACGCACGGAACTCCAGGTAATCCTGCGGGCCGCTGCCCGCCTTCTTTGCGTACCTGTCGGCGAACGCCTGCAATCCATCGAGGCTGCCCGCATTGAAGGCAGCCAACCATTCATCCACGGCATCCTGCGCGCGTGGACCGCTCGATCCGGCAGGTGCTTCGGCCGCACCAACACTGGATGACAATGCCGGCAGCAAGGCGAAAGCCAACAGCAAGGCACGTTGACGGTACACAGGCATGGCGAATCCTTCGCAGGCAGAACGTAGCGCCATCCTAGAGGACAATCGCACAGAGTCCATGCACTGCAGCCGCACTCACACCCTTGGGCTATTCCGGCAACGCATACGCCATCACGTAATCCCCGGCCGGCGTCTCCATGAAGTGGTGCCCGCCAGCCATGATGACCACGTACTGCCGCCCGCCCTGCTCGTACACCATCGGGTTGGCCTGGCCACCTGCTGGCAGCTTGGTGTGCCACAGCTCCTTGCCGGTCTTCAGGTCGATGGCACGCAGCAGGTCGTCGGTCGCTGCGGCGATGAAGATCAGGCCGCTGGCGGTCACCACCGAACCGCCATTGTTCGGCGTGCCGATTTCAATGGGCAGGCCGGAGCGGATGCCGAAGGGGCCGTTGCCACGTGCGCTGCCGAACGGCCGGTCCCACAGCAGCTTGCCGCTGCGCAGGTCGATCGCACGGATACCGCCATAGGGCGGCTGCTTGCACAGCAGGCCGGTGAACGGCAGCCGCCAACCGGCGTTGACGTCGATGCCATAGGGCGTGCCGACCTGCGGATCCCCTGCCCCTTCGGCACCGCCCTTGTCGGCGCGCATCTGCTCACGCGGCAGCCAGCCCTTGCGGTCGGCTTCGGCGCGCGGCACCAGCCGGTTGTAGTTGGGCATGTCGTTGTAGTTGGCCACGATCACGCCACGCCGCGTATCGATGGCCACGCTGCCCCAGTCAGAGCCACCGTTGTAGCCGGGGTACTCGATGGAGTGGTGATCGCTGCTGGGCGGTGTGTAGAACCCTTCGTAATGTGCCTTGCGGAACTGGATTCGGCAGACCAGCTGGTCGATGGGGGTGATACCCCACATGTCACGCTCGGTCAGCGCGTCGTCGCGCCGCAGCGTGTGGTATAGCGAGAACAGCTGGGTGGCGGCGCGCTGCTCGGGCTCCACGCCGCCCTGTGGCACCTTGCGCTCTTCGGCCGGGGTCAGCAGCTGGCCGTTGCGACGGTCGAGGATGTATATGTCGCCCTGCTTGGTGGGCAGCAGGATCGCCGGCACCTTGCCCGATGCCGTCGGGTAGTCGATCAGGCTGGCCTGCGAACCCAGGTCGTAGTCCCAGACGTCCTTGCGCACCGCCTGGAAATGCCAGACCGGCTTGCCGGTAGCCACATCGATGGCGACCAGCGAGGTCGCGTACCTGTTCTGGTTTTCGGTGCGCGAGCCACTCCAGTAGTCGCCTGCGGAATTGCCCATCGGCAGGTACACCAGGCCCAGTGCTTCATCGCCGGTAGCGGTGGTCCACATGTTCGGTGTGCCACGTGTGTAGGTCTGCTCGCGCGGTGGCAGGCCGCTGCGCTCGGGCTGGTCCATGTCCCACGCCCAGCGCAGCTTGCCGCTGATCGCGTCGTAGGCCTGGATGACGCCGGAGGGCGCGTCGCGGCGCTGGCCGTCCAGTACCTGGTGGCCGGTAACGATGACACCGCGGACGATTGCCGGCGGCGAGGTGATCGATACGTAACCCGGCGGCACCTCGCCCATGCCCAGGGTGATGTCGACCTGGCCGTTGTTGCCGAAATTCGCGCAGGGGCGACCGCTGTCGGCGTCCACCGCGATCAGGCGGCCGTCCAGCGTGCCTTCGATGATGCGTGCGCTGCAGGCTGAGCGGCTCCCTGGCGCCGCGCTCTGGTGGGTGCGGGTCGGCGGCGGCGCGGGCAGCGCGAGATCGGCGGCCACGTCAGCCAGTGCAGCATCGGCGATGTTCGGCGCGCTGGGTACCTCGTAATAGGACACGCCCCGGCAGGCGGCCGTATACGGGATCGATGCATCCTTCACCTTCGGATCGAAACGCCATAGTTCCTTGCCGCTGCCGGCATCGAGGGCGATCAACTGATTGCGTGCGGTGCACAGGTACAACCGATCACCGATCTTCAGTGGCGTGGTTTCCGCACCCCAGCGCTTCTTCGGCAGGTCGCCCGTGCGGAACTGCCACGCCAGTTGCAGGGTTCCCACGTTTTCCGGGGTGACCTGCTGCAGGGGCGAATAGCGGGTGGCGGCATTGCTGCGCCCCCATGCCGGCCAGTCGCCTTCTGCTGGCTGGTCGGCAGGCTGCAGGCCGGTGGTGTCACGGGTGGAATCAAGCCCGGTGCTGACCGCCGGCTCCGGGAACGGCTGATGCCCGTCGACCACGCCATGCGGAGTGAACGCGAGGCCGAAGGCGGCCACGAAGACCAGCATCAGTACAGCGGCCACGCTGCGCGACAGGCGCTTGGGTACCGGCGCCTGCAGGGTCGGCGCCAGCAATGCCAGGACGATGCCCAGCGCGGTCACCAGGCCCAGCCGTGGTACCCAGCGCCAGTAATCGCTGCCCGATTCCCACCAGGTCCACAGCAGGCTGCCGATGAACACCAGTGCATACAGCAGCGCACCGCTACGCCGATTGCCCCACAACAGGATGCCGCAGACCAGCAGGCCGAGGCCGGCGATGGCGTAGTACCAGGAACCACCGAGGCTGAGCAGCCACGCACCAAGTCCGCCGATGACCAGGCCGAGCACGATCAGCAACAGGGCCAGCACGGTAACGAGAGGATGGCGGGGCGGAGGCGCGGAAGCAGACTGCGGCGTGGCGGACATCGTCGATCTCCGGGGGCAGCATGCGCCCTTATGCCACCGTCACCGTGAAGTGCGTGCGTATTTTCGCCCGCAGACACGACGACGCCGGCACAAGGCCGGCGTCGTCGGGTACCTCAGCGTCGCGGCAGGATCACTCCTGCGCGGCATCCTCGCTGCTGGCGGCAGCCGGTGCGCCGTCGGTCGTGGCCGGGGCGGCGGCGACCACCTCGTCCTCGTCCTCGTCGATCGAGGCATCCATACGCTCCACCGCCTGCAGCTTCTCGTCCTTGGACAGGCGGATCAGGGTCACGCCCTGGGTGTTGCGGCCGACGCGGCTGATTTCCGAGCCACGGGTACGCACCAGGGTGCCGCCGTCGGAGATCAGCAGGACTTCATCGTCGGTACCCATCAGCACCGCGGCAACCAGCTTGCCATTGCGCTCGGTGGTCTGGATGCCGATGACGCCCTGCGTGCCACGCCCCTTGCGCGGATAGTCCGGCAGCGGGGTGCGCTTGCCGTAGCCGTTTTCGGTGGCGGTGAGGATGTAACGCAGGTTGGCGTCGTCGGCACCTTCGATCAGCGCATCGCCCGTGGCGATGGCCTCCTCGACACCGTTGTCGTCCTCGTTCTCGTCCTCGATGCCGCCAGCACTCTCGGCCACGATCAGGCTGACCACTTCCTCGCCGGCCGGCATCCTGATGCCGCGCACGCCGGTAGCGGTACGCCCCATCGAGCGGACCTTGTCTTCACCGAAGCGCACGGTCTTGCCGTTGGAGGCGAACAGCAGGATGTCACGCTCGCCATCGGTCAGGCCGACGCCGACCAGGGCATCGCCCTCGTCGAGGTTGATCGCGATCTTGCCACGGGCCAGACGGAAGGCGAACTCGCCCAGCGGGGTCTTCTTGACCGTACCGTTCTTGGTGGCGAAGAACACGAACTGGCCATCAGCGTACTCGCGCACCGGCAGCACGGCCTGCACGCGTTCGCCCGGCTCCAGCGGGATCCAGTTGATGATCGGACGACCGCGGGCATTGGAACCGGCTTCAGGCAGCTGGTACACCGGCAGCCAGAACACCTTGCCCGAACTGGTGAAGGTCAGCAGCGTGTCGTGCGTGTTGACCAGCCACAGCTGCTCGATGAAATCCTCTTCCTTGGTCGACGCTGCACTGCGGCCACGGCCGCCTCGACGCTGGGCGCGATAGGCGCTGACCGGTTGGCGCTTCACGTAACCGGCATGCGACAGGGTGACCACCACGTCTTCCGGGGCGATCAGGTCGAGGATGTCCAGGTCTTCTTCGCTGTGGCGGATCTCGGTACGGCGCTCGTCACCGAACTCGGCCCGCACGTTGATCAGCTCTTCGCGGATCACCTGCAGCAGGCGATCGGGATCTTCCAGGATATGGATGAGCCCGGCGATCACTTCCAGCAGCTGCTTGTATTCCTCGGTCAGGCGGTCCTGCTCCAGCCCGGTCAGGCGGTGCAGGCGCATTTCCAGGATCTGGGTCGCCTGGATCTCGGTCAGCTGGTAGCCGCCTTCGATCAGGCCCACGCCCTTGGGCAGGTCATCGGGACGAGAGGCTTCGGCACCGGCGGCGCCGAGCATCGAACCGACCAGGCCCGGTTCCCACAGGCGCGCAAGCATGCGCTCGCGTGCCTCGGTGGGGTTCGGCGAGGTCTTGATCAGTTCGATCATCTCGTCGATGTTGGCCAGCGCAACGGTCAGGCCTTCCAGCACGTGGGCACGGGCGCGCGCCTTGCGCAGTTCGAACACGGTGCGGCGGGTGACCACTTCGCGACGGTGGCGGACGAAGGCCTCCAGCATCTGCTTGAGGTTCATCAACTGCGGGCGGCCGTCGACCAGCGCCACCATGTTGATGCCGAACACCGACTCCATCTGGGTCTGCTGGTAGAGGTTGTTGAGCACAACCTCGGCCGACTCGCCGCGCTTGATTTCGATGTAGATGCGCATGCCGTCCTTGTCGGACTCATCGCGCAGCTCGCTGATGCCTTCGATCTTCTTTTCCTTGACCAGCTCGGCGATCTTCTCGATCAGACGCGCCTTGTTCACCTGGTAAGGAATTTCAGTGACGATGATCGATTCGCGGCCGTTGTCGGCCACTTCGACATCCGCCTTGGCACGGATGCGCACGCGGCCACGGCCGGTGCGGTAACCGGCGATGATGCCGGCGGTGCCGTTGATGATGCCCGCAGTCGGGAAATCCGGGCCCGGGATGAACTCCATCAGGCCGTCGATATCGATTTCCGGATTGTCGATCAGCGCGATGCAGGCATTGATCGATTCGGTGAGGTTGTGCGGCGGAATGTTGGTCGCCATGCCCACCGCGATACCGGCCGAACCATTGACCAGCAGGTTCGGGAACCGGGTCGGCATGACCGTCGGCTCCAGTTCCTTTTCGTCGTAGTTGGGCTGGAAATCGACGGTTTCCTTGTCGATGTCTGCCATCAGCTCATGCGCGAGCCGCGACATGCGCGCCTCGGTGTATCGCATCGCCGCGGCGGAGTCGCCGTCGACCGAACCGAAGTTACCCTGGCCATCGACCAGCATGTAGCGCAGCGAGAACGGCTGTGCCAATCGCACCAGCGTGTCGTACACCGACTGGTCGCCATGCGGGTGGTACTTACCGATGACGTCACCGACGATACGTGCCGACTTGAAGTAGGGCTTGTTGCTGTGCGCGTTGAGTTCATTCATCGCAAACAGCACACGACGATGCACCGGCTTGAGGCCATCGCGCGCATCTGGCAGCGCGCGCCCCACGATCACGCTCATGGCGTAATCGAGGTAGCTCTTGCGCATCTCGTCTTCCAGGTTGACCTGGATGATTTCCTTGGCGGTTTCTGCCATTCGGGTTCCGTTGTCTGGTAGCGGTCCAGTCCGGCGCATCCACCCGGGGGTGGTCGTGCCGGAACCTCGATTCAACCGCTGGATTCTACCACACGGGGCCGTTTTCCGCCTGCCTTTACGGTGATTTTACCGGCACAAATCAGGAACTTAGGGGGTGGCCGGCCAGTGGCCGGCACTACCGGACGCTGGCCGGGGCCCTTTCCAGCGGAAAGGTAGCCGCCCCTGCCCACGTCAGCCGCCAAAGGCGGCGCGCATGTTCTCCGCGGTCGGGTTCAGGATCACCCCCCGCTCGGTCACGATGGCATCGATCAGCTCGCCCGGGGTGACATCGAACACCGGGTTCCAGGCGGCGATGCCCTCGGCCACGGTGCGGGTGCCGCCCACGCCGTACAGTTCGCCCGGGTCGCGCTGCTCGATCTCGATCTGGCTGCCGTCCACGGTATCCATGTCCACCGTCGAGGACGGCGCCACGACCATGAACTTCACCCCGTGGTGGCGGGCCGCGATGGCCAGCTGATAGGTGCCGATCTTGTTGGCGGTATCGCCATTGGCGCAGATGCGGTCGGCGCCCACGATCACCCACTGCACCGCACCGGTCTTCATCAGGTGCGAGGCGGCCGAGTCGGCGATCAGCGTCGCGTCGATGCCATCCTGCTGCAGCTCCCACACAGTCAGGCGCGCTCCCTGCAACCACGGCCGGGTCTCACCTGCGAACACACGGGCGATACGGTCCTGGGCCTTGCCGGCGCGGATCACGCCCAGCGCGGTACCGAAGCCGGCGGTGGCCAGCGAACCGGTATTGCAATGGGTCAACACACCGCTACCGGCCTCGATCAGGCCGGCACCGAGTGCGCCCATATGGCGGTTGGCGGCCAGATCCTCTTCGGCGATCGCTTGTGCTTCCGCCTCAAGCAACGTCTTCCAGTCGGCACCGGCAGCGCTCAGGCAACGTCGCATGCGTGCCAGCGCCCACGCCAGGTTGACCGCGGTCGGGCGCGAGGCATTCAGCCGCTGCAGCGCTGGTTCCAGCTGCTGCAGGGCATGCGCGCCGTCGGCGGCCTGCACATCGCGTGCGGCCAGCACCACACCCCAGGCGGCGGCGATGCCGATGGCCGGCGCGCCGCGCACGGTCAGAGCGTGGATGGCGGCGGCCACTTCATCACTGTCATGGCAGGCCACATGCTCGACCACGAACGGCAGCTTGCGCTGGTCGAGCAGTTGCAGGGCATCGCCGGTCCACAGGATCGGGCGGATGTGGTCGTAGCGGGCGTAGTCGAGGTCGGTGGCGGTATTCATGGTCCCATTGTAGGGCCACGCCACGCACGGATGGACCCCGCCCGGGGTCAGTTCACCGAGAATTCGGCGCGGCAGCCGCCATCGACCCAGATGCCGTTGCGGTTCCAGCCCCAGGTGCTGCCTTCCTCGCACGGGGTGCTGGAAAGCTGGTTGGAGAGGGTGGCGCTGGTGGAGATGCTGGCGCCACAGAAGCGGCGCTTCTTGGACTTGGATTCGCAGGTCAGCCTGCGCGGCACGTCGACGAAACGACCCTGCTCGTCGGCCACCTCGAAGTCACCCTGGCAGCCTCGGGTGGTCCAGACCTCATTGCGCTTGTAGCCCCAGCCCTGCCCTTCCCGGCACGGCAGTACCGACAGCTGCCGCAGCAACCGTACCGGCGCACCGTCCAGGCGTACCGGGCAGCTCTGCGGGCGGCCGTTGGACTCACAGCGCACTACCCGCCGCACCAGGCGCTTGCGGCCCTCGCTCGGCGGCGCTGCAGCATTTTCTGCCGGGCGCGCACGGAACTCGGCACGGCAGCCCAGGGTCACCCACACGCCACTGCGGTCGGTGCCCCACTCGCTGCCACGGATGCAGCTGTTGCTGGACAACTGGCGGATCAGGTCGACGCCGTTGCTGACATCGATGTCGCAGTGAACCCAGCCCATGTCGCGGGATTCGCAGGTCACCACTTCGCTGTCATAGCCAGGCGCCTGCGCCGATGCGGTCGACGGAAGCAGGCCACTCCATATCGCCACGGAGTACATCGGTGCCGCTACGACCGCAAACCACTTGACCAAAGCCTTCCCCATGAATGGATGAACCACGACGCAAGTGTGCGGCATCGGCTGTGATAAGAGCATCATCGTGCTTGCTGAATCAAGCGCGCACACGCGTGTTTTCGTTCAGCCTGCCAGGTGCAGGGGAAATCGGCTCATGCGTGGGCGAAATCGAATGCAAGCACGTCGGCGATGCGCGGTGTGCGGTGCATCGCCATCAGCAGGCGATCAATGCCTACGGCAACACCGGCACAGGCGGGCATTGCAGGAAGTGCCTGCAGCAACGCTTCATCCAGCGCGGGCTGCACCTGCCCCCGTGCATGGCGGCGCTGCAGGTCATGCTGGAAACGCGCGCGCTGTTCAGCCGCATCGTTCAGTTCGTGATAGCCATTGGCCAGTTCCACCGCGCCCAGGTACAGCTCGAAACGCTCGGCCAGCGGCGGCGTGCCGGGGCGGATGCGCGCCAGTGCCGCCTGGCTGGCGGGCCAGTCGTGAACCACGGTCATGACCGTGTCATCGAACTGCGGTTGGATACGGTGGGTCATCAACAGATCCAGCCAGTCATCGCGGGTCAGGCCTACCGGATCGATGTGCACCTCGCCCAGCGCGGCGCGCAGTTCGGCCTCATCGGCATCGAACGGGTCCACACCGGCCTGTTGCTGGAACAGTTCGCGATAGCTCAGCAAGCGCAGCGTCGCGCTGCGGCCAACCAGCGCCAACGCCTGCCCCACCAGTTCCGCGGTTTCCTGCAGCAACCGATGGTGGTCCCAGCCAACCCGATACCACTCCAGCATGGTGAACTCGGGATTGTGGCGGCCACCGGCTTCGCCATTGCGGAACACCCGGCCCAGCTCATAGCAGTCGCCCACGCCGGCAGCGAGCAGGCGCTTGAGCGGGAACTCCGGCGAGGTACGCAGCCAGCGGCGGCGTCCGCCCGCATTGACGTGGCCGCTGAAATCGGTGTGGAAGCTGTCGATGTTCGGCTCGGTGTTGCCGGCCACGGAAAGGATCGGCGTTTCCACTTCCAGCACGCCACGCTCGGCGAAGAAGCGTCGCACCAGCGCATTGAGGCTGGCACGCTGTTGCAGGCGGCGCAGCAGTGCCTCGCTCACAGGATGCCCTCCGGGCGCGGATGGTCCAGCGGCAGGGTCAGAAGATCGCGCGTGTCGTCGATGTAGCCACTGGCCAGGTACAGGCGGCGCGCCAGTTCGTTGTGATGGTTGACCTCCAGCCGCAGCCGGCTGACCCCGCGCCCGCGCGCGCGTTGTTCGCAGATGGCCAGTGCCCGCTTGCCACGGCCACGGCCACGCGCGCGGTGGCTGAGGTAGAGCTCGTCGAGCAGCATGAAATGGCCGCCCTGCTCCAGGCTGAAGCCCATCGCGATGACCGCATAGCCAACGACGGCCGCGGCCTCGTCCAGCCACAGCAGCACTTCCCCGTTGCGCGGATCGGCCAGCAGCGCATCGACACCACGGCGCACGCGCGCATCGTCGAATTCGATCTTGTCTTCGGCGTAGAAATCGCGCATCAGCGCGATCAGCAGTTCCTCGTCGGCACGGGTGGCCAGGCGGAAATCCAGCGGAGCGATCTGCATCAGTGTTCCTTTGCGGTTGCGTGCCGGGTGCCTGCGCACCCGGCCGGTTCATCACTCGTGTTCGGCCAGGTAGGCCAGCAGGCGCTCTTCATCCCACACCGGAACGCCCAGCGATTGCGCCTTGTCCAGCTTTGAACCCGCCTCGGTGCCGGCCACCACGAAACTGGTCTTCTTCGACACGCTGCCGGACACCTTGGCGCCCAGCGCCTCCAGGCGCTCCTTGGCGGCATCGCGGTTGAGCTGGGCCAGCGTGCCGGTAAGCACCACCGTCTGCCCGTCCAGCGGGCCGGCCACCACGTCGGCCAGGGCCGGCGCACTGGCCAGGATGTGCTTCATCTCCACTTCGGCGGCCAGCAACATCGCGCCATGGCCCTCGCTGTCCAGCCAGTCAGCGACGCCGCGCGCAGTGTCATCGGGCAGGCCGGCGTTGACGAACTGGCCGTGCTCGGCGTCCAGCACCGCCTGCGCACTGGGCAGTGCGGCCACCAGCTTCTCCGCGCGCAGGCGGGTAATGCCGGGAATCTCCGCTTCGACCAGCAGCTGGGCAAGGTCCAGCCCCTCGCGCAGCTTCGCACTTGGCGGGTGCACGTCGCTGATGCGCACCTGCCCCACCTGCAGCAGCGCGTCGATGGCCTGCTGGTTGCCTTCCTGTTCGAAGAAGTGGCCCAGCGAGCGCGCCACTTCGCCACCGATATCCGGCACGCGCTTGAACAACGGCCACGGCAGACGGCGGATCAACGCCAGATCGCCAAACCACTGTGCCAGTGCCTTGGCGGTGCTCTCGCCGACGTGCTCGATACCCAGCGCGAACAGCAGTCGCTCCAGCGTCGCATCACGGCTGGCATCGATCGCAGCGATCAGGTTGTCAGCCCATTTGGTCGCGATCTTCCTGGTGTTCCATTCGAACGCTGCCGGCTGCGCCAGTGCCTGCGCGCGCCACCCCGCGTCGTTGCCATCCAGCTTCAACACCGCGTTGAGCACCGCGCCGCTGCCTTCGGCCGGCAGGTGCAGTTTCAGGCTGGCCGCGAGCGCGGAAGGATCTTCAGCATCCAGCACCAGCTTCAGGTGCAGCAGCTGGTCGCGGGTGAGGCGGTACAGATCGGCCACGCTCCTGACGATGCCGGCGTCCACCAGGGTTTCGATGTACTTGTCGCCGAGACCGTCGATATCCATCGCCCGTCGCGAGGCGAAGTGGGCGATGGCCTCCTTGCGCTGCGCCGGGCAGGACAGCTCGCCCGAGCAGCGCCACGCGGCGGCCCCTTCCTCGCGCACGATTTCCGAGCCGCACACCGGGCAGGTGGTCGGCATCTGCCAGGGTGTGGTGCCGGCGGGACGGCGCTCGAGAATGACGCTGACCACTTCCGGAATCACATCGCCGGCACGGCGCACGATCACGCTGTCGCCCACGCGCACATCCAGGCGCGCGATCTGGTCGGCGTTGTGCAGAGTGGCATTGGAGACGATCACACCGGCCACCGCGACCGGCGCCAGGCGCGCCACCGGGGTGGCAGCACCGGTGCGGCCGATCTGGATTTCGATGGCCTCCAGCGTCGTGCTCTGTTCCTGCGCCGGGAACTTGTGCGCGATGGCCCAGCGTGGTGCGCGCGACACGAAGCCCATGGCCTGCTGGCCGGCGCGGTCATCGAGCTTGTAGACCACGCCATCAATGTCGAATGCCAGGCCGTCGCGACGCTCGCCGATGTCACGGTAGTACGCCAGCAGGCCGTCGCTGCCTTCCACCACCTTGCACAGGTCGCTGACCGGGAAACCCCAGTCGCGCAGCTGCGCCAGCGTGCCCGAGTGCGTATCGGGCAACTCACCGCCCTGCACTTCACCGGTACCGTAGGTGAAGAAACTGAGCCTGCGCTGCGCGCTGATCTTCGGGTCAAGCTGGCGCAGCGAACCGGCCGCGGCATTGCGCGGATTGGCCAGCACCTTGCCACCGTGCAGGCGCGCGCGCTCGTTGTAGGCCTCGAAGTCGGCGCGGGCCATGTAGACCTCACCGCGCACTTCCAGCACATCCGGCCAGTCCCTGCCTTTCAGGCGCTTGGGAATGTCGCCGATCTCGCGCAGGTTGGCAGTCACGTCCTCACCGGTGCTGCCATCGCCCCGGGTGGCGCCCAGCACGAAATGACCGTCCTCGTAACGCAGGCTGATCGCCAGGCCGTCCATCTTCGGTTCGGCGGAAAAACGCAGGGTGCCGCGGCGCAGGCGCTCATCGATGCGGCGCACGAAGTCGGCCACTTCCTCATCGCTGAAGGCATTGGACAGCGACAGCATCGGTACCGCATGGGTGACTTCGGCGAAGCGGCCGGACGGGCGTGCCCCGACCTGCTGGGTCGGGCTGTCGGCACGGGCGAGATCAGGATGCTCGCGCTCCAGCGCCTCCAGCTCGCGCACCAGGCGGTCGTAGTCGACGTCGGGGATCTCCGGCGCATCCAGCTCGTGATAGGCGCGATTGGCCTGGGCGATCTGCAGGCGCAGGTCTTCGGCACGTTCGGCGGGGCTGGGGCTCATCGGAATCCGCGGGTTCTGGGATGGCCGGGAATTCTACCGCGCCTGCGCGCAGCACCTTGTAGAACCGGGCCATGCGGGACTGGCGGCGAGCAACGGTCGCCCATGGTTGGAGACGCTGCTACCCCCTTGCCCACGCTGACCACCAGCGCTAGCGTGCGTCGGTCGCCCTTCCGGAACCGTCCCCTGTGACCTTGCCTGCCTCCCGTCGCCACTTCCTGCAGCTGGCCGGTGCCGGTCTCGCCCTCGCCAGCAGCGGCCTGCCCCCGTCGGCCCAGGCACAGCCGGCGACCGTTGCGCCGCCACCCGCCGATGCGGGCGCGGTGCTGCTGAACTTCAACGAATGCCCCTATGGCCCCTCGCCGGCCGCCCAGCAGGCGGCGCGCGACAGCATCGCCAGCTGCGGCCGTTACCGCTTCGCCCTGGCCGGTGAGGTGCGCGACGCCTTCATCGCCCAGGCCGGCATTCCCGCCAACCACGTGCGCTTGTATCCGGGCTCCAGCGAACCGCTGAACCGTGCGGCGACACTGTGGACCGGCCCGCAGGCGGGCCTGGTGGTGGCCGACCCGACCTTCGAGACGCTGGGCGAGATGGCAGCTGCGCGCGGCGCCCATGTGCAGAAGGTACCGCTGCGCGGCGATGGCGCGCACGACCTGCGCGCGATGGCGGCCGCCGCGCACGCGCGACCGACCGGCCTGCTGTACGTGTGCAATCCCAACAACCCCACCGGCTCGATCAGTCCGGCCAACGAGCTGGCCTGGCTGCTGGCCAACAAGCCCGCAGATACCCGCGTGCTGCTGGACGAGGCCTATCTGCAGTACAGCGAACAGCCCAGCCTGATTGCACAGGTGGCCCAGCGCGATGACCTGATCGTGCTGCGCACCTTCTCCAAGCTGTATGGCATGGCCGGCCTGCGTCTTGGCGTGGCGGCAGCGCATCCGGAGCGCCTGCGCGAGCTGGCCAGCCTGGGCGAGAACCCACTGCCGGTGCCCGCCCTTGCAGCGGCACTGGCCAGCCTGCGCGACCCGCAGTTGATCCCGCAGCGACGTCTGCAGAACGCCAAGGTCCGGCAGGCCACCATCGCCTGGCTGGGCAAGCGTGGTTTCGACTGCCTGCCGACCGAAGCGAACTGCTTCGTGGTGGATGTGCAGCGCGACGGCGCGGCCTTTGCCAAGGCGATGGCGGACAACGGCGTGGTGATCGGCCGCAGCTGGCCGATCTGGCCGCAGCGCGTGCGCGTTACGGTGGGCACCGAAGAGGAAATGGCCGCATTCCGCAACGCGTTCGCGAAGGTGGCCGGCGTACCGGCCTGACCCTATCCACGCATGGCGTGGATCTACTGGTCTGGTGGGGGGCGAACCCTGGTTCGCCGCATCCACGCATGGCGTGGATCTACTGTTGTGGGTGCCGACCGTTGGTCGGCACGCCAGGACCTGCCGCGCTTACCAGCGCGGGGTCTTGGTCAGCGGCGGCGCTTGGTGCTGGCGGTCATAGGCGCGCAGCTCATCACGGATGTGGGCGATGCGCTGGCGGCCGAGCGCGTTGCGGCTGTCATCCAGCACCACGCCATCGAGCAGTTCGGCCATGCGCTGCACGGTCGGCAGCATCTTCTCCCAGGCATCCAGCGCGGTCAGCGGTGCGGGCAGGGTCAGGAAGAAGGCGATGGCCGGGGTTTCCATGGCGCGGATGTTGCCCATGTCGAAGCTGCCCGGCTTCATGATGCTGGCCATCGAGAAGATCGGGCCTCGCTCGGGATGCCCCTCCACCAGCCGGTGGAAGACATTCATGTGGCCAAACACCAGGCCGGTCTTCTCCGCTGCCACGACGATGTCTTCGCCGCGCAGCTGCTCACCGGCGCGGGCGGCCACGAACAGCGAAACGATCTTGTCGAAATCCTGCGTCGCGCGCTTGCCCAGGTCGCTGGCCGCGCCATCGACATCGGGCAACCCCAGTTCGGCCTGCTCGACCGTCTCGCCCATGCCAGGCTCGACGCGGTCGCCGGCCACAGGCACGCCATCCTCGCCCAGCACCGGCTCGCGACGCTCGCCGCTGCTCGGTTCAGCGCTATCGAGGCGACGACCCTGGGGCTTCTTTTTCGGGCGGCCAAACAGGAAGATCGCAGCGACCAACAGCAGGCCGGCGGCCAGGATGCCGATGCGCAACAGTGCCGTGTCGGACATTCGTTAGGTTCTCCGGCTAGTTCATTCAGGTAACTAGGATGGCACGTCAGGCCGCGCCCGCCAATCGCGCGGCTTCTTCCAGGTCCACGCTGACCAGGCGGCTGACTCCCGGCTCGCGCATCGTCACGCCCGACAACTGGTGCGCCGCTTCCATCGTGGCCTTGTTGTGGCTGACGAACAGGAACTGCACCTTCTCGCTCATTTCCTTGACCATGTTGGCCAAGCGGCCGACGTTGGCTTCATCCAGCGGCGCGTCCACCTCGTCCAGCAGGCAGAACGGTGCCGGGTTGAGCTGGAAGATCGCAAACACCAGCGCCACGGCGGTCATCGCCTTTTCGCCGCCGGACAGCAGCGAGATGCTCGACACGCGCTTGCCCGGGGGACGGGCCATGATGGTCACGCCGGTATCGAGAAGGTCTTCGCCGGTCAGCTCCAGGTAGGCGTGGCCGCCACCGAACAGGCGCGGATACAGCGCCTGCACACCAGCGTTGACACGGTCGAAGGTGTCCTTGAAGCGGCCCCGGGTTTCGCGGTCGATCTTGCGGATCGCATCTTCCAGGGTCTCCAGCGCGGTGGTCAGGTCCACGTGCTGGGCATCCAGATACTCCGAACGCTGCGAGGCTTCGCCATACTCGTGGATCGCGGCCAGGTTGACCGGCTCCAGCCGGCGCATGCGACCGTCGATCTGGTGCACCGCCTGCTCCCAGTCGCCCAGGCGGGCCTCTTCGGGCAGCGCGTTGATCACATCCTGCAGCACGAAACCGGCCTTCTCCACTGCGCCCTGCAGGGTTTCAGCACTGAGTACCAGCGCCTGCTGGTCCAGCTTGCGCTGCGAGATACGTTCGCGCTGGGACAACGCCTGCTCGTCGCGCTGGTGGCGGGTCTGCTCGTAGTTGCGCAGTTCGGCATCGATGCCATCCAGCAACGCGCGCGCTTCGGTCAGCACGCGATCGGCACGGACACGCTCTTCCAGCGCGTTCTGGTGCTCGGCCTGCAGCGATTCGACCGGGGTATCGCCTTCGTCCAGCTGCGAATGCAGTTCGCCCAGGCGTGCATCAAGCTGGCCGCGCTGGGTGCTCATGCGTTCCAGCGCCTGGCTCAACGACGCCACCTGGGCGCGCTGTGATTCCAGGGTCAGGGCCAACGCGTGCGACCGCTCGCGCACCGCACGGGCGGCGTCGCGGGCCAGATCACGCGCCTCGGTCAACTGACGGCGTTCGCCCTCCAGGCCCTGCCGGTTCGACTCCAGGTCGCCCATGCTGTTGACCGCATTCTCCAACCGCGCACGCGCTTCACGCGCCTGCTCGCGATTGATGTCCAGGGTCTCCAGCAACTGGCTGAGCTCGCCTTCGATACGGTCGATGCGCGTACGTGCCGCCTCCACCTTGCCCTGCTGGCCCTGCAGCTGGCCGGCCAGTTCGGACACCGCGCGGTGCGCCAGGTACAGCGCACGCTGCGCATCCTCGCGCTGCTGTTCGGCGGCCAACAGGTGCTCGCGGAAACCGGCCAGCTGTTCTTCCAGTTCGGCTTCGCGCGATTGCAGCTGCTCGATCTGCTCGCGCAGTTCGTTGATTTCGCGTTCGCGCAGCAGCGCGCCCTGCTTGGCGGCGCCGGAGCGCGACACGCGCACCCAGCCCTCGCCCAGGCGTTCACCGCCCTGGGTGATGATGGAATCGCCCTCGGGCAGGCTGGCCTGCAGTGCATTGGCTTCGGCAAGGTCACGCGCGCCGTGCAGGCGTGCAAGCAGGCGCCGGATCGGCGCCGGGCCACGTACGCGTGCAGCCAGCGAGGTCGGTGCAACCTTCAGGTCCGCACCGTCATTGGCAACCAGCGCGATGCGGCCTTCGCCCAGCTCGCCCAACGCATCGACCAGGCTGGCCGGGTCATCGACCAGCACGCCTTCGATCAATTGACCGAGCGCGCTTTCCACTGCGTTTTCCCAACCCGCATCAACATCCAGGCGCTCACCCACGCGCGCGGCCGAATCCAGCCCACGCGACTTCAGCCACGCCACGGCCGCGCCCTGCTCCTGGCCGAGTGCAGCCTGCTGCAGGGTTTCCAGCGAAGACAGGCGCCCGCGCAGGCCATTGACCTGCTTGCGCAGCTCGGCCAGCTCGTTCTGCCCGTTGCGCTGCTGCTCCTGCACGGCGGCGACACCGTGCTTGCGCTCCTCGACCTGCTCGGTCAGCTCATCCAGCGCGGTCTTCTGCGTCTCGTGCTGCAGGTGCAGCTGCTCGAAGACTTCCTCCAGTGCATCCACGTCCAGCCCGGCACGTTCGGCCGCCAGCGCTTCGCGGCGGCGATCGGCATCAAGGATCTGCTTGTCCAAATAGTCCACGCGGGTGCGCTCGACCTCGCCGGCGCGCGAGGCTTCCGAGCTCTGCGAGCTGTGCTGCTCCCAACGCTGCTGCCAATCGGACAACCGCGCTTCGGCCTCACGCAGGCCTTCCTGCTTGATCTCGTTTTCTTCCTGCAGCGCTTCCAGCTGCGGGGTAGCCGCATCGACCGCTTCGCGCAGCACCATCAGCTTGGCCTCGTCGCCGCTGATGTGCTGGCCCAGTTCGGCCAGTGCCTGGCGGGTTTCATCGCGCGCCTTGTGCAGGCGCTGCGACAGTTCGCGCTGGTGCTGGATCTGCTGTTCGAGGCGGGCCAGCGTGCTGCCCACCTGGTAGACCTCGGCCTGTGCGGCATTGAGCGCGTCGGCAGCCTCCTCGCGGCGCACGCGGGAAGTCTCGATCCGCGCCTCGGCGTCGCGCTGGTCGGCAATCAGCTGCTGCAGCTTGGTTTCTTCCTGCGACAGCCCTTCGCGCAGCTTGGACAGGCGACCATCCAGGCCACGGTATTCCAGCGCCTTCCACTCCGCATCCTTGACCCGGCGTTCTTCCTGCAACGCCTGGTACTGCTCGGCCTGCCTGGCCTGCCGCTTGAGGTGCTCGAGCTGCTTGGTGATTTCCTCGCGCAGGTCGCCAAGACGGTCCAGGTTCTCGCGGGTGTGGCGGATGCGGGTCTCGGTTTCCTTGCGGCGTTCCTTGTACTTGGAGATGCCGGCGGCCTCTTCCAGGTACACGCGCAGGTCTTCCGGGCGCGCCTCGATGATCTGGCTGATCATGCCCTGCTCGATGATCGAGTAGCTGCGCGGGCCCAGGCCGGTGCCAAGGAACAGGTCGGTGATGTCGCGACGGCGGCACTTGGTGCCGTTGAGGTAATAGTTGCTGCTGCCGTCGCGGCTGACGGTGCGCTTGACCGAGATCTCGTTGAACGAGGCGTACTCGCCGGAGATCGTGTGGTCGGAGTTGTCGAAGATCAGCTCGACGGTGGCCTGCGAGACCGGCTTGCGGGCATTGGAACCGGAGAAGATCACGTCGGTGAGCGAGTCACCACGCAGGCGGCTGGCCGAACTTTCGCCCATGACCCAACGCACCGCGTCGATGATGTTCGACTTGCCGCAGCCATTGGGGCCCACCACGCCGGTCATGTTGGTCGGCAGGTGCAGGGTGGTCGGATCGACGAAGGACTTGAAGCCGGACAGCTTGATCGTGGAAAGACGCATGGCGTGATTGGGTTCCGGGCAAGGGCCTTACGGCCGCCACCATAGTGGATGTCAGGTCAGCCAGCACCTCAAGCCCTTGATTTCAAAAGAATTCAACAAGGCCAAGGGTGACGCAATGGAATGAGTATAGCGGGGCCAATGTTCCACGGGCGGGATGGCCGTGGCAGGAGGCTCAGCGCTCACGCCCGCTCGCGCTTCCCGGCTCCGCCGGGGGCCGCCACGGACACCAACCCGGGTCCGGAAAATGAGACCAACGCATTGATCTTCATGGATTCATCCAGGCTCTGTCGGCGCAGGCGCAGCAGGCCAAGCACCGGCCCGGCCGGACGGGCCGCCCCAAAACAAAACGGGCACCCTTGCGGGCGCCCGTTCTGGTGATACCAGGCCTTGCGGCGTGGGATCAGGCCTTTTCGGCTTCAACCACGACCTTGACGGTGGTCTCGACGTCCGCGTGCAGGTGCACCAGGACTTCGTACTCGCCAATGTTGCGGAAGGCGCCTTCGCCCAGGATGACTTCGCTCTTGCTCAGCGCCAGGCCGGCAGCGGTGAAGGCATCGGCGATTTCGCGCGCGCCGACCGAGCCGTACAGCTTGCCTTCGGTCGAAGCGTTGGCGGCGACGGTCACGCTCGCGCCTTCCAGCTTGGCCTTGCGGGCTTCGGCTTCAGCGTGGATGGACTGGGCCTTGGCTTCGTAATCAGCGCGCTTGGCTTCGAACTCGGCCTTGTTGCTCTCGGTGGCCGGAACGGCCTTGCCCTGCGGCACGAGGAAGTTACGGCCGTAGCCCGGCTTCACGTCGACCAGGTCGCCCAGGTTGCCGAGGTTGGTGACTTTCTGCAGGAGGATCAGCTGCATGGTATTGCTCCAGATAAGTTATTCGTTAGCGAGGCGCTGGCCCCGCAACAAAGGCTGTCCGAATAGCTGGCACAGCGGGGGCAGCGCGAAGCTGCCCCGCCGGCATCAGACGTCGTGGTTGTCGGTGTACGGAATCAGGGCCAGGAAGCGAGCGCGCTTGACGGCGGTCGCCAGCTGACGCTGGTACTTCGACTTGGTACCGGTGACGCGGCTCGGCACGATCTTGCCGTTCTCGGTCAGGTACTGGCGCAGGGTGTTGAGATCCTTGTAGTCGATCTCCTTGACACCTTCGGCCGTGAACTTGCAGAACTTGCGGCGACGGAAGAACTTGGACATGTCAGTGCTCCTTAGGCGGCCGAAGCGGCGTCGTCGCCGGCATCGTTGTCAGCGGCGGGGGTGGTTTCGCCTTCTTCGTCATCACGACGACGACGCTCACCACGCTCGGGCTTGTCGCCCTTCTCGTCCTTGCTCTTCATGATCAGCGACTGCTCGGTGTCAGCCTCGTCACGCTTGATGACCAGGTTGCGCAGGACGGCGTCGTTGAAGCGGAAGCTCTCGGTCAGTTCGGTCAGCACGGCCTGGTCGACTTCGATGTTCAGCAGCACGTAGTGCGCCTTCACCAGGTTCTGGATCGGGTACGCCAGCTGGCGGCGGCCCCAGTCTTCCAGACGGTGGATGGTGCCGTTGCCGTTCTCGACCAGCGACTTGTAGCGCTCGATCATGGCCGGGACCTGCTCGCTCTGGTCCGGGTGGACCATGAACACGATTTCGTAATGACGACTCATGTTTTTTCTACCTTTCGGATGTGGCCTTGCGGCCGGACAGCCCCCCGCCGTTGATACTGCGGTGGGGCAAGGGATCCTGCCAGGGAGGCAGGAAGCCGCGCATTATGGCGCAGATGGGGCTGCCGGGCAACCGGCGAGCCGCAGAGCGACCTGAATCTGGTAGCGCCGGGCCATGCCCGGCGAACGCGGAAACCGCCCCGGGCTACCCCAGATCCACATGCAGGCGGTGCTGGCCGCATTGCAGGCACTGGAACAGGCAGCCAACCATCTCCCCGTCCCGGCTCAGGTGTTCCAGCAGCCAGTCGGCGTCGCGCGGGTTGACCTCGGCCACGTCCGGCCGGACCTGGTCGAGGATGGGCAGGAGGTCCTCGCTGCCGGCGAAGCCGAGGAAGGCGCAGGGCCGCTCACAATGGCTAAGCCAGACCGATTGCTGCCAAGACGAGTAGCCCGGGGTGCGCTCGCAGATCTCCAGCAGCAGCTCACGGGCGATGGTTGGCGGCGGGTCGGCGGGATCCGGGATACCCCTCGATATCGCTCCAGCCGGTGAATTCACCCTCGTAACTGGCCGCTGCCCTGCCATCGGCGATACACCAGGGGCACAGGTAATCGGGACGCAGAGGTGTGTAGAACGGCCCCGGTAACGAAGGGTCCGCGACTGACCGCAGCAGTCACAGATTCCGTCGACCTCTTCGAAGGAGAGGGCGTAGGCGTTGGGGTGATAAATGAAAAGCGGTCGTTCCATCCGTGGATCCCTTCCCTGCCGACCAGGGTCGGCATCTACCAGAGCAGGTTCCGATAGCGCCGGACCACGTCCGGCGGGCGCCGGAACCGGCCGTCAGGCCTTGTCGGCGTCGGTGGTGAAGCTTTCGCCGCAGCCACACTCGGCGGTGGCATTCGGGTTGCTGAACGTGAAGGTCTCGCTCAGGCCGTGCTTGCCGAAGTCGATCACGGTGCCGTCCACCAGCGCCAGGCTCTTGGCGTCGACATAGATCTTCACCCCGTCCTGGTCGAACACGGTATCGCCCTCGCGCTCGTCGCGGGCCAGGTCGGTGATGTGGCCCCAGCCCGAGCAGCCGGTCCTGGTCACGCCAAAACGCAGGCCCAGCGCGCCGGGGGTCTGGGCGACAAAGCGCTGCACGCGCTCGAAGGCAATAGGGGTCAGGCTGACAGCCATGGTGGATCACTCCTGAGGTACCGGGACATTATAGGGAGCCGATGACCGCAGAAATGCCTCGCAAGCAGAACGCTGCAACCGGTAAACTCCCGTGTTCATAGATCGAGTCGATCAGCAGAGGATTCAAGTCATGACGGTGGTCAGCGTTGAACATGCGCTTGCCGGGAAGATCCCGGAAGGTGGCGAAGTCACGGTACGCGGTTGGGTGCGCACGGTGCGCGGTTCAGCAAATCTGGCTTTCGTGAATGTGACCGACGGCTCCTGCTTCGCCCCGATCCAGGTCGTGGCCGGCGACGCGCTGGCCAACTTCGACGAGATCAAGCGCCTGACCACCGGCTGCTCGCTGGTGGCCACCGGCACGCTGGTGAAGTCGCAGGGCAAGGGCCAGTCGTTCGAGATCCAGGCCAGCGCGGTCGAGGTGGTCGGCTGGGTCGAAGACCCGCTCACTTACCCGATCCAGCCCAAGCCGATGACGCCGGAGTTCCTGCGTGAAGTGGCGCACCTGCGCCCGCGCACCAACCTGTTCGGCGCGGTCACCCGCATCCGCAACTGCCTGGCCCAGGCCGTGCACCGCTTCTTCCACGAGAACGGCTTCAACTGGATCAGCACCCCGATCATCACCACCTCCGACGCCGAAGGCGCCGGCCAGATGTTCCGCGTGTCCACCCTGGACATGGTGAACCTGCCGCGTGACGCCCAGGGCGGGATCGACTTCAGCCGCGACTTCTTCGGCAAGGAAACCTTCCTGACCGTGTCCGGCCAGCTGAACGTCGAGGCCTACTGCCTGGCGCTGAGCAAGGTGTACACCTTCGGCCCGACCTTCCGCGCCGAGAACAGCCACACCACCCGCCACCTGGCGGAGTTCTGGATGATCGAGCCGGAAATCGCCTTCGCCGACCTGGCCGAAGACGCACGCCTGGCCGAGGAATTCCTGAAGTACCTGTTCCGCGCGGTGCTCAACGAGCGCGGCGACGACCTGGCCTTCATCGCCGAGCGCGTGGACAAGAACGCAATCACCAAGCTGGAAGACTTCATCAACGCGCCGTTCGAACGCATCGATTACACCGATGCGGTCAGCCTGCTGCAGAAGTCCGGAAAGAAGTTCGACTTCCCGGTCGAATGGGGCCTGGACCTGCAGACCGAGCACGAGCGCTGGCTGACCGAGGAACACGTCGGTCGCCCGGTGGTGGTGACCAACTACCCCGAGCACATCAAGGCCTTCTACATGCGCCTGAACGATGACGGCAAGACCGTCGCGGCGATGGACGTGCTGGCCCCGGGCATCGGCGAGATCATCGGTGGCAGCCAGCGCGAAGAGCGCCTGGACGTGCTGGATGCACGCATGGCGCAGTTCGGCCTGGATCGCGAGCACTACAGCTGGTACCGCGATTTCCGCCGCTACGGCTCGGTACCGCACGCGGGCTTCGGCCTGGGCTTCGAGCGCCTGGTGGTGTACGTCTGCGGCCTGTCCAACATCCGCGATGCGATCCCCTACCCGCGCGCCCCGGGCAGCGCGGACTTCTAAGCCCACACGCACGACCACGGAGGTACTGCCCCCATGACCCTGTTCTTCGCCCTGTGTTTCGTCGGCGTTGCAGTGGCCGGGTTCAGTGCCTTCGTGATTTTCTGGCCGCTGACCCTGGTGCATGTGCGCGATCGCCATCCGGCGCTGGCGCAGCGCTTCGGCAGTGGCGCCTTCCTCAAGCCCGATGCGCTGGGCTGGCTGCTGCGGCGCGAATACCGCACCCAGCCGGACCGCTCGCTGTCCGGGCTGGCGACGCCCGCCTGGGTATCGCTGCTGACCCTGCTGGCCGGACTGGGCATGGCTGCCCTGCTCTGGCTGGCCTCGCTCTGGTAAGACACACATGAACGACCTTTCCCACGTCCGCGACAGCTGGTGGCTGGCCAGCCTCGGCAACACCCTGATCTGGGCACGCCTGCGCATCCGCGAGGCCGGCACTGCCGAAGTGCTGGACAGCGATGGCAATACGCTGAGCTACGACAGCGAAGACACTGCACGCTCGCAGCTGTTCGATGCCGAGTTCGTCGAGTACGACGGCCTGGATGAAGAAGATGCGCTGGTGCGCGGCTTCTCGCTGCATGAAGTGCAGCCACCGCAGGCTGGCAGCGACGAAGGCCTGCGCGGACGCATGGTGCAGTCGCTCGGCAGCCGCGCCTGAGGCCAGCCGATGTTCACCCCGCGCGCTTTCGCCGAGACCGACCTGCTGTGGCTGGATCGCCTGCTGGCGCGTGATCCGTTCGTCACCGTGCTGACCACCGGTGGCGATGGCCTGCCGGAACTGACCCGGCTGCCGGTGCTGTACCAGCGCGACGGCGACCACATCGAGCTGCGCGGCCACTGGGCCCGTGCCAACCCGCAGGCGCGCCACACCGGCGCAGCCAAACTGCTGGTGGACGGGCCGCACGGCTATGTGTCGGCCAGCTGGTACCCGGACAAGGAACCGATGGCACGGGTGCCCACCTGGAACTACGCCACCGCCGAGCTGCGCGGCCAGTTGCAGCCCTTCGACGATACCGATGCACTGGCCCAGCTGGTCAGCGATACCGGCGACCACTTCGAAGCCAGCGTCGGCCAGGACTGGCGGTTCGAACCCCAGCGTGACGACCACCGCCGCCAGCTGCGCGGCATCGTCGGCTTCCGTTTCACCGTCGAACAGGTGCAGCTGACGCTGAAGCTGAGCCAGAACCACCCCGAGGCCAACCAGCAGGCAGTGATCGCCGAACTGGAGCGCCTGGACAATCCCCATTCCACCGAACTGGCGCAGTGGATGCGCCGGTATCGCGACGAAGCCGCCGCAGGCAGCTGAGCGCTCTGTTTCCCGCGACGACGCGACCAGAACGGCCGCGCCTTGCCCCCACCCGACGTCAGGGATATCCGAACATGAAAGACATCCTCAAGCTGCTGCAGAACAACCGCGACTGGGCCGACCGGATCGAGAAGGAAGATCCGGATTTCTTCCATCAGCTGGCCAAGCAGCAGCATCCGGAATACCTGTGGATCGGCTGTTCCGACTCGCGCGTGCCGGCCAACCAGATCATCGGCATGGCCCCGGGTGAGGTGTTCGTGCATCGCAACGTGGCCAACGTGGTCGCCCATACCGACCTGAACTGCCTGAGCGTGGTGCAGTACGCGGTGGACCAGCTGAAGGTGAAGCACATCCTGATCGTCGGCCACTACGGCTGTGGTGGCGTACACGCATGCCTGCACAACACCCGGGTCGGCCTGGCTGACAACTGGCTGCGCCACGTCGGTGATGTCATGCAGAAGCACACCGCCATCCTCGATGCGATCGATACCGATGAACTCAAGCACGCACGCCTGTGCGAACTGAATGTGATCGAGCAGGTCGCCAACCTGTGCCGCTCCACGATCGTGCAGGACGCCTGGGCCCGCGGCCAGAAGCTGATGGTGCACGGCTGGGTGTACAGCCTGAAGGACGGCCGCGTGCGCGAGATGGGCATCGACGTCGGCTCCCAGGAAGACCTGCAGCCGGCCTATGAAAAGGCGCTGTCCTATGTTCCGCGCAAGGGCAGGCGCGACTGATTCCCTGGGGAAGACACCATGCTCGCTTCGCCGATAAACCTGCACGCCTGGATCGAGGAAAACCGGCATCTGTTGAAGCCGCCGGTCGGCAACAAGATGATCGACAACGGCGATTTCATCGTGATGGTGGTCGGCGGGCCGAACAGCCGCACCGATTTCCACTACGACGAAGGCCCGGAGTGGTTCTACCAGCTGGAAGGGGAGATGGTGCTGAAGGTGCAGGAGGATGGCGCGGTGCGCGATATCCCGATCCGTGCCGGCGAGATCTTCCTGCTGCCGGGCAAGGTGCCGCACTCACCCCGGCGCCCGCCCGGTGGCATCGGCCTGGTGGTGGAACGCAAGCGACTGCCGCATGAACGCGACGGCGTGATCTGGCATTGCGAACGCTGCAACCACAAGCTGTACGAAGAGTACTTCACGCTGCAGAACATCGAGACCGACCTGCCGAAGGTGTTCGCGCGCTACCAGGCCAGCCTGGAGCTGCGCACCTGCAGCGCGTGCGGCCACGTGGATCCGTTGCCGGCGCCAGCGGATTGAACGTTCGCCGGGCATGGCCCGGCGCTACCCAAGCACGCGACCTCCGGGTAGCGCCGGGCCATGCCCGGCGAGCGCGCCGCGAGGCATCATGCATGCCCCAGGCGCTACACTGGCAACCCCGTTGCAGCCTGTTGCCCGACCATGTCCGACCTGCTCAGCCGCACCCACGCCATTGCTCTTGATGCCGCCGATCCGCTGCGGCCGCTGCGGCAGGAATTCCTGATTCCGCGCCACGGTGGCGGTGAGCAGACCTACTTCGTCGGCAACTCGCTGGGCCTGCAGCCGCGCGGTGCGCAGGCTGCGGTGCAGGAAGTGATGAAGCAGTGGGGCGAACTGGCGGTGGAAGGCCACTTTACCGGGCCGACCCAATGGCTGTCGTACCACCGCCTGGTCAGCGCACAGCTGGCCCGCGTGGTCGGCGCGCTGCCCAGCGAAGTGGTGGCAATGAACACGCTGAGCGTGAACCTGCACCTGATGATGGTCAGCTTCTACCGGCCCACGGCCGAGCGCCCGGTGATCCTGATGGAGGCCGGCGCGTTCCCGACCGACCGCCATGCGGTGGAGGCGCAGATCCGCTTCCATGGCTTCGACCCGGCCGACTGCCTGGTGGAAGTGCAGCCGGATGAAGCCAACGGCACGATCTCGATGGCTGCGATCGAGCGTGCGATCGCCGCGCACGGTCCGCGCCTGGCGCTGGTGTTGTGGCCCGGCGTGCAGTACCGCAGCGGCCAGGCCTTCGACCTCGATGCGATCACCCGCGCCGCACGCCTGCAGGGCGCGCGCATCGGCTTCGACCTGGCGCACTCGGTCGGCAACCTGCCGCTGCGCCTGCATGACGTCGCCCCGGATTTCGCCGTGTGGTGCCACTACAAGTACCTCAACAGCGGCCCGGGCGCCGTGGCCGGTGCCTTCGTGCACGAGCGCCATCATCGCGACACCACGCTGCCGCGCTTTGCCGGCTGGTGGGGCCACGACGAAGCCACCCGCTTCCAGATGGCACCGCAGTTCACCCCGGCGGTCGGTGCCGAGGGCTGGCAGCTGAGCAACCCGCCGATCCTCGGCCTGGCACCGCTGCGGGCATCGCTGGACCTGTTCGAACGCGCTGGCATGGAATCGCTGCGCAGCAAGTCGCTGGCACTGACTGGCATGCTCGACGCACTGGTACGCGCGCGCCTGCCGCAGGTGTTGGAGATCGTCACCCCGGCCGAGCCGGAGCGCCGCGGCTGCCAGCTGTCGCTGCGCGTGATCGGCGGCCGCGAGCGCGGACGCGCCCTGTTCGAACACCTGCGCGCCATCGGCGTGCTGGGTGACTGGCGCGAACCGGACGTGATCCGCATCTCGCCCACCCCGCTCTACAACCGCTACCTCGACGTGCACCATTTCGTCGAGGAAGTGGAAGCCTGGGCTGGCCTGTAAGCCGCCCTCCCCTACTGCTGGACAGTTCGTTGATCGCACATGCATCCCGCTCGCTGAGCATTGTCGGCGCCGGCCTGGCCGGATCCCTGCTGGCCATCCTGCTGTCACGGCAGGGCTGGCGCATCACCCTGTACGAACGCCGTGGCGATCCGCGCATCGCCGATTACGAAAGTGGCCGCTCGATCAATCTGGCCCTGGCCGAGCGCGGGCGCAACGCGTTGCGCCAGGCCGGCGTGGAAGACGAAGTGATGGCGCGTGCGGTGATGATGCGCGGGCGCATGGTGCATCCGCGCGAGGGCGAGCCGCAGCTGCAGCGTTATGGTCGCGACGACAGCGAAGTGATCTGGTCGATCCATCGCAGCGACCTGAATACCACGCTGCTGGAACTGGCCGAGCAGGCCGGTGCCACCGTGCATTTCCACCGCCGCCTGCACACCGTCGATTTCGATGCCGGCTACGCGCGCTTCATCGATGATCGTGACGACAGCCCGCACGATATCCGCTTCGATACCCTGGTGGGTGCCGATGGCGCCGGTTCGGCGCTGCGTGCGGCGATGAACCGGCGCGAACCGCTGGGCGAGGACATTGCCTTCCTCGACCATTCCTACAAGGAACTGGAAATTCCGCCGGGCGACGATGGCGGCTTCCGCATCGAGCGCAATGCCCTGCACATCTGGCCGCGCGGCCACTACATGTGCATCGCCCTGCCCAACCACGAGGGCACGTTCACCGTCACCCTGTTCCTGCCCAACCAAGGTGACCCAAGCTTTGCCACGGTCACCAGCGGCGCCCAGGCCGAAGCCCTGTTCGCGCGCGAATTCGGCGATGCCCTGCCGCTGATTCCCAACCTGCGCGCGGACTGGGAGCAGCATCCGCCGGGCCTGCTCGGTACGCTTACCCTGGAACGCTGGCACCAGCAGGACCGTGCCGTGCTGATCGGCGATGCAGCGCACGCGATGGTGCCGTTCCACGGCCAGGGCATGAACTGCGCGTTCGAGGACTGCGTGGCGCTGGCCCGCCATCTGATGGAGGCCGACGACCTGCAGAGCGCATTCGCCGCATTCGAGGCCGAGCGCAAGCCGAACGCGCGTGCGATCCAGCAGATGGCGCTGGAGAACTATCTGGAGATGCGTGACAGGGTGGCCGATCCGGCCTTCCTGCTGCAACGTGAGCTGGAACAGGAACTGCAGCGGCGCTGGCCGACGCGCTTCGTGCCGCACTACACGATGGTGACCTTCCTGCACACGCCCTATGCCGAAGCACTGCGCCGCACCGACCTCCAGCGCGCGATGCTGATCGCCGCCACCGCAGGCCATGACACCCTGGACAACATCGACTGGAACGCGCTGGAAGCGCAGATCCATGCGCAGCTGCCGGTGCTGGAGGGCGCGCACTGATGGCCGACAGCTTCCTGTTCTACGACCTGGAAACCTTCGGCCAGGATCCACGCCGCACCCGTATCTCCCAGTACGCGGCAATCCGTACCGACGGCGATCTGAAGGAGATCGACACGCCGGTCAGCTTCTTCGTTCGCCCGGCCGATGATCTGCTGCCCTCGCCGATGGCGACGATGGTCACCGGCATCACGCCGCAGCAGGCGCTGGCTGAAGGCATCAGCGAAGCCGAGGCGTTCGATCGGATCAATGAGCAGCTCTCGCGCCCCGGCACCTGCGCACTGGGCTACAACACCCTGCGCTTCGACGACGAGTTCATCCGCTACGGCCTGTTCCGCAACTTCCACGACCCGTACGAACGCGAGTGGCGCAACGGCAACTCGCGCTGGGACCTGCTGGACATGCTGCGGCTGATGCATGCCATCCGCCCGGACGGCATCCACTGGCCCAAGCGCGAGGACGGCGCCACCTCATTCAAGCTGGAGCATCTGGCCGAGGCCAACGGCGTGCGCGAGGGCGATGCCCACGAAGCGCTGTCGGACGTGCGCGCGACGATCGGCATGGCGCGCCTGTTCAAGCAGTCGCAGCCGCGCCTGTGGGACTACGCACTGAAGCTGCGCGACAAGCGTTTCGTCGGCAGCCTGCTCGACGTCACTGCATTGAAGCCGGTGCTGCATATCTCGATGCGCTACCCGGCCAGCCGCCTGTGCGCGGCACCGGTTTTGCCGCTGGCGGTACATCCGACCATCAACAACCGGGTGATCGTGTTCGATCTCGACGGTGACATCGATGACCTGCTGGAACTGCCCGCCGACGTGATCGCCCAGCGCCTGTACCTGCGCGCCAGCGAACTGCCCGAAGGCGTGGCCCGGGTGCCGTTGAAGGAAGTGCACCTGAACAAGGTGCCGGCGCTGGTGGCCTGGAACCACCTGCGCGCTGATGACCACGCACGACTCGGGCTGGACGTGGCAGCGATCGAAGCCAAGGCCGAACGCCTGCGCGCGTTCGCGCCGCAGCTGGCCGAGAAGGCGCGCCAGGTCTACAACCAGCCGCGCGCGGCGAGCGTTTCCGATGTGGATGCATCGCTGTACGACGGCTTCCTCGGCGCCGGCGACAAGCCGCTGCTGGCGCTGGCACGGACCACGCCCGCCGAACAGCTGGCCGCACTGGAAGGCCGCTTCCGCGATCCGCGCCTGCCGGAACTGCTGTTCCGCTATCGCGCCCGCAATCATCCCGACAGCCTTGCACCGGAAGAACGCGAGCGCTGGAAAGCCTATCGCCGCCAGCGCCTGTTCGGTGAGGAAGGCATGGGCGAACTCAACCTGGCCCAGTACCAGCAGCAGCTCGACGCGCTGGCAGCCGAAGCGCCCGACGATGCCCGGCGCGCCGCGCTGCTGCAATCGCTGCGTGACTGGGGCCAGCACCTGCAGGAGGACCTGTGAGCACCTATTTCTCCGATGCCAGTTTCAAGTTCCTGCGCAGCCTGGCGCTGCACAACGACAAGACCTGGTTCAACGACCATCGCCAGCAGTACGAAGACCACGTGCGGCAGCCGTTCCTGCGCCTGCTGGGCGACCTGCAGCCGGCCCTGACCGAGGTCAGCGGACACTTCCGCGCAGACACGCGTGGCGTGGGCGGCTCGTTGTTCCGCATCCACCGCGACGCGCGGTTCTCCAACGATAAATCGCCGTACAAGACCTGGCAGGGTGCGCGCCTGTTCCATGAGCGTCGCCGTGAAGTGGCCGCACCCTCGTTCTACGTGCACCTGCAACCGGGCGAGAGCTTCGTCGGCGCCGGGCTGTGGCATCCCGAACCGGAAACCCAGCGCCGCGTCCGCCACTTCATCCTCGACAACCCGGGCAGCTGGAAGGCGGCTGCGCACGCACCGGCGCTGCGCAGGCGTTTCGACTTCGAGGAGACCGAGAAGCTGGTGCGCCCACCGCGCGGCTTCCCGGCCGACTTCGAGTTCATCGATGACCTCAAGCACCGCAACTGGGTGATGTGGCGTTCGCTGGACGATGCCACGATGACCGGCCCGCGCCTGCTGTCCACGCTCGGCAAGGACCTGGCGGCGCTGGGCCCGTTCGTGGACTACCTGTGCGCTGCACTGGATCTGGAGTTCTGACCGGCGCCGGTGGCATCGCTGGGATCACCCGCCGTTCACCACCGGCAACCGTACTTGCGGCAGGCTGTGCACCATGAAGAAGCTCATTGGCATCCTCGTTCTGCTGATCGCTGTGGTGGCCGCCTGGTGGTTCGGCGGCCCCTACCTGACCGTGCATGGCCTGTCCAAGGCGATCGAACAACGGGACACCGCCCGTCTGGAGCGCTACGTGGATTTCCCACGCGTGCGTACCAGCCTGCGTGCCCAGCTCAATGACTACCTGGTGCGCCAGGCCGGCCCCGAGGTGGCTGCCAGTCCCTTCGGTGCCCTGCTGTACGGGCTGGGTGACCAACTGGGTGGCGCCGCGGTGGACACGATGGTCACGCCCACCGGCATCGGTGCGATGTTGCAGGGCCACGTGCTGTGGAAGCGCGGCCGCAATGAACTGCAGGGCGACGAAGCCTTGGGTGCAACCGAGCCGGCGCGACCGCTGAAGAACGCCGAGCACCACTTCGAAGCCCTGGATCGCTTCGTGGTCGACGTCGATCGCGGCCCCGGCCAGCCACCGTTGAAGGTAGTGCTGGAACCGCAGGGCCTGCGCTGGAAGGTGGTGGACCTGCAGCTGGGGATGTCAGGCAGCCCGTAACGGATCGCCGCTGCGCTCGCCGGGCATGGCCCGGCGCTACCGTCGACCGCCCCAACTGGTAGCGCCGGGCCATGCCCGGCGACGATCACCCCTCGTTGGCGACACCATGCGGCACGTGGCCAGCGGCTACGTGTTCACGCGCACTGTCGATGTTGTGCTGCGAATCGTCAAAGAAGATGTCGGCACCAAACGCCTGCAGGAACGGGCCCTTGTGCCGCCCCCCCAGGAACAGCGCCTCGTCCAGGCGCACGCCCCACTCGCGCAGGGTGCGGATCACCCGCTCGTGGGCCGGTGCAGAACGCGCGGTCACCAGCGCCGTGCGGATGGGCGCGCTGTCGCCGGCGGGGAATACTTCCTGCAACGTGTGCAGTGCAGAGAGGAAGCCGCGGAACGGACCGCCACTGAGTGGCTCGCGTGCACGCTCGCGTTCGTGCCGGCCGAAGGCTTCCACCCCCTGCTCGCGCGAGATGCGCTCGCTCTCGTCCCCGAAGATCACCGCATCACCATCGAAGGCGATGCGCAGCTGCCCGGCCGGGCGGGTGATGTCGATCTGGTCGGCGGCAGCGGCAGCGGTCTCACCCGGCGGCTTGGGCAGGATGGTGGCCGCTGCGATGCCATGGCGAAGCGCGCTGCGCACCGATTCCGGATTGGCCGACAGGAACAGGTCGGTGCCGAACGGCTTCACGTACGGCCAGGTCGGCTCACCGGCGGTGAAGGTCGCGCGGATGATGCCCAGCCCGTAGTGCTGGATGGAATTGAAGATGCGCAGGCCGGTATCGGCCGAGTTGCGTGACAGCAGGATCACTTCCACGCGCGGGTTCTCGGGGCTGGCGCCCTGGTTCAGCGCCAACAGCTTGCGCACCACCGGGAAGGCCACGCCCGGCCCGAGGATGTCGTCCTCGTGCTGGCGCTGGTACTCGGCATAGGCGGCCACGCCATCGCTTTCGAACAGCGCGTGGCTTTCTTCCAGGTCGAACAGCGCACGCGAGGTCACCGCGACGGTCAGCAAACGGGGGGAGTTGTCGCCCATCGGTGGGGTCCTTCAAGCGGTCGGCAGTGCCGGCCGCCTATTGTCGTCAAAAAACGAACTGTTCGCTCAGGATCCGGTCTTCGAGGTTGTGCTCCGGGTCGAACAGCAGGGTCACCCGGTGCTCGCGCGACTCACGGATCGTCACTTCGACCACATCGCGGGTCTCGTGCGAATCGGCAGTGACGCTGACCGGACGCTTGTAGGGATCGAGCACGCGGAAGCGCACTTCGGTGTCGGCCTTGAGGATCGCGCCGCGCCAGCGCCGCGGGCGATAGGGGGCCAGCGGCGTCAGGGCGATGGTGTGCGAGCCCAGCGGCAGCACCGGCCCATGTGCAGAGTAGTTGTAGGCGGTGCTTCCGGCCGGAGTGGCCACAAGCACGCCATCGCCGATCAGTTCGCCCACCCGCTCCTGGCCATTGAGGTCGATGCCGATATGCGCCGCCTGCCGGGTCTGGCGCAGCAGCGAGACATCGTTGTAGGCCAGCGAGCCGGTGGTGGTACCCGATTCGGTCAGCGCCACCATTTCCAGCGGGCGCAGGTTGGCCGGCTCGGCACGGGCGATACGCGCATGCACATCGTCGTCGCCACGGTACTGGTTCATCAGGAAACCCACCGTGCCCAGCTTCATCCCGAATACCGGTCTGCCCAGGTGTCCGTGACGATGCAGGGTCTGCAGCATGAAGCCATCGCCGCCCAGCGGGCACAGCACGTCAGCCTGGTCCGGGGCGTGGTCGCCATAGCGCGAGACCATCGCTGCGCGGGCCATCTGTGCAGGTTCGGTGGTACTGGCCAGGAAAGCGATGCGGGGGGTGTCGCTCATCGGTGGATCCGGGGGAAGGCTTGGTGGAGAGCATAACCGAGCGCCGCTGCGCTCGCCGGGCATTGCCCGGCGCTACCTGCTCCGCCGTACATCGGTAGCGCCGGGCCATGCCCGGCGGTCGTCCGCAAGAAAAAACGGCCCCGCTTCCGCGGGGCCGTTCCGGTTCACGCATGCCAGGCGCGGCCTGGCACTACATCACTTACGCGCCGTGGGCAGCGAGCTGACCCAGGCGCTGCACCGCGACCGAAACGGTCGGGTAGTCCAGGGTCTTCTGCTCGGCCAGCTCGGCCAGCATCGCCAGGGTGAAGCGCAGGCTGCTGTCGTCGCGACCGATCCATGCGGCCACCTTGGCTTCGGCGGTACTGCCCTTGGTGGCCAGCACCTGGCCGGCCAGGTTGCGGTGGTGGGCGGCCAGCTCGTCGCGCAGCACGCCGCGTGCCACCGCGTGCCAACGGCCGTTGACCTCCAGCGCGTCGATCTGCTCGAACAGCCAGGGCAGCTGCAGGGCGTCGCCCAGGCGGAAGTGGACCTTGGACACGTCCACCGGCTTCAGCTTGCGGGTACGGGCCAGTTCGATGATGTCGAACGCCGGTTCCAGGAAGTGCAGTTCGGCCAGCTGCTGTGCCAGCGCCGACGGCAGGCCCTTTTCCTTCCACTCGGCCACCAGGGCTTCGTAGGTCGGACGCTGCGAATCCGGCAGCACACCCGAAGCAACACGGATGTCGTTGAACGGACCCTGGTAGCGGTTGACCGCCTCGGTGATGCCCGGCATCGGGCCCGGGCGCGACAGCAGCCAGCGTACGAACGAACGCTGCAGCTTCCAGATCACTTCCAGCGCGTCGATCTGCACCGACTCCGGCAGCGTGCCATCAAGAGCGTCGATCTGTGCCCACAGCGCGCGTGCGTCCAGCGTTTCGCGGCTGATGGTGTAGGCCTTGGCGACCTCGGCAATGGAGCGGCCGGTGTCTTCCTGCATGCGCATCAGGAAGGTGGCGCCCATGCGGTTGATGGTCTGGTTGGTCACGGCCGTGGCGATGATTTCACGCTTCAGGCGGTGACGCTCCATCGCGTCGGCGTACTTCTTCTGCAGCGGCGTCGGGAAGTAGCGCTGCAGTTCCTTGGACAGGTACGGATCTTCCGGAATGTCCGAATCCAGCAGCTGCGCGAACGCCACCAGCTTGGAATAGGACAGCAGCACCGACAGTTCCGGACGGGTCAGGCCCTGGCCGCGCGCCTTGCGCTGGGACAGCTCGGCATCGGACGGCAGGAACTCGATCTGGCGATCCAGCAGGCCCTGCTGTTCCAGGGTACGGATGAAGTGCTGCTTGGACCCCAGGCGCTTGACCGCCATCCGCTCCATCAGGCTCAGGGCCTGGTTCTGGCGGTAGTTGTCGTTGAGCACCAGCGCGGCGACTTCGTCGGTCATCGACGCCAGCAGCTTGTTGCGCTGCTCGACGGTCAGCTTCTTGGCCCGCACCACATCGTTGAGCAGGATCTTGATGTTGACTTCGTGGTCGGAGGTATCCACACCGGCCGAGTTGTCGATGAAGTCGGTGTTGAGCAGCACGCCGGCCTGGGCAGCTTCGATGCGGCCCAGCTGGGTCATGCCCAGGTTGCCGCCCTCGCCCACCACCTTGCAGCGCAGCTCGCCACCATTCACGCGCAGGGCATTGTTGGCGCGGTCGCCGACATCGCTGTGCTGCTCGCTGGCGGCCTTGACGTAGGTGCCGATGCCGCCGTTCCACAGCAGGTCGACCGGTGCCTTCAGGATCGCGCTCATCAGATCGTTCGGCGACAGCGCCTTGACGTTCTCGTCCAGGCCCAGCGCTTCACGTACCTGCGGGGTGATCTCGATCGACTTCAGGCTGCGCGGATACACACCGCCGCCCTTGCTGATCAGCTTGGCATCGTAGTCCGCCCAGCTCGAACGCGGCACGGTGAACAGACGCTCACGTTCGACGAACGTGGTCGCTGCATCCGGGTTCGGGTCCAGGAAGATGTGGCGGTGGTCGAACGCAGCGACCAGGCGGATGTGGCGCGACAGCAGCATGCCGTTGCCGAACACGTCGCCGGACATGTCGCCGACGCCGACCGCGGTGAAGTCCTGGGTCTGGCTGTCACGGCCCAGTGCACGGAAGTGGCGCTTGACCGACTCCCATGCGCCGCGCGCGGTGATGCCCATGCCCTTGTGGTCGTAACCGACCGAACCGCCGGAGGCGAACGCATCGCCCATCCAGAAGCCGTGCGCGATGGCCAGGCCGTTGGCGATGTCGGAGAAGGTCGCAGTGCCCTTGTCGGCGGCCACCACCAGGTACGGATCGTCCATGTCATGGCGCACGACATCCACCGGCGGCACGATCTTGTTGTTGACGATGTTGTCGGTGATGTCCAGCAGGCCCTGGATGAACAGCTTGTAGCAGGCCACGCCGTTGGCGAAGATCGCATCGCGATCGCCGTTCACCGGCGGCATCTTGGCGAAGAAGCCGCCCTTCGCGCCGACCGGCACGATGACGGTGTTCTTGACCATCTGCGCCTTGACCAGGCCCAGCACTTCGGTACGGAAGTCTTCGCGGCGATCCGACCAGCGCAGGCCGCCACGGGCGACGGCACCGAAGCGCAGGTGGGTACCTTCCACGCGCGGGCCATACACGAAGATTTCGCGGTACGGGCGCGGCTTGGGCAGGTCCGGCACCAAGGCCGAATCGAACTTGAAGCTGATGACATGGCCGTGCTGGCCATTGGCATCGGTCTGGTAGTAGCTGGTGCGCAGGGTCGCATCGATCACGCCCATGAAGGAACGCAGGATGCGGTCCTCGTCCAGGCTCGACACGCGGTCCATCAGCTTCAGCAGCGCTTCGCGCGCGGCCTGCATCTGCGCATCGCGGTCACCCTTGCGGGCGTCGACCACGGTCTTGAGCACCTTCAGGGTGGCCTCGTCGCCGGCAGCCAGCACCTCGAGGTGGGCCTTCAGCTGCGCCTGGCCAGCGGCGATGTCTTCCTTGCTTTCATGGCCGGTGGCCGGATCGAAGCGGGCTTCGAACAGTTCCACCAGCAGGCGTGCCAGCAACGGGTAGCGGGTGAAGGTGCCTTCGACGTAAGCCTGCGAGAACGGCACGCCGGTCTGCAGCAGGTACTTGCAGTAGCCACGCAGCATGGCGACCTGGCGCCAGTGCAGGCCGGCAGCCAGCACCAGGCGGTTGAAGCCATCGTTCTCGGCATCGCCGTGCCAGACGCGGGCAAAGGTCTCGCCGAAGGCTTCATCGACGCTGGCCGCATCGATCGCACCGGCGGTCGATTCGACCTCGAAGTCCTGCACGTACACCGGCGCGTTGTCCACCGACAGGCGGTACGGACGCTCGGCGATCACGCGCAGGCCCATGTTTTCCATCATCGGCAGCGCGTCCGACAGCGGAATGTCATCCAGCTGGCGATACAGCTTCAGGCGCAGGCCATCGCCGGATTCGCGCGGCACGGCCTGCAGGCTCAGGCGCAGGTCGTCCGGGCCGGTCAGCGCATCGAGCTGGCTGACATCGTTGGCGGCAACGGCGGTGCTGTTGTCTTCGATGTAACCGGCCGGCAGCGCCTTGCCGATGCGCGCAGCAATGCGCAGGCCTTCGGCTTCGCCATGGCGGTTGACCAGCGCTTCGCGCAGGTCGTCCTGCCAGTTGCGCAGCACCTGCGCCAGCTTCTGCTCCAGTTCGGCGGTATCGACGTCGAGCATTTCGCCCGGCTTCGGACGCACGATCAGGTGCACCTGGGCCAACGGCGATTCACCCAGCACCACCGAGCTGTCCACGTACTCGCCGTGCAGCGCTTCCTTGAGCATCGCTTCGATGCGCAGGCGCACGTCGGTGTTGAAACGCTCGCGCGGCAGGTAGACCAGCGCGGAAATGAAACGGCTGTACTTGTCGCGACGCAGGAACAGGCGGCTGCGCACACGCTCCTGCAGGCCCAGCACGCCCATCGCGGTGCGGAACAGTTCGTCCTCGCTGGACTGGAACAGTTCTTCGCGCGGCAGGGTTTCCAGGATGTGGCGCAGGGCCTTGCCGCTATGGCTGGAGCCGGCCAGGCCGGACTGCTTCATCACGTGTTCGTAGCGCTGGCGCACCAGCGGGATCTCCCACGGCCGGCGGTTGTAGGCGCTGGAGGTGAACAGGCCGAGGAAGCGCTGTTCGCCGATGATCCTGCCCTTGGCGTCGAATTCCAGCACGCCGATGTAATCCATGTAACCGGCACGATGCACGCGCGAACGGGCATTGGTCTTGGTCAGGATCAGCGCGTCCTTCAGCCCGGACGTGGTGTTCAGGCCCTGCGCGGCCAGGGTCTTGACCGGACGTGCAGCGGACTTGTCCTTGCCGCGCATCAGGCCCAGGCCGGTGTCGTTCAGCGGCGCCAGCACGTCTTCCTTGCCCTGCTTCTCGACGCGGTACTCGCGGTAGCCGAAGAAGGTGAAGTGGTTGTCGGCGGCCCAGCGCAGGAATTCCTGTGCTTCCTTGCGCGAGGCAGCGTCGACCGGCAGCTGGCGGCTGCCAAGGTCGTCGGCCAGCGCCAGCGCCTTGTCCTGCATCGGCTGCCAGTCGCGCACGATGGCGCGCACTTCATCCAGCGCCTTGTTGATGGCCTGCTCGATGTCTGCCATGGCTTCGGCCGGCTGGCGGTCGATCTCCAGCAGCATCACCGATTCCAGCTGGCCCTCGCCCACCTTGGTCAGCTTGCCGGCCTTGTCACGGGTGAAATGCAGCACCGGGTGGCCCAGCACATGCACGCCAACGCCGTGCTCGGCCAGCGACATGGTCACGGTGTCGACCAGGAACGGCATGTCGTCGTTGATGATCTGCAGCACGGTGTGCGGCGATTCCCAACCGTTGGCCTTCGCCGTCGGATTGAACACGCGGACATTGGCCTTGCCGGCCTTGCGGGCACGGGCGAATTCCAGCGTTTCGGCGGCGAGCGCGGCCCACTCCTCAGCGCTGTGGTGGGGGAACTCGTCGGCCTCCATGCGCTTGTAGAAATCGGCGGCGAATGCCACTGCCTCGGCCTGGGCGGCCGCGGGGTAACGCTTGCGCAAGGCCGTGTACACCGGCTCCAGGGAGAAACCAGCGGTCACTGCGACCTCCGACTCAACTGGTTTGCTTTTGTTTTTCACGGTCTTGGCTGCGGTTTTTTGCGGTTTCATGGCAGAGCGGCGCGCTTGCTCAGTTGGGAAAATGAAATTGTAGCCCTACCGCACGAAAAGGCCTTGCTGCAGGACGGAATAACCAGATTCGGGTTTGCTGCGGTTTAGACGCCCTATTCAGTTCGCACCGGTATGGGCATCGCAGTCGCACAGCGTTGCCGACAGGATCGGCAAAACGTGTTACCGGAAGACACATGCGGCAACATCGGCGCGATTCCACAATCCTGAACTGGACGGTATAGTCCACCGCGTGAATCCGGCCTACCTTCCTGTCGCCCTCGACGCGCGTGATGAGCGCGTGTTCGACGCTGTGCGCGAACTGCTTGCCCAACAGGGCATGCAGATGAGCATGGACGCAGTCGCCCAGCATGCAGGCTGCTCGAAGCAGACCCTGTATTCGCGCTATGGCAACAAGCAGGCCCTGCTGCGGCGGGTGATGCAGCGCCACGTCGGCCACGCCACCGGGGCCATGCGGCGTGCACTCCGCGGTGACGACCTGCGTGGCAGCCTGCTGCAGTTCGCCACCGACTTCCTGGAGCACTTCAACCAGCCCCACGTCGGCCAGGCCTGCCGCCTGATCGCCGCCGATGCCGCACAGTTTCCCGAAGAGGCGCGTACGCTGTACCGGCATGGCGCCGGCGCGTTGACACTTCATCTTGCTGAATGGATTGAAACCGTTTGCAGTCGCGGGCTGCTGCGGCATGACGACCCGCACTTCATGGCCGAGCTGCTGCTGAGCATGATTGCCGGTCAGGATTTCGACAAACAGCGCTTCCATACCCCCCATCGTGATGACGCTGCATTGCGTCGGCGCTGGGCAGAGTTCTCCGTCGATGGCTTCCTGCGCGCGTTCGCGCCGCAGCCCTCGCCGGCCCCGTCTTCAAACCAACCCCGGAGTTCCTCCTGATGACCGCCCCACTCCGCACCCTTGCCTTGACGTGCGCCGTTGCTGTCGCCGTAGCTGCCTGCAAGAAGCCGGAACAGCCGACGCCCCCACCGCCGGAGGTGGGCGTGATCGACGCCAAGCCGCAGACCCTGCCGCTGCAGCGCGAGCTGGTCGGTCGCCTGTCGCCGTTCCGCAGCGCCGATGTGCGCGCCCGCGTGCCCGGCGTGCTGCTCAAGCGCGTCTATCAGGAAGGCAGCGAGGTCAAGCAGGGCCAGACCCTGTTCCTGATCGACCCGGCGCCCCTGCGCGCCTCGCTCAACGCCTCCGAGGCCCAGCTGGCTTCGGCCCGCGCGACCTACGCCAACGCCAAGGTCGCCGCTGACCGCGCCCGTTCGCTGGCGCCGCAGAAGTTCGTGTCCAAGGCCGACCTGGACAATGCCGAGTCGGCCGAGCGCACCGCGCTGGCCGCGGTCAAGCAGGCCGAAGCTGCGGTGACGTCCTCGCGCATCAGCCTGGGCTACACCGAAGTCACCGCGCCGATCAGTGGCGTGGCCAACAAGCAGCAGGTCACCGAAGGCGCGCTGGTCGGCCAGGGCGATGTGACCCTGCTGACCACCGTGGACCAGCTCGACCCGCTGTATGTGAACTTCTCGCTGAGCGTGGATGAACTGACCCAGCTGCGTGCGCAGCAGGCCAAGGGCACCCTGGCCCTGTCCGGCGACGGCAAGGCCACGGTCAACGTCAAGCTGGCCGACGGCAGCACCTACAGCGAGCCGGGCACGCTGGACTTCTCCTCGACCACGGTCGACCCGGCCACCGGCGCCGTCTCGCTGCGCGCAGTGCTGCCGAACCCGCAGAAGATCCTGCTGCCGGGCGCCTTCGTCAGCTTCCAGGCCAACCTGGGCGAGCGCAACAATGCCTACCTGGTGCCGCAGCAGGCCCTGCTGCGTGACACCAACGGCGGCTATGTGATGGTGGTGGGTGCCGACGGCAAGGTCGTCCGCAAGAACGTCAAGACCGACGGCGCGCAGAACGGCAACTGGCTGGTCAGCGAGGGCCTGGCCGCGGGTGACAAGGTGGTCGTCGCCGGCGTGCAGAAGGTCAAGGAAGGCACGCCGGCCACGGCCAAGCCGTGGACCCCGGGCCAGGACGCCAACGGCAAGCCTGCCGCCGGCGGCGCTGCTCCGGGCGCGCCTGCCGCAGCTCCGGCCGACGCCAAGGCACCGGCCAAGGCTGACCAGGCCGACAAGGCCGAGCCGGCCGCCACCGAATCGAACAAGCAGTAACGGGACCTTCCGTCATGCCTAAATTTTTCATCGAACATCCAGTCTTCGCCTGGGTGGTGGCGATCCTGATCTCGCTCAGCGGCGTGATCGCGATCCTCAACCTCGGCGTGGAGTCCTACCCCAACATCGCCCCGCCGCAGGTGACCGTCTCGGCCACCTACCCGGGTGCAAGTGCGGATACCACGGAGAAATCGGTCACCCAGGTGATCGAGCAGCAGCTGACCGGCATCGATCACCTGCTGTACTTCAGCTCCTCATCGGCCTCCAACGGCCGCGCCTCGATCACCCTGACCTTCGAGACCGGTACCGATCCGGACATCGCCCAGGTGCAGGTGCAGAACAAGGTCTCGCTGGCCACGCCGCGACTGCCTTCGGAAGTCACCCAGCAGGGTGTGGTGGTGGCCAAGGCCAACGCCGGCTTCCTGATGGTGGTGGCGCTGCAGTCCGATACGCCGACGATCAACCGTGACGCACTGAACGACATCGTCGGTTCGCGCGTGCTCGACCAGGTCTCGCGCATCCCCGGCGTCGGCAGCACCCAGCAGTTCGGTTCCGAGTACGCCATGAACATCTGGCTCAACCCGGAAAAGATGCAGGGCTATGGCCTGTCAGCCAGCCAGGTGCTGGCGGCGGTACGCGCGCAGAACGTGCAGTTCGCCGCCGGTGCGCTGGGCTCCGATCCGTCGCCGGAAGGCCAGCACTTCACCGCCACGGTGTCGGCCGAAGGCCGCTTCAGCTCGCCGCAGGAGTTCGAGAACATCATCCTGCGCGCCAATGCCGATGGCTCGCGCGTGCTGTTGAAGGACATCGCCCGCGTCGCCTTCGGTGCCAACAACTACGGCTTTGATACCCAGTACAACGGCAAGCCCACCGGTGCCTTCGCCATCCAGCTGCTGCCGGGCGCCAACGCCCTGAACGTGGCCGAGGCGGTGCGCGGCAAGATGGACGAGCTGCAGCCCAGCTTCCCGGCCGGCGTCACCTGGTTCTCGCCGTACGACAGCACCACCTTCGTCAAGATCTCGATCCAGGAAGTGGTCAAGACCCTGTTCGAAGCGGTGTTGCTGGTGTTCCTGGTGATGCTGATCTTCCTGCAGAACTTCCGCGCCACCCTGATCCCGACCCTGGTCATCCCGGTGGCCCTGCTGGGTACGTTCCTGGGCATGTGGATGATCGGCTTCACGATCAACCAGCTGACCCTGTTTGCGATGGTGCTGGCGATCGGCATCGTGGTCGATGACGCGATCGTGGTGATCGAGAACGTCGAACGCATCATGACCGAGGAAGGCTTGGCGCCGAAGCCGGCCACGCAGAAGGCGATGACCCAGATCACCGGCGCGGTGGTGGCCATCACCGTCGTGCTGGCGGCGGTGTTCATCCCCTCCGCCCTGCAGGGCGGTGCGGCCGGTGAGATCTACAAGCAGTTCGCCCTGACCATCGCCATCTCGATGGCGTTCTCGGCGTTCCTGGCGCTGGGCTTCACCCCGGCGCTGTGCGCCACGTTCCTCAAGCCGACGCACAACGACAACCCGAACATCGTCTACCGCACCTTCAACAAGTACTACGACAAGATCAGCCACACCTATGTGGGCCACATCACCTCCGCGGTGCGCCATGCACCACGCTGGATGATCCTGTTCGTGGTGCTGACCGCGCTGTGCGGTTTCCTGTTCACCCGCATGCCGGGCAGCTTCCTGCCTGAGGAAGACCAGGGCTATGCACTGGCGATCGTGCAGTTGCCTCCGGGCTCGACCAAGAGCCAGACCAACGAAGCGTTCGCACAGATGCGCGGCATCCTGGAAAAGCAGGATGGCTATGAAGGCATGCTGCAGGTGGCCGGCTTCAGCTTCGTCGGCTCCGGCGAGAACGTGGGCATGGGCTTCATCCGCCTGAAGCCGTGGGAAGAGCGCAAGTTCACTGCTCCGGAATTCATCCAGAACATGAACGGCGCGTTCTACGGCATCAAGGAAGCGCAGATCTTCGTGGTCAACCTGCCGACCGTGCAGGGCCTTGGCCAGTTCGGTGGCTTCGACATGTGGCTGCAGGACCGTAGTGGTGCCGGTTACGAGCAGCTGACCCAGGCCCGCAACATCCTGCTCGGCCAGGCCGCGCAGAAGCCGGACCATCTGGTCGGCGTGCGCCCGAACGGCCTGGAAAACGCCCCGCAGCTGCAGCTGCACGTGGACCGCGTGCAGGCGCAGTCGATGGGCATGTCGGTGTCGGACGTGTACAGCACCATCCAGCTGATGCTGGCCCCGGTGTACGTCAACGACTTCTTCTACGAAGGCCGCATCAAGCGCGTGACCATGCAGGCTGATGGTCCGTACCGCACCGGCCAGGAATCGCTGAAGAGCTTCTACAGCCCGTCCAGCCTGACCACCAATGCCGATGGCACCAACGCGATGATTCCGTTGAGCACGGTGGTCAAGTCCGAATGGGTCTCGGCACCGCCGTCGCTGAGCCGCTACAACGGCTACTCGGCGATCAACATCGTCGGCTCGCAGGCACCGGGCACCAGCTCGGGTGAAGCGATGCAGACCATGGAAGGCATCGTCAACGACGACCTGCCGGCGGGCTTCGGCTACGACTGGTCCGGCCTGTCCTACCAGGAAATCCTGGCCGGCAACGCCGCGACGCTGCTGCTGGTGCTGTCCATCGTGGTGGTGTTCCTGTGCCTGGCCGCGCTGTATGAAAGCTGGTCGATCCCGGTGGCGGTGCTGCTGGTGGTACCGCTTGGCGTGCTGGGCGCACTCGCCCTGTCGATGATGCGTGGCCTGCCGAATGATCTGTTCTTCAAGATCGGCCTGATCACGGTGATCGGCCTGGCCGCGAAGAACGCGATCCTGATCGTGGAGTTCGCGGTGGAGCAGCGTGCGGCGGGCAAGACCCTGCGCGATGCCACCATCGAAGCGGCGCGCCTGCGGTTCCGCCCAATCCTGATGACCTCCTTCGCGTTCATCATGGGCGTCATCCCGATGGCGATCTCCACCGGTGCCGGCGCCAACTCGCGTCACGCCATCGGCACCGGCGTGATCGGCGGCATGCTGTTCGCCACCCTGCTCGGCCTGCTGATGATCCCGGTGTTCTTCGTGGTCGTGCGCCGCATGCTGGGCGACAAGCTGGATGAACCGTCGAAGGAATTCCTCGGCCGCCAGCGTGATGCGGAAAGCGCTCACCGCCCGGATCGTTGATCCGACGGTAAGTTGAAGCGAGAAAGGCCCCGGAGCGATCCGGGGCCTTTCTTCTTTGCTGCTTTTGAATCCATGCCAACCAAGGTTGGCATCTACCAAAGCAGCGGCATGCCCGGTAGTCGCCAACCTTGGTTGGCGCTCTCCAAGGCGACGTGTCAGCGCAGCAGCGCGATCACGGCGCACACCGCCACGAGAACCAGCGCGGCCCATTGCATGGGCACGAAGAAGAAATGATGGGGTGCGGCCTCACCCTTCAGCCGCGGCGCACGGTTGAGCCACAGGCCCAGCAGCACGTTCACTGCCGCACCGATGCCACCACCCAGCAACACCTGCTGCAGCGGGATGTTGCCCTTGGGGCCGTCGTGCGGGAAGAAGTACGCCAGCAACAGGATGCCTGCGATCGGCGTCACCAGCGTCATGAAGCCCCAGCCGCGGTAGATCATGCGGTATCTCCAGAAAAACGATCCGCATTGGAGCAGCATGAATCCTGGCAGGCAAGAGGCGGACACGCCATCTGGACACCTGATTCCCGCAGCAGTCGCTCGGCGCTAGACGTTGCAGCCTGCGCGGGCTACGGCCAGTCGCAGTTGTTCTTGTAGTTGCGCCAGCGAGTGCGCCTGCGCGCTGAACAGCGGGACGTCCCAATCGGTTCCGTCGATCAGCAGGATCCGGAAGCTGCCAGAAGCATCAAACTCGGGATACCAACCGACGTCGAGCACCTTGCCGCCAGGCAACTGCCACTGCAGAAGATCTTCTTTCAACGCGTCCAGCTGTCCCAGCAAGGGCAACCCGGGATCCACATGGAAATCCAGAAACGCACCTGGCGCACTCAGCTGGTCGATGCGTTCGATCAACGCGTCCATGACTCGTTTCCTCTTCCAGTTCCTGGCCGACGGATGGGCAGAAGCACTAGGCAACGACCTCATCCACGCATGGCGTGGATCTACTGCCGCGCCGCCATTGCAGCGGCGCGGCGCAGGAAAATCAACGCAGCCCGGTTTCGTTGCGGGCGATCACCAGGCGCTGGATTTCCGAGGTGCCTTCGTAGATCTCGGTGATCTTGGCATCACGGAAGTAGCGCTCCAGCGGCATTTCCTTCGAGTAGCCCATGCCGCCATGGATCTGTACGGCCTGGTGGGTGATCCACATTGCCGCTTCCGAAGCAGTCAGCTTGGCGATGGCGGCCTCGTTGCTGAAGCGCTTGCCCTCGTCCTTCACCCATGCCGCGCGCAGGGTCAGCAGCAGCGCCGCATCCAGCTTGCACTTCATGTCGGCGATCTTCGCCTGGGTCATCTGGAAGGTGCCGATGGCCGCACCGAAGGCCTTGCGGTCCTTCACGTACTCCAGGGTTGCCTCGTAGGCGGCACGGGCGATGCCGATCGCCTGCGAGGCGATGCCGATACGACCGGCGTCAAGCACGCCCATGGCGATCTTGAAGCCCTCGCCTTCCTGGCCCAGCACGTCTTCGGGCTGCGCCACGTAATCGTTGAACTCGATCTCGCAGGTGGCCGAGGCACGGATGCCCAGCTTCGGTTCGGTCTTGCCACGGCCGAAACCGGCCTTGTCGGTGTCGATCATGAACGCGGTGATGCCTCGCGCGCCCTTGTCCGGCTCGCTCATCGCGAACAGCACGATGTACTTGGCCACCGGGCCGGAAGTGATCCAGCTCTTCTTGCCATTGATGACATAGCTGCCGTCGGCCTGCTTGACCGCGCGGCAACGCATGGCAGTTGCGTCCGAACCGGACTGCGGCTCGGTCAGCGCGAATGCACCGATGGCCTCGCCTTCGGCGATGGCGCGCACGTACTTCTGCTTCTGCGCTTCGCTGCCATGGGTCAGGATGCCGTTGCAGAACAGCGAATTGTTGACCGACATGATGGTCGAATGCGCAGCATCACCGGCGGCGACCTCCACCATCGCCAGCACGTACGCGATCGGGTCCATGCCCGCGCCACCGTATTCGGTCGGCACTTCGATGCCCATCAGGCCGTTCTCGCCCAGCAGGCGGATGTTGTCCAGCGGGAACTCACCGGTACGGTCATGGTGCTCCGCGCTCGGGGCGATCTTTTCCTGCGCGATCCGGCGCGCAACGTCCTGCAGCATCAACTGCTCTTCGGTAAAGCTGAAATCCACAACACCCTCCCGGGTACATGATGTTATGGGCCGCGCAGCGCGCGCCCAGGTTCGCCGATTGTAACGGGGGCGGCGCATTGGCGGCTGACTCGGCCCTGGCGGCGGCTTGACCGGGCAGTCCTCGTCGGCGAATATATCTCTATATCGCGATAGGTAGATGTTTATGGATCTGGAAGACTGGTCGACCCGCCTGAAGGTGTTCGCCGATGCTACCCGGGTGCGCCTGCTGGCGCTGCTGGAGCAGGAAGAACTGACCGTGGCCGAGCTTTCGGCCATTACCCGGTTGGCGCAGCCGCGGGTATCGACGCATCTGGCGCGCCTGAAGGAAGCCGGCCTGGTGCGCGATCGCCGTGCAGGCGTATCGGCGTACTACCGCTTCGACGAAGCCCAGCTGGATCCGGCGCAGCGTGCATTGTGGCATGCCCTGAGCAACGGAAGCGATGACCCGTTGCTGCGCCAGGATGCTGAACGCGTAGCTGCGGTGCTCGCCCACCGCGCGGCTGACCAGAACTGGGCCGACAGCGTGGCCGGCGACATGGAACGGCACTACTCCCCGGGCCGCACCTGGGAGGCACTGGCACGTACCGCACTGCCACTGCTGGAAACCGGCGACGTGCTGGATATCGCTTCCGGTGACGGCGTGCTGGCCGAACTGGTCGCACCGCACGCCAGGCGCTACGTGTGCATCGACACCAGCGCACGTGTAGTGGCCGCCGCCAGCGAACGCCTGCGCCGCCTGCCGAACGTGGAAGTCCGCGAGGGCGACATGCATGCCCTGCCCTTCAAGGACCGCAGCTTCGACCTGGTGGTGCTGATGCACGCCCTGACCTACGCCAGCAAACCCGCGCAGGCGGTCACCGAAGCCGCGCGCGTGCTGCGCCCGGGTGGTCGCCTGCTGCTGTGCAGCCTGGCCCGCCACGAGCACAAGGCCGCGGTCGATGCCTATGGCCATGTCAACCTCGGCTTCAGCGACAAGGAGCTGAAGAAGTTCGTCGACAAGGCCGGCCTGCAGGTCTCCAACCTGGAAACGGTCACCCGCGAAAAGCGCCCGCCGCATTTCGAAGTGATCTCGCTGATCGCCAACAAGCCCTGAGGTCGCTATGCCCGCCCTGCCCTGGCTGCACCCGCAACGCGTGGAATCGCTGCTCGCTGCCCTGCGTGATCGGATCCTGATCATCGACGGCGCGATGGGCACGATGATCCAGCGCCACGGCCTGCAGGAAGCCGATTACCGGGGCGAGCGCTTCGCCGGCGGTTACGACCACGCCCATGGGCCCGGCTGCGACCATGGCGGAACACCGGAAGGCCACGACCTGAAAGGCAACAACGACCTGCTGCTGCTGACCCGGCCGGAGATCATCGCCGGCATCCATACCGCCTACCTGGAAGCGGGCGCGGACCTGGTGGAAACCAACACCTTCAACGCCACATCGGTCAGCCAGGCCGACTACCACCTCGAACACCTGGTGTACGAGCTGAACAAGGCGGGTGCGACCGTCGCCCGTGCCTGCTGCGATGCGGTGGCGGCCACCACTCCGGACAAACCGCGCTTCGTCATCGGCGTGCTCGGCCCCACCAGCCGCACTGCTTCGATCAGCCCGGACGTCAACGATCCCGGCTTCCGCAACACCAGTTTCGATGAGCTGCGCGGCACCTACCGCGAAGCCATCGATGGCCTGATCGATGGTGGCGCCGACACGATCATGGTCGAGACCATCTTCGACACGCTCAACGCCAAGGCTGCGCTGTACGCCATCGAGGAGGCCTTCGATGCACGAGGCGCGCGGCTGCCGATCATGATTTCCGGCACCATCACCGATGCTTCCGGGCGCACCCTGTCCGGACAGACCGCCGAGGCGTTCCAGGCGTCACTCGCGCATGCACGGCCGTTGTCGATCGGCCTGAACTGCGCACTTGGCGCCGATGCCATGCGTCCGCACGTGGAAACCCTGTCGCAGGTGTCGGACTGCTACGTCAGTGCCCATCCCAACGCCGGCCTGCCCAATGCCTTCGGCGAGTACGACGAAACACCCGAGGAAATGGCCGCCACCCTGCGTGGCTTTGCCGAAGATGGTCTGCTCAACCTGGTCGGCGGCTGCTGTGGCTCCACCCCGGACCACATCCGCGCGATCGCGCTGGCGGTGGCCGGTCTGCCGCCGCGCGCCCTGCCTGCCGCCCAGGTGCAGGCGGCATGAGCATCCCGGCCCCCTCCCGCACGTCCCCCTGTTGCCGCTGAGCTACTGCCGATCATGACGTCTGTCCGCCCTACCCGCCTGTCCGGACTGGAACCACTGGTCATCACCCCGGATCTGCTGTTCGTCAATGTCGGCGAACGCACCAACGTCACCGGCAGCGCGCAGTTCCGCAAGCTGATCAAGGAAGGCCGCTACGAAGAAGCGGTGGACGTGGCCCGGCAGCAGGTAGCCAGCGGCGCACAGATCCTCGACGTCAACATGGACGAGGGCCTGATCGATTCGGAAGCGGCGATGACCCGCTACCTCAACCTGATCATGTCCGAGCCGGACATCGCGCGCATTCCGGTGATGGTCGATTCCTCCAAATGGAGCGTGATCGAGGCTGGCCTGAAGTGCCTGCAGGGCAAGAGCGTGGTCAATTCGATCTCGCTGAAAGAAGGCGAGGACGTGTTCCGCGAGCATGCGCGCAAGGTACTGCGCTACGGCGCGGCCGCGGTGGTGATGGCCTTCGATGAGAGCGGGCAGGCCGACACCTGTGCGCGCAAGGTTGAAATCTGCACCCGCGCCTATCGCCTGCTGGTCGATGAAATCGGCTTCCCGCCGCAGGACATCATCTTCGATCCGAATATCTTCGCCGTCGCCACCGGCATTGAAGAGCATGACAACTACGCGGTCGACTTCATCGAAGCCACCCGCATCATCAAGCAGACGCTGCCGCACTGCCATGTGTCCGGCGGCGTGTCCAACGTTTCGTTCTCGTTCCGTGGCAACGAAACCGTGCGCCAGGCGATCCACTCGGTGTTCCTGTACCACGCGATCGCCGCAGGCATGGACATGGGCATCGTCAACGCCGGCGCCATGCCGATCTACGACGAGCTGGAGCCGGAACTGCGCGAGCGCGTGGAGGACGTGATCCTCAACCGCCGCCGTGATGCCACCGAGCGCCTGCTTGAAATCGCCGAGCGCTACAAGGGCAGCAAGGGCGCGGCGAAGACCGAAGACCTGGCCTGGCGCGAGAAGCCGGTGGACGCCCGGCTGGCCCATGCGCTGGTGCATGGCCTGGATGCCTGGGTCGACGCCGATACCGAAGAAGCCCGGCAACGTTCCAGCCGCCCGCTGGACGTCATTGAAGGCCCGCTGATGGCCGGCATGAACGTGGTCGGCGACCTGTTCGGTGCCGGCAAGATGTTCCTGCCGCAGGTGGTGAAATCGGCACGGGTGATGAAGAAGGCAGTGGCCTACCTGCTGCCCTACATCGAAGCCGAAAAGGCCCGCAGCGGCGACACCGCCAAGAGCAACGGCAAGATCATCATGGCCACGGTGAAGGGCGATGTGCACGACATCGGCAAGAACATCGTCGGCGTGGTCCTGGCCTGCAACAACTTCGAGGTGATCGATCTGGGCGTGATGGTGCCGGCGCAGAAGATCCTCGATGCCGCCCGCGAGCACCAGGCCGACATCATCGGCCTGTCCGGCCTGATCACGCCGTCGCTGGAGGAAATGAGCCATGTCGCCCGTGAAATGCAGCGGCAGGGCTTTGACCTGCCACTGATGATCGGCGGCGCGACCACCTCGCGTGCGCACACCGCGCTGAAGATCGACCCGCACTACAAAGCGCCGACGGTCTGGGTGAAGGACGCTTCGCGTGCGGTGGGCGTGGCGCAGTCGCTGATCTCGCGCGAGCTGCGGGATGCATTCGTCGCCGCCAACGAGGCGGACTACGCCGAGATCCGCACCCGCCACCGCAACCGCGGTGACGCCAAGCGCCTGGTCTCGCTGGAACATGCACGTGCCCAGAAGTTCCAGTGCGACTGGCAGGCGTACACGCCACCCGCACCGAAGCAACCGGGCCTGCATGTATTCGATGACTACCCGCTGGCCGAACTGGTGCCCTACATCGACTGGACGCCGTTCTTCCAGGCCTGGGAGCTGGCCGGCAAGTACCCGGCCATCCTCACCGATGAGATCGTCGGCCCCCAGGCCAGCGAGCTGTACCAGGACGCGCGCGCGATGCTGGAGCGCATCGTCAACGAGAAGTGGCTGCAGGCCAAGGCCGTGTTCGGCCTGTGGCCTGCCAACAGCATCGGCGACGACGTACGCGTGCAGCATCCCGATGGCGAAGCCACCCTGCACTTCCTGCGGCAACAGGTGGACAAGCCGGCCGAACGTCCGGATTTCTGCCTGGCCGATTTCATCGCCCCGGCCGACAGCGGCAAGCAGGACTGGATCGGCGCCTTCGCAGTCACCGCGGGCATCGGCATCGACGCGCACGTGGCCCGTTTCGAGGCCGACCATGATGACTACAACGCGATCCTGCTGAAGGCCCTCGCCGACCGCTTTGCCGAAGCCCTGGCCGAACGCCTGCACCAGCGCGTACGCACCGGGTTCTGGGGCTACGACCACGCCGAAACGCTCGACAACGAAGCGCTGATCGACGAAAAGTACCGCGGCATCCGCCCCGCGCCCGGTTACCCCGCCTGCCCCGAGCACAGCGAAAAACGCCGGTTGTTCGACCTGCTGGGCGCGGAAACCAACGCCGGCATGCAACTGACCGAGAGCTTCGCGATGCTGCCGACCGCGGCGGTGTCTGGCTACTACTTCAGCCACCCGCAGAGCCAGTATTTCGTGGTCGGCCGCCTCGGTCGCGAGCAGGTCACCGACTACGCCCGCCGCAAGGGCGTGGACCGCGCCCAGGCCGAACGCTGGCTGGCCTCGAACCTGGATTACGATCCGGAATGAAAAAGGGGACGTAGGGGATCAAGTCGTTTTTGCCATAAACGACTTGATCCCCTACGTCCCCTTTATGTCTGCGACTACCAGACCAGGTCGTCGGGTACCTGGTACTGCGGATCGGCGTAAGGATCTTCCTCGGCCGGTGCATTCGGGTCGACCTTCAGCGCCACCGATGCGGCGAACACCGCTTCAGACTGGGCCAGGACTTCAGCCGTCACCAGCAGGTAGCGCCCGTTGAGCTGGACCACGCCCAGTTCACCGGCGTTGAGTGCCTTGAGCTGCTCGGCGGTGACGTAGATGCGCTTGATCTTGCCGCCATAAGGGAAGTGGCGCGCGATATCGGCCGCTTCGGCATTCAGGCTCTTGTCCTTCAGCAGTTCTTCCAGCTTCGCCTTGGCCTCGCGGCGCTGGCGGGCTTCTTCCTGCTTCAGGCGCTCGGCCTCGATGCGCTCTTCCTTTTCGCGCTGGGCACGGATCGCGTAAGCCTTGGCCAGATCCATTTCCTCGGCGGTACGCGGCTTGCGCGGCCCCTGCCCGTGGCCCTGGCCACGCTGCTGGCCGGGCTTGCCCGGGCCGCCATTGCCATGCGCCCGTCGCTCGCCGGGTTTGTGTTCGCCCTTGCCAGCGTGCTGCGGCTTTCCATTGCCAGCGCCACCCTTGCCCTGCGGGCGGCCATCACGGCGGGGGCCATCATTCTTGCGCTCGGGCTTGGGCGCGGGCTTGAAGCCCAGGCCCATCAGCTGGTCGCGGAGGGTATCGCTCATAGGATATGGATCAGTAGTGCGGCGGCGGCGGTTCGCTCGCCGGATCAGAAGAATTCAATGCATTGCGGACCTTGCCCAGGTCTTCCAGCAGCACGCGCAGGATGCCGGCATTGCGGCTGCCTTCCATGCGCGCGTCTGCAAGTGCATCGCTCAGTTCGGCCAGCGCGTGCTCCTGGAAGGACACGCGCATCTCCAGCTCGACCAGGCGCGCTTCCAGCGCCTGCTCACGTTCGGTCGGTACTTCAGACATGCAGCGAACGCCCCCGGCCAATGCCGTAATACGCGAGGCCGGCGGCCTCGACTTCGGCAGGCTCGTACAGATTGCGGCCGTCGAACACCACCGCATCCTTCAGCCGCTCGCGCAGCATCTGGAAATCGGGGCTGCGGAACTGCTTCCACTCGGTCACCACGACCAGTGCATCGGCCCCCTGCAGCGCATCGTCGGCGCTGTCACAGAACACCAGATCATCGCGCTCGCCGAAGATCCGCCGCGATTCATGCATCGCCTCCGGATCGTACGCGCGCACTGTCGCACCGGCTTCCCACAACTGGGCCAGCAGGCGGCGGCTGGAGGCCTCGCGCATGTCGTCGGTGTTCGGCTTGAACGCCAGGCCCCACACGGCGAACGTTCTGCCGCGCACGCCTTCGTCTTCGCCCTTGTCGTAGTGGCGCTGGATCAGCGCGAACAGATGCCCCTTCTGCGATTCATTGACCGCCTCCACCGCGTTCAGCAGCTTCGGCTCGAGGCCGGCCTGCTGCGCGGTGCGGGCCAGTGCCTGCACATCCTTGGGGAAACACGAACCGCCGTAACCGGCACCCGGGTAGATGAAGTGCCAGCCGATACGCGGGTCCGAACCGATGCCCTGGCGGACCTGCTCGACGTCGGCGCCCACGCGTTCGGCGATGTTGGCGATTTCATTCATGAACGAAATCTTGGTTGCCAGCATTGCATTGGCGGCGTATTTGGTCAGCTCGGCCGAACGCACGTCCATCTCCACCACGCGGTCGTGGTTGCGGTTGAACGGCGCGTACAGGCGTCGCATCACTGCGACCGACTCGGCATTGGTCGCACCGATGATGATGCGGTCTGGCCGCATGCAGTCGGCAACGGCGTCGCCTTCCTTCAGGAATTCAGGGTTGGACACCACATCGAAGGCGATATCCGCCCCACGCGCCGCCAGCTCTTCGGCAATGGCCGCACGCACCTTGTCGGCGGTGCCCACCGGCACCGTCGACTTGTTGACCACCACGGTCGGCACCGAGATGTGCCGACCGATGGTGCGGGCCACGGCCAGCACGTACTGCAGATCGGCGCTGCCATCCTCGTCCGGCGGCGTGCCCACGGCGATGAACACCACCTGGCCTTGGCCGATGGCGGTCGCCGCGTCGGTGGTGAACACCAGCCGCGACGCGGCGTGGTTGGCCTTCACCATCGGCTCCAGGCCGGGCTCGTAGATCGGGATGATGCCCCGGTTGAGGCCATCCACCTTGGCCTGGTCGATATCGACGCAGACCACCTGGTGGCCGACGTCGGCCAGGCAGGTGCCGGTCACCAGACCTACGTAGCCGGTACCAAAAATCGCAACGCGCATATCCGTGCTGACTCCGTGGTGGCTTACGGCAGAACGCCCAGCAACTCGACGTCGAAGGTCAGGGTGGCATTCGGACCGATCGGACCACCCGGGGTGCCGTTCTCGCCGTATGCCAGTTCACCCGGGATCCAGAAGCGGTACTTGGAGCCGACCGGCATCAGGGCCACGCCCTCGGTCCAGCCCTTGATGACCTGGTCCAGACCGAATTCGGCCGGACCACGGCCAGCGGAACTGTCGAACACCGTGCCGTTGAGCAGCTTGCCTTCGTAGTTCACGCGCACCTTGCTGGTCGGCAGCGGACGCTCGCCACTGCCCGGACGGATCACCTGGTACTGCAGGCCCGACGGGGTGGTCACCACACCCGGCTGGGTCTTGTTCCTGGCCAGGAACGCATTGCCTTCCTGACGGTTGGTCTGCGCTGCCTGTGCGGCCTTGGCCTGCATCTCGGCCTGCTTGGCACCCATGAACGACTGGATGGTGGCAGTGGCATCGGCTTCGGTCATCTTCGGCTGGCCCTTGCTCAGGCCAGTGTTGATCGCGTCAAACAGCGAGGCGGTATCGATATCGTCCTTCAGCTGTGCCAGCGACGGGCCCACCGAATAGGCGCCGATCATCTGCGCGACCTTGACCCGGTCGACCTTCGCCGGCTGCGAGCCCGGCGCGACGCCCGGCACCTGCTGGCCGCTACGGGCCATCACCACCTGGCGCAGGGCGGCATCGGTCGCCTTGGCCTGTTCCTGGGTGATCTGCGGCTGCAGGCCTTCGAAGGAACGTTCCACGGCAGTGCGCAGCGCGGCCGCATCGATTTCATCGGCGATCGGCGCGAACGACTTGGCCACATCCAGACCAATGGCGTAGCCGAGTTTCTGCTTGGGGGAATTCAAGGGTGCGGTCTCCTTGGCGGCCGGGGAAGCGGCCGGTTGTTGCGACAGGGCAACACCGGAGGTGCCCATCGCCAGAATCAGAACCGACGCCGCGGCGCCGCGCATTCCCATTTTCATTCGCTGCATTCCTGGAAGTGACTGGACGCCGACGTCGGCGCGAAAACACGTATTGTCGCACGCATGCCGTCGATGTCGAGGCATCCGTGCCGGCATTCAATGTGCGGCCGGTGCCGCCAGCGCCTTGTCGATGGCCGCTTTCAGCTGCGGATCATCCGGGGTGACCTTGCTGGCGAACTGGGCAATGACCGTGCCATCGCGTCCGACCAGATACTTGTGGAAATTCCAGGCCGGCGCCACGCCGGTGGCGGCGGTCAAGCGCTGATACAGCGGCGTGGCCTGCGCGCCGGTCACGTGCACCTTTTCGAACATCGGGAACTTCACACCATAGGTAAGCGTGCAGAAATCCTGAATCTGCTTTTCATCACCGGGCTCCTGCCCCTTGAAATCGTTGGACGGGAAGCCGAGCACGGCAAACCCCTTGCCGGCGTACTGCTTCTGCAGCGCTTCCAGACCCTCGTACTGCGGGGTATAGCCGCACTTGCTTGCCGTATTGACCACCAGCAGCACCTGCCCGTGGTAACGCTGCTGCAGGTTGACCTGCTGCTTGCCCGCCAGCGGCCGGTACGACAGATCCAGCAGATCGGCGGCCGAAGCGGCGGCCGACGTGGCCAGGCCCGCGGCCAGCAGGGTCAACAGGGACAGGCCGCGAAGGCGGCGCGAGGAGGCAGTCGACAAAGGCATGGGAGACGGTCCGCGGTAGCCATTCCAGGGGTCCGGCCGTGACCGGCCGGGAATCGGCCGAACTATAGCACCGGGGTCTGCACGTCTCTGGAGCGCATGCGTTGTCGCGCTTTGCACGGCGTGGCGGAAGCAGTCTGCCGCGCATCCCAGCCCGCTGCTGATGACATAGCATGGACATGACTGAATGGGAGGCCGACTGAAAACGCGCCTCCGCAGTTTCTCATTTTCGATGCATATCAAGCGGTTGAACGAATATTGCGGTGCTGTGACCACCCCTGCCATCAGTTGGGTGGGGGCAGGACTTGCACACAGGCGTGCCGGTGTTATAGTTGCATACAACACCAGTCACCTGAGACAGGGGGAACCATGAACAGCCGGATGCGTCGCAGCCTTGCCGCCCCCGCGGTCACCGCGGTATCAACCCTGTTCGTACTGGTCTGGCTGGCCATGCCGGCACCGCCGGCCGCGTCCCCCCCACCCTCTCCGAAGACAGTACGCAGGACGCAGCAGCACCCACGGCAGGGAATGCCGCTCCCTCCCCCTCCCCCCGCGTCGGCTGCACAGCTCCCTGTCCATGCCGTATTTCTCGTTCGCACAGCCGCTGACCCCACGGAGCTGAATATGAGCGACATCCAGTGGAGCGACGGCGCTCCCATCTACCGCCAGCTGAAGGAACGCGTGATCGCCATGATGCTTGACGGAATCCTCAAGCCGGGCGATGCCCTTCCTTCGGTGCGCCAGGTGGCCGCCGATTACCAGCTCAACCCCATCACCGTTTCGCGCGCCTACCAGGAGCTGGCCGACGAAGGCCTGGTCGAGAAGCGCCGCGGGCTGGGCATGTTCATGACCGAACAGGCGGCCACGCAGCTGCGCAGCAGCGAGCGCGAACGCTTCCTCAATGAAGAATGGCCGGCCGTACTGGAACGCATCCAGCGACTGGGCCTGAGTCTCGACGAATTGTTGCCCCAGGGGAAATTCTGATGAATGCCAGTCCCACTACCGCTGTGCCAAGCGACGCTGTCATTACCGCCCGTGGCCTTCGCAAGGCTTACAAGAACACGCTCGCGCTCGACAACGCCAGCTTCTCCATTCCGGCAGGCCGCATCATCGGCCTGATCGGCCCCAATGGTGCCGGCAAGACCACCGCGCTGAAGGCGGTGCTCGGCCTGACCTCGGTGGAAGGCGAGCTGAGCGTGCTCGGCCGCGACCCGCGCGTGCACCGCGACGATCTGATGAACGACATCTGCTTCATCGCCGATGTCGCCGTGCTGCCGCGCTGGCTGAAGGTGCGTGAGGCCATCGACTTCGTCGCCGGCGTGCACCCCCGCTTCGATCGCGCCCGTTGCGAACGCTTCCTGGCCAACACCAAGCTGCAGCCGAAGCAGCGCGTGCGTGAACTGTCCAAGGGCATGATCGTGCAGCTGCACCTGGCCCTGGTGATGGCCATCGACGCCAAGGTGCTGGTGCTGGACGAACCCACGCTCGGCCTGGACATCCTGTACCGCAAGGAGTTCTACCAGCGCCTGCTGGAAGACTACTTCGACGAGCAGAAGACGATCATCGTCACCACCCACCAGGTGGAAGAGATCGAGCACATCCTCACCGACGTGATGTTCATCCGCGATGGTCGCATCGTCCTCAATGCGGAAATGGACGAAGTCGGCGACCGCTATACCGAACTGCTGGTCGGGGCCGACCAGCTTGAAACCGCCCGCGCACTGAAGCCCATCGACGAGCGCAGCCAGGCCTTCGGCAAGACCGTCCTGCTGTTCGACGGGGTGCCACGCAGCCAGCTGGCCAGCCTGGGTGAAACCCGCAACGCCGGCCTTGCCGATCTGTTCGTCGCTGTCATGAAGGGGACCTACGCATGAATGCCGTCAACCATCCTGTCAGTCCCGCAGGCACCCTGCGCTGGCTGCTCAAGCGCGAATACTGGGAAAACCGCGGTGGTTTCCTGTACGCCCCGGTGATCGCCGGCATCGTCTCGCTGCTGATGAGCGGCATCGGCATCGCCCTGGGCCTGTTCGCCCTGCATCGTGCCGCGCGCGACGGCGGCCTGCACATTGACGGCGAGAGCGTGAACATCAACGGCCTGGATCTGGCCGTGCTGACCCGCGACATCAGCGCCAAGGACATGGCCGACCTGGGCAACGGCCTGGACCTGGCGATGGTACTGACCTCGTCCTGGCCGCTGATCGTGCTGGCCTTCGTGGTGTTCTTCTACTGCCTGGGCGCCCTGTATGACGATCGCCGCGACCGCAGCATCCTGTTCTGGAAGTCGCTGCCGCTGTCGGACACCCAGACCGTGCTGTCCAAGGTACTCAGTGCACTGATCGTCGCACCGCTCATCGCCATCATCGCGTCCAGCCTGACCCTGCTCGTTTTCATGCTGATACTGTGCCTGGTGGTGGTCTCCCACGGCGGCGATGCGATGCAGCTGATCGTGGGCCCTGCCAATCCGATGAGCCTGGTCATGGGCATGTTCGTATCCATTCCGGTGTACGCCCTGTGGGCGCTGCCCACCGCCGGCTGGCTGCTGCTGTGCTCGGCCTGGGCACGGAGCAAGCCGTTCCTGTGGGCGGTGATGCTGCCGCTGTTCGCCGGCATCATCGTCAGCACCACCAAGCTGATGCACCCGTTCGACCTGACCACCGGCTGGTTCTGGCAACACATCGTCGGCCGTCTGCTGCTGGGTGCGATGCCGGGAATGGACCTGCTGTACCGCGCCGGTGGCGGCGAATCCAGGCAGGATCTGGACTCGATCGTGGCGCTGATGGCGCCCGCCGCCCAGCTGAAGTCGCTGGCGATGCCCGACCTGTGGATCGGCGCGGCCTTCGGCGTGGCCTTCATCTTCATCGCCATCCGCCTGCGCAAGCGCGCTGGCGAAATCTGATCGTCAACCTGGAGGCACCACCCATGCGTTCCTTGATCGCCTGTACTGCACTGTTGCTGTTGCCGCTGTCGGCGCTGGCCGCCGATGCACCGAACTGCAAGTTCTCCGCGCCGCGCGCGTTGAAGATCGACGCGGCCGGTGCCAAAGCGGTGGTGTTCGAGATCAACCAGCACGACCTGAAAGTGGTCGCCAGCGCCGGTGGCGGCCAGCTCGAAGGCCGCGCGTGCGCGTCCAACAAGGACTGGCTGGACCAGCTGGTGCTGGACCAGCGCCGCGTGGGCGACAAGCTGGTGGTGAGCCTGCGCCGCGACAGCCGCGACGCGCTGTCGATGGGTAACAGCTACGCCTGGCTGGACATCCGTGGCAGCGTGCCGGACAACCTGCCGCTGCAGTTCAAGATCGGCTCGGGCGATGGCAGCATCGAGAACGCGCAGTCACTGAGCATGGACGTGGGCTCCGGTGATGGCATCGCCCGCGGCACCCGTGGCAGCGTGCACGCCGCCGTGGGTTCGGGCGACCTGGACGTTGATGGCGCCGCGTCATTCAACCTGCTCTCGCTGGGTTCGGGCGACGTCAACGCCCGCAACATCGGCGGTGATGCCAGCGTCGGCACCGTTGGCTCCGGTGACCTGAAGGTGACCGATGTGCGTGGCAACGCACGACTGGATACCGTCGGTTCGGGCGACATCGGCTTCAAGCAGGTGCAGGGCAACGTCGAGGTCGGCGTGGTCGGCTCCGGCAACGTCGATATCGAGCAGGTCGGCGGCAATGTCCGCGTACGCAGCCACGGCTCGGGCGACATCGATGTCGACGGCGTGCGCGGCAACCTCATCGTCGAGCACAGCGGCAGCGGCGATGTCCAGCATCGCAACGTGTCCGGCACCATCACCCTGCCGCGCGGCAAGTAACGTCCAACCATCCGATCCGAGGGGAATGCCATGAGTCTGCTGCGTCTGCTGCCTGCTGCCCTGCTGTGCCTGCCGCTGATCGCCTGTGGCGACACGTCCAGCCCCGACAAGACCGCCGGCAAGGCGGTGGCCGAGACCGCGGACAGCGTCGGCCAGACCGTCAAGGAGGCGATGGATGACGCCCGCAGGGAAATTGCCGAAGGCAACATCAAGATCTCGGCCGACAACCAGCCCCGCGCGGAGATCACCCCGCAGGGACAGCTGCTGATCGGTGGCAAGCCGGTGGCGCTGGACGATGGCCAGCGTCGCCAGCTGCTTGATTACCGTGGCCACGTGGTGGCGGTGGCGATGGACGGCATGGATGTCGGCCTGGCAGGTGCCAAGCTCGGCGCCAACGCTGCCGGTGAAGCACTGAAGGGCATCTTCAGCGGTGACAGCGAAGGCATCGAGAAACGGATCAACGCCGAGGCCGCCAAGATCGAAGCGCAGGCCAAGCGCATCTGCGACCGCATGCCGGCCATGCTGGCCAGCCAGCAGGCCCTGGCTGCCTCGCTGCCGGCGTTCAAGCCCTACGCCACGATGGACCAGAGCGATGTGGACGACTGCGGCAAGGACACCGTCGTCAACCGCTGACCCCTGTGACAGATCAGCGCACCCGGCCGGCCGCGCACCTGCGTTGCCGGCCGCTGCGCCCCGGCGGGCTTACAATGGCAGCCCCGGATGCACTTCATCGAACCGCCATGAAAAAGCTGTTTCTGCTGCTGGCCGCCCTGCTCTGCCTGGGCCTGGTCGGCTGTGACCAGGACTACCGCAACCACCGCGCCGAGCGTGGCAAACCCAAGATATCCGTCAGCGAGAGCATCGTGACCGTTCGCCGCCAGCCGGCACCGAACATCATCATCCTGCCCGACGGGCAGATGAAGATCGACGAGATCCTGATCCCGCTCAACGCCGAACAGAAGCAGATGCTGCAGACGATGTTCGGCAAGCTGCAGGTGCTGCGCCAGAACACGCTGGTGGCCGCACCGGCCGACCCCGACATGCAGCCGGTGAAGATCGTGCCGCCGGAGGGCATGCAGGTGATTCCGCCGGACCTGGTGCAGACCATTCCCGAGTTCAAGGATTACACCGAGACCTTCGGCAACATCGTCGCCGACCGTCGCTGAAACGAACAACGCCGCCCTTCCGGGCGGCGTTCTTCTTTCTCGCCTGTGGTGGCTGCGGACCTCGGCCCGCACACCGTTCGATCAGCCGCCGGCACCACCGCCACCGGCCTGGATGCCGCCGGCCGTCAACGCGGCCGGATCCAGCAGGCGGCGCAGCTCGGCTTCGGCCAGGCCGCTGTCTTCCAGCGCCACGTCCAGCACCGGGCGCTGCTCCTTGTAGGCGCGCTTGGCAATCGCTGCGGCCTTCTCGTAACCGATGATCGGGTTCAGCGCGGTCACCAGGATCGGATTGCGCGCCAGCGCCTCGGCTACACGGTCCTCGCGCACCTTCAGGCCGGCAATGGCGCTGTCGGCCAGCAGGGTCGACACATTGGCCAGCAGGCCGATGCCATCGAGCAGGTTCACCGTGATCAGCGGCAGCGTGACGTTGAGCTGGAAGTTGCCGGTCTGGCCGGCCACGGTGATCGCCGTGTGGTGGCCGATCACCTGCGCGCAGGCCATCACCGTCGCCTCCGGGATCACCGGATTGACCTTGCCCGGCATGATCGAGGACCCCGGCTGCAGTGCCGGCAGTTCGATCTCGCCCAGGCCCGCCAGCGGGCCGGCGTTCATCCAGCGCAGGTCGTTGGCGATCTTGATCAGGGCTACCGCCAGCGCATTGAGCTGGCCCGACAGTTCCACCGCATCGTCCTGCGCGGCCAGCCCTTCGAACTTGTTCTCGGCGCTGTCGAACTTGAAGCCGGTCTGCTGCTTCAGCGCCTTGGCAACCTGTGCACCAAAGCGCGGGTCGGCATTGATGCCGGTGCCGATGGCGGTACCGCCGAGCGGCAGGCGGCGCACGCGCTTGAGGCTGTCCTCGATGCGCTCCTGGGCCGAGGCCAGCTGCGCCGACCATGCACCGAATTCTTGTTCGAAGGTCAGCGGCATCGCATCCATCAGATGGGTGCGGCCGGTCTTGACCACCTTGCGCAGGCTGCGGCCCTTCTTGTCCAGCGTCCTGCGCAGGTGCACCAGCGCTGGCAGCAGCTGCTCATGGGTGGCCAGCACGGCCGACACGCGCAGCGCCGTTGGAATCACGTCGTTGGAGCTCTGCCCCTGGTTGACGTGATCGTTCGGGTGCACGGTGGTCTTGCCGGCCTTGCCGGCGCGATTGGCCAGGGTGGCGATGACCTCGTTGGCATTCATGTTCGAGGACGTACCCGAGCCGGTCTGGTAGACGTCGATCGGGAACTGCGCGTCCCACGTGCCGTCCGCCACTTCAGCCGCGGCAGACTGGATAGCCTTGGCCACGGTCTTCGGCAGATGGCCCAGCTCGGCATTGACGCCGGCGGCAGCGCCCTTGACCAGGCCCAGCGCACGGATGAAGCCGCGCGGCATGCGCTGGCCCGACACCGGGAAATTCTGTACAGCGCGCTGGGTCTGCGCGCCCCACAGCGCGTCGGCAGGCACCTGCAGCTCGCCCATGCTGTCGTGCTCGATCCGGAATCCCTTGGGGGCACTCTTGCTTGCAGCTTTGCTCATTGCATCAACTCCGCACTTCTTCAGTTGGGGAAAGGAAAGCGGCGGCTGGCAGGGTGTCGCTTCCCGGGCTGGCGGCTGCGACAACGATACTCCCTTGTCCGCAGCGTGGGATGGCGAGGACGGGCCAGATCGTTTCATCCGCAGGGCCGATTGAACGGGTAGCGCCGGGCCGCGCCCGGCGAGCGCGAAGCGCGGCCACCATCGGCCGGGCATGGCCCGGCGCTACCGAGCATGCGAAGGCCACGCGTCGTAGAATATCGGCCCCGCCGCTCGTCCCAGCCCTGCCGACATGTCCGAATACGCCCTGCTCGCCCTGTCCCCGCTCGATGGCCGCTATGCCGGCAAGGTCGACGCCCTGCGCCCGATCTTCTCCGAGTACGGCCTGATCAAGGCCCGTGTCACGGTCGAAGTGGAGTGGCTGCTGGCCCTGGCCGCCGAGCCGGGCATCGTCGAGCTGGCCGCGTTCTCCGACGCTGCCATCGTCCGCCTGCGTGCACTGGCCAGCGGCTTCAGCCCGGCCCAGGCCGCGCGCGTGAAGGAGATCGAGCGCACCACCAACCATGACGTCAAGGCGGTGGAGTACTTCATCAAGGAACAGCTGAAGGACGATGCCGAGCTGGCGCCGGCGCTGGAGTTCGTGCATTTCGCCTGCACCAGCGAAGACATCAACAACCTCAGCTACGGCCTGATGCTGGAACAGGCCCGTCGCGAGGTGCTGCTGCCGACCCTGGACGGCATCGCCACTGCACTGCGCACGCTGGCCCATGCCCAGGCCGGCCAGCCGATGCTGTCGCGCACCCACGGCCAGACCGCCTCGCCGACTACGCTGGGCAAGGAGCTGGCCAACGTGGTCGCCCGCCTGGAGCGCCAGCGCCGGCAGATCGCCGCGGTTGAACTGACCGGCAAGATCAACGGCGCCGTCGGCAACTACAACGCGCACATCGCCAGCTACCCGGATGTGGACTGGCCGGCCTTCGCCGAGCGCTTCGTGACCGGGCTGGGCCTGGTGTTCAACCCGTACACCACCCAGATCGAGCCGCACGACAACATCGCCGAGATCGGTGATGCCGCCCGCCGCGCCAACATCATCCTGATCGACCTGGCCCGCGACATCTGGGGCTACGTCTCGCTGGGCTACTTCAAGCAGCGCCTGAAGGAAGGCGAAGTCGGTTCGTCGACGATGCCGCACAAGGTCAACCCGATCGATTTCGAGAACGCCGAAGGCAACTTCGGCATCGCCAACGCGCTGTTCGAGCATTTCAGCGCGAAGCTGCCGATCAGCCGCTGGCAGCGTGACCTGACCGATTCCACCGTGCTGCGCGCGCTGGGCACCGCGTTCGGTCACAGCCAGGTGGCGCTGGATTCGCTGGCCAAGGGCCTGGGCAAGCTGGAAGTGAACCCGCAGCGCCTGGACGCCGATCTGGATGCGGCGTGGGAAGTGCTGGCCGAGGCCGTGCAGACGGTGATGCGCCGCCATGGGCTGCCGAACCCGTACGAGCAGCTGAAGGCGCTGACCCGTGGCCAGGGCATCACGGCCGAGTCGATGCGCACCTTCGTGCAGGGGCTGGAACTGCCGGCCGATGCCAAGCAGCGCCTGCTGGAGATGACCCCGGGCAGCTACACCGGCCTGGCCGAGTCGCTGGCGAAGAAGATTTAAGGGTTTTCCTTGCGGCGGCGGCCGCGGGCGCTGCCTGCGGCAGGCTTGTACTGCCACGGCAACAGCAACAGCAACGTCAAAAGCGGCTCTGGGTTTTTGCCGTGTTTGGCGGGGCGGGTTGGGTTCGCGGGACACGCCGTAAACCCGTCCCTGGGGCTCGATGGCGCCATCCATGGCGCCAACGGTCCCGCGAACCCAACCCGCCCCACCTCTGACAGATTCCCGGTGACGGATCGAAGAGCGTTGGGTTGTCGGGACGGAATTGAGAGAGGGACGCGGCTTCGCCGCGTCCCTCTTTTTATGGCGAAGGCAGTTGGAGCAAGCGCAGCGCGCGACCCGCTGTTGCCTTTGATTTTCTTCTTCCATTCCGTGGCGGGCCACGCGGGAAACTGTCAGAGGCCGGGCGGGTGGGCTGCGCGGGGGTGTCCGCGGCATGGATGCCGCGGCCAAGCTTACAGGGACGTACTTGCTGCGTCCCCCGCGCAGCCCACCCGCCCGGCCAATCCCAGCTTTTGCTTTCGACCCCCGCCACGAGGGGCTCAGCCGTTGGCCGGACCCCGCGACAAACCAGCACACGTGCGCAATCCCATCGAACGTCGGACAATGGAGCCCTTGGCGGCCCGCCACGCCGCCCCTCCCGCTTTCCGCTGCAAGGAACTCCCCCATGGCCGCCCGCAAGTCCTCCTCCCTCCTGATCGAAGTCACCGCCCGCCGCGGCCAGCCGCTGGGCATGGCACCGGCCACCTTCCTGCGTGACTTCTGGCAGAAACGCCCGCTGCTGATCCGCAATGCCTTCCCGGATTTCCAGACCCCGGTGCAGCCGGAAGACCTGGCCGGCCTGGCCTGCGAAGAGGGCGTGCTGGCCCGCCTGATCGAGCATGACAAGGCCCAGGACAGCTGGCGCGTGCGCAGCGGCCCGTTCCAGGAAGACATCTTCCCCGCCCTGCCCGACCACGACTGGACCCTGCTGGTGCAGGACGTGGACAAATGGGACAAGGACGTGCGCGCCCTGATCGAACACTTCAGCTTCCTGCCGCGCTGGCGCATGGACGATGTGATGATCAGCTTCGCCGCTACCGGTGGCTCGGTCGGTGCCCATGTCGACCAGTACGACGTGTTCCTGCTGCAGGCCCACGGCCACCGCCGCTGGCAGATCGATGCCAGTGAATCGATCAAGGGCAAGCGCCCGCCGCTGGGCTTCCGCCCCGACGTGGAACTGAAGCTGCTGGAAGTATTCAAGCCGACCCACGACTGGGTGCTGGCGCCGGGCGACATGCTGTACCTGCCGCCGAACGTGCCGCATCACGGCGTTGCCGAAGACCCGTGCCTGACGTTCTCGTTCGGCATGCGCGCACCGTCTTCGGCCGAGCTGATCAGTGACTACCTGGACACCTTGATCGCCGACGCCGACGAGAACATCCGCTACCAGGATGCCGACCTGAAGGCGCCGGCCGACCCGAACGAGATTGACACCGTGGCGATGGCGCGGGTGATCACCGCGCTCAACGCCATCCGCATGAACGATCCGGACAAGCTGGGTGACTGGTTCGGCCGCTTCATCACCACCTACCGCGCCGCCGGCGAGGTGATGGCCCACCAGGCCGCGCCGCCGCAGGAAGAAGTGCTCGAGGCCCTGCAGTCGGGCCTGCTGCTGCAGCGTCACCCGTGGGCGCGCCTGGCCTGGCGCCGGGCCAAGCGCGGCGCCAGCCTGTATGTCAGTGGCCAGGACTTCGCCCTGCCGGTGAAGGACGCGCAGCGCCTGGCAGGTGCCGAGCAGCTCGACGCCGCCGCCTACCGCAGTCTGTCCGACAAGGGCCGTGCGGTGGTCCAGCAGTTGCTGGTCGGCGGCGTGTTCCAGCTGATCGATCCGAACGAGGTGTACGCCGACGAGGAGGAAGAGCTGCTGGGTGAAGTGATCGAGGGCCACGAGCAGGTCGAGGTGATCGAGGCTGACTCGATGTCCGATGACGTCCATCTGGTAACCGTGCACGACGACGGTATTGAAGTGATCGTCAACTTCGATGACCACGACGAAGACGACAGCGACCCCGGCCGCGGCTGAGCCATGAGCCCGCTGCGGGTCCTGCAGGTCAGTCACGCCGAGGCCCACGTCGCCATCCACGACGTGCGCCAGCGGGTGTTCGTGCAGGAACAGGGCATCGACGCCGCCCTGGAGCGCGATGCCCTGGACCCGGTCTGTGCCCACGTGCTGGCGCTGGATGCCGACGGGCATCCGGTCGGCACCGGGCGGCTGGCGCCGGATGGCCGCATCGGCCGCATGGCGGTGCTGGCGGCGTATCGCGGCCACGGCATTGGCGAGGCCCTGCTTGAGGCACTGGTGCAGGCCGGGCGCCAGCTCGGCCTGGCCGAGCTGCACCTGCATGCGCAGCTGCCGGCACGCGACTTCTACGCCCGCCAGGGCTTCCTTCCTGATGGCCCCGAATTCGAAGAAGCCGGCATTGGCCACCAGCAGATGCGGCGCCGGCTGCAGGCCGTTTCCGCCATCGACAGCCGCGCTGAAGCGGTGGCGATCACCACGGCGATCATCCACCGCGCCCGCCGTCGATTGTGGCTGCACAGCCGGCAGCTGGACCCCGGCCTGCTGGACGCGCCACCGGTACAGGCAGCCCTGCGCCGCTTCGTCACCGCCCGCCACGACAAGCAGCTGCGGGTGATCGTGCATGACGCCGCAGCCATCGCCAGCGCCGGTGCGCCGCTGCTGGCGCTGTTCCAGCGCCTGCCCAGTGTGATCCAGTTCCGCGAGGTCGCCGATCCGATCGATCGCGCCCTGGCCTCGGCCTGCCTGCTCAACGATGCAGGCGACTTCTACTTTCGTCTCATCGGCCATCGCCTCGACGGCGAATCGGCAATCGCGCTGCCGGCACGTTCGCAGCCGTTCGAGCAGCAATTGCAGCGTGTCTGGGACCGTTCGCGCGAATGCAGCGAATTGCGCGCACTCGGCATCTGACCGCGACCGGTGCGCTCAACCTGTCTGGGACCGACACCGGGGGACGCCCGATGCCCTCGTCGCTGCCCCTTCGTGTCCGGATGGGGGTACAATTTGGCCGTTTGAACGCGCCCGTGCATGGCTATTCATCTTCGTGCCGGGTCCTTCTGAAGCCATACCCCACAAAGCGAATCAGCACCCTCCATCGTGGACAATCAACTGAAGCAGTTTGCGCAATCTTCGCAACTCGCCGGCGGCAACGCCTCCTATGTCGAGGACCTGTACGAGCAGTATCTGGTCTCCCCGGATAGTGTCGATCCCAAATGGAAAACCTACTTCGACGGCTTCAAGGGCCGCGAAGCGGGCGACATTCCGCACTCGGCCGTCATTTCCCACATTGCGGACGCGGCCAAGGATGCGCTGAAAGCAGGCACCGGCACCGGTGCAGGCGATGAGCGCGAGCGCAATGTCGGTCGTCTGATCACCGCCTACCGTTCGCGTGGTCATCTGGACGCCCGCCTGGATCCGCTGGGCCTGGCCGCGCCGGTCAACACCCCGGACCTCGGCCTGCCCTTCCACAACCTGTCCGATGCTGACCTCAACAGCGAGTTCAGCACCGGCGGCGTGGGTGGCCAGCCGCGCATGAAGCTGCGTGACCTGCTCGCGCGCCTGAAGGCGACCTACACCGGTTCGATCGGTGCGGAGTTCATGCACATCTCCGAGGTCGAGCAGCGCCAGTGGATCTACAGGAAGCTGGAACTGGCCGGTGGCAACTACCAGCTGGACGCTGACACCCAGCGCCGCACGCTGGAGCGCCTGACCGCCGCCGAAGGCCTCGAGCGCTACCTGCACACCAAGTACGTCGGCCAGAAGCGCTTCTCGCTGGAAGGCGGCGACTCGCTGATCCCGATGATGGACACCATCATCCGCAGCGCCGGCAAGGACGGCGTCAAGGACGTGGTGATCGGCATGGCCCACCGCGGCCGCCTGAACGTGCTGGTCAACACCCTCGGCAAGAATCCGCGCAAGCTGTTCGACGAATTCGAAGGCAAGTTCGAGCACGACGAGCACGCTTCGGCCGGCGATGTGAAGTACCACATGGGCTTCTCCGCCGACGTGGCCACCGAGGGTGGCCCGGTGCATCTGGCCCTGGCGTTCAACCCGTCGCACCTGGAAATCGCCGACCCGGTGGTTGCCGGCTCGGTGCGTTCGCGCCAGGAACGCCGCAAGGACACCGCACGCAAGCAGGTGATGCCGATCCTGGTCCACGGCGACGCGGCCTTCTCCGGCCAGGGCGTGGTCATGGAGCTGTTCCAGATGTCGCAGGCCCGCGGCTTCGCCGTTGGCGGCACCGTGCACATCGTGGTCAACAACCAGGTCGGCTTCACCACCTCCAATCCGCAGGACACGCGCTCCACGCGCTATGCCACCGACGTGGCGAAGATGATTGCCGCCCCGGTGCTGCACGTGAACGGCGATGATCCCGAAGCGGTGGTGTTCGCCGCGCAGCTGGCGTTCGAGTTCCGCCAGAAGTTCGCCAAGGACGTGGTCATCGACCTGATGTGCTACCGCCGTTGGGGCCACAACGAGGCCGACGAGCCGGCGATCACCCAGCCGCTGATGTACCAGGTGATCCGCAAGCACGCCACCACCCGCGAGATGTACGCCGAGCAGCTGGAAAAGGCAGGCGTGATCGCCGCCGGCGCCGGCAAGGCGATGGTCGATGCGTACCGCGAGAAGCTCGATGCCGGTGAAGTGACCACCGAGCTGGCCAAGGTCGAAAAGACCCCGCCGACCAGCCCGCTGTTCGTTGATTGGCCGAAGCTGCTGGAAGGCAAGCTGTCCGATCCGGTGTCGACGAAGGTCGACAAGGACAAGCTGGTCGCGCTGGCCAAGCTGATCAACACCGTGCCCGAAGAAGTGCAGCTGCACTCGCGCGTGTCCAAGGTGTACGACGACCGCCGCAAGATGGCTGCCGGCGAGATCCCGGGCGACTGGGGCTTTGCCGAGAACCTGGCCTACGCCACCCTGCTGGACGAAGGCAGTGCGCTGCGCCTGGTCGGCCAGGACGTCGGCCGCGGCACGTTCACCCACCGCCACGCGATCCTGCACGACCAGAAGACCGACAACTACTACCTGCCGCTGCGGCAGCTGGTGGATTCGCCGGAGAAGGCCACCGTCATCGATTCGCTGCTCAGCGAAGAAGCAGTGATGGCCTACGAGTACGGTTTCTCGACCACCGATCCGAACACCCTGTGCATCTGGGAAGGCCAGTTCGGCGACTTCGCCAACGGCGCCCAGGTGGTGATCGATCAGTTCATCGCCGCCGGCGAAGCAAAGTGGGGCCGCATCTCCGGCCTGACACTGCTGCTGCCGCATGGCTATGAAGGTCAGGGCCCGGAACACAGCTCGGCGCGCCTGGAGCGCTTCCTGCAGCTGTGCGCGCTGGAGAACATGCTGGTGGTGGTGCCGTCGACCCCGGCGCAGGCCTTCCACATGCTGCGTCGCCAGCAGCACCTGACCACCCGCAAGCCGCTGGTGGTGATGTCGCCCAAGTCGCTGCTGCGCCACAAGCTGGCCGTGTCGACCCTGGACGAGCTGGCCAATGGCGAGTTCCAGCACCTGATCGGCGATGCCAATGCAGATGCCAAGAAGGTCAAGCGCGTGGTGCTGTGCTCGGGCAAGGTCTACTACGACCTGCTGGAAGACCAGACCAAGCGTGGCCAGGACGACGTGGCGATCATCCGCGTGGAGCAGCTGTACCCGTTCCCGCGTGCGCTGCTGGCTGCCGAACTGAAGAAGTACGGCAAGGCCACCGACGTGGTGTGGACGCAGGAAGAACCGCAGAACCAAGGCGCGTGGTACCAGATCCGCCACCACCTGCAGTTCTGCCTGGCCGATGGCCAGAGCCTGCACTACGCCGGTCGCGCACGTTCGGCTTCGCCGGCTGCCGGTCACATGGCTGACCACGTCCGCGAACAGCAGCAGCTGGTCGCCGATGCACTGGTCAACCCGTTCAACGACTCGTTCGCTGAATAACTCTCCCCCTATTTAGAAGACAAACCAGGAAGCTCCCGCATGGCCACCGAAGTCAAAGCCCCGGTACTGCCCGAATCCGTCGCCGACGGCACCATCGCCACCTGGCACAAGAAGGTGGGCGACGCCGTCAAGCGCGACGAAAACCTGCTTGACCTGGAAACCGACAAGGTCGTCCTGGAAGTGCCGTCGCCGGTCGATGGCGTGATCAAGGAAATCAAGTTCAAGGAAGGCGACACCGTCACTTCCAGCCAGGTCGTGGCGATCATCGAAGAAGGCGCCGTGGCTGCTGCATCGGCCCCGGCTGCCGAAGAGAAGAAGGCTGAGGCCGCTCCGGCCGCTGCTGCTCCGGCCGCCGCCGCTGCCCCGGCCCGGCTGCCAAGTCGGCTGCCGACGCGCTGCCGCCGGGCGCCCGCTTCACCGCCATCACCGAAGGCGTGAACCCGGCCGACGTCGACGGCACCGGCCGTCGCGGCGCCGTCACCAAGGAAGACATCGTCAACTTCGCCCGCAACGGCGGCGCCGGCAAGGCCGGTGGCGCACGTCCGGAAGAACGCGTGCCGATGACCCGCATCCGCAAGCGCATCGCCGAGCGCCTGATGGAGTCGAAGAACTCCACCGCCATGCTGACCACCTTCAACGAAGTCGACCTGTCCAAGGTGTCGGCGGCGCGCAAGGAACTGCAGGACGAGTTCGTCAAGGCACACGGCATCAAGCTCGGCTTCATGAGCTTCTTCGTGAAGGCCGCCGCCAACGCACTGCAGCGCTTCCCGCTGGTCAATGCCTCCATCGACGGCGACGACATCATCTACCACGGCTATTCGGACATCTCGATCGCCGTGTCGACCGAGAAGGGCCTGGTCACGCCGGTGCTGCGCAACGTCGAGCGCATGTCGTTCGCCGACATCGAAAAGACCATCGCCGACTACGCCAAGAAGGCCCGTGACGGCAAGCTGAGCCTGGAAGAACTGCAGGGCGGCACCTTCACCGTGACCAACGGCGGCACCTTCGGTTCGCTGCTGTCGACCCCGATCATCAACCCGCCGCAGAGCGCCATCCTGGGCATGCACGCCATCAAGGAGCGCCCGATCGCCCAGAACGGCCAGGTCGTGATCGCGCCGATGATGTACCTGGCGCTGTCCTACGATCACCGCATCATCGACGGCAAGGACTCGGTGCAGTTCCTGGTGGACATCAAGAACCAGCTGGAAAACCCGGGCCGCATGCTGTTCGGCCTGTAAGAGACCTCCCGCCCCTCCGCGCCTGCGCGGAGGGGTTCTGGTAATGCAACAAGGACTATTTCAATGGCTGAACAATTCGACGTCGTCGTCATCGGTGCCGGCCCGGCCGGTTACCACGCTGCCATCCGCGCGGCCCAGCTTGGCCTGAAGACCGCCTGCATCGACGCAGCGCTGGGCAAGGACGGCAAGCCGGCCCTGGGTGGCACCTGCCTGCGCGTGGGCTGCATCCCGTCCAAGGCGCTGCTGGATTCCTCGCGCCAGTTCTGGAACATGGGCCACATCTTTGGCGACCACGGCATCAGCTTCAAGGATGCCAAGATGGACGTCGAAGCGATGGTTGGCCGCAAGGACAAGATCGTCAAGCAGTTCACCGGCGGCATCGCCATGCTGTTCAAGGCCAACAAGGTCGCCGCCTATTACGGCTTCGGCGAACTGCAGCCGGGCAACGTGGTCAAGGTCACCCAGCATGACGGCTCGGTCGTCGAACTGAAGGGCACCAACGTCATCATCGCCGCCGGTTCGGATTCGATCGAACTGCCGTTCGCCAAGTTCGACGGCGAAACCATCGTCGACAACGTCGGCGGCCTGGACTTCACCGAAGTGCCGGCGCGCCTGGCCGTGATCGGCGCCGGTGTGATCGGCCTGGAACTGGGCAGCGTGTGGAAGCGCCTGGGTTCGGAAGTGACCATCCTGGAAGCGCTGCCGGACTTCCTGGCTGCGGCCGATACCGAAGTGGCCAAGACCGCCGCCAAGGAATTCAAGAAGCAGGGCCTGGACATCCGCCTGGGTGCCAAGGTCTCCAAGGCCGAAGTGACCGGCAAGGGCAAGAAGAAGGAAGTCGCCCTGACCTACACCGACGCCGAAGGCGAGAAGTCGCTGGTCGTGGACAAGCTGCTGGTAGCCGTCGGCCGTCGCGCCGCCACCAAGGGCCTGCTGGCCGAAGGTACCGGCGTCAAGATCAACGAGCGTGGCCAGATCGAAGTCGACGCGCACTGCCACACCGGCGTCAATGGCGTCTGGGCGGTCGGTGACTGCGTGCGCGGCCCGATGCTGGCGCACAAGGGCTTCGAGGAAGGCATCGCGGTTGCCGAACTGATCGCCGGCCTGCCGGGCCACGTCAACTTCGACACCATTCCGTGGGTCATCTACACCGAGCCGGAGCTGGCCTGGGTCGGCAAGACCGAGCAGCAGCTGAAGGCCGAGGGCATCCCGTACAAGGCCGGCAGCTTCCCGTTCGCCGCCAACGGCCGTGCCGTGGCGATGATCGAGCCGGCAGGCTTCGTCAAGGTTCTGGCCCACGCCGAAACCGATCGCATCCTGGGCATGCACCTGGTGGGCGCCAACGTATCCGAACTGGTGCACGAAGGCGTGCTGACCATGGAGTTCAGCGGTTCGGCCGACGACCTGGCGCGGATCTGCCACGCCCACCCGTCGCTGTCGGAAGTGGTGCACGACGCGGCGATGGCCGTGAGCAAGCGCGCGATCCACAAGGCGAACTGAGCCATCGGGTAGTGCCGGCCACTGGCCAGCGTTGCTGGATACGAAAAACCCCGCCTCGGCGGGGTTTTTTGTTGGCCGCTTGACCGCCCGCCTGCAACCCGGCCCAATGCAACCGGCCAGGGAATGCTGTGGCCGCCGCCGATTTCCATGGAGCCGTACGATCATGCACCTGTCCCGCTTCTGCCGCCTGCCGATGCTGCTCGGCTTCGCCTTGGCCGGGTGCAATGCCACCCCACCCAGAACCGACTACCGCGCAGCCGAGGTGCAGCCGGTCGAAGTGATGCCGCAACGCGATGGCGACGTGCTGATCCGCTACCACGTACCTGCCGAGACGCTCTTCCACTCACCCGGCGCGGATGTGCGCACGGCCAGCGATGGCAGCCTGGAAGTATCCCTGCGGCGCTGTGGGATCAAGCAGCCCTGCACGGTGACCCATCCGGCGGCAGCCACCGCTGGGGCGCCGCTGCAGGTTGAATTCGTAGTGCGCCCGCGTGGCCGCATCATCATGGTCTACCGCGATCTGCGGGAACAGGTGTTCCCGGCACCGCCAGCCGCCGCGGCACCTTCATCCTGAAGCCGCCACCGTACCGGTAGATGGCGGATCAGCGCTGCACCGGCCGCGGCTCCGGCTTGGCAGCAGCCCTCTTCGGCGGATCGTCACAGATGCGGTGCTGGACGACCGTGTCCCCTGCCTTCCACTCCTTCACCACCCGGCAGGCTTCCCTGGGCGCATCCTCTGCAGTCGCGGCGGTGGCGGCCAAAGCAGGATCATGCCCGCGCTCCAGGTAGGCCGACGGCGGCTCCTTGGCGGACGCGGGCGCCGCCACCAGCAGCGCCGCCATCGCAATGACGAGCGGCCTCATGCGGTCACCGGGCCGCCGCCCAGCAGGCGTGCCGGCAGCATGAACAGCGCGCGCAGGAGGGCGAACAGTGCCGAGAAGGTGATGCCGAGCAGGCGGAACGGCAGGCTCAGCAGCCACACGAACGGCCAGGCGACCAGCGCCAGGATCGCCAACGGCCAGCACAGCACGAACAGCAGGCACCAGACACCAAGCGCAAACAAGGTCTTCATCAGAGGCTCCCTCGGCGGCACCCCGCCGCCTGCAACCACGTTGCCGCCCTGCCCTGTCGCCCGCAAACGGTTTGCGACGAAACCCGGTTGGGAGGCGATGAAACCGGAAATTCCGCCAAGCACGGCCCGGCGCTACCGTAACGCCGTCGGCGCTATTCGAACGAACCGACCGAGTCGTGCGCCAGGTTGTCGAACCGGGTGTATTCGCCGAAGAACTTCAGCTTGCACGAACCGGTGGGGCCACCACGGTGCTTGCCGATGATGATCTCGGCCAGCCCCTTGTCCGGTGAATTTTCCTTGTTGTAGTAATCGTCGCGGTAGATGAAGACGATCATGTCCGCATCCTGCTCGATTGCGCCCGATTCGCGAAGGTCGGCCATCACCGGGCGCTTGTCGGTACGTGTTTCCAGCGAGCGGTTGAGCTGGGACAGGGCAATGACCGGTACGTTCAGTTCCTTGGCCAGGCCCTTAAGCGAACGCGAAATCTCGGAAATTTCGGTCGCGCGGTTCTCGCTGTTGCCCGGCACGCTCATCAGCTGCAGGTAGTCGATCACGATCAGGCCCAGGTCGTGCTCGCGCTTGAGGCGGCGGCACTTGGAACGCAGGATCTCCGGCGACACGCCCGGCGTATCGTCGATGAAGATCTTGGTTTCCTTCAACATCTTGATCGCACCGGTTACCCGGCTCCAGTCCTCGTCCTCCAGTTGGCCGGTACGCAGGCGCTGCGCGTTGATGCGGCCATTGGACGAGATCAGGCGCATCGCCAGCTGCGATGCGGACATTTCCATCGAGAACACCGCCACGCCCTTCTTCGACTTGATCGCCGCGTATTCGGCGATGTTCAGGGCGAAGGTGGTCTTGCCCATCGCAGGACGCGCAGCAAGGATGATCAGGTCGGTCGGCTGCAGGCCGGCGGTCATCGCATCGAAATCGGTATAGCCGGTCGGCAGGCCGGTGATGTTGCCGCCATTCTCGAAGCGGTTGCGCAGCTCTTCGAATGCGTCCTTCAACGCACCGGGCATGGCCACGAAATCGGTTCGGCCGCGCGCGCCCTGTTCGGCGATGGCGAACACGCTCTTTTCCGCAGCGGACAGCAGCTCGCTGCTGTCGCGACCCTCGGGCTGGAAACCATCGTTGACGATGTCGGTGCCGACCTGGATCAGCTGCCGCAGCACCGCCTTGTCGCGCACGATCTCGGCATAGGCAACGATGTTGGCCGCCGACGGCGTGGTGCTGGCCAGTTCGATCAGATAGGCGCCATCGCCCACCAGCTCCATCTTGCCCTGCGATTCGAACCACTCGCCCAGGGTCACCGCATCGAAGGGGCGTTCGCGCTCGGACAGCTCACGGATCGCCCGGTAGATCATCTGGTGGTCACGGCGGTAGAAGTCACCCTCGGTCAACTGGTCGTTGACCCGGTCGTAGGCCTCCGGTGCCAGCATCAGGCCACCCAGCACCGCCTGTTCGGCTTCCACCGAATGCGGCGGCACGCGCAACTGGTCAATACGCGATTCATCGCGATCGCGATCAAAGCCATCGCCGCGCTCTCTGCGGTTGGAACGGAAGCCGGAACGGGCGGACATGCTGCGGTGTTTCCTGCAAAGGGGCCAGACGAGTGTAGGCATGCGCCGACCCCGGCGGCCATGGACAAACCTGTGGATAAGCCGTGGAAGAACGGGGGATATCCGCCTGAGCCTGTCCAGACTGGCGCGAGGGCGTCGCATTGCCTGCGACGGGCGTCGTTGCGACGCCCGAAGCGGACCATTATCGCAGATGGGGACCGCGGCTGCTGGCGTCAATCGCCCTTGGCATGCACCGCGATCAGGGCCAGGAACCGGTCCACATAGCCCTGCAGGAACGTCTGCGTGCCCTCGTTGTGGATCGTGCCGTCGGCATCGATCAGGCCATCCTTGAAGTGGATGAACGCCTCGGGCTGGCCAAGCACGTGCATGTCCAGGAAGGCCAGGCTGTTGCGCAGGTGCTGCTGGGCCACCGCCGTGCCGATCTGGCCGATGGAAGCGCCGATCACCGCCGCTGGCTTGCCCGCAAAAGCGCTGTCGCCGTAGGGGCGCGAGCCGATGTCGATCGCATTCTTCAACACGCCCGGCACGGAACGGTTGTACTCGGGGGTCACGAACAGCACGGCGTCAGCGGCGCGTACCTGGTCCTTCAGGCGCGTGCCCTGCGCCGGGTAGCTGGCGTCGAAATCCTGGTCGTACAGCGGCAGGTCGCCGATCTGCACGTACTGGAAGCGCGCCTTGTCACCGGCCAGTTTCTCCAGCGCGCGGGCCAGCTTGCGGTTGCATGAGTCCTTGCGCAGGCTGCCGACGAATACAGCAATGGTGGGGATGGACATCAGGACATACTCCTCACGGTGCGGGAGGGCCAGCCTAGCCGGCGCGCCCTTCCCCGCCGGTGAAGATCAGGCGCGTTTCACACCTGCACGCACCTGCCGCCAATGGTCCTGCCAGGCCTGGAACATCAGCACGTTCCACAGGTGCGTGTGCCACTTGCGCTGGCCGCCCAGGAACTGCTGCCACAGTGGCTGCACGGCCGCGGCCGACAGCACACCTTCGCGTTCCAGCCGCGCCGGCTGCAACAGTTCGTCCGCCCAGGGCTGCAGATCGCCCTTCAGCCAATCACTGACCGGCGCGCCGAATCCACGCTTGGGCCGGTGCACCATCGACTGCGGCACGTACCGCCCCAGCACGCGCTTGAGCAGCACCTTGCTGGTCGACTCACTGCGCTTGAAGCCCAGCGGCAGCGACCAGGCGAACTCGGCCACGCGCCAGTCCAGCAAGGGCGCACGTGCCTCCAGGCTGACCGCCATGGAGGTGCGGTCGACCTTGCACAGCAGGTCGTCGGGCAGATAGCTGACGAAGTCGGCCAGCATCATCGCATCGGCCGGGGTACCGGCACCATGCAGCGGGTCGGCCAGATCGTAGAAGCTGCCCGCCTCGCGTGCACCGATCACCGCCGCCGCCGGATCGCGCCAGCGCGAGATGCGGTTGCGGTACACATCGCCGATGCCACGTGCACCGGTTTCGGCCAGCAACGCGGCCAGCCCGCCGGTGCGCGACGCCTCGCCCTGCTGGTGCGCACGCGCGCCCATCCAGCGGCGCAACGGCGCGGGCACCCGTCCCAGCATCTGCCAGTTGCGCAGCGCGCGCACATAGCGGGTGTAGCCGAAAAACAGCTCATCGCCGCCATCGCCGGACAGTGCGACGGTCACGCCCTGGCGGGCGAGGCGGGCGACCAGCGCGGTCGGCACCTGCGAGGCATCGGCAAAGGGTTCGTCGAACATCGCCGGCAGCTGCGGCACCACCGCCAGCGCATCGGCGCCACTGACATACAGCTCGGTGTGATCGCAGCCAAGGTGGGTGGCCAGTTCCCTGGCCAACGGTGCCTCGTCGTGGTGCGAGCCGCTGAAGCCGATGCTGAAGCTGTGTACCGGCTGCCCGCTCTGCGCCTGCATCAGCGCCGCCACCAGCGACGAATCGGTGCCGCCGGACAGGAACACGCCCACCGGCACGTCGGCAACCATGCGCAGCGCCACAGCATCGCGCAGCAGGCCATCCAGCTGCTCCTCGGCCTCCTCGATGCGGCCCTGGAACGGTGCAGCCAATGCTGCCTGCATGCGCGCGCGCGCATCCCAGTACGGACGTTGCGCCTGCTCGGGCCGATGGGCACTGGCCCCTGCCGCCACCGCCGCCGCATCCAGCCGCAGCACGCGGCCGGGCATCAGCTTGTAGCAGCGCTGGTGGATGCTGTGCGGTGCCGGGATGTAATCCAGCCGCAGCAGCAGCGTCAGCGCATCGCGGTCGATATCGTTGTCGAACTCCGGGTGCTGCCACAGCGCCTTCAGCTCCGAGCCGAACACCAGGGCATCGCCGGCCCAACCGTAGTACAGCGGCTTCTTGCCGACCCGGTCGCGGGCCAGCCACAGGCACTGTTCCTGGCGGTCCCACAGGGCGATGGCGAACATGCCGTTGGCGCGCTGCAGGGTGTCCTCGACGCCCCACTGCAGGATCGCGGCCAGCAGCACCTCGGTATCGGAATGGCCACGGAATGCATGCCCCAGCGGCTCCAGTTCGGCGCGCAGCGTGGCGAAGTTGTAGACCTCGCCGTTGTAGGCCATCACATAGCGACCGTCGGCCGAGGCCATCGGCTGGTGGCCCAGCGGTGAAAGATCGAGGATGCTCAGGCGCCGGTGGGCAAGGGCAATGCCAGCGGCGGCATCGACCCAGGTACCACCATCATCCGGCCCGCGATGGTGCAGCGCCTGGCCCATGGCCAGCGCCTGCGCCTGCAGCACCTCGGCCGGCGTCTGCGCCGCCGGCAACAACATACCCGCCAATCCACACATGCATCAGGGTCCCTGCGCCAGGTCGAGGGCGGCGCCAATCACCGCATTGTCGCTTGGAAGCCCGAACATTGCTGCCCCCGCCAGCGGCGTATAGGTATCGGCACCGCAGACCCGGCGCACGGGTAGATGGCCATGGCCGGCCTCGACCAGCGCGGTGATCACGCCTTCGCCGACGCCGCCACTCTGGCGCCCCTCATCCAGCACCAGCACCCGTTGCGCGGTGGCGGCCTGGGCGCCGATGAAGGCCGCATTCAACGGCACCAGCCAGCGCAGGTCGACCACACGCACCTGCCAGCCCAGCTGCTGCTCGATGGCGACCGCTGCGCGCAGCGCCATCGGCACACCGTTGCCATAGGTGAAGATCACCAGATCGCTGGCATCCGGCGCATACACCCTGCCCTCGCCCAGCACCAGCGCCTGCCCGGGTGCAGGGTAGTCGAACAACCACTGGCCGTCGCCGGCCGCGTGCAGATCCTTGGTCATGTAGAGGGCGATCGGTTCAAGGAACACCGCTACCCGGCCATCCACGCGGGCCAATGCCGCCAATGTGCGCAGCATCATCACCGCATCATCGCCACGCGACGGACAGCCCACCACCAGCCCCGGGATATCACGCAGCGCCGTGATCGAATTGTCATTGTGGAAATGGCCGCCGAACCCCTTCTGGTAGCCCAGCCCGGCCACCCGTACCAGCATCGGGTTGCGGAACTGGTCGTTGGAGAAGAACTGCAGCGAGCAGGCCTCGCCACGTACCTGGTCGATGGCGTTGTGAAGGTAGGCCAGGTACTGGATTTCCGGAATCGGCAGCATGCCCATGTTGGCCAGCCCCTGGGCCATGCCCAGGATCATGGTCTCGTCCAGCAGCGTGTTGAACACCCGGCGCGGGCCGAAACGGCGCAGCAGGTCGCGCGTCACCGTGTAGACGCCGCCTTTCTGCGCCACGTCCTCGCCAAACAACAGCGCCTGCGGGTACTTGCCCAGCAGCTCCTGCAGCGCATGGTTGATCTGTATCGCCAGATGCCGCGGCGGTTGCCGTTCGGGCAGCGCATCGGCGCCGCCGTACAGCGCCTGCCGGGCCTCGATGGGCGCCACGCGCTCGGCCTCGGCCTGCACCGCTGCGGGCGTATAGGGTGCCAACGGCGTGATCACTTCCTGCAATGTCTGCAGCTTCGGCCGCGTATCAGCATCGATGGCGGCGGCCATGCAGCGCGCGCGCAGGGTTTCATAGGCGGCCTCGACGCCCGCCGCATCCATCCAGCCCGATTCCAGCGCGATCTGCGCCGAGCGCAGCAGCGGGTCCTGCGCCTCGGCCGCACACAGCTCGGCCAATGCGCGCCATTCCACTTCGAAGTCGGTACCGGCGTGGCCCATCAACCGCGTGGTACGCAGGTGCAGGAAGGTGGGCCGACGCATGCGCCGGCAATGCTCGACCGCCGCCTGCACCTGCGCGTGTCCGGCCGCCAGGTCCAGGCCATCGGCAAAGAAATAGTCCAGGCCCGGTTGCCGGCTGAAACGCTCTGCGATCCAACCTTCAGGGGTCTTCACCGAAATACCCAGGCCATTGTCCTCGCAGACGAACAGGATCGGCACCGGCAGCTTCTGGTAGGCCGACCACATCGCGGTATTGAACGCAGTCTGCGCGGTGGCATGGTTGGCCGAAGCGTCGCCGAAGGAGCACATCACGATGCTGTCGGCGGGAATCGGCAGCGGCTGGCTCAGGCGCCTGCCACTCTCGATCGCCAGCGCGGTACCCACCGCCTTGGGCAGGTGCGAGGCGATGGTCGAGGTCTGCGGCAGCACCCACAGCGGCTTGCTGCCCCACACTTTGTGACGGCCGCCGCTGGCCGGATCATCGGCACTGGCGGCGAAGGACAGCGCGGCGTCGCGCACCGGATCCATGCCGGGCACCAGCCGCGCACGCTCGGCCATGAAGGCGCCGGAACGGTAGTGAAGGAAGGCGGGGTCGGTGTGGCGGCAGGCGCGCGCAAGCAGCGCGTTGCCTTCATGACCGGACGAGCCGATGGTGTAGAAGACCTTGTTCTGCACGCGCAGCACGCGCGCCATCAGGTCCAGCTGGCGACTGAGCAGCTGCGATTCGAACAGTTCGCCGAAGGCAGCGGCGGTGAGGGTGCTGCCCGGCAGGATCGGCGCATCCGGCGCCGGACGCGGACGCGGGATGCCGCGCCAGGCGCGTACGGCCTCGAGGAAATTGACGTCACAGACCTCGGCGCGATTGAGACCGCGCATGCGTGCGGGAATGGGATCAGGAACCACAGCGAACATCGAACACCCTCCGTGTCGTTGTTGCAGTCCGCAACGCCAAGGCTGCCCGACCCTTCCGCTGGTCGAGCACGCCCGACGCTGCAGGGGAATCAATCCGCTGCGTTGAACCGCGCGCGCACCTCGGCGGTCACCGCAGGCATGGGCACGAAGCGAGGCTGCGCTCGCACCCGCTGCAACCAGGCCCGCACCTGCGGGAATGGATCCAGTGCGATGCCACCGTCGGCGGCGACATCGGAATAGGCAAACAAGGCGATATCGGCGATACCGTAGTCCTCGCCGGTGAACCACTGCGCCTGGCGCAGATGTTGCTCCATCACCGCCAGCGCGCTGGCAGCTCGCTCATGCAGGCGCGGTAGCTCAGCACGGCGTGGCGAGTCGGCCGGTGTCCAACCGCGGATGAAGCGTGCCACCGCCACGCAGGGCTCATGCGTGTACTGCTCGAAGAACATCCAGCTCAATGCCTGCGCACGCTGCCAACCGTCGGCGGGAAGATACGGCGTACCTTCGGCCAGCCAGAACAGGATCGCGTTGGATTCGGTCAGTACGCGGCCGTCGTCGCGTACGATCAACGGCACCTTGGCATTGGGGTTGAGGGCGAGAAATTCCGTGGTATGGGTCTGGCCGTGGGCGCTGTCCACCTCCACCCAGCGGTAGCGGCTGCCGAGCTGTTCCAGCAACAGGCGCACCTTGTGGCAATTGCCCGAGACCGACATGCCATGCACCGTCAACGCACTGCGTTCTTCCACCATTGCCTGCTCCCGGGAGGTCCCGGCCTGCAGCCGGCTGCCCGCAGTCTGGCAAGCGGACTGGCGATTGCCAAGCGCGGGTGCAGCATGGCGATACGGTAGTTGGAGCCGCTGGCCGGCAACCTCGATGCCGCTGGATTCGTGCGATTGCCGGCCAGCGGCCGGCACGACCCGGCAGCGCTCAGCGTGCGCGCTGTTGCCACTGCCCGCGCGATTGCCCCCAGATTTCCAGCGGTTTGCCTTGATAGGGCGGTGGCAACTGCCCCATGCGCAGCAGCGTACTGCCGAGCTTGCGTGCAACCACCTTCGAGTTCTCGTTGTCTTCGGCGATGGTGTGGATCACCTCGTCCCAACCCAACGTATCGAACGCCCAGTCGATCGCTGCGGTCGCCGCCTCCGGTGCGTAGCCCTTGCCCCAGCTGGCCCGGCGGATGCTCCAGCCGACCTCGGTGCCGGGCCAGTCCTGCGGCTGCCACGGCCCCATGCGACCGATCCATTCACCGCTGGACTTCTCGATCACGCTGAACATCGAGAAGCCGAACAGCTGCCATGCGCCGGCCAGGCTGCAGAAGCTGCGCCATGCCACCGAGGGCGCCTGCACACCGCCCAGCGTGCGCATCACCTCCTCATCGGCGCAGAACGCCAGATAGGGGGCGTAGTCCTGCCGCTGCGGCGGACGCAGGATCAGGCGTTCGGTTTCGATGCGCAGGTCGAAGATGCTCATGGCGTCATGGTAGAGCCACAGCACGCGTGGATGAACCCCAGCCGCAGAAAAAAACAGGCCAGCAGAGGCTGGCCTGTTCGTTACCGTTGCTGCCGGAGAATTACTGACGGTTCGCGGTCGCGTCGCCGGCTGCAGCCGTCTGGGTGACCAGCTGCCCATCCACCACCGGCAGGCGATCGCTGGCCGGCTTGTTGTCCATACGCACGGTCTTCTCTGCGCCGTCGTAGCGGTAGGTCACGTTGTAGCCCTTGACCACGTCACTGGTGCCCATGGCAATGCGGTTGCCCGGCTTGCTGCCCATGCGCATCGTGCCGGTGGTGCCGTCTTCATTGCGGTAGGTCACGTTGTAGCCGGTGACCCGGCTGGACTCGGAGGTCGCCGTTTCGGTGTGGCACTGGCGCTCGGTGCGGTTGACCACGCGGCCACCCACATGGCGCTTGTCGACCTGGTTGCCGATGAAGCCACCGGCCACGGCACCGGCAGCGGTCGCGGCCTTCTTGCCATTGCCGCCGCCCACCTGGTTGCCCAGCAGGCCACCGACCACGGCACCGACCACGGTACCACCGACGTTGCCGTCACGCTCGGGCAGGCGTTCCTGCACCACCACGTCCTGGCAGACCTCATGCGGGGTCTGGGTGGTGGACGTCTCGCGTACCGGATCGGTGCCGATCACGGTGGCATAGGCCTTCTGCTTCTCGGTGATCGGATCGACCTTCAGCACATCGGCGTATTCCAGGCCACGCGGCGCACTGGCGTCCAGTGCGTCGCCACGCGCGCCATCGTCGGTGGCATTGCCATCGACCAGGCGCGATTCACTCGGGTTCCCGGCGCTCAGTTCCGGCGACTTGTCACCGCTCTTCATGAAGGCGGCGGTGGCGATACCACCGACCAGCAGCGCGCCCGCTGCGACCAGGACAGTTGTAGTTGTGCTTTTCATGACCTGCTCCTTGCGGACCGTCCGCAACGTTCTCAGGCCAGATTGCAGCATGCGGTGCCTGAACGGAATCTCCACATTTCCTGCTCACCGCCGTAACCCATTCAGCATCTGGAAATGCTGGGCCCGTGGTAGCGTTTGCACATTCCCCCGGAGGACCTCCGCCATGGCCAACCCGATGCTGCTGCCGGTCCTGCAATGGGCACGCCGGCTGCGCTACCCCACGCTGTTCAAGCTGACCGCGGGCCTGTTCGCGCTGACCCTGTTCATCCCCGACCCGATTCCGTTCGTCGACGAACTGATGCTGGGCTTGGGCACCCTGCTGCTGGCCAACTGGAAGAACCGCAGCGCGACCACGCCACCGCCGCTGGAGCAGCGTTGAACCTGCTGGTCGACAGCCACTGCCACCTGGATGCCAGCGAATTCGATGGCGAGCGCGCGGCGGTCATCAACCGCGCGCGCGCTGCCGGCGTGCAGTGGCAGGTGGTTCCGGCGGTCACTGCGGCCAGCTGGCCAAAGCTGCGCGAGGTCTGCCAGCAAGCGACGGGGCTCTACCCCGCCTATGGCCTGCACCCGATGTTCCTGGACCAGCACCGGCCAGAACACCTGCCACAGCTGCGTGAATGGATCGAACAGGAGCGGCCCTGCGCGATCGGCGAGTGTGGGCTGGATTTCTTCGTCGAGGGCCTGGATGCCGAGGCCCAGCAGGCCTATTTCCTCGGCCAGCTGACGCTGGCCCGCGAGTTTGACCTGCCGGTGATCGTGCATGCCCGCCGTGCAGTGGATGCGGTGATCACCGCGATCCGCCGCATCGGTGGCCTGCGCGGGGTGGTGCACAGTTTTTCCGGCAGCCCGGAACAGGCCGCACAATTGCACAAGCTGGGATTCCTGCTTGGCCTTGGCGGACCGTTGACCTACGAGCGTGCGCAGCGCCTGCAGCGGCTTGTTCGCGAGATGCCGCTGGAACAGTTGCTGCTGGAGACCGATGCGCCGGACCAGCCCGACGCGGGTATCCGTGGCCAGCGCAACGAGCCGGCGAGGCTGGCGGTCATCGCCCGCCACATCGCCGCACTGCGCGGGATGGAACTGGACGCCGTGGCGCAGGCCACCACGGACAACGCACGGCGGTTGTTCAACCTGCCCGCCTGACCGGTAGCGCCGGGCCATGCCCGGCGGCATTGTGCTGGTCGCGCTGTGCGCTCGCCGGGCCTGGCCCGGCGCTACCGATCCGCGTCGGCGTGATCCTCGGCCACTTCGGCCTTCACCTTCTTCGGTTCCAGCAGCATCTCCAGCGCCTTGCCCACGGCCGCGAACGCAAACGCGCCGGTGATGTGGGTGGCCGCGCCCAGGCCGGCGCCGCAATCGAGCTTCAGGGCCGCATCCGCGCCCAGGTTCGGCCGCAGGCCGCAGACACTCCCGTCGGCCTGCGGATATTTCACGTTTTCCAGCGAATACACCGCCGGCACGCCGAAATAGCGCTTGGCATTCTTCGGGAAGTTGAATTCGCTGCGCAGCTTCTTGCGGATCAGCGCAAGCATCGCGTCATGCTCGGTGCGCGAGACATCGCGGATGCGCACCAGGGTGGGATCGGTACGGCCGCCGGCCGCGCCGACGGTCAGCAACGGCAGCTTGCGGCGGCGGCACCAGGCGATGGTTTCCACCTTCACCCGGAAGCTGTCGCAGGCATCGATCACCAGGTCGAAATCGCGGTCCAGCAGTTCGGCCATGTTGGCCGGGGTCAGGAACGCCTGCACGGCGTCGACCTCGATCTGCGGATTGATCGCCCGGCAGCGCTCGGCCATGGCCTCGGCCTTGTTGCGGCCGTAGTTGCCTTCCAGCGCCGGCAGCTGGCGGTTGGTATTGGATACGCAGATGTCATCGGCATCGATCAGGGCCAGATGGCCCACCGCCGAGCGCGCCAGCGCCTCCACCACCCACGAGCCGACGCCGCCCATGCCGACCACGGCAACACGGCTGCCCTGCAGGCGCTCGAGCGCGCCGACGCCATACAGCCGTTCAATACCGGCGAAGCGTTGTTTGACCTGTTCGTTCATCGGGCTATTTTAACGTGCAGGTCCCCTGACTACAGCACGACGACGCCGAACCCACCGTTGCACGCCCGGAGCGCCCGCCATGAGTGCCAGCCCACCCCGCCCCCCGTCCACCGCTTACCGCTATCTGTTCGTGCTCGGCCTGGGCCTGCTGGTCGGCCTGATTGCCACGGTGATGGTCAGCCGCGCACTGCAGGCACGCCGCGATCCGTTCCCGGACAGCCTGATGCAGGTGATGCAGCGACAGGCGGATCTGCTGCAGCAGGCTCAGCAGCAGAACCGCTGCAGCCTGGCCGACAGCGTCCCGCGCCTGCAGGTGCTGCGCCTGCTGTCCAACGATCTGGACCAGGCCTTCCCGGGATTGAAGGACAGCCGGCAGTTCCAGCAGCACGCCAGCCAGTACCGGGCCGATCTCAATGCGGCAGTGGCCAGCCCGCCGATCGACTGCAACGCGTTGGCGCAGCAGGTCCAGGCACTGCAGGACGATTGCCGGGCCTGCCATCAGGACTTCCGCTGATTCATCTTCGAGTGGGCAAAGGCCGATGTGGTTGGCGCCTTGTTCACGTTGGAAAGAGGAGGATTCGCTCACCCTGCTGCATGACGCAGTACCACCCAACGCACCCGCCTTCACGGCCAGGAGACGCCCCATGAAGATCCAGCTCATCGCCGCCAGTGTCATCGCAACCGTCGGCCTGGCCGGCTGTGCCACCTCGCCGGGCTATGGCGGTGGTGGTTACAACAACAGCGGCTACAACAACGGCGGCTACGGCAACAACTCCGGTTACAACCAGGGCCGCTGCGCTGACTGCGGCATCGTCACCCGCATCAGCGCCGTGCAGTCCGGCCGTACCGCACCCTCCGCCACCGGCGCGATCCTCGGCGGCATCGTCGGCGCGGTTGCCGGCCATGAGATCTCCGACCACACCGGCGGCAGCCGCGGCAACAAGAACATCGCCGCCGCCGCCGGCGCCGTGGGTGGCGCGCTGGCGGGCAACCAGATCCAGAAGAACGTCACCAGCGATACCTACGACATCAGCGTGCGCATGGATGATGGCCGCACCATCGTGGTCAACCAGCGCGACCTCGGCGGCATCCGCGAAAACACCTATGTCCGCGTGGTCAACGGCAAGGTCATCCTGCGCTGATCCGCAGCGGGCCCCGGCCGATCAGAACCGGAGCAACAAAAAAAGGCCCGCTTGCGCGGGCCTTTTTCATGCCGGCAAGCGGCAGGTATTACGCCGGCTGGACCTTGTCAGCCTGCAGGCCCTTCTGGCCCTGCACCACTTCAAAGCTCACAGCCTGGCCTTCCTTGAGGCTCTTGAAGCCCTGGGTCTCGATGGCACGGAAGTGCACAAACACATCCTCGCCATTCTGCCGGCTGATGAAGCCGAAGCCCTTGGCATCATTGAACCACTTCACGGTACCGTTCTCGCGATCAGCCATCTCACTAACTCCCTTTGACTCTCTCTTGTTGTTGGATACGCCTGTTGGGCGGCTGACAAGCAAGGGGGAAGCGAGGTGCATCGATGCAGCGGATCGGAACGATCTTGCTTCATCAGGCCACGATCCACGGTGACCTTGCCAAGCTCAGCGACTGCAACTTAACCCGACCAAAACGAAAAAGCAACTGGCAAAAACCTTTCACTGTCAACCCCAAAAAGACAACCATACTGGACAGCATGGACCTCTCATTCATCTTGTATCTGCTAGCGGTCATTTTTGTCCTCATCGGCATCGCCGGCATCGTCCTGCCAGCCCTGCCTGGCATCCCACTGGTCTTCATCGGGCTGGTGCTGGCGGCCTGGGCGGACGGCTTCGTCCATGTCGGCTGGCCCACCCTGCTGATCCTCGGCGTGCTGACCGCGCTGTCGCTGCTGGTCGACGTGCTGGCGACCGTAGTCGGCGCCAAGCGCGTGGGCGCCAGCCGCAAAGCGCTCTGGGGCACCTTCATCGGCAGCATCGTCGGCCTGTTCTTCATGCCGATCGGATTGTTCGCAGGGCCGTTGCTGGGCGCGCTGCTGGGCGAGTACTGGCATACCCGCGAGCTCGGCCGCTCGACCAAGGTCGGGCTGGCCACCTGGCTTGGCATCCTGCTGGGCCTGGCGCTGAAGCTGGCGCTGGTGATCGCGATGCTGGGCCTGTTCGCCTTCGCCTGGTTCCTGTGAGGCATGCGGCCTTCACGCAGCGCGCACGCACACGCCGGGCATAAACCCGTGGGGCTGGCCGTTATCGGATGCAGCCGCCACACTGTCCCTCTTTCCGCATTCATTCCGAAGGGCCTGCTGCAATGACCCTCTCTCCGTTGTTTCCCCGCCTTGCACCGCTGGCGTTGGCCCTGGCCAGCGCGCCTGTGGCTGCCCAGGAATTCGCGCCCAGCGCCGAAGCCTCGCCGGCCGCCTGCGCGGCCATCGCGACCGATGCTGCCCGCCTGGCCTGCTACGACCGCCAGTTCGGGCGCACGCCCCAGGCCACCGCCGAAGCTGATGCGGCCGCCGAAGCCGCCGCACAGGCACGTCGCCAGCAGCGCGACACCACGCGGGTGAGCCAGGGCGAGGAGAAGCTGCGCGAGCGTGTCAGCGATCTGTTCCGGTCCGAAGCGCCGGACAGCGCACTTGCCAATGCCGGCCGCGGTTCGCTGCTGGACAGCCGATGGGAACTGGCCGAGGACTCCAAGCTGGGCCCGTTCCAGCTGCGCGCGTACAAGCCTGTGTACCTGCTGCCGGCATTCTGGACCAGCGACCGCAATACCATGCCGCACTCGCCGAACCCGGCCAACAGCGTGACCACCCCGCAGGTGCTGGACAGCGCTGAGCTGAAGTTCCAGATCAGCTTCAAGACCAAGATCGCCGAGAACCTGTTCGGCGACAACGGCGACATCTGGGCGGGCTATACCCAGAGTTCGCGCTGGCAGGCCTACAACGGCGAGGACTCGCGCCCGTTCCGCGAGACCAACTACGAGCCGGAAGTGATGATGGTGTTCCGCAACGGCTACTCGATCGGTGGCTGGCGTGGGCGGATGACCGGCATCAGCCTCAACCACCAGTCCAACGGCCGTGCCGATCCGCTGTCACGCAGCTGGAACCGGGTGATCCTCAACGTCGGCCTGGACCGCGAGAACTGGGCACTGGTGCTGCGTCCCTGGTACCGCATTCCCGAGACCCGCAGCGACGACAACAACCCGGACATCGAGGACTACATGGGCCGCGGCGACGCGACCCTGACCTGGAACCACAAGGGTCACGAAGTCTCGTTGATGGCACGTCATTCGCTGCGCACCGGTGACCGCTCGCACGGCGCGCTGCAGCTGGACTACGGCTTCCCGATCAGCAATCTGCTGCGCGGCCATGTGCAGATCTTCGACGGCTATGGCGAGAGCCTGATCGATTACAACCACAAGGCGACCTACGTCGGCGTCGGCGTGTCCCTGCTGGAGTGGTTCTGATGGATGTGACGATCTGGCACAACCCCGCGTGCAGCAACTCGCGCGGGGCGCTCCAGCTGATCCGCGACGCAGGTTTCGAGCCGGTGGTGATCGACTATCTCGGCAGCCCGCCCGATGTGGCCACGCTGCGCCAGGTGCTGGCCGAATCCGGCCTGGCCGCGACCGGGCTGGTGCGCAGCAAGGAACCCGAGTTTGCCGCACTGGGTCTGCAGGGAAGCGATGACGACGCCCTGCTGGCCGCGATGGCCACCCACCCACGGCTGATCAACCGCCCGGTGGTACGCACCGCGAAAGGTACCCGCCTGTGCCGGCCCCCGGAAACGGTGCTGGAGATCCTGTAACCCGCCCCGCTTTGGTAGAGCCGAGCCATGCTCGGCTGCGGTTCGCGTGCCACCCGTAAATGCAGCCGGGCATGGCCCGGCCCTACAGAACGGGTTACCGCCAGTCGGTGATGCCTTCGCGGCGATAGACCTCGGCGAACGCCGGGCGCGCCTTCAGTCGGTCCGCATACGCCTTCAACACCGGCCAGTGGTCGCTGGGGGTAGGCATGTTGCGTGACCAGCGCATCAACATCACCAGCATGAAATCGACCACGCCCGGCGCATCGCCGAGCAGGTAGGGACCGCCGTCCTGCAGGTGTGCGGCAACGTGCTGCCACGCCGCCTCCAGCTGTTGCCGTGCCATCGTACGCACAGCCTCGATGCACTCGCCACCCGCTGCTTCATGCGGATAGAACCAGGCGCGGTAGGCCGGCTGCACGGTGTTGGCGCACCAGAACATCCAGCGATAGGCCTCGCCGCGTGCCGGCGTGCCGACAGCAGGCAACAATCCTGCCTGCGGATGGCGGTCTGCCAGATACAGCGCGATCGCGGCCGCCTCGGTCAGCACCTGGCCGTCGATCAACAGGGTCGGCACCCTGCCCGCCGGATTGAGCGCCAGGTAGCCAGCTGATTTGTGCTCGCGCGTTTCGAAATCGAGCAGCACCAGTTCGTGCTCGATGCCGAGCTCGATCAGCAGCCAATGCACCACCAGCGAGGCGGTGCTGGTGGAACCATACAAGGTGGTGCGCATAGGACCTGTCCTGGGCGGGGAACGGCTGATTATGCGCGCTGTCCCCGGCGTGGTCAGCCGCAGGTGCTCATGCAGGTATCACGACGCTCGCCGCAGCCCATCATCGGTGCGCGCAGGGTGCAGTCGTGCGCCTTCAACTCGCAGGAACGACGCAGTTCCGGATGCTCGATGTCCTTGCAGCGTTTGTCCGGCGTCGGTGCCACCTGCTGCTCGCAGCTGGACTGGCGGCTGCCGATCCCCTGGCCTTCGGCCATGCAACTGCGATAGCTGGCCTGGCACTGCATCTGGCACTGGGCACCGGCGCTGAAGCCGCCGCCACCGCCATACGACGAAGATGACGTACTGCAGCCGGCCATGACCAGCAGGGTGACAAGGGAAAGGGTGCGCAACAGGTTCACAGGACGCTCCTTGTTCAATAGACCGGAAGACTGCCAGGCAAGGGCGACTGCGGCGAAAACATTGCGTATTCCTTGACGCACAAGCAGCTTCCCTTGCCTGGCAACGCGCACACCCTAGCAAAGCCGCGCGGTTGCAATCGTTAGACGAAGAACGGCGCCACCCGGGCGCCGTTCTGAAATCGGACGTGGTCGACGCCGCGCCGATCATTCCACCACGACAGGAATCTTGCCGATGCGGGCCTGCCACTCGCGCGGGCCGGTCTTGTGCACCGACTCGCCGGTGGAATCGACGGCCACGGTCACCGGCATGTCTTCCACGGTGAACTCGTAGATCGCTTCCATGCCCAGGTCCGCAAAGCCGACGACCTTGGCCGCCTTGATCGCCTTGGACACCAGATAGGCCGAACCACCGACGGCCATCAGGTAGGCCGACTTGTGCTTCTTGATGGCCTCGATCGCGGCCGGACCGCGCTCGGCCTTGCCGACCATGCCCAGCAGGCCGGTCTGTGCCAGCACCTGCTCGGTGAACTTGTCCATGCGGGTGGCGGTGGTCGGACCGGCCGGGCCTACCACTTCGTCGCGCACCGGATCGACCGGGCCGACGTAGTAGATGAAGCGCCCCTTCAGATCGACCGGCAGTTCCTCGCCCTTGTTGAGCATGTCGACCATGCGCTTGTGCGCGGCGTCGCGGCCGGTCAGCAGCTTGCCGTTGAGCAGCAGGGTCTGGCCCGGCTTCCAGCTGGCCACGTCTTCCGGGGTGATCGTGTCCAGGTCCACGCGGGTGCCCTTGGACGCGTCGTAGGTCAGCTTCGGCCAGTCTTCCAGCGACGGCGGGTCCAGCATCACCGGGCCGCTGCCATCCAGGGTGAAGTGCGCATGGCGGGTGGCGGCGCAGTTCGGGATCATCGCCACCGGCAGGTTGGCCGCGTGGGTCGGGTAGTCGTTGATCTTGATGTCGAGCACGGTGGTCAGGCCACCCAGGCCCTGCGCACCGATACCCAGCGCGTTGACCTTCTCGTACAGCTCCAGACGCAGCTCCTCGATGCGGTTGGACGCACCACGGGCCTGCAGCTCGGTGATGTCGATCGGCTCCATCAGCGCTTCCTTGGCCAGCAGCATCGCCTTCTCGGCAGTGCCGCCGATGCCGATGCCGAGCATGCCCGGCGGGCACCAGCCCGCGCCCATGGTCGGCACGGTCTTCAGCACCCAGTCGACGATCGAGTCTGACGGGTTGAGCATGGCGAACTTGGTCTTGGCTTCCGAGCCACCGCCCTTGGCGGCAACGATCACCTCCACGGTGTTGCCCGGCACCACCTTGACGTTGACCACGCCCGGGGTGTTGTCCCTGGTATTGATGCGCTTGCCGGCCGGATCGGCCAGCACCGAAGCGCGCAGCTTGTTGTCCGGGTACAGGTAGGCGCGGCGGATGCCTTCGTTGGCCATGTCCTCCACGCCCATGGTGGCGTCATCCCAGCGCACGTCCATGCCGATTTCCAGGAACACGGTGACGATGCCGGTGTCCTGGCAGATCGGCCGATGGCCTTCGGCGCACATCCGCGAGTTGATCAGGATCTGCGCGATCGCCTCCTTCGCTGCCGGCGACTCCTCGCGCTCATAGGCGGCGGCGAGGTTCTTGATGTAGTCGACCGGGTGGTAGTACGAGATGTACTGCAGCGCGTCGGCGACGGACTGGATGAGGTCTTCCTGCTTGATCGATGTCACGGATTGCTCGCTTGCTGAAGGCTGGCGGGGGTAATCCGCCCATTTTACCCCCTCCCTCGACCGCGGGGTGGTGGTGCCGGCCGCTGGCCGGCAAGATCCGACCCTGCCCTCTGTCACGCCGCGCCCCGCTGGCGCGTCCTTGCCCACATGAACGCCGAATCCGCCTTCCAGACCCACCGCCCGCGCCTGATGGCGCTGGCCTACCGCCTTCTTGGCAGCCGCAGCGACGCCGAGGACGTGGTCCAGGACGCCTGGCTGCGCTGGGCCGGCAGCGATTCGGCCGCCATCGTCGACCCCGAGGCCTGGCTGGTGACCACCACCACCCGGCTGGGCCTGGACCGGCTGCGGGCGGCCAAGCGCGAGCGCGCGCACTACGTCGGCCCGTGGCTGGCCGAACCGCTGGCGATCACCCTCGAACCCGACCCGGCGCCCGGCCCCGCGCAGCTGCACGCGCTGGCCGACGACGTCTCCGTGGCCTTCCTGACCCTGCTCGAACAGCTCGGCCCCGAGGAGCGCGCCGCCTTCCTGCTGAAGGAAGCCTTCGACCACGACTACCGCGAGATTGCCGAGCTGATCGGCCACAGCGAGGCCAATTGCCGCCAGCTGGTGCACCGGGCCCGGCAGCGCCTGCAGTCTGCGCGGCCGCGCTTCAATGCCGATGCCAGCCAGCACCGGCAACTGCTGGCGCGCTTCATGGATGCTTCCCAGCGTGGCGACAGCGAGGCCATCCAGGCGCTGCTGCATGCCAACGCGCTGCTGGTTTCCGATGGCGGTGGCGTGGTCACCGCAGCGGTGCGACCACTGCGGGGTGCCGAGCGCATCGGCCGCCTGTTCTGGGCCATCGCCCGTCGAGGCGCAGCGCATCCGGCACAGCTCGGCTATGTCAATGGCGAACCGGCGATCCTGCGTTTCGAAGGCGACCACCTGCACTCGATCACCACCATCGAGGTGGTCGATGGCCGCATCGCCAATGTGTACAGCGTGCTGAATCCGGAGAAGCTGCCGGGAGTACAAAGTGGCCGTTAGGCCCACCAGGCCGAATTAGGGCAACATCCTTCCACCTTGGAGAATTAAGCCCCAACAATGATTCAGAAAAAGCCAAGAAGAAGAATCAGGATAAATGCCGGAGAAATTTTCGCCGTTCCTCTATCAGCTGATGAATTGATCTTTGGCTATATTCGGGCCTATCAAGACCCGGATGTCGCGATACTCCCGTTCATCTCGAAAGGCAGAATGCTAGACGAGCATGAGATTCCTACACTTGAATGCCACTTGCACGTTGCGTCGCTCCGTGTCGCCATGGAAAGAGGCGAATGGCCTCGAATTGGCAGGATTCCATTCGAGGATGGGAATTCTTCATGGCCTCCACCTAGAAAGCAGATCATTGACTTCAGACCTGATGTTCGTCTCGTCATCGTAAAAGGGAAACTTGTGAGCTCAGATCGTTACGGGGAATGGGAAAATCTTCCGGAGATGCTCAGGCGTGACGACGACGGCCTGAAGCAACTCATAATAGATGCGAAGCCAGGCTTTCTAGAGGTCAAATAGATACTTCGCCGTCCGTAGAATTTCGATAAGCGTTGATGCCATGAAAGACAAGCAGACTAAGCCGCATTCAGCACTCTAGGTTGTCGTTTTAGTCCTCTCTGTCACGGACGGGAACGGTGCGGCGTCCTGGTAGTGAAAGGCGGCCACCGTGGCCGCCGTGGAGCCGAAAATGTCCGACCACGCCTCTCCCCGCGTCCCCTACACCCGCCTGGCCGCCGAGGCCTTCAAGGGCCTGCTGGTCACCAGCAAGGCGGTGCATGACAGTTCGATCGATCCGACGTTGATGGAACTGGTATTCCTGCGCGTTTCGCAGCTCAATGGCTGCGGCTACTGCATGGACATGCACGGCACCGCGCTGCGCAAGGGCGGCATCGAACCGCGCAAGCTGGATACGCTGCCCGCCTGGCACGAAAGCCGCTTCTTCGACGACCGCGAGCGCGCGGCGCTGGGCTGGGCCGAGGCGCTGACCCGGTTGACCGATGGCGCACCGTCGCAGGCGGCGTTCGATGCGCTGGCACCGCACTTTGACGAGAAAGGCATCAGTGACCTGAGCATGGGCGTTGCAGTGATCAATGCCTGGAACCGGCTGGGGGCTGGGCTGTTGCCACCGCTGCCGTAAAAGGGGGGGTGACGGCCGGGCTGCCGCCCGGCACCCGCTGTAGTGCCGGCCGCTGGCCGGAAACCCCAGCAGCAACAGCAACAGCGAGGTCACTGAGGAATGGCGGGGTGGGTCAGATCGCAGGGGACGCTGCAGGTACGTCCATGTAAGCTCGGTCGCCGCATCCATGCGGCTCACGCCCCTGCGACCTGACCCACCCCGCCGTCGACAGGTTCCTGCTGCTCTGGGTTGGTAGGTGTCGACCTTGGTCGACACGGTAGATCCACGCCATGCGTGGATGTGGTTGGGTCGGATCCCTCGCAACGCGAACGGATCCGACCCCCGGCCACACGGCTGCCCTGACCCCACCTGCACGTATCAGGCGCGCACAATGGCGGCATGCCTGCCTCTCCCATTGCCGGCGCTGCCGGCGCCAAGAAACCCAGCCTGCGCCAACGCTTCAAGGCGATGCGCAACCTGCCGCCGTTCCTGCGCCAGGTGTGGCAGACCAGCCCCGCGCTCACTCTGGCCAGCCTCGGCCTGCGCCTGATCCGTGCGCTGCTGCCGGTGGCGATGTTGTACGTCGGCAAGCTGATCATCGATACCGCCCTGCACCTTAGCCAGCACGGAGCCGGTTTTCCGCCGCTGGGCGAGGCGCTGTCCAGCGGCCTGCTCAATCCACTGCTCGGCCTGCTGGCACTGGAATTCGGCCTGGCGATCGCCTCGGACCTGCTCGGTCGGCTGGTCAGCTACGCCGATGCGCTGTTGTCGGAGCTGTTCGCCAACGCCACCAGCGTGCGCCTGATGGAACATGCGGCGACCCTGGACCTGGAGGATTTCGAGGACCCGGACCTGCAGGACAAGCTGGACCGCGCACGGCGCCAGACCATGGGCCGGATGAACCTGATGAGCCAGCTGTTCGGCCAGGTGCAGGATGCGATCACCGTTGCCAGCCTGGCCGTCGGCCTGCTGGTCTACGCACCGTGGCTGATCCTGCTGCTGGCGCTGGCGCTGGTGCCGGCCTTCATCGGCGAGTCGCACTTCAATGCGGCCGGCTACAGCCTCAACTTCCTGTGGACGCCGGAGCGTCGCCAGCTGGACTACCTGCGCCAGCTCGGTGCCAGCGTGGAGACGGCCAAGGAAGTAAAGATCTTCAACCTGCACCGGTTCCTGGTCGACCGCTACCGCAGCCTGTCGGCGGCACTGTTCCTGGCCAACCGCGCGCTTGCCCGGCGGCGGGCGTTCTGGGGCACGTTGCTGGCCGCGCTGGGCACGCTGGGCTACTACACCGCGTATGCGTATATCGCCTGGCGCACGGTGCGTGGCGATTTCTCGATCGGTGACCTGACCTTTCTCGCCGGCAGCTTCCTGCGCCTGCGCCAGTTGCTGGAAGGCCTGCTGATCGGGTTCTCGCAGGTGGCCAGCCAGGCGCTGTACCTGGACGACCTGTATTCGTTCTTCCAGATCGAACCGGAAATCCATTCGCGCAAGGACGCGGTGCGCGTGCCGCAGCCGATCCGCGAGGGTTTCTTGTTCGAGGACGTGGGCTTCCGCTACCCCGATGCCGAGCAGTGGGCCGTGCGCCACCTCGATTTCCACCTGCACGCGGGCGAAGTACTGGCGCTGGTCGGCGAGAACGGCGCGGGCAAGACCACCCTGGTCAAGCTGCTGGCACGCCTGTACGAACCGGACGAGGGCCGCATCCTGCTGGATGGGCGCGACCTGCGCGATTACGACCTGGACGATCTGCGCGCCAATCTGGGCGTGATCTTCCAGGACTTCGTGCGCTACAACCTCAGTGCCGGCGAGAACATCGGTGTCGGCCAGGTCGAAGCGATGGACGACCGCGCGCGGATCTCCGATGCCGCCCGCCGCGGCATGGCCGAGGAAGTGATCGCTGCCCTGCCCGGCGGCTATGACCAGCAGATCGGCCGCCGCTTCCAGCAGGGCGTGGACCTGTCTGGTGGGCAGTGGCAGAAGATCGCCATTGCCCGTGCGTGGATGCGCGATGCACAGGTGATGATTCTGGACGAGCCCACCGCGGCACTGGACGCCCGCGCCGAGTTCGAGGTGTTCCAGCGGTTCAGGGAATTGGCGGATAATCGTACGGCAGTGCTGATTTCCCACCGCTTCTCTTCAGTACGCATGGCCGACCGCATCCTGGTGCTGGCCGATGGCCGGATCGAAGCCAGCGGCACGCACGAGCAGCTGATGGCACAGGGCGGCCGCTATGCCGAACTGTTCGAACTGCAGGCGGCCGGTTATCGCTGAGAACGCCTCTCGTTCCGCCTAATGAGAACCTGTCTCATTTGAGATAGAATTGTCCCGACGACTTCCGATAGATACGCCCATGTCCTCCGCTTTCGGCGCCGAAACGGTGCTTGAGGTCCGCCACTGGACCGACGCCTACTTCAGCTTCACCCTCACCCGTGACAGCGGTTTCCGCTTCGAGAACGGCCAGTTCGTGATGATCGGCCTGGAGACCGATGCGCGGCCGCTGCTGCGCGCGTACTCCATCGCCAGCGCCAACTGGGAAGAACAGCTGGAATTTTTCAGCATCAAGGTGCAGGACGGTCCGTTGACCTCGCGCCTGCAGCACATCAAGCCAGGCGACAAGGTACTGGTCGGCAGGAAGCCCACCGGCACCCTGCTGATCAGCGACCTGCACCCGGGCAAGCACCTGTACCTGCTGGGCACCGGCACCGGTCTGGCACCGTGGCTGTCGGTAATCAAGGACCCGGAGACCTACGAGCGCTTCGACAAGGTGATCCTGTGCCACGGTGTGCGCTACGAGAAGGACCTGGCCTATCGCGATTATTTCGAGAAGGAACTGCGCGAGCATGAGTTCCTGGGCGAAATGGTCGGCGACAAGCTGCTGTACTACCCGGCGGTGACCCGCGAGCCGTTCCCGAACCAGGGCCGCCTGACCTCGCTGATGGAAAGCGGCGAGATGCAGCGCACGCTCGGCCTGCCCGAGCTGAGCCCGGAAAACGACCGCGCGATGATCTGCGGCAGCCCGCAGATGCTGGCCGACCTGCGCACCGTGCTGGACAGCCGTGGCTTCCAGACTTCGCCGCGCATCGGTACGCCCGGGCACTACGTGTTCGAGCGCGCGTTCGTCGAGAAATAAGCCGCCTCGGTAGCGCCGGGCCATGCCCGGCGGATATCGGTCGCCGGGCATGGCCCGGCGCTACCGGTCAAAGCAGCGCCTCGATGCCGCCGCGCAGCTGCTCCGGCTTGGTGGTCGGAGCATAGCGATCCACCACCTGGCCCTGGCGATCGACCAGGAACTTGCTGAAGTTCCACTTGATGCGGGCGATACCCAGCAGCCCGCGCTTCTGCTGCGACAGCCATGCCCACAGCGGGTCGGCACCCTCGCCATTGACCTCGATCTTCTGCGACAGCGGGAAGCTGACCGGGTAATCGATCGAACAGAACCGGCGGATCTGCGCGGCATCGCCCGGCTCCTGCGCGCCGAACTGGTTGCAGGGAAATCCGATCACCACCAGGCCGCGATCACGATAGTCCTGCCACAGCTGTTCCAACCCGGTGTACTGCGGGGTAAAGCCACAGCGGCTGGCCACGTTGACCAGCAGCAGCGGACGGCCCTGGTACTGCGCCAACGCCTGCGGCTGGCCTTCAAGGTCGCGGAAGCTGAAATCGTAGGCAGTGGTCATGGCGGATGGCCGTGGGCGGTGATTGCATGGTACCCGGGCAGCCGCCCAGGGGGTGGCCCTGCTGCGGAGCGGCTTTGCCAACATGCCTTTTGACACAAGTGCGGGCGCGCCGGGCCGGGTTACCCTCGGGCCCTTGTTTGCCTTACCGGAGTATCGACCTTGACCACCCGCCTTGCCCTTGCCGTGGCCATGACCCTCGGCCTTGCCCTGCCCGCCTATTCGGCCAGCGCCGCCGCCCCGGCCGCCGCTGCCAATGCCCAGCAGGCCAATCCGTTCTTCGCCGACAGCCCGCTGCCGCTGCATTTCCCGCAGTTCGACAAGATCAAGGACAGCGACTTCGCCCCGGCCTTCGACGCCGGCATGGCGCAGCAGCTAAAGGAAGTGGAGGCGATCGCCAACACCAAGGCCAAGCCGACCTTCGACAACACCATCATCGCCCTGGAAAAGAGCGGTGACACCCTGGACCGCGCGACCACCGTGTTCTTCAGCCTGGTCGGCGCCGACACCAACGACACCCGCAAGAAGCTGCAGGCCGACTATTCGGCGAAGTTCGCCGCGCACAGCGATGCGATCGCGCTGAACGGCAAGCTGTTCGCACGCATCCAGGCGCTGTATGACAGCCGCACCACCCTGGGCCTTGACGCTGAAGGCGTGCGCCTGGTCGAGAAGTACTACGACAACTACGTGCGCGCCGGCGCCAAGCTGTCCGAGGCCGACAAGACCAAGCTGAAGGAAATGAACGCCGAGCTGGCCAACCTCGGCACCAGGTTCAGCCAGAACGTGCAGTCGGAAGTGAACGCTTCGGCGATCACCGTCAACGACGTCAAGGAACTGGACGGCCTGTCCAAGGAGCAGATCGCCGCTGCCGCCGAAGCCGCCAAGGCCCGTGGCCTGGACGGCAAGTACGTGATCACCCTGCTCAACACCACCGGCCAGCCGCCGCTGACCAACCTGGCCAACCGTGCCCTGCGCCAGAAGATCTACGAAGCGTCCACCACCCGCGGCAGCCGCGGCGGTGAGTTCGACAACACCGCGCTGGTCGCGCGCATCATGCAGCTGCGCGCCGACAAGGCCAAGCTGATGGGCTTCCCGAACTTCGCCGCCTACAACCTGACCAACCAGACCGCCAAGACCCCCGAAGCGGTCAATGCGATGCTCGGCAAGCTGGCACCGGCAGCGGTGGCCAACGCCAAGCGCGAAGCCGCCGACCTGCAGGCAATGATCGACCAGGAACAGAAGGCCGCCGGCAAGCCGACCTTCAAGCTGGAGCCGTGGGACTGGGCCTTCTACAGCGAGAAGGTGCGCCAGGCCAAGTACAACTTCGACGAATCGCAGCTGAAGCCGTACTTCGAAATGAAGAACGTGCTGGAGAACGGCGTGTTCTTCGCCGCCAACCAGGAATTCGGCCTGACCTTCAAGCAGCGCACCGACCTGCCGGTCTACCACGATGACGTCACCGTCTATGACGTGTTCGATGCCGACGGCAGCCAGCTGGCGATCTTCATCTTCGACCCGTACGCACGCGCCTCCAAGCGCGGCGGTGCGTGGATGAACTCGTACGTCTCGCAGTCCAAGCTGACCGGTTTCAAGCCGGTGGTGGCCAACCATCTGAACATTCCCAAGCCGCCGGCCGGCCAGCCGACCCTGCTGACCTGGGATGAAGTGAGCACCACCTTCCACGAGTTCGGCCATGCCCTGCATGGCATGTTCTCGAATGTGAAGTACCCGTACTTCTCGGGCACCGCGGTGCCGCGCGACTTCGTCGAGTTCCCCTCGCAGGTCAACGAGATGTGGGCCGACAACCCGGTCATCCTGAAGAACTACGCCAAGCACTACCAGAACGGTTCGGCGATGCCGCAGGCACTGCTGGACAAGGTGCTGGCCGCGGCCAAGTTCAACCAGGGCTTTGCCACCACCGAATACCTGGGCGCCGCCATGCTCGACCAGCGCTGGCACCAGATCGGCCCGGACCAGGTACCGGCTGCCAAGGACGTGATGGCCTTCGAGCGCGCCGCGCTGGAGAAGGACGGCATCTACTATGCGCCGGTTCCGCCGCGCTACAGGACCCCGTATTTCAGCCACATCATGGGCGGCTACTCGGCCGGCTACTACGCCTACATCTGGTCGGAAGTGCTCGACGCCAACACCCAGAAGTGGTTCCGCGACAACGGCGGCCTGAGCCGCAAGAACGGCGACCACTTCCGCGCGACCCTGCTGTCCAAGGGTGGCAGCGTGGATGCGATGCAGCTGTTCCGCGATTTCGCCGGGCACGAGCCGCAGATCGAACCGCTGCTGGAAAAGCGTGGCCTGACCGGCACCGGCAACTGATCGCCGGCACCGCATAGCGTGAAACGAAAACCGCCCGGGAGACCGGGCGGTTTTTTTTTCGCCGGGGCGGACCTGGCGCCTTGCCGATGCTGGCCTTTTACCCGCTGTCGCATTCGTCTCTTGCCATGACGTAGGTGCAAGAAGATGGCCGCGTCATATACCCCTCATTCAGCCAGATACAGCAGTTCGCGACACCGCTTGTCGCAAATCAAATGGAGTTGTCAGGAGAAGGTCATTCCACGACGAAATTTGACAGTGGCCCCAGAACGCGCGGCGCCGCTTGTGGCCCACTCGGCCCCGACCGACCACGGAGGGAGGCGAGCACAGGAGGTGCGAACGCCAGTCAATCGTCCTGACTTCCCGTTGTGAAAAAACATGAAAATGCGCTTCAAAGCTCCCTTGCTGTGTGCCAGCGTGCTGGCTGGCATCGCAATCTTTTCTGCATCCCAGGCCATGGCTGCAGGACGTGCGTACGACACGCAGGAGGTTGCCTGCAACGATCCGGCAGATGCGGTCTGTCTGTCGTGGAATCTGCAGACCGCTCCGGGCGGATCCCGCACGGCCGGCATCAATGTGACGCTGATGGAGGGCGAGAGCATTTCCGGCGTCGTCAAGCCCAAGGCAAACCGGTACACGACGACCAAGCTGCGCGCCAATCCCGACCTGGACATCTACATTGGCATGGGCTTTGAACCCACCGAAACGCAGTTCACCTGCAAGGTCGATGAGCTTGAGGAATGCCGCATGAGCGGACGCAATCTGCCGCCGATGCACTTCAAGGTCAGAGCCCGAACCGACACGGCCAACACGTCGTTGGGATACGTCTACACCGTCGCCAACTGACGCAAGGGTGATGGCGCAGCAGCCCGGCAAGACGGCGGGCTGCTGCGGTTGCGCGCCTCCGCCGGCGATCACCGCGGCGCTACATATCCCCGGACACGCCCTCCGGCGACAGCACCAGCTGCCACAGCTGCGCATGCCGGCAGCGGAAGCTGGCCATCGATCCGGCCAGATAGAAGCGCCACATGCGCCGGAAATGCTCGTCATAACGTGCGTCCAGCCGTGGCCACGCCGCTTCCACGTTGCGCCGCCAGGCCTGCAGCGTCAGGTCGTAGTCGGTACCGAAGTTGTGCCAGTCCTCCAGCACGAAGCGCCCTTCGAACGCCCGGCTGATCTGCACCGCCGACGGCAGCATCGAATTGGGGAAGATGTAGCGGGCGATCCACGGATCGGTGCGGTGGCGCGAAATGTTGCTGCCGATGGTATGCAACAGCAGCAGTCCACGCGGCGAAAGACAGCGCCGGGCCACGTCGAAGAAGCTGCGGTAGTTCTTGTCGCCCACGTGTTCGAACATGCCGATCGAGAAGATCGCATCGAAAGGTTCGTCAAGTTCGCGATAGTCCTGCAGCCGGATCTCGATCGGCAGGCCAGCGCACAGCCTGCGGGCGAAGTCGGCCTGCTCCTGCGAGATGGTGATGCCCACGCCACTGACACCGTATCGTTCGGCGGCGAACTTCAGCGCCTCGCCCCAACCGCAGCCGATGTCCAGCACGCGTTGCCCGGGACGTAGCCCCAGCTTGCGGCACACCAGGTCCAGCTTGGCTTCCTGCGCGCCATCCAGATCGTCGGCATTGCGCCAGTAACCACAGCTGTAGACCAGGCGCTGGCCAAGCATCGCCTGGTACAGGTCATTGCCAAGGTCATAGTGGCGGCGTCCCACTTCGTAGCTGCCCGCCCCGGACTGCAGGTTGAACAGGCGCGCCTTCAGGGCATCGGCCACCTCGCGCCAGCCGTGCACCCGTTCGTCAAGGTGGGCCTGCATCAGGTGGAACAGGAACTCATCGAGGACGTTGGCATCCCACCAGCCGTCCATGTAGCTCTCGCCCAGGCCGAGTGAGCCTTGCGCGATGACCCGCGCGAAGAAGCGCGGGTCATGCACCTGGATATCCTGCGGCCGGCTTCCATCGATCTGGACCCCGGCCTCGTGGAGCAGGCCGGCAACCCGCTCCTGCAACCCTGTATCCACGTCACCTCCTCGTCTACGGTTACCCGCGTGCGAACAGTTCCACATACTCCTTGGCCACGTGTGGCAACAACACCGAGGCCGGCACATCGGCGGTCTGGGTGCCGTCCGAGTATGGACCCACCTGGTAGGGCGGGAACACGAAGCGCAGCGCGGTGATCTGTCCCTTGTCGTCGGTCAGCGGCTGGAACTGGCTGAAGTTGTCGGCCTGCGGACCGGTGCCGTCGGCGATCATCCGCGAGGCATTGCGCAGCGATTCCTGCAGCTGCGACGGGTCCATGTCCTCGCCGCTGAGGCGGGTGGCCACACGCTCACGCAGCTGGTCGGCGACGAAATCGCTGATCGCTTTCCAGCCCTTGGCATCGGCCACCAGCTTGTCGGCGCTCAGCATCTGCTGCTGCGCCGGCAGCCACACGAAACGAGCCACCAGCGGTTCGCCATGGGCGCCGCCGGTGTAGCGGCTGCCGTCGGCACTGACCACCACCAGCTGCGGCGTCTCCAGCAGCTTCTCGAAGCTCAGCGACAGCTCATAGGGCATGGTCGGCTTGTCGTTGCCCAGCCCGTCCAGCGCCTGCTGCAGATCGCTGCGGGCGGAGGTGGCATAGGCCTGCAGCGCACGTGCCAGGCCTGGATAACGATCAATGCCCGGCGGATAGCTGATGCCGATCACTTCACGTTCGTTGTTCTCGATCACATCGCGCAGATCCAACGGCGCTTCCGCTACAGGTGCCTCGGCGGTGCCGGTGGCTTCGGCCGCCCGTGCGGCCTCGGTGGCCGGCGCCGCCTCGTTCTCGCGCTGGCAACCGGCCAGCAACAGCACGCCCATAGCGCCGGCCAGCACGCTGGCGTGCAGTGGCCGGTTATTTCCAATCTTCATCGGGATCCCCTGTTCATGTTCATGCATCATCGCCTGCCCTGGCTGAAGGGTGGCCCGCTGGATTCAGCCCGCAAGCAGATCGTGGTACTCCTCGTGCCGCTGCAGGAAAGCCTCGGCATAGGCACATGCCGGCACCACCTTGTACTTCTGCTCACGGGCGAACCGCAGTGCGACCCGGGTCAGCTCACCGGCAATGCCGCGGCCGGCGATCGGCTCGGGCACTTCGGTATGGGTGATGACCATCCGCCTGCGCTTGATCTGGTACTCCAACAGTGCCACCTGCCCACGCACACGGGCGGTGAAACGGTGGTTGACCTGATCATGTTCGACCTCGTAAGCCAGACCGGGGGGCGTGACCGAAGCCATGGGACTGTCTCCTGCGGCGACTGCGTGGATGGTGCGCACGCGGGCGCCATGATCGCGTGAAGCCTGAACAGGGACAAGTGTGCGCCCGTTGCGTCAGTTGTTGCCCTCAAGCTTCAGGCCAGCCGGCCGCTACCCCCTCTGCAGGGGTGCGCCAGCCTGGCATGCCCCTTGCGACAGTTGACCAAGCGTTCTGCCGTGGAGGCCCGTGATGCACCCCAGCGATTCCCAATCCGATACCGATCACGCCCTGCTGGAGGGCCTGCTGCAACTGGCCGTGGAGGGACAGACCGAAGACCAGGCCTTCCAGAGCATCGGCGAGGAAGTCTTCTCCCGCCTGCTCGATACCTACGGTCAGCAGACCCGGGCCTGACCCGGAGCGGGGCCGCAGCCCCGGGGGCCGGATGCAGCGGATCCGACCCCGGCCCCTCAGCCGCCGCCGAGGCGGAAGGTCGGGTTGGACAGCTCGCGCAGGAAGTGACTGAAGATGCTTGGCTGCATGGCCAGCATGAAGATCACGCCGAACGCCGCACCGGCCAGGTGCGCGCTGTGGTTGATGCGATCGCCACCGCGCTTGTCCATCCAGATGCTGTAGCCGACGTAGAACGCGGCATAGACGATCGCCGGCGCCGGGATGAAGAACACCAGGATGATCGACCACGGCTTGATCAGGATGAAGGCGAACAGCACCGCCGACACCGCCCCGGACGCACCGAGGCTGAGGTAGTTCGGGTTCTTCTGGTTCTTCAGGTAGCTGGGCAGGATCGAAACCAGCAACGCACCGACGTAGAACGCCGGATAGACCAGGTAGCTGCCGGTCAGCTGCACCATCACGCTCTCGATGAACCCCCGAAGAAGAACAGGGTGATCATGTTGAAGATCAGGTGCGACCAGTCGGCATGGATGAAGCCGTAGGTGATCAGGCGGTCGTACTGGCGGTGGCGATCCACCGCCGGCGGCCACAGGATCAGGCGGTCGGCCAGCTTGCGGTTGTTGAACGCCATCCACGACAGGATGGCGGTGATGGCGATCAACAGCAGATTGACGGGGGTCATGTCAGGCTCAGGCGGTGCGGTAGTTGTCGACCATACGATAGCGTTTCGCATACCAACCGAAGGCCAACGCCGCGACGAAAGCGAAACCGGCGAAGAAGAACATCAGGAATGCCGCCTCGCTCAACCCGGTCCCCGCGATCTGGTGGGTCACCGCATCGTTGCGTACGGCCGCATTGGACAGCAGCACCCACAGGTTGCCGATGGTGGTGGTCAGGTTCCAGAAGCTCATCACCACGCCCTTCATCGCCTGCGGGGCCTGGCTGTAGGCGAACTCCAGGCCGGTGGCCGAGACCAGCACCTCACCGAAGGTCAGCAGCGCGTACGGCAGCATCTGCCAGAAGATCGACATCGCATTGCCGCCATCCATCACCACCTGGATGCCACCCACCACGATCCAGGCCAGGCCGCTGAAAGCGATGCCCGCAGTCATCCGGCGCAGCGCGGTGGGCTCGAAACCGAAGCGGCGCAGGGCCGGGTACAGCACCAGGTTGTTGAACGGAATCAGGATCATCACCAGCAGCGGGTTCAGCGCCTGCATCTGCGAGGCGGTGAACCAGCTCGGCATCTGCATCTGCTGGCCCTGCAGCACCCAGGTCGAGGCCTTCTGGTCGAACAGCGAGAAGAACGGCGTGGTCAGGGCGAAGATCACCAGCACGCGCAGCACCGAGCGCACGCCTTCCACGGCTTCGGCCGGATGCTGGCCGCGCGCGCGGTCCAGCTGCAGCCAGGTGCCACCACCGATGCCTGCCAGGATCGAGACCAGCGCCAGGCACAGGCAGATCACGATGCCGAGCGAGCCGACCAGGCCGAACGAGGCCACCGCCAGCACCAGGCCGAGCACGGCGATCACCAGGCCCGGACGGCCCTGGCCGGCCACCTGCGTGGTCAGCGCGGTGCGCACCACATTGGCGAACGAATGCGGGTCCTTCGGCGGCAGCGGCACCAGCACGTAGCGCTTGCGGCCCAGCCAGAACACGAAGGTGGCGATGAACATCAGGATGCCCGGAATACCGAACGCCCACTGCGGGCCCCAGTTCTTCAGCGCCAGCGGGATCAGCAGCGAGGCGAACAACGAGCCGAAGTTGATGATCCAGTAGAAGGCATCGAAGACGATCTTGGCCAGGTGCTTGTTGCTCTGGTCGAACTGGTCGCCCATGAACGAGGCCACCAGCGGCTTGATGCCACCGGCGCCCAGCGCGATCAGGCCCAGGCCGAGGAAGAAGCCGCCACGGCTGCCCTCGAACAGCGCAAGGCACAGATGGCCCATGCAGTAGACCAGGCTGAACCACAGGATGGTGTGGTACTTGCCGAAGAACCTGTCGGCCAGCCAGCCACCGAGCAGCGGGAAGAAATACACGCCGATCATGAAGCTGTGCATGATGTCCTTGGCTTCACCGGCACGGCCTTCGGCCGTGATTTCCTGCAGCAGCAGGGAGGTGATCAGGAACTGCACCAGGATGTTGCGCATCCCGTAGAAACTGAACCGCTCGCAGGCCTCATTGCCGATGATGTACGGGATCTGGCGCGGCATCTTTCCCTGGCCGGCGATGGGGGCGACTGCGTCGTGGCTCATCCTGTAAGGCATTCCTGCAAAACGAAAGGCGCAAGAGTACCGGAACCTGTGCGTGCGAAGCACGCTGCAGGGCTGCATGACAGGCGCGCCAAAGCATGGCAGGCATGGGCGGCCCTGCCGGAAGTCACGGAACCTGCACGGCAAAAGCGTAAACTTATCGTTATGCGCCCCCTCCCCTTTGCCCGCATCCTGTCCAGCAGCCTTGCCCTCATGCTGGCCGTGCCTGCATTGGCACGACCGCAGGCGCCGCCGGCCGCCGGCCTTGCCACGGAGGTGCGGCAATTGACCGTCGCCGCGCTGGAACTGCCCAGCCGTGATGAAGGGCAATGGAAGCAGCGCCGCGAACAGGTGCTGCAGCTGCTGACCGATCTGCAGCCGGATGTGATCTCGGTGCAGCAGGTCCTGCAGCAGCAAGGGCGCAACCCGGCCTGCTGGCTGGCCAGCCGGCTGCGCTACAGCTGCGATTTCGTCACCGCAGACCCGCCGAGCCAGCCGGTCCGGCATGGCAACGCGATGCTCAGCCGGCTGCCGGTCAGCGAGGACGGCGTCACCCTGCTGCATCCGCCGGGCACCTTCAGTGCCGCCGGCATGATGCGCCTGCGGCTGGGCGACAACGACGTCAACGTTTACGTCGCGCGCCTGCGGCCGGAGCCGGATGAGGCCACGGCCCGACAGCATCAGACCAGCGACCTGATGACCTGGATCGGCGCCACGGCCGAGGGCATGCCGAGCCTGATCGCCGGGGATTTTTCCGCAAGCACCGTCGAGCTGGTGCGCAGCACGCCCGGCTTCCAGCCGGCCCGGCGCAATCCCGGCGCACCGGCGGCCAGCGGCGGCGGTGCCAGTGGCCATGGGCTGGATGTCCTGTTCCAGGTCAAGCATTTCGGCGGCATCCGCCAGCAGGCGATCATGCTGCCCGCCGATGGCGACCTGCCCGGCCTGCGCCTGGGCGTGATGGCGACGCTGCGGCTGCAGGACGTGGCTGCCACCACCGAATGAGAACCATGAGGTTGCCGGCCAGCGGCCGGCACTACCGATGCGCAAACAGAAAGGCCGGGGTCTCCCCGGCCTTCTGTTGAAGCCGCCGGGCATGGCCCGGCGCTACCGTTCTCAGGCGATCGCTTCCTGGTAACGGCGCTCGACTTCGTTCCAGTCGATGACGTTGAAGAACGCGCCGATGTATTCCGGACGACGGTTCTGGTACTTCAGGTAGTACGCGTGTTCCCACACGTCCAGGCCGAGGATGGGGGTGTTGCCTTCCATCAGCGGGCTGTCCTGGTTGCCGGTGCTCTCGACCACGACCTTCTTGTCCGGGGTCACGCTCAGCCATGCCCAGCCGCTGCCGAAACGGGTCAGCGCAGCCTTGGTGAAGGCGTCCTTGAACTTGTCGAAGCCGCCCAGGTCCTTGTCGATGGCCTTGGCCACGTCGCCCACCGGGTTGCCGCCAGCATTCGGAGCCATCACGGTCCAGAACAGCGAGTGGTTGGCATGGCCGCCACCGTTGTTGCGCACCGGACCCTGCAGGTTCTCCGGCAGCGACTTCAGCTTCTTCACCAGTTCTTCGACCGGCAGGTCAGCGTACTCGGTGCCTTCCAGCGCCGCGTTGACGTTGTTGATGTAGGTCTGGTGATGCTTGGTGTGATGGATTTCCATCGTCGCCGCATCGATATGCGGTTCCAGCGCGTCGTAGGCGTAGGACAGCTTGGGCAGGGTATAGGCCATGATGCATCTCCTGATTGCGAGGGCACCCGACGGTGTCGGGCGTTGCGCGGTGAATGATGGGGACAGACCGCCAGATTACCAAGGGGGATGTAAAGGAAATTGCGTCCTGCAGGTGAGCATGCCGGCAATTGTTACGCAGCGGTGACGCGGCGCGCGCCCTCATGCAGGGTGCAGCGCGCAGGCGCTACAGTGGGCGCACCACCCTCGCCTGCTCCTGCCCATGCGCAACCCCCGGCTGTTGATCACTGCCATCGTCCTGCTGCTGCTCGGCCTGGTCGCCAATCATTTCCTGCAGCGGCCGCCGCCGCCGCAGTTCGCCCCCGACCTGCAGGGCACTCCGGCGGCCAACGCACCGACGCTGCGCAGCAACAGCGACAGCGGCCTGCCCGCCTTCCTTCCGGCCGAGGCCCGCCAGACCATCGCGCTGATCCAGCACGGCGGTCCGTTCCCGCATCGGCAGGATGGCAGCACCTTCGGCAACCGCGAACAACAGCTGCCACAGCGCCCGCGTGGCTACTACCGCGAGTACACCGTCGACACGCCCGGTGCCGGCAACCGCGGCGCGCGGCGCATCGTCACCGGCGGCAACCCGCCCGATGCCTGGTACTACACCGATGATCACTACGAATCGTTCCGCAGCTTCACCGTACCGGCCTCCGGAGAACGCCCATGAGCCACGATGATTTCGGCCTCGGCCTGCATGACATCAACAATGCCGGCGTCTACGCGATCGACAGCTCCGATATCAGCGCGCTGTCGGCAGCGATGCGCGATGCCGACCTGAAGGTGATCCGGATCGACCTGGATGGCGTGGGCGACAAGCGCACCCTGCTGGCGCGGCTGGCCGCCCAGCTTGATTTCCCTGCCGGCTTCGGCGGCAACTGGGACGCCCTGTCTGACAACCTGCGCGACCTGCAATGGCTGCCGGCCCATGGCTATGCGCTGTTCCTGGCCGACGTCGATGCCCTGCGCGCCGGTGCAGGCAAGGAGTTCGACACGCTGCTGGACATCCTGGATGAAGCCAGCCGTGACTGGGTAGGCCGCGACGTCCCGTTCTGGGTGTTCCTGTCACAGAGCGAATGACCTGGTAGAGGCCGACCTTGGTCGGCGCTTCCGTGCCAACCAAGGTTGGCATCTACCCAGGCGCGCCACGGCCACGACGAGAGCCTGCGATGGCTCCGGCGGAGACAACCGGGGCCGCTACCGGCTGCCGTTATCGTCCTGCAGCTCTTTCTTGAACGGGATATCCGGCGGCGGACGCGCCACTGCCGGCTGGTCCTGCATGTTCGGATCGGTGAGGCCACAACCGCCACCGGCCTGCAGGATCGAGATCACGCAGGAAATCTTCGTGCTGGTACCCGGCAACGGAATCTCCATTGCCTTGACACCCTTGCGCACCCATTCGGCGAGCAGTGATTCCTGCGGCACCCAATACTTGTCGAACGAGGTAGGCGTGTAGTCGTACGGCGGCCGCTTCAACCATGTGCCGGACTCGGCGATGCGCTCCTTGCTCCAGCCGTCGTTGGCCCCACCGGGTGCGCCACGCTCGGCCTTGCCGGCCCCGTCCTGGCCGGCCACGCGTACGCTGCCGTCAGCGTTGAACAGACCATCGCCCTTGCCCGCACTGGTTTGCGCGGCGCCCTGGTTGGCGCCGTCGCGATTGCGGCTGGAAGCGCCCCAGTCGTCACCGCGTGCGGGCGTTGCCCAGTTGCCTGGGGTTGGTGCCGGACGGGCGCCCGCCTGTGCGGCGGCGGTGCTGGTCGTCGCAGGGCGCGCCACGCTGGCGCTGTTCTGGGCCGAACTGCCGGCGGGTGCCGGCGTCGGCGTGGTCGCGCTGCCTGCCGCAGTCGACGCGGCAGGTTGCGGAGCGGCAGCAACCTCCCGTTCGCGCACCTGCACCTCGCGCCCGGCAGGCGCACGCACCGTGGGCTCGCGCCCTGCGACGGTGGCCATGCGCACCTGCGGATCGGTCATCGCCCGCACTTCGCGCTCGCGCACCTGCACGTCGCGCTGCGGCACGCGTACCTGGATGTCGGTGGTGCGCATCGGCTGCGGCGCTACCGGCGCTTCGACCGTGCTGATTTCACGTTCCTGCACCTGCACATCGCGCACGCGCGGCGCCTGCACAGCCACGTCGGGCGTGCGTACCGGCGTTGCCATCGGCGCAGCCTGTACCGGCTGCACGCTGCGCTCGCGTACCGTCGGAATGGTGTCGCGAGGCACGATGCTGACCTCGGTGCGCGGCAGTGCGACCGGCGGCACCACGAATTCGGCGGTCGCCTCTGCAACTTCGGTGGCCTGTACCGGTGAGGGCGGCGGTGCGGCCACCGGCGCCGGCTCCACCTCGGGCGGCGGCGGCACGCTGGCGGTCGGTGCCGTGGCAGCGGCAGCGGAAGACGGCGCAGGTGCAGACGGTTGCGGCCGGGGCGCTGTCGCCGCTCCGGCATCCTGGCCTGCGGCTGCGGCACCGGCCTCTGCGGCGGCAGCCGCCTCGGTACCGGGCTGGTCGCCGCCGCCTTCCTGTGCAGCACGGCCGACGAATTCAATCTGCACGCGCTCACCCTCGCTGCCCTGCTCGTCCGGCGAAGACGTGCGGATCACCGCCACCCACAGCAGCAGCAGGAAGAACAACAGATGCAGCAACGCGCTGAGCAGCGCCGAGGTCCAGCGCATCCAGCGCTGGTCACGCGGCGCCGGATCCCAGTCCTGCCAGAACAGGCGGCGCAGGGACGCCCATGGCCCCAGCCCCGGCAAGCGCCCCGGAGGCCCGGGCAGCGGCCGCGGCAGCAGCACTGCAATCACCTCGCGCGCGTGGAACGGACGCGGCAGCGGCGTCAGCGTCCGCAGCCAGATCGCCCAGCCGTACGGCAGGCCGGTGCTCTTCTCGAGGATGGGCGGTCGCTGCTGGCGCGCCAGCAGCAGGTCGATGAGTTGCTCGGCTCTGGGCAGAGGCACGCGTTGGCGATCAGGCGGCGTTGCCGCGCGGAATATACGGAGCGTGGCCGCTGTCGTGATCGGTAGCATCACGCACGGCGGTCACCCCCGGCACACGGCCCATCAAGGTCTTCTCGATGCCCTGCTTGAGGGTGACGTCGGCCATGCCGCAGCCCTGGCAGCCACCGCCGAAGCGCAGCAGCACCACGCCGTCGGCCGAGACTTCCTGCACGGCGACCTTGCCACCGTGCGAAGCGAGCTGCGGATTGACTTCGTTTTCCACCACCCAATGCACGCGCTCGACCAGCGAGGCGGCATCGCCGGGCGCTTCGCCCTTGATCCGCGGCGCCTTGATCGTCAGCTGCTGGGTACCAGCGGTACCGGGCACGATGTCGATCTCCGCGCCATCGAGCCAGCCAACGCTGCTTGCGTCGACATAGAGGGTGAAGCCATCACAGTCCACCGCCCACTCGTCGCCGAGCAGATCGGTCAGCTCGGCGAACTCCAGCCGGGCATCGGCACGCGGGGTGCCAGGATCGACCGCACTCAAGCGCACGCCCATGCCGGGCACGCCCTCGCGTTCGATCAGCTTGCGGAAATGGGTCTGGGCAGTGTCGGAGATCTGGATCATCAGGCTATTCTAGCCAAGTAAGCGTCAGCCGCTCATTCGTTTTATACACCGGCCGGCGCATTGTTCAGTCAACACGAGGTGGAGGAACCCATGGCCGACCTGATTCCGCTGGCACAGGCCCGTTGCGTGCCGCGCAAGGGCAGCGACCACAAGCTGGGCGAGGCCCGGCTGGCCGAACTGCTGCCGCAGGTTCCCGGCTGGGAGCTGGCCGAAGCCGGCCAGGCGCTGGTGCGCACGTTCCGCTTCAAGGATTACTACGCCACCATGGCCTTCGTGAACGCGCTGGCCTGGATCGCCCACGGCGAGGACCATCACCCGGACCTCGGCGTCCACTACGACCGTGCCGTCGTCCGCTACTCCACCCACGACGTGGGCGGCCTGAGCGAGAACGACTTCATCTGCGCAGCGAAGACTTCGGCCCTGACGGAGCAACTGAAATGAATGTGCGATTGCTGAGCCTGTCCCTGTTCGCCGCGACCGGCCTGGCCGGCTGTGGTTCTTCCGAGCCGCCGGCACCGCCGGCCGCCCCGCCCACCGAGGTGGCCGCAGTGAAGACCCCGCCGCCGCAGTATCCGCTCGAGCTCGCCTGCACCGGCGTGGGCGGCACCAGCACCTTCAAGGTGGTGATCGGCACCGACGGCAAACCCAGCGAGGTCACCCTGCTGACCGGCGCGGGCAACCCGCAGCTGGACGATCTGGCCAAGACCGCCGTGCAGGGCTGGCAGTTCAAGGCAGCCACCCGCAATGGCGAGGCCGTACCGGCCACGATCCAGGTGCCGGTCAGCTTCAACCCGCCGCAGCCCAAGCCGGACCAGTGCTTCGCCATCGAAGAAAGCCTGCGCCGCGGCGGCTGATCGCGGGCCGATGACGAGGCCAGCCGACGCCCGCCTCGCCTTTGCCGCCCCGGCCCGTGCCGGGGCGATTGCTTGATGACAAGGAACGCGTCGGTACATGCTGCAGATTCCCCCCGAAAACATCTGGATCGCCCTGGCGGTCACCCTCGCTGCGGGCCTTGCCACCGCCATCGGCAGCCTGCTGGTGCTGTTCTCGCGTCGCCCCAATCCGCGCCTGCTGGCCTTCGGCCTGGCCTTTGCCGGCGGCGCGATGGTGTACGTCTCGCTGTCGGAGATCCTCAACAAATCCATCGCCTCGTTCGCGCTGGCCTATGGTGAGCGCACCGGCTTCACCTACGGCACGCTCGCGTTCCTGCTGGGCGTGGTGGTGATCGTGCTGATCGACCACTTCATTCCCAACCCGCATGACAGCCTGGACAAGCAGGACCCGGCCTTCCGCGAGAACAGCCGCGAATACCTGAAGCGGGTCGCCCTGCTGACCTCGGTAGCGATTACGGCGCACAACTTCCCGGAGGGGCTGGCGACGTTCTTCGCGACGCTGGAGAGCCCGTCGGTGGGCATGCCGCTGGCCTTCGCCATCGCCATCCACAATATTCCCGAGGGCATCGCCATTGCGGTACCGGTGTACTTCGCCACGCAGAACAAGTTCTATGCGTTCGCCGCCAGCCTGCTTTCAGGCCTGGCTGAGCCTGTCGGCGCGGCTATCGGCTATGTACTGCTGTCCGGCTCGCTGTCCCACGCCACGTTCGGCTGGGTGTTCGGCCTGATTGCCGGTGTGATGGTGTTCCTGGCGCTGGACGAGCTGCTGCCGGCGGCCAAGCGCTACGCCAAGGGCCACGAGACCGTCTATGGCCTGGTGGCCGGCATGGGTACGCTGGCGATCAGCCTGGTGCTGTTCAAGTGGTGAGGGATTTCCGGCCAACGGGCTGAGCCCCCTCGCGGCTGGCACCCGAACCTTTCTGAATGGTCCCGGGCGGGGTCAGTTCGCGGGGACGCCGTTAATCCGTCCCTGGAGGCTTGGCCGCGGCATCCATGCCGCGGACACCCCCGCGAACTGACCCCGCCCGTGCCCCTCATTCTTCCGTGCGTGCCAGCCGCGCGATGAAGGATTAAAAGCGAAGCCCGCGCTGCGCGCGTGAGTCGAGCGTTGCTCGACTCTACAAAGGCTGCGTGCAGCCTGGGGTCTACGCTGCGGCTGTCGGGTCCGCCTTGTAGCGAGCCGAGCACCGCAGGTCCGGCGAGGGCGAAGAGGCGCGGGTGTTTGAGCGCAGCGAGTTCCGCGCCGCCCCTCGGCGGACCGAGGAGCACAGGGCATCGGCGCGCAGCGCTGGCTCGCGGATGGTGGCGTGTTTCTTTGGTTACTTTCTTTGCACGAGCAAAGAAAGTGACAAGCCCCCTTATCGCAGGGAAACGACGGCTCCAGCCAAACGCCCGGCGCCGCCGAACCGCCCTTAGCGAAGTCGATCCAGCGCCTCGACCAGCTCATCGGCCAGCGGCGCGTTCAGCACATACGGGCTCTTGCCCTCGTCCAGCGCGAACTCCAGCGACGCCGCATGCAGGAACAAGCGCTTCAGCCCGATCTGCTCACGAAGCCGCTTGTTGACCGCAGGATCGCCGTATTTGTCGTCACCGGCCACCGGATGCCCCAGATGCTGGGCGTGCACGCGGATCTGGTGGGTGCGGCCGGTTTCGATGCGCACCTCGCAATAGGAATGACCACCCTTGCGCTCCAGCACCCGGAAATGGCTGATCGATTCCTTGCCGATCGCATTGACCTGCACATGACGCTCGCCGCCCTGGCGCAGGCCCACGTGCAGCGGCGCGTCGACCGTCATCACCCCATCCGGCATGCGCCCGGCCAACAGGGTCAGGTAGCGCTTGCGGATGCCCGCACCGTGGTCTTCACGCAGCAGCGCCTGCAGTTCACTCAGCGCCGAGCGCTTCTTGGCCACGATCAGCAGGCCGGAGGTGTCACGGTCCAGCCGGTGGACCAACTCCAGGGTCTGCCCGGGGCGCAGCGCACGCAGGGTCTCGATGGCGCCGAAGCTGATGCCGCTGCCACCGTGGCTGGCGACACCGGTCGGCTTGTTCAGCGCCAGCAGGCGGGCATCTTCGAAGACGATGGCCTGCTCCAGCCGGCGCATGAACGCCTCGGGCGGACCGGCCTTGTCTCCCTCTTCACTGAGACGGACCGGCGGAATCCGCACTTCGTCGCCGGCCTCCAGCTTGCGCTCGGCCTTGGCGCGGCCGCCATTGATGCGCACCTGGCCGCTGCGGACCAGCTTGTAGACCAGGCTGCGTGGGGCACCCTTGAGCTGGCCGAGCAGGAAATTGTCCAGGCGCTGGCCGGCGCGGTCGGCCGGAACGGTGATCATGCGCACGGAAGGCTTGTCGCCGGCCGGCTTGGTGGGGTCTTGTGCAGTCATCAGCCTGTTTATTCTGTTACACTCGGGGGGCGAGATAAGGGATTGATTTCGTTGGAAGTTACTCAGGGCCAGAAGCCCAGCTTCCGACGAATCCGGCACAGTGCGCGACCACCGCCCGCGGGGCGGCCATGTTAGCGGCTCACCGGCGTTCCCGGCCATCGCCGATTGCCTGACACGCAGTCGCGCTGAACATGTCCCGTGCGGCGCTCCAGCCTGGCTGACAGCTGCCGCCGGCCCTGCAACACCCAAAACCAGAAAATTGAAGCGCTCCCGCGGCCTGCCGTGGTGTCGTAGCGCTGGAAACCCAAGCCGCCCTCCCCGCGCTTGCGCGAATGGGCGGCGAGCCGTGTCCAGAGGCGAAACCCCATGGCGTTCCGCGCGGTAGCCGCTTGCGAGGAACGCAACAATGAAGCGAATGCTGATCAACGCCACGCAGGCTGAAGAGCTGCGTGTTGCCATCGTGGATGGCCAGTCGTTGTATGACATCGACATCGAGCAGCCGTCCAAGGAACAGAAGAAGTCCAACATCTACAAGGGCCGGATCTTCCGCATCGAGCCTTCGCTGGAAGCGGCCTTCGTCGAATACGGTGGTGGCCGCCATGGCTTCCTGCCGCTGAAGGAAATCTCCCGCGACTACTTCCAGGCCGGTGTCGACCACAACAAGGCCGGTATCCGCGAGCTGCTGAAGGAAGGCCAGGAAGTGGTCGTCCAGGTCGACAAGGAAGAGCGTGGCAACAAGGGCGCAGCCCTGACCACGTTCATCTCCCTGGCCGGCCGCTACATGGTGCTGATGCCGAACTCACCCAGTGCCGGCGGTGTCTCCCGTCGCATCGAGGGTGAAGACCGGGCCGCCCTGAAGGATGCCCTGGACAAGCTGAACATCCCCGACGAAATGGGCGTCATCATCCGTACCGCCGGCGTCGGCCGCGATGCGGAAGAGCTGCAGTGGGATCTGGACTACCTGCTGAACGTCTGGCGCGCCATCGCCGAAGCGGCGCTGAGCAAGCCGGCCCCGTTCCTGATCTACCAGGAATCGCGCCTAATCGTGCGCGCCCTGCGTGACTACCTGCGCGCCGACATCGGCGAGATCCTGGTGGACACCGAGGAGATGTACGAGCACGCCAAGGAGTTCATGCAGCAGGTGATGCCGCAGACCCTGCGCAAGCTCAAGCATTACAAGGACGACATCCCGCTGTTCAACCGCTTCCAGATCGAATCGCAGATCGAAGGCGCCTACGAGCGCAACGTGCGCCTGCCGTCGGGCGGCTCGATCGTGGTCGACCAGACCGAAGCGCTGACTGCCGTCGACGTCAACTCCTCGCGCGCCACCAAGGGCAGCGACATCGAGGACACCGCGTTCCAGACCAACCTGGAAGCAGCCGAGGAAGTGGCCCGCCAGCTGCGCCTGCGTGACCTCGGTGGCCTGGTGGTGATCGACTTCATCGACATGGCCTCCAACAAGCACCAGCGCGAGGTCGAGAACCGCCTGGCCAACGCACTGAAGTACGACCGTGCACGCGTGCAGGTCGGTCGCATCTCGCGCTTCGGACTGCTGGAAATGAGCCGCCAGCGCCTGCGCCCGAGCCTGGGCGAATCCAGCCAGATCGTCTGCCCGCGCTGCGACGGCCATGGCCGCATGCGCAGCGTCGAGTCGCTGTCGCTGTCGATCATCCGCGTCGCCGAAGAGCATGCGATGAAGGAGAACACCGGGCAGGTGCTGGTACAGGCCCCGGTGGAGATCGCCAATTACCTGCTGAATGAAAAGCGCGGCGCGCTGGGCGAAATCGAGAAGCGCCACGAGGCGCCGATCGTGATCGTTGCCGACGAACAGCTGCACACCCCGCATTACACCGTCACCCGCCTGCGCGACAACGAGCTGGGCGAGGAAAGCGGCAAGCCGAGCTACCAGCGCGGTACCCCGCGCAAGCTGCCGGTGCACGCGCTGACCAAGGGCCAGCTGAACATCCCGCCGCCGATGGTGACCCAGGTCAAGCACAACTCGCCCGCCCCGGTGCGCGAGGAAGTGGAACCGGTCGCCGCCCCGGCACCGGCACCGGTGGCCGCAGCGGCCCCGGCAGCCGCCGCCAGTGGCGGCGTCGTCGGCTGGCTCAAGCGCATCTTTGGCGGCGAGCCGGCACCGGCCCCCGCACCGGCACCGGCCGCACGCCAGCCGCAGCAGGATGGCGGCCGCCGTGACCGCAACAAGGATCGCAACAAGGACCGCAAGGACCGTCGCGAAGACAGCCGCGGCAATGGCGGCAATGGCAATGGCAACGCGCAGCAGCAGAAGGACGGCGGCAACCGCAAGGACCGCGGTGAACAGCGCAAGGATGGCCGCAACGGCGGCAACCAGGCCAATGGCAATGGCAATGGCCAGCAGCAGCCGCAGCAGCAGGGCAAGCCGAAGGATGGGCAGCAGCCGCAGCAGAACAAGCCGCGCAACGAACAGGGCCAGCAGCAGCCGAAGCTGAAGCAGCCGAGGCAGCCGCGCCCGCAGGACGGTGACAAGCCGGCCGAGAAGCCGCAGCGCGCCGCTGCCGAAGCACCGGCCGATGCCGTGACCGCAGCAGCAGCCGTGTCCACCACGACCGCAGTTGCCGCCACCGTCGCGGTGCAGGAAGAAAAGGCACAGGCACCGGCCGTTGCCACTGAAAACGTGGCCGGCACTGTCGCCACCGTGGACACCGTCGCGAAGACCGATGCCGAGGTCGTGGTTGCGACCGGGGCTGCCGAAGATGCTGCTACCGATGCCGCAGGCGACCAGACCGGTGAAGGCGCAACCCGCCGCCGCCGTGGCCGTCGTGGCGGTCGTCGTCGTCGTCGCGGTGGCGCCGAGAACGCCGCTGGCGGCGACGTGCTGGGCGATGACCTGGACGACGGCGATGATGCCGAGGGCGAGGACAACGACAGCGATTCCGTCGAGCCGACGGCCCCGGCTCCGGTCGGCGCACCGGCAGCTGCCGTGCAGCCGTCGCGTTCGCAGCCGGAATTCGATTTCGATGACGACGTCGAGCCGGTCGCTGCAGATGCCGGCAAGCCGGCACGTGCGCCGGTTGCAGTGGCTGCCGCGGTTGCCCCGGTTGCTGCCGTGAGCAGCCCCGTGGTCGAAGCAGCCGCTCCGGTGGCCGCCGCAGTGCAGGCTCCGGCTGCGGTGGAAGCAGTCGCCAAGGCCGAACCGGCCCCGTCGCCGGTGCAGACCAGCATGCTGGATGCCATCGACGCAGCGACGCCGGTGCAGCCGGCGCCTGAAGCGGCTCCGGTGATCGAGGCGAAGTCGCCGCTGGTGGAGACCGCTGCGGCGATCGAAGCAGCTCCGGTCGCTGAACCGGCCGCAGTAGTCGCAACCGCCCCGGTCTCTGAGCCGACCCCGGTAGTCGAAGCTGCGCCGGTGGCCGAGCCGAAGCCGGTGGTGGCCGATGTTGCGCCGGTGGTTGAAGCTGCTCCGGCAGCCGAGCCGAAGGCCGAGGTTGAAGCTGCTCCGGCAGCCGAGCCGAAGGCCGAGGTTGAAGTCGCCCCGGTCGTCGAGCAGCCGGCCGCCCCGGTGGCTGTCGAGGCCGCACCGGTGGACGCCGCTGCGCCGGTCGCCGATGCAGTCGTGCCGGCGCCGGTCGACCCGATCGCCGATGGCCATGCCGACGCTGCCGCCCAGGCCGCCGACGCGCAGGCGTCGGAAGAAGACGAAGACGCCGGCAAGCGCACGCCACCGGTCGCCTGATCGATCCTTGATCGGCAACAACGAAACGGCGGGGATCGATGATCCCCGCCGTTTCTGTTTGTGACGTATCAGATGCCGTAGCGAACGCCTGCCGCGTCGCCACGCGATGCCGTTATCAGGGCTTCGGCGCGAACTGCAGCCGGGTCCACACCCCGTAGTGATCGGAGGCCCAGCGGCCGCCGTCATCAGGCTGGTCGAACAGGATCTTCGCTTCGCGCGCGACCATCTCGTCCTGCTGGAAGAAGATGTGGTCGATCCGCGACGGCGCCTGGTAGTAGTGGCGGTTGAGCGTGCTCACAGCCGCCAGGTCGGTGTTGACGTGCACGCTGCCGTAGCTGTCACCGTAGTGGCTGCGCAGTTCGCTCAGATCGCCGGCATCGACCAGGGCGTTGAAGTCGCCGGCAATCACCACCGGTGCCCCCGCAGAACTGCCGGCGATGAAACGCAGCAGGTCTTCGACCTGGCTGCGGCGGATGCTCTGGCCGGCGTCGTCACTGCGCTCGTTGAGATGGGTGGCATAGACATTGACCGGCCTGCCCTCCACGTTGATGCGCAGATGGGCCACGGTGCGGTAGTCATCCAGCGGCAGCAGCAGGTGCTCGCCATGCGCCAGGATCGGGCGCCGGGTCAGCAGCGCATTGCCATAACGCTTGGGTGCACCCACCGGATCGGTGGACACGAATACGTACCGGTAGCCGAGCTGGCTGGCCAGCCACTGCGCCTGGTTGCGCACGTTGCGCTTCTGGATCACCTCCTGCAGCGCGATGGCATCGGGCTGCAGGCGCTTGAGCTCGGCCACGATCGTGCGACGGCGGCTGGGCCAGTCCTCGCGGTCGTGGTGCAGGTTGAACGTGACCATGCTCATGCCGGGTTCGCCGACCGCCGTGGCCGCGTCAGCCGCGCTGGCCGACTCAGCGGCTGGCGCCAGCCCGGGCAGGGCCAGCGCGATCGCCAGCCCCAGCGCGCAGAAACCGCGACCGATTCCGAGCGGACCTCGCATGCTTACTTTTCCTTGCGTTCGGCGCGGCGCACCGCGCTGGGCACATCGATCTCGACGCGTGCCGGCAACTGGTGCACATGCAGCTCGTTGTTGACCCATTCCGCCGCCTCGCCGTTGACCGTGGCCTGGCCCGGCTCGCCTGCATACGGCCATGGCAGCACCACGCCACCGGCCGGCGGCACCAGCCCGGGCTGCACTTCCAGCACCAGCTGCTTGTCGCTGCGCTGCAGGCGATAGTTGAGCTGCCCCTGCGGAGTGCGCAGGCCCTGCACGGCAATGCCCTCGCCCTGCAGCCACGCCACCGGGATGCCGGCGGCCAGCACCAGCGCCTCATCCGCATCGCGGTTGTAGCCGAACATGTCCAGCGCCGAGCGGACGAAGTCCGAGGCCACCCAGGCATGCGGCAGGTCTCCCACGAAGAACGGCTTGCGCGGCGTGCGCGAGACGACCTCGGCCCACTGGTTCCAGGCCTGCGGCGCGCGATCCTTGAAGAAGAACTCGGTGGCCTGCCACGCACGATCACGCCATCCCAGGCGCACGAACGCGGCGACGTTGCGCCATTCGTACGGCGTGTAGTCCTTCCATTCGCGCTTGCCATCGCGGCGTGCGACGAATTCGTTCCAGTAACGCTGGAAGGTCGCGTCCAGCGCCTGTTGCGGCAACCGCCCCTGCTCGCCGCCCGGCGCCAACGCGATCGTGGTGGAGGTGGCGTCGAAGTCACCCAGCTCGGCCGAGCCCGGCAGGTAATCAATGCGGTGCTGCTGCATGGCCGACAGCAGCGAGGCCTGCAGGTCATCACGGAACTGATCGCGCGATTCGCTGATCTGCATCGCCTCGACCTTGCCCAGCTGCGCCGCCAGTTGCGCGGCGTCCTTGTAACCACGCAGCGCCCAGAAGTTGTCCCAGTACGAATGCATCGGCTTGGCCGAATAGCCCTCGTGGCTGATCGAGGCCGGCATCATCCCGTAGAAGGCAGGATTGCGCGCACGGTTCTCCTCGGTACGCTCGCTGCCGCGCAGTTGTTCCATGTAGCTGTAGGCGCCCAGCACATGCGGCCACATCTTCTCGAGGAAGGCCGTGTCGCCGGTATAGCGGCCGTACTCGGCGATGTTGTAGATCAGCTCGCCGTGGCTGTCGTTCTCCGGCACCGGGTCGCTGCCACGCGCATCGACGCAGCACGGCACCTTGCCGTTTTCAAACTGATAGGGCGCATACCAGGTCACGTAGTCACGCACAGCATCGCTGCGCCCCATCCGCAGCAGGCCTTCGGAGATCATCGCGCCATCGCGGATCCAGCTGCGTGCATAGGAGCGCGTACCGGGCTGCAGGCGCGGGCCGACCCGCGAGATCAGCATGTGCGCCACCGCGGTGCGCAGGGTTTCCACCAGCGGTTGGCCGGCGGCGGGCACCTGCAGGGTCACCACGCCCAGCTTGTCGCGCCACATCGCCGCGACCTGCTGCTGCGCCTTGGCCACGTCCAGTGCCTGCGGCGCCCAGCTGCCGGTCTGCGGCAGCACGATCGCCACCTCGCGGCTCTGCCCGGGTTCGAGCTTGATCGTGTACAGCAGTGCACCGGACGCCATGCCGGTGGTGTCCTTCACCGCGGTAGTGCCGGGCAGCTTGCCGCTGGCCAGGTGCATCGCATCCAGCTTGCCGTCGAAGCTGCTGGCAAAGCGAGCATCCGGTACCTGCAGGGGATACAGCCGCGGTTCGCCATTGATGCGCACCAGCTGCTCGCCCACGTCCAGGCTGTCGATGCGGCTGAAGCCGCCCACCGTGTTGAGGAACTGGGTGGGGGGATTGACCTGCCACGGGCGGATCGCCAGCGCCAGGGTGTATTCGTGGGCGACCTTGTCCGGATTGCTCAGCCGGTAGCGTCCGATCAGCTGGGCACGTTCGGGCGTGCCCTGCACGAAGCTGGTCACCGACAGGCCGGCCTTCTCGTGCACCCAATCGACCGTGGCGATCGGCAGGTACCGATCCTGCAGCGACTGGCTGATGGCAACGTTCGACCAGTCAAGCAGCTTGCCGTCGAGGCGGATGAACGGCTCGACGCTGAAGCTGCCCTTGGCCGGCTCCAGCGCACCGTCCTCACTGATCAGCGCCTGTTCCTGGCCACCGTCCAGGCCAAGCAGCGTCCAGTACGGCTGCTCGCCAACGTAAGCGCGCGGCAATGCGCCACGCGGCAGGTCGGCCGCCACCGAGGACAGGAAGGCATTGGGAGTCGCGGCGAACGCCAGCGGCTTCAGGGTGATGTCACGGATGCCGTAGCGCCAGTTCGGCCCGCCCTGCAGGTCGAAACGTACGTAGCGCGCATCGGTGTCGGGCAGTGCCAGCCAGTCGCGGCCACCGCCACCGGCGGTCACTTCGCGCACCGTACGCCAGTCACGGCCATCCTCGGAGGTCCGCACGGTGTAGCGATTGGCTTCCAGGTCGGGCAGCCAGTCGATTACCGCACCGCCGATCTCGCGGTTCTTGTGCAGGTCCAGGCTGATGGTCTGCTGCTTGACCCCACCGCTGATCCAGAAGGTATCGGACTTGCCGTCGATCATCCGGTCCTGCAGCGCGGTTGCGGTATCGGCGATCACCGAGGGCCGCAGCGCCGAATCATCCTGCGCGGGCAGGCCCTGCAGGGTCAGCTTGTCGAAGCACACGGTACCGCGGCCGCCGACCTTGCTGTAGATCGTGAATTCCATCGACGCGCTGCGCGCCATGTCCTTCTCTGGCGATGGCCCCCACGCCTTGTCGATCTGCCGGCGACGGTACTCCACCGGCGTCCACACCTTGGGGAAGGCATAGCCGGGGCGGTTGACCCACCACACGTTGTCGCCGCTGGCGTCGATCAGCTTGAACTGCAGGTCGTTGGCAGGCGAATCACCGCGCAGCTGGAAGCCGAAGCGGTAGTTGGCCGGGTACTCGATGTTCAGCGGGCGGCGGATGCCGACATAGCCGGAGACCTCGTGGAAGTCGTAATCCAGGCACAGCGCACGGCCACCGCCGGCACCACTGACCGGCCGCAGCGAGCCGCTGACCTGGTCGGACAACACCAGCTTCCAGGCGCTGATGTCGTCGAAATCATCCAGCACCTTCGGCGCGGGCAGCGCCGGTGGTGCGGCGATCGCCAGGGAAGACCACAACAGGCCCAGTCCAACGGCGATCGCACGCATCATCCCTTCACACTCCCCAGCAACAATCCTTGGATGTAGTACCGCTGCAGCACCAGGAACAGCGCCAGCACCGGAACCACGGTGACCACTGCGCCGGCCATCATCATTTCCACGTCCATGATGTGTTCGCGCGAGAGGGTGGCCAGCGCCACCGGCAAAGTGTAGTGCTCCTGGTCGGTCAGCACGATCAAGGGCCACATGAAATCGTTCCAGGCGCCCATGAAAGTGAAGATCGCCAGCGTCACCAGCACCGGCTTCAGCATCGGCAGCACGATCTGGAAGAAGATGCGCATCTCCCCTGCCCCGTCGATGCGCGCCGCTTCCAGCAGCTCATCGGGAATGGAGCGGGCGTACTGGCGCACCAGGAAGATGCCGAACACGCTGGCCAGCGCCGGCACGATCACGCCGCCGAAACTGTTGACCAGGCCCAGCTGCTTCATCAGCAGGAACAGCGGCAGCATCGCCACCTGTGCCGGGATCACCAGCGCCGCCATCAGCACCTGGAACAGGCGCTCACGGCCGGCGAACTGCAGCTTGGCGAAAGCGTAGCCGGCCATCGTGTTGAGCAGCAGCGAACCGAGGGTGATCGCCAGCGACACCAGCAGGCTGTTGGCGAAGTTGCCGCCCATGCCGGTGCGCGCGAACAGCTCGGTGTAATTGTGCGTGGTGATGCTGGACGGCAGCAGCGGCGGCGGGAAATGGGTGGCCTCGCCCTGCGGCATGAACGACACCGACAGCATCCACAGCAACGGTGCCAGGCTGACCAGGGCCAGCACCAGCAGCGCGCCATTGATCATCCACGGGTGCCAGCGTGACTGGCCGATTTCACGACTCATACCAACTGCCTCTTGCGGCCAAAGCGCAGCATCACGGTGGTCACCGCCAGGATGATCAGGAACAGCAGGAACGCCACAGCCGAGGCGCGTCCCAGGTTCCACCACTTGAAGCCTTCCTCGAACATGAAATACAGCACGCTGACGGTGCTCTGCAGTGGGTCGCCGCGGGTCATCACATAGGGTTCGGCGAACAGCTGGAAGTAACCGGATACGGTGATCACTCCGACCACCAGCAGCACCGGGCCGAGCATCGGCAGGGTGATGTGCAGGAACTGCTTCCAGCGCGAGGCGCCGTCGATGCGCGCGGCCTCGTACAGGTCATGCGGGATCGCCTGCAGGCCGGCCAGGAAGATCACCATGTTGTAGCCGAAGTTCTTCCACACCGCGAACAGCATGATGGTCGGCATCGCCCAGTTGGGATCGCCCAGCCAGTCGATCGGGCTGATGCCCAGATGGCCCAGGCCGTAGTTCACCAGGCCATAGCTGGTGTGGAACAGGTAGCGCCAGATCACCGCCACCGCCACCAGCGTGGTCACCACCGGGGCGAACAGCGCGGTGCGGAACAGCGCCTTGAAGCGCGCGGCCGGGGCATTGAGCAGAATGGCCGCGCCCAGCGATACGCCGATCGACAACGGCACGCCGATCACCACGAAATAGGTGGTGTTCCACAGCGACTTCCAGAACATCGGGGTCTGCAGCAGGTCGATGTAGTTGCCCAGACCCACGAAGCGCAGGTTGCTGCTGTCGGCCAGCGCATACAGGTCGAAGTCGGTCACGCTCAGCGCCAGCGCCGAAGCCACCGGCAGGCCGAAGAACACACCAAGCACGATCAGCGAGGGGCCGGCGAAGATCCAGCCGGCAAGCGAAGTACGTTTCATTGCGGGCTCCCGGCCGCGACTGCACTGGTCGAACCCGAGGGGGGTGCGCTGCGCTGCAGGCGTTGTTGTTCATGCATCCAGCGACGCTTGGCCAGCACCTTGTCCACGCGCTGGTCCAGTTCGGCCACGGCCTTGTCCTGCGGCAGGCCACCGCGCACCACCTGTTCGGTGACGATGCGCATTTCCTGCACGATGCGCTCCCATTCGAGCACCTTCGGGGTCGGCTTGACCCGCTCCAGCTGGTCACGGAAGGCCGCGGCAAGCGGATCGTTGGCCAGCGACGGTGCATTCCAGGTGCTGCGACGCGGCGGCAGGTCGCCGATGATCGCGTGGAAGCGCGCCTGGATTGCCGGCCGCGACAGGAATTCGATCAGCTTCCAGGACGCTTCCTTCTGCTGCGACTTGCGGAAGATCACCAAGCTGGTGCCACCGGCGATGCCGGCGCCCGGACCGTCTGGACCCGGCAGCGCGGCCGTGCCCCACTGCCCTTCCAGTTCCTTCGGCTGCAGCTTCTTGAACTCGCGGATGTTCCAGGGGCCGGAAATGTAGAACACGTTGAAGCCGCGGAAGAATTCATCCCAGACGTTGGAGATCTGGGTCTCGGACATCTTCGGCGCCCAGCCCTGCTCGAACATGTTGGCGTAGAACCCCAGCGTGCGGCGGAAGCCGGGGCTGGAGAAGTTGCCACGAGTGTCGTCGTCGCGCAGCAGCGGATCGGGCTGCTGCAGGGCCAGCGACAGCTGCTGCTCGAACTCGTTGATCGGTATCAGCACCGCATAGCGGTTCGGGCCCTGCATGCGCTTGATCGCGGCCATCTGCTCGTCCCATTCGGCCCAGGTGCGCGGCGGATGGTCGAAGCCGGCCTTGGCCAGCAGGTCCTTGCGGTAATAGATGAGGCGGGTATCGACGTACCACGGCACCCCGACCAGCTCGTTGTGGATCACGTTGGTATCCCAGATGCCCTGGAAGTAGTCCTTCGGATCGACCACGGTCGAGCGCTGCACGAACGGCTGCAGCGGCGTGAGCGCGTTGAGTTCGGCGAATTCTGGCACCCAGGTGTTGCCCAGCTGGCACACGTCGGGCAGGCCGTCGGCGGCAAAGGCGGTCAGCAGCTTTTCATGCGCGGCGGTCCAGGGGATGTTCTGCACATCGACCTTGATGCCGGGGTTCTCCGCTTCGAATTCGTGGATCAGCTCGCTGACCACCTCGGCCTCGCGGCCCATCGCCCAGAAGCGCACGGTAGTGGTGCCCTGCTCAGGGCGCGCGCAGCCTGCCATGACCAGCGCGGCCAGTGCAGGCAATGCCCAGCGTCGCAGACGGTGTTTCCAGTCGTGCACCTTGTTACTTCCCCTGGCCGGTGTTGCGGTTGGCATTGTTTTTCTGTTCCTGCGCGGCGGCCGCACGCGATTCGGCGATACCGACCGCACGTGCCGCTGCGGCCTTTTCATCCTTCTGCAGCAGCAGCGGCTGGAACTCGCCTTCCGGCGCCAGCCAGCCACCACTGAAGCCCGCCCGTTCCAGTCCCTTGCGGATGTACGGATTCTTCTTCATCACATCCCAGACGAAGTCGTTGCGGTAGTTGGCGATCATGGTCAGGATCGGGCCCTGGTCGATGGCGATGTAATCGCTGGCGACCCAGCCGCGATCAGGCACCACCCGCCCGGTCTTGATCGGGATGTCGTAGTTGAAGCTGGGATTGAACGAATCCAGGAAGCCATAGCTGGAATAGATGTAGTCGCCGTAGCGCTTGTGCATCTCCAGCGTGGCCGGAATCACTTCCTCGGGCGCGAACACGACCGAGGAGATCGCCGCGGTCGGCGCGATCGTGCCGTCATCGAAATTCTCGCGCAGGCCCGCACCGCGCGAAGAGTAATGGCGGAACTGGCGCTGCTCGCCCCGGTAGTCCTGGGTGGTGTTCTGCGGACCATCGCTGGCGGTCAGGCCCCAGACGTTCTCGCCATATTCCTTCCAGTTCATCGGATTGGCGATGGCGTACTCGCGCTGGGCCAGCGCCGCCGAACGGCTGTTGAGGAAGTAGGTGCTGCCACGCTCGCGCATGTACGCATCCTGGATATCGCGGAAGTCGATCCAGACATGGCTGTACTGGTGGCCGAACAGTGGACCGAAGGACAGGTATTCCTGGCCCTGGTAGACGCCCCAGTCGTTGTCGTAGGTGCGCGTCCACACCGTCCACGCATCCGGGCTGACCGGGTGGCTGGGCGAGCCCAGGGCAAGGATGTAGACCATCATCGCCTCGTTGTAGCCCATCCAGTCATGGTCGATGAAGCCGTTCTCGGGGAACCAGCCCATCGAGATCAGCGGCGCACGCTGCTGCAGCCACGGCCAGTCGACCCGCTTGTAGAGGGTGTCGGCGATCTGCCGGATTTCCTTCTCGCGCGGATCGTCGCCGTCGTAGTACGACTGCGCGAACAGCACGCCCATCATCAGCAGCGCGGTATCCACCGAGGACAGCTCCACCCAGCTGTCGTAGCGGCGCCCTTCCTGCATGTCCAGGAAGTGGTAATAGAAGCCCTTGTAGCCGGCCTTGCCGGTGCGCTGCGGGCCCATCGGCACATCGCGGAAGAACTTCAGGGTGGTCAGGGTGCGGTCGATGGCCTGGTTGCGGCTGATCCAGCCGTTCTCGATGCCGATCGGGTAGGCGGTCAGGGCGAAGCCGACCGAGGCGATGCTGGCAAACGGCCGCGACGGATAGCGGTCCGGGGTCAGGCCGTTGATCTCGTTGGTGGTATCCCAGAAGAACTGGAAGGTGCGGCGCTCGATGTCATCAAACAGCGGCGGCAGTTCCGGCTTCATCGGCCGCGGCGGTGCGTCGGCCTCGATCAGGATCACTGGCGGGCGCGGTTTGGCAGGCTCCTGCTGGGCCGGTTTGCAGGCCGCGATGGCCAGGGTCATCGCAGCGGCGGTCATCAGGTGGCGTGCCTGCATGGCGCGGTTCCTCCGGTGGGCTGATCGATGAAAGAGCATAACGTCCAATGACCTGAAATCGTTTACAAAGTGCGGTCTTAAAAAACCACGGAAACGTGGTTGATGACACCGCGGTCATTGCCCACGCCATTGCCCCCTGCCCGGCAATGGCGTGGGCAATGGACCGGCCCGAAGGCCGGCCATTGCCGTTGAAACCGGAGCCTTCGGCGAACCGATGGCTCCGTACTGCATCAACTTCCCGCGATCAGAAGCGGAAGCCCACTTCGGCCTTGACCTGACGCGGAGTACCGATGATGTCGCCGGTCTCGTTGTAACTGGCCTCCAGCTTGCCGTTGCTCTTGACGTAGTTGTAGGTGGAGAAGTTGTCGAAGTTGAACACGTTGATGATGTCCAGGCGAGCGTACAGCTCGGTATCGCCCGCCAGCTTGAACGTCTTCGTCGCCTGCAGATCGACCGAACGGTAGCCGAAGATCTTGCCACCGACCAGGAACTTGCCGTTGGCGTTGGGCACAGCCGCCTGCGGGGTCGGCAGGTTGTAGCCACTGGCCTGCGGCACCGGGTACCAGTCATTGACGGCGGTCGGGGTAGCCAGGGTGATCTTGCCACCGAAGGTGATGCCCCAGAAGCCCGCGTACGAACCGGTCACCACCAGGCGGTGGCGCGGCGCGCCGTTGGAACGGATGGTCGGGTAATCCTCGATCAGGCCGCGGTCGAAGGCGTACTTCTCGTTGATGTCGCGGTTGTGGCGCGCGGTCGTCCAGGTGTAGGCGATCGAGGTGCCCCAGCCGCTTTCCTTGGTGAACGGCTTCTGCGCCGACAGCAGGATCTGGGTCGCACGGGTCTTGATGCCCTGCTGGCCGATGATCAGGCTGCCGAAGCCCGGCACGTTGCAGCTCCAGGCCTGGCTCAGGCCCGGCTCGGTGCCACCGCACAGGCGCGGGTCATCGAAGAACTGGCCGGTCGGGTAACGGTTGCCCAGGGTGAAGGCGAAGCCGTCGTAGCTCAGGGTACGGGCGATGGTGGCGTCGGTCAGCCAGTCACCGATCTGGTTGCTCATGCCCAGGCTGAACTGATCCGAGTACGGCGCCTTCAGCTTGTTGTTCAGCAGGTCCACTTCCAGGCCTGCATTGCTGGTCGCACCGACCAGGCTCTGCAGGTTGCCGATGCCGTTGAGCAGGTTCGGGTTCCAGTCATAGCAGGCGGCCTGGCCGTTGATGCAGGTGCCGGTGGCCGGGTTGCGGAAGTAGATGGTCGGCTGCGGCAGGGCCAGCTTGGTGGTTTCCAGCTGCAGGTTGTCGAACAGGTCGCGGTCGTACGAACGGCCGGCACCACCGTGGATCACGTGCTGCTCGTCGGCATTGATGTCATACGAGAAGCCCAGGCGCGGCTGCCAGGCATCCTTGAATGCCTTGCGGTTGTGGCCGTTGCTGATGTAGTCGCTGATGTCCAGGCCGCCCAGCGCCAGCGAATCGGCGTAGGTCTGGCCGGCGGCGGCGCGCGGATCCTGCGAATAGATCGCGTCGACCACGGCCTGCGGGGTAACGAAGTCCAGGTAGGTCGGGGTCTTTTCGTAGTCCCAGCGCAGGCCGATGTTCAGCTGCAGATGGTCGTTGACCTGCCAGTCGTCCTGGATGAACACGCCATACTGCTTGGACTTCGAACGCACTTCACCGGACACGCCGTCCACGCCGGTCACCGGCTTGACGAACTGCGCCTTGTACGGAATGGAATCGGGGAAGTCCGGATCGCCCAGGCTGTAGGTGAAGGTCGGATTGATCTGCGCCGCATCGGAGGCGTACAGGTCGATCGCCTTGTACTTCACGCCCATCTTGATGGTGTGGTCGCCGGCCCACTGGATGCCGTCCAGGGTCAGGTTGTCTTCGATCGACCAGCCCTTCTGGCCCTTCACCTGCGAATCCAGTGCCGATGCGCCACCGATCTTCACCACGGTACGGTCTTCGGTGCCGTCCGGTGCGGTGTAGGTGATGCCGTTGGCCAGGGTCAGCGGGGTCGGGTTGTTGAACGAATCTTCATGGGTGACCATCATTTCGTTGTAGTAACGCTCGCCGCTGTGGTTCCAGCGCAGGGCGTAACGACGGTCGGTGTTGACCACTTCACGGCCGGCTTCCGGCGAGGTCTGGCCACTGAACTGCGACTGGGTTTCGTCGCGGTCCTGGAAGGTCAGCTCGATGCGATCGTTGTCGGTCGGCTCGAAGTCGATCTTGCCGAAGATCAGATCCTGCTGGAACGGCTGGCTGGCCGGGCCCAGGCCGGCGGCGCCTGCGGGCGGCAGCAGGCCGGCAGCACCGGTGACCGCGCCGTCCGGCGCGATGGTGACCGGCAGGTCGAAGCGCTTGGCTTCATAGGTCACGAAGAAGTGTGCCTTGTCCTGGATGATCGGGCCGCCCAGAGCGAAGCCGTATTCCTTCTCGGCCGAGACCATCTTGTCCTTGCCGCCCTGGCGTTCTGCCGGGGTCTTGGCGCGCATGTCCTCATCGGTGTAGCGGTAGAACGCCTCACCCTTGAATTCATTGGTACCGGACTTGGTGGCAGCGGTCACTGCGGCGCTCGACACCTGGCCGTACTCGGCCTTGTAGTTGCCGCTGATGACCTTGTATTCGCCGATGGCCAGCTGCGGGAACGGGTTGCCGGCGCTACCGGACTGGCCGGCCACGCCGCCGCCCTTGACGTAGCTCTTCTGGCCCACGCCGTCGATGTAGACGTTGGTGCCGTCGGAGTTGGTGGCACCGCCGCGCAGCGAGGTGTTGCCCTTGGCATCACGGGTGAAGATCAGGCCCGGCACCGCGTCGGCGAACTCCAGGAAGTTGCGCGACACCTGCGGGGTGGTCTGGATCTGCTGCAGGCTGACGGTCTTGCCCACTTCGGAGGTACGCACTTCCTGCAGCAGCGTCGGTGCGACGACGTTGACGGTGTCCAGGTTGGTGGCGGCGGTCGAGCCGGTACCACCGGCAGCCGCCTCGCTGAAGTTCAGCGTCGCGGTCGAGGCGACGGTGACGGTGACCTTCTGCGTCTGGCCGTTGGCGACCACGTTGTAGGTGCCCGGGTCCAGGCCCATCAGCGAGTAGCTGCCGTCGGCGCGCACGGTGCCGCGACGGACGGTACCGGTGGCGACGTTGGTGGCGGTGACTTCGGCACCGGCCTGGGCGCCGGACACCTGGCCGCGCAGACTGGCGTTGGCCGACTGCGCCATGACGTTCGGGGCGGCGGCCAGCATCAGGCAGCTGACCAGTGCGGTGCTCAGCAGCCGGCGGGCCGGCGTGCGGATAGTGGAATGCATCATCAACTCAATCTCCGGGTGGCGGTGACCGCTTGCGCGGCACCTGCGATCAATCAAAAAAGAAGGAACGCCTCTGGCTTCAATGGCCGGATGGCGGAGTGGTGGAATCGCGAACAATCAGGCGCGGGACCAGGGTCTGCTTGTCCCCTGCCCCTTCCGTGGAGGTGCCGTCCATCAACTGCAACAAACGCGACATCGCCCGATCGCCCAGTTCGGCAATGCTGACCTGCATGGTGGTCAGCGACGGGTGAACGAAACGCGCAAGCGGAATGTCATCGAAGCCGGCCAGGGCGACATCGGTCGGGACATGGACACCTGCCTGCGCGAAGGCATACAGGCAACCCAGGGCCATCATGTCGTTGGCGGCGAATACGGCATCGGGCAGCGTGCCGGCTGCCAGCAACTCCTGACCGGCGCGATGGCCGGAAGCTTCGTCGAAATCACCGGGCAGCTCGATGCCTTCGGCGCCGCTGCCAAATGCCGCCAGCGCGTCACGGAAGCCGCGCAGGCGCTCGCGCGCGTCGAAGTTGAGGTCCGGGCCAGAAATGAATGCAATGCGGCGATGGCCAGCATCGAGCAGGTGGCGGGTCATCGCCATCGCCCCTGCATGGTCATCGATGCTCAACACCGGATGGTCCTGCCCAGGCAGGTAGGTGTTGATGAGTACCGTCGGCAATGCCTGCGGCAGGTTGTCGGTCAGGAACCCCGGGCTCTCCGCATAGGGCGAGAGCACCAGCAGACCGTCGACCCGGCCGCGCATGGCACGCAGGGCTGCACCCTGCTGCTCCTGGTCGCCGTGATAGCTCGACACCAGCAGGTGCTGGCGCCGGCTGCGGGCGACGTTGTCGATGCCACGCATCAACTCGGAGAAGAATTCGCCGTACAGGTCCGGAAGCACCACGCCCACCGTATTGGTGCGGCGGCTGCTCAGGCTGCGGGCGGCGGCATGCGGGGTGTAACGCAGCCGTGCGGCCACCTCCAGCACAAGCTGGCGGACCGGTTCGGCGACATTTTCATGCCCGTTGAGCGCGCGCGAAACGGTGGCCACAGAGACCTTGGCTTCACGGGCGACGTCTTTGATTGTTATGGCTGCCTTGTTCACGAAGCCGCCCTCCACGGCTTGGACCTACCAGCATTGGCGCGGAATGTAAGCGTTTCCATCTGCGCTTGTAAACAGTCCGTTAGACGAATGTCCGCAAACGGACACGGAAACCTGTCCCTGGCAGGCCCATCAACGGACCTGCCAGGACAGCGCGGGACAAGGCCTCAGCCCTGTTCTGACGGGGTATGCGCGCGGATGGACAACGCGTGGATGTCGGTTTCCATCAACGTGCCCAAGGCGGCGTAGACCGCGCGATGACGCGCCAGCGGGGCCATTCCCGCGAAGCGCTGGCTGACCACGTGCACGTTGAAATGGCCGCGACCATCGCGCGCTCCGGCATGGCCTGCATGGCGATGGCTGTCGTCTTCGATCTCAAGCACGCTGGGGGACAGCGCCTGCTGCAGCGCATCACGAATCTGCTCGATCCGTTCCGCGTTCACGGCAGCACCTTGCGGAATGGACGGACCTGCACCCGCACGTAGACGCCCGCGGCGACGTAGGGGTCGGCATCGGCCCAAGCCTGGGCCTGCTGCAGCGAGTCGAAGCCGGCGATCACCACCGAGCCACTGAACCCTGCCGGGCCCGGGTCTTCGCTGTCGATCGCCGGACACGGCCCGGCCACAAGCAGGCGGCCTTCATCGCGCAACGCTGCCAGCCGCGCCAGGTGCTCGGGCCGCGCCTGCAGCCGCTGGGCCAGCACATCCTGGCCGTCATATCCTTCAATCACGTACCACACCGGCATGTCCTCGCTTGCGTTGCTGGTGGGCCGATTCTAGCCAATCCCGCCGCCTGCCCGGCCTCGGCTGGACACTGGCGCGGCAAAGGCTTACCCTAGAGGCCATTGCACGTGGCTGGATGCAGCAGCCCGTCGGTTTTTGCGGCCAACGCAGCCCCCGACGACCGACCCGCTGCTTCGAACCGGTCAACCCGACCGGGCCACGTAGACGACCTCCCCGTAGTCCTGTCGCTGCCGTGTCCTGCGGAGCGCCCTGTTGTTTGATGTGTGGAACCGCGCCGAGACAGGCGCGCCTGGTGTCCTGGCGGTCCGTGGCAGTTGCCCGGTGTGTCAGCTACCGCGACTGGTCCGTTGCAATCCTGATCTCCATTAGATGACTTCCGAACTCGCGCTCGACGCGAACACGCCAACCCGGCCGCCCGCCCCCCAGCAGCAGGAAATGCCGCTGGCCGTGGTGCATGGGCAACCGGTCCTGCAGATTCCGCAGGACCTGTACATCCCGCCGGATGCGCTGGAAGTCATCCTGGACGCCTTTGAAGGACCGCTGGACCTGCTGCTGTACCTGATCCGCCGGCAGAACCTGGACGTACTGGACATTCCCGTGGCCGAGATCACCCGGCAGTACGTGGAATACATCACCGTGATGCGCGAGCTGCGTTTCGAGCTTGCCGCCGAGTACCTGGTGATGGCGGCGATCCTGGCGGAAGTGAAGTCGCGCATGCTGCTGCCCCGCCCCCCCAGCGTGGAGGGAGAGGAAGCCGATCCGCGTGCGGAGCTGGTGCGACGGCTGCAGGAGTACGAACGTTTCAAGCAGGCCGCCGAGGATATCGACGCCCTGCCCCGGCAGGACCGTGACACCACCGTGGCACATGCCTTCATGCCCGAGCGCGCCGCAGTGAAGCTGCCGCCGCCGGTGGACCTGAAGGAAATGCTGATGGCGCTGCACGACGTGCTCAAGCGCGCCGAGCTGTTCACCGGCCACGCCATCAAGCGCGAGGCGCTGAGTGTCCGGCAGCGCATGGGTGAAGTGCTGGGGCGGCTTGAAGACGGCAGGTTCTATCGTTTTGAAAACCTGTTCACCGCCGAAGAAGGCAAGCTGGGTGTGCTGGTCACGTTCCTGGCCGTGCTGGAACTGGCCAAGGAGCAGCTGCTGGACCTCGTGCAGGAAGAACCGCTGGCGCCGATCTACGTGAAGTCCCTGGCCGCCGGCAATACCAATGCCCCGCTGCAGTTCAGCAGCGAGTTCGACGACAACGACGCCGCCAATGAAAACGAGTGAGCGCTGACTGCCGATGGATCAAACGCTGATCAACCGCATTGTCGAAGGTGCGCTGCTGGCCTCCAGCCAGCCGCTCACCCTGTCCCAGCTGAAGGACCTGTTCCCGGAAGATGAGCCGGCACCACCGGGCAGCATCGAACGTGCCTTGGAACGGCTGCGCGAGGGCTGCCAGGACCGTGGCGTGGAACTGGTGGAGGTGGCTTCGGGCTTCCGCTACCAGGTGACCGCCGAAGTACATGGCTGGATCAGCCGGCTGTGGACCGAACGCAAGACCCGCTATACCCGCGCCACCCTGGAAACACTGGCCCTGATCGCCTACCGGCAGCCGATCACCCGTGGCGAGATCGAGCAGGTGCGCGGCGTGGCGGTCAGCAGTAACATCATCCAGGCACTGGAAGAGCGCGAGTGGATCCGCGTGGTCGGCCACCGCGACGTGCCTGGCAAGCCCGCCCTGTTCGGCACCACCAAGGGCTTCCTGGACTACTTCGGGCTGAAACGCCTGGACGAACTGCCGCCGCTGTCCGAGCTGAAGGACCTGGGCGACCTGGAACCGCAGCTGGCGCTGGATCGTGACGCCCCCCTCGCCGCCAGTGCCGACGGCCCGGACGTGAGCGACGACCCGGACGCCGCTGCAAATGACGACGCTGGCACGACCGCCGGCGACACCCCCGATTCTGCCGACGCACTTCCTGCGGCGGCCGACGATGAGCAAGCACCTTCGCCCTCCGATGATGGGCACCCCGATTCCGCGCCGGGCGAGCGCGCGGTGACAGTGAACGAACGCGAAGACAACGCCGTCGCGAAGACGACCGTGGCTGTTGACCAAGCCGATTCCGAACCAGAGGCCGACCTCGAAACCGTCGGCCGGAGCAAAACTGATGAGTGACACCCCCCGCAAGCCCTCGTTGAACAAGCTTTCGCTCAAGCGCGAAGCCACGTCCGAACAGTTCAAGCTGGAAGAACGCCTGCACAAGGTCCTGGCCCAGGCCGGCCTCGGCTCGCGTCGTGCGCTGGAACAGCGCATTGCCGAAGGCCTGGTCAAGGTCAACGGTGAAGTCGCCCAGACCGGCATGTCGGTCAAGAGCGGCGACAGGATCGAGCTCGACGGCCGCGGCTTCGTCGCCACCGCGCTGGCAGAGCCGTCGCGCGTGCTGGTCTACAACAAGCCGGAAGGCGAAGTGACCACCCGCGAAGACCCCGAAGGTCGCCCGACCGTGTTCGAATCCCTGCCCGCGCTGAAGGGTGCCCGCTGGATCGCCGTCGGCCGCCTGGACATCAACACCACCGGCCTGCTGCTGGCGACCACCGACGGTGAGCTGGCCAATGCCATGATGCACCCGTCCTTCGAGGTCGAGCGCGAGTACGTGGTGCGCGTGCGCGCCCCGGAAGGCGAGGACAAGGTGGCTGATGCCATCGTCGACCGCCTCACCCGTGGCGTCGCGCTGGAAGATGGCCCGGCCAAGTTCGATGAGATCGAACGCATCGGCGGCACCGATTCGCACGACTGGTTCCGCGTCGTGGTGAAGGAAGGCCGCAACCGCGAAGTGCGCCGCCTGTGGGAATCGCAGGGCTGCCAGGTCAGCCGCCTCAAGCGCACCCGCTACGGCAAGGTCAGCCTGCCGCGCGAACTGGCCCGCGGCCAGTCCGTCGAACTGCCGGGCAGCCAGGTCGAAGCGCTGCGCGCGGAGCTGAAGCTGGAAGAAGGCGCGCCCTCGGCCCTGACCCTGCAGCCGGTGATCGGCCAGCGTCGTGCCGCCAAGACCACCGTGCGCGTGCGCGAAGGTGGCCGCGGCAATGCCTATGTCAACGGTCACAACACCGCCGATGAAGGCCGCGAACTGCGCCGCTTCGACAACGTGCGCGAAGATCGCGGCCGTGGTCGCGGTGGCAAGGGTGGTGGTGGTTTCAAGGGCGGCCTGACCGTCAGCGGTGAAGCTGCTGCCAAGCAGTCGCAGCGTCCGTTCAAGCAGCGCGCACCGAAGAACGACCGCTCGCTGCCGGAAGGCAACCCGGCCGCATTCCGTACCTGGTACGTGCCCGATGGCGTGAGCACCGGCCCGAGCGGCCACCGCAATGCCGGTCCGGGCGCTCGTGGCCCGGGGGCCCGTGGTCCGGGCGCAGGCGGCCAGGGCCGTCCGTACGGCAAGCCGAAGGGGCCGGGCGCAGGCGCCGGTGGCGGCCAGGGTCGCGGCGGGTTTGGGGGTGAAGGACGTGGTGGCGCGGGCGGCCAGGGTCGTCCGGCCGGCGCGGGCAACCGCTCGCAGGGCCAGGGCAACAAGCACCCGTACGGCCATCCGGGCAATGCCCCGAGCTTCCCGTCCGACCATGCCAATCCCGGGTTCAGTCCGTATGGCAGCTCGCGTCTGGCCGGCAACGGTCGTCCGGGCGGCAATGCCAATGCACGTCCGGGCGGCAACCGTGGTCCGGGTGGTCCGGGCGGCAATCGCGGTCCGGGTGGCCCCGGCGGCAACCGTGGTCCCGGCGGCCCGGGTGGCAACCGCGGCCCGGGTGGCCCCGGCGGCAACCGTGGCCCGGGTGGCCCGCGTCGCAGCGGCCCGCGCGGCGGCTGATCTCCACCTTCAATGAAGGACACAGCGATGACACGGATGTTGTCCCTCGGCGCCCGCATCGGCGCCGTGCTGGTGGCTCTGTTGCTGGTCGGCGGCTGCGAACGCGCTGCCGACCGGCTCAAGCAGGAAATCGCCGCCACGCAGAATCCCTGGCCGAAATCTTCGGCCCTGCACGATCCGGCCGACCGCATGCTGCGTCGGCTGATTGTCGATGAGCGCTATCTCACCCGCATCAAGCAGGCCGGCAGCAAGGACAAGGCTGCTGTCGCCGGTGCACAGCTTGCACTGGATGGCATCGGCCGCCTGCCCCGCCCCATGCTGGAGCGGCGTGCGCAGCTGCTGGCCGCAATGCTGCGCGGAATGCCGGTAGAGAAATGCGCACTGATCGCCCGCGCCACCACGGCCTCGGACATTGCGCAGGTAGGCAGGACCTTGTTCAACGAACTGGAAAAGCGACCGTCGCAGGACATCGATTTCTGGTTCGAGATGAGCTACCAGGCCAGCCTCGCCGAGCTCGAACAGCGACCCGCAACCCCTGCCACTGAACAGCAGATTGCCGAGGCGACCGAGGCCCTGCTCGCCTCGATGGCTGACGAAAGCACGCGCGCGCGGGCCATGGCGGTACTGCCGCGGATGGACACCGCACCAGCTGCCGACGTCTGCTGGGCATCGCTGATGCTGCTTGATGCCGCGTCCAGCACCGTGCCCGAACCACATCGCGGCACATTGGCCTGGCTGATGGCCCAGCAGTAGACACGGCGACGGAAGCCGGGCCCGTGCGCCCGCTTCCCCGCGTTCGGCCGCGACCACTCCACTCTCACCCTGCCGCTCGAGCGCTTTCGGCGCGCTGGAACGCCGCAGGCGTGGTCGCGACCATGCTGCGGAAGAAGGCGATGAACGGACTCTCTGCCGAGAATCCAAGCTCCAGCGCCACGTGCGCGACACGATGGCCGAGCAGCAGCAGTTCCATGGCCCGCATCAACCGCCATTGCTGACGCCACGCCTGGTAGCCCATGCCGGTATCGCGTTGCATCAGGCGCCCGATCGTACGCACGCTCAGTCCGCTGCGCTGGGCCAGCTCGCCCAGTTCGGGCGGCAGCTGCTCGGCCACCGGCAGGCAGCGGGCGATGCGCGGGTCGCGCGGTAATGGCAGCTCCATCGGCTCCACCGGCGCAGCGGCAATCTCAAGCACGCACAGCGCTAGTTGATGCCCCGCTCGCGGCGCTTGCCAGTCATGTGCGAACGGCGCCTGCGCGATCGGCTCCAGCAGCGCCTGCAGCAGGGGACCGACACCAATGATTGCTGGCTGCTGCGGCAACTGCGCCGACAGCGTGGCATCGAAGTACAGCGACCGATAGTCCACCGCCTGTCGCATCTGCGCGCGGTGCAGCAGACCACCCGGAATCCACGCCGCGCGCGATGGCGGCAACAGGCTGATGCGATCGCCGAACGTCAGCCGCGTGCAACCGGCGCGCGTGTACAGCAGTTGCGAACGTGCGTGCTGGTGCCAACCGGAGTCATGCTCGGCCAGCGTGGCAGCGATACCGATCACCGGGGCGCTCCAGGCATCGGCATCGAAGCGAGCGTCGGGCTGCAGCCACGCCATGTCCGATTTCATCCATCTACTGTCGTAATCACTAGAGTGCGCCATCGGCATGGCCACGACAATGCGCGCCCCTGTTTCCGGAGCACGCCGATGTCGCCTCGCCTGCTGTCCCTCACCATTGCGCTGCTGATGTTTCCGCAGCTGGCGCAGACCCTGTACAGCCCGGCGCTGGCCGATCTGGCGCAACGCTTCACCCTGCCAGCCAGCGCTGCCAGCCAGGCGATGAGCCTGTACCTGCTGGGCTTTGCGCTGGGCGTGCTGCTGTGGGGAAGGCTGGCCGACCGCGTTGGCCGTCGCCCCGCCCTGCTGGGTGGCCTGTGCGTTTTCGTGCTGGCGGCACTGGGCGGATTGGCGGCCGGCACGTTCGGCCAGGTGCTGGCTGCGCAGATGCTGGCGGCCCTGGGCGCCGCCGCCGCCTCGGTGGTGACCCAGACCGTGCTGCGCGACCACCTTGAAGGGCCCGCGCTGGCGCAGGCGTTCTCCTGGATTGGCATGGCGCTGGCGCTGAGCCCGGCGATCGGGCTGGCACTGGGCTCGCTGCTGGTCGCTGCCGATGGCTATGCCGGCGTGCAGGCCGGCCTGCTGCTGATCGCTGCATTGCTGATGCTCGGCTGCGTGACCGGGCTGCGTGAAAGCCGGCCCGCGCAGATCGCGCCCGTACCGCTGCGGCCCCTGCTGCGGCAACTGCTGGGCGACCGTTGGATCTGGTCGCACGCGCTGCTGGTCATGGCCTTCAACGTGGCCATGTACAGCTGGTACGCGCTGGGGCCGTTCGTGTTCGCACGCCTGCACTGGCCGGCCAGCTGGTTCGGCGCCAGCGGTGCGGTGCTGGCGCTGGGTTCGGCGTTGGGCGCCTGGGCCAATGGCCGCCTGTTGCGTACCGGCGTCCCTGCGTTGACGCGCATCCGCATCGCGGCATCGCTGGTACTGGCTGGTGGTGTCCTGGCCGCGCTGCTGCGCGGGCAACCGGTCATGGTGATGGCGATGCTGCCGGTCGTGGCGGGATTCGGCCTGGCCATCCCCAACGTGCTCGGGCAGGCACTACGCGGCTATGCACACTGCCTGGGCAGTGCCGGCGCCCTGTTCGGCCTGCTCTACTACCTGCTGATCGGCGCGGCGATGGCCGTTGTCAGCGCACTGCAGATGCTGGCGCCATCCATCATCGCCTGTGCAGTGCTGGCGCTGTGGTTGCTGCGTCCGCGGAGCGCGCTGGCCTAGGAATTGCTGCAAACGCCCTGCACTGTGCGCCACTGCCGGAAACCGCGCGGCAGCGCTGGCTATGGTGCGTGTTCTCCGCAACCACGCAGATGTCGATGATCACCATCACCGCAGAACAGGCCCGCGCAAACGCTGACGCCGCCACTCGACCGATCGAGCAGTACTACAGGGATCTGGACAAATCGATCCAGGTCGGCTCGGAAAACGGCCGCCGTTACATCGTGTTCGGCTTCAACAAGGCGCTGGCCAGCGAGCGCCTCGTCGACGGCGTCGTCGAGCAACTGCTGGAGAACCGCTTCAGTGTCGAACGGCTGCCCAGCGACGCCGAGCAGCACTACATCCGCATCAGCTGGGAAGCCGGGGAGCCCTCCCGACTCAACGCCGGCTGATGGTGAACGCCGCGCCGTCCACACCCAGATCCCAGCCCTTGCCGGTACCGGACAGGGCCAGCGAGATATCGCCCTTGGTCATCACCTGCGCGTTGCTGGACTTCACCGCACCGGCATGCGCGCCGACCGAGGCGTAGGTGCCCAGCAGCTCGCCGACGCTGCTGGCGCCGGTGAAGCTGCCACGGCCATCGGTGATCTTCGACTTGCCAACGGTCAGGCCGCCGCCCTTCAGCTGGATCCGCACCGGCATGCTGGAACCGTTGGTGCAGTGGATGGTGCCGTTGCCCGAGGCGGTCTTGTAGATCAGCGACCAGCCGGACAGGCTGTAGCGCAGCTGGCAGTCGAGGTTGCCACCGGCCTGCGCGGTCGGGGCCAGGGACGCTGCGGCGAGCGCCAGCAGCAGGGCAAACGGCTTGGTATTCATCGGCAGAACATCCACATCGGTCGGAATGTGGGCGAATCTAGCAGCGCGCGCGTGCACGTTGGATGCAGGCGCGCGCGGTGGGGCGGGAAGCGTTCAGCCGCCGTATCAGGCCTGCACATCCAGATGGAAGGCATCGGCATCGAGCATGGCCGGGAAGCGTGCACGATGCGAGGCCAGTGCTTCGGCGGAGATGGTGGTGGTCACCACCTGCTCGCGCTCGCGGATCTCCACCTGCGGCTGGCCGAGGAAGTCGATGACCGCGCTGTCGCCAGCGTAATGCAGCTGGTTGCCATCCACGCCTACGCGGTTGACCGCAGCGACGAAACACAGGTTCTCGATCGCGCGCGCGCGCAGCAGGGTCTTCCACGCGTAGGCGCGCGCGGAAGGCCAGTTGGCAACGAAGATCTGCAGGTCGAAGTCCAGCTGGCCGGCACGCTCGACGTTGTAGCGGTTGCGGCAGAACACCGGGAAACGCAGGTCGTAGCAGACCTGCGGATTGATCCGCCAGCCCTTCCATTCCACGCACAACCGGTCGCGGCCGGCGGCATAGCGCTCGTGCTCGCCGCCGTAACGGAACAGGTGGCGCTTGTCGTAGTACTGCAGGCCACCATCGGGGGTGGCGAACAGCAGGCGGTTGTAAACGCCCTCGCCATCGCGCAGCTGCACGCTGCCGATCACTGCCGCATTCAAGGCCTTGGACTGCGCGCGCACCCACGCCACGGTCGGGCCCTCCATGCCTTCGGCCTGGGCGATCGCCTCATTGGAGAAACCACTGGTGAAGGTTTCCGGCAGGATCACCAGATCGGTGGTGCCGGCCAGCGGCGCCAGCAGCGCACCGTAGTACTCGCGGTTGCCGGCCGGGTCGTGCCAGCGGGTGTCGCCCTGGACGAGGGAAATGCGCAGGTCCTGCATGCTGTCTCCTCCGCTCACAGCAGGCGCAGGCGTTCGATCGCCGCGTCCAGGGTGGCTTCGTTCTTGGCGAAGCACAGGCGCACCAGACGCTGGCCGACCGGCGCGGTTTCGTAGAACGGCGACAGCGGAATGGCGGTGACGCCCTTCTCGATGGTCAGCCACTTCACGAACTCATGGTCCGGCAGGTCACTGATGGCTGAATAGTCGACCAGCTGGAAGTAGCCGCCCGGCACCGGCAGCGCCTTCAGGCGGGTACCGGCCAGCTGCTCGCGGAAGCGGTCGCGCTTGGCTTCATAGAACGCGCCCAGTTCCAGATGGTGCTGCGGCTCGTCGCGGATCATCGCAGCGAAACCGTACTGCGCCGGGCCGAAGCTGGTGAAGGTGTTGTACTGGTGCACCTTGCGGAACTCGGCGGTCATCGCGGGTGGCGCCACCGCATAGCCGATCTTCCAGCCGGTGCAGTGATAGGTCTTGCCGAAGCTGGAGATGACGAAGGTGCGCTCGCGCAGTTCCGGGTAGCGCAGCGCCGATTCGTGGCGACGGCCGTCGTAGATGATGTGCTCGTACACCTCATCGGAAATCAGGTAGATCTGCGTGCCGCGCAGTACATCGGCCAGCGCCTGCATGTCGGCCTCGTCCAGCATCGCGCCGGACGGGTTGTGCGGGGTGTTGACCATCAGCAGGCGGGTGCGCGGGGTGATCGCCGCGCGCACGCGGTCCCAGTCCACCGCGAAGGTCTGCGGGTCCAGCGGCACGTGCACGGCGGTGGCGCCGGCCAGTTCGATCGCCGGCTCATAGCAGTCGTAGGCCGGGTCGAGCACGATCACTTCCTCGCCGGCACGCACCACGGCGTGGATGGCGTTGAAGATCGCCTCGGTGGCGCCGCTGGTGACGGTGATCTCGGTGTCCGGATCGATCATCGCGCCGTACAGGTCCAGCGACTTCTGGGCGATGGCCTGGCGCAGCGGTGCCACGCCGGTCATCGGCGGGTACTGGTTCAGGCCGGCGGCCATCGCCTTGCTGGTCTCGTCGATCAGGCGCTGCGGTGCGGAGAAATCCGGGAACCCCTGGCCGAGGTTGACCGCGCCGTGTTCGGCGGCGAGCTGGGACATCACGGTGAAGATCGTGGTACCGACCTTGGGCAGCTTGGTGTTCGGTTGCATCGGCCTGGGGGATGGAGGAGACAGACCCGAAGTTTACGCAATCCGCGCTTCGGTAGTGCCGGCCGCTGGCCGGCAACCTCGACCCACCACACAGGCTGCAGAGGCGGCTGCCGGCCAGCGGCCGGCACTACCCGGCATGGTTTCACCGCTACAATTGCGGCCGCACTCCTGCATGAAGACCCCTGCGCCTTGAACACCCCTGCATTGCTGGCCGCCAGCGGCCTGAGCTTCTCCCGCAATGACGAGCCGGTGTTCGGCCCGCTGGACTTCCACGTGGATGCCGGCGAGGCGCTGCTGGTGCAGGGCGGCAACGGTGCCGGCAAGACCACCCTGCTGCGCGTGCTGTCGGGCTTGGCGCGCCCGGGCGCGGGCCAGGTGCTGATCGACGGCAGGCCGGCCAGCAACGCCGAGCGTGCGCGCTATGTCGCCTACCTCAGCCACCTGCCAGCGCTGAAGCCGGACCTGGACACGCTGGAGAACCTGCATTTCCTCTGCGGCCTGCACGGCCGACGCGCACGGCAGATGCCGGGCAATGCGCTGGCCATCGTCGGCCTGGCCGGCTACGAGGACACCCTGGTGCGGCATCTGTCGGCTGGACAGAAGCGGCGGCTGGCGCTGGCCCGCATCTGGCTGTCGCCGGCACCGCTGTGGCTGCTCGACGAACCCTATGCCAACCTCGACCTGGAAGGCATCAACCTGGTCAACCGGATGATTTCCGCACACCTGCGCAGTGGCGGCGCCGCCCTGGTCACCACGCATGGCGCCTATGCCGCCCCGCCGGTACGCACCCGCCAGCTCGATCTGGGGGGTGAAGCATGATCGCGCCAGGCACCGAACCAGGCCTGTGGCAGACCGCCCGCGCGCTGATTGCGCGCGACCTGCGCCTGCTCTGGCGGCGTCGCGGCGATGCCCTGCAGCCGGTTCTGTTCGCCCTGCTGGTGGTGGTGCTGTTCGCCCTGGCCCAGGGCCGGGACCCGCAGCCGCTGGCCGCCACCGCCGGTGCGGTGCTGTGGTTGGCGGTACTGCTGGCCGGGCAGCTGGCGCTGGATTCGCTGTTCCGCTCCGACGCCGAAGACGGTTCGCTCGAACAATGGCTGCTGGCGCCGGTGCCACTGGCGTGGCTGGTGCTGGTGCGGGTGCTGCTGCATTGGGCGACCACCGCCCTGCCACTGATCCTGCTGAGCCCGTTGCTGGCGGAAATGCTGCATCTGCCGCATGACCAGCTGCCGATGTTGCTGGCATCGTTGCTGCTGGGAACACCGTTGTTGAGCCTGATCGGTGGCGTGGTCGCTGCACTGACCGTCGGCATCCGGCGCTCTGGTATTCTCGTGGCGTTGCTGTCGTTGCCGTTGTACGTACCGGTGCTTGTCTTCGGTGCCGGCAGCCTGGCGGCAGCCAGCCGCGGGCAGGACCCGGTCGGTGCACTGCTGATGCTGGGCGCCGGTCTGGTGATCGCCCTGGTGCTGGCACCGCTGGCCACCGCTGCTGCGATCCGTATTTCTCTGAGTTGACCGAGCTGAGAGCCAATCCACCCCTGCTGGATAGCCGCCACGCATGAATCCGATCGTCCGCTGGTTCCATCAACTCGGTTCGCCCCCGACCTTCGATCGTTTCGCCGCACGCTGGTCCCGCGTGTTCTACGCCGCGGCGGTTCCGGTGCTGCTGATCGGCCTGTGGCAGGGGCTGTTCGTGGCACCGCCGGAACAGAACCAGCACGACGCCTTCCGCATCATCTACATCCATGTACCCAGCGCCTGGATGAGCCTGTTCGTGTTCGCGCTGATGGCCGCCTACGCCGCCATCGCGCTGATCTGGCGCATCAAGATCTGCGAGATCCTGGCGATGGCCTGTGCGCCGATGGGCGCCGGCTTCACCCTGATCACCCTGCTGACCGGCAGCATCTGGGGCAAGGGCACCTGGGGCACCTGGTGGGACTGGGACCCGCGCATGACCAGCGAGCTGATCCTGCTGTTCCTGTACCTGGGCGTGATCGGCCTGTACCACGCCATCGAAGACCGCCGCAGCGCCGCACGCGCGGCCGGCCTGCTGGCCATCGTCGGCGTGGGCCTGCTGCCGATCATCCGCTACTCGGTGGACTGGTGGGGCGCGCTGCACCAGCGCCAGTCGATCAACGTGTTCGGCGAGAACGCCGTGCGGCCGGAACTGATCGCCCCGCTGTGGTGGATGGTGGTGGCCACCAAACTGTGGTTCGTCGGCTCGCTGCTGGCCAAGGCGCGTGCCGACAACATCGCGCGCGAGGCCGGCAAGGCCTGGATCGGCGAGCGCTTCGGCACCGCGGATGGGGAGGCACGGCGATGACCCACCTGCCCTACCTCATCGCCGCCTTCGCGGTGTTCCTGCTGGTGCTGGCCTGCGATGCACTGGGCTCGTGGCTGCGCCTGCGCAGCGCCCGACAGCTGGCGCAACGTCGCCAGCAGCGGCTGCAGGCGCGTGGCAACGCGTCGGCACAGGCGCCGCTTGCCACCGAGCTCAGCCGATGACGCCGGTGCAGCGACGCCGCATGATCTGGGTGCTCCTGCTGTTGCTGGCCTCCGGGCTGGCCACCACGCTGGTGGCCTTCGCCCTGCAGCGCAACATCGCCTACCTGTACACGCCTTCGGAAGTGCTGCGCGGGGACGTGGATGCGCAGTCCCGCTTCCGCCTGGGCGGCATGGTGGTGAAGGGGTCCTTCGATCGACCCAGCGGCTCGCTGCAGGCCCACTTCGTGGTCACCGACGGCGATGCGACGCTGCCGGTCAGTACCGACCGCATCCTGCCGGACATGTTCCGCGAGGGGACCGCCGTGGTCGCCAGCGGTCGCCTGCAGGACGGTACCTTCGTCGCCGACGAGGTGCTGGCCAAGCACGATGAGAACTACGTGCCCAAGGAAGTGGCCGACAAGATGGGCGATGCGCATCGCAAGCACGATGTGCCGGTCACGGCGCCCGAGGTGCGCTGAGTGCTTCCCGAATTCGGTCAGATCCTCCTGCTGTGCGCGTTGCTGGCCTCGCTGCTGCAGGCGGTGCTGCCACTGGTGGGCGCGCAGCGCGGCAACGACGCATGGATGGCCGTTGCCCGCCCGGCGGCCTTTGCCCAGCTGCTGCTGCTGGCCGGTGCCTTCGCCGTACTGACGGCGGCCTTCGTGCAACAGGATTTCTCGGTGCGCTACGTGGCCGAGAATTCCAATTCACTGCTGCCGTTGATCTACCGCTATTCGGCGGTGTGGGGGGCGCACGAAGGCTCGCTGCTGATGTGGGCGCTGGTGCTGGCGCTGTGGACCGGTGCAGTGGCGCTGTTTTCGCGCCACCTGCCGGCGCCGGTGCAGGCGCGCGTGCTGGCGGTGATGGGCGTGGTCAGCGTCGGCTTCCTCGCCTTCCTGATCTTCACCTCCAATCCGTTCCTGCGCTTGAACCCGGTACCGCTGGAAGGCCGTGACCTCAATCCGCTGCTGCAGGATCCGGGGCTGATCATCCATCCGCCCATGCTGTACCTGGGCTACGTCGGCTTCGCGGTGCCGTTCGCCTTCGCCGTGGCGGCACTGCTGGAAGGCCGTGTGGATGCACGCTGGCAACGCTGGACGCGGCCCTGGACCAATGTCGCCTGGGGCTTCCTCACGCTGGGCATCGCTTTGGGCAGCTGGTGGGCGTATTACGAGCTGGGCTGGGGCGGCTGGTGGTTCTGGGATCCGGTCGAGAACGCCAGTTTCATGCCGTGGCTGGTCGGCGCGGCGCTGATCCACTCGCAGGCAGTCACCGAAAAGCGCGGCACCTTCGGCAGCTGGACGCTGCTGCTGGCCATCGCGGCGTTCGCGCTGTCGCTGCTGGGCACCTTCCTGGTCCGCTCCGGCGTGCTGACCAGCGTGCATTCGTTCGCGGCCGATCCCTCGCGTGGGCTGTTCATCCTGATCTTCCTGTCGGTGCTGGTGGGCGGCAGCCTGCTGCTGTATGCGCTGCGTGCGCCACGGCTGGCCGTGGATGCCGGTGATCCGCGCCGTGGCTTCACCGCCACCTCGCGCGAAACCCTGCTGCTGGCCAACAACCTGCTGCTGGCCAGCGCCTGCGCGACGGTCCTGCTGGGCACCCTCTACCCACTGCTGGCCGATGCGCTGTCGCTGGGCAAGATCTCGGTCGGCCCACCGTACTTCGGCAGCCTGTTCCTGCTGCTGATGGCACCGATGGTGATGCTGCTGCCGTTCGGTCCGCTGGTGAAGTGGCAGCGCGACCAACCTTCGCGCGCACTGGCATTGCTGCTGCCATGGGCGGGGCTGGCTGTGCTGCTTGGCGCCTGGGCCTGGTGGCAGGCGCCGCAGAATGGCTGGAAAGCCGGCATCGGCGTTGCGGCTGCGGCCTGGGTTGGGCTGGGCACCGCCCGGTTCGTCTGGCAGCGCCTGCGTGGCAATGGCCGCTTCACTGCCGAAATGCTTGGCATGATCGTCGCCCATGCCGGTGTCGCGGTGTTCCTGGCCGGCGCGCTGCTGGTGGAAGCGCTGAACGTGCAGCGCGAAGTGGCGCTGTCGCCAGGCCAGCAGGTGGTGGTTGCCGGACACGAAGTGCGCTTCGAAGGCGTGGACCACCGCGAAGGCCCCAATTTCATCGCTGATCGCGGCCATCTGCGGGTGCTGCGCGACGGTCGCGAACTGGCCCTGCTGCATCCGGAGAAGCGCCAGTACGCCAGCGGCGGCCAGGTGATGACCGAGGCCGGCATCGATGCACGCCTCAGCGGTGATGTCTACGTGGCATTGGGCGAGCCGCTGGGCAACAATGCATGGGCGGTACGGGTGCACATCAAGCCCTTCGTGCGCTGGATCTGGCTGGGCGCGCTGTTGATGGCCCTGGGCGGATTCGTCACCGCTGCCGATCGCCGCTTTCGTCGTCCGTAGGAGTTCCCCATGTCCGAGTCACCCGCCCCACGCCCTTCCCGTCCGCTGCCGCCGGTAGCCATCGTGATCGGCGTCCTGTTCTTCTTCGGCCTGCTTGGCCTGATGATCTACGGGGTGATGAAATCGGGCGATCCGCAGCGCGACGTGCTGCCCTCGGCATTGATCGACAAGCCGGCGCCGGCGTTCGCGCTGCCGGTGCTGCACGACCCGCAGATGATCGTGCGCAGCGAGGAGCTGCGTGGCGCGCCGTACCTGCTCAACGTCTGGGGCAGCTGGTGCGCGGCCTGCCGTGAAGAACATCCGGTGCTGACCCGCTTCGCCGAGAGCAAGCGCGTACGCGTGCTCGGCTACAACTGGAAGGATGAACCCACCGACGCGCTGCACTGGCTGGAACAGCTGGGCAACCCGTTCATGGTCGTGCTGAGCGACATCGAAGGCCGCACCGCCATCGACTGGGGTGTGACGGCAGCACCGGAGACCTTCCTGGTCGACGGCAGTGGCATCGTGCGCTGGAAGTACAGCGGCGCGATGACCCAGCAGGTGGTCGATGAGAAGTTGATTCCGGCGCTGGAAAAGCTTGAAAAGGCCCAGGGCGATGCTGGCAACACCCTGCACGCCTCGCCGTAAGCGCATGCGCTGGCTGCTGCCGCTGCTGCTGGCGATGACCCTGGCGGTGCCACAAGCCGGCCTCGCCCAGCAACCCGTGCATGATGCGCGGCCGCTCGCGTTCCGCGATGCAGCCGAGGAGACGCGCTTCCACGACCTGGCTGCGCAGTTGCGCTGCGTGCAGTGCCAGAACCAGTCACTGGCCGATTCCAACGCGCAGATCGCGCAGGACCTGCGCCGCGAAGTGCTGCAGTTGATGCAGCAGGGCCTGGACGACGCGGCCATCAAGCAGTTCCTGGTCGCCCGCTATGGCGAGTTCGTGCTCTATCAACCGCCACTGCAACCGGGCACCTGGCTGCTGTGGGGCGGCCCGCTGCTGGTACTGGGTGGCGGCGCGCTGGTGGTGATGGGCATCGTCCGTCGCCGCAGCCGGCAGATGGATGCATCCGCTGCAGCGGACCCAACCGAGGGAGAGGACTGGTGATGCACTGGTTGCCGATGGTTGCCGCAGTGGCCGCAGCGCTGATGGCGGCCGTGGTGCTGTGGCCGCTGCGCCGGCAAGGCCGCCGCAGTTTCGTGCTGGGAATGCTGACACTGGGCGTGGCCGGCGCCTGCCTGTACCTGCTGGTCGGCAATCCCCGCGCCGCACAGGTGCAGCCTGCGCCTTCGGTCGCCACGTTGCGCGACGGTGTCGAGGCGCTGCAGCAGGCGCTGCAGCGTGACCCGCAACGTGCGGATGGCTGGGCGCTGCTGGGTCGTTCGCAGGCCGAGCTTGGCAATGCCGCCGCCGCGGCCGACGCCTTCAACCGTGCCGCAGCACTGGCACCGGACGAACCGGGCGTGCTGGTCGAGGCCGCGCAGGCACGCGCCCAGGCCGATCCTGGCAAGCAGTTCGATGACACCGCGCTGGCATGGCTGCAGCGCGCACGTACCTTGTCGCCCGACGCCGAACGCGCAAGCTGGCTGCTTGGCATTGCCCTGCGCCAGCGGGGCCGCAATGCCGAGGCCGCCGAACTCTGGAGCACGCTGCTGCCACGCCTGGAGCCGGGTGCCGCGCAGGCGCTGCAGGCACAGATCGCCATCGCCCGCGAGGCGGCCGGGCAGCCATCGCACGCACCGGCAGCTGCTCCCGCGCTGCTGCAGGTACGGGTGCAGCTGCCCGCATCATTGAAAGCGGGTGACTGGCCGGCCAGCACCCAGGTCTTCGTGCTGGCACGCGCTGTGGGCGGCCCGCCGATGCCGGTGGCTGCACGCAAGCTGCCCCTGGCCGGCTTCCCTGCAACGGTCGGCCTCGGCGACGGCGACAGCCCGATGCCTACCGCACCGTTGTCGGCACATCGCGAAGTGGAAGTACTGGCGCGCATTTCGCGCAGCGGCAGCGCCAACCGCAGCGAAGACGACCTGCAGACCGCCCCGGTCAAGGTCAGCCTGCCGCATGACGGTGTGGTCGAGCTGCAGTTCCCGTAACGTACACGCACCGCTGCGCTCGCCGGGCATGGCCCGGCGCTATCCACGCGCACCACCGGTAGCGCCGGGCCATGCCCGGCGGATTCACGCTCAGCCGGTTGATGGAAACCAGCGTGTCGCCAGCTGCACACGCCGCCCCGCTAGAATGCCCACATGACCGAATTCATTCCGCCCGGCACCCGCTTCCATGCCCTGCCCTCGCCCTTTCCGTGCAAACGCGGCGGTGTCCTGCATGGCGCCCGTGTGGCCTACGAGACCTGGGGCGCGCTGGACGAAGAGGCCAGCAACGCGATCCTGATCGTCACCGGCCTGTCGCCGGATGCGCATGCCGCGGCCAACGAAGCCAACCCTGCGCCAGGCTGGTGGGAGGCCATGCTCGGCCCCGGCAAACCGATCGATACCGACCGCTGGTTCGTGGTGTGCGTCAACTCGCTGGGCAGCTGCAAGGGCTCCACCGGCCCGGCCTCGATCAATCCGGCCACCGGCGACCTGTATCGCCTGGATTTCCCGGAACTGTCCATCGAAGACGGCGCACGCGCGGCGATCGACGTGGTGCGCGCACTGGGCATCGGACAACTCGCCTGCGTGATCGGCAATTCAATGGGCGGGATGACGGCGCTGGCGGTGTTGCTGCTGCATCCGGGCATCGCCCGCAGCCATATCAACATTTCCGGCAGCGCGCAGGCCCTGCCTTTCTCGATCGCCATCCGTTCGCTGCAGCGCGAAGCGATCCGCCTGGACCCGCGCTGGAACGGTGGCCACTACGACGATGAGGCGTACCCGGAATCGGGCATGCGCATGGCACGCAAGCTGGGCGTGATCACCTACCGCTCGGCACTGGAATGGGATGGCCGCTTCGGTCGCGTGCGGCTGGATTCAGACCAGACCGACGATGATCCGTTCGGCCTGGAATTCCAGGTCGAGAGCTATCTGGAAGGCCATGCACGCCGGTTCGTGCGCTTCTTCGACCCCAACTGCTATCTGTACCTGAGCCGCTCGATGGACTGGTTCGATCTGGCCGAGTATGGCGATGGCGATGTGCTGGCCGGACTGGCCAGCATCCGCGTCGGCAAGGCACTGGCGATCGGCGCCAACACCGACATCCTGTTCCCTGTACAGCAGCAGCAACAGGTCGCCGATGGCCTGCGCGCTGGTGGCGCGGACGCGCGTTTCATCGGCCTGGAATCTCCACAGGGTCATGACGCGTTCCTGGTCGACTTCGAACGTTTCGGCCCGGCCGTGCGCGGCTTCCTCGACGAACTGTAGTGGCGTGGCGGCGCAATCTCGCACTGGCCGCGTTCGGTGCGTTGATCGGCTTGACCGCAACCGGCGTGTTTCCGCTCTGGCTGGGCGCATGGTGCGTGCTGGCCAGTGCGGCGTCGTTCGGCCTGTATGGGCACGACAAGCGCGCCGCGCAGCGAAAACAGCAGAGGACGCCCGAACGCACGCTGCAGCTGCTGGCCTTTGCCGGCGGCTGGCCCGGCGCGCTGCTCGGCCAGGCGCTGTTCCGCCATAAACATCGCAAGGCGCCGTTCCAGTGGGTGTTCTGGTTGTGCGTGCTGGCCAACGTGGCCTCGATCGCGGTGATGCTGCGCGCGTTTTCGCGGTAGCTGCCCCTAGATCCACGCCACGCGTGGATATGCCGACCAAGATCGGCATCTACCGAAGCGGTTCGCGGACCAGCACCCCGTCCACCAACCGGTACTGCACATCCACCACACCTGCGGGCAGGTCATCGTGGGTGATCATCAGCAGGCTGCGCCCTTCCAGCAGTGCTGGCAGGTCCTGCAGCAGCGCGCGCGCGGTATCCACGTCCAGGCCTTCGGTGGGCTCATCCACCAGCAGGATAGGCGCATTGCGCAGCAGCGCGCGGGCCAGCGCCAGGCGACGCGCCTGGCCGGCCGACATCGTTGCGCCGTTCTCGCCCACCCACGCCTGCAGGCCGCCGTTGCGCTCGGCCCATTCGCCCAGCCGTACCCGTTGCAGCACCGCCCACAACGCTTCGTCGCTGGCCTCGGGATCGCCCAGCAGCAGGTTCGCGGCCACGCTGCCGGCAAACACCGGCGCGTTCTGCGGCAGCCACGCAAGGTGCCGGTGCCAGTCGGCCTGGGCGACATCGCGCAGGTCCTGGCCACCGTAGGTCAGCCGCCCCTGCTGCGGATCCCACAGGCGCAGCAGCAGGCTCGACAAGGTGGTCTTGCCGCTGCCGCTGTCGCCACGGATGGCGATGCGCTCGCCCGGTGCCAGCGTCAGCTGCAGGCCACGCAGCACCGGCCGTGCGGCGCCCGGCCACTGGAAGTGCACATCGTCCCAATGCACGGTCGCCGCCGGCGCCAGCGGCTGCGGCGACACCGGCTCCTGCACCGAAGGTGCCTGCTCGACGATGCCCTGCAGGCGCGCGGCCGCAATGCGGCCCGATTGCAGCGACTGCCAGGCCAGGCCCATGCCCGCCCACAGTTCGATCATCGCCACGGTCAGGAACACCAGCCCGGCGGCCATTTCCGGCGCGATGCGCTGTTGTTCGGCCGCATGCAGCGCCAGTGCCAGCATCGCTACCAGGCCGAGCCCGGCCAGCACACCATGCAGCGTTGATGCAGCGATCAGCCGCAGGCGTCGACGACGATCGCGCGAGGCCACCTGCTTGGCCGCCACCCGCACCTTCAACTGCCAGGCATTGCCAGCGTTGAGCGCGGCCAGATCAGCCGCCCCTTCCAGCCCCTCGAATGCCGCCGTGCGCAACGCTGCGCGATGTGCGGCGCGGTCGGCCTCTTCGCTGTCATGGCCCCTCACGCCCAGCCACGGCACGCCAATGCCGATCAGCAACGCCAGTACCGCCAGCAGCACCGCTGCCGATGGCAGGATCAACGCTGCCGAGCCCACGCCCACCAACGTCAACGCGCCCAGCGCCAGCAACGGGCCGATGGCACGCACCAGCAGGCCATCGATTTCGCCGATGTCACCCAGCAGCCGCGCCAGCAGATCGCCGGTGCGGGTTGCACCCAGCCGTGCCGGGGCCAGTGGCAGCGCGCGGCGGAAGAACCAGACGCGCAGGTCGCGGGCGATGCGCAGGGTGGCGTCATGCCCCACCAGCTTTTCGAAGTAGCGCGATGCGATGCGCGCCATGGTCAGGCCGCGGATGCCGGCCGACGGAGTGAAGAAATTGAAGCCCTGGCCAAGGCCCGCTGCACCGGCCAGCGCTGCAGCAGTGAGGAAGCCACCAGACAGGCCCAGCAGGGCGGTGCCGGCCAGCATCGTGGTCCACAGCAGCAGCACCGCCAGCAGCAGGCGCGGGCGATGCCGCAGGAACACCATGCGCAGTGAATCGGAAGAGCGGCTCATGCGCGTACCGCCTGCGCCGGCTCAACCAGGCGCCCTTCGGGCAACAGCAGGCAGCGGTCGGCCCAGGCGATCACCGCCGGGCTGTGGGTGGCCACCACCACGCTGCGTCCGCGCGCATAGGCGGCCAGGCTGCGCAGCAGCGCTGCTTCGGTTTCGGCATCGAGAAACGCGGTCGGCTCGTCCAGCAGCAGCACCTGCGGATCGCGCAGCAGCAGGCGCGCCAGGCCGATGCGACGTGCTTCGCCACCGGACAGGCCAAAGCCGCGCTCGCCGATCAGCGTATCCAGCCCCTGCGGCAGGCGCTGTGCGAACTGCAGCACCTGGGCGGCTTCGGCAACGGCGCGCAGGCGCGCGTCGCTGGCACCGGGATCGGCCAAGCGCAGGTTCTCGGCGATGGTGCCGTGGAACAGATAGGGACGCTGGCTGGCATAGGCCACCTGCAGCCCCGGCCGCAGCTGCACCCGGCCCGCACGCGGCGGCAGCCAACCGGCCAGCGCTTCCAGCAACGTGCTCTTGCCGCTGCCACTGGGGCCGACCAGGGCCAGACGCTGCCCCGCTTCCAGCTGCAGGTCCAGGTTCTGCAGCACATCGTGCGCAGCGCCCAACGGACGCAATACCAGACCGTGCGCCTGCAGCGGTGGCAGGGCGGCCTCGGCCGGCTCCGGCGCCAGCGGCACCGTGCCGTCGATTGTGCTGGCCTCCTCTTCCGGCAGCACCTGCAGCAGGCGCTCCACCTCGGCGGCGGCGGCCAGCGCATTGGCACGGTCGTGATAGTGCGCGGCCAGGCGCCGCAACGGTGCGTAGAACTCCGGTGCCAGCAGCAGGCAGAACAGGCCCGCCCCCAGCGTCGGCACGGTCGCATGCAGCGACATCAGGCCCAGATAGCTCAGGCCCAGATACAACGCGACCATCGCCACGCTGACCGAGGCAAAGAATTCCAGCACGGTGGACGACAGGAAGGCGATGCGCAGCACCTTCATCGTGCGCACGCGCACACCTTCGGCCGCCGCCTCGATGCCGGCCAGTTCGGCTTCCCCACGGCCATACAGGCGCAGCAGGCCCAGGCCCTTGATGCGATCGGCGAAGTGCCCGCTCATCCGCGCCAGCTCGCCCAGCTGCGCGCGCCCGGCGGCTTCGGCGCCCCAGCCCACCAGCATCATGAAAAACGGAACCAGTGGCGCAGTGAACAACAGGATCAGTGCAACCACCCAATCGACCCAGGCCACAGCAGCCAGGATCAACAACGGCACCACCACCACTTCGGTACGCACCGGCAGGAAACCACTGTAGTAGTCCTCGATCGCATCGCCGTGATGCAGCATCAACTCGCCCAGTTCACCGGCACGGCGCTGCCGCAGCCACAATGGGCCGTGCCCGAGCAGGCGCGCGAACACACGCTCGCGCAGGGACAGCCGTGCGGCGTCGGCAACATCACCAGCCGCAGCCTGGGTGGCACTGCCCAGCAGGGTACGCACGACAAGGATCACTGCCAGCGCGGCCAGCACCGGCAGGCCCTGGGCCAGCGGCGTGCGCTCGACCAGCACCTGCTGCACCAGCCAGGCGATGGCGGCCGCTTGAGCGATCAACAGCGCACCGGACATGCTGATGCACAGCGACGCCAGCCGCTGGCGCCCCTTCGCGGCACGGGCCAGATCGGCCAGCCAAGCGGTCCGTTCACGCCGCAGGCGGCTCGATTCTTCATCCCGATCAGGGGCGTCAGCGGTCGGTTCGGCAGCGCTCAAGGCTCTTCACAGGCAGCAGGGGGATGGACGGCATTGTAGGCGCAGGCAACAGCCTTCCCCTGCGGCCGGCGGTCGCAGTCTTCATCGGGTTGGCATACGATCCTCCTGAACACCTGTTCATACATTGATCTGGATCAAGGCTGTTTGAAGTAGTCGGTCACATCATTCACCCCGTAGACCACCCTTCCCGCCACCTGCAACGGCACTATCCAACGAGGTAGCCAGGCCATGATTGATCAGACAGTCGTAGAACTGTCGCGGCTGCAATTCGCTCTGACCGCGATGTACCACTTCCTATTCGTACCGCTCACCCTTGGCCTGTCCTTCATGGTGGCCATCATGGAAAGCGTGTACGTGATGACCCGCAAGCAGGTCTGGCGGCAGATGACCCTGTTCTGGGGCACCCTGTTCGGCATCAACTTCGCCATCGGCGTGGCCACCGGCCTGGTGATGGAGTTCCAGTTCGGCATGAACTGGTCGTACTACAGCCACTACGTGGGTGACATCTTCGGTGCGCCGCTGGCCATCGAAGGCCTGATGGCGTTCTTCCTGGAAGCGACCTTCATCGGCCTGTTCTTCTTCGGCTGGAAGCGCCTGAGCCCGGTCAAGCACCTCACCGTGACCTGGCTGATGGCGCTGGGCACCAACCTGTCGGCGGTGTGGATCCTGATCGCCAACGGCTGGATGCAGAACCCGACCGGTGCGGTGTTCAACCCGGAAACCATGCGCATGGAAGTGGTCGACTTCGCCGCGGTGCTGCTGAACCCGGTGGCGCAGGCCAAGTTCGTGCACACCGTCAGTGCCGGTTACGTGACCGGTGCGATCTTCGTGATGTCCATCAGCGCCCTGTACCTGCTGCGCAACAAGCACAGGGACATGGCCCGCCGTTCGTTCGCGGTGGCCGCAGCCTTCGGCCTGCTGTCCTCGCTGTCGGTGGTGGTGCTGGGTGACGAGAGCGGTTATGCCGCCAGCGAGCACCAGAAGATGAAGCTGGCGGCGATCGAAGCGATGTGGGAGACCGAGCGTGCGCCGGCCGACTTCACCGCCTTCGGCATTCCCAACCAGGACACCCACACCAACGACTACGCGATCAAGATCCCGTACCTGATGGGCCTGATCGCCACCCGTTCGCTGGACCAGCCGATTCCGGGCATCCTGGAACTGGTGGAGCGTGCCGAGCACCGCATCCGCGGTGGCCAGATCGCCTACGGTGCGCTGGAACGGGTGAAGAAGGACAAGAACGATCTCGAAGCACGCGAGATGTTCGATCGCCATTGGCAGGACCTCGGCCATGGCCTGCTGCTGAAGCGTTACCGCGAGGACATCCTCAACGCAACGCCGGAGGAGATCTCCAAGGCCGCGATGGATACCGTACCGCGCGTGGCGCCGCTGTTCTGGACCTTCCGCATCATGGCCGGGCTGGGCTTCTACCTGATCGCCTTCTTCGCGCTGGCCTTCTACTTCTCGTGCCGCAACAACTTCCAGGACAAGCGCTGGTTCCTGAAGCTGGCCGTGTGGAGCCTGCCGGCGCCGTGGATCGCGATCGAATGCGGTTGGTTCGTGGCCGAGTACGGCCGCCAGCCGTGGGCGGTGGATGGCGTGCTGCCCACGTTCTACGCGGCATCGGGCCTGGCACTGCATGAAATCCTGACCACGCTGGCGGTGTTCACCAGCCTGTACACGGTGCTGCTGATCATCGAAATCAAGCTGATGCTGAAGGCGGTCCGCAAGGGCCCGGACGACATCCTGCCGACGCTGCAGGCCGACATCCGCCCTGTTTCCCCCAATGCCGTTGCCCCCGGCCAGGCCTGAGGCAGGAGAATCCAGATGGAATTCATTGCACTTGATTACACCACGCTCCGCGTGATCTGGTGGCTGCTGCTCGGCATCCTGCTGGTCGGCTGGGCCGTCATGGATGGTTTCGACCTTGGCGTCGGCACGCTGCTGCCGTTCGTGGCAAAGACCGATGAAGAACGCCGGCGAGTGATCAACACCGTCGGCCCGGTCTGGGAAGGCAACCAGGTCTGGTTGGTGCTGGGTGGCGGCGCGATCTTCGCCGCATGGCCGCCGCTGTATGCGGTCAGCTTCTCCGGCTTCTACCTGGCGGTGTTTGCGATGCTGTTCGGACTGATCCTGCGCCCGGTCGGCTTCAAGTACCGCAGCAAGCTGCCGTCCAAGCGCTGGCGCGACAACTGGGACCGCGTACTGTTCGTCGGTGGCCTGCTGCCGGGCCTGATTGCCGGCGTCGCGGTGGGCAACGTGCTGCTGGGCGTGCCGTTCCACTTCGATGACACCCTGCGCGTAACCTACACCGGTTCGTTCTTCGGCCTGCTCACGCCGTTCGCGCTCATCGCCGGCCTGATCAGCGTGGCCATGCTGGTGTCGCACGGTGCGGCCATGCTGGTGCTGAAGACCGACGGCCCGGTGGCCGAACGTGCAGCGCGCTATGGCAGCATCGCCGCCATCATCAGCTTCGTGTTGTTCGCTGCTGCCGGCGCCTGGGTGGCCTTCGGCCTGCCGGGCTACCAGATCACCTCGCAGGTGGTGACCGACGGGCCGACCAATCCGCTGCTGAAGACCGCCGAACTGGGGTCCGCCGCAGGTGGCTGGCTGCGCAACTACAGCAGCATGCCGGCAACGCTGGTGTTCCCGGTGCTGGGCCTGGTGGGTGCGCTTGCCAGTGCGGTGCTGCTGCGCGCACGTCGTGGCGGCCTGGCCTTCATCGCCTCGGGCGCGTCCATTGCCGGCATCATCCTCACCGTCGGCTTTGCGATCTTCCCGTTCCTGCTGCCGTCCTCCAGCCAGCCCACCTCCAGCCTGACCGTCTGGGACAGTTCGTCCAGCCACCTCACGCTGTGGATCATGCTGCTGGCCACGGCCATCTTCCTGCCGATCGTCCTCGCCTACACCACCTGGGTGTACCGCGTGCTGAAGGGCAAGACGACGGTCGAGGACATGGACGACAACCCCAACGCGTACTGACTGCCCGGGTGCCGGCCCATCGCCGGCACCTCCACCGCACACAGGAGATTGACCATGTGGTATTTCGCTTGGATTCTCGGCGCTGGCCTGGCTTCGGTCGTGGCCATCCTCAACGGGATGTGGTTCGAAGCGCGCGAAAGCGGCCGCGCCGACAAGGAAGTGCGCTGAAATTGTAAAAAAGGGTTGCCGATACGGCCTTCACACCGTATTCTTGGCGGCTCCTTCGGGGTGTAGCTCAGTCTGGTAGAGCGCTACGTTCGGGACGTAGAGGTCGCAGGTTCGAATCCTGTCTCCCCGACCACTTCGGTGGTCGCATTGAAGCCTGGTGAAGTCTTCCAGGCTTTTTTGTTCCCGCAGGAGTCGCTGCCACGGCAGCGAAGCAGAACGGTCTTCCCCCTTGCCGCCATCGGGGGAAATGGCTAGAATAGGCGGCTCCCTTCGGGGTGTAGCTCAGTCTGGTAGAGCGCTACGTTCGGGACGTAGAGGTCGCAGGTTCGAATCCTGTCTCCCCGACCACTCCGGTGGTCACCAAGAAGCCTGGAAGACGACAGTGTCCTCCGGGTTTTTTTGTGCCTGACGTCCGGGCGCGGGGGAGCATGAAAGGCAGGGACGGGGGTAAGGCACCCGCCCTGCGCTGGCGCCCTACCGCCTCAGCAAGGCTGCACGTTCAGGCGGGTGTATAGCGCCGGGCGTAGCCGCTTACAGCAAGGACCCGGCCGGCTCAAGGCCCCACAGGGCTCCGGGCCTTGGGTCAGCCACACTGCCAAGCGCAGCACTCCCGCTCAGCCCCTGAGGTTCGGGTCCGTTACCGGCAACAGGTCGTAGCTGGCCAGATCCATTTCGACGCGGTGCACCTTGTCCACCTGCGCGTCGTCGGTGGGGTCGAACACGCCCGGCACCGAGACGATCACCGTGCCCAGGCCATCGACCGGGTGGACGGCGTGTGCATCGCGGATCTGCGCATGGGTGATCTGCGCGGGCACGAAGCCCATCCAACCGAAGAACTGCCGGTGTTTATACAGGCGTCGGTCTATTTGATATGTCACAAGGCCTTTCTCGGGCGCTCTGGACTTTACATCAACGCATGCGAAATTCGGCCGTATTGTCTTCACCAGCCCAATTAAAGCGTTGACCATCAGGGAAGGAGTTGCCTCCCCAAAGGGCTCGGGCCTGACAAGACTGAAAGAGTTGAATCCAGTTGTCGGGTCCAACTGGAGCACAACCACTCCCGGTTTACGCCAGTCGCGGTCGTTATCGACATTGGCGAGACTCAAGGACGCGCCGAGTTCCGCATGGTCACCAAATCGTTGGCGACGTTTCTCGACATCCCGTTCCATCCGAGTCAAGAGCTCTTCCGAATCATTCAAGGAGAGAGTCTTCTCTTTCTGACTCGAAGGAAGCGCATACCACCCTTTCATTAAGGGATGCATCCGCGCCAGTTTCTCAGTTATCTCCACAGCCACTCGCAGCACTTCGCGCGGAGATTTCGCGACAGGCGCTGTCCACAGATCGGCTTGAGCTCGGATGATCATATACCACCTCCCCGAAATGGCTCATATCTGCAAATCCACGGGTCAAGTCGAGCAAATTCAATGGCTGCTGCAATTGCCCTTCCCTGCATGAAGCACCACACAAGCCTTCCTTGAGGCTCAGCAATCGCAATCGCCGCGCGCTGCCGAATCATCTGCTCCCTCCATGGCTGAAAGACACTGGGTACCACAAACCTGTACTTCGGCTGTTCTTCTTCATCAAGAAAATGCTCATACCTCCCCTTCGCTTCCACCACCGTGCAGTCCTTCAACCAGAATCCATCAAATTCGCAGGCGTTGAAATGCCATTCCTGCACGGTGCGTGAGAACCCGTCGCGCTCAAGATAGTCAAACAACGTATCCACCGAGAACAACCGCCGATCTGGATCCGCCTTATCCGCGACCATGAAACCAAAGCGCAGCGATGCCGAGCGTAGATTGGCGATGTACAGCTGGTACTCGTAGTTGACCAGATTGCGCTGGGTGACGAAGCGCGGGGTGAGAGGCGGGCCGATGAACCCCTCCTTCAGCAGGCACTCGTTGCACGCAGTTTCGTCGGGCATCTGCGAGCAGTCCACCTCCCGGGCCTTGGTTTGCGGCTCAGCGCGCGCATCCGGCTTGGCTTCACCGCTCACCCGCTGCCCGATACCATCCACCACGCCACGAATGCCCCCCATCACATCGCCGGTGGTCGGCCCGCCGTAGGGATCCACTGGGTTGCCGTGTTCGTCCACGGTGCCGCTGCCACCTGCCATGCCTGGCCCCAGCCAGGGCCGGGGTCCGATGATTCTGGTGCCCATTACTGCTCCTAGTGTCCTGCGTGGATTGAAAGGAGTGCGCACCACCTCTTCATCAACGGGTGCATCCTCGGCAAGTCCTAATCACCTACGCCGCCCACACAGAACCTGCTCCAGTGATCGCACAACAGGTGTTATCCACAAATTGGCTTGGGTGTTGATGATCACATTCCCGCTCAGCCCCTGAGGTTCGGGTCCGTTACCGGCAACAGGTCGTAGCTGGCCAGATCCATCTCGACGCGGTGAACCCTTTCCACCTGCGCGTCGTCGCTGGGGTCGAAAATCCCCGGCACTGAGACGATGACCGTACCCAAGCCATCTACCGGGTGGACGGCATGGGCGTCGCGTATCTGCGCGTGGGTGATCTGCGCAGGAATAAACCCCATCCAGCCAAAGAACTGACGGTGCTGATATAGACGCCGGCTGATCCGATAGTAAATAAGTTCACTTTCGAGCGTTCTAGCCTTAACATCTGTACAGGCGAATTCTGGCTGAATCGCCTTCACCGATTCGATCAATGCGTTGAGCATGACCGAGGAAGCAGCTTCTCCAAAAGCTCCGATCCCTTTAAGGCTGAAGCTGTTGCGACCTGTTGTTGGGTTCAAGTCGAGCACAACCACACCGGGCTTGCGCCAATCCCGATCATTGTCAACGTTGGCCACCATCAATGAAGCTCCAAGCTCGTCATAGTGGCCGAAACGGTTACGACTACTCTCAATACGTTTCCTCATTGAAGCCAGCAAAACATCGGCGTCTTGCAGGGGCACATACCTATCTACGGGGCCCGAGGGCAATGCATACCAGTTCTTCATCAATGAGTGCGTCCGCGCCAGGCTCTGGGTGAGTCCCATGGCCTTACTCAGCACCTCCTCCGGTGTACGGGAAGTCGGCTTCGTGCGCAGATTGGCTTGAGCGCTCAGAATCATACATTCCCCCCAGAAAACGGCTCGTATTGACAGAGAAGTGGATCGACAAAATCCATTGCTATCGCCGCCTTCATTACCCGCGACTGCATGAAACACCACAAAAGTTTGGCTGACGCCCCGGCGATGCCAATCGCAGCACGCTGCCTATCCATTTGCTCAGCCCATGGACCGAAGACATTCTGCCGAACGAAGCCATACTTCACATCTCCATCTTCATCTAAAAAATGGTCATACCTCCCCTTCGCTTCCACCACCGTGCAGTCCTTCAACCAGAATCCATCAAATTCGCAGGCGTTGAAATGCCATTCCTGCACGGTGCGTGAGAACCCGTCGCGCTCAAGATAGTCAAACAACGTATCCACCGAGAACAACCGCCGATCAGGATCCGCCTTGTCCGCGACCATGAAACCAAAGCGCAGCGGTGCCGAGCGCAGGTTGGCAATGTACAGCTGGTACTCGTAATTGATCAGGTTGCTTTGGGTAACATAGCGCGGGGTAACGGGTGGGCCGATGAACCCCTTCTTCAGCAGGCATTCGTTGCACGCGGTCTCGTCAGGCATCTGCGAGCAGTCCACCTCCCGCGCCTTGGCCGTCGGCTCAGCGCGCGCATCAGGTTTGGCCTCACCGCTCACCCGCTGCCCGATACCATCCACCACGCCACGAATGCCCTTCACCACATCGCCGGTGGTCGGCCCGCCGTAGGGATCCACTGGGTTGCCGTGTTCGTCCACGCCGCCGCTGCCACCTGTCATGCCTGGCCCAAGCCAGGGCCGGGGTCCGATGATTCTGGTGCCCATTACCGCTCCTAGTGTCCTGCCAGATTCGACAGCAGATCCGCCGCTGCCAGATTCGGGTTCTTCGCGGTGCGCATCCACATGTCCGCCGCAGGGACGGCCCGCAAGCCGCGTGCCCACGCCACATCCGCCTTCACCCAGCGGACCAGCACCGGCAGGTGGGTGATGCGTAGGGAACAGGCTGCGTGGTCATGGCTTCGCACCACCTCGTCCATCAACGCACGCTCGTCGAGGTGCCCCGTTTGCTGCGGGTATTCCTGGCGGATTTCCCTGGTCAACTTCGGGAAGAAGGTGCTGGGGTCTGGCAGGCGCAACAAGGCTTCCTGTTCCTCGGTGATCTCAAACATCAACCGGCCTCCGTTGCGTACAGCTCTGCGCGATCCAGGGCGTAGGCCTGGCCCAGGATCTGGAAACGCCACCACGCCAGCGGGCCCATCAGCTGCCTGCGCTGTTGGAGGGTGAAGGCCCGCTGCAACCGCAGGAACACGCGACCGTCCCAGTAGCGCAGCAGTGCCAGCCGGCCGTTGGGGCGGCACAGATCCAGGCAGGCCTCCAGGTGCTGGAACACCGCTTCGAAACCGGCTTCGCTGGTAAGCCAGGCCACGACAGGCCTGTCCAGTTCCAGCGCACGCAGCCAACCGTCCACCTGGGTGTGGGCCTGCGCGGGCAACTGCAGCAGCCAAGGGCCGATGGATGCGTGGGCGGCCTCGGGCTGGCGCGCAAACAACGAGCGATGCGGCAGGTCCTGGGCGTACCAGGCCAGTGCCTTGTACGTGTCGGCATAGGCTGCTGCATCGACAATGGCATATCGGTTCATTCATCGCCCCAGAAAGGTTGCGCCGGAGTGGGCACCGGCCAGCAGGCAGGCCTCGCACACCGGCGCCTTGTCAGCCATCGGCACGGCAGGCACGAGCGCTGCGGGTGCGACGCCACTGGCCGCCTGCACGGCCTGCGCCGCCGGCCCACTGTCCGCGCCGCCACCACCACCGCCCGCATCCACGAACACCAGGGACTGCTGCCCGGCGATGAGCGAGCAACCGCACGACAGCCTGTCGCCGTCGCGCGCCACCGGCTGGCCCTCAAACATCAGGGTGGAATCACCACTGACGATGGAGGCCACCACCTGGTGCCTGGGGCAGGTGGCTTTGTCACCCACCCGTGCCACAGGCTTGCCCTCGATGTCGGTCGTGGGCGAACCGGTGATGACCCGGCCACCGCCGGTGGTTGCATCGCCCACCACAATCAACGTCCTTGCCACCCCGTGATCCTTCCGCCGTGGATTCGGCCCGAACCTAGCAATGGCACAACCCCGCCTGCACTTCGGCGCGACGCTTCATGCATGTTCTGCGCTGCTTGCATGCGGGCAAACTCCGCGCAGATGGCGCAGATGCAGCGGTTTCGTGGGACCAAGGCGGATGTCCGGCGCTTCGCGGCCACTGCCAACAGGACGTGCGGATCGCGACAATCAGCGCCGACAGGACCCGACCCCGCCAGCCACGTACAATGGCGCCCTCCCCCACCCACCGCACCGGCACAGCACGGTGCGGCGCTGCACGCCAAAGACGCGGCGTGCGTCACCTGCAAGGACTACCGCATGACGTCGCCAACCCCATCCTCGCCGTCGCTGCTGCACGGTCGCGTCCTTGCGTTCGCCGCGATCCTGCTGGCGGCGGTCAACCTGCGTACCGCCGTCACCTCCATCACCCCGTTGCTGGACGTGCTGGGCCAGCAGTTCGGCTTCGGCACCACCATGACCGGCGTGCTGGGCATGCTGCCGACCGCGTCGTTCGCACTGTTCGGCGTTGCCACCCCGGCGCTGGCACGACGCCTGGGCCTTGAGCGCACCACCCTGCTGGCGATGCTGATGGCTGCCGCCGGCCTGCTGCTGCGCTCCAGCGCCGGCAATGTCGGCACCCTGCTGCTGGGCTCGGTGATCGCACTGGCGGGCATGGGCATCGGCAACGTAGTGGTGCCGCCGTTGGTGAAGCGCTACTTCGCCAACAAGGTCGGCACCATGAGCACGCTGTACATCAGCGTGCTGCAGCTGGGCACGATGATGCCGGCGCTGTTGGCGGTGCCGGTGGCCAACGCCGCAGGCTGGCGGGTGTCGCTGGGCATGTGGGCGCTGCTGGCGCTGGCTGCGGCCCTGCCATGGATGCTGCTGGCACGCCGTGCGCCCAGGCCGGTGCTGGACAGCAGCGATCCCACCGCGCAGCCGCACGGCAGGGTCTGGCGTACGTCGCTGGGCTGGAGCATGACGCTGATGTTCGGCATGACCTCGCTGATGACCTATTCGATGTTCACCTGGCTGCCGCGCATCGTGGTCGAAGCCGGCGCCACGCCTGCCTTCGGCGGGGTGATGGTCGCAGTCTTCTCGGCACTGGGCCTGCTGCCATCGCTGGTGATTCCGTCTCTGGCGGTGCGCCTGCAGAATCCCTTCCCGCTGGTGCTGATCGGCTTTTCCGCCTTTGCCATCGCCTTCGCCGGCCTGCTGTTCGCCCCGATGAAGGCGCCGTTGCTGTGGGCCTGCCTGCTGGGCGTTGGGCCGTCCACGTTTCCGCTGGCACTGACCCTGATCAATCTGCGCACGCGCACCCCCGCCGGTTCGGCGGCCCTGTCCGGCTTCATGCAGGGCGTGGGCTACAGTTTCAGCTGCCTGGGCCCGTTCCTGGTCGGCTGGCTGCACACCGTCAGCGAGGGCTGGACCCTGCCCTTCGCCTTCCTGTTCGGCTGCGCGCTGCTGATGCTGTGCGCCTCGTGGGTGGCCTGCAAGCCGCGCAAGCTGGAAGACCAGTGGTGACCGGACCGGCAGGCTGGCGCCCGCCGCCGTGAAGCTGGACCCACACACCCCACTACCGCGATCTACACACCGCCACCGCAGCGGGTGACGTAGCGTGTCCAAAGCTGACCCGTTATGCGTCCAGAACTGGCGTTACCAGCAGGGCACGCCCCCTCAGGGGGCGGCCCAGGCTACCCCGTGCCGTTCCAGTGGACAGCAGAAAAGTGTATGCGCGACAACGCGTTGCGACAGGGCTGGCCGGTCACCCAAGGACTCTCCGTCAACAAGGTACGGATAGGAAGTAGGCGCTTTGGCAGAGCGTCAGCTATAGTTGGCATGTGATGTGCGTCACACTTTTGAGCACATCGTTCAGCAATGGATGCTTAGGGGGTCTCATGGTTGTTCATCGTCCGCTGGCGCTGTGCGTCGGCCTGGCCTGCGCCACTCTGGCGTGCTGGGCCCACGCGGCCTCGCCGCCCACCGTCATCACGCGCGCCGACCGGCTCGCCGAGATCGGGCACTACCGTGACCAGGCACGCTGGGTCGATGCGCTGGCCGCGATCGAGCGGGCGCAGCTGCGCGAGCCCAACGACGACCTGCTGTACAAGCTGCAGGTACTGACTCTGGGCGACATCGGCAACGCCCATCGCGCCTGGCGGCTTTACCAGGCACGGCCCAACCTGTTCGACCAGGACCAGAAAGCGCGGCTGGAGGCCAACTACGTGGCCAAGCTGGTCAACTGGAGCCTGGCCTACGGGGAAAGCGAAGACACCCGGCTGGTCGAGGCCGAGGCTTCGCTGGCGGAAATGGAGCAGTACGTCGAGCGCGATGGCACAACGCAGGCGCAGGCGCCGCTGCGTATCCGCATGGACCGGCTGATCCTGCTCAACCGCCTGGCCCGCCACGCGCAGGTGCGCGACGAGGCGCGGGCGCTGCAGCGCGAAGGCCATGCCCTGCCCGATTACGTGCTGCCGGCCGTAGGCGACTCGCTGATGGCCACGCAGAATCCGGAGGAGGCCATTCCCTTGCTGGAGGCCGCCGCAAAGAACGATCCCTCACGCTTCGAGTCACGCTCGGAGCTGGCCTATGCCTATCTGGAAACCGAGCAGGCGGAGAAGGCGGTGGGCTACCTGCAGGCCTGGCAGAAGGACGAGCCGGCCTGGCGCTGGGGCGGCGGCAAGACCCCGTTCGAGAACTGGGCGCGTTACGAGGCCGACCTGAACCTGGGGATGGTGCGGGCCTACAGCGGCGACCTGCCCACGGCCCAGCGCGAACTGGAAGCCCTGGTCGAGGTCGGCCCGGGCAATGGCAGCCTGCAGACTTCACTGGGCAGCGTCTACCAGATGCGCGGCTGGCCACGGCGGGCGCTTGAGCGCCACCAGATGGCCTATACGCTGGACCCGCGTGACATCGCGCCGCGCCTGGGCATGTACGAATCCTACGTGCAGCTGCAACGCGACGACCTGGCGCGGCCGCTGCATGACGACCTGCTGGCACGCTATCCAAGCCAGCCGGCGGTGCAACGCATGGATCGTGACTGGCGTGCCCATCGCGGCTGGCAGCTGCTGGCAAAGGTCGAAGGTGGCCGCAGTTCCGGCGGCGGCGGCACCTCGCCACTGGGCAACGACGACCTGCACTACGGCGTGGAAGTGGCCTCGCCGGTTCTCAACGACCGCTGGCGCCTGTTTGCCTTCGCCGACCGTCGTTCGGTCAGCTTCCAGGACCAGGACATCGATCCGCTGTGGATCGGTGCCGGCGTGCGCTACCGCTTCGACCGCCTCGATGCCGAGGCGGCGGTGATGCGCCCCAACGACAGCATCGGCGACACCGGCCTGCGCGGCGGCTTCGGCTGGCAGTTCAATGATCGCTGGCATGCCGGCGTGACCGCTGCCCGCAATGACCCGGAAGCCTCGATGCAGGCACGCGTGGCGGGCATCACCGCCGACAGCGTTGCGGTTGCAGTGGACTACACGCGCAACGAGCGCACCCACTGGAGCTTCGGTGGCAGCCAGTTCCGTTACGACGATGGCAACCGCCGCGATACGCTGAACAGTGCGATCGAACAACGGCTGTTGACCCGCCCGCGCCTGTTGATCGATGGCCTGGGCAGCGTCTACACCAGCCGTGGCAGCCGCGACGATGCGCCCTACTTCAACCCCTCGCGGGATCGCTCGGTGGAAGTGGGCCTGCGCATCGACCAACAGCTGTGGCGCCATTACGAGCGCCACTTCCGCCATCGCCTGACGGTGTCGGTGGGCAACTACTGGCAGGAAGGTTTTGGCAGTTCAATCATTCCAACCGTGGCCTATCGCCACGAATGGCAGTTCGATCAAGGGCGGATCCTCGAGTACGGCGTGAGTTGGTCGCGGCCGGTCTACGACGGCCAACGTGAACGACATATCGGCTTCGATGCCGCGCTGCGCTGGGGAGAATGAGATGGAACGGATGCTTCGCAACCTGACGACCGTACTGCTGCTGGCGCTGCTGGCCCTCGCCCTGCCCGCCGCCGCCCAGCGCGCCAGCTCGGCCGCGGAACTGGACGCGGCCGACAACGGCCTGCTGGTCCTCAGCTACCACGACGTGCGCGATGATGTGCTGGAAAAATCCGACGGCGACGCCTACGCGGTCAGCACGCAGAACTTCGCCGCACACCTGGACTGGCTGTCCGCCCATGGCTATCACCCGGTCTCGCTGTCACAGCTGATCAAGGCCTCGCGCGGTGAGGCAACGCTGCCGCCGCGGCCGGTGCTGCTGACCTTCGACGACGGCCTGCGCAGCGTGTACAGCCGCGTCTATCCGCTGCTGCGCGCGTACAACTATCCGGCGCTGGTGGCGGTGATCACCGACTATGTGGACATGGCACCGGGCCGCACCATCGATTACGGCTACCGTCCCTTCGGCCATGACGACTTCCTGACCTGGGACCAGCTGCGCGAGATGCAGGCCAGCGGCCTGATCGAACTGGCCAGCCATACCGACAACCTGCACCACGGCGTGCAGTCCAACCCACAGGGCAACCAGACCCCGGCGGTGATCACCCGCATCTACGACCCCAAGGCGCAGCGCTATGAAAGCGCGCAGGAGTACGAGAAGCGCCTGCGCGACGATCTCGGCCGCAGCGTGCAGCGCATCGAGAAGGAACTGGGTGTACGCCCGAAAGCGATCGTCTGGCCCTACGCCGCCTACAACCAGTTGAGCAACGACATCGCCGAGCAGCTGGGCATGCCGGTGTCCTTCGACCTGGAAGGACGCAGCACGCCGGTGACTGCCGACCTGCATGGCCTGGCACGCCTGCTGGTGACCAGCAATCCGAACATCACGTCGCTGGCCTATGAGCTTCGTCGCAACGTCAATCTGGACGGCACCCGCGCACTGCAGATCGACATGGACTCGGTCTACGACAGCGACCCTGCACAGCAGGCGCGCAACCTGGATGCGCTGATCGAGCGGGTGAAGCGGATCGGCCCGACCCATGTCTACCTGCAGGCCTTCGCCGATCCTGACGGCAACAACACCGCCGATGCCCTGTACTTCCCGAACCGCCACCTGCCGATGCGCGCGGACCTGTTCAACCGCGTCGCCTGGCAGCTGAAAACCCGTGCCGGGGTGAAGGTGTATGCGTGGTTGCCGGTGCTGGGCTATGAACTGCCCGACGCCGCGCAGCGTGCGGCGCTGGGCATCCAGAGCCCGGAACGCGATGGCATGTACCGCCTGGATTTCACCAAGCCGCAGGCACGACAGATCATCAAGGACATCTACGAAGACCTGGCGATCAATTCGTATTTCGAAGGCCTGCTGTTCCACGATGACGGCTACGTGCGCGATACCGAGCTGGCCCAGCTGCCGCAGGAGGGCAGCGACGGCGGCCGCACCCAGGCGCTGATCGATTTCACCCTGGAACTGCGTGACAGCGCACAACGCTGGCGCCCCAAGCTGGGCACCGTGCGCAACCTGTACGCGCAGCCGGTGCTGGAGCCGCAGAGCGCGGCATGGTTCGCCCAGCGCCTGGACCTGTTCAACAAGGCCTACGACCGCACCGCGCTGATGGCGATGCCATGGATGGAAGGCAGCCGCCGCCCGCAGCGTTGGCTGGACAAGCTGGTGGTGGCCGTGCGTGCGCACGACCCCGAGCTGAAGCACACGATGTTCGAGCTGCAGACCGTGGACTGGCGCACGCAGCGGCCGATCAGCGGCGAACAGCTGCGCGCGCAGATCCGCCGCCTGCAGGCACAGGGCGTGCGCCATTTCGCGTGGTACCCGGACGATTTCATCGCCGACAAGCCGTCGACCCAGGATGCACGCGCGGCGATGTCCGCGCGCAACTTCCCGTACCCGGAGAAGTGACGTGGACATGAATCCGTGGCTCAACGCCATGTTCCAGTTCGCCTTCTTCTACCCCATGGTGATGGCGTTCTTCTGGATGTCCGGGGGCCTGTACTACTTCTTCCGCCGTGAGCGGAAGTCGCGGCCGCGCAACGACCCACCACCGATGGCGGAGTATCCGTTCGCCAGCCTGCTGATCCCGTGCCACAACGAATCGGCGAACCTGGACGACACCCTCGGCGCGGCATTGGCCCAGCGCTACCCGGACTTTGAGGTGATCGCCATCAACGATGGCAGCACCGACGACACCGGTACCCGCCTGGACGCGCTTGCAGCGCTTCATCCGCGCCTGCGCGTGGTCCATCTGGACCGCAACCTGGGCAAGGCCAACGCGTTGCGCATGGGCGCGCTGGCGGCGAGATCGGAGTACCTGGTGTGCATCGATGGTGATGCCATGCTGGAAGAGTTCGCCATGCACTGGATGGTCTGGCACCTGACCAGCGGCCCACGCGTGGGTGCGGTGACCGGCAACCCGCGCATCCGCAACCGCTCCACCCTGCTCGGCCGCCTGCAGGTGGCGGAGTTCTCCTCGATCATCGGCATGATCAAGCGCGCCCAACGCGTGTACGGCCGCATCTTCACCGTGTCCGGCGTCATTGCCGCGTTCCGTCGCACCGCCCTGCATCGCATCGGCTACTGGGCCGATGACATGGTCACCGAGGACATCGACATCAGCTGGCGGCTGCAGCTGGATCATTGGGACATCCGTTACGAGCCCAACGCGCTGTGCTTCATCCTGATGCCGGAAACGCTGAAGGGCCTGTGGCGGCAGCGACTGCGCTGGGCACAGGGCGGCGTGGAAGTCCTGCTGCGCCACGGCACTTCGTTGTTCAGCTGGCGCAAGCGGCGGATGTGGGGCGTGCTGCTGGAGTACATCCTCAGCGTGCTGTGGGCCTACACCATGCTGGTGATCATCCTGCTGTGGGCAGTGGGCAAGTTCATCCCGATGCCGCCGTCGCTGTACATCGACACGTTGCTGCCGCAATGGCATGGCGTGATCCTGGCCCTGGTCTGCCTGCTGCAGTTCGCCAGCAGCCTGATCATCGACAGGCGTTACGAAACGCATATCGGCCGCAACTATTTCTGGGTCATCTGGTACCCGATGGCGTACTGGTTGATCAGCCTGTTCACCACGCTGGTGGCGCTGCCGAAGACCCTTCTCCGGCGGCGTGGCAAGCGTGCCACCTGGGTCAGCCCAGACAGAGGTATCCGATGAACGCACATCGCCAGACAACCGCCAGGACGCCGTCCAACCGCTTCGACTCGCGCCTGATCCAGAAACCGCGCAAGCAGCCCCGCCTGCAGCGCACTGCCTGGGGCTTTGTGACCCTGGCATTCTGGGGGTTCTACTTCTACCTGTGGGCACCGCTGGTCACGCTGGTGTCCTGGTTGCTCGGTGGGCAGCTGGCGTGGCTGCAGCTGTACGAGCGCAAGCAGCATCTGGACCCGTTCGTGATCATCGCCCTGCCGGTGATCCTGGCGTGCTGTGCGCTGCTGCTGATCGCCTGGGCCGAGTACAACCGCTACCGCTTCGCCGGCAAGGAACGGCGCGGCCCGCACGAGGACGCAAGTCGTGCGGAGATCGCCCATTCGCTGGGTGCCAGCGATCAGCTTGCCGAACAGATGTTCGGCGCCAAGGCCATCACCCTGCACATGGATGAGCATGCACGGCCGCTGGGCATGACCGCGCAGCTGTTGAGGTAACGGGGGTTCGGCCGGGCGGCGCCCGGCACCCGCAGAGGCCGAAGCAACAGCAACAGCTGGCAGTCAGTGGGATGGCGGGGCGGTATGGGCAGGCAGGACACGCCGTAAACCCATCCATGGGGGCTCGATGGCGCCATCCATGGCGCCAACGGTCCTGCCTACCCACACCGCCCCACCTCTGACAGATTTCCGCAATCTGGCAGATCCACGCCATGCGTGGATGAATCTCCATCGAAATCGAATAGTCGACAATTCATCAAAGAGCATCCACGCATGGCGTGTATCTACGTGTCGACCAGGTTCGACACCCACCAACAGCAAGTCATGCCATCCCGACAGATTGCGGAGATCTGTCGAAGGCGGGGTGGGTCCGGTTGCGGGGGTGTCCGCGGCATGGATGCCGCGGCCAAGCCCCATGGACGGGTTCACGGCGTCCCCCGCAACCGGACCCACCCCGCCATCCCGCAGGAACCCGCTGTTGCTTCGGCTGTTGCCGTTGCTGTTGCTTCGGCTGCTGCCGTGGCCTCTGCGGGTGCCGGGCGCAGCCCGGCTGTGACCCTACCTTCGGACCTGGCCTTCGCCGCGCACCACGAACCGTTCGACTGTCAGCGCTTCCAGCCCCATCGGGCCATAGGCGTGCAGGCGCGTGGTGGAGATGCCGATCTCGCTGCCGAGGCCAAGCTGGCCACCATCGGAAAAACGCGAAGACGCGTTGACCATCACCACCGCCGAGCGCAATGCGCTGACGAAACGCTCGGCACTGGCTACGTCTTCAGTGGCGATCACTTCGGTGTGGTCGGAGGTATAGGTACGGATGTGCGCGATCGCTGCATCAAGATCGTCGACCACGCGGACCGCCAGTACCAGATCAAGGAATTCGGCGGCATAGTCGTCTTCGCTGGCCGCGGTACTTCCCGGCAGCAACGGCTGCGCGCGCTCGTCTGCGCGCAGCTGCACGCCACGTTCGGCCAGCGCCTGTGCAGCACGCGGCAGGAACGCTGCGGCAATGTCCCGGTGCACCAGCAGGGTTTCCAGTGAATTGCACGCGGACGGGCGACTGCACTTGCCGTCCACCAGCAGATCGACTGCCTTGTCGAGATCGGCACTGGCATCGACGAACAGGTGGCAGACGCCCTTGTAGTGCTTGATCACCGGTACCCGTGCGTGCTCGGCGACGAAGCGGATCAGGCCTTCGCCACCGCGCGGGATGGCCAGGTCGATCAGTTCGTGCAGCTGCAGCAGTTCCAGCATTGCTTCGCGACGCAGGTCGGTCAGCACCGTCACAGCGGCAGGGGGCACGCCGTTGGCCTTCAATGCCCCCGCCAACGCCTGGGCGATGGCGGTATTGGAATGGATCGCCTCCGAGCCGCCACGCAGGATCACGCCGTTGCCCGCCTTCAGGCACAGCGCGGCGGCTTCGGCGGTCACGTTCGGGCGAGCTTCGTAGATCATCGCGATCACTCCCAGCGGCACGCGCACCTTCTGCACGCGGATGCCGTTCGGACGCACGTCGTCGCGGGTCACCTGCCCGACCGGGTCCGGCAGGCCGGCCACCTCGCGCACGGCGTCGGCCATCGCCAGCAGGCGCGCCGGATCCAGTGCCAGGCGGTCGAGCATCGCGCTGCCCACGCCTTTGTCGCGGGCGGCGGCCAGGTCGCGTGCATTGCCTGCAAGAATCTGTCCGGCATTGACCTCCAGCGCCTGCGCCATCGCCTGCAGCAGTGCCCTGCGCGCATCACTGTCCAGGCCGGCAACCACCTGGGCCGCGTCGCGGCAGGCACGGGCCTGCGATTCGATCTCACTCATCGGCATATCCTGCAGTGGGTTCATGGCAGCACCAGATCGTCGCGATGGACGACGGTACCGCCGTAGTTGTAGCCGAGCACGGTCTGGATGTCGCGGGTGTGGCGGCCGGCAATGCGGCGCACGTCATCGGCGGCGTACTGGCTTACACCACGGGCCACGCACACCCGGCCGGCGTCGGTGTTCCAGCATACCTGCACCATGTCACCGCGCCGGAACGCGCCGTCGGCACCGGTGATGCCACCGGGCAACAGCGATGCCCCCTTCTCGCGCATCGCCTGGGCGGCGCCGGCATCGATCAGGATCGCGCCTTCGGCGAGCGGAGCGTGGCGCAGCCAGTGCTTGCGGGCCGCCTCGCGGCTGCGTGCTGCATGGATACGGGTGCCGAACAGGCGATCCTGCGCCAGCGCGCGCACAACGTCGCCGCTGCGGCCATTGAACAGATAGGTTTCAATGCCGACACGGCCGGCCTTGGCTGCGGCCTCCAGCTTGGTGCGCATGCCGCCGGTACCGGCGACCGAACCGGCGCCACCAGCCATCGCCAGCACGGCATCGTTCAACTCGGCCACTTCATGCAGTGGCCGGGCATCGGCATGCGTGCGCGGATCTGCACTGTAGAGACCGTCGATGTCGGTGGCGATGAACAGTGCATCGGCATCGACCAGCGCTGCCACCGTCGCGGCCAGGTTGTCGTTGTCACCGAGCTTGAGCTCATCCACCGAAACGGTGTCGTTCTCGTTGACCACCGGCAGCGCGCCAAGCCGCAGCAGCTCGTTGAGGGTTGCCCGCGCATTGAGATAGCGGCGGCGGTTGCGCAGATCGTCATGGGTCAGCAGCACCTGCGCCACCGGGCGCTCGAAGAAGCGCTGCCACAGACCGATCAGCTGCGCCTGGCCCAGCGCCGCCAACGCCTGCCGCGCCGCCATCGCCGCACCGGGTTCATCGGCCCGGGGCAGGATCGCGCGGCCGGCAGCGACCGCGCCGGAGGAGACGATGACGACCTCGCGCCCGGCCAGCACGTTGGCCGAAACGAACTGGGCCAGGCCCAGCGCGTGGCGCGGCGACAGGCCACCACCGTCGGCGGCCAGCAGGCTGCTGCCGACCTTGAGCACGGCACGCCGCCACGACGGCAGCGCTTGTTCGGGGAACGGCGATGCAACGTGGGTGGCGTGGACAGTCATCAGGGGCGCCTCAGCGGGTATTCCATTCATGGACGCTCAGCGCCGATGCCTGCATCGTCACCAGCGGATCGGTGGCGACGATGGCCTGCGCCTGCGCCAAGCTGTCGAGGTTGCACAGGACATAGGCGCCACCGCTGCCGTCGGCAAAGCCGCCGGTCAGCTGCAGCCTGCCCTCGGCCTGCAACGCATCGAGGAAGTCGCGGTGCGGCTGCACCACGGCGTCGGTGAAGCCCGGCAGGCGCATCGCCAGCACCAGGTAGACGGTGCCGGCCATCAGGACAGCGCCTGCCAGCGCGCGCGCAGTTCATCCAGGCGCAGGTCCGACGCCGAACCCGGCGATACGCGCGCCGCCAGGCTGCCTTCCGGCGTGCGCCCCTGCCCTGCACTGTCGGCACCGGCAGCAGCAGCCTTGTAGGCCTCGCGGAACGGTACGCCCGCTACCGCAGCTTCCACCGCGACATCGGTGGCATACATGCCCGAATCGATCGCTGCACGCAGCTTGTCATCGCGCCATTCCAGGTTGGCCAGCAGCGCCGGCAGCAGTTCAAGCGCGGCCAGGCCACGACCGAAGCCGTGGAAGATGGCGCCCTTGGACGACTGCAGGTCGCGGTGGTAGCCCGACGGCAGCGACAGCAACTGCTCGATTTCAGTGCGCGCAGCGGCGACGCTGGCATGGGCCGCCCGCATCAGCTCGATCACGTCGGGATTGCGCTTGTTGGGCATGATCGAACTGCCGGTGGTGTACTGCGCCGGCAACGCGATGAAACCGAATTCGGCGCTGGTGAACAGCGACAGGTCCCAGGCAATGCGGCGCAGGTCCAGGGTGGCACCGCCCAGCGCTTCCAGCGCGGCCAGTTCGAACTTTCCACGCGACAGCTGCGCGTAGATCGGCGAGATCTGCATGCGCGCAAAGCCGAGCGCGGCGGTGGTGTGCTCGCGATCCAGGGGCAGGTTCACGCCGTAACCGGCGGCGGTGCCAAGCGGATTGGCATCGACCAGTGCATGGGTATCGCGGGCGCGCACGGCGTTGTCGATGAAGGCTTCGGCCCAACCGGCCCACCACATGCCGGCCGAGGACACCACGGCACGCTGGATGTGGGTGTAACCGGGAATCGGCAGATGCTGCTCGGCCTGCGCACGGTCAAGTGCCACCTTTGCCACTTCGGCGCTGACCTGCGCCACGCGCTGCAGCTTTTCCTTCAACCACAGCCGGGTGGCGACCAGGATCTGGTCGTTGCGGCTGCGGCCGGTGTGGATCTTGCGGCCGGCATCACCCAGGCGTTCGGTCAACCGTGCCTCGATCGCCGAATGGCCATCCTCATACTGCGTATCCAGCACGAAGCGGCCTTCGCGGAAGTCCTGTGCCAGCACCTCCAGCTCGCGCAGCAATCCGGCCAGTTCGTCGGCGCTGAGGATGCCGATGTGCTGCAGGCCCTGCGCATGCGCGGCGCTGGCAGCAATGTCATGCAGGAAGAACTCGCGATCGAGGATCACGTCGTCGCCGGCGAGGAAGGTCTGGATCTGGGCATCGACAGCGACGCCTGGCTTCTGCCAAAGAAGGTCTGCCATGGGGAGCTCCTGTACGGTTTCAGTGCGGGATCGACGTCAGTTCGTCGATGCCCAGCGCAAGATTGAGGTTCTGCATGGCCTGGGTGGCCGCGCCCTTGAGCAGGTTGTCCAGGGTCGCCACCACCACCACCCGCTTGCCGCCCGGGGCGAGCGTGAAGCCGCCGACCTGGGCACCGTGGCGGCCAGCGATGCGGCTCACCCACGGCGCCTCGTCCACGACCTCGATGAGTGCTTCACCGGCGTAGGCCTGCTGGAAGCGCTCGACGATCTGCTCGCGGGTCTGCACGCGGTTCAACCACAGGTTGGCGGTGAGGGTGATGCCACGGAAATGCGGCGCGACGTGCGGCATGAATTCGACCGCCACGCCCAGCTGCACGGAAACCTCGCGCTCATGCACGTGGTTGGTCAGCGCGTACGGCATCAGGTTGTCGGCCAGCAGTTCAACGTTGTTCTTGTCCGACGGCGAGGTGCCCGCACCCGAGTAGCCGGACACACCGAAGCACTGCGGCGGGCCAGCCAGCAGATCCAGCAACGGATGGATCGCCAGCTGCATCGCGGTGGCATAGCAGCCGGGGTTGCTGATGTGCTTCTGTCCGCGGTAACGGCTGCGGGTAAGCTCGGGCAGGCCGTAGTACCAGGTGTTGTCGAAACGGTAGTCGGCCGACAGGTCGACGATCACCGTGTCCGGCTTCGCTGTTTCCAGCGCCGCCACGAACGGCGCGGCCAGGCCGTTGGGCAGGGCCAGGACCACCGCGTCCACGCCCTTGGCGGCAACGGCGTCGGCGTCGAGATTCTCGAACTGCAGTTCGCCCTGCCATTGCGGGTAGTGGTCGGACACGCGCTGCCCGGCCAGTTCGCGCGAGGACACAAAGCCCAGCTGCAGGTTCGGATGCGCTGCCACCAGGCGGATCAGCTCGGCGCCGGTATGGCCGCGGGCGCCGACGATGCCGACGGTGAACGAGGAGGAAGTGCTCATGCGTGCGTGCTCATGCGTGCGAATCGAGGCGGTGCTGCAGGTGGCGTTTCACGCCCTGCCATTCCGCATCGATGATGGAGAAGATGACGGTGTCGCGCGGCGTGCCGTCGGGATGCCGGCGGTGATTGCGCAGCACGCCATCCTGCTTGGCGCCCAGGCGTGCGATCGCGGTGCGCGAGGTGAAGTTGAACCAGCTGGTTTCAAACACCACGCTCAGGCATTCCAGCCGCTCGAAGGCATGGCTGAGCAGCATCAGCTTGGTTTCGGAGTTGACCCCGGTGCGCTGCACCGATTCGCCATACCAGGTGTAGCCGATGCTCAGCCGCGGTACGTCCGGTTGCAGATCGTAGTAACGGGTGGTGCCGACGATCTGGTCGTTGGCGTCGAACACCACGAACGGCAGCACCTTGCCTTCGGCCTGTGCCTGCAGCGCGGCCTGCACATAGCCGGTCATGGCCTTCGCATCGGGCACCTGGGTGTACCAGAGCCTGGACAGCGCGCCTTCGCCCAACGCGCCGCGCAGGCCGTCGATGTGGCTCATCTGCAGCGGTTCCAGCCGCGCATGCGTGCCGGTCAACGTGGGTACCCGGGTCCAGTCTGCGTGGTTCATCGCGCTCAGCCCTCCAGGCTCGGCGCACGCACCGCGCAGTGGTCGACATAGGTCCTGATCCGGTCGATGCCATCGGCACCGTACCAGAACACCTTCCAATGACCCTGCTTGTAGCAGCCATCGGACTCGGCGTAGTAGAAGTGGTTGATCGGGTTGCCGTTGCGCGAGCGCCAGAACAGCTGCGGGGTTTCCTCGCGCATCACGTTCCAGACCGCGCGGCCAAGCCCTTCGCCCTGCGCATCATCGAGCACGGCGAATTTGTCCAGGTAGACGCCCTCGGCCTCATCGGTGAGGATCACCGCCGTGCGGTAGTTCTCGCTGACGTACGCGCGCAGCAGCGTGGTCCTCTCGAAATAGTCCGGCACCAGGGTGCGGCCGAAACTGGATTCGATCAGGCCCTTCAGGCGCGGCAGGTCCAGCTCGCTCCAGGCGGTTGCACGCAGCACCTTCTCGCCCTTGCGCACCAGCGTTCCCGAGCCCTTGTGGGTGAACAGTTCCTTGGCCAGGTCGGCCGGCCGGGTGATCGACACCGACGATTCCAGCGGCAACCGGTCCAGCAGGGACTTGATCTGTTCGATCTTCACCTTCATGCCACCGTGGATCCACGGTTGCGCGATCAGGTGGTCGTACTCGGTGGACAGGTTGATCGAATCGATCACGCTGCCCTGCTCGTCCAGCAGGCCGCCGGTACCGGTCAGGAAGATGATCTTGTACGGCTGCAGCTCCTGCACCAGTTCGTTGGCGGCGAAGTCGGCATTGACGTTGAGGATCTGCCCACCGGCGGTCTCGCCCAGGCTGGTGATGACCGGGATCGAACCGGCACGCAGGCTGGCCTCGATCGGCACCAGGTTGACCTTCTTCACCTCGCCGACCAGGCCGTAGGTGTCCAGGCCCAGGTACTCCGCCTCGAACACGCCGCCGGTGATGGAGGTGGCGCGCGCACCGTTCTGCTGCAGCGCTTCGACCAGGCGCAGGTTGGACTGCTGGAATACCCGGCGCACGATCGCCAGCGCTTCCGGCGAGGTCACCCGCAGGCCGTTGACCGTCTGCTTTTCAATGCCGGCGGCCGACAGTTCCGCATCCAGCTGCGGGCCGGCGCCGTGCAGCACGATCGGGGTCAGGCCGACTTCCTGCAGGAACGACAGCGAGGAGGTCAGCGCGTCGAGATCGTCGCGCAGCACCGCGCCGCCGACCTTGACCACGGCGAAGCGCTTGGCGTCCAGCTGCGAAAAGCGCTTGAGGTACTGGCTGATCTCCTTCGCGCTGGCCATGCTCGAGAGCAGGCGCACGATGGTCTGGCGGGTCTGGCGGTGGGGCTGGAGGGCAGGAGACATTTCGGTTTCGTCACAGGCGGCGGTCGCCGCGTTGCAGTTCCGCCGCGCAGAAGCGCAGCGGCGTTGTGGGTCGATCAGGCGCCGGCGGCGATGATCCGGTGCACGGCGTCGGTGTAGCGCTGCAGCTGCTCCAGCGTCACGAACTCATCGGCGGTGTGGGCCTGGGCGATGTCGCCCGGACCGAACACCATCGTGGTGTAGCCACCGGCCGAGAACAGCGACGCCTCGGTCCAGAAGTCCACCGCGTTGCCGATCGGCAGGTCCAGCGCGTCGGCCACGTCGCGCGCCAGCAGGCGGCGGTGTTCGGCTTCGGCGATATCCCCCGCCGGCAGGCTGGGGCCACGGAAGGTTTCGGTGAACACCGCCGCTTCCGGTTCGGCGAAGCCGGCGAAGGTCGCCAGCAGCGCATCGATATCCATCGACGGCAGCGGCCGGAAACCAAAACGCACTTCCGCCGCCGGTGCGATCATGTTGGCCTTGATGCCACCTTCCACGCGCCCGATGTTGAAGCGCAGGCCGGTCAATCCACCGAAGCGTGCCGAGGCCAGCGATTGCACATGGTCCAGCGCGCGGTTGCCCCAGCGCATCGCCTGGTGCAGCGCACTGGCGGCTGCATCCTGCTTGCCCGACGCATGGCCGGCACGGCCGGCGAACTGCATCAGTACCGAGCTGATGCCACGATGGGCAAGCACCGCTTCGCTCATGGTCGGTTCGGCCACCAGCACCGCTTCGTACGCAATGCCCCGGGCCAGGAACGCGGCGATGCAGCGCGGATCGTTGGCTTCTTCATCGCTGGAGAACAGGAAGGCCGCGTCGCCATCACTGGCATTGGCGGCCGCCACCAGCGCCGCGGCCGCGCCCTTGATGTCGCACACACCGAGGCCGACCACGCGGTCGTCCAGGCGCCGCATCACGTGCGGGTCGGCACTCCAGTGCGGCGAGTCCGGCACGGTGTCCAGATGCACGTTGAACAGGTACTTCGGCGTGCCGCGCACGGCATACAGGCTGACCGCGCCGGCGCCATGGTCGATCACCTCCACATTGAACCCGGGCAGGTTGTCGCGCAGGTAATCGAAGATGCCACCGGTGGTGATCGCACGCGGCGGGTTGCGGGTGTCGAAGGACACCAGCGCCTGCAGGTGATCGAGCGTCTGTTCAAGCATGAATCAACAGTTCCTGTGGAATTCCGCCGGGCATGGCCCGGCTTGGATATCGTGCTGCCAGCATCCGCCGGGCATGGCCCGGCGCTACCGGAATGCGTGCGCGCGCCAGCGGCACAGGTGGGTCAACCGCGGTTGACCTGCGCGTAGAGGGTGGAGCTCATGCCGAACAGCTTGATGAAGCCCTCGGCTTCTTCCACGCCCCAGTCGGCCGACTGCGCATAGGTGGCGCCCTTGGTGTTGAGCAGGTGCGGCGACTTCACCGCGACGGCGTCGACGCGGCCGCCACGGGTTTCCAGCACCACTTCGCCGTTGACCTTGGCCTGCGAGGACTTCAGGAAGGCTTCGATGTCGGTCTTCAGCGGGTCGTGGTAGAAGCCTTCGTACACCAGCTCCACCCACTTGCGCGCCACGTCCGGCTTGAAGCGGTTCTGCTGCTTGGTCAGCACCGCATCTTCCAGCGCGCGGTGCGCGGCCAGCAGCGAGACCAGGCCCGGTGCCTCGAACACGATGCGGCCCTTCAGGCCGATCACGGTGTCGCCGGTGTACACGCCACGGCCGACGCCGTAGGGGGCGAACAGCTTGTTGAGCTGGGCCAGGATCTGCTCGCCCGGCAGTGCCTTGCCGTCGAGCTCGACAGCTTCGCCTTCGACGAACTTCAGGGTGACGGTCAGCGCCTGTTCCGGCCACTCGGCGCGCGGTGCGCACCAGCCACGGGCGCCCTCGCCCGGTGCTTCCCAACGATCGATCTCGCCGCCGGACATGGTCAGGCCCAGCAGGTTCTCGTTGATGGTGTAGGCCTGCTGCTTGGCGCGCACGCCGAAGCCACGCTCTTCCAGGTACTTCTGCTCGTAGGCGCGGGTCTGGGTGTGTTCCTTCTGGATCTCGCGGATCGGCGCGATGATCTGGTAGTCACCCAGGGCCTTCACTGCCAGGTCGAAGCGCACCTGGTCGTTGCCCATGCCGGTGCAGCCGTGGGCGATGATGTTGGTGCCCAGTTCGGCAGCGCGCTTGAGCGCGGCATCGACGATCAGGTAACGGTCCGACACCAGCAGCGGGTACTGGCCCTGGTAGCCCTCGCCGGCCCACACGAACGGCTTGACGAAGCCGGACCAGATGGCCGGACCGCCATCGACAGTCTGGTGGCTGGTGACACCCAGCTCGGCGGCACGCTTCTCGATGAACTCGCGCTCTTCGTCATCCACGCCGCCGGTATCGGCGAACACGGTATGCACGTTGTAGCCGCGCTCCTGCAGGTACGGCACGCAGAAGCTGGTATCAAGGCCGCCGGAGAAGGCGAGAACGACGTCTTTGTTGCTCATGGGGGTATGTCCTGGTAGCGCCGGGCCATGCCCGGCGGATTGTCTGGAGTGCTTGAACGACGTACGAAAATCAGCGGCCGGCAACAGCAGCCATGATCGCCTTCTGCACATGCAGGCGATTCTCGGCTTCGTTGATGGCGATGCACTGCGGCGAATCCATCACGCCGTCGGTCGCCTTGACGTTGCGGCGCAGCGGCAGGCAGTGGCTGAACACACCGTTGTTGGTCAGGGCCATCTTCCGCTCGTCGACGATGAAGTGCTTGAACTGGTCGCGGATCGGCTTCTCCGGCTCCCAGTTGCCGAAGAACGGCAGCGCGCCCCAGCTCTTGGCGTAGACCACGTCGGCACCGGCATAGGCACTGTCGATGTCATGGCTGATCTTCAGCGAACCACCGCTCTCGGCCACGTTCTGCTCGGCCCAGCCCATGTAGCGCTCGTCGAGGATGTAGTCGGCGGTCGGGCACAGCAGCGTCACGTCCATGCCCATGCGGGTGGCGATGGTCAGCGCCGAGTTGGCCACCGCGGTGTTCAGCGGCTTGGGGTGGTAGGTCCAGGTCAGCACGTACTTCTTGCCGCGCAGGTCCTGGGTACCGAAATGCTCCTGCAGGGCCATCACGTGCGCCAGTTCCTGGCACGGATGGGTGATGGTCTCCATGTTGATCACCGGCACCGGCGAGTATCTGGCGAAACTCTCGAGCACGACGTCCTGGCGGTCGTAGGCCCAGTCGACGAACTTCGGGAACGCGCGCACGGCAATGATGTCGCAGTAGCGGCCGAGCACCTTGGCTACTTCAGCGATGTGCTCTTCGGTATCGCCGTCCATCACCGTGCCGAGGTTGAACTCGATCGGCCATGCATCCTTGCCCGGCTGCAGCACCACTGCGTGGGCACCGAGCTGGAACGCGCCCAGCTCGAAACTGGTGCGGGTGCGCATGGACGGATTGAAGAACACCAGCGCGATCGACTTGCCCTTGAGCTGGTCGCCGAGCTTGTTGCGCTTGAACAGCGCAGCCTGGGTCAGCAGCGCGTCAAGTTCGCTGCGGCTCCAGTCCTGGGTGTTCAGGAAGTGCTTGGGGGACATCATCATTCCTTGCATGAGCGGCGCCGAGGGTCGACGCGGTGGAAGGTGGAAGGGAAAACCGGAAACCAGGGTGGTACGAAAAGGTTGCAGATGAAGCTTTCAGAACGCGGAAACGAAAAAACCCAGCCGGCGGGCTGGGTTTTTTTCGGACGAACAGCAGAAAGCTCCGGATTACCCAGCGAGAATGTGGGGTTCCGGTCGACGGGCACGCGACGTCATGCCAGTGGCCTGGCGGGCGGCGCTGCTGTCGTGCTGGAAGTCGGTGAGCTTCATTGGTCGGCAATCTTTACATGCGGCCGGGGCCGGCGCAAGAGGCCGGCGTCGCAGAATCAGGGGGTGCCGGCAGCAGCCTGCTCCGGGCCCACCCAGGGGGTGATCGAAACCCGGATCTTCAGCCGGTTGCCCGGATCTTCCGGCAGCCGTGAACGGTACTTGGTGCCCTTGTAGACATAGTCCACGTCATAGGCGATGGGGCGGCGGAACTCGCGTCCGACGGGCACGATACGACAGTCCCGGGTCAGCATCGGGCCCGTGTTGGCCGGCGCCGGGGCGGGGGCTTCGGCCGGCAGCTCCTCCTGCACCTCCTCGTCGCTGCGCTTGAACATCGAGCGAACCGAATCCCAGAGGCGGCCGATGCGGCCCTTGTCCTCCACCGGCTCCTCGCCGGTGACGTTGACCGGGGCCAGGGTACGGGTCGAGACCGGCTCGCAGTGCTCTTCGGTGCGGGTGGCACGCAGGGTCTGGAACACGGGCTCCACGTTGAGCACCTGCGCGTAGTCGAACTTCACGTTCTCCACGATCACCACCCGGTTGCGGGGCTCGGCCTCCTGGGCCAGGACCACGGCGGGCAACGCCGACAGGCAGGCCAGGGTCAGCAACGCGGTGGTTTTCATTGGCGAAGGGTGCAGGGACACGGCAATAGTGTAGGCAGTGGTGACCGCAAGGGGCTGAACATTACCCGTCCGCGTCGTTCCTGCCCACCCCACCCCGGGCCGGCGCTGGCGTCCACCCCGGTGGCAACGGCCCCCCAAAGGGCCCCGACACGTTCTAAAATCACAGGCTTGTCCCCCAGTCACAGACCCATGACCCTGCGCCTGCACAACAACCTGACTCGCCAGCTCGAACCGTTCACCCCGCTCGACCCGGCCTGTCCGACCCTGTATGTGTGCGGCCCGACGGTCTACAACTACGTGCACATCGGCAACGCCCGTGGGCCGGTGGTGTTCGGGGTGCTGGCCGACCTGCTGCGGCGACGCTTCGGTGCGCTGCGCTACGCCCGCAACATCACCGACGTGGACGACAAGATCAACACCGCCGCGCGCGAGCAGGGCGTGCCGATCAGCACCATCACCGACCGTTTCGCTGCTGCCTACCGTGAAGACATGGCCGCGCTGGGCGTGGTGCCGCCGGACATCGAGCCGGAAGTGACCGCGCACATGGCACAGATCATCACCATGATCGAGCAGCTGGTCAGCAGCGGGCATGCCTACGCCGCCGAGGGCCACGTGCTGTTCGCCGTTGGCAGTTTCGAGGGCTACGGCAAGCTGTCGCGCCGCGATCCGGACGAGATGCTGGCCGGCGCCCGGGTCGAGGTCGCTCCCTACAAGCGCGCGCCCGGCGACTTCGTGCTGTGGAAGCCGTCCAGCGACGACCTGCCGGGCTGGGAATCGCCCTGGGGCCGCGGCCGTCCGGGCTGGCACATCGAATGCTCGGCGATGGCCGCCGCGCACCTGGGCGAGACCATCGACATCCATGCCGGCGGCGTCGACCTGCAGTTCCCGCACCACGAAAACGAGATCGCACAGAGCGAGTGCGCGCACGGCGGCAAGGTGTTCGCGCGCTTCTGGCTGCACAACGGCATGCTCAACTTCGGTGGCGCGAAGATGAGCAAGTCGATCGGCAACATCGAGCGCGTCCACGACCTGGTGCGCAGGCATGCCCCCGAGGCGCTGCGCCTGGCGTTGCTGTCGGCCCACTACCGGCAGCCGCTGGACTGGTCCGATGCGCTGATCGAACAGTCCGGCCGCACCCTCGACCGCCTGTACGGCACCCTGCGCGAGCTGGCCGACGTTGCCGCCACCGCAGTGATCCCGGCAGAGATCGAAGCGGCATTGGATGACGATCTCAATACGCCGCAGGCGCTGGCCGAAGTGGCCCGTATCGCCGGTGAAGCGCGCCGCGCCACCGATCCTGGCGAACGCGCACGGTTGAAGAGTGAACTGCTTGGCGCCGGCCTCGCGCTGGGCCTGCTGCAGGCCGATCCGGCGCAATGGTTCGGCAACGCCGCCGGCGACAGCGACGACGATGCGCGTATCCAGGGCTTGATCGATGAACGCGCGGCGGCCAAGCAGGCGCGTGACTTCGCCCGGTCCGACGCCATCCGCGACCAGCTGGCCGCCGAAGGCATCGTGCTGGAAGACACCCCGCAGGGCGTGCGCTGGTCGCGCAAGCGCGGCTGACCTGCCCTGCCCCGTGGCCGGCCCGCCGGCCACGCTCCCTACTGTAGAGACTGTTGTGATCGACTCCCCGTTCCCGCTTGAACCCACCGCCGCCGAGGCACAGACGGCCATCGCCGAGGAATTCGGCTTCTTCGGCGACTGGTCAGAGCGCTACCAGTACCTGATCGACCTCGGCCGCAAGCTGCCCGCCTTCCCGGACGCGTGGAAGACCGAAGAGCACCGCCTGCTCGGTTGCCAGTCGATGGTCTGGATCGTGCCGGAAGGCAACGCGCAGTCGCTGCGCTTCCACGCCATCAGCGACTCGGCCATCGTCTCCGGCCTGATCTTCCTGGCGCTGCGCGTGTACTCCGGGCGCTCCGCGCAGGAGATCCTGGCCACCGAGCCCAGCTATATCCAGGATATCGGCCTGGCCCGCCACCTGTCGCCGACCCGCAGCAACGGCGTGGCGGCGATGCTGGCGTTCATCCGTGAGACCGCGCAGGCCCAGCTGCAGCGCGATCCGTCGTGAGCGAGCCCGCCACGGCCGAAGACACCGCGCTGGGCCTGCTGTCCCGGCCCGGTTTCGCCAGGCTGCTGGCGTATCGCATCTTCGCGATGCTGTCCTACCAGGTGGTCGCGGTCACCGTCGGTTGGCACATCTACGAAGTCACCCGCAATCCGTTCTCGCTGGGCCTGATCGGCCTGGCCGAGGTGCTGCCGTTCTTCTGCGTGGCCCCGTTCGCCGGTTACCTGGTGGATCATCTGCCGCGCCGCCGGCTGGGCATGGTCGCCTGTTCCGGCCTGGTCGCCACCGCGCTGGTGCTGACCAGTGGCCAAGGGCTGGCTGCCGGTTGAGGGCGTGTGGCCGATCTATGCGGCGATCGCGCTGACCGGCATGGTCCGTGCCTTCCTGTCGCCGATCTACAACGCGTTGTTCGCCCGCGTGCTGGCACGCGAGCACTTCGCCCGTGGCGCCGGCCTTGGCGCCGTGGTGTTCCAGGCCGGCATGATCGCCGGCCCGGCACTGGGTGGCGTGCTGGTCGGCTTCGGTGGCAAGGGCCTGTCCTATGCGGTGGCCACGGCCTTCGCGCTGGTGGCGATGGGCTGCCTGGCCACGCTGAAGGTGGAAGAGCCGGTGCATGCCGGCCCAGCTGCCCCGATCTTCAAGAGCATTGCCGAAGGCGCGCGCTTCGTGGTCGGCAACCGGATCATGGTCGGCGCCATGGCGCTGGACATGTTCTCGGTACTGCTGGGCGGTGTGGTGGCGATGCTGCCGGCGTTCCTGCACGAGATCCTGCATCACGGCCCGGAGGGCCTGGGCATCCTGCGCGCTGCGCCGGCACTGGGTTCGGTGTGCGTGGGCCTGTGGCTGGCGCGCCACCCCCTGCACCGCAATGCCGGTCGGGTGCTGCTGTTCGCGGTCGCCGGCTTCGGCCTGTGCGTGATCGGCTTCGGCCTGTCCCAGCACTTCTGGCTGTCGGCGTTGATCCTGCTGTTCTACGGCGCCTTCGACGGCGTGTCGGTGGTGATCCGCTCCACCATCCTGCAGCTGGCCACGCCGGAAGAGATGCGCGGCCGGGTATCGTCGATCAACGGCATCTTCATCAGTTCGTCCAACGAACTGGGCGCGTTCTATGCCGGCACCATGGCCAAGGTGCTGGGGCTGGTACCGGCGGTGGTACTGGGCGGATTCGCGGTGCTGAGCGTGGCCGGGGTCACTGCATGGAAGAACCCGACGCTGCGGAAATTGAATCTGCGAGATCTGCAATAGAGCGGATTTCCGTGCGCACACGCGCCGGTAGCGCCGGGCCATGCCCGGCGGGCGCTTTCCGCGACCGCGGCGGGGTGTCACTTTCTTTGCGCGCGCAAAGAAAGTAACCAAAGAAACGCGCCGCCATCCGCGAGCCGGTGCTGCGCACCGGTGCCCTGCGCTCCTCGGTGAATCAGGGGACGGCACCGAACTCGCTGCGCTCAAACAGCGGCGCCTCTTCGCCCCTGATTCCCCTGCGGTGCTCGGCTCGCTACAAGGCGGACCCAACAGCCGCGAGCATACGCATGGCCGCTCCTGGTAGAGCCAAGCCATGCTTAGCTGCTCTTGCTCTTGCTCTTGCTCTTCCCTACCCGCCGGCTTCGGCCTGAGCCGAGCGAGGGCTCGGCTCTACAGCGGCCGCACTCGGGAACTGTCTGGAGCGGGCGGGTCACCCGGGCCAGGACCGTTCGCGCCATGGATGGCGCGGCCGAGCCCCCAGGGATGGGTTTACGGCGTGTCCTGGCCCGGGTGACCCGCCCGCTCGCTCACGGAACAACCAAGGCGCCGCTCTACGCAGCCAACCATCACCCAACAAAAAACCCGGCCGAAGCCGGGCTTTCTGCATGACATCACAACGAACCGGAATCAGTCGCCCTGCTGCTTCTGCAGGTGCTCCCAACGCTCCTGGGCGTCGATGGTGCGCTCGGCGGTCAAGCGCGCTTCAAGGCGCTCCAGGCCGATCTCTTCACCGGTGTCCACGCAGTACCCGTAATCGCCTGCTTCCAGGCGCTTGAGGGTGCTGTCGATCTTGCCGATCAGCTTGCGGTAACGGTCACGGGTGCGCAGCTCCAGCGAGTTCTCGGTTTCGCGGGTCGCGCGCTCGGCTTCATCGCCGATGTCACGCACTTCCTCACGCAGGTTCTCGATGGTCTGCTTGGACTCTTCCACCAGGTCGGCGCGCCAGTTCTGCAGGCGCTGACGGAAGTACTCCTGCTGCAGCGGGCTCATGTACTCCTCGTCCGAGGCCGGCTTGTAGCCTGCCGGCAGGATCGGGCGGCCAGTGGCCTCGTCGGTCTTGTATTCGACGACCTTGTACTTGCTGCGCGGCGCAGGCGCTGTCGAACGGGCGGCAACGGCCACGGCGACCTTGCCCACGGGGCGGGTCACGGTCTTCGGAGCGGAATCGGATTTCACGGCGGTTTTGGCAGGCGATTTCGAAACGGGCACGGGATTCTTGGATTGCGGGGCGGTCGATGCTGCAGAAGCGGCGGCCGGGGCCGGCTTGGGGGCCGGTTTGGCTGCCGCCACTGCCGCGGTCTTGGCCGGGACAGACTTGGCCGGGGCCGGCTTCGCAGCTGGCTTCGGTGCGGACTTCACTACAGGGACCGGCGTCGGCTTGGCGGCCGGCGGGGCGACATTCTTGGCAACCTTCTTGGCCGGTGCCGGCTTGGCAGGCGCCACCTTCTTTGCTGCCGGCTTGGCGGCAGGCGCGGCGGCAACCTTCTTCACCACCGCCTTCGGCGCCGACTTGGCTGCTGCCTTCTTCGGTGCCGGCTTGGCAGCGGCCTTCTTCACCGGCGCAGCCTTGCTGGCAACCTTCTTCACCGCCGGCGCCTTCTTGCTGGCAGCGGCAGGTTTGGCCTTGACCGGCGCAGCGGGCTTCTTCGCCACTGCCGGCTTGCCGGATTTCACCGGCGCTTTCTTTGCGGTGGCCTTCCTGGCCGCCGGCTGTGAGGATGCCGCCTTGGTCGCCGGCTTGCTGGCCGGCTTCTTGGCAACGGGCTTGGCCGCCAACTTCTTCACAACAGGCTTGGCGGTTTTCTTGGCGGCCTTGACGGCCTTCTTTGCAGTTTTTTTAGCAGCCACGAAACGCTCTTCCTTGGATTCCCCGGGGCCCGGGAAAGCGGGCCTTTATAGCCTACCCGACCCGCAGCAGCAACCTTGGGGGCCCGCTCCATTCAGTCCAGGAGTCAACGGGTCCAAGGTGCGGTCCGACGAACACGGACCGCCTTGCGCGGTACGGAACCTGTCCGGCACCTGGAGGGGTGCCGCTAGCGGTCGCAGGCCATCTACGACATGCGACCAACGGCCCATCCTGCACAAATGCGGCCTTCATGCCAACTGGCTTAAGATGACTGCGTGATCTCGCGCCTGCTCATCGCCCTGCTGCGCTTCTACAAGCGCTTCATCAGCCCCCTGCTGGGGCCTCGCTGCCGTTTCGTGCCGAGCTGCTCTGAATACGCTATGGATGCCATCTCCCGGCACGGCCCGTTGCGCGGCAGCTGGCTGGCGGCGCGACGGCTGGGCCGCTGCCATCCGTTCCATCCCGGCGGCTTCGATCCGGTGCCCGAATCTCCCAACGCCCCCTCTTGCCGTTGCACAGGAAAACACTGACATGTCCTCCACGCTCATCACCAATGCCCGCCTGGTCAACGAAGGCCGCACCTTCGAAGGCGACCTGCGTATCGAGAACGACCGCATCGCGCAGATCGGCAAGGGTTTGACTCCGCGTGATGGCGAACAGGTGGTGGATGCGGCCGGGCGCTGGCTGCTGCCCGGGATGATCGACGACCAGGTGCATTTCCGCGAACCCGGCCTGACCCACAAGGGTGACATCGCCAGCGAATCGGCCGCGGCCGTGGCCGGTGGCCTGACCAGCTTCATGGACATGCCCAACACCAACCCGCCAACGCTGGATTCGACCATCCTGGAAGCCAAGTACGAGCTGGCGCGCGGCCGTGCCTGGGCCAACTACGGTTTCTACCACGGTGCCAGCAACGACAACCTCGACGCCATTCGTGCGCTCGATCCGAAGAAGGCGCCGGGCGTGAAGGTGTTCATGGGCGCGTCCACCGGCAACATGCTGGTCGACAACCCCGAAACCCTGGACGCGATCTTCCGCGAGTGCCCCACCCCGATCATCACGCACTGCGAAGACACACCGATGATCGATGCCAACCTGAAGGCCTTCCAGGAGAAACACGGCGATGCGCTGACCCCGGAGATGCACCCGGACATCCGCTCGCGCGAGGCCTGCATCAAGTCGACCCGCCTGGCGATGTCGCTGGCGCGCAAGCACGGCACCCGCCTGCATGTGCTGCATATCTCCACCGCCGACGAGCTGGCGCTGTTCGAGAAGGGCCCGCTGATCCGCGCCGACGGCAGCCGCAAGCAGATCACCGCCGAAACCTGCGTGCACTTCCTGCACTTCGCGCGTCCGGACTATGCGACCAAGGGCAACCTGATCAAGTGCAACCCGGCGATCAAGGACGTGGCCGATCGCGAGGCGATCACCGCCGCGTTGGCTGACGACGTGCTGGACGTGCTGGCCACCGACCACGCACCGCACACCTGGGAAGAGAAGCAGAAGCCCTACGCGCAGGCGCCGTCGGGCCTGCCGCTGGTGCAGTACGCGCTGGTGGCCGCGCTGGAGCGCGTGCACGAAGGCAAGCTGACCCGCGAGCAGGTGGTGCAGAAGTTCGCGCATGCGCCGGCACAGCTGTTCGACGTGGAAGAACGTGGCTTCCTGCGCGAGGGTTACTTCGCCGACCTGGTGCTGGTCGAGGACGTGCCGTTCACGGTCAAGCGCGAGGACGTGCTGTCCAAGTGCGGCTGGTCGCCGTTCGAGGGCACCACCTTCCGTTCGCGCGTGGCCTCGACCTGGGTCAACGGCCAGCTGGTGTGGGACGGCAGCACGCTGGTGGGCAAGCCCGCCGGCCAGCGCATGACCTACGACCGCTGATGCGTCCGGCACTCATGTTCGCGGCGCTGCTGCTGGCAGCGCCCCTGTTGTCCGCAGCCGCGGCCCAGGCACAGGACGGCATCGGCGAGCTGATCGACAGTCGCGTGGTGTTCCCGGCCAGCGCCTCGCAGGGCGCGCTGGTGATCGGCAAGGTTCCCGCCGGCAGCAGCGTGCGCTATGCAGGCCGCGACCTGCGCGTGAGCAGCTACGGCAGCGTGGTGTTCGGCATCGGTCGCGATGAGAAGGGCCCGCTGCAGGTGCAGATCCGCCGACCGGATGGCAGCAGCGAGACGGCCGCCATCGCCGTGACCCCGCGCGACTGGCCGACCGAGCGGGTGAACGGCGTACCGCCGAAGACGGTCAATCCGCCGCCGGCCATCGCCGAGCGGATCAAGCGCGAACAGGCGCAGGTCACCGCTGCGCGTGCGCGCGACGACAACCGCACCGATTTCACCCAGACCTTCATCTGGCCGGTGCAGGGCCGCATCAGCGGCCGCTTCGGCAACGCCCGCGTGTACAACGGCCAGCCCGGTGCCGGCCACTCCGGCATGGACATCGCCGTACCCACCGGCACCCCGGTGAAGGCACCGGCGGCCGGTGTGGTGACGTTCGCTGGGCCGGACCTGTACCTGACCGGTGGCACGCTGCTGCTCGACCACGGCTTCGGCGTCAGTTCGAACTTCCTGCACCTGTCGCGCATCGACGTGAAGGTCGGTGATCGCGTCGAACAGGGCCAGGTGATCGCCGCCGTCGGCGCCACCGGCCGTGCCACCGGGCCGCACCTGCACTGGGGCATGAACTGGTTCGACACCCGCATCGACCCGCTGCTGGTGCTGGAGCGGAAATAGCGCACGCAGGTTCCCCGCCGGGCATGGCCCGGCGAGCACACGGCCGAATCACCATGCACGGTAGCGCCGGGCCGTGCCCGGCGAGCGCAGCGGCCGAGGGTTCAGCCGCGCGCGGCCCACCACACGCGCAGCAACGTGCGCACGGGCGTGGCTTCAATCGGTTTGCCGGCGGCCTGCGCCGCCAGACGTGCACGCGCCAGGCTCGACCACACCCGGCGTGCACGTGGACCGGGCACGCGGGTGCCCCACCCTTTCAGCAAGTGCTGCGCCCAACGCTGTGCAGCGTTGCCGGCATCTTCGTCCAGCAGGCTGCGCGGAACGCCTGCCACGCCAGCGTCCTGCAGGCGCTGCGCCAGTGTCTGCAGCAGCACGGCATGGCCAGCCCCCTTGCGCGGCTTGTCGGCAAACACCACGGCTTCGACCGCAGCCACCGCGTCGGCGTAGTTGCCCAGTGCGCGTTCGGCACTGGCAGCATCCAGCGCTACGGTGCGCGCCTCGACCAGATCCGGCAGCGCCTCGGCCAGCTGCCCCCACGGTGCCCGCACCGGTTCCAGCACGCGCCCCAGCGGATGCCGCGAACGCTGCGCGGCCCAGCTGCGCAGTTCCTCGCCCCACCACGCCAGCTTGGCGTCCGCCGGCAGCGGGTCGCCGCTGGTGTTGAGCATGTCGTCGAATTCCTGCAGCAGCGCGAACCACGCCACCGCAAGCTCGCGTTGCGATTCGGCCACGAACGGCTCGGCCACCGACCATTCCGGCCAACGGCTGCGCCACTTGTCGAGGAAACTATCCAGCGCGGTACTGCTCACTACGTTGTTCCTTACGGCTGGGCCGGGGTCGCCGGCCGGCTCGGCCAGAGACTGGCCAGTTGCAGAAGTTCGGCATTCTCGACCAGCACGTCCGCCTGCCAGGCCAACGGGTCATCGCTGTGCAGGCGGTAGCCCCACAGCGCCGCCACCGACGGCATGCCGGCAGCACGCGCGGCGATGATGTCGCGCTCATCGTCGCCGACGTACACGCAGTCTTCCGCTGCGATGCCGATCAGCTGCGCGGCGTGCAGCAGCGGCAACGGATGCGGCTTGCGCTCGGCCAGGGTGTCACCGCCGACCAGCACGGCGCAGCGCTGCTGCCAGTCGTACTGCGGCACGATCAGCCGCGCCAGGTATTCGGGCTTGTTGGTGACGATGCCCCACACGGTGCCGGCTTCGTCCAGCGCACCGAGCATGCCGGCGACGCCGTCGAACAGCACGGCATGCTGGCCGATCAAGGCTTCGTAGCGCTGCAGGAACTCGGGAATCAGTGCATCGCGCTCGGCTGCTTCCAGCTCTGGAAACGCGGCCGACACCATCGCCCGGGAACCCTTTGACACCACTGGCCGCAACTGCGCAGGATCGATCGGTGCGCGACCGCGCTCGGCCAGCATCGCATCAAGGGTGGCGACGAAATCCGGGGCGCTGTCCAGCAGTGTACCGTCCAGGTCGAACAGCACCGCACGCGGGAACACGGCGGCGGTCACGGCGCCTTGACCGCGTGGGCCAGGTAGTTGATGTCGGTGCGGCTGCTCAGGCGGGCGCGGTTGCGCCACGGCTCATAGGCCATGCCGCTGACATCGGCCAGCTGCAGGTCGGCCGCGCGCAACCAGCGCGCCAGCTCGGCCGGCCTGATGAATTCCTGGTAGTGGTGGGTGCCCTTGGGCAGCAGCCGTGCCACGTACTCGGCACCGACGATGGCCACGGCGAATGCGGCTGCGGTGCGGTTGATGGTGGACAGGAACAGATGGCCACCCGGCTTCAGCAGGCGCTTGCAGGCCTCGATGATCGCGCCCGGATCGGGCACGTGCTCGAGCATTTCCATGCAGGTCACCACATCGAAGCTGCCCGGTTGTTCGGCGGCCAGGTCCTCGGCGGCCTGCACCCGGTAGTCGACGCTGACGCCACTTTCCAGGGCATGCAGGCGCGCAACCTTGACCAGCTCCGGCGCCAGGTCGATGGCGGTCACTTCGGCACCGGCCTGGGCCAGCGCTTCACTCAGCAGCCCGCCACCGCAGCCGATGTCGAGCACGCGCGCGCCACGCAGCGGCGCCCGGTCAGCCACGTACTGCAGGCGCACCGGATTCAGTGCGTGCAGCGGCTTCTGCGGGCCGTCAGCATCCCACCAGCGGTTGGCCAGCGCGGCGAACTTGTCCAGTTCGGCCTGATCGAAATTGGAAGAAGCGTGGGGGGCAGTCATGACGGTTGTCCTTGCGGCGCCTGCACTCAGGCGCGGATATGGCGGATGCGCTCGCGCCACTGGCGCGCGTTGGCGATGATGCCCGGCAGGTCCATCCCGACCAGCTCGCGCTGCACCAGCTTGGGCTTGCCGGCGATCCAGACGTCGCTGACCTGCTGGCGGCCGGTGGCGTACACCAGCTGCGACAGCACGTTGTGCAGCGGCTGGGTCTCCAGCGCGGACAGATCAACGCAGACCAGGTCGGCCTGCTTGCCGACCTCGATCGAGCCGATGCGCTCGCCGAAGCCCAGGGCGCGGGCGCCGCCCAGGGTGGACGCGCGCAACGTGGTCGCCGCGTCCAGCGCGGTGGCATCGTCGGCCACGGCCTTGGCCAGGATCGCCGCCGTACGGTTCTCGCTGAACATGTCCAGGTCGTTGTTGCTGGCGCAGCCGTCGGTACCGATGGCCAGGTTCACGCCGGCGCGCTGCAGGGCGCAGGCCGGGCAGAAACCAGAGGCCAGCTTCAGGTTCGATTCCGGGCAATGCACCACGCTGACGCCGCGCTCGGCGCACAGGTGGATCTCGGCCTCGGTCAGCTGGGTCATGTGCACCGCGATCAGGCGGTCGTTGACCAGGCCGAGGCGATCCAGCCGCGCCAGCGGACGCTGGCCGTGCAGCTTGATCGAATCGGTGATTTCCTGCGCGGTTTCATGGGTATGCAGATGCACCTGCATGTCCAGCTGGTCGGACAGCATCCGCACCCGCTCGAAATTGGCATCGTTGACCGTGTACGGCGCATGCGGCGCGAATGCGGTGCCGATCAGCGGGTCGGTGCGCCACTGGTCATGCAGTTCACCGGCCTTGGCGAAGTACTCGTCGTCGGTCTTGGCCCAGGCGGTGGGGAAATCGATGATGACCGCGCCGACCAGCGCGCGGAAACCGTGCTTCTTGTAGACGGCGGCCTGCACGTCACCGAAGAAGTAGTTCTCGTTGGCGCAGGTGGTGCCGCCACGCAGCATCTCGGCGATGGCAAGGGTGGTGCCGTCGGCCACGAATTCGGGACCGATCACCGCCGCTTCCACCGGCCAGATGTGCTGCTGCAGCCAGGTCATCAGCGGCAGGTCGTCAGCGACGCCGCGCAGCAGGGTCATCGGGTTGTGCGTATGCGCGTTGACCAGGCCCGGCATCAGCGCCGCCTCTGGGCGGCTGACAACCTGGGTGGCACGGAACCGCGCACGCGCTTCGGCGCGCGGCAGGATGGCCACGATCTCGCTGCCACGGATGGCCACGGCATGATCTTCCAGCACCACCGCATGCGGCTCGATCGGAACGACATAACCGGCTTCGATGAGCAGGTCGCAGGCTTCGGGGAGGTGCGGGCTATCGCTCATGCGGGCTCACTGGCTGGGGGAAGGACCGTACGTAGCCTTGGCTCCGACCTGGCGACTGATCACCGGTCAAACGGCTACCGCTGGGCTTCTGGAAGGCAAGCCCCTGAGTCAGGGGCGGCCGCGAAGCGGCGGGGTGTGGATGCTGGTAAGTGGGGGCCCACGATCCGCCATGGCGGATCGTGGGAGCGCCAGCGCGAATGCGCCGGCGCGTACCCGGCCAGCGGCCGGCACTACCGTAATCCGGCTGCGCCGGATTACTTGACGCGCGAGGAGTACTCGCCCGAACGGGTGTCGACCTTGATGATTTCATCCTGGTTGACGAACAGCGGCACGCGCACCACGGCGCCGGTTTCCAGGGTGGCCGGCTTGCCGCCGCCGCCCGAGGTGTCACCGCGGACGCCCGGATCGGTCTCGGTGATCTTCAGTTCAACGAAATTCGGCGGCTGCACGAAGATCGGCGAACCGTTGAACAGGGTCACGATGCAGGACTCCTCGCCCTTCAGCCACTTCTCGGCGCCGCCCATGCCGGCCTTGTCGGCCTGCACCTGCTCGAAGGTCTCCGGGTCCATGAAATGCCAGTACTCGCCGTCGCTGTACATGTAGTCCATGTTGGTATCGACCACATCGGCCACTTCCACGTCGTCGGTCGCCTTCATGGTCATTTCGACCGTGCGGCCCGACTTGATGAAGCGATAGCGCACGCGGGTGAAGGCCTGGCCCTTGCCCGGCTTGATGAACTCGGTCTCGGAGATCACGGCCGGTTCATTGTTGACCAGGATCTTCATCCCGTTCTTGACATCGTTCATGCCCGCAGTGGCCATGCTCAAGCTCCTCAAATGGCGAAACCGCCGCGCGTGCGGCGAGCCGGATAGAATGGAAAGCCCACCGGAACCCCGGCGGGCAACTGTTTATGTGTCCATGATAACCGCAGGCCCCCTCTCCATGCAGCTTTCCGCCTTCCCCCGGACCCAGTCGCCAGGCGCGCCCGCGCGCTGGCAGCAGCTGTGGCGGCAGGCCCTGCGCGACCCGCAGACGCTGCTGGCCCGGCTGGATCTGGATGCCGCAGCGCTGGGCGTATCGGAGGCGGCCATCGCCCAGTTCGCGCTGCGCGTGCCGGAGGGTTTCGTGGCCCGCATGCGCCGTGGCGATGCCCACGATCCGCTGCTGCGCCAGGTATTGCCGATCGACGCGGAGATGCGCCCGGCGCCCGGGTTCAGCTTTGACGCGGTGGGCGACGGCGCGGCCAAGAAGGCTACCGGGGTCATCCAGAAATACCGTGGCCGGGCCCTGCTGGTGGCCACCGGCAGCTGTGCGATCAACTGCCGCTACTGCTTCCGCCGGCATTTCGACTATGGCGCCGAAAACGCCGCCAAGGGGGGCTGGCAGGAGGCCGTGGAGGCCATCGCCGCAGACCCGGACATCGATGAGGTGATCCTGTCCGGGGGCGACCCGCTGTCGCTGGCTACGCACAAGCTGGCCGAGCTGACCGATGCGCTGCGCCAGATCCCGCACATCCGCCGGTTGCGCATCCACACGCGCCTGCCGATCGTGCTGCCCGAGCGCGTGGACGAGGAACTGCTGGCCTGGCTGGGCAGCCTGCCGTGGCCATTGGCGATCGTGGTCCATGCCAACCACGCCAATGAATTCGACGCCAGCGTCGATACCGCGATGGCCCACCTGCGTGGCATCGGCGCCCAGCTGCTGAATCAGGCGGTGCTGCTGCGCGGAGTCAACGACAGCGTGCAGGCGCTGCAGGACCTGAGCGAACGCAGCTTCGCCGCCGGCGTGCTGCCGTATTACCTGCACCAATTGGATCGCGTCGAGGGCGTGGCCCACTTCGAAGTGGACGACATCCAGGCCAAGGCCCTGATTGCCGGCCTCACTGCCCGGCTGTCCGGCTACCTGGTCCCCAAGCTGGTCCGCGAACTGCCCGGCGACCCGAGCAAGCGCCCGCTGTAGCGCCTCACGCGCCCGATTCGATCATCCGCACCACTTCGGTGGAGGTGACCGGGTGGCTCAGTCGGTAGCCCTGGCCCAGGTCACAGCCACGCTGGGCCAGCAGCTCGAACTGTGCCTCCTGTTCGATACCCTCGGCCACCACCGTGATGCCCAGTGCGTGGGCCATGGCGATGATCGCCGTGGTCAGGGCCAGGTCGTCCGGGTCGCGCTGCATGTCGGCGACGAAGCTTTTGTCGATCTTGACGCCGTCCACCGGCACCTGCCGAAGGTGGCTGAGACCGGAGAAACCGGTGCCGAAGTCGTCCAGCCACACCTTCACCCCGGCCCGGTGCAGGCGGTCCAGCAGCTGCGCGGCCAGCATCTCATCGCCGATCACCGCCGTCTCGGTCAGCTCCAGGTGCAGGCGCGAGGCCGGCAGGCCCGACTCCTGCAGGCACTGCGCAACCAACGCCGGCAACTCACCGCCACGCAGCTGCCGTGGCGACACATTGACCGAGACGAACAACTCGTCACCGGCCACACCGCGCGGCCACTGCACCGCTTCCATGCAGGCGGCACGCAGCACCTTCGGGCCGATGACCTCGATCAGGCCACTCTGCTCGGCCACCTCGATGAACACCGATGGCGGAATCGTGCCCAGCGTCGGGTGCTGCCAGCGCAGCAGCACTTCGACACCGACCATGCGGCGGTCACGCATGCGGAAGATCGGCTGATAGGCCAGCCGCAGCTCGCCGCGCTCCCAGGCACCGCGCAGCTCCTGCTCCATGTGCACGCGCCGCTCGACCGCGTGATCCATGGCCCGGCTGTAATAGCGATAGCAGTTCTTGCCGGCCATCTTTGCCTGGTACATCGCGATGTCGCCGTTCTTCAGCAGCGTCGTCGCATCCGCGGCATCGTCGGGGAACAGGGTCACGCCGATCGAGGTGCCCAGGAACAACTCCCTGCCCTGCACCACCAGCGGCTTGCCCAGCTCGCGCACCAGCACTTCGGCCAGCAACCGCGCATTGGCCGCAACATCACCATCACCGACGAGGATCACGAATTCGTCGCCGCCAAACCGCGCCAGCACGGCATCGTCGCCGCCGGCCTCGGTCACTGCGCGGCCAATGCGTTGGGCGAACTGCAGCAACGCCTCGTCGCCGGCCTCATGGCCCAGCGTGTCATTGACCCGCTTGAAATCATCGATATCGGCAAACAGCAGACCCAACCGGTGATTGGACGCACGTGCGGCCATCAATCGATGGTCCAGCGCCTCGCGGAACGCCAGGCGGTTGGTGAGCCCGGTCAAGGCGTCGGTGTAGGCCATGCGCCGCACTTCGCGGTCGTGGCGGGCGATCGCATCACGCATGCGGGCAAAGCCGCGCACCAGTTCGCCGACTTCGTCGTCGCGGGTGTTTTCGCGCAGCGGCGCCTGGTAGTCGCCCGCTTCGATGCGCCGTGCGGCCGCGGCCAGCTCGCGGATCGGCGCCACCAGCGTGCGCTGTACGTACAGGATCACCACCACGCCGATCACCACCAGCAGGCCAAGCATCAGCAGCAGCCAGCCCAGATGCCGGCTTCCCATCTGCTGCAGCCGCTCGCCGAGGGTCGCGTTGGCCGCCTGCTCACGCTGCAGCACTTCATCCAGCGCCATGCCGACGCGGACACCACCGATGCGTTGTTTGCCCACCCTGATCGGCATCGCGTTGTCGAGCACCGTGGGCGACTGCTGCACCACCAGCGACTGCGCGGCAACCGCCCCGGCCGCCAACGGATCGGTCATCGGCCGCCCGGATCCGGGAACCGTGGCCGAGCCGTCGTGGACCAACCGCCCGCGGTCGTCGAACACCAGTACGTAGCGCACCACCGGCTGCCGCGAAATGCTGCGCACCAGCGCCCCGACCTGGTCCAGGTCGTTGTTGTGGAGCGGACCGGCAAGCGCATCGGACAGCTCGCGCACCATGGCCTCGCCACGGCTGCGCACGCTGCGGTCGAACAGTTCGTGGATGACGCCGTTGCTGAGCGACCTCACCTCGCCCTGCATCGCAGCCTGCCGCCCCAGCAGCACGGCCAGGATCGCCACCACCACCAGCATCGCCCCGCCCATCGCAAGCAGGAACCGGGCCTGCATCCCCGAGCCGAGCAACTTCATTCCACTTCCATCCGCACGCGCGTCGACCCTTGTTTCAAATCATCCCGCCACGGCTGCGCATGCGCATCGACGCGGCGGAAACCGGCAGCCTCCAACAACCTCTGCAACGCACGCTGCACGCACCGAAGACAGACGGCACGCGACAACCCGGCGGACGCCCGGCCTGACACCTCCGGCGCCGGTCCGGCACCCCGCCAGCAAACACTGCCAAGCGCATGATCCTGCGTCATCGCGAGTTGCCCCTTATCGATGCCCAACGCCCCTTCTGTGAACCGGGCGCAGCATGCGCCGTCCCGGCCAGCAGGGCCAAGGCCAGGCGCAGCAGTTCCCCCTGCATTGCCCTACGCAGACCCGACACAAGCATCGTTCCCCCGGGGTATCCGGACAGACTACCCGAAAAAATGAGAACGTCGTCAGCTGTCCTTGCCGTTCTTCTGCGCCAGCCGCGCCATGCGCTGGGTATCGGCCAGGATGCCGCGCAGCAGGCGCACTTCCTGCTCGCTGGGCTCACTGCGCAGGAACAGGCGACGCAGCTTGCGCATCGCCGACTCGGGCGCGCGTCCCTTGTGGAAATCGATCTCGTCCAGGGTGTCGCCCAACTGCGCGAAGAAGCTCTCCAGCTGATCATGGCTGGCGGTCTGCTCGCGGCTGTCCGGCTCAGTGGCGGCCACCGGCTGCGCGCCGAGCAGCTGCATGCGCACTTCATAGGCCAGCACCTGCACGGCCGCGGCCAGGTTGAGCGAGCTGAACTCCGGGTCGGACGGAATATGCACGGCGGCATGGCACAGCTGCAGCTCCTCGTTGGTCAGGCCGGTGCGTTCACGGCCGAACACCAGCGCCACCTCGGCGCCCTCGCTGGCCTTGGCCACTGCGCGGGTTGCGGCATCTGCCGGCAGGAACTCCTCCAGCTGGACCCGGCGCGCACGCGCGGTGCACCCCAGCACGAACCGGCAGTCGGCCACGGCTTCGGCCAGGGAGGCCACCACCGGCGCGTCGCCGAGCACGTCCTCGGCGCCGGCCGAGCGCCGGAAGGCCTCTTCATCAAGCGGCTTCTCCGGCGCCACCAGGACCAGGCGGGCCAGGCCCATGGTCTTCAGGGCACGGGCGGCGGCCCCCATGTTGCCGGGGTGTTGGGTACCGACCAGGACGAATCGGAGGCGAGTGGCAGCGGGAAACTGGGACATGAACAGGGAAAGGGTCGAGCTGGACGAAGACCAATGGTAAACTGTGCGGCCGGCCACTGCGCCGGACCTGCTCTTTTCCCCCGCCAGCCCTTCTCTTCTGCCCTTCCGGGAGCCCATGCCATGCAGAAACCCGCCGTCACCGTCATGGTCAAGGCCGCCCGCCTCGCCGGCAACGTCCTCTTGCGCAACATCAACAAGCTCGAGGCACTGAATGTAGTCCAGAAGGGCCGCATGGACTACGCCAGCGAAGTCGATGCGGACGCGGAAAAGGTGATCGTCAAGGAACTCAAGCGCGCCTACCCCGAGTACGGCATCTTCGGTGAAGAAGGTGGCGTGCAGAGCGAGCGTCGCCACATGTGGGTCATCGACCCGCTGGACGGCACCAGCAACTACCTGCGCGGCGTACCGCACTACTGCGTGTCGATCGCCCTGGTCGAGAACGGCGAGCCGACCGACGCGGTGATCTTCGACCCGCTGCGCAATGAACTGTTCACCGCCAGCCGTGGTGCCGGCGCCGTGCTCAACGACCGCCGCATCCGCGTGGCCGACCGCAAGGATCTGGAAGGCACCATGATCCACACCGGTTTTGCCCCGCGCGAGCGTGCCCGCGCCAGTGCGCAGCTGAAGTCGCTGGACGCCCTGCTGGTGCACGCCGAGGACATCCGCCGCTCGGGTTCGGCCGCGCTGGACCTGGCCTACGTGGCCTGTGGCCGCGCCGACGCCTACTTCGAGGCCGGCGTGAAGGCCTGGGACATCGCTGCCGGCGTGCTGCTGGTGCGCGAAGCCGGTGGCAAGGTCTGCGACTTCAAGGGCGCGACCCCGGCCCGCATGGACAACCGTGGCCCGGACACCCAGCAGATCGTGGCCGGCAACCTGAAGGTGGCCGAGTCGCTGCAGAAGGTGCTGGTCAACACGGGTTACGCTGCCGAGTTCGACGCGAAGTTCTGAGTTCGGGCGTAAAGCAGTTCATGGAGACGGCACCTGCGAAGGTGCCGTTTTCGTTTGTGCGCCCACGCGCCGGTAGCGCCGGGCCATGCCCGGCGGATCATTTCCGCGACCGCGGAGGGGCGTCACTTTTCTTTTCGCGCGAAAAGAAAAGTAACCAAAAGAAACGCGCCGCCGGCCGCGAGCCGTCGCTACGCGCCGGTGCCCTGCGCTTCTCGGCGAATCAGGGGACGGCGCCGAACTCGCTGCGCTCAGACATCGGCGCCTCTTCGCCCCTGATTCCCCTGCGATGCTCGGCTCGCTCAAGGCGGGCCGGAAGATCAAGATCAACGGCAAGAGCATCCACGCATGGCGTGGATCTACTGGGTGCAGCTGTGGCATTTGACCTTGAGTCCGCCTTGAGCGAGCCGAGCACCGCAGGTCCGGCGAGGGCGAAGAGGTGCGGGTGTCTGAGCGCAGCGAGTTCCCGCACCGTCCCTCGGCGGACCGAGGAGCGCAGGGCACCGGCGTGCGCAGCACGTCGGCTCGCGGCCGGCGGCGTGTTTCTTTGGTTACTTTCTTTGCACGAGCAAAGAAAGTGACACCCCTCCGCGGTCGCGGAAATGATCCGCCGGGCATGGCCCGGCGCTACCGACGCGTGGGCGCGCAAACAAAAACGCCCGGCGCGAGGCCAGGCGTTCCTGCACTGCTCTACAAGCGGAGGCTTATGCCACCGTCGACGCCCGCAGCGCGGCGATGCGCTCTTCCAGCGGCGGGTGGCTCATGAACAGTTTCTTCGCCGCCGAACCGGCAATACCGAACGCGGCGATCTGCGTCGGCAGGGTGCTCTGGCCGTGGTTGAGCTGCAGCCGTTCCAGCGCCGAGATCATCTTCTGACGGCCGGCCAGCGATGCACCGCCTGCATCGGCACGGAATTCGCGGTGGCGCGAGAACCACATCGAGATCATCGTGGCGAACAGGCCGAACACCATCTCCAGCACGAACACGATGATGTAGTAGGCAAAGCCGCGGCCGCCGCCTTCGCGGTTGCCCGACAGCGCACTGTCGATGATGCCGCCAACCACACGGGCCAGCACGATCACGAAGGTGTTCAGCACACCCTGCAGCAGCGCCATGGTGATCATGTCTCCGTTGGCGACGTGGGCGATCTCGTGGCCGAGCACGGCTTCGGCTTCGTCCTCGCTCATGTTGTGCAGCAGGCCGGTGGACACCGCCACCAGCGCGTTGTTGCGGTTGGCACCGGTGGCGAACGCGTTGATCTCCGGGCCGTCATACACCGCCACTTCCGGCATGCCGATACCGGCCGCCTTGGCCTGGCGCTCGACGGTGGCCAGCAGCCAGCGCTCGGTCTGGTTGCGCGGCTCGGTGATCACCACCGCACCGGTGGAGCGCTTGGCCATCCACTTGGACAGCAGCAGCGAGATGAGCGAACCACCAAAACCGAAGATGGCAGCCATGACCAGCAGGCCGCTCATCCGGCCGGGGTCGACCCCTATCAGCGACATCACGATGCTGGCGAGGATCAGCACGGCAAAGTTCGTGGCCAGGAACAGCGCAATACGGGTGAACATGGGAATTTCCGGCTTGGAAGGGGTTGATATCCGTCAATCTGCGGTGCAGTCAGCTTGAATTCAAGCGCCAACCTGACCGACGATTCAGCTGCATGACCTCCTCCCTCTCCTGCGGCCGCTTCGCGCCCTCGCCCACCGGCCTGCTGCATCCCGGCTCGCTGCTTGCCGCCTTCGGCAGCTGGCTGCTTGCGCGCCATCATGGCGGCCTGTGGCGGTTGCGCATCGAAGACGTCGATCCACCCCGCACGGTGGCCGGCGCCGCACAGGCGCAACTGCAGGCGCTGGCCGCCTTCGGCCTGCTTCATGACGGGCCGGTGATCTGGCAGAGCGCGCGTGGCGACGCCTACCAGACGGCGCTGGACCGCCTGTTGGCCGATGGCCACGCGTTCGTCTGCCACTGCAGCCGCAGCGATCTGGCCGCCAATGGAGGCATCCACCATCGCTGCGTCGCGCGGCAGGCACGACCGGACCCGGCCGTCCGCTTCCGCGTGCCGCCCGGCAGCATCGTGCGCTTCGAGGATGGCCTGCGCGGCCCGCAGCAACAGGATGTCCATGCCGAGGTCGGTGACTTCGTACTGCGCCGCGCCGACGGCTGCTGGGCGTACCAATTGGCGGTGGTCGTCGACGATGCCGCGCAGGGCGTGAACGAAGTCGTGCGCGGCGCCGACCTGCTCGATTCCACCGCCCGGCAGATCCTGCTGCAGCAGGCGCTGGACCTGCCGACGCCGCGCTACTGGCACCTGCCGCTGCTGCTGGATGCACCGGGCCACAAACTGTCCAAGTCACTGGCCGCGCTGCCGGTGGATGCCGGCGAGCCGGTACCGGTGCTGCGCCGGTTGTGGGAACTGCTGGGCCAGCCGGGCACCGCACTGGACGGCATCGACGACCGCGACGCGCTGTTGGCCGCCGCGCAGCGCAGCTTCAACCCCGGCCTGCTGCCGCGCGCGGACATTCTGCTGCCGGCCGGCGCACTTTCCGCGCCGATGTTGCAGAATCCCCCTTCCCCCACCTGACATCCGGACAGCTTTCCATGACATCTCGCGTCGCACTGGTCACCGGCGGAACCGGCGGCATCGGTACCGCCATCTGCCAACGCCTGGCCGACCAGGGCCACCGGGTCGCCACCAACTACCGCGATGAAACCAAGGCCCGCGCCTGGCAGCAGGCGATGACCGAACGCGGCTACCACGTGGCGATCTTCCCGGGCGATGTCTCCGACTCTGCCAGCGCCGAAGGCCTGATCCGCGCGGTCGAGGCCGAACTGGGCCCGGTCGAGATCCTGGTCAACAACGCCGGCATCACCCGCGACACCACCTTCCACCGCATGCGCGCGGAGCAGTGGCACGACGTGATCAACACCAACCTCAATTCGGTGTTCAACGTCACCCGCCCGGTCATCGAGGGCATGCGCCGACGCGGCTGGGGCCGGGTCATCCAGATCAGCTCGATCAACGGCCTGAAGGGCCAGTACGGGCAGGCCAACTACGCCGCCGCCAAGGCCGGCATGCATGGCTTCACCATCTCGCTGGCGCGCGAGAATGCAGGCTTCGGCATCACCGTGAACACGATCTCGCCCGGTTACGTGGCCACCGACATGGTGATGGCGGTGCCCGAGGAAGTGCGCGCCAAGATCATTGCCGACATCCCGACCGGGCGCCTGGGCAAGCCGGAAGAAATCGCCTACGGCGTGTCCTTCCTGGTGGCCGAAGAGGCCTCGTGGATCACCGGCAGCAACCTGGACATCAACGGCGGTCATCACATGGGCTGGTAAACGGCGCCAGGGCCTGAAAGCCCGTGCTGCACCCTGCCGTTGGTCATGCTGCGCAGCACGCAAAGCCTTGCTGCGCAACATTCCGGCAACGGAAAGCCAAGCCTGGCGGGGGCTGGGGCGGTTGCAACCGCTGCTGCACTGCGCCATGCTGCGCGTCTACTGTGACGAGTACCGCTTCATGGCTGCGACCCGCATCATCAAGAAGTATCCGAACCGCCGTCTGTACGACACCGAGATCTCCAGCTACATCACCATCGAGGACGTGCGCCAGCTGATCCTCGACGGCGAAGACTTCGAAGTCCGCGACGCCAAGAGCGGCGACGACCTGACCCGATCGGTCCTGCTGCAGATCATCGCCGACCAGGAGCAGGACGGTGAACCGATGCTCTCCACCCAGCTGCTGAGCCAGCTGATCCGCTTCTACGGCGATTCCCTGCAGGGCTTCATGGGCAACTACCTGGAGCGCAGCATGCAGGTCTTCCTCGACCAGCAGCAGCAGTTCCGCCAGCAGATGGGCAACCTGCTGGGGCAGACGCCGTGGGCGATGATGAACCAGCTGACCGAGCGCAACCTGGAGTTGTGGCAGGAGTTCCAGCGCAACATGGGCAGCGGTTTCGGTGGCCCGCGTCCGGGTGGCACCGGAACGGGCACCGGCGCCGGTACGGCCGGCAAGCCGAATGATCCGACCGGCAGCACCGGCACCGGCGGCAAGACCCGCCGCTGAGCCCCCGCCCCGGCGGATACGAAAACGGCGCGCCATCGGCGCGCCGTTCTGTTTTGAACGCCTCCACGCGGGGCGTGGTTCTACTTCCTGCAGCCCTTGCAGACCCGCTCGACCTTGTACCCCTTCGCCCGCAGCTTCTCGACCACGCCGTCGTTGCCCAGCAGGTGCAGGCCGCCCACTACCACCAGCGTGCCGCCCTGCCCGGCCTGCAGGTACGGCAGCAGCTTGGGCACCCACGCATCGTTGCGGTCGGTATTGATGCGCTGGTACAGCTGCGGATACTTCTGGCGCATCTCCACGCCCATCCGGCTCCACAGCAGGCGATCGTCACCGCGGCGCCAGGCCTCATGCAGCATCTGCGCCTGGGCGTCCCCCTTGCCCGCTTCGTCCAGGGCCTCGGACAGCATCTGCCGCTGCTCCTGCACGCTCATGCCATCAAGCAGGTTGATCTGGCTGGACATGTCTTCCAGGCCTGCGGTCTTCTTGCCGGCCTTCTGCGCCCGTTGCATGAAGTGCCGGTCCAGCCCCAGTTCGGGGTCCAGGCCCAGCTTCTGCATCTGCCCGACGGTGATGGTCAGGCCGACGAACCACGCTTTCATGCCCTGCAACTGCGCCAATGGCAATTTGTTCTGCGTCGCATAGGCCTGCAGCTTCTGCCAGGTCGGCGCATCCAGGTCACGCTTGAGTTCGCTGCCGTCCTTGCGCGTAGCCACCTGCACCATCAGGCTGGCCATCTGCGGCGACTGCAGTTCCTCAGGGGTCACTTCGAACAGCACACGCTGGGAAGCGTCGAATGCCTGCTCGACCTCGGTCGACAGTGGATAGTCCTGCGGCTTCAACAGATGGAAGGAACCCAACAGGTACAGGCGCGCATCTCCCTGCCCGGTGACCTTCCACAGCAGCGGCACCGGCGGCTTGCCGGCCGTGGCTTCGGCCGGCGCATCGCGCGCGACGGCCAACGGACCGACGGCGCAGGCAGCGAGAAGAACGGCACTGCGCAGCAACAGTTTCATCAACATGTTCAACCCTCTCCTTCAGGCAGGTGATACGTCTTTTCACCCGCTTCCACGCGCAGGTCCAGGCGGTTTTCCGGCGGTGCCAACGGACAGGTCGCATAGGCGGTGAACGCGCACGGTGGGTTGTGGGCGTGGTTGAAGTCGATCGTCACGTGGCCGTCGGCCGTGGGCGCATCGGTATCCAGATAGCGGCCGGCAGGGTAGCTGCCGTGACCACTGGTACGGTCGGCAAAGATCAGGAACAGCGGCTGCCCCGGTTCGCCGATCGCTTCCAGCCGCCAGCTGCGGCCGTCGCGATCGAATTCCACGGCACCAGCGTTGGGCATCTCGGTGGTCAGGCCGGTGATGTCCACGATCGGCAGGGTCTTGCCTGGCGGATGCGCGATGAAGCGCGCCTGCACCTGCCATTGCGTGCCACCGGGCCAGTACTGCAGGCCGGCGAAATCGCGGCGCGCCGGTGCATCGGCATGCTTGACCCGCAGTGCGTCACGCGGGCCGCGACGGATCAGGCTGAGCTGGCCCTTGCCACCATCGAAGGCCAGCAGGGTCGGCTGCGGATCCTTGTCGGTATCCATGCGCACACGCCCGCGCACAGGCTGTCCATCAAGGGTGACATCCGTGCCGGACTCCGGCGTGAACCACCACTGGTCGCCGTCACGGCGCAGCAGGCCCAGCTTGGCCGGCCCCACCGCCAGGCGGATGCCGCTGGTGTCGCCGCTGCCGACGAAGTGCGATCGGTTCTGCAACCAGTGCAGGCCGACCAGCGCGGTCCAGCCATCGGGCCGGGTCAGGTCCTGGTAGCGCAGCACCCGCCATTGCTGTTGCTGTGCGGCGAAGGCCGGATCCTCAACGGCAGCCGGTGCCGGCGTGGGTGCCGGGCTGCAGGCCACCAACAACAGGGCCGCCAGCAGGCTGCCCATTCGGCAAAATCGCATCGGTGCTCCCCTCAACGTCCGCGCAGGAACCAGCGGTCGATCTCCGCCAGCGAAAAACGGGCCCAGGTCGGTCGGCCGTGGTTGCACTGGCCGGACCGCTCGGTGATTTCCATGTCGCGCAGCAGCGCGTTCATTTCCGGCACGGTCAGGCGCCGGTTGGCACGCACCGCGCCATGGCAGGCCATGGTCGACAGCAGCTCATCGCGCGCAGTGGCGATGCGACGGCTCTGGCCGTGCTCGCGCAGGTCGGTCAGCACATCGCGCAGCAGGCCTTCGGGTTCGGCATGGGCCAGCAGCGCCGGGATGCTGCGCACGTGCAGCGCGCCCGGTCCGGCACGGGTGATCTCGAACCCGAGCGCGGCCAGCGTATCGGCCTCCGCCTCGGCGGTATCGGCCTCGCGCTCGCCCACCGCCAGGGTGATCGGCACCAGCAGCGGCTGCGACTGCAGGCCGATGCCATCGTGCGCATTCTTCAACCGCTCGTAGCCGATGCGTTCGTGCGCCGCATGCATGTCGACCACGATCAGGCCTTCGGCGTTCTCGGCCAGGATGTAGATGCCATGCAGCTGGGCAACGGCGTAACCCAGCGGAGGTACGCCGGCGTCGGCACTGGTGACCGGCAATCCGTTCTCCATCGGCATCGGCGGCAGTGCTGCACCACGCTCGGCACCCGCTGGCGACGCATACAACGCAGCGTAAGCAGCGGGTGCGTCGGCCACCTGCAGGCCCAGCGGCTGCTGCGGGCGCCAGCCTGAGAAGCCGCCACCGCCGCCGCCCTGCCCGGCACCGGGCGCCGGGCCGCGCACGTAGCCGAAGCTGGACGCCGTCGCGCCCGGCATCGCCGCCGCAGGGTCGCCTTCGGCCGGATGCGCCGCGCCGGCACCGATCTCCTGCGCGGTCATGCCGGCACGGGTGTCGGCCAGTGCATCCTTCAGGGTGCGGTAGACGAAGTCATGCACCAGCCGCGAATCGCGGAAGCGCACCTCATGCTTGGCCGGGTGCACGTTCACGTCGACGCGCGTCGGGTCCAGTTCCAGGAACAGCACATAGGCTGGCTGGCGGCCGTGGTACAGCACGTCGCCGTAGGCCATCTTCACCGCGTGGGCGACGCTGCGGTCACGTACGGAACGTCCGTTGACGTACAGGTACTGCTGATCGGTGCTGGCGCGCGAATAGTGAGGCTGGGCGATCCAGCCATGCAGGCGCAGGCCGGCACTGCTGTGGTCCACGCGCACGGCCTGGTTGGCGAAGTCCTCGCCCAGGGTCTCGGCCAGGCGCACGTCCGAATACAGGTCGCCCGGCTTGTAGCGACGCGAGGCCTTGCCGTTGTGCGAGACGCGCAGTTCGACATCGGGACGGGCCAGCGCCAGCGAACGCAGCCACTCTTCGATATGCCCCAGTTCGGTGCGCTCGGCGCGCAGGAACTTGCGCCGCGCCGGCACGTTGTAGAACAGCTCGCGCACTTCCACCGTGGTGCCGGGCGCATGCGCGCGCGGGGTCACCTCGCCGATCTTGCCGCCTTCGATCTGCAGTGCCGAACCGTGCTCATCATGGGCACGGCGCGAGGCCAGGGTGAAACGACTGACCGAGGCGATCGACGGCAGCGCTTCGCCACGGAAACCCAGCGTGGCCACCGCTTCCAGCTCATCCAGGTTGGCGATCTTGCTGGTGGCGTGCCGCGAAACCGCCAGCGGCAACTGTTCTGCGGCAATGCCGCTGCCGTTGTCGCGGATGCGGATCAGGCGCACACCGCCTTCTTCCAGCTCGATATCGACGCGGCTGGCGCCGGCATCGATCGCGTTCTCAACCAGTTCCTTGACCACCGATGCAGGTCGTTCGACCACTTCACCGGCGGCAATCTGGTTGATCAGGATTTCCGGCAGCGGCCGGATCGGACGCGGATCGGGCGCGTTCATGGGCAGGCAAGGCAGGCAGACGTCATGCCACGATGATAGCGGAGCGGCGCCAGGTAGAGTCGAGATGCAGCGTACGCGGCGCCAGTCAGGCGTGGCCTGGCTTCAGCGGACGCAGGCGATCAAGCGGGTTACTTGCTGCCGCCCGCCACGGTGCTTGCAGCATCGATCTCGGCCTGCGCGCGCGCGGCGTACAACGTGCCCGGCGGCGGTTGGCGGCTGAAGAAGGTGTGCACGCCATCCAGCACCGCACCGGCGACCTTGCGCTGGTAAGCCGGGTCGATCAGGCGGCGCTCTTCATCCGGGTTGGAGATGAACGCGGTTTCCACCAGCATCGCCGGCATGTCCGAAGTGCGCAGCACGGCGAAGTTGGCGCGCTCGATGTTCGGCTTGTGGTTGTTGCCGATACGCTTCAGGCCGCCCAGCACGTGCCCGGCTGCGTCCTCGGAGGATTTCATGTAGCCGCTCTGGGCCAGGTCCAGCAGGACGTTGGCCAGCGTGCCTTCGGTCTGCTGCAGGCGCACGCCACCGACCAGATCGGCCGCGTTTTCCTTGTCCGCCAGCCAGCGTGCACGCTGCGAAGACGCGCCCTTGGTCGACAGCACATACACCGACGAACCGGTGGCCGAGCGGTTTTCGGCGGCGTCGGCATGGATCGAAATGAAGATGTCGGCCTTGTTCGCACGCGCCTTCTGCGCACGCATCGGCAGCGGGATGAACACATCGCTGTCGCGGGTGAGGAAGGCTTTCAGGCCAGGCGTGGCGTTGACCTGGCGGGCCAGTTCACGCGCCACCGCCAGGGTGACGTCCTTCTCGCGCTTGCCGGTCGGGCCGATGGCGCCCGGATCCTGACCGCCATGGCCAGGATCGATCGCCACCACCAGGTGACGCATGCCCGGCTGCATGCGGATGCGCGAGGCATCGCTGGGCATGGTCGGACGCGGCGACTCGGTCGGCGCAACAGGTGTCGGCACCGGCTTCGGCTGGGTGGCCACAACTGCAGTGGTGACCTGACCAGCCAAGATGGCTGCCGGCGACGACGTCGGGGTGCTGCTGGCGGTGGTGCCTGCTGCCGCCATCTGCACCGGGGTGGTGCTCGGCGCCGGCGTCGGCGCGGCGGGTGCCGCAGCGCTGGCACTGGCCTGCTGCTGGACCTGCGCGGTCAACAGCGCAGTGGCTCGCGCGGCATCACCACGGGACTGTGCGGTTTGTGCCGGGGTCGGGCCCGGGACCGCAGCCGGACTCACCGAAGATGCCGCTGGCGGCTGCGTCGGCGCAGGCGTCGGCGCGGGGCGACTGGCGGCCACGGCCGGGCCATCACCCAACCACTCGATCACCAGCTTGGATTCATTGCCTTCGCGCTGCATCTGCGGGCGGAAGGGGGCGACCGTCTCGGCCAGGTCGAATACGACACGGAAAGTGCCCGGCACCGGCTGCCCGGTACGCACCGCAGTTACCACGCCCTGCGGCGACGGCATCTTCAGGTTGCGCACCGCGCTGGAATCGGGGAAATCGACCACCAGCCGGTTCGGACCGGCCAGCGACAGGGTCTTGTAGCCACCACTGCCGACCAGCGCGATTTCCGCGCGGGTTCCGGTCGCACCGGAATTGAGCAGCACCTGGCGGACCTCACCGGCCCACGCACTGACGCTCGCCAGACCAAGTCCGACGGCGGCACAGATGGCAATGAGTCGATTCCCCGGGCGCATGACTCAGGATTCAATCACCGCACTGAACGGAATGCAACACCTTTTTCCTTAATAATCCGTAACCTGCCGATCTTTGTTCTCGTCAGCCGACAGAAAGGGCCTGCAAGTCGCCACCTTCGGGAAGCCGCTGCAGCCATTCACGTCCTGTGTCGCTGATGCCAGTGAGACGAACGCGACGCCCCTGACCTTCAATCTCCAGTGCGACCACCAGATCGGTTGGCGGCAGCGCACCGGCACCGCGCTCTGGCCATTCGACCAGCCACAGCACGGCACTGCCCTCGTCCAGCCCGAGGAAATCCAGCTCGCCGGCCTGGCCGATGCGATACAGGTCCATGTGCCAGGCCTCGCCGCCAGTGGACAGCGGATAGCGCTCGATCAGGGTATAGGTGGGGCTGCGGATCGCCCCCTGCACGCCCAGCGCCCGCAACAGCGCGCGCGCCGTGGTCGATTTGCCGGCGCCAAGATCACCGCGCAGCTCGACCAACGCCTGCGGCGGACGGGTGGCTGCCAGCCATTGCCCCAGCAGTTCGGTGGCGTTGCTGTCAGCAAGGAAGAATTCGGTCATCGGGAACGTTCCGGGTTGGCCAGCCGCCGCAGGGGCGCCAGCAGATCAGTGGGAAGCAGGCCGCGGGCACCGTCGGCGGCGGCGACATCGCCGGCCAGGGCATGCAGCAGCGCACCGCCTGCCGCCGCATCGAACGCAGGCAGGCCCTGCACGCGCAGGCTGGCGATGATGCCGGTCAACAGGTCGCCCATGCCACCCACCGCCATTCCCGGGTTGCCGGCCGCAATCAGCCGCGGTGCATGGCCGGGCGCGGCGACGATGCTGCCCGCCCCTTTCAGCACTATCACCGCGTGATAGCGCTCGGCCAGCGCCTGCGCGCTGGCATAGCGATCAGCCTGGACTGCCGCCGTGGTGGTTTCCAGCAGGCGCGCAGCTTCGCCGGGGTGCGGGGTCAGGATCGCATCGGGCAGCGCATGTGCATCCTGCGCCAGCAGGTTCAACGCATCGGCGTCGATCACCAGCGGCAGGCCTGACTGCAGCACACGCGCATACAGCGCGCGCGCCCATTCGTCCTGGCCCAGGCCCGGGCCGATCGCCACCACCCTGGCTTTTGCCAGCAACGCCGGCAGCGCTGAGCCATCTTCCAGCGCGTGCGTCATCGCTTCAGGCAACCTCGCCAGCAGCGGGCCGACATGGTCGCGGCGGGTGCCGATGCTCAGCAGGCCCGCGCCAGCGCGCAGCGCAGCTTCGGCGGCCATCGCGATGGCACCGCCGCTGCCATGGTTGCCGCCCACGCACAGCACATGGCCGGATTCGCCCTTGTGGCTGTTGGCACGGCGCGGCGGCAGCAGATCGGGCAGGCGCGACTGGGTCCAGCACTCTGCAGCAGCGACGACACCCTGCCAGGCCGCATCGGCCAGCGTCAGTGGTGCCAGATGCCTGCGCCCGGTGTATTCCAGTGCGTCGCCGGTGTACAGGCCGCGGTGGGCAACGATGAACTGCACTGTCAGGGCCGCGCGTACGGCTGCGCCCGGCACGCAGCCATGGTCGGCGTCGACACCGCTGGGTACGTCCAACGCCAACACCGGCGCCTGCTGCGCGTTCAGCGCCTCGATCAAGGCCAGTGCCGCGCCCTCTGGTGCCCGGGAGAAGCCAAGGCCGAACAGGGCATCGACCCATAGATCGGCCTGGGCCAGTTCGCCGTTGAAATCAGTGACGGTGCCGCCCGCGGACCTGAAATCCGCTGCGCCGCGCTGCGCCAACGCCGTGGAAGGTGGGCTGCCCGGCAGCGCGATCAGCTGCACCTGCCGCCCGGCCTGCAGCGCATGACAGGCCAGCACATAGCCATCGCCGCCATTGTTGCCGCTGCCAACCACCACGCCGATCCGCCGCGCCTGTGGCCAGTGCTGCAGCAGGCTCTGCCAGGCCGCGTGGCCCGCCTGGGCCATCAGGCCCCAGCCACCATCGCCCGCCAGCGCGGAGGCCTGGGCATCGAGTATGCGTGCGGCACGGGAATCGAACAGATCGGCGAGGTTGGCCATGCAGGGATTTTATACTGGTGCACATGTCCCCCGTCCCTGCCCCCCTCGATCCGGCCCTGGCCGTACAGCGCATCCGCGATCTGGCGCGCGCGCATGGCTTCCAGCGCTGCGGTATCGCCGGCATCGAACTGGGCGAGGACGAGGCGCACCTGGCCGACTGGCTGGGCCAGGGCCTGTACGGCACGATGGACTGGATGGCACGCCACGGCCCCTGCGCGCGCGCCCGGCAGAACTGGTTCCCGGCACCGTGCGGGTGATTTCGGTGGGCATGGACTACAGCCACAGGGACGACACCGAAGCGTGGGCGACCCTGGCCGATCCGGGGCGCGCCTACGTCGCCCGCTACGCACTTGGCCGCGATTACCACAAGCTGATGCGCAACCGCCTGCAGAAACTTGCCACGCAGATCAACGATGAGGTGGCGCCGCTGGGCTACCGCGTCTTCGTCGATTCGGCGCCAGTGCTGGAACGCGCGCTGGCACGCAACGCGGGGCTGGGCTGGATCGGCAAGCACACCTGCCTGATCGACCGCCACGGCGGCTCGTGGTTCTTCATCGGCGAGATCTACATCGACCTGCCGCTGCCGATCGACACACCGGCCAGCGCGCACTGCGGCACCTGTACGCGCTGCATCGACGTCTGCCCGACCCAGGCCATCACCGCCCCGCAGCGGCTGGATGCGCGCCGCTGCATCTCCTACCTGACCATCGAGCATGACGGTGCGATTCCAGTTGAGATGCGACCGCTTATCGGCAACCGCATCTATGGCTGCGACGACTGCCAGCTGGTCTGCCCCTGGAACAAGTTCGCCAAGCGCACCGACGAGGCTGACTTCCGCGCCCGCAACAACCTGGACACCGCACGCCTGGACCAGTTGTTCGGCTGGGACGAAGCTGAATTCCTGCGCCGTACCGAAGGCAGCCCGATCCGCCGCAGTGGTCACGAGCGCTGGCTGCGCAACATCGCCGTGGCGCTGGGCAATGCGCCAACCACGGCAGAGACGCTGTCGGCGCTGCAGACGCGCGCCGACGATGCTTCGCCCGTAGTCCGCGAACACGTGCAATGGGCACTGGGCCAGCACGGCCAGCGCTGACGTGCGATCCTGAGCCCCCTGCTCCATCTGCCCCACGCCGTCACCATGCAGCCACGCAACAACGACGTCTTCACCCCCAGCCAGCTCAACACCTTGGCGCGCGACCTGCTGGAAGGCAGCTTCCCGGCGATCTGGGTGGAAGCCGAACTGGGCAGCGTGGCGCGGCCGGCGTCCGGCCATCTGTATTTCACCCTGAAGGACGCGCGTGCACAGTTGCGCGCTGCGATGTTCAGGATGAAGGCGCAGTACCTGAAGTTCGTTCCGCGCGAGGGCATGCGCGTGCTGGTGCGCGGCAAGGTGACCCTGTACGACGCCCGTGGCGAGTACCAGATGGTGCTGGACCACATGGAGGAAGCCGGCGAAGGCGCGCTGCGTCGCGCGTTCGAAGAACTGAAGGCGCGGCTGGAAGCCGAGGGACTGTTCGACCCGGCCCGCAAGCGGCAGATGCCGGCCCACGTGCAGCGCCTGGCGGTGATCACCTCGCCCACCGGTGCCGCCGTGCGCGATGTGCTGAGCGTGCTCGGCCGCCGCTTCCCGTTGCTGGAAGTGGATCTGCTGCCGACCCTGGTGCAGGGCGCAACCGCTGCCGCACAGATCACCCGCCTGCTGCAGGCCGCCGATGCCAGCGGCCGCTACGACGTGATCCTGCTGACCCGTGGTGGTGGCTCGCTGGAAGACCTGTGGGCGTTCAACGATGAAGCGCTGGCCCGCGCAATCGCCGCCAGCGGCACGCCGGTGGTCTCGGCGGTGGGTCACGAAACCGACTTCAGTCTCAGCGATTTCGCTGCTGACCTGCGCGCGCCTACGCCATCGGTGGCCGCGGAACTGCTGGTACCCGATCAGCGCGACCTGGCCTTGCGCCTGCGCCGCAACGCGGCTCGCATGGTGCAGCTGCAACGCCACGCCATGCAGCAGGCGATGCAGCGCGCTGATCGCGCCCTGCTGCGCTTGAACGCACAGAGTCCGCAGGCACGACTGGATCTGCTGCGCCGTCGTCAGCTGGACCTCGGACGTCGCTTGCATGCGGCGCACAACCAGCAGCAGGAGCGTCGCGCAGCCCGTTTGCGCCACGCTGCTGCAGTGTTAAGGGGCCATCATCCGCAGCGGCAGATGGAGGCGCTGCGACGTCGCCTTGCCGCGTTGGGCGGGCGCCCACAAGCGGCGCTGCAGCGCCTGCTGCAGCGTGATGCGCTGCGCCTGCGTGGCCTTGCACGTTCGCTGGAAGCGGTCAGTCCGCTGGCGACCGTCGCGCGCGGCTACAGCATCGTGACCCGTGCAGACGATGGCGCGCTGGTGCGCCGGATCGAGCAGGTGCAACCGGGTGACGCACTGCAGGCCCGGGTCGGCGACGGCGTGATCGACGTACAGGTGACTGCGGTCAAGTAAGGGTGTTCGGCAGGGCTGCGCCCTGCACCCGCGGTAGTGCCGGCCGCTGGCCGGCAACCCCAGTAGCAACAGCAACAGCGAGCATTCCGTGGGATGGCGGGGCGGTGTCGGAGTGCGGGGACGCCGCAAGTACGTCCGTGTAGCAACTGTGTTGCTGGAGGCGCCAGCCCTTCCGGTAAACGGGCACGGTAGTGCCGGCCGCTGGCCGGCAGCCTCAGGAGCAACGCCCTCTGGTGCGCTCAGGCGGGGATCGATCCGCCTTGAGCGTCACGCATACGGGCGTTGAGAATCACCAGCATCTTCCGCATCACCGCCACGATGGCCACTTTGCCTTCCTTGCCCCGCGCTCGCAGCGACTGGTAAAAGTCCCGCAGGCGAGGTTCATGCCGCATGGCCGACATGCTGGCCATGTAGAGCACCTGACGGATCTCAGCCCTGCCGCCATGGATGCTTCGTTTGCCACGCATGGTCCCGCTGTCATGGGACATCGGGGCCACACCGACCAGGCTGGCCACGGCCTTGCCACTGATCTTGCCCAGCTCGGGGAGATAGCTGGCCAACACTGCCTGCAGGCCCGGGCCAACACCTTTCATCGACTTCAGGACAGCCAGTTGAGGCTGCTTGGAAACCTGTTCGGAAATCCGCTTTCCCAAACGTTCCACCGTTCTCTGCAAGCAAGTGATGTTGGCCTGAAGCAGTCGGCGTAATTCACGATTACCCACCATTTCCTGCTGCTGCCGCGCGACGGTCAGCGCGTGCATCGCCTGTCGGCGTGCCCGCACGAAGTCACGCATTTCCCGCTGCCAAGGCTCCAGTGGCTGATAGGAACGCAGCTTCACCAGCGCGGCCATCTTGGCCAAGGCATAGGCATCCAAGCGGTCGGTCTTGGCCATGTGGCCAAGCCCCTGGGCCAGTTTCCGCGCCCGCAGGGCATTGGCGCGGACCACCGGATGACCAGCGTTGTGCAGGAAGTCCAGCACAGGCTGTTCGTAGCCACCAGTGGCCTCCAACACGATCTGGACGGCCGGATGCCCTTGCAGCCAGAGGTCCAATTCAGCAAAGCCGGAGCGGCTATTGCTGACCTGCAGGGTCTTTCCGTCTGTCGTGCCAACGTCCAGCTGGCGCTTGCTGACATCAATCCCGATCCCGTTCATCACCGGACTCCGTATAGTCTGGAAGGGTCGAGAGCTCCCCCGCTTGCCCAGTCTTATCACTGCGAGTGTCAGCTCCAGCAACTGTTCGGGCGGATCAAGGGAGATTCCGGCGTGGGCGCCAAGCTACATGGCGATCGTTGAGATCCAGGCTTACACGGCGGCCCACGCCGGCTCTCGACACCTACGGTGCCAGATTCCAATCAGATAAGGCTTGGCCGCGGCATCCATGCCGCGGACACCCCGCAATCCGACACCGCCCACCTTCGACAGTTTCCCGGTGGCGGTTGGGACATCCATGCCGTGCGTGGATGAATCTCCATCGAGATCGAATATTTCGAAATCGGGACGTAAAGCATCCACGCATGGCGTGGATCTACTGTCGACCAAGGTCGACACCTACCAAAAGCAAACCATGCCATCCAGACAGATTGCGGAAAACCGTCGAAGGCGGGGTGGGTCCGGTGGCGGGGCGTGAGCGCCATGGATGGCGCGACCGAGCTTACAGGGGTGAGGGCGCTTTGCTTGCGAAGCACTGCTTCGCAAGCGCCCAAACGCACAGCCGCCAGCGGCTGGGCCGGGCCCGGAGGGGGACTTGCAGCGTCCCCCGCCACCGGACCCACCCCGCCTCCCCACAGGAAGCCAGCTGTTGCTGTTGCTTGCTGTTGAGGTTGCCGGCCAGCGGCCGGCACTACCGCTTCGGCGGGCGCAGGGCGCAGCCCTGCCGCCCCCCCCCCTTTACCTGGCCTGCTCGCAGAACTTCTGCCGATACTCCAGTGCCTTCGGCATCAACGCCTGCAGGTTCTGGATACGGGTACCCGGGTTGGGGTGGGTCGAGGCGAACTCCGGCGGCGACTGGCCACCACCGGCCTGGCCCATGCGCTGCCACAGCGGCACCGCCTCGCGCGGGTCGAAACACGCCGCGGCCGCCAGCATCAGGCCAACTTCATCGGCCTGCGTCTCGTGGCTGCGCGCGTACGGCAACAGGTACCCGTAGCCCATGGCCGACATCATCATCTGCTGCTGCTGCGCATCCATACCACTGGCGGCGCCGGCCACCTGGCCGATCTGGGTCAGCTTCTGCTGGGCCATGCGCTGTGCACCATGGCGCAGCAATGCGTGGGCGATCTCATGGCCCATCACCACCGCCATCGCATCGCGGGTACGCGCCACCGGGATCAGCCCCGTGTAGACCGCCATCTTGCCACCGGGCAGGCAGAACGCATTGGCCTGCTCGGACGGAATCACATTCACTTCCCACTCGAAGTCGCGTGCGAAGTGTGCCGGCTGCAACCCGTGTTCCTGCGCCAGCGCGGTTTCGACCACGTCCACCTTGGCGATCAGTCGCTCGGCAATCGCCCGGACATCCCGCGAGACCTGTTCATTCGGGCCCAAAGGGCGTTCCTGCGACAGGATCTGCTGGTAGGCCTGCAGGCCCAGCGCCTTCTCCTGACTGGCGTCCAGGCTGCTGTCGATCAGCACCTTCTCGCCGGTATAGGGGTCGACTGCACGGTTGGAAAACCAGTAGAACGCCGCGTAGCCAGCGGCCAGCAGCAGCACCCACCAGCGGATGTTGCCGAACAGGCCACGCCGCTGCTGCGGCGAGCGGGAAAAAGGATCGTTGCGCATCGGCTGGTCTTCCGGCTGACCCCGCCGGCCGGCGGGTACGGCGCAATCTTAGTGCGGCGCTGCCTGCGGCGGGTGAAACCGGCGCCGATCCAGTGGTGCCCGTCAGATCCCTCGCACCAGTCGGAAGCCGATGCGGGCGTTGGTGGTATCCGAATCCTGCGATTGCCGCCACGCCGCCCGGGTCTGCTCCGGCGCATTGGCCCAGTTGCCACCCCGGATCACCCGTGAACGGCAGCCCGGGTTGAACCACGCCACACCATCAGCCGGCGCGCGCCGATAGCTGGCATGCCAGCAATCGGCCACCCACTCGCTCAGGTTGCCGCCCATGTCATGCAGCCCGAAGGCGTTGGCCTGGAAACTGGCGACCGGGGCCGGTCCCCACCAACCATCGCCATAGCCGACGAAGGCGTTGTGCCAATGCCTGCCCGAAGGCGAAACATCCTTGCTGCCGGTGTAATTGCCACTGCCTTCCGGTGGCAGCCCGGCATCGCCCCACGGGTAGCGGCCACTGCTGCCGGCACGCATCGCGTACTCGAACTCGGCCTCGCTGGGCAGGCGGTAGCTGCGGCCGGTCTGTTCGGACAGCCAGTTCGCGTAGTTCTCCGCATCACGCACGCTCACGTGCATCACCGGCGAATTGCCCAGTGCCCGCCCGCCGTCATAGTCGGACCGCCAGTCCACGCCGCTGCGGCGTATGAAATTGCCGCTGCGCTCGTCATAGACCACCGAATGGCCACGCCGGGTCGCACGTGGGCGGGCATTGGTCGCCTTCACATAGCGCTCGAAATCACTCACGGTGATCTCGGTGATCGCCATCGCGAAACCGCGCTCGAAGCGTACATAGTGCGACGGCCGCTCCGCGTCGGTCGCGCCTGGTTCGCTGTCGCTGGCGCCCATCTGGAATCCGCCGTGGGGTACCACGATCATCTGCGGTCCACGGCCGCCGTCACGCAGCGCATCGCTGAACACCTGCCCCGGCCGGAAGCTGCCGTAATGGGTGGCCAGTTCGATGCGTTCGCGCAACTGCGCCACCACCGCGTCGCCCGGCAAGGCAATGCGCAGCGCTTCGGCCAGCTTCTCGCGCGCGGGCTTCAGCCCCTGCGGGGTGGTCAGATCATGCAGGCCGCCATCGCGCAGCTGGACCAGTGCCGCTGCACGGATCTGCTCGATGCGCTCGAACGCATCGGCGATGGTCGGTGACGAGTCCCGCACCTTGCTGGCTTCTGCCAACCACGCGCCGGCACTGGCGAAATCGCGGATACGCGCGGCATCCTCGGCACGCCGGATCAGCCCACTTTCCGCAGCTGCCAGGCCCTGCCGCGCGCGACGATTCGCCGGGTCCAGCGCAAGTGCCTCACGGAAGTTGCCAATCGCACCATCACCCGCTTCGCCGATACGGTCGGCACGCAGATCGTCTTCGCCCGCGCGGTTGTAGGCGACCACGCGCTGCGCGGTCTCGACTCGCCCCTGCAGCGCGCGCACCTTCTCGTCCTTCGGCGCCAGGGTCAGCAGCACCAGCGCCTGGCGCCCGGCTTCGGCCAGCGCCTCACGCTGCTGCAATGGCCGCTGCAACAAGGCATCGGCCTGCTGCAGCAGGCGCTGCTTGGCACGTTGCAGGCCCAGGCGCGCCTGGCGGTCGTCCGCATCTTCTTCCTGCACCGCCAGCCACAGGGGCACGGCCGCATCGCCATCTTCGTACAGACGCCCCTGCGCGAACGCCTGCTCGGCAGCCCGGCGCAGCTGTGCCAGCGTACGTCCCTGGCGATCGACCCGCGGCGGCGTCCACTGCTGGATGTCCTCGGCCGCGTCGTCACCGGCAATGGTCACCGTGCCCTGCCCGGTACCTGGCGCAGGCCCGGCCTGCAGTGCAGGGTCGGCCGGCTGGCCTGCGGGGCCACCGGAGGTCTGCGCAGGGGGCGACGGCGTGCAACCGGCCAGGCCCACGGCCAAGGCGGTCAACAGCGCGGGCGACAGCAGAAAACGCAAGCAGGGCCTCCTTCGGCACGGATGCGGACCGACGTTAGGCTATTCTCCCCTGCCTGAGCAAACCCGAGTAGTAGGCCCTGACACGTGGCAACCTGGATCACCACCCCCGCCGAGCTGGACACATACCGCCAGCAGCGGCCGACCCGCATCGGCCTGGATACCGAATTCATCCGTGAACGCACCTTCTGGCCTCAGCTGGCGCTGGTGCAGATGGCTGTCGGCGAGGACATCCTGCTGATCGACCCGTTGATTCCCGGCATGCCTGAGGCGTTGGCGCCGTGGCTGGCCGATGAATCCATCATCAAGGTGATGCACAGTGCCAGCGAAGACCTGGTGGCGTTCAAGTGGACCTGTGGCGTGCTGCCGCGTCCGTTGTTCGACACCCAGATTGGCGCCGCGCTGGCTGGCATCGGTGCTGGCATGGGCTACCAGAAGCTGGTGCAGGAGATCACCGGCGTGGCCTTGGAAAAGGGCGAAACCCGCTCTGACTGGATGCGCAGGCCGTTGTCGGACTCCCAGCTGAAGTACGCCGCCGACGACGTCGAGCATCTGTTCGCGATGCACGACGCGATCTCCGCCAAGCTGGAAACGCTGGGGCGCCAGCAGTGGCTGCACGACGATGGCGAGCGCCTGCTGGCCAGCGTGGCAAATGACGAAGACCGCTGGCCCCACCTGGGCATGCGCTCGGCGCAGTTCCTGGATGCCCCCGCGCAGCGTCGCCTGCTGCGCCTGCTGCGTTGGCGCGACGTGCAGGCGCGCGCCAGCGACCGCCCGCGCAGCTGGATCCTGGACAATGAACTGGCCGCCACCCTGGCACGCACCCCGCCAGCCGATGCCGCTGCAGTGAGCAAGCTGTTCGAACAGTTCCCGAAGGCGCCGCGCAAGCTGGCCGCTGCGGTATGGCAGGCGCTGGACACGCCGCTGGCCGACGAAGCCGATGCGCCGTTGGCGATGCAGGCCAGCGATGCCAGCAAGCAGCTGCTGAAGAAGCTGCAGGATGCGGTGGCCGAACGCAGCCGCGAGCTCGGCCTGGCCGACGGCGTGCTGGCTTCACGCAAGCATCTGGAAAGCTATCTGGAGCATCGGCAGTGGCCGGCTGCGCTGGCCGGCTGGCGCCAGCAGGAACTGGAGCCGCGGTTGCAGGCGTTGTTGCCCGCAGTCTGAGGAACCGGGCGGACAACGAAAAACGGCGCTCGATGAGCGCCGTTTTCGCTACTCCAACCGGTAGTGCTTACCAGTTCATGTTCAGCGAAACACCCACGGTGCGCGGTTCGTTGTAGACCGCGGCCATGTAGTTCTCGATCACACCCTTGAGGTTCTTCTCGTTGGTGATGTTGCGCGCGAACAGCGCCACTTCGTAGGCACCGTAGTTGCCCGAGTAGCCGATCTTCAGGCCACCCTCGAAATCACCCTTGGAGTTGAACTCCTTGCTGTCGTATAGCACGAAGCTGGTGTAGCCCTGCTTGTTCCAGTCGGTGGACACGAACATCGTGGCCGCGTCGCTGACCGGGAAGTCGTAACGCGCTGCCAGGTTGATGTTGTACTTCGGTGCGTTCGGCAGCGGGTTGCCATCGATCTGCGCGAAGGTGTTGGCACCGACCTTGATGGTCGGATCGTTCACCGTGCACACCACCTGGCCGTTCAGGCCGCAGACCTGCGCGTAGACGCGCTTGTCCTTGATCTCGCTGTGCAGCAGGCTCAGGCCGGCGCTCAGGGTCAGGTTCTGGATCGGGCGCAGCTCCATGTCCGCTTCGAAGCCGTAGGCCTTGGCCTTGTCGGCGTTGAACAGCACGCCGTTGCCGTCCGAATCGTTGCCGTTGAGTTGGATGTCGTTGACGGTGTAGGTGAACGCCGTGGCGTTCAGGCGCAGGCGGTTGTCCCACAGGCTGCTCTTGACGCCCGCTTCCCAGGACAGGATCGTCTCCGAATCGGCGGTGGTGAAGTCGGCATTGAACACCGCCGAACGGCCCTGGATGGTCGGGCCACGGAAGCCGCGGGCGACCTTCGCATAGACGCTCACGTCCGGGGTGATCTGATACATCGCGCTCAGATCCCAGCTCGGGGTGGTGTCGGTCATCTTGACGTCGGTGCGGCCCTTGTAGGTGACCAGGCCGGCAGCGGTATCGGCCGTCTTCAGCAGGCGGGTGTGCTTCTCATCGCGGGTCTGGCGCAGGCCGGCGGTGACGGTGAACTTGTCGGTGAAGGCGTAGCTGAGCTGGCCGAAACCGGCCCAGGAGGTGTTCTTGTTGCGCAGGCGCACCCAGTTGTTCGGGTTGCGCGCAGCGCCCTTCAGGAACCAGGCGCGCTGGTAGAAGTCGGTGGTGTCGCTGCCGTTGAAGTAGAACGCACCGGCCTGCCACTGCAGGGCGCTGTCGTCATGGCTGGCCAGGCGGAACTCCTGGGTCCACTGGTCCAGGTCACGGATCTGGCCCATCGACTGCCCGTAGCCGTTCGGCACGCCATTGACCGGGAAGTTGACCGCAGCGCCGCCGTCGGTGTCACCGCGGCTGTAGCCGGAAGTGGTCTCGTAAGCGGTGATCGAGGTGAAGTCGATCGCGCCGAAGTCATAACGCGCCTTCACCGAACCGCCGTAGGTCTTGTACGCCTGCGGGTTGTTGTCGGCCTCGTCGTAGGCGACCTGGTCGCGCGGCACGTCGGTCTTGTTCGAGCCCTTGGTCAGTGCGTTGCGCAGGAACAGGGTCGAGGTGCCTTCGTAGTCGCGGGCGTGGGCCGAGGCGAGGATCGAGAACTGGTCGCTCGGGGTCAACAACAGCTGCGCGCGCACATTGCGATCGTCGAAGCCGCCCATGGCATTCTTCTTCGGGCTGACCGTGCCGTCGGCGCTGGGGCCGGTGTAGGTGTTGTCGACGTAGTCGTCGCGGTGCTGGTACAGCGCCGACACGCGGAACGAAGCGATGTCGTTGATCGGGCCGCCGAAGCCACCGTCGATCGACACGCTGTTGTAGGAGGCATAGCTGGCGCTGACGCGGCCGCTGTAGTCCTGGGTCGGCTTGAGGGTGTCGAACTTGACGATGCCGGCGGTGGTGTTGCGACCGAACAGCGAGCCCTGCGGACCGCGCAGCACTTCCACCTGGTCCACGTCATAGACCGGGTTGGACTTCAGCACCACGTGCTCCAGCACGACGTCGTCCTGGATGATCGACACCGGCTGCGAGGCACCGAGGTAGAAATCGATGTTGCCCAGGCCGCGGATGTAGAAGCGCGGGAAGATGCGGCCGGTGGTGGTTTCCGCATACAGGCTCGGCACGCGGCCGGACAGCGCCAGCAGGGTGTCGTCGCCGCCGGCGGTGAAGTCGCGCATGCGCTCGCCCTGCACCACGCCTACCGACACCGGCACTTCCTGCAGGTTCTGCTCGCGGTGCTCGGCGGTCACGGTGATGGTGTCCAGCCCGGTCGGGGTCGGTGCACTGTCCTGCGCGGCAGCACCGAAGCTGGCAGCCAGCGCCAGGCCTGCACAGGCCAGGGCCAGCGGATGGCGACGGAAGGAAACGAAGGAGGACGACATGCCCGACGAACGGCGGGAATCGGAATGGGAAGGCATCGAAAGCTCTGAGGAGGCGTCCGTGCGGCCTGCGCTGGCCGGGCGGCAAATAGGAGGAAAACTGCGCAAGCGGCCATTATCCTCCAAATTGTTACAATTTCGTTGCGCCGTCAGGCAGCAGGGGGATCAGGCCGCTTTCGGCACAGTCCCCGCCTCAGCCGTGCTGCGGTAACGGCGCCAGCGCGACCTCGACCATCGCCAGCAGGCGTTCGCGGCTGATGCCGTCTCGCGCCTGCACCGAGATGCCATGCAGCACCGTGGCGAAATGATCGCCCAGCGCCTGCACGGATAGATCGGCCGCCAGCTCGCCAGCCGCCTGCGCCTGCTGCAGCCGCGCGATGATCGCCGCCGTGCGCTGGCGGCGGTGGCTGGCCAGCCAGTCGCGTACGCCCTCGCCATCCGGTGACACGCTGCTGGCCGAGGACACTACCAGGCAGCCATGCGGACGACCGCGACGGGTGTAGGTCAACACGGCATCCCGCAGCATGCTGCCGATCGCATCGCGCAGTGACGCCTGCTCCAGCGCGCGCGGCGCGAAGCCGCCCTCGCCTTCCTCGTACAGCGCCACCGCTTCGCGGAACAGCTGCTCCTTGCTGCCGAACGCGGCGTAGATGCGCGCCGAGGCAATGCCAAGCGCTTCGACCAGGGCCGACATCGAGGTGCCCTCATAGCCGTGCTGCCAGAACAGCAGCATCGCCTTGCGCAATGCCTGGTCCCTGTCGAATTCGCGCGGTCGCCCTGCCATCTGCCTGCCTGCCGTTCTGAGGCGCGCAGTGTAACGCGGGTGTTGACCATCCCGATGCACGCGCCTATTCTTTGTCGACTGACAAACAATTGGAGCAACACATGCAAACCCTCAAAGGCCCCAGCCTGCATCTGGCGCAGTTCGCTGGCGACCAGGCGCCGTTCGACAGCCTGTCCGGCATCGCCGCCTGGGCCGCCGGCCATGGCTTCAAGGCCCTGCAGATTCCGGCATGGGACGCGCGCCTGTTCGACCTGGCCACCGCTGCCGACAGCCAGGACTACTGCGATGACCTGCGTGGCACCCTGGCCGAGCACGGTCTGCAGGTCAGCGAGCTGACCACCCACATCCTGGGCCAGCTGGTGGCCGTGCACCCGGCCTACGATGAACTGTGCGATGGCTTCGCACCGGAAGCGCTGCGCGGCAATCCGCAGGCACGCAGCGAATGGGCACAGCAGCAGCTGCATCTTGCCGCCCGCGCCTCGCGCCGGCTCGGCCTGCAGGACATGGGCACCTTCTCCGGCTCGTTCGCCTGGCCCTACCTGTTCCCCTTCCCGCAGCGTCCGCCGGGCCTGATCGATGCCGCATTCGATGAGCTCGCGCGCCGCTGGCGGCCGATCCTCGATACCTGCGAGGACAACGGCATCAACCTCTGCTACGAAATCCATCCCAGCGAAGACCTGCACGATGGCACCAGCTTCGAACGCTTCTTCGAGCGTGTGGGCCAGCACGAGCGCTGCCGCATCCTGTTCGATCCCAGCCACTTCGTGCTGCAGCAGCTGGATTACCTGCAGTTCCTGGACATCTACCATCCGCTGATCCGGATGTTCCACGTCAAGGATGCGGAGTTCCGTCCCAATGGCCGCCAGGGCATCTACGGTGGCTACGCCGACTGGACCGAACGCGCGGGCCGCTTCCGCTCGCTGGGCGATGGCCAGGTCGATTTCAGGTCGATCTTCTCCAAGCTGGCGCAGTACGACTACGCAGGCTGGGCAACGCTGGAATGGGAGTGCTGCCTGAAGGACCAGGAAGCCGGTGCGCGCGAAGGTGCCGCCTTCATCCGCGACCACATCATCCCGGTCACCGACAAGATCTTCGACGACTTCGCCGGCGCGCCGATCAGCAGCGCCCAGATGCAGCACATGCTCGGCATCGCCTGAGCCCCCACAGGAACATCCCCATGACGAACATCTCCACCGCTGGTACCCCCGGCGACGACACCCTGCGCCATCACTACCTGCGCATCGACGGCCAGCGCGTGCATTGCGTCTCCGCCGGCAGCGGTCAACCGGTGCTGTTGATTCCCGGCTGGCCGCAGACCTGGTACGCCTGGCGCCACGTGCTGCATGCGCTGGCCGAGGCCGGCTTCGAAGCGATCGCGGTCGACCCGCCCGGCATCGGCGAATCCGATCGTCCCGCGCACGGCTACGACACCGGCAGCGCCGCGGCGGTACTGCACCAGACCATGCAGGCGCTGGGCCACGAGCGCTATCAGGTGGTCGGCCATGACATCGGCATGTGGATCGCCTATGCATTGGCCAGCGACCAGCCGCAGGCGGTGCAGCGCCTGGCCGTGACCGAGGCGGTGATTCCCGGGCTGGCACCCGAGCCGGGCATCTTCGCCGCGCCGGCCGACAACATCTTCCTGTGGCACTTCATGTTCAACCAGGTGGCCGATCTGCCCGAGGCCCTCATCACCGGTCGCGAACGTGCCTATCTGGACTTCATGTTCGACCGCTGGTCGTACCGGCGCGATGCGGTGGCCAGCGAAACCTACATCGCCGCCTACAGCCGCCCCGGCGCGTTGCGTGCAGGGTTTGCCTGGTACCGAGCGATTCCGGAAACCATCCGCCAGAACCAGCTCCGCGCACAACGCCGGTTGACGATGCCGGTGCTGGCCATCGGCGCCGAGCACGCCACCGGCAACGCCCCCATGCTGACCCTGCAGCCGCACGCCGATGACCTGCGCGGCAGCGTCGTGCCGGGCTGTGGCCACTTCATCATGGAAGAAGCACCGGACGCCTTCCTCGCCCAGCTGCTGCCGTTCCTGCAGGAGGCTGACCATGCCGCTTGAACCTGCGTTGCAATCGTTCGTGGATGCGGTGGCGGCGCAACCACTGCCAGACGATCTGCTGGAACTGCGCGCACTGAGCGAGCAGGCGCTGCCCACGCTGCAAGGTGCCACCGAGGCGGTATCGCATGTCGTGGAGCACGTCATCAGCGCGCGCGACGGCCATGCGCTCGTCGTGCGCCTGTATACGCCCGCAGCCAACGGCACCGAGCTGCGCCCTGCCCTGTTGTTCGCCCACGGCGGTGGTTGGTTCCAGTGCTCGCTGGCGGTTTATGACGGCCCATGCCGGGCCCTGGCCAATGCCAGCGGCCATGTCGTCGCTGCCGTCGGCTATCGCCTGGCGCCGGAGCATCCGTTCCCGACGCCGCTGCACGACGTCGCCGATGCCTGGCTGTGGCTGCAGGCCCATGCCGCCGCGCTGGGTCTTGATCCGGCACGGCTGGTCATCGGCGGCGACAGCGCCGGCGGCAATCTCGCCGCCGCGTGCTGCCTGCTGCTGCGCGATCAGGGACTGCCGTTGCCATCGCATCAACTGCTGCTGTACCCGGCACTGGATGCCATCATGGCCAGCGGCTCCTATCGCGAGTTCGCCGACGGCTACTACCTCAGCGCTGAACTGATGCAGCGCTGCTGGCAGGCCTACCTCGGCGACAGTGACCGCCGACAGGCGCTGGCTTCGCCCCTGCACGCCCGCGATCTGCGTGGCCTGCCGACGGCCACGGTGCTGAGCTGTGAGTTCGATCCGCTGCGCGATGAAGCTGAACAGTACGCCGCCAACCTGCGGGAAGCGGGTGTGGACTGCACGCTGGAGCGCCTGCCGGGGATGATCCACGCCTGCATCCACCTGCATGGTGTGTCGGCGGCGACCGACATCGCGATCCAGCGCGCGGCGGCCCTGCTGCCCTGAGCCAGGCCTGCAGCGGCGCAGAGCACCTGCGCCGCTGTGTCCGGCACGCCCCTTTGCAGCCGGCACCGGCCAGCGCTATGCTAGGGTCGTCACGTGGCGCCAGCTCCGCTGCCCACGGGATGCAACACCCCCATGGGGCCATAGCTCAGCTGGGAGAGCGCGTCGTTCGCAATGACGAGGTCAGGAGTTCGATCCTCCTTGGCTCCACCATATGAAAAACAGAAAGCCCCGGCACTGCCGGGCTTTCTGTTCTGGCCAGCCGCTCAGGCCGGGTCCTGCCCGCCGTCCTTGCGCGCGGGTGCACGCGAATGTGCATCGCGCACCTTCTGGTCCTGCTGGCCGGGACGCTGCTTGGCCACTTCATCCTGCTGCTTGTCCTGCCGGCTTTCCTGCACGCCCTGCTTGGGGTCAGCCTGGTCCTTGTCGCGCTCGCTCATCGAAAGCTCCGTCATCGGTGGGGGACCGATGCTCCCGGCCACGCTAGAGCGTGGGGCGTGAGCCGCAGGTCAGTCCGGCGCCAACACCGTGTGCAGCCTCGGCCTTGCGACCGCAATCGGCTCCCCCCCAGAATCAGAAAGCCTCATGTTTATCGGAATATGCCATGCCCTCTCGTGCGCAGTCCGCTTCGCCAGCAGCGCCAATGACCATCGACGCCGCCGATGGACGCATCCAGATCGGCAACCTGCCGACCCGGATCGGCCCCGCGCTGTCACTGGACCAGGCGCGCATCGCGTTTGCCGCGTGGATCCAAGGCGAACGCGACGTCGGCACAGGCTATCTGTGGCTGAGCCTGCAGGGGCTGAGCCTGGGCGGCGCCCGCGCAGGCATCAGCCTGTGCTTCCGCGGCCAGCAACTGGACATGGTGACGATGGGCGTCGAACTGCCTGGTGCAGAGCTGCAGGAGGGCTGGCCGACCCAGGCTGCCATCGACGCCGAGGTCGCCTTCATGAAGCGCACGCTCGGCGCGGCACTGGGGCGGACGCTGGCAGGTGGGCACGCCCGCTTCGACTGGGGCGAGGCCTGGGCCGGTTTCGATCCGAAGGGGTTCATGGCCAGCAGCGGCATCCGCTACCGGCCACGCCGGTGAGCATGCTCAGGTGCGGGTAATCGACACTCCTCCCTCGACACGCATCGCGCTGCCAGTGACGAAACTGCTTTCATCGCTGGCCAGAAACAACGCCGCGTTGGCGATCTCTTCCGGCTCAGCCATGCGCTTGAGGGCGTGCAGCGAGCGCACGAAATCACGCGCATCGCCCGTGGGCGCGGCCTGCCGGCCCATTTCGGTGTCGGTGCCACCGGGCAGCAGCACGTTGCTGCGTACGCCGCGCGCACCGTACTCGGCGGCGATCACCTGGCTCAGGCCGATCAGCCCGGCCTTGCTCGCTGCATAGGCCGCCATGCCCGGGAATCCCACGGTGTGGCCGACGAACGTGCCGACGAACACCAGCGAGCCACCGCCGCGTGCCAGCAATGCCGGCAACTGAGCGCGCGCCGCATGGAAAGCGGCATCCAGGTTGGTGGCCACCACCTCGCGCCAGGCATCGGCAGGGAGCTCTGCGGTGGGCAGGCTGGGGCCGAGCATGCCGGCGTTGTTGATGGCGGCATCCAATCCGCCAAATGACTGTTGGGCCAGATCGACCAGCACCTGCGCGGTGGCAGCATCGGCCACGTCACCCGCATGCACGGCCACTTCGCCGCCGCTTGCGCGGATCTGCGCAGCCAGTTCATGAAGCGGCTGTGGGCGCCGCGCATTGAGGACCAGTCGCGCGCCCTCAGCAGCGAAACGCAGCGCGCTGGCGCGGCCAATGCCGGCGCTGGCGCCGGTGATGAGGATGATCTTGTCGTGCAGCCGCATGGATGTGCTCCGGGTTGGGATATGCCCGCAACCATGCGCCTGCACGGCCACACCGACACTCCGTTTCCAGACCCGGCCGGCGGGTGCAGGAAACGGAGTTTCCACTGCCCTGGTGCATGCCAGAATCACGACATGGACAGCACCGCCGATATCGATCTGGATTCCCGTATTGAACGGGTCTGCCGTCATCTGCAGACCAGCGTTGACGAACCGTCGCTGCAGGAACTGGCCGACATCGCCGGCTGCAGCCCATCCCGCCTGCATCGCCTGTTCAAGCAAGCCACCGGCGTGACCCCGAAGCAGTACGCCACTGCCCTGCGCGCCGACCGCCTGCGCGAAGGGCTGCAACGCCAGGACCGGATCACCGATGCCTTCCACGAGGCGGGATTCGGTTCCAGCGGACGCTTCTACGAAAATGCACCCCGCCTGTTGGGGATGACACCCAAGCGCTGGCGCGCGGGTGGCGGCGGCGAGGTCATCCGATTCGCGATTGCACAGAGCACGCTGGGCAGCGTACTGGTGGCAAGCAGCAGCACCGGCGTGGTCGCGATCCTGCTGGGCGATGATCCAGAAGCGTTGCTGTACTCCCTGCAGCAGCGCTTTCGGCAAGCTGAACTGGTGGGTGCCGATCGGGGCTACGAACACCTCATCGCCCAGGTCATCGGCTTGATCGAAGAGCCTGCGCGCGGCACCACGCTGCCACTGGATATCCGTGGCACCGCCTTCCAGCAGCGGGTATGGCAGGCACTGCAGCGCATTCCGCACGGGCAGACTGCGTCCTACGCCGACATCGCAGCGCGGATCGGCGCGCCGCGTGCCAGTCGTGCGGTAGCCCGCGCCTGTGCCAGCAATCCTCTCGCAGTGGCGGTGCCCTGCCACCGCGTGGTGCGGCGCGACGGGGATCTGTCCGGCTATGCCTGGGGCGTGGAACGCAAGCGCGAACTGCTGCGGCGGGAAAAGATGACCCGTCGCTGACGCGGTCGCTCAATCCAGCTTCACCACCAGCTTGCCGAAGTTGCGCCCCTGCAGCAGGCCGAAGAAGGCTTCGGGTGCATTCTCCAGACCCTGCACGACGTCTTCGCGGTACTTGATGCGCCCATCGCGCAGCCACTGCGGCATGTCGCGCTCGAATTCCGGCCACAGATGCTTGAAGTCATGCACGATGAAGCCACGCACGGTCAGGCGCTGGCGCAGGATCTGGCTGAACAGCGCTGGCAGCCGATCCGGTCCGGACTGCGCGACGCCGCGGGCGTTGTAGGTGGCGATGGTGCCGCACACCGGAATGCGCGCGAAATCATTGAGCAGCGGCAGCACGGCATCGAGCACATGCCCACCCACGTTCTCGAAGTACACGTCGATGCCATCCGGCACGGCAGCGCGCAGCTGTTCGGCAAAACCAGAGGCGCGATGGTCCAGCGCCACGTCCACGCCCAGTGTTTGCAGATACGCACGCTTGGCCTCACCGCCGGCGATGGCAACTACGCGCGCGCCCTGCAGCTTTGCCAACTGGGCCACGGTGGCGCCGACCGGCCCACTGGCAGCGGCCACCACCAGGGTCTCGCCGGGTTGCAGCTTGCCGATTTCGATCAGGCTGGAGTACGCGGTGAACCCCGGCATGCCGTACACGCCCAACGCTGTGCTCAGCGGCAGCCCGGCCGGATCCAGGTGCCGGCTGATCGCGTCACCCGCCACCACGGCATGCGTCTGCCAGCCACCGGGGGCCAGCACCAGCTCGCCCACCGCCAGACCAGGCGCCTGCGACTGCAGCACCTCGGCCACGGTCTGGCCCTCCATCACCGCATCCACTGCCACCGGCAGTGCGTACGACGGGCCATCGTCCATGCGTCCGCGCATGTACGGATCCAACGACAGGTAGCGGTTGCGCAGCAGCACCTGGCCCGGGGCCAATGCCGGCAGCGGCATCTGTTCGAGGCGGAAATTGGCGGCGACCGGCGCACCTTGGGGGCGCGAGGCAAGCACGATGCGGGTGGTTGAATCGGACATGTCCAATGGCTCTGCTGCGGGCAGCGTCGGGAGGGGAACGGCGACAGTACGCTGCGCCCTGCCCTCGTGGATGTCATGAAAACAGCGTTCCATCGGCGCCTTCCCCGCTCCGCCGCGGCATCGCCCGCCCCGTCAGCTTTGGCGTCAGCGGCAGGCCGCTGTTTTCCGCGTCCGGCAATCGCATCTGGCCGGCCCTACGCAGGATCAACCACTTGCGACGCCCTCCGCCGGTCGCGGACACCCATGTGAAGGTTTTTTTCCAAAACGCTTGCCGAACCTGTCCTACGTCCGTAATATGCGCGTCCTCGGCAGCGACATCGCTGCAACGAAACAAGTGGCCGAGTAGCTCAGTTGGTAGAGCAGGGGATTGAAAATCCCCGTGTCGGCGGTTCGATTCCGTCCTCGGCCACCACTTTCGAAGACCTGCAGAAATGCGGGTCTTTTTTTTCTACATGGCCGAGTAGCTCAGTTGGTAGAGCAGGGGATTGAAAATCCCCGTGTCGGCGGTTCGATTCCGTCCTCGGCCACCATGTTCGAAGACCTGCAGAAATGCAGGTTTTTTTTGTCCGTGACGTTCCGTCCACGCACGACATGGATCGCGCCGCATCGATCCTGCGCGGATGCGGCACGTGGGTTGACGAAACATTCACACCTCCGCGTGCTGCGCAACCTACGCTCCAGACTCCTGCCCGGAGCCGACCAATGCGCTTGCACCCTGCCCTGCTCGCCTGCCTGCTGCTTTTCGCCGTACCGGCACTCGCTGCCGAGCCCGTGCGCGCTGTGAGCGAACTGGACATCGATCGCTATGCCGGGCAGTGGCACGAGATCGCACATCTGCCGGTGTCATTCCAGAAGCAGTGCGTGGGCGAGATCACTGCCAACTACGGGCTGCGCCGCGATGGCCGGATCAGCGTCACCAACGCCTGCCGCAAGGCCGATGGCGAGCGGATTGTCGCCGAGGGTGTGGCGCGGCCCGTTGCCGGGCAACCCGGCCAGCTGCAGGTACGCTTCGTTCCCGACTGGCTGAGCTGGGTGCCCCTGGTCTGGGCCGACTACTGGGTGATCGCGCTCGACCCGGACTACCAGTGGGCGATGGTCGGTGAGCCCGGGCACAAGTATCTGTGGATCCTCGCGCGCCTGCCGGAGATGGACCGCACCTTGTTCGACCAGCTCAAGGCAAAGGCGCAAGCGATGGGTTACGACCTGGCGCCGCTGCGCGTGATGGCGCCCGTACGCGACGCACCCGCCGACTGAGCCGCTGGGCCCAGCCGCGCACGCCACGCCCGCACTCCGGCATCGCGCACGCCTGACGTGCATCTTCACGCGCTACCCTCTGTGGCCGGTCGCCGCAGGCGACCCTTTCCACCATACGCCGTAGTATGCTTATCCCACGCACCGCCTTCAGAGGACCTGCGCCCATGTTCCACCGCTTCCGTACCGTCTTGATCGTCCTGTGCACCCTGGCCCTGGTCGCTTGCGGCGATGGCATCGTCAAGCGCGTTTCGGAACCGGCCGCGAGCCTGCAGCAGCTGACCGTGCAGGCCAACGGCGACTGGACGATCGCCCTGCGCCTGCAGAACTACAGTTCGATGCCGATGAGTTTCGACGACGTCGCACTGGCCCTGACCATCGGCGACACCGAGGCCGGCCCGCTGTCGGCCAAGCCGGGCATCTCCATCGGCGGCGTCTCTGCCGATGTCATCAACGTGAACTTCAAGCCCAGCCCGGCCGCGCGCCTGGTGATCGCCGACGCACTGGCCAGCAACCGCACCCTCGCCTACAGCCTGAAGGGCACGGTGTCGGCCACGCCGCAGGAAAAGAAGCAGCGCACCTTCGACATCAACAGCCGCAGCACGCTCAACCAGGCCCCGGGCCTGCCCGGCGTGCTGCGCTGATCTCCGCTTTCCGCCGCGACGCATCGCGCCGCTCCCCCTGTTACTGATCAAATCGAGACGCACCGATGAGCAGCTACACCGCCCCGCTTTCCGACCTTCGTTTCGGCCTGCACGATGTGCTGAAGGTCGAACCGCTGTTCGCCCGCCTGGGCTTCACCGACGCCACCGCCGATGTCGTCGATGCCGTGCTGGAAGAAGCCGGCCGCTTCAGCGCCAGCGTACTGGCCCCGCTCAACAGCGTGGGCGACGAGATCGGCTGCGTGCTCGACCAGGCCAGCGGCGAAGTGACCACGCCACCCGGCTTCAAGCAGGCCTACGACCAGTTCGTCGACGGCGGCTGGACCGGCCTGACCGCGTCGCCGGAACTGGGCGGCCAGGGCCTGCCGCACACGCTGGGCGTGCCGCTCAATGAAATGATCAACGCCGCCAACCTGGCCTGGGGCAACTTCCCGCTGCTGTCGCACGGCGCCATCGAAGCGCTGAAGCAGCACGGCGAAGCCTGGCAGCACGAGGCCTTCCTGAAGCCGCTGATCGAGGGCCGCTGGACCGGCACCATGTGCCTGACCGAACCGCACTGCGGCACCGACCTGGGCCTGCTCAAGACCAAGGCCGAGCCGAACGCCGATGGCAGCTATTCGATCACCGGCACCAAGATCTTCATCACCGCCGGCGAGCACGACCTGACCGGCAACATCGTGCACCTGGTGCTGGCCAAGCTGCCCGATGCGCCCCCGGGCGCCAAGGGCATCTCGCTGTTCGTCACCCCGAAGTTCAAGGTCGACCGCGACGGCAACGTCGGTGAGCGCAACGCGCTGCGCTGCGGCTCGATCGAGCACAAGATGGGCATCAAGGGCTCGGTCACCTGCGTGATGAATTTCGATGGCGCCCAGGGCTATCTGGTCGGCCAGCCGCACAAGGGCCTGCAGGCGATGTTCACCATGATGAACACAGCGCGCCTGGGTGTCGGCCTGCAGGGCATCGGCCTGTCCGAGCGCGCCTATCAGAACGCGCTGAAGTACAGCCGCGAGCGCCTGCAGTCGCGTTCGCTCAGCGGCGCCAAGTTCCCGGACAAGCCGGCCGACCCGATCCTGGTGCATCCGGACGTGCGTCGCATGCTGCTGACCATCAAGTCGCTGGTGGAAGGCAGCCGCCTGCTGGCGCTGCACGCGGCCACCCTGATCGACGTCGCCCACCATGCGGAAGATGCCGGCGAACGCGAGCGCGCTGACACCCTGGTGAGCTTCCTGACCCCGATCTCCAAGGCCTGCCAGACCGAATGGGGCATCGAGAACACCTACAACGCCCTGCAGTGCTTCGGCGGCCACGGCTACATCCGCGAACACGGCATGGAACAGCTGGCCCGCGATGCCCGCATCACCACCTTGTATGAAGGCACCACCGGCATCCAGGCGCTGGACCTGATCGGCCGCAAGACCGCGTCCAGCCAGGGCGCTGGCCTGAAGCTGATGCTGGCCGAGATCGAGGCGTTCGCCAAGGCGAATGAAGGCAGCGAAAGCCTGGCCGAGTTCATCGGCCCGCTGCGCGCCAAGGCCGCCGAGTGGGGCAAGCTGACGATGGACGTGCTGCAGCGTTCGGCCGCCAATCCGGACGAACTGGGCGCGGCCAGCTACGACTACCTGTTCTATTCGGGTTATGTGGTGCTGGCCTACTGGTGGGCCCGCAGCGTTGCCGCCGCCGATGCCAGCGCACACGGCGCAGCATTCGCGCAGGGCAAGCGCGAGACCGCACGTTTCTACTTCGCCTGCGTGCTGCCGCGCACCCTCAGCCACGCCGCCGCCATCCAGGCAGGCGCCGCACCGCTGATGGCAATGGACGACGAACGCTTCGGCGCCTGAGCCGGGCCGCGGTCGGCACCCACGGGAGTGCCGGCCGCTGGCCGGCAACCGCAACAGCTGGAGCAACAGCAACAGCTGGTTTCCTGCGGGATGGCGGGGTGGGTCCAATTGCGGGGGACGCTGCAAGTACGTCCATGTAAGCTCGGTCGCCGCATCCATGCGGCTCACGCCCCCGCAACCGGCCCCACCCCGCCTTCGACAATTTCCCGGTAGATCCACGCCATGCGTGGATGGAAACCACCGAAATCCCTCTGGAGAAAAGCCCCCTTTGTTAAGGGGGCGCGCCGACGGCGCGGGGGATAGGAAGAATGCGCGGACCTGAATCATTGCGATTTGGGTTTCGCCCTCCGGGCGATACCCAAATCGCAATGATTCAGGTATAAGCTGTTTTCCCGATGGAGACAGACACTACACGCTTGGGTCTGATCGAAGCCGGAGCTCCGTTTTCTGCTCCGGGCGCCGAAGCATCGCCCAACGCCACGACGCTGCATCGCCCCGGCACGGTCCGGTTGCTCTCACTGGATGGTCATGGCCGGGTCCTGGACTGGATCACCTGGCAGGACGCCGCCTGCCTCTACGCCCGCGATGCCGTCGCCTGGACCCTCGGCGATCCCTGCCTGCACATCCACGGTGGGACCAATCGTCGCAGTGGCATGCAGAGCGGAATGGACCTGCACCCGATCATCGCCGCGCGCGGCCATGCCCGCTCGCGTGCACTGGACCCGACGCCGAACCTGACCAACCCGGCCCTGTTCGCCCGCGACGCCCATCTCTGCCTTTACTGCGGCCAGCAGTTTGGACGCCCGACCCTGACCCGCGACCATGTCATGCCCTTGTCCAAAGGCGGCCTGGATACCTGGGAAAACGTAGTCACCGCCTGCTTCCACTGCAATTCGCGCAAGAGCGACCGCACGCCGCAACAGGCCGGCATGCCGCTGCTGGCAGTGCCGTACCGGCCGAGCTGGATCGAGCACCTGATCCTGTCCAACCGCAACATCCTGGCCGACCAGATGGCGTTCCTGAGGGCCCAGCTGCCCAAGCGTTCCAAGCTCTGCACCTGAACATCCGGGAATGCAACCCTCACCGTCCTGTCACGGGCGGCGGCGTTTGCTTGCCCCACCCCCGTTTGAGGGCGAAAATGGGAGTTCAGAACAAGTGCGAACATGATGATCGACTCTGCCCGCTATCCCCGCCTCGCGCGCATCCAGACACCGGATGACCTGCGCACGTTCGACGAATCCGAACTGACGGCGGTCGCCGATGAACTGCGTGCCTACCTGATCGAATCGGTCGGCAAAAGCGGTGGCCATTTCGCCGCCGGCCTGGGCGTGATCGAGCTCACCGTGGCCCTGCACTACCTGTACCAGACCCCGGTCGACCAGCTGGTCTGGGACGTCGGCCACCAGACCTATCCGCACAAGATCCTCACCGGTCGCCGCGACGAGATCCATACCGTCAAGCAGAAGGATGGCGTCGCGCCGTTCCCCAAGCGCGAGGAAAGCGAGTACGACACCTTCGGTGTCGGCCACTCCTCGACCTCGATCTCGGCCGCGCTGGGCATGGCCATCGCGCGCCAGAGCGAAGGCGATGATCGCAAGGTCGTGGCTGTGATCGGCGATGGCGCGATGACTGCCGGCATGGCCTTCGAAGCGCTGATGCATGCCGGCGGCATGGAACCGGAACCGAACCTGCTGGTGATCCTCAACGACAACAACATGTCGATCTCCGAGGCAGTAGGCGGGCTGACCAAGATGCTCGGCCGCGCCACCGGCAGCCGCACGCTCAATGCGCTGCGCGAAGGCGGCAAGAAGATCCTCGGCGACAAGAAGAACAACCCCGCGCGTTTCGTGAAGCGCTGGGAAGAACACTGGAAGGGCATGTTCGTGCCGTCCACGATGTTCGAGGAAATGGGCTTCCATTACACCGGCCCGATCGATGGCCATGACCTGCCGGCGCTGCTGTCCGCGCTGAAGACGCTGCGTGCCTCCAAGGGCCCGAAGCTGCTGCATGTGATGACCACCAAGGGCAAGGGTTACGAGCCGGCCGAAGGCGACCAGATCGGCTACCACGCGGTGGGCCCGTTCGATCCGGACAAGGGCCTGGTGGCCAAGACCGGCGCGAAGAAGCCAACCTATACCGATGTGTTTGGCGACTGGTTGTGTGACGCCGCCGCGGCCGAGCCGCGTCTGTATGGCATCACTCCGGCGATGCGCGAAGGCTCGGGCCTGGTGCGCTTCAGCAGGGAATATCCGCAGCGCTACTTCGACGTAGCCATCGCAGAGCAGCACGCGGTGACCCTGGCCGCAGGCATGGCCACCCAGGGCGGCAAGCCGGTGGTGGCGATCTATTCCACCTTCCTGCAGCGCGCGTACGACCAGTTGGTGCATGACGTGGCCATCCAGGACCTGGATGTGCTGTTCGCGATCGATCGCGCCGGCGTCGTCGGCCCGGACGGTGCAACCCACGCCGGCAACCTCGACCTCAGCTTCCTGCGCTGCGTGCCGAACATGGTGGTGATGGCACCCTCCAACGAAGCCGAGTGCCGGCAGATGCTCAGCACCGGCCTGCAGCACCCCGGCCCGGCAGCGGTGCGCTACCCGCGCGGCAGCGGTACCGGCGTGGATGCCGGCAGCGATCTGTCGACCCTGCCGATCGGCAAGGGCGAGCTGCGCCTGCAGGGCAACCGCGTCGCCCTGCTCGCGTTCGGCAGCACCGTCGCCGCCGCCGAACAGGTGGGTCGCGAACTGGGTTTGAGCGTGGTCAACATGCGTTTCATCAAGCCACTGGACCGCGAGCTGGTGCTGGCCATGGCCGGCCAGCACGACGCACTGGTGACGATCGAGGACAACGTGGTGGCGGGCGGCGCAGGTTCGGCCGTGGCCGAACTGCTCAATGCCGAGGACGTGCTGCGCCCGATCCTGCACCTGGGCCTGCCCGATGCCTTCCAGCACCACGCCAGCCGCGAGGATCTGCTGGCCGAGGCCGGCATCGATGCGGCCGGCATCCGTACCGCCCTGCTCAAGCGCTGGCCGCAGCTGGCAGCCGGCAACCCGCCGTTGAGCGCGGCGGGCTGAGAGCATTGCCAGGGGGATGGGGGCCACGTCATGCGTGGCTCCCCAGGTTCCTCATCCACGCATGGCGTGGATCTACCAGACTGCTGGTGGCGCAAAAGCAGATCCACGCCATGCGTGGATGGCGCGGACCCTGCCGGCGAAGGGCGTGCTCAGCCGTAGCTGATCGCCTCGACAAACGCACCGCTGGACTCCACCCGCACCGAGGCGCGCTGGCCGGTATCGGTGAAATGCAGGCGGGCCAGGGTTTCGGCGAAATCGAAGGCACGGACGCCATCGCGGAACTCGATCGGCTCCGGCTTGTCCGGGTGCAGCACGCGCCATTGGCGCTGCTCACATTGCAGTCGGATCAACATGCGTTGCTCACTCCTTGAACAGCGTATCGACGACGAGAGAATGACCGCACCAAGCGCGACAGGAATGGCCAGTGCGAACCGGGACGCGCAAGGCGTCCCGGGAGTCGACAATACGAGGAAAGAAGTGTGATCGCTATCAGATTTTTCTGATCTTGAGCCGATTGCGACAGCCGCTCAATTCACCTGGAACTGGGCCCTGCAGCCATTGCTGACCCAGATGCCACGGCGGTCCCAGCCCCAGGTCTGGCCTTCGATGCAGGCACTGCGCGATTCCTGTCGTACCAGACGCACGCCGCGACGAACCTGCGCATCGCAGTACTGCTGGCGCCGGTCATTGGAATGGCAGGCAATCACCTGGCCGCCACCACCCCACTGGCTGCCGCCCCAGCCGTTGCCACCGTCGCCGCCCCAGCCACCGCCGCCACCGCCGGGCCGCCGGTATTCACCGACGAATTCGGCACGGCAGCCCTGGGTAACCCAGACACCATAGCGGGACTGGCCCCAGGTCTCACCTTCCACGCAGGGGGAGCCGGACAACTGGCGGATCATGCGCGCACGCCCTTCCAGACGGCACTCGTTGCTGCGGTTCTTGACCGATTCGCAGCGCACGATGCCATTGCCACCACGATCATCGTAGCGATCGTTGTAGCCATAGTTCTGCGCCTGCACGCCGCCAGCGGCAGCCATCATCGGCAACAGGGTGCACGCCACGGTGCGCCAGGTGAGTCCCTTGCCCATCCCTTGTCTCCAGGTGAATACGGTGGAGGCAAGCATCGGGGATTCCCGGCGTGGCGCACAGAGGGAGCCGCGACGACGGTTTTTCCCCCATTCAACCAACCCAACCGCAACTGACTGCGGCGGCTCAGCGGCCGAAGTGCAGCGCGTCGACCGCAGTACCCAGCGCTTCCACGCGCACGGTGCTGTGCTGGCCGGTACGGTGGTGATGTTCGCTGGCCCGCGAGGCAGCGGCATCGAAGGCGGCCGCACCGGTGCTGAACACTTCGGTCGCGCGAGTCTGCGGATCCAGGACGGACCAGCGCTGGGCGTGGCATTGGACGGTGATGACCATGAGGGGCTCCTGCGTTTCCGGGAAATCGGGGGACCGGCGCAAGGCCGATTCCCAATGCCCGACCAGCCTAGCCAGCGCATCGGGGAAGACCTATCAGATTTATCCGAAAAATCCCTACCAGCGCCTCGGAAAGGGCCGCCCCATCACGTCCCTGAGGCCGTTTAGGAAACCCGTTCCGTGACTCTTGTCACGAAGTCAGCCGCGCTTCACACTATCGTCATCAACAGGGGCCCCTTCCACATGCGCACCTCGCTTCCACTGCAGCGTTCGACGCTGCTGAAGTTGTATTTCGCCGCCAGCTACGTGGTATTGATCGAGGAACTGGTCCGCGCATCGCTGAGTTGACCATCGGCCAGCGATGCTTGCCGCTGCTGCCGGGACCGAACAGACTGTCGGTTTACGGCACGGAGCCGCGCCCATGAAAGTCCTGATGCTGATCCCGCTGCTGGCCGTTGCCGCGTGTGCCAGCCCGGAAAAACCGGTCACCCATGACGCCGCCACACCCGTGGTCGGTGGCGATCGCGACGCGCACGGATGCATCGGTTCGGCCGGCTATCAGTGGTGCGAACGCAGCCGGCGCTGCGAGCGCCCGTGGGAACTGGCGCAGGCGCAAGGCCTGGCCAACACCGCCGAAGCCATCGATGCCTACTGCGCCACCCCGGCGTCGCCGGCACGCAGGTAACGGGCCCACCCATGACCGACCTGACCCCGCTACCCGCGCTGGCACCTGGCCGCTACCGCCACTTCAAAGGTGGCGAGTACGAGGTGATCGACATCGTCCGCAGCAGTGAGACGCTGCAGCCGATGGTTCTCTATCGCGCTCTGTATGGCGAGGGCGGCCTGTGGGTGCGCCCCTATTCGATGTTCATCGAGCAGGTGCCCGGTGAGCACGGCCCGCAGGCCCGTTTCGCCCGCATCAGCGACTGAGCGGTGCGGCTCACGCCGCGCGCACGGTATCGCCGGGCATGCTGAAGACCCCCTGCGAGACGGAACCCGCATGCGCCACACCCTGTTGATCGCCCTGTCGCTGGCCAGTACCCCGGTGCTGGGCGCGGAGCCTCCCAGCTTCGATCGTCCCGGCATCGGCTTCGGCACCGACACGGTGCCGCGTGGCGGCCTTGCCGTCGAACTGGGCCTGCCCAGCTATCAACGTGAGCGTGATCGCGACGGCCTGCGCACGACGACGCTGTCCAGCGACCTGCTGCTGCGCACCGGGCTGGCGCCGGGCTGGGAACTGCAGTTGGCGTCCACGCCATGGCAGCGTCAGCGAGAACGTGGCCCCGACATGCCGCGCACGCAGCAGCGCGGCGCCGGCGACAGCACCGTCGGAGTGAAATGGGCAGGTCCCGGCAGTACCGAGCGCACGGCGTGGGCGCTGCTGGCCAGCGGGGTGATCGCGCGTGGCGATGCAGCCTTCAGCGACGGCCGCCAGTACGCGCTGGCCGCCAGCGTCGAGCACAGCTTCAACGACCGCTGGAGCGGCGCGCTGTATGGCAGTCATCAGCGTGGCGCCGGCCAGCGCAGCACCACCTGGTCGCCCAGCCTCTCGTTGAGCGTGACCGAGCGGCTGGGCACCTATCTCGAAGCCGGTTTCACCCACGCCAACCAGCAACCCGACCAGGCCATCGCCGGCGCAGGCCTGACCTGGATGCTGCGGCCGAACGTGCAGTTTGACGCCTCGTTCGACCTGGGCCTCAATCGCAACAGCCCCGACCTGCAGCTCGGCACCGGCATCGCGTTCTATCTGCAGTGAGCTCAAGACCTGATCGTGCGCGCCGGGCGCATCGCCCTCGCGCTACAATCATACCGTCCAGTCGGTTTCGTTCCCCCATGACAGAATCCCCTCCCCGCTCGCGCCGCAAGGCGCCCGACAGCGTGCGCCAGGCACTGTTGCACGCGACCGCCCATACCCTCGGCCAGAATGGGCTGGCGGCCCTCACCGTGCAGGACGTCGCCGACGCCGCCGGTGTCAGCAAGGGCGCACTCTTCCACCATTTCAGCAGCAAGCAGGACCTGGTCGAGGCGACGCTGACCGCGCTCATCGCCGACTTCGAGGACAGGGTGCGCGCGGTGCTGCGGCAGTCTCCGCCCCGCCATGGCGGCTTCAGCCGTGCCTATGTGCAGGTGAATTTCGAGCATCTGCTGCAGCAGGAGCAGATCAACGACATCGGGCTCACCATGGGCAACATGCTGGAGCCGGCGCTTCTGGTCTACTGGCGCACGTGGCTGCGCGGCATGCTCGCCGAGTTCCCGGATGAAGCCTGCGATCCGCGCCTGTACGCCGCGCGTTGCGTTGCCGATGGTTACTGGGCCACCGCCTATGGGCGGCCGCTGGACGAAGACGAACGCCAGAATGCCCAGGCCATGGCCCTGGAGGCACTGAAGCTGTGCGAACCGGCATGAGCAGGAGGATTCGATGAACCCATATGTCTACCTGGCCGGTGCGATCGTGCTGGAGGTGATCGCCACGTCCCTGCTCAAGGCATCCGAAGGCATGACCCGGCTCGGTCCCACGCTGGGCGCGCTTGCCGGTTACGGCGTGTGCTTCTACCTGCTGTCGCTGACGATGAAGTCGATCCCCCCCGGCATCGCCTATGCGATCTGGTCCGGCGTCGGCATCGTGCTGATTTCTCTGATCGGAGTGCTGGTGTTCAAGCAGCGCCTGGACGCTCCGGCGTTGATCGGTATCGGCCTGATCTGTGCCGGCGTGCTGGTCATCAACCTGTTCTCGCACAGCAGCGCGCATTGAACGCGCTGCTGCACGAACACCTGGGCTAGGCGACCTTCTTGGCAACGGTCATGCCAAGCACGAACAGCACAACGGCAATGATGATGCCGGCCCAGAACAGGAACTTGGCGATGCCCACGGCAGCGCCGGCAACGCCGCCGAAACCCAGCGCACCGGCGATCAGGCCGATGATGGCGAAAATGATGGCCCACTTGATCATGTCGATCCTCTCCCTGGCGGGAATACTGAAGGTGGGATCAGGTTAGGTACGCCGCGATGCCACACGCGTGAACAGGCCGCAGGCGCGGCGTGAAACGAACCCGCTCAGCGCGGCCGGAAGCGCAGCAGCGCCACTGCGAAAGCGAGGAACACGCTGCCGACCAGCCGTTCGAACCAGCGTTGCGCAAATGGCTTTGCCAGCCAACGGCGCAGCCCATGTCCGCCTGCGGCATACATCACGTACCAGAACAGTTCGCAGGTGGCGAAGGTCGCCACCAGCACCGTGTACTGCGCGGCCTGGCCACCCGCGGGGTCGACGAACTGCGGCAGGAACGCGGCGGCGAACAGCAGCAGCTTGGGATTGCTCAACCCCACCAGCAGGCCACCACGGAACACTGCCCAGGCGCCGTGCACCGGCGCCAGCGACGCATCGGCATCGATTATCACCGGCGCCTGCCGGTAGCTGTCCCGCCAGGCCTTGATGCCCAGCCAGGCCAGGTAGGCCACACCCAGGTAGCGCAGCACATCGAACAGCATCGGCGACGAGCGCAGCACCGCGCTCAGGCCGGCTGCGGACGCCGCAAGCACCAACAGCATCGCCAGCAGGCAACCGGCCATGGCCGGCACGCTGCGACGGAAGCCCAGGCCGACGCTGCGCCCCAGGATGTGCAGCATGTTCGGTCCCGGCGTGCCACACAGCACGAAGACTGTCGCCAGGAACCACCACCAGGTATGCAGGGCCATCACTTCATTCACCGTAATAATCCCTGCAAGGATAGTGCGCAGCGGCTGTCACCACCATGTACAGTCCGGGGTCGATTCGACGGTTACAGCTGCTGCGGCTCAGCCGGTGGCAATGCGCGATGCGCGCAGCTCGGTCATCGCGATGCGCAGCACCCGCAGCGCCGAGCGCAGGAACACGACCAGCAGCGCGATGGCGACCAGCAGGTCCGGCCAACCGGCACCGAACAGCGCCACCAGACCGGCCGCCAGCACCACCGAAACGCCCTCGAAGATGTCGTTGCGTGCGCATTCCCAGGCCGATGCCAGGTTCACGTCGTCATTGCGATATGGCGTCAGCAGCCACAGGCAGAAACCGTTCGCAGCCAGGTTCAGCAGCGCGGCCAGGCCCATGCTTTCAAACAGGGGAACCTGCGGATGCGCCAGCCGCCATCCGATCTGTGCCGCCACTGCCACGGCCGCCGCCAGGATCAGCACGCCCTTGAACAACGCAACCCGCGCCTTGGCCGCCACGCCGGCCCCCACCACCAGCAGGCTCAGCAGATAGGTCGCCGCATCGCCCAGGTTGTCCAGCGCACCGGAGAGCAACGAGGACGAATGGCTGTACCAGGACGCGCCGACCATCATCAGGAAGGTCGCCAGGTTGATCAGCAGGACGATCCACAGCACGCGCCGCTGGCGCGCCTGCATGGCTGCCACATCCAGCGTCTTGCCGCAGCCACAGCATTCGCCCATCGCCCTGCCCTCTGCCTGTCGTACCCCATTATCACGCCGATCAGGCCCGTCGGCAGCTGCTGCGACGGGTCCACCCACAATTGCACGCCCCGGCCCATGTTGTGCTGCAATGGCGCTTCCCCGACACGGAGACACGCATGAAGACGCTTGGCCTGATCGGTGGCATGAGCTGGGAGAGTTCGGCGCAGTACTACCGCCTCATCAACGAAGAGGTACGCGCGCGGTTGGGCGGCGCGCATTCGGCGCAGTTGCTGATGTGGTCGCTGGATTTCGCCCGCATCAAGCAGCTGCAGCACGACGGCGACTGGGATGCCCTGGGCAACGAGATGGTCGATGCCGCACAGCGGCTGCAGGCCGGTGGCGCCGACCTGCTGCTGATCTGCACCAACACCATGCACAAGCTCGTTGCTGGGATCGAGGCGGCCTGCCCGCTGCCCTTGCTGCATATCGCCGACCCGACCGCCACGGCGATCGTGCAGGCCGGTCTGCAGCGCGTCGGCCTGCTCGGCACCGCCTTCACCATGGAGGAAGACTTCTACCGTGGCCGCCTGAGCGAGCGCTTCGGCCTGGACGTACTGGTTCCAGAGGCCGATGACCGCCGCGAGGTACACGCGATCATCTACGAGGAGTTGATCGCCGGGGTGGTCAACGAGCGATCACGGCAGGTGTACGTCGAAGTGATTGAACGCCTCGTTGCCCGCGGTGCCCAGGCGATCATCCTCGGCTGTACCGAGATCATGCTGCTGGTACGCGCCGAAGACAGCCCGGTGCCGCTGTTCGACACCACGACCCTGCATGCGCGCGCGGCAGTGGACGCGGCGTTGGCCTGATGTACGCCGGGTGCGCTCGGTCACGCCGGTGATTCGGGCTGTATCGCCAGCGAAGTGAGCAGCCATTCCACCACCGGTGGCGAATCGCACAGGAAGAACACGGCGTCGCCGCTGCGGGCTTCGGTCAGCATCCGGTAGACACTGATGGCCACGCCCGATTGGCTTGCAATGAAAATCTCGCTGCTGCGCGGCCCGTCAGCCTGGCGGGAAACCCGCCGCAAGGCATCGCGTGCCGCGACCGTATCTTCCGGCTCGGCTTCGCGGGTCAGTTCCAGGCCACGCAGGCCCCAGGCAACAAAAACACGCTTGCCCTTGAACGTCGTGTCCAGGACCTGCACGTCGGCCGCGCCTGTGCCGGCAGACCGATGAATGACGATACTGCTGATCAACGCAACCCCCTGTGGTCGTCGTGGTCCGCACATCCTTGTCCGCACCCGCGCCAGCGGCCACGGGCGATGCCCGAAGGCCGCGTCCGAAAGCGCTGGAACGTGTAAAAAACTGTAAACCGATGCAGTCGGATGTGCACGGGATGATACGGGATGTAACCCCCCGCATGCGCCGTTGCACACTTGTAAATCCCTCCTGAGCGAGTGCAGGCCCCGGTCGTCGCAGAGCGTCGCACGTGCGCCATTCTTGCGTCCCATCCCCCAACCCGAGGTTTCAATGAGCCTTCGCCTGCTACTGCCTTTTGGCGGTTCTGCGCTTGCCCTGCTGCTGGTCGCCACCACCGTCTCGGCCCAGGACTACGACAGCGACTCATCACCGCGCACGACCTGCGAATCGCACTTCAACAAGACCCAGCAGTGCCGGTTCGAAGGACGCGCGCGACTGGCGCGGCAGCTGTCGGTGACGCGATGCGTTGAAGATGACAACTGGGGACAGCGCCGCGGCATGCTGTGGGTTACCGACGGCTGCCGCGCCGAATTCGTCGCCGAAGAACGCGGGCGTGGCCGCTGGCCCGGGCGTGGGCGTGACCGTGATCGCGATGGCGAGCGCCTGGTCTGCGAATCCTACGAAAACAAGGAGAAACAGTGCCGCATCCGCGTCCGTCATGACGTGCGGCTGGTCAAGCAGAAATCGGTCACCACCTGCACCGAAGACCGCAACTGGGGCTGGGACCGACGCGGTGTATGGGTCAGCGACGGCTGCCGCGCCGAATTCCGCGTCTACTGAGTGCGATGGCTGCGGGCCCATCATCGCTAGAATGAAGCTCCCGCAGCAGGAAACACCGCATGGAACGCTGGTACCTGGCAACGATGATGTCCTTGCTGCTGCATCAGATCGATGCCGCGTTCTGGCAGGAGTGGCGGATGTTCCAAGTACCCGGCGGCATCCAGGGATTCCTGCTTTTCAATCTGCTTGCCATCGGCGTACTGCTGCACGGTTACCGTCAGGTCGTGCTCGGCCTGGGCTCTGCGCGCCGCTACGCACTGCTGTGCGGCGCGCTGGGTATCGGCACAGTCCTCATCCATGCAGGCTTCGCTGCGGCCGGTCGCGATGAATTCCACCTGCCCCTGTCGCTGCTCACGCTTCTGGCCTGCCTGGTCAGCGGCAGCGGTTTGCTGCTGCGCAGCCGTCGGCGATGAACGTGCGGGCTCCAGCAGTTCGGATACGCGCGGCCGTGTGCACGGATCTTCCGGCACTGATCGCCCTGGACAGCGTTGCGGCCGATGACCCACGGCGTGCCGTGCAGATCGGCCAATGGCTGGCGGACGGCCACATGCACGTCGCCGAACTCGACGACACGCTGGCCGGCTACCGGGTCCAGCACCGGCACTTCTTCGGTGAAGCCTTCATCGAGATGCTGATGGTCGCCGCGCCACTGCGCGGACACGGCGTCGGCAGCGCGCTGCTTCTGCATGCCACGTCGTGCAGCGCAGGTGCCAGGCTTTTCACCTCCACCAACCAATCCAACGCCAACATGCAGCGGCTGCTGGCAGCCGCTGGTTTCCAGCAGTGCGGCATCGTGCACGGCCTCGACGAAGGCGATCCGGAGTTGATCTACCGCTTCGCTACTGACGATGTGAGGTAAGGCGCGACCTTCGCTTCCAGCAGCGCCATCAGCGCCGGATCCATGCAGCGATAGTCGTCGGGGATATCCAGGCAGTGCAGCGGCGTGTGTTCAAGCAGGCGGGCAAAATTCGCCTGCAGCCGATGCTGGTGCTTGGGCTCCATCACGAAGATGACATCAGCCCAGCGGATGTCCGCTGGGCTGATGGGCCGGCGCGCATGCGGGCTGGTGCCTGCCGAGCGCGCACTGATACCTGGCCGGCGCTGCCACATCGCTTCAGCGGTGGGGCTGCGCAGCTGGTTGCGACTGCAGACAAACAACAGGTTCAACATTCCTGGTCCAGCAGTTGCCGCGGGCTGAGGACTGGATAGGTGAAACCCAGCTGGCGCGCCCGCAGCAGCTTGTCGCCGCGCGTATACATCAGCTTCCAGTTCTTTTCCGGCTTGAAGATCGACGGTGCTGCCGTGTGGTCGCCAGCGTGGTGGCGCGACTGCGAGCGCCTCCAGGCGCGGTTCCTTTGCGTTTCCATGATCGTGTTCTCGTGAGTACCGGGTTCAGCAGCCGCGGTAGTACGAGTGCGCGCAGGATACAACGCCGCAACAAAAAAGCCCACGCATCGCTGCGCAGGCTTGTCTGTTACATCACAGTGGTCGGGACGGCCGGATTCGAACCGACGACCCTCTGCCCCCCAGGCAGATGCGCTACCAGGCTGCGCTACGCCCCGACTGATGCTGCGATGTACCCGCCAGTGCGGCGGGCCGTGAAGTATAGCGGATTACGGCGGAAATGGGTCAGCGACGCAGCAGTTGCAGCACTTCTTCCAGTTCCATCCGCACCTGCTTGATGATCTGGTTGCTCAAGGCCGATTCCTCGCGCGCATCCGGACCATCCAGGCGCAGGCGCGCGCCACCGATGGTGTAGCCCTGTTCGTACAGCAGGCTGCGGATCTGCCGCACCATCAGCACGTCGTGGCGCTGGTAGTAACGACGGTTGCCACGGCGCTTGGCCGGCTCGAGACTGGGAAACTCGGTTTCCCAGTAGCGCAGCACGTGCGGCTTGACGTCGCACAGTTCGCTGACTTCACCAATGGTGAAGTAGCGCTTGGCCGGAATCGGCGGAAGTTCGCGGTTACTGCCCGGATCCAGCATAAGCTTCCACCCTCTCCTTGAGCTTCTGGCCCGGACGGAAGGTAACCACCGTACGGGCGGAAATCGGAATTTCCTCGCCGGTCTTGGGGTTGCGACCCGGGCGCTGGTTCTTGCGCCGCAGGTCGAAATTGCCAAAGCCCGACAGCTTCACCTGACGTCCCTGTTCCAATGCTTCACGCAGCACATCGAAGAACGCGTCGACGAATTCCTTGGCTTCCCGCTTGTTCAGACCGACTTCGTCGAACAGCTTTTCCGCCATCTCCGCCTTGGTCAATGCCATTGCCTGCTACCCCCGAGTGCTGCCCGCTCAGCCGCGGATCCGGGCGTGGTGTTCACGCTCGATGGCAGTAACCGCCTCGGCCACTACCGCTTCCACGTCGCGGTCCGTCAGAGTGCGCGACTTGTCCTGCAAAATCAAGCCCATAGCGAGACTCTTGAATCCCGGCTCGACGCCCTGGCCGACATAGCGATCGAACAGGTTCAGCTCGCGCAGCAGCGGCCCGGCAGCTTGGCGGATGGTCGCGGCCAGGTCACTCCAGGCCACCTGTTCAGGCACCAGGAAGGCCAGGTCGCGGCGCACCGCCGGGTAGCGCGACAGCTCGCCGGCGCGCGGCAGCGCACGGGCCGACAGCGCTTCCAGATCCAGCTCGAAGGCGTACACGTCCACGTCGATGTCCATCGCCTTGGCCAGGCGCGGGTGGATCTGGCCGATCCAGCCGATCGCCAGGCCGTCGCGGAACACCTCGGCCGAACGCACCGGATGGCCGTAGGCACGCGAGGACGGGCGGAACTCCAGGACCGCGCCACTGGCTGCGGCCAGCGATTCCAGATCGCCCTTCAGGTCATGGAAATCGACCTTGCGGGTCGGCAGGCCCCACTGCACCGCCTGCGCTTCGCCGCAGACCGCAGCGGCCACGCGCGGGGTTTCCAGCGGCGCCGGCTGGCCATCTCCGGCCTGCTGCGCGAACACACGGCCGAGTTCGAACAGGCGCACCCGGCCGAGCTGGCGGGCGGCGTTGCGGCCCAGCGTGGCGACCAGGCCCGGCAGCAGCGACGGGCGCATCACCGCCAGTTCGGCCGACAGCGGGTTGGCCAGCGGTACCAGATCCTCGCGCAGCTGCCACTGGCCCAGCAGGCCATCGTCAACGAAGGCGAAATTGACGGTTTCCTGCAGATCGCGTGCGACCAGCTGGCGGCGCACGCTCAGCGCGTCCAGCTGGGTTTCGCTGGGCATCGCCACGCGCGAGGCACCGCCCGGCAGCGTGGTCGGAATCTCCTCGTAGCCGTGGATACGGGCCAGTTCCTCGATCAGGTCTTCTTCGATGGCGATGTCGAAGCGGCGGCTCGGCGCAGTAACCTGCCAGCCCTCGCCAGCGGCGACCACGTCCATGCCCAGCGCGCGCAGGATGCGCTCGACTTCGGCGTCTTCGATGGTGATGCCCAGCACGCGGGTGATGCGCGCGCGGCGCAGCAGGATCGTCGCCGGCTGCGGCAGATCGGCTTCACGCACGGCCTCGGTAACCGGCGCCGGGGTACCGCCGGCCAGGTCCAGCACCAGGCGGGTGGCATATTCGATGGCAGTACGCGGCAGCGCCGGGTCGACGCCACGCTCGAAGCGGTGCCCGGCATCGGTGTGCAGGCCCAGCTTGCGGCCGCGGCCCATGATTGCGGCCGGCGCGAAGTGCGCCGCTTCCAGGAACACAGCGGTTGTGGCATCGGTGACGCGCGTATCGAAGCCGCCCATCAGGCCGGCCAGGCCGACCGCACGATCGGCGTCGGTGACCACCAGGAAGCTGTCGTCCAGCGCAGCATCGCGGCCATCCAGCAGCTTCAGGCTTTCGCCTGCGCGCGAACGGCGCACACCGATCGTGCCCTGCAGGGTGCCGAGATCGTAGGCATGCATCGGCTGGCCCAGTTCGAGCATCACGTACTGGGTAATGTCGACCAGCAGCGATACCGGGCGCACGCCACTGCGGCGCAGGCGCTCGGCCATCCACAACGGGGTCTTCGCCGCGGCATTCACGCCTTCGATGACTCGACCGAGATAGCGCGGCGCTTCGGCACCTGCATCGAGCTGGATTGCCAGCTCGCGGCTGCTCTGGGCAGCGATCGGCGCTGCGATGAAATCCAGTACTTCGCTGCGCGTCGCTGCGGCGACGTCATAGGCGATGCCGCGGATGCTGAAGCAGTCGGCGCGGTTGGGGGTCAGCTTGATCTCGATGCTGGCATCCGGCAGGCCGAGGTACTCCACCAGGGACTGGCCGACCGGGGCATCATCAGGCAGTTCCAGCAGGCCCGAGGCATCGTTGTCCAGGCCCAGCTCCTTGGCCGAGCACAGCATGCCGTTGGATTCGACGCCGCGCAGCTTGGCCGGCTTGATCTTCAACTCACCGATCTGCGCACCGACCATCGCCAGCGGCGCGACCAGGCCCGGTCGTGCATTCGGCGCACCACAGACGATCTGCAGCAGCTCAGCCTGCCCCGCATCAACCCTGCACACCTGCAGGCGGTCCGCTTCGGGATGGCGCTCGGCTTCGACGATACGCGCCACCACCACGTGCTGCAGGCCATCGCCAAGCGCGGTCACGTCTTCCACTTCCAGGCCGATGGCGGTCAGCACCGCGCTGAGCTCATCGCGCGAGGCAGTGGTCGGGACGTGGCTGCGCAGCCAGTTTTCGGAGAATTTCATGGGGTCACCCTGGTGGGCCCGGCGCATGCGCCTGGGCCTGCGTTGTTGAGTCCGCCGGGCATGGCCCGGCGCTACCTTATGCGTTACGCGAACTGCTTGAGGAAGCGCACGTCATTTTCGAAGAACGCGCGCAGGTCGTTGACGCCATAGCGCAGCATCGCAAAACGCTCCACGCCCATGCCGAAGGCAAAGCCGGTGTAGCGTTCCGGATCGATGCCGACGTTGCGCAGCACGTTCGGGTGCACCATGCCGCAGCCGAGCACTTCCAGCCAGCGGGTGCTGCCATCGGGCTGCTGCCAGGCGATGTCCACTTCCGCGCCGGGTTCAACGAACGGGAAGTAGCTGGGGCGGAAGCGCATCTCGAAATCACGCTCGAAGAACGCGCGCACGAACTCGGACAACGTGCCCTTCAGGTCGGCGAAGGTCGAATGCTCGTCGACCAGCAGACCTTCGACCTGGTGGAACATCGGCGAATGGGTCTGGTCGCTGTCGCTGCGGTAGACCTTGCCGGCGGCGATCATGCGCAGCGGCGGCTGGTGTTCGCCCATGTAGCGCACCTGCACACCGGAGGTATGCGTGCGCAGCAGCCGGCCGTCACCGAAGTAGAAGGTGTCATGCATGGCGCGCGCCGGATGGTGCGGCGGGAAGTTCAGCGCCTCGAAGTTGTGCCAGTCGTCCTCGATCTCCGGCCCTTCGGACAACTCGTAGCCCAGCCGGCCGAAGATGCCGGTGATGCGCTCGAGGGTGCGGGTGATCGGGTGCAGGCCGGCGCGTTCGCCGCTGCGGCCCGGCAAGGTGATGTCGATCGCCTCGGCCGCCAGCCGCGCATCGAGCGCAGCATCTTCCAGCACCGCCTTGCGCTCGCCCAGCGCGCTGCTCAGCGCGTCGCGGGCCTGGTTGATGGCCTCACCGGCCGCCTTGCGCTCATCGGCCGGCAGCGCACCGAGCTGCTTGAGCTGCGAGGTGATGCTGCCGCTCTTGCCAAGCAGGGCCACGCGCAGCTGCTCCAGCGCGTCCGGGCTCTGCGCGGCGGCCACATCGGCCAGCGCCTGGGAAGTGAGGGATTGGATGTCGCTCATGGGTAGCCGGAACTCCAGTCGGTCTGCCATCGCGATGCGCGAAGGGCCGCGCCGTCGCAACCGCTTGCCGGTCGCCCGCCATCTGCACGGCTGCGCCCGGCACAAAAAAGAATGGGGAAGGACTTGCGCCCTTCCCCATGCATTGCCTCTACCTGACACCGTTCTCCGTGAACGGCAACGGCATCGGGAAGGACTTATGCCGCCAGTGCGCCCTTGGCCTTTTCGGCCAGTGCAGCAAAGCCAGCTGCGTCGTGCACGGCGATGTCAGCCAGAACCTTGCGGTCCAGGGTGATGCCAGCCTTCAGCAGGCCGTTCATGAAACGGCTGTAGCTCAGGCCGTTGATGCGGGCAGCCGCGTTGATGCGGGTGATCCACAGCGAACGGAAGTTGCGCTTCTTCTGCTTACGGCCGATGTAGGCGTACTGCTGTGCCTTGATGACCGCCTGCTTGGCGACGCGGAAGACCTTGCGACGGGCATTGTAGTAGCCCTTCGCCAGATCAAGGATTTTCTTGTGGCGGCGACGCGCCTGTACGCCACGCTTTACTCGTGCCATGTATCAGTCCTCAGAGGTAGGGAAGCATGCGGTCCAGACGGCCTGCGTCTTCTGCGCGGACGTGATTCGTCTGACGCAGGTTACGCTTACGCTTGGTCGCTTTCTTCGTGAGGATGTGGCTACGGTTGGCGTGGCCGCACTTGTACTTGCCCGAGGCGGTCTTGCGGAAACGCTTGGCCGCTGCCCGGTTGGTCTTGATCTTGGGCATTGCAATGTCCTTGATGGGATATGACCCTGGTTTCTGACTGATCTGGCGGCGGCCTGGGCCGCTCTTTCCGTCCTGCCATGATCGGCGTACGACCCGTCCTGGGTGGGTCGAGCCGGGCATGATACAGGCAAATCCGCCCTGTAACCAGCCCCCACACCGTTTTCACACCGAGACCGGCCCTGCCCGCCCCGGAAAAGCAAAAGGACGCCAGCGGCGTCCCTTCACCTTCATCCATTCAGCCGCCAGGCGCCCCGCGAGGCAGCCCGTCAGGCGTCAGGTCTTCTTCTTCGGCGCGATCATCATCACCATCTGACGCCCTTCCAGGCGCGGACGGGATTCGATGACGATGTCTTCGCCCAGATCGGCTTCGATCCGGCCCGCCATCTCGCGGCCCAGTTCCTGGTGGCTCATTTCACGGCCACGGAAACGGATGTTGACCTTGATCTTGTCGCCTTCTTCAAGGAAACCGCGCATCTTGCGCAGCTTGATCTGGTAGTCGCCCTCGTCCGTGACCGGACGGAACTTCACTTCCTTGATCTCGACCTGCTTGGTCTTCTTCTTGGCCTCGCTGGCCTTCTTCTGGGCTTCGAACTTGAACTTGCCGAAGTCCATGATCTTGCACACCGGCGGGTCGGCCTGCGGCTGGATCTCGACCAGGTCCAGGCCTTCATCTTCGGCCATGGACAACGCTTCGTCTCGCGTCAACACGCCGATCATTTCTCCGTCACTGCCGATCACGCGGACGCGCGGCACACGGATTTCCTGATTCTTGCGGTTCTGTTTGTTGTCAGGGGTACTGATATTGCGATCTCCCAAGGGTGTCGAACCCGGCCCGGGCGCCAATGCGCACGGGCCGGACCTTTGTTTACGCGCCCTCGGCCTGGAGCCGCTCGGTGAAAGCCTGGAGGCTCATGCTGCCGAGATCTTCGCCAGAACGCGTACGCACCGCCACAGCGCCGTTTTCCTTCTCGCGGTCACCAATGACCAGCAGGTACGGCACGCGCTGCAGCGTGTGCTCGCGAATCTTATAGCCGATCTTCTCGTTACGCAAATCGGCGGTGACGCGGAAGCCTTGATCCGCAAGGCTTTTGGTCACCGCAGAGACGTATTCAGCCTGCGCATCGGTGATATTGGCCACCACCACCTGGGTCGGTGCCAGCCAGGCCGGGAACTGGCCAGCATGGTGCTCGATCAGGATGCCCAGGAAACGCTCCATCGAGCCGACGATGGCCCGGTGCAGCATCACCGGATGCTTCTTCTGGCTGTTCTCGTCCACGTATTCAGCGCCCAGACGGCCGGGCATCATGAAATCGACCTGCATGGTGCCCAGTTGCCAGGTGCGGCCGATGGCGTCCTTCAGGTGGTACTCGATCTTCGGGCCGTAGAAGGCGCCCTCGCCCGGCAGTTCCTGCCATTCCACGCCACAGGCGGTCAGCGCCGAACGCAGCGCGCCCTCGGCCTTGTCCCAAGTGGCATCGTCACCCAGGCGCGATTCCGGTCGCAGGGCAATCTTGATCTGGATCTCGTCGAAGCCGAAGTGCTGGTAGACCGCCAGTGCCTGCTGGTGGAACGCGGTCACTTCCGATTCGATCTGCGCCTCGGTGCAGAACACGTGGCCGTCGTCCTGGGTGAAGCCACGCACGCGCAGGATGCCGTGCAGCGCGCCGGAGGGCTCGTTGCGGTGGCAGGAACCGAATTCACCGTAGCGGATCGGCAGGTCGCGATAGCTGTGCAGGCCCTGGTTGAACACCTGGATGTGGCCCGGGCAGTTCATCGGCTTGACCGCGTAGGTACGCTTTTCCGACTCGGTGAAGAACATGTTGTCCTGGTAGTTGTCCCAGTGGCCGGACTGCTTCCACAGGCTCACGTCCAGGATCTGCGGGCAGCGCACTTCGCCATAGCCGCTGTTGCGGTAGACCTTGCGCATGTACTGCTCGACCACCTGCCACAGCGCCCAGCCCTTGGGATGCCAGAACACCAGGCCCGGTGCTTCTTCCTGCAGGTGGAACAGGTCCTGCTGCTTGCCTATGCGACGGTGGTCGCGCATTTCGGCTTCCTCGATGCGCTTGATGTACGCATCGAGCTGCTTCTTGTCGGCCCATGCGGTGCCATAGATGCGCTGCAACTGCTCGTTCTTGGCATCGCCACGCCAGTAGGCGCCGGAAATGCGGGTCAGCTTGAAGGCCTTCAGGAAGCGCGTGTTCGGCACGTGCGGACCACGGCACATGTCCACGTATTCCTGGTGGTAGTACATGCCCATCGCCTGGATGTCAGGCGACATGTCCTCGATCAGGCGCAGCTTGTAGTCCTCGCCACGGGCCTTGAAGATCTCGATGACTTCCGCGCGCGGCGTCACTTTCTTGATGACGTCGTAGTCCTGCGCGATCAGCTCGCCCATGCGCTTTTCGATCGCCGCCATGTCTTCGGGGGTGAACGGGCGCTCGGAGTAGATGTCGTAGTAGAAGCCCTCGGCGATCACCGGGCCGATCACCATCTTCACGTCCGGATAGAGCTGCTTGACCGCGTGTCCGACCAGGTGGGCGCTGGAGTGGCGGATGATTTCCACGCCCTCCTCGTCCTTGGCGGTGATGATGCGCAGGGACGCATCGTGGTCGATGACGTCACTGGCATCGACCAGCACGCCATCCACCGAACCGGCGATGGTGGCCTTGGCCAGGCCGGCGCCGATCGACTGGGCGACGTCCATGACGCTGACGGGGTTTTCGAATTCGCGGCGGCTGCCGTCGGGAAGGGTAATCGTGATCATTGCAATGGCTTCATGCGGGGCCCGCCGTAGCGGGCTGGAAAGCGCTCCCGGGCTGTCGTCCGGGCAATAAAAAAGCGCCGCGAGGGCGCCTGGAATGCAGGGCCTTCGGGGCAGGTCAACAGTGGGCGGTGGTAGTGCTCATGTCGCACGCTCGGCCGGCGCAGTGCGCGGGCCACCTTGGTTCCAGGATGTGGTTGCCGGTGATCTTAAACCAGCGGCGGACAAAGCCCAAGCGGTGCCTGAATGGCGCTGGCTGGCGGCGTGAAAACGCAATGATTACCATGTCCGCGCAGCCCGCCCCGTGCCGGCCTGCCCGCTTCCCCCCAGGATCCTGCAATGCGCCACCCGCCCCGACCGGCGCCTGCCGGTCCCGCCCGTGCCCCGCGTTCACCGGCCATATGCCGGGCCCGGAGCCCCCGATGATCACCGTTGGCCTGTCGACCCTGGGCTTCTGCAGCCTCGGCATGCTGTCGGCGATGTTCTCCGCGCTGGCCTTCTATGCCGCCTCCCCGCACTGCCGCTGGCCACGCCTGCGCCGTGCCGGGCGCCTGGGCCGGCAGATCGGCCTGGTCGCTGCAGTCGCTGCGCTGTGGCTGTGGATGGCCGAACTGGGCTTTGCCGCCGGCCTGGTGGCGATGCTGTGCACCTGGATGCTGGCCGCCATGCTGCTGCCGGCACTGGCCGCGTGGCACCGCCCCGATGTGGAGCCGCGCTGATGTGGTCGCGCGCACTGGCCGGCATCTTCGCCGGCTTCTTCCTTGCCGCTGCGGCGACCGGCCTGGTCGCATGGCTGCCGCCGGGCCCCTGGCAGAAGGCCCTGGTGCCGAGCCTGATCGCGTTCGTCCCGTTGTGGATGCTGGCTGCGCTGTGGGCCTTCAGCTTCCGCAGCGCGTTGCGCGCCTGGCTGACCCTGGCCGGTTGCGCGGCCCTGGGCTTTGCCGTACTCGGCCTGCTGCGCCTGGCCGGCGCAGTGCAATGAGATCGACTGCATGAAATTCAGTTCACAGACCCTGCGCACGTTCACCACCCTGCACACCTGGGTCGGCCTGGTCGCCGGCTTCGGGCTGTTCGTGGCGTTCTATGCCGGCGCACTGACCCTGTTCCACCATGACCTCCCGCTGTGGCAGACGCCTGGCGCGGCAACCGCCTTGCCGGCCGGCCTGGATGACGCCCAGTACCTGCTCGACGATGTGCTGGCCACGCATGCGGAAGCGCGACGCCACGTCGGCATGACCTTCCCGGGCGCCGATCATCCGCAGCCGCTGGCCTACTGGCAGGCCGAAGACGGCAGCTGGCGCTATGCATGGCCGGGACAGACCGGCGGCAGCCCGACGCCACCGCAGACGGGCTTGGCCGAACTGGTCAACGAACTGCATTACAGCCTGGGCCTGCCGGTGGCCGGCGTCTACGTGATGGGCATCGTCAGCCTGCTGTACGGCATGGCCCTGCTCAGCGGGCTGGTGATCCACCTGCCCAAGCTGCTGGGCGATCTGTTCGCGCTGCGCCCGGGCCGCAATCTCAAGCAGCAGTGGCAGGACGCGCACAACGTGATCGGCGTGCTCAGCCTGCCGTTCCACCTGATGTTCGCGGTGACCGGCGCCCTGCTCTGCCTGGTGTTCATGCAGATGGCGGTACTCGATCCCCTGATCTACGACGGCAAGGTGCTGCAGGCGGTACCGACGGCGATGGACACCGCGCCGCTGCGCGAAGCCAGTGGCATCCCTGCTGCACCGGGCAGCCTGCGCGAACTGCATGCACGGGCATTGGACGTGGCGCGCGCTCAGGGCGTGGCCAACTTCGAACCGGCGTACCTGAAGCTGGCCAATGGCGGTGATGCCAACGCGACCATCGAGATCACCGGCGAGGCCAGCGGCACCCTCGGCCCGCTCGGCGCTGTTGCGCTGGATGTCGAGAGCGGCCGCGTGCTGGCCAGCCAGCTGCCCGGCCAGCGCGATGCCAATCACGCCACGCTCAGTGCCGCCTATGCCCTGCATTTCGGCGAATTCGGCAACGGCGTGGTGGTCTGGCTGTACTTCCTGCTGGGCCTCGGCGGCGCCTTCCTGTTCTATTCGGGCAACCTGCTGTGGATCGAATCGCGCCGCAAGCGCCGTCAGCCGCAGCAGTCGCGCGCGGCCGTCAACATGGCGCGGGCCACGGTGGGCGTCTGCATCGGCCTGTGTGTGGCGATCTCGGTGGCCTTCGTTGCCGCGCTGGTGCTGGAGCGGGTAGCGCCTGCCCAGGTCGACCACGGCATCCGCTGGGCCTGCTTCGTGACCTGGGCGGCGTGTGCGCTGTGGGCAGCCCTGCGCCGCCCGGCACAGGCGGCGCGCGAACTGCTGTGGGCTGCGGCGATCAGCACCGCGCTGGTGCCGGTGGCGCACGGCGCCCTCAACGGTGACTGGCTGTGGTTGGCCGCCGCACGCGGCCACTGGCCGTTGTTCTGGATCGATGCGATGGCACTGGCGATGGCCTTTGGCTTTGCCCGTCTGGCGTATGCGAGCCAGCGGCGGGCCCGCAACGGTGCCCCCAACAGCGTGTGGGCGAACTGACCGGGCCCGCTCGCAGCACGCGGGTTTACACGGCTTCCACGTAGCGGGCCACTTCGATCAGATTCCCATCCGGATCACGGAAGTACACCGACTCGATCGGCCCAAGCGCTCCGGTACGCGGCACCGGTCCTTCTTCAATCGTCACCTGCTGGGCCTGCAGGTGGGCCAGCACCGCCTGTACGCCCAGCGGGGTGATCAGGCACAGATCGGCGCTGCCACGGGTCGGCAGCAGCGCGTGGGGCTGCAACGGCGCGCTGGCCGGGTGCAGGTTGATCTTCTGCTGGCCGAACTGCAGGGCGACGCGGCCGGCGCCGAAGCGCACGACCTGCATGCCCAGCACGCGCTGGTAGAAGTCGCAGCTGCGCTCGATGTCGGCAACGGTAAGCACCAGATGGTCCAGGCGGTCGATGATGATCATGCACGCAGCTTAGCGCTGCGTGCATGGCGCCGATGTGCGGTTTCAGGCCACAGCGTTTGCCCGTCACCGCCGTACCAGCCCCGGTCCGGAGATGTCGAACCGGTCAGTCGCCGACGCGGGCCTTCTGCCACGGAGCGAGCATGGCGTTGAGCAGGCTGGCCTGCTCGTCGTCACCGGTCAGCTCCCACATGAAGACACCGGCCAGGCCCTGCTCGCGCGCGAACTGCGCACGCAGGCCGATGGAGCGCGGATCCTCGTAACTGATGAAGATCTTCTGCGCCGGGTTGTACAGCCACGGGCTCTGCGCCTGCGGCTGCCAATGCTTCGTCCAACCCGGCTGGTCGAGATAGCGCGCCTTGATCACCCGCCAGTCACCGGCATCGGCCGGCGCGCTGTAGGCCTGGTACAGGCCGTCCGCCGACTCGCCGGTGACCTTGAAGCCGCGCCCGTAGAACGGCACGCCCAGCACCAGCTTGCCCGCTGGCACGCCATGCTCGCGGTAGTACTGCACGGCACCGGCCACGTTGTTCCAGCGCCGCAGTTCCGGCGCCAGCGGGTCGGCAGGCACTTCATGCAGCGGTGCATTGAAGGTCGACACCGCCGAGAAGCCGGTGCCCATGTCGTAGCTCATCAGGTTGATGAAATCGAACACCTTGGCCAACGCCGGCAGATCGTAGCTGGCGGCAGGGTCGTATGGCCCATCGGTCTGCAGACGGCCAGCGGCCAGCGCGGCGGTCAGCAGCATCGGCTGCCCCGCCTTTCTGCCGCGGGCATCCAGCGCCAGCCGGAATGCCTGCGCAAGCTTGGTCAGGTTGGCACGGTCCTGCGGCCGGTGCGCCAGTTCCTTCGGGCCACCGCTGACGGGGAACTCCCAGTCGATGTCCACGCCATCGAAGCTGCCGGCATGGCGCTCGAAGAACAACGCCATGCACGAATCGACCAGGCGCCTGCGGCTGGCCTCGGTCAGCGCCGCATCGGAGAATCCGCCCGCGCCCCAGCCCCCGATCGAAATCAACGTGCGCAGATGCGGATGCCTGCGCTTGAGCTCGGCCAATGCGGCGAAGTTGGCTGGCGCCTCGGCACCGATCGCACAGCGTCCGTCCTCGATGGTGGAAAACGCATAGAACAGATGGGTGAGTCGTTCGGCCGGGATGCTCGATACCGGATAGCGCTCGGCGGAACCGCCGGGATAGTACGCACCGAAGATCGGCGGTTGCGCCGGTTGCGCCTGCGCGGCAATGGGCAGGGCGCCGGCGATCAGCACTGCAAGTACGGCCAAGGTCTGGCGGAACATGGAAACTCCCGGGTCGAAGGCGCCGCCACGTTAGCAAACAGATCGGCCCGTGGTGCGGATGTCCGTGCATGTCGTCCGCTGGACAGTGGCGTGCCGCTGGAAGCTGACACGGTCGTGGCTGCACAACGTCGAAAGCACTTCGCTGCAGGACAACACACGACCTGCCTGAGCTAAGGTGGCGCTGGATCTTCACTGGCACACGGACATGACCGCAGACCACGACGCAGACGGCGAACTGCTGGACGACGAAACCCTCGAAAAGCTGCAGGCGCTGGAGGCCCGCGCCTATGCGGCCTTTGATGCGGGCGACCTGGCTGACGCAGCAATCCTGTTCGGCCAGCTCGTCGAATGGACACCGGACATCCCCCACCTGCACTACATGCGCGGGCTGGCACACAAGTACCTGCGCGAGTGGGCGTTGTCGCTGCAGGACAATCTCCGCTCCGAGCAGCTGCGCGATGAAGTCGATGAGGCGACCGCGTGGAATGCGGGAATTGCCGCCACCGGCGCCGGCGACTGGGCCGAGGCGCGCCGGCAATGGACCCGCTGCGGCATCACCCTCCCCGAGGGCGAAGGCCCGATCAACGGCAATTTCGGCGTTGCCTGTGTTCGCCTGAATCCGTGGTCCAGCGGCGAGACCGTGTACATGCGCCGGCTCGATCCGGTACGCGCGCGGCTGGAAAACGTGCCGCTTGCGGAGAGCGGGTTCCGCTTCGGCGACATCGTGCTGCACGACGGTGCCTCCACCGGGCGCCGGACCTACGGCGAGCGCGAAGTACCGGTGTTCAATGCCATGCAGCGCCTGCAGCAGTCGGACATGGCGACCTACGCCGTGTTCGTGCAATGCGGTTCGCCGGACGACATCGCCGCGCTGCGCGCAATGACGTTGCCCGGCATCGGCCTGGTCGAAGACTGGACCCATTCGGTACGTCACCTGTGCCTGCGCTGCAGCTATGGGGCACCGCACCAGCACGATGACGACAGCCACGAGGATGACGACGGCTGGGTGCGCGAGCGCAATCTCGGTATTGCCGCACAGGGCCGCGCTGCGGTCGAAAAACTGATGTCAGCCTGGGCCGCGGCAGGCACCGGGCGCACGCTCGATGCGATCGAACACCGTGAGCACCCGCAGCAGGATCCGCAGCCGGGCCAGGTGTGGTGGCTGGGTCACGAACGAGCGGACGCATGACGGCAGGGCGCTGCAGCCCTTGTGGCACAAGGCTTTCAGAATTCTTCAGGCGTCCTTCCAGCACTTCAGCCAGCCCTCTGGCCGAATCGGCACTCCTTTCGATGGAGTCCGATCATGCGTTCGCCCCTGCCTGTGTCCACCCTGCTGCTGTGCCTGTACGCCCTCCCCTGCATCGCAGGCCCTGCCCACCCTGATCCCGGCCGCATGCGCGCGCTGGAGCAGGCCATTGCCAGCGATGAGCTGAAACAGATCCGCAGCGTGCTGCTGCAGGTTGATGGACAGGTCGTATACGAGGGCTATTTCAACGGTGCCGATGCGCAGACCCTGCACGACGTGCGCTCGGCCAGCAAAAGCGTGACCGCCCTGCTGGTCGGCGCAGCGATCGGCGACGGCCGGCTGCCGGGCGTTCGCGCGAAGGTGTACGACTACTTCCCGGCCTTCGTCGCCCACCACGACGTGGACCCCCGCCTGCGTGGCACGACGGTGGAGGATCTGCTGGCGATGAGCACGCTGTGGGAGTGCGACGACGAGAACCCGTTCTCGGCCGGCCACGAGGAGCGCATGTACGTCGGCGAGCGCTGGCTCGATTTCGCCCTGGCGCTGCCGGTGAAGGGCTTCGCGCCCTGGATGGCGCGCCCGGAGGACAGTCCTCACGGGCGCGCGTTTGCCTACTGCACCGCCAACTCGTTCGTGCTCGGCGCGGTACTGGAACGTGCGACCGGACAACCGCTGGCCGATTACGCAGCCCATGCACTGGAACGACCACTGGGCATCACCCACAGCCAGTGGAACCGTTCCCCCGAGGGCATCGGCATGGGCGGAGGCGGCACACGCTACCGCAGCCGGGACCTGGCCCGCCTCGGCCAGCTCGTGCTTGATGGCGGTCGTTGGCAGGGGCGCCAGCTGGTTCCACGCGACTACGTCGCCGCGATGCTGTCACCGCAGGCAACGGCCGGCGACGGCAGCGATTACGGCTATCAATGGTGGGGCCTGAAACTGACTGTCGGTGGCCAGCCACAGACCGTATGGGCGATGTCCGGCAACGGCGGCAACTACGTGTTCCTGCTGCCGCAACAGCGCGCTGTCGCGGTGGTGACCAGCCAGGCCTACAACCGCAGCATCGCTCACCCGCAGTCGCGCCGCATTCTCACCGAATTCCTGCTGCCGGCGCTGCGCTGAGGTCGGCCAGCCCGGCGGGACGCCAGTCGGCCGCCAGCACCTGCGCACGCTGGCGGCCGATATCGGCATCGATGCGCGCCAGCAGCGGCGCCCAGCCGCGCGCTTCGTGCAGGGACGCAAACAGCGGCGTGGAGCGCAACCACGCCGCATCGCGGAAGCCATCATCGACCGCCTGTTGCAGCGCGGTGACGGCAGCCTCCGGGTCGCCTTGCGCCTGCAGCAGCAGGGCCCGCTCAAGCGCGGCATCGGACCAACCGTCGCCGCGCTGCGCCTGCAACATTGCAAGACGCGAAGCCACCCACTCCGGCGATGCCGCGGGCTGCGCGTACAAGGCCGCCAGCGATTGACCGAGCGATTGCTGTGGACGCAGCTGCCGCCCGCGCTCGAAGGCATCGGCAGCACCGGCGTGATCGCCCGCCAGCAGCGCCAGTTCGCCCTGCAGCCGCAGCAACTGCGGATGTGGCGTGCCGCGTGCCAGCGCCTCGGTCAACGCCTGCCTCGCCCGGCCCGGGTCACCTGCCGCGAACAGACTGCGCGGCCAGGCGATGTTGGCGAAGACGTTGTCCGGATACAGCTGGAAATTACGCGCGTGGCGCTGCGCGGCCGCGTGAGTGAAACCGAGCAGCTCCAGTTCGCGCGCCACCTGCACATCACGGAAGCGCAGGCGCTCGGGCGCCGTCAATGCAAGATTGGCACGCAGGGCCAGGGCAAGGTGGCCGCGCTCCTGGTGCAGGTATGCGAGCGAGGCACGGGTGCGCTCGTCGCCCGGATCCAGCGCGATCGCCCGCTCGTATTCGGAAATGGCCTGCGGCATCTGCCCGAGGCAGTCGTAGGCATAACCTCGAAGCGCGTACACAGCACCCTCCTGCGGCGCGAGTTCACGTTCGATGTTGGCCAGCGCCAGCCCTTCCCGGACCTGCTCGGGCGATCCATTGAACAGACAGCCCTGCGCGGACAACGCTCGTGACAGGCCGCGGCGCGCCGGACTGGAATCAGGGTCCACCTGCAATGCCTGCCGGTACAGGGCGATGGCGCGCTCGTTGTTGCTGGCCTGGCCGATGCTGGCGTAATAGTCGGCGCGCTGCAGCAACGGCAGCGGGCCACCGGCCGCCGGCGTGCGCGGCCAGAACGAGGCGGCAGCGGCGAGAACGACGACACCGGCGCCGGCAAGCCATGGCCACTTCTTCCGGTGCGCGGCAGCGGGCAACGCCGCTGCCGGCGGTGCGGTGGTCGGCACTGCACACAACTGATAGCCACGCCCGCGTACCGAACGGATGTAGCGCGGGCGTCGGCTGTCATCACCCAGCGCCTGCCGCAACAGCTTGACCCGCTGGCTGATCGCATCCTCGCCAACCACTGCAGGTGCCCACACCTGTGCAGCCAGCGTGTCGAAGTCGACAACGTCGTTGCCGTGTGCCAGCAGCACGTCGAACAGGCGCCAGCTCAGCCCCTGGATCGGCAACACGTCGCCGGCGCGGCTGACCCGCTGCGCGGGGCGGTCGATCTGCAGATCAAGCAGGTGCAGGGTGTCCATGGGGGAAGCATAGCGCTGCGGTACGACGTAGGCAGCGCCGGACGACAGGCAAAGAAAAAGCGGGCCGAAGCCCGCTTTTTCATTCTGGCGTGTCAACCAAGGTTGACACCTACCGTCATCGACCTGCGGTCGATTACTCGGCGGTGGCGCCTTCGCCTTCCTCGACGGCCTTCATCGACAGGCGGATACGGCCCTGCTTGTCGACTTCCAGCACCTTGACCTTGACCACATCGCCTTCCTTCAGCACGTCGCCGACCTTCTCGACGCGGTCGCTGGAGATCTGCGACACGTGGACCAGGCCGTCCTTGCCCGGCAGGATGGTGACGAAGGCACCGAAGTCCATGATCTTGGCGACCTTGCCTTCGTAGATGCGGCCCGGCTCGACGTCCGAGGTGATCTGCTCGATGCGGGCCTTGGCGGCCTGGGCCGCGATGGCATTGACCGAAGCGATGACGATGGTGCCGTCATCCTGGATGTCGATCTGGGTGCCGGTTTCCTTGGTGATGGCCTGGATGGTCGAACCACCCTTGCCGATCACTTCGCGGATCTTGTCCGGATGGATCTTGATGGTCAGCAGGCGCGGCGCGTAGTCCGACAGCTCCTCACGCGGGGCGGTCAGGCCGTGGGCCATTTCGCCCAGGATGTGCAGACGGCCGGCCTTGGCCTGCTGCAGAGCCTGCTTCATGATCTCTTCGGTGATACCTTCGATCTTGATGTCCATCTGCAGGGCGGAGATGCCCTCAGCGGTACCGGCAACCTTGAAGTCCATGTCGCCCAGGTGATCTTCGTCACCCAGGATGTCGGACAGGACGACGAAGCGATCGCCTTCCTTGACCAGGCCCATGGCGATGCCCGCCACCGGAGCCTTCACCGGCACGCCGGCGTCCATCAGGGCCAGCGACGAGCCGCAGACCGACGCCATCGACGAGGAACCGTTCGACTCGGTGATTTCCGAGACGACGCGGATGGTGTACGGGAAGGATTCCAGCGACGGCATCACTGCCAGCACGCCGCGCTTGGCCAGACGGCCGTGGCCGATCTCGCGACGCTTCGGGCCCATCATGCGGCCGCACTCACCCACCGAGTAGGGGGGGAAGTTGTAATGGAACAGGAAGTTTTCCTTGTACTCACCGGACACGGCATCGATGACCTGGCCGTCACGGGCAGTGCCCAAGGTGATGGTCACGATGGCCTGGGTCTCGCCACGGGTGAACAGCGAGGAACCGTGGGTACGCGGCAGCACGCTGGTCTTGACGGCGATCGGGCGGACGGTGTCCAGCGCACGGCCGTCGATGCGGACCTTGGTGTCCAGCACCGAGTTGCGCATGGTGCTGTATTCCAGTTCGCCGAACTCCTTCGACAGCTCGGCCGGGTTCCAGCCCTCGGCGGCGACGCGGCCAGCCAGGGTCTCCAGCACGTCCTTCTTGATCGCGGAGATGGCATCGCGACGCTGCAGCTTGTCACGCACCTGGAAGGCTTCACCCAGACGCGGGCCGATGGCTTCCTTCAGGGCGCTGATCAGCGCTTCGTTCTTGGCCGGGGCTTCCCAGGTCGACGGCTTGGTGCCGGCTTCGACGGTCAGCTCGTTGATGGCGTTGATGACCTTCTGCATCTCGCGGTGACCGAAGGTCACAGCGCCCAGCATCACTTCTTCGGACAGCAGCGCGGCTTCCGATTCCACCATCAGCACGGCGTTGGAGGTACCGGCGACGACCAGCTCCAGCTGCGAATCCTTCAGCTCGGTCACGGTCGGGTTGAGGATGTACTGGCCATCCTTGTAACCGACCTTGGCCGCGCCGATCGGGCCCATGAACGGGGTGCCGGCCAGCGACAGGGCGGCCGAAGCGCCGATCAGGGCCGGAATGTCACCGTCGATGTCCGGGTTCAGCGACATCACCGTGGCGATGATCTGGACTTCGTTCTTGTAGTCTTCCGGGAACAGCGGACGGATCGGACGGTCGATCAGACGCGAGATCAGGGTTTCCTTCTCGGTCGCGCGGCCTTCGCGCTTGAAGAAGCCACCCGGGATACGGCCACCGGCGTAGAACTTCTCCTGATAATCGACGGTCAGCGGGAAGAAGTCCTGGCCCTCACGCGCGCTCTTGGCGGCAACGGCGGAGACCAGCAGCACGGTGTCGTCGAACTTGACGATGACGGCGCCACCGGCCTGACGGGCGATTTCGCCAGTCTCAAGCGTGACGGTGTGCTTGCCGTACTGGAAGGTTTTGGTGATTTTTGCCACGGATGGTGTCCTTGGGATGCTGTCTGCGAATGGACCGTGGGCGACCCTTGCCGCCAACGGATGACCGGTCGTTCCGGTCTGAAAAAGGTATTGCGGTGCTACAAAACAAAACCGCGGCGCATCGCTGCGCCGCGGGGGATTCGTTGCTTAGCGACGCAGGCCAAGCTTCTCGATCAGGGCCTTGTAACGCTCGACGTCCTTCTTCTTCAGGTAGTCGAGCAGGCTGCGGCGGCGGTTGACCATCTGCAGCAGGCCGCGGCGGCTGTGGTGATCCTTCTTGTGGGTCTTGAAGTGGCCGGTCAGCAGTTCGATGCGGGCGGTCAGCAGTGCAACCTGGACTTCCGGAGAGCCGGTGTCAGCCGAGCTGCGCTTGTTGTCTTCAATGACCTTCTGGGTGTCGATCGACATGTCTTTTTTCTCTGTGATGCGTGGCCGGCAGGAACGCGCTTTCGCGCACCGCCTGGCTCGCCGTGAACCAACAAATGGATGAAACCCGCCTGCGGCAGGCTGCCGTAAAACGGCCGCGGAATTGTAACGGCCAGGGGCTTCTGGAACAAGGTCCGGGGCTGAACCGGGCCTCCCCGTTCAGAGGTTGAAGCGGCGCTGCGGGGCCAGCAGACCGCTGTCGTCGACCTGGCCCAGGCCCTGCACCACCGATCCAGGGCCAAACACCGCCACCAGGCCGCGCGGCCAGGAGAGGTCGCGCTGGCGCTGGCCCACGCAGAAGCGCTGGGTCTGCCCGGCGTCCAGGTCGACCCGGGGTACTCGGACAGGCCCGCCGCCAGCGGCAGCAGCAGCGCGTCCATGGCGGCTTCGTCCTGCGCGTCCACCAGGTCCCTCAGCTGCTCCAGGGTGACCATCGCCGGTTCGCGGAACGGCTCCACCCACAGGCGCCGCAGGGCGCTGATGTGCGCGCCACAGCCCAGCGTTTCACCCAGGTCACGGGCCAGACTGCGGATATAGGTGCCCGAGCCGCAGGTGACCCGCAGCCGCAGCCGCTCGGGCTGCTGCTGCAGAATCTCGATGGCGTGAACCATCACCTGGCGCTCGGGCGCCTCGATGGCGTCGCCGCGGCGGGCCTTCACATACAGCGGCTCCCCGCCCTGCTTGAGCGCGGAATAGATCGGCGCACGCTGCAGGATCTCGCCAAGCAGCGGCGCGATCGCCGCCCGCAGGGCCTCGGGGCTGATCACGGGCACCGGCCGCTCAAGCAGCACCTGGCCCTCGGCGTCGTCGGTATCGGTGGTCTGGCCCAGCACGATCTCGGCGTCGTAGGCCTTGGCCGAGCCCAGCAGCAGGCCGGCGATCTTGGTCGCCTCGCCGAAGCACAGTGGCAACAGGCCGGTAGCCAGCGGGTCGAGGCTGCCGGTGTGGCCGCCCTTCTCCGCACGGAACAGGCGACGGGCGACCTGCAGGGCTGCGTTGGAGCTCATGCCGGTCGGCTTGTCGAGCAGCAGGATGCCATCCAGGCGGCGGAACTGAATTCGGGTCATGACAGGTACGGGTAGCGCCGGGCCATGCCCGGCGAGCGCGCAGCGCGGTCTGCATCAGACATCGCGCAGCCGGAATGCAACAACGCCGGGCATGCCCGGCGTCGCGCGGTTATTCTTCGTCGCCTTCGCGACGCTTTTCGGCGGCGACGGTATCTGGCAGGTCGCGCAGCAGGTTGTCGATGCGCTCGCCACGATCGACCGAGTCGTCGTAGTGGAAATGCAGCTCCGGCACATGCCGCAGCTTCATCGCGCGGGCCAGCTCCATGCGCAGGCCCCACGCCAGTTCCTTCAGGCCCTTCACTGCCTCAACCGAACGTTCCGGCATCAGCGCGGTGACGAACACCTTGGCATGGGCCATGTCGCGGGTGATTTCCACGTCGGACACGCTCACCGAGGGCAACCCGTGTTCGCGCACGGCGTTGTGCACCAGGGTGCCGAGTTCACGGCGCAGCTGGGCGGAGACACGGTCGGTTCGATGGAAAGTCTTGGGCACGCGGCAGGCTCTTGTTGGGTTTCGTTGGTGCAGTCTACGGGTTGAAACAGGACCGGCCCGTGAGGGCCGGTCCGTTGCAGCATTACAGGGTGCGCGGCACTTCGATACGCTCGAAGCACTCGATCTGGTCACCCGGCTTGACGTCGTTGTAGGCCTTCACCGCGATACCGCATTCGGTACCGTTGCGGACTTCCTCGACGTTTTCCTTGAAGCGGCGCAGCGATTCCAGCTCGCCTTCGAAGATCACCACGCTGTCGCGCAGGACGCGGATCGGTTTGTTGCGCTTGACCACACCCTCGATGACCATGCTGCCGGCGACGGCACCCAGCTTGGAGCTGCGGAAGACGTCGCGGACCTCGGCGATACCGATGATCTCTTCGCGGATCTCCACGCCCAGCAGACCGGAGGCCACCTGCTTCACCTGATCGATCACGTCATAGATGATCGAGAAGTAACGCAGGTCCACGCCGTTGGATTCGATGATGCGACGGGCCGAAGCATCCGCACGCACGTTGAAGCCGATGACGGTGGCCTTCGAAGCGGCAGCCGAATTGGCGTCCGACTCGGTGATGCCGCCCACGCCGGAGTGGATCACGTTGATGCGGATGTCGTCGTTGGACAGCGCCACCAGGGCCTGGCTCAACGCCTGCACCGAACCCTGCACGTCGGCCTTGATGACCAGGTTGAGGACCTGCTGGCCCTCGCCCTTGCCCAGGGTTGCCATGATGTCTTCCATGCGGCTGCCAGCGGTGGCGACCAGGCGCGATTCGCGGCGCTTGGTCTCACGCTGCTGGGCAACGTCCTTGGCCAGGCGTTCGTCGTCGACGACGACGAAGTCGTCGCCGGCTTCCGGCACACCGGACAGGCCCAGGACCTGGACCGGGATGGACGGGCCGGCGAACTCCGGCTGCTTGCCGGTTTCGTCGAACAGCGCACGCACGCGGCCGTACTGGATGCCGCACACCAGGTAATCGCCCTTCTTCAGGCGGCCCTGCTGCACCAGCACCGTCGCGATCGGGCCACGGCCCTTGTCCAGCGACGATTCGATGACCACGCCGTTGGCACGGCCGTCGTCGACCGCCTTCAGTTCCAGCAGTTCAGCCTGGACCGAAACAGCTTCCAGCAGATCGTCGATGCCCAGGCCGGTCTTGGCCGAGATCTCCACCATCTGGGTGTCGCCACCGAAGTCTTCGGCCACGACCTGCTCGGAGAGCAGTTCGTTCTTGACCCGCATCGGGTCGGCACCGGACTTGTCGATCTTGTTGATCGCCACGATCAGCGGCACACCCGCCGAACGGGCGTGCTGGATCGCTTCCTTGGTCTGCGGCATGACGCCGTCATCGGCAGCCACGACCAGCACCACGATATCGGTCAGCTTGGCACCGCGGGCACGCATCGAGGTGAACGCGGCGTGGCCCGGGGTGTCCAGGAAGCTGATGACGCCCTTCGGCGTTTCAACGTGGTACGCACCGATGTGCTGGGTGATGCCGCCGGCTTCGCCGGTGGCGACCTTGGTGCGACGGATGTAATCCAGCAGCGAGGTCTTGCCGTGATCGACATGACCCATGATGGTGACCACCGGCGGACGCTGCACGGCCTCGCCCTGGTTCTCGCCGGCCGACGCCAGCAGCGCGTCTTCGGCGTCGTTGTCGCTGGCACGGATCGCCTTGTGACCCAGCTCTTCGGTGACCAGGGCCGCGGTGTCGTGGTCGATGGACTGGGTGATGGTGGCCATCACGCCCATCTTGAACAGCGCCTTCACCACCTCGCCACCCTTCAGCGCGAGCTTCTGCGCCAGGTCGGCCACGGTGATGGTGTCGCCGATCGCCACTTCACGCACCACCGGTGCGGTCGGCCGCTCGAAGGCATGCGGGCCGGCGTTGCCACCGCCGCGCGACATGTCGCGACGGCCGGACGTCGGGCGGCTGCCCGGGCGACCACGGTTGTTGCTGTTGTTGCTGTTGCCACGACGCGCGCGATCGGCGGCCGACAGGTGCATCTGGCCGGCGAAGCGATCACCCGGGCCACGCTCGTTGCGCGGCGCGCTGCGGTTGTTGCGGTCGTCGCTGCGCGGCGGCGCACTGCGCGGAGCAGCCGGGGCTGCAGCCGGAGCGCGCGGCGGGCGCGGCGCGGTTTCGTCGATCGGTGCACGCACCTTGGGCTGGCTGGCAGCCAGCGCCTCGGCAGCCTTGGCGGCAACCGCAGCTTCCTCGGCCGCCTTCTTCTCGGCCTCGGCACGCTCCTTGGCGGCGATTTCTTCCTCGCGTGCACGGACGATGGCCTCGTCACGCAGGCGATCCTTCTCGGCCAGTGCCTGCTGCTCGGCCAGGTTGCGTGCGCGCGACTCTTCCAGCTTGCGCAGGATGTCGGCACGCTCTTCGTCCGGGGTCATCGCGCGACCACCATCGGCCTTGACGTAGGTACGCTTCTGGCGCACTTCCACGTTCACGGTTGTCTTGCTGCGACCGGAATTGACCGTCACTTCCTGCTGCTTGCGACGGTTGAGGGTGATCTTCTTGGCAGACTGATCAGTCTCTTCCGGGGCCTGCTCGGGCTTGCCGTGCGAGCGACGAAGGAAGCCCAGGAGCTTCACTTTCTCGGAGCTGGTCACGACCTGGTCGGGACCGCTGAACTTCATGCCGGCACCGGCCAGCTGTTCCAGCAGTTTTTCGACCGGTGTATTGACCAGTTCAGCAAGCTTGCGGATGGTGGTTTGCTGCGACATTCGGATCCTATGATCTTGTGGGCGCCCCCCCGCATCTGGAGGTGGCGCGGATTCTACGCCCTGATCGGCTCAGGGCCCTGTTCATTGCCGGCTCATTCGCCGCGTTCCAGTCGGGCGATTTCCTCGGCACGCGCAGCCAGGATCAGCGCCGCGGCGCGCTCCTGGTCCAGCCCTTCGATGCCGAAGTCCATGACCTCGTCGGCGGCCAGGTCGGACAAGTCCTCGCTGGTACGCACGCCGTGGCCGGCCAACGCATATGCGGTGGCTTCGTCCATGCCCTTCAGGGACAGCAGGTCCTGCGCCGGCTGGCCGTCCTCCAGGCCTTCCTCGACTGCCAGGGCCTCATTGAGCAGCGCATCGCGGGCACGTGCGCGCAGCTCTTCGACGATGTCTTCGTCGAAACCTTCCACGGCCAGCAGTTCGCCGACCGGTACATATGCGATTTCCTCGACCGTGCCGAAGCCTTCGCTGACCAGGATGCCAGCGATTTCCTCGTCCACTTCCAGCTTGTCCATGAACAGCTGGCGGGCCGCCGCCTGTTCGGCTTCGGACTTGGCGGTCACCTGGTCCTGGGTCATGACGTTGAGCTGCCAGCCGGTCAGGCGGCTGGCCAGACGCACGTTCTGGCCACCCTTGCCGATCGCCTGGGCCAAGCGGTCTTCGGCAACGGCCAGGTCCATCGAATGCTTGTCTTCATCGACGATGATCGACTGCACTTCGGCCGGCGCCATCGCGTTGATGACGAAGTTGGCCGGGTTCTCGTTCCACAGGACGATGTCCACGCGCTCGCCATTGAGCTCGTTGGACACGGCCTGCACGCGCGAACCACGCATGCCGATGCAGGCGCCGATCGGATCGGTGCGCTGGTCGTGGGCGAGCACGGCGATCTTGGCGCGGTCGCCCGGATCGCGGGCGCAGGCCTTGATTTCCACCAAGCCCTGGCCGACTTCCGGCACTTCCAGCTTGAACAGCTCGATCATGAATTCCGGTGCGGCGCGGCTGATGAACAGCTGCGGGCCACGCGGCTCCGAACGCACTTCGGCCAGGTAGCCGCGGACGCGGTCGCCGGCACGCAGCACGTCACGCGGAATGCCCTTGTCCTTCGGAATGAAGCCTTCGGCGTTACCGCCCAGGTCGACATAGATGTTGCCGCGCTCGGCGCGCTTGACCACACCGGTGATCAGCTCACCGACGCGATCGGCCCACGCATCGACCACCTGCTGGCGCTCGGCTTCGCGCACGCGCTGCACGATCACCTGCTTGGCGGCCTGGGCGGCGATGCGACCGAAGTCGGGGTTCTCGATCTGCTCTTCGATGTAATCGCCGACGTCCACGCCTTCGGCTTCTTCGATGGCGTCCATCAGGCGGATCTGGCGATCCGGCGATTCCATCACTACGTCGTCGGCCACCACTTCCCAGCGGCGGAAGGTTTCGTAGTTGCCATCCTTGTGGTCGATGACCACGCGGGTCAGCACTTCCTCGTCGGGATAGCGCTTCTTCGCTGCCGAGGCCAGGGCGGCCTCGATGGCATCGAAGATCACTTCACGCGGCACGCCCTTCTCGTTGGCGACCGCGTCCACTACCAGCAACAGTTCCTTGCTCATTGGCTCACTCCGCGCGCGGCTTCTTTGCCGCCGGCTCGTTGGAAGAAGAATTCTTGTTCGGCTTCGGACGCTTCGGTGCCGGACCGGTCGGCTTGCTCGGGGCCAGCCCCAGCGCCACCCAGTCAGGCATGATCCGCGCCTTGTCGATGTTGTCGGCCGACACCACCAGAGCGGTGTTGTCGACGATGAAGGTGATGCTGCCCTGCGCCTGGTCGACCGCTTCGATGCGACCCTGCAGGCGACGGCGATTTTCCTGCGGCAGCTTCAGGGTGACCTTGGCCGATTCGCCGAGGTGACGACCGAACTGCTCCAGGTTGAACAGCGGGCGATCCACGCCCGGCGAAGACACTTCCAGCGTGTAATTGCCGCTGATCGGGTCTTCGACGTCCATCTGTGCGGACACTTCGCGGCTTACCCGCTCACAGTCGTCCACATTGATGATGCGCTCCGGCTGTTCCGCCAGCGGCACGTCGATGTAAAGGCGAAGGGTCGCACCGCCGGGGGCCGGCAGATACTCAACGCCCAGCAGCTCCAGGCCCAGCGACACAACGGTCGGGGCGAGCAGATTCGCGATGTCGGTTGCCTTGTCGCTCACAGCCTGCCTTGATCTCTTGGTTGGGTGCCGGCCGTGGCCAGCATGGAAACATGACGCCCCGAAAACGACGAAGGGCCCGCTGGGCCCCTTTTCCGGAAAGACTCCGGTGACTGGATTCCGGTTGCAACGCGCTGAACAAGCGTGCTGCGGCCCTCCTTCCGGGTGGATCTCCGATGGGGAGTGCCGCCGTCAGGGGTACTTCTAGGCCGCTGATGATAGCCCCTGCACCGCTCTGGTGCAAGGCTGCGGCCGTCCTGAAACCCTCCGCCGCACTCGCCGGGCATGGCCCGGCGCTACCGGGTGACCGCGCGATGGTAGCGCCGGGCCATGCCCGGCGGATCGGCGAAAGCCGCAAAGAAAAACGCCCTCGAAGCAGAACTTCGAAGGCGCATTCCTTACTTGGTAGCGGGGCAGGATTTGAACCTGCGACCTTCGGGTTATGAGCCCGACGAGCTGCCAGACTGCTCCACCCCGCATCAGAAGCGGAATTATGAGGGATAACTTCAGAACCTGCAAGCTTTTCCTCATTCATCGAACTGGTTGGCGCCGATTCGATGTGTTGGTAGCGGGGGCAGGATTTGAACCTGCGACCTTCGGGTTATGAGCCCGACGAGCTGCCAGACTGCTCCACCCCGCACCGGAAGTGTTTGAACTGCTGCCCCGCTCTGGCGAGGGGGCTCTCTGCAACGATGTTCTGGCTGAACCGCTGCAGTGACAACTCAGGCTGCGCATATTACACGAATCGCGCAGCTTTGTGTCAACTTTTATGCAAGATGCGCAAATGCCTGCTGGCACCAGACCATGATCGGGTTCCAGGCCAAGCCCAGCGCAAGCAGCGCCAGTGCGTTCACGCCCAGCACGACACCCAGCACGCGGTCCTTGCTGCGCGGCATGGCCTCGCCCACCGGCTCATCGAAGTACATGACCTTGATGACACGCAGGTAGTAGAAGCAGCCGACCACGGCGCACAGCACGCCCAGGATCGCCAGCCACAGCAGGCCGCCATTGATGGCAGCGCCGAGCACGGCCAGCTTGGTCCAGAACCCCAGGAACGGCGGAATGCCTGCCAGCGACGCCATGATGCACAGCACCAGGCCGGCCATCCATGGGTTGCGGGCGTTCAGGCCCTTGAAGTCCTCGATGTTCTCGGCCTCGAAGCCGGCGCGCGACAGCGCGATGATCGCGCCGAAAGCCGCGGTCGACATGATCGCGTAAGCCAGGGCGTAGAACAGTGCGGCCGCATAGCCCTGCGCACCGCCGCCGGCGATGCCCATCAGCAGGAAGCCGATATGCGAGACCGTGGAGAACGCAAGCATGCGCTTGAGGTTGCTCTGCGCAATGGCCATCAGGTTGCCGATCACCAGCGAGACCGCAGCCAGACCGGCGATCAGCAGCTGCAGTTCGGTGGACAGCGGGCCCACGCCCATTTCCAGCAGGCGGTAGGCCATGCCGAAAGCGGCCAGCTTCGGCGCCGAGCTGATGAACAGCGCGACCGGCGCCGGGGCACCCTGGTACACGTCGGGCAGCCACATGTGGAACGGTGCGGCACCCAGCTTGAAGGCAACGCCGGCAATCATGAACACCGCGCCGGTGACCAGCAGCACGCGCTCTTCCGAGTGCGGGATGGCGGCCTGGATGGCGTCCAGGTGCAGGCTGCCGGTAGCGCCATAGATCAGCGACATGCCGTACAGCAGCAGGCCCGAGGCCAGCGAACCGAGGACGATGTACTTCATCGCCGCTTCCGAGGCCAGGCCGTTGTCACGGTTGCTGGCAACCAGTGCGTAGGAGCACAGGGCCAGCAGTTCCAGGCCCAGGTACACCATCAGCAGGCTGCCGGCGGACACCAGGATCATCATGCCGGCGGTGCCGAACAGGATCAGCACCGGAATCTCGCCCTGGAACAGCTTGCGCTCGCGCAGGTAGCCCCAACCGTAGATCAGGGTCAGGCCGCTGAGCAGTACGATCCCGGTCTTCATCACGTCCGCGGCGGTATCGCGCACGAACATGCCATGGAAGACCTCCCCCTGCCCGCCCACGCCGGTGGCCAGCATGAACAGCACCACGGCCAGCGCGGCGACCGAGAACAGGTGGGTGACGATCTTGTTCCGTTCGCTGACGAACAGGTCGAGGATCATCAGGGCGAAGGCACTGCCGATCAGCACCAGCTCGGGAGCGAGCGGTGGCAGGTCAGCAGCGGTCAGTGGCAGCAGCGGCGAGGTGGTCATTATCAAATCCTGGAATCAATTCGCTGTTGGGCCCGGTCAGAGCAGCTTGCTGGAGGCGATCTGCATGGCCAGCTTGGCGATCGAGGGCTCCATCAGGTCGGTCAGCGGCTTGGGGTAGATGCCCAGGGCCAGTACGCCGATGGCGAACACGCCCAGCACCAGCCATTCGCGGCCGTTGATGTCCTTCAGTTCGGCGACGTGGCTGTTGGCCACCTCACCGAAGAAGATGCGCTTGTACAGCCACAGGGTGTAGGCCGCACCGATGATCAGGGTGGTGGCTGCGCCCAGGGCGATCCACGGGTTCCGCTGGAACGCCGACAGGATGACCATGAATTCACCGACGAAACCGCTGGTGCCCGGCAGGCCGGCGTTGGCCATGAAGAACAGCATGGCGAACGTGGCGAACCACGGCATCACGTTGACCACGCCGCCGTAATCGGCGATGCGGCGGCTGTGCATGCGGTCGTACAGCACGCCGACGCAGGAGAACATCGCGCCGGACACGAAGCCGTGCGAGATCATCTGCACCATGGCGCCCTGCAGGCCCAGGCGGGCCGCATCGACGTTGCCGGCTTCACGTACCAGCCACAGGGCGATGAAGGTACCCAGGGTGACAAAGCCCATGTGCGCGATCGACGAATAGGCGATCAGCTTCTTCATGTCGTCCTGCACCAGGGCGACCAGGCCGACGTAGATCACTGCGATCAGCGACAGCGCGATGACCAGCCATGCCCATTCCTGCGAGGCATCGGGAACGATCGGCAGGTTGAAGCGCAGGAAGCCGTAGCCACCGATCTTCAGTGCGATGGCGGCCAGGATCACCGAACCGGCGGTCGGAGCTTCCACGTGCGCGTCCGGCAGCCAGGTGTGCACCGGGAACATCGGCACCTTGACCGCGAACGCGATCAGGAAGGCGAAGAAGATCCAGGTCTGTTCCTTGCCCGACAGCTGCAGTGCGTAGAGGTCGGCCAGCTGGAAGCTGCCGCCCTTCATGTACAGGTAGATCAGCGCCACCAGCATCAGCACCGAGCCGAGGAAGGTGTACAGGAAGAACTTCAGTGCGGCGTAGATGCGACGCGGGCCACCCCAGACACCGATGATCAGGAACATCGGGATCAGCATCGCCTCGAAGAACACGTAGAACAGCATCGCGTCCGTGGCGGCGAAGATGCCGACGGTGACACCTTCCAGGATCAGGAAAGCGGCCACGTACTGGTTCACGCGCTTGTCGATCGCGCTCCAGGCGCCGATCAGGGCGAGCACGCTGACCAGCGTGGTGAGCAGGATCAGCGCTACGGCGATGCCGTCCACGCCCAGGTTGTAGCCGATGTTGTAGGTCGGGATCCAGGCGTGGGTCTCGACGAACTGCAGCGCGTCGATGCCCGGGTTGTAGCCGCCCAGCAGCGACAGACTCGCCACGAAGGTCAGCACCGCCACGCCCAGCGACGCCCAGCGGGCGGTCTGCGCATCACGGATCGCAAGGATCAGGGCACCGCCGAGGATCGGCAGCCAGATGAGGACACTGAGTAGAGGCCAGTTCGACACGTCTTCTTATTCCGTACAGGTCATCAACGCAGGTAATGCATCAGCACGCCCAGGAGGGCAATCAGGCCGATGATCATCGCGAAGGCGTAGTGATAGAGGAAACCGGATTGGGTACGGCGCAGCACGCTGGCTGCGACGTCCACAACACGTGCCGAGAGATTGACCACGCCGTCGACGATGTTGCTGTCGATCCAGCGCGAGACCTTGCCCAGCTTGACGCTGCCACCGGCAAAGCCATCGATCCACAGCTTGTCGAAGCCGTACTTGTTTTCCAGCACGGACACCACCGGGGCGAAGGTCTTGCGTGCCTTGCCCGACAGGTCCGGCTTCCACAGGTAGAACAACGCGGCCAGCAGGAAACCTGCCAGGGTCAGCCAGAACGGCGGCAGCATCATGCCGTGCAGCGCGAACGCCACCGGACCATGGAACTCCTCGCCCAGGAAGGCCACGGTGTTCTTGGCCGGATCGTAGAAATCGACGATGCCGGTGAAGAACGTGTTGACCTGGCCCTTGATAGCCGCGTGGGCGTGGTGACCGGCCCAGTCGGTACCGTGCAGCATCGGGCCGATGCTGAAGAAACCGATGGCGATCGACGGGATGGCCAGCAGGATCAGCGGCAGCGTCACCACCCACGGCGTTTCATGTGGCTCATGCGGACCGTGGCCATGGCCGTGATCGTCATGCGCATCGGCATGGTGTGCGTCTGCGGCGTGGTGATCGTCATGGCCATGACCGTGATCGTCATGCGCGTCGCGGAAGCGTTCCTTGCCGTGGAAGGTCAGGAACAGCAGGCGGAAGCTGTAGAAACTGGTCACCAGCACGCCACCCAGCACCGCCCAGTAGCCATAGGTGGCCACCCAGCTGTTCTGCATGTGGGCGTGGATCTCGGCGGCCTCGATGATGGTGTCCTTCGAGTAGAAGCCGGAGAAGAACGGCGTACCGACCAGCGCCAGGGTACCGATCCACATGGTGATGAAGGTAATCGGCATGTACTTGCGCAGGCCGCCCATCTTGCGCATGTCCTGCTCGTGGTGCATCGCGATGATGACCGAGCCGGCACCCAGGAACAGCAGCGCCTTGAAGAAGGCATGGGTCATCAGGTGGAACACGGCAGCGGAGTACGCCGACACGCCCAGCGCAACGGTCATGTAACCCAGCTGGGACAGCGTGGAGTATGCGACGACGCGCTTGATGTCGTTCTGCACGATGCCGATCAGGCCGGTGAAGAACGCGGTGGTGGCACCGATGAACAGGATGAAGTTCAACGCGGTCTGCGACAGCTCGAACAGCGGCGACATGCGGGTGACCATGAAGATACCGGCGGTCACCATCGTCGCGGCGTGGATCAGCGCGGAGATCGGGGTCGGGCCTTCCATCGAATCAGGCAGCCAGACGTGCAGCGGAACCTGGGCCGACTTGCCCATGGCACCGATGAACAGGCCGATGCAGATGACGGTGGCGATCGACCAGATCACCGGCTCGTTCAGCAGCTGCATGCCGAACATGGTGCCGTCCCAGATCTGCAGCTGTGCGCGCGGGTCGGCGAGCATGCCGGCCTGCGAGAACACCTGCGAGTAGTCCAGGGTACCGAACACCCACAGCACGCCGGCGATGCCCAGCAGGAAGCCGAAGTCGCCGACGCGGTTGACCAGGAACGCCTTCATGTTGGCGAAGATCGCGGTCGGGCGCTTGAACCAGAAGCCGATCAGCAGGTACGACACCAGGCCCACCGCTTCCCAGCCGAAGAACAGCTGCAGGAAGTTGTTGCTCATCACCAGGGTGAGCATCGAGAAGGTGAACAGCGAGATGTAGCTGAAGAACCGCTGGTAACCCGGATCGTCCTGCATGTAGCCGATCGTGTAGATGTGGACCAGCAGCGACACGAAGGTCACCACCACCATCATCATCGCGGTCAGCTTGTCGACCATGAAGCCGACGTGGGCCGAGTACTGGCCGACTTCGAAGAACGTGTAAAGGTTCTCGTTGAACGGCTGCGCCCCGCCCCACAGCAGCTGGTAGAGCGTGTGCATCGACAGGCCGCAGGCAACGGCGACACCGAGGATGGTGATGGTCTGGGCGCCGAAGCGCTTGACCTGGCGACCGAACAGGCCGGCGATGATGCTGCCGAACAGCGGTGCAAGCACCACTGCGATCAACAGACTCTTGGAGAGAGTGATTTCCATCTGTGGATCAGCCCTTCAACGAATCGACTTCGCCGACATTGATCGTGCGGCGTGTACGGAACAGGGTCACCAGGATCGCCAGGCCGATGGCGGCCTCGGCAGCAGCCACGGTCAGGATGAAGAACACGAACAGCTGGCCGGCCGTGTCCCCCAGTTCCCGCGAGAACCCGACGAAATTGATGTTGACCGACAACAGCATCAACTCGATGGACATCAGCAGGACGATGATGTTCTTGCGGTTGAGGAAGATGCCGGCGAGGCTGATGCAGAACAGCACCGCGCCCAGCGCCAGGATGTGGCCCAGAGTGATCGAGATCATGCCTTGGTCTCCTCGTCGCCCGCGGCCGGCGTGGTGTTGCTGTGGATCTGCGGCTGTTCGGCGTCCATCTTGACCATGCGCAGACGGTCGTGTGCCTTGACCATGGTCTGCTGCGACGGGTTCTGCGTCTTCAGGCCCTCACGGCGGCGCAGGGTCAGCATCACCGCGGCAACCACCGCCACGGTCAGGATGACGGCGGCGAACTCGAACGGCAGCAGGTACTCGGTGAACAGGCTGCGTGCCAGCCAGGTGACGTTGGAACTGTCGGCGGCGAGCGCGGCGGCGTTGTCGGCCGGGAACGGGTTGACCGTCCTGCCCTTCACGCCGATCAGGATCAGCATCTGCACCAGCATCGCCACGGCCACGATCAGGCCGACCGGCAGGTAGCGCACCCAGCCTTCACGCAGCTTGTCCGGATCGATGTCGAGCATCATCACCACGAACAGGAACAACACCATCACCGCACCCACGTAGACCAACACCAGTGCCACGCCGAGGAACTCGGCGCCAACCAGCAGCCACACGCAGGCGATGGAGAAGAAGGTCAGCACCAGGCACAGGACGGCATGCACGGGGTTGCGCACGCTGATCACCGCACCGGCCGAAACCGTTGCCGCAATGGCGAAGACCCAGAAAGCGATATTTACCCAATCCATCTCTCGACCTCAGCGGTAAGCGGCATCGGCGGCACGACGCTCGGCGATCTCGGATTCGAGACGGTCGCCCAGGGCCAGCAGCTGCGGCTTGGTAACGATGTTTTCGCCACGATTCTCGAAGTGGTACTCGAGGATGTGGGTCTCGACGATCGAGTCCACCGGGCAGCTTTCCTCACAGAAGCCGCAGAAGATGCACTTGAACAGATCGATGTCGTAGCGGGTGGTACGGCGGGTGCCGTCCTCGCGCTTGGCCGAATCGATGGTGATGGCCAATGCCGGGCACACCGCTTCGCACAGCTTGCAGGCGATGCAGCGCTCTTCACCGTTGGGATAACGGCGCAGGGCGTGCAGGCCGCGGAAGCGCGGCGACTGCGGGAACTTTTCCATCGGGTACATCATCGTGTACTTCGGCTTGAAGCTGTACTTCAGCGTCAGCCAGAGACCGGCCAGCAGTTCGAGCAGCAGCAGGCTCTTGAAGTAATGGGTAATCCTGTTCATCACTTACACGCCCTTTTGAATCACGCCGAAGAACACCATGACGGCGGTAACCGCGATCCAGAGAATGGTCAGCGGGATGAAGACCTTCCAGCCCAGGCGCATGATCTGGTCATAGCGGAAGCGCGGGAAGCTTGCACGGAACCAGATGTAGGCACTGGCGAAGAAGAAGACCTTGACGAACAGCCACGGCCAGCCGCCCTTCCAGATCCAGTCGATGAACGGCGAGATCTCGCCCGGGTTGACCCAGCCCTGGATCGGGCTCAGCCAGCCGCCGAGGAAGAAGATCGAGATCAGGAAGCTGATCAGGATCATGTTCGCGTATTCGGCCAGGAAGAACAGGGCGAACGCACCGCCGGAATACTCGACCATGTGGCCGGCGACGATTTCCGACTCGCCTTCCACCACGTCGAACGGCGCGCGGTTGGTCTCGGCAACGCCGGACACCCAGTACACGATGAACAGCGGGAACAGCGGCAGCAGGAACCAGTCGAAGAAACCGGAGTTGCCAGCCTGGGCCATCACGATGTTGCTGAGATTGAGGCTGCCCGAAGCGATCATCACGCCGACGAGGGCGAAACCCATCGCGATTTCGTAGCTGATCATCTGCGCCGAGGCGCGCATGGCACCCAGGAACGCATACTTCGAGTTGGACGCCCAACCGGCGAGGATGATGCCGTAGATGCCCAGCGAGGTCATCGCCAGCAGGTACAGCAGGCCGGCATTGGCGTTGGACAGCACCAGCTGCGAATCGAAGGGCACCACCGCCCAGGCCGCGAAGGCCGGGGCCAGGGTGATCAGCGGTGCCAGCAGGTAGATCGCCTTGTTGGCGCTGCTCGGCTGGACCACTTCCTTGAACAGCAGCTTGAAGACGTCGGCGAAGGCCTGGAAGATGCCCATGCCCACGTACATCGGGCCGTGGCGGACGTGCATCCAGCCGATCAGCTTGCGTTCCCAGACCACGTAGAAGGCCACCGCGACGATCACCGGAACGGTGATCACCAGGATCTTCAGGATGATCCAGATCAGCGCGCCGATGTCACCCAGGCCAAGCAGCCACTGGTGCAGCGGATCGACCGCGTTAATCAGCAATTCGTTCATGCAGCCACCACCGAAACACGAGCGGCACCCAGCGGCGCGGTTGCGCCGTGGCCCGATTCAATCCAGACCGAACCCGCAGCGACGCGGGCGTCGACCACCACCGGCAGGGTGGCCTTGCCGGCATCGGTGCCGACCTTGGCCATCTGCCCTTCCTGCAGTTGCAGGCGGGTGGCATCGTCAGCGTTGAGCACGATGCGCGGGGCATTGTTGAGCGGATGCGACTGCAGCGCCGGGGCGCGACGGACCACCGCATCGGTGCGGTAGATCGCAGCGGTCGAGGCCACTTCCAGGCCCTCGCCCGCCAGCACCGGCTGTGCGGAAGCGGAAACCTGCACCGCCACCGGTGCCAGGCTGGCGCGCAGGCCGGCCAGGTCGGTGAACTCGAAACCGGCCACGGCCAGCTCACCGCCGAGCGCACGCAGCACGCGCCAGCCTTCACGGGCTTCGCCCGGCAGCTTACCGCCGGCACGCGCCGACTGCTCGCGACCGTCGAGGTTGGTCAGGGTGGCATCGATTTCCGGCAGCGCGCCGATCGGCAGGATCACGTCGGCAACGTCGCGGGTCGAGGCGCAGGCGAACTGGCTGAAGGCCACCACCTGTGCGCCGACCAGCGCCTTGCGCGCGGCCGGAGCATCGGCGAAGTCCAGGCCCGGTTCCAGGCCGTAGACCACGTAGGCCTTGCGCGGATCGGCCAGCATCGCAGCGACGTCCTTGCCGGCCGGCAGCACGCCGGCGCGGGTCAGGCCGATCGCATTGGCGCCCTGCGGGATGCGGCACAGCTTGGCACCGGTGGCAGCGGCGAAATCACGCGCAGCGGCGCGGATCGCGGCAGCCTGCGGATGATTCTCGGCGATGCCACCGACGATCAGCACCGTATTGGTACCGCCCTGCACCGCCGAACGCAGCTCGGCGTTGGCCAGCGCATCGGCGAACTTCGACGGAGCCACGATCTGCTTGCCGGCAACGCTGAATGCGAAGTCGAAGTCCACCGGATTGACGACGTGGATCTTCGCGCCCTTGGTGGTCTGCGCCTTGCGCAGGCGGGCGTGGAGCAGCGGCAGTTCGTGGCGGATGTTGCTGCCCAGCACGACGATGCGGTCGGCGCCTTCGATTTCGGCCAGCGGCAGGCCGAACACTTCGGCAGTGGCGGCGTCGGAGAAGTCGCGGTTGTTGATGCGGTGGTCGATGTTGCTCGAACCCAGGCCGGTGGCCAGGCGGGCCAGCAGCGCGCCTTCCTCGTTCGAGGTGGACGGGTGCACCAGCACGCCCAGGTTGTCGCCCTGGTTGGCCTTGAGGATCTCGGCGGCCGCGGCCAGGCCTTCGGCCCAGCTCACTTCCTTCCACTCACCATTGACTTTGCGCAGCGGCTTGACCGCACGGTCTTCGCTGTACAGGCCCTGGTGCGAGTAACGGTCACGGTCGGACAGCCAGCACTCGTTCACCGCTTCATTGTCGCGCGGCACGGTGCGCAGCACTTCGCCGCGACGCACGTGCAGGAACAGGTTCGAACCCATCGCGTCGTGGTAGCCCAGCGATTCGCGCGCGGTCAGTTCCCACGGACGGGCGCGGAACTGGAACACCTTGTTGGTCAGCGCGCCGACCGGGCACACGTCGACGACGTTGCCCGAAAGCTCGGTGGTCAGCGGCTTGCCGTCGTAGGTACCGATCTGCAGGTTTTCACCGCGGTACATGCCACCCAGTTCATAGGTACCGGCAACGTCGGCGGTGAAGCGGACGCAGCGGGTGCACTGGATGCAGCGGGTCATCTCGGTGGCGACCAGCGGGCCCATGTCCTCGTCGGCCACCACGCGCTTGCGCTCGTTGAAGCGGCTGACCGAACGGCCGTAGCCCAGCGACACGTCCTGCAGTTCGCACTCGCCGCCCTGATCGCAGATCGGGCAATCCAGCGGGTGGTTGATCAGCAGGAACTCCATCACCGAGCGCTGGAACTTCAGCGCCTTTTCACTGCGGGTGGCGACCTTCATGCCTTCCATCACCGGCGTGGCGCAGGCCGGTGCCGGCTTCGGCGACTTTTCCACATCCACCAGGCACATGCGGCAGTTGGCAGCGATCGGCAGCTTCTCGTGGTAGCAGAAGCGCGGAATCGAAATGCCCGCCTTGTCGGCGGCCTGGATGATCATCGAACCCTTGGGCACGACCAGCGACCTGCCATCGATCTCGATAGTGACGTGGTCCGGTGGCACGCTGGGATTTATGGGTTGCGCGCTCATGCAGCGGCTGCCTCCACCTTCTTGCCGTCAACCATCGAATGACCGTTGACGATGTAGTACTCGAATTCGTCCCAGAACTGGCGCAGGAAGCCCTGGATGGGCCATGCCGCCGCTTCGCCGAACGCACAGATGGTATGGCCTTCGATCTGGCCGGCCACGGTCTTCAACTGGTGCAGGTCTTCCATCGTGGCCTTGCCGGCGACGATGCGCTCCAGCACGCGGTGCATCCAGCCGGTACCTTCACGGCACGGGGTGCACTGGCCACAGGATTCCTTGTGGAAGAACTGGCTGATGCGGCAGGCGAACTTGACGCAGCAGACGCTGTCATCCAGCACCACGACCGCACCGGAGCCCAGGCCGGAGCCCAGTGCACGGATGGTGTCGTAGTCCATCGGCAGACCCTTCAGCTCGGCCGCGGTCAGCACCGGCATGGACACGCCGCCCGGGATCGCGCCCTTGAGCTTGCGACCCGGCTTGAGGCCGCCGGCCATTTCCAGCAGATCGTCGAAGGTGGTGCCCAGCGGCACTTCGAAATTGCCGCCCTTCTGCACGCAGCCGGACACCGAGAAGCACTTCGGGCCGCCATTGGCGGTCAGGCTCAGGCCCTTGAACCACTCCGGACCATTGCGGATGATCGCCGGCACCGAACCATAGGTTTCAGTGTTGTTGATCGTCGACGGCTTGCCATACAGGCCGAAATTGGCCGGGAACGGCGGCTTGTAGCGCGGCTGGCCCTTCTTGCCTTCCAGCGATTCCATCAGCGCGGTTTCTTCGCCGCAGATGTAGGCGCCGGCACCCAGGGCGCCGTAGATATCGATATCCACGCCCGAGCCCAGCACGTTCTTGCCCAGCCAGCCGTTTGCATAGGCATCGGCCAGGGCCTGCTCGAAGTGCTCGAACGGCTCGTGGTGGAATTCACCGCGCAGGTAGTTGTAGCCCACGGTCGAACCGGTGGCGTAGCAGGCGATCGCCATGCCTTCGACCACCGAATGCGGGTTGTAGCGCAGGATGTCGCGATCCTTGCAGGTGCCCGGCTCGGATTCGTCCGAGTTGCAGAGGATGTACTTCTGCACGTTGCCCTTGGGCATGAAGGACCACTTCAGGCCGGTCGGGAAACCGGCGCCGCCACGGCCGCGCAGGCCCGAGGCCTTGACCATCTCGATGACCTGCTCCGGCGGGATCTTCTCTTCGAGGATCTTGCGCAGGGCAGCGTAGCCACCGGTCTTCAGATAGCTTTCGTACGACCACGGGGTGTCGTAATGCAGGGTGGTGTAGACCACCTGGTGCGGCAGCGGCGCGGGGCCGACAGGACCCTTGGATTCGTGGTGATGTGCCATGCCCTTACTCCAGCCCGTCCAGAAGCTCGTCGACCTTTTCCAGGGTCAGACGCTCATGGTAGTGACCATTGATGACCATCATCGGTGCACCCGCGCAGCCGGCCAGGCACTCTTCCTCGCGCTTGAGGTAGATGCGGCCGTCAGCGGTCGACTGACCGTTCTTGATGCCCAGCTTCTTCTCGCAATGGCGCACGATGTCTTCGGCGCCATTGAGCCAGCAGCTGATGTTCGTGCAGATGGCCACGTTGTTGCGGCCCACCTTCTCGGTCTCGAACATCGAGTAGAAGCTGGCAACCTCGTAGGCCCACACCGGCGGCAGGTCCAGGTACTTGGCCACACCGGCGATCAGCTCGTCGGTCAGCCAGCCCTGGTTCTGCTCCTGGGCAGCATGCAGACCCTGCAGCACGGCAGAGCGCTTGCGGTCCGGCGGGAACTTGGACAGCCAGTGATCGATGTGAGCACGGGTTTTGTCGCTCAACACCACCATCGGGTCGACGTCGCGCGCCGCCTCGAAATTACCTGTCGCCTTCATCGGCCGACCTCAGCGAAATGCATAACGTGAAATTGCAGATACTGCGGCGCCGGCTTGCGCCGGCTGCCTGCAGCGGGTGTTGGCCTGGCGGACGGCATTACCGGTCAACCTCGCCGAACACCAGATCGTAGGTACCGATCATCGCCACCACGTCAGCCAGCATGTGGCCGCGCACGATCGAATCGATCGAGGACAGGTGGGCAAAGCCCGGCGCACGAAGGTGTACGCGGAACGGCTTGTTGGCGCCGTCGGAAACCAGGTAGCAGCCGAATTCGCCCTTGGGCGCTTCAACCGCGGCGTAGGTCTCGCCGGCCGGCACGCAATAGCCTTCACTGAACAGCTTGAAGTGATGGATCAGCGCTTCCATGTCGTCCTTCATGTCCTCGCGCTTGGGCGGAGCGACCTTGAAGTTCTTGACCATGACCGGGCCAGGGTTGGCCTTCAGCCACGCAACGCACTGCTTGATGATGCGGTTGGACTGACGCATTTCGGCAACGCGGCACAGGTAGCGATCGTAGCAATCGCCTTCCTTGCCCAGCGGGATGTCGAAATCGACGGCATCGTACTTCGCATAGGGGCGCTTCTTGCGCAGATCCCAGGCGACGCCCGAGCCACGCAGCATCACGCCGGTCATGCCCCACTGGTGGGCCAGCTCCGGGGTGACCACGCCGATGCCGACGGTACGCTGCTTCCAGATACGGTTGTCGGTCAGCAGGGTCTCGTATTCGTCGACACGGCCCGGGAACTCATTGGTGAAGTTCTCCAGGAAGTCCAGCAGCGAACCTTCGCGCGAGGCATTGAGGTTCTTCAGGGCCTTGCCCTTGTGCCAGCGCGATTCCTTGTACTTCGGCATGTGGTCCGGCAGGTCGCGGTAGACACCGCCCGGACGGTAGTACGCCGCGTGCATGCGCGCGCCGGAGACTGCTTCGTAGCAGTCCATCAGCTCTTCGCGCTCGCGGAAGGCGTACAGCATCACCGCCATCGCACCCAGGTCGAGCGCGTTGGAACCCAGCCACATCAGGTGGTTCAGGATGCGGGTGATCTCGTCGAACATCGTGCGGATGTACTGCGCACGCTCCGGCGCCTCGATGCCCATCAGGGTCTCGATCGAGCGAACGTAGGCGTGCTCGTTGCACATCATCGACACGTAATCCAGGCGATCCATGTAGCCGATCGACTGGTTGAAGGGCTTGGATTCGGCCAGCTTCTCGGTGCCCCGGTGCAGCAGACCCACGTGCGGGTCGGCACGCATGATGGTCTCGCCGTCCATCTCCAGGATCAGGCGCAGCACACCGTGCGCGGCCGGATGCTGCGGGCCGAAGTTCATGGTGTAGTTGCGGATTTCCTGCCGGCTTTCGGCAGCGTTGCTGGCGAATGCTTCGCCGGCCTGGTGTACGTGACTCACTTCACTGCCTCCTGCGAGCGCTCGCCGGCAGCGGTCTGCAGGCGGGCGTCGTCGCGGATCACGCGCGGCACGCCGACGCGCGGCTCCACCGAGGTGACCGGTTCGTAGATGACACGCTTCTTTTCTTCGTCGTAGCGGACTTCGACGTTGCCGATCAGCGGGAAGTCCTTGCGGAACGGATGGCCGACGAAACCGTAGTCGGTCAGGATCCGGCGCAGGTCCGGGTGGCCTTCGAAGATCACGCCATACAGATCGAACGCTTCGCGCTCGAACCAGTTCAGGCCCGGCCAGATGCTGGTCAGCGAGGACACCACCGGCAGCGCTTCGTCAGGCGCGAAGCAGCGCAGGTGCATCATCAGGTTGTGCTGGTACGAACGCAGCTGTGCGACCACGGCAAAACGCTGGGCCGGCATGTGCTGCGGACGGGCACCGTCGGCGCTCTCTTCGCTGGGGAATTCGCCCCAGGCGAAGCGGCCCTGGGCCTTGCCCTCGACACCGCGGCTGAAGCCCTGCGAGGACACGTCGGCGGTGTCCCACTCGTCGGAGCCATAACCGAGGTAATCGACGCCGCAGAGGTCCACGGCCTGCTCGAAACCAAACTCGTCACGCAGCACGAGGGCGGTGGCGTGCCACTCAGCGGCAGGCACTTCCAGCGTCACTTCGCCGCGGGGTTCGACCACGATGACCTTCGCACCAGCGAAACGTGCGGAGAGTCGGTCGATGAAGGATGCTTGCTCTGCCATGGGGGCTTGGCGCGCTCTTGTCAGGTGAAGGGGTCAGCGGGCGATGGTCTGTGTACGCCAGATCTTCTTCTGCAGCTGCAGGATCCCGTACACCAGCGCCTCGGCGGTCGGCGGGCAGCCCGGGACGTAGACGTCCACCGGCACCACGCGATCACAGCCGCGCACCACAGAATAGGAGTAGTGGTAGTAACCACCGCCATTGGCGCAGCTGCCCATGGAGATCACCCACTTGGGGTCGGGCATCTGGTCATAGACCTTGCGCAGCGCCGGGGCCATCTTGTTGACCAGGGTGCCGGCGACGATCATCACGTCGGACTGGCGCGGCGACGGGCGGAACACCACGCCGTAGCGGTCAAGGTCCAGGCGCGCTGCACCTGCGTGCATCATTTCGACCGCACAGCAGGCCAGGCCGAAGGTCATGGGCCACATCGAGCCGGTGCGTGCCCAGTTCAGCAGCGCATCGACGCTGGTGGTGACAAAGCCCTTTTCCAGCAGCGGGTTGTCGCCTTCCGGCCGCAGGATGTCGTCAACCCGCCCTTCCGGGACAGGATTGGTCATCAGGCCATCGAGAGTCTGAATCACTCCCATTCCAGCGCTCCCTTCTTCCAGACATAGATGAAACCGAGGAACAGCATGCCGACGAACAGACCCATGGTGACGAGCGAACGCGCGCCAAGCTCCATGAAGACCTGCGTCCACGGCACGATGAAGATGATTTCCAGGTCGAAGACGATGAACTGGATCGCGATCAGGTAGTAGCGCACGTCGAACTTCATACGCGCGTCTTCGAAGGCTTCGAAGCCGCACTCGTACGGCGACAGCTTTTCCAGATCGGGGCGGCGGGGACCGAGGAATCGACCAACCAGCATCAGCGTAATGCCGATACCGGTGGCAACGATCAGAAACAGCAGAGACGGCAAATATTCGGCCAGCACAGCGATTCTCTCTTGCCTCTGCCGCTGCGCCTGCAGGCGCTTTGGCATGGGGGAGTGGACGGGAAGCTGCCTGGCGCCTTGCGCGCCAGACCAACCCGCTTTACTTACTAAATGGTGCCCAAGAGGGGACTCGAACCCCTACGACCTAAGTCGCTACCACCTCAAGGTAGTGCGTCTACCAATTCCGCCACCTGGGCAAACGATCACATCAGACTATCTTCCCGATGCGCCGCGTATTGTAACCGGCTTCAGTCTTTCTGGGAGCCTTCCGAAGGCTTTTCTTCACCAGAAACCGAAGATTCCGCCTGAGCCGGCACAGTTGCGGCCGGAACCGGGGCGGCCGGGACCGCATCGGCCTTCGGAACGGCCGGCAATTCGCCCGCCGGAGCGGCCGGAGCGCTGGCCGCCGGGGCGGACATCAGACCCAGATCCTGATCGGCGGCCGGGCGGTTGCCATGGCCGGCGTACCAGGCCATGAAGAGGCTGATGCCGAAGAACACCACGGCCAGCCACTTGGTCGACTTGGACAGGAAGTTGGACGCACCACGCGCACCGAACACCGTCCCCGAGGCGCCAGCGCCAAAGCCCGAACCTGCCGCCGCACCCGAGCCACGCTGCATCAGGATCAGCGCGACCATGGCTACGGCAACCAGCACGTAGACGACATTGAGGATCAACATCAGCATTGGAAATCCGCCCTCGGACTAGAGTGCCGGCGACTGGCCGGCAACCGTAACTAATTGTTTGCCGCCGCCTCTGCGATGGCCAGGAAGTCGGCGGCCACCAGGGAGGCACCACCAACCAGCCCACCATCGACATCCGGCTGCGCGAACAGTTCCCCGGCATTGTCGGGCTTCACGCTACCGCCGTAAACAATGGGCAGTGAATCAGCAATTCTAGCATCGATGCGCGCGACTTCGCCACGAATGAACGCGTGCACCTGCTGCGCCTGCTCCTTGGTTGCGGTGCGGCCGGTTCCGATCGCCCAGACCGGCTCGTAGGCGACCACGGCGTTGGCGAAGCCTTCGGCCCCGACAAGCTCGAGCACCGGGGCAAGCTGGCTGGCGATGACCGCCTCGGTCTGCCCGGCCTCGCGCTGCTCGAGGGTTTCACCGACGCACAGCACCGGCACCAGGCCGGCATGCAGGGCGGCGGCGAACTTGCGCGCGACCAGCTCGCTGCTCTCATGGTGGTACTGGCGGCGCTCGGAGTGGCCGACCAGGCCATAGCGGGCACCGACCTCGTGCAGCATGGCCGCACAGACCTCACCAGTGTAGGCACCCTTCTCGTTGCTGCTGACGTCCTGTGCGCCAAAGGCCAGGCCGGTGCTGCCGAAGTCTTCGACCAGCTCACCCAGGTAGGGCATCGGCGGCAGGATGACCACCTCCACCCCGCTCCTGGGCAGCCCGGCAGCGACCTGCCCCAGCAGTTCGGTGGCGAATTGACGGCTGCCGTGCAGCTTCCAGTTTCCAGCGACGATCTTGCGGCGCATGCGCGGGTGGCTCCTGTGTGAACTCAGCCGCCCATGATACCTGCTGCGGCAAAAAACCGTTTCCGTGTAAGCGGTTACATGGATTTTCAGCCAACGACGCAGCCCCTCGTGGCGGGTTTAGGTTGGTCGCGGAGAGCCCCGGGTGGATTTGCGGGGTTGGCCGGGCGGGTGGGACTGCGCAGGGGTCGCTGCAAGTCCCCCTCCGGGGCCCGGCCCAGCCGCTGGCGGCTGTGCGTTCGGGCGCCTGCGAAGCAGTGCTTCGCAAGCAAAGCGCCCTCACCCCTGTAAGCCCGGTCGCCGCATCCATGCGGCTCACGCCCCTGCGCAGCCCCACCCACTCGGCCCCCTGACACATTCCGGCGGTTCCGCCCGCCACGGAAAGAAAAAAGAAGATCAAAAGCGAAAGCGAAAGCAGAGCTTCAACCCCTCCCTGCTTCGAGACCTGACAGATCTCATCCACGCATGGCGTGGATAAATAGATAGATCGTGTCGACCAAGGTCGACACCTACCAACAGCCGCGGGAAATTGTCGGGGCGGGGCGGTGTGGGCTGGCAGGACCGTTGGCGCCATGGATGGCGCCATCGAGCCCCCAGGGATGGGTTTACGGCGTGTCCTGCCAGCCCACACCGCCCCGCCCAACCCACAGAAACCCAGAGCCGCTTTGGCTTTGGCTTTGGCTTTGGCTTTGGCTTTGGCCTTGGCCTTGGCCTTGGCCTTGGCCTTGGCTTTAGCTCTGGCCTCTGCGGGTGCAGGGTGCAACCCTGCCGAACACCCTCCGCTGCGCTCGCCGGGCATGGCCCGGCGCTACCCGTAACAAGAAGGCCGCCTTTCGGCGGCCTTCTTGTTACTTCAGCTTGATCTCGCGCAGGCGCTCTTCGAGGAAACCGTGCGCGGTGATCGGTTCCGGGTACCGGCTCGGGTTCTTCTCGGTAATGCACGAAGGCAGCACGTCGATCAGGAAATCCGGGTTCGGGTGCAGGAAGAACGGCACCGAATAGCGCGGCTGGCGGGCCAGCTCGCCCGGGGGATTGACCACCCGGTGGATGGTCGACGGATACACATGATTGGTCAGGCGCTGCAGCATGTCGCCGATGTTGACCACGATGGTGTCCGCGTCCGAGGTGAACGGCACCCAGTCCCCGTCATGCGACTGCACTTCCAGGCCCGCCGCGCTGGCACCGACCAGCAGCGTGATGAAGTTGATGTCGCCATGGGCACCGGCGCGCACGTTCGGGATGTCGTCGGTGGTGATCGGCGGGTAATGGATCGGGCGCAGGATCGAATTGCCGAAATTGGTCTTGTCGGCGAAGAAGTGCTCCGGCAGGCCGATGTGCAGGGCCAGCGCCGAAAGCACGCGCGAACCGAGGTTGTCCAACGCCTGGTACAGCCCGTAACCGCGCTCGCGGAAGCCCTCGACCTCGGACGGCCACAGGTTCGGCGCCATCACGTCCCGGTACTTGGAGTCGTCGGCGATCTCGCGACCGATGTGCCAGAACTCCTTCAGGTCGAAGTGCTGGGAGCCCTTGGCGGTCTCCACACCGAACGGGGTATAGCCGCGGGCGCCGCCGCTGCCTGCCACGTGGTACTTGCGCTTGGTCTCATCAGGCAGTGCGAAGAAGGCCTTGAAGACGTCGTAGGCCGCGTCGATGTCGGCCTGCGGGATGCCGTGGTTGCGGATGCCCGCGAATCCCCACTGGCGGTACGCCGCCCCCAGCTCGGCCACGAAGGCGTCGCGGTCACTGTCGAAACGGGTGATGTCGAGGGTGGGGATCTGGCTCACAGCGGTTCCTGGCTTGTCGTTGAGTCGGTATGGGCCCGCCATTTCATGGCGACCGATCTGAACATTGTGACAGATAGATCGAGGCATGCCACCGACACACTGAAACAAACCGATACAATGCGCGACCCGGGCGGTTTAACGACTTCGTCACACCGGGAAACGCCCTCGCTGCCCACTTGAACCCGCCGCTCCATGCACGCCGCCCTGCCCGCCCCCACCGCCGCCGATCTACCCGCGCCCGCCAGACGCTGGCGCAGGCTGGCCTGGTGGTCCCTGTTCATCGCGGCCAACGCGGTACTTGCCGCGCTCATCGCGTTGGGCAACGTGCCATTGCGCGACAACCCCGGGGGGACCCTCGGCCTGGCCTATCTGGCCATTGCCCTGCCCGGCCACCTGCTCGCGTTCGGCGCACTGGCCGGTCTGCTGCCGTTGGCCATCGGCCTGTGGCCGCGCAGCGCGCGCGCGTTGAGCGTCTCGGCGGTGATCTGCCAGGGCCTGTGGCTGTGCCTGCTGCTGGTGGATGCCAAGGTCTTCGCGCTGTATCGCTTCCACCTCAACGCGATGGTCGCCAACATGGTGTTCGGCGGCGCCCTGCAGGATCAGGTCAGCCTGTCCTGGAAGACCTGGCTGCAGGTGGCGGCTCTGGTGTCGGCGATCTTCGCCGCGCAGGGCCTGCTGGCCTGGGCGTGCTGGAAGCTGCTGCCCGCAGCGCCACGGCGGCGGCGGGTACTGCAGGCCTGGGCGGTGGTTGCCCTGCTGATGGGCGGCGGCCAGGTCGCCACTGCCTACTACGACGCGCTCGGCGAGCGCGCAGTGATCAGCCAATGGAACTACCTGCCATGGGCGCAGCCGATCACCGCCAAGAGCGCGATGCGTCGCTTCGGCGTGGTCAGCCAGCAGCAGGTCGGCCTGCCCGATCCGCGCCATGCCCAGCTGAACTATCCGTTGCAGCCCCTGCGCTGCCAGAGCCACCAGCGGCCGAACGTGCTGATGGTGGTACTGGAGTCGTTGCGCCATGACGTGCTCACCGCGCAGTTCATGCCCAACGTGTCGCAACTGGCCCGTTCCTCGCGGGTGTACGAACATCATTTCAGCACCGGCAACGCCACCCGCTATGGTCTGTTCGGGCTGCTTTACGGCCTGCCGGGTGGCTATTGGCCGAGCATGCTCGACGAGCAGCGCGGCTCGCAGTTGTTCAAGGTGCTGGGACAGCAGGGCTATGACCTGCATCTGTATGGCAGCGCACCGCTGTACAGCCCGGAGTTTGATCGCACCGCGTTCGCCGATGTCCGCGACCAGCTGCACCAGGGGCCGTCCGAACTGACCTCCGATGGCCGCGATGCCGCCATCGTCGCTGGACTGCAGAAGGACATCCGCGCCAGCCAGGCTGCGCAGCGCCCGTGGTTTGGTTTCGTGTTCCTCGATTCCACCCACGCGCCCTACCACATGCCGGCCGGCTATCGGCCGCTCGCCACGCCGATGGCCGGGGCCATCGATTTCCTCAAGTTCGGCCCCGGGCACGACCCAACACCGGAGTTGAACCGCTACCACACCGCGGTGCATTACGCCGACAGCCTGATTGGATCGCTGCTGGACGACCTGCGCGCGCAGGGGCTGGAGCAGGACACGATCGTGCTGGTGACCGGTGACCACGCCGAGGAATTCAACGACCTCAAGCTGAACTACTGGGGCCACAACGGCAACTTCTCCAACCACCAGCTGCAGGTGCCCTTCGTGCTGCATTGGCCCGGCCAGGGTGGCGGCCACGACGCGCGGGTCAGTTCGCACGAAGACTGGGTGCCGACGCTGATGCGCCACGGCCTGGGCTGCGAGAACGCATTGACCGACTACAGCACCGGCCACGACCTGCTGGCTGCACCGACCGGCAAGCGTGCGCTGGTGGTGGAAAGCTGGTCGCAGCGCGCAGTACGCAATGGCGAGGCGATCTACGTGTTCGACAAATTCGGCAACGCCACCGCGCTCGATGCGCGCTATCGCCCGTTGCCGCAACAGGCCCCCGACGCCGCCAGCATACGCGCGGCATGGGAAGCGCTGACCCGCTTCCGCAACCGCTGATCCGAAGGACCGATCCACGCATGAACCGTCCGCTGCGCATCCTGCATACCGAAGCCGCCAAAGGCATGGGTGGGCAGGAGATCTACATCTTCCGCCACATGCAGGTGATGCGCGCGCGCGGCCATCATGTCGCCCTGCTGTGCCAACCGGATGCGCGCCTGGCCACGCGCGCGCGCGATGATGGCTTCACCGTGCATACGCTGCGCATGGGTGGCATGGCCCGGCTGCTGCGCGGCATCTGGTCGGTGTCACGGCTGGTCCGCCGCGAGCGCTACGACGTGGTCAACACCACCAGCCGTCGCGATGCATTGATTGCCGCCGCGGGCGCACGCCTGGGCGGTACGCCGCTGGTGGTGCGCTCGCGACACCTGATGAGCCCGGTGAACTCATTGCTGACCTATACCGGCCTGCCCCACCGGGTCATCACGGTGAGCAACTTCGTCAAGCAACTGCTGGCCGACCGTGGCATTCCCGCCGATCACATCGGCATCGTGCCGCCGATGGCAGTTGCTCCAACCGACGCCACGCAGGAGACGTCCTGGCAGGCGTTGCAGGAGACGCGCGCACGCGTGCGCGCCGAGCTCGGATTCGAGGAACAGGACATCGTCGTAGGCTGCGTGGCAGTGCTGCGCGAGCCCAAGGGCCACGCCGAACTGCTGCAGGCCATGGTGCCGCTGTGCAGAACCAACCCGCACCTGCATCTGGTGGTGGTCGGCGATGGCCAGGCAGTGATGCAGCGCCTGCAGGCCACCTGCGCCGAGCACGATCTGCAGCGCCAGGTCCATCTGCTGGGCTTCCGCAGCGATGCCAGCCAGCTGATGCCCGGCTTCGACATCTTCGCTCTGGCCACCCACAAGGAAGCCTCGGGCACGGTCTTCCTGGAAGCGGCACAGGCGGGCCTGCCGATCGTGTCGCATCGGGTCGGGGGCGTGCCTGAAATGCTGGTGGAAGGCAGCAATGCCATCCTCACCCGGCTTGGCGACAGTGCCGCCCTCACCGGCGCGCTGCGGCTGCTGGTGGACGATCCCGAACGCCGCCGGCAGATGGGACGTTCCGGCTGGGACTGGATCCGCAGTGCCACGCGTTTCAGCCCCGAAGGACACGCTGAAGCCACCGAACACTACTACCACCAATGGATGAAGGAGCTGGGTCATGGCTAATGCCAGAACCGTACCGGTGCTGATGCATCATCACGTCAGCAACTCGCCCGGCATGATCACGGTATCGCCGGAGAATTTCGAAAGCCAGATCGCCTGGCTGGCGCGCACCGGCTGGACCTCGTTGACGCTGGACCAGTACGCCGGCTTCCTGGCCGGCAAGCCGGTGCCGCGCAAGTCGATCGTCATCACCTTCGATGATGGTTACCTGGACAACTGGGTCTACGCCCATCCGATCCTGCAGAAGTACGGCATGCACGCGGTGGTGTTCGTGGTGACCGGCTGGATGCACGAGGGACCGGTGCGCCCGCATGCCGGCATCGCCGGTGCCACGCTGCCGGAAACACCCGAGCATCGCGCCTGCGAAGACCTTATCTACAGGCAGGGCCGCAGCGATGAGGTGATGATGCGTTGGAGCGAAGCACGTGCGGCCATCGAGGCGGGCACCTTCGAGATCCACTGCCATACCCACACCCATACGCGCTGGCTGCGCCGCCAGGATCTGGATCGGGCCCAGCGCCGCGCCGGCATCAGTGGCGACCTGTCGATGGCAAAGGAAGTACTGCTGGAGAAGCTGGGCGAAGTGTCCGACACCCTGTGCTGGCCGTACGGCGATTTCGACCAGGACTACATCGAAGTGGCGCGTGAGCAGGGGTTCCGCTACCTGCATACCACCCATCCGTTCGGACGCAACGTGGTCGGCGGCGATCCCGAGCGCATCTACCGCTTCGCCATCCGCAACCGGCCGGCAAGCTGGCTGCGCAAGCGCATCGCGTGGAGCTACAACCCGCTGATCGCACCGCTGTTCAACGGCTTCAAGGCGCGGCAGAAGAAGATGGTGCCGGGGCCGTGATGGCGCCACCAGCCCTGGGCTGACACAGCTTCGGCAAGGAAGCTCCAACAGAGTGGAAGGACTACAGGAAATGAACGTTCTGGTTACCGGCGGCGCTGGATTCATCGGCTCCCACACCTGTGTGGAGCTGCAGCAGCAGGGCCATGTGGTGGTCATCGTCGATTCGCTGTGCAACAGCGACGTCGGGGTGATCGGCCGGATCGGCGACATCACCGGCATCGCGCCGCTGTTCGTACAGGCCGACGTACGCGACCGTGCGCGGATCACCACGGTGCTGCGCGAGCATTCGATCGATGCGGTACTGCATTTTGCCGCACTGAAGTCGGTTGGCGAATCGCGGCAGATGCCGCTGGACTACTTCGACAACAACATCAACGGTACCCTCGCCCTGCTCGGCGCCATGCGCGATGCCGGGGTGGGCACGTTCGTGTTCAGCTCGTCGGCAACCGTGTACGGCGACCAGGACCATTGCCCGGTGGCCGAAACGGCCTCTACCTGCGCGATGACGCCCTATGGCCGTTCGAAGCTGGTGGTGGAGCAGCTGCTCTCCGACCTGGTCGGCGCCGACACGGCGCTGCATGTGGCAACGCTGCGCTACTTCAACCCGGTGGGGGCGCATTCAAGCGCCCTGATCGGCGAGCTGCCGCACGGAACGCCCAGCAACCTGATGCCCTACATCGCCCAGGTGGCCGCCGGCCTGCTGCCCGAAGTGCAGGTCTTTGGTGATGACTATCCGACCTGTGACGGTACCGGCGTACGCGACTACATCCATGTGCAGGATGTGGCGCGGGCCCATGTGCTGGCACTGCAGTACCTGCGCGACAAGCGCCGCAGCATCACCCTGAACCTGGGCACCGGCCAGGGCCACAGCGTGCTGGAACTGATCAAGGCCTTCGAGCAGACCGTCGGCCGGCCGATCCCGTTCCGGATCACCGGTCGCCGTAGCGGCGACATCGCGGTGAGTTTTGCCGACCCGTCGCTGGCCCTGCGCGAGCTGGGGTGGACCGCGCGCCATGGCCTGGCGGACATGTGCCGCGACACCTGGAAATGGCAGACGGAAATGACGCGCAGCGCCTGATGCCTTGCTTGCGGCAGACAGCAACATGGCCGCACAGGCGGCCATGTTGTCGGTTCGATCCAGCGACGGGGCTCAGGCCGCAGCCGCTGTCCTGACCGCCGCCGAAAGCCGGTCCAGGGTGTCCTGCATCAGCGTCGCGTCATCGGCCTCAACCGTGACCCGCACCACCGGCTCGGTGCCGGAAGGACGCAGGAAGGCACGCCCGCGGCCGGATACCGCATGCTGCGCTTCGAGCAGCGCAGCCTGCACGCTCTCGGCCTGCACGGTGGCCTTGGCCGAGACATCGCCAAGGCGCACGTTGACCGTCTTCTGCGGCACCTTGGACAACGGCTGCAGCGCATCGCGCAGGTTCTTTCCCTGCTGCTTCAGCGCCACCAGCACCTGCAGGGCACTGACGATGCCGTCGCCGGTGGTGGCCCGGTCCAGGCACAGCAGGTGGCCGGACGCTTCGCCGCCGAGCACGCCGCCTCCCTCCACCAGTGCCTGATGCACGTAGCGGTCGCCGACGTTGCTGCGCTGGAACGGAATCTGCAGTTCGGCCAGGGCCTTTTCCAGACCGAAGTTGCTCATCAAGGTACCGACCACCGGGCCGCGCAGGCGCCCTTCGGCCTGCCATGCGCGCGCCAGGATGTACACCAGGTCATCGCCGTCGACCGGGTTGCCGCGGTCATCAGCCATCAACACCCGGTCACCATCACCGTCGAAGGCGATGCCCAGGTCGGCGCGGGTCTCGCGCACCTTGGCAGCGAGGTTGTCGATGTGGGTGGACCCGACGCCGTCGTTGATGTTGACGCCATTGGGTTCGGCACCGATGCCGATGACCTCTGCCCCCAGTTCGCGGAACAGCAGCGGCGCGATCTGGTAGGTGGCGCCATGCGCGCAGTCGAGCACCAGGCGTACACCGCGTAGATCGAACGCGCGCGGCACGCTGGACTTGCAGAACTCGATGTAGCGGCCGACGGCCTCGCGTGCACGCGAGGCCTTGCCGAGCTTCTCCGAAACGGCCGTGGTGAACGGCACGTCCAATGCGGCTTCCAGCGCCAGCTCGGTTGCATCGTCGAGCTTCTCGCCCTGGGCGGAGAAGAACTTGATGCCGTTGTCGTAATGCGGATTGTGCGAAGCACTGATGACGATGCCCGCATCCACGCCCAGGGTACGGGTCAGGAAGGCAACGGCCGGGGTCGGCATCGGGCCGAGCAGCTGCACGTCAGCGCCCGCAGCGACCAACCCGGCTTCCAGCGCGGCTTCGAACATGTAGCCGGAGATCCGCGTGTCCTTGCCGATCACCACGATCGGACGGCGCCCCTCCTGGCCACGCTGGGCAACCAGCACACGGCCCAGGGCGTTGCCCAGGCGCAGCACGAAATCAGCCGAGATCGGCCCTTGACCGACCCGGCCGCGGATGCCGTCGGTACCGAAGTACTTGCGGCTCCCCATCAAGCCTCCTCCGGTGCCGGCTCACGGCGCAGCATCGCCAGCAGGTCGGCCAGGCGGTCGCGCAGCTCACGACGGTCGCAGATCTGGTCGATGGCCCCGTGCTCGAGCAGGAACTCCGAACGCTGGAACCCTTCCGGCAGCTTCTCGCGCACGGTCTGCTCAATGACGCGCGGGCCGGCGAAGCCGATCAGTGCATGCGGTTCGGCGATGTTGATGTCACCCAGCATCGCGAACGATGCCGACACACCGCCGGTGGTCGGGTGGGTCAGCACCGAAATGTACGGCTGCCCGGCTTCACGCAGTCTGCCCAGCGCTGCCGAGGTCTTGGCCATCTGCATCAGCGAGAACAGGCCCTCCTGCATGCGCGCGCCGCCACTGGCGGAGAAGCACACGTAGGGTGCGCCGATCTCGGCGGCGGTCTCGGCGGCAAGGGCGAAGCGCTCGCCGACCACCGAGCCCATCGAGCCTCCCATGAAGGCGAAGTCGAAGGACGAGGCCACCAGGGGGCGGCCCTTGAGCAGGCCGCGCATGGCGATCAGCGCGTCGTACTCACCGGTGTTCTTCTGCGCGATCTTGATGCGCTCGCTGTACTTCTTCTGGTCCTTGAACTTCAGCAGGTCGGTCGGCCCCAGGCGGGCAGCGATCTCGGTGCTGCTGTCGGCGTCGAACAGCGCAGCCAGACGCGCGCGGGCGCGGATGGCCATATGGTGGCCGCACTTCGGGCAGACCTCCAGATTCTCTTCCAGCTCCGGACGGTACAACGCACTGCCGCAGTTGCTGCACTTTTCCCACAGGCCCTCGGGGACGCTGCGCTTCTTGCTGGGGGTGTTGTCGGTGCGGATGCCAGACGGCATCAACTTGCTGAGCCAACTCATGCGGGAGGACACTTCCGTTCAGGGCGGCCCGGGGGCCGCAAAGGCGGACAGTCTAGCTCCGCTTTCCCCGCCCGTGCACCCCCTGCCCGGCCTTCGGCGCGCTGGAAAAAACCATGCTGGGACGTACGTTTAGGTGCTGGGTAGCGCCGGGCCATGCCCGGCGGATATTCTTCCGCGCCCCACCGCCGGGCATGGCCCGGCGCTACCATTACTGATCCAACGCCTGCCGCAGCGGAGCCAGGAACGCTGCGGCGCGCTGCGCCGCATCCTCGGCGGAGGTCGCTTCGGCCAGCACCGCCACCAGTGCGCTGCCGACCACCACGCCGTCGGCCTGGCGGGCCATGGCCGCCGCACTCGCGGCGTCCTTGATGCCGAAACCGGCCACCACCGGCACGCTGGCCCTGGCCCGCAGCGCCTGCAGGCGTGCGCTGGCCGCGTCGCTGTCCAGTCGTTCCGAGGCGCCGGTAACCCCGGCAAAGCTGACGTAGTACAGATAGCCGCGGGCCAGCGCCAGCAGCTTGTCGGCGCGTGCCTCGCTGGTGGTCGGCGATGCCAGCAGAACCAGCGCAAGGCCTGCAGCCTCGAAGGCCTGCTGGGCTTCGCCGGCTTCTTCCGGCGGCAGGTCGACCAGCAGCACACCGTCCACGCCAGCGGCCACGGCCGCTTCGGCGAACGCCACGTAACCGTGGATCTCCACCGGGTTGAGATAGCCCATCAGCACCACTGGCGTATGCGCGTCCTGTTGCCGGAACTGCGCCACCGCCTGCAGCACGTAACGGTTGCCGGCACCGCGTGCCAGCGCACGCTCGGAACTGCGCTGGATGGTCGGGCCGTCGGCCATCGGATCGGAGAACGGTACGCCCAGTTCGATCACATCGGCACCGGCCTGGACCAGCGCGTGCATGACCGGCACGGTGGCGTCCAGCGAAGGATCACCGGCGGTGATGAAGGGGATCAGGGCCTTGCGCTGCTGCTGGCGCAGGCGCTGGAAACAGTCATCGAGTCGGGAAACAGGCATCTCAGGCACATCCTTCAATCAGTTCAATCGCTTCGCTGGTCCCCCAGTACATCAGGATGACCTTCCCTTCAAACACTTCCAGGCGGATGCCCAGGTCCGAGCCCGGGTCCTGCCAGGTCAGGTACTCGCCCTGATCGCCGTCGTAGGCATGCGGGCTGGAGACCGGCGCGCCGGGGAACTGCGCCACCGCCTGCGCCCGCGTCATGCCGATGCGCAGTCCGAACGGACCCGGCTGGTCGACCGGCGCCTTGGCGTCCTCGCCCGGACCAAGATCGAAACGGACCACGCGGTCTTCGTCGGTCATCATCGACACGCCGGGCGGCAGCCCCTTGCCGTCGTAGTACTCGCAGCTGCCGCCGATGGCTTCGACCGCGCCCATTGCCTTCCACGGCCCGAAGGCCTCCAGGTCGCTCATGTGCTGGCCGATCAGCACCTCGCCGGCATGATCCAGCGCCACCGACGCCACGGCGGGCGCGTCATCGCTGGAGACCGCGGCCGAGGCCGGTGGATCATCGATGGGCGTGCTCGCAATCGGGTCGACCTCATCGTTGGCGGCCATCGGCTGCGCCGGTTGCGCAGCGGCCTTGGGCGCCGGCGCCAGCACCGGCGGTTCCGGCGGTTGGCACGCGGCCAGGCCCAGCACCAGCAGCACGCCCGTACTGCGCATCAGTGCGCTCACAGCACCAGCCCTTCGCGCGCCGCGATGGTATGCACGTCCTTGTCGCCACGTCCTGACAGGTTGCACAGCACGATCTGGTCGCGCGGACGCCCGCGCGCGAGCTTCATCGCCTGCGCAAGCGCGTGGCTGGACTCCAGCGCCGGCAGGATGCCTTCGGTGTGGGCCAGCAGATGGAAGGCCTGCAGCGCCTCTTCGTCGGTGATGCCGACGTAGCGCGCACGGCCGCTGTCGGCCAGGAACGCATGCTCGGGGCCGACGCCCGGGTAATCCAGGCCGGCCGATACCGAATGGGTCTCGATGATCTGGCCATCGTCGTCGCACAGCACGTAGGTGCGGTTGCCGTGCAGCACGCCCGGGCGGCCGGCGGCGATGGAAGCTGCGTGGCGGCCGGTGTGGATGCCATCACCGGCCGCTTCAGCGCCGACGATCTCGACCTGGCGGTCGTTGAGGAAGGCATGGAACAGGCCGATCGCATTGCTGCCTCCGCCGACGCAGGCGGTGATCGCATCAGGCAGGCGACCGTACTCGGCCAGCATCTGCTCGCGTGCCTCGCGGCCGACGATGGCGTTGAAGTCGCGCACCATGCGCGGGTACGGGTCTGGACCCGCTACCGTGCCGATGATGTAGAAGGTGTCCTGCACGTTGGTGACCCAGTCGCGCATCGCTTCGTTGAGGGCGTCCTTCAGGGTGGCCGAGCCGGAGGTGACCGGCACCACCGTCGCACCGAGCAGTTTCATGCGGTAGACGTTGATCTTCTGCCGCTCGATGTCGGTGGCACCCATGTACACCACGCACTCCAGGCCCAGCCGCGCCGCGACGGTGGCACTGGCCACGCCATGCTGGCCGGCGCCGGTCTCGGCGATGATGCGCTTCTTGCCCATCCGCGCCGCCAGCAGCGCCTGGCCGATGGTGTTGTTGATCTTGTGCGCGCCGGTGTGGTTCAGGTCCTCGCGCTTGAGCAGGATCTGCGCGCCACCGACGTGGTCGCTCAGGCGTTCAGCATGGTAGATCGGGCTCGGCCGACCCACGTAATGGGCCAGGTCGCGGTCATAGGCCAGCTGGAACGCCGGATCCTGGCGGGCCTGGTCATAGGCCTGGGCCAGTTCCTGCAGTGGGCCGACCAGGGTTTCGGCGACGAAACTGCCACCGTAACGGCCGAAGTGGCCCTGGGCGTCAGGGAAGGCATGGAAATCGGCGATGGGGGAGTCAGGCATGGAGACGACCGGTCGTTCAGACAGGTGGATACTCTAGCGCACGGATCATGTCCGGAAAATCGATATTATCTGGCCTGTCCCGTCAGGAAATCTCACATGAGCACGTCACTGCTGCCGCCCCTGAATGCCCTGCGGGCGTTCGAGGCCACCGCACGTCTGGGCGGCGTTGGCCGCGCTGCCCAGGCGCTGCATGTGACCCATGGCGCGATCAGCCGGCAACTGAAGCTGCTCGAAGACCATCTGGGCGTGGCCCTGTTCCAGCGCGCCGGTCGCGGACTGCGCCTGACGGCCGCCGGCACCCGCCTGCAACAGGCCTGCAGCGAGGCGTTTGGCGGCATTGAAGACTGCGTGCGCGAACTGCGGCGGCCAAGCGCGGAGCCGGCGCTGGTGCTGGGCTGCAGCGGCAGCGTGCTGGCGCGCTGGATGATTCCGCGGCTGCCGGCACTGCAGGCTGCCCTGCCCGGCGTGCGCCTGCAGTGGTCGGCCCTGGATGGCAGTTTCACCGAGGCACAGGCAGCGCTGGATGCGGTGCTGTTGCTGGCGCAAGGGCCGTGGCCGCGCGGCTGGCAGGTGCGCGAGTTGGCGCCGGAACGGGTGGGCGTGGTGGTGGCGCCCTCGCACCCGGCCGCGCAGCGGCTGCGCCATGTGCCGCCGTCGGCCTTGCTGCGGGAAACGCTGCTGCACACCAGTTCGCGTCCGCAGGCGTGGCCTGCATGGGCGCAGTCGCACGGACTGGACCCGGCCCAGCTGCAGCTCGGCACCGGCTTCGAACACCTGTACTACCTGCTGGAAGCGGCGGTAGCGGGGTTGGGCCCGGCGATCGCGCCGGAGCCGCTGGTGGCCGAGGATCTGGCAGCGGGGCGGCTGGTGGCCCCTTGGGGGTTCGCCGCGACCGGCGGGTTCTGGGTGCTCGCGCGGCCGGACGGGCCTGTCGATGCGCGCGTGGACGCGCTGGCCGATTGGGCGGTTGGGCAGTTGCGTTGAACGGGGTTCTGCCGGCCTGCCGCTGCGGGGAATGGCCGCAGATGTGGCTTCTGTAGATCCGGACCCGTGCCCGGCTGCGTTGAGCTGCAGAACACGCCTTGCTTCGCACGGAAGCCGAGCATGGGCTCGGCTCTACACAAGGCCAACCGGCAGCGATCGAGCAAGCTCGACGCTGCGAAGCATGATTACGACGCCGTCGGCGCCGCCAGGCGCTGCTGCAGGTCCTCGCGCAGGCGCAACAGCTCGACTTCGGCCTGCTGCCGCTGCTGCATGCCCTCGCGATGGATGCTGCGCACTTCCTCGACGGTAGCGATCAGCTGATCGTGTACGTGGCGCAGCGTGGCCACGTCGATCACACCGCGCTGGTTGCTGCGTGCGGTGTCCACCGACGCCTGGCGCATCAGGTCGGCATTGCGTCGCATCAGCTCATTGGTCGCATCGTCGATGGCATTGGCCAGTTCGGCGGCGTTCTTCTGTTCGCCCAGCGACAACTGGATCGCGAACTGACGCTTCCACGAGGGGATGGTGATGTCGCGGACGGTGTTGAACTTCTCGATCAGCTGCAGCGCATTGGCCTGGATCAGGCGGATCATCGGCAGCGACTGGTCAGCCGCGTGCTGCATCAGCTGCAGGTCGGAGACGCGCTTCTCGATCAGGCGGATCGCATTGTCGATCTCGCTCTGGCGGATGCGCTGCTGCGGGTCTTCGCTGCCCTGCCCCAGCAACTGCTCGGACTGCAGCTGGGCCAGGCGCTGCTTGCCAGCGGCGGCATACAGGCCCAGCGCATGACGCTCCTCGCGGACGATGTCATGCATGCGGTCGAAATCGCTTACCCGCTTGCCCATCAGCGCCTGTTGCGCACCCACGTCGCCGAGCAGCTGTTCGATCTGCGAATTGGTATCGCTGAACTTCTGCACCAGCTCGCCCTTGGAAGAACGCAGGCGATCGATGAGGCCACCGATCAACGGCACCTTCGAGCGCTGGGAAAAACCATCCAGCTTGAGCTCGCGCGCGATGCGCACCACTTCGCCGAGTTTCTCGCCATTGGCGTCGAGGTCACGGTTGCGCACCTGGTCCAGCAGCTGGCTGGAGAAGGCCGTTGTCCGGGCGGCGGCCTCACGGCCGAACACCTGCAGGTTGCCCGGACGGAGGTCTTCCAGTTCGCGGCCGATTTCGGCGATGCGCGGCAGGTCGTCGCGGACCAGGCCGAGGGCCTTCAACGTGCTGTCATCAAGTTCAGGGGCGGGCGTGGTGGCGGGCACGAGCGTGCCGGAGTTCTGGCTGTCCTGGGTCATCGGGCAGTGTCCTTGCGGTGGATAAGCGGCAGCGGCGGCCGGCTCAGGGCAGTCTAGCCTGAGCAGCGGCTACTTCGTCGTCGATCTGGGCCTGCAGCGTGGCTGCCTGCTCGGCCTGTGCAGCCTGCGCCAGTGCCTGGCGCGCCAATGCGGCCTGGCGCCAGGCCGGCAGCAGGACATCGTGGATGCGGATGAAGCGCTGCAGCAGGGCTTCGTCCTGCTCCTGCAGCAGCCGCCACTGCCCGCTTTCGATGCGTCGCAGCGTGGCCAGCCGCTGCAGATGGTCCACGCGTGGGGCCAGCGCGACCTGCGCAGCTCCCTGCAGTGTCGCCAGCTGCGCGGCGCCGAACGTGGCCCAGGCCTCCAACGCGGCGGCAGCCGCATCGTTGTCGATGATGGCCCGGGCACGCTGCTGCACACGCTGCGCGAGACCCTGGGCCTGCTCGCGCGCCTGCAGGGCCAGCACGCCCAGCTGCGCCTGCAGCCCCTGCGCCTGTGCCTGGCGTTCAACGTCACGGCCGAGCAGGCGCCCCCACCAGCTCTCCTGCCGGCGCAGGCGCGCCGGATCGCTGGCCTGCAACGCCAATGCGATCCGCGCCAGCGCAGCCACCAGTCGCTCGCCTTCCGCGCCAGCCCGCAACGGTGCCGGCTCGGCCAGCACCTGCAGCAGGGGGCTGCCGTACGCTGCCAGCGTGGCCACATCGGCGTGCGCCGGAAGCGTGGGTTCTGGCAGGGAGCGCACGCAGGTCACGGCAGCGGCGGCGGCCGTGGGCCTTCATCGGCCACCGTCTCCGGTGGCAATGATTCGCCGTAGAAGTGGCGCATCAGCGCTTCGTCCAGCGCACGTTCTTCCGGAGTCGCTGCACGACGCACCCGCGGGCGACGACGCGTGTCGGTCGTGGCCACATCGGCCGTTACCTGCTGCCGGGCCCACCCAGCAAACGCCGCCAACGTCTGCGACAACTGCACCTGCTGTTCCTGCGAGGCGACCAGCAGCTGCAGCAGCGGTGCCAGACCAGCCTGCAGGTCTTCGGCCAATGGCGTGGCTGCGGCCTGCGGTACGGCGGCAGCCGGCGCGCTGGCCGGACGTGCATCGGCCAGGCGCTGCAGCGCTGCCAGCAAGGCCGGCCATGGCGCAGGCTCCGGTACGACGGCCACCTCTGCCGGCGGCGGCGGTGGCAGCTGCAACGCACTGGCGATGTCGGCCAGCTGCGCGACCACGCGGCCACCGACATCACTGTCACCGGCACCCATTGCCTTGTTGCGCAGGAAATCACGCTTGATCTGCGCCCAGCGTTGCGCGCGTTCGTCATCGAGCACGCCACGCAGCTCGGCCAGCTTCAGCAGATTCTCTTCGGCACCGGTGGTCAGCAGCTGCGCTTCGCCCAGGTAGTGGTCGGAGATCAGCTGCTGCAGCTCGTCGTCATTCATCACCGGCGAAATCTTCTCCGCCAGCTTGTTCATGTTGCGGTAGCTGCCCTGCAGGCGGAAGGGCGGCTCGGTGCGATAGCGGTCATCCTGGGCAGCGCTGGCGATGTACTGCTGGTTGACCTTGTAGACCACATCCCGGACCTGCAGCATGCGCTGCAGGGTGGCGGTGATCTCGTTGATCTCGGCGCCGCTGTAGGCGTGGCTCAGGCCGTTGGTGGACACATCCTTGCCCATCGCGCGGTCGACCAGCAGGTACAGGTCGGCCATCTCGCGCGTGGCCAGCGGCGCCAATACCGGGTTGGAGGTCAGGCTGTTCTCGATGTAGCTGAGCGTGAAGGCTGCTTCCATGCCGCCGAGCACGTCGCCCAGGTTGTAGATGTCGGCACGGTTGGCCAGCATGTCCGGAATCTTGAACACATCGCCCGATTCGGTGTATGGGTTGCCGGCCATGACCACGCAGAACTTCTTGCCACGCATGTCGTAGGTGCGCGTGCGGCCGCGCCACACGCCTTCGATGCGGCGTGTGCCATCGCACAGCGAGATGAACTTCTGCAGGAACTCGGGGTGCGTGTGCTGGATGTCATCGACATACAGCATGGTGTTGTTGCCCATCTCCAGCGCCAGGTTGAGCTTTTCCAGCTCCTGCCGCGAGGTGGCGTCCGGTGCCTGCTGCGGATCCAGCGACCGCACTTCGTGGCCCAGCGCCGGGCCGTTGATCTTCATGAAGACCAGGCCGAGGCGATGTGCCACGTACTCCATCAACGTGGTTTTGCCGTAACCGGGCGGCGAGATCATCATCAGCAGGCCCATCAGGTCGCTGCGCTTGTTCTCGCCAACGGTACCCATCTGCTTGGCCAGGTTGTCACCGATCACGCCGAGATATACGTCGTTGATCAGCTTGTTGCGCACGAAGGACGACAACGGCCGGGCCTTGAACTCCGACAGCCGCAGGGTTTCGCGTTCGCGACCGATGATGCCCTGGCGCACCGCCTGATAGGCATGGAAGGCCGGTACGAACGCCTGCAGGTGGTGCTGCAGGCGTGCCAAGAAATCGTCCAGCGACAGGGTCAGGCTGCCGTTGTGGATGCGGGCGTGTTCGCCCAGCAGGCCGCTGACCTCCGCCTGCAGCGGTGCGTCGCTGGCACGGGTGCGCAGCTGTCGCTGCACCAGCAGCAATGCCGCCGCTTCTTCGACATAGCCGGCATGCGCCGACTGTGCCGGCAGCCCGGCGAGCGCTCGCAGCCATTGCCCGGCCAATGCCCAACGCATGGCCAGCGGATCCTGCGAGCGCTGCAGCGCACGTTCAAGCGCATCACGCTGGCCCGCCTGCTCCAGTTGCTGCGACAGCGCGTCCAGCAATGCCTGCGCGTGCCGGCTGGTGCTGAACACCGGCTCGCCGGCCACCAGTTCTTCGCCCAGGTATGCCGCTGCTGCATCGGCGGCGGCGGCGTCGAACGGCAGTGCATGCGCGAGCGCATGGTCATGCAGCGCCTTGGCCATTTCCGCACGCAGGGCCCGGCGCCCCTCATCGGAACCGAACAGACGCGCGATGGCCTCCGCACCGGCCTGCCGGCCGGGCCACTGCGCCACGGCTTCATCGCGTTGCCGCGCGGCCCAGAACAGCAGTGCCAACGCACGCACATGGGGCGAATGCCGCAGCGGTCCGGCGGCCTGCTGCAGCGGCAACAGCGCGCGCAGGATCAGGGCGGCGTCATGGTCGTGGATACCGCGCTCGTAGCCCTCGCGGTAACGGGGCGCGGCAAAGGCGCGGACCCGCTGGCCCAGCGCTTCCGGTTCGGCCGCATCGTGCTGCAGCTGGGCCAGGTCCAGGCCATCGCGGCCCTCCTCCGCAGCCAGCAACAGGCACCCGGCCAGGTATTCGCCGCGGTAGATCGCTGCCGATTCCGAATCCAGGGTCACCGGCCAGAACGGCTTGAGCGCATCAAGCTCGGGATCGTGCAGGGTCTCCAGGAAATCGGTGCCGGTGAGGTGGATGGCAAGGGTTTCACCCCGTGGCAGCAGGGTCAGGTCCAGCGCCTGGGTGTTCACGCTGAATCGATGGCGCGGACCAAGGCGGACCACGTTGCCGCCGGCCTCGTACAGGTCGCTGCGGTCGCGCAGCTGGCGCACGGCCTGGTCGCGCACGCCCTTCAGGCGCGCCTCGACATCGTCTGCCTTGACGTTGTCGCGCAGCGCACGCAGGCGCTCGGCCAGTTCACGCAGTTTGAGGATCAACGGATCGCCGGCGAAGAACGCGTTGAGCTCGTCGGCCGTGCCGAACCGCTCGGTACGCTTTCCGAGGCCATCAAGGATGCGGTTGGCGGCATCGAGCACCGAGCGCGCCTTGCGCTGGCGATCATCCAGCAGGGCCTGCTTGTGCGTGTCGAAGGCTTCGACCAGCTCTTCGCGCTTGCTCAGGATGTCGCCGAGGAACTGCTCGTGCTCGCCGAACTGGCTTTCCAGTTCTTCCAGCTGCACCAGCAGGCGCGACAACTGTTCGTCGGCCCGCTCAGGGTCGCTGGCCATCGCCAGCGCGCTGGTGATCGACTGCGAGAACAGGGCGAACTGGGCGGCGAACTGGGCCACGGCTTCGGCCGAACCCAGCGACTTGCGGCGCTGTTCGGCGCGTGCGCGCGCCTGGTTCAGGCGCCCGTACAGCAGCGAGATGGATTCGACCACGCGGGTGCGCGCGGTCGCATCGTCGACCTTCAGTCCGGCCATCAGCTCGGACAGCATGTCCAGATCGCCGGCCATGCCGCGCAGGCCGTCCAGCTGCTCATCCAGCTGGCGTGCACTGGCGGCCTGCTGTGCGGCGTCGTCCAGCGCCTGCATGCGGGCGGTCAAGGGGGCCAGTGCTGCATCGCCGGCAAGGAAGGCACCGGTGGCGGCGCCGACACGGTCGTGCGCCTGCACAAGTTCGGCGGCCATCGCCTCGATGCGCGCGGTATCGATGTAGCGCAGTTCGCGGATGGTCAGCAGTCGACCGCGCAGTGCGGTGATCGCGTTGAGCGCTTCGACGAAGGCCTGCACCTCGTTCCAGTTTTCCGGCTGCAGCCGGCCCAGCAGCGCCTTGTGCGTGGCCTCGGCCTCGGCCATTGCCTGGGCCGACTGCTGGCGGATCGACTGCACCTTTTCGTATTCGTCCAGCACCGATTCGCCAGTGGCGCTGATCTGCCGCAGCAGGGCTTCGGCGCCATCGCAGGCCTCGTCACCCAGCCAATGATGCGCATCGAAAAGCCGCCGGGTGTCGGCCACCAGGCGCTGGTAGCGCTGCACCGATACATCCTGGCCGTCGATCTCGCGCGCCAGGTTGAACAGGTTGGAGATGCCGCGAACCAGCTCGGCGTTGCCGATGCGCCCCATGAAGGTATTGCCGGGCGGACGGCTGGCGGCGAACTCATCGCTGCTGAAGGGCGTCTGCCACACCTGCATCGGATGGATGCGGGTCGGCTCGGTGCCTTCGGCATGGAACAGCACCATGCGCCCGTCCTGCATGAAGGCATAGCCGTGGCCGAAGACCGGGTTCTGCAGCACGCGCTGGATGGTGTTGTAGACGAACAGCGCCGAACGCCCGCCTTCGCGCTCGTAGAAGATGTACAGCACGTCCTCGCCGTTGGGCGAACGGATGCTGCGCTTGAACTGCATGCCATCCATCGAGGCGTCGAACGCCTTGTGCTCGCCACCCTGCAGGTAATAGCCGCCGGGGAAGATGATGCCGTGGTCTTCGGGCAGCTGCACGCAGGCCTGGACGATGGCATCGTTGCGCACGATGTCGCCGGTAAGCGTGTTGTAGATCAGTCCACGCCATTCGGTTTCGCGGTAGGGCAGCACTTTCAGCAGCACCAGCGAGCCGACCCGGGCGAACTCGAACTGGGCATCGTCCAGCGACTGCGTGCTGTCCTCCACCGGTTCGCTGTAGATGCCCTGCCCGGTTTCGGTGTTGTTCTCCACCTTGATGGTGAGATCGCCACCGGTGGTTTCCACGAACAGGGTATCGAGGATGTTCAGATGCGAATGGCGGCCGTTGACGGCAAGGTCGCGCGTGGCGCGGGTCCATTCGAAATCGAAGGGCGGCGGCAAGGCGATGTCACGCTCGCCACGGGCGTCGAGATAGGTCAGTTCACCTTCGCGTGACAACGCCCAGCGGAACACGCGCACGTCGCTGCTGCGCTCGCCGATCTGGAACGAGGCAAGCAGCTTGTCGCCCACCACGATCAGCTGCAGCAGGCGCGCATGCTTGTAGTAGGCGTACAGCTCGTTGAAGTCATGCACGAAGCCGGGCTGGTCGAGGAAACTGCCCTTCAGTTCAAGGGCAGCGACGTCGTAGCCATCAGCGCCCTGTACCAGCCGGTACAGGCCGAACACATCTTCGATGCGGGTCTGGGTCTTGAGCCCGATGAACACGTTGTAGCCGAACAGCAGGCGATCCGGGCCGACCTGGACGATGTCGCGGCCGACACAGTTGTTCTCGCTGCGGATGCGGAAGCGGCCGACCACCTCCAGGCGGCTGTCGCCGAACTCGGCCAGGCGCTGGCGGTTCAGCTGCTCGGCAACGGCCTGCAGGCGCTGGCCCTGTTCGCCGAGACGGCGCCGCAGGACTTCATAGGCGCCGCCCTGGGCTACGGCCTGGTCGACGGTATCGCCGGCAGCCTCTGCTGCGGCGGACTCGGTGGACGGTTTGGTTTCGGACATCAGCAGGTTTCCGGCTCACGGACGGCCGGCCGTCGATGCGGCCGGCACGGGTGGGCGATGGCGATGGCCATCGCCGGGTGGATCAGCGCGCGCTGTCGACCACAACGGTCGCCGCGACGGGCACGGTCTCTGCGTCCTCGGCGATCTGCCGCGGTGCATTGTCGGCCACGTTGACGCCCAGGTAGCGCTGCATCAGGTCCTGCACGATCGGACTCTTGCCGGCAAAGCCTTCGATCGACTTGCCCAGCGAAACCGCCTTGATCAGGTTCTCGAACATGCCGCCGTCGCCGCCAACCAGGTCGATGTCGGCGTTGCGCAGCGCGCTGGCGATGACGCCGGCGTTCTCGCGCGAGACTTCCTTGCCGGCTTCGATCGAGGCCAGCGCCTGCTTCAGGCTGTTGTCCAGCATCATGCGGAACTCTTCATGGCCGCGCGCCTGGTCGCTCAGCGAAGCGATGGCTTCAAACTTGCGGACCAGGCCCTCGGCCTCGGCCAACAGCTTCTTCTGCACCACGCCGGCTTCGGCGTTGCCCAGCGATTCGGTGGCGGTGGCGCGGGCCAGGCCCATCTTCTCCTCGCCCTGTGCCTGTGCCTGCAGCGTCTCGGCCAGCACGCGCGCCTCGTTGCTGCCCTGCTTCAGGTTCGCTTCGGCCTTGGCTTCGATCACGCGCGCCTCGGCGATGCCGACCTTCTCGATGGCCAGCGCCGACGCTTCGCGCACCTGCGCTTCGGCCAGGCCGGGCGCGGCCTGCTCGGCGCGGAATGCGTCGGCCAGCAGGCGCTTGGCCTCGGCCTGCTTGCCGGCGGCTTCGTGCTCGGCCTGCGCCAGCGTGGTCAGCTCCACCGCGCGATGCTTGGAGGCGGTCTCGCGGGCCTGGGCTTCCTTCACTTCGCGCACCAGCGCTTCCTGTGCCTTCGCCTCGGCTTCCAGGATCAACACCTGCTTCTGGCGGTCGGCCTCGGAGACTTCGCGCACTTCCTTGATGCGCTCTTCTTCCTGCGCCACGGTCTTGTCGATGGAGATGCGTTCGCGGGTGATGTTGGCCACGTCCATCTTGCCCTGCTCGACCACCTTGTCGCGCTCCACGCCCTGCAGCTGCACTTCGCGGTCGGTGGTGACCTGCTCCAGCTGGCGTGCGCGCTCGACGCGCTCGGCTTCGATGGCCACGGCGCGCTGGCGGTTCTGCTCGGCCACTTCAACTTCGCGCATGCGGTTCTGCTCGCGGATGTCGATCACCTGCTGCGCTTCGATGCGGGCGTTCTCGGACAGCTGGCGCTGCTCTTCCTGCACCTTGGCGGTCTCGGCTTCCTCGCGCGCACGGATGGTCTCGATCTCGCGCTTCTGCCGTGCCTCGGCTTCGGCCTGCTGCCGTTCAAGCGCCAGCAACGCTTCGCGGGCTTCGACGTTCTTCTTGGTGATGGCCAGCTTCTCGTTCTGCTCCAGCTCGTTGGTCACCACGTTCTGCGCAGCGGTCAGCTCGGTGATCTTGCGGATGCCCTGCGCATCGAGGATGTTGAACTGGTCCAGCAGCGACTTCGGGGTCTGCTCCAGGTAGTCGATGGCCACGTCTTCCAGCACATACCCATTGAGGTCGTTGCCGATCACCGCGATGATCTCGTCGCGGAATTCCTGGCGCTTCTCGAACAGCTCGGTGAAATCGAACTTCTTGCCGACCGTCTTCAGTGCTTCGGAGAACTTGGCGTTGAACAGCTCATCGACGGCATGCTTGTCCGATGCGCGGTCGGCGCCGATCGCCTTGGCCACGCGCAGTACGTCGGCCTGGGTCTCGTTGACGCGCAGGTAGAACGCCACGGCGATGTCGGCGCGCATGTTGTCGCGGCAGATCAGGCCTTCCTTGCCGCGGCGGTCGATCTGCAGGGTGATCAGGCTGATCCGCATCAGCTCGGCGCGGTACAGCACGGGAATGATCAGCGCACCGGTGAAATGCACCTTCGGGGTGGAACTCATGTCGTTGACGATCAGGGCCACGCCCTGGTCGACCTTGCGGTAGAACGCCTTGAACAGGCCCGCCACGCCGAGCAGGAGGGCGAGGACGCCGCCCACGATGATCAGGAAGGGGAGCACGGATGCCAACGTCATTGATGTTTCTCCTTGTTGCCCGGAAGCAGGTTGTCCTGGAAGTCGAGGGCGACCGCGTCGGCGCGGACCACCCGGTAATGGTGTTGTGCAGCCACGTGCTCGACCAGCACGATGCGCTCGCCGCGCTGCAGTTCGATGTCGCTGCGGATCTGCAGGACCAGGCCGGCACCGCCGTCATCGACGGTGGCATGGCCACTGCGTGCGTCGACCTTCGGCGAAGCGACCACGCCGACCCGGCCCAGCAGCGAGGCCTGCGGCACCGGGCGCAGGCGCAGCAGGAAGCGGCGGATGGGACGCAGCAGCAGCGCGGTGACCGGCACGGCCGGCAGGGGCGCAAGCACCGCCACGACGGTGCCCAATGACCAGCGCAGCAGGTCGGGCAACGGCAGCAGCAGGTACAGATGGATGAAGTAGGTGAGGGTCCAGGCGAACAGGCTCAGCAGCGTCACCACCACCATGAGCGGCACGCCGCCCAGGCCCCAGCGCGCCAGCAGCGCTGACAGGCCACTGAGATGGGCATCGCCTTCAAGGGCGCCATCGGCACCGGCCTCGCCGAAACCGTCATCGACCAGGCCAAAGGCGGCAATCCCCAATACAGAACCGCCACCGCCAGCGCTACGCTGTACGGGAGGGTCGGATAACCGAGTACGACGGTTAGGAATTCCTGCATCGCTTGCCTTCCTGGGCGGGGGCGCCAAGCGCCCGTTCGGAGCACGCCACCAGCGGCTCCGTCGATCCCGTGCCGGCCCTCATGGCCAGCACGCTTGGGATCATCCTATGTGAAGAGGGTGTGCAGGCTCAAATGTGAAGACCGGACACCTCGGAAGTGACCATGCCTCAATCCAGCACGGCGCAGTCGGAGCGCCGGACTTCTTCCACGAACGTGCGCATCTTGTAGCCGTCCTTGATGCCCGGCTCCAGTTCGATGCCACTGGAGACATCCACGCCCCACGGCAGGGTCGCCAGCACGGCGTCATGCACGTTCTCCGGCGTCAGGCCTCCGGCCAGCAGGAACGGCCGGTGCAGGCCGGTGGGAATACGCGACCAGTCGAAGGCCACGCCGGTACCGCCGCCGCCGCCCGGCGCATGGCTGTCGAACAGGAAACCGGCGGCGCTGGGGTAGCGCAGCTGAAGGGTGCGCGCATTGATCTCCTCGCGCCCGCCCATGGCGATCGCCTTCAGGTAAGGCATGTTGAAGCTGCGGCAGAAGCTCTCGTCTTCCTCGCCATGGAACTGCAGCAGGGTCGGCCGCACGGTACGCAGCACCTCGCGCACTTCTTCCCTGCTGTTGTTGCGGAACAGCGCCACCACGTCGACCATCGGTGCGATGGCCTGGCGCATCGCGCGCGCTTCGGCCGGCGCGACCCGGCGGCTGCTCTCGCGGGCGAAGATGAAGCCCACCGCATCCACGCCCAGCTCGCCGGCCAGGCGCACGTCGCCGGCACGGGTCATGCCACAGAACTTGATGCGGGTACGGTAGTAGGAGCGGCTCATAGCGTTACCTCGGCGGGCAGATGCCAGTTGTCGGGGTACAGCGGCCCCAGGAACACCAGTCCCTGCGGAGGAGCGGTGGGACCGGCCACGGTGCGGTCGCGCCCGGCCAGCAGTTCGGCGATCCACTCCACCGGCTGCTCGCCACTGCCGACCAGTATCAACGAACCGACGATATTGCGGACCATGTGATGAAGGAATGCATTGCCGCGCACCGCCACCTCGATGACGTCGTCGTGGCGGCTGACCTGCAGCGACTGCAGCTCTCGCCGGGCATGCAGGGCCTGGCACTGGACCGAGCGGAAGGCGCTGAAATCGTTCTCGCCCAGCAGGGCCTGCCCGGCCAGGTGCATGCGCTCGGCATCGAGCGGGCGCCGCTCCCAGCTCAGGGTCTGCCGGCCCAGCGCCGGGCGCACTTCGCGATTGAGCAGGCGGTAGCGATAACGTCGTGCGCGGGCGGAGAAACGGGCATGGAAATCATCGGCCACCGGCACGCACCAGCGCACGGCGATCGAACGCGGCAGGCGGGTGGTGGTGCCGAGCATCCACGCGCGCGGATCACGCGCCACGTCGGTGTCGAAGTGCACGACCTGGCACTGGCCGTGCACGCCGGCATCGGTGCGGCCGGCGCAGACCACCTGCAGCGGGGTATCGGCCACCGATGACAGGGCCTGTTCCAGGCTGGCCTGGACGCTGGGTCCGCCCTCGCCCAGGTTCTGCCAGCCCCTGAAATCGCTGCCGTCGTACTCGACGCCGAGCGCGTAACGCATGTGCTACCTCGATATTGCGGGTGGGGCGGCGCTCAGGCCGGGTCGCGCTCGGACCAGACCGCCAGTTCGTTGCCACCGGGCTCGACGAACTGGAAACGGCTGCCGCCAGGGAAAGAGAACACGGTCCGCACGATCTGACCACCGGCCGCGCGCACCGCCGCTTCCATCGGCGCCAGCTGGTCGGCATACAGCACCAGCAGTGGCGCGCCTTCGCTGGCACGTTGCGGTTGGCCACGGAAGAAGCCTCCCTGCAGGCGGCCATCATCGAAAGCGGTGTAGTCGCTGCCGTAATCGACAAACGACCAGCCGAACACGACCTCGAAGAAAGCGCGGCTCGCAGCCGGGTCGCTCGAGGCGAATTCGACGTAGTCGAGACGGCGTTCGCGGGTCATCGCAGGTCCTTGTCGAAAGGTTGTCAGGGCAGACGGGCCAGCAGTTCGCGGGCCTGCGCCTGGCAATGCAGGTCACCCCCTTCGGCAACCTCCTGCAGCAGGGTGCGCGCGGTCTGCGCGTCGCCCAGGTCCAGATAGGCGATGGCCAGTTCCAGCCGCTCCTGGCCGATACGCGGTGCCCAGTCATGGCCATTGTCTGCAGCAGACCCGACGGCGTCCTCGGCGGCAGCACGGTCGTCGTGCAGATCGACCGGTGCAGCCGTCTCATGCTCATGCGGTTCGGCCGGCAGATCGAACACACCGCGGAACTGCGGCTCCTGTTCGGCCTGCAGCGCGTATTCGGGCACGGCCACCTCGGCTGGCTCGATGGGCGCCACCGCAGCAGCGCCGGCAGGATCGTCCCAACGCGGCAGATCGTTCACCGCAGCAGGCAGTTCAACCCGTTCGTCTTCATCAAGCTCACCCGCCCGCCACTCGGCCGGCGAGGCATCCTCATGGATGTCCGCAGCCGGCACGTCATGGTCGGTGGCAGCCCAGGCCGGCATCGCCGGTTCCTGGCGTCCGCCATCGGCGGCGAAGTTCCCCCCGGCGTCCTGTTCGGTCAGGGTATCCAGCGCGGCACCTGCCGGCAGCGCTGCTGCCAGGCCGGCGGCATCGTGTTCCTCGCGCAGCGGCGGCAGCGGCGAGGGCTTGCGACGACGCAGCAGCCAGCCGCCCAGGGCAACCAGCACGAGCAGCGGCAGGCCCAGCCAGTACCACGGCGTGCCAGCGCCGGGCGCACCGGGCGCCTGGGCCAAACGCTGCTGCGCGGCGGCCAGGTCGTTGTCCTTCATCGCGATCAGTGACTGCTGCTGTTCCTTGAGCTTCTCCAGCTCCGCCACGCGCTGCTTCAGATCGCCGATTTCGGCATCGCGGGTGGCGATGTCCTCCTTGGCCTGGCGCAGTTGTTCGTTGCCCAGCATGTCACCCTCGCTGCCGGCACTGGTGCCGGTGGTTGTGCCCGCGTGCGCGGCGTCGGATGCCAGCGCCGGAGCGATTTCAAGTCGTGCCCCGGTGGCCGCAGCCGGGGAAGAAGCAGCGCCATCGGCCTTGGCCACCGGCATCGCGGCGCCAGCCGGCTGTGGCACGGTGCGTGCCTGCCGCCACTGTGCGGCATGTTCGCGGACCAGCGCGGTAGCCTCGGCTGCATCCACCGCGGCCAGTGCGGTATCACCCGGCATGCGCAGTACCGCGCCCTGCTTGAGCAGGTTGACGTTGCCACGGATGAAGGCTTCGGGGTTGGCACGCAACAGCGCGATCATCGCCCGGTCGCGACTGATCTGATTGCCACGGGCCAGCGAGCCGGCGATCTGCGAAAGCGTCTGTCCGCGCTGCACGGTCACACTGCCGTCTGCGGCGAGCGCTGGTGCAGGCGCTGGTGCTGGTGCAGGTGACGCAGCCCGTGGACGCGGTGCAGCAGGTGCGGCGGCCGCCGTGACCGGTGCGGGCTCGGGTGCGGGTGCGGTTGCAGCCGCGGCAGGCGCATCACGGACGATGGTGTCCGACAGCACGCCGGCCGGCGCGACGATTTCCGGTTCGGCCACGGCCAGTGCACTGGCCGGTGCATCGACCAGCGCCGAGTACTCACGCACCAGCCGGCCCTGGCCCCAGTCGGCCTCGACCAGGAAGCTCAACGAGGGTGTCTCCACAGGCGTCTGCGAGGTCACCCGCACCACCGCCCTGCCCTGCGCATTGCGGGTCAGCTCGAACTGCAGTTCGCTGACCAGACCCGCCGGGCGCTGCAGGCCAACGCGCTCGAAGGTGACCGGCGAAGCGAGCGCGACGCGCAGGTTCTCAAGTTCGGACGGATCGGCCGAGATCACCGGGATCTCGGCCAGCAACGGCTGTCCCGGCTTGGACAGGACCCGGATGTCGCCCAGGCCCAGGGCCATGGCCGAACTGCTGACCAGGGCCAGCAGCGCGGCGGAAAGACAGGTGAGCGGACGCCGTGCGCCCTTGGCTCGTTTATTCATGGGCGACACTATAAAGCGTGCGGACCACGGTCCGCACCCACCGGGGAGGCGGACTGCGCTGGTGCCGGCCATTGGCCGGCAGGCACGGGCATGCACCGATAAGGCACTGCCGACCAGCGGCCGGCACTACCGGTCAGGCAACAGCAGGGATCAGCGCTTCTCGGCGGCGACCAGCTCGGCCAGCTGCACCGCGTTGAGGGCTGCGCCCTTGCGCACGTTGTCCGACACGATCCACAGGTTCAGGCCGCGCGGATGCGACAGGTCCTCGCGGATGCGGCCGACGTACACCGCGTCGGTGCCCGAGGCATGGGTGACCGGCGTCGGGTAGCCACCGGCCTCGTGACGATCCACCACCTCGATGCCTGGCGATTGTTCCAGCAACGCGCGCGCTTCGGCCACGGTCACCTTGTCACGGGTTTCGATCGCCACCGATTCGGAGTGGCCATAGAACACCGGCACGCGCACCGCGGTCGGGTTCACGAGGATGCTGTCGTCGCCCAGGATCTTGCGGGTCTCCCAGACCAGCTTCATCTCTTCCTTGGTGAAGCCGTTGTCCAGGAAGTCGTCGATGTGCGGGATCAGGTTGAAGGCGATCTGCACCGGGAAACGCTGCGGATCGATTTCCTGGAAGCTCAGCAGCTGGCCGGTCTGCTTGCCCAGTTCTTCCAGTGCCGAACGGCCACCGCCGGATACCGACTGGTAGGTGGACACGTTGATGCGCTCGATGCCGTACTTGCGGTGCAGCGGTGCCAGCGCGACCAGCATCTGCATGGTCGAGCAGTTCGGGTTGGCGATGATGCCGCGCGGACGGTTGGCGACCTGGTCCGGATTGACCTCCGACACCACCAGCGGCACGTCGTCGTCGTAACGGAAGGCCGAGGAGTTGTCGATCACCACCGCGCCAGCGGCAGCGAACTTCGGGGCGTATTCCTTGGACACGCTGCCGCCGGCCGAGAACAGGGCGATATCCACGCCACTCGGGTCGAAGGTGGCCAGGTCCTGGATCCTGACCTTGTTGCCGTTGAATTCGATTTCGCCGCCGGCCGAGCGCTCGGAAGCGAGCAGGCTCAGGGTGCCAACCGGGAAATCGCGCTCGGCCAGGATGGCCAGCATGGTCTCGCCGACCGCGCCGGTGGCACCGACGATGGCGACGTGGAAGCTGCGTTGTGCATTGCTCATGGGGGGGAACTCTCACGAAAACGGGAAGGGGGAAAAACCACGCACGACAGCTGGGTTCGGGGAGCCTCCTCGGATGGATGCGCGGAGGTTCCCTATCGTTTCCCGCTTTTTTTGTCCGAGGTCGCGCGCGCGGCAAGGGCCGCGTCGGCGTTGATCGCGCTCGGCATGCGCGACGGGCTGCCGTCCAGGCCCAGCCCGGCCAGCAGATTGTCCACGGCCATCTGCACCATGGCCGTACGCGTGGCCAGCGATGCGCTGCCGATATGCGGGGTCAGCACGATGTTGCGCAGGGCCAGCAGTTCCGGCCGCACGTTCGGTTCGCCTTCGTAGACATCCAGGCCGGCCGCCGCCAGGCGACCGTTGGCCAGTGCTTCGGCCAGCGCCAGTTCGTCGACGATGCCGCCGCGGGCGATGTTCACCAGGGTGGCAGACGGCTTCATCCTGGCCAGCGCGACGCCGTCGATGATGTGGTGCGAGGCGGCGGTGTATGGCAACACGGTCAACAGATGGTCGGACTGCGCCAGCAGCGTGTCCAGATCCACGTAGGTCGCGCCGAGCGCGGCTTCGGTATCGGCCGGCAGCCGCGAACGGTTGTGGTACAGCACCTTCATGCCGAAGCCGTGCGCGCCGCGACGGGCGATGCCCTGGCCGATGCGGCCCATGCCGAGGATGCCCAGCGTGCTGCCATGGATGTCAGCACCCAGCATGGTCTGGAACGACCACTGCCCCCACTGGCCCTCGCGCAGCCAGCGCTCGGATTCGGTGATCCGGCGCGCGGTGGCCATCAACAGCGCAAAGCCGAGATCGGCGGTGGTCTCGGTGAGAACGTCCGGGGTGTTGCTGGCGAGAATGCCGGCGGCGCTGAGCGCGTCGACATCCAGATTGTTGTAACCGACGCCGACATTGGCGATCACCTGCAGCTGCGCGGCCTCGGCGACCTGGGCCGGGCCGATGCGCTCGTTGAGGGTGATGATCGCCCCGTCAACGTCGGCCAGCTGCGCGGCGATCTGCTGTGGCGACCAGGCGGTGACGGTATCGGTGGTGCGCAGCTGCACGCGATCGCGCAGCGGCGCGATGGCCGCGTCGATCAGCGGCTGGCTCACCCATACCGTCGGCCGCGTATCAGCCATCAAGCTGGCCGGGAATGCGCGGAGTGATGGTGCCGACATCGCCGCACTGCGCGCGGTGGCGCAGCGCCTGGTCCATCAGCACCAGGGCCATCATCGCCTCGGCGATGGGCGTGGCGCGGATGCCGACGCAGGGATCATGGCGGCCGGTGGTGACCACCTCCACCACATTGCCGGCCGTATCCAGCGATTCACCGGGCAGGCGCAGGCTGGAAGTCGGCTTGAGCACCATCGAGGCGACCACCGGCTGGCCGGTGGAGATGCCACCGAGAATGCCGCCGGCATGGTTGCTGGCAAAACCCTGCGGGGTCAGCAGGTCACGGTGTTCGGTGCCCTTCTGCATGGCACTGGCGAAACCGTCGCCGATCTCCACGCCCTTCACCGCGTTGATGCTCATCAGTGCGGCCGCGAGCTCGCCATCAAGCTTGCCGTAGATCGGCTCGCCCCAGCCCGGCGGTACGTTGTCGGCGACCACGTCCACGCAGGCACCGACCGAATCGCCGGACTTGCGCAGCGCATCCATGTACGCCTCCAGCTCGGGCACCTGTGCGGCGTGCGGCCAGAAGAACGGATTCTCCTCGACTACCGACCAGTCGAAACCGGCCGGAGTGATCCCGCCCAGCTGCGACAGGTAGCCGCGCACGGTGATGCCGAAACGCTCGGCCAGCCATTTCTTGGCGACCACGCCAGCAGCCACGCGCATGGTGGTCTCGCGCGCCGAGGAGCGGCCACCGCCGCGCGGGTCGCGGATGCCGTACTTGTGCCAGTAGCTGTAGTCGGCATGCCCCGGACGGAACTGCTGGCCGATGTTGCTGTAGTCCTTGCTGCGCTGGTCGGTGTTGCGGATCAGCAGCGCGATCGGGGTGCCGGTGGTCAGGCCCTCGTACACCCCGGACAGGATCTCGACCTCGTCGGCCTCGCGCCGCGCCGAGGTGTGCCGGCTCTTGCCGGTGGCGCGACGCTGCAGGTCATGGCTGAATTCGGCCGCGTCCAGCGCCAGCCCCGGCGGGCAGCCATCGATCACGCAGCCGATGGCCGGCCCGTGCGATTCGCCGAACGTGGTGACGGTGAACAGCTTGCCGAACGAATTGGAGCTCACGGGCGCTGCGCCGCCAGTTCGGTGATGCGCGCGCTGTGGGCGATCAGCTCGCGGCACTCGACCGCGAAGATGCCCATCTGGCCGACCTTGAACTCGACCCAGGCGAAATCCACTTCCGGCAGCAGCTTGATCAGGTGCTGTTCGGATTCGCCCACTTCACAGATCAGCAGGCCGTCCTCGCTCAGGTGCAGCGGCGCGTCGCGCAGGATCTTCAGCACCAGGTCCAGGCCGTCGTCGCCGGCACGCAGGCCCATCTCCGGCTCGTAGGAATATTCCTGCGGCAGGGCATCGGTCTCGTCGTTGGTGACGTACGGCGGGTTGGTGACGATCAGGTCGTAGTGGCGACCGGTCAGGCCGTTGAACAGGTCCGACTTCAGCAGGGTCACGTTGTGCGCCTGCAGGCGTTCCTTGTTCTCTTCGGCCAGTGACAGCGCATCATCGCTGAGGTCCACGCCGTCCACTTCCCAGTTCGGGTAGTAGTGGCCCATGGCGATGGCGATGCAGCCCGAACCGGTGCACAGGTCCAGCGCGCGGTTGACATCGCGGCCGGCCAGCCACGGCTCGAAGCCGCACTCGATCAGTTCGGCGATCGGCGAACGCGGCACCAGGGCGCGCGCGTCGCTCTTGAAGCTGAGGCCGGCGAACCAGGCTTCACCGGTCAGGTAGGCAGCCGGGATGCGCTCGTCGATGCGGCGCTGGAACAGCTCCAGCACCGCCAGCTTCTCTTCGCGCAGCAGGCGCGCCTGGCCGTAGGCCGGGCCGAGGTCGTGCGGCAGGTGCAGGCCGTGCAGCACCAGCTGGGTGGCCTCGTCCAGTGCATTGTCGTAGCTGTGCCCGAAGGTCAGGCCCGCAGCATTGAAACGGCTGGTGCCGTAGCGGATCAGATCGATGATCGTATGGAGTTCGGCGGCCGTTTCAGCGGTCATGGCGGTACTGCGGGCAAAGTGGCCCCCGATTATAGGGGTTGCCGCCTGCGCCGGCATCCGTTGCGGCAGAAACGATCCAGCCGCAGCCGGTATGATGGTGGCCACTTCCTGCGGCGGAATCCCATGTTCAATCGCAACGTCGGCATCATCCTGCTGATCGCCCTGGCGGCGGGCCTTGGCCTGCTCGCCGCCCAGCAGGTGTTCGCGCCGAAGCCGCCGGCCGGGCAGCCGGCCACCGAAGCGATCACCCTGTACCCGCAGCCACGCGCCCTGCCCGACTACAACCTGGCCCAGTCCGACGGCACGCGCCTGATTCCCGGCGAACTGAAGGGCCACTGGACCCTGGTGTTCCTCGGCTTCACGTTCTGCCCGGACGTCTGCCCGACCACTCTGGCCGAGCTGGCCGGCGCGCAGAACCAGTGGGAAGCCCTGCCCGACGGCCTGCGCCCGCGCGTGCTGTTCGTCTCGGTCGACCCGGAGCGCGACACCGCCACGCGCCTGGGCGAGTACGCCCATGGCTTCCACAAGGACACCCTGGCGGCGACCGCCGACATCCCCTCGCTGGAGCGCTTTGCCACCTCGCTGGGCTTCGTGTTCCAGAAGGTGCCGGGCAAGCACTTCGACGAGAATCCCGAGGATTACACCCTCGAGCACTCCGCCAGCCTGGCCGTGCTCGATCCGCAGGGCCGGCTCGCCGGCCTGGTGCGGCCCCCGTTCAATGCGCCGGCGATCGCCCGCGACCTGCAGAAGCTGACCGAGAAATCCGCCCCATGAGTCTGACCACCGCCCTGACGTACGTCCTGCCCCACCGCCTGCTGTCCTCGATGGCGCGTTCGCTGGCGTACTCGGACAACCCGCGCGTATCGCGCTGGCTGATCGACACGGTCACCCGCAAGTTCAACGTCAACCTGGATGAAGCGGCCAATCCGGACCCGCGCAGCTACCCGACCTTCAACCAGTTCTTCACCCGCGCATTGAAACCCGGCGCGCGCGTGGCCGATGCCGATCCGCGCAGCCTGGTGATGCCGGCCGATGGCCGCATCAGCCAGCTAGGAAAGATCGACGCCGGACGCATCTTCCAGGCCAAGGGGCAGTCGTTCACCGCCGCCGAGCTGCTGGGCAGCGCCGAGGACGCCAAGCCGTTCAACGAGGGCCTGTATGCCACGGTGTACCTGTCGCCGCGCGACTACCACCGCGTGCACATGCCGTGGACCGGCACCCTGCGCGAAACCGTGCATGTGCCCGGCCGTCTGTTCAGCGTCGGCCCGGCCGCGGTGAACAACGTGCCTGGCCTGTTCGCACGCAACGAGCGCCTGGTCTGCCACTTCGACACCAGCTTCGGCCCGATGGTCAGCGTGATGGTCGGTGCGCTGCTGGTGTCGGGCGTGGAGACGGTATGGAGCGGCGAAGAGATTCCGCATTACGGCGACCGCATCACCCGCAAGGATTACCGGGGCCGCGGCATCACCCTGCAGCGCTTCGAAGAGATGGCGCGCTTCAATTACGGCTCGACCGTGATCGTGCTGCTGCCGCCGGGCGTGGCCGAATTCGCCCCGCACCTGGATGCCGAGCATCCGGTACAGCTGGGCCAGGCACTGGCCAAGCTGCGCTGATCCTGCGGTAGTGCCGGCCGCTGGCCGGCATCTCCGTTGATCCAACGCATCGAGCGTTGCCGGCCAGCGGCCGGCACTACCGGATGCGGGCGTTATTGCAGGGTCGGCGCCGGGCCGACGTCCATGCCGTCGTAGTCTTCCACGCCCATCTGCGTGGCCAGCGCGCTCAGTTCCTGGTTGCGCTTGTCCAGCGAGGTTTCGTCGTGCACTTCCACGCGCTCCACATGCAGCACGTGGAATGCAGCCTCACCGTCTTCCGGCTCCTGCTCGAACACTTCCACCAGCACATACCCCTGCGCCTGCAGGTGGGTGGCCAGTGCGTGCAGCGGCTCGGCGGTGGAGTGCACGAAGAAGTACCCCCACAGCAGCGGAGCATCCAGGTCCCAATCGGTGTTCTCGCGGAGGTTGGTGAACAGGTTGCGGGTGTCTTCGAGGTCCATGCGATATCCAGGGTGCGGAGAGATTATTTGTCGCAGCCCTGCAGCTTCAGCACCTGGCCGTGGCGCAGGCTGTAGCCGGGGGCCTTGAGGCCATTGGCGCGGGCCAGCACCGGCACATCGCACTGGAACTTCGCGGCAATCCGGCCCAGGGTCTCGCCCTTGCCGACCTTGTAGCTGCGGGCCGGCTTGGCGCGGGGGCCGGCGCCGGGCGCGGCGCAGCCACCGGCGCGGCAGGCGTGGTCGGCACGCTGCTGGCGGCATTGGGATCGACCACCGGCACCACCCCGCCCACGGCCACGCTGCCGGTGTAGCTGGCGACGCTCGGGCGCACGATCGCGGCATTGAGGTCGGCGGTGATCAGGGTACGGGCCAGATCGGCACGCGGGCCGCTGACGCAGTTGCGCGCGTACAGGCCGGCGATGCGGTTGGTGGCGTTGATGAGGGTGCCTGCCGGAATCCAGCCATCGGCCTCATAGCGCGGGTTGAGGTTGCGCAATGCGCGCATGTAGCCATCGCGGGTGCCATGGCTGCCCAGGCAGATGGTCAGTTCGTAGATCGTGGTCGAGCGGGCCAGGCGGATGGTGGCCGGCTGCGCGTTGATCTTCGGGAACTCCACGCCGTACTGCTGGGGGTGCAGGAAGATCCAGGACGCGGCGATCACCATCGGCACGTAGTCCTTGGTTTCGCCCGGGAACTGGTTGTAGACGCTGTCCACCCAGAAGCTCTGGCCCGGGTACTGCTTGTAGACGCGCGCTGCGCGGCCCTCACCGCCGTTGTAGCCGGCCAGCGACAGTTCGACGTTGTTGTTGAGCTCACGCATCCGCTCGTTGAGGTACGTCGCGCTGGCTTCAGCGGCGCTGCGCGCATCGAAGCGGGTATCGAAACCGGTACCGTCCGGGCCCAGGCCGAAGCGGCGGCCGGTGGCCGGCATGAACTGCATCAGGCCCGCGGCGCCCGCACGCGAGGACGCATGCACGCGACCGTTGGATTCCTTGGCCATGATGCCGAACAGCAGCGCCTCGGGCAGGCCGCGCTTCTCCCATTCCGGCCACATCACCGCGCGCAGGTTCTGGTAGTTCTCGTAGGTGGTCATCAGCGCCGGGCGCATGTCGGTCAGCCAGCGGCGGATGCCGGCCTGCACCGCGGGGTTGTACTCGACCATGTTGTCGAAGGCATGGCGCTTGTCGTTCAGCAGCGCCGCTGCGCGGGCCGCCTCGGGCACGTCGGCAGCCAGCGGGCCGACATGGTCCGGGTCGGCCTCCAGGCGGTCGCCGGCTTCATCGGCCACGTCATCATCGGTGGCGGCATCGGCATCGTGCTTGAGCAGGCGCTTGTAGGTCGCCAGCATGTTGCTCATCTGGCAGCCCTTCTGCTTCACGCATTCGCTGATGACATCTTCCATGTCCTCCAGCGCGGCATCGGCCTCGTTGCGCCCCTTCGGATCGGCGTTGGCCACCAGCAGAACGGCATCGCTGTAGCGTTTCTCGGCTGCAGTCATGCGCTGCTGCAGGGCATCCACCTTCACCTTGTCCCGGGCCGAAACCCGCTGTGCGTGGGCCTCCGGTGCCAGGGAAACCAGGCCAGCCAGGGCCAGCAGCGGCCAGGTGCGGGAAATCAGGACAGGAACGGGCATTGGTGGCACTGTGTATGAAACAGGCAGGCAGAGTAGCGGCGCTGCCAAGGTCGGGGCAAGCCGACCTTCGGCCCGTCACCGTCGGCGGTTAACATTGGCACATTCATCACAAGGGCTGGACCATGGATCCGATTCTGCTCGGCAAAGGCATCACCGACGATGTGGCTGTCACCCTGCTGCCGAAACTCGGCAACCGCCATGGGCTGGTCGCCGGCGCCACCGGCACCGGCAAGACCGTGACCCTGATGACCCTGGCCGAGGGCTTCTCGCGGATCGGGGTACCGGTGTTCCTGGCCGATGTGAAGGGCGATGTCTCCGGCTTGGCCGTGCCGGGCACCGGCGCCGAGAACCTGCTCAAGCGCGCGGCCGAGATCGGCGTGAGCGACTATGCCCCGGCCGCCAGCCCCACCGTGTTCTGGGACCTGTACGGCAAGCTCGGCCACCCGGTGCGCACCACCGTGAGCGAGATGGGTCCGACCCTGCTGGCCCGCATCCTGGAATTGAACGACACCCAGGCCGGCGTGCTCGACATCGTATTCAAGCTGGCCGACGACCGCGGCCTGCTGCTGCTGGACATGGACGACCTGCGCGCCCTGCTCGGCCTGGTGGCCGAGGAGCGCAAGGACATCTCCACCGAGTACGGCCTGGTCAGTGCGCAGTCGGTGGCCGCCATCCAGCGCGCCCTGCTGCGGCTGGCGCAGGACGGCGGCGAGCATTTCTTCGGCGAACCGGCGCTGGAACTGGCCGACATCATGCGGGTCAACCATGACGGCCGCGGTGTCATCGGCATCCTTGCCGCCGACCAGCTGGTGCTCAAGCCCAAGCTGTACTCCACCTTCCTGCTATGGCTGTTGTCGGAGCTGTTCGAGCAGCTGCCCGAAGTGGGCGACCTCGACAAGCCGAAGCTGGTCTTCATTTTCGACGAAGCACACCTGCTGTTCGACGATGCACCGCCCGCTCTGGTACAGCGCATCGAGCAAGTGGTGCGGCTGATCCGTTCCAAGGGCGTTGGCGTGTACTTCTGCTCGCAGTTCCCGGACGACGTGCCGGCCAACATCCTTGGCCAGCTCGGCAACCGTGTACAGCACGCGCTACGCGCATTCACCCCGCGCGACCAGAAGGCGGTGAAGACCGCCGCTGAGACCTTCGTGCCGAACCCGAAGCTGGATGTGGTGAAGGTGCTCAGCCAGCTCGGTACCGGCGAAGCGCTGGTCTCCACGCTGCAGGACAAGGGCGTGCCGATGCCGGTGCAGCAGACGATGATCGCACCACCCCGCTGCCGCATGGGACCGGTCACCGACACCGAACGTACGCAGGTGCGTGCCGGCAGCCCGGTCGGCACGCGCTACGACACTGCCGTCAACCGCGAATCGGCAGCCGAACTGCTGGCCCAGCGCGCGCAGAAGGCCGTCGAGAAGGCCGATGCGCCGGCCGCGCGCAGCCGTGAACAGGACGAGGCGCAGGAAGGCGGTTTCGGGCAGTCGATCAAGGACGCCATTTTCGGTACCAAGCGCCGCCAGGGCATGATCGAGACGATGGCCAAGCAGACCACGCGTACGGTCGGCACCAAGCTGGGCAACCAGATCGTGCGCGGCATCCTCGGTGGCATCTTCGGCGGCAAGCGCTGAGAGCCACGCAGTTCCTTTGCGGCGCGCCGGCGACGGCGCGCCGTGGTTGTTTCATTCCGCACGAGAAGCCGCATTACATGTCGCGTTGGCGCCCCCCCGCAGAAAAGAGCACCGCGCTGATCACCGCCGCCGGCCATGCACGTTTGAAGGCCGAGCTGGATGAGTTGTGGCGGGTGCGTCGACCGGAAGTGGTCAAGGCGCTGGCAGCAGCCGCGGCCGAAGGCGATCGCTCGGAGAATGCCGAATACACCTACCGCAAGAAGCAGCTGGGCGAGATCGATCGTCGCGTGCGCTACCTGACCAAGCGCCTGGAATCACTGCGCGTGGTCGACACCACGCCAACCGATCCGCAAGCGGTGTTCTTCGGTGCGTGGGTGGAACTGGAGAACGTGGACAGCGGGCAGACCAGCCGCTACCGCATCGTCGGGCCGGATGAAACCGATGCGGGGCTGGGCTGGATCAGCATCGATTCGCCGTTGGCGCGGGCCTTGTTGAAGAAGCGCCTGGATGATGAGTTTTCAGTGGAACTGCCCAGTGGCAACCACACCTTTGCGGTGATCGGCGTGGAGTACGAGGCTGCGGCCAACGGCTGAGCCTGTGGCGGGCAGCGGCGCTCGGCCGGGCATGGGTTCGGTTCTACACAAGCGGCGGCGGATAGCGGCGCCCTTCGCGCAGCGGGCGGAAGTAGTCGTCGTTCGCGTAAAAGGCTGGCGCCTGGTCGGTGTGCCAGCCGGGAATACCCGCCAATGGCAGCGGGCGCAGTTCCAAGGGATCGAGCAGCACCCTGCCCTCCTCGATGGCGCGCGCGACCGTGTCGATGCAGCCCGCATCGTCATCGCCCTGCAGCACCACGCATTTGCCGACCAGCAGCCGGCCCGGCAGCAGCGCCTGTTCCATCAAGGCATGACCGAATACCGCGGCGATGGCGATCCGTCCTGACTGCCAATGGATCGGTTCGAACAGCACGCGCCACTGGTGAGCATCCCAGGCTGCAAGCAACGCCGGGTCACGCACACGCACCACCACGCCGGTTTCGTCGAACTGGGTCAGCGCGGCCTGCGCGCGGTTGCGCTGTCCTGCGGCCCTGCCCTCGATGTGCCGGCATTGCTGCGCGTTGAGTGCGCACTTGATCGGCAGGTAGCGTGCCCAGACCAGGGCGTTGAACAGGTCGTGCCAGTTGCCCGCGCGGGTTGCGATGCGCCCTTCGGCAATGCGCGTTTCGTAGTGCAGGCCGTCGGCCAGCAACGCCGCATCCTGTTCAACAAAGCGTTTCCCCGGCAACGCCAGGCGCGCGTCCAGGTCGACCACGCGTGGCCAGTCCGCTGCCGTCAGCAGATCACCGAACCCGGCGATACCGGCAAACAACGGATGATCGAACGCAGCCCTGCCCACCGCCGCACGCAGCGGTGGCACGAAGCGGCGGGGGCCGCCATCAGCAGCCTCCGCCCCGGTCACAGCACCTTGAGGTCGAATGCCGGGCGCGTGGTCGGCGGCAGTGCGTCGCCGTAGAGATCGTGCTCGTCGCTCTCGGTGATTTCCACGTCGACGAACTCACCCACGCGCAACGCCACCTGGTCTGCGTTCTGGATATGCACCAGGCCGTCGATCTCCGGCGCATCGGCCTTGGAACGGGCCACCGCGATATCGCCTTCGATGGCATCGACCAGGCATTGCTGCACCGTGCCGATCTTGGCTTCCAGGCGCGAAGCCGAAATCTGCGCCTGCTTCTCCATGAAGCGCGCCAGTCGTTCCTGCTTCACTTCTTCCGGCACCGGGTCCGGCAGGCTGTTGGCCGTAGCGCCCTCCACCGGCGAGTAGGCGAACGCACCGACGCGGTCCAGCTGCGCTTCGTCCAGGAAGGACAGCAGCTCTTCGAACTCGGCCTCGGTCTCGCCCGGGAAACCGACGATGAAGGTCGAACGCACGGTGATGTCCGGTGCGATGCGGCGCCAGTTCTGCACCCGCTCCAGGGTCTTCTCGACCGCGCCGGGGCGCTTCATCAGGCGCAGGATGCGCGGGCTGGCGTGCTGGAACGGGATGTCCAGGTACGGCAGGATCCGGTTCTCGGCCATCAGCGGCACCACGTCATCGACGTGCGGATACGGATAGACGTAGTGCATGCGCACCCACGCATCCAGTTCGGACAGGCCTTCGCACAGTGCCTTCAGGCGGGTCTGGTAGGCCTTGTCGCGCCACATCTTCTCGGCGTACTTCACATCCACGCCGTAGGCAGAGGTGTCCTGCGAAACCACCAGCAGTTCGCGCACACCGCCGCGCACCAGGCGCTCGGCTTCGCGCAGCACCTCGTCCACGGGACGCGAGACCAGCTTGCCGCGCATCGACGGAATGATGCAGAAGCTGCAGTGGTGGTTGCAGCCTTCGGAAATCTTCAGGTATGCGTAGTGGCGCGGGGTCAGCTTGATGCCGTAGTCCGGTACCAGATCCACGAACGGGTCGTGCTTGGGCGGCAGCGCCGCATGCACCGCTTCCATCACGCTCTGGTAATCCTGCGGCCCGGACACCGCCAGCACGTTCGGGTATGCCTCGCGGATCTGCTCCGGGCGCTTGCCCAGGCAGCCGGTGACGATGACCTTGCCGTTCTGGTTCATCGCCTCGCCGATGGCGTCCAGCGATTCGGTCACCGCCGAATCGATGAAGCCACAGGTGTTGACCACCACCACGTCGGCCGAATCGTAGGACGGGACGATGTCGTAGCCTTCCGACCGCAGCTGGGTGAGGATGCGCTCGGAATCGACGAGGGCCTTCGGGCAGCCAAGGCTGACGAAGCCGACTTTGGGGTTCAGCTGGGACATGGAATCGCGGGACTCTGGGGGCCTGGGCCCTGCCGGCATGGCAGGGGGACCTGGGGGCCGGGGCCTGAAAGGGCGCCAGTATACCGGGGTTGGCGGATGGTCTTGGTGGGTGGAACTGAATCGCCCTCCCCCGGCCCGCCCAGCCCTTGAAATGCCTCCGTCAACTCCCGCAGGACACCTTAAATCACGTCCACGGCCCCGACATCTGTCGAACATACCCTCGGAATACATGCTGACATGGAGGTATTGAGCAGTCCGCGCTGAGTGCCAATACAAACCACCTTGAGCTCGTAGCTACCAACAAATGGGCCGGTATGATGATCGACAGCAGATGCAGTACAACGACCATTGTCAATGGAGACATTGCCATTGGACTCCCCTGCAATGGAACTTTGATAACGGGCAATTCCTACCGAGTGGAAGTTGACCCCCAAAGGCGCGCTGCCGCTGGGCGCCAAAGCATGCACGTAATAGGCCGCTCGCGGCGCATCCGTTCTCTCCGTCGATTTCTCTGACTCCGCCTGCTTGTCAGCAGCCCCCACGCATGACCACGCGGCCACAGACTCACCCCCAAGAACCGTATCACCGCGCCTGACTTCAGCGCCGGTTTCCTCACAGGACGCCTGATGATAGAGCTTGGTAGCCTCGGTTTGATCGTCATACCGATAGACAAGCCCGCCCTTGCCATCTTCAAACAACCGCAACTCGACAACAACCTGACCTCCATCGAAGTCGGTCAGAGCAGCAGTCCTTGTTATCCACTTCTTTCCATCACGTGACGCCAGCTCATGATCCGTATAGGACCTGTCACTCGCGTGCGCTGAAGCAGACGCCAGTGCGAGAGCAGCCATCCAAACTCCCCCAATAATCCGTTTAGTATTCATCAAAATAGTTCCCATCCATGATCCGAAGAAAATATAGAACACCGACCTGAAACAGCCCCTGCGCCTCCCGGCGGCGCCACCGCCCATAAAGCCAGCCAAAATCATATTCGTTGACCTTTTCCATCCCACCGGATGCTTTAATGAAATCATCGTCAGAGGCAGCCGATTCTGCAGTCAGAAAATCCGGAGCCCACGCAACTGACATGGCGACCATGCGCCCGCCCTGAACACCCAGCCGCCCGATCCCGCACAGCCGCTGACATCGCGCTAACCCGCCCAGCACCGACAATGCAGGCCTGGCCCCTGCAACGAGGTACACCCCGATGTCCGAATGGATCACCCTGGATACGCATTACGGCCCGGTCCGTGCCTGGCAGGCGCTGCCCGAGGGCAAACCCCGCGGCGCGCTGGTGGTGGTGCAGGAGATCTTCGGCGCCAACCCGCACATCCGCAGCGTCGCCGAACGCTTCGCGGCCCAGGGCTACGCAGTGCTGGCGCCGTCGTTCTTCGACCTGGTCGACGGCCCCGAGGCCGACCCGGATGCCCTGCCCTACAGCCCCGAGGGCGTGAAGGATGGGCTGGAACGGGTCACCGCGCTGGGCATGGAAAAGGCACTGGAAGTGGTCCGCGCTGCGGCAACCCGGCTGGCACCGCATGGCAAGGTCGGCACGGTCGGCTACTGCTGGGGCGGCAGTGTCGCCCTGCTGTCCGCGCTGCGCCTGGGCCTGCCCTCGGTGAGCTACTACGGCGCGCGCAACGTGCAGTTCCTGGATGAAGCGCCCAAGGCCCCGGTGATGTTCCACTTCGGCGCGCAGGACAAGAGCATCCCGCCGGAGGCGGTCCAGGCGCACCGTGAGAAGCTGCCGCAGATGGCGACCTACGTGTATCCGGCCGACCATGCCTTCAACCGCGAGGTCGGACATGCGTATGATCCAGACAGCGCCGCCCTGGCGCTGCAACGCACCCTGGACTTCTTCTCGGAGCATCTTGGATGAGCGATTTCGAACTCGATTCACGCCTGGCCACCGATAGCGTGCTGGTGGCCGAAGGCCCGTTGTCGCAAGTGCGACTGATGAACGACGAACGATTCCCCTGGCTGGTGCTGGTCCCGCGCCTGGCCGGGGTCACCGAATGGATCGAGCTGGACGGTGAACAGCAGGACAAGCTGCGCACCGAGCTCAACCGCGCCTGCAAGGCATTGAAGGGCTCCGACGGGGTGGAGAAGATCAACATCGGCGCGCTGGGCAACATCGTGCGACAGCTGCACTTCCACGTCATCGGACGTCATGACGGCGATCCGGCATGGCCCGGCCCGGTCTGGGGCAGCGGCCCGGCGCACCGCTATGAGCCGGCCGCGCTGGACCAGCATGTCGCCTACTGGAAGGAACGGCTAGGATATCCGGCCCATTCCTGAGCCAGTGCCGACCCGATGCGATTCAATATCGTTGCCGCCATCCTGCTGATCCTGATCGGCCTGTTCATGCTGGCCAGCAACCTGGGCTGGACCAACCTGAACCTGTCGCGCCTGCTGCTGACCTGGTGGCCACTCGGCCTGGTCGCCGTAGGCATCGCGATCCTGTTCGGTCGCGGCAAATAAGGTAGCGCCGGGCCATGCCCGGCGAACGCAGCGCGCGGCCCCACAAACGGAAACGCCGGGCATGGCCCGGCGCTACCAATACGCGCTGACGAAGGCAGTCAGGTGCGCGGCAAGGTCACGCCGGTCTGGCCCTGGTACTTGCCGCCGCGGTCCTTGTACGAGGTCTCGCACACTTCATCGGATTGGAAGAACAGCATCTGCGCCACGCCTTCGTTGGCGTAGATGCGCGCCGGCAGCGGCGTGGTGTTGCTGAATTCCAGGGTCACATGGCCTTCCCACTCCGGCTCCAGCGGGGTCACGTTGACGATGATGCCGCAGCGCGCATAGGTGCTCTTGCCCAGGCACACCACCAGGGTGTCGCGCGGGATGCGGAAATACTCGACCGTGCGCGCCAGCGCGAAGCTGTTGGGCGGAATGATGCACTCGTCACCGACGATATCGACGAAGCTGCCCGGATCGAAATGCTTGGGGTCCACGATCGTCGAGTTGATGTTGGTGAACACCTTGAACTCGCGCGAGCAGCGCACGTCGTAGCCGTAGCTGGAAGTGCCGTAGCTGACGATGCGCTCGCCGTTGGCCTGTTTGACCTGCCCGGCCTCATACGGCTCGATCATGCCGTGCTGTTCGGACATCCGGCGGATCCAACGGTCACTCTTGATGCTCATGCTCTGTCCTGGGTGCGAGGGGGCGCGAGGATTCTAGCAGGGGGCCGGGCGTCGCCGCCGCAGCCCCCAGCGGGCCCTTACAGCAGCGAGGACAGGATCGGGATCGAAGCGCGCGGGCGCTTGCCCACTTCCTCGACCAGACGCTGGGCGGCACGGTGGTAGGCCTGGGCCGCCGCCGATTCCGGCTGCGCGGCGGTGATCGGGGTACCGGCATCGCCCTGCTCGCGGATGCCGATCTGCAGCGGCAGCGACCCCAGCAGCGGCACGCCGTACTGCGCCGCCATGCGCTCGCCACCACCCTCGCCGAACAGGTGCTCCACATGCCCGCAGTTGCTGCAGGTATGCACGGCCATGTTTTCGACCACGCCCAGCACCGGCACCTCGACCTTCTCGAACATCTTCAGCGCCTTCTTCGCATCCAGCGTAGCGATGTCCTGCGGCGTGGTGACGATCACCGCGCCGGCCAGCGGGATCTTCTGCACCAGGGTCAGCTGGATGTCGCCGGTGCCCGGCGGCAGATCGATCAGCAGATAGTCCAGATCGTCCCACAGCGTGTCTTCGAACAGCTGGGTCAGCGCCGCCGTCGCGCGCGGTGCGCGCATGATCAGCGGCGTTTCGTCCTCGACCAGATAACCGATCGACATGGTGTCCACGCCGAAGGCCCGCATCGGCTCGATGCTCTTGTTGTCCGGGCTTTCCGGGCGACCGGACAGGCCGAGCATCGCCGGCACGCTGGGGCCGTAGATATCGGCATCAAGCACGCCGACGCGCGCACCCAGCTGCTGCAGTGCGACGGCCAGGTTGACCGCCGTGGTCGACTTGCCCACCCCACCCTTTCCCGAGCCCACCGCGATCACGTTGCGGATGCGCGCATGCGGCGCCAGTCCCTTCTGCACCTGGCTGGCATGCGGACGACGGGAAGAACTGTTCACTGCGGGCTCCGGGTGGATCGACAAGAAGAACCCAACATCATACTAGCTGGACGTACGCTGACTGAAATTCAGGATTGCTACAGATTCGTGCACAGATTGTTAAGTTCATGTTACGTTCGCTGAGCACTGGTTTTGGGCTCCGCGGCTGGTTGTTGCAGCACGCTCGATGGCGCATGCGCAGTGCCGTACTTGTATTTGCTCTTTGAACGGAACTACATGAAAGACCTTCGCAATTCCGCACGTCGCAACACCCTCGCTGTCGCCTTGATCTCCGCCCTGGTTGCCGCCTCGCCGGCAATGGCCCAGGACAAGGCCACCAACCTGGACAAGATCACCGTCACCGGCTCGCTGATCCCGCAGACCCAGGTTGAAACCCAGACCCCGGTGATGTCGATCTCCGCCGAAGACATCCAGACCCGCGGCTTCAGCAGCGTTGCCGAAGTGCTGCAGCAGTCCTCGCTGACCACCGGCGGCCTGCAGGGCGGCCAGACCTCGGGCGCCTTCACCCAGGGTGCCGAAGCAGCCGGCATGTTCGGCTTGAACCCTGGCTACACCAAGTACCTGATCAACGGCCGCCCGATGCTGTCGTATCCGGCGCTGTACAACGGTAGCGAGACCTTCAACAACATCAGCGGCATTCCGATCGACATCGTCGAGCGCATCGAAGTGCTGCCGGGTGGCCAGTCCTCGCTTTACGGCTCGGACGCGATCGCCGGCGTGGTCAACATCATCCTGAAGGAACGCATGGACGGCGGTACCGTGACCGTCCGCGGCGGCACCTACACCGAAGGTGGTGGCAACAACATCCGCTTCAGCGCCGCCAAGGGCTTCAACGCCTTCGATGACCGCTTCCATGCACTGGTCAACGTGCAGCTGGAAAACAGCAGCCCGATCTGGGGCTTCCAGCGCGACATCACCAAGCAGAACAACCCGGTCGGCTACACCGCGCAGCTGCCGTCCAACGACTTTGCCGTGATCGGCAACTCGGACAACAAGCTGTACATGATGGACCCGACCCGCTGCGGCAACGTGGCTGGCCTGTATGACGGCACCACCACCGTCGGCAAGCGCGCCTCCGGCGAGTCCTGCGGTTCGGTGTACAGCGCCGGCTACAAGACCCTGAAGAACGGCAAGGACAGTGGCCAGTTCTACTCGTCGATGACCTTCGACGTGAACGACAACTTCCAGCTGTTCGCCGACGTGCTGTACAGCAAGGAAAAGACCGAGTTCACCTCCGGCTCCAGCGCCCTGTGGTGGGGCACCAAGTCGGTCATGGGCGGCTTCTACGACCAGGGCCTGGGCAAGGTCGTCAACCTGCAGCGCGCTTTCGCACCGGAAGAAATCGGCCCCGGCCACTACGACAACATCCTGAACTCCGATGAGAGCCGTTCCTACCAGGTCACCCTGGGCGGCAAGGGCATGGTCGGCGATTGGGACTACAGCGCCAGCTTCACCCGCGGTGAGTACCGTCTTGACCAGAACCGCTTCGTGCGCTGGAAGGACAAGATCGAGAACTTCTTCGGCCAGACCGTGCTGGGCCCGCGCCTGGGCACCACCGCCGATGGCTTCGGCATCTACAACCCCAACTACGCCGCATTCTACTCGCCGATCACCCCGGACCAGTTCGCCAGCTTCACCGGCTACGGCACCCACCGCAGCAAGACCTGGCAGAACCTGGCACGTGCACAGGTGACCAACGGTTCGCTGTTCCAGCTGCCGGGCGGCGACGCCGGCCTGGCCGTCGTCATTGAAGGCGGCAGCGAAGGTTGGGACTACTCGCCGGACCAGGCGTTCATCGATGGCAACGTGTGGGGCACCACTGCCGTGGCCGGCGCAGGCCATCGCAGCAACTACGCGGTGACCAGCGAACTGCGCATGCCGGTGCTGGAAACCCTGACCGTCAGCGCCTCGGGCCGCTATGACGCGTTCAAGATCGGCGACGGCACCGTCGACAAGGCCACCTACAGCGTCGGCCTGGAATTCCGTCCGATCGAAAGCCTGCTGTTCCGCGGCAAGTACGGCACCGCCTTCCGCGCGCCGACCCTGTCAGATGCCTACCAGGGCATGAGCGGTTCCTACGCTTCGGGCCAGAACGACTACTACCGTTGCAGCCAGCTGGGCTATGCCCTGCGCGACGAAGCCTGCTCGTTCTACAAGACCACCTCGGTGTACAGCGAAAAGTCCGGCAACCCGGAACTGAAGCCCATCACCGCCGACGTGTGGAGCGCAGGCGTGGTGTGGGCTCCGGTCAGCAATTTCTCGCTGTCGGCCGACTACTACAACTGGAAGATCAAGAACGAGGTCAAGACCCTCAGCACCGACCAGTTGCTGCTGGCCGAGTACCAGTGCCACAACGGTCTGCCGAACAACACCTCGGCCAGCTGCCAGAACGTAACCGACTGGGTGAGCCGCGATGCCGGCGGCAACCTGACCCGCGTGTACACGCCCAAGCTCAACGTTGCCAGCCAGAACCTGGAAGCGGTGACGGTCAGCGCCAAGTACCTGCAGGACATGGGCCGCTTCGGTTCGCTGCAGTTCTCGGGCAACTACACCAACATGCTGAAGCGTGAAGTGACTCCGCTGCCGGGAGCACAGAAGCTGGATCTGCTGAGCGATCCGTACAACATGTGGTACTACGACAACTTCGCCAAGGTCCGTGGCGACCTGTCGGTCGGCTGGAACATCGGCAAGTTCACCACCACCGTGTATGCCAACTACGTCGGCAGCACCCCGAACTACTTGGCCTACACCGGCCGCAGCTATGACTACGTCCACTCCTCCGGCGCCAAGGCCGGCAAGTGGGGTTCGTACACCACCTACAACATGAGCCTGAACTACCAGGCGCAGGATGATCTGACCCTGTCGCTGATGGTCAACAACGTGTTCAACAAGCTGCCGGAAGGCCAGCGCTACAACTACCCGGGCAACGAGGCAGCGCCGTTCAATGACGGCTTCTACAGCGTCTACGGCCGCCAGATCTCGGCTCAGATCAAGTACGACTTCGGCAAGTAATCCCGTCGTTTTCCGGGTTTGATTCCGGACCAGGCCCCGCTTCGGCGGGGCCTTTTTTTTGGTTCTTCTCCCATCTGAGGGAGAAGAACTTTTTTTGGCGAGGCATGTGCGGCGATCACCGCAGGAGCATCTCGATTGTTAAATATCCGAACATTTACTAGATATTCATTAAGCCAAACTCGGCAAATTCGTACCGATATTGCAATACATTGTTTTTAAAGAAATTTTTATTAACTCCCAACGAACCATTGCGAGAGCGCGACAAGCCCGCGAAAAACAAGTTAAGCGTGTGTTACGTTCGAAAAACGCCGCCTTTCTGTGTCCACAGGCTGCTGAACCATCCATGAGTTCCCAGGAAAGGGAAAACGCGTTTCTCACGACCACACGGAGTACCGCATGTCTCGCAATGGCTTCCCGCGTCACCCGCTCACCCGCGCCGTCCTCAGCGGCCTGATCCTGGCCAGCAGCAGCGCGATCGCGCTCGCCCAGGACAACACTCCCACCGATCTTGGACGCGTGACCGTCACCGGCTCGCTGATCCCGCAGACGCAGATCGAGAACCACACGCCGGTCCTGACCGTCACCGCCGAGGACATCCAGACCCGTGGCTTCACCAGCGTTGCCGAGGTGCTGCAGCAGAACTCGTTGACCACCGGCGGCCTGCAGGGCGGCCAGACCTCCGCTTCGTTCACCCAGGGCGCCGAAGCCTCGGGCATGTTCGGCCTCAGCCCGAGCTACACCAAGTACCTGATCAACGGACGGCCGATGCTGTCCTACCCCGCCCTCTACAACGGCAGCGATACCTTCAACAACCTCAGCGGCATCCCGATCGACATCGTCGAGCGCATCGAGATCCTGCCCGGCGGCCAGTCGTCGCTGTACGGCTCGGATGCAATCGCCGGCGTGGTCAACATCATCCTCAAGGACCGCATGGACGGCGGCGTGCTGAACGTGCGCGGCGGCGCCTACACCGAGGGTGGCGGCAACGATTTCCGCGTCAGCGGCGCGCATGGCTTCAACGCCTTTGATGACCGCTTCCACGCACTGGTCAACGTGCAGTACGAGAAGAGCAGCCCGATCTGGGGTTACCAGCGCGACCTGACCAAGCAGAACAACACCAAGGGCTATACCCCGCAGGTCCCCCCCAACGACTTCCTGGTCTACCTGCCGGACCAGCAGAACGCCTACGTGATGATGGACCCGAGCCGTTGCGCCAACGTGGCCGGCCAGTTTGGCGGCACCACCGTGCTCGGCACGCGTGCCGTCGGTGAATCCTGTGGTTCGCCCTTCAGCGCCGGCTACAAGACGCTGAAGAACGGCAAGGAGAGCAGCCAGATCTATTCGTCGATGTCCTTTGATGTCAACGACAACTTCCAGCTGTTCGCAGACGCGCTCTACAGCCTGGAAGAAGTGCAGTACAACGCCGGTTCGGGCTACGCATTCTGGGGCAGCGATGTCGGTTTCGGTGCATTCGTCGACCAGGCCAGTGGCGAATACATGAACCTGCAGCGCGCGTTCGCGCCGGAGGACATCAGCCCCGCCGGTTACCGCGACATCATGAGCACCGATCGCAACAAGGCCTACCAGGTCACACTGGGCGGTCGTGGCAACTTCGGCAACTGGGATTACAGCGCCAGCTTCAGCCGTGGCGAATACAAGCTGACCGAGCGCAGCTTCGCGCGCTGGGCCAACGAGATCGACAGCTACTTCGAAGACCGCGTGCTGGGCCCGGTGCTGGGCGTCACCGACGACGGCTACAACATCTACAACCCGAACTGGGGCGCATTCTATTCGCCGCTGCCGGCCGGTGATTTCCAGACCTTCACCGGCTTCACCTACAACAAGAGCCGCACCTGGCAGAACCTGGGCCGCGCGCAGATCACCAACGGTTCGCTGTTCAAGCTGCCCGGTGGCGATGCCGGCCTGGCCGTGGTGGCAGAAGCCGGCAGCGAAGGCTGGTCCTATACCCCCGACCAGCGCCTGCTTGATGGCAGCGTCTGGGGCACCACCTCGGTGGCCGGCGCCGGCCATCGCAGCAATTACGCGCTGACCAGCGAACTGCGCATGCCGCTGCTGGAGTCGTTGACCGTGACCGCCTCGGGCCGCTACGACGCGTTCAAGATCGCCGACAAGACCGTCGACAAATCGACCTACAGCATCGGCGTGGAATTCCGCCCCATTGAAAGCCTGCTGTTCCGCGGCAAGTACGGCACCGCCTTCCGCGCGCCCAGCCTGTCCGACGCGTTCCAGGGCCGCAGCGGCTACTACGCCAACGGTTCGGTGGACTACTACCGCTGTGGCCAGCTCGGCTTCAACCCCAGCGACACGGTTGGCTGCCCGTATGCCAACGAATCGGTGTTCGGTGAGCAGTCGGGCAACCCCGAGCTGGAAGCGATCACCGCCGACGTCTGGAACGCCGGTATCGTGTGGGCGCCCATCAACAATCTGTCGGTGTCGGTGGACTACTACAACTGGAAGATCAAGAACGAGGTCAACACCCTCAGTTCCGACCAGTTGCTGCTGGCCGAGTATTACTGCCGCAACGGCCAGACCAACAACACCTCGGCCAGCTGCCAGAACGTGAGCGACTGGATCACCCGTGATGGCGCAGGCAAGCTTGACCAGATCTACACGCCGAAGATGAACATCGCCAGCCAGAACCTGCAGGCGGTGACGGCCAGCTTCAAGTACGTGCAGGACATCGGCCGCTTCGGTGCGCTGCAGTTCTCCAGCAACTACACCAACATGATCAAGCGCGAGCTGCAGCCGCAGCCGGGCGACGACTATCTGGACCTGCTGCGTGACCCGTACGCGATGTGGAACTACGACCAGTACGCCAAGGTGCGTGCCGACGGTGCGGTGGGCTGGGCGAAGGACAAGTGGACCACCACCGTGTACTTCAACTACATCGGCAAGACCCCCAACCGCATGGCGTATCTGGGCAAGGGCTACGACTACGTTCATCCATCCGGTTACGAGGCCGGCAAGTGGGGCTCGTACACCACCTACAACCTGAGCGTGAACTACCAGGCGATGGATAACCTGACGCTGTCGATGATGGTCAACAACGTGTTCAACAAGATGCCCGACGGCCAGGCCCACAGCTACGCCGGCAACATCGGCGCACCGTATAACAGCAGCATCTACAACCCTTACGGCCGTGCCGTGTACGTGCAGGCCAAGTACGAGTTCGGCGCGAAGTAAGCGCCGCACCCGCTCTGCCCGGAAAGGCCCCGCTTCGGCGGGGCCTTTTTCATTCCCCTCAATTGAGACAAAACATCAAAAATCGTCTCATAAATTAAACCATCAGAATAAGCAACCGCAAAGCCAGCAAGCCTTTGATCTACATACGAAACATTGGCTTCGATCAATTCTGTTCTGCAACGCAACATTTTGAAACATTCCCAGACAATCGTGTTTATGCACTGATTTCAAAGGACTTTTCCTGCGATGAGCAACACATTCGTGTGACGGCACCGTTTTGACAACGTGAACGTCGTGTTACGGTCAGGCTGAATGGATTGCAACTGAACACCTCATGAAGATGTCAGGGAGGACATCAGCCAGACGACATCGCTCATTACGGGGATCCATCATGTCTCGCCATCGCTCCACGCCTTCGCGTCACCCCCTGACCCTTGCCCTCATCGGCACCCTGCTCGCCTCCGGCGCAGCCCACGCGCAGGACACTGGCCCGACCCAGCTTGACCGGGTCACCGTCACCGGTTCCCTGATCCCGCAGACGCAGATCGAGAACCACACGCCGGTCCTGACCGTCACCGCCGAGGACATCCAGACCCGCGGCTTCACCAGCGTCGCCGACGTCCTGCAGCAGTCCTCGCTGTCGACCGGCGGCCTGCAGGGCGGGCAGACCTCCGCTTCGTTCACCCAGGGTGCCGAGGCCGCCGGCATGTTCGGGCTCAGCCCCGGCTACACCAAGTACCTGATCAACGGCCGCCCGATGCTCTCGTATCCGGCGCTGTACAACGGCAGCGACAGTTTCAACAACATCAGCGGCATTCCGATCGACATCGTCGAGCGCATCGAGATCCTGCCCGGTGGCCAGTCCTCGCTGTACGGCTCGGACGCGATCGCCGGCGTGGTCAACATCATCCTCAAGGAACGCATGGATGGCGGCGTACTCAACGTCCGTGGCGGTGCCTACTCCGAAGGCGGCGGCAACAGCCTGCGCGTCAGTGCGGCGCGCGGTTTCAATGGTGTCGATGATCGATTCCATGCGCTGGTCAACGTTCAGTACGAAAAGACCAGCCCGATCTGGGGCTACCAGCGCGACCTGACCAAGGTCAACAATCCCGATGGCTACAGCCCCCAGTACGTCTCCAACGACTTCCTGGTGCTGCTGCCGGCCAACAGCAACCGCTACGCGATGATGGACCCGAACCTGTGCGCCAACGTGGCGGGCCAGTTCGATGGCACCACCGTGCTCGGCACCCGACCGACCGGCCAGGCCTGCGGCTCGGTCTATGGCACCGGCTACAAGACCATCAAGAACGGCAAGGAAAGCGGGCAGATCTACAGCTCGATGACCTTCGATGTGAACGACAACTTCCAGTTGTTCGGCGACGCGCTCTACAGCCTGGAAGAAGTGAAGTACGCCACCGGCTCGAACTACACCTGGTGGGGCACCTCCTCCGGCTGGGGCCGCTTCTACGATCAGGACAGCGGCCAGTACATGAACCTGCAGCGCGTGTTCGCGCCGGAGGACATCGGCGCCGGCGGCTATCGCGACATCCTGAACACCGATCGCAACAAGGCTTACCAGGTCACGCTCGGCGGCCGCGGCACGGCCGGCAGCTGGGACTACAGTGCCAGCTTCACCCGCGGCGAGTACAAGTTGACCGAGCGCAACTTCGTGCGCTGGAACGATCCAATCAACGATTACTTCGAGCAACGTGTGCTGGGGCCGGTGTTGGGCACCACCAGCACCGGGTACAACATCTACAGCCCGGACTGGGAGGCGTTCTACTCGCCACTGCCGAGCGGTGATTTCCAGAGCTTTACCGGCTACACCTACAGCCAGAGCCGCACCTGGCAGAACCTGCTGCGTGCGCAGGTCACCAATGGTTCGCTGTTCAAGCTGCCCGGCGGCGACGCCGGCTTCGCAGTGGTGGTTGAAGGCGGCAGCGAAGGCTGGGATTACACGCCCGATACCCGCCTGGTGGATGGCAGCGTATGGGGCACCACCGCGGTTTCCGGCGCCGGCCATCGCAGCAGCTACGCGGTGACCAGCGAACTGCGCATGCCGTTGCTGGAATCACTGACGGTGACCGGCTCCGGCCGCTACGACGCCTTCAAGATCGGTGGCAACACCATCGACAAGGCGACCTACAGCGTCGGCCTGGAATTCCGTCCGGTCGACAGCCTGCTGTTCCGTGGCAAGTACGGTACCGCATTCCGCGCGCCCACCCTGTCCGATGCCTTCCAGGGTGTCAGCGGCTACTATGCCAACGGCTCCACCGACTACTACCGCTGCGGCCAGCTGGGCTACGACCCGGCCGACACCACCGGCTGTCCGTATGACAGCGTCTCGGTATTCGGCACCCAATCCGGCAACCCGGACCTGGAGCCGATCACCGCCGATGTCTGGAACGCCGGCATCGTGTGGGCGCCCATCAACAATCTCTCGCTGTCGGTGGACTACTACAACTGGAAGATCAAGAACGAGGTCAACACCCTCAGCTCCGACCAGTTGCTGCTGGCCGAGTACTACTGCCGCAACGGCCAGACCAACAACACCTCGGCCAGCTGCCAGAACGTGAGCGACTGGATTACCCGCGATGCCTCCGGTGTGCTCGATGAGATCTATACGCCGAAGATGAACGTGGCCAGCCAGAACCTGCAGGCGCTGACGGCCAGCTTCAAGTACGTACAGGACATCGGCCGCTTCGGTTCGCTGCAGTTCTCCGGCAACTACACCGACATGCTCAAGCGCGAGCTGCAACCGCAGCCGGGCGATGAGTACCTGGACCTGCTGCGCGACCCGTATGCGATGTGGGTGTACGACTCGTACGCCAAGGTGCGCGCCGACGGCTCGATCGGATGGGCCAAGGACAAGTGGACCACTACCCTGTATGCCAACTACATCGGCAAGACGCCGAACTACATGGCCTACCTGGGCAACGGCTACGACTACGTCCACAGCTCCGGCTACAAGGCCGGCAAGTGGGGTTCGTACACCACCTACAACCTGAGCGTGAACTATCGGGCGATGGACAACCTGACCCTGTCGCTGATGGTCAACAACGTGTTCAACAAGATGCCTGACAACCAGCGCTACAGCTTCTCCGGCACCAGCGGCCAGCCGTACAACAACTACCTGTACAACGCTTATGGCCGTGCCATCTACGTGCAGGCCAAGTACGAGTTCGGCAACAACTGATCCGTCTGCGCGTCCGATACCACAGAAGACCCCGCCCTGGCGGGGTCTTCTGCTTTGGGTAGCACCGGTGCGGCAAGGGAGGGGGAGAGGCGGTGGCACTGCCAAGGAAGCTCATCGATCTGCTACCTTTCGACCTTGTTCACAATCCAGTCAGCTTCAGCCGATCAACGCGCAGCAAAAGGACAAGACATGCACGTGATTTCCGCTCGCACCCTGTGCGGTGCCCTCTCCATGGCCCTGGCCAGCGCCATGGCACACGCCGCTCCCATCCCGATCGAAGACCTGGCACGCATGCCAGCGTTGCAGTCGGTCTCGATGAGTCCGGACGGCAAGCATCTGGTCGCGTTGATCCCCTCTCCGGGCAACCCGGAAGAAACTGCGCTGGCCAGCTGGGATACCGACGCAATGGGAGGCGCCCCGAAGGTGGTTACGCCCTCGGGCGACCGGATGAAGTTCATTGCCGTGGGCGCTCTCAAGTCCGACCAGATCCTGGCGGTCGGCCGCCAGGAGTGGACCGGGCAGCTTGGGGGGTGCGGCGAAGGCAGCGTATCGGGTGCGACCAAGACATTCGTGGTCAAGACCTACCTGACCGACCAGAGCCAGAAGACCTTCAACGAAGCATTCGCCGACAACACGCGCAAGCTGGGCGTGAGCGAACAGACCCAGCGCTGCCTGGAGCTGGGCGGCAGCGCATCGCTGGTCAACATGCTGCCGCTGGATCCGGACCGGGTCATCATCCGCCAGCTCAGCGAGATAACGCTGACCGCCAATTACTACCTGTACAACCTCAAGACCAAGGAAACCGAACTGCTGTTCCGCGGCGGCACCCGCGCCCAGCCTGCGTTGTTCGACCCGCGCAGCGGCAAGGTGCTCGCCAAGAGCCAGATCGAACCGGTCAGCGGCGATTACGACCAGCAGATTCAGATCCTTGATCCGAGCTCCGGGCAGTTCGTACTGCAGAAGCCGCTGCTGACACGCCTGTCCAACCGGCATACGGTCGAGTTGGCTGGTGTGGACGATGCCACAGGCAAGTACTACGTCCTGACCGACCTGTTCTCGGACAAGGTGCAGGCACATCTGTACGACGCCAAGGCGCAGAAGTTCGATCCCGAACCGGTGCTGGCCAATCCGAACTTCTCCATCGCAAGCCTTGTCTTCAGCACCCAGCCGAGCACCTTCAATCAAGTGGTCGGATTCACCATCGATGGCCCTTCGCAACAGACGGTCTACGTCGACCCGACGCTGAAATCGATCCAGGACACGCTGAAGCAAGCTGCACCGGGAAGGCAGATCGAGATCAGCCGCTACAACGATGATTTCTCGAGGATCCTGTTCCGCGCTACCGGTCCGGATGCACCGCCATCCCATTTCCTGCTGCTGGATCGGAAAAAGGTGGTGAGCCTGGGCAGCGAGCGTCCGTGGATCAGCAAGGGCACGGTGGGCGAACAACGCTGGGTGAACTACAAGGCACGCGACGGACGGGTCATTCCTGCCATCCTGGATCTCCCTGCGGGCTGGAAGGAAGGCGATGCCGCTGCGCCGGCCATTGTCCATCCACACGGCGGCCCTTGGGCGCGTGACTACGTGCAATGGGATGCATCCGGCTGGGTCGCGCTGCTGACGTCTCGCGGATATGCCGTGCTTCGCCCGCAGTACCGTGGCTCCTCTGGTCTGGGCCGGGACCTGTGGATTGCCGGCGACCGCGAATGGGGCCAGAGGATGTCCGACGACAATGATGACGGTGCAGCGTGGCTGGTGTCGCAGGGCTTCGCTGCGAAGGACCGCATCGCGATCTTCGGCTACTCCTATGGCGGCTTCGCTGCTGCCGCAGCCACCGTTCGCCCAGGCAGCCCGTATCAGTGCGCGATTGCCGGCGCTCCGGTCACCGACCTGGGACGGTTGGGCACGACCTGGAGTGACAACCGCCTGCAGCGCATCCTGCAAGGACAGACCGTCAAGGGCATGGACCCCATGCGCAACACCGCCAGCGCGAACATTCCGGTGATGCTGTTCGTGGGTGACCGCGATGTGCGCACACCTTCCTTCCACGCCCAGGGTTTCTACGACGCGGTGAAGGACAAGGTGCCTGCCCAGTACCACCTCATCGCCGACCAGCAGCACAGCATGCCGTGGTACCCGCGCCAGCAGCGGGAAACACTGGGCCTGATCGAAGGCTTCCTGAAGAAGGACTGCGGCCCCGGCGGCCTCTGATCGATTCGGATGGCCCGAAAAAGCGCCCCCGCCTGGGCCTTGCCAGCGGGGGCGCCTCAGTATCCGCAAGATGAATTTTGCTTGAACATCAACGCATTACAGCGGGACTTCATTCATCTTGCATTTACTTTACGGCAACCATACACTCCGTTAACCGAAGCGTAACAAATAGGGATATAACCGAAATGCGCAACGTTATCCGCCGATCCAAGCCAAGCCGCATTCCGCTGACACTCGCGGTCCTGGCATGTCTGCAAGTCGCTCCGGCTCTTGCCCAGGAAACCACCCAGCAGGAAGCCGCTTCGTCAAGCCCCACAAACACAGGCAAGCGCGCAACCGACCTTGACACGGTGGTCGTCACCGGATCGCTCATCAAGCGTCCGGAGTACGAGACCACGTCGCCGGTGCAGGTCATCTCGATCGAGAAGGGCATTGCCGCAGGTCAATTCGATACCGCTGACTTCCTGCAGACCTCGGCAATCGCCGCTGGCTCGACCCAGATGAACAACCAGTTCGGCGGTTTCGTCGTCGAAGGCGGCACCGGCGTGCAGACGGTCTCGCTGCGCGGCCTGGGCGCCAACCGCACCCTGGTCCTGCTCGACGGCCAGCGCCCTGGCCCGGCCGGCACCCGTGGCCAGGTCGGCGCGTTCGACCTGAACGTCATTCCGCAGGTCATCCTGCAGCGTCTGGAAATCGTCAAGGACGGCTCGTCTTCCATCTACGGTTCCGATGCGCTCGCCGGCGTGGTCAACCTGATCACCAAGAAGAGCATCGACCGCCCGGAGATGTCCTACACGATGAGTGTTCCGCAGCACGGCGGCGGCGAGCAGTTCTCTGCCTCCATCGCCAACGGCTGGAACTTCGACAAGGGCAGTATCGTTGCAGCAGCACAGTGGGACCGTCTGAACGCCCTGACCGTCGGCGACCGTGACTTCTTCAAGTGCGGCCAGGATCTCGTATGGGGCACCGATGGCCAGCGGATCGACCGTGAGGATCGTTCGATCCTGGCCGGCACCGAACTGGGCGGTTGCAGCACCGGCAACCTGTACGCCAACACCATCATCAACTACTACAACTCGGCGATCCGCTATGTACCGTCGCCGGACGGAAGTACGGTAGGCCCCTTCCCGGGCTACCGTCCGCGTCCGCGTCCGACCCCCTCCTATGCCAACGGCGGCACGGCCTATTACCAGGACGTGCTCAACTTCCCGTTCTATCACGACCAGGAAGTGATCAACCAGCGTGAACGCGCAACCCTGTACGCCGCCACCGACTTCAGCTTCGACAGCGTCAACTGGAAGACCCAGTTCCTGTACAACCGTCGCGAGACCAAGGCGCACTCCTGGCGCCAGTTCTTCCCGGTGGTATACAGCGAAGCGGCCGATGACTACTACCAGGTCATCATGCCGTTCCCCAGCGACCAGAAAATCACGGTTGACTACTTCTACGGCACAACCAAGCTGGACGGCCGGTTCAAGTGGACCGACAGCTGGGCCTGGGAAGTCAACGCCAGCTACAGCCGCTCCAGCGGTGACTACACCGACCTGGCGATCGATACCAGCCGTGCAGGCGATCTGAGCTACACCGACGACGACATGCCGGTGAATTACTTCGACCCGGGTTTCCTCAACGGAACCCGCATGTCGGAATTGGTCAGCGCGATCGGCCAGCGACACACCGGCAACACCGTGTATCAGCAGACCAGCGCCAACGCCATCTTCAGCGGCAACCTGTTCACCCTGCCGGCCGGTGACGTGGCTTCGGCCGTCGGTGTGGAGTTCCGCAAGTACAAGATCGACGACACCCCCTCCGAGTTCTCGCGCTCGGGCAACATCTGGGGCTCCAGCACCGCCGACATCACCAAGGGCACCGACAAGGTCAAGGAAGCGTTCGCCGAAGTCGACGTGCCGCTGCTGAAGGGCATCCCGGGCATTGAATCGTTGTCGGTCAACCTGTCCGGCCGCGTGTTCAAATACGACTCGGTCTCCGGCTCGGACAAGGTCTGGAAGACCGGCGTCAACTGGCAGGTCATTCCCTCTCTGCGCGTCCGCGGCACCATGGGTACGTCCTACCGTGCACCCGGCCTGTACGAGCTCTATCTGGGCAACCAGACTGGTTTCCTGGCCCAGAACCAGATCGACCCGTGCATCCTGTGGGGCGACAGCAACAGTGACTTCCTGCGCGCCAACTGCGGTGCTGCCGGCATTCCGTCCGACTACGCTGGCGGCGGCGGCAGCGCAACGATTTACTCAGGCGGTGGTGCCGGTCAGCTGAAGCCGGAAACCTCCAAGGCCAAGACCCTGGGCCTGGTGTGGACTCCGACGTTCGCCAACCTGAATGTCGCGCTGGATTACTTCGACTACGACGTGCGTGGTGAAATCACCCAGCTCGACGAGTACGACATCGTGTTCGGCTGCTATGGCTCGGCGGTCTATCCGAACGCGTTCTGCGACAATCTGGTCCGCAACAGCCCGACTGACGCGGCCTCGCCGAACCAGATCACCACGATCTACAACCAGTACATCAACATCAACCGCGAGCGCACCCGCGGCTACGATCTGCAGATCAACTACGACAATGACTTCTCCTTCGGCAAGCTGTCGGCCGAAGCACAGGTCACGTACACCATCGAAGACACCAACCAGCTGTTCGACTCGGCTTCTGACAGTGGTATCACCACCTCCGACCAGGTCGGCTACATCGGCCGGCCGAAGACCGTCGGCCTGGCCAGCGTCAGCCTGGAACGGGGTGACTGGACGTTCAACTGGCAGGGCACGTACGTCAGCAGCACCCAGAACAAGGACCTGGACCGGAACTTCACCTATTCCGGCTACCAGAACGCGACCCGCGACATCAAGGCCGGCTGGCAGTTCCGCCACAGTGTCTCTGTCGGCTACGACATGGATGACTGGAACATCATGGTCGGCGTGCGCAACCTGTTCGACAAGGAGCCGGACCTGATCTCCAACACCGCCGGCACCCGTTATGGCAACACGCCGTTGTACGCATCCCAGTACGACTGGTACGGCCGCACGTTCTTCGCGCGCGTGTCCTACAAGTTCTGATCGCAGCATTGCAGCACATGAAAAGGGCGGCTCCGGCCGCCCTTTTCTTTTGCCTGCGGCAAGCGGGCGGCACACCGCGACCGCCGATCACCGCCAGCGCTGACACCACGCCCTGCGGCACACAAACAGCTCCTGAATGCGCTCACCATCCTCCAGTACCCGTCGCCACGCAGGAGGCAAGCGAAGTCTTGGCGAGACACCTTTTTGCGCAAAGTGCGACTTAACGACCCATTCATATATGGCCGGCACCGGCAGATTCGGCACATCACAAATGAGACTAAGCATCTGTATTTGTTGCAATTTCATGTAAGCGATTGACATTCCTGGTGACAAAGCGTGACGAAACCATGCATTTCCCGTTAAGAGCGTGTTAGGTTCGATCAAGGTCAGGACAAATCATGAACATGACCGTAACAGCCGTAGGGATGCGGCCCATCTTCATCCACTAGGGGGATTCACCACATGACGCACCACCGCACGCCCGGTCGCCACCCGTTGACCAACGCCCTGCTCGCCGGCCTGATAATGGCTGCCGCAGCCCCGGCCCTGGCCCAGGAAGCCAGCTCCGGCAACAACCCGATCGACCTGGACCGCGTCAGCGTGACCGGCTCGCGCATCGCGCGCACCGGCTTCGTGACCCCCTCCCCGGTCACTGCCATCACCGCCGAAGAAATCCGCGCCACCGGCGCGAACAACATCGGCGACCTGATGACCCGCCTGCCGGCGCTGACCCCGACCTATACCCTGGGCAACTCGACTCGCTTCATCGGCACCGCCGGCGTAGGACTGATGGACCTGCGTGGCATGGGCACCTCGCGTACCCTGGTGCTGGTCAACGGCCGCCGCCACGTCGGCGCGACCTCCGGCTCGACCTCGGTCGACGTGAACACCATTCCGGTGGAATGGATCGAGCGCGTCGAAGTGATCACCGGTGGCGCATCGGCCGTGTACGGTGCCGACGCCGTAGCCGGCGTGGTCAACTTCATCATGAAGAAGTCCTTCGATGGCGCGGAAATCCGCGGCCAGACCGGCATGGCCGATGAAGGCGGCTTCAACCGTTCGTTCGTCAGCATGTCGGCCGGTACCGACTTCGCCGGTGGCCGCGGCAACGCTGCCGTCGCCTTGGAGTACAGCAAGCAGGACCGATTCGTGCGTACCGACCGTTCCATCGGTCGCCAGTACCTGGTGTCGGTGCCGAACCCGAACTATGACTCGTCCAAGCCGCCGAGCGAAAGCAACCCGCAGACCGTGCTGAGCGGCCCGGGTGGCAACCACTCGATCTCCTATGGCGGCACGTTCACCCTGGGCACCTTCAGCGCGACCAACCCGGCCACGTGGGGCAACCGCTACCAGTTCAACCCGGACGGCACCTTCCGCAAGCAGCGCTACGACGGCATTGTCGTCAGCAACAGCAGCTGCACCAACTGCGACTTCGCCGACCTCAATGCCGTGGCCGATCTGCAGCCGGAGTTTGATCGCAAGAGCGTCAACACGATCATCAACTTCGACCTGACCGACAACCACCGCATCTACTTCGAAGGCAAGTACACCGAAACCGAATCGGACTTCCTGGCCCAGCCGTCGTTCGATACCACCCTTCGCATCCAGCGCGACAACGCTTTTGTGACGCCGGAACTTCGTGCGCTGATGCTTGCCAACGGCGCCTCGACGATCACGCTGAACCGCTTCAACGTCGATGCCGGCCAGCGTGGTGAACACGTCGAGCGCAACACCCAGCGCTTCGTGCTCGGCCTGGAAGGCAACCTGACCGACAACTGGACCTACGACGTATACGGCAACTGGGGCCAGAGCGAAGTCAAGCGCTGGAACCTCAACAACCGCATCAACGAGCGCTGGCAGGCTGGCCTGGATGCAGTGATCGACCCCGCCACCGGCCAGGTCACCTGCCGCACCACGCTGAACCCCAACGCCATCAATCCGCACACCGGCCGCGTCTATTCGGCCTTCGGCCGCGACGGATGTGTGCCGTTCAGCGTGCTGGGCAATGGCCAGGTCACCCAGGCCGCTCGCGACTGGATGAACGTTGAGTCGTACAACTTCTCCCGCATCCAGCAGAGCGTGTTCAGCGCCTCGGTCGCCAACGGATCACTGTTCAGCCTGCCGGCCGGTGACGTGGGCGTGGCCGGTGGCGTGGAGTACCGCCGCGAGAAGAGCCGCGAAATCACCGATCCGCTGGCCGCACAGGGCCTGACCTTCCTGAACGCCATTCCAAACCGTGCCGGCAAGTACGACGTGAGCGAAGCGTTCGTGGAGACCACCGTACCGCTGCTGGCCGACATCCCGGGCATTTACAACCTGACCATGGATGCTGCCGGCCGCTGGTCGGACTACAGCAGCATCGGCAAGACCACCACCTGGAAGGTGGGCCTGGACTGGACCATCATTCCGACCCTGCGCGCCCGCGGCACCCTGTCGCAGGCAGTGCGCGCACCGAGCATCGGTGAGCTGTACAACCCGCAGAGCGAGAACTTCGCCACCGTCGCCGATCCCTGCAACTACCTGGTGACCAACAGCAACCGTCCGTCCACCGCCAAGGATCCGGCGCTGCGCCAGGCCAACTGCTCGGCGCTGGGCATTCCAGTGGGCTGGGTTGACACCTACACCGCCAGCCGCCCCGGCGTAAGCGGCGGCAACCCGGACCTGAAGCCCGAGCGTGCTCGCAGCTTCACCTACGGCCTGGTGTGGCAGCCTGAGTTCCTGGAAGGTTTCGGCATGTCGATCGACTACTGGAACATCAACCTGAAGGACGCCATCGGTGCGGTGAACGCGCAGACCAATGCCACCCGCTGCGTTGATTCGCCGGGGGGCGTGGGCAATGCGTTCTGTGGCCAGATCGTCCGCGCGCCGGTCGGTGGCTTCACCGACGCCCAGGGCCGGGCCTTCCCCGAGTACTCGATCACTCGCTGGACCGCGCTGAACGAGAACCTGGCCCGCTCGCGCCGCATCGGTGTCGACCTGGAAATGGACTACCGCTTCAAACTGGCTGGTGGCGATACCGTGGTGCGTTTCGTCGGCACCCGTCTGCTGCAGTCCCGCGAATGGGCCTTCCAGGACTTCCCGGATGAATACACCGAGTACGTCACCTACGTGACCGATCCGCGCTGGCGTGCCCAGTTGCAGACCAAGTACTCGCTGGGCCAGTGGCGCGCTTCGTGGGATATGACCTACGTTGACGGAAACCTGCGGGTGACCCCGGACAGCTACAACAGCAACCCAGGTTCGCAGAGTCCGATCCGCAACGGTTCCTACGTCTACAACAACTTCCAGTTCGGCTACCGCTTCCCGGGCGACAAGATCGACGTCTATCTGGGCATCGACAACGCCTTCGACAAGGATCCCCCGGTGAACTACTTCGGCTCCGATGTCGGCTCGGCCATGTACGACAACATCGGTCGCTACTTCTATATGGGCGCCTCGTACAAGTTCTGATCCATCAGAACAGCAGTACCCCGACAGACCCGGCTTTTGCCGGGTCTGTCTTTTCCGGTGCCGGCAAGGCCCCCTTGCGCCACGGCATGACCTTCGACACCCTTGCAGTGTGGGCCGGCGGCGTATCGTTCGGCCCACGGCCGTTCCCCCGGCCCTTCCCTGACTCACTCGGCCTGGAGGCCATTCAAGTGACCCGTACTCCCAAGATCGTGCTGCTGACCCTGGCCGTTTCGGCCGCGCTGGTCGGCTGCGGCAAGAACGAAACCCCGGCAAAGGATGCCACCGCCTCCACGCCGGCCGCGGCCGACGCCGCCACCACCTACAAGCTCGACGAGAGCAAGCTGCCGGCCTACAACGCGTTCCAGGCCAGCGATCTGGACAGCAACCTCGACGCCTGCACCGCCTTCGGCGACTACGTCAACGGCAAGTGGCTGGCTGCCAACGAGATTCCGGGCGACCGCACCAGCTGGGGCGCCTTCACCATCCTCGACGAGCGTTCGGTGGCCGTGCAGCACCAGCTGGCCGAGCAGGTCGCACAGGTGAAGAACCCGGCCGGCATCGAGAAGATCGTCGGCGACCTGTGGGCCACCGGCATGGACGAAGCCAAGGTCAACGCCCAGGGCATCGAGCCGCTGAAGGCCGACCTGGCCGCGATCGACGGCCTGCAGGACAAGGCCGCCATCGCCAACTACCTGCGCACCAGCGCCGCCAAGGGCGAGAACGTGCTGTTCGGCTTCGGCGCCGAAGCCGACTTCAAGAACTCGGCCGTGAACATGGCCTACGCCAGCCAGGGCGGCCTGGGCCTGCCGGACAAGACCTTCTACACCGATGCGTCCAAGGCCGACAAGCTGAAGGCCTACCAGGCCCACGTCGCCAAGGTGCTGGAACTGTCCGGCGTGGCCGCTGCCGATGCCGCAAAGCAGGCTGAAGAAGTGGTCAAGTTCGAGACCCGCCTGGCCAAGGCGTCCAAGTCCAGCGTCGAACTGTCGCGTGATGTCTCGCTGTACTACCACCCGGTCAGCCTGGCCGAGGCCGATGCGCTGACCCCGAACTTCAGCTGGACCGAGTTCTTCAAGTCGCAGAACGTGGCCGCGCCGGAGAAGTTCTCGCTGGCCATCCCGGCCTTCCACCAGGAAGTGAGCAAGGCGCTGGGCGATACCGATCCGTCGGTGTGGCGCGCCTACCTGCGCTTCCACACCGTGGACAGTGCCTCGCCGTACCTGGCCGATGCGTTCGTGCAGGAGAACTACGAGTTCTACGGCAAGACCCTCAATGGCCAGAAGGAACAGAAGCCGCGCTGGAAGCGCGTGCTGGGCACCATCGAGAGCGATGCCGGCGAAGCCTTCGGCCAGCTGTACGTGAAGGTCGCCTTCTCGCCGGAAGCCAAGGCGAAGATGGAAGAGCTGGTGAAGAACCTGGCCGCTTCGCTGAAGGAACGCATCCAGGGCCTGTCCTGGATGAGCGAAGAGACCAAGGCCAAGGCCATCGCCAAGTGGGAAACCTTCACTCCGAAGATCGGTTACCCGGACAAGTGGCGTGACTGGTCGGGCCTGCAGACCAACCGTGACAGCTACCTGGGCAACGTGCGCGCGGCCACCGCGTTCAACTACCAGTACAACCTGGCCAAGATCGGCAAGCCGGTGGACAAGACCGAGTGGGGCATGACCCCGCAGACGGTCAACGCCTACTACAACCCGCTGCAGAACGAGATCGTGTTCCCGGCCGCCATCCTGCAGCCGCCGTTCTTCGACCCGAAGGCCGACGACGCGCTGAACTACGGCGGTATCGGTGCGGTCATCGGCCACGAAATGACCCACGGTTACGACGACCAGGGCAGCCGCTTCGGGCCGACCGGCAACTTCGAGAACTGGTGGACCGAAGCCGATTCGAAGAATTTCGCTGGCCTGACCGGCAAGCTGGTCAAGCAGTTCGACCAGTACAAGGTCGACGGCCAGGCCGTGAACGGCCATCTGACCCTGGGCGAGAACATCGCCGACCTGGGTGGCCTGGCCACCGCCTACGACGCATTGCAGAAGGCGTCGGCCGGCAAGGAAGACGCGAAGATCGATGGCTTCACCCGCGATCAGCGCTTCTTCTTCAACTGGGCCACCGTGTGGCGCACCAAGTACACCCCGGAGAACGCCAAGGTCCGCCTGGCAACCGACCCGCACGCGCCGGCGCAGTTCCGCGCCATCGGTGCGCCGTCGAACCTGCCGACCTTCACCGCGGCCTTCCAGTGCAAGCCGGGTACGCCGATGTCGCGCACCGGCGACTCGCAGGTGGTGATCTGGTAAGCCACGGCTGAGGCCACGGCTTGCCTGCAGAGGCCCGGGATTTCCCGGGCCTTTGTTTTTCAGCGCTTGGCCGCAGCCACGCATGGCGTGGCTCTATGTCCAAGCCGCTGGTAGAGGCCGACCTTGGTCGGCGCATGGCAAAAAGGAGCCGCCATGAGGCGTGCATCCCGTGCCCATGCCACCCACCCGGTAGCGCCGGGCCATGCCCGGCGGATGCACCATGAGGCGTGCATCCCGTGCCCATGCGCGGCTTGCTATAGTTCGCCCGCCCTCAATCCATCACGGATTCGTTCTACATGCCCAACTTCCGTCCGCTTGCCATCGCCCTGGGCATCAGCCTGGCGACCCTGGTTCCGACCCACGATGCGTTCGCCGCCAAGAAGAAGGCCGCACGCGCCCCGGCCGTCAGTGCGCAGTGCAGCGATTTCTACGACGCCACCAACGCAGGCTGGCTGAAGGCCAACCCGGTGCCGCAGGCCGGCGCCGCCACCGCACTGGGCCAGCTGGTCGACCGCAGCCGGCAGCAACAGCGTGAACTGCTGGACGCCTCGATGAAGGCGCCGCAGGGCAACGTGCAGAAGCTGCTGGGCGACTTCTGGGCCAGCGGCCTGGACGAAGCGGCCGTGGAAGCCGACGGCTCCAACCCGATCGCACCGCTGCTGACCCGTATCAACGCGATCAAGAAGGCCAAGGATGTCCCGGCCTCGATCGCCGCGCTGCACCAGGTTGGCATCCCGGTGGCCTTCAACTTCGGTCCGGACGTGGACCTGAAGGCGCTGGACCGCCACATCGGTTACTTCATGCAGGGCGGCATGGGCCTGCCTGATCCGGCCTTCTATACCCGCACCGATGCCGACACCGTCGCGTTGATGGGCCGCTACCGCAACTACGTCAAGCAGATCCTCGCGCTGACCGGCACCCCGGCGGCCAAGCTGGACGCCGAGTCGCAGGCGGTGATCGCGCTGGAAACCGAACTGGCGCGCAACGCGCAGTCGCTGGCGGGCATCAACAACCCGTTCAACAACTACGCGCCGATCTCCACCAAGGACCTCAACAGCCGCTACCGCAACCTGCAGCTGGACGCGTTCCTGAAGGCGCAGGGCGTCAACGATGACCTGGTGTCGCTGGCCGACCCGGCGCTGTTCAAGCAGCTCGACGGCATGGTCACCAAGCTCAAGCCGGACCAGTGGAAGGCCTACCTGCGCTGGCGCGTGGGCGACTCGATGGCGCCGTACCTGTCCAAGGCGTACCGCGACGCGGAGTTCGAGTTCCGTGGCCGCGTGCTGCGTGGCGAGACCCTGCCGCCGCAGCGCTGGGAAAGCGTGCTGGACGCGATCAACGTGGCCGCTGGCCCGATGGTTGGCCGCGAATACGCAGCCCGTTACCTGTCCGCCGAAGACCGCCGCCAAGCGGCCTGGATCGTCGACAAGGTGCGTGAAGTGCAGATCGAAGCGGTCAAGAACAACAGCTGGATGAGCGCCGAGGCCAAGACCGAAGCACAGGCCAAGCTGGCCGCGCTGAAGATCGAGATCGGCACCCCGCTGCGCGACCTGGACTACAGCGTGCAGCCGATGGGCCGTGGCTCGTTCGGCGGCAACATGCTGATCGCGTCCACCTGGCGCCACCGCGAGGAAATGAAGCGCATCGGCAAGGGCAACGCCGACCGCCGCTGGGACGTGCTGCCGCAGCAGCCGTCGCTGGCCTATGACCTGGCGCAGAACCGGCTGATCGTCACTGCGGCGATCCTGCAGGGCCCGGTGTTCAACGCCAAGGCCGACGCCGCGGACAAGTTCGGCAGCTTCGGCGGCCTGGTCGGCCACGAGCTGACCCGCGCGATCGACGCCAAGGGTGCGCTGGTCGATGCCAAGGGCGAACTGCGCAGCTGGTGGACCCCGGCCGACAAGACCGCCTGGACGCTGCTCGGCACCCGTGTCGCCACCCAGTACGGCGCCTACGAGTTCCCCGGCGTGAAGGGAGCCAAGGTCAACGGCACGCTGACCCAGGAAGAGAACCTGGCCGACATCGCCGGTCTGGAACTGGCCTGGGCTGCGTATACCGCGCAGGAGCCGAAGGCCAAGCCGGCACAGCAGCAGGGCTTCTTCCGCGCCTGGGCTGCGCTGTGGCCGCAGCAGCTGTCGCCGAACGAGGCCGCGCGCCGCCTGACCGCCGACATCCGCGCACCGGGCCGCTGGCGCACCAACGGCCCGCTGTCGAACCTGCCGGCGTTCGGCGCCAGCTTCAGCTGCAAGCCGGGCCAGCCGATGCAGCGCACCGACGGCGAGCAGATCAAGGTCTGGCGCTGAGGTTGATGCAACAGCGGTAACGGAAAGGGCGCCTTCGGGCGCCCTTTCCGTTGGGTGCGCATCGGAGAATGGCCCTGACGGATCAGGGCCAAGCCAACCCATGCAGAGAGAGCCGCTATACGCGCAGGTCAGAAATCGTACGAGGCGGTCAGGCGAACCGTACGTGGCGGCGTGAAGTGGGTTCCCATGCCGTAGAGGTTGGAAACCGTATCCGGACTTGTCTGGTACGTCGCCGTCGACTGCAGCTGACGGCGCTGGTTGAGTACGTTGAAGACGTTCAACCCCAAGCCAAGGCGATTGTCCGCAAACGCTGGCCGGTACAGCACCCCCATGTCCAGCTGCGCCGTCCACGGCTGCCGGCCGGCATCACCGGGCCGTGACGGCTCACCGTTGCAATAGTGGTACGCCGATCCATAGCCATGCGCCGGATCGCTCTGGTCGCTTCCGTAGTAACCCAGGCAGCTCTTGGGCATACCCGACATCACACGAACCGTCGACGAGGCCGTCCATTCGTCATTGATCTGGTAGGCGCCGAACGCCTTCAACTGGTGCCGCCGATCATTGGCGAGGTAGCCACCGGCGTACTCCATCAGCGACACCGCATCCCAGTCCTGGGTCTTGGAAACATCATCCTGACCGATATCGGACTTCACCTGTCCTTCGGTGTTCCCGAAGCTACGTGACCAGGTGTAGTCCAGGCGCGCGTACCAGCGCTCGGACATCGGGTGTTCGATGAACAGATCGACCGCCACGTACTCGCGCTTGGCCTTCTTGCCGTCGTAGCCCCAATCGGACGCGCTCATGGTGACGGGCGTATAGCCGGACCCATCGCGATGGCGTACCTGGAACGTATTGGTCTGCCCCGGGTTGAAGATCACGCAGCCCGGGAGCTCGTACGCGTCGGCATCCAGCCCCATGCCAGCGAGCCGGTCGGCGAAGCGATCGGAATCACAGGTATCGTCAATGGCCGACTGCAGCCGCCGGAAGGTCAGTTTTGCGCCACTGTTCCAGCGACTGCCCAGGGTTTTCTCGAAACCAAGGATCAGCTCATCCTGGTACTGGGAACGCAGGTCTGTGGGCGCCACCGAACGGGGATCCGGAGCCTGGCCGTACTCGTTGTTTGTTGATACTGGACCATTGCCCAAAGGCGTCAGGCCCGTGGGGTTGCCGTCGGCATCAATGCCGGTATACGTAAAATACTCACGGGTGTAGGTCGACGCGGACGCACCACGGATGGCCACACTGTTGGGCAATGCCAGGTAGTAGCGGCCCAGGTTGGCGAAGACCTTCAACGACGCGTCACCGAACACATCCCAACTGGCGCCCAACCGTGGCGCCCACTGGTCGCCGCTTTCCACATACGCGCGTCCATCGCTGTTGTAGTTGGTGAAACGATCATTCCGCAGGCCCAGCGTCAGCAACCACTCGGGCGTCAGCTGCCAGCGGTCTTCCAGATAGTAGGCCTTCTGCTTCACCGACATGCTGGTGGTGGTGGAGAAGATGTATTTCTGCACAAAATAGCCATTGCCGCCCGGCGGTGCGATTCCGAAGCCGGGGTTGGGCGACGCAGCCGGATTGCCGCGGGAGTAGATCCAGGCATGACCCGGGCCGGTCATGGACTGCCCTTCGTTGTGCGCCCGATAGGTCATATTGTCGACGCCAGCGGTCAGCTCGTGGTTGCCGATGCGGTACTGCAGGTCCATGCGCAGCCCCTGCGTGGTACTCCCCGCATCAGAAGCCTTGGTGTACAGGCCAGCCTGGTCATTGCGAACCGGGGCTCCGCCAGTGAGGGACGGATCCTGGTTCCCGGCACCACTGATGAAGGGGTTGCCCGAATCCAGTGGGTTGAATTCCAGGTTGCCGACGCGGGTGCGCCCCCACACTGCGCTCAAGGTCAGGTCGTCGTTGAGATACCCCGCGTACTTGAAGATATCGACGTCCGTCGTGACCTTGGTCGTATTGGGAAACGTGCCCGTGCGATCCCCCTCGGTCAGGGTGTCGTAGTCGAACCCGGTGTAGTAACCACCGGAACGATCAGTGTCCTGGAAACGGGTGTACTCGAGAATGTTGCTGTCATTGATGTTCCAGTCGATTTTGCCGTAGAACTTCGGTGTATCCACGCGGTAATGGTTGCGTGCCTGCTGCGCAGATGCCTCGCTGGCGGTTGAAGCGCCCTCACGCCGGTTGGATTCAGCGGCCAAGTGAATGAACAGGCGATCCTCAATCAGGGGTCCGCTGACATATCCGCTGTAGGTGGTTGTGGTCGCCTTGTCCCCTCGACGGTAACGGTACAAAGTGCCGGGCTTGGACTCGTTCTCGTAGGCATACCCATCCGGCAGGGCCATGTCGGGGTAGTTGACCGATTCCGGCGACTCGGCAAGCTCCGCCGGTGTCCACGCCACCTGGGCACCGAACCGCCACCTGTTGGTACCGCGCTTTCCCAGTTGGTTGATGACACCGCCTGTGGAACGGCCATAACCCGCGCCGTACCCACCGGTGAAGGTCTCCTGCTGATCGATGGATCCATAGGGCAGGCTGATCCCACCGAGGTTATTCAGCGGGTTGGTGACATTGAAGCCGTTGAGGTAGTAGGCGTTCTCGGTGACGCTGGCGCCACCGAACGACAGCACGGATCGCGAACCGTTGGAGAATTCACCGCTACCGGCGACCACCCCAGGGGCCAGCAAAGCGATGGCCTCGGCACTTCGGCCCAGCGGCAGCACATCCAGTTGTTCGGACGTGATGACGGACTTCGACACGGTGTGGGTCACATCGATTTTCGGCAGATTCGCTGCGGTGACGTTGACCGCGTCCAGCGTGGTGGCCGGCCCATGTGCGGCGAAACTCACTTCGGTACCACTGCCCACGCGCAACTGGATGTTGTCCTGCTGCTCGATGACACGGCCGTCGCGCTGCACGCTGACGCTGTAACGCCCCACCGGCAACGCGCCGAAGCTGTAGCGCCCCTGTGCATTGATGGGCGCCGTTCGCCGCAGACCGCTGTCGCTTTGGGCCACAACAGTAGCGTCTTCAGCACCAGCTACGGTGCCGTACAACGTGCCCGTCGTGCTCTGTGCAGCAACGGCCCCAACGATGGAAAACAACACCGCCGAAAGCGCGCTGCGCTTCAACACACGACGTTTGGATGCAAATGCCATGAAGCTCTCTCCCGTGATGAATCTGACGGGGATTTATAGGCATGTGTGTCCTTCACGAGGCAGTGCTGCAACACCCGATGAATCTGGGGGAAAACGTCAGTGAGCGGGCGTCAGCGACGCCTTTGAATCGGACCAGATACCTGAAAACATAGGAATATCAGTCAACCAGGGGGGCCGTGGCGACAGCATCCGTAGCAGGACAACTGGGGTCACATACGTCACATGAACGCGCTCGATGCGTTGCGTTAAGCGTTCGATGCGACAGCATTGCGTTCTGGTTCCGACACCTATGATGTATCCGGAGATGCACCGATACCCATCACGCCGCCTCCAACGTTCCCCGGTAGTGCACGATCCGCCCCACCACCGGCGCACCGATCTCCACGTCGAACACGAATCGCCCGTCGACTTCATACTCGAAGCTGTTGTCCCCCGGCATCAGCGCGCGCGGCAACGGCAGGCCCAGGATCGACCAGCGTCGCGGCACCAGTTGCAGCCGCCCGTTGTCGACCAGAAGTGCCAACGCTACCGATACCGCACCGAACCGTTCGACCAGCAGCGCTTCGTTGCGCCCCTGCCCCTGCGTCTGCAACGAAGAGAAACGACGGCCGGCAAAGGTCCGCGTCCAGCGCTCCCCCCCCGCCTCTGCGGTGAACTCCACGCTGACCGGCACTGCCTCGCCCGCTGCCGGAAAACCGAACACGTTCCCCAGCAACCGCGACAACAACCCACCACCGCGTTCGACCGATGCCGTCCCGCTCCAGCGCATGGCGGCAGACGGTGCATGCAACGCCTGCACGCTGGCCGGCAGCTGCGCGTACGCGCTGCCCAGCAGGCGCTGGTACAGGCTGGCACCGGGCATGTCGCGGCGGAAACCGGTATGGATCGTGCGTCCGTCGAACAGCCGGTCGTAGTCGGACAGTTCCAGCGCATGCGTGGCCGGGCGTGCACCCGGTGACGGCCGATCACCGGCCAGCTGCTTGCGGATCACCGCTTCGATCGCCATCGACGGAATGTACGGGCCGTCATCGGCCTCGGCCAGCAGGTGCCAGCTCTGTTCCACACGCGCACCATCGCGGGTGCCCACGGCGCGCACGATCATGCCGCCGCGATGCTCGCCGAACTTCATCAGGTTCAACACGGTATAGAACAACCGCGAGCATGGCTCCAGCGATGGCAGTTTCAGGTGCAGGCGCGCCTTGGCCAGCAGATTGAGTACGCGATGCAGGATCTCCGGTACCGGGCCAGCGCCCATCCAGATGTCGGTCATCGTTGGATGTTCGGGTGGCAACACCTGCAGATCCGGCACATCCACCAGCGAGAAATGCAGGTTGCGCAGCGGCAGCCGCCCCGGCACCGCGACGGTGAAGCGGCGACTCTCGGCCAGGCCGATGCCGTGCCCATCGCGACCGTTGCGGCGCAGCTTCACCGGCGCACCGGCATAGCCGACCACCGCCCGCATCACGTTCAGGCCGATGCCGGCATAGGGCGATGGCGCGATGCCGCCTTCCACGCTGACGATGTCCATGTGCGTGGCCATCTCGCGCAGCACTGCCGCGGTCAATACCGGGAAACTGCTGACGCCGGACAGTGCGTAGATGCCAGCCGCCCTGGCCCGCGCGTCGTACTGCGAAACGCCGAATACGAAGTCTGCCGCGTCGGCGAAGTCCAGATAATCAATGCCGGCGGCGATGCAGGCTTCGATCGCGCCGTAGCGGTGTTCGCCGTAGTCCTGGAAAGGACCGGAGGCATCCACCACCAGCTCCGGTCGCTCGGCCTGCAGGGCCGTGGCCAGCCGTTGCCGGTCGACCTGCAGGGGACGCAGCGTCGATTGCCCCACATAGCTTGCGCAGAACGCCTGTGCCGCCGTCAGGTTACGGCCACCGATCAGCAGTTCCAGCATCGGCAGGTCGGTCAGCAAGCGGACCAGACGTCCCCCGAACACCCCATATCCACCCAGAATCAGGATCTTCACGCATCATCCCTGTCGTGTCGTCTGGCCATGGTAGCGCGGTGTCGGCAGCTCCCGCAGTGCAGCACGATCCGGCGTTAACACCGCCCATGCTATCGCTGCGCCTTCGTCCACTGCGGAGCCCCGCCATGGCTCACAAGAACACGATCTGCGTCTGGTATGACAACGGCGCGCTCGAGGCCGCCACGTTCTACGCAAAGACCTTTCCCGACAGCGAAGTAACCGCCGTGCATCACGCGCCCGGCGACTTCCCCGACGGCAAACAGGGGGATGTCCTCACCGTCGAATTCACGGTCTGCGGCATTCCCTGCGTCGGCCTCAATGGCGGCCCGACCTTCAAGCACAGCGAAGCGTTCTCGTTCCAGATTTCCACCGAGGACCAGGCCGAAACCAATCGCCTGTGGAATGCCATCGTCGGCAACGGTGGCCAGGAAAGCCAATGCGGCTGGTGCAAGGATCGCTGGGGCGTGTCCTGGCAGATCAGCCCGCGCATGCTGATCGACGCGGTGACCAGCAAGGACAAGGCCCTGGCCAAGCGCGCCTTCAACGCGATGATGCCGATGAAAAAGATCGACATCGCCACCATCGAAGCGGCGATCCGCAACGCATGACGACGTTGGACACGATCATCGTTGGCGGCGGCCACAACGGGCTGGTGTGCGCGGCGTATCTGGCGCGCGCGGGGCAACGGGTGCTGGTGCTGGAGCGTCGCGGCATCCTTGGCGGTGCAGCTGTCACCGAGGAGTTCCACCCGGGCTTCCGCAACTCGGTGGCCTCGTACACGGTGTCGCTGCTGCAGCCGAAGGTGATCGAGGAGCTGCAGCTGCATGCGCACGGGCTGCGCATCGTCGCGCGGCCAGCCAACAACTTCCTGCCATTGCCTGATGGCCGCTACCTGCTGTCCGCACCTGGCCGCTCCCAGGCCGAGGTGGCGAAGTTCTCCGAACGTGATGCGCAGGCGCTGCCCGCCTATGAAGCGCGCCTGGAAGTATTTGCCGATGTGCTGCGCGACTGGGCGCTGCGTCCGCCGCCCGACCTCGGGGTGATGGCCGGCTGGCGTGCGTTGCCGGCGTTGTGGCAGATGGGCCGGTTGGGACGGGAGCTGGCCGCACTCGACCCTGCACTGCGCCAGGAACTGCTGGACCTGTTCACGCTGTCGGCCGCCGAGTACCTGGATCGCTGGTTCGAAAGCGAGCCGATCAAGGCCCTGTTTGGTTTCGATGGCATTGTCGGCAACTACGCCAGCCCGTACACGCCAGGCAGCGCGTACGTACTGCTGCATCACGTGTTCGGCCAGTGCAACGGGGTCAAGGGCGCGTGGGGCCACGCCATCGGTGGCATGGGCGCGATCAGCCAGGCCATCGCCGCGTCCGCGCGTGCGGCCGGCGCCGAGCTGCGCGTCGATGCCGGCGTGCAGCGCCTGCTGGTTGAGGACGGGCGCGTGGTCGGCGTCGCGCTGTCCGGCGGCGAGAGCCTGCGCGCACGTGCCGTGGTGGCCAACGTCAACCCGAAGCTGCTGTACGAACAACTGCTGCAGCCCGCCCAGGTTCCCGTCACCACCCGTGAGCGCATGGCGAACTGGCGCTGCGGCTCGGGCACATTCCGGATGAACGTGGCGCTGTCGCGGCTGCCGGATTTCCGTGCCCTGCCGGGCCCCGGCGATCACCTCAGTGCCGGCATCATCATGGCGCCCAGCCTGGATTACATGGACCGTGCCTGGCTGGACGCACGTCGCGAGGGCTGGTCGCGCGAGCCGATCGTGGAGATGCTGATTCCGAGCACGCTGGATGATTCGCTGGCGCCACCCGGGCAGCATGTAGCCAGCCTGTTCTGCCAGCACGTGGCGCCGGAGCTGCCCGATGGCCGTCACTGGGATGATCATCGCGATACCGTCGCCGACCTGATGATCGCTACCGTCGATCACTTCGCCCCCGGCTTCGCCGACAGCGTGCTTGGTCGACAGGCACTGTCACCCTTGGATCTGGAGCGGACGTTCGGGCTGATCGGTGGCGACATCTTCCACGGTGCGCTCAGCGCCAACCAGCTGTTCTCGGCGCGGCCGATGGTCGGCCAGGCCGGCTATCGCGGCGCCCTGCCCGGCCTGTACCTGTGCGGTGCGGGTACGCATCCGGGCGGCGGGGTGACCGGCGCGCCCGGGCACAACGCGGCACAGGTGGTGCTGGCCGATGCATGAAATGCGTGCCAACCAAGGTTGGCACCTACCGGCGTCAAAGCATGCCAACCAAGGTTGGCATCTACCGGCATCATGGCGTGCCAACCAAGGTTGGCACCTACCTGCGCCTCACTTCACGCTGCGCAGATGGTTCGGGCGCTTTGGCGGGCCGGGCGGACGACGCTTGTTGAACGGCGGTTGGCCACGCCAGTAGCGGATCAGCAGCCAGCCGAACAGCATGCCGCCCAGGTGCGCGAAATGGGCCACGCCCGGCTGCCAGCCGGTCATGCCCAGCACCAGCTCGCCCACGCCGAACAGGATCACGAACGTACGCGCCTTCATCGGAATCGGCGGGAACAGCAGCATCACCCGCTGGTTGGGGAACAGCATGCCGTAGGCCAGCAGCAGGCCGAACACACCACCGGACGCGCCCAGCACCGTGGCCGGATTGTCGAGCATCGTACCGACCAGCAACTGGCACAGGCCGGCGCCGACCACGCACACCAGGTAGTAGGTCAGGAAGCGCTTCTCACCCCAGGTCTGTTCCAGCGGCGCGCCGAACATGAAGACGGCCAGCATGTTGAAGAACAGATGGAAGAAACTGCCATGCAGGAAGCCGTAGGTCAGCAGCTGCCAGGGCTGGAAATTGCCGCCTGGCGAGAACGCATCGAACCCCTGCTGCAGCGGCTGCAGCATGAACGGCTCGAAGGTCTGCATGCCGAGCAGGAACGGCTGCTGCAGTAGGAACAGGATCGCGTTGGCGATCAACAGGGCCTTGGTGACGGTTGGCAGTCGCGGGAACATGGGGACACCGGCATGGAACGGCCTCCATCATAGCCGCAGCACCGGCCCTTTTTGACCAGAGCGGACGGTCGCCCGTTCAGTCGCAGGCAGCGATCAGCCCGGCCCCCATACGGCCGCATCCAGCGCCGCCGCCGGGTCGGTCGCGGGCATCCGCACCCGGCCGTTTTCGACGATGACACCCTCGGCACGCAGCCGCTGCGATTGTTCGCGCCAGCCGGCCGAACCTTCAGCCATGGCGATGCGCCCATCCGAGCGCAGCACCCGGTGCCAGGGCAGCGAGGGATCGTCATTCTGGCCGAGGATGCGTGCGGTCAGCCGGGCGCGTCCGGGCAGGCCGGCGCGCATCGCGACTTGGCCGTAGCCCATCACCTGCCCTGGCGGGATCGCATGGATCACCGCCAGGATGCGGGCACGCGCCTGCTCCGGCGTCAGCGGCGCAGCCGCGTCACCAGCAGCACGCCGATCAGGACCAGCACGGTGCCGGCGATCTGCGCCGGCCCCATCGGTTCGTCGAGCAGCCATAGGCTCATCACGATGGTGGAAACCGGGCCCAGCATACCCACCTGCGCAGCCAGCGACGAGCCGACGCGCTGCACCGCCAGCATGATCGCCAGCACCGGCAGCACGGTGCAGACCGTCGCATTGATCAGCGACAGCCACTGCACGGCAGCGGGGGCCTGCCACAGCAACGGCAGTGGATGGGTGATGGTGAAATGCAGCAGCACCAGTACGCTGGCCACGCAGCTGGCGTAGGCGGTCAGGCGCACCGCGCCGATACGGGCGACCACCTGGCCGCTACCGAACAGATAGAGCGCATAGCTGAGCGCACTGCCCAGCACCAGCAGGCTGCCGAGGATGATCTGCCCACCCTCGCGCTGCAGGTCATGGCCGAACGCGATCAGCACGCCGAGATAGCTGAGCACCAGCGCGCCGACCTGCCATCGACCCGGCCGCTGCCGCGCCAACAGCACGTTGATCAGCAGCACCAGGGTCGGGTTCAAGTACAGGATCAACCGTTCCAGCGTCACGCTGATGTACTGCAGGCCCTGGAAATCCAGCAGGCTGGACAGGTAGTAGCCGGTGAAGCCAAGCCACAGCACGCGTGCGCGGTCGGCCCACGACAGCGGCGTCGCGCGGCGCGAGGCCCACACCGCCATCAGCGCGAACAGCGGCAGCGCCATCAGCATGCGCAGCGCCAGCAGCGTGGTCGCGTCCACGCCATGGCGCAGCCCCAGCTTGACGATGACCGCCTTGCCCGAGGCGGCAATGGCGCCGATCGCAGCCAGGCCGATGCCGCCCAGAGCGATGCGCGGGGACGCGGTGGCGATACGGGGGGAAGAAGTGGACATCAGGAAGAAAACGGGCCGCATGGGCGGCTGGAAGCAGCCGGATTGCCTTCAATTGTCTCATGGCACTTCCGGACGAACGATCCGATGTCCGTTCATGCTCACTGCCACTCCTGATCCACGCATGGCGTGGATCTACGTGTCGACCAAGGTCGACACCCACCAGCAGCAACACATAACGCAGTTCCGGCAGATCGCAGGAACCTGTCGAAGGCGCGGTGGGTCCGGTTGCGGGGGTGTCTGCGGTTGAAGTTGCCGGCCAGCGGCCGGCACTACCGTGAGTGTCGGCTCAGCGCATCAACACCACTTCTTCAGCAGACGTCGGGTGAATCGCCACCGTGTCGTCGAACTGGGCCTTGGTCGCACCCATCTTCACCGCCACCGCGAAACCCTGCAGGATCTCGTCGGCCGCTTCGCCGAGCAGGTGCACCCCCACCACGCGCTCCTCCGGGCCGGCGCAGACCATCTTGAACAGGCTGCGCTGGGTGCCGTTGGCCAGCGCCTGCAGCATCGGCCGGAACCGGCTGTGGTACACGGTCACCTGCTCGAATCGCGCACGTGCATCTTCCTCGCTCATGCCTACCGCGCCCAGCGGCGGGTGCGAGAACACCACGCTGGCCACGTTGTCGTAATCCATCTTCGCATCCGGGCGACCACCAAACAGACGATCCATCAGGCGTCGCGCTGCAGCCACGGCGACCGGCGTCAGGCCGACCTTGCCTGCGATGTCACCGACCGCATGCACGCTTGGCACCGCCGTGGTCTGCCACTCGTCCACCTCCACCTGCTGGTGTTCGCCGATGCCGATGCCCAGTGCTTCCAGGCCGAGATCCTTGCTGTTGCCGCGCCGGCCGGTAGCGAAGAACACGGCGTCGAACACGCTGTCGATCGGGCCGTCATGGCCGAACGCGCGCACGCGTTCGCCGTCGCGCTTCAACTCACGCAGACGGTAATCGAAGTGGATGCGCACGCCCTGCTGGCGCAGGTTCTCGGCCAGCTGCGCGGTCAGCTCGTAGTCGAAGCGCTCCAGCAGGCGGCTGCCACGTACCAGCAGGCTCACCTTGCTGCCCAGCGCCTGCAGCAGCCCGGCAAGTTCCACCGCGATGTAGCCACCACCGATGATGGCGACCTCGGCCGGTGCTGCACGCAGGTCGAAGAAATCGTCGGATACCAGGCCCAGTTCGGCGCCGGGAATGTCCGGCCGCTGCGGATGGGCGCCGGTGGCGATGAGGATCTGCGCAGCGCTGTAACGCACGCCATCACTGCACGCCACGGTGTGCGCATCCAGCAGATGGCCGCGGGCCGGGATGCGCACCACGCCGGTTTCATCCAGGCGCTTGTGATAGCTGGTGTGGATGTTGCTGATGTAGGCCTGGCGATGGATCACCAGTTCCTTCCATGACAGCGCCGGACGCGGCGCCACGTCGAAGCCCATCGCGCTGGCCAGGCCGATGCGCTCGGCCAGATCGGCGGCCAGCCACATCGCCTTCTTCGGCACGCACCCGACATTCACGCAGGTCCCCCCCAGTTCACCCGGCTCCAGCAGGGCAACCCGCTTGCCATGCTGCGCAGCGCGGATGGCACCGGCCAGGCCAGCGGAACCGCCGCCAAGGACGATCAGATCGTAATCATAAGAGGGAGTATTCATCGCAATCGCTCGAGTCGACAGGGAAGATGGCGGGCGAGCGCCCGCAACGAAGATCGGCAGGCAGCGGGTTGGCGCCGTCACTCATGCTGCTGCGAGCATGCCACGGCCCGCTGCAGGCCAGACGTGAGGGCAGGCCGCGACACGCTTGCTGATGCATGCAGCCGCGCAGGTCGAAACGCGCGTGGCCGGCATCGATCACGCCTGCCCGGCCCCACGGCGCAGTGCTGGCCACTGCCGGTACGTCATCGCACGCCACAGCCATTCCATCGGACCAAAGCGGAAACAGCGCAGCCACAGATGGCTGAAGATCACCTGCGCTGCAAACAGCAGCAGTGCCAACAGCAGCTGCCAGGCCCGCGGCAGCACGTCGAACCATCCCAGCCCGTAGTGATGGAACAGCAGCGTGCAGACCACCGATTGGGCAAGGTAGTGGGTCAACGCCATCCGGCCGACCGGCGCCAGCCAGCCCATGCGCGCGCGCCAATGCACGATCCAGGCGAGGTAGCCCAGGCACATCGGCACACCGCCCACGGCCACCAGTGCCATTGCCGTGGTGGTCGGCAGGTCATAGACACCCGGCACCAGGTAGGGCTTCCACGCCACACCCACCAGGGTGACCAGCAGGCCCAGGGGCAGTGCAACCCAGCGCAGGCCGGCATACAGCCGCGGAAAACGCTCCGGCGTGGTCAGTGCGCCGCTGCCAGCAAACCAGGCGCCCAGCAGGAACATGCCCAGCACTTCCGGTCCGGCAATGAACATGGCCCCCAGCGACCTGCCGAACTCATGCAGGCGCTGCACATTGGCCTGCATCCAGTCGCCCTGGCCATACACCAGGCGTTGCAGGTCGATGTCCTGCTGTGCGTCGACCAGCATCTTCTGCAGGTCCTGCGGGGGGGCCATCGACACCATCGCACCGACCAGCACCATCAGCGCAACACCCAGTGCATACACCAGCAGGCCCATCCACGGCAGCCAGCTGCGCGGTGCTTCGCGGCAGGCCAGCAACGGCAGCGAGGCCAGCGCATACAGCACCAGGATGTCACCCGACCAGACCAGCAGTGCATGGCACAGGCCGATCAGCAGCAGCCCGGCGCTGCGGCGCAGGTAGAACGGAGTGAACGGGCGGCCCGCTGCCTCGGCGCGCTGGGCCATCACCGCAAAGCCCGCTCCGAACAGCAGCGAGAACAGGGTGAAGAATTTTCCCTGCACGAACACATAGACGAACGCATCAGCCCAGTAGTCGATGCCCTGCCAACGCACGTCGATGCCCGTAAAGGCCAGGTCCAGCGGCCCGCTGAGGGCCTCGATGTTCATCAGCAGGATGCCCAGCAGGGCGAAGCCACGCAGTATGTCCAGCACGGCGATGCGTTCGCCGGAAGCCACCGGTTGCAGGGAAGGGGAAGCGGTGTTCACGGGGTATCCGGCGTGCAGGTCCGTCATTATGCCGCCGGCCTGCGGGCCATGGATGGCCCCGCCCTGTTCCAGATACGCAACGGCCCGCCGAAGCGGGCCATTGCTGCCATCACGATCGCGATGCGATCAGTGCTGGTGACCACCGTCGCCGTGGACGTGGCCGTGTTCGATCTCTTCCTTGCCGGCTTCGCGCACTTCAACGATCTCGACGTTGAAATGCAGGTCCTTGCCGGCCATCGGGTGGTTCAGGTCGACATCGACCACGCTCATGCCGACCTTCTGCACGGTCACGGCACGCGGACCGAAGTTGGTCTGCAGCACGACCTGCTGGCCCGGGACCAGCTTGGCGGTACCGAAGTGCTTCTTCGGCACGCGCTGGGACAGGCCGTCACGGCGCTCGCCGTAGGCGTCGGCCGCCTTGACGTCGACCTCGAAGGTCGCGCCGGCTTCCTTGTCCATCATGGCGTTTTCCAGGCCCGGGATGATGTTGCCGTGGCCGATCAGGATCGCCAGCGGCTCGCCGCGGTCCTTGGACGATTCGATCGGCTCCTGGCCGGCCTCGGAGACGGTGTAGTGGAAGCGGACAACGCGGTCTTTTTCGATCTTCATGCGCAACTCTGTCTGGATCTGCCGGAGGCAGGCGGGTTGGGGCGGGTTGTCGCCCAGCGGGGACGCCGCCATCATGACGGCCAATCCAAGGTCGGGCATTATCCGGAGAACATGCACATCACGCCAGTTTCGTCCGGCACGCGCCGGCGCCTCGCGCCCGCCCTGCTGCTGGCCCTGCCCCTGCTGCTGACCGCCTGCGGCGGTGGCAAGGCCGTCCGTTCCGCACCGCCGCCGCCTGCGGCAAGCTGGCCCAGCACCACGCCGGACAACCCCGAGGCCGCCAATTCAGTACTGATGCGCGCCATCAGCCTGGTCGGCACGCCCTACCGCTACGGCGGCAACACGCCAGAATCCGGCTTCGACTGCAGCGGTCTGGTCGCTTACGTCTACCGTGAAATGCTGGACCTGAAGCTGCCGCGGACCTCACGCGACCTGGCGGCGGTTCAGGGCCCGAAGATCGACCCGAAGCGCCTGGCAACCGGCGACCTGGTCTTTTTTGGCAGTCGCGGCAGTGTCAGCCACGTCGGTATCTACGTGGGCGAAGGTCGATTCGTGCACGCCCCGAGCACCGGCGGAACGGTCCGCCTGGATTCCCTCAGTGGCCCCTATTGGAAGGACCACTACACAGGGGCGAAACGCGTCCTTCGCTAAAATGAACAGGCGATATGTTTAAAACTGTGACAATCATCACGGCGCAACTAACGGTTTATTAACGGAATTTTTAACTTATTACTGCTTTTACAGGGCATGATGCCCCATCGTTTTTTTCCTTGTGACCGACGCGTGACGACAAACGACCCGACGTGCCAAGGCCAGACCGCCGCTTCTTCGCGTAGTGTCCGCCCGCTTCTGCTGGGCCTGGCATTGTGTCTGACCAGCCTTCCTGCCTGGTCGCAGTCCGCTCCCACCCGTACCGATGCGACCCCGGCTGCCACCGCCGAGACCGCCCCCGCGCAGCCGCCAAGGCCGACGCCACCGCTCCGCAGCGCAGCCGCGCCGATGCCGCCGCCAGCGCCACCCTGGCCGCCCTGCTGCCGCACCTGGCCGCCAATGACACCATTCCCCTGATGGACCGCTCGGCCATGGTGGCCGGTGACCTCAGCCGCCTCCTCGCCAATTACGACACCAGCAGCGCCGCCAATGGCAGCGTCGTGGTCGGCAACGCTGCCGACAACGGCAAGGTGCAGTCGCTGCTGCGCCGTGCCATGACCCTGCTCGGTACGCCGTATCGTTGGGGTGGCAGCAATCCGGACAGCGGCTTCGACTGCAGCGGCCTGGTCGGTTACGTGTTCCGCTCGGCCCTGGGCATCGAGCTGCCGCGCGTATCGCGCGAAATGGCGCATGACGCCAATGCCGAACTGATCAACGACCGCGCCGCGCTGGCTGCAGGTGATCTGGTGTTCTTCGGCCGCAAGGGCCGGGTCGACCACGTCGGCATCTACGTGGGCGATGGACGCTTCCTGCACGCCCCGAGCACCGGCAAGGACGTCCGCGTCGACACCCTGCTCACCGGCTACTGGGGCAACAAGTTCATGCAGGCCCGCCGGGTCGACCTCTGATCCGGGGTCATCTGCGTATTGCCTGAAAAGCCGCTGCCCTGCAGCGGCTTTTTCATTGGGCGGCTGGCCGTAGCCGGGGGGCTGGCCGCTGGCCGCCGCTGGCTGCGTTGGTCCTTGATGTCGAGGTTGCAGTGACCGCGACAGGCCGACCGCGTTCGGCCACAGCATACCGGCGCGGGGCGGCGCGCCGGGTGCCCGGCTGGACCGCCCGTGTTGCCTGGGGGAAAGGAATGGCGGCAAGCCTGGAGATTCCATCACGTTGCGCAATCTGGTTCGGCCAACCGCAGGCCGCCGAGCGGGGGGCGCTGGCGGCGGCCGGTTGGCAACTGCGCTGCGTCAGCCCTGCCCCTGCCATGGCCATCGGCCTGCGCGGCCGCGACCACCTGGTGGCCATCGTCGATCTGCGTCACCTTGATGCCGACGCCGTGCAGTTGCTGCTGCCGTGGATCGAGCGGCACCATCACCTGCCCTGGCTCGCCGTGCTGCCCCCTGGACTGGGCAGCGCTCCACCTGCGTGGGGGCCGCTGCTGCGCGCCTGCCGCGACCAGTTCGCGCTGCCGCTGGAACTGCACGATCTGCTGTCGGCAATGCAGCGGCAATCCGAGGGCGACGACGCGCTGCCGCACATGGTCAGCGAGTCCGGCAACCTGCCGGCGCTGATCGGCGACAGCACCGCCCTGCTGTCGGTGCGCGCCTCCCTGCATAAATTCGCTCCGGTCGACCTGCCGGTGCTGGTCACCGGCGAGACCGGCACCGGCAAGGAGCTGGCCGCACAGGCGCTGCATGCCTTGTCCGGGCGCGCCGGCAAACCGTTCCTGGCGATCAACTGCGGCGCGATCCCTGCCAATCTGGTGCAGTCCGAACTGTTCGGCCACGAGCGTGGGGCCTTCACCGGTGCCGCCCAACGCCGCATCGGACTGTTTGAAAGTGCCCACGGCGGCACCGTGTTCCTCGATGAAGTCGGCGACCTGCCCGCCGACGCACAGACCAGCCTGCTGCGGGTGCTGCAGGAGGGGACGCTGGAACGGGTCGGCAGCAACCAGCCGCTGCGCGTGGACGTGCGCGTGCTGGCAGCCACCCATGTGGAACTGGAACAGGCGGTGGCCCAGGGACACTTCCGCCGGGACCTGTACTACCGCCTCAATGTCCTGCGCTTGCCGATGCCCGCGCTGCGCGAACGCGGCAGCGATGTCCTGCTGTTGGCCGAGCACTTCCTGCGCGGTTTCCGCCAGCGCCATCCCGGCCGTGCCCGCGGGTTTGATCCCGGCGCACGCCAGGCCATGCGCGGGTTCGACTGGCCCGGAAACGTACGTGAGTTGTTGAACCGCGTGCAGCGGGCAGCGATCGTGGCCGAAGGCGAGCTGATCAGCGCTGCTGACCTGGACCTGGCAGAGCCGGACGCCCCTGCGCGGCGCGCGCTGCTGCAGGATGCGCGTGGCCAGGTGGAGCGCGATGTACTGCTGCAGGCCCTGCGCCAGCATGGCTACAACGTGTCGGCGTGTGCGCGGCACATGCAGATCTCGCGGGTCACGGTATACCGGTTGTGCCGCAAGCATCATCTGGAGCTGCCGGCGCAGCGCTGACAAGGCAGGAACCTGCACTGCCGGGCATGGCCCGACGCCGGCAAAGCGCGGCTGCGCAGCGCCGCGCCATGCCGGGCAGCCGCACTTACAACATGTACGGCACCTTGAATGCCAGGGTGAAGTCCGGCGCATCCGGGGTCAGGCCGATGCCCAGCAGCGTCACCAGCGTGGTGTGCTGGTTCAACGCGTAGGTCACGCCGAGATTGAGCGAGGCCGCATTGGCATCGCTGCCGATCACCTTCACCCATTCACCGCCCTTGAACCGGGTCGAGGCGCGCGTGCTGATCTTGTCGCTGAAGGAAATGCTCAGGCTGGTGCGCTCGTTGAACGCGAATGCCACGCCGGCACCGAAGTACACCGAACCGCCCAGTTTCACATCGCCGGGGTTGACCGTATCCGGGTTGCTGTCGATATCGCTGAAGCCGCGCGGGAACGAATGGATGTAGCCGGCGTTGGCGAACAGGATGGCCGGATCGGCGGTCTTCACCATCGATACGCCCAGGTTGGCCTGCCACACGCCGTTGCCGGTCGGCTGTTCCTGCGGCACTGCGAAGCGGATGTAGTCATCGTCATCGCGCTCGATTACTTTCCAGTCCAGGCCATAGGGTGCGCGGCCCGTTGGTGCGGTAACGCCACCGGTCAGCACCGTCTCCGGGCGCCAGCCGCGTTCAGAGAACAGCCGGTAATTGGCACTCAGGCTGACATCGCCGATACCGCTGCCGTTGGTTTCTTCCTGCGCGATCGCCGCCGCAGCACCGCCGGCACCGCCTTTCTGGTAGACCGTGCGCCGTGCCAGGTACGGCACGTCCATGTTCAAGGTGAGGTTGGGGCTGACGCCCCAGCGTGCGGCCAGGTTGTAGGTCAATGAATCCGATTCGACGTTCTCGATCGCGATGTTGCCAAGGAAGATCGCATCCAGGGCGAGGAACCCGTTGAGCGTCAGCTGCTTGCGGTCGTAGCGCGCATAGGTGAGGCCGTTTTCGATGGTGAACCGGCGCGAGAACAATGCCGCCTGCTGCTGCTTGACGTCATCCACGCTGCGCCGGGCCTCCTGCTTGGCCTGCTGTGCCTCGGCCGCGCTGCTGGCATAGCCTTCGCTGCTGGGCGGAACTGCGGATGCCGCAGCCGGCGCCAACGGCGCAGCGGGCGTCGCACCGGGTCCTGCGCGACCGCTCAGCCGCGCCTGCATCGCCTGCACCTGCATGTCCAGTTCGCGCAGGCGTCGTACCTCCTGTGCGTAATTGGCCTTGAGCTGTTCCAGTTGCGCGATCAATGCCTGCATGTCTGCGCCATCACTGGGTGCAGGCTGCTGGGCGAAGGCAGTGGCCGCCAGCGCCGCCAGCGCCAGCGGAGTAAGCCGGTAGAGAGTGTGCATGTCGGTGACCTGCGTTGTACGTCGGTTCCCCCCGACCAGGCCGTGTTACTGGCCTGGGCCCATGCCGCGGTTCATCCCGATCGCCTGGGCCACGTTCTGGCTCAAGGGCAGGTTGTTGGCCGCGGTATTGCGTACCAGCTCCAGCTGCAGCCGGTTGCTGGCGGTCTGTCCATCGCCGGCCAGGGCAATGCCCTGCCCCACGCTGCCATTGCGGATCCACTGCTGTACCAGGCTCTGCCCATCAACCTGCAGCAGCAGGCGCGCCTGGTTGCCATCGAGCATGGCGGTGGCAGTCGCCCCGCCCTGCTGTGCCTGCGCCATGCGGCTGCCGTCGTCGCCCAGTGCGGTCGGCACCGCACCGTCACGCACGGTCAGGGTGGTCACGTTGCGTGCGGTGTTGCCATCGCCGGCCACCTGCACGCTCTGCACCAGTCCGCTGGCATTGGCCAGGCCGGTACTGTCGATGCTGCGCCCTGCCGTTGCCGGCAACGGTGCGTCAGCGGCGGTAACCTGCACGCTTGGCTGGAAGCTCAGCCTGGGTGTGCCGCCATTGCGGAAATCCATGCCCAGGGTCAGCGCGCCCTGCACCACCGCACCGTTGGGTCCCTGCCACTGCGAAATCATCGTCACCCCGAACCAGGCCACGTTGTTGCCGCCGACGGTGTAGCGGCCGCGCATCAGGTTCAGTTCGGGATCGGGTATTTCCTTCAGGCCTCGCCCCGGTGCACCGTCGGCCGCCATCAACGGCGACACCGGCAACATCAGCAGCAGAGCGAGTACTACACGTTGGCATTGCATGATCGTGCCTCCTTCAGAACAGGTCGGCGTGGCTGAAGCCGAAGTCGACCAGTTCGGCATCGGTGATCGGTCCCTGCCGCGCATACAACGCGCGGGCACTGGGCCGTTCGCTGGGTTGCAGCAGCACCGTATTGCGATCGAAGTCGCTGCCGATCACGACGAAAACGGCGCGTGACGGCCAGGCGGCACTGAACTCGGCCAGTGACAGGCTGCGGTTGCCCAGAATCGGATCGGCCACTTCCACCACGCCGTCGCGCACCTGCTTGAGCACGACGAAATGCCGGAAGCCGCGTACATCCATCAGCACCAGTCCAGGAACCCGCAACGTGCGCAGGCGCGATTCGTCGATGCGATAACCGCGTCCACGCATGCCCAGCGATTCGACATAGCGTTTGATGTCCAGCAGTGAAAAACCACGTTCCTTGACCAGCTGTGGATCCGATACCCCCATCATTCCCTCGATCACCGTCGCCTCGGTGGTGTCCAGGTGGTAGGCATAACGCAGGATGGTGGCCAGAGCGGCCGCCCCGCAGCTGTAGTCGGTGTGCTGCCGCACCAGGTTGCGATAACGCCGCTCCTGCATGCTTTCCACCTTCTGCTGCAGCAGCGCGCCATTGGGCAGCACCCCGCTGAACACCACCTCGCCTGCCCAGCCACATGCGCTGGTCAGCAGCAGCAGGCAGGGCAGCAGACGCAACCACCAGCGATGACCGGCCATGCCGTTCTCCACGAGAAGGAAGGAGCCCCTGCCCCAAGGGGGAGGAGGGACAGGGGCCCCCGGGGGAACCCGGCCATTGGCGGATGGCCGGGCTTGTTGCGCTCAACGCAGGTTCGCTGCGAAAGCGGTCACACCGTGGATCACTCGCCGCCGCCGGTCCCACCGCCGGTGCTCGGCTGCGCCACGGCCAGTGCCAGGCTGTTGGCCTGCAGGTTGCCGGTACCCGAGGCCACGTTCACGCCGATGTTGCCGGACGCGCCGGAGAAGGCGCTGCCGGACAGTGCCGAGGTGTTGGTCGCATTGACGTTCACCCAGCGGGTGGTGCTGACCGTGCCGCTGAGGCTGGCATACAGGTCGGCCACGCCCAGCTCGACGAACTGGCTGGTGCCGCTTTCACGCGTATCGAAGCCCAGGCCACCCACTCCCGGCCGGTTCGGGTTCATCGTTGCATTCTGGATCTCGTTGTCCAGATCGATGTGCCCGGTCGCATTGCCACCCGGATGCGGCAGATCGCCACTCCACGAATCGAGGTAGTAGTTGGCCATCTGGTAGGCATTGCCGGTGCCGCGATAGGTACCGGCACCCACGGCCAGGGTACCGCCTGCGACGCGACCGCTCAGGCCGACCTGCACCGTGTCGGTGTAGGACTGCACGAAGCCGGCGTTGGACACGGTGTTGCCGGTGGACACCTGGTTGGAACTGATGCTCGACTGTGCCATCGCACTGGTTGCCACCGAGGCTGCGAGCGCGTTCTTCTGCTCGTTGTTGTTGCCCGAGGCGATGTTCACGCCGATGTTGCCCGAGGCACCGCCGAAGGCATTGCCACCGAGGCCAGCGGCGTTGGTGACGCCGGAGTTCATGGTGGTGTTGCCGAAGCCGGCCTGGTTGACGAACACCTCGGCGTCGGCCATGCCGAAGCTGAAGGAAGCATCCGCAGCGGACAGCGACGCAGCATTGTCCTGCGCGTTGTTGTCGCCGGCCACCACGTTGAAGCCGAGGTTGCCGGAGGCACCCGCACCGACATCATCGGCGATCGATGCACTGTTGGTGACCAGGCTGTTGCCGGTGAGGTTGTTGCTGATCGACTGGCGGTTGTCGATCACGGCGATGGCTGCCGAATCCAGGTCGATGTCACCGGTGATGGTCGGATCGCCGGAGAAGTTGATGTCCGAGCTCAGCCGCAGATCCTTCTCCAGGTTCACGTCGACGCCGTGATTGTTCTTTTCCTTGCGCTCGTCGGCCTGGATGTTGCTGTTCTTCTGCACCTGCTCGTTGACGTTCACCGTGCGGGTGCGGCTCACGTTCGAGGTGTCGGTGTTGTTGCGTACCGTGGTGTTGGTGCGCGTCCAGTTGCGGACTTCGTTGTCGGTATGGTTGTGCGTGTCGTTGCGGGTTTCGGTCACGACATGGTTGTGGTTGATGTTCGCATTGGCATTCTGGTTGTCCCAGCCATTGGCCGCAGCAGCGGTCGAGGCAGTGGCAATTGCCATGGCGAGTACGGTCTTTTTGACAGTCGCTTTCATGGTGCCCTCTCTCTCATCAGGTGATTGGTTCGGGTGGGTGGTACTCACGGGTTGCCCTGCACGACCAGGCCCAGAACATTGGCCGTATCGTTTCGCGCTCCCGCGATCTGATTGAGTTGCAGGACACCGTCGAAGCCCCGCAGTGCCGTCGACGAAACGCCGACACTGCGGATACCCGCCGCAACACCGTCACCGGTATCGCCCTGCCCCCCTGCTGACGCGATGTCCGAGGCGGCCAACGCCGTGTCATCGGACTCGCGTATTCCTTGCCGGGCCAGCGTCGCGCTGACGACGTTGAGCGTCGTGTTGGCGATGCCGCTGGCCTGGTTGATCGATGCAATGCCGCTGGCGCCTGCCAATGCCTGTCCGGCGATGTGCGCGCTGGCTTCCAGTGGTGCCGAAAGCACGACGTCGTTGCTGTGCTGCTGGCGCGCAGCGATGGCCACGTCGGCGCGGTCGCCGCTGGCCATGCCATGCAGATTGGCCTGGATGTTGAGATCGCCCGCCGCCTGGTTGATGGCGACGGCACCACTGGCACCGGCCAGCGCGCGACCGTCGATGCGGGTCACGTCGAGGTAGGCCAGCATCCCGCTGTAGTCGTCGGCCAGTGCTGTGGCGGGCAATGCCAGCCAGACCGCCAGCAGCATTGCGCGCTTCACTTGCCACCCGCCTGCACCGGAGCGCCCAGCGGGAACTGCGACAGTGCGCCACGCACGGTATCGCCGATGCCGCGCGTGGTATTGCCGACCGCCCCCAGCGGGCCGCTCATCGCACCGCTGAGGCTGCTGCCGCTCATCATCCCCTCGCCCGAGCGTCCAAGGGTTCCGCCCAGGGCCTGCTGCGTCACCCGCTCGACAGTGGTGACGCCGTGCGCGTGCACGCTGCCGGTCTGGCCAGCGCCGAGGCCGGCGTAGTCGTCATCGCTGAGTTCATCCATGCCGCTGGCAGCGCCGCTGCTGCCGAGTGCGGCGGCGATCTCATGCTGCGGTTTCGGATCGGCGATCAACGCCACGCCGGGCGGCGCCATGCGGTAGGCCGGGCGCGTAGACACGTCGCGCAGCAGGACGATCTCACCCGGCTGCGCCTTCACCCCTTGACGGGCACCAGAGGCCGCAGCCGCCAGCGGAACGGCCAGCACCAGCAGCAGCGCAAGCCGCCGGCCAGAAACAGTGAAAAGGGTGGTGCTGCCGTCCATGCCGCTCTCCCGTTGCCTATGCGCAGGGAGAGAGCAGCTTTCGTGCCAACGTCGAAAGGCCCGTCGCAGCAGGAAATGGCGGGCCGCGCCAGGACTGCCTGGCGCCAAGGTGTTACAACTTCGTTCGGATTCCGTTCGCCTTAACGCGCAGGAAACACCACTGCGCAAGCCGCCATCGGGGCTGTATCAGCCGTGTTACAGGTGCTGATACAGCCCGTTGCAGTGCCGCTTCAGGCGCGCGGCGGACTCGGGTCGGGATCATCGATGCCGACATTGGTGGACGGGTTGTCGTACACCGACTGGTCGAGCAGGCCGGTTTCCTTGGCCACCAGCACCGGCACCAGCATCTGTCCGGTCACGTTGGTCATCGTGCGCATCATGTCCAGGATGCGGTCGATCGCATACAGGTAACCGATGGTTTCCAGCGGCAGGTTGGCCGCACTCAGCACCACCGTTGCCATGATCACCGCCGTGCCCGGCACGCCGGCGGTGCCGAAGCTGCCCAGCACCGAAGCGATCAGCACCACCACGTACTGCTCCGGCGTCAGCGGCACACCGCTGTACTGGGCGATGAACACCGCGCACAGCGCCGGATAGATCGCACCGCAGCCGTCCATCTTGATGCTCGCGCCCAGCGGCACCGCGAACGAACCGTAGTCCTTGTTCACGCCCAGGTTGTGGGTGATCGAGCGCAGCGCGACCGGCATCGCCGCGAAGCTGGAGGAACTGACGAAGGCCACCTGCATGCCCGGCGCCGCGCCACGGAAGAACTTCAGCGGGTTCAGGCCATGCGCCAGCAGCAGCGCGCTGTACACCACCACGATGTGCAGCGCGCAGGCCACGTACAGCGCCAGCACGAAGTGGCCCAGCGGCAGCAGCTTCTCGAAGCCGTAGCTGCCGACCAGGCCGGCAATCAGGCCGAAGGTGCCGATCGGGGTGACTTCCAGCACGAAGCGGGTCACCTGGATCATGATGTCGCTCATCTGCCCGACCAGCTTGCGCGCCTCGGTCACCTTCTCGCCCAGCTTGACGATGGCAAAGCCGACCAGGCCAGCGAAGAAGATCACCGGCAGGATCGAACCACGGCCCGCCGCCAGCACGGTCTCGCCGGCGGCGTTGACCTTGGTGCCGATACCCGACAGCGCGTAGAACACGTTGGACGGCACCACATCCAGCAGCACCTGCACCACGCTGGGCACTTCGCGCGGCACATAGTTGCTGGCCATCGACAGCTGCAGGCCACCAGCGCCAGGCTGCAGCACGGTACCCACGCCCAGGCCCACGCATACCGCCAGCGCGGCAGTGATCACGAACCACAGGAAGGTGCGCCCGCTGAGCGCGGCGACCGATTTCTGGCCGTGCAGCGAAGAGATCGCGTTGATGACCGCGAAGAACACCAGTGGCACCGCGATCATCTTGATCAGCGTGACGTACAGTTCGCCGAGCGGGCCGAACCAGGTTTCAGCAGCTGGGCCAAGCGCCCAGCCGGCCAGCGCACCGAGCACGAAGCCACCGACCACGCGCTGCCAGAATGGAATCCGCAGCCAGGCAGAGACCAGCTTCATAGGCAATCCAAGGGGGTAGGAAGGGATGCTGGCACGATAGCCCAAGGCGGCCCGCAGAACGACCGCCCGCGTGGCAAATCAGTGTGTCATCGGCGTGCCTTGCGAGGCCGGGCATAATGAACGTCCCGTTACACTTTGTGAGATCCCAGCGTCCATGCGTCGTTCCGTCTCCCTGTTGGCCGCCTGCGCCACGACCCTGCTGCTCGGCGCCTGCGCCAGCACCGCTCCCGCGTCCGCCCCGGCCGGCCTGAAGGTCACCGTTGCCCCCGTCGCCCACCCGGCCGGTGAAACCCCGCAGTGGTGGTACCGCAGCGGCGCTGCGCAGGCAGCGGCGAACGGCGCGATGGCTGGCAAGGCCAAGAACGTCATCCTGTTCCTGGGTGACGGCATGAGCCTGACCACCGTGGCCGCCTCGCGCATCTACGAAGGCCAGCAGAAGGGTGGCTCGGGTGAAGAAAACCTGCTGTCGTGGGAGCGTTTCCCCGCCACCGCGTTCAGCAAGACCTACAACACCGATTCGCAGACCCCGGATTCGGCCGGCACCATGACCGCCATCACCACCGGCGTGAAGACCCACATGGGTGCGATCGGCGTCAGTGCCGGCAGCCGCACCGACTGCGCCGACAGCCTGTCCAAGGGCCTGCTGACCTGGCTGCAGCTGGCCGACAGCGCCGGCCTGGCCACGGGCGTGGTCTCCACCGCGCGCCTGACCCACGCCACGCCGGCCGCAACCTATGCGCATTCGCCCGAGCGCAACTGGGAGAACGACACCGACCTGACCGAGGCGGCCAAGGCCGCCGGCTGCAAGGACATCGCCCAGCAGCTGCTGTCGACCTCGCGTTACGGCCGCGGCCCGCTGGTCGCCCTGGGCGGTGGTCGCGGTGAGTTCACCACCGTGGAAGAGCGCGACCCCGAGTACGACGACAAAGTCGGCCAGCGCCTGGACGGCCGCAGCCTGGTGCAGGAATGGCAGCAGGCGCACCCGCAGGGCGCCTACGTCTGGAACAGCAAGCAGCTGCAGGCCGCCGCCAACGCTCCGGCGATCCTCGGCCTGTTCGAGCCCGACCACATGCGCTACGAATACGAACGCCCGCAGGACCCGGCCGGTGAGCCGAGCCTGGCCGAGCTGACCGCTGCGGCGATCAAGAACCTGTCGCGCCATCAGGAAGGCTACGTGCTGATGATCGAAGGCGCGCGCATCGACCACGCCAACCACAGCGGCAACGCCTACCGTGCGCTGACCGAAACCGTGGCTCTGTCCGATGCCGTGCGCGTGGCCAACGAGCTGACCTCGGCCGATGACACCCTGATCATCGTCACCGCCGACCATTCGCACACCCTGAACTTCGTCGGCTACCCGGCCCGCGGCAATCCGATCCTGGGCAAGGTGAAGGACAAGGGTGGCGAAGACGGCGCCGGCAAGCTCGACTACGCGCTGGATGGCAACGGCCAGCCGTACACCACCCTGAGCTACGCCAACGGCCCCGGCCATACCGGCACCAGCAACCAGCAGCCGGCCGGTCCGAAGCGTTACCCGCACAACCCCAGCAGCTTCGAGCCGGCCAACGGCCGCCCGAACCTGCACGACGTCGATACCGAGCATCCGGATTACATGCAGGAAGCGCTGGTACCGATGAAGTCCGAGTCGCATGGTGGCGAGGACGTCGGCATCTGGGCACGCGGCCCGGGCAGCAAGGCGATCCGCGGCACCTTGGAGCAGAACGCGATCTACCACATGATCGTGCAGGCCACCCCGGCCCTGCGCGATCGCCTGTGCCAGGCCGGCACCTGCGACGACAAGGGCGTACCGGTGGAACTGCCGGCACCGGCCACCTTCGAACGCAAGGCCGAGGCCAAGTGATGGCGCGGCCGGCACGCTCTGCTCTGGGCAGCCTCCGCCGTGCGCGCTGGCTGGCCCTGCTGGGCGTGCTGGCCAGCCCCTGGGCGCCGGCGCAGGGCCCAGCCTGCAAGGTCATGACCGAAGAGCACGGGTTGTGGATGCTGCCCGGCTGCGAGGTCGTCGATGACAAGCCGCAGATCAGCGCGGAGACCCTGCAGGATCTCCCCTACGACGGCGATGGCCTGGCGCTGGTACAGACCGCCGATGGCTTCCACTACGTCGACCGTCGCGGCCGCAGCCAGGCGGTGATCGCCTGGGACAACGGCGCAGACCCCCTGCAGGAAGGCCTGTTCCGCGGCCGCGTCGGCGATCGCGTGGGTTATTTCAACGCTGCCTTCGAGCAGGTGATTGCGGCCACCTTCGATTTTGCCTGGCCGTTCCAGGATGGCGTGGCCGAGGTCTGCAACGGCTGCCGCCGCGGCACGCCCGATGGCGACGGGCATACGCCGATGGAAGGCGGCGAGTGGTTCCGCATCGATCGTTCCGGTCGTCGAGTGAAGTAAGGGTTTTTCGGCAGGGCTGCGCCCTGCACCCGCCGACGCCAGGCAACGGCAACGGCCAAAGCAACAGCAGGCATTCCGTGGGATGGCGGGGTGGGCCCGGCCTTCGACAGTTTCCTGCGCTCTGTCGGAACGGGGTGGCCTTCCCTTGGTGGGTGTCGACCTTGGTCGACACGGGAATGGCCCAGAATTTCATTCGATATCTGACAGATTTCATCCACGCATGGCGTGGATCTACTGGCCACCGGCCAACTGTCGGAGGCGGTGCACTGTGGGTTTGCGGGGTGTGAGCCGCATGGATGCGGCGACCAAGCCTCCATGGACGGATTCACGGCGTCCCCGCAAACCCACAGTGCACCGCCATCCCACGGGATGCCCGCTGTTGCCTTGGCTGTTGCCCTTGCATCGGCGGGTGCAGGGCGCAGCCCTGCCGACTCACCCACCCACCCTATACTTGCCGCCGTGACTGCCTTCCCCGCCCTCGTTCCGCTTGATGCACCGCTGCTGGTCGGCTACAGCGGCGGCCTGGATTCCACCGTGCTGCTGCACTGGCTGTGGCGATCGGCACAGGCGGCCGGCACGCCGCTGCGTGCGACGCACGTACACCATGGCCTGCAACCGGCGGCTGATGACTGGGTGCGGCACTGCCAGCAGCAATGCGCGGTGCTGGGCATCGAACTGGCCGTGCACCACGTGCAGGTCAGCCGTGATGACGGCCATGGCATCGAAGGGGCCGCCCGGCTGGCACGTCGCGCTGCATTCAGCGCCGAGCTGCAGGCCGGGGAAACCCTGGCGCTGGCCCAGCACCAGGACGACCAGGCCGAGACCTTCCTGCTGCGTGCGTTGCGCGGTTCGGGCATCGATGGGCTGGCGGCGATGACCGCTGACAGCCGCCTCGATGGCCATCGGCTGTGGCGGCCACTGCTCGATGTGCCGCGCAGCGCGCTACAGGCTTACGCGACGACACACGGCCTGCAGTGGATCGAAGACCCCAGCAACGGCGAAGACCACGCCGACCGCAATTTCCTGCGCCTGCGGGTGCTGCCACTGCTGCGCCAGCGCTGGCCGCATGCCGCCGCCGCATTGGCCGGCAGCGCCGCGCATTGCGCGCAGACCCGTGCATTGCTCGATGAAGAAGACGCCGAACTGCTCGCTCACCTGGAAGTGGCACCCCGGGTGCTGTCGCTGGAGCTGTTGCGCCAGGTCGCACCGGAGCGTGCTGCGCGCGTGCTGCGTGCGTGGGTGCGCCGCCATGGCGCAGCCCCGTTGCCGGCGCATGTGCTGCGGCAAGTGCAGAACGAATTGATGGCCGCAGGCGCCGATCGGCAGTCGCAGGTGCGTTGGCAGCAGCACGCGATCCGCCAGTGGCGCCAGCACGCCTACCTGCTGCCGGCAGCGCTGCCGGTCCTGCCGAAGGACTGGCAGGCGGCATGGGACGGCCGCGCGCCGCTGCAGCTGCCCGACGGCGGCCAGCTGCGCCTGCTCGGCACGGACGGCTTCGAACACCCGCTGGACCTGCGTGCCCGCCAGGGCGGCGAGCGCATCGTGCTCCCCGGCCGTACGCATTCATCCGCGTTGAAGGATTGCCTGCAGCGCGAGCACCTGGCGCCCTGGCGACGTGCACAGCTGCCCCTGCTGTTCGACCAGGGGCAGCTGCTGGCGGCCGCCGATGTAGTCATTGCCGCATCGCTGCAGGCCTGGCTGCAGGCACGCAATGCGCAGTTGCAGTGGCATCCGGGCGGCTGGTGAATTGACCCTTGCGCGCGCGCCGTCCACACTTGCCGCATGGCCAAGAAGTCCCCCGAAAACGCCTCCCCGGTCGCCCAGTTCGAGCAGTCGCTCGAATCGCTGGAACAGCTGGTGGAGCAGATGGAAACCGGCGAGCTGAGCCTGGAAGCCTCGCTCAGTGCTTACGAACGTGGTGTTGGTCTGTACCGCCAGTGCCAGCAGGCGCTGGAGCAGGCCGAACTGCGCGTGCGCCTGCTCAGCGATCCGGCCCAGCCCGAAACCGCCGAACCCTTCGATCCGCCCAGCCATGACGGCTGAGGCGTTGTTCGCGCGCTGGCGCGACCGTATCGAAAGCCAGCTCGACGCCGCCCTGCCCTCACCGGCCGAAGCCCCGCAACGCCTGCACCAGGCGATGCGCCATTCCGTGCTCGGTGGCGGCAAGCGCATGCGCCCCTTGCTGGTCTATGCCGCCGGCCAGGTGTTCGGCGCCCAGCTGGACAAGCTTGATGCCGCAGCGATGGCGGTGGAGCTGATCCACGCCTACTCGCTGGTGCACGACGACCTGCCGGCGATGGACGACGATGCCCTGCGCCGTGGCAAGCCCACCACCCACATCGCCTTCGACGAAGCCACCGCGATCCTCGCCGGCGACGCGCTGCAGACCCGAGCGTTCGGCCTGCTGGCCGATGCACCGCTGCCGGCGGCATTGCGCGTGGCGTGCCTGCAGACCCTGGCCCATGCCTCCGGCGCGGCCGGCATGTGCGGCGGCCAGGCGCTGGACATCGATGCCACCGGCCAGCAGCAGTCGCTGGCAGCCCTCACCCGCATGCATGCGCTGAAGACCGGTGCGCTGATCCGCGCTGCGGTGCGCATGGGCGCGTTGTGCGGTGATGCGCCCGAACCCGTGCTGGCCCAGCTCGATGGTTTCGCCGAAGCGCTCGGCCTGGCCTTCCAGGTCCGCGATGACATCCTCGATGTCGAAGCCAGTTCCGAACAGCTGGGCAAGACCGCCGGCAAGGACCAGGCCCAGGACAAGAGCACCTTCCCTGCCCTGCTCGGCATGGACGGTGCCAAGGCGCAGCTGCGCGAACTGTCCGCGCGCATGCAACAGGCGCTGGCGGGCTATCACGAAGAAGCCGATGCGCTGCGCGCGCTGGCCACGCTGGCCGTGGAACGCGATCACTGACTGCAGGCAGGGATCTGCCACGCTGAGCGTCCGCCGTGCATGGCCCGGCGCTGCCCTGTGCGCCATACACGGAAACGCCCGGCATTGCCGGGCGTTTCTTTCTGCGTCGTTGATCGTTGCCGCTTACTTGATCAGGCGCAGCGCGAACGGGTAACGGTAGGCTTCACCGTTGTTCGCCTTCACCGCAGCGATGATGCTGAAGACCAGGCTGAGCAGGCCGACGATCGGCGCCAGGAACGCACCGATGACCACGAAGGTCAGGATGATGCAGGCGAACATCGCGATGGCGACGGTGATCTGGAAGTTCAGCGCCTCCTTCGACTGGTCGGTGACGAAGGCCTTGCTGGCGTCATCCTTGTTGATCAGCCAGATGACCAGGGCGCCGATGAAACCGGTGAAGATGCCCAGCAGGTGCGCTGCCAGGGCCATGGTGCGCTGGTCGGCCGGTACGCTGGTCGCCGCCGGGACGTTCTCGAATTCGCTCACGACAAAACTCCTTTTTTATTGGGTGGTCTTGACCGACCGGCGGCAAGCCGGTCGCGTCAGGCGGGCCTAGCTTACGCCATCAATGGCATCAATCATTGCCGGCGATCGTCATCCGTCCCACCAGGATCGAGCCGGTGCGGATATGCGAACGCGGATCGACGTCGCTGCCGACCGCCTCGATGGCCATGAACATGTCCCGCAGGTTGCCGGCGATGGTGATGCCGTCCACCGGATACTGGATCTGGCCATTCTCCACGCGGAAGCCGCCGGCGCCGCGCGAGTAGTCGCCGGTCACCCCGTTCACCCCCTGCCCCATCAGTTCGGTCACCAGCAGGCCGCTGCCCATCTGCGCGGCGATGTCCTGCAGCGAACCGGCATTGGCCGCCAGCTGCAGGTTGTGCACGCCGCCGGCATTGCCGGTGGTCTGCAGGCCCAGCTTGCGCGCCGAATAGCTGCCCAGCACGTAACGCTGCAGCACGCCGTCACGCACCAGGGCCGAGGCACGCGTGGCCACGCCGTCGCCGTCGAAGGCGGCCGAGCGCAGGCCACGGCGCAGGTGCGGCAGCTCCTCGATCTGCATCCAGTCGGGGAACAGCTGCTGGTCGACGCTGTCCAGCAGGAAGCTCGCCTGGCGGTACAGTGCGCCGCCGGAGACCGCCGACAGCAGGTGGCCCACCAGGCTGCGCGCCACTTCCGGCGCGTACAGCACCGGCATGCTGCCGGTCGGCAGCGAACGCGGCTGCAGGCGGGCGATCGTGCGCTCTGCGGCGCGGCGACCGACGCTGGCCGGATCTTCCAGGTCCTCGCGGGCCAGCGCGCCGGTGTACCAGCCGTCGCGCTGCATGCCATCGCCGGTGCCGGCGATCAGCGCACAGCCGATCGAATGATGGGTTCCGCGCTCGCGGCCGATGAACCCATGCGAATTGGCGTAGACCGACACGCTCTGCATGCTCGACACCGAGGCACCATCGGAATTGCGGATCTGCGCATCGGCTTGGCGGCCCGCGGCCTCGCAGGCCAGCGCCAGGTCCACCGCGTCGTCGGCCTGCAGCTCCCAGGGGTGCCAGCCATCCAGTTCGGGGAAGTCGCGGGCCATCAGGTCGGCCTCGGCCAGGCCGGCGGCCGGATCGTCCTCGGTATGGCGGGCGATCGCGCAGGCCTGCTCGACGGTGGCCAGCAGGCTGGCCTCATGCAGGTCGGCGGTGCTGGCACTGCCCTTGCGCTGGCCGAAGTAGACGGTCACGGCAATGCCGCGGTCACGGGTGGACTGCACGGTCTCGACCTCGCCGAGACGGACATTGACCTCAAGCCCACGGTCTTCGCTGCAGCTGACCTCGGCCTGGCTGGCACCCAGGGCGCGGGCACGCTGCAGCAGCTGCTGGGAGATGTCGGCCAGCCGTTCCAGCCGGGCCGGGCTGTCGTCGCCGACGGCGACTTCAGGGGCGATCACGTTCAATGCTTTATCCTGTGCGGGTTGGGCCCGGCATCACGCCGGGCGACTTTTTTTGAAATCAGGTATGGACGATGCGCGGACGCGACGAAGAAACCGGTGAATTCCACGACAAGAGCCGCAGCCAGAACCGGCGCGATGCGCTCGATGTCCTGGCCCTCGGCGAGAAGCTGGTGTCGCTGACCCCGGCCCAGCTGGCGCGCCTGCCGATCCCGGAGGACCTGCTGCCGCACATCGCCGAGTGCAAGCGCATCACCGCCCATATCGCGCACAAGCGGCAGCTGGCGTTCCTGGCCAAGCACATGCGCCGCGAGGACGATGCCACGCTGGACGCGATACGCGATGCGCTGGATGCCAACAGCGAAACCGGGCGCCGCGAAGTGGCGATGATGCACCGTGTCGAAGACTGGCGCGAACGCCTCATGAATGAAGGCGACAAGGCGCTGGCCGCGCTGCTGGATGACCATCCGCAGGCCGACCGCCAGCAGCTGCGCACGCTGGTGCGCAACGCCCAGGCCGAAAAGGCCAAGAACAAGCCGCCACGCGCCTACCGCGAGATCTTCCAGGTGCTGCGCACGCTGATGCTGCCGGCCGCGCTGGGCCTGAAGGTATCCGGTGAGGACGCCGAGGCAGACGAACCGGTCGACGACGCCGAAGAGGACTGAGTCCCCGTCGGGCATGGCGGTGGCTGTGGCCATCGCCGTGCTCAGGCCTGGGTACCGCCGACGGTGATGCCCTCGATCAGCAGCGACGGCTGGCCGACACCGACCGGCACACTCTGCCCGTCCTTGCCACAGATGCCCACGCCCTCGTCCAGGGCCAGGTCGTTGCCGACCATGCGCACCTTCTGCATGGTTTCCGGGCCATTGCCGATCAGGGTCGCGCCCTTCACCGGCGCGGTGATCCGGCCGTCCTCGATCAGGTAGGCCTCGGTGGCCGAGAACACGTACTTGCCGCTGGTGATGTCGACCTGGCCGCCGCCGAAATTGACCGCGTACAGGCCCTTCTTCACCGAACGGATCATTTCCTGCGGGTCATGCTGGCCGGCGCGCATGTAGGTGTTGGTCATGCGCGGCATGGTCATGTGCGCGAACGATTCGCGACGGCCGTTGCCGGTCGGCGCAACGCCCATCAGCCGCGCGTTGAGGCTGTCCTGCATGTAGCCGACCAGGATGCCGTCCTCGATCAGCGTGGTGCACTGGGTCGGGTGGCCTTCGTCATCGATGTTGAGTGAACCACGGCGTCCGTCCAGGGTACCGTCGTCGACGATGGTCACGCCCGGGGCGGCCACGCGCTCGCCGATCCTGCCGGCGTAGACGCTGGTGCCCTTGCGGTTGAAGTCACCTTCCAGGCCATGGCCGACCGCCTCGTGCAGCAGCACGCCCGGCCAGCCCGGGCCCAGCACCACCGGCATCACCCCGGCCGGCGCCGGCACCGCTTCCAGGTTCACCAGGGCCTGCCGCAGCGCCTCGCGCGCGAAGGCTTCCGGGCGGCCGTCGGCAAACAACGCTTCATAGCCATAGCGACCGCCGCCGCCGGCATAACCCGACTCACGGCGGCCGTTCTGCTCGACGATCACCTGCACGTTCAACCGCACCAGCGGGCGCACGTCGGCGCCCAGCACACCATCGGTGCGGGCAACCAGCACGGTGTCGACGCCACCGGACAGGCTGACCATCACCTGCTTCACGCGCGGATCGGCCGCGCGCAGGTAGCCGTCCAGGCGCTTGAGCACCTCGACCTTGGCTTCGTTGCCGATGCCGTCGATCGGATCCAGCGCCGGATACAGCACGCGCGCATCGCCGCGCAGCAGCGAGCGTCCGGTCTGTGCGCCGCCTTCGCGCGAGATCGCACGTGCCGACTGCGCTGCGGTCAGCAATGCACCGGCATGGATGTCATCGGAATAGGCAAAGCCGGTCTTCTCGCCGGCAATCGCGCGCACGCCCACGCCCTGCTCGATGGAATGGGCGCCGTCCTTGACGATGCCATCTTCCACGCTCCAGCTTTCGCGCCGGGCGTGCTGGAAGTACAGGTCGCCGAAGTCGACACCGGGGCCGAGCAGTTGGCCGAAGGTGCGCTCCAGGCCAGCGGTATCCAGGCCACCGGGGCGCAACAGGCGATCTTGGGCAAGCGTCAGGGCGTTGTCAGTCATGGTCTCGATCTGGGGGTGTGAAGGCGGTCAGGCAAGGCCGCCCTGGGGAAACGGGGGCCGCGCTCAGCGCGGTGGCGGTGGTTCGGTGACGGTCGGCGGCACGGCCGGCAACGGCGGCAGGCGCGGCGGCGGTGCGGGTACTGGCGCACGTTCGCGGCTGCGCTCGATCACCTCCACCTTGGGCTCCTTCCAGGGGCCGGTCACCTTGTAGGTGCGGGCACCGATCTCGCCCAATGGCTTGGACAATACCGCATTGGTGGCTGCACCCAGCGCTGCGCCCACCGGGCCGCCGGCCACCGCGCCGACCACGGTCAGCAGGTTGCCGGCGCGCGGGTTGACGTCGATGGTCTGGTCGAACTGCTGTTTCCGCAGGTCGGCCTGGCCATGGATGGTGATGTTTGCTGCCGGCCCTTCGATCAACACCTTGTCGGTACGGGCCATGCCCTCGCCGAACTGCACGCTGCCCTCGACCTGGTTGAACGCGAAGCCCTTGGAGAAGAAGTCGCGGAAGTCGAACATCAGCCGCCGCGGCAGCTGGGTGACGCTGAGCAGGCCCAGCACGCGGCCGGCCCCCGGCTCCAGCTCCAAAAGCTGGCCATTGCGGGCATTCACATCGAGCTGGCCCTGCAGGTTGCCAAGCTGGAAGTCCGACGGACCGCCGGGCCACGAGGCCTGCAGCTGGGCGTGGCCGGAGCCGCCGCGCAGCTGGCCGCCGTAGTCGAGGTTCTGCAACAACCCGCCCAGGTCTTCACTGCGCACCTGCGCATCAAGCGCGGTTCGCGAACCGCCACCCTTGCCGAGCCAACGGCCACGGATGTCGATCTCCTGGCTGGGGGCGCGGAACTGCAGTTGTTCCACGCTCAGGCCATTGGCGATCGGCCGCGTACGCAGCACGGCCTGGCCCAGCACGACCTTGCCGAACTTCAGGTCGGCGATGTCCAGTGCGAACGGCGGCAGCTTGGCCGGGTCCATGTCGTCGGCACCGGCCTGCACCCGCGCCGGTGCCGCCGTGGCTCCGGGAAGGGTCGGCAGCGATTGCCAGTACACGCGCTCGAGCTGGCCGCTGATGGTGCCGCCATCGGCGTTGGGTACATTCAACCTGCCGGCCAGCGAGGGGCCATCCAGGCGCACGTCCAGCGCCTGCGGGCCGGGGTGCAGCTGCAGGCGGGTCTGCTCGAACACGCCGCCGATCAGCATCAGCTGGCCGACCTGCACGTCCACCGCGCGCAGCGGCATCGGGTCGCCATCGCCACCGGCGCCACGGGCCAGGCCGATCCATTCCAGCGCATCCAGGGTCGGGCTGCGGCCATTGATGGTCAGCCCGCTGGGCGGTGGTTCGCGGTCAACGTGGTCGCTGCCCAGGGTGACCTGCACGCCGGTCTGGTTGTTGTGGCTGCGCGCGGCCAGCGCCAGGCGCTGGCCGAACGCCACGTCGATGCGGCCGGCGCCCATCGGCAGCTGTGCGGCCACGGTGGTCGGCAGCGGTTCGTTGGCCGGCTTCTGCAGCGGCGCCGGCAGGTCCAGGCGGGTGCCCAGCAGATCCGAGCGCAGGCGCAGCTCGCTGGGCGGCGCTGGTGTACCCGGCGCGACCTTCGGCAGGTTCACCGCGATGGTCCACGGCGAGGTGCCGTTGATGTAGGGCTTCAGCCAGGCCATTTCCGGTGCGCGGTCGATCAGCACGCCCGCATCGAGCGTGGCGGCCAGTTCCGATTCGAAGGCCAGCTTGGGGTCACGCACGAAACCACCGGCGCGCAGGCTCAGCCGGCCGTCCTGGCCGAGGTGGCGCACGGCCAGTTCCTCGGCGGCGAAGCCGGCGTTGCTGTAGCGGGCCTGCCCACGCATGTTGTCGAATTCCAGCTGGAAGCGCTTGTCGACCAGCTTCAGCCCGGCCAGGTCCACCGTGCCCTGCAGGTGGCCACCGCCCTGGTCATGACGCAGGGGCTGCAACAGGTCGAAATGCACGTTGGCCGGCCCGCTTGCCGCGAGGTTGTCCAGGGTGTCGCCGTAGTCCTTGTGCAGCGGGCTCTGCCGCAGCATCGCCAGCAACTTGCCGGCATCGCCCTGGCTGTCGGCGCGCACGTACAGTGGCTGCTGGCCGAAATCCTGGATGCCGGCTTCGAACGTCTGTACCGCCACGCCGGCCAGATCGCCGCGGCCCTGCATGTGGAAACCGGGCCCAATGAAGGCGACATCGGCGTCCACCTGGCCCATCAACGGCCAATCGTGCTGGAAGCGGATGTCACCGTTGCTGATGTGCCCAGTGGCTTCGAAGCGGCCATCGTTGTTGTCGAACGGCCAGTCGTCCAGGTCACCACTGACCAGGCCGATGCCGTTGCGCACCTGGCCGCCGGCCAAGGCCATGTCCAGCCAGTCGGTGGCGCCCTTGCTCATCCTGGAATGAATCCAGAAACGCTTGGCCGCGGTCATCGGTACGTCGTCCAGCTTGGCCGCCAGCTGCATCCACGGCCGGGTGCCATCGCCCTGGAACCAGAGACCACCGCGCACGTCGGCAGCGTAGTCGGTGCCTTCCACACGCATCGCCGGGGTGCCGATGCGCCAGCCACCGGCCTCGTCGCGCCAACCGACGATCTGCCCGGCCAGGTGCAGGTCGTGACGCACGCCGAAACCGGTTGGCCAATCGAACTGCAGCTGGCGCTGGGGTTGCAGCTGCAGGCTGAAGCCGTTGGCATCGCCCTCGAAGCGGCCGCCCAGGCCGCGCAGGCCCGGCGAGTTGCCAACACTGGCAAAGCCCAGCGACTGCAGTTCGCCCTGCACCCACAACGGGCCATCCTGCTGGCCGCGCAACTGCAGCTGCGCCACGTCCAGCTGCGGCTTGGCCAGGTACAGCCAATGCCGCAGGCCCGCGTCCAGGCGGTCGCTGAGCGCCAGCGCGCGCAACGCGGTGCCCGCCTGCGCTGCTGCGGCCTGCACCTGCATCTGCTTGCCCACCCGCAGTTGCAGCCCGTCCAGCTGCTGCTGGCTGCCATCGGCCTGCAGGCGCAGGCGCGGCACCTGCAGCGCCCAGCCTTCTGCCGTCCGCTGCCAACGCAGGCGCGCCTGCAGCCGTTGCAGTTGAATCTGCGGGCGCGCCACGCCAGGCATCGGCGCGCCTTCGACACGCAGGTCGCGCAGGTCCGAATCGGTGGTCAGCGCCACCGGGGCGAAATCACGCAGGGTCAGCCACAGGTTGAGCTCGCCCTTGCCCTCGCGCAGGCGCATGCCGCCGGCCGCCAGCAACGGCGCCCAGGCACGGAAATCGATCGGATCGGCGCCTACCCAGGCCTGGCCGTTGCCGCGCTGGCGATCCAGGTCCAGCACCGCCGTCAGCGGCAAGGCGTCGGTCTGTGCCCAGGCACGCACGCCCACCCGCAGGCGGTCGCCATCCACGCGCAGGCGCAGGTCGATACGTGGCAGGGTGGCGTCGACACCCAGTGCTGGCGCATGCACGCCGAGGCGGCCACCAATCACCTGCAGTTCGCCCAGCCGGCGCAACGCATCCAGCGGATCGCCGCCAGCGCGGGACTGCGGCAGGCCGCGCACCGACCAGCGGCCATCGGCGGCCTGCTGCAGGTCCAGCGCCAGGCCACGCAGGCGCAGTTCGGTCAGCGAGCGGCCCGGCAGCAGGCCGCTGTACATCGATACCAGCACCTCGGCATCGCCGATGGCCAGGCCCTGGCCCGCGCCGATGCGCAGGCGCTTCAACTGCAGCAATGGACCACGTCGGGTCCAGGCGGTGTCCAGGCGTTCAAAGCGCACCGGTTGCCCGGCGCGCGTGCTCAGCCAGGCCGCGATCCGGTCCGGATGGCGCTCAGCCAGCGGCAACAGCTGGCTGAGGGTGCCGACCAGCAGGGCAAGCCCGACCAGGCCAACCGCGCATGCGGCGATGAAATGACGGCGGATCCTTCGCAGTCGCAGGCGCGGCGGCGCGCTCATCGGCCACCGAAGGCAGACAGCCGGCCTGGATCAGAGCAGAACAACATCGAACTGCTCCTGCAGGTACTGCTCGTCCGCCTGGAAGCGGATGCTCTTGCCGAGGAACTCTTCCAGCTCGGCCACGGCCGTGGATTCCTCATCGGTGATCCGCGCCACCACCTTGCTGGACGCGATCACCAGCAGGCGCGCGGCATCGAACTGGCGCACCGCACGGGTGATCTCGCGGAAGATCTCGTAGGTCACCGTTTCGGTGGTCTTGATGGTGCCGCGGCCACTGCACTGCGGGCAGGTTTCCGACAGCTGGCGCTCCAGGCTTTCCACCGTGCGCTTGCGCGTCATCTCCACCAGGCCCAGCGGCGAGAAGTCGTACACCGTGGTCTTGGCATGGTCGCGGGCCAGCGCCTTCTCCAGGGTACGCAGTACCTGGCGGCGGTGTTCGGCGTCATCCATGTCGATGAAGTCGATGATGATGATGCCGCCCAGGTTGCGCAGGCGCAGCTGCCTGGCCACCGCCTGCGCAGCTTCCAGGTTGGTGCGGAACACCGTCTCTTCCAGGTTGCGCTGGCCGAGGAACGAGCCGGTGTTGACGTCGATGGTGGTCATCGCCTCGGTCTGGTCGATCACCAGGTAGCCACCGGATTTCAGAGGTACCTGCTTGTCCAGCGCACGGCCGATCTCGTCCTCGACCCCGAACATGTCGAAGATCGGACGATCGCCGCTGTACAGCTCGATCTTCTCCGCCAGCACCGGCATGTACTTGGCCACGAACGCCTGCAGCTGGGCGAAGGTCTCCTTCGAGTCCACCTTGACCTTGTCCACGTCCTTGCGGATCAGGTCGCGCACCGAACGCAGCGGCAGGCTCAGGTCTTCATAGATGTTGCTGCACGACGCCGCCTCGCGGCCGCGGCGCTCGACCACGTTCCATACCCGTGACAGGTAGGCGATGTCTTCGGCGATGGCCTCGGCCGGCTGGCCCTCGGCATTGGTGCGCACGATGTAGCCGTAGCCGCCGTGCTGGGCCGACAGTTCGGTCACCAGCGCCTTCAGCCGCGCGCGCTCGCCTTCGTCCTCGATGCGCGCCGACACGCCCACCACCTTCGACTGCGGCAGCAGCACCATGTAGCGCGAGGGAATGCTGATCTGGGTGGTCAGGCGTGCGCCCTTGGTCCCGATCGGATCCTTCACCACCTGCACCACGATGTCCTGGCCGTCGCGCAGCAGCTCCACGATCGGCACGCTGGATGGCGGCGGCAGGGTCGTGTTCTCGGTATCGGCGCTGGCCACGGGCGCCGGCCGCACCACGTCGTTGGCGTGCAGGAACGCGGCGCGCTCCAGGCCCACTTCGACGAATGCCGCCTGCATGCCCGGCATGACCCGTTGCACCTTGCCCTTGTAGATGTTGCCGACCACACCCCGGCGCCAACCGCGCTCGATGTGCAGCTCCTGCAGCATGCCGTTCTCGATCACCGCGACCCGGGTTTCGCGCGGGGTCACATTGACCAGGATTTCCTCAGACATCGGCAGCCTCCCTGGCGGCATCAGCAGTTGGGGCCAGCACGCCGCAGCGGGCCAGCAGACGATCGGTATGCAGCAACGGCAGCCCCATGACACCGGAGTAGCTGCCGGAAAGGTGTTCGATCCAGCGCTCGGCACCGCCCTGGATGGCATACGCACCCGCCTTGTCCAGCGGCTCGCCGGTGGCGACGTAGGCGGCGATGTCGGCGGACTCGATCGCGGCGAAGGTGACCTCGGAAACGACCAGTTCGCTGTCCAGCCCGCGCGCGTCCACCACCACCACGGCGGTCATCACCTGATGGGTGCGCCCGGCCAGCCGTGCCAGCATCGCCCGCGCGTCGGCCGCGTCGACCGGCTTGCCGAATACTTCGCCATCGAGCACCACTTCGGTATCCGAGCCCAGCACCCGCGCCTGCGGGTCATCGGCCAGCACCCGTGCCAGGCCGGCGCGCGCCTTGTCGGCGGCGACCCGGCAGACATAGTCCTGGGCACTTTCAGAGGCCGCGCGCTGCTCGACAACCTCCAGGTCCAACGCCTGGAAAGGGTGTCCGAGTCGGGCCAGCAGCTGGTTGCGTCGGGGGGAGCGGGAAGCAAGATAGAGCATCGACACAGCATAACCTGACGCCGGTACCTGAATCGTCGGACAATCCTCCCTGGGCGCCTGCAACCCCGAACGGACTCACAACGCGTTCATCGCTACGACACCACCCTCACCGCCACAACAAGGAGATCCCATGCGCCGCACCGCCACCCCGCTGCTGCTTGCCCTGTCCCTCGCTCTTGGAGCTTCGATGACCGCCCATGCCGCCCCGTCGTCGCCGTCGATCGCCGCCGCGGCCGAAGGCACCCTGCTGAACATCTCGGCCAACGCCGAAGCCACACGCGTGCCGGATGTGGCCTCGCTGTCGGCCGGTGTGGTCACCCAGGCCGCCGACGGCAACAGCGCCATGCGCCAGAACGCCCAGCAGATGGACAAGGTGCTGGCTGCGATCAAGGCCGCCGGCATCGCCGAGCGCGACGTGCAGACCAGCGGCGTCAGCCTCAACCCGCAGTACCGCTATGCCGACAACGAAGCCCCGAAGATCACCGGCTACCAGGCCAGCAACACCGTCAGCCTGAAGGTCCGCGACATCGCCAAGCTGGGCAAGGTGCTGGACGCGCTGGCCGCGCAGGGCGCCAACCAGATCAACGGCCCGCAGTTCGAGATTGACCAGCCCGAGCCGGTCTATGACGAAGCGCGCCTGGCGGCGCTGAAGAAGGCCCAGGCCCGTGCGCAGACCTATGCCAACTCGCTTGGCCTGCAGGTGCGCCGCATTGTCAGCATTTCCGAGAACGCCGGTGGCGGTTTCCGCCCGATGCCGATGATGCGTGCGCAGGCCGCCGGCATGGCAATGGACAAGGCCACGCCGGTCGCCCCGGGCGAGTCGACCGTCTCGGTGAACCTGGACGTGGTGTTCGAACTGGGCCGCTGAGGCGCCTTCCGTTCAACCGACGGCGCCCTGCGGGGCGCCGTTTTCGTTTCCACCACCGCCGTGCCGGCAGCGTTACATGAAGGGCAGCTCAACGCTGCCGCCCCTGCCTCTAGGCAGTGGTGGAGGCGGCACGCTAATGATTGACTGCCAGCCGCGTGCGGCAACCCCGATGGCGGCCCTGGTGCGTTGAGGACTTCGACACTGGCATGGAGGTGGACCATGGTTCGTACGTATCCCGTAGTACCCCTGCACTTCGATCCCGCCCGCGTTGCCGCCTGGAGTGCGGCCATCGCCCTGCATCTGCTCGCGTTCCTGTTGTTGCTGATCCCGGCGACCTACCAGGCCATCACCGCGCTGCCGCGCGATCAGACCACGGTACGGTTCATTCCCAGGGAAGAGCCCAAGCCGATCGAGCCGCTGCCGGTGCCGACCGACCCTGAAAAGGTGGAGGTGATGCACAAGCGGCAGGCCACGACGGTGCCCGCACCGCTGCCGACGCCCACCGCGACCGTCGAGGAGGCCCAGGGCATCATCCTGCCGGCGGCCGAGCCGACCGCAGTGCAGGCTGCGCCGACCATTGCCCCGTCCACGCCGCTGGCCGGCGCCCAGCTGCAGTACCGCAGCAACCCACCGCCCAGCTACCCGATCCAGGCCCTGCGCAATCACGAACAGGGCACGGTGCTGCTGCGGGTGGAGGTGGACCCCAGCGGTCAGCCGGTGAACGTCAGCATCGAACGCAGCAGCGGCTCGCGCAGCCTGGACCAGGCCGCCCGCCAGCAGGTGCTGCGGCACTGGCGTTTCGTGCCGGCCGAGCGTGATGGCATGGCCGTTCCCGCCATCGGCATGGTGCCCGTGCAGTTCTCCCTGCCCGACTGAGCCACGGACCGGCCCGGCAAATCGCCGGGCCGGTCACAACGGTTAATGGGCCGGAACAGGGCCAATCTGCCCGGTTATTTGAACTTCGTTGGAAAACCGTTACGAATTCAGTAGAACTTCACACCTCCGTCACCTGCCGGAAACCTAGATTGACGCGTCCCGGGACACACCGGAGACGGCCCTCAATGCTCGAGTTTTCCAGTCAGGAGAGAAGCTGTGAAACACCCGATCCAACGGCCCGCCAGCCGCCGCCGCAACCACCTGGCAACATCCATCACCCATATCCTCACCGGCGGCGCCCTGCTGCTCGCCGGTGCCCTGGCTTCCTCTTCTGCTTTCGCGCAGGAACAGGCCACCAACCTTGACCGGATCACCGTCACCGGTTCGAACATCCCGCGCACCAACACCGAGACACCGTCGCCGGTGCAGGTGGTGACCCGCCAGGAAATCGATCGCACCGGCAAGACTACGGTGGCCGAGTACCTGCAGACTCTGACTGCCGATGGCGCCGGCTCCATCCCCAAGACCTTCGGCAACGGCTTCGCCGGTGGCGGCGCGGGCATTTCGCTGCGCGGTCTGGGTGCCGGCTCCACGCTGGTGCTGTTGAACGGCCGCCGCATGGCGACCTACGGTCTGGCCGATGACGGCCAGAAGGTGTTCACCGACCTCAGCACCATTCCCCTCGACGCTGTCGAGCGCGTGGAAGTGCTGAAGGACGGCGCCTCGGCGATCTATGGTTCCGATGCCATCGCCGGCGTGGTCAACATCATCCTGCGCAGCGACTTCCAGGGCGCGATCCTGCGCGGCTCCTACGGCATTTCCGGCGACGGCGATGGCGATGCCAAGAAGGCCACCCTGACCGCCGGTACTGGCGATCTGGCCACCGATGGCTGGAATGCATTTTTCAGCCTGGACGTCGGCAAGTCCGATGCCATCAAGATCAGTGACCGCAAGAACCGCAAGTGGATCGGCACCGGCGATATCCGTCGCTGGGGCTACGACGCTGCTGACGCGCAGTTCCTTGGCGGCGCCTATCTGTCCGGCGGCACTGCCGGCGGCACTGGCCCGAACGGTTCGGTGTTCGACGACCGCAACGTGGATGATGACAATCCGGCCTTCCTGGTGGCCCTGCCCGGCTGTGCTGGCCTGACCACCATTCCCGGCCAGACCGACGCTACCGCGCAGGCCCAGGGCTGCCTGTGGGATCCGGCACAGCAGTACCGCGACCTGAGCCCGGAAGAGAAGTATGTGAACGTGTTCGGCCGCGCCAGCTTTGCCTTCGGTGAAGGCGGCGAGGTCTATACCGAGATCGGCTACTCCAAGAAGGAAACCATCTTCAACAATACGCCCTCCGGCACATCCGGTGGCTGGGGCTACCCCGGCGGCCCGGTCAATGCCAGCAGCGGCCCTGGTGCGGTGGTGCTCAGCCCGAGCCACCCGGACAATCCGATTCCCGGCCAAGCATCGCGCCTGCGTTACTCGGCCTGGGATGTCGGTCCGCGTGTAACCAACAACACCAATGAGTTCAACCGTTTCCTGGTGGGTGTGAAAGGCAACTGGGGCGAGTGGAGCTACGACACCGCCTACCTGCACTCGGGCACCGACCTGACCAACAAGCGCACCGGCTTCCTGCGCTACAGTTCCGTGCTCTGTGCACTGGGCAACCCGAACTGCGCCGGCGGCGTCTGGCGCATCGGTGACAACGCCAGCCAGAACTCGCAGGCGCTGTACGACTACATCTCGCCGACCATCAGTGCCCGCGCCAAGTCCAGCCTGGACATGTTCGACTTCACCATGTCGCGCAGCCTGATGGACCTGAAGGGTGGTCCGCTGGGCCTGGCGTTCGGCACCGAATGGCGCAAGACCAGCAACAGCCTGACTCCGCAGACCTATACCGACCAGGGTGACATCATCGGCCTGGGCTATTCCGCCTATGACGGCACCCAGAACGTGTACGCCGGCTACGTCGAACTGTCGGCCCCCGTGCTGGAGCAGCTGGAACTTTCGGCAGCGCTGCGCTATGACAAGTACGAGAGCGGCGAAGGCAAGGCCACGCCGAAGCTCGGCGTGAAGTTCACTCCGGCCGACTGGATCGCGCTGCGTGCCAGCTACGCCGAAGGCTTCCGCGCCCCCAACCCGGCCGAAAACGGCGACGGTGGCCTGGCCGCCTTCTCCAACGCCCGCGATCCGGTGCGCTGCGCCATCGATCCGGACAACGAGTGCACCGCACGCTCGGTGGCCATCATCACCCGCCCCAACTCGGGCCTGAAGCCGGAAGAGTCCAAGAGCTACTCGGTAGGTATCGTCCTGCAGCCCACGTCCAGTACCTCGCTGACCGTGGACGCGTGGGAGATCAAGCGCACCAATGAAATCGCCCAGGGCAGCACCGCCGATGCGATCGCTGCCGGCAACGTGCTGCGCGACAGCAACAACATCGGCGGTGTGGCCAACAGCGGCACCATCCTGGCGGTGAATACCCAGTATGTGAACGCCAACTCCTCGCGTGTCCGCGGCATCGACACCGACGTGCGCCAGACCTTCGACCTCGGTCCGGGCCAGCTGGAAATGGACCTGCAGTGGAGCCACATCCTGAAGTTCGAGCGTACCGAGGGTGACACCACCGTCGACTACGTCGGTACCCACGGCAACTGCGATGTGACCAACTGCATCGGCACCCCGCAGGACAAGATCAACTTCGGCACCACCTGGAAGCAAGGGCCGTGGAGCATCAGCGGCGTGGTCAACTACATCGACAGCATGGACAACAAGGATCGCCGCGGTGGCGACTACCTGGCGTTCTATGAAGACGGCACGCCGGTGGAGAAGATCTCCTCGTTCACCACCTTCGACCTGTCCGGCCGCTGGAACATCACCGAAGCCTTCGAGCTCAACGCCTCGGTGCAGAACGTGTTCGACCGCATCGCCCCGCTCGACCCGACCACCTACGGCGCGGTCAACTACAACCCGCTGCACTTCAGCGGTGCGATTGGCCGTTACTTCACCGTCGGTGCCAAGTACACCTTCAACTGATCCTCGAAGGCGATTCAATGCAAAGGCCCGGGCTCACGCCCGGGCCTTTGCTTTTTTCCACACGCGGCAGCGTCCATCATGGGCATCCCGACACCTGCGCCGCGCCTGATGCCCTCTTCCAACCAACGCCTTGGCCTGGCTGCACTGACCGCACTGGTGGTCGGCTCGATGGTCGGCGCCGGCATCTTCTCGCTGCCGCAGAACGTGGCGCGCAGTGCCGGCCCAGCCGCCGCGCTGATCGGCTGGGCGGTAAGCGGCGCCGGCATGCTGATGCTTGCCTTCGTGTTCCAGGCCCTGGCCAATCGCCGCCCCGACCTGGACACCGGTATCTATGCGTATGCGCGCGAAGGCTTCGGCAACTACATCGGATTCTCCGCCGCGTGGGGCTACTGGGTCGCTTCGGTACTGGGCAACGCCAGTTTCTTCGTACTGATCTTCAGCGGTCTCGGCCACTTCGCACCGGTGTTCGGCGAAGGCAATACACCGGCCGCCATCGCCGCATCGTCGCTGTTGCTGTGGACCGTGCACCTGCTGGTGCTGCGCGGCCTGCGCACCGCGGCAATCATCAATGGCCTGGTCACCGTGGCCAAGCTGGTGCCGATCACGCTGTTCCTGATCCTGGCGGCCGGCGCATTCCGCATGGACGTGTTCCGCGCCGACTTCTTCGGCGCTCCCGCGCTGGGCGACATGGGCCAGCAGCTGCGCGGGATGATGCTGGTCACCGTGTGGGTATTCATCGGCATTGAAGGTGCCAGCATCTATTCGCGGCGCGCGGCACGACGCGCCGATGTCGGCCGCGCCACCGTGATCGGCTTCATCGGCGTGTGGCTGCTGCTGGTGCTGGTCAGCCTGCTGTCGATGGGCGTGCTGTCGCAGGCCGAACTGGCCGGCCTGCCCAATCCCTCGATGGCCTATGTGCTGCGCGCGATCGTTGGCGAATGGGGCGCGACGGTGATCATCATCGGCTCGATCATCTCGGTGCTGGGCGCGCTGCTGGCGTGGGTGCTGCTGTGCGCCGAAGTGCTGTTTGCCGCCGCTGGCGATGGCACGATGCCGGCCTTTCTCGGCCGCGAGAATGCGCGCGGCGTGCCCGCCAATGCGCTGTGGTTGAGCAATGGCCTGATCCAGTTGTTCCTGCTGCTGGTGCTGTTCAATTCGGGCAGCTACACCAGCCTGGTGCTGCTGGCGGCGTCGATGAGCCTGGTGCCGTACTTCCTGTCCAGCGCATTCGGCGTGAAGCTGGCCTGGCAGGGCGCGGCCTACGCCAGCGCGGCCGGCGCCCGCTGGCGCGACTTCATCGTCGCGCTGCTGGCCAGCGCCTATGCGTTGTGGCTGGTGTATGCCGGTGGCATGGACAACCTGCTGCTGTCGGTACTGCTGTATGTGCCAGGCGTAGTGCTGTACGCATTGACCCGGCGCCAGCGTGGCGAGCGGGTTTTCACCCGCTGGGAAGGGGTGTTGTTCGGCGCGATCCTGGTGGTGGCGATTGCTACGCTGGTGGCGTTCGCCCGTGGCGCGCTGACCCTGTAGTGCCGTGTCTGTTGTCGGAGGATCTCGCGCCATGCATCCAGGCATGGCGTGGATCTACCGCCGCACGCGATTGCACGGCACGACGCAACAAAAAAGGCCTGCATCTTGCGATGCAGGCCTCTTGAATGTGGCGCCCGAAGTTGGACTCGAACCAACGACCCCCTGATTAACAGTCAAGTGCTCTAACCGGCTGAGCTATTCGGGCAGACCGCCAGTATAACGACTCTTCACGCGCGATGGTAGGGGTGATTGGCCAACATCGCAGCAGCGCGATACAACTGCTCGGCCACCACCAGCCGCACCAGCATGTGCGGCAGCGTCAGCGGGCCGATCGACCACTTTTCGTCGGCCAGCGCAGACACTTCCGGCGAGTGCCCTTCCGGGCCGCCGATCAGGAACGCCAGGTCCCTGCCCTGTCCACGCCAGTGTTCCAGGCGCTGCGCCAGCTGTTCGGAACTGAGCTGGCGGCCCGGTACGTCCAGCGCAACGACATAGGCATTCTTCGGCAACGCAGCGATCACCCGCTTGCCCTCGTCCTCGGTGGCGCGGCGTGCATCGCGACCTTTGCCACGCAGGCCGGGCTCGATCTCTACCAGCTCGAAGGGCAGCCAGTGCGAGAGCCGCTTCTGGTACTCGGCAAACCCCTGCGCCACCCAGCTGGGCGCGCGTTCGCCGGTGGCGATCAGGCGGGCTTTCATCCACATTCCTCCAAAACGTCGACGGCGCCATCGGCGCCGTCGAAAACCGCATCAACGAATGGCTCAGGCCACTTCGTCGTCTTCATGGGACGGCGGCTGGTCGCCAACGGTCCACAGGCGCTCGAGCGCATAGAACTCGCGCACGCGCGGCAGCATCACGTGCACGATGACGTCGCCCAGGTCGACCAGCACCCATTCGGCTTCACGCTCGCCTTCAACACCCAGCGGCATGACGTCGATGTTCTTGGCAAAGCGCACCACTTCGTCGGCGATGGACTTCACATGGCGGGTCGAAGTACCCGACACGACCACCATGTAGTCGGCGACGCTGGACTTGCCGCGTACGTCGATCTCGACCGGGTCCTTGGCCTTCAGGTCTTCGGTGGCTTGACGGACGCTGGCCAGCAGTTCCGGCACGGAGGGCGGCGGGCTGGGCAGATCGACCTTGATGGTCTGGGGCTGGGTCTGGTTGCTCAAAGCGGGTCGACTCGATAAACGTGGGGGCGATTATACGGGCACAGCGCGGCAACCGTATTCACGAGGTGCGGGAGCGGTACAGGCCGTGGCCAGAAACGTAGTCGGCCACCGCCGGTGCCAGCATGGCCCGCCAGGGGCCGCCCGCAGCGATCTGGGCGCGCACGGCACTGGCCGATTCCACCCGCAACGGATGGTGCAGGCGCAGGATGCGGCCGGCCGGGCTGGTGAACAGGGCCTGCTCGTTGTCGGCCCAGCGCCCCTCGGTGGCCTGGCCCAGCGCGCCGTCGACACTGGCCCGCAGCGGGCTGCCGGGCCGCTCGGCAACGATGAAATGGGCCAGACCGAACAGCGCCTGCCATTCGTGCCAGCTGGGCAGGCCCAGCAGGCTGTCGGCCCCCACCAACCACGCCAGCGGGCGGCTGGGGCCCAGTTCGGCACGCAGGTCGCGCAGGGTGTCGACGGTATAGGACGGTCGGCCAGGGAAGTGCTCGGCCCGATCCAGTTCGCGCCGGTCCAGCAGCAGGCCCGGCTCATCGCCGATGGCCAGGCCGAGCATGGTGCAGCGTTGTTCGGCGTTGGCGCCGGGCGCTGGCCGATGCGGCGGATCGGCGGCAGGCAACATGCGCACCGCCACCTGCAGCTCATCGCGTGCGGCGCGCGCGATTGCCAGGTGGCCCAGATGCACCGGGTCGAAGGTGCCCCCGTAATAGATCCGCAGGCTCATGGATCAGGCCCGGGCGAGCAGCCGCACCGCACGCGCTTCGGCCACCGCCACCAGCAGGCGCTCAAGTGCAAGCCAGGCATCGCCGTCTGCGCGGCCCTTGGCGATGCGGTCAACCAGCCCTGCTTCGGCCACGAAACGCTCCCAGCGCTTGCCTTCCGGATGCCGCTGCAGCGCGCGCTTGTAGGGCGCCTGCCGCGATTCCCAGATACCGCGGGATTTCATCTCCGCCGCCAGATTGCCGCCACGTGCCTGTACCCGTGCCAGGCCGGCACCGGCCAACAGCTCACGGATCACGATCGGCATCAGCGCGGCGACGGCCTCGCCTTCGCCGCGCAACCCGGCCAGCATCCTCAATACCGCCTGGGGCTGGCCGGAGAAGGTGGCTTCCACCAGCCGGAACACGTCGTAGCGGGCAGCATCGGCCACCAGCGACTCCATCCGTTCCACGTCCAGGGTCTGGCCGTCGGCCAGCAATACGAGCTTGTCGATCTCCTGCGCAGCCGCCAGCAGGTTGCCTTCCACGCGCTCGGCCAGGCGCTGCACAGCGGCCGCCTCGGCGCGCAGGCCCCTGCTGCGCAGGCGCCGTTCGATCCAGTCCGACAGCTCATGTGGCTTGATGGCCCAGGCCACCGACAGCACGCCGACGCGGTTCACCGCCTCGGCCCATTTGCCCTGGTGCGCCTTGCTCCATTCGTTGGCGGTGATCATCAGGATCACGTCCGGCGCCGGGTTGGCGCAGAACCGGCTGATCACCTCACCGCCGTCCTTGCCCGGCTTGCCGCTGGGCAGGCGCACTTCCACCAGGCGGCGGGCACTGAACAGGCTGGGGGCATTGAAGCTGGCGTCGAGCTGGTTCCAGTCGAAATCACGGCCATCGGCATCGAACACTTCGCGCTCGTCGATGCCGGCCGCGCGTGCACGGGCGCGCACGGCGTCAGCTGCCTCCAGCACACGCAGCGTTTCCGGACCGGCGATCAGGTAGACCGGCGCCAGCGCCGTGTCAGCGCCCTGCCCGGCCAACTGTTCCGGTCGCAGTTCCATCGGGCGCCGGCTCAGCGCTGGACGGCGGGTGCGGGCTCGACCGGATCGTGCTCGACCGGCTTCGGCGCCGACAGGCTGCCGCCCTTTTCCAGTTCGGCGCGGACCACGCTGTCGATGCGGCGGATGATCGAAGCAGACATTTCCCGGCGCAGTTCATCGGCCAGGATCTCGCGTTCGGTGGTGGTACCGGTAGCGTCGGTCGGCGGCGACACGTAGTCGCGCGACAGTTCGATCACCTGCTGCGGCACCAGCTCGCTGCCGTCTTCGCGGCGGAAGATGAAGATCACCGCATAGCGCAGGCTGTATTCCTGCGCGCGGCCCTGCGAGTCGATCGCGATGGGCAGGTCGCCCCAGCGCTCGGACAGCACCTGCAGCTGGGCATTGGGGCCCTCGCTGTCCTCATCGGCCAAGCGCGCACCGGATGCCAGCAGGCTGCGGTTCAACAGCTTGACCAGTTCGCTGTAGGGCGCGGTGGAGACCACCTTCACCGGCGCCGTGTCGGTCGGCAGCATCAGCTTGTTGCGCAGGTGGAAACCGCAGCCGGCGAGGCCGAGGACGAGAACGAGGGCAAGCAGGATTCGGGTCATGGAGACAGTCTGGCGGAGCCGGGCGATCACGGCAACAGACAGGGTGCCCGAGGCCGCGTGAACGCAGGGCCATCGGCCGGGCGTGCCCGGCGTGGCGACAACGCACCGACCGCCACGATGGCGGCCGGTGCCAGGTACATCAGGCAGCGACGATGTTCACGATCTTGCCGGGGACGATGATGATCTTGCGCACCACCAGGCCTTCCAGGAACCTGGCCGCGTTCGGCTCGGCCAGCGCCAGCGCTTCAACCTGTTCACGCGCGGCATCGGCGGCGACCTCGATCGTGCCACGCAGCTTGCCATTGACCTGTACGGCCAGGGTCAGCGCATCGCGAACGAGGGCCTTCTCGTCCGCCACGGGGAAGGCGATGTCTTCCAGCAGCGTTTCGCCATGGCCCAGCACCTGCCACAGGGCATGGCTGGCGTGCGGGGTGATCGGGTTGAGCAGCAGCACGATGGCCTGCAGCGCTTCCTGGCGCACGGCACGCCCCTGCTCGCTGCCGTCCTCGAACCTGGCCAGTGCGTTCATCAGCTCCATCACGGCGGCAATGGCGGTGTTGAAGCTGTGGCGGCGGCCGTAGTCGTCACCGACCTTGCCGATGGTCTCGTGGGTCTTGCGGCGCAGCGCCTTCTGGCCGGCATCCAGCGCGGCCGCGTCCAGCGCCGGTGCGGCGCCGTCGGCAGCATGCTTGTGCACCTGTGCCCAGAGGCGACGCAGGAAGCGGGCCATGCCGTCCACGCCGGCTTCGTTCCATTCCAGCGACTGTTCCGGCGGTGCAGCGAACATCGAGAACAGGCGCACGGTGTCGGCACCGTACTTGCCGACCATCGCCTGCGGGTCCACGCCGTTGTTCTTCGACTTGGACATCTTCTCGGTACCACCGACCACCACCGGCTGACCGTCGGCGATCAGGGTGGCGCCGGTGATCCGGCCGCGCTCATCGCGCTGCACTTCCACATCGGCCGGGTTGATCCAGTCCTTCGAGCCGTCCGGGTTCGGGCGGTAGTAGGTCTCGGCGATCACCATGCCCTGGCACAGCAGGTTCCGCGCCGGCTCGTTGCTGTCCACCATCCGCGCGTCGCGCAGCAGCTTGTGGTAGAAGCGGAAATACATCAGGTGCAGGATCGCGTGCTCGATGCCACCGATGTACTGGTCCACCGGCAGCCAGTAGTTGCCACGCTTGTCGACCGCATCGCGGGCGCCCGGCGAGGTGTAGCGGGCGTAGTACCAGCTCGACTCCATGAAGGTGTCGAAGGTGTCGGTCTCACGCTCGGCCGCGCCGCCGCAGTCCGGGCAGGTGGTCTTGCGCCATTCCGGATCGGTCTTGATCGGCGAGCCGGTACCGGCGAACGCCACGTCTTCGGGCAGCACCACCGGCAGCTGGTCTTCCGGCACCGGCACCGCGCCACACTTGTCGCAGTAGATCACCGGGATCGGGCAACCCCAGTAGCGCTGGCGGCTCACGCCCCAGTCGCGCAGACGGTAGTTCACGCGGCGCTGGCCCTGGGCCTTGCGCTCGAAACGCTCGGCCAGCGCTTCGAAGGCGCCCTGGAAGTCCAGGCCGTCGAACTCGGCCGAATTGACCAGCTCGGTCTGGCGGCTCTTGTCGCTGTACCAGTCCTGCCAGCGCGTGCCATCCCAGTTGCGCTCGTCGTCGTTGCGCGGGTCCTTCAGGGCAATGACCTGCACGATCGGCAGGCCGTACTTGTTGGCCACTTCGTTGTCGCGCTGGTCATGGCCGGGAACGGCCATCACCGCACCGGTGCCGTAGCCCATCAGCACGAAGTTGGCGACCCACACCGGCACCTTCTCGCCGGTGACCGGATGGATGGCGCGCAGGCCGGTATCCATGCCGCGCTTTTCCTGGGTCTCCAGCTCGGCCTCCGATACGCCGCCCTGCTTCATCTCCGACAGCAGCGCAGCCAGTTCCGGATTGTTCTTCGCCGCATGCAGGGCCAGCGGGTGTTCGGCCGCGATCGACACGAAGGTCACGCCCATCACGGTATCCGGACGGGTGGTGAACACGCGCAGCGGATCCAGTGCAGTGCCATCGACATCACGCACGTCGAACTGGATTTCCAGGCCTTCGGAGCGGCCGATCCAGTTGCGCTGCATGGTCTTGACCGATTCCGGCCAGCCGTCCAGCTCATCCAGGCCGTCCAGCAGTTCCTGGGCATAGTCGGTGATGCGCAGGAACCACTGCGGGATCTCGCGCTTTTCCACCAGCGCGCCGGAGCGCCAGCCACGGCCGTCGATGACCTGCTCGTTGGCCAGCACGGTCTGGTCGACCGGGTCCCAGTTCACCACCGCGTTGCGGCGGTAGGCCAGGCCCTTGCGCATCAGGCGGGTGAACATGCGCTGCTCGTGGACGTAGTAGTCCGGGCGGCAGGTGGCGAACTCGCGCGACCAGTCGATGGCATAGCCCAGCGACTGCAGCTGGCTGCGCATGTGGTCGATGTTCTTGTAGGTCCAGGCGGCCGGCGCGGTCTTGTTCTTGATCGCGGCGTTTTCCGCCGGCAGGCCGAACGCGTCCCAGCCCATCGGCTGCAGGACGTTGTGGCCGGTCATGCGCTTGTAGCGGCTGATCACGTCGCCGATCGTGTAGTTGCGTACGTGGCCCATGTGCAGCGCACCGGACGGATACGGAAGCATCGACAGGCAGTAGTACTTCGGCTTGTCCGAGGCTTCATCGACCTCGAAGGCACGGGTAGCATCCCAGTACTGCTGGGCGGCGGATTCAACCTGCTGCGGATCGTAAACGTTGGGTTCGACGCTGGTCATGTAACACGCGGTTGCGGCGGCAAAGCGGTACAGCGTACCGCAGTGCGGCAAATGGCTCCAATCCTGCCTGCCGGACCGGCGCGCGGCGTGGCAGCGGGAAGCGTCTCAGCGCCCGCGCGACAGAGGCAGGGCCAAGGCCAGCCACAGCGCCCAGCAGGCAAAAGCCAACCGCTGTGCCAGCGCCGCCGGCAGCACCCCCGGCAGGCCGAACGCCAGCAGACCGGCACCGATTCCGCAGGCCAGCGCCAGCAGGCCCAGCCTGCGCCCGCCGGAATGCCGCAGCCGCGCCGCCCCCAGCATCACGCTGCCGGCGACAAAGGCCAGTGCCCAGACCATCCACACGCTGGCGTGCAGCCTGCTGGCTGGGCCCTGCATGTCCATCTGGTCCTCGAAATCCAGCGGCAGCAGGCCCATCGCGATGAAGGCAAGACCGGCCAGCAGCAGCAACTGGCTGCCCACGCGCGCCGACAGCGCCGCATCCACCGGCAGCTGGCGGCGCAGGCGCGCAGCCACGACGACCGCCAGCGCGCCCGGCAGCACCAGGCCCAGCAGGTTGAAGCCCAGCGCATGGGGAATGCCGCGCGCGCCCAGCCAGGTCACCGGGTGCAGTGCCTGCGAATAGTCCGGCAACGCCGCACCGAAGCCGGCCACCGACAGCACCAACAGGGCTGCGGCGAGCACGCCTACCCAACGATCCAGCCGAACCACGGACATTACAGCCACTCTTCAGGAGAACATCAGGCCATTGTCACGGCAGCTGCCACCTGCGCCAAGCCGTACGCGATTTCACGGTGGGCAGGACCGCAGGGTTGAGACCGGCAAGGTTCGTCACCATAGAATCGGTCTCCAGATGCCGAACGATGCCCCATGACCGAGACGACCTACGTATTCGATGCCACCACTGCCACCTTCGAGGCGGAAGTGCTGCAGAAGTCGCTGCAGACGCCGGTCCTGGTGGATTTCTGGGCGACCTGGTGCGAACCGTGCAAGACCCTCGGCCCGATGCTGGAGAAGCTGGCCGGCGAATACAACGGCGCCTTCGAGCTGGCCAAGGTCGACGTGGACAAGGAACAGCAGATCGCGGCGGCCTTCCAGATCCGTTCGGTGCCCACCGTGTTCCTGGTCAAGGGTGGGCAACTGGTGGACGGCTTCCCCGGCGCCCTGCCGGAAGGCCAGCTGCGTGAATTCCTGGCCCAGCACGGCGTCGTGCCGGCCGATATCGGCGACACCATTGCCGAGGACGAAGCGCCGCTGGACCCGCAGGCACAGGTGGACGTGCTGCGCGCGCAGATTGCCGCCGAGCCGGACAAGGATGAGCTGAAGCTTGACCTGGCCCTGGCGCTGCTGCAGGTCGGCGGCGTGGACGAGGCCGGCACCCTGATCGATGCCCTGCCCGCCAACCTGGCCACCGACGACCGCGCCGTGCGTGGCCGCGCCCGGCTCTCCTTCGCCGCCGCGCTGAAGGATGCCCCGCCCGCCGAGGAGCTGGATGCGCGCATCGCCGCCGACGGCAAGGATCTGCAGGCACGCCATCTGCGGGGTGTGCAGCTGCTGCTGGCCGGCGAGGACGAAGCTGCGCTGGAACAGTTCCTGGAGATGCTGCGAATCGACCGCAGTTTCCAGGAAGGACTACCGCGCAAGACCCTGATCGATGCGTTCAACGTCATCGCCGATGAAGACCTGGTCGGCCGTTCGCGGCGCCGGATGGCCTCCCTGCTGTTCTGAACGGGACCGGCATCGTTCAGAATCCCTGCACTGAACGCGGGCAATAATGCCCGCGATGGTGGCCCCAGGGCCACCACGATCCGTTCGGGGGGATGAGGTCGGGGCCATGGGGTCTTGCAGCTGCGCCCCCGCTTTGCCGGGACAGCTATCCGTGACCGTTGGCCGCTCGTCGTCTTTCATCATGCGTTTCCTGCGCACACTGCTGTGTGCCCTCTGCCTGTTGCCGGCAATCGCCGGCGCCCAGGACTGGAACTACCGGGTCCGCCCCGGCGATACCCTGTGGGACCTCGGCGCGGCCTATCTGAAGCCCAGCGTCGGCTGGCAGCAGCTGCAGCAGCACAACCGCATCGACAATCCATACCGGCTGCCGCCGGGTGAGCTGCTGCGCTTCCCGATCGGCTGGCTGCGCGTTGAACCCGCCCCGGCGCGGGTACTGGCCGTGCGAGGGCAGGTTGAATTGAGCGCGGCCGATGGCAGCAGCAGCCGCACGGTGCGCGCAGGCGAACTTCTGCACATCGGCGATGCGATCCAGACCAAGGCCGATTCCAGCATCACCCTGGAATTCGCCGATGCGTCGCGGTTGCAGCTGCGCGAGTACTCACGACTGCGGCTGGACCAGCTCAGCCGCTATGGCCGCACCGGCATGGTCGATACCCGCCTGCGCCTGCAGCAGGGGCGCGCCAGCAACCGGGTCACCCCTGCGCGCGGGCCGGCCTCGCGCTACATCATCGATGCCCCCACGGCCACCAGCAGCGTGCGCGGCACTGTGTTCCGGGTCAGTGCCGGCGATGACGCCCATGCCGGTGCCACCGAGGTACTGGAGGGCAAGGTGCAGGTCGGCAACCCGCATGGCCAGCGTCTGGTGCACCCCGGCCAGGCCAGCCGCAGCGCGGGCAGCGGAGCGGCGCCCGAAGCGGTTTCCGGCCTGCTGCCGGCACCGCGCCTGCATGCCGATTCGACCCGCCTGGGAGCCCTGCCGGCACAGCTGGCGTGGGAGCCGGTGACCGGTGCCGATCATTACCGGGTGGAAGTCGTGCAGGCCGCCACCCCGGAAATCCTGCTGTTTGCCACCACCACCACCGACACCCGGCTGGTGATCGGCGAGCTGCCGCCAGGAACGCTGCGCCTGCTGCTGCGCGCGGTGGATGCACAGGGCGTGGAAGGCCTGGATGCCAGCGAAGATTTCGTCCTCGACGACCAGCCGCCACCACCGCTGACCATCTCCCCGCTGCAGGGTCAAACGGTCAACAGCGACCGTCCCCGCTTCCACTGGAGCCAGGCGCCCGGCGCCAGCAGCAGCGTGCTGCAGGTGGCCGACGAGCCACAGTTCCTGCAGCCGCTGCGCGAGCAGAGCACCGGCAGCACCGACCTGCGCCTGGGCCAGCCGCTGCCTCCCGGCCAGTACTACTGGCGGATCGCCTCGCGTGATGACCAAGGCCACCAGGGTCGCTATGGCCAGGCAATGACACTGCAACTGACCGATGAGCCCGTGGACCCGGCACTGCAACCGCCGGAAGCAGCCAATGGCGAGCTGACGGTGCGCTGGCAGGCGGGAAGCGATGGACAGCGCTACCGGGTGCAGGTCGATCGTCGCGGCGACTTCAGCGCGCCGCTGCTCGATACCACCGTCGACCAGCCGCAGGTCAGCTTCAAGCGACCGTGGCGCGGCACGCTGCACATCCGTGTGCAGTACATCGATGACGACGGCCATGCTGGCCCGTTCTCGCCTGCCCAGCAGGTCAAGCTGCCGTGTCGCCTGTGCTACGGCGCCGGCGGCAGTGCCCTGCTGCTGTGGCTGTTGCTGTGAGGCGCTCGCCGCTGCCATGGTCGCGACGGATCCTGCTGGCCCTGCTGGCGGGTGCAGCGACAGCGGGGGTCAGCCATGGCCAGTGGCTGTGGCGGCAGGACGAGACCGCGTACGACCTGATGGTAGGCAGCTGGGATTACCGCCCCGACCCCAGCGTGCTGATCGTAGCCATCGACGAGGGCAGCCTGCAGCGGCTGGGTCAGTGGCCGTGGCCGCGCTCGGTGCATGCGCGCCTGCTGGACCGCCTGACCGACGCTGGTGCCGAGCGCGTCGCGCTGGACCTCATGCTGTCCGAGCCCGACCGTCGCGATGCGCGCCAGGATGCCGAGCTGGCAGCGGCGATCCGTCGCAATGGCCGTGTGGTGCTGCCGGTGCTGGCCGCGCCGGCCGCCGGTGACCGCATGGCCGAGGAAATGCTGCCGATCCCGCTGATTGCCGCCAGCGCTGCCGCCATCGGCCACAGCGACGTTGAAGTCGACGGCGATGGTGTCGCCCGCGGGGTCTACCTGCATGCCGGCATCGGCCAGGCACACTGGCCGGCACTCGGTCTGGCCTTGACCGGACTGCCACCGCAACGCGCACAGGGCCTGCCCGACCCTGACCCGGCGCTGGACTCGCCCTATCAATGGCGCCGCAATGATTACGTGCGCGTGCGTTATGCCGGGCCACCGGAACGCCTGCCGCAGGTGTCCTACGCCGATGTGCTGGAAGGGCGCGTGGATGCCTCGATGCTGCGTGGCAGGCGCATCGTGGTGGGCATGACGGCCAGCGGCATCGCCACCCGCCTGTTGACCCCCACCACCCGCGAATACTGGATGAGCGGCAGCGAGTACCAGGCCAACATCGCCTCGATGCTGCTGCAGGACAAGCAGATCGACGTGTTGCCCCGCGCCTGGCAGGACGCCCTGGCCGGCCTGCTGGTGGCCATGTGCGTGCTGCTGCTCGGGCTGCGCCTGCCCTGGGTGGTTGCCCTGTGCTCGCTGCCGGCCGCGCCGCTGCTGAGCTGGCTGCTGCTGCGCACCGGCAGCCTCTGGTGGGCTCCGGCCGGCGCGCTGCTCGGCATCGTGCTGGTGCTGACGGCGTGGGCGACCTGGCGCATCGCCTCCTGGCACCGCCAGGCCAACCGGGATGCGCTGACCGGGCTGGGCAACCGCCTGCGCTTCGAACAGTCGCTGCAACAGGAATGCGATGCGGCGCGCCGCAGTGGCAAGCCACTGACCCTGGCCCTGATCGATGTCGACCACTTCAAGCACCACAACGATCGCCATGGCCACCAGGTCGGCGACCGCGTGCTGTGCGAAGTGGCCCGCCTGATCCAGGCGCATGCCCGGCGCCCGCGCGACATGGCTGCCCGCTACGGCGGCGACGAATTCGCACTGGTGCTGCCCGACACCCCGGTTGAAGGCGCGCGGCAGGTGATCGAAGATCTGATCTCCTGCATCCGCGCCCTGCCGCCGCCCGGCGATGGCAGCAATTCAGGCGTCACCCTGACCATCGGCGTCTACACCCGTGTGCCCGACGGCGACCTGCAACCGCATCATTTCGTCGAAGGCGCCGACAACGCGCTGTACCGGGCCAAGGACAATGGCCGCGACGGCTATGTGATCGACGGCGGCACGCCCGCGCCGTAGCGCCCGGCAGGCCTGCCGGGGCGCTGCAGGCTACAACATACGCATGCGAATGGTTAGACTGGAAGCCCCGCCCCTGCCCGGTTCCCGCATGAAAGCCAGCACGTTCCGCTTCGGCATCAACCTGTGGCCACCGTTCCTGTTCACCGGCATCCATGTCACCCGGATCACCCCGGACTACCGGCAGATCGACGTGGAACTGCGCCTGCGCCCCTGGAACCGCAACTACGTCGGCACCCACTTCGGTGGCAGCCTGTTTGCGATGACCGATCCGTTCTGGATGCTGGGCCTGATGCACACGCTGGGCCGCGACTATTACGTCTGGGATCGCGCCGGTGCGATCGATTTCCTCAAGCCCGGTCGTGGAACGGTGCGCACGTCTTTCCGCATCGACGACGCCCTGCTGGATGAACTGCGCACGGCGGCGGCCGGTGGCGAAAAAGTGCTGCGCTGGTTCAGCAACGACGTGGTCGACGAAGCTGGCGAGGTGGTCGCGCAGGTACGCAAGCAGGTCTATGTGCGCCTGAAGCCACACGCACGGTAAAGCGGGCCGGCGCACGCCCGGCTATCCTCTGCAGCCCTGCCATGGAGGCTGCAATGCGCCTTTTCTTCCGTGTTGCGGCACTGACCGCCCTGCCCTTCGCCGCCACTGCACTGGACGTGCCGCCGGTGCGCTATCCCGCCGTGCCCGCCCAGGCCACCACGGCCGAGGGTTTCGTACCTGCCGGCTGGACGCTGGAATACAGGATCGAAGGCGACCTCGACCAGGACGGGCGCGCAGACCTCGCGCTGGTGCTGCGCCAGCAGGACCCGCGCAACATCATCGAACACGATGGGTTTGGTCCTTCGCCGTATGACAGCAACCCGCGCATCCTCGCCATCGCCTTCGCGCGACCGTCCGGTTACGTGCTGGCCGCGCAGAACCACACGCTCATTCCGCGGCCGGACTCGCCCGTGCTCAGCGATGCGCTGGCCGAAGGCACCGGCGTGTCGATCCAGCGCGGCGCACTGCGGGTGGGGTTGTACTCGTTCTCCAGCGCGGGCAGCTGGTCGATGGGCACCACCACGTTCACGTTCCGCTGGCAGGAAGGCGACTTCGCGCTGATCGGCTACGACCGCAATACGATGATGCGCAATTCCGGGCAGACCGAAGGCCTCAGCGTGAACTTCTCCACCGGCAAGGTGAAGCTGACCGAAGGCAGCATGCAGGACGACGAGGAACAGGTGCGCTGGCAGCCCCTGCGTGACCGCAAGCGCTGGACGCTGGACAGCGTCGGCGATGGCTGGGCGTTCAATCCGCTCGGCGACGGCGGCTGAGCGCGGCTCAATCAACCCGCAACGGCATCGACAGATACGGGCCTTCGCCTTCGCGCGCAGGCCCGCGCCGCAGCACCTGCACATAGCGGCCGTCGGCAGACACCTCGGGCGTGCGGGCGTTCGAACGCCATTGCGCCGGCAACCGCGCCAGCGCCTCGTCGGCGGGCCCGGGCTGCTGCCGCAGCCAGCGCTGCGCGCCGAGCAGGCGGATCATCGCCGCCGTATCCTGGCTGCGCGCCGCGTACGGCGCATGGTGCGGCCCGGCGATGGCACTCAACGTGCATCCCAGCGGATTGGCCATGCAGCGCACATCCCAGCGGGAGGGTGGCGATACAGGGAGCGGGACGTCGGCCGCCAGCGCCTTGGCTGCAGCGGGCCGGCATGCCCAGCCAAAACTGCCGGCGATCCGGGCCAGGGTGTGGTCGCGATCCAGCAGTAGACGGCTGCCCGCTGTCTGCGTGGACGCTTCCACCGCCGCCTTGTTCATCGCGAATTCGCCCTGCATTGCCTGGCACAGGCTCTGTTCGTCGACGTCCAGTGGCTGCAGCGCCGCCTCGCAGGGGGCGGGCAGCGCGTAATCCGGCGATTGCTCGGCCAGCATGTCGCCAAGCAGCGCGGCATGGGTCCGCACCACGGCGGCGCCCATCATGCCGTCCACCAGTGTGCTGCCGGTCCGCATCATCCGCCGACCAAACTGCACCGCACTGCAGCTGCCCTCGATGGCACCGGCCACATCGCCCTGCAGATAGGCCAGTGCCTGTGCACTTGCCCCATCCAGCAGCGGCACATAGGCCGGCAGAGGCATCGGCTCGTTTCCGCTGGGCCGGAACGGGGAATCGAAGCGATCGTAGTCCGCCATCCGGGCCAGCCGCTCGTGCAGGCCGGCATGCCCGGCGTGGGCGTCAGCGAAGCGCTGCGGATCAGTGCGTACCTGTGCCAGGCAGCCGACCGGTCCGACTGCACAACGACCTGACCGGTCCAGATTCAACGGCGCTCGCCTGGCGGCCAGCACCGACGCATGCGACGCCTGCGTGGGCGCCGTCTGCCAGCGCTGCAGATCTTCGGCCAATGCCGCCTCACGCTGGGCCAGGTCCAGGCCATCGAAAGGCAGCGTCCACAACAGGGCGAAGCCGTTCCTGCCTTCACCGGGATGCGCGGCTTCGAGCAGGCGCACCTCTTCCCGCTGGTCGGCCGACAACGGCCAGAACCTCGACAGCAGCCATGCCGCGGTGGCGATCACCAGCAGCCCCAGCATTGCCCTGCCCAACCACCGCAGCATCCTCAACACAGCATCCTTTCCCTGCATGGCCAACGCCTCCAACCCGCAGCGTAAACGAGCAGCGGTGACCGCTACAATGCGCGCATGTCGCTCGATGCCCCCGCCCTGGTTCCCCGCCCCTCCCTGCAGCGCCTGTTCCTGACCGGCCTGCTGACCCTGTTGCCGATCTGGCTGACCTGGGTGGTGGTCAAATTCGTGTTCGTGCTGCTGTCGGGCATCTCCAGCCCGCTGGTGGTGCCGCTGTCCGAACAGATCGCGACCAGCTTCCCGCATTACCTCGGCTGGGTCCGCGCGGAATGGATCCAGAACACCATTGCCCTGCTGGCCACCCTGCTGGTGATCCTGGCGGTGGGCGTGGCCAGCCGCCGCGTGGTCGGCCAGCGCCTGCTGCGCTGGGTCGGCGCGGTCATCAAGCGCATTCCGCTGGCCAGCATCATCTATGACAGCGCCAAGAAGCTGCTGGACATGCTGCAGACCGAGCCGGGCAGTACCCAGCGCGTGGTGCTGATCGACTTCCCGCACCGCGACATGAAGTCGGTGGGCCTGGTCACCCGGGTCATCAAGGAACAGGGCACCGACCGCGAACTGGCGGCCGTCTATGTGCCGACCACGCCGAACCCGACCTCGGGCTATCTGGAGATCGTGCCTGTCGAACTGCTCACCCCGACCGACTGGACGGTGGACCAGGCAATGAGCTTCATCATTTCCGGCGGTGCAGTGGCACCAGCCAGCGTTCCGTTCACCCGCGCCGGCGATCGTTCCGAATGAGCGAGGCGTCGCACGCGCGCCCGCTGCAGGACCGCGCGGTCCTGCTGTTCATCGTGCTGGCTGCGTTCTTCTGCGGCAACGCGGTGCTGGCCGAACTGATCGGGGTGAAGATCTTTGCCCTGGAAGACACCCTCGGCATCGATCCGCTGAACTGGAACCTGTTCGGCCAGACCGGCTCGTTGAGCTTCACCGCCGGCACGCTGCTGTGGCCGGTGGTGTTCATCATGACCGACACCATCAACGAATTCTTCGGCAAGCGCGGGGTGCGTTTCATCTCGTGGCTGGCGGTGGTGCTGATCGCCTACGGCTTCCTGTTCGCCTTCGCGGCGATTTCGCTGGCACCGGCCAGCTGGTGGGTGACCTCGATGGATGCCCACGGCGTGCCCGATTACCAGGCCGCCTTTGCGGCGGTGTTCGGACAGGGCATGTGGACCATCGCCGGTTCGCTGGTGGCGTTCCTGTTCGGCCAGTTGATCGACGTGGCGGTGTTCCACCGCATCCGCCAGGCAACCGGCGAGCGCCATGTATGGCTGCGTGCCACGGGTTCCACTGCGGTCTCGCAGCTGGTGGACAGCTTCGTGGTGATCTGGATCGCCTTCGTGCTCGGCCCGCAGCACTGGCCGACATCGCTGTTCCTGGCAGTGAGCAGCGTCAACTATGTCTACAAGATGGGCTTTGCGGTTGCCCTGATTCCGTTGCTGTACCTGATGCGGCGTGCAATCACCCGCTATCTGGGCGAACACCGCTCCGCCGACCTGCGCGTTGCGGCCGCGGCTGACTGAAGCCCCAGCGACGCGCAAGCTGACTGCGCCCCCACGCTGGCCGTACGCGCGCGGATCGTGCAAGCTCCACGGTCTGTGTTCCACGGAAGCTTCTTGATGCCGTATTCCCCCCGCGTCCTGGCCGCCGCCATCGCCGCGTTGTTCCTGTTCAGCGCCGTTCCCCCGGCCGAAGCAGCGAAGAAGAAGGGCAGCCGCCCCGCCGCCGCGCAGACCCGCCAGGCGGCCAAGCCGAAGGCCCGCGCCGGCACACGTGCCACCACGCCCGCCCGCGGCAGTTCGGCGCGCCGCGCCGCGCCGCGCCCGGTCGCCCCTGCCCGTGCGGTGCCCAAGCAGGTGCAGCTGGAGCGGCTGTACGACGAATATTGGGATGCCTCCATGCGGTTGAACCCGCTGCAGGCCACCTTCCAGGGCGAGCCGCGCTACAACGACCAGCTGCCCAACATCCTTTCTGCCGCGTGGCGCCAGCAATCGCACGACTTCACCACCGAATGGCTGGGCAAGGTCGAGAAGATCGGCAGCGACGGCCTGCAGGGGCAGGACCTGCTCAGCTACGAGATCTTCGTGCGTGATGCCCGCGCTTCGCTGGCCGCCGAACGTTATCCGAGCTGGATGATGCCGATCAGCCAGTACTACAACGTCGGCAGCATCATGGCCATCCTCGGCGCCGGTGCTGGCGCACAGCCGTTCAATACGGCCAAGGACTACGACACCTGGTCGCGACGCTCGCTGGGCATCCCCGACCTGTTCGAGCAGGCCATCGACAACATGCGCCAGGGCATGAAGGCCGGCGTGGTGCAGCCGCGCGACCTGATGGAAAAGGTACTGCCGCAGCTGGACGCGGTGATCAAGCCGACCGCCGAAGAGAGCATCTTCTGGTCGCCGATCCGGACCATGCCCGAGTCCATCTCCGCCGAAGACAAGGCGCGCATCAGCGCCGAGTACAAGCGCATGATCGAACTGCGCATCATGCCGGCCTACCGCGCCCTGCGTGGCTTCATCGCCACCGAATACCTGCCTGCCACGCGCAGCAGCAGCGGCCTTGGTGCACTTCCCGACGGCCAGGCCTGGTACGCCAACCTGATCGTGCAGACCACCGCCAGCCAGCAGACCGCCGCGCAGCTGCATGCGCTGGGCGAGCAGCGCGTGCAGGAGCTGCAGGCGCAGATCACCACGGTGATGCGCGACGGCAAGTTGCGCGGTTCGCAGGCCAAGCTGCTGCGCGGCATGCGCAACGATCGCCAGTTCCAGTACAGCGATGCCAACGCGCTGCTCAACCGTTACCGGCAGGTGCAGCAGCAGGTAGATGCACGTCTGCCGCAGGTACTGGACACCCTGCCGAAGGCGCCGCTGCAGATCCGTGCAGTGGAACCGGAGCGTGCCATGACCGCCGCCGCAGCCTCCTACCAGCCGTCTCCGCCGGGACAATCCGGCGTGCTGTTCGTCAACACCCGCGACCTGCCCAGCCGCAAGCGCTGGAACGTGCCGGTGCAGTACCTGCACGAAGCCATTCCCGGCCACCATGTGCAGCTGGGCCTGCAGCAGGAGCTGACCAAGCTGCCGCGCTTCCGCCGTCTCGGCGGTGATCTCGCCTTCGTCGAAGGCTGGGGCCTGTACGCGGAAACCCTGGGCGACGAGCTCGGGGTGTACACCGATCCGTACGACCGCATTGGTTATCTGTATTCGCGCCTGCTGCGCGCCGCGCGCGTGGTCGCCGATACCGGCGTGCATGCGCAGGGCTGGAGCAAGCAGCAGGCCGTGACCTATCTGCAGAAAACCGTGGACATGAGCGCTGACGATGCCAACGCGGAAGTGGAACGGATCATGGCCCAGCCTGGCCAGGCGCTGTCCAACGTCGCCGGCCTGACCACGATCATCGCCCTGCGCGACAAGGCCAAGGCACGCCAGGGCGCTGCGTTCGACCTGCGCCGCTTCCATGCCGAAGTGCTGAAGGACGGTTCGATGCCGCTGGATGTACTGGACCACAAGATCGAACGCTGGCTGGCACAGCCGGCCGCTGCAACGCCTGCGCCCGCGCCCTGACTGTCACGGAGCTGCCATGCGCCCTGCCGCCCTGCTGTGTGCCACGGTTCTCGCTCTGCTGCCGTCGATAGCGTTGGCAGCGGCACCGCTGGCACCGCCGGATGCAGGCATCGATGGGCTGATGCAGGCCTACGATGGCCAGGTGCCGGGCGCGGCGGTGCTGGTGCTGCACGACGGGCAGCCGGTGTTCCGTCGCGGCTACGGCCTGGCCGTGGTTGAAGATGGCAGCGCAGTCACGCCGGCCAGCAACTTCCGCCTGGCCTCGGTCAGCAAGCAGTTCACCGCTGCGGCGGTGCTGTTGCTGGTCGAGGACGGCCGCCTGGCGCTGGACCAGCCCGCGCGGCGCTGGCTGCCGGAGCTGCCGCCCGCCGCTGCCGGCATCACCCTGCGCCAGTTGCTGTCGCACACCAGCGGCCTGCTGGACTACGAAGACCTGATGGACCCTGCCGACACCCGGCAGGTGCACGACACCGATGTGCTGGCGCTGTTGGCCCGCGAAGATCGACTCGCCTTCGCACCCGGCAGCCAGTACCGCTACAGCAACAGCGGCTACGCATTGCTGGCGCTGATCGTCGGCCGCGCCGCCGGCAGCGACTTTGCCAGCTTCCTGCAGCAGCGCATTTTCCAGCCGCTGGGCATGGCGCACACCGTCGCCCACCAGGACGGGATCGACCAGGTCGCGCAGCGGGCCTATGGCTACAGCGAAGTTGACGGACGTTGGCAGCGCACCGACCAGAGCACCACCAGCGCCGTGCTCGGCGACGGTGGCATCTACTCCTCGCTGGACGACCTCGCCCGCTGGGACGCAGCCCTGTACGACGACCGCCTGCTGTCGGCCGCATCACGCAAGGCCATGTTCAGCCCGGCCACCACCACCACCGAAGCGGACGTGCCGCATTACGGTTTCGGCTGGCGCCTGAACGGCCGCATGCACTGGCACAGCGGCGAGAGCATCGGCTTCCGCAATGTGATCCTGCGCTACCCGGACAAGCACCTGACAGTCATCGTGCTGAGCAACCGCAACGCCCCCGAACCCTATCCGCTGGCGCAGAAGATCGCCCAGCGCTGGCTGGACACCCTGCAATGACCACCACGACCACCGGCCTGCTGGGCATCCACCATGCCGCACTGATCTGCAGCGACTACGCCCGCTCGAAAGACTTCTACGTGCGCGTGCTGGGCCTGCGCATACTGGCCGAGAACCACCGCGCGGCACGCGACTCATGGAAACTGGACCTGGCCCTGCCCGATGGCGGCCAGCTGGAGCTGTTCTCCTTCCCCTCGCCCCCCGCACGGCCCAGCCGCCCCGAAGCCCAGGGCCTGCGCCACCTCGCGTTCCGGGTAGCCGCGCTGGAACCCTTCGTCGAACGTCTGGCCCGCCACGGCGTGGAATGCGAACCGATCCGCGTGGACGAATACACCGGCCGCCGCTTCACCTTCTTCGCCGACCCCGACGACCTGCCGCTGGAGCTGTACGAGACCGGCTGAGCGATTTTCAATCGCGGAAGTTCATCCACGCATGGCGTGGATCTGCGTGTCGACCAAGGTCGACACCCACCAAGAGCAGGCAACGCCATTCCAACCGATCGCGGAAACCTGTCGAAGGCGGGGTGGGTCCGGTTGCGGGGGTGTCCGCGGCATGGATGCCGCGGCCAAGCCCCCATGGATGGGTTTACGGCGTCCCCCGCAACCGGACCCACCCCGCCATCCCACGGAATGCACGCCGTTGCCGTTGCCGTTGCAGTTGCAGTTGCAGTTGCAGTTGCGGGTGCCGGGCGCAGCCCGGCCAAAGCCCCCCCTTCCCCATACCCCGCCGAATGGGTATACAGTCGACCCGTACCGGCATCGTGCCGGAATGAACCCTGGGAGGGGACCATGCGCAAGACCTTCAAGACCCTGCTGCTGGCGCTGCCGCTGTGCCTGGCCGCGCTCTCCGCGCAGGCCGCCGACAGTGCCACCGGCCGCTGGAAGACCATCGACGACAAGACCGGCAAGGTGAAGTCGATCGTCGAGATCAGCCAGGCCGCCAACGGCACGCTGTCCGGCAAGGTGGTCGAGATCCTGCACTCGGACAAGGGGCCGAACCCGGTCTGCGATGGTTGCGAGGGCGCCAACAAGAACAAGCCGGTGAAGGGCATGACCATTCTCTGGAACCTGAGCCAGGACAAGGGCACCACCAGCAAGTGGTCCGGTGGCACCATCCTCGACCCGGCCAACGGCAAGACCTACCGCTCGAAGATCGAGCTGCAGCCGGGCGGCGGCAAGCTGGACGTGTCCGGCTGCATCGCCTTCATCTGCCGCGCGCAGACCTGGGTCCGCGAGTAAGCGTCCCGGCCCCGGCAATGCCCTGGTGACCCGGCTCCGGCCGGGTCACCGCGTTGCGGGCATGCGATAATCCCCGGTTCCCCCTGGCTGCACCCCGTGACCATGACCCGTACCGCGCTCGTCACCACCGCCCTGCCCTACGCCAACGGCCCGCTGCACCTGGGCCACCTGGTCGGCTACATCCAGGCTGACATCTGGGTGCGGGCGCGTCGAATGAGTGGCGGCAAGGCCTGGTTCGTGTGCGCCGACGACACCCACGGCACGCCGATCATGCTGGCTGCGGAAAAGGCCGGGGTCACCCCGGAAACCTTCATCGCCAACATCCAGGCCAGCCACGAGCGCGATTTCGCCGCTTTCGGCGTCGCCTTCGACCATTACGACTCGACCAACTCCGCCGCCAACAAGGCGCTGACCGAAGCGTTCTACCTGAAGCTGGAAGCGGCCGGCCACATAAGCCGCCGTTCGGTGGCGCAGTTCTACGACCCGGCCAAGGGCATGTTCCTGCCCGACCGCTACGTCAAGGGCATCTGCCCGAACTGCGGCAGCGCCGACCAGTACGGCGACAACTGCGAGGTCTGCGGCGCCACCTATGCGCCGACCGACCTGAAGGAGCCGCGCTCGGTGATCTCCGGGGCAACCCCGGAAATGCGCGATTCGGAGCACTTCTTCTTCGAGGTCGGCCACTTCGACGGCTTCCTGCGCGACTGGCTGGCCGGCGATGTCGCCCTGCCGGGCGTGAAGGCCAAGCTGGGTGAATGGCTCAACGCCGAAGGCGGCCTGCGTGCGTGGGACATCTCGCGCGATGCACCGTACTTCGGTTTCGAGATTCCCGGCCAGCCAGGCAAGTATTTCTACGTCTGGCTGGACGCGCCGATCGGCTACCTGTCCAGCTTCCAGACGTTGTGCGGCAAGATCGGCGAGGACTTCGAAGCGCACCTGCGCGCCGGCACCAGCACCGAGCTGCATCATTTCCTCGGCAAGGACATCGTCAATTTCCATGGCCTGTTCTGGCCGGCGGTGCTGCACGGCACCGGCCACCGCGCGCCGACCCGCCTGCACGTCAACGGCTACCTGACCGTCGATGGCGCGAAGATGAGCAAGTCGCGCGGCACCTTCGTGATGGCGCGTACGTTCCTCGATGCCGGCCTGGAGCCGGAGGCACTGCGTTACTACTTCGCCGCCAAGTCCGGTGGTGGCGTCGACGACCTCGACCTGAACCTGGGCGACTTCATCGCGCGCGTCAACGCCGATCTGGTCGGCAAGTTCGTCAACCTCGCCAGCCGCTGCGCCGGTTTCATCAGCAAGCGCTTCGATGGCCAGTTGGCCGCGCAGCTGCCCGACGCGGCGCAGTACCAGCGCTTCGTCGATGGCCTGGCGCCGATCCGTGAGGCATACGAGCGCAACGACCCGGCCGCGGCAATCCGTCTGACCATGACCCTGGCCGATGAAGCCAACCGCTACATCGACGACGTCAAGCCGTGGGTGATCGCCAAGCAGGAAGGCGCCGATGCGCAGCTGCAGGCGGTCTGCAGCCAGGGCCTGAACCTGTTCCGCGTACTGGTCACCGCCCTGAAGCCGGTGCTGCCGGCCACCGCGGCGCAGGCCGAGGCCTTCCTGGCCGCGCCGGTGAATGACTGGACCGAGCTGGCGCAGCCGCTGCTGGGCCACCGCATCACCGACTACACCCCGCTGTTCACCCGTATCGACCCGAAGAAGATTGACGCCATGATCGACGCCTCCAAGGACACCCTGACCGCCGCCGCCCCCGCTGCCAAGGTTGAAGCAAGCAAGCCCGCCGCACCGGTGGTGGCCAAGGAAGAAGCAAAGAGCGCCGACGCGCCGGCCTACATCGGCATCGACGACTTCGCCAAGCTCGACCTGCGCATCGGCAAGGTGCTGGTGTGCGAGTTCGTGGAAGGCTCGGACAAGCTGCTGCGTTTCGAACTGGATGCCGGCGACCTCGGCAAGCGCCAGATCTTCTCCGGCATCCGCGCGAGCTACGGCGAGCCGGAAGCGCTGGTCGGCCGCAGCGTGGTGTTCATCGCCAACCTGGCACCGCGCAAGATGCGCTTCGGCCTGAGCGAAGGCATGATCCTGTCGGCCGGTTTCGATGGCGGCGCGCTGGCGCTGCTGGACGCCGACAGCGGCGCGCAGCCGGGCATGCCGGTTCGTTGATGCAGTACGGGCGCGGCCCTGGCCGCGCCCGGTCATGAGCACCGCGAAGGGAGGTACCGTGATGGGAGATGCTGCGTTGGAACTGGCGCTGTTCGACTTCGACCACACTGTCACCACCTGCGACACCTATGGCCGCTTCCTGCGCCGGGTCGCCACCGCCGAACAGCTGGCACAGGCCTGGTGGAAAGTCGGCCCGTGGCTGCTGGCCTACAAGCTGAAACTGATCTCCGCCGAGCGCATCCGCGCACGGGTGACCCGGTTGACCTTCAGCGAGCGCCACGCCGATGACATCGAGACGCTGGCTGCGGGCTTCTCCCGCGAGTTCCTGCCCGATGTCGTGCGTCCGGAAATGCTGGAGCAGATCCGCTGGCACAAGGAGCAGCAGCACACCGTGGTGGTGGTGTCCGGTTCACTGGACCTGTACCTGCGGCCGTGGTGCGAACAACTGGGCCTGCAGCTGATCTGCAATCGGCTGGAAAGCGAAAGCGGGCGCCTGACCGGCCGCTACGCCGGTGGCGATTGTGGTCCGCGCAAGGTCGAGCACATCCGCCGCCAGTTCGACCTGTCACGTTACACACGCATCCATGCCTACGGTGACAGCGCCGAGGATCGTCCGATGCTGGCCCTGGCGCACGAGCGCTGGTACCGCGGCAAACCCCTGAAGTAACCACACGCGCAGCCTTCGCCACGCATGAGCCTGATTCCGCCCCTGACCGAACGCCTGGACCGCTTGCTGCCGCAGACCCAATGCGGGCAATGCGGTTACGACGGCTGTCGCCCGTATGCGCAGGCGATGGCACGTGGCGAGGCGGGCGTGGATCGTTGTCCGCCGGGCGGCGATGCCGGTGCGCGGGCGTTGGCGCAGGTGCTGGGGGTGCCGGCGCTGCCGTTCGATCGCAGCCGGGGCGAGCACAAGCCGCCGCAGGTGGCGTTGATCGTGGAGGCTGACTGCATCGGTTGCACCAAGTGCATACAGGCGTGCCCGGTGGATGCGATCGTCGGCGGGGCGAAGTACATGCACACGGTGATTGCCGATCTGTGCACGGGGTGCGAGTTGTGTATTCCACCGTGCCCGGTGGATTGCATCGAGCTGGTGTTGGTGTAGGTTTTTTTTTGCGACGCCGCGGCGTCGCGTTGCGCTGAGAGCAACAGCAACAACAACAGCAACGGCAACAGCTGGGAGCGTCGGCTGCCTGGGTTTGATGATCTGGGCGGGTGGGCGGGCAACTGCAATGCCATGGCTGGGGTATTGGTGGGTGCGGACCTTGGTCCGCACTATCTGTCCGATGTCATGAACCCTCGTCGCAATCGACCTTTACCGTGCACGCTGGCAACTGCCGAATCAGGATGTCTGTCGCAGATTGCTCGATCATTCGCGCCCCCCTGCGCCAGCTGCGCTTGAGGCCCTTCAACAGCATGCAAAAATGCTGAAAGCGTCTTGATGGTGCGAGCAATGCAACTCGTCTGATTGGCATTGCGCAGCAGCAGGTTTACAGATGATGAGCCACCGAAAAAAGGTGGCCGGGCTTCGAAAACCCGCTTTGTCGAACGTTGTTTACGCTTGCCAGCCGGCGTCACCTTGCGTGGCGCCGGCTGGCAATCCGTCTGCCGGTCATGGCGGGCGGGGCGTGGGGGCCTTCGGGCCAGCCGGAGCGTTCGACACCGGTTTTCGAGCCACGTCTCCGTCCGCCACCTTTGAGTGGCGGCTACCGTCTGTCCTGCACGGAGCCTTGCCATGAACGCATCGGATTTGCCCCATCTGCACGCCTACCTCGGCCCGGCAGACGCCGACGAGGACACGGAACCGTCGCCAGCGCTTGATCCCACCACGCTGGTTGCGACCCTGCGGCGCATCGGTACCGGCGCCGCCGCTGACGGTCAGCCGTGGCCGGAGCGGCATCAACTTCCCAGCCGGTGCATGGCGCTGGCCGATGCCGATTGCGCGCTGGCCGGGCTGCGCGTGGTGCAGGAGGTCCTGCTGGCCGCCGAACGCACCCGGCAGAACGGCGCGCCGCAGGAGTACGTCGGCGACCGGGTCATGGAAGGCCTGATGCTGGCCTGCCTGGCCTTGTGCACGCAGGCAAGCACACGACTGCAGCCGCAGCTGTAACGGATGTTGCAGCGTCAGCCCCCCGGCAAACGGGGTCAGATCCCTTTTCCGGAGGAAAAGGGATCTGACCCCTGTCCGGTCATTACGGCACTGCCGCCGTAACGATGATCTCGACCTTCCATTCGGCGTGCGCAAGCTTGGCTTCAACCGTGGCACGGGCCGGGGTCGCGCCCTCCACCACCCACTCGTCCCACGCCTTGTTCATGCCCTCGAAATCGGCCATGTCGGCCAGGAAGATCTCCGCACGCAGCACGTGCTGGCGGTCACTGGCCACCAGCGCCAGCAGCTTGTCGATCTCGGCCAGCACCTGCCGGGTCTGGCCGGTGATGTCCTGGCTGGTGTCTTCCGGAATCTGGCCGGAAAGGTAGGCGACCTTGTTGTACACGGTCATCTCGGACATGCGCGGTCCGACGTCGTAACGCTCCATCATGGGCGTGGCTCCTGCGGGTGGTCTGGACTGCATTTTCACCCAGCCGGCGTTGGAAGTGTGTGCCCGGTGCGGCCACTGGATACCGCCACCACCAGCACAGCGGCAGTGCTGGTCAAACGGCGTGGACAGGCGCACGATGCGCCACGCCTGCGTTGACACCGCCCTCGCCCTTTCTGACGCACCCTTGCGCCGATGACCGCACCCACCGATTCCACTGCCTCCCCTTCCACACCGACCTGGAAGCGGGTCGTCACCATCGTCGTCCCGCTGCTGATCCTCGCGCTGGCCCTGCATGGGCTGGCCGGCGAATTCGACGAGCATGGCTACCGCGCCATCCGCCAGGCCTTCCGCGAGCTCAGCGCTGCGCAGATCGCGCTGACCGTGCTGCTCGGCCTGGCCAGCTACGCCTGCCTGATCGGCTTCGATGCGATCGGCCTGCGCCGCAGTGGTATCCGCGTGCACCCGGCACGGATCGGCATCACCGCCTTCCTCGCCCACACCCTGGGCCAGACCGTGGGCTTTGCCGCCCTCACCGGCGGCGCAGTGCGCCTGCGCGGCTACCGCAGTGCCGGCCTGGACCTGGCGCAGATCGGCCAGGTGGTGCTGATGAGCACGCTCGGCTTCATCTTCGGCGCGTGGCTGCTGATCGGCGTTGCGCTGTGCATGGAGCCGGCCGCGGCCGCGCTTGCGCTGCCGCTGGACCCCGGCGCGGTGCGCGTGGTCGGCATCGTCGCGCTGCTCGCCTATGCGGCCACCTTCGTCCTGGTCGGCCGCAACGGTCGCCAGTTCCGCATCTTCGGCCATGGCCTGTGGCTGCCCGACCGGCGCACCATGCTCGGGGTCACCGTGTTGAGCGTGGTTGAACTGGTCCTGGCCAGTGCCGCGTTCTATGTGCTGCTGCCCGATTCCACGCCGACCGGCCTGCCCGGTTTCGTCGGCCTGTATCTGGTCGCCGTGCTGGCCGGCCTGGTGTCGACCGTGCCGGCCGGCCTTGGCGTGTTCGAGTGGAGCCTGCTGAAGCTGCTACCGCAGGTGGCGCCGGCTGCAGTACTGGCGGCGGCATTGATCTACCGCGTCAGCTATTACGTGCTGCCGCTGCTGCTGGCCACCGTGCTGGCCCTGGCGCCCGCGCTGCGGCAGCCGCTGCAGGCCAGCGCAGGTGCCACCCGCGCCGGCTGGTACGCGCTGCGTCCGTGGTTGCCGCAGATCATCGCGCTGGCCGCCTTCAGTGTCGGTGCCGCGCTGGTCATCGACGGCACCCTGCCCACACCGCGACGGCACCTGATCAATGCCTCGCTGCCGATCCTGGAAACCTCGCACCTGATCGGCAGCCTGGCCGGCGTCGCCCTGCTGCTGATCGGCCAGGGCCTGGCCCGCCGCAGCCACGCGGCCTGGATGCTGGCGATGGCGATCTGCGTGATCGCGCCGCTGCCGATCTGGCTGCGCGGTGGCCAACCGCTGATCGCCTTGTCGGCACTGCTGGTGGCGATGGCGCTGTGGGCGGCGCGGCGCGAGTTCTATCGCCAGGGCGCGCTGCTGGACGAAGCCTGGTCGTGGCCATGGCTGCGCAACCTCGGCCTGGTGCTGGTGGCGGTGACGTGGCTGCTGTTCTTCACTTACAGCCACGTCGAATACCAGAACGAGCTGTGGTGGCAGTTCGCCGTGTCCGGCAATGCGCCGCGCGCGCTGCGTGCACTGCTGCTGGTGGCGATGGCGCTGGTGATGTTCGGCCTGGCGCGGCTGCTGCACAGCACGCGCAGCCCGCTGCCGCCTGCCGACGACGCAACCCTGCAGGCGCTGGCACCGGTGCTGGCCGGCGCCACCGACACCCAGGCCTGCCTGGTGCTGACTGCCGACAAGGCGGTGCTGCGCGATGAGCAGCACAAGGGCTTTGTGATGATGCAGCGCTACGGCGGCTCGCTGATCGCGATGGGTGATCCGGTCGGGCCACCGGAGGTGGCGCGCGCACTGATCTGGCGCTTCCGCGAAGAAGCCGACCGGCTCGGACTGCGCCCGGTGTTCTACCAGGTGGGCGAAGCATATTGGCAGACCTATCTCGATCTCGGCCTGGGCCTGGTCAAGCTGGGCGAAGAGGCCATGGTGCCGCTGCACGACTTCGGCCTGGAAGGCCGCGAGCGTGCCGACCTGCGGCAAGCCTGGAACCGTGGCAAGCGCGGCGGGCTGTCGTTCCGCGTAGCACCGGCGGAAGAGATCCCTGCCCTGCTGCCACGCCTGCATGCGATTTCCAACGCCTGGCTGGAGGACAAGTCAGGCGACGAGAAAGGCTTCTCGCTGGGCAGCTACGACCCGGACTATCTCGTGCGTTTCCCGATCGCCCTGGTCGAAGCTGAAGGTCGGATCGTGGCCTTTGCCAACCTGTGGCAGGCACCGGCAGGCGCCGAACTGTCGGTGGATCTGATGCGTCATGTCAACGATGCACCGAAGGGCACGATGGATTTCCTGTTCATCGAGTTGTTCCTGTGGGGCCGCGCGCAGGGCTATGCACGGTTCTCGCTGGGCATGGCACCGCTGTCCGGCCTGGCCCAGCACCGCCTGGCCGGTCGCTGGAACCGCCTGGCCGGCCTGCTCGCACGGCATGGTGAGCGCTTCTATGGCTTCAGCGGCCTGCGCAGGTTCAAGTCGAAGTTCGATCCGCAGTGGCGACCGCGCTACCTGGCCGCGCCCGGCGGCATGCACCTGCCGGCTGCACTGCTGGATGCCACGCGGCTGATTTCGCTGGACCCGCGGCGCAACTGACGCCCCGATCCGCCGGGCATGGCCCGGCGCTACCTGATGGATCGTCCGCACGGGTAGCGCCGGGCCATGCCCGGCGGTGGTCCCATGAGACCGATTACGCGCCGCCCTTGAGGATCACCTCGGCCAGGCGATCGTAGTCACCGCCGAAGTGATGGTCACCGGGCAACTTGACCTTGTGCACGCCGTCGTTGCCCGGCAGATCGGGGCACAGCGCATCCTCGTCCTTGTCGCCGTACACGCACAGGGTCCTGGCCGCCGGCAGCTTCGCCACTTCCGGCGCGATCGGCAGGCCGTCGCCACCGCCGCCCAGCCAGTTGCTGACATGGAATTCAAAGTCGGCATTCCTGCCCACCGACAGCAGCACGATGCGCTCTAGGCCGGCGCGGGTGCCTGCATCAAGCTGGTTGATGGTGGCTGGCAGCACGTCGGCGCCCTGCGAGAAACCGATCAGCATCACCTTGTCGCGCTGCCATTGCTGGCGGTAGTGGCCGATGATCTTCTGCAGATCGACAGCGAATCCCTGCGGCGTGCGTTCGCTCCAGAAGTAACGCAGCGAATCGATGCCAACCACCGCCACGCCATGTTCGGCCAGAGCGCCGGCCACGTCCTTGTCCAGGCCGGCCCAGCCGCCATCGCCGGAAACGAACACCGCCAAGGTGTCACCGCTGCCCTGCGCCGGCACTTCCACTACCGGCAGCCCCTTCAGGGCATCCGGAGGCGGTGCCAGCGCGACCCCGGCCTGCGCGCCGATCACCCGCGCGGCGGCCACCAGCCCCGGTGTCGCATCGCCAGCGGCGGTGCGCTTGAATTCACGCGCCATCGCAACCTGCTGCACGAACGGGCCAGCGCTGTTGGTCGAGCACCCCGGCGCGCCGGCCGCGTTCAACCACGGGAAATTCAGTTCGCTGGGCTGCAGGCGGTCATGCTTCACGCCATCACCGCAGACCATGCGCTCGTGCACATGTGCCGGGCAGAATCCCGAGGTCAGCAGGCCGGCAAAGACCTGGGTGTCGGCCTGCGCTGCCAGCGCATAGGCCAGTTCGGCGCCTTCGCCGCTGCCGCCGACCAACGGCAGGTGATACCCCGGCAGATGCAGGAACGCCTGTACCCAACGCGAGAAATTCTCGACATCGCCCGCGCCGAACGCGCAGCTGCTGTTGCCTTCGCGCTTGAGCACGCCACGCAGGTGGGCCACATCCACCGATGCGACCAGTGCACCATCGGCGCGCAGCGCTTCAATCGGCATGCGGCTGTCATCGGCGTCGGCGCCGTCATGGAACCAGATCACCACCCGTTGCGGTGCCCCGGCCGGAACATGCACCGGCACCTGATCGAAACGTCCATGGCTGACCTGCTGCACTGACGCCACCGCTGGCACCGCCGCCAGCGCCAACACCAGTCCCATCGCCCTGCCCAGCCCTGCACGCATCGTTTCGCATCCCGTTGGAATGCGCACACGATACGCCGCTGCTGCGTGCACGGCACGTACCGGTACAGGCGCCCTGCAATCGGGCAGGTGGTTGATTCAGCGGGTGCCGGCGGCACGTCCGCGGCGATACAGTGCCAGCGCCAACCACAGCAGCCAGCCGACGATCACCGCGATCACCAGTTTCTGCCCCAGCCCGCGGGGTGGGCCACCGCGCCACAGCACGTGTACCCACAGCAGCACGAAGGCCAGCCAGGCCCAGCCCCACAACAGCGCCGCACTGCCCCGCCAGCCCGGCTCGCGGCGCAGGTACCAGGCCTGCAGCAGCATGCCGACGCTGGCGCACAGGAAGGCGGTATTGGCGGCCAGGCCGTGGATCAACGGCGCCAGCAACGGCGTTGCCGCGGGTAGCCAGCTGTCACCGATGGCGACGGTGGCCAGGCCAACGGCCGCCACGCAGAACAACAGCGGTGCCGCTGCGCTGCGCCGCGGCCCCACGCTGTGCCGATACAACGCGATGCCGAGCACGGCGATGGCCAGTGCCAGCAGGCAGTAGGCGCTGCGTAGCGCCAGGCCCCACGGCCCATGCAGGTACAGGCTCAAGGTGGCCTTCACCCAATCCAGATCGGCCCGCGCGAACTGCGTCCACAACGCGGTCGCCACGAACAACAGCAGTGCCACCAGCGCCAGCGTCGCGGCCGGACGGGCCCGCGTCATGGGCCAGCGTCCGGATGCCGGGCCTGCCACTCAGCCAGCGCCTTGCGGTAACGCTGCAGCTCCTCGGTGTACAGGTCGAGCACGCACAACGGGCAGCCACTGCCGCAGCATTCGTTGGGGCCGGGTTCTTCCGGGGGCAGCGGACGGGGATCGGCAGGAGTATCGGAGACGGTCACGGCTGCAAACAACACCACGCAATGGCAGGTGGGTAGTGTAGCGGCGCGCTCAGGCGCCCAGTTGGCGGCGCAGGTTGGCTCGCGCGGCGGCATCAAGCTGCTGGTCGAAAAAGTCGCTGAGGAAGATCCGCGGCGCGCGCAGCAGCCCCTGCAGGAAGCGGCGGCGTCCGGCGCGGTACAGAAAGCCCGGCACCACGCCTTTGTACTCTTCGGCCACGCCGCGGTCATACGCGGCAAACACCTCCTCGGGTGCCGCCAGGATCGCCATGTCGCAGTCGAGGAACAGTGCCGCTTCGGCATCGACATCGGCCGGGCCCAGCTCGCCATGGTGGGCGGTGAGCAGGATCAACTGCTCGACCCGGCCGGCATCGACCGATGCGAGCTCGGGCCAGTCCGCGATCGCCTGCAGGGCCAGCGCGGCCGACCTGGCCTCGTTGTCCTTGCGGCCGGCCTGGTAGATCGCATCGTGGTACAGCACTGCCAGATAAACCTCGGCCGGCTGCTGCCAGCCCGGACCCGCAGCCACCTCCTGGCAATGCTGCAGGACCGCGCGCACATGGCCGAAGTGGTGATAGGCGCGCGGTGGCGTCGCATAGGCATCCTGCAGAGCCTGCCAATGCGCGGGAGCGAGAGTCAGCGGGGCGAAGTCCATGCAGGGATGATCCCGCCCTTGGCACCGCCGGGCAAGCTGGCTGTTTTTTCACCAGCCACTCACATCCCGTGCCGGGCAAGGGCGCAGGACAGTTGTCCACAGGTTTGTCGCGTGCTGGTCCACACCGGCTGTGGACGAAGCGCAGCGCCGATCGCCGGTGGATGCGGACCGCCACGCGCGGGTCTACACTGGCCGCAGGCGGGAGCGCCCGCCGCTGCCGGAAACCGTCATGCGCCGTCTTGCCGCCCGATGCTTTTTCCTGCCACTGCTCGCGCTCGGCGCGCCAGCCCTGTCCGCGCAGGATGCTCCAGCCGCTGCGCCCGCCATCCCGACCATCTCCACCGTAAAGGTCACCGCCGCCAGCGTGCCGACACCCGAACAGGTGCTCGCGATCCCGCCGGCGATGCGCGAGATGCTGCAGAAGCAGGTGATCAGCCGCAGCTACTCGCGCGACCAGCGCCTGCAGGCGCTGGTGGAGATGATCTTCAGCCAGCACGGCCTGGACCTGCAGTACGACGCCGATGCGACCTACACCGTCAGCGAGATCTGGCAGCACCAGCGCGCCAACTGCCTCGCCTTCACCCTGCTGTTCGTCACCCTCGCCCGTGAGGCCGGCATCCAGGCGCGGGTGCAGGAAGTCGGCCAGGTGGTGTCGTGGTACCAGGACCAGGACCAGGGCGTGGTCTACAACGTCGGGCACGTCAACGCCGGCGTGGATGTCGGTGGCCGCTACGGTACGGTCGACCTGGACCGCAACGTGCTGTACGACCGCCACGGGCCACAACCGATTGGCCGCGAACGGGCGCTGGCGCACTACTACAACAACCGGGGCGCGGAGCAGCTGGCCGATGGCGACCTGAGAGGAGCACGTGCCTTCTTCGATGCCGCGCTGGCGCAGGACCCGGAGTTCGCCTCGACATGGAACAACATCGGCGTGCTCGACAACCGCCTGGGCGATGACCAGGCGGCCCGCACGGCGCTGGACACGGCGTTGCGCCTGGACGGACGCCAGAGTGCAGCGCTGAACAACGCCAGTGCGCTCTATCGCAAGCTGGGCATTACGGCGCAGGCGGAAGCCATGCAGAAGAAGCTGCAGTCGGTGCAGCGCGAGGACCCGTTCGCGCAGTACATGCAGGGTGCCCAGGCCGAACGCGCTGGCGACCTGGACAAGGCGATCACGTACTACCGGCGGGCGGTGCGCCTGTACGACACCGCGCACCAGTTCCACTTCGGCCTGGCGCGGGTGTATTTCCTGACGGGCCGGCTGCAGCGTGCGGACCGCGAACTGCTGCGGGCGCAGGAACTGGGCGGATCAACGCAGCAGGCACGCTACCAGGCCAAGCTGGACAGCCTGGCCCGCTGGCGGGCGCAGCAGGCCAAGCGCTGAGGCGCGATCAGGCCTTCTTGAGGAAGCAGGTCTTCAGCACCAGGCCCTTGATCTTGTCCGAGTTGCCCTCGATGTGCTCGGCATCGTCTTCGACCAGGCGGATGTTGCGGATCACGGTGCCCTGCTTGAGCGGGATTGAGGAGCCCTTGACCTTCAGGTCCTTGATCACGGTGACGGTGTCGCCGGTCTGCAGGGTATTGCCGTTGCTGTCACGCACGACCAGGGTCGAACCGGTACCTTCTTCGGTCGTCCACTCGAAGCCGCAGTCGGCGCAGATCCACAGCGCGCCATCGGCATAGGTGTTTTCCAGGGTGCACTGCGGGCAGGCGGGAACAGAAGACATTGCAAGTACCTCAAAATGAATCAACAGCGGCCATTGTAACCGCCCGGCCTTTTCATTCATTTTCCGACGTCGGTCCGGACCGGACCTCGCCCCACCCCGCCCGAGGCAGGCACCGGAACTTGCAGCGCGCGGCAAACTCCAGCAGAGTGCGCGGCCCCTGATCGTCCCCGGACCTCCCCATGCGCCTCGGCATCGACTTCGGTACCAGCAACTCCGCCGCCGCCATCGTGCGTGATGGGAAGCTGCTGCCGATCCGCTTCGGCGAGGCCGAACAGTTCCGCACCAGCGTGTACTTCCCCGGCGTGGTGCCCGACCCGGACGATTTCCAGCTCGACGCCGCGCAGGAACACGAACTGCAGCAGCTGATCGACAGCGCCGCCCGTGCAGCCCGCGCCGCTGGCCAGGAGCGCACGCCACAGGCCCTACGCCGCGAGGCACTGCGCGCCCTGCGCCGGGAATGGATGGAGGCTCGCGCCGGAAAGGAACGCAGCGCCAGCGACCTGCTGCAGAACGCCGTCTATGGCGACGACGCGCTGGAAGCGTATTTCGAGGAGCACGAAGGCAACCTCGTGCAGAGCCCGAAGTCCATGCTCGGCTACAACCTGCACCCACGCGCGCGGCAGACCATCACCGGCATTGCCGCGCACATCCTCGAACACATCCGCCTGACCGCCAGCGCCCAGGTCGGCCAGCCGCTGCGCAGCGCCCTGCTCGGCCGCCCGGTGCAGTTCCGCAGCTCGATCGGCGAGGCCGGCAACGACCAGGCCCTGGACATCCTGCGCGAAGCAGCCGGCCAGGCCGGCTTCGACCACATCGATTTCCTTGAAGAGCCTGCCGCCGCAGCGATGCATTACCACGCTGAAAGCCGCGATCGCCATCAGGCGGTGATCGTCGATATCGGCGGCGGCACCACCGATATCGCGCACGCCGAAGTGGGCGGCAGCCAGGCCCCGCGCATCCACCGTGCCTGGGGTATTGCCCGCGGCGGCACCGATATCGACCTGGCCCTGAGCCTGTCCGGCTACATGCCGCTGTTCGGCCGCGGCATCACCCGCGTGCCCACCCACCACTACGTGGAAGCGGCCACCGTGCAGGACATGACCCGCCAGCGCGAGTTCCGCCAGCACAACTACGACAACGTCGACGCGCCGTGGGGCGCGCGCCTGCAGGCGCTGCAGGACACCGGCAACACCGCCCGCCTGTACCGCGATGTCGAGCGCGCCAAGATCGCCCTCAGCGGTGCCAGCGAACACCGCAGCACGCTGGATTACATCGCCCGCGACCTGCACGTGGACAACAGCGCCGACGGCCTGGCCGCCGCCGCCCATGGCTACCTGAGTCAGATCCGCGAACTGCTGGCCCAGGTCCGCAGCGACATCGGCGGCGACCCTGACGCGGTATTCCTGACCGGCGGCATGTCCCGCGCCGGCTACCTGCGGCAGGCCGCTGCCGAGGCGTTCCCGGGCGCCCGGATGGTGCACGGCGAGCCCTCGCTGGGGGTCGTCCAGGGCCTCGCGCTGGCGGCAGCCAGCCGGGATTAACAAAACGTTACGCGGTCTGAGCTACCCTTGGCCGGCTGGAAAACCGCTGCACCTTCCGCTGGCCTCGCCGGTGTGTGTACCCATGGTGCAGCCTGACCCGCCCAGCGGGTCTGGCGACCATGCCCTCTGGCTCGATCATGGTCCGCGTATTACCCGAGCCGCCATCGAGACCCGCTTTGGGCACCCGCCAGGCCCCTGTGGCCGTACAACCTGACGCTGAACCAGCACCCATCGACTGCCGCCGTTGTGACGCGGTCTGTTGCCGGTTGCCGGTCCTGCTGCAGCCCGGCGACCACGTGCCTGGCCAGTTCCTGTCGCGCGATGCACACGGCCGTGCCGTGATGGCGCGCAACGAGGAAGGCTGGTGCGCGGCGATCGATCCGTATCACCTGCGCTGCACGATCTATTCGCAGCGCCCGGCGATCTGCCGCCAGTTTTCGATGGGCGGCGACGACTGCCGCCGCGAGCGGCAGGACTACCTGCGCCAGGCTGAATCCTGCGCGCTTTCCTCCCCTTCCACCTGACAGGAGCAACCATGCCCCGCAAGGCAAAGACCCCCGCGAAGGCCAGCAACAGCATCCGCAGCGAACGCAAGGGCGCATCCGCCAGCACCGTGGTCAACAGCGACTCGATCGCCTCCGACCTGGCCGCGTTCCGCAAGAGCGGTGGCAAGATTGAAGTTCTCGGTACCACCTGGGCGCTGAAGAAAGCCAGCTGACCCTCCCCCGACCGCGGCGGCGCTGCCGCCGCGGCCTGCCGGGCCGCGCTCAGCGGTCCAGGCGCACCTGCACACTACCCGAGTGCGACTGCACGCGGATATCGCCGTCGCCGCTGCCCAACCGCGCATCGAGGCTGCTGCCCGGCCCATAGCGCGGCCGCTCCACCTTGCCGGCGTCGCTGTTGATCGACCCGCTGAAGCTGTTCACTGACAGCTGCGCCGACACCGTGCGCGGCAGGCGCAGGCTGACCGAGGCACTGACCGACTCGACGTTGATGCGCCCGCCTGGTGCCAAGGCGGTCGCCGACAGGTCGATGCCTCCGGATACCGTCTCCACCACCAGACGCTGGATGCGACCGGCATCGACGCCTACCCGGCCAGACACCGTCTGCGCCCCGATCTCCCCGGAAACGCCCCCGCCGGCCTCGATCCGACCGCTGACCGTGTTCACGTCCAGCCGTGGGGTCTGCAACCGCGCAGTGACATTGCCGCTGACCGTGTTGAGCACGCTGTCGCCACTACGACCGGCGGCGGCAAGGTTGCCGCTGACGGTATCTGCCTGCAGCCGCCGCACGTCCACGCCACTGATGTCCTGGTCGGCACTGACCGTGCTCAGCAGCAGCTCCACCGAGCGCGGCACGTTGAGGGTCAAGGTGGCGCCACCGCTGTTGCCGCGTCGCGGATACTCGATTTCCCAGCGCACCCGGTTGGCACTCTTTTCCTGGCGCAGCTGCAGGCCGTCGCTGAGCGTGCCGGTGAGCTGCACGTCATTGCGGTCCCAGCCGCGTACGGTCACCTTGCCAGCGACGTTGCTCAGTTCGATGCGGCCGCCTGCAGCAACATTGTGGCGTTCATCGACGCGTGTATCGGCCAGCGCCATGGCGGGCACCAGCAGCAGGGCCGCGCAGAGAGGGAAAAGGGTTCGCATCGGGGGGTCTCCTCAGGTTGTCAGACCGGAGGCGGCCTGGGCCGCCTGCCGGGTCAGTTCGAGCCGCAGCGCATAGGTCCGCTTGAGCTGTCCAAGCAGGTGCGGCGCACGCGGGTCCTGCGCCATCGCGGCGCGGATCTGTTCCGCGCTGCGATCCAGTTCATGCAGCGCGGGCTGCCACTCCGGCGCAGTGCCATCAGGCAGCGACGCCACTGCCTGCCGGTACTGTTCGGTCATCGCATCGGCCTGCAGCTGCAGGCCGCTGGGTGCAGGCAGCGACTCGGGCGCGTGCCGCCACGGCGCCACCGCGTAGAGCGCGAGGCTGGCTGCCAACGCCGCGCCAACCGGCAGCCACCAGCGTCGACGGGTGCGCAGTGGCAAGGCCACCACGTTGTCCAACGGCGCCTGCACGGCAACCGGCTCGCGGGGTGGCAACCGCGCCGACAGGCGTTCCCAGCCATCGGCCGGTGCGCTGCGTTCCGCGGGAAGGGCGCGCAGGCGCGCCAGCAGGTCGTGATCGGGGTCGTGCGTACTCATGTCATGTCTCCCAGGCGCGCGCGCAGCAGGCCACGCGCGCGATGCAGCTGTGCTTTGGAACTGCCGACCGCCATCTGCAGCTGGCCGGCGATTTCATGGTGTTTCCAGCCTTCGATATCGTGCAGCACCAGTACCGCACGTGCGCGCGGCGGCAGGGTCGCCAACGCGCGTTCCAGGTCGCGTTCGGTGCCGGCGCAGCCGTCATGCACCGCCATCTCCGGCAGCCCACCGTCCACGTCGTCCAGGCTGTCATGGTCATGCCCGGCGGCACGACCGCGCAGTTCCATCAGCGCGGCGTTCACTCCCAACCGATGCAGCCAGGTCGACAGGCTGCTCTCGAAACGGAAGCCGGGCAGTGCCTTCCATGCCTGCAGGAACGCTTCCTGCAATGCATCCTCGGCACGCGCCTGCTGCCCGCCACACAGCCGCCACAGGGTGGCAAACACCCGCGGCGCATGCTGCCGATACAGCTGTTCATAGGCAGCGGTATCGCCGGCCGCCGCTGCACGTACCAAGGCGGTTTCGTCGACGACGTCGTTGGCGGCAGGCGGCGCGGGCATGGTGGTGTCGAGCATATCCGTTGGATGCGGCCTGCCGGAAAAAGGTTTAGATCTTCCGGAGGGCTCTTCCGTTGCAACCTTTTCGCGCCTGGCTGCATCCATCACAGGTCCCCCGCAGGCCTGCCCGGCCAGGAGCCTCCCATGTCCAGCCCTTCCTGCGCCGCCCTGCTGGCGATCGCGGCCTGCATGCTGCTGCAGGCGTTCGACGTTTCCCTGCACTGGCGTGCCGAAAGCGGCCGCGCCTGCCTGCAGCAGCACAAACAGGACCTTGTCTGCCTTGCCTGGGCACAGGCGGTCGAAACGACGACACGCGCCGGGTAACATCAAGCCCCGTTTCCGTCACACGTTGTCGCCCCATGATGTTGTCGCTGAAGGACCACCTGCCCGCCTGGACCCACCCCTGGCTGCATGACATCGGGATCGCCCTGCAGATCCTGATCACCCTGCTCGCCGCCTGGCTGCTGCGGGTGCTGGCGCGGCGCCTGATCCGCCGCTTCGCCGACCACTACACGCTGCCGCCGGAAATGGTGATGGGCGCGCGCCGGATCACCAGCTTCGTGGTCTATTTCAGCGCGGTGCTGTACATCCTCAGCCTGCTCGGTGCATCGCCCTCGGTGCTGTGGACGGCCTTCACCGGTTTCGCTGCGGTGGGCGCGGTGGCGTTCTTCGCGGCCTGGAGCGTGCTGTCCAACATCTTCTGCACGCTGCTGATCTTCACCACGCGGCCGTTCCGCCTGCATGACTACATCGAAGTGCTCGAGAACGGCGAAAAGCCCGGGCTGAAGGGCCGGGTGATCGACGTGAACCTGATCTACACCACGCTGCAGGAAACCGGCAACGGCCACGAGGGCACGGTGCTGCAGCTGCCGAACAACCTGTTCTTCCAGCGCACGGTGCGGCGCTGGCGCGACCCGACGCAGGCGCCCGGCGGCATCCAGGGCGACGGCTGAGGGGGTTGTTCGGCAGGGCGGCGCCCTGCACCCGCAGAGGCTGTAGTGCCGGCCGCTGGCCGGCAACCTCAGCAGCAACAGCAACAGCGGCATTCCTGTGGGATGGCGGGGTGGGGCCGGTGGCAGGGGCCGCTGCAAGTACGTCCATGTAAGCTCGGTCGCCGCATCCATGCGGCTCACGCCCCTGCCACCGGCCCCACCCCGCCTTCGACATATCTCCGCTGCTGCTGGTAGGTGTCGACCTTGGTCGACACGAAGATCCACGCCATGCGTGGATAGTCTTCCATTAAATTCCAATATCGAAATATTCGATTTCCATCGGAATTCATCCACGCATGGCGTGGATCCAACAGCCCCCTGGAAACTGTCAGAGGCGGGGTGGTGTGGGGCTGCAGGACCGTTGGCGCCATGGATGGCGCCATCGAGCCCCCAAGGATGGGTTTACGGCGTGTCCTGCAACCCCACACCGCCCCGCCATCCCACGGAATGCCGCTGTTGCTGTTGCTATTGCTTTTAAGGTTGCCGGCCAGCGGCCGGCACTACTGCGGGTGCAGGGCGCAGCCCTGCCAAACACCCTTACCGCAGTTGGCTGTCCTTGCTGCCCCGGCGGTTGTAGCCACTCTGCGCCTGTTCCTCTTCGTCGTGCGCCTGCTGACAGTTCACGCACAGCCGTACGCCAGGCACTGCCTGACGCCGCGCCCAGGGAATCGGCGCGTCGCATTCCTCACAGTGTTCCAGACCCGGGCCCTGGCGCAGCTGGCGCCGCGCGCGGGCAATCGCATCGTCGACGGTGGCGTCGATCTGGTCCTGGACCGCGCCATCTCCGGCCCAACCGGTAGCCATGGCCATCCTCCGCAGGTGTGTCGCCTGATATGGGGACAATACACCCCGCCGCAATCGGTAGCGCCGGGCCATGCCCGGCGGACGCTGCGGCCGGTTCAGCGCCGCCTTACCAGACCAGGTCGTCGGGGACCTGGAACTGTGCGTAGTAGGCGTCGTCCTCGGCGTTGCCGGTGGAGATCTCGGCGCTGGAGCCGGGCGTGCCATGGTCGACGATGATGGCTTCCGGGGCGCGTTCACGCACCTTCTCCGCTGCCGCGCGTGGCAGCACCGCGTAGCCATCGCCATGGGCCACGATGACCAGCACGCCCACCGACAGTGCCTTGCGCAGCTTGGTATCGATCAACAGGGTGCGGATCACCGCGCCATCGCTGAAGCGGTACTCGTCCTCGCCCTTGTGCGGCACGGCGTGGGCGCTGATGATCTGCCTGGCCTGCGCCTTGCGCTCAGCCTGCTTGGCCTGCGCGTTGCGCTCGGCAGCCAGCGCACGGTCACGCTCGATCTTCTCGGCGCGCGCGCGTTCAGCTTCACGCTTGACCTCCGCCGACGTCGACTCGGCCTTGCCCTGGCGGGCCTTGGCCTGTTCACGCGCGGCGGCACTGGCCTGCGACTTCTTGGCCAGGCCGGCCTTGAGCAATTGTTCCTGCAGCGCGTTGGGCTTTGCCATGGTCGATACGTACCGCGTGTAATCTGGATGCCCCATTCTACCGACGCGCCGACGCCCCTGCATGGCTGTCCTGAAGTACCTCACCGGCTACCCCGAACCCCTGGTCGCCCAGGTCAGCGATCTGCTGGCACAGGGCAAGCTCGGCCCCTGGCTGCAGCAGCGCTACCCCGACCCGCATGAGGTGCGCAGCGACCGCCAGCTGTACGACTACACCCAGGACATGAAGGACCGCTACCTGCGCAAGTCGGTGCCGCTCAACAAGGTCTGCTACGACAACACGCTGGAGGTCATCAAGCATGCCTTGGGCACCCACACCGCCATTTCCCGTGTACACGGCGGCCGGCTCAAGGCCAGCCGCGAGATCCGCATCGCCACCGTGTTCCGGCAGGCACCAGCCGCCTTCCTGCGCATGATCGTGGTGCACGAACTGGCCCATCTGAAGGAGGCCGACCACAACAAGGCCTTCTACCAGCTGTGCCAGCACATGGAGCCGGATTACCTGCAGCTGGAGTTCGATACCCGCCTGTACCTGACCGAGCTGGCCAACCGCGGCCAGCGCTGAGCCGGCGTAGCGGCTACACTGCGCGCCCCCTGCCCGACCTTTCGCCATGGAACCGACCCGACTCGACAAACGCCTGTCCGCCCTGCTCGGCATCCCGCGTGGTGAAGCGCGGCGCTATATCGAGGGCGGCTGGGTCAGCGTCGATGGCGAAGTGGTAGAACAGCCGCAGCGCCCGGTGGACGAGAGCGCCAGCATCGTGGTGGCCGAGCAGGCCAGCGACAGCAAGGCCGAGCGCGCCAGCATGCTGCTGCACAAACCGGCGGGCGTGCCAGCCGATGCCCTGTGCGCGCTGATCCGTACCGAGACCCGCAGCGAACTGGATGCCAGTGACATCCGCCCGCTGCAACGGCACTTCCACGGCCTGCAGCTGGCATCCTCGCTGCCGGCCGACGACAACGGGCTGGTGGTGGTCAGCCAGGATCCGGCGGTGCTCGCGCACCTGCAGCGCAACCTGGGCCGCACCGAACAGGAATACCTGGTCGAAGTGGCTGAAGGCGGCCCGGAACGTGGCCCGTGGCTGATGGCGCGGCTGCAGCATGAAGCAGGCGGCCCGAAGGTCAGCTGGCAGAGCGAGCAGCGCCTGCGTTTTGCAGGCAAGGGACTGACCGCGAAGGGACTGAGGACTGCGGTGACGGCTGCCGGCCTGCAGGTCGTGGCCGTACGCCGCCTGCGCATTGGCCGGGTGGCGCTGGGCCCGCTGGCCGTGGGCCAGTGGCGGTACCTGGGCAGCGACGAGCGGTTCTGAGTCACGGTGCTTCATCCACGCATGGCGTGGATCTACAGGTGGCAGTTCATCCACGCATGGCGTGGATCTACCGGTGACAGTTCATCCACGCATGGCGTGGATCTACCGGTGACAGTTCATCCACGCATGGCGTGGGTCTACCTCCATGCGTAGCCAGGATCTACCATCGGCGTCATGAGCCTGCGCAAACCCCTATGGCGACGCCTGCTGCGCGTGGCCGCGATCATCATCGCCGCCCTGCTTCTGCTGGTGCTGTCCGGCCTGCTGCTGGCCGACCACCTGGCCCCGCAGGCGCGCGGCGAAGCGTCGCAGGTATTGCCGCTGCAACCTGCGCAGACGCCCATCGATCGGCAGATGATGCCCCTGCAAGCCGCCCATCCCGGGCAGTCTGGCGTCGCCTTCCTCAGCGATGGCATGGATGCGTTCGCTGCCCGCGCGATGATCACCGAGCACGCCGGCCGCAGCCTGGACCTGCAGTACTACATCTGGCACGACGACCTGATCGGCCACTTGATGGCCAAGGCGCTGTACGACGCTGCCGAACGTGGCGTGCGCGTGCGCATCCTGCTTGATGACATGAATGCCAAGGACAAGGATGCGTTGATGATGGCGCTCGATGCGCATCCCAACATCGAGCTTCGCCTGTACAACCCGTTCCGCAACCGCAGCGGCCTGGCCCGCACGCTGGAGCTGGTGCAACGCGCCTTCAGCGTGAACCACCGCATGCACAACAAGAGCTGGATCGCCGATGGCCGCATCGCGATCGTGGGTGGCCGCAACATCGGCGAGGAGTACTTCAGCGCGCGCAGCGACGTGAATTTCCAGGACCTGGACCTGGTGGTGGCCGGCCCGGCCGTGCAGCAGGCCAACCAGATCTTCGACGACTACTGGAACAGCGACGCGGCGATTCCGATCTCGGCGCTGGCGGACTATACGGATGTGCAACTACAGCAGCTGGTTCGCCAGTCCGACCGGGAGGCTCTGCATGCGCAGGCCCAACCGTACCTGCAGCGCGTGGCCGAGTCGCGCCAGCGCCAGCGTGCCAGCCCGGAGCCACTGCACTGGAGCAGGCAGGTACGGATCGTGTCCGATCCACCGATGAAGCACCACGGCGATGCACACGACGACTGGCTGGTCACCGAGCTGGTCCGGCAACTGCAGTCGACGCGTTACAAGGCACTGTTGATCTCGCCGTACTTCGTGCCCGGAAGCGAAGGGCTGGACGGCCTTTCCGCAATGGCCGGGCGAGGTGTCCAGGTCGGCGTGGTGACCAATTCGCTGGCGGCCAACGATGTGGCTGCCGTGCACGGTGGCTACATGGGCTACCGGGTGCCGCTGCTGAAGGCCGGCGTACAGCTGTACGAACTGAAGGCGAACGGCCAGGCCGGTGACGGCAGCCTGTTCGGCAGCAGCGGCGCCAGCCTGCACACCAAGGCATTGCTGGTCGACGACCGGCGCGGGTTCGTCGGATCGTTCAACCTCGATCCGCGTTCGGCCTATCTCAACACCGAGATGGGCGTGCTGTTCGACGACCCGGCGCTGGGCGCACAGCTGCGCGCGGAATACCAGCGCCTGGCCAGCCCGGAACACAGCTGGTGGCTTGCGCTCGGCGCCGATGATGAGCTGCGCTGGCTGCAGCGCGAGCCGCCGCCGCACTGGGTCGATGCCGAGCCCGGCAGCAGCCTCGGCAAGCGCTGGACGGCACGGGTGATCAGCTGGTTGCCGCTGGAATCCCAGCTGTAACGATCAGGGGGCGTTCCCCTCGCCATCGCCGCGCAGGCTTTCGTCCAGGGTTTCCACATTGCGCCCATGCAGGCGCCGCCAGATCCAGCGCAGCGCGTGTGGCGGCGCTGCCGGCAATTGTTCCAGCAAGGCCAGCATGCGGCCCTGGCTGGCATGCCCGTGCCGGCACAGCAGGCTGGCCGCCGCAGCGGCGCTGGCCAGGCGCAGGCTGTCGGCCAGCGGACCGTCTGCATCAGGCGCCAGGGCCTGATGCACCGGTTCGGGCAGTTCCCACGCTGCTGCCACCCGCTGCGCCAACGGCAGTGACCACTGCTGCAGCAACTGCAGGGCCAGCGCGGGCTCCACTTCTTCGCCACGCACCTGTGCTTCCTGCAGCAGTTGACGCATGACCAGCGCCGCGCCCAGGCCCTGCACCAGGCCCAGCCATTGCGCGGCGAAGGCATCGCCGAAGGTGACCGTGCGGGCGTGGTCGGCAGCCGCGCGCGACGCCAGCAGCGCGTGCTCCCATATGATCGAACTGAACTGCGGGAACACCTCGCACTGCACCTGCATCACGGGCTGCACCAGCACGGCGCTGATGATCTGCCGCACCCCTTCGGTGCCGACCAGGGTCACCGCCCGCTGCAGGCTTTCCACGGGCCGCTCGTGCACCTTGTAGGCCGGGCTGTTGGCGATCCGCAGCAGGTTGCCGGTCAGAACCGGATCCTGGCCGATGATCGCCGCCATCACCCGCGCCGATGCAACGTCGTCATTGACCGTCTGGATCAGCTGCGGCAGCAGTTGCGGTCGCCGCGGCAGCTGCCGGGTAGCCCAGTCGCGGTCCTGCAGCGCGCGGTCCACCGCTTCGGCCAGACCCGATGCGCTGACCGCCGCCGGTTCGCCTGCCAAGCGCGGATACAGGGCCAGCGCGTGCAGTCCGCGCTGCAGGTGGGCGGCGACCTCGGCCGCCGGCAAGGCGTCGCCCTGCAGGCTGGCCGCCGCGGCCGCCACGGCCTGGCGGGGGGCTGCGGCCAGGCGTGCCGGGGCCTGCCCGGTCAGCTGCGACAGCCAATGGAGCACAGATCGCCACCACGCTGCGGTCATCGCCGCCCATCCTGTCGTTGTCCTGCTGCCACTGCCTGCCCCTGCGCCTTCATCACATCCGGCGACCTGCCGTCGTCGCAGCATCGGCCGCACTTTCATCTTCTTTAACCCGGGCGCGTCCGGCGTCGACGGCATATCCCGGGCGAATGGACTAGAATGGCGCCGCGCGACCCGTCCCCCTGTACCGACGACGTCGCTTTTTTTGTTTTCGGACCCTACCGTTCATTGGCAGTTCGCCGCAGTTCACCGCAGATCGCGCCATCGGAGACCCCATGCTATTCGAAACCCTCGCAACCACCGGCCACGAACAGGTGGTGTTCTGCCACAACCAGGATGCCGGCCTGCGGGCAATCATCGCCATCCACAACACCACCCTGGGCCCTGCCCTGGGCGGGGTGCGCATGCGCCCCTACGCCAGCACCGACGATGCGCTGGCCGATGTGCTGCGGTTGAGCCGCACGATGACCTACAAGAATGCACTGGCCGGTCTCAATGTCGGTGGCGGCAAGGCGGTGATCATCGGCGACCCCAAGGTCGACAAGACCGAAGTGCTGTTCCGCGCGTTCGGCCGCTATGTCGATTCGCTGGGTGGTCGCTACATCACGGCCGAGGACGTCGGCACCGACGTCAACGACATGGAGAACATCTACCTGGAGAGCCAGTTCGTCACCGGCGTGCACCAGGTCCATGGCGGCTCGGGAGATCCGGCGCCGTTCACCGCCTATGGCGCGCTGCAGGCGTTGATGGCCTCGATGCGCTTCAAGTTCGGCCATGAGGAAGTGGGCAAGACCAGCATCGCGGTGCAGGGTCTGGGCCATATCGGCATGGAACTGGTGAAGCTGCTGCGCGACCGTGGCGCCAAGCTGTATGTCACCGACCTGGACATCGCGCTGGTGGATCGTGCAGTCAACGATTTCGGCGCCGAGGCAGTCAAGCCGGACGAGATCCACGAAGTGAACGCCGATGTGTTCGCGCCGTGCGCGCTGGAAGGCGCGATCAACGCCGACACGCTGCCGCGGATCAAGGCGAAGATCATCTGTGGCACCGCCAACAACCAGCTGTCCAGCCTGGAGATCGGCGACGAGCTGCATGCGCGTGGCATCCTGTATGCGCCTGACTACGCGGTCAACGCTGGTGGCGTGATGAACGTGTCGCTGGAAATCGACGGTTACAACCGCGAGCGCGCGATGCGGCTGATCCGCAGCATCTACCACAACCTGACGCGCATCTTCGAACTGTCGCAGCGCGAGAACATCGCCCCGCAGCGCGCGGCAGACCGGATCGCAGAAGCGCGCATCCTGTCGATCGGCAAGCTGAAGATGCCGCTGGGCCGCAGCACACCGCGCCTGGGCGACCTGCGCGGCGGCTGAGCGCCGCCCTCGGCAACCGGACGCGTGCCGACCGTGGGCCGGCACCGCCGGATGAACGCGCCGGGCAAGCCCGGCGCCATCATCAGAAACCGGTGCTGTAGCGCAGCGCCGCCTGACGTGCATCATCGCCACCCACGCGCTGGTCGATACCCAGGCTCAGGCGGCCATTGCGGCCCCACCACGATTCCAGCGCCAGGCCGAACAAGGCACTGCCACGCGGTGCGTCAACACCGGCCAACGGCGCCCAGGCATCAACGCCGACGAAACTTGCCTGCCAGGCCTGCTCACCGCCATCCAGCCGTTGCTGCCATTCGGCATGGCCGCGCAGGGTCCAACGACCCCACTGCCGCTCACCCCGCAGGCCCGCCAGCATCTGGCTGCGCTGTGCACGCGACGCCTCACCGCGCAGGCCGAAGCCGAAGCCGCCCTGCTCGCTGAAGCCATCGGTGTCCAGACGGGTGCTGCTGGCCCCCAGGTACGGTGTCAACGACGCACCGATGCGCCCGAAACGGTAGCCGCCTTCGACGCTGGCACTGCTGAAACGCCCGCCGTAACGCGCGGACACACCGTAGGCACCGGCACCCAGCAGCAACTGGCGATCCAGTTCCCGGGTGAACTGGCCGGTGCCGAACTGGGCCAGCGCATAGCCACGCCCCAGGTTCCAGCCGGCATACAACTGCGCCTGCGCCTGGCGGTCACGCCCACGATCACCATTGAAGTTGCTGCCGCCGTTGCTGCGGGTTTCGCCAAAGGCCATGCCCAGCAGGCCGTTGCTGCCCAGTGCCACGTCCTGGCCGGCCACCCAGCCCTGGCTGTCGGCGGCGTTGCCGGCAAAGCTGCCCTGCCCGGCTTCACCCAGCGCGCTCTGCCAGGCGCCACGCAGCTTCGGCGCAGCCTGCACGCGGTCGAAGCGCTCGGCAACCGCGCGGCGCGACATGTCCACGCTGTCGAAGGTCGATGCTTCAGCGCGCGCATGTGCTTGTCCGGACAGGCTCTCCAGGCTCGCCGACAGGCCATCGGTTCCGCCAGACGTACGCTGCAGCGCGCCTGCGGCCACGCCGAACGCCGAGCCCTGCAGATCCGCATTGCGGTCCAGCGCGGTGAAAGCCGACTGCACCCGCAGTGCCGATGCCTGTGCATTGGCGCCCAGGCCCGATGCGGCTGCCGAAACGTTGACCTGGGTCAGGTCCATCCACGCATCGTTGCTGCCATAGCCGTACTGCGCCTGCAGCAGGGTCAGGCCGTTGGCGCCGGTGTTGGCCACCGGCGTGGTGAACGTGCCGTTGATACCGCCGTTGGCATGGACCAGACCCTGGCGGCTGCCGACCTGCGGCACGTAGCCGGACACGATGCCATCGACCACCACGCCGCCGGCCAGATGTGCGGTGCCGGTCACCTGCAGCGCGTTCACACCCAGCGCGACGATCAGCTGCGCACCCGCCTGCTGGCTGTAATTGCCTTCGATGGTCGCGGTGGTGTTGGCGTTGACCAGCACCACGCTGGCGCCGTTGTCGACGTTGCCGATCACCCGCGGCGTGCCGGGCATGAACTGCAGGCCGGCCATCGAGGCACCGCCGGCACCGGAAACGCTCACGTTGGAACGGATCACGGCGCCACCGCGCAGGGCCAGGCTGCCGCGCTCGATGCGGGTCGCACCGCTGTAACTGTTGTTGCCGCTCAGCTCCAGCCGGCCATCGCCGCGCTTGATCAGGCCACCGGTGCCGGCGATGTCGTTGCTCCAGATCGAGCCCGAAGAGGCCGCGTCGACATTGACCGTGACATCGCCCCAGTCGAAGCGGCCGGGACCGTTCACCGCCTTGCCGACGTTGAGCATGCCGTAGCCGTAGATGGGATCGACGCCCGGCGCCCCGATGTCGGTGGCGGTGCCGAGCAGGGTCTGCCGCACCAGGTCGTTGTCGAAGTACGGATAGCGCTGCCAGACCAGTGCCGCTGCACCGGAGATCAGCGGTGCAGCGAAGGACGTACCGTAATTCCACAGGTACTTGCCGGTACCCGGCTCCGGGAACACCGCGCTGCCGGGAGCGGCAAGGCAATAGCGTGCGGCGTCGCCACAGGCATTGGCCCACGGCGCACGCTCACCCGGCTTGTTCGGATCGATCGCGGTGGCCACCAGCCAGCCCTTCTCCAGGTCGGCTGCCGGCAGCGATCCGCCGACGCCACGCTGGCTGGGCAGCGCAGCCACGCTGCTGGGCTGGTCGCGCCCCTCGTTGCCTGCAGCGAACACCACCAGGCCACCGTGATTGATGATGAAGGGGCGATATTCGCCCGCGACCTGCGCGGTGGTGCCGAGGTCGGTCCAGTACAGGCCGCCCCAGGAATTGTTCATCACCTTCACACCGTAGGTGATCAGGTCCTGGTGGACGCCGGCCACGCCCAGCGTGCCGCTGAAGGAGTTGCCCCTGCCACTGCCGTCATCCTTGGGCGTGGTGTCGGAAATGATGCGTGCCGAGACGATCTCCGCACCCTGGGCGATGCCGCCGGGCCAGACCCCCACCGGTACACCGGCCGCCAGGCTGGCGACGGCCGTGCCATGGCCAAGCACGTCATCGACGTTGAGATTGTTGCGGCTCGGGTCGATGTAGTTGAGGTTGGCCACCACCCGCCCGTTCAGCGCCTCGGCACTGCGCAGCACGCCCGAATCGACGATGCCGATGCGCACGCCGCGGCCGGTCGCGCCGGTGGCCTGTGCCGCACGCGCGTTGGTCTGTGCCAGATGCGCATCCACGGCCGGCTCCAGCGGTCTGGCAGCGGGCGGCGGAGTAACCGGGGGCGTGACTGGAGGCGTGGTCGGTGGCGGGTCGATGCGCACGTTGCTGCCGCCCCCTCCACCGCCACACGCCGACAGCGCCACCGCCAGCGCCGATGCCAGGACCGACCTTCCCATCGTCTTGCGTTCCATCGTTTCCTTCCCATGAACGTTGGCCTGCCGCCCTCCGGGCAGGCATCCAGTACTGCCCAGCGGCAGTCTTCGCCGACCCTCTATACTGGACCGACCCCCACGCAGTCTGCCGGGAAACGGCGCCGTATCCAACGCCCGTCGTCTCCTTTCCGAACATTGTTCACGCATCAACGAGATTGCCATGTCCAACATCGTCATCGCCGCCGCCAAGCGCACCGCCATCGGCTCCTTCCTCGGCCAGTTCAACGGCGTTCCGACCCCGACCCTCGGCGCGGCCGCCATCGCCGCCGCGCTGGAACAGTCGGGCGTTCCTGCCAGCGACGTCTCCGAAGTCCTGATGGGCTGCGTGCTACCGGCCAATCTCGGCCAGGCCCCTGCCCGCCAGGCAGCGATCGCAGCCGGTATTCCGCTGTCGGTCGGCGCCACCACCCTCAACAAGGTCTGCGGTTCGGGCATGAAGGCCATCATGCTCGGGCATGACCTGATCAAGGCCGGTTCGGCCCAGGTCGTGGTCGCCGGCGGCATGGAGTCGATGTCCAACGCCCCGCACCTGCTGCCCAATTCGCGCACCGGCAACCGCTTCGGCAACTTCCAGGCGGTGGACCACATGGCCCACGACGGCCTGGTCAATGCCTACGACGGCAAGGCCATGGGCGAGTTCGCCGAATGCGCCGTGGACAAGTACCAGTTCACCCGCGAAGAGCAGGACGCCTACGCCATCGAATCGGTCAAGCGCGCACAGGCAGCCCAGGCCAACGGCGCCTTCGCCGACGAGATCGTTGCGGTGAAGGTCGCCACCCGCAAGGGTGAAGTCGAGGTCGCCAGCGACGAACAGCCTGGTCGTTCGGACATTGCCAAGATCCCGACCCTGCGCCCGGCCTTCAAGAAGGACGGCAGCGTGACCGCCGCCAGTTCCTCCAGCATCTCCGACGGCGCTGCCGCCGTGGTCCTGCTGACCGAAGAAGATGCTGCCGCACGCGGCCTGCAGCCGCTGGCGCGCATCGTCGGCCATGCCACCCATTCGCAGGAGCCGGAGTGGTTCACCACCGCCCCGATCGGCGCCATCCACACCCTGCTGGCGAAGACCGGCTGGTCGCTGGACCAGGTCGATCTGTTCGAAGTCAACGAGGCCTTCGCCGTGGTGGCGATGGCACCGATGCGCGAACTGGGCATCGCGCACGACAAGCTCAACGTGAATGGTGGTGCCTGCGCGCTGGGCCATCCGATCGGCGCCTCCGGCGCACGCCTGGTGGTCACCCTGGTCAACGCATTGCGCACGCGCGGCGGCAAGCGCGGCATTGCCACCTTGTGCATCGGCGGCGGCGAAGCGACGGCTATCGCCATCGAATTGATCTGAAAGGGTTTAACGACTATTTCGCAAAAATGAATGCGGGATCGCTTGACACCCAATCTTGGCTTGTCATCATGTTGTCGGCGCGCAGCATGCGCGTTGCCTAATTCTAACGACGAGGATTTACACAATGAGCATCAACAAGCTGCTGGTCGCGATGTCCCTGGCTCTGGCCCTGGCCGCCTGCTCGAAGCAGGAAGCTGCCCAGGACGCCGCTGCTTCGGCCAACCAGGCCGCCACCGAAGCCCAGGCTGCTGCCGACCAGGCCGCCGCTGCTGGCGCCCAGACCGCCGACGCTGCCCAGCAGGCCGCTGACACCGCCGCCACCGCTGCTGACGCTTCGGTCGACGCCGCTGCCCAGGCTGCTGGCGCTGCCACCGACGCCGCTGCTGGCGAAGCCAAGGACGCCGCCAAGGCTGCCGAAGCTACCGCTGAGCAGGCCAAGGACGCTGCTGAAGAAGCCAAGAAGTAATAACTTCTTTCTTCAAGCTGTTCTGAAGAAGCCGCTGGTTCGCCAGCGGCTTTTTCTTTGCGCGCAGTTACGTGCGCAGGTCACCACCAGGTCTTCACAACGGTATGAATAGGCTGGCGTCCCCATCCATTGCAGTACCGGAGACCGCCATGAAGATCCGTCCGCTGACCACTACCCTGCTGGCCGCCTCCCTGCTGCTTGCACTGGCTGCCTGCAAGGGCCCGGAAGCCGAACAGGCCAAGCAGGATGCCGCGCAGGCTGCCGACAGCGCCGGTGTCGCCGCACGCGATGCCGTCGACAAGGCCGCCGCCGCCACCCGCGACGCTGCCGACAAGACCGCGGCCGCTTCTGAACAGGCTGCTGCCGATACCCAGCAGGCGCTGGACAGCGCCGCAGCCGCGACCGCCACCGCCGCCGACAAGGCCAAGGTCGCAGCCACCGATGCCGCCGCCCACGCCAGCGACGCCACGGCCGATGCCGCGCAGAAGGTTGCCGACAAGGCCCGCGATGTAGCCGACGACGCCAAGGCCACTGCCGCCAAGGAAGAAGCCAAGCACTAAGGTCATCGCGTTCGTCGGGCATGGCCCGGCGCTACCGGAAAAGCCGCGGCATCGCCGCGGCTTTTCTGCTTTTCGCTTCTTCTGTTGATTCCGTGCTGGGCGCGCACGGAAACCGTCCAAGGCCGCGCGGCCCTGCCCACGCTCCAGCAGCGCCCACCACGAGGGGCTTCGCCGTTGGTCGTCACCTACGGCAGCGCACGCGCCAGCATCGCCGCCACATCCAACCCCGCCGGCAGCGTGCCGAACGCCAACCCATGTTCGCCGTGCAGCCGGCTGCGTATGAACGCTTCGGCCATCGGACTGCGGGCACGCAGCAACAGCGCCGCCTGCAGCAGCAAGGCAGTGCGTTCGCAGAATACCCGTGCCTGTGCCTCCTCCGGCGCTGCCGCATCGCGCCACTGCTGCAGTGCCGACGCATAACGCGCATCACGATCGGCCACCGCCTCCAGTTCACCGTGCAGCGCCGCCAGCACCTCCGGCTCGCGCGCCAGCGCGCGCAGCACATCCAGGCACTGGATGTTGCCGCTGCCTTCCCAGATCGAATTCAACGGTGCCTGCCGGTACAGCCGCGGCAACATCGATTCCTCCACGTAGCCGGCACCGCCCAGGCATTCCTGCGCTTCGTTGACGAACGCAGGTGCGCGCTTGCATATCCAGTACTTGCCCAAGGCCGTACCCAGTCGCGCGAGCGCGGCCTCGGCCCGATCGTTGCCGGCGTGATCGACCGCGCGCGCGATACGCATCGCCAGCACCGTGGCCGCTTCCGACTCCAGCGCCAGATCGGCCAGCACGTTGCCCATCAGCGGATGGTCCATCAGTGGTTTGCCGAAGGTGCGTCGATGCCGCGCATGGTGCAGCGCCTGCGCCAGCGCCATGCGCATTTCCGCCGCAGCGCCCAGCATGCAGTCCAGCCGGGTCATCATCACCATGCCGATGATGGTGGCCACCCCGCGGCCCTCCTCGCCCACACGCCAGGCCTGTGCGCCACAGAACTCCACTTCGCTGGATGCGTTGGCCCAGTCGCCCAGCTTGTCCTTCAAGCGCATCAGGCGGAATGCATTGCGATCACCGTCGGCCAGGCGCCGTGGCATCAGCAGGCAGGTCAATCCGGCCGGCGCCTGCGCCAGTACCAGGAAGCCATCGCACATGGGTGCGGAGAAAAACCATTTGTGACCGATCAGCCGATAGCGCTCGCCGTCGATGGGTTCGGCGCGGGTGGTGTTGGCGCGCACATCCGAACCGCCCTGCTTCTCGGTCATGCCCATGCCCAGGGTGATGCCGGCCTTGTCGGCCACTGGCACATCGCGCGGGTCGTATACCGGTGCGGCGGCCTTGCGCGACCACTCGGCCAGATGCGGCTGCCCGCGCAGCACGGCTACCGCGGCGTGGGTCATGGTCAACGGGCAGCTGGTGCCGGCCTCGGCCTGGTGGTGCAGGTAGCTCAGCGCAGCGCGCGCGACATGCGCGCCGGGCTGTGGTTCGTGCCAGGACAGCCCGGCAACGCCATGCTCCTTCGCCGTCTGCATCAACTGGTGATACGCCGGATGGAACTCCACAGCGTCGATGCGATGCCCCTGCGCATCATGGGTGCGCAGGCGCGGGCGATCGCGGTTGGCATCGAAGCCGATGCGGTACAGCTCGTCGCCGGCCAGTCCTCCGTACGCCGCCAACCGCGGTGCGAACGCCGCCGCGCCCTCGCGCTGCACGGCCTCCATCAATGCGATGTCGTCGGTCCACAGCTGCCGGCCGGCAAACGGCGGCGGCTGGTTGAGCACCACATGGGTTTCGTAGGGAGCGCTGCTGTTGAAGCTCGGTCCACTCATCGGTTCCTTCCCCGCCGGCAAGAGGTGTGCGGTCCGATTGTGCCGTATCGCCCGGCAACCCCGCGTTCAGGCCGATTCTCGCCACGTGCACGACCGGACCGCCACAGTGACGGCATGGCAGGCAAAGACGATCTGGTAGTACTGCGGCCGGAAGGGCTGTACTGCGCGGCAGGCGATTTCCATATCGATCCCTGGCGGCCGGTACCGCGCGCGGTCATCACCCATGGCCATGGCGACCATGCGCGTCCGGGCATGGGCGAGTACCACTGCAGCACCGGCAGCGTGCCGATCCTGCGCTGGCGCCTGGGCGATGTGCCGCTGCACGCGCATGCCGAGGGCGTGCCGTTCGCGCTGGGCCGGGTGCAGGTATCGCTGCATCCCGCCGGCCACGTGCTCGGCTCGTCGCAGGTGCGCATCGACGATGGTGAGCAGGTCTGGGTGGCGTCGGGCGACTACAAGCGCCAGCCGGACCCCACCTGCACTGCATTCGAAGTGGTGCCGTGCGATACCTTCATCACCGAGGCGACCTTTGCGCTGCCGATCTACCGCTGGCCCGATACCCGTGCCGTGGCGGCCGAGATCGCCGCCTGGCGCCGCGAGTGCGCGCAGCGGGGCGAAGCGGCAGTGCTGCTCTGCTATGCGCTGGGCAAGGCGCAACGCGTGCTTGCCGAGCTGCGTGCGGTGGATGACCAGCCCGCCTGGCTGCATGGCGCCATCGCCAACGGCGTGGCCGTCTATCGCCAGGCCGGTGTGCCCATGCTCGACACGCTCACCGTTGCCGAACAGGGGCGTCAGCCCGATGCGGCCGGCCAGCTGATCCTGGCCCCGCCCTCGGCCGCCGGTACGCCCTGGCTACGCCGGTTCGGCCGTCACCAGCTCGGTTTCGCCTCGGGCTGGATGCAGTTGCGCGGCAACCGCCGCCGGCGCAACGTCGACCGTGGCTTTGTGATCTCCGACCATGCCGATTGGCCAGCGCTGCTGCAGACCATCACCCAGACCGGCGCGCAGCGGGTCATTGCCACCCACGGCAACACCGATGCGCTGATTCCGTACCTGCGCGAACGCGGCGTTGCGGCCGAAGCGTTCCGCACCGATTTCGGAGGCGAGGAATGAAGGCCTTCGCCGCGCTATACCAGCGGCTGGATCGCAGCACGGCGACGCTGGACAAGCGCGCGGCGTTGATCGACTACTTCCAGCACGCACATCCGCACGATGCGGCGTGGGCGCTGTACCTGCTCAGCGGCGGCAAAGTGGGCGGCGCGCGGCGGAAGATTGCCGGCAGCGGCGAATTGCGGGCGTGGATCGCCGACGAATCCGGCCTGCCACCCTGGCTGGTCGAGGACAGCTACGCGCAGGTCGGCGACCTTGCTGAAACGCTCACTCTGCTGCTGGATGATCCGGCCACCGACGCCGAGGATCGGCCTCTGGCCGATTGGATCGAACACCACCTGCTTGCCGTTGCCAACCAGCCGGAGCCGGTGCGTCGTGCCGCCGTGGTCGACGGCTGGCGACAGCTGGCATCGGCCGAACGCCTGGTCTTCAACAAGCTGCTGACCGGCGCCCTGCGCGTTGGCGTATCGCAGCGCGTGGTGCAGCAGGCGTTGGCCGAGTGGTCCGGGCTGGATATCGCCCGCATCGCCCAACGCATGCTCGGCGACTGGGTGCCCTCCCCCGGCCTGCTTACCACCTTGCTGTCTGCCGAAGAACTGCCGACCGATCGTCAGCAGCCCTACCCGTTCTTCCTCGCTTCGCCGCTGGAGGGCGAGCCCACCGAGCGGCTGGGCGACATCAGCCACTGGCTGCTGGAATGGAAGTGGGATGGCATCCGCCTGCAGTTGCTGCGGCGCCAGGGTGAGGCGGCATTGTGGTCGCGCGGCGAAGAACGGCTGGACGGCCGCTTCCCGGAGATCGAGCAGGCGGCAGCGTCTCTGCCCGATGGCTGCGTGCTCGATGGCGAGCTGCTGGCATGGGACGACGCCGACAATCTGCCGCGTGCATTCACCGCCCTGCAGACCCGCATCCAGCGCCGCAAACCCGGCGCCGCCACCCTGCGCAACACGCCGGTACGCGTGCTCGCCTACGATCTGCTTGAACGCGACGGCGAGGACCTGCGTGCACTGCCGCTGCAGCAGCGACGCGTGCAGTTGGCCGAGGTGATCGGTGCGCTCGGCGATCCGCGCATCCAGCTCTCGCCCGAGGTAGACGCCGACGATTGGCAGCATGCCGCGCAGCTGCGCGAAGCATCGCGCGAGCGTGGCGTGGAAGGGCTGATGCTCAAGCGTCGTGATTCGGTCTACCAGTCCGGGCGTCGCCGTGGCGACTGGTGGAAGTGGAAGGTCGAACCGCTCACGATCGATGCGGTGTTGCTGTACGCGCAGGCAGGCCATGGTCGGCGCAGCACGCTGTACACCGACTACACCTTCGGCGTCTGGGACGGCGACACACTGGTTCCAGTGGCCAAGGCCTATTCCGGTCTGGACGACAAGGAAATCCTCGCCCTCGACCGATGGATACGCGCACACACGCGTGAACGCTTCGGCCCGGTGCGCAGCGTAAGTGCTGAACAGGTGTTCGAACTTGGTTTCGAAGCAGTCAACCGCAGCGCGCGCCACAAGTCCGGCATCGCCGTACGCTTTCCCCGCATCCTGCGCTGGCGCCACGACAAGCCGGCTGCCGAAGCCGACCACCTGGCCCAGTTGCAGGCGCTGGCGCGATGAAGCGCAGCGATGCGCTGCAGCGCCTGCACGCATGGTTCGGCAGCCGCGGCTGGCGCCCCCTTCCCTTCCAGCGCGCGATGTGGCGTCATTATCTGGCGGGCGAATCGGGCCTGCTGCACACGCCCACCGGCAGCGGCAAGACCCTTGCCATGTTCGGCGGCCCCCTGCTGCAGGCGATGCTCGACCCGCCCCCAGCACCGCGTCGCGCCAGCGCGGTACGCCCGCTGCAGGTGCTGTGGGTAACGCCGCTGCGTGCGCTGGCCAGCGATACCGCACGTGCGCTGCAGGCACCGATCGACGGCCTTGGCCTGGGCTGGCGCGTGGGGCTGCGCAGCGGCGATGCCAGCAACCGCGACCGGCGCCTGGCCCGCGAAGGTCGCATCGACGTGCTGGTCACCACGCCGGAGTCGCTGGCGCTGCTGCTCAGCTATCCCGACACCCTTGAGCGCATGCGCCAACTGCGCTGCGTGGTGGTGGACGAATGGCACGAACTGCTGGGCAACAAGCGCGGCGTGCTGCTGCAGTTGAATCTGGCGCTGCTGCGTGAGGCAGCCCCGGCGATGCAGCTGTGGGGGCTGTCGGCCACATTGGGCAACCTGCCACAGGCACGCGACGTACTGCTGCCACACCGTCCACAGGCAACGATCGTGGAAGGTGCACGGCAGCGGCCGGTGACGATCCGCAGCCTGCTGCCCGAACCCGGCGAACGCTTTCCATGGGCCGGGCATCTTGGCCTTTCCCAGCTTCCGCGCGTGCTCGACGCGCTGTTCCGTGCACGCAGCAGCCTGCTCTTCACCAATACCCGTGCGCAGGCGGAACTGTGGCACCAGGCTCTCGCAGCCGTGTGGCCGGAAGATGCCGGCACGCTCGCCCTGCACCATGGATCATTGGATCCCACGCTGCGACAGCAGGTTGAGCACGGACTGCGTGCGGGCGCGCTGCGGTGCGTGGTGGCCACCTCCAGCCTGGATCTGGGCGTGGACTTTCCGGAAGTGGACCAGGTGCTGCAGCTGGGCAGCCCGAAGGGCGTGGCGCGCCTGCGCCAGCGCGCCGGGCGTGCGCGCCATCGGCCCGGTGCCAGCGGCCAGATACTGTGCATTCCCAGCCATGCGCTGGAACTGGCCGAGTACGCGGCGGCCCGGCACGCGTTGCATGACGGGGTGATCGAAGCGCGACGTCCTCCCACGTTGTCGCTGGACGTATTGGCCCAGCACGCCGTCAGTCGCGCGCTGGCGGGCGGCTTCAACGCCGATGCACTGCTGGAACAGGTCCGTGGCACGCATGCCTTCGCCGCGCTGGAGGACGCACAGTGGAATGCGGTGATCGATTTCATCGTGCAGGGCGGACGTGCATTGTCCCGGTACCCGGAGTTCCATAAGGTGGTACGCGATGCCGACGGCGTGTACCGCATGCCCGATCGCCGCCAGGCGCTGCGCCATCGGCTGTCGATCGGCACCATCAGCAGCGACGGCAGCGTGCGCGTACAGTTCCTGCGTGGCGGCAGCCTGGGCGCGGTGGAAGAGCAGTTCGCCAGCCGCCTGCGCCGCGGCGACCGCTTCCAGTTTGCGGGGCGGCTGCTGGAGCTGGTGCAGCTGCGCGACATGACCGCGTTCGTACGCGTGGCGCGCGGTGGTGGTGATGGCGTGGTACCGCGCTGGCAGGGCGGTCAACTGCCACTGTCGATGCCCTTGGGCCGCGAACTGGAAAAGGTGCTGTCAGGCGCAGACCAGAGCGCGGAGTCGCGGTGGCTTGCGCCGCTGCTGGCAGTGCAGTCGCAGCTGTCTGCGCCGCCATCGCCCGACCACCTGCTGGTGGAAGACGTGCGCCGACGCGAAGGCCAGTTCCTGTTCGTCTATCCCTTTGCCGGCCGCCATGTGCATGAAGCGCTGGCCGCGCTGCTGGCCCTGCGCTGCACCCGCCGGCAACGCAACAGCATCGGCTATGCAGTGAATGACCATGGCCTGGTGCTCGCTCCGGCCACGCCGGTGGATCTGCAGGAACCAGACTGGCGGGCAATGCTGGATGCTGGCGACCTGCTGCAGGACCTGCGCGAAGCGGTGAACCTGGGCGAACTGGCGCGCCGCCAGTTCCGCGGCATCGCGCGCGTGGCGGGCCTGCTGGTACCCAGCCTGCCGGGTGGCATGCCGCGCTCGCTGCGCCAACTGCAGGCCTCCGCCGGACTGCTGCATGACGTGCTGCGCGAGCACGACCCAGAGCATCTGCTGCTGGCATTGGCCGAGCAGGAAGTACTGCACGACAGCCTCGACCTGCCCGGGTTGCAGCAGGTGCTGGCACGCATCGCCACACGTTCGTTGTCCCTGCAGCGGCCCTCATCACTGACCCCACTGGCATTTCCCTTGTGGGCCGAACGCCTGCGTGGGCAGTTCAGCAATGAAGACTGGCGCACGCGCGTGCAGCGTGCCGCGCAGCAGCTGGAGCGCCGCCATGGCCGCTGATCTTCCGCTGCAGCTGGGAGGTGAGTCGATGCTTCTGCTCGGCGGCCGGGCGCTGCTGTGGCCGGCGCAGCGCGCGTTGTTGATCGCCGACCTGCACCTGGGCAAGGCGGACGTGTTCCGGCGTGCGGGAATCGCCCTGCCGTCGGGCGGCACCGGCAATGACCTGCAGCGCCTGCAGGACCTGGTGACCATGCACAAGTGCCAGCAACTATGGATCCTCGGCGACGTCCTGCACGGCCCGGCGCATCGCGCGGCCTGGTATCAGCAATGGCTCGGCTGGCGAGAGCAGCACGCGGCGCTGGACATCCACGTGGTGCGCGGCAATCACGACCGGGATCTGCCGAAGGCGGCGCTGCAGGTGCAGATGCATGACGACGCGCGATGGGGACCGTTCCTGCTGCGGCACGAGCCGCTGGCCGATGCCTCCGCGCACGTGCTGGCGGGCCATGTGCATCCGCAGGTTGCGTTGCCGGCACTGCGTCGGCGCTTCCCCGCGTTCTGGCTGCGCCACGGCGTGACCATCCTGCCGGCATTCTCGGCATTCACCGCCGGTGTGGTGCCTGTACTGGCGCCGGGCGAACAGCTGCTCGCCTGTGTGGAAGACAGCGTAGTGCCGCTACCGGTTCGCTGACGCGTCGAGACCTGCGCGGGATTACGACGGGCGAGCGGCGATTCCGCGCATCAGGCTGAAATCCTGCGTCGCCTCGTCGGCGTCGCGCGGCAGTGCCTGTATCGCCATCAGCATTTCCTGCGCGCAGGCGCGGATATGGCCGTGGCTTTCCGGTGCTGCGTGGCTGATCAGACTGCCGACATGAAACTCGAACACATCTTCCAGCACGTCGGGCTGGTCCTCGTGCAGCATCCGCAGCAGACCGCGCAGCTTGCAGATTTCCGATTCCAGCTTCTCGACCGCGAACAACATGGCATCCTCCTCGTGCATCGTGCGGCGCATCCGGGCCGCAGCAGGCAACGACGGCGGCGCCACCCGGGCCACGCGATGATCGATCACGAAAAGGAAAGCGGGCGACGCGGCTGCCGCGTGCTCATCTCTTGTCGCACATACGGGGTGAGGCAATCGTTAAATGCCGTAACGAAAGGCCTCACGCGGTGGCCGGCATTTCCACGCCCTGTAGCGGCAGGGGCGCAGCGGCAAGCGCCTGGATGAATGCCGGATCGAGCGGCAACGCGCCCAGCCATCCGTGCTGGGTGCCGCTGAGCACGCGCAGCATGTGCCCACGCCCGCCAGGCAGTCGTCCCATCGGTCCCAACAGCACATCGCGCGCCTTTGCCCACGCATCGCGATCGGACTGGAACAGCGGCGTCAGCCAGCGGCTCCAGCGCTGATAGACCGCCACATGCGCACGTCGTTGCGCCTGGTAGGCCTGCAATGCCGGTTCGCCACCACCGTGGGTGCGCAAGGCGTCACGCAGTGCCAGTGCATCCAGCAGCGCCATGTTCACGCCCTGCCCCAGCTGCGGGCTCATCGCATGTGCTGCATCGCCTGCCAACACCAGCCGCCCCTGATGCCAACGCTTCATCACGGCATCGCGGTACACCGCACGCGCCAGCTGACCGGCGTCACGTAGATGGGCGAAGCGCGCGCCCGCCTGTGGCCACAGCGCATGCAGTTCTTCCAGCCAGGGCGCCATGCCGTCGCCCTGCCAGCGGTCGAAGTCCGCACGCGGCAGGCTCCAGAAAAAACTCAGGCGAGGCGTGTCGTCACCGGGCCGGGTACCCACCGGCAGCAGGCCGATCATCTTGCGCGCGGCGACGTAGCGCTGCCGCAGCTGCTGCATGTGCGGCCAGTCTTCGGCCGGCAACAGGCACCACAGCGCGCCCCACGGGTACACCCGGTCCAGCGCCGCGCCACCGTCGACGGCGTTGCGCAGCGTGGAGGCGGCGCCGTCGGCGGCAACCACCAGATCGAACGGTCCGTGCGTGCGACCGTCGCTGTCGCGCAGCCGCCCCTGCTGGTGATCGACCTCGACGATGGTCGTGCCCACGTGCAGCTCGCCGGCGCCTTCACGCGCCTGGTCCAGCACCGAGAACAACGCCCCGCGCTGCATGCCCATGCCATGCAGGCGCACATCCAGGCCGTCATAGCCCATGTCCATCACCGCGCGCCCGCACGGCGTATCGCCATACAGCCGGTGCACCGGCATGGCGTAGCCACGCACGGCCTCAAGCAGGCCCATCTGCCACAGCACCTGCAGTCCGCTGGGCTGCAGCAGGAATCCCGCACCCACCGGCCCGGGGGTCGGCACGCGTTCGAAGATCTCCACCTCGTGGCCATCTCGGGTGAGCAGGATGGCCAATGCCTGGCCAGCGGTGCCGTATCCAATCACGGCGATGCGCAGTCGTTCCGTCATGCCCGCATTGTGCCATCGGCGCAGGGGCGGTACATCAGCTACCCCTCTTCCGAGCAGATGTGCCGGGCTCCGCCACCACTGCCGGCCCTCCTGCGAATGTCCCCGGCAGCCTCTGCGCGGCTGCCTCCTCCTTTACTTCGCAGGAGAGCCGGCAGTGGTGGCGGCGCCGGGGGACATTCGCACGCAAGGACAGGCGCTCCCGCCGCAAGAGCATCTTCACGGCCAGCAAAAAAAACCCCGCCGAAGCGGGGTTCTCAACGCACTATCGAGTGGATCACTCGGCCGGAACGATGTTCGAGGCCTGGGCGCCCTTCGGGCCCTGGGTCACGTCGTAGGTGACCTTCTGGCCTTCCTGCAGACTGCGGAAGCCCTTGGAGTTGATCGCGGAGAAGTGCGCGAAGACGTCGGCGCTGCCGTCCTCCGGCGAGATGAAGCCAAATCCCTTGGCGTCGTTGAACCACTTGACGGTACCGTTCGGCATGGTGATGCGTGACCTTATGCAATGAATGGGTGGTGTACGCTGAACCCGCGCACAAGCTGAGTATGCAAAGCTTGTTACGCGAAGACAATCACCCCCGCGCCAATTCGCCGACCAGTTCCGGAAGTCCGTTGCTGGCGGCCTGCACATTGGCGAGCACTTCGGCCATGGTGATCTCCTCACCATCACCGCACCCGGCGGCCCAGTTGGCAACGATCGCCAGGCAGGCGTAATCCAGCCCCAGCTCACGCGCCAGCGCCGCTTCGGGCATGCCGGTCATACCCACCAGATCGCAGCCATCGCGGCGCATGCGCGCGATCTCGGCGATGGTTTCCAGCCGCGGGCCCTGGGTCGCGCCATAGCAGCCGCCATCGTGGACCTTCACACCGGTCACCTTCGCCGCCGCCAGGATCTTGCTGCGCAGCATCGGCGTATACGGATGGCCGAAGTCGACGTGCACCACGTCAGTGCCCTCTTCTTCGCAGATCGTGCTGATGCGGCCCCAGGTGTAATCGATTACCTGATCCGGGCAGGCCAGCACGCGCGGACCGAAATCGTCACCGATGCCACCGACCGTGTTCAGCGCCAGCACCCGCTGCGCGCCAATCTGCTGCAGCGCGGCCAGGTTGGCCCGGTAGTTGATCTTGTGCGGCGGCAGCGAATGGCCTTCACCATGGCGTGCAAGGAAGGCCACGCGATGACCGAGCAATGTCCCGACCCGCACCGGGCCGGATGGCTTGCCGAAGCGGGTGTCGACCTCGTGGGTCTGCACGTCGTCAAGCTTGGCCAGGTTGTAGACACCGGTACCGCCAATCACGGCCAGGGCGATCTGTTGCATGGAAAGCACTCCAGAGAAAAAAGAACGCCGGCACCCGAGGATGCCGGCGGCAGGAAACGCAGGCCGCAGGCGGCCGCGTTGTTATTCCTTCATCGCGTAGATGGCCGGCACGCAACGCAGGGTTTCGTTGACGTCCATGCCGAAACCGAACACGTAGCGATCCGGCAGTTCGATGCCGGCATAGTCGGCGGTGACGTCCGGCAGCGCGCGATCGTGCTTCTTCACGGTCATCGCGGCAATACGCACGTCGGTCGCGCCCTGCTCCAGGCACCAGGTACGCACGCCCTGCAGGGTGTAACCCTCGTCGAGGATGTCATCGACCAGCAGCACGCGGCGGCCGAACAGCGCCGTGGCCGGCTTGTGCTTCCACACCAGGTCGCCGCCGGTGGTCTCACCGCGGTAACGGGTGGCGTGCAGGTAATCGAACTGCACGTCCTGGCCACGCGCGCCCAGCTCCAGTGCCAGCTGGCCGGCGAACGGCAGCGCACCGTGCATGATCGACAGGAACAGCGGCACCTCGCCCTGATAGTCGCGCGCGATGGCGTCGGCGATGCCGGCAATGGCCTTGTCGATGGTGGGGCGGTCGACCAGCAGGTCGGCTTGGGCCAGGGCCTGGGAAATGGTGAGGTTCGGCATCAGACGGTTCTTCCAAGGGTTTGCAGCAGACGGGATTGGGTGTCGCCATGGCGGGCATCGGCCAGCAGGCCATCCCAGCCAAGCGCGCCGCGGCCGAGCAGGCCCAGCAGCGCAGCGGTATTGAGGGAGCGTCCCTGCACCGCGTGCAGGGCTTCATCGACCAGCTCCGGGTGGCAGACCAGCACCACATCGCAGCCGGCATCCAGGTGTGCGTGCACGCGTGCCGGCACGCCACCGGCGCTGTGCGAGGCGGCCATGCCGATGTCATCGGAGAACACCACGCCGCGGAAGCCGAGCTCGCCACGCAGGATCTGCTGGATCCAGCGCGGCGAGTAACCAGCGGGTTCCGGTGCGACCTGCGGATAGATCACGTGCGCCATCATCACCGCATCGGCGCCGGCGGCGATACCGGCCGTGAACGGGACCAGATCCTGTGCGCGCAGTTCATCCAGCGCACGCGGATCGATCGCGGTATCCACGTGGGTGTCTTCCAGCACGGTGCCATGGCCGGGGAAATGCTTGAGGGTGGCGGCCATGCCGACCGCATGCATGCCGCGCACATAGGCAGCGGTGAACGCGGCCACCACCTCCGGGTCTTCACTGAAGGCACGATTGCCGATGGCGCGATTGCCACGGCCGAGGTCGACCACCGGGGCGAAGCTCAGGTCCACGCCGCTGGCACGGACCTCACTGGCCATCAGCCAGGCGTGCTGCTCGGCCAATGCCAGCGCAGCGTCGGGATCCCTGGCGTACTGGACACCGATGTCCTGCAGCGGCGGCAGTTCGCTGAAGCCCTCACGGAAGCGCTGCACGCGACCGCCTTCCTGGTCCACGCAGATCAACTGCGGGCGCGGTGCGGCAGCGCGGATCGCCGCGGACAGTTCGGTCACCTGCTGCCGCGAAGCGAAGTTGCGCTTGAACAGCACCACCCCGGCCACAGCATCGTGCTGCAGCCACTCACGTTCCTGGGCGGTCAGTTCAGTACCGGCAACGCCGATCAGCAGCATGGTCGATCTCCACAACGGGCGCCCGCATGGCGCAGTGCCGCATTGTCGCAGAACCGGCCAACAGGCGCAGTGGTCAAAAAGGGGACGGAGGGGATCAAGGCGCAATCGACCCACTGGTGCCGGATGAGACTCAATCCCCTCCGTCCCCTTCTGCGGGTCGGTCAGACCTTGCAGCCGTCCGCGCCGCAGGCGTCGTCGCCGCCGTCCGGGCACCCTCCGCGCCCTGCCCGCCGCCTGCTCGGCGGCGATCTGGCGCAGCGCGTTGGCGAAGGCCTCCGGGGGCTGGGCTCCGGAAACCGCCCAGCGGCCATCGATGACGAAGGTGGGCACCGAGGAGATACCCAGTGCATGGGCCTGCGCCAGGCTCGCTTCCACTTCGGCCAGGCCACGATCGCCGGCCAGCATGTGCTGGATCTCGTCTGCGGCAAGGCCACCGGCGGCGCCGGCCGCGACCAGCACTGCCGGGTCGGCCAGATTCTGTCCATGCTCGAAATGGGCGCGGAACAGCGCCTCACCGACGGCCTCCTGCACGCCGTGCTGGCCAGCCAGCCACAACAGGCGATGCGCCGGCAGCGTGGTTACCCGCACCTGGCCCTGGCTGAAGTCCATCGGCAAGCCCTCGGCCCGCGCAGCGGTCTGGGTCTGGCCCAGAATCTGCTCGGTGCGCTCGGCACCGCCGAACTTGCGCACATAGGCCTCGCGCAGTGGCACCGGGGTGGCGTCCGCATCGGGGTCAAGCTGGAACGGCTGCCAGTGGATCTCGAGTTCGGGCGCATCGGCGCCCAGCAACTGCACACCCTGCTGGAAGCGATGCTTGCCGATCCAGCACCAGGGGCAGACCACGTCGGAGTAGATGTCGATTCTCATCCCCCGACATGGGGGCCGACACCCTCGAAAAAAGGGGACGGAGGGTTTCACCACTGTGAATAGGGGCGGCTGGCCAGAGCGACGTTGTAATAGCGGGCGTCGTCGGTCACTTCGGCGCCGATCCAGTCCGGCAGGTCGATGACCTGGTCGGCGCTGTCCAGCTCGACTTCGGCGACCACCAGGCCGGCGTTGTCGCCGAGGAACTCGTCCACTTCCCAGGTCAGGCCGGCGTACTCGACCAGATGCCGGCGCTTGTCGATCAGGCCGCCGACGCACAGCGCCAGCAGGTCGCGCGCATCCTGCACCGGAATCGGGTAGTCGAACTCCTGCCGGGTATGGCCCAGGGTGCGCGACTTCAGGTTCAGCGCGGCCTTGTCGCCTTCAATGCGGACCCGCACCGAGGCGTTCTGGCTGCCGCGGTCGAGTGCGCCCAGATCGTTGATGTAGCCCTGCGCCATCGGGATGACCCGGTGCGCGGCAGTGCGCCACCCATCATGGGTGACGAGGAATTTGCGTTCGATTTCGATGCCCATGGGCACAGTATGCGGCTCACGCCAGACGCTGCCTATCGGCGCGGCGACGGGCAGGACTACACTGCGCGGCCCCCAACCATGGAATGGTCGCTCATGACGCTTTCCCATCGCCTTCGTCGCTGTCTTGCCCTGTCGGCGCTGCTGCCGTGCGCCGTTGCCAGCGCCGGATCGGCGACCGTACCTTCGCTGCAGCAGGCACAGGCTGCGATGGACCGGATGTTCGACCAGGCCGTTGCCGATCGCCCCGCCAGCGACAGCAGTCGCCTGGTTGCCGAGACGTTCCGGCCCCGTCTGCAGACCCTGGACAGCTGTGCCCCCGCCGAGGCCGGCGACGCCGTCGATTGCATCGCCACCGCCAGCGCAGGCATCGAATCGCGACCGCAGCTGCTGCGGCTGGCCCTGGTGGACGGCGTGTGGACACTGCGTGACCAGCGCAATGTGCCCGTACCGGCGCCGCCCCGGGAAAGGGTGCAGGCGCTGTTGCGCGAACGGATCGCCGGGCAGGCGCAGCAGCAGGCCGACCCTGCCCTGCGCGCACGCTTCGAACAGGCTGCCAGCACCCTGCAGGTGCAGGAAGTGAGGAACTGCGAGGTCGCCAGCGACAGGGCCGCCATCGAATGCACCGTGCGCGCGGGCGACGGCAGCGAGCACGGCGAGCAGTCCATGGCCTTCGTGCGCGTGGACGGCCAGTGGCAGAACGCCCCGGCCGACTGACCGCATTGCCTGCCTGCAAGCGGCAAAGCAGGCGCCGGGCAGCCCCCGGCGCTGCAGGCATCAGCGCTTTTCGAACACCGCGATGCTCTCCACGTGCGCGGTATGCGGGAACATGTCCATCGCACCGGCGCTGACCAGGGTGAAGCCCTGTTCGTTGACCAGGTAGCCTGCATCGCGGGCCAGCGAGCCCGGATGGCAGCTGACATAGACGATGCGCTTGAACTGCTTCAACGGCAGCTGCTGCAGCACTTCGATGGCGCCCGAACGCGGCGGATCCAGCAGCAGCTTGTCAAAGCCCTGGCGCATCCACGCCGTGCTGCGCTGGTCCTGGGTGAGGTCGGCGCTGTAGAACTGCGCGTTGGCCAGCCCGTTGCGCTCGGCATTCTCACGCGCACGCGCCACCAGCCCGGCATCGCCTTCCACGCCCACCACTTCGCGCACCTTGCGCGCCAGCGGCAGGGTGAAGTTGCCCAGGCCACAGAACAGGTCCAGCACCCGCTCGTCGGCACCCGGTTCAAGCAGGTCCAGCGCGTGGGCGATCATCTTCTCGTTGAGCTTGGCATTGACCTGGATGAAATCCAGCGGACGGAACGCCAGTTCGACATCCCACGGCGCCAGCCGGAACGAAAGCGCCACGCCCTGCCCGTCCAGCGGCTGCACGGTATCCACGCCGCCCGACTGCAGGTAGATGACAAAGCCGTGCTGTTGGCCGAAGGCCGCCCAGGCGGCGCGATCGGCATCACTCAGCGGCTGCAGGTGGCGCACGGTCAGCACCACGGCCTGGTCACCGGCGATGAACTCGATCTGCGGGATGTCGCGCTTGCCATCCAGGGATTCGATGAAGGTCGACAGCACCTCCACCTTGGTGCCGATTTCCGGGATCACGGTCAGGCACTGCTGCAGGTCCGCGACGAAGCGCGGGTCCTGCTCGCGGAAGCCGACCAGGGTCTTGTCCTTCTTCTCGACCCGGCGCACCGAGAACCGGCCCTTGCGGCGGTAGCCCCAGCTGTCACCCACCAGCGGCGGCAGCACGGTGCCCGGCTTCACATGGCCGATGCGCTCCAGGTTGTCCATCAGCACGCGCTGCTTGGCGACGATCTGCTGGTCTTCGTCCAGGTGCTGCAGCACGCAGCCGGCGCAGGTGCCGAAATGCGGGCACTTGGGCGTCACCCGCTGCGGCGAGGCCTGCAGCACTTCCACCGTACGCGCTTCATCGAAGTGGCGGCTGCGGGCGGTCTGTTCGGCCATCACCACTTCGCCCGGCAGGGCGCCGCTGATGAAGGTGACCTTGCCGCCCTCGCCTTCACGGCGGGCAACACCGCGACCATCATGGCTGAGGTCGAGGATCTCGGTCTGGAAGGGAGTACGGTCGATGCGGGAGCGGGATCGGGCCACGTGGCAACAGGCTGCGGGCAAAAGTGGGGGCGTATTGTCGCAGATCCTGACCGGCCGGGCCGCTGGCCGCTTGCGCCCGCCGCCGCCGTGCTTGATGATTGACCCCAGCTGACATGGAGGCAGCCCTGATGCAGATGACCCCGCGGGCCAGTCGACCCCGCTTCCTGCTTGTCGAGGACGACATCATCAGCCGTGGTTTTTTCAAAGCGGCGTTGGAAACGTTACCAGCAGATGTGGACACCGCCGACTCACTGGCCAGCGCACTGGCGCGCGCCGAGCCCGGTGCCCACGATCTGTGGCTGATCGACGTCAACCTGCCCGATGGCAATGGTGCCCAGCTGTTGCACCAGCTGCGCCGCTCGCACCCGGACACCCCGGCGCTGGCGCATACCGCCGACGGCGATGCTGCCATTCACGCCCGCCTGCGCGAGGCGGGTTTCAGCGACACCCTGGTCAAGCCGCTGGGCCGTGACCAACTGCTGAAGGCGGTCCGTCGTGCGCTGGTCAACAGCCCCGCCGGTTCCACGTTGCCGCCGGCGGCGGTCGAGCTGGCCCTGGAGGACTGGGACGAAACCGCCGCCCTGGCCGCGCTCAATGGCCAACGCAACCACCTGATCGCCCTGCGCGAGCTGTTCCTGGCCGAACTGCCGGGCGTGCGCGATGCGGTCGAACAGGCGGTGGACCAGCATGACGAGCGCCAGCTGCGCAGCCAGCTGCACCGGTTGCAGGCCAGCTGCGGGTTCGTGGGTGCAGCGCGACTGGCACGTGCGGTACGGCAGCTCCATCACACGCCCGAATCGGGGCAGGCACAGGCGGGGTTCCGCGCGGCGGTAGCGGCCCTGCTGCACTGAGGGTTGCTCGGCGGGGCTGCGCCCTGCACCTGCAGAGGCAACAGCCGGAGCAACGGCAACAGCCAAAGCAGCTTCCTGCGGGATGGCGGGACGGTGTCGGATTGCGGGGACGCCGCAAGTACGTCCGTGTAGCAACTGTGTTGCTGGAGGAGCGCCAGCCCTTCCGGTAAACGGGCACGGTAGTGCCGGCCGCTGGCCGGCAGCCTCAGGAGCAACGCCCTCTGGTGCGCTCAGGCGGGGATCGATCCGCCGTCACGCATACGGGCGTTGAGAATCACCAGCATCTTCCGCATCACCGCCACGATGGCCACTTTGCCTTCCTTGCCCGCGCTCGCAGCGACTGGTAAAAGTCCCGCAGGCGAGGTTCATGCCGCATGGCCGACATGCTGGCCATGTAGAGCACCTGACGGATCTCAGCCCTGCCGCCATGGATGCTTCGTTTGCCACGCATGGTCCCGCTGTCATGGGACATCGGTGCCACACCGACCAGGCTGGCCACGGCCTTGCCACTGATCTTGCCCAGCTCGGGAAGATAGCTGGCCAACACGGCCTGCAGGCCCGGGCCAACACCTTTCATCGACTTCAGGACAGCCAGTTGAGGCTGCTTGGAAACCTGTTCGGAAATCCGCTTTCCCAAACGTTCCACCGTTCTCTGCAAGCAAGTGATGTTGGCCTGAAGCAGTCGGCGTAATTTACGATTACCCACCATTTCCTGCTGCTGCCGCGCGACGGTCAGCGCGTGCATCGCCTGTCGGCGTGCCCGCACGAAGTCACGCATTTCCCGCTGCCAAGGCTCCAGTGGCTGATAGGAACGCAGCTTCACCAGCGCGGCCATCTTGGCCAAGGCATAGGCATCCAAGCGGTCGGTCTTGGCCATGTGGCCAAGCCCCTGGGCCAGTTTCCGCGCCCGCAGGGCATTGGCGCGGACCACCGGATGACCAGCGTTGTGCAGGAAGTCCAGCACAGGCTGTTCGTAGCCACCAGTGGCCTCCAGCACGATCTGGACGGCCGGATGCCCTTGCAGCCAGAGGTCCAATTCAGCAAAGCCGGAGCGGCTATTGCTGACCTGCAGGGTCTTTCCGTCTGTCGTGCCAACGTCCAGCTGGCGCTTGCTGACATCAATCCCGATCCCGTTCATCACCGGACTCCGTATAGTCTGGAAGGGTCGAGAGCTCCCCGCTTGCCCAGTCTTATCACTGCGAGTGTCAGCTCCAGCAACTGTTCGGGCGGATCAAGGGAGATTCCGGCGTGGGCGCCAAGCTACATGGCGATCGTTGAGATCCAGGCTTACACGGCGGCCCACGCCGGCTCTCGACACCTACGGTGCCAGATTCCAATCAGATAAGGCTTGGCCGCGGCATCCATGCCGCGGACACCCCGCAATCCGACACCGACCCGCCTCCGACAATTCCCCGAATGCTGGTAGATCCGCGCCATGCGTGGATGAATCTCCATCGAAATCGAATATTTCGACACTTGAACGAAGAGCATCCACGCATGGCGTGGATCTACGTGTCGACCAAGGTCGACACCTACCAGAGGCGGAAGCCGTTCCGACAGCTCGCGGACAATTGTCGAAGGCGGGGTGGGTCCGGTTGCGGGGTGTCCGCGGCATGGATGCCGCGGCCAAGCCCCAGGGATGGGTTTACGGCGTCCCCCGCTACCGGACCCACCCCGCCTACCCACGGATAGCCAGCTTTTGCCGTTGACGTTGACGTTGACGTTGATTCGGCAGGTGCAGGGCTGCAAGCCCTGCCGAACACCCCTCAACGCCGGGGTGTCAGCTGCTCCAGCATCTCCCACGACTTCAACCCGCGCGCGCCCAGGTGATGGGCCAGCACCCGCCGCATCGGCAGCCGCAGGCTGGCCAGATCGGCTGCGTCGGGTTCGTCGTCGGCTGCCAGCGCCAACAGCGCCGAGCCGGTAGCCGCTGCGCGACGCTCGCCGCCGCGCTCGCTGAGCAGGCGCTGCGGTCCTTCCTGCGGGTCCAGTTCATAGCGCGCCGCCGGGTCGATCGGCTGGCCATCGCTGGCGGTCTCCAGATCGAAGCCCACCCCCAGCACCGCCAGCAGTTCGCGTTCGAAACGGCGCAGGGTCCAGGCCAGTCCAGCCCCCACGGCCAGGCGCGCACGCGCCTCACCAAAGGCCAGGTACAACTCCGGCAGCGGGTCCTGGCGCGGCGCCAGGCGCAGGGTCAACTCGCTGAGATAGAACCCGGCCAGCATGGCCTGGCCGAGCAGGCGCGGCGCCACATCCAGCGCTTCAGCACCGCGCAGCTGGGCCAGTTCGCCACGCTGCAGCGCGCTGAAGCGGATCCACTGCAGTGGCTGCAGGGCCGCTCGCAGCACCTGGCCCTTGGCCGTGGAAACACCACGCGCGAGCAGGCCGATCCGGCCGTGCTCGGCGCTCAATACCTCGACCAGCAGGCTGGTCTCGCGATAGGCCCGCGCATGCAGCACGAAGCCGGTGTCGTCCTCGATCAGCATCGAAGCGACCGTCGCGGCTTATTCGTAGCCGAAGGCCTTCAGCGCGGCCTCGTCATCGGACCAGCCCTCACGCACGCGCACCCAGGTTTCCAGGAACACCTTGGCCCCGAACAGACGCTCCATCTGCAGGCGGGACTTGGCCCCGATCTCCTTCAGGCGGGTGCCGCCCTTGCCGATCACGATCGCCTTCTGGCCTTCGCGCTCGACCCAGATCACCGCACCGATGCGCAGCAGGTTGCCGTCCTCGGTGAAACGCTCGATCTCCACGGTAGTGGCGTACGGCAGCTCTTCGCCCAACTGGCGCATCAGCTGTTCACGCACCAGTTCGCCGGCCAGGAAGCGCTGGCTGCGGTCGGTGATCTCGTCTTCGCCGAACATCGGCGGGGCTTCCGGCAACAGCGCCAGCACGTCACGGACCAGGGCTTCCAGGCCGTTGCGCTTCTGCGCCGAAATCGGATGCACCGACGAGAAATCACGGCCGGCGGTCACTTCCTGCAGGAACGGCAGCAGTGCGCCCTTGTCCTTCATGCGGTCGATCTTGTTGACCACCAGCACCACCGGGATACCGGCGTCGCGCAGCACGTTGAAGGCCAGGCTGTCCTCTTCGTCCCAGCGACCGGCTTCGATCACCAGCAGGCCGGCGTCGACGCCTTCCAGCGAGCCGCGGGCGGCGCGGTTCATGACCCGGTTCATCGCCCGCTTCTGCACCTTGTGCAGGCCAGGCGTATCGACCAGCACCAGCTGCCCTTCCGGGTAGGTGGCGATGCCCAGCAGGCGGTGACGGGTGGTCTGCGGCCGGTTGGACACGATGCTGACCTTGGCCCCGACCAAGGCATTGGTCAGGGTCGATTTGCCCACGTTGGGGCGGCCGATGACGGCCACGCTGCCGCAATGATGGGGAGTTTGTTCGCTCACTTGGAATCCAGTTGTTCAAGGACGGCCGCAGCCGCTTGTTGTTCGGCAATCCGCCGCGAGGAGCCTTCGCCCTCGGTGCTGGCGGCGGGGTCGGCTACGTTGCAGCGTACCCGGAAGTGTTTGGCGTGGTCGTCACCGGATTCTGACACCAGTTCGTACTGTGGCAACGCCTTCTGTCGGCCCTGCAGCCATTCCTGCAGGCGGGTCTTGGGATCCTTCTCCGGCCGCCCCGTAGCCGGCAGCGCCTCCATCGAAGCGGCAAACCACGGCAGGACCTTCGCCCGGCAGGCTTCGAAGCCGGCATCCAGATAGATCGCCGCGACCACGGCCTCCAATGCATCGGCCAGGATCGAGTCGCGGCGATGGCCGCCGGACTTCATTTCGCCAGGCCCCATCGTCAGCCGCTCACCCAGCTGCAGGGCACGCGCGATCACCGCCAGCGCTCCCTCGCGCACCAGCTCGGCGCGGGCGCGGGTCATCGCGCCTTCGTCGGCCTTGGGCCAGCGCAGGTACAACGCCTCGGCGACCAGCATGTTGACGATGCTGTCGCCAAGGAACTCCAGCCGCTCGTTATGCGGCGCGCCGGCACTGCGATGGGTCAGCGCCTGCTTGAGCAGGTCTGGATCGCGGAAGGCGTGACCGATCAGGTCTTCACGTTGGAAAGATTTATTCGGCACCGCTACGGGTCAGGTCCTGGGAAGAATCGAATTTGCCAACCACATCCAGGTTGCCGACCAGCGGGCGGCGCACTTCGTAGTTGACCTTGAGGGTCCAGCCATTGTCGCGGCGATCAAACTTGACGTTGGCCGGCTTCACGTTGTCCGAGTAGTTGATGTACAGCCGCTTGAAGAACAGATCCTGGATGTTGGCCGGCGCCATGCTGCCGATGCCCGGTTCCTTGGCCAGGCTCTTCATCGCCGAGCGCACCGCGTAATACTCCTGGTACATCGGGAACAGCTTCATGCCGATGTAGAGGAAGAAGCCAACCACGATCAGGACCGTCAGGAACGAAGTCAGGGTCATGCCGCGCTGCGTGTTCATCGTCTTCATTGCGTTCTCCCCAGATACGCGAGTGGATGTGAAGTCAGTTGATGCTCGAGCCGATCCGCGACGGTTCGAAGCCGTCCTTGCAGAACCAGCCCTGGCAGTTCAGCCAGATCAGGAATGCCTTGCCGCGCAGGTTCTCTTCCGGCAGAAGGCCCCAGAAACGGCCGTCGTCGCTGTTGTCGCGATTGTCACCCATCACCAGGTACTTGCCCGCCGGCACCGTCCACTGGCCCTGGCCACGCGGATAGTCGGTCTCCAGCACGGTGTGGGTGCGGCCCGGCAGGTGCTCGACCAGCAGGTTGGCGCCCTCGCCCTGGCCCTTGTGGCCGGCGTAGATGCCCTTGTTGTCGTACTTCAGCGGCTCGCCGTTGAGGATCACGCCGTCGCCTTCGAACACGACGGTGTCGCCCGGCACGCCGATCACGCGCTTGATGAAGTTCTCGCCCTTGGCCGGGTCGTTGTCACCATGGCCGGGGAAGTGGAACACCACCACGTCACCGCGGGCCGGATCGCCGACCGGCACGAAGCGGGTATTGGTGATCGGCAGGCGCAGGCCATAGGAGAACTTGTTGACCAGGATGAAATCGCCGATCAGCAGGTTCGGCATCATCGAGCTGGACGGGATCTTGTACGGCTCGGCGATGAAGCTGCGCACGATCAGCACGATCGCCAGCACCGGGAAGAACGCACGCGAGTAGTCCACCAGCACCGGCTCGGTGTCGAGCAGGCCGGCGCGCTGGGCGCGACGCTTGGCCAGGTACAGCTTGTCGGCCAGCAGGATCAGGCCGGAGGCCAGGGTCAGCACGACCAGGAGGATCTCAAACAGTTTCATTCAGGGTCCTTTGCAACGTCACCGGACGATCGGCCCGAAGGCCGGTTTCGGGGCTTATTTGTTGTCCATCTGCAGCACGGCCAGGAACGCTTCCTGCGGAATTTCCACGCGGCCGACCTGCTTCATGCGCTTCTTGCCTTCCTTCTGCTTTTCCAGAAGCTTCTTCTTGCGCGAAACGTCGCCACCATAGCACTTGGCCAGAACGTTCTTGCGCATGGCCTTGACCGTGGTGCGCGAGATGATCTGCGAGCCGACGGCAGCCTGGATGGCCACGTCGAACTGCTGGCGCGGGATCAGGTCCTTCATCTTTTCGCACAGCTCGCGACCACGACGATCGGCATGGCTGCGATGCACGATCAGCGACAGCGCATCGACCTTGTCGCCGTTGATCAGCACGTCCACGCGCACGAACGGACCGGCATCGAAGCGCACGAAGTGGTAGTCCAGCGAGGCATAGCCACGGCTGACCGACTTCAGCTTGTCGAAGAAGTCCAGCACCACTTCGGCCATCGGCAGCTCGTAGCTGATCTGCACCTGGCTGCCCAGGTAGTTGATGCCGATCTGGCTGCCGCGCTTTTCTTCGCACAGCTTGATGATGTTGCCGATGTACTCCTCGGGAGTGAGCACGTTGGCGCGGATGATCGGCTCGCGGATCTCCTGCACATGGTTGACCGGCGGCAGCTTGGCCGGGTTGTCCATGTTGATGATCGTGCCATCGGTCTTCAGGACTTCATACACCACCGTCGGCGCGGTGCTGATCAGGTCCAGGTTGTATTCGCGCTCCAGGCGCTCCTGCACGATTTCCATGTGCAGCATGCCGAGGAAGCCGCAACGGAAACCGAAGCCCATCGCTTCGGAGCTTTCCGGCTCGAAGCGCAGCGCGGCATCGTTCAGGCGCAGCTTGTCCAGCGCTTCGCGCAGGTCCGGGTAGTCCTCGGCATCGACCGGGAACAGGCCGGCGAACACGCGCGGCTGCATTTCCTGGAAGCCCGGCAGCGGCTTCGGTGCCGGGTCGCCGGCCAGGGTCAGGGTGTCGCCCACGGGCGCGCCGTGCACGTCCTTGATGCTGGCGGTGACCCAGCCCACTTCGCCCGCACGCAGTGCCGGCAGCACCTTGCGCTTGGGGGTGAACACACCGACGTTGTCGACCTGGTGGTTGCGGCCGGTGGACATCACCTGCAGCTTGTCACCGGCCTTGATCTCGCCCTGCATCACGCGCACCAGCGAGACCACGCCCAGGTAGTTGTCGAACCACGAGTCAATGATCAGCGCCTGCAGCTTGTCGGTATCGCGCGGCACGGGCGCCGGAATGCGATGCACGATCGCTTCCAGCACGTCCTGCACGTTCAGGCCGGTCTTGGCGCTGACCGGCACGGCGTCGCTGGCATCGATGCCGATCACGGCCTCGATCTCGGCCTTGGCGCGCTCGATATCGGCGGTGGGCAGGTCGATCTTATTGATCACCGGCACCACTTCCAGCCCCTGCTCAACGGCCGTGTAGCAGTTGGCGACGGACTGCGCTTCCACGCCCTGAGCCGCATCGACCACCAGCAGCGCGCCCTCGCAGGCGGCCAGCGAGCGGCTGACTTCATAGGAGAAGTCGACGTGGCCGGGGGTGTCGATGAAGTTCAGGTGGTAGGTCTGGCCATCCTTCGCCACGTACGGCAGCGACACCGACTGCGCCTTGATGGTGATGCCACGCTCGCGCTCGATCGGGTTGGAGTCGAGCACCTGCGCTTCCATCTCGCGGGCCTGGAGGCCGCCGCAGAGCTGGATGATGCGGTCGGCCAGCGTGGACTTGCCGTGGTCGACGTGGGCGATGATGGAGAAGTTGCGGATGTTCCGCATCGAATCAGAGGACATAGAGAGGTGGCGGCGGCGCGCGGCGTCGTCAGGGTAACGGTCGATTATCGCATGCCCGGAGGGCCGCCGCGTGGTTGGCCTGCCGGCACGGCCCCGGAATGGCCGAAGCCCCGCCGGGGCGGGGCTTCGGGGACATCACGAGGGCCACCGTGAAGGCGGCCATCGGTCGTTACGGGCCGGCCTTGACCGCGACAAAGGCGCTGTTGCCGCTGCCGGTACGGACCAGCAGCATGACCACATCGCCCTTCTTGTAGCCGGACAGCGCACGGTTCAGGGCTTCGACGCTGCCGACCGGAGTGCTGGCCACCTGCAGGATCACCATGCCACCGGACAGGCCGGCATCACGCGCGCCCTCGCCCTTCACGGCGGTGATGCGGACACCTTCGCCCGCCTCCAGGCCCAGCTGCTTGCGCTGCGGTGCGGTCAGGTCGGCAACATCCAACCCCAGCAGGGCATTGGCGCCGGTCTGGGGAGCTGCGGTGTCATTGCCGGCGGAAAGGCTGCGGGCATTGCCCTGCGCGTCCTCGGCCAGAGCGGTCAGGGTCGCACTCAGATCACGCGGCTTGCCATCGCGGATCACGCCCAAGGTGACGCGGCTGCCCGGCGCCATCGCACCGATCAGCGGCGGCAGATCGGACCAGCTGTTGACCGGCGCGCCGTTCACCGTGCGGATCACGTCACCGATCTTGACCCCGGCCTTGGCCGCAGCGCTGTCCGGCACGATCTGGTTGACCAGCGCACCGCGGCTGTCGGGCAGGCCCATCGCCTGCGCCTTCAGGCCGTCGATTTCCTGGACCACCGCGCCGAGCTGGCCACGGGTGACCTTGCCTGTCTTCTTGATCTGCTCGACTGCGCTCATCGCCAGATCGATCGGGATCGCGAAGCTGATGCCCATGTAGCCACCCGAGGCCGAGAAGATCTGCGAGTTGATGCCGACCACCTCACCACGGGTGTTCAGCAGCGGGCCGCCGGAATTGCCCTGGTTGATTGCCACGTCGGTCTGGATGAACGGCACATAGCGCTGGTCCGGTCCACCGGTGTTGCGGCCGAGGGCACTGACCACGCCAGCGGTAACCGAGTGGTCGAGGCCGAACGGCGAGCCGATCGCGACAACCCACTGACCGGGCTTCAGGCTGTTGGAATCACCCACGCGCACGGTCGGCAGGTTCTTGCCGTCGATCTTCAGCAGGGCGACGTCGTACTGCTGGTCGCTGCCGACCACCTTGGCGGTGAACTCGCGACGATCGCCGAGCTTGACCTTCACTTCGCTGGCGTCGGCGACCACGTGGTAATTGGTCAGCACGTAGCCGTCAGGCGAGATGATGAAGCCCGAGCCCATGCCGCGGCCCTTGATGCTGGGGCCGCCCGGGCCGCCGGGACCCTGCCCGGGCATCGGGAAATCCGGGCCGAAGAAGCGGCGGAAGAACTCGGGCATCTCGTCATCACCCGGGCCCATGCCGCCCCGCGCCTGGCGGGTGCTGCGGACGATGGTGGTGTCGACGTTGACCACGCCGGGGCCGACCTGCTCGACCAGGTTGGTGAAGTCGGGCAGACCGCTGACCAACGGCTGCGCCGGTGCGCGTAGGGCAGCGGCGGCGGCGGCCTGCGGCTGGGCGGCAGGCGCCGCCGGTTGGGCACAGGCCACCAGCGGCAGGGTCAGGGCGAACAGGCCAATTGCATGTGTGCGGAGTCGGGGAGTCATCGGACGGCAACCTCCGGGTCGGATGGAAAGGGAAAGAAGCGCCCCGCCGACGGCGGGGCGTGGAACGCTACCCGGCTCAGTCGCGCGGGCGTTGCGACGCCGGCAGTTCGTCCTGCAGGCGTGGCTCGAACGGATAGAACGCGGTGCCACCGGCGTGGGCCGGGAAACTGGCATTGAGGGCGCCACCGGCGGCGGGCGCCAGGCTGGAGCGCGGCCATGGCCGTGCCTGCAGGTTGCCGACCTCGCCAAAAGGCAGAGTGCGCGCGCTACCGGCGGGCATGGTCGGGGTCAGCGGCGCCTGGCTGGCAACCGCGCGCAGCGGCGCGTCATCGCGCTGGGCCACGCGCGCGGCCTGCTGGCTGCGGGTGGCGCTGGCGCGGCGCACGTCCTGGCGACGGCTGGCGGCGGCCATGGCCACCGCCGGCACGCTGGCCACGGCCATCGCGGCAGTGTCCACCGATGCCTCGGTGACGGCGGCCGGTTGCTCCGATGCCGGTGGCAACTGCGCCTGGCTGGCGATCACCTGCGGTGCGGAGACATCCACTGGCGGCGCCTCCTGCAGTTTTTCGCGGCCGACGAACAGCGCTACGGCGGCAACCGAAGCGGCCAGCGCACCGCCGCCCCATGCACGCCAACCACTACGGCGGGTCTGACGCTTCGGCTCGGCCAGCGGTGCGGGCTCGGCGGCGATGGCGGCAGCCACGGCGGCGCTGAAACCGGCCGGTGCCAGCAGCGACGCCTGGCCGCGCATGACATCACCCAGCAGCTGCCAGCGTTCCTGGCAGCCAGCCAGTTCCGGATCGTGTTCCATGCGGCGCACCAGGAAGCGCGCCTCGTCTGCCCCCAGCTCGCCGTCGACCAGCGCCGACAACTGCTGGCGATGGCGTTCGTCCAGGCGTTGCCCGGCGGGAGACTGGTGGTTGTGCGATTCGTTGTTCGGAATGCGGGTCATATACGGCTCTTCTCGCGGGTGGCACTGCCGATGTCCAGCAGCGGCCGGAGTTCGGTGTCGATCGCCTCGCGCGCCCGGAAGATCCGTGAACGCACGGTGCCGATCGGGCACCCCATCTTCTGCGCGATTTCCTCGTAGCTCAGGCCTTCCACCTCGCGCAGGGTGATCGCCGACCGGAGTTCTTCCGGCAGCGCGTTGACGGCCTTCATCACCGTCTGTTCCAGTTCCTGGCGCATCAACTCGCGCTCGGGCGTATCGGTGTCGCGCAGGCGCGTGCCGCTGTCGAACTGCTCGGCGTCGCCGATGTCGATGTCATCGGTCGGCGGGCGGCGATTGTGCGAAGCCAGATGGTTTTTGGCGGTGTTCACGGCGATCCGATGCAACCAGGTTGAGAACTGGGCGTCGCCACGGAAGCTTCCAATCGCACGGTATGCACGGATGAAAGTGTCCTGGGCCACGTCCTGACATTCACTCCAGTCGGCGATGTAGCGACCGACCAGGGCCACGACCCGATGCTGGTACTTGCGCACCAGGACATCGAAGGCGGCACTCTCGCCGTGCTGCACGCGCCGGACCAGTTCCAGATCCAGCTCCTGAGGTGTATCAACATCGGCCATGAGGGGCCGCACTCCTGTCAGCCCAACCGACGTCGGGCAATGAGACTGCCAATCCCGGGAAAAGTTCAGTCGCCGATCACCTGGCGCCGCACCAGCTTTTAACCACCGTTCCGTTAACGTTCCGGTCCAAGGCCTGCGATCCGGGGCGCCACACCCCTGGTATTGGGATTTGACGCGGGGGAAACAACCTCTGGATCATAGCCCCCTTCTCCATACACAACCGGATGGAACGTCCATGCTCTCAAGCTTCGATGGTCTCCGCTTCAGCCACTGGCACCCCGAGATCCGCGACGATGGCGTGGTGGTCCTCTCCCTGGATCGTCAGGACAGCAGTGTCAACGCAATGTCGCAGGATGTGCTGCTGGAGCTGGGCGACCTGCTGGAGCGCATCGCCATGGACCCACCGAAGGGCGTGGTGATCCAGTCCCTCAAGAAGGCAGGCTTCATCGCCGGTGCCGACCTGAAGGAGTTCCAGGAGTTCGATCGCCGCGGCACCGTCAACGACGCCATCCGCCGCGGCCAGTCGACCTACCAGAAGCTGGCAGAACTGCCCTGCCCGACCGTCGCCGCCATCCATGGCCATTGCTTGGGCGGCGGTACCGAGCTGGCCCTGGCCTGCCGTTATCGCGTTGCATCCAATGACAGTTCCACCCGCATCGGCCTGCCGGAAACCCAGCTGGGCATCTTCCCGGGCTGGGGTGGCAGCGCGCGCCTGCCGCAGCTGGTCGGCGCACCGGCGGCGATGGACATGATGCTGACCGGACGCACGCTGTCGGCCTCGGCCGCACGCGGCATCGGGCTGGTCGACAAGGTGGTGGCACCGGCCGTCGTGCTCGATACCGCCGTGGCGCTGGCACTGTCCGGCACCACCCGCCCGTTCAAGCAGCGTGCGCTGGCCTGGGCGACCAATACCTGGCCGGCACGCCAGCTGCTGGCCCCGCAGATGGTCAAGCAGGTCGCACGCAAGGCGAAGAAGGACCAGTACCCGGCGCCGTATGCGTTGATCAGCACCTGGCAGCGCAGCGGCGGCAAGCCGGTGCAGGCACGCCTGGATGCCGAACGACGCGCCGTAGTGAAGCTGGCCAGCACGCCGACCGCGCGCAACCTGATCCGCATCTTCTTCCTCACCGAACGCCTGAAGGGCCTGGGCGGTGGCGATTCCGGCATCCGCCACGTGCACGTGGTCGGTGCTGGCGTGATGGGCGGTGACATTGCTGCGTGGGCCGCCTACAAGGGTTTTGAAGTGACCCTGCAGGACCGCGAGCAGCGCTTCATCGACCCGGCCATGGAGCGTGCGCAGGCACTGTTCGCCAAGAAGGTGCGTGACGAGAGCAAGCGCCCGGCCGTCGCCGCTCGCCTGCGTGCGGACCTGGAAGGCAATGGCGTGGCGCAGGCCGATCTGGTCATTGAAGCGATCATCGAGAACCCGGAAGCCAAGCGTGCGCTGTACCAGACGCTGGAGCCGAAGATGAAGCTCGACGCGTTGCTGACCACCAACACCTCGTCGATTCCGCTGGTGGAGCTGCGCGATCACATCCAGCGCCCGGCGCAGTTCGCCGGCCTGCATTACTTCAACCCGGTGGCCCAGATGCCGTTGGTGGAGATCATCCATCACGACGGCATGGCGGCCGAAACCGAGCGTCGCCTGGCAGCCTTCTGCAAGGCGCTGGGCAAGTTCCCGGTGCCGGTGGCCGGCACGCCCGGTTTCCTGGTCAACCGCGTGCTGTTCCCGTACATGCTGGAAGCGGCCACCGCATACGCTGAAGGCATTCCGGGCCCGGTGATCGACAAGGCGGCGGTGAAGTTCGGCATGCCGATGGGCCCGATCGAACTGATCGACACCGTAGGCCTGGACGTGGCCGCTGGCGTGGGCAAGGAACTGGCCCCGTTCCTGGGCCTGCAGATTCCGGCGGCGCTGCAGACGGTGGAACCGGACAAGCGCGGCAAGAAGGATGGCCAGGGCATCTACACCTGGGAGAACGGCCGGGCCAAGAAGCCGGACGTGGCGCGCGACTATCAGGCGCCTGCCGATCTGGAAGATCGCCTGATCCTGCCGTTGTTGAACGAAGCGGTGGCGTGCCTGCACGAAGGCGTGGTGGCCGACGCGGACCTGCTGGACGCGGGCGTGATCTTCGGTACCGGTTTCGCACCGTTCCGCGGCGGTCCGATCCAGCACATCCGTGCGGTGGGTGCCGATGCCATCGTGGAGCGCCTGAAGGCGCTGCAGCAGCGTCACGGTGATCGCTTCGCACCGCGCCCGGGCTGGGACAACCCGGTACTGCGCGAACCGGTGGTTTGATCAGCCGGGCCTGCGGCCCGGCACCCGCTGGATCAAAAGCCAAAACCAGAGCCAGAGCCGGAGCAACAGCCGGCTCTGGCTTTTCTGTTTGTTGGCGGGGCGGTGTGGGTGGGCAGGACACGCCGCAAGTACGTCCCTGTAGGCTCGATGGCGCCATCCATGGCGCCAACGGTCCTGCCCACCCACACCGCCCCACCCCTGACAGTTTTCCGGTGACGGTAGGCAAATCGCGATTTCCTGTAGCTGTCGACCTTGGGCGACACGCTTGGTCCACGCTCTGCGTGGATGCGAGCGAAGCGACCGGCGTTTGATTTTGATTTTGATTTTTTTTTCTTTTCCGTGGCTGGACGCCCACGGAAACTGTCTAAGGCCGTGCGGGGTGGGTTCGCAGGACCGTTGGCGCCATGGATGGCGCCATCGAGCCCCCATGGACGGGTTTACGGCGTGTCCTGCGAACCCACCCCGCACGGCCAAGCGCATGATCTGCTTTATGCGTTCAGCCACGAGGGGCTGCGCCGTTGGCTGGAACAACCTGTTACCCGGACGGGGAATGTCACCGCCACCACCGCATGCGATGCTGACCGCCTTGATCCCTGCCAGCGAGAACGCCCGCATGACCACCATCATCGCCCCGCGCGTACACGACATCGGCGGCCTGGAAGTGCGCCGCGCCGTGCCCACCCTGCAGGCCCGCAGCATCGGTTCGTTCGTGTTCGTCGACCAGATGGGCCCGGCACTCATGCACCCCGGTACCGCCATCGACGTGCGCCCGCACCCGCATATCGGCCTGGCCACCGTCACCTACCTCTGGTCCGGTGCCATCGGCCACCGCGATACGCTGGGCTCGGACCAGGTGATCCGTCCCGGTGACGTCAACTGGATGACCGCCGGCCGCGGCATCGCCCATTCCGAGCGCACGCCGCAACCGGACCGCGACCATGACAACCCGATCCACGGCATGCAGACCTGGGTTGCGTTGCCGAAGTCGCATGAGGAAATCGAACCGGCCTTCTACCACCATGCCGCCGCCGCCCTGCCCGAGCAGCGCCGCAACGGCGCCTGGCTGCGCGTCATTGCCGGACGCGCCTATGGCGAGGAGTCGCCGGTCAAGGTGTTCGCCGACACGCTCAACGTGGCGATCGACCTGGACCCGGATGCAGAGATCGACATCGATGATGGCCACCGCGAACGTGCGCTGTACATCCTCGAAGGCCAAGCGCAGCTGGATGGTGTGGACATTCCCGCCCAGCACCTGGTGCTTCCCGAAGCCGGTGCGCGCGGCCGCCTGCGCGCGAAGACGCCGGTGAAGGCGATGCTGTTCGGCGGCGAACCGCTGGATGGCCCGCGCCATCTGTGGTGGAACTTCGTTTCCAGTTCCAAGGAACGTATCGAGCAGGCCAAGCACGACTGGGAAGCCGGACGTTTCGGCACCATTCCCGGCGACGACAAGGAATTCATTCCCCTGCCCCAGTACTGAGCATCGCGTGTTGCACACATCCGAAGGTGTATCCCTGCACCCGGCGTTGACGCTACAGTCACCCGCTGATCACTGAAATGTGACATAAATCACACTTTAGACCGTCAAAGGAGTGCAACACATGAGCATGGGTAAACGCTTGTCCGCCGAGTTCCTCGGTACGTTCTGGCTGGTTCTGGGTGGCTGTGGCAGTGCGGTGCTGGCCGCCAAGTTCGGTGGCGACGGCAATCCGCTGGGTATCGGTTTCCTCGGCGTGGCCCTGGCCTTCGGCCTGACCGTGGTGACCGGCGCCTACGCGTTCGGCCATATCTCCGGTGCGCACTTCAATCCCGCGGTCAGCGTGGGCCTGTGGGCCGGTGGCCGCTTCCCGACCCGGGATCTGGTGCCCTACATCATCGCCCAGGTGGCCGGCGGCCTGCTGGCCGGCTTCATCCTGCTGCAGATCGCCTCCGGTGCCAGCGGCTTCGCCATTGATGGCAGCCAAGCCGGCGCGTTCGCCAGCAACGGCTATGGTGCGCTGTCGCCCGGCGGCTACAGCGTGGCGGCCGCATTCCTGTGCGAAGTGGTGCTCACGGCCGTGTTCCTGATCGTGATCATGGGCGCGACCCATGGCAAGGCGCCGGCGGGCTTCGCGCCGCTGGCCATCGGCCTGGCCCTGACCCTGATCCACCTGATCAGCATTCCGGTGACCAATACGTCGGTGAACCCGGCCCGCTCCACGGCGGTGGCCTTCTTCGCCGGCAGTGGCGCAACCGGCCAGCTCTGGCTGTTCTGGGTCGCCCCGCTGCTGGGCGGTGCGATCGGCGGCATCATCTACAAGTGGATCGGCAACGACCGCTGAGCCATGACCGTGCCATTGCGGCCGACCCTCGGCCGCAATGGTTACGGATGTAACCGCGATTTGTGCGATCGCTCACGTTCCGTTAAGGTCTGGTCATCCGCCCGTGCTTTCGCCGGGCAGGACGGCATCCGGGGATGGGATGCCTCGACCGCCGGTGTCACCGGCGGTGCCAACGACACGCCACCTTGGGGGATGCATGAAGTTCGCGCCTGTTGTTCTGTCGAGCCTGTTGTTCGTTGCGGCGTCTGCCTGCGCGCAGGCCCCGGTCGACTGTCCTTCGTTGCCCGCCAGCAGCGGCCTGCAATGGCAGCAGCAGGCACAGTCCGGCTTCCTGGTCTGTCGCGCAGCCACCAGTGACGGGCGCGAAGTACTGAGCCTGATGCTCAGCCAGCGCGATCCGGGCATTCCGCTGACCCGCTCACTGCGCCAGGAAAAAGGCAGCTTTGCCGGTGAATCGATGTACTGGTACCAGCCGGACCTGGGCGGCCAGCAACCGCCGGGCTATGCCGAGCGCCGCATCAGCGTGGTCAAGCTGGACAAGGGCCGCTACGCGCAGATCGCGCTGTATCCCGACAGCGCCCAGGAACTGGGCACGCTGCAGCAGCTTGCGCAGGGCATGAACCTGACGCCCTCTGCCGTGGCCGACGGCCGCTGAGGCGCTGCGGGGATGACTGCCTTGCAGCATTCCCGCACTTCCACCCGATCCATCGGTAGCGCCGGGCCATGCCCGGCGGCTTTCTGCCGTGTCGGCTCTTTTGGACATCCGCCGGGCATGGCCCGGCGCTACCAATGTGCTGTGGGCATGGCCCGCAGCGCGACCTCAGAACCTGCCTTCCTGGAAATCGACGAAGGCCTGCATCAGCTCTTCGCGGGTGTTCATCACGAACGGGCCATGCCGCATCACCGGCTCGCGCAGCGGACGACCCGCCACCAGGATCAACCGCGCACCGTCGCTGCCTGCCGACAGATGCAGCTGCTCGCCGCCGCCCAGCACCGCCAGTTCCTGCCGCGCCACGTCGCGCGCCGCATCCTGCTCGCCCACCGTCAGCCCGCCTTCGAACACGTAGACGAACGCGTTGTGGCCTTCGGGCAGGGAGTAGGTCCAGGCACGATCGGCCTCCAATGCAATGTCCAGGTACAGCGGATCGGTCGCCGGCTGCGCGATCGGCCCCGCCGTGCCCTCGACCGTGCCGGCGATCACCTTGACCTGCACGCCTTCGGCCGGCTGCACCATCGGGATCTTATCGGGAGCGAATTCCTGGTACTTCGGCGCGGTCATCTTGTCGCGCGCAGGCAGGTTCACCCACAGCTGGAAGCCGCGCATCTGCCCGCTTTCCTGCTCGGGCATCTCCGAATGCACCAGGCCACGGCCGGCCGTCATCCACTGCACGCTGCCCGGGGTCAGCAGGCCTTCGTTGCCGTGATTGTCGCGATGACGCATGCGGCCATCGAGCATGTAGGTGACGGTCTCGAAACCACGATGGGGATGCTCGGGGAAACCGGCGATATAGTCCTCGGCGCGATCGGTACCGAATTCGTCGAGCAGCAGGAACGGATCGAGGTCGGGCAGCGAGGGGCCGCCGATGACCCGGGTCAGGCGAACACCGGCACCGTCGGAGGTGGGCATGCCACGGATGGTGCGCAGGACGCGGACCGGCTCGGGAAGGCTCATGGTGACTCCTGTTGGATGGATGCCGGTAAAAATGGACGCTGCAGCGCGCAACGCCAATGGATGCCGTCGCAACCGATTGTTCCATCCCTGGTGTTCGCCGCACGTCATGTCCGCACGCCGGCACCGCCTGCGTTGTCGGCTGCGAGGGAACATCGCCACCTGCCACACCCATGTACGACCAAAGTACTACCGCACAATGGTCCCGTGCACATTGACCCTGCCAGGGGCACGCGGGACTCTTTGCCTGTCTTTCCGGGAGAGAGCACCTCATGAAAGGTTTTTCCAAAATAGGCTGGGCGGCCCTCGCCCTGCTCGGCGCGTTCTGCCTGGGCACGGTAGCGCTGCGGCGCGGTGAGCACATCAATGCGTTGTGGATCGTGGTCGCGGCGGTATCGCTGTACCTGGTTGCCTACCGCTTCTACAGCCTGTTCATCGCCGACAAGGTGATGCAGCTCGATCCGACCCGGGCCACCCCGGCGGTGATCAACAACGATGGCCTGGACTACGTACCGACCAACAAGCACGTGCTGTTCGGCCACCACTTCGCCGCCATTGCCGGTGCCGGCCCGCTGGTCGGCCCGGTGCTGGCCGCGCAGATGGGCTACCTGCCCGGCCTGCTGTGGCTTGTGGTCGGCGTGGTGCTGGCCGGTGCGGTGCAGGACTTCATGGTCCTGTTCCTCTCCAGCCGCCGCAACGGCCGCTCACTGGGTGACCTGGTGCGCGAGGAGATGGGCCAGGTGCCCGGCACCATCGCGTTGTTCGGTGCCTTCCTGATCATGATCATCATCCTGGCCGTGCTGGCGATGGTGGTGGTCAAGGCACTGGCGGAAAGCCCGTGGGGCATGTTCACGGTGATCGCGACGATGCCCATCGCGATCCTGATGGGCGTCTACATGCGCTACATCCGGCCGGGCAAGATCGGTGAGATCTCGGTGGTGGGCCTGGTGCTGCTGCTCGCCGCGATCTGGTTCGGTGGCAAGGTGGCGGCAGACCCGACCTGGGGCCCGGCGTTCACCTTCACCGGTACCCAGATCACCTGGATGCTGATCGGCTACGGTTTCGTCGCCTCGGTGCTGCCGGTCTGGCTGCTGCTGGCACCGCGCGACTACCTGTCGACCTTCCTGAAGATCGGCACGATCATCGCGCTGGCCATCGGCATCCTGGTGGTGATGCCGGAACTGAAGATGCCGGCGCTGACCCAGTTCGCGGCCAGCGGCGACGGCCCGGTGTGGAAAGGCGGCATGTTCCCGTTCCTGTTCATCACCATCGCCTGCGGCGCGGTGTCGGGTTTCCACGCACTGATCTCCTCGGGCACTACGCCCAAGCTGCTGGCCAATGAAGCGCACATGCGCTACATCGGCTACGGCGGCATGCTGATGGAATCGTTCGTGGCCGTGATGGCGCTGGTGGCGGCCTCGATCATCGATCCGGGCATCTACTTCGCGATGAACAGCCCAGCGGCGGTGATCGGTGCCGATGCCGCCTCGGCCGCGCACTACATCACCAATACCTGGGGCTTCACCATCACCCCCGAACAGTTGACGGCCACGGCGGCAGCGATCGGTGAACCGACCATCCTGCATCGTGCCGGTGGTGCCCCCACCCTGGCGGTGGGCATCGCGCAGATCCTGCATGAGGCGATCCCCAGCAGCAGCGACGCGATGATGGCGTTCTGGTACCACTTCGCCATCCTGTTCGAAGCACTGTTCATTCTCACCGCGGTGGATGCGGGCACACGTGCCGGTCGTTTCATGCTGCAGGACCTGCTCGGCAATTTCGTGCCGGCGCTGAAGAAGACCGAGTCGTGGACCGCCAACATCATCGGCACTGCCGGCTGCGTGGCGCTGTGGGGCTACCTGCTGTACACCGGCGTGGTCGATCCGTTCGGCGGCATCCAGACGTTGTGGCCGTTGTTCGGCATCTCCAACCAGATGCTGGCGGGCATCGCGCTGATGCTGGGCACGGTGGTGCTGTTCAAGATGAAGCGTGACCGCTATGCGTGGGTCACCGCGGTGCCTGCGGTGTGGCTGCTGATCTGCACCACCTACGCCGGTTTCATCAAGATCTTCGACAGCAATCCGGCGCAGGGCTTCCTGGCACAGGCACACAAGTTCCAGGATGCGTTGGCCAGCGGCACGATCACTGCACCGGCCAAGTCGGTCGCGCAGATGCAGCAGATCGTGGTCAATGCCTACGTCAACACCGGCCTGACCGCGCTGTTCCTGCTGGTGGTGGCGTCGGTGCTGGTGTATTCGATCAAGACGATCGTGGCGGCGCGCCGCAATCTGCAGCGCAGCGACCGCGAGACCCCGTACGTGGCGCTGAAGCCGCATGAAATGGTGGACCTGTAATGAGTACACAACTGGTTCCGGTGGGCCAGTACCAGGCGCATCGCCGGATCTGGCGACGCCTGGTGCAGACGGCACGGCTGTGCTGCGGCATTCCCGACTACGACAACTATGTGCGGCATGTGCGGGAGAAGCATCCGGACCGCGAGCCGATGGACTACAAGACGTTCTTCCGCGAACGGCAGGAAGCGCGGTATGGCGGGCGCAACGGTGGTCGCTGCTGTTGAGGTTCCCGGTGGGTGCCGGGCTTGCAGCCCGGCGCCCGCAGAGGCAACGGCAACGGCAACGGCAACATCAACTGCAACCGCAACTGCTGGAGCGTCGGCTCTGGGGTTCTGTGGGTTTGGCGGGGCGGTGTGGGCTTGCAGGACACGCCGTAAACCCGTCCATGGGGGCTCGATGGCGCCATCCATGGCGCCAACGGTCCTGCAAGCCCACACCGCCCCGCCTTTGACAGATTTCCGGTGACGGTGCGAATCATCCGGGCCTGATCCGTTTTCCCTGGAGAACGGATCAGGCCCCTTTCTGTTTGTGGATGCCGGCAGTTGCGGGCCTCGCCCGGCGGGACTATTCCGTGAGGGTGATCGGGGTCAGGGTGACCTTGGCGTTGTTGGCCGCGCCCATGCGGTCCTGGTAGGCCTGGCCGCGCTGCAGCAGGTAGTAGCTGTCGATATAGTCGATGTCGTTGGCAAACCACGACGTGGGCATGGCCTTGAGGATCGCGCCTGCGATGTCGGCGATGACGGCATACTCAGGAGCGAAGGCGCCCAGTGCGGCTTTGACGCCGTTGCTCAGCGCCACCAGCAGTTCCTGATAGTTGGTATCGCCGTCATCTTCGAACAGCTGCACGTTGGCAGCGTTGAAGCGATAGTTGCCCCAGATGATCAGCGGTTGCTGCGGGGTGTAGTCGGTACCGTCGTAGTCCAGGTACGGCATGTCGACGGTGACCATCTCCGGTGCGGTGGCGCCCACCTGCAGACCGGAAACAACAGCGAACACCTCGGCTGCCCCCAGCGCCCAGGGCTCTTGGTCGTCCGCCAGGCGGATGCGGTCCAGGCGGGTGATATCCAGCGACGCCTGCGTGCCGTCAGCCGACAGCTGGATGCGTTCGGGCGATTGCAGGCCGCGGGCCTTCAGACCCGCATTGACCAAGGCCATGCCCTCCTGCACGGCACGCCGCGTGTCGACGTCGACGATCAGCACAGGAAAGTCCGGGGCCCGTTTCGCATCCAGTACATGCGCGCGGCCCTGCGCGTCGTAAGCGGTGATCGTGGTCCAGTCGCGATCATTGCCACGCGGCAGACTGGCCACCCACAGCGGATGCCCATTGATGGCCGCCAGCGAGTGACCCTCGGGCACGTACGCACGCAGCTGCAGCAGCCCCTGCCCCTGTGCCGGGAGCCCCTTGCGCTGGCGCAGCTGGCGATCGCCAGCAGCCAGCGATGCACTGGCCAGCGTCTGCGCCTGCGGATCGAAACGGCCCATCAACGATTGCACCGGCACGCCCTGCTCCGGCGCCGCATGCAGCGAGCTGCGCACTGCATCGGCGAACCCTGGCTGGGCGATCAGTGCCGCCACCTCGCGCGCACCGGCATCGGTCAGCACCTGCACATCGGCGCCGCCGGCCCTCACCGGCCCCTGCGCGAAGGCCCCCGTGCTGGCCAGCAACAGCACCAGTGCGGAAACCCGAAACCTCCATTGCTTCATCATCGACGGCCCCATCGAACGTCGCCGGCAACGCCGGCAGGAGCTTGCCACGCTACGACGCACGCGCCATACGTTCCGGTATGTGCCGCACAGTTCCGGCAGTGTCCGGCGAAAAGCTGCCGAGCGTGGGCTCGGCGCTACCCGTTCCTGATTTTCCGTCGCTGGCCGCGAGAGGGCTCAGCCGTTGGCCATCCACTTCAGGATCAGCCCGGTCACATACGCCAGGCCGGTACCGGTGGCATAACCGACCGTACCGAGCAGCACGCCCACCGGCGCCAGCGTCGGATGGAATGCTGCCGCCACCACCGGTGCCGAGGCGGCGGCGCCGATGTTGCCCTGCGAACCGATCGCGAAGAAGAACAGCGGCGCACGCACCAGCTTGGCCACGATCCACAGCACAAGCACGTGGGTGGCCATCCAGATGGCCCCCAGCAGGAACAGCCAGGGACGATCCAGCAGCGACAACAGGTTCATCTGCATGCCGATGCAGGCGATCAGGAAATACAGGAACACGGTGCCCAGGCGCGAAGCGCCTGCCGCTTCCAGCCGGCGTGCACGGGTGAAGCTGAGCGTCAGGCCCATCGCGGTGGACAGCAGGATCACCCACACGAACTGGCTGTCGAGGCTGAACTGGCTGGCCCAGCTGACATTGGCCTTGAACCAGCCCGACAGCGGTGCGGCGATGGCATGGGCCAGGCCGACGCCGCCCAGTGCCACGCCGACGATCACCATCAGGTCGGTCATGCTGGGGATGCGCGCGTTCTGTGCCTCGTAAGCGCTGATGCGTGCCTTCATCTCATCGATGGCGCGGGTGTCGGCACCGTTGCGTGCATCGATCTGCTGGGCGCGGTTGGCCATGAACAGCAGGATCGCCATCCACAGGCTGGCGCAGGCCACGTCGACCACCGCGAACTGGCCGAAGGTGGTGGCATCGGTGCCGAACACTTCGCGCATGGCGACCATGTTGGCGCCACCGCCGATCCAGCTGCCGGCCAACGCGGCCATCCCGGCCCAGGTGTCGCCAGCCACGGTTTCCGGATGGATCAGCTTCATCACCTGGAAGGAGACGATGGCGCCGAGCATGATGCCGGCGGTGCCGGCGCAGAACACCAGCAGCAGCTTCGGCCCCAGCTTGGCGATGCCCTTCAGGTCGATCGACAGGGTCAGCAGGACCAGCGCCGCCGGCAACAGCACATCGCGGGCGACCGGGTTGTACAGCGAGGTGTTGTGGCCATCGATGACACCGGCGGTGTTGTAGATGGCGGGGATGAAATAGCACAGCAGCAGTGCAGGCACCCAGGCGAAGATCTTCTTCAGCAGGGGCGTCGGGCCACTGGCGGCCCAGAAGATCAGGGCAAGGGTGGCGGCGATCAGACCAAGGCCAACGATGTCGTTGCTGATCAGGGCAGTAGCGGGTTCGGTCGGCATGGGATCCTCTGTCGATCGAAAGAGCGGAAAAGAAAAGCGCCGCATAAGCGGCGCGGGTCGAAATTAACATAGTCTTCACGCAGGGTCATGCTGCGCTGCTTGCGGCAGCGGGTGGGCCTGCCGAGAATCGCTGCATTCCCTACTGGAGCCTGCCCCATGCAACTCGGCGCTTTTTCAGTCAGCCTGGCGGTGAAGGACCTGGCCACCTCACGTGCGTTCTACGAAGCGCTGGGGTTCTCGGTGACCGGTGGTGATGCGGCGCAGAACTGGCTGGTACTGCGCAACAACGGCATCGTGGTCGGCCTGTTCCAGGGCATGTTCGAGGGCAACCTGCTCACCTTCAATCCCGGCTGGGACCAGCACAAGCAGGAACTGGCGTCCTTCCAGGACGTGCGTGAGGTACAGGCCGAGCTGGACGCCAAGGGCATCGCGCTCACGGCGCGTGCCGATCCCGATGGCGAAGGTCCGGCCTATCTGCAGCTGACCGATCCCGATGGCAACGTGATCCTGATCGACCAGCACGTGGCGCGGCCAACGGGGCGGTGACGCGGCCAGCGTGCCAACCAGGGTTGGCACCTACCGGAACGCACGCGGCCATTGCCTGGCAGGCGTCGACCTTGGTCGACGGAGAGGTCAGCCTGGCCGCGATGTACCAAAGTCGAGCGAGGCCAGGGTCCCGCGCGGCTGGCAGGGCCGCAGCTGCAAGGTCCAGCCCAGGTGCTCGCACAGCCGCGCGATCAGTTCCAGGCCGATGCCGCCGCGGTCGCCGCGCTCACCGCGGGCCATCCGCGCGTGGATCGCCGCGATCTCCTCCGGGCTCATGCCATGGCCGGGATCCTGCAGGGTCAACACCGCTGCCGAGGTCAGGCGCAGTTCGATATGACCGCGGCCGCTGTTCTCGATGGCATTGCGCAGCAGGTTGCCGATCGCTGCCTGCACCACCGCCAGCGGCGCGACGATGTCGACCGGCGCAGCCTGGATGCCGATGCTCAGGTCCTTGTCGCCCAGCAGGTGGCGATGGTCGTCGACGATCTCCGGCAGCAGCTGGTCCAGCGCGATGCGCTCGGCACGGGCAGCCAGGCGGGCGGGATCACGCGCCAGCACCAGCAACAGCTCGATCAGCTGCTCAACGCCCTGCGCGGTACGCAGCACGCGCTGCATCTGCTGTCGTGCGCGCTCGGGCAGGCCGGGCTGCTCCAGCGCCAGTTCGGCGGCACCGGTCATCACGGCGATCGGCGTGCGCAGTTCATGGCTTGCGGTACTGATGAACACCCGCTCGCGCTCGACGAACTGCTCGTTGCGATCAAGGTAATCGTTCAGCGCATCGGCGATGGTGTGCAGCTCGGAACTGCCGCGCGGATCGACGTCAATGCGCTGGCCCTGCACGCCGGGCCGCAGTGCACCGATGTGCTGGGCCAGCAGGCTCAAGGGGCGCACCATGCGCTCCATGCCGAAGGAGGCCATCAACACGGTGACGAAGATCATGATGATGCCGGCCAGCATCACCCAGCGCGTTGCGAATTGTTCCAGATCGTGGAAATCGGAGATGTCCAGGGCCAGCGCAACCCGTCCCATCGAGCCGGTATCGCGCACCATCACCGCTGTCTCGCGCTCGCCGATCATCACCCCGTCATGCAGGCCCGGATGCAGGCTGAGCAGGCTGGCGGGCATGTTGGCCTGGTTGAAGCGGAACAGGCTCAGCGTGTCCGAGTCCTGCCAGCGATAGTGCGGCTCGTGCTCGGTGTGCTCGACGATGCTGTCCAGTTCGGAATTGAGCAGCGCGCGCCACGCCGCGTGCTCGGCGTGTTCGTGCACGTAGTTGCCCACACTGAACACCGCCAGCGAGATCAGCGCCAGGTAGCCCAGCAGCCACCACACCACACGCCGGTACAGCGGCCCGGGCTTACGCGCCATCGTCATCGTTCCGTGCGTCCGCGCCTGCGGTGGACGCCAGCCGGTAGCCCACCCGCGGCAGGGTGTGGATCAGCTTGTCGGCAAAGGGGCCGTCCACGCTGCGGCGCAGTTCGTACACATGCGAGCGCAGCAGGTCGCCGTCCGGTGGCTCGTCACCCCACAGGGCAAATTCCAGCTGCTGCCGGGTGACCGCGCCCGGGCTGGCGCGCATCAGCACTTCCAGCAGCTTGCGGCAGGCCGGGTACAGGTGCAGTACCTGGCCGGCGCGCTGCGCCTCCAGGCTGGCCAGGTCCAGCACCAGGTCGCCCACCTGCAGGCGCTTGCGCGGATTGCGACCCTGCGCGCGCAGCAGCAGCGCCTCCAGGCGCACTTCCAGTTCCGGCAGTGCGAATGGCTTGGTCAGGTAATCATCTGCGCCGGCCCGGAAGCCGGCGATCTTGTCCGGCAGTTCGTCGCGCGCGGTCAGCATGATCACCGGCACTTCCGAGGCGTGCTCGGAGCGCAGCCGCCGCAGCACCTCCGGGCCTTCCATGCGCGGCAGCATCCAGTCCAGGATCACCGCGTCATACGGGTGGCTGCCGGCCAGGTGCAGGCCGGTGATGCCATCCGGGGCCACGTCGAGCACATGCCCGCGCGACTCGAAATAGTCGAACAGGTTGGCCACCAACTGGCGGTTGTCCTCGATCACCAACAGGCGCATGCACGAAACATCCACGGAAGTTCATGCCATGGTAGCGCTGCGGATGTCGGAATGCGGTCGCCATGCCGGCCGCTCCGACGGCTTTCCCACGTGCCCCTTATCAGAATGGCCGTTTTGCTCCCGGAGCCTGCCGTGCCCGTTGCCCTGCCCCGCCGTTGGCACCTGCCGCTGCTGTGGTTGTTGATCGTGATGGCGCTGGCGGCCGGGCTTGGCATGCGCCAGCCGCAGCCACCGGACGAACCACGCTTCGTCCTGGCCGCACGTGCCATGGTGGAGAGCGGCGAGTGGCTGCTGCCACACCGGGGCAGCGAGCTGTACGCCGAGAAGCCGCCGGTGTTCATGTGGCTGCAGGCCGCCGCCCACCAGGTGGTCGGCAGCTGGCAGTGGTCGTTCCTGCTGCCGTCACTGCTGGCCGCGCTGCTCAGCCTGTGGCTGGTGTCCGACCTGGCACGCCGGCTATGGTCGCCACGGCATTCGTTGTACGCGCTTGGCGCACTGTTCTGCACCCTGCAGTTCGGCCTGATGGCCAAGCGCGCGCAGATCGACATGGTGCTGGTGGGCATGACCACGCTGGCCCTGTGGGGCCTGCTGCGCCACCTCTGCGAGCGCCGCAACCTGCCGGCCCTGTGGCTGGCCGGCTTTGCTGCCGGCGTCGGCACGGTGACCAAGGGGGTGGGCTTCCTGCCCTTGCTGATGGTGCTGCCCTGGCTGGGCTGGCGGTTGTACCAGCGCCGTCGCGGCCAACCCGTGGACGGCCCCCACCCCGCCAGCCTGCTGTGGCTGATTCCGGCCTTCCTGCTGGGTACCGCGGTGTGGCTGGCACCGCTGGGCTGGGCGCTGCTGCATGAACCCAGTGCATCGCTGCAGTCGTACGCCCACGAGCTGTTGTTCAAGCAGACCGGCACCCGCTATGCCAACGCCTGGCACCATCGCCAGCCGGTCTGGTACTACCTGCAGGTGATCGCCACGCTGTGGCTGCCGGGTGCGCTGCTGCTGCCGCTGATGGTCAAACCGTGGTGGCGCCGGCTGCGTCGCGGCGACCAGCGCCAGTGGCTGCTGCTGGGCTGGGCCGCGCTGGTCCTGCTGTTCTTCACTGCCAGCCCCGGCAAGCGCGAGGTGTACGTGCTGCCGATGCTGCCGGCGATGGCACTGGCGGTGGCGCCGCTGTTGCCCGGCCTGCTGCGTCGCCTGTGCGTGCGCCGCTACCTGTTCGGCTACAGCCTGCTGCTGATGCTGGCCACCGGCGCGCTTGGCGTGATGATGCTGACCGACAGCCCCTGGGCGCAGGCGCAGCTGGCCCGGCGGGCGATGCCCGACACCCTGCTGCCCGTGTTCGGCGATGGCCTGCTGACCTTCGCCATCGCCGTGGCGACGCTGGCGGTGTGGCTGCGGATACGACGCGCGGCCACGCTGGTACTGCTCACCCACGGTCTGCTGTGGATGCTGTACGGACTGGTGCTGATACCGGCGCTGGACCCCTACGCCTCGGCGTCGGCGGTGATGCGCCGAGTGGGCACGCGGATCCGCCCCGATGCGGAGCTGGCGCTGGTGGCCTGGCGCGAACAGAACCTGCTGCAGGCCGACCGGCCGGTGCGCGAGTTCGGCTTCAAGCGGCCGTGGGCAGAGCAGTGGCACGACGCCGGTCCATGGTTGGCCGAGGCGCCGGACAAGCGCTGGCTGCTGGTACTGGACAAGGCCATGAGCCCCTGTGTCGATCCGGCCCAGGTCATCGAGATCGGTGTTGCCAATCGCAATCGTTGGCAGTTGCTTCCGGGCACCGCCTGGGATGCGGCCTGCCATGCCGAGCGTGCAGGCGCCAACGACGAAGAAGACTGAACGATGATTCGCGCCGGGCACCGATTAACCCGGCGCAAACGCGTGTACGACCCTTCTCCGACATGCCAGTGACGAGCATGGCCGCGGATTCCCGTAACGGCCCCTTCCCTGCATGCCCGCTCGCCCTCTTGTCCCGGCAGTCTCCTTTGCGCCCTCGCTGCTGGCGTCGCGTTTTGCCGTTACCCATCTTTGGCTGCCTTCTGTCATCGGCGTTGCGGTGTTCACCGCGCTGATGGGCCTGGGTGGCGACCAGTGGCTGGCCGACCATCTGTTCCGGCTGGAAGGCGGCCGCTGGGCGCTGCAGGATGCATGGCTGACGCGTTCGGTGGTGCACAAGGCCGGCAAGTGGCTGAGCACCGCTGCGGCACTGCTGGCGATGCTGCTGTGCTTCCACCACTGGCGCCGCGGCCGCGATCGCACGCTGCGTTGGGCGCTGCTGTATGTGGTGGTGGCCGTGGCACTCGGCACCGGGCTGATCTCGCTGCTGAAGTCGCTGGTGCCGATGGACTGCCCGTGGGATCTGCTGCGCTATGGCGGACACGACCCGTTCGTCGGTCTTCTCAGCAGCCGCCCGACCGGCATGGCCGCCCGCGCCTGCTTCCCCGCCGGCCACGCAAGCGCGGGATACGCATGGATGTGCCTGTACTTCTTCGCGCTGCTGTGGCGCCCCGCCTGGCGTTGGGCCGGGCTGTGGATCGGCCTCGGCAGCGGCCTGGTGTTCGGCATCGGCCAACAGCTGCGCGGCGCCCACTTCCTTTCGCATGACGTTGCCACCGCCTTGGTCTGTTGGCTGCTGTCGCTGGGCCTGTACCTGATGGTCCGCCGCCAGTTGGATCGCTCGACCCGCCAGGAGGCGATTGCATGAACGCATCGGTCCAACGTTCCTTGCGGCTGCCGACACTGGCCAGCATCCGCGCATGGCGGCCACAGCTGTCCACCGAAGCGCTGATCGTGCTGACCAGCCTGTTCTTCGCTGTGGCCGGCAATGGCCTGTTCTGGCACAGCGCCATGGCCAGCCATCCGGGCAGCCTGCGCTATGCGCTTTCACTGCTGTTGCTGCTGCTGGGTGCGCACGGTGTGCTGCTGGGCATCCTGGTGTGGCGCTGGAATGCCAAGGCGGTGATCAGCGTGCTGCTGCTGATCACCGCGTTTGCCGCGCACTACATGAGCCGTTACCACATCTATCTGGATGCGGACATGCTGCGCAACGTGCTGGCCACCGACCCCAAGGAAAGCCGCGAACTGATGACGGTGTCGCTGCTGTGGCCGGTCCTGCTGCTGGCTGTGTTGCCGATGGTGGTGCTGTGGCGCGTTGACCTGCGCCGCCGCAGCTGGGGCCGCAGCCTGCTGTGGCGCATCGGCTTCCTGCTGGTCGCTGCGGTCACCGCACTCGGTGGCGCGCTGGTGTCCTTCCAGGATGTGTCGGCGCTGATGCGCAACCAGCGCGAAGTGCGCTACCTGGCCACGCCGGCCAATGTGCTGCTGGGGCTGCCGCGTGCGCTGCGCGGCGACAACCCGGTGCAACGCGCGCCGAAGCTGCCGATCGGTACCGATGCCAAGGCGACCCCGCGCGCATCGACCAGCAAGCCACGCCTGCTGGTGATCGTGATGGGCGAAACGGTGCGTGCGCAGAACTGGGGCCTGAATGGTGGCCGCAATACCACGCCGGAGCTGGCCCAGGTGGCGGTGGTCAATTTCCCGGACATGCACTCCTGCGGTACCAGCACCGAGGTTTCGCTGCCCTGCCTGTTCTCGCCGTGGGGACGCCACGAGTACGACGAAAAGAAGATCCGTGCGCACCAGTCGCTGCTGCATGTACTGAACCGCGCGGGCATCGCGCCGCTGTGGCGCGACAACCAGTCCGGCTGCAAGGGCGTATGCGAGGGCCTGGACTTCCAGTCGCTGTCGGACGCGACCACGCCGGGGCTGTGTGCCGATGGCCGTTGCATGGACGAGATCCTGCTGCAGGACCTGGCGACGCAGGTGCGTGCGCGCCCGGGTGATCGGGTGGTGGTGCTGCACCAGCTGGGCAACCATGGCCCGGCCTATTTCGAACGCTACCCGGCCGCCTTCCGCCGCTTCACCCCGACCTGTGACACCCAGGACATCGGTCGCTGCTCGCGCGAAGAGATCACCAACAGTTACGACAACGCCGTGCTGTACACCGATCACTTCCTGAGCAAGACCATCGGCACGCTGCAGGGCCTGCAGGACTACGACACGGCGATGATCTACCTGTCCGACCACGGCGAATCGCTGGGCGAAAAGGGCCTGTACCTGCACGGTGTGCCGTACGCGATCGCACCGGCCGAGCAGACCCGGGTGCCGATGACGATGTGGTTCTCGCCGGGCTTCGCCAGCAGCCGTGGACTGGACCTGCAGTGCGTGCGCAAGCGCTCGGCCAGCTACACCGACCACGACAACCTGTTCCCGTCGGTGCTGGGGCTGATGCAGGTGAAGACCTCGCTGTACGAGCGGGATCGCGACCTGTTTGCCGGCTGCGAGGGGTGAGGGTTGTTCGGCAGGGCTGCGCCCTGCACCCGCAGAGGCAACGGCAACGGCCGGAGCAACAACGGCTTCCTGTGGGTAGGCGGGGTGGGTCTGGGAGCTGGTAAGTGGGGCCCACGTTTCGCGCAGCGAAGCGTGGGAGCGACAGCGCGCATGCGGTGTCGCGGTCCCCGGGCGCCGCCCGGCCGACTTCCGCCACTTGCGGTGGCAACGCCTGCCCACTAGCCTTCGGCGGTCGTTCACCACCCAAGGACCGCCCGTGAAACACCGTCATCTCCTGCTGGCCTCGGCAATCGCCGCCGCCACGCTGGCCCTGGCCGCCTGCAAGAAGGACCCCACCCCAGGCGCCGAGACCGCCAGCAGCAGCGCAGCGGCCGGCGAAACCGCCGACCAGTTCGTGGCCCGCATCAATGCCGAATTCAAGGCGGCCTACCCGGAGATGACCTCGGCGCAGTGGCTGTCCTCCACCTACATCAACAGCGACTCAGAGCGCATCGCGGCCAAGGCCAACGAGCGTTCGCTGACCCAGCTCAACAGCTGGATCGAGCAGGCCGGCAAGTTCGATGGCAAGCCGATGAGCGAAGACAGCAAGCGCGCGATCCACCTGCTGAAGCTGATGTCGTCGATGCCGGCGCCGCGGGACCCGGCCAAGCTGGCCGAGCTGACCCAGATCGCCACCCGCATGGAAGGCAGCTACGGCGCAGGCAAGTACTGCACCGACGCCAACGATCCCAACTCCTGCCGCCAGCTGGGCGAACTGGAGCAGGTGCTGGCGCGCAGCCGCGACTATGACCAGCAGCTCGATGCCTGGCAGGGCTGGCACAGCACCACCAGGAGCATGCGCGGTGATTACCAGAAGTTCGTCGGCCTGGTGAATGAAGGTGCCAAGGGCATGGGCTTCACCGATGCCGGGCAGATGTGGCGCAGTGGCTATGACATGCCGCCGGAGCAGATCGGCCCGGAAACCGATCGCCTGTGGGAACAGGTCAAGCCGATGTACGAGCAGCTGCACTGCTACGCGCGCGGCAAGCTGGACAAGACCTATGGCAAGGACAAGGCCGAGGTGGGCAACGGCCTGATCGCCGCGCACCTGATGGGCAACATGTGGCAGCAGGACTGGTCCAACCTGTGGGACCAGCTGGAACCGTACCCGGGCGCCGGCAGCCTGGACATCACTGCAGCGCTGGAAAAGCAGTACCAGACCAACCTGAGCGCGGCGCTGGCCAAGGCCGGCAAGGATGCGAACGTAGCCGCGCAGTACAAGGCGCAACGCGAGGCCGAACTGCGCACCGCCAAGCAGATGACCGAGCGTGCACAGGACTTCTACGTCTCGCTGGGCATGCCGTCGTTGCCGCAGTCGTACTGGGACAAGACCCAGTTCATCAAGCCCGATGACCGCGACGTGGTCTGCCACGCCAGTGCGTGGGACATGAACATGGAAGGCGACGTGCGCACCAAGATGTGCATCAAGCCCAACGAAGAGAACTTCACCACCATCTACCACGAGCTGGGCCACATCTATTACGACCTGGCCTACAACCCGCTGCCGCCGCTGTTCCAGGGCGGTGCCAACGATGGCTTCCATGAAGCGATCGGCGACACCATCGTGCTGGCGATGACGCCGAAGTACCTCAGCTCGATCGGGCTGGTCGACGCGCCGACCGAGAGCCGCGAAGCGGTCATCAACAACCAGATGCGCATGGCGCTGTCGGGTGTGTCGTTCCTGCCGTTCGGCCTGATGATCGACCGCTGGCGCTGGGGCGTGTTCGATGGTTCGATCACCCCGGACAACTACAACAAGGCATGGTGGGACCTGAAGGCCAAGTACCAGGGCGTGGCCCCGGCCAGCGCCCGTGGCGAGGAATTCTTCGACCCGGGTGCCAAGTACCACGTGCCGGGCAACACCCCGTATACCCGCTACTTCCTGGCGCGCATCCTGCAGTTCCAGTTCTACAAGGGCCTGTGCGATGCCGCCGGCTTCAAGGGCCCGCTGCACGAGTGCACCTTCTACGGCAACAAGGAAGCCGGCCAGAAGTACTGGGCGATGCTGAGCAAGGGTGCCAGCCAGCCGTGGCAGGCCACGCTGAAGGAACTGACCGGCTCGGACAAGCTCGATGCCGGCCCGATGATCGAGTACTTCAGCCCGGTCAATGCCTGGTTGAAGCAGCAGAACGAAGGCCAGATGTGCGGCTGGCAGGCCAACGCGGCACCGGCGGCGAAATGAAAAAAGGGCGGATCCGCGAGGATCCGCCCTTTTCCGTTTCGGTAGCGCCGGGCCATGCCCGGCGAGCGCAGCGGCGTAATGAAAAGCCGCCGGGCATGGCCCGGCGCTACCACGATGACGATCAGTTGCTCTTCTTCGCCGCCAGCTGCGCGGCCAGCGCGGCCTTGAATTCCTCGAAGGTCTGCCCCTTCTCGTTGGCTTCGGCCTGCGCCGCATCGCGCAGCGCATCCGAATAGATCAGGCGCACCGGCGTGCCCTGCCGTTCGTGCAGTTCACCGGCCTGCATGATCAGCGCCAGCACCTGGGCCGCACTCTCGCTTTGGCCGGCGATGCGGCCATCCATGCCCAGCACCCATTCGCCATCGCGACGGACGATGCCGGCCAGCAGCGTGCGCTGCGTGTCGCGCAGCTCGGCGTGCGGCTCGACGGGCGAGGCGGTGGCGGCGGCCTTGTTGGCAGCCTGCTGTTCCTGGCGACGGCGCTGGTCGCGGCGGGATTTGGAAGAGGTCGACATCAGTGGGGCTTGCATTGCGGGGGCGCAAGGATAACCCACACCCCCTGCATGCCGGTTCACGCCGGTGCGGTAGCGGCTCAGTCCAGTACCCGCCCCTGCCGCCAGTACCCCATGAAGGCGATCGCGCGGCGATCCAGGCCGCAGTCCTTCAGCAGATGCCGGCGGATCGCTATCACCGCGCCGGCCTCGCCCGCTACCCAGGCATACAGCGCGCCGTCCGCGCTGGCGTCAGCCTGCTCCCACAGGATCTGCGCATCAACGTCGATGTCGTCCAGCCCGGCAGCCCCGGCGACGGTCGCGGCCGCCGCCAGCCGCGCCTGTACTGCCTGCAGCAACCGCTGCCCATGGGCCTGCTGCCCGCGTGGCAACCACACCAGTTCGGCCGTGGCCGGGGCCTTCAACGGCACCGCATCACCGGCCTGGGCGATCTCCAGCAGGGCCAGCGTGCGCGGCGGATCGGCCAGCCCGGCCAGTTCCTCGAGGATGCCGGCCACCGCCGGCAATGCGGTCTCATCGGCCACCAGCAGCACCTGGCCTACCCCGGCTGGCGGCTTCCATTCCCAGCCCTCGCTGCTGTCCGCACAGTCGGCATCGGGGGCCAGCAGCACCACACGGTCACCCGGCCGTGCATGCGTGGCCCAGCGCGAGGCCGGTCCGGTCTGGCCATGCAGCACGAAGTCGACGTCGACCTCGCACTCGCCGGCACGCAGGTGGCGGAGGGTAAAGGTGCGCATCGGCGGCCGCGCCTCATCGGGCAGTGCCCGGTAACGGGCATACCAGTCTTCGCCGCTGGGCACGTCCGGCGCGTCCTGCCCGGGCAAGGGGAAAAACACCTTGATACGCTGGTCCGGGCCTTCGGTCTTCATGCGCGCCACGTCGGCGCCGGTGAACACCATGCGGTCCAGGGAAGGAGAAAGAACGCGGCGCTCCTTCAGCGCCACCTCGAACAGGCGGTAGGTCTGCTGCGCAGCCATGCGGGTACCTCATGCGACGACATCGGAATGGCTGGCTGTCGTGCACCCACGAACCGGCTCGCTGGAAACCCCAGCCTAATCCCTGCCCGCAGCACCGCAACGGATCCGCGCGTGATGACGCGCCCTACCCCTGCACGACGCTCAATGCGCCGTGCCGGCTGCCTCTGATGCGCGCTCGCGCTGGTGCTCCCAGTACCAGAACACGAAGCCGGCCGCGAAGAAGCCCGCCTGTCCCAGCGCCAGGTGCAGCGGGTTGTTGTGCAGCAGCGGCGATACCACGCCGGCCACCACGGTGCTGATCATCAGCTGCACGAACGCCTGCAGCGACGACGCCAGGCCGCGCTGCAGCGGATACATGTCCAGCACCGCCAGCGCCAGGATCGGGAAGATCAGCGCCATGCCCATGCCGCCAAGGAAGATCGGCATCACCGCCCACGGCAGCGCGAACTGCGGCGCCAGGGTGACGTAGCCGATGTTCAGCACGGCAGAGACCGCACACAGGGTGAAACCGAGCGCGACCTGCCGGGTCGGTGTGCTGTGCCCGGCCATGCGCCCGGACAGGAACGAACCGGTGGTCATGCCGCCGATGGTGGGAATGAACAACCACGCAAAGCCACCTTCACCCAGATGCAGGTGCTGCATCACGATGGCCGGCGCCGAGGAGATGTACAGGAAGATGCCGCCGAACCCGATGCTGCCGGCCAGGGCCAGGCGCAGGAACCGCGGGTTGAAGCCGATGCGCACGTAATCGCGCAGCAACGTGCGTGGCGACAGGGCGATCCGCGCCTGCTCCGGATGGGTTTCCGGCAGGAAGCGCGCGGTGGCCGCCAGCAGCACCAGCGCAAATACCACCAGGAACCAGAAGATCAGCGGCCAGCCGGCACCGCTGAGCAGGATCCAGCCACCGATGATCGGCGCGATGGCCGGGGCGATACCGAACAGCATCGACACCTGGCTCATCAGCCGCTGCGCGTCGTGGCCGTGGTACAGATCGCGGATCACCGCGCGGCCGACGATCATGCCCACGCCGGCGGACAGGCCCTGCAGTGCGCGGAACGCCAGCAGCGTGGTCAGGTCGGTAGACAACGCACAGCCGACCGAGGCGCCGACGAAGATCACCAGGCCGCCGAGGATCACCCGCTTGCGCCCCCACGCATCGGACAGCGGGCCATGGGCCAGGCTCATCAGGCCGTAGAACAGCAGGTAGACGCTGATGGTCTGCTGCACCGCCACCTCGTCCACCGCCAGGCGCTGGGCCAGCTGCGGAAACGCAGGAAAGATGGTGTCGATCGAGAACGGACCGAACATGGCCAGGCCAGCGAGCAACAGGGCCATGCGGCGGGTGGAAGGAGCAACGGCGGCGGTCATCGGGCAAGCGTCCGGCAGGGCCATGCGTGACACGCACGGCGGGCGCCGATCCCCTGCAGCAGGGACGGCGCCAGATGAATACGAGAATCCAATCATCATAGGTGGGGAATGCGCGCGATGCCATGCACGGATGCACAGAACGCACGCCCGGGCCATCGGCCATTCAGCCCCGTGAGGCCGGCCCGGGCCACCGTCAGGAGCCGGCAACGGGCTATAATCGGCGGGCAACACGGTGGGAGAAGCAGGTCACCGCTGCCGAAGGCGCAACGCCCGTAATCGCTCAGGCCCGATACCACCCGTAACAGAACTCTGGAGAGACCGGTTCGATCCGGCGCCGAAGGGGCACGAAGCTGCGGTTTTCCGCGCTTCTAAACTCTCAGGCAAAAGGACAGAGGGGCGCCCGCAGACCGCCGACCGGCGGCTTGTGCCCGTGCGTGTGCCCTTTCCTGACGGATCCTTCGCCATGTCCCAGAACACCCCTTCCCTGCGTGAGCTCGAGCACCATTCGGCGTTCGTCGAGCGCCACATCGGCCCCAACGATGCCGAGATCGCGCAGATGCTCGGCGTCATCGGCCACGCCTCGCTGGATGCGATGACCGATGCCATCGTGCCGGCCAAGATCAAGTCGCCGGCACCGCTGGCGCTGCCGGAGTCGATCACCGAAGTGCAGGCGCTGGCGAAGATCCGCGCGATCGCCGACAAGAACACCGTGCTGCGCAGCTTCATCGGCCAGGGCTACTACGGTACCCACACGCCGAACGTGATCCTGCGCAACATCCTGGAAAACCCGGCCTGGTACACCGCCTACACCCCGTACCAGGCGGAAATCTCGCAGGGCCGCATGGAAGCGCTGATCAACTTCCAGACCCTGTGCGCCGACCTGACCGGCATGGAAATCGCCAACGCCTCGCTGCTGGACGAAGCCACGGCCGCCGCTGAAGCGATGACCCTGGCCAAGCGCTCGGCCAAGTCGAAGTCGGACACCTTCTTCGTGCACGACGCCGTGCACCCGCAGACGCTGGAACTGCTGCGCACCCGCGCCGAGCCCATGGGCATCGTGCTGCGCGTGGGCACCCCGGCCGAAGCGCTGGAAGCGGAAGCCTTCGGCCTGCTGCTGCAGTACCCGGACACTTTCGGCCAGGTGGGCGACTACAAGGCGCTGGTCGATGCCGTGCACGCGCGCGGTGGCCTGGTGGCCGTGGCCACCGACCTGCTGGCACTGACCCTGCTGGCTGCCCCGGGCGAATGGGGTGCGGACATCGTGGTCGGCAACAGCCAGCGTTTCGGCGTGCCGTTCGGCTTCGGTGGCCCGCATGCTGCGTTCATGGCCTGCCGTGACGCCTACAAGCGTTCGATGCCGGGCCGCCTGATCGGCGTCTCGATCGACGCACAGGGCAACCCGGCCTACCGCCTGACCCTGCAGACCCGCGAACAGCACATCCGCCGCGAGAAGGCCACCTCCAACATCTGCACCGCACAGGTGCTGCTGGCGGTGATGGCCTCGATGTATGCCGTCTACCACGGTCCGGAAGGCCTGACCCGCATCGCCCGCCGCACCCATCGCCTGGCCGCCATCCTGGCCAGCGCGCTGCGCACTGCCGGTGTGCAGGTCGGTGCCGACTTCTTCGACACGCTGCACGTCACCGGTGTCGACGCCGACGCGATCCATGCCAAGGCCCGTGCCGCCGGCTACAACCTGCGTGCGATCGACAGCAGTTCGGTCGGCATCAGCTTGGACGAGACTGCCACCCGCGCCGACATCGTCGCCGTAGGCGCGTTGTTCGGTGCCACCGTTGATGTGGACGCGCTCGATGCCAGCACCGCCGATGCGCTGCCGGCCGGCCTGCTGCGCCAGTCCGCGTTCCTGACCCACCCGGTGTTCAACACCCACCACAGCGAGCACGAACTGCTGCGCTACCTGCGTTCGCTGGCCGACAAGGACCTGGCGATGGACCGCACGATGATCCCGCTGGGCTCGTGCACCATGAAGCTCAACGCCACCGCCGAAATGATTCCGGTGACCTGGCCGGAGTTCTCGCAGATCCACCCGCTGGTGCCGGCCGAGCAGGCGCTGGGCTACAAGGAACTGATCGATTCGCTGGAAGCGATGCTGGTCGAGTGCACCGGCTACGACGCCGTCAGCCTGCAGCCGAACTCCGGTGCGCAGGGCGAGTACGCCGGCCTGCTGGCGATCCGCGCCTACCACCGCTCGCGTGGCGAAGATCACCGTGACATCTGCCTGATCCCGGATTCGGCGCATGGCACCAACCCGGCCTCGGCGCAGATGTGCGGCATGAAGGTCGTGGTCACCAAGACCGATGCCAACGGCAACGTCGACGTTGAAGACATCCGCCTCAACGCCGAGAAGTACAGCGACCGCCTGGCCGCGATCATGATGACCTACCCGTCCACGCACGGCGTGTTCGAGGAAGAGGTGGTGGAGATCTGCGAGATCATCCACAAGCATGGCGGCCAGGTGTACACCGACGGCGCCAACATGAACGCCCTGGTCGGCGTGGCCAAGCCGGGCAAGTGGGGTTCGGACGTTTCGCACCTGAACCTGCACAAGACCTTCTGCATCCCGCACGGCGGCGGCGGCCCGGGCGTTGGCCCGTGTGCGGTCAAGTCGCACCTTGCCCCGTTCCTGCCGGGCAAGCTGGGTGACAACGGTCCGGTCGGCATGGTCAGCGCCGCCAGCTTCGGCAGCGCCTCGATCCTGCCGATCAGCTGGATGTACATCGCGATGATGGGCACCGAAGGCCTGCGCAAGGCCACCCAGGTCGCCCAGCTCAACGCCAACTACATCGCCAAGCGCCTGGCCCCGCACTTCAAGACCCTGTACACCGGTCGCAACGGCCTGGTCGCGCACGAGTGCATCCTGGACGTGCGTCCGCTGGAGAAGGCCAGCGGCATCGGTGCCGAAGACGTGGCCAAGCGCCTGATCGACTTCGGCTTCCATGCCCCGACCCTGAGCTTCCCGGTGGCCGGCACGCTGATGGTCGAACCGACCGAAAGCGAATCGCTGCACGAGCTGGACCGCTTCATCGACGCGATGATCCAGATCCGCGAAGAGATCACCGCGATCGAAGACGGCCGCCTGGATCGCGAGGACAACCCGCTGAAGAATGCCCCGCACACGGCCACGGCCGTGACCGCCAGCGAGTGGACCCACGCCTACCCGCGCGAGCTGGCCGCCTTCCCGCTGCCGAGCCTGAAGCTGCAGAAGTACTGGCCGCCGGTGGCCCGCGTCGACAACGTGTACGGCGACAAGAACGTGATGTGTGCCTGCATCCCGGTCGATGCCTACAAGGATGACGAAGTCGAGGCGTAAGCCATCGCGGCATCGGAAATGAGAACGGCCCGCGCAAGCGGGCCGTTCTTGTTTTCCGGTAGCGGCGGGCCATGCCCGGCGAGCGCAGCGGCAGGACGCGTCACGGGTCGGGCATCTGCCCCAGGCTCAACTGCCACGACACGCCGAAGCGGTCCTGCACCCAGCCGTAGCGGCTGCTGAAATCCTGCTCGCCCACGGGCATCAGCCAGTGCCCGCCGTCGCCCAGCACGCGCGCGGCACGCTCGAATGATTCGGCGCCGGAACACTCGACGAACAGCGAGATCGAGGGCGTGAAGGTGAAGTCGTGCACATCCAGGCTGTCAAAGCACAGGTAGTGGGTGCCGCCGAGCAGGAAAATGGCCTGGCGGACCTGCCCGGGCACGCCCGCGCCCGCTCCGTCCGGGTGGCGCTGCAGGGCCAGCAGGCGGAATTCGGCGAAGGCTTCGGCGTACAGGGCCAGCGCCGCTTCGGCCTGGCCGGTGAACATCAGGAAGGGACGGCTGCGCAGCATGCGGTGCTCCCGTTCGTCGGGCCGGTGATGGCCCACCCGATCAGGATGGCACGCGGAATGTGGGCGCGGCGTATCGGTAGCGCCGGGCCATGCCCGGCGGCCCCATCACCCCTCGCGCATGCGCCGGGCGATGGCGCTGCTGGCCGCGATGGTCGCCGTCAGCGCCACCATCGACAGGAACTGCAGGCGCGTATGCGCTTCACTCAGCAGCAGGCCGAAGATCAGCGCCAGGATCGCCAGCGCACAGACGGTCAGCCACGGGAAGCCCGCCATGCGGAACGGCAGGCGCGTGCCCAGGCGGTCGGCGCGACGGCGCAGCACCAGCTGCGAGACCAGCGACAACGTCCACACCAGCAGGCAGGTGGAGCCGACGATGTTCAGCAGCACCGGCAACACCTTGTCCGGGAACAGCAGTTCCATGATGGTGGCAGCAAAGCCGAACAGGACGCTGGCCAGCACCGCGATCACCGGCACCTGGCGCGGATCGGTCCAGCCCAGCACGGCCGGTGCTTCGCGGCGTTGCGCCAGCGAATACATCATGCGCGAGGCGCCGTAGAGGTTGGCATTGAGCGCTGACAGCAGGGCGATCACCGCGATCAGGGTGATGGCGGTGGCCGCGCCCGGAATATTGGCGACATCAAGAACCGCGGCAAACGGCGACTTCAGCGCTTCGCTGGTCCACGGCACCACGGCGATGATCACGCTCAGCGAACCGATGTAGAACACCAGGATGCGCCAGGCCACGGTGCGGATGGCACGGGCGATGCTGCGCTCGGGATCTTCGGTCTCCGCCGCAGCGACGGCCACGATTTCGGTGCCACCGAAGGCGAACACCACCACCAGCAGCGCCGCGCCGATGCCGGCCAGGCCCTTCGGTGCGAAGCCACCATGCTCGGTGAAGTTGCTCAGGCCCGGCGAGGCCACCTGCGGCAGCCAGCCCATCAGCAGCGCCACGCCCACGGCGATGAAGGCCAGGATCGCCGCCACCTTGAGGATGGCGAACCAGAATTCGAACTCGCCGAAGTTCTTCACCCCGAGCAGGTTGATCGCGGTGAAGAACAGCATGAAGGCCAATGCCGCCATCGGTACCGGCACCACCGGCCAGACCGTGGCCAGCAATCCGGCCGCACCCACTGCCTCGGCGGCGATCACGATGACCAGCTGCACCCACCACAGCCAGCCCACGGTGGCACCGGCGGTGGCGCCCATGGCATCGGCCGCATACACCGAGAACGCACCGCTGGTCGGCTTGGCCGCAGCCATTTCGCCCAGCGCGTTCATCACGATGATCACCAGCGCACCGGCCACCAGGTAGGACACCAGCACCGCCGGGCCGGCCGCCTGCACGCCCACGCCGGAGCCGAGGAACAGGCCGGCGCCGATGGCGCTGCCCAGCCCCATCATGATCAGCTGGCGTGGCTTGAGCGAATGGCCGAGGCGGGAGGGCGAAGCGGTCGTATCGGGGGTGGCGGGCATCGGCAGGGCTGGCGGCGGCGACAAGGGCGACACCTTACCGTGTCCAGCCGCCGCGGGGATAGGCACAGCGCAGCAGGAAACTCAGGCCGGTACCGGCTCGCCGACATTGCCGCCGATGCGGGCGCGGTAGGCGCGCGGGGAGAAACCGGTTTCAGCCTTGAACTTGCGGGTGAACGCGCTCTGGTCGCTGAAACCGCAGGCCTGGCCGATGCAGGCGATGCTCTCGTTGCCATGCAGCAGGTGCATGGCCATCTGGATCCGCAGCCGGGTCAGCACCTGCTGCGGCGTCATCTGGAACACCTTGCGGAAGCTGCGCTCCAGCTTGGACAACGAGAATCCGGTGATGTCCAGCAGCGTCTGCATCCGCACGTTCTCGGCGTAGTGCGTATTGAGGTGGGCCAAGGCCAGACGAAGCTGCTCGTACTGGGTCCCCAGGCTGTCCTTCTGACCGAGGTCGCGGGAAATGCCGATCAGCCCCTCGACCTGCCCGTCCACCAGCAGCGGACGCTTGCAGGTCAGGCACCAGCCCGGTTCGCGGTTGGCGAACAGGTGCAGCTCCATCAGGTTCTCGATCACCTCGCCGGACAGCACGCGTGCGTCCTGGTCGACATAGTCCGCACTCAGGCCGGTGGGGTAGATCTCGGCCGCGGTGCGTCCGATCACGTCCTTGCGCGCACGCAGGCCCAACCGTCGCAGCATGGTCTGGTTGACGTAGGTGTAGCGGCCCTGGCGGTCCTTCATGAAGAACAGCACGTCCGGAATGGCGTCGAACAGGGCTTCGATGTCGGCGGGTTCGACTCGCATGCGGCAAGCATACCCGAGCCGCCGATTTGTCTGCGCGTTCACTCCCACGGGACCGTGCATTAACGCCGGCGGCGCCACTGTCTGGGGTCTGCCCCCTACCCGCTCCAGGAGATCCTCCATGGCCGCCAGCAAGCCGACCGGCAAGCGCGCTCCCGCCACCACCTCCGCCGACCGTGACAGCCGCGGCCAGGGCGATGAACTGCATCAGCTCGCAGGAGGCGCCCATCCGGTACTGACCAGCAACCAGGGCATTCCGGTTGCAGACAACCAGAACTCCCTGCGCCAGGGACCGCGTGGCCCCACCCTGCTGGAAGACTTCCTGCTGCGCGAGAAGATCACCCACTTCGACCACGAGCGTATTCCCGAGCGCATCGTCCACGCGCGCGGTTCGGCTGCCCACGGCTTCTTCGAACTGACCCGGTCGCTGGGCAAGGTGACCCGGGCGAAGATCCTCACCGAGGTCGGGGTGAAGACGCCGGTGTTCACCCGCTTCTCCACGGTTGCCGGCGGCGCCGGCTCGGTCGACACCCCGCGCGACGTGCGCGGCTTCGCGGTGAAGTTCTACACCAGGGAAGGCAACTGGGACCTGGTCGGCAACAACATTCCGGTGTTCTTCATCCAGGACGCAATCAAGTTCCCCGACCTCATCCATGCGGTGAAGATGGAACCGGACCGCGCGTTCCCGCAGGCGGCCAGCGCACACGACACGTTCTGGGATTTCGTCTCGCTGATGCCCGAATCGATGCACATGATCATGTGGGCGATGAGCGACCGCACGATTCCGCGCTCGCTGCGCACCATCGAGGGCTTCGGCATCCACAGCTTCCGCCTGCTGGATGAGGAAGGGAACTCCACCTTCGTCAAGTTCCACTGGCGGCCGAAGCTGGGGCTGCAGTCCACCGTCTGGGACGAGGCGCTGAAGCTGCAGGCCGCCGACAACGATTTCCACCGCCGCGACCTGTTCGAGGCGATCCAGCGCGGCGACTTCCCCGAGTGGGAGCTGGCCGTGCAGCTGTTTACCGAAGAACAGGCCGATGGCTTCCCGTTCGACCACCTGGACCCGACCAAGATCATCCCCGAGTCGCTGGTGCCGCTGCAGGTGATCGGACGCATGGTGCTGGACCGCTGGCCGGACAATTTCTTCGCCGAGACCGAGCAGGTCGCCTTCTGCCCGGCCAACGTGCCGCCGGGCATCGATTTCAGCAATGACCCGCTGCTGCAGGGGCGGCTGTTCTCCTATCTGGATACCCAGCTGATCCGCCTGGGCGGACCGAACTTCAACCAGATTCCGATCAACGCACCGAAGTGCCCGTTCGCCAACCATCAGCGCGATGGCCACATGCAGATGCAGGTGCCGAAGGGGCGCGTGGCCTACGACCCCAGTTCGCTGCAGGAAGACAGCCCGCGCGAGACGCCCGCCGGTTTCCGCAGCCACGCCAGCGCCGATGATGGGCGCAAGGGCCGCACCCGCGCGGAGAGCTTTGCCGACCACTACAGCCAGGCGCGGATGTTCTTCCGCAGCCTGGAAAAACCGGAACAGGCGCACCTGGCCTCGGCGCTGGTGTTCGAGCTGTCGAAGGTGGAAACCGAGAAGGTGCGCGTGCGCACCGTCAGCCATCTGCGCAACATCGACGAAGGCCTGGCCAAGCGCGTGGCCGACGGGCTGGCCCTGGGCACCCTGCCCGCCCCGGCACCGACGGCAACCCCTGCACAGGACCTGCCCGCCGCACCCGAGGTCCGCGTGATCGGCCGCAACAAGCCCCTGCTGCAGGGGCGCTGCATCGGCATCCTGTTCGACGAGGGCTCCGATGCACGGGTGATCGCCACTCTGCGCAAGGCCGCCGAAAAGGCCGGCGCCAGCGTCAAGCTGGTCGCACCGAAAATCGGTGGCGCCACGCTCAGCGACGGCAAAATGCAGGCCGCCGACGGACAGCTGGCCGGTACCCCGTCGGTGGTGTTCGACGCAGTGGCGGTCGTGCTGAGTGCCGACGCCGGCAAGGCCTTGGCCAAGGAAGCGGCAGCCGTGGGCTTTGTCAGCGATGCCTGGGCGCACCTGAAAGCCATCGCCAGTGACGAAGGCGCACAGGCCCTGTTGAAGGCAGCGCGCGTCGGCAACGATGCCGGCACCGTCGAGGCTGAGGACAGCAAGGCCTTCCTCGCCGCTGCCGCCACCCGCCAGTGGGCCCGCGAGCCGAAGCTGCGCCTGCTGGCCTGACCATCCGACAGGAGAATCCCCATGCCCCGTGGTGACAAATCCGCCTATACCGACAAGCAGAAGCGCCAGGCCGAGCATATCGAAGAGAGTGAGCGCGAACGCGGTGCCAGTGAAGGCACCGCCGAGCGCATCGCCTGGGCCACCGTGAACAAGCAGGATGGTGGTGGCAAGCGCAGCGGCAGCGCGCGCAAGGCAACGAAGAAGGTGGCCAGAAAGACAACGGCGAAGAAGGCTTCCGCAAGCAAGGCGCCGGCGAAGAAGGTGGCGAAGAAGACCGCTGCGAAAAAGACGCCTGCGAAGAAGGCCGCCACCAGGAAGACTGCTGCAAAGAAGGTGGTGAAGAAGGCGCCTGCGAAGGTCCCTGCAAAGAAGGCGGCCGCCGGGAAGGCAACGCAGAAGAGCGCCTCACGCAGCACCGCAGCGAAGAAGGCCGCGAAGACCCGTGCAGCAAAAAAAGCGGTACGCAAGACCGCGGCGAAAAAGGCCGCACGCACCCGCGCCGGCAGTTAGCCGGTAGCGGGCAGCGCCCTCACCCAACCGGCCACCACCGCGGCGGCCGGTTCGGCACAGGCCTGCCGCGGCGGCAATGCGCGTACGTCCACCCGCAGGGTCGCTGCGGTGCGCTGCCACAACGTGGTCGATGGCATCTGAGCCAACGCGACGCGAAGCATCGACGCCCTGCATGCGGGTCATCGCATGCAGGGCGCCATCCAGCATCGCGCTGCCGTGGGCTTACGCCGCGCGTGCAGGCACGGTGTGCATGCGTCCACCCTGCTCCAGCTGGAACACCGACACCGAGGTGGTCAGCGCATGCGCCTGCTCTTCCAGCGCGCGGCTGGCAGCGGTCGCCTCTTCCACCAGCGCGGCGTTCTGCTGGGTTACCTGGTCCATCTGCACCACCACCTGGTTGACCTGCTCGATGCCGGCCGCCTGTTCCTTGCTGGCGGCGGCGATGTCGCTCATCAGCTGGGTGGTACGCGAGCTCGCCTGGGCCACGCGGGCAATGGCGGCTTCCGATTCCACGGTCACGGCCAGGCCGCTCTGCACCTTGGCAGCGGCGTCCTCGATCAACTCCTTGATCTCCTTGGCAGCGACACCGGCACGCTGTGCCAGCGTACGCACTTCGCTGGCCACCACCGCAAAGCCGCGGCCCTGTTCGCCGGCACGCGCCGCTTCCACTGCAGCGTTCAGCGCCAGGATGTTGGTCTGGAAGGCGATGCCATCGATCACCGTGGAGATTTCCGAAATGCGCGCCGAAGACTGGTCGATCTCGCCCATCACCGTGGCCATCTGCGCCATGGCCTGCTCGGTCTCGCGCACGGCAACGCCGGCCGCATGCGCTTCGCTGTCGGCCTGGCGTGCCAGCTCGGCGTTCTGGCGCACGGTCGAGGTCAGCTCTTCCATCGAGGCGGCAGCCTCTTCCAGATTCGCGGCCTGTTGTTCGGTACGGCGCGACAGATCGTTGTTGCCGGCCGCCAGTTCCTGTGCCGCGTTGTTGATGCTGTCGGCGGCCACCTGGATGCCACGCACGATACCGGTCAGCTGCGTGGTGGTGGCATTGGCATCGTCACGCATGCGCGCGAACACGCCCTCGTACTCGCCCTCCATGCGCGCGGTGAGGTTGCCATGCGAGATGGCGCGCAGCACGTCGGAGACATCGGCGATGCTGGCCTGCGAACTGGCCATCATGCCGTTGAGGTGGTTCACCATCGCCTGGAACTGGTACTGGAATGCCGCGGCGTCGCCACGCACGCTGAAATCGCCAGCGCGCGCGGCACGGGCCAGTTCATCGATCTGCGCGTTGATCGCCATCAGGCTCTGCTTCACAGCCGCCAGCGTGCGGGTCAGCGTGCCCTTCTCGCCCGGGTACTCGGGCAGATCGCGGCTGAGGTCGCCGATGGCATAGCGCTGCATCACCTCGGCCATCAGCAGCTGCACCTGCACGTGCGATTCGACCAGGTGGTTGGTGGCCTGCACCATGCGGCCGAAGTCGCCGGGGAACGCACTGGCGTCCATCCGGTAACGGATCGCGCCGGCTTCATGCTGCTCGGCCATCTGCAGCTGCGCGCCGATGGCGGCCTGCACGCTCTGGCGCACGCTGGCCATGGCCTCGCCGAGCTGGGTCAGCTCGTCACGGCCACCCAGGCGGAATTCCTGGTCCAGTTCACCCTTGGACAGGCGCTCGGCCAGCTGCACTGCACGCGCCAGCGGGCCGGTCATGCTGCGACCGATCAGCACCGATGCGGCGATGCCTGCCAGCAGCGCCACGCCACCCAGCACCAGCAGCTGCAGCAGGCTGCGCTCGCCCAGGCGGATCGCCTCGGCAGCGGCCTCGCGGCTTTCCTTTTCTTCATAGGCCACGCCATCGGCCAGTGCCTTGTTCCAGCCATTGGCCGCTTCCTGCACCGGGCCCAGGGTCAGCGCCACGGCGCCGGGGAAATCGCCCTGTTCCATCAGTTCGCTGGTCTGCTTGTTGAGCGGACGGGCGAGCGCGCGCTTGGCGGCGATGGTCTCGCCGATCACCTTGCCTTCGGCATCGCCGGGCAGGGCCTGGTAGGCCGTCCAACTGGCCTCGTAGCGCTTGACCAGAGCGGCGATGCGCTGCTCGTCGTTGGCACGGTCTTCGCCCTGGCGGATCAGCATCTCGCGGCGCACGACCATCATCTGGTTGTTGGCATCGAGCATTTCCGACAGCAGCCGCACCTTGGCTACGCCGACCTCGACCACCTGCTCCATCGCGCGCTTCTGCACCATCGTGGCAGTGGCGCCGGTAGCGACCACGGCGGCAACCAGCAGCAACAACAGGCCAAAGCCAAGCCCAAGACGCCAGGCGACCCTGACGTTCCTCAAGTAGTTCATGGGGTGAATCCAAAACGGGGGGGATGCGCCCATATCGGCCCACCAACCGGGAATCTTGATCGCCTCCCGCTCGACTGCGTCGGAAGCCGTTCACCTTGGTGAGACCCGGCCTTCCGCTTCTGCGGTGGGAGGATGGCCCGGCGGCGCGGCCCCACTGCTCATGCTGGCATCAGTTTTCTTTCACGGCGGCTGCGCAGCGTCTACGGGCAGGGTGGAGGCGTGATCTGCCTGGAGATGCCCATGCCCGTATGCCGCCCCGCCCTGCTGGCCCTGTCGCTGCTGATGTCGCCCGCCTTTGCGCAGACACCCCCGCCCGCCGGCCTGCCAGCACCCATCGCCGAAAAGGCCGGTCCTGACACGGCGGCGCACTCGCCGCTGCACGCCCAGGTGCTTCTGGACCGCGCCAATTTCTCTCCGGGCGAAATCGATGGCGAAGTGGGCAGCAATCAACGCCGCGCGGTATCCGGCTTCCAGGCAGCGCACGGGCTGACGGTCAGCGGCGAACTGGACGACGCCACCTGGAAGGCCCTGCAGGCCGACTCGGTCGGCCCCCTTGCCAGCTACACGCTGACCGCAGAGGACGTGGCCGGTCCGTTTGTCGCTGTTCCCAAAAAGCCTGCCGACCAGGCCAAGCTGAAGGCACTGGGCTTCAGCAGCGTGGAGGAATCGCTGGGCGAGCGCTTCCATGCTGCACCGGAGCTGCTGAAGGCGCTCAATCCCGGTGTGGATCTGAGCAAGGCCGGCAGCCGCATCCAGGTGCCCAATATTGCGCCCGCTGCGTTGCCCAAGGCGGCCAAGCTGGTGGTCGACAAATCCGATTCCACCCTGCAGCTGCTGGACGCGCAGGGCAAGGTGATCGCACAGGTACCGGTATCGTCGGGCAGCGAGCACGACCCTCTGCCGATCGGAGAGTGGAAGATCCTCGGCGTCTACCCGGATCCGCCCTTCCACTACAACCCGAAGCTGTTCTGGGACGCCAGCAAGGGCGATCGCAAGGCCACGATTCCGCCCGGCCCGAACAATCCGGTCGGCCGGGTCTGGATCGACCTGTCCAAACCCCATTACGGCCTGCACGGCACACCGGTGCCCGGCCATGTCGGCAAGACCGAATCGCACGGCTGCGTGCGCATGACCAATTGGGATGCGCTGCGCGTGGCTGCAGCGGTGGATACGTCGGTACCGGTCGTCATGCAGGAGTGAGCCGATGCGACTAGCGCAATTGATCGTACTGGGGCTGGTGATGGGCGTAGCAGCCGGATGGTGGCTGCAGCGCGATGGCACGCCGTCCGATGACACGGATGCCCGCCCCCTTGCAGTGGCGCAGACCTCCACTGCGGCCGACAGCGCCCGTGCCGTACCCGTGGAGCAGGCGACAACGGCAATCGCTGCGCCCGCCCCAGCAGCAACGGGCGACACACCCTCCGGCCTGCTGCTGCCGGTACAGGGCATCACGCCCTCGCAACTGCAGGACACCTTCACCGACGCACGCAGCGAAGGCCGCGTGCACGATGCAATCGACATCATGGCTGCTGCCGGCACACCGGTACTGGCGGTGGCCGATGGCCATGTCGAGAAGCTGTTCGACAGCGAACGCGGCGGCCTGACCATCTATCAGTTCGAACCCAGCGGCCGCTGGTGCTACTACTACGCGCACCTGCAGCGCTACGCCGACGGCCTGGCCGAAAAGCAGACCATCAAGCGCGGCGACGTGATCGGTTACGTCGGCAGCACCGGCAACGCCAACCCCGAAGCGCCGCACCTGCATTTCGAAGTGCACGTGCTGGGCCCGGAGAAGCAATGGTGGAAGGGCGAGTCGATCAATCCCTATCCATTGCTGAAAAAAGGGGACGGAGGGGATTAAGTCGCAACCCGCACGGTCTGGTCGTGGCGCCTAGGCAGCGCGTGGACGCTGCCTGCGCAGCGCGATGGTGAAGATCGCCAGTGCGATGCCTGGAACCAGCAGCAACAGCGCTGCCAGTTTCCAGAAGAAGAACGGCCACAACCAGAGGTAGTCCAGGTCGGTCAGTTTCAGAAGATCCAACGGCGGCTGCACTTCGACCGTTGCCGGCCTGCCGGCCAGCGCCGGCTCCACTTCCAGCACGGTCACCCGCAGCCAGGAGCGGCCACGGGGCAACGCATCACCGCGGCCATAGCCGAAGTACGCGGCGGTAAAAACAGCCGTTTCAACGGTTTCCAGCCTGCGCACAACATCCATCCCGGCTGGGCCAGAACGCACGCCCGCACGGAAGTCCGCATGCTCGTTGGGGGTGTCGACACGCATCAGCACGTCGGGGTCGAGGGCCGGGTCGGCGGCGTTGGGCGGGTAACGCAGCCGCAACCGCAGGCGATCATCAATGAAGCGGTAGACCGTGATCTCCGCGCTCGCACCGGGGCTCAGCACCAGCGGCAGGGTCTGCGTGCGTGACGCCAGGTGGTTGGCCACGGCGCCCACCGCCAGCACCACACAGGCGACTGCCCACAGGCCCCAGAACACCCACAGGGTGATCCGCAGCACCCGCGTCCCTTTCGCGCTGACATCGCCGGTCATCGATCCGCTTCCCTGCTGGCATTGCGTACACACTAACGAAAAAGCCCCGCTTTCGCGGGGCTTCTTCTTTCAGCGACGCCGGGCATGGCCCGGCGCTACCGGTGCGGCAGCGTTGCCAGGCAGCGTCTGGCATCGCCGCATCGCTCAGGCGAACGGATCCTGCAGGACCATGGTGTGGTCGCGGTCCGGGCCGGTGGAGACGATGCTGATCGGGCAGCCGGCCAGCTCTTCCAGCGAACGCAGGTAGGCGCGTGCGGCCGGCGGCAGGTCGTCCCAGTTGGTGATGCCGTGGGTGTTTTCGGTCCAGCCCGGGAACTCCAGGTACACCGGGGTGCACTCTTCCCAGCCCTGCGCGTCCAGCGGCGCGTACTCGGTACGCTTGCCGTTGTATTCGTAGGCGATGCAGACCTTCAGCTTTTCCATGCCGTCCAGCACGTCCAGCTTGGTGATGCACAGGCCGCTGATGCCGTTGATGGCCACGGCGCGCTTCAGCGCGACGATGTCCATCCAGCCGCAGCGACGCGGGCGGCCGGTCGAGGCACCGTATTCGGCGCCGCGGTCGCGGATGCCCTGGCCGACTTCATCGTCCAGCTCGGTCGGGAACGGGCCGCCGCCAACGCGGGTCGCGTAGGCCTTGGCAATGCCCAGCACGTAGTCGATCGCATCGGCGCCGACGCCGGCACCGGCCAGCGCACCACCGACGGTGGTGTTGGAGCTGGTGACGTACGGGTAGGTACCGTGGTCGATGTCCAGCAGCGCGCCCTGCGCACCTTCGAACAGTACGCGCTTACCCTGCTTGCGCAGGTCATGCAGGATGCCGGCAACGTCCGACTTCATCGGCTGCACGTACTCGCCGAAGGCCAGCGCCTCGTCGAAGGTCTTCTGGAAATCGACCGCGTCGGTGTTCAGGTACTTGGTCAGCACGAAGTTGTGGTAATCCAGCGCGGTGCGCAGGAGTTCTTCCAGCTGCTTCGGATAATGCAGGTCGGCGATGCGGATGCCGCGACGCGCCACCTTGTCTTCGTAGGCCGGGCCGATGCCACGACCGGTGGTGCCGATCGCCTTGCCGCCGGCAGCGCGTTCGCGCGCCTGGTCCAGGGCGATGTGGTACGGCATGATCAGCGGCGCGGCCGGGGAGATCTTCAGGCGCGAACGCACTTCCACGCCGGAGGTTTCCAGCTCGGCGATTTCCTTCTGCAGCGCGGCCGGCGAGATCACCACGCCGTTGCCGATCAGGCACAGCGCATCGTCACGCAGGATGCCCGACGGGATCAGGTGCAGGACGGTCTTCTTGCCGTTGATGACCAGGGTGTGGCCGGCATTGTGGCCGCCCTGGAAGCGCACGACGGCGCCGATTTCCTCAGTGAGCAGATCGACGATCTTGCCCTTGCCTTCATCGCCCCACTGGGCACCAAGCACTACGACAGACTGACCCATGACGGGTTCCTCTATTTGTTGCGGCCATCGGGGCCGCGGACGGGTAAACCGCAGCGGGGCTGGCCAGCGCTTGGGTGGCGGCTCCAAACGGGGAGCGGCCGGCGATGGATGGCCCAGACACGGAAAAAGCCGAACGGGGAGGCCCGTCCGGCTTTTGTGCATTATCCGGGTTTCCGGGGTCCGGTGCCACCTTTCCGACGGGCGGCTTCACCAGCCGGTCAGCCCCCCGGTAGTGCCGGCCGCTGGCCGGCAGTCCCAGGTTGCCGGCCAGCGGCCGGCACTACCCTTCTAATGCCGCACCCACCACAGCAGGCTCAGCCCGGCCAGCAGGACCAGGCCACCGAAGCTGCGCAGGGCCGGGCTGGGCAGGTCCAGCAGGCGTTCGGCCATGCGCTTCCAGGCCACGGGGGCCACGAACAGCAACAGGCCTTCCAGCACCGCGACCAGACAGACGGCGGCGAACAGATCTTTCATGGGGGAACTCCGGAAAAGCACGGGGCCCGGCGTATGGCCGGGCCCCGTGAGGTACTGCCGTGCGGACTCAGCGATCGTTCTTGAGGTACTGCAGGAACGGGTCGTTCTTGTCCAGCACGATCACGCCGTTGCCGTCAGTCATCGAGCCGCGGTACGCCTCGAGGCTGCGGTAGAACGCGTAGAACGACGGGTCAGCCGAACCGGCCTTGCCGTAGATGCGCGCGGCCTCGGCATCGCCTTCACCACGCAGGCGCTGGGCATCGCGTTCGGCTTCTGCGATCAGCACGGTGCTGTCACGGTCGGCCTGGGCGCGGATGGTCAGCGACTGCTCCTCGCCTTCGGCGCGCAGCTTGGCGGCTTCCTGCTTGCGCTGGGCGCGCATGCGCTCGTACACGTCGTTGATCACCTGGCTGTCGGTGGGCAGGTCCACCTGCTTGATGCGCAGGTCGATCATCTGCATGCCCAGCCCGGCGACGGCTTCGTTGATGCCCTTCAGCTGCTCGGCGATCAGCTCGCTGCGGTCGCCGGAGACCAGTTGCTGCAGGGTGCGCGAGTTGATCTGGTTGCGCAGCGAGTCGGTGATGATCGGTGCCAGGCGGGCGTTGGCGATACGCGGATCGCCACCGGTGGCACGGAAGTAATCACCCACGTTGGAGATGTACCCGATGGCGAAGAAGTCGACGCTGACGTCCTTCTGCTCGGCCGTGAAGTAACGGGCCGGCGCGGTGTCCAGCACCTGGAAGCGGCGGTCGAACACCCGCACCGTTTCCACCACCGGCAGCTTGAAGTGCAGGCCCGGCTTGATGTCCGAACGCACCACCTTGCCCAGGTTCAGGACCATGGCGGTCTGGTCCTCGCGGACCACGTACACCGAGCCGAGCAGGCCCAGCAGCACCGCTACGACAACGGCGATCCAGATTGAATTTCTCATCGGCTGCCCTCCTCACGGCCGCTCGAACGCCCGGTCGGGCGGCCCACCGGCCGGCCCGGATCACGGGAAGCTTCCACTGCGGTGGTACCCGGCAGCGACGGCATCACCACATCGGGGTTCGGTACCGGCGCCGGTGCCGAGGTGCTGGCACGGGTATCACCGGTCATCGGCACGTAGATCAGCTGGCGGCCATCGCCACCAATGACCTTGCGGTTCTCGCTCAGCACCTGCTGCACGGTTTCCAGCCACAGGCGCTTGCGGGTGACTTCCGGGGCATCCTTGTACTGGGCCTGCAGCAGGCTGAAGCGCTGGCCATCACCCTCGGCCTTGGACACCACGGCCTGCTTGTAGCCCTCGGCGGTGGTACGGGCACGCGAGGCCTGGCCACGCGCTTCAGGCACGACCTTGGCCGCATAGGCCTGGGCTTCGTTGATCAGGCGCTCCTTGACCTGCTGGGCACCGTTGACCTCGTCGAAGGCCGGCTTGACCTCCTCCGGCGGGCGGGCGTCCTGCAGGGTCAGGCCGGTCACGGTCAGGCCGGTCTTGAAGGCACGCAGCAATGTCTGCAGGCGCTCTTCGGCGGCCACGGCCAGCGGGCCACGGTTGTTCAATACGGCGTTGAGGTCGGCGCGGCCGACTTCCTCGCGCACCGCGCTCTGCGCCGACTGCTCCAGCACCTGGTTGGCATCAACGGTGCCGAACAGGTACTGCTGCGGGTCATCGATGCGGTACTGGACGTTCAACGAGACATTGACGATGTTCTCATCGCGGGTCAGCACCGGCACCTGGATCGAAAAGGTCTTGATCTCGGTGGCGTTGACCTTGGTGACCGATTCGATCGGCCAGGGCAGCTTGAAGTTCGGGCCTGGGGTCAGGATGCGCGAGAACTGGCCGAAGCGCAGCACCACGCCACGCTGCTGTTCGCCGATCAGCTGGAAGCTGGAGAACAGCACCAGCAGGACCACTGCCGCCACCACCCAACGCAGGATGCCGCCGTCGAACAGATCCTTCAGCGGTCCGGGCAATCCGCCCCAGCCGCCACCATTGCCACCGCCGCGCGACCGGAACGGCCCGCGTCGATTGTCCTCGGGGCCTTGTCCGCCCTTGTTGCCGCCGGGTGTATTCCAGGCCATGCACGCTCCATCAAGATGTGGGCTGCGACGCGGGCCCTTCCCGCAACGCCAGCCGTTAACCACTACCGATCATACAAGATGGGGCGGACCGGCAGGATTGAAAGGGGCCGGACCGGGTAAGGTGGCGTTTTCCTCGAAGTCAGGCAACGCCGATGGCCCCCACCACCCCGTTCACCGCCTTCCGCATCGAAAAAGACGACGCCGGCTACCGCAGCGGCCTGGTCCCGCTGCGTCTGGACGACCTCAACCCCGGCCAGGTGCTGATCCGCGCCCACTGGTCCTCGGTCAACTACAAGGATGCCCTGGCCGGCACCGGCAAAGGCCGCATCCTGCGCCGCTTCCCGCTGGTGGGCGGGATCGACGTGGCCGGCACGGTGGTCGCCTCCACCGATCCGGCCTGGCGCGAGGGCGATGCCGTGCTGGCCACCGGTTGCGGCCTCAGCGAAACCCGTGATGGCGGCTACAGCCAGTACGTGCGACTGGAATCGAGCGCGGTCATCGCCCAGCCGGCCGGGCTGAGCCCGCGCGAGGCGATGGTGCTGGGCACCGCCGGCTTCACCGCCGCGCTGGCGCTGCTGCGCCTGCAGGACAACCGGCAGACGCCCGAGCTTGGGCCACTGGCGGTCACCGGCGCCAGCGGCGGGGTCGGTGCCCTGGCGGTGGACATCTTCAGTCGCGCCGGCTATGCCGTGCACGCGATCAGCGGCAAGCCCGAGCAGAGCGACTTCCTGCGCGACATCGGTGCTGCCGAGGTGTTGCCGCGCGATGCACTTGCCGACACCGGGCCGCTGCAGTCGGCACGCTTCGGCGGCGGCCTGGACAACGCCGGTGGGACGATGCTCGCCAGTCTGCTGGCCCAGACCGTGCCTTACGGCAGCGTGGTCAGTGCGGGACTGGCCGCCAGCCCGACGCTGGACATGACCGTGATGCCCTTCATCCTGCGCGGTGTCTCGCTGCTCGGCGTTTCGTCCGCCAATGCCCCCCGCGCGCTGCGCGAAGAAGTGTGGGCACGCTTGGGTGACGCGTGGAAACCGCAGCACCTGGACCGCATCTGCACCGCCGAAGTCGGTCTGGACGGTCTGCCTGCGGTGTTCGATCGCATGCTGGCGGGCGGCTCGCTTGGCCGCACGGTGGTGCGGATCGACTGAACGTCGCAGGCAGGCGACGGACGGCAGCTGTCGCCCTCCCGCCAACAGGATGCCGGCACTACACTTCCGGCATCACATGGGGAACAACATGGCACGCATTCTGATCGTCGACGACTCACCGTCGCAGCTGTTGGGGATACAGCGCATCGTCGAGAAGCTCGGGCACCAGATCCTGACCGCCACCGATGGTGCGGCCGGGGTGGAGACTGCCAAGGCCGAGCTGCCCGACCTGGTGTTGATGGACGTGGTGATGCCCAACCTCAATGGCTTCCAGGCGACCCGCACGCTCGCCCGCGATGAGGCGACCCGGCACATTCCGGTGATCCTGGTGACCACCAAGGACCAGGACACCGACCGCATGTGGGGCATGCGCCAGGGCGCCAAGGCCTACATCACCAAGCCGTTCTCGGAAGACGAACTGTCCGAGGTGCTGGAACGGGTATTTGCCGGTCAGGGCTGACACACCGCTCCGGTAGGTGCCAACCTTGGTTGGCACGCCTCTGCCGGCCAGCGGCCGGCACTACCTGGTAGCTGCCAACCTTGGTTGGCACGCCGCTGCCGGCCAGCGGCCGGCACTACCACAAGGCGTGCGGACCGAGGTCCGCACTCACCGAAGGGAATGTCAGATCGTTTCGCCAAACGCCTTGGCCAGATTCCGATAGGCCTTCTTCTGCGCGTCGTCCGTCGCCGCCGGGGCGACAATCTCCAGCTCGACGATCTGGTCGCCCTCCGGACTGCCCGGCAAGCCGCGCCCACGCAGCCGCAGCTTGCGACCTGCGTCGGAATCGGCCGGAATCTTCAGTTCCACCGCGCCGCCCAGGGTCGGCACGCTGATGCTGGTGCCCAACGCGGCCTGCCACGGTGTGACCGGCAGCGTGTACAGGATGTTGCGGCCGTCGACCTCGAACTGCGGATGGGCGGCGTACTCTACTTCCAGCAGCAGGTTGCCGCCGTGGTTGCCCTGCCCGGCCAGGCGGATCACCTGCCCGGGGCGGATGCCCTTGGGCACGCGCACATCCAGCTGCTTGCCGTTGACGGTAATGCGCAGGCTGTCGCCGTTGTAGGCCGCCTCCAGCGGTACTGACAACTTGGCCCGGGTATCGCGGTTGGGCGCATGGCCATGGCTGCTGAAGCCCGGGCCCGGGCCTGCACCCTGGCCGCCGCGCTGGCGCGCGAACAGGCTCTCGAAGAAGTCGCTGAAACCGCCGTTGGGGCCACCGCCGCCGAACACTTCCTCGAAATTGAAACCGCCACCGCCGTAGTTCGGCGGCACGTTGAATTCCTCGCCCGGGCGATAGCCCTGCGCACGCAACTGGTCGTAGGCCGCGCGCTTCTCGGGATCGCGCAACGCCTCGTAGGCCTCGTTGATGGCCTTGAACTTGTCCTCGGCCCCGGCCTCCTTGCTCACGTCCGGGTGGTACTTGCGTGCCAGCCGGCGATAGGCGGTCTTGATTTCCGCCTCGCCCGCGCTCGGTTCCACCCCCAGGGTGGCGTAATAATCCTTGAATTCCATCCAGCTACCTCGATTCGCTTCGGCCGCGCCGGTAGGCGCCGCCCCGGGTTCATTCTACGCGCCGGCGATGCTACGCCGCCGGTCGTGCGGCAACGGTGAGGCCGACTGATCCAGCGCAATGCGCCTGCCGTCGCCCTGCCCCATGCTGTGGCTGACCGCCCGCCGCGGACGACGGAGATGGGGTGTATACATGGGTTTTCCAATGTCTTGACGCGTCCGTCCCCTCCTGGCCCCTACCCTGACCCAGCAAGGAGTTCCCATGACCATCCATGTCGGCGACCGTATTCCGGAAGTCACCCTCAAGCGCATCCGCGAAGGCATCGAGACCCTCGATACCCACGCCCTGTTCGACGGGCGCAAGGTGGTGCTGTTCGCCGTGCCCGGTGCGTTCACCCCCACCTGCTCGGCCCGGCACCTGCCCGGGTACGTGGAAAAGTTCGAGGCGTTCCGCCATCGCGGCATCGATGTCTACTGCGTGGCGGTCAACGACCCGTTCGTGATGAAAGCCTGGGCCACCGACCAGCACGTACCCGACGGTCTGCTGATGTTGTCCGACGGCAATGCCGAACTGACCCGTGCACTTGGCCTGGAACTGGATGCAAGTTCATCCGGCATGGGCACGCGTTCGCGTCGCTTTGCCCTGTACGTGGTGGACGGCACAGTGCGCGCGGCCTGGATCGAGGAGCCCGGCCAGTTCGAGGTGTCGTCAGCCGACTACGTACTGGATCACCTGCCCACCTGAAACCCTGACTGCAGAGGAAACCGGCCAGCCATGTCCAACAAGCCAGCCAAAGCCAGCAACACCTCCCCTTCCGCCAAGGTCGCTGGCATCAGTGATCGCCAGACCCTGCGCGAGCGGGCACGGAAGAACATCGAAGACGGAGCGATCACCGACAGCTACAGCGCCGACCGCAAGGTGGTGATCAAGCTGCTCAACGACGCGCTGGCCACCGAATATGTATGCGTGCTGCGCTACTACCGGCACTACTTCATGGCCAAGGGCATGCTGGCCGATGCGGTCAAGGGCGAGTTCCTTGAACACGCACAGCAGGAGCAGGCGCACGCCGGCAAGCTGGCCGAGCGCATCGTCCAGCTCGGCGGCGAGCCGGATCTCAATCCGGACACGCTGACGGCACGCTCGCACGCCGAATACAAGGAAGGCAGCGACCTGCGCGACATGGTCCGCGAAAATCTGGTGGCCGAGCGCATCGCCATCGACAGCTACCGCGAGATGATCAACTTCATCGGCGACAGCGATACCACCACCAAGCGCATCCTGGAGGAGATCCTGGCGCAGGAGGAGGAGCACGCCGACGAGTTCGCCGACCTGCTGGATGGCTGGATCGGGGAGTAGCGCCGAGCCGTGCCAGTGAACGCTTGGTAGTCCCCCACCTTGGTGGGCAGCTTCCGCGCTTGCCAACCAAGGTTGGCATCTACCGGGGCATGGCGGACCGGTAGCGCCGGGCCATGCCCGGCGGGTGGGTGCCCGATCACGTGACATCCGCCGGGCATGGCCCGGCGCTACCGCAGCACGTTGAACCGTACCTGCGTCCAGGCGCCGTCGGCAGCCAGCGCGGTCAACGTATGCGCGCCCGGATCGGCGAACTCGCGCTGCATCAGCTGCGCACCGCGCGTCTGCGCGATCCATCGACCATCCAGCAGCCAGTCCACGGCCTGTTCGCTGCCCAATGCGCGCAGCTGCAGGCGTACGCCATGTTCGGCATTGGGTGCACGCGCCAGCGTTGCGCCTTCGTTGAGGCCATCGATATGCAGGGCCACACTGGCCTCGCGGCCATCATCGCGACAGTCCGGCGACAGCGCGGGAAGCTGTGAGGCATCGCGGGTGGCCTTGGGCAGCCAGGGTGACAACAGCGCCGGCCATCGCGCGATTTCCCGCGCGACTTCCTCATGTGGCGCGCTGCAGTCAGCTGATACGCGCAGTCCGGTGCGCGCGTCAGCCAGGTAGCGTTGGCGGCCAGGCTGCCATCGCCGTGCCTCGCGTTCGGGGAACGTCGGCGGTGCCGCACCGTCCAGCAGATAGGCCGACAGGCGTCGCTGGCAGAGTGCCGCTGGCAACCCTTCGGCCAGTTCTCCAGTTGGCCAGCAGATGTCTGCCTGGGTCACGCCGGCCGGCATCGGCGCGGCCGCCGCATCGCCGCGTTGGCGTGGCAGGCTGTCGACCACCTCGAACATCAACGGCAAGGCGGTGACCGCGCCGTACTGCCCCGGCAACGGCGTGCCATCGGGGCGCCCCACCCACACGCCCACGGTGTAGTGGCGGGTACTGCCGATCGCCCACGCATCGCGGTAGCCATAGCTGGTTCCGGTCTTCCAGGCCACGCGCGGCCGCCCGCCAACGTCGAACGTGCCAACGCCGTACCCCGGGCGCGGATTCGATTCCAGCATCTCGCGCACGATCCAGCTGGCACCGGGCGAAGCCAGCCGCCGCTCGATCATCGGTTCGTCATCGGTGTAGCGCACGCGGCCGGCAATGCCGTTGCGGTTGAGCGCAGCGAACGCACCGACCAGGTCTTCCAGCCGCGCGCCGGTGCCGCCGAGGATCAGCGACAGATTGGGCGAACTGCCCGGCGGGAAGCGCAACTGGATGCCAGCGTGCGACAGGCGCGCGGCGAAGCGTGCCGCACCTACCCGCTGCAGCAGGTCGACCGACGGCACGTTCAGCGACAGGCGCAGCGCACTGGCAGCACTGACCGGGCCGTTGAAGGCCATGTCGAAGTTGCCTGGCCGATAGCTGCCGAAGCTCTGCGGCGCATCCACCAGCAGGCTCTCGGAATGGATCAGGCCATCATCGAGTGCCATGGCATACAGGAACGGCTTCAGGGTGGAGCCCGGCGAGCGCCACGCCTGCACCATGTCCACGTGGCCCAGCCGTTGCCGATCACCGAAAGACAGCGTGCCGACATACGCACGCGCCTGCAGGGTCTGGTTGTCGACCACCAGCAGTGCGGCGGAGGTGCGCTCGGGCAGCGTGGAGAAATAGCTGGCCACGCGCTCTTCCAGGGTGCGCTGCAGGCCGATGTCGATGCTGCTCTGGATCCGCGCCTGCCCCGGATGCGCCGAGTGCAGGCGCTGGGCCAGCAGTGCCGCATGCAGCGGTGGACGCAGCGAGCGTGCGACCACGTTCTCGATGCGCGCATCTTCCACTTCCTCCGGCGTCCATGCGCCGAGCTCGGCCATGCGCGCCAGCACCTTGTCGCGTGCCTTCTGCGCAGCTTCGGGATGACGATCCGGGCGCAGACGGCTGGGTGCCTGTGGCAGTACCGCCAGCAACGCGGCCTCGGCATGCGAAAGCTGCGCGGCCGGCTTACCCAGGTAGGCCCAGCTGGCCGCCTCCACGCCTTCGATGGTGCCACCGTAGGGCGCGCGCTCCAGATACAACGCGAGGATCTCGCGCTTGGACAGGTGCACCTCAAGCTGCACCGCACGCAGCATCTGCTTCAGCTTGCCCCAGGGCGTGCGCGTATGCGGATCGAGAATGCGCGCCACCTGCATGGTCAGGGTCGAGCCTCCGGAGACGATGCGGCCACCCCGCAGCAGCTGCCCACCGGCACGCAGGATCGCCAGCGGATTGATACCCGGGTGCTGCCAGAACCAGCGATCCTCGTAGGTCAGCAGCGCCTGCAGGTACAGCGGCGACACGCTGTCGACCGACGCCGGATAGCGCCACACGCCCTCGGCATCGGCGAACGCCCGCATCGGGCTGCCGTCAGCGGCGACCACCAGCGTGCTGGTGTCGCGTTGCCGGGGCAACGGCGGCGGGAAGGCGAAATCCAGCACCAGCAGCAGCGCCAGCAACGCCGCCATGCCCCAGCGCAGCCACGGCCACAGCGGTTGCAGCCGCTGCCGCAGGCGCGGCAGCCGCGTTTTCAGCGATTCCACCTTCATCCACGGCATCCAGTGGGACGGGCCGCGCCGTCGCGGCCCGTCCGCGCGGTCACGGCTGTACCACCGTCAGCGTGGTCGGGTTGCTGCGGCCGACGCCACGCAGCTGCGGCCGGTACATGTCCTCCACCAGCGACGGCGGCACCGTGTAGGTACCCGGAGTGACCGCACGCACCAGGTAGAACACGTTGGCCTTGCTGCCACGCGAGAGCTTCAGCGCCGCCACGTAGCGGTCATCGCGGAACTCTTCGTGCTTGGTATCGGCCGCTTCGCTGCGGTCGCTGATGGTGATGCCATCGACCACCACATCGGCCCACTGCTTGGCATCGCCCAGGTTGAGGTTCTCGATCTCCAGGCCTGCCGGCAGCAGGTCGGTCAGCAGCGCATCGGGCATCTCGCTGTCGGCGGTGATGGTGACCCGCACGATCAGCGCTTCACCTTCCTTCAGCGGACGCGGCGACCACGGCTTGCCATCGGTGCCGAAGTAGCTTCGCTCCACGCCGATCACGCTGTTGTCCGGTGCCGGCGCGCTGCGCGGAATGCCGGCCACGTCGATGCTGGCGAACATCGGCGGCTGTCCCTGCGGGGTGAAGCGCACGCCCGCAGCCAGCTGCCCCGCATCGAAGTTGCGGCCAAACAGCTTGCGTTCGCCGATGGCCTCGCTGTTGCCACCGATCACCAGCTCACCGGCCACCAGCGCCTTCTGGTTGGCGGCCAGTGCCTTGCCGAGGCGGGCGATGGCCACCTGTTCCTGCGTGCTCAGCCACATCCAGCCACTGCTGCGGCGCGCATCCAAGCCACGGCCAAGATCGACCGCGCGTGCATCCCATGCCGGCTTGGCCAGCTTGTTCTCGTGGGTCAGCGCGATCATCAGCGCATCGTCACGTACGGCACTGCCGTAGTCGCCGAAGTACGACGGGCGTTCGCTGCTGGACTTGGCAAAGCCCGCCGCGAGGGCCGCCTGGCCGCGCTTGGCATCGCCCTGCAGCGACAGCGCCACGCCCAGGTGCACCAGCGACAGACCACCCACGGCCTTGCTGCGTTCGTTGTCGTACAGCGTGCGCAGGGTACCCAGCGGCGCGCGGTTGACGCGGGCCAGCACGTAACCCGAGTACGCCTGGTTGGCGAACTTCAGGCTCTCGCGCTTTTCCTGGCCGTAGAACTGGTTGCCACCGGACAGCAGGTCTTCGCTCAGGCGGTTCAGCGCCTTCTGCAGCACGTTGTCCGGCACCGCGAAACCACCGTCCTTGGCATCGAGCAGGAACTCGGCGATGTACGGCGTCAGCCACGGGTTCACGTAGCCGTCGTCACCCCACATCGAGAAGTTGCCGTTGGCCACCTGCATCGACGCCAGGCGACCGAACGCACCTTCCATGCGCTCGCGGCGGGTCTTCGCGTCCAGACCGTCAGCGCCGAGCATGGACGACGTGGCCTGGTCCAGGATCAGCGCGGCGTAGCCCTTGCTGGTGGTCTGTTCGGCACAGCCGTACGGATAGTTCAACGCGCCCTGCAGCGCGCTGGCGAACGGGATCGGCGGCAGCGGGCTGACCAGCAGGCGGGCATTGACCGATTCGGACATCAGCCCGTCCATCAGGCTGCCATCCAGGCTCACCGCCGCCAGCGGATCGAGCGTGCGCACCTGCGAGCGCAGTACCTGCGGCCACGCCGCGCGTACCGGCAGATCGTAGCGGCGGTCGGCCTTGAAGCCGTTGCCATCCACACGCACGCGCACCTTGGCCACGCTGTGGCCCTCGCGCGCCGACAACGGGAAGCTCAACGTGGTCTTGGCATCGGCATTGAGCTGCACGCTGCGCGTGCCTTCGCCCAGGCTGAGCGGGCCTTCGCTGTCCACGCGCACGTTGAACTGACCGGGCTTGCCGGTGAAGTTCTGCACGTCCAGGGTCACCGTACTGCGGTCGCCCGGGGCGAGCACGCGCGGCATGCTGGCCTCGGCCAGGAGCGGTGCGCGCACCACGGTTTCCACATCGCGCTTGCCGTACTGGTCATCGCTGTAGACCAGCGCCGACACCCGCAGGGTGCCATTGAAATCCGGCACTTTCAGGCGGATGCGGGCAATGCCTTTGGCATCGAGCTGCACCGGGCCGGAGAACAGGTCCACGGTCTGCACGCGCGCGGTCGGCCGCTTGGCCTGCGGCAACGCCTGCAGCGCCATGTCGCCGCCGAACTTCAGCTTGCCGCTGCCGCCGTCGAAGCTCTCGATCACCCGGCTGTAGATGTCATAGGCATCGATACCGAGGCGGCGCTGGGCGAAGAAGTGGGCGCCGGCATCGGGCACCGGGAAGCGGGTGATGTTGAGAATGCCCACGTCCACGGCCGAAACAGTGACGTGCGCGACCTTGCCGGCCAGCTGCGGTGCGCTGACCGTCACTGGCAGGTCCTGCTCCGGTCGCATCTGCTTGGGCGCGGCCAGGCCGACGGCCACGGTGCGGCCCTTGCGGTCCATCGGCACGTGCACCACGCCCACCGCGCGGGCCGGGGTGATCTTGCTCGGCGCACTGCCACCGCGGAACACCAGCGCGGTGATGTAGACGTCGTGGCGCTCCCAGTCTGCGGTGACCGGGATCTTGTAGGTGGCACCGGGCTTGGCGTCGATGTCCTGCACGTACAGCATGCGGTCGGTCTCGACCATCAGCACGCCCTTGCCGGCGTGCGGCGGGGTCACCGTCACTTCCAGGGTATCGCCTGCCTTGTAGCCGGTCTTGTCCAGGCCCAGCTTGACCTTGTCCGGGCGAGCATCGAGGCCACGGTTGTCATCGCCCCAGCTCCAGCCGGCGCGGAACGGATAACGGCTGGTCAGGCCGGTGGACGGATCGAACACGTCCACCCGGTACTCGCCCCACTCCACCGGGAAGTCGAAGGCCACCGCGCTGCCGCCGGCATCGACGGTACGGGTTTCCTTGTTTTCGAAGCGGCGGGTGAAATCGTAGTCCCAGCGGTTGTCGTTGAAGGTCCAGTGGTAGTCGCGCAGCTCGCGCACCAGGGTGATCTTCAGGCCCTTGGCCGGCTGCGGCTTGCCGGCCGCATCCACGCGCATCAGTTCAAACCGCGCGTTGCCGTTGGAATCAGCGCCGTCGTCCGGATTGAACAACGGGCGAACGCCGACCAGTGCGGCGGCCGGCCATACCACCCGCTTCAGGGTGCGGGTGACCGTGCGGCCACCGGTTTCATACAGGCTGCCGGACAGCACCACCGCGATCGGCGCCTTCGCCTTGGTCGCCTCTTCCGGCAACGACACGTCTTCGCGCAGCTGGCCATTGGCCGGCAGCGTGGTGTCGATGACATCCTTGGCTTCGCGCGGCAGCTGCAGGGTCGGGTCGCCGAAGAAGTAGCCCGGCAGGCCCTCCACCGGCTTCAGCTCGGCAGCCACCGCCATGCGCGCGGTGAAGCGGTTGCCATCGGCCGGGGCACCGTACAGATAGGCGCCGTTGGCCTGCAGACGCAGGTCTTCACCCGGCTTCAGCGTCTTCTGCGCGCTGTCCAGGTCCAGCTTCATGCGCTCGGGCAGGAACTCTTCGATGCGCAGGGTCATGCCCTGGATCGCTTCCTTGCTGGCCGGGTCGGTGCGGAACTCCACCTGCCAGCGCCCGGTCGGCGCCTCGGCGGGAATGGTCTGCTCGAAGTTGATGTAGCCCTGTTCGCCCGGCTGCACGCGGGTTTCGCGGAAGGTCTTGCCATCGGGCTGCTTCAGGCGCAGGAACACCGGCTGGCTCTTGATCGGCTTGCCGTCGTTGTCGCGCAGCAGCGCCGACAGGCGCACCGTCTCACCCGGGCGGTACAGGTCGCGGCCCGACCAGGCATAGACATCGAACCAGGCGTTGTCACGGCCGGCCACGGCGAACTCGCTCAGGTCCAGCGCCGGCTGGTTGAAGGGCAGGAAGCTGGTGTCCTTGCCGCTGCTGGCCACCAGCACGTGGGTGGCATCCAGGGTGTAGTTCAGCAGCGCATTGCCATTGCTGTCGGTACTGCCCTTCAGCACCACTTCGCCCTTGGCATCGAGCACGCGCAGGTCGATGCCCTTCAGCGATGCACCGTCCTTCAGCGCGGCGGTATGGACGAACAGCTTGTCCTTGTACGCGCGGGTGTGCAGGCCGATGTCGCTGACCGAGAAGAATGCGGTATCGAACTCGCCCTCGTAGTCACCGGTGCGCTTGAGCAGGGCGAAATACAGCCCCGGCTCCTGCAGTTCCTTGATGTCCTGGGTCGGCAGGTAGGTCAGCACCCGCTCGTTCTGCTTGCCGCCCAGGATGAAGCGGTTGACGTAGACCGGTTCGGCCAGCTTGTTGATCGGGCTGCGCTCGTAGTCGCTGCTCAGTTCCCAGCTGCCGCGGCGACCACCGCGCTGGTACTGGCTGAAGAAGGTCGGCAGATCCTTTTCGCGCACGCGCAGGAACTCGACATCGACCTCCGGCACATTCACCGACACCACCGGCAGGCCGCGGCTGTCCTTGGCCGGCAGCACGCTGCCCTGCGAGGCGAAACCGGCCACCGGCTTCAGCTCGCCGCTGAAGACCTTCTGCTTCAGTTCCTTGCCCAGGCGGCTGCCATCGGCGGCCAGCAGGTCCGGCGAGACCACCAGGCTGAATTCCTTGCCGGCTTCGACGAAGGGATAGCGCAGGGTCAGGCCGTCATCGGACAGGGTCCAGCTGCTGTCATCGTTGCCGACCTTCTCTTCGAAGCGCACCAGCTTGTCGAAGTCCTGGGTGCCGACCAGCGGGCGCGAGAACTCCAGCGCCAGCGACAGGCCTTCACTCTTCTGGTCCGGGTAGGCACGCAGCAGGGTGAACTCCTTCACCTGCTCGGCCTTGGTGGCGATGGCTTCGCCGCTGGCCTTTGGCAGCTGCCCGCTGTCGTTGCGGCAACCGGCCAGGCCCAGCAACAGGCCTCCTGCCAGCAATGCTGCCGTCCATCCCCACCGCATCCGCCGTGCCGGACCGCTCATGTCGTCACTCCTTGATCGAGGTGGCCATTATAGTCGCGTCGCGTCAAGGCGTTGACGCGGATTCGGCAGGAATGCATCGGAACGGTAGCGCCGGGCCATGCCCGGCGCGGTAGCCTCCGACCCCGGTTGGCGTTGGGTCCGTGCCAACCAAGGTTGGCACCTACCAAAGTGTCCCCTACCCCGGCAGGTACAGGTCCACGTAGTCGGTCACCGGCATCGCCGCCAGCGCCACCGGATCCAGCGAGGCGGCCAGGATGCGCTGCTGCTGTGCGGTGGGGAAGCGGTGCGCCAGGTGCCGACGGAACTTGTCCATCAGCAGCGGGATACCCTCTGCGCGCCGGCGTGCGTGGCCCAGCGGGTACTCCACCAGCACCTCCGGCAGCGCGCTGCCGTCGTTGAAGCGCACCGTCAGCCCGTTGGCGATGCTGCGCTTGTCCGGGTCCAGGTAGTCGTCGCTGAGCTGCGGGTCTTCATGGCAGGTCATCTTCGCGCGCAGCGCGTCGATGCGCGGATCGGCCGCCATGTCGTCCTCGTAATCCTCGGCCACCAGCCGCCCATGCAGCAGCGCGATGGCCACCATGTACTGCACGCAGTGATCGCGGTCGGCAGGGTTGTGCAGCGGCCCCTGCTTGTCGATGATGCGGATGCAGGCTTCCTGGGTACGGATCGCGATGTGTTCGATGTCCTCGGCCGTTCGCCCCTGCGCGCGCAGCTGCTGGTGCAGGATGATCGCCGCCTCCACCGCCGTCTGCCCGTGGAATTCGGCCGGGAAACTGATCTTGAACAGCACGTTCTCCATCACGTAGCTGCCGAAGGGGCGGCCGAGGGTCAGCGCCCGGCCATGCATCGATACCGCTTCGAAGCCCCAGGTCGGTGCACTGAGCACGCTGGGGTAGCCCATCTCGCCGGTGGCGGCCATCAGCGCCAGGCGTACGCCACGGCTGGTCGCATCACCGGCCGCCCAGCTTTTGCGCGAACCGGTATTGGGCGCATGCCGGTAGGTGCGCAGCGCCTGTCCATCCACCCAGGCCAGCGACACCGCATTGAGCATCCGCTCGCGGTCCAGGCCCAGCATCTGCGCGACGACGGCGGTGGTGGCCACCTTGACCAGCAGCACGTGATCCAGGCCGACCCGGTTGAAAGAGTTGCGTAACGCCAGCACGCCCTGGATCTCGTGCGCCTTGATCATCGCCAGCACCACGTCATGCACGGTCGGCGGCGGGCGTCTCAACGCGGCCGCGTTGCGGCCAAGCCAGTCGGCCACGGCGAGGATGCCACCGAGGTTGTCCGAGGGGTGGCCCCACTCGGCGGCCAGCCAGGTGTCGTTGAAATCCAGCCAGCGCACCATCGCGCCGATGTTGAAAGCCGCCTGCACCGGATCGAGCACGAAGTTGGTGCCGGGGACGCGCGCGCCGTTGGCCACGCTGATACCCGGCACCAGCGGGCCCAGCAGCTTGCTGCAGGCGGGGAAGGCCAGCGCCTCCAACCCGCAGCCCAACGTGTCGAGCAGGCAGTGATGCGCGGTCTGGAACGCCAGCGGCGAGTCGATGCGCGTGTCACGCACGTAGTCGACGATGTCCACCAGCAGCGCATCCCAGGCTGCACGGGTGTTGGATGGGGTGTGGCTGTCGGACATTATCGATCTCCTCGCCGGAAAGCAGGTCAGGCCGCGCGTCCCGGTAGTCGCCAACCTTGGTTGGCGCTTGCATGCCAACCAAGGTCGGCATCTACCAGAGCACTATTCGGCCGGCACGCGCACTTTGCCTTCCATCAGCACGCGGGCGCTGCGGCTCATGATGGCCTTGGACACCGTCCACTGGCCGTCAACGAGTGCGGCCTGCGCACCCACGCGCAACGTGCCCGACGGATGCCCGAAGGTCACGGCCTCGCGCTCGCCGCCGCCAGCAGCACGGTTGACCAGCGTGCCGGGGATCGCCGCGGCGGTACCGATCGCTACTGCAGCGGTGCCCATCATCGCGTGGTGCAGCTTGCCCATCGACAGCGCGCGGGCATGCAGATCGATGTCCGCGGCCGGGATCGCCTTGCCGCTGGACGACACGTAATCCTGCGCGGGGGCGACGAAGGCTACCTTCGGCGTGTGCTGGCGGGTCGCCGCGTCTTCCAGTTTCTGGATCAAGCCCATGCGCAGCGCGCCGTAGGCACGGATCTTCTCGAAACGCTCCAGCGCCGCTTTGTCTTCATTGATCGCCGGCTGCAGTTCGGTGCCGGTGTAACCGAGGTCGGCGGCGTTGAGGAAGATGGTCGGGATGCCGGCGGTGATCATCGTCACCTCGAAACTGCCCACGCCCGGCACGTCCAGCGTATCGACCAGGTTGCCGGTGGGGAACATCGCACCGGCGTCACCATCGTCGGACGGATCGAGGAATTCCAGCTGGATCTCGGCAGCCGGGAAGGTCACGCCATCCAGCTCGAAATCGCCGATCTCCTGCACCTGCCCATCGCGCATCGGCACATGGGCGATGATGGTCTTGCCGATGTTGGCCTGCCAGATGCGCACGGTGCACAGGCCATCGCGCGGCACGCGGGCCGGATCGATCAGGCCGTTGGCGATCGCGAACGGACCAACGGCGGTGCTGAGATTGCCGCAGTTGCCGCTCCAGTCCACGAACGCGGTATCGATCGACACCTGGCCATACAGGTAATCCACGTCGTGATCCGGCACCGAGGCGGTGGAGATGATTACGCACTTGCTGGTGCTGGAGGTGGCCCCACCCATGCCGTCGGTCTGCTTGCCATACGGGTCGGGCGAGCCGATCACGCGCATCAGCAGCGCATCGCGTGGGGCACCCGGCACCTGAGCGGCCTCGGGCAGGTCCTGCCGGCGGAAGAACACGCCCTTGCTGGTACCACCGCGCATGTAGGTGGCGGGAATACGGAGTTGCGGGAGGAAGGTCATGGCTCGGGTTCCTGTGTGCAATGAAACAATTCTTCGGGAGCCGTGCACCGCCTAGCGGTGGGCCGGATGTACTGGCTTCATTTTAGATTCGATGCGCGCTCAAGCAGCTTCTGGAAGTGCCCCGGAGGAAGTGGGGCCGGAGCCCCCGAAGCGAGGCCTTCCGCGATCAACTGGCGTAGCAGGTCTTCAGCCTTGATACGCCTTCGCTGACGGACAAGGTCGCCGACATACTCGGAAGCGCTGGCGTAACCGCCTTCACGAATGTCCTTATCCACGAATTGTTTGAGCTCATCCGTCAGCACCACGTTGATATTGACCATATAGGCCTCTTCTGCAGAACTATCACGCGACAGTCTGCGAGACGCTCGGGACAGCGACAAGGGCAGAAGCGCCAGCCTTGGCATGACGAGGGCATCGCCATCAAGCAGGCGCCTCAGCATGATTTCGCCGCGCCCGCGCGGACGTCCCGTGCTGCCATCGGAACAGATACAGGATGACCAGTTTGGTACTTCCACTCACCGCTGCCAGCAGCAGCAACGGCCATCCCATCCGTAGGCCCATGGCCGCGGCAAATACGACCGTGGACAGGTCCATCAGCAGGATCAACTGACTCATCCGCAACGACACCGCACCGGTATGGCCATTGCGCAGGATCAGCAGGATCTGGTGTGCGTAGCCCTGCGCCAGCAAGGCAGTGATGACTACGATCATCGCGCTGGCCACCACCCTGCCCTCGTCCACATGACGATTCCCGCAGGCCAGGCCGGCCAGCGCGCAGGTCATCAGCAACAAGGCTGCCAGCAGGCAGATCGTCGCGGAGCGGCTTCGGCGGTCACGCCAGATCTCCACCAGGATGGCCATGACCAGCACCGACGCAAGCAAACGCGGCCAGACAATGAAGTGATTGAACGGCGTGACGCTGTAACCATAGGCGAAGAAGGACAGGTACGCCAGGAAGCTGACACTGAACTGATTCAGCGACAGCACTGCAGTGGCACTCTCAGTCGCATCCGCACGCTCCCGACGGTTGCGCACCAACCGAAACTGCGCGCCCACACCCAACAGGCTCAGCAGGATGAAGGCGGTGTTAACCGTGCCTGCGATGTTGTAGAACGCGGTCCCCATGCAGATAGGGCAACGCCCCTCTCCTCCATCACCACCGCCATGCGGGCCGAAGCCAGCATGGCGGCAACTCGACGCAAGCAAGCTATTTGCTGCCTTACGCCACCTTGGCGCCTTCCAGGAAGTCCTGCGCGAAGCGCTGCAGCACGCCGCCGGCCTCGTAGATCGCCACTTCCTCGTCACTGTCCAGGCGGCAGGTGACCGGCACGATCACGTCCTGGCCGTCGCGGCGGTGGATGACCACGCGCAACTCGGCGCGCGGCGTACGTTCACCGATGACGTCGAAGGTTTCGGTGCCATCGATGCCCAGCGTCAGGCGGGTGGTGCCCGGCTTGAACTCCAGCGGCAGCACGCCCATGCCGATCAGGTTGGTGCGGTGGATGCGCTCGAAGCCTTCGGCAACGATGGCCTCCACGCCGGCCAGGCGCACGCCCTTGGCGGCCCAGTCACGCGAAGAGCCCTGCCCGTAGTCGGCACCGGCGATGATGATCAGCGGCTGCTTGCGCTGCATGTAGGTCTCGATCGCTTCCCACATGCGCATCACCTTGCCCTCCGGCTCGACGCGCGCCAGCGAACCCTGTTTCACGCTGCCGTCTTCATTGCGCACCATCTCGTTGAACAGCTTCGGGTTGGCGAAGGTGGCACGCTGCGCGGTCAGATGGTCACCGCGGTGGGTGGCGTAGGAATTGAAGTCCTCTTCCGGCAGGCCCATCTTCGCCAGGTATTCGCCCGCGGCACTGGAAGCCAGGATCGCGTTGGACGGCGACAGGTGGTCGGTGGTGATGTTGTCGGGCAGCACCGCCAGCGCACGCATGCCGGCCAGCGAGCGCTCACCGGCCAGTGCACCTTCCCAGTACGGCGGGCGACGGATGTAGGTGCTCTGCGGGCGCCAGTCGTACAGCGGGCTCACCGCTGCGCCGTGTTCGACGCGTACGTTGAACATCGGGTTGTAGACGCTGCGGAACTGCTCCGGCTTCACCGCCGCCTTCACCACCGCATCGATCTCGGCATCACTCGGCCAGATGTCCTTCAGGCGCACTTCGTTGCCGTCGGTGTCCACGCCCAGCACATCCTTCTCGATGTCAAAGCGGATGGTGCCGGCGATGGCGTAGGCGATCACCAGCGGCGGCGAGGCCAGGAACGCCTGCTTCGCATACGGATGGATGCGGCCGTCGAAGTTGCGGTTGCCCGACAGTACCGCCGTGGCGTACAGGTCACGGTCGATGATTTCCTGCTGGATCTTCGGATCCAGCGCGCCGCTCATGCCATTGCAGGTGGTGCAGGCGAAGGCGACGATGCCGAAGCCCAGCTTCTCCAGGTCCGGCAGCAGGCCCGCTTCTTCCAGGTACAGCTGCACTGCCTTGGAACCGGGTGCCAGCGACGACTTCACCCAAGGCTTGCGCAGCAGGCCGCGCTCGTTGGCCTTGCGTGCCAGCAGGCCGGCGGCGATCACGTTGCGCGGGTTGGAGGTATTGGTGCAGCTGGTGATCGCAGCGATGATCACCGCGCCATCGGGCATCAGGCCCTGTGCCTGCTCGGCCTTGCCGGCTTCCAGCTTGGCGGCATCGGCGATGCCGCGCTCGACCAGTTCCGATACCGGCAGGCGGCGATGCGGATTGCTCGGGCCGGCCATGTTGCGCACCACCGTCGACAGATCGAAGTGCAGCACGCGCTCGTATTCCGCAGTGGCCAGGTCATCGGCCCACAGGCCGGTGCTGCGCGCGTAGTTTTCAACCAGTGCGACCTGCTTTTCCTCGCGACCGGTCAGGCGCAGGTAGTCGATGGTCTGGCCGTCGATGTAGAACATCGCGGCGGTTGCGCCGTATTCGGGGCACATGTTGGAGATGGTGGCGCGATCACCGATGGTGAGTGCAGCGGCACCTTCGCCGAAGAATTCAAGCCAGGCGCCGACCACGCGCTCCTTGCGCAGGAATTCGGTCAGGGCCAGCACCACGTCGGTGGCAGTAATGTCCGGCTGCGGCCGACCGGTCAGCTCGACACCGATGATGTCCGGCAGGCGCATCCACGACGCACGGCCCAGCATCACGTTCTCCGCTTCCAGGCCGCCCACGCCGATGGCGATCACGCCCAGCGCATCCACATGCGGGGTGTGGCTGTCGGTGCCCACGCAGGTATCGGGGAAGGCGACGCCGTCCTGCACGTAGATCACCGGCGACATCTTCTCCAGGTTGATCTGATGCATGATGCCGTTGCCCGGCGGAATCACGTCCACGTTCTCGAAGGCCAGCTTGGTCCAGTCGATGAAGTGGAAGCGGTCCTCGTTGCGGCGGTCCTCGATGGCGCGGTTCTTCTCGAACGCCTGCGGATCGAAACCGCCGCATTCCACTGCCAGCGAGTGATCGACGATCAGCTGCACCGGCACCACCGGGTTGACCTTGGCCGGATCACCGCCCTTGTCGGCGATCGCATCGCGCAGGCCGGCCAGATCCACCAGCGCGGTCTGGCCGAGGATGTCATGGCATACCACGCGCGCCGGGAACCACGGGAAATCCAGGTCGCGACGGCGCTCGATCAGCTGCTTCAGCGAGTCGGTCAGCGTGGCCGGATCGCAGCGACGCACCAGGTTCTCGGCCAGCACGCGCGATACGTACGGCAGCGTGGCGTAGGCGCCGGGCTGGATCGCGTCGACGGCGGCGCGCGCATCGAAATAGTCCAGCGAGGCGCCGGGGAGGGTCTTGCGGTAATCGGTATTCATGGGCTGGCGGAATGCTCGTGGCGGGCCGGGTGCCGGCGATACGGCGGTGACGGCATCCGGCCGGCACGGGGCCGGCCGGATGCTTGCAGCAGTGCAACAGTGGCGATGATCAGGAACGCTTGTCGATGGCCACGAACTCGCGATCTTCCGGGCCGATGTAGTTGGCGCTCGGGCGGATGATCTTGCCGTCGATACGCTGTTCGACGATATGCGCGCTCCAGCCGGCGGTACGGGCGATCACGAACAGGGGCGTGAACATCGCGGTCGGCACGCCCATCATGTGGTAGCTGACGGCGCTGAACCAGTCCAGGTTCGGGAACATCTTCTTGATGTCCCACATCACCGTTTCCAGGCGCTCGGCGATGTCGTACATCTTCATGCTCGACTGTTCTTCGGACAGTTCGCGGGCGACGTCCTTGATCACCTTGTTGCGCGGATCGGACACGGTGTAGACCGGGTGGCCGAAACCGATCACCACTTCCTTGCGCTCCACGCGGGCCTTGATGTCTTCCTCGGCTTCGTCCGGATTGTCATAGCGCTTCTGCACTTCGAACGCCACTTCGTTGGCGCCGCCGTGCTTGGGGCCGCGCAGCGCGCCGATGCCACCGCAGATCGCGCTGTACATGTCGCTGCCGGTGCCGGCGATGACGCGGCAGGCGAAGGTCGAAGCGTTGAACTCGTGCTCGGCGTACAGGATCAGCGAGGTGTGCATCGCCTTCACCCACGAATCCTGCGGCTTCTCGCCGTGCAGCAGGTGCAGGAAGTGGCCACCGATGGAGTCATCGTCGGTTTCCACGTCGATCGCACGGCCGTTGTGGCTCCAGTGGTACCAGTACAGCAGCATCGAACCGAGGCAGGCCATCAGCTTGTCGGCGATGTCGCGCGCGCCCGGATGGTTGTGGTCATCCTTCTCCGGCGCCACGCAGCCGAGCACGGACACGCCGGTGCGCATCACGTCCATCGGGTGCGCCGACGGCGGCAGTTCTTCCAGCGCGGCCTTCACCGCGGCCGGAATGCCACGCAGCGACTTCAGCTTGGCCTTGTACGAAACCAGCTCGGCGCGGGTCGGCAGCTTGCCATGCACCAGCAGGTAGGCGATTTCCTCGAACTCGCTGGTGTTGGCCAGGTCCAGGATGTCGTAGCCACGGTAGTGCAGGTCGTTGCCACTACGGCCGACGCTACACAGCGCGGTGTTGCCGGCAGCGGTGCCGGACAGGGCGACGGACTTCTTCGGCTTGAAGGTCGGGGTTGCGGTCGTATCGTTCATGTTTCCCTCCGAAACTTGATGGTGCAGGGTACTGCTTATTTCTTGGCGGCGAACAGCGCATCGAGCTGCTGCTCGAAGGCGTGGTAGCCGATACGGTCATACAGCTCCTCGCGGGTCTGCATGCTGTCGATCAGGTCGCGCTGGTGACCTTCGCGGCGGATCGTCTGGTAGACGTTCTCGGCGGCCTTGTTGGCGGCGCGGAACGCCGACAGCGGGAACAGCTGGATGGCCACGCCGGCCGAGGCCAGCTCGTCGCGGCTGAACAGCGGGGTCGCGCCGAATTCAGTGATGTTGGCCAGCACCGGCACCTTCACCGCATCAACGAAGCGACGGTAGGTATCCAGGTCATAGGCGGCCTCGGCGAAGATGCCGTCGGCACCGGCTTCGACGCAGGCGATGGCACGCTCAATGGCCTTGTCCACGCCGTCCACCTGGATGGCGTCGGTGCGCGCGATCAGGAAGAAGTCCGGATCGGTCTTGGCATCGGCAGCGGCCTTCACGCGGTCGACCATTTCGCCCTGCGAGACGATTTCCTTGCCCGGGCGATGACCGCAGCGCTTGGCGCCGACCTGGTCTTCGATATGGCAGGCGGCCGCGCCAGCCTTGATCAGCGACTTCACCGTGCGCGCGATGTTGAACGCGCTCGGGCCAAAGCCGGTGTCGATGTCGACCATCAGCGGCAGGTCGCAGACGTCGGTGATGCGGCGCACGTCCACCAGCACGTCTTCCAGGGTGTTGATGCCGAGGTCCGGCAGGCCCAGCGAGCCGGCGGCCACGCCACCGCCGGACAGGTAGATGGCACGAAAACCCGCGCGCTTGGCAAGCAGCGCATGGTTGGCGTTGATCGCGCCGATCACCTGCAGCGGCGATTCGGCAGCCAACGCCTCGCGGAAGCGGGCACCGGCGGAAGAGAGGGTCGAAACGGTCATGCGGCGATCCAGGTTGAAGAACAGGGAGGTAAGCGCAAGCACCATGCCAACCTGCAAGCGATTGATTTCACGGGGATGACCGGTCAACCGCAGTGAAACATATGAAACATTGAAACAGATGTATCATGAAACATCATCATTCCCGATCCCTGCACCATGTACCTGCCCCGCTCGCCCCTGCGCCACGCCGATGCCGACCCCGGCCGTCCGGTGATCTGGACGGTCAGCGTCTCGCGCCTGACCGGCCTGCTGGGCGATGTCATTCCCGAATTCGACCGCCGCGCGCGCATCGAGCAGATCAACCTGGGCTTCGAGGAGGCCGTGGAAGTGATCGGCCAGCGCCTGCGCCGCGAGCACTGCGACGTGGTGATTGCCGGCGGCTCAAACGCGGCCTGGTTGCGCGGTCGCCTGGACCTGCCGCTGGTACCGATCCACGCCAATGGCTTCGACCTGATGGAAGCGCTGGCGCGCGCCCGTCGCATCGCCCCACGCATCGGGCTGGTCACCCATGCCAGCGATGTGCCGGTGTTCAGCAGCTTCCAGCAGAGCTTCGGCCTGGACATCGAGCACCGCCGCTTCGTCACCCGCGAAGATGCCCGCGACTGCATCGCCGACCTGCGCGCCAACGGCATCGAGGTGATCGTCGGCACCGGCATGGCCATCGACCATGCCGAACAGGCCGGGCTACCCGGCGTGCTGCTGTACTCGGCTGATTCGGTGCGGCAGGCGTTCGAGCATGCGCTGGAGCTGACCCAGGCCATGGCCCGCTCCGGCGGCAGCCGGCCGGCTCCGCGCCGCCGCACCGCCCCACGCAGCGATGCGCATGCCCTGCTCGGCGACAGCAATGCGATGGCCGACGTGCGCGCACAGATCGCGCTGTACGCCCCGCACGACAGCACCGTGCTGGTTACCGGCGAGACCGGCACCGGCAAGGAACTGGTTGCACGCCAGCTGCACGCCGCCAGCGGTCGTCGCGGTCGTTTCGTTGCGCTGAACTGCGGTGCGATCAGCGAATCACTGCTGGAAGCGGAACTGTTCGGCTACAGCGACGGCGCCTTCACCGGTGCGCGTCGCGGGGGGCGCGTGGGCCTGGTCGAGGCGGCCGATGGCGGTACGTTGTTCCTGGACGAGATCGGCGAACTGCCGCTGCCATTGCAGACCCGCCTGCTGCGGGTGCTGGAAGAACGCGAAGTGCTGCGCGTGGGCGCCACCGAACCGACCCCGGTCGACCTGCGCGTGGTCGCCGCCACCCTGCAATCGCTGGAGCAGCGCGCGGCGGCTGGCAGCTTCCGCCGCGACCTGTATTACCGGCTGGCCGCGCTGCGCATCGCACTGCCACCGCTGCGTGCGCGGCGCGATGACATCCCGCTCCTTGCGCAGCATTTCTTCCGTCAGCTGCGCGGCATTGATGCACCGCTGGACGAAGAAGCGCTCGCAGCACTTGGCGCTGCCGATTGGCCGGGAAATGTGCGTGAACTGCGCAATCTGGTTGATCGCCTGCGTATCCACTGGCAGCCCGGCGACGGCCTGATCGATGCAGCGCGCCTGCTGCAGCTGGCGCCGGAGCTGGTGAACGAAGGCGCCACCACACTGCCGGTGGAAAGCAACGGCAAACGCCCACCGCGTGCGCAGCTGGAAGCGCTGCTGCAGGAACACCGCAATGACCGCGAAGGCATGGCGCAGGCGCTGGGGGTGTCACGCACCACGCTGTGGCGATGGCTGCGCGCGGTGGGGCTGTAACGTCCTGCCGTCTGGTTGGTGCAGAACCGATGCAAGGCAGGAGCGAACAGACCGATGCCTGGTGGGTGCGAACTTCGGATCGCACCGCCTTCTCCAAGTACCCCATCCACGCATGGCGTGGATCTACCCGGCCAACAGCAGCTCGATCTCTTCCACCTGCACCACCGGCACTTGCCAGGGATGATGCGCCACGATGCCCTGCTCGAACACACGGCGCAGACGTGCCGGATCGCGCGGCAGGCAGAACTCCAGCCGCACACTGTCGACCACCTCGGTCTGCCCCACCTCGCCCTGCGCGGGGATCGCACCCACGCGTGGCCGGAACTGTTCAAACCCCGGCGCGGACCACCACATGCCGTGCTCGTAATCGCCGGCCAGCAGCGCGTCCACTGCGAGGATGCCCTGTTTCACCGCCTCCAGCGCAGGCACCGGCACGAACACCACCACGCGATACAGCGGCACGCGTTGCATCGCGGTGCCTTACGGGTACAACAGCCGCTTGCTCCAGCGCCCTTCGGCACCGGCTTCATAGCACCAGCGCTCGTGCAGGCGGAACTGCGCGCCGTACCAGAACTCGATGCGGTCAGGCACCACCCGCAGTCCACTCCAGCCGTCCGGGCGCGGCACGTCCTTGCCCTCGAAGCGCGCCTCGACCTCGGCCACACGCGCGTCGAACTCCTCGCGCGAGTTCAACGTCTTCGACTGCAGCGACGCCCACGCGCCGATCTGGCTCATGCGCGGACGGCTGGCGAAATACGCGTCGGCCTCGGCATCGGCCACCTGCTCCACGCGTCCCTCGATGCGCACCTGGATGCCGGCCTCGCGCAGGCTGCGCCACAGGAACAGCAGCGCCGCCTGCGGATTGGCCTGCAGCTCGTTGCCCTTGTGGCTGTCCAGGTGGGTGTAGAACACGAAGCCGCGCTCATCGAACGCCTTCAACAGCACGGTGCGCGCCGATGGCCGGCCCTGCACATCGGCGGTCGCCACGGTCATCGCATTGGGCTCGACTTCGCGGCTCTGTTTCGCTTCTTCGAACAGCGCGGCAAAGGTCGACAGGGCTTCGGCGTACAGGTCGCTCATGACAGCATTCTTCTCACACGGTTTGGGCTATTGTGGCGGCATGGTCGCCGCTGCGTACATGCCCCAGGTGAAAGGATTCCCCGAAACAATGGTCGAGCAGGCGCTGGATGACGCGCTGGGCAGCAGCACAGCCGTTCCAGTATTGGCGATCAGCGGCCTGCAGGGGAGCGGCAAATCGACGCTGGCCGCGCAGGTGGTTGCCCGTGCCCAGGCGCGTGGCCTGAACGCCGCAACGCTGTCCATCGACGATGTCTACCTGACCCGCGCACAACGCCAGCGCCTGGCCCGGCAGGTGCATCCGTTGTTGATCACCCGTGGCCCACCGGGCACCCACGACCTGCCGCTGGCACATGCGGTACTGGACGCAGTGGCCGCACGACAGCCCCTGGCCCTGCCCCGCTTCGACAAGCTGGCCGACGAGCGCCTGCCCGAAGCGCAGTGGCCGCAGCTGCAAACGCCGCTGGACCTGCTGGTGTTCGAGGGCTGGTTCCTGGGCACCCCGGCGCAGGACGATGCCGAACTGGATGTCCCGCTCAACGCCCTGGAGCGCGAGGCCGATGCCGATGGCCGTTGGCGGCGCTGGTGCAACCAGGCGCTGGCCCGCGAGTATCCGGCGCTGTGGCAGCGGTGCGACCGCTTGTGGTTCCTGCAACCTCCTGATTTTTCGGTGGTGCCGCGTTGGCGCTGGCAGCAGGAGCAGAACCTGCAGGCGGCCCAGCCGGGGCGGCACGGCATGAACCGACCCCAGCTGGAGCGCTTCGTGCAGTACTACGAGCGGGTCAGCCGGCAGGCGTTGCGTGCGCTGCCGGCCATTGCCGACCGGGTGGTGGCGCTGGATGCCCAGCGCCAGGTGCAAGGGCTGCGCTGAGCAGCCTCACTCCACCAGGAAGGTGACCCGCAGGTTCACCCGCCATTCGGTGATCTCACCGTTGCCGTCGGTGACCACCTTGGTCTCGTTGATCCAGGCGCCCTGGATGCCCTTGACCGTCCCGGACACCTTCTTCAAACCGCTGCGCACTGCGTCCTCCACGCTCTTGGGCGAGGACGCATTGATTTCGATGACCTTGGCAACCGACATGGCAGGCACTCCATCAGGCGCGGGATACCCCGCAGGAACCTCCACCCTGACGTGAAGAACGTAAAGGCCAAGGCACGGAGGTGTTAGCATCAGAGGGCATGAATCCCGCTCCGAACCTGATCCTGATCGGCCCGATGGGTGCCGGTAAAACCTGCATCGGCCGCCGCCTCGCCGAGCGCTTCACGCTGGACTTCGTCGACGTCGACCAGGCCATCGTCGATGCGACCGGGGCCAGCATTCCCACGATCTTCGAGCATTCCGGCGAAGCCGGCTTCCGTGCCCATGAGCGCCAGGCGCTGGCGCAGGTGCTGGCCGGCCGTGGCCAGCTGGTGTCCACCGGCGGCGGTGCCGTGCTTGACCCGGACAATCGCGCCCTGATCGCCAAGCGAGGCTTTGTCGTCTACCTGCGGGTCAGCGTCGCAGCCCAGCTGGAGCGCCTGTCACGCGACAAGGCCCGGCCACTGCTGCAGCGGCCGGACCGCGAACGGGTGCTGCATGATCTGGCCGCGCATCGCGACCCGCTGTATCGCGACCTCGCCGATGTCACTCTTGATACCGACCCGTTTACCGCCGCCGATGCCACTGCCCAGCTTGTCGTCAGGCTGGCCACGCACTGGCAGCGACAGGACCCCACTGCATGACCTCCCCTGCCCTGCTGCAGGTCGCCGTTGGCGGCGACCGTCCCTATTCCATCACCATCGGTGCCGGCGCCCAGGCCGACGGCGCCGCACTGGCCAGCCATGTGCGTGGCCGCCATGTCCTGCTGGTCAGCGACAGCGAGGTTGCGCCGCGCTATCTGGATGCCACCAAGCAGGCCCTGCTGGCCGCACGCCCGGACCTGATCCTGGGTGAGCATGTGCTGGCCGCCGGCGAAGCCTCCAAGACCCTGGCCGAGTTCGGCTCGGTCATCGAGGCGCTGGCCGCGCTCGGCGCGACCCGCGATGCCTGCGTGTTCGCCCTCGGTGGTGGTGTGGTCGGCGATCTCGCCGGCTTTGCCGCAGCCTGCTGGATGCGCGGCATCGACTGCGTGCAGCTGCCGACAACGCTGCTGGCGATGGTCGACTCCTCGGTGGGCGGCAAGACCGCCGTGGATATCCCGGCCGGCAAGAACCTGGTCGGTGCGTTCCACCCACCGCGTGCGGTGATCGCCGATACCCGCGTGCTGGCTACCCTGCCGCCGCGCGAGCTGCGCGCCGGCCTGGCCGAAGTGGTCAAGTACGGCGCACTGGGCGATGCGGTGTTCTTCGAGTGGCTGCAGCAGCATGCCGAGGCACTGGCGGCCGGCGAGGATGCGGTCATCGCCGAGGCCATCGCCCGCAGCTGCCGGCACAAGGCCGCCATCGTCGAGCGCGATCCCTTCGAGAAGGGCGAACGCGCCCTGCTCAATCTTGGCCATACCTTCGGCCACGCCATCGAAACCGAACAGGGCTACTCCGCGCCGGGGCGCGATGCACTGAACCACGGTGAAGCCGTCGCGGTGGGCATGGTGCTGGCGGCCCGCCTCTCCACCCACCTGGGTCTGGCCGAGGACACCGACCGGGTGCGCCTGCAGGCGCTGCTGGAACAGCTTGGCCTGCCGGTGGCAATCCCCGCCGGGCTGGACCCGCAGGCCCTGCTCGGCCGCATGCGCCTGGACAAGAAGAACGTGGCCGGCCGCCTGCGCCTGGTGCTGTGGCGTGGCATGGGCCGCGCCGAAGTGGTACCGGACGTGGATGAAGCGGCGGTACTGAAGGTGCTGGGCGCAGGCTGACCGCTTCCGCGTTCGCCGGGCATGGCGCGGCGCTGCCGGGGAGGTTTCATGGGGTTGCCGGCCAGCGGCCGGCACTACCGGATCAGCGTTGCGGCAGGGCTCACCTCGCCCCCGCTACAATCGCTGCCATGCACGTCCACCTGCAACAATCCGCCGACGGTGCCCAGGCACCGCGCTTCCTGCGCCTGACCCTGGTCCCGGACCTGTTCGGCGGCTGGGAACTGCTGCGTGAATCCGGCCGCGTCGGCGCCCGCTCGCAGCTGCGGCGCGAGCTGTACCTGACGGCCGACGAAGCCCGCCACGCCTACGACAAGGCCCGCGATGCCGAACTGCATCGGGGCTTCCAGATTCTTTCGCACGGCGACTGACTGCGCCGCTGCTCTTTTCGCCCAAGGAATGCCCACTGTGACCAGCCCTCTCCGCAACGATCGCCTGCTGCGCGCCCTGCGCCGCGAACCGGTGGACTGCACCCCTGTCTGGCTGATGCGCCAGGCCGGCCGCTACCTGCCGGAATATCGCGCCACCCGGGCCAAGGCCGGCAGCTTCCTGGCCATGGCCAAGAACCCGGAGATCGCCTGCGAAGTCACCCTGCAGCCGCTGCGCCGCTTCCCGCTGGACGCGGCCATCCTGTTCTCGGACATCCTCACCATTCCCGATGCCATGGGCCTGGAGCTGTACTTCGTCGAAGGCGAAGGCCCGAAGTTCCGCCACCCGGTACGCGATGAAGCGGCCATCGCCAGGCTGGCGGTGCCGGACATGGAGCAGGACCTGGGCTATGTGATGGACGCGGTGCGCCTGATCCGCCGCGAACTGGATGGCCAGGTGCCGCTGATCGGTTTCTCCGGCAGCCCGTGGACGTTGGCCTGCTACATGGTCGAAGGCGGCGGCAGCAAGGATTTCGCGCGCATCAAGGCGATGGCGCTGAACCATCCGCAGGCCCTGCACTGCCTGCTGGAGGTAACCACCGACGCGGTGATTGCCTACCTCGGCGCGCAGCGCGCGGCCGGTGCGCAGGCCCTGCAGGTGTTCGACACATGGGGCGGCGTGCTGTCGCCGGCAATGTACCGCGAGTTCTCGCTGCGCTATCTGCAGCGCATCGCCGAAGGCCTGGAGCGCGGCGAAGGCAGCGAGCGCACGCCACTGATCCTGTTCGGCAAGGGCACCGGCCTGCACCTGGAAGCGCTGTCGCAGACCGGCGCCGATGCGCTCGGCCTGGACTGGACGCTGGACCTGGACGAAGCGCTGCGCCGCACCGGTGGCCGCGTAGCGCTGCAGGGCAACCTGGACCCGACCACGTTGTATGCCTCGCCTGATGCGATCGCCGCGGCGGCCGCACGCGTGCTCGATACCTATGCCACCGGCAACGGTGGTTCGCGCGAGGGCCATGTGTTCAACCTCGGCCACGGCATGTCGCCGGACATGGACCCGGCCCATGTACAGGTGCTGGTCGACGCAGTGCACGCACACAGCCAACGCTGAGCATCGCGCAGGCAATCACGGCGCGATGTTGATCGCGCCGTGACCCGCAGTGCGCGATCATGGCGCCCCCACGTTGCACCGGCCACGCCCCATGTCCACAGCGCCATCGACCTACACCCGCCAGCGTCCCCTGCTGTGGCTGGTTTCGCTGGCGATCTTCATGCAGATGCTGGACTCGACCATCGTCAACACGGCCTTGCCGGCGATGGCGGCCAGCCTTGGCGAAAGCCCCCTGCAGATGCAGTCGGTGGTCTTCAGCTACGCGCTGGCAGTGGCCACCTTCATTCCCGCCTCCGGCTGGATCGCCGACCGCTACGGCACCCGACGCACCTTCCTGGTGGCGATCATCCTGTTCACCCTCGGCTCGCTGGCCTGCGCAATGGCGCAGCAGCTGCACCAGCTGGTGGCCGCGCGCGTACTGCAGGGCATCGGCGGCGCGATGCTGCTGCCGGTCGGGCGCCTGGCGGTGATGCGCTCGGTGCCACGCGAGGACTTCCTGCGTGCGATGAGCTTCATCGCCATTCCCGCACTGGTGGGTCCGCTGATCGGCCCGACGCTGGGTGGTTGGCTGGTCGAGATCGCCTCGTGGCACTGGGTGTTCCTGATCAACCTGCCGATCGGCGTCATCGGCTTCATCGCGGCGATGAAGATCATGCCCGACCACTACGCCAGCCACCGCACCCGGTTCGACCTTCGCGGCTACGCCATGCTGGCCTTTGCGATGGTGGTGCTGTCGCTGGCACTGGATGGGATTTCCGGGCTCGGTACACCACACGCGCTGGTGATGCTGATGACCGTGGCCGGCCTGGCCGCGCTGGTCGGTTACTGGCTGCACGCGGCAAATTCAACGGCACCGCTGTTCTCCCTGGCACTGTTCCGCGTGCCCAGCTACCGCATCGGCATTCTCGGCAACCTGTTCTCGCGCATCGGCAGCAGTGCCATGCCGATGCTGATTCCGCTGCTGCTGCAGGTCGGCCTTGGCCTCGGGCCGATGAACGCCGGCCTGATGATGGTGCCGGTGGCCGCCGCAGGCATGGTGTCGAAGAAGCTGGCGGTGAAACTGGTTGAACGCTACGGCTATCGCCGCGTGTTGATGACCAACACCGTGCTGGTCGGCTTGGCGATGGCCAGCTTCATCCTGATGACACCGGGCCAGCACCTGGCCGTGCGCCTGCTGCAGCTGGCGTTCTTCGGTGCGGTCAATTCGCTGCAGTTCACCGTGATGAACACCGTCACCCTGCGCGACCTCGACCGTGAGTTCGCCAGTTCCGGCAACAGCCTGCTGTCGATGGTGATGATGCTCGCCGCCGGCTTCGGTGCAGCCGCCGCAGGCAGCCTGCTGGCCGCATTCGGCACGCAGCTGGAAGGCCATGGCGCGACGGCTGCACTGCATGCCACGTTCCTGTGCGTGGGCGCGATCACGCTCACCTCGACGCTGATCTTCTGGCAGTTGCCCGACACCAAGCCCGAGCCGCGCCAGGTAGAAGAAGTAGCGGAGTAGAGGGTTCGGCAGGGCTGCGCCCTGCACCTGCAGAGGCCGAAGCAACGGCAACAGCAACAGCGGGCATTCCGTGGGATGGCGGGGCGGTGTCGGATTGCGGGGACGCCGCAAGTACGTCCCTGTAGGCTTGGCAGCCGCTTGCTCGTGTGCGCTTTCCTGCGCACACGGCAAGACCGGGGTTGGGCGTCCTGCCCAGCCCGCCCGAGGCATGCCTCGGGCCCATGCCGCGGACACCCCGCAATCCGACACCGCCCCACCTCTGACAGTTTTCCGGTGGCTGATGGGTCCACGCCATGCGCGGATGCTGTTCTTTCAATTGTCGAAATATTCGATTTCGACGGAGATTCATCCACGCATGGCGTGGATCTACGTGTCGACCAAGGTCGACACCCACCAAGAGCAGGCCATGCCATTCCGAGAGTTCGCGGAAATCTGTCGAAGGCGGGGTGGGTCCGGTTGCGGGGTGTCCGCGGCATGGATGCCGCGGCCAAGCCTACAAGGACGTATTCACGGCGTCCCCGCAACCGGACCCACCCCGCCATCCCACGGAATACCAGCTTTCGCTTTTGCTTTTGCTTTTGCTTTGCCGTTGATTCGGCGGGTGCAGGGCGCAGCCCTGCCGACCCCCTACCGCCCCAGCACGCGGGCGATCGCTTCCACCAGCAGCTCACCGGTCACCGGCTTGCGCAGGAAACCACCGATGCCGGCCGCTTCCACCTGCTGCTGCAGGTCCGGGTCGGTGCGCGCGGTCACTGCCAGCAGCGGCAGCGTGTAACCCTGGTTGCGCAGATGCTGGGCCAGTTCGAAACCGCTCAGGCCCGGCAGATCCAGATCGAGCAGGCCGACATCGAAATCCCCCGCGCTGATTTCACGCAGCGCGGCCAGTGCGTGGGCCGCGTGGACCACCTCATGGCCGCGGGTGGTGAGCAGGCCACACATCACATCGGCCACGGTCGCATCGTCCTCCACCAGCAACACCCGCAGCGGCGGCATGTTGACCACAGCAGCGGCGGCGTCACTGTCGGCACCTCCGTCGCTGGCCGCACCCTGCTGCAGCGGCAGCGGCAGGCTGACACCGAAGCAGGTGCCACTTCCCAGCTGGCTTTCCACGCGAATGCGGCCCTGCATGGCCAGTGCCAGCTCGCGGCAGATCGCCAGGCCCAGGCCGCTGCCGCCGTACTGCGCCGCGGTACGCGCACCCTCGGCCTGCTCGAAGCGCCGGAACAACCGTTGCTGTTGCTCCTGGCTGATGCCTGGACCGGTATCGCGCACCTCGAAATACAGCCCACGCGGCCCGTCCTCGCAACGCGCGTGCAGCGTGATGCTGCCGCGGCTGGTGAACTTGACCGCGTTGGACAGCAGGTTGAGCAGGATCTGCCGCACCCGCATCGCATCACCGGTCGCCTGCAGCCCTGCAGGCAACTGGTTGTCGAGGATGAACCGAAGGCCCTTCTGTGCAGCCAGTGGCCCCATCAGTGCGGCCAGATCCTGCAGCAGGCGATGGAGACCGAACGCATTGGACTGCAGTTCCAGGCGCCCCGATTCGATCCGCGCCAGGTCCAGCGCATCGTTGACCAGGTGCAGCAGATGCTCACCCGCATGCCGGATCGACTGGGTATAGCCGCGCTGCTGCGGATCCAGCGGCGAGGCCAGCAGCAGTTCGCTCATGCCAAGTACGCCGGTCATCGGCGTGCGGATTTCATGGCCGAGATTGGCGAGGAACCGCGTCTTGGCCGCCGATGCATGTTCGGCCAGATCCTGCTTGTGCAGGGCGAGCTGGTAGGCGTGCTGGCGCTGCAGCCGGCGCCGGTACAACCAGGCGAACCAGCTGGTCAGCAGCAACCCGATCGAGGCCAGCACCAGCAGGCCGGACAAGCTGCGCCACCATGGCGGCTGCACGTGGAATTCCAGGGTCTGCACCCGCGACCACACGTGGTCGGCCGAGCGCGCCTGCACTTCCAGCCGGTAGGCGCCGGGTGGCAGGCGCGAGAACAGGCGCTCGCCTGCCGGGCCCACCTCGACCCAATCCGGGTCGTAGCCGGCCAACCGGTAGCGGTAGGTGTTGGAAGCCGAATCAGCGAAGGACAACAGGCGCGCGACGATACGCAGGTCGCGGTCGCCATCGGCGATCTGCAACGGCGAGTCATGGGTCAGGTCCAGCAACTGCTCGTTGCGGCGTACCTCCACCCGCTCGATCACCAGCGGCGCACGGCGGGTGGAAGGCCGCACCTGCTCGGGATCGAACACCACCACACCGGCGGGGGTACCCGCCACCATGCGCCCCACCGAGGAGGCGATCAGGGTGTGTTCGCGGAACTCCTGGCTGGGCAGCCCATCGTGCACTCCGTACAGGCGTACGCTCTCGCCATCGGCACTCACCCGCACCAGGCCGCGGGCGCTGGTGGCCCACGCCACGCCCTGCGCGTCGACCACCAGGCCGGTAGCGGAAATCGCCGGATAGCCCTGCTCGGCGCCCACTACCGCCTGCCGTTCCAGCCGGCCCTGGCTCCAGAGATACCGCGACAGCCGACCATCCTCGGACAACCAGACCTGGCCGTCCTTGCCCACGTGCAGGGCATACACCGCAGTGGCCGGCGCACCGGGCACCGGCTGGAAGCGTTGTGCATCCGGCTGCCATTGCAGCAGGCCGCGGCTGCTGGCCAGCCAGATCCGGTCCTGCGGGCCGCATTCCACGTCCAGATTGAGCTGACCGGCCTGCAGACCGTCCTGGCCGTTTTCCAGCCGCCGGCGCACGTGCCCGTCCAGATCACGCTGCTGCAGCCCCGATGACAGCATCAACCACAGGCTGTCGCCATCGCAGGTCATCATCGCCTCGATGTTGCCTTCCATGGTCGCGTCCGCGCCCGAGTCCCGCCCCCAGCGCCGCAGCTCGCCACGACGCGGGTCGTAGCGCATCAGGGCGTCGGTCGAGCCCACCCACACCTGGCCCTGCCGGTCTTCGCGCACCGAGGTCAGCCAGTGCATGCCGTTGACGAAGGTGCGGTGCTGCTCGATCACGCCCGTGCGCGGATTGAAACGGTCCAGCGCGCCGTGGCTGCCGACCGTCCACACCCCACCATTGCTGGAGGGGCTGGTACCGAGCACATAGGAATTGCGCAGCGAGGAGGGATCATCCTCCAGCCGCGAGAACACCGAGAACTGCCACCAGCGCGGAAGCAAGTGCCACAGGCCGGCATTGGTACTGGCCAGCCAGATGCCGCCTTCGCGGTCCTCATAGGCGCCGGTCCAGTTCGGCCGCACCAGGCCACGGGCGATGGCACTGTACAGCGGTACGTTCTGGTAGCGGCCATCGATGCCCCGGCCCAGGCCGCTGCGCGTGTCCAGCCAGTGCCCGCCCTGCTCGTCGCGCAGCATCATGCCCAGCACCTGGTCGCCGGCGGGCAAGGTCCAGGGCACCGGTTCGAAACGGCCATCCGGGCGCCGCACCGTGGCCCCGGCCAGCGTGCTGATCCAGAGGCTGCCGTCCGGTTCTGCGGTCAGTCCATTGATCAGCAGGCTGGGCAGCAGGTCGCCGCCGATGCGTTCGAAATCGGTTCCGGTCCAGCGCGCCACGCCATGCTTGGTGCCGACCCACAGGCTGCCATCGGCAAGCGTGGCCAGGTAGGGCACCGACGCGGCCGGCAGACTGCGCGGGTTGTTCGCTTCGGGCAGGAACCGCTGCAGACGGTCATTGCTGTCCAGCCGGTACAGGCCACCCTCGTGGGTGCCGAACCAGATCGCGCCATCCGGTGTCGCAGCCAGGCTCCAGACGGTGTTGCTGCCCATCAGCGGCTGGCTGCTGCGGTCGTAGAAGCGCAGCTGGCGGCGATCGGCCGACATCCGCACCAAGCCGGCATTTTCAGTGCCGATCCACAGCTCGTTGCGGGCATCGACCAGCACGCTCCAGATGCGGTTGTCGCGCAGGCCGTCTTCGGAACGCCAGATGCGGTAGTTGCGCCCGTCGTAGCGGGCCAGGCCATCGTTGGTGGCAATCCACAGGTAGCCGTAGCGGTCCTCGGCCATGCGGTTGACGGTGTTCGATGGCAACCCGTCGAACACGGTGACCTGCCGCGGCGAAGGCGGCACCGGCTGCGCGGCAGCGGGCACCAGGCAGCACAGCAGCAGGATCAGCAGCGTCACTGCCCGCAGATACACCACCGATGGCCTCCTCACGCTGCTGTTGATGATGCCCACACCGTGGGCGTCGGCATGGTAAACCGAAAGTTGCGCGAATCACGCCGTAGGATGCCGTGCTCAGCTGATGATCTGGCGCTTGCTGCGTGCCTGGGCAATGGCCGCCACCAGCAGATCGCCGGTCACCGGCTTGCGCAGGAAACCATCGAATCCGGCCGCAAGCACCTGCGCCTCGGCATAGGCATCCGAGCGCGCGGTAACGGCCACCAGCGGCAGCTCGTAGCCCATCGCGCGCAGCTGGCGGGCAATGGCAGTGCCGTCGAGCGCCGGCAGGTCCAGGTCGAGCAGACCAACATCGAACCCCTCGGTGGATATCTCCGACAGCGCGCCCAGGCCGTGCAGCACGTGCACCACCTCATGGCCACGGCTGCGCAGCAGCCCGGCAATGACCTCGGCAACGGTGGCATCATCCTCGACCAGCAGGATGCGCAGTGCAGGCAGCGTCGGCGACACTGCCTCGCCAGGGCCGGAGGCCTGCTGCCGGCTCCAAGGCAGCGGCAGCCGCACTGCGAAGCGTGCGCCACGCCCCGGCTGGCTGTCGACATCGATGCGGCCGCCCATCGCCACCGCCAGCTCCTGGCAGATCGCCAGGCCCAGCCCGCTGCCACCGTAGCGCGAGGCGGTACGCGGGCCGTCGGCCTGTTCGAAGCGGTGGAACAGGCGCTGCTGCTGCTCGGCATTGATGCCCGGCCCGCTGTCGCTGACCTCGAACGTCACCGCACCGCCATCCTCATCCAGGCGCGCCGCCAGGCCGACATGGCCGCGTTCGGTGAACTTGATCGCGTTGCCCAGCAGGTTCAGCAGGATCTGGCGGATGCGCATCTCGTCGCCACTGACGCAGATCGGGCCTGGCAATGCCTGCCCGCGCTGGAACGCCAGCCTGCGCTGCCGTGCCATCGGCTGCATCAACGCCTGCACCTGGTCCAGCAGTCCGCCCAGGTCGAACGGGCGGATGTCCAGTTCAAGCCGGCCGGCCTCGATCCGGGCCAGGTCCAATGCATCGTTGACCAGCCGCAGCAGATGGCTGCCGGCCTGCTGGATCGAGCCGGCATAGCTGCGCTGCACCGGGTCCAGTTCGGTGGCCAGCAGCAGTTCGCTCATGCCCAGTACCCCGGTCATCGGCGTGCGTACTTCGTGGCCCAGGGTCGCCAGGAAGCGGCTCTTGGCCTGCGATGCCTGCTCGGCGATCTGCTGCTTGTGCACCGTCAACTGCCACTGCTGGCGTCGCCGCAACCGCCTGCGGATCGACCACAGCAACGCCAACAGCAACAGCGAGCCCAGCATCACGTAGCCGAAGATCGCCATGCCGCTGCGCCACCAGGGCGGCAGTACCTTTATGCGCAACTGCTGCGAGGGCGTCCACGGACCACTGGCCGTCGCGGCCTGCACCTCGATGGCGTAGGTGCCGGGCGGCAACCGCGACAACGTGCGTTGACCGTCCCCGCCCTGTTCCACCCAGTTCTGGTCGTATCCCTGCACGCGGAACCGGTAGCGGTTGCCCTGCGGGTTGGCGTAGGACAGCAGCCGTGCATCGATCTGCAGGTCACGGTCGTCGGGCCCCAGCAACAGCAGGCCGGAGCTCGGCAAGGGCTGCCAGCCGCGCGCATCATCGCGACGGACGCGAACCTGCGCGATCACCAGTTGCGAGGGTGACAGCTCGGCGTCGGCAGCATTCGGATCGAAGCCCACCATGCCGGTCTGGGTAACGGCCAGCACGCGGCCATCGGCATCGATCGCCGGTGGGCGTCCGGTGAACTCGGCATCGAGCAGGCCGTCGCGCTCATTGAAGATCTGCAGGCGACGCTGCTTCGGATCCCAGCGCAGCAGGCCGCGGGGCGTCGTCGCCCACAACTGGCCGTCGCGGGCCAGGGCCAGCCCTCCCATGCTGATCGGCGGCACGCCGGCACTGGCATCGACGCGCTGGATCAGGCGCAGGCTCAGGCCATCCCACTGGTAGCGCTCGAATGCGCCCTGGCGTGCGATCCACAACTGCCGGGGATCGATCCATACCAGATCGTAGATGGGCCCCCTGGAAACGCCGGGCACCGCTTCGAAGCGATCTCCCTGCTCGCGCCAGATGCCCATTTCCCCGACCACCCAGGCGTGCCCGCTGGCATCGAAGCGGATCTGCTCGACCGGCGCGTCGGTGCTGCCTCGCAGCGTAGCGCCGTCGAAACTGCGCAGCAGCCGGCCGTCGGCACTGCGCTGTTGCAGGCCCAGGTTCATCACCGATACCCAGACCGTGCCATCGGGGGCCTGCCGCATCAGATCGATCCGCTGCCGAAGGTCGGCGCCACCGCCAATGCGCCAGTCGCGCAGCACACCGGTGGCAGGGTCGTAGACGCTGATGCGCCCCGCGCGGCCGAGCCACAGCCTGCCGTCGGGACGTGGCAGCACCGACCACACCGCGCCGCTGCCCAGTTCGCGGTCGCTGGCCAGCAGGCGCAACGTCCCGTGTGCATCGATCTGGTAGACGCCATGGGCAGATCCGACGTAGTAGCTGCGACCGTCGCTGGCAGCGCTCAACAGGTACTGGCTGTCCAGCGGCTTGCCATCGAACTGGTACCAGGTCGAAAAGCGTCGCCAGTCGGGCGGCAGGTAGGCCAGGCCCTGTGTCAGCAGTGCGACCCACAGGCCTCCCTCATGGTCCTGCATCAGGTCGAGCACGCCACTATGGCCGGTCAGGAAACCACTGCCACGGTCGCCTTCCAACCTGCGCAACCCCTGGTCGTCACCACGCAGCAGGCCATCGGACGTTCCCACCCAGTAGCCTCCGTGCCTGTCGGGCAGCACCAGTGCCGAGCGCAGGCGGGCACTGTCGGCCCAGGCCGGTCGCGTCACCCGATCCTGCGCATCGATGCGGTACAGGCCGTCGTTCTGGGTACCGACCCAGATCGCGCCATCGGCATCGCGGCTCAGCCGCAGCACGCTCACCGCCGCCAGTTCGCGCGGCGCCACGGCTTCAAAGCCATGGCCGTTCCAGCGCGCCACACCGGCTTCGGTGCCCACCCACAGCCGTCCCTGTGCATCCACCAGACTGCTGAAGACGGTGTCACTCGGCAGACCGCCGGGCTGCGCCCGATCATGCTGGAAATGGCGCAGCGAGCCATCTTCGCCGACGCGGCAGACCCCATGGCTGCTGCTGCCGACCCATAGCGCATCCTCGGCATAGGCCAGGGTCCAGAACTGTCCCTGGCACCCCTCAGTGACGGAATCGAAGGTCCTGAAGCGTTCGCGGTCGGCATCCAGCCGGGCCAGCCCCTTGCCGTTGATGCCAACCCATACCCGGTCGAGCGGGTCGACCAGCAGGGTTTCGATCTCGTTGCCGGGCAGCGAATCCGGTTGTGCCGGGTCGTGCTGCCAGACCCGCAGCTCACCGCCGTCATAGCGGGCCAGGCCGCCGTCGGTGGCGGCCCACACGCGGCCCTGCCGGTCCTCGGCCAGCGCCACCACCATGCGCGAGGGCAATCCCTCGGCCGCGCCGAAACGGCGCAGGCGCGGTGTTTCACCGGCCATGTCCAAGGTCGCCGCTGCAGCCGAAAGCGCCAACAGCACCAGACCTGCTCCTGCAATGCCTTGGCACCACCGGCGCCAGCCGCTCTTCATCCTGAACCCCCTGTCCTGTGCCGATTGTCACACAGGGCCGCAGCCATCGCTGCAACAGCCTGTTTCCGGCCGCATCGGCACCACGAACTGTTGCAGCCGTGCACACAGCGTTGCGCGGAGGCTATGGGTATGATCGAACGGTCTTTTTCCCGGAGCCCCCGCCGATGCGCCACTGCCTGGCCCTGCTGCCGATGCTGCTTGCCGTGGCCCCCGCCTGGGCAGGCAACGAGGTCTACCGCATCGATCCGGTGCACACCCGTGTGCTGTTTGCGATCGACCACGCCGGCTATTCGCAGGCGCTGGGTACGATCTCCGGAAGCCAGGGCCAGTTGCAGTTCGATAGCGACAACTGGCGCGATGCGACACTGGACGTCGAGATCCCGGTGTCGCGATTGGACCTTGGTGATGCCAAGTGGAACGAGGCAACCCTGGCGCGCAGCCTGCTCGATGGCGAACGCTTCCCTACCGCCCGCTTCGTCTCCCGCCATATCGAACCGATCGACGCCACACATGCCCATGTGACCGGCACGCTGACCCTGCGCGGGGTCAACCAGGAGGTCACGCTGGAAGTGACCCTGAACCAGATCAAGCGCTATCCGCTGCCGCCGTTCCGGCGTACGGCCGGCTTCTCGGCCACCACCACGCTGAGTCGGCGTGCCTTCGGCATCACCGCCTGGCCGGGCGTGATCGGTGATGCGGTGCAGGTACGGATCGAGGCTGAAGCCACGCTCGACCGCAGCGACCGTGCGGGAACTCCCACTCCCCAACCCCACTCCGACAGCCAGACGGCCACCAAGGACCCTTCATGACCGCCAAGAACACCCCTGCCGCCTGGGGGAGTGTCAGCCAGACCCTGCACTGGCTGATCGCACTGCTGATTCTCGCCCTGGGCATCGTCGGCCTGACCATGGGCGAGCTGCCGAAGACGCCCAAGTATTTCTGGGTCTATACCGCGCACAAGTCGATCGGCATCACCGTGCTGGCACTGGTGGTGCTGCGCCTGGGCTGGCGTCTGTATGCCGGTGCCCCCAGGCCGGTACCCGGCGTGCCGGGCTGGCAGGAGCGCATCGCCAGCGCCACCCATGTGCTGCTGTATGTGCTGATGTTCGCCATCCCGTTGTCGGGCTGGCTGTACGACTCGGCCAGCGGCCTGCGTCCGTTCCGCTGGTTCGGTCTGGTCGACGTGCCCAAGCTGAGCGGGCCGGACCCGCAGGTCGTGGCGGTATCCCATGCTTTGCACGAATACGGCTTCTGGCTGTTGATCGCGGTGGTGCTGGCCCATGCCGGTGCTGCCTTCTACCACCACCTGTTCCAGCGCGATGCCACCCTGTCCCGGATGTTGCCGCGTGGCTGGCTCGCCTCTCCCCAGAAGGACTGACAGATGAACCTGAAACTGACCACCCCGGCCGCTGTGGCCGCCGCCCTCGCCGGCATGCTCGTCACTGCACCGGTGCTCGCCGCCGATTACGCCCAGGCGCCGGGTGCCGGTTCGTTCCTGGCCTTTGCCACCAAGTACGACGGTGAAGTGTTCACCGGCAGCTTCCCGGGCTTTGCCACCAAGCTCAGCTTCGACCCGGCCAATCCGTCCGCAGGTTCGCTGGACGTGGTGATTCCGCTGGCCGGCGCCAAGAGCGGCAACAGCGACCGCGACTCCACTCTGCAGGGCGCGGACTTCTTCAACGTCGGCAAGTTCGCTACCGCGCGTTACACCGCCAAGGGTTTCCGCGCACTCGGCAACGACCAGTTCGCCGCCGATGGCACGCTGGAACTGCGCGGCGTGAGCAAGCCGGTCACCTTCACTTTCACCTGGAAGCCCGGCGCGCAGCCGGTGCTGACCGGCAAGGCCACGGTCAAGCGCCTGGACTTCGGTGTCGGTGGCGGCGACTGGGCTGATACCAAGACCATCCCGGACGAAACCGCGATCAGCACGATCGTGAAGTTCGACGCGAAGTAAGACGCCTTCGTCCTGGTAGCGCCGGGCCATGCCCGGCGGCTTCCACCGCTGGCCGCGCTTCGCGCTCGCCGGGCATGGCCCGGCGCTACCTGCCCGCCAACAGCCAGGCCTGCACCGTGGCCGCATCGAACGGCCAGTCCAGCTCCCGCCCGCCGCGCTCATCGCGCAGCACCGGCACCCGCGCCCCATAGCGCGCCTCCAGCGCAGGCTGGTCATCGAGGAACACCGATTCGAACTCGGGCGCCCGCGCCCTGGCCAGTTCGGCCAAGGCCATGTCACACAGATGGCAGTCGTCACGCTGGAACAGGGTCAACACTGCGGTTTGCTCTCTTGGCGGAAATGCTGCGCCGCAGACATGGAAGTGCGGCGTGAGCCGCTAGAATAGCGGTCTCTCCCGGTACCCGCAGTACGGCAACCATGGCTGTCAGCACGTTCGACGTTTTCAAGATCGGCATTGGCCCGAGCTCCTCGCACACCGTCGGGCCGATGAGGGCCGCCGAGCGCTTCATCCATCGGTGGCTGCTCGACCCGGGCAAGCTTGCGCAGGTCGCGCGCATCCGTGCCGACGTGTACGGCTCGCTGGCACTGACCGGTCGCGGCCACGGCACCGACAAGGCGATCCTGCTCGGCCTGGAAGGGCAGCGTCCGAACCTGATCGACCCGGACATCATTCCGTCCACGCTGGAGCGCATCCGCAGCAGCAAGCGGATCATGCTGATGGGCCAGCACGAGATCGCCTTCGACGAAAAGCGCGACCTCGGCCTGAACAAGCGGCAGAAGCTGCCCTACCACACCAACGGCATGCGCTTCACCGCGTACAACGCCGATGACGAAGTGCTGGCCACCCGCGATTACTACTCGGTCGGTGGTGGCTTCGTGGTCAACCAGGACGATGCGGCCGATGACCGTATCGTGCCTGACGAAACGCCGCTGCCCTACCCGTTCAAGAGCGGCGACGAGCTGCTGGCGCAGACCGCGCGCAGTGGCCTGAGCATCGCCCAGTTGATGTTCGAGAACGAGAAATGCTGGCGCAGCGAGGACGAGATCCGCGACAACCTGCGCGAGATCTGGAGCGCAATGCAGGCCTGCGTGGCGCGCGGCATCCGCGAGGAAGGCGTGCTGCCGGGTGGCCTGAAAGTGGGCCGCCGCGCGCCGGCGCTGTACCGCGAGCTGTCGTCGAAGCCGGAAGCGGCGATGCGCGACCCGCTGACCACGCTGGACTGGGTCAACCTGTACGCACTGGCCGTGAACGAAGAGAACGCTGCCGGTGGCCGCGTGGTCACCGCACCCACCAACGGCGCGGCGGGTGTACTGCCGGCGGTGCTGCACTACTTCGACCGCTTCTGCCCGGGCGCGAACGAACAGCGGGTGTTCGACTTCCTGCTGACCTCGGCGGCGATCGGCATCCTGTACAAGGAAAACGCCTCGATCTCCGGCGCCGAAGTGGGCTGCCAGGGCGAGGTCGGCGTAGCCTGTTCGATGGCCGCCGGCGGCCTGGTCGCGGCGCTGGGTGGCAACCCGAGCCAGATCGAGAATGCGGCGGAGATCGGCATGGAGCACAACCTGGGCCTGACCTGCGATCCGATCGGTGGCCTGGTGCAGATTCCGTGCATCGAGCGCAACGCGATGGGTGCGGTGAAGGCGATCAACGCCTCGCGCATGGCCATGCGCGGCGACGGCAAGCACAAGGTGTCGCTGGACAAGGTCATCAAGACCATGCGCGATACCGGCCGCGACATGCAGGACAAGTACAAGGAAACCAGCCGCGGCGGCCTGGCGGTGAACGTCATCGAGTGCTGATGGTCGGCAGGGCCGGGCATCGACCCGGCTCTGCAGTGCCGTTCTCGACCGAACAACACCGTCACCGTTTTCCGGTTAGGCTCGGGCATCCCCCTGCCCCGGAATGTCCCATGCGCGTGATCGCCACCGCCCTGCTCGCCTGCCTTCCGCTGTCCGCTCTCGCTGCGCCAACCTACGGGCCGCGGCTGGAGGGCTTCGACTACGGCTATCCAGTGAAGACCTTTGCACTGGAATCGCAGCGCCAGGCCTTGGAGATGGCCTATCTGGATGTTGCGCCGAAGAAGAAGCCGATCGGCGTGGTGGTGCTGCTGCATGGCAAGAACTTCTGCGCGGCAACCTGGAAGGAGACGATCAAGCCGCTGGTGGCGGCAGGCTACCGGGTGATCGCGCCGGACCAGGTGGGTTTCTGCAAATCCAGCAAGCCCGAGCGCTACCAGTATTCGTTCGGGCAGCTGGCCGACAATACCCATGCGCTGCTGCAGCAGCTGCAGCTGGGTGATGTACCGGTGCACGTGGTCGGCCATTCGATGGGCGGCATGCTGGCCATCCGTTATGCGCTGATGTATCCGCAGGACATGCGCAGTCTTTCGCTGGTCAATCCGATCGGGCTGGAAGACTGGAAGGCGCTGGGCGTGCCCTGGCGCAGCGTGGACGCGTGGTATGCCGGCGAAATGAACATCAGCTATGACAGCATCCGCCGCTACCAGCTGGATGTGTACTACGACGGCAAGTGGAAGCCGGCGTATGAACCGTGGGCGCGCATGCAGTCGGGCATGTACGAAGGCGCGGGCAAGCAGCAGGTGGCCTGGAGCCAGGCACTGACCTCGGACATGGTGTTCAACCAACCGGTCGTCTACGAACTGAAGAACCTGCAGGTGCCGACCACCTTGTTCATCGGCCAGAAGGACCGCACGGCGATCGGCCGTGACCAGGCATCGCCCGAGCTGAAGGCAACGCTGGGCAACTACCCGGCACTGGGCAAAGCGGCAGCGGCGGCGATACCCGGCTCGACCCTGGTCGAGTTCGCGGCACTGGGCCATTCGCCGCAGGTGCAGGACCCGAAGCAGTTCAATGCCGCATTGTTGAAGACGCTCAAGGCGCGTTGAAGTTACATAACCGCCGGGCATGGCCCGGCGCTAAGAGGATCGGCGTGGGTAGCGCCGGGCCACGCCCGGCGAGCGCAGCGGCGGCTGGGCTCACCCCACGATCCGCAGCACGTCATCCAGCAGCGCCGCTGCGGTCACTTCCGCACCCGCGCCCGGCCCCTGGATCAACAGCGGCTGCGCGCGGTAGCGATCACTGTGGATGGCCACGCGGTTGTCGGTGCCCGCGCCCTGCGCCAGCGGATGGTCGGCAGCCAGCTCACGCAGGCCCACCTGCGCACCCTCGCCATCGACGCGCCCGACAAAACGCAGCACCCGGCCGTTGTCGCGCGCCTGCTGCCAACGTGCCTGCAGCGGCGCATCCAGCTGCTCCAGCGCATTCACTGCATCTTCCAGCGGCAGCGCAGCCAGCGCATCCGGCACCAGTGAGTCGACCTGCACCTGCGACGCGTCCAGCGCCAATCCGCTGCTGCGGGCCAGGATCAACAGCTTGCGGCGCACATCCTCGCCGGAAAGATCCAGCCGCGGGTCCGGCTCGGTGTAGCCGGCCGCCAGCGCTTCACGCACCGCCGCCGAGAACGGCGACTGGCCGTCATAACGGTTGAACAGCCACGCCAGCGAACCGGAAAGCACGCCCTCGATGGCATGGATGTGGTCGCCACCGGCAACCAGCGCGCGCAGGCTGCTGAGCAACGGCAGGCCGGCGCCGACGGTGGCGCTGTCGCCGTAACGCGCACCGCTGTCGGCGCAACGATCGGCAATGGCCTGCGCGCGCGACAGCTGCGCACCGCGGCCAAGCTTGTTGGCGGTCACCACGTGCACACCGCGCGCCAACCACTGCACGTGGCGCGCCGCTACATCTTCGCTGGCGGTGGCATCGACCACCACGTCGCCACGCTCCAGTCCTTCAGCGCTGGCCCACGGCGGCAAACTCTGCCCATCACGCGGCGCACGCCGTGCCAGTTCCAGCGGCAACGCCAGATCGCGGTCGATCGCCAGCGCGGTGCGTGAATTGGCCAGCCACTGCACGCTGGGCAGTTCCAGCCCACGCGCCTGCAACGCCTGGTAGCGCTGCACGAAGGCCGAACCGACGGTGCCGGTTCCGAGCAGCGCCAGGCGGCCGGTACCCAGCAGCGGAATCTCGACAGGCAAAGCGCTCATGCGTCTGCCACCTGTTTGCCGCGCGCCACCGCATCGATCACCGCCTCGGCGCGCGCCAGCGCGCTGCCCAGATCGGCCAGCAGGTCGCGCTCACCCTCGATACCGACCGACAGACGCAGCAGGCCTTCACTGATGCCCGCAGCCGCGCGTGCGTCGGCAGTCATCGCGGCGTGGGTCATGGTCGCCGGATGAGCGATCAGGCTCTCCACACCTCCCAGCGACTCGGCCAGCGTGAAGTAACGCAGGCCATCGACGAACGCACGTACAGCAGCATGCGGATCATCGCCGGCACAGCTGGCCAGTTCGAAGGACAGCATCGCGCCGAAACCACTCTGCTGACGCGCGGCAACGGCGTGGCCCGGATGATCGGCCAGGCCCGGGTAGTAGACCTTGGCCACCGCAGGATGCGCATCAAGCAGCGCCACGATCGCGGCGGTGTTTTCCTGGTGCGCGCGCAGGCGTGCATCCAGCGTACGCAGGCCGCGCAGGGTCAGGAACGCATCGAACGGCGAACCGGTAAGGCCCAGGGCATTGCCCCACCACACCAGCTGTTCATGCACGGCGGGATCGCGGGCAATCACCGCACCACCGACCACGTCGCTGTGGCCGTTGATGTACTTGGTGGTGGAGTGCAGCACCAGGTCCGCGCCGAACGACAGCGGCTGCTGCAATGCCGGCGACAGGAACGTGTTGTCGACCACCACCAGCGCACCGGCTTTGTGCGCCGCGTCGATCACGAAGCGCAGGTCGGTGATGCGCAGCAGCGGGTTGGACGGGGTTTCCACCAGCACCAGCTTCGGCTGCGTGGCCAGGGCCTGGGCCAGCGCGCGCGGGTCGGTCAGGTCGGCGGTGACCAGTTCGAAATGGCCCTTCTTCGCCAGCGCGTTGAACAGGCGCCAGCTGCCACCGTACGCATCGTGTGGCACCACCAGGGTGTCGCCGGGCTGCAGCAGCGCGTTCAGCACCAGGTTGATCGCGCCCATGCCGGTGGCAGTGACCACACCGCCAGCGCCGCCTTCCAATTCGGCCAGCGCCTCACCCAGCAGGTCGCGCGTGGGATTGCCACTGCGGGTGTAGTCGTACTGGCGCTTGTTGCCGAAGCCTTCAAAGCTGAAGTTCGACGACAGCACGATCGGCGGCGTGACCGCGCCATGGGCGGTGTCCCGGTCGATGCCGGCGCGGACGGCGGCGGTGGTGCGACAACAGGACGGTTCAGCGGCGTGCAGGCTCATGCGGACTCTCCAGAAGTGCGGAAGGCGGTGGCGAGGATCGCGTCGATGCGATCGGTTTCTTTCAGGAAGGCGTCGTGGCCGTAGGGCGAGCGCAGCACGCGCAGGCTGCCGCGTGGGCCCAGTCCCTCGACCAGGCCGACCAGGTCGGCAAGTGGCACCAGGCGATCGCCTTCAACGGCAACCACCACGGTCGGCGGCAGGATCGCGCTCGGGTCCACGCGGTGCAGGTCGATCGACTCGGACAGGCGCAGGTAGGCATTGACCGGCGTGCGCGCGACGTACTGCGCACCAGCCGCGTCGAGATAGTCTTCGGCCGCGACGCGGACGCGGCCATTGACCACCTCCGGTGCGGCGTCGAAGCGTTCGCCGAATTCTTCCGGTGTGCGGTAGCTGAGCATGGCGAACTGGCGGGCCAGCGCCAGGCCGTGGTCTTCGCCACACTGCAGCTGGCCCAGCGCCACGGCACGGCGCTGCAGCGCACGCCAGGCGGCGGCATACGGGTGCGGGCGGTGCGCACCGCTGGCCAGCACCAGCTGTCGTACCCGGGCACGGTGGCGGATCGCGAACTGCTGGCCGACCAGCGCGCCGTAGGAATAGCCGACGAATGCCTTCAACGCGCGGATGCCGAGGTGATCCAGCAGCAGCGCCAGCGCATCGGCCTGGTCGGCGGTATCGATCGGCACATCCAACGCACCGTCGGCGCCGATGAAATCGAACGCGAGCACGCGCAGCTGCTGCGGATCCAGTGCGCGGCCACTGCCGACCAGGCCTTCGGCCCAGCCCTTTTCGCTGAACTGCGCATTGGCGGCCACATGGCGGTGCGCGGAGATGCCGCCGGCCAGCACCACCACCGGTGCGCTGACCGGACCGACCCACTCATAGCGCAGCCGCACCGGGCAGGGGCCGGCATGACGCATCGACAGCACGGCGGCGAACTCGCCGCGCTCGGCGTGCACGCGGTCATCGACCGGCACGCTGACGGGGACAAAGGGTTCGGGACGAAGCACGGTGCTGGCGGCGAAGCTCATGGCGGGTTCCGTTGGGGAAATCGGCCATCGAGCCTTCGCGGGGCTCGCGTTCGAAGTGCACGTTGGGTGCAGGTTCGAACCATCTTTCGGTGGACGCCACGGTCCCCGCAGGATTTGGCACCTACGCAGGCGCTTTCGCGTCTGCGGGCTGCCCCGGCTTCAAAGGGCCTGTCCCTCTGCCGGTCTCGATGGTGGAGTCACGATGCCAGCCCTTTCCGGGCATGTCAATCCCTTCATGCGGATAAAGAGATGGATGAATGCGAAGCGTCCTGCCCTTTCACCATCCCGACAGCTTGCGTAGAGTCCCGGCGGTCCATATCGCTGGAGCCATCAATGCGCCGCTTCCCCCTGCCCTGGCTGTTGCTGCCCCTGCTGGCGAGCGCCACGGCCAACGCTGCCGACTGGCGCCAGGGCTGGGGACTGGTGCCACAGACGCCGGCCGCGCGCACGACAGGCGCCACCCCGCACGCGGCGCCGATGGCCCGCCTGCGCCTGCAGTCGCTGGGCGACCAGTGGCAGGCGCGGATCGACAATCCACTGTCCGGCCCGGTGCAGATCGAGCTGCGCGCTGCCCCCGGCACACGGGTGGAGGGGCTGCCGCTGCAGTCACTGGTGCAGGCCACCGGCAGCCTGGTAGTGGGCCATCTTCCCTCCCCTTCCAATGGCAAGGAACTGGACCTCCGCTTGCAGTCGGTGCCGGGCAATCCGGCCGCGCGCGCCGAAGACGTCGCCTACCGCCTGCCGTTCGAGGCTGTCCAGCTGCGCGTGGACCAGGCGCCGCAAGGCCGGTTCAGCCACGATGACGAGGAGAATCGCGACGCCATCGACTTTGCCCTGCCCGAAGCGACACAGGTCCTGGCCGCCCGCGAGGGCACGGTGATGCAGGTGCAGGACGGGTTCCGCGGCAATGGCCTGGACCGTGAACGCGATGCCGGACGCGCCAACTTCGTTCGTATCCTGCACAGCGACGGCAGCATGGCGATGTACGCCCACCTGCAGGCCGGCGGCATGCGCGTGCGTCCCGGCCAGGCCGTGCAGGCCGGGCAGCCGATCGGCCTGTCCGGCAACAGTGGCTACAGCACCGCACCGCACCTGCACTTCGTGGTGCAGCTCAACCGGGGCATGGCGCTGCGCTCGGTGCCGGTGCGCATCCTCGCCCCGCAGGGCGAATTGCACTTCGCCCGTGAGGGCAGCGGGGACGCCAGCGCCGGGCGCTGACCCGCCGACGCCGGCAGGCCGGTATAATCGGGCGCTTATCTCTTTGAAAAGCGCCCCGTGCGGGCGCCACTGCCATGTCCGAAGTCGCCACCGAAGCGTCGCGTCGCCGCACGTTCGCCATCATTTCCCACCCTGACGCCGGCAAGACCACGCTGACCGAAAAGCTGCTGCTGTTCGGAGGCGCGATCCAGATGGCCGGCTCGGTGAAGGGCCGCAAGGCTGCCCGCCACGCCACCTCGGACTGGATGGCGCTGGAAAAGGAGCGCGGCATCTCCGTCACCTCCTCGGTGATGCAGTTCCCGTACGAAGGCAAGATCATCAACCTGCTCGACACCCCGGGCCACGCCGACTTCGGCGAGGACACCTACCGCGTGCTGACCGCGGTGGACTCGGCGCTGATGGTGATCGACGTGGCCAAGGGCGTGGAAGAGCGCACCATCAAGCTGATGGAAGTGTGCCGCCTGCGCGACACCCCGATCATGACCTTCATCAACAAGCTCGATCGCGAGGGCAAGGAGCCGATCGACCTGCTGGACGAGGTTGAAAGCGTGCTCGGCATCCAGTGCGCACCGGTCACCTGGCCGATCGGCATGGGCCAGCGCCTGAAGGGCGTGGTCCACCTGATCACCGGCGAAGTGCATCTGTACGAGCAGGGCCGCAACTTCACCCGTCAGGATTCGACCATCTTTCCGTCGATCGATTCACCCGGGCTGGTCGAGAAGATCGGCGAGCGCATGCTGGCCGATCTGCGCGACGAACTGGAACTGGTGCAGGGTGCCAGCCATCCGTTCGACCTGCAGGCCTACCGGGCCGGCAAGCAGACCCCGGTGTTCTTCGGTTCGGGCGTGAACAACTTCGGCGTGCAGCCGCTGCTGGACTTCTTCGTCGAACACGCACCGTCGCCGCAGGCGCGCTCCACCACCGGCCGCGATATCGCCCCGCAGGAGCAGAAGCTGACCGGCTTCGTGTTCAAGATCCAGGCCAACATGGACCCGCAGCACCGTGACCGCGTGGCCTTCATGCGCGTCTGCTCGGGCCGGTTCACTGCCGGCATGAAGACCCTGCACGTGCGCACCGGCAAGGAGATGAAGCTGGCCAATGCGCTGACCTTCATGGCCAGCGACCGTGAAATCGCCGCCGAGGCCTGGCCGGGCGATGTCATCGGCATTCACAACCACGGCACGATCTCCATCGGCGACACCTTCACCGAAGGCGAGGCGATCACCTTCACCGGCATCCCCAACTTCGCCCCGGAACTGTTCCGTCGCGCCCGCCTGCGCGATCCGCTCAAGCTCAAGCAGCTGCAGAAGGGCCTGGCACAGCTGTCCGAGGAAGGCGCCACCCAGTTCTTCCGTCCGCTGACCAGCAACGACCTGATCCTGGGCGCGGTGGGCGTGCTGCAGTTCGATGTGGCTGCCTACCGCCTGAAGGACGAATACGGCGTGGAAGCCACCTTCGAGCAGGTCGGCGTGACCACGGCGCGCTGGGTCCACTGCAGCAACGAGAAGAAGCTGGAGGAGTTCCGCGAGAAGAACGCGCTGAACCTGGCCCTCGACGCGGCCGGCCACCTGGTCTACCTGGCGCCGACCCGGGTCAACCTGCAGCTGGCGCAGGAACGTGCGCCGGACGTGCGTTTCTCGGCAACCCGTGAAGCCGCGCATACGGTCACCGGCAACTGATTGCAGCGACCATACGGTGGCGGGGGTGCACGCGCCCGCCATCGCGGCGATGATAGGGGGGTGCAGGTCCCCCTCCCTGCAGACGATGCCCATGCCATGTCCACGACTTCCGTTGATTCGATCCGCGAAGAAATTGCCAGCGCCCTGACCCACGGGCTGGGTGCGGTGCTTGCTCTGGCCGCCAGCGCGGTACTGATCACCCTGGCTGCGATCTACGGCGATGGCTGGCAGCTGGCCAGCGCGATCGTATTCGGCATCGCCCTGCTGCTGCTGTACACCGCCTCCACGCTGTACCACGCCATCCAGCACCCGCAGGCCAAGGGCCGCCTGAAGGTGTTCGACCATTGCGCGATCTATGTGCTGATCGCCGGTACCTATACCCCGTTCACCCTGATCGGCCTGCGCGGCCCCTGGGGCTGGGGCATGTTCACCGCGATCTGGGCGCTGGCGCTCGGCGGCGTGGTGTTCAAGCTGTTCTACACCGGCCGCTTCAAGCTGCTGTCCACGGTGATCTACATCGCCATGGGCTGGCTGGTGGTGGTGGCGATCAAGCCGATGTGGGCCTCGATCGATGGCGGAACGCTTGCCTGGCTGTTCGGCGGTGGCCTGTCCTATACGCTGGGTACGTACTTCTACCACCGCGAATCCATCCCCTATTCGCATGCCATCTGGCATCTGTTCGTGATCGGCGGCAGCGTCTGCCACTTCGTCGCCGTGACCCGCCAGGTGCTGTGACCCCGTATTGGCGGTAACGCCAGGCCCCTGGCCGGCGAGCAGGCACTGGCCCTGCACACGGTGCACATGATCGCTTCGCGCCCCGTCCACCCCGACGGGGCAACCATGGCAGCGTGAATGCTGCCTCTGCTCCTGCTGATCCCAAGGCGTCGCGCTGGCGCCTGCGTCGCCCCGGCCCACGCGGGCAGCGCTGGCTGGCCGTGCTGGTGTTCCTGCTCGCGGCGATCCTGGTCCTCATCGCTCTGTGGGACTGGAACTGGTTCAAGGGCCCGGTCGAACGCGCGGTAAATGCGCGCACCGGCCGTGCGCTGCACATCGGCAACCTGGATGTCGACCTCGGTCGCACCAGCACCGTGCGCGCCGATACCCTCACCTTCGCCAATGCGCCCTGGGCAAAGCAGCCCACCATGGTCAGCGCCGACCGGGTCGAAATCGACATACGGGTGTGGCCGCTGCTGCGGGGCAGCGTGCAATTGCCCGAAGTGCGCCTGACCCGCCCGGACGTACTGCTGGAAACCGCCCCGCGCAAAGGCGACCCCGGCAACTGGGACTTCCTCGGCGACAGCAAGGGGGGCGCCACGCCGCAGCTCAAGCGCCTGCTCATCGACGACGGTCGCCTGCAGTTCCTCGACGCACTCGGCCGCACCGACATCCTGGTGAACGTGCGCAGCGGGCAACCGAAACAGGCCGATGCGGCACCACCGTTGCTGGTGGCTGGCAAGGGCCGCTGGCAGGGCAATCCCTTTACCCTGAGCGGCGGCACCGAATCGCCGCTGGAACTGACCGACAGCGCCCATCCCTTCCGCATCCATCTGGATGGCCGCGCCGGTGCCACCCGTGCCGTTGCCAGCGGCACCTTGACCAACCCGTTCCAGCTGCAGGTATTCGACCTGCAGTTCGCGCTGAGCGGTCAAGACCTGGCCGACCTGTATCCATTGCTGGGCATCGCCATTCCGCCCTCCCCGCCCTACGCACTGGATGGCCGCCTGAAGCGCGATCATCAGGTGTGGCGCTACGAGCGCTTCACCGGCAAAGTCGGCGACAGCGACCTGGGCGGCGATGTGCAGTTCGATGTCTCCAGGGAACGCCCACGGATGACCGCGAACCTGGTGTCGCGCCGCCTCGATTTCGATGACCTTGCAGGCTTCGTCGGTGCGCCCCCGAAGACCGGCGGCGGCGAGACCGCCAATGCAGAACAGCGAGCCGACGCTGCGCGCGTGGCCGCCAGCGCCAAAGTGCTGCCGGCCACGCCGTACAACCTGGGCAAGCTGCGCGCGATGGACGCGGACGTACGCTGGAAGGCGCAGCGCATCAATGCACCGAAGCTGCCGCTGGACGACATGGATGCACACCTGCTGCTGGACGATGGTGTACTGCGGCTGGACCCGCTGAACTTCGGCGTTGCCGGTGGCGACGTCCGCAGCACGATCCGCATGGATGCACGTCGGCCACAGATCGCAACCTCATTGAAGGCCAGCGTGCGCGGTGTGCAGCTGGGCCAGTTGTTCCCCGACGCCAAGCTCGCCGAGCAGGCCAAGGGGGGTATCAGCGGTGCCATTGATCTGACCGGCAACGGCAACTCGATCGCAGCGATGCTCGGCAGCAGCAGCGGCGACGTGGCGCTGGGCATGGGCCGCGGCCATGTCGGCAACCTGCTGATGGAAGTGGCGGGACTGGATATCACCGAGTCGCTGAAATTCCTGTTCACCGGCGACAAACAGATTCCGCTGCGCTGCGCCTTCGCCGACTTCGGCGTGCGCGAGGGCCTGATGCATACCCGGTCGATGGCAGTGGACACCACCGATACGATCATCCTCGGCGAGGGCGATGTCAGCCTGCGCGATGAAACGCTGGACCTGCTGCTGAAGCCACGTCCCAAGGACAGGAGCATCCTGGTGCTGCGCTCGCCGCTGCGCATCGGCGGCACCTTCAAGGACCCGTCGTTCCGCCCGGATTTCAAGGCGCTGGGCATCCGGGGTGCGGTGGCGTTGACGCTGGGCAGCATCGCGCCGCCGGCGGCACTGCTGGCCACCATCGAACTGGGGCCGGGCAAGGATGCCGACTGCGGTGGGCACTACGCGAAGTAGAGCGGGCGTTCGCGGCGCCTTTGTTTTCCGTGCGGAGAGCCGAAGCAAGGCGACAGGCAGGACACGCCGTAAACCCCGCTCCGCGGCCCGGCCCAGCCGCTGGCGGCTGTGCGTTCGGGCGCTTGCGAAGCAGTGCTTCGCAAGCAAAGCGCCCTCACCCATGGTGGCTCGGTCGGCGCATCCATGCGCCTCACGGTCCTGCCTGCCGCCTTGCTCCGGCTTCGGACAGTTCCCTGCGCGCGCGGAACAGGAGCAGGAATTCAAAATCAAAAGAAGAAAGCAGAATCAAAAGCAGTGCCAACCAAGGTTGGCATCTACCAACGGCAGATAGTCAGGGTGAAGGCCGCCGCGCTCGCAGGAACGTGTCCTGAGGCGGAGGGCATGGCCGTGCAGGACCGTTGGCGCCATGGATGGCGCCATCGAGCCCCATGGACGGGTTTACGGCGTGTCCTGCACGGCCATGCCCTCCGCCTCCCCGGCATGCCAGGCAGGCGCTGCCTTGGCTTTGGCTTTGGCAGTTGCTTGAAAAAGCGGGCCGGCGGGCCGCAGGCCCGCCAGCGAAAGAACTCACCCCGCCACGATGTACTGCTGCAGCTGATCCAGCTCGCGCCGCTGCGCATCGATCACCGACTTCACCAGGTCACCGATGGAAATCACCCCCAGTACCTGCCCACCCTCGACCACCGGCAGATGGCGGATGCGGTAATCGGTCACCAGCTGCAGGCAGTGTTCCACCTGCTCACCGGGGCTCACTGTCACTACGTTCGCGGTCATGATTTCCGACACTGCGGTGTCACGCGACGAACGATCGTGAAGCACGATCTTGCGTGCGTAATCGCGCTCGGAGAGGATCCCGACCAGTCGCGGGCCCTCCATCACCAGCACCGCGCCGATGCCCTTCTGCGCCATCAACCGGATCGCATCGATCACCGCCGCGCCGGGCGCGACCGCATGCACTTCAGGGGACTTGCCGTCCAACAGTTGCCGTACCGACGTCATCTGCCTGCCCTCCCAGGGTGGGTTGCAGCTCCGAGTCTGCCACGGAAGGGGCCAACCATGCGTCAACCAGGTACAACGGCCGTTGCTTGGACTCCTCATACAGGCGCCCCAGGTACTCGCCGATAAGCCCCAGCGCGATCAGCTGCACGCCGCCCAGGAACAGGATCACCGCCATCATGGTCGGCCACCCGGCCACCCGGTCGCCGTAGATGGCTGCCTTGGCGATCACCCATATGGCGAACACGAAGGCCACCCCCGCAGTGGCCAGCCCCATGTAGGTGGCCGCACGCAGCGGCACCGTCGAGAAGCCGGTGATCCCTTCCAGTGCGAAGTTCCACAGCCGCCACAGGCTGAACTTGCTGGTGCCGGCCAAACGGGCATGCCGGTGATAGGGCACCGCCACGCGGCGGAAACCAACCCAGCTGAAGAGCCCCTTCATGAACCGGTGCCGTTCGCGCATCTCGCGCAGGGCGCTCAGCGCGCGCGGTGACAACAAGCGGAAATCGCCGGTGTCGGCCGGAATGGGAGTACGCGAGAGCCTGCCGATGACCCGGTAGAACACCGATGCGGCAGCACGTTTGCTCCAACTCTCACCGTCGCGCACCAAGCGGGTGCCGTAGACGTTGTCGTAGCCTTCGCGCCAGCGCTCTACAAAGCGCGGCACCAGTTCCGGCGGGTCCTGGCCATCGGCGTCGAGGATCATCGCCGCGCCTTCACGCACATGGTCCAGGCCGGCAGTCAGTGCCGCCTCCTTGCCGAAGTTGCGCGACAGCTTCAGCGCCGATACCCGCGGGTCGGCCTGGGCCAGCGAGGCGATCAACGACCAGGTCGTGTCACTGCTGCCGTCATCCACGTACAGGATGTGACCATCGATTCCGGCCAGGCCGTCCAGTACCGCGCACAATCGCGGATGCAGCTGGGGCAGCACCAGCTCTTCGTTGTGTGCGGCGATGACGAAGGTAAGACGCTCACGAGTCATCGCCGGATTGTACGTCGTTGACGGGGATGCAGCCCGTCAGTCCAGCGTTCGAAATACCCGCTTCCCGCATCGGAAGGCACCACGGACACCTGGTGTCGTGGCCCCTCAGTCCTCCGCCAGGTACCCCGCTCCACCCAGCTGCCGTGCCTGCCGCTGGATCCACGCCGCACGACGCTGAACGTAGGGGCCTGGCTTGGCCGCGTTGTAGCGGCGCGGCGCCGGCAGCACTGCCGCCAGACGTGCGCTCTCGGCAGGGCTCAGCCGCGCGGCGTCCTTGCCCCAGAATGTCTGCGCCGCTGCCTGGGCGCCATACACACCGTCGCCGAACTCGGCGATGTTGGCGTACATCTCCAGGATCCGCTGCTTCGGCCAGAAGGCTTCGATCAGCACCGTGTACCAGACCTCCAGGCCCTTGCGGATCCAGCTGCGGCCCTGCCACAGGAACAGGTTCTTGGCCACCTGCTGGCTGATCGTGCTGGCCCCGCGCAGGCGCCCGCCCCGCGCGTTATGGTCGCGCGCCTTTTCAATGGCCTGCAGGTCGAACCCGCTGTGGTCGGGGAAGCGTTGGTCTTCTGCGGCCACCAGCGAAATCGGCAGGCTCGGCGCCATCTGGTCAAGGTCCCGCCACTGGTAGTGCAGCCGGTAGGACCAGTCGCCTTCACCCAGTGCCTCGCCGAAACGCCAGACCATCACCGTGGACAGCGGCGGATCGATGAAGCGCAGCACCAGCACCTGCAGGCAGCTGAAGGCCACAAACAGCACCGGCAGCCACAGCAGCCGCTTCCAGCGCCAGCGCCCGCGCGGTGCCGCGTCGGCGGCGGCCACTACCTTGTCCTGCTCTCCCCCTGCCCCCATTACTGGTGCATCCTTCTTATGCCTGGTTGTCGGCGCATTATCCGGCAACCATCCCCGTTTCCGCGCGATGTGAGCCGATGACCGCCCAATCCGATTCCCTTATCCGTTTCCTGCTCCCCGACGCCGGTGTCCGTGGCGTCCACGTGCGCCTGCAGGCCACCTGGCAGGACATCCAGTCCCACGGCGAGTATCCGGACAGCGCCACCGAACTGCTCGGCGAAGCCTGCGTGGCGTCGGCACTGTTCACCGGCCACACCAAGGTCGACGGCCGCCTGTCGATCCAGCTGCGCAGCACTACCGCGCTGCGTACCCTGTTCGCCGAATGCACCGCCGCTGGCACCCTGCGCGGCATCGTCCAGATTGCCGAGGGCGGTGACGCCCCCCGCGACCTGACCGACCTGGGCCGGGACGCCCTGCTGGCCATCACCATCGAGAATCCCGGCCTGGACCCGCGCGAACCGCAGCGCTACCAGAGCCTGGTGGCACTGACCGCGCCGGAACTGGATGAAGCATTCGAAGACTACTTCCGCCAGTCCGAGCAGTTGCCGACGCGGCTGCTGCTGGCCGCCGGCCGCGACGGTGCTGCCGGCCTGCTGCTGCAGAAGCTGCCGGGCGATGAAGGCGACGACGATGGCTGGTCCCGCGCCAGCGCGCTGTTCGACACCCTGGGCAAGGCGGAGCTGCTGGCCACCCCGGCCGAGGAACTGCTGCACCGGTTGTTCCACGAGGAGAAGGCGGAACGGGTGGGTGACAAGGCCCTGTCCTTCGCGTGCTCCTGTTCGCGTGAACGGGTCGCCTCGATGCTGGTCTCGCTGGGCGAGGAAGAGGCCCGTGCGGCTGCCGAAGACACCGGCGCGGTGGACGTGCGTTGCGAATTCTGCGGACAGGAGTATCACTTTCCGTTGACGGAGTTCGGCATACTGTTCCACGGTGCCCAGGGGGCTGTACCGGCACCTGAACGACTTCAGTAATACCCAATGAGTCTTGTATCTGGGGAGGAACAAGGCTTGTTAAGAATTCATAAACACCCTAGGATCGAGTTCCCGCCCCAGCGGGAACTTTCACTGCCCGTCCCTGTCTGAACTGGTCCGATGCGTACCTTCCTGCGTCTACCGCTGGCCCTGCTGATCGCCCTTGGCGCGATCACGGGCGTGCACGCGCAGAGCAAGGACACCCGCACCGTCATTCCGGTCTGGAACAAGGGCAGTGGCAAGGTCGAGGCCCTGCTGTACCTGGAACCGACCGGCGAGCAGGCCGTGGGCGCACGCTGGCATTTCGGCCGCAATTCGCTCGATGCTGCGTTCGGCCTGTCTTCGGGCGACTCGCTCGGCCTGCTGTGCAACAGCAGCAGCGGCTCCAGCATCAGCGGACTGGCCAGCCATTGCATGCTGGCCAGCCTGGGCGACGACGATGACGCCATCGGCTCCAACCGGCGCCTGACCGGCACCGCCGCGCTCAACCGTGGTACCGGCCGCCTGGGAATCACTGCCGGCACCGGCCGCGAGACCCTGCCCGCCTGGCTGGCGACGCCCAGCAAGACCCCGGCGCTGCGCGCCGAACAGAATGACCTGACCGTATTCGCGCAGAAGAACATCGGTCGCGAAGGCTTCGTCTCCATCGCCGGAACGTATGCCAAGGCACGCCTTGTCCCCCTGGCCGACGCCTCGCCGGCCCTCGTTGACCGCTGGGACAGCAAGAGCCTGAGCCTGGGCGCCGGCTACGGCAATTTCAGCGGCAGCATCATCGGCCGCGTGGTGGACGTTCCCGGCAAGCCCGGCAAGTGGGAAGGCCTGGGCATTGGCCTGACCTGGCGCACCCCGTGGTCCGGCCAGCTCACCGTCGGCGCGGAAAACGTGATCAGCCGCGGCAAGAACCCGTTCTCCCCGCGCAACGAAAGCAACGATGACGGCACCGTGCCGTACGTGCGCTACGAGCAGGATCTGTAGTCGATCGTTGATTGCCAACACGCTGTGTTCAACATCGGGCGCCCTGGGGCGCCCGAATTGTTTCTGGACGCACCTGTCAAGTGCGAGAAGCCCTCATCCGTTACAAACGGATACATCGCGACATGCATCAACTGAAACTTTTTTCTGCTGCAGAGGCCGCCGGAAGGTGCAGCGATGCCACGAAGGGCCGAGTAACTCATTGAAATTAAACAGATCCAAGCGCATTCATCTGTAATCACAGTGTGAATTAACACAGCTTTAATTTTTGGTTGAGGGCCGTTACTATCGATTCAGCCTCGCGATTTTGGAGCCTCATTTTTGGCCCCGCCGCGCAGGCACTACCCCAGCCAAGATTTCTTGGAGAGAGAGAGCCAATGAATTTCCAGTCCAACAAGCTGCGTGACGCTGTCGTCGTCGCGCTGATCGCCGGTGCGGCGACGTCCGTAACGGCCCAGGCGCAGGAAGCGACCAACCTGGATCGCATCTCGGTGACCGGTTCGCGCATCAAGAGCACCGACATCGAAACCTCGCAGCCGGTGCTGAGCCTGACCCGTGCCGACATCGAAAAGCAGGGCGTGACCTCGGTCGCCGACATCCTGCAGCGCGTTGCCGCCAACGGTGCTGCCCTGAACCGTACGTTCAACAACGGCGGTGACGGTTCGGCCGGCGTCAGCCTGCGCAACCTGGGCGCCGAGCGCACCCTGGTGCTGGTCAACGGTCGCCGCTGGACCACCGGCCTGGACGGCAGCGTCGACCTGAACACCATCCCGACCGCGATGATCGAGCGCATCGACGTCCTGAAGGACGGTGCTTCGACCATCTACGGTTCGGATGCCATCGCCGGCGTGGTGAACATCATCACCAAGCAGAACTTCGACGGCGCCGAGGCGAACTTCTACAAGGGCCAGTACAGCGACGGCGACGGCGAGCGTGAGGCCGCCGACTTCACCATCGGCACCACCACCGATCGCGCATCGCTGGTGCTGGGCGTGTCCTATGTGAACGAGAAGGAAGTCATGGCAGGTGATCGCAAGATCTCCGCCGGTGGCCCGCCGTTCTTCAGCGGCCAGAGCGGCACCGGCATCCCCGGCTCCTATGTCCGCAACGACAGGCGCTACGTCATCATCAACGGCGTGGAAACCCCGTTCGTCAGCAATGTGCACGGTTACAACACCGCGCCGGACAACTACCTGCTGACCCCGAACGAGCGCACCTCGCTGTTCGCCACCGGTTCGTACAACATCACCGACAACATCACCTTCCGCACCGAGGCGATGTACAACGAGCGCAAGTCAGAGCAGCTGCTGGCGGCCATGCCGGTGACCGGCATGGACCTGAGCGCGGACAGCATGTACAACCCGTATGGCGTGGAGCTGACCGGTGTCAACCGTCGCTTCAATGAGACCGGCGGCCGCTCGTTCAACCAGAACGTCAAGAACTGGCACTTCTACGGTGGCTTCGAAGGCTTCTTCGAATTCGCCGACCGCAACTTCGACTGGGATGTCGGCTACCGTTACGACAAGACCGACCAGAACGACCTGACCTACGGTCTGTTCAACATCCAGCGTCTGGAAGAGGCGTATGGTCCGTCCGCCATGCGTGACGGCAAGGCGGTCTGCCTCACCGCCGGTGGCGCCGTCATTCCAGGTTGTGCGCCTATCAATCCGCTCGGCGGCCTCGGCTCGATCTCGCAGGAAGCACTGGACTACACCTCGTTCACTGCGCACGATTCGGCCAGCCTGGTGTCGAAGAGCTACTACGCCAACATCTCCGGCGAGATCGTGCAGCTGCCGGCCGGTGCGCTGGGCTTCGCAGCCGGTTATGAAGGCCGCAAGGAAAGTGGTCAGTTCGATCCGGACGCCTTCATCGCATCTGGCCTGAGCACCGGCAACGGCGCTGCCCCGACCAAGGGCTCCTACGACCTGGACGAGTTCTTCCTCGAACTGTCGATCCCGGTGCTGGCTGACCTGCCGGGCGCCAAGCTGCTCGACTTCAGCGTAGCTACGCGCTACTCGAAGTACAGCAACTTCGGCAACACCACCAACAACAAGTTCGGTTTCCGCTGGAAGCCGATCGACGACCTGATGGTGCGTGGTAACTACTCCGAAGGCTTCCGCGCTCCGAGCATCAACAACCTGTATCGCGGCGATACCGATTCGTTCGAAACCTACGCTGATCCGTGCGCAAGGGCCAACAATCCGACCGGCGCGGTGCTGGCTCAGTGTATTGCCCAAGGCGTTCCTTCGAACCTGGTCCAGCCGAATACCGATGGCGAGGCAGGTCCGCTGCAGACGGTCGAGCCGTTCACCTGGAAGTCCAACCCGGACCTGAAGCCGGAAACCTCGACCAGCAAGACACTGGGCCTGGTGTGGAGCCCGAGCTTCGTCACTGGTCTGAACGTGACCCTGGACTGGTGGCAGATCAAGATCGAAGACGCCATCACCCGTCCGGCGATCGGCGACATCATGGACCGTTGCTACGGCGGTACTGCACAGCAGCAGGCTGCGTACTGCGGCCTGATCACGCGTGATCCCAACTACGGCACCGCCGACGAGCGCTACACCATTACCAACGTCGACATGCCGCTGATGAATCTGGCCTCGTACAAGGTTGAGGGCTGGGATCTGGGCGTACTGTACAAGCTGCCGGAGACCTCGATTGGTCAGTTCACCGTCAGCCTCGACGGCACGTACCTGAGCAAGTGGGAAACCAAGTCGACCGAAGACGCACCGGTTGACGGCCGTCAGGGCCGCTACCTGGATCAGGATCCGTATTGGCGTATCCGTTCCAACCTGTATGTTGACTGGTCCATGGGCGATTTCGGTGTCAACTACGGCCTGCGCTACAAGTCCGGCATGACCGAAGATTGCCTGCTGGGTGCAGCCACCCGCGCGTACTGCTCGGATCCGGAAGGCCGCAAGAACCACATTGCGTCCACCACGTATCACGACATCCAATTCCGTTACAACACCCCGTGGAAGGGCACGATCATGCTGGGCCTGAACAACGTTTGGGACAAGCAGCCGCCGACTTCCTACCTGGTCTCGTACAACATGTTCGACCCGCAGTACGACCTGCCGGGCCGCTACATGTACATGCAGTACAAGCAGAAGTTCTGATCGCTCCACTGATCGGCTGATGCAGCAACGGCCCCGCAAGGGGCCGTTGTTTTTTGTACGTTCGTTGCTGGCGTCAACACCAACGAAAAAGGCCGCGGCAGTGCCGCGGCCTTTCTGCATCCAGCGATGAAGAACGCCTCAGCCGTTCGGAATCAGCGTGTCGATCAGATGCTCGACATACGCTTCGAAATCCTCGCGCGCCTGCTTGGGCTGCTGCAGCTGCAACGACAACTGCAGAAAGCCCACATAGGCGGCGTAGGCCAGGCGTGCGCGATGGCGTGCATCGGTCGAGCTCAGGCCCGCCTGGCGGAACGAGGCGATCAGGTAATCAAGCCGTCGCTGCGACACGCGGTCGATCACCGGCCGCACCATCGGATGGTCCAACGCTTTCAGCAGCTCGCTGTAGATGATGTGCGGCTGCACTTCGTGCGCCACCATCTGGAACAGCTGGCGCAGGCGCACGCGTGGATCCGGCACGTCTTCCAGGCTGCCGAACACCTGTTCCTGCTCGAACAGTTCCCAGCGTTCCAGCGCGGCCTGCAGCAGTGCATCACGCGAGGGGAAATGCCAGTAGAAACTGCCCTTGGTTACGCCAAGGCGGCGCGCCAGCGGCTCCACCGCGACGGCGCTCACACCTTGTTCGGCAATCAGATCGAGGGCCGCCTGGGCCCAGTCTTCGGCACTCAGGCGGCTGTTGCGGCCGGCACGCGGTTCGCCGGCGGAAGCGTCAGGTTGATTCATCTGCTGATTTAACCATACGCCGGGGTTCGTTGCAGTACGCGGTTGCGGCCGAAACCGTCGGCAGGCGGGCCGAGAGGCATTTTCGCAGCGCACCATACCGTGCAGTATTGACTTCCGCCAGAACCGATCCATACTAACGAGTATGGTTATGTCCCCTACTCCCGCTGCGTTCCATGACCTGCGTCTGGAGGCTGCCCACGGCGCCTCGCTGGCGGCAACCGCCAGCACCTCCGGCCGGCGCGGGCGTGTACTGTTCGCGCACGGCTTTGGCCAGACCCGCCACGCCTGGACGACCGCGGCCAGAGCCCTGTCGGCCGCAGGCCTGCAGACCCTGGCCTATGATGCCCGCGGTCACGGCGATTCCGACTGGAATGCGCCCGACCTGGCTTATCACGGCGAGCAGTTCGCCGATGACCTGATCGTGCTGGCCGGCGAGCAGCCGCGACCGCCGGTGCTGGTGGCGGCCTCGATGGGGGGCCTGTTCGGCCTGTTGGCCGAATCACGCTGGCCCGGGCTGTTCTCGGCCATGGTGCTGGTGGATATCACCCCACGCTGGGATACCGCTGGCGTCGAACGCATCCTCGCCTTCATGACCGCGCATCCGCAAGGATTCGCCTCGCTGTCGCAGGCTGCGGATGTGATTTCGGCCTATATGCCGCACCGCCCGCGCAAATCCGAGGATTCGCTGCGTGCCCTGCTGCGCGATGACGGCCACGGCCGCTGGCGTTGGCACTGGGATCCACGACTGGTGGCCGAACTGGCCCGTGACAGCGAACAGCACCAGGACGCACTGGCCGAAGCCGCGCGCCAGGTGAAGTGCCCGCTGCTGCTGGTCAGCGGTGGCCGCAGCGATCTGGTCACCCCGCAGACGGTGGCCGAATTCCTGGCATTGGCGCCACACGCGCGTCACGTACAGTTGCCGCAGGCCACGCACATGGTCGCCGGTGATGACAACGACGCCTTTACCGCTACTGTGTTGGACTATCTGGACGTGTTGCCCGCAGCGGATGCTGCAGCTTCGTCCGCCATAAACGAGCACGTCACCGGAGCACGCTCATGAGCCTCGTCATTCCCTTCCTCGCCCTGCTGCTGGCAGGCGCGTTCGTCGCCTACCACCGCATGCGCCTGCTGACCTGGACGCTGATCAGCGTGGCCCTGCTGGTGGCCTGCTGGTTCATCCCCTACGTCAACCAGACCGCCACGATCGTCGCGGCTGCGGTACTGGCCGTGATTGCCGTGCCGCTGCTGCTGCCGTTCATCCGCAAGCCGCTGCTGACCGGCCCGATGATGAAGGTGTTCCGCAAGGTGCTGCCGCCGCTGTCGCAGACCGAACGCATCGCCCTGGAAACCGGCTCGGTCGGCTTCGAAGGCGAACTGTTCACCGGTGATCCTGACTGGAACATCCTGCTGAACTACCCCAAGCCGCAGCTGACCGCTGAGGAACAGGCCTTCCTCGATGGCCCGGTCGAACAGCTGTGCACGATGGTCAACGACTGGGAAATCACCCACGTCCATGCCGACCTGCCGCCGGAACTGTGGGCCTTCATCAAGAAGAACAAGTTCTTCGGCATGATCATTCCGAAGGAATACGGCGGCCTGGGCTTCTCCGCGCTGGCCCACCACAAGGTGATCCAGAAGCTGGCCTCGGTGTCGTCGGTGGTCAGTTCCACCGTCGGCGTGCCGAACTCGCTGGGCCCGGGTGAACTGCTGGTGCATTACGGCACCCAGGAACAGAAGGACCAGTACCTGCCGCGTCTGGCCGATGGCCGCGAAGTGCCCTGCTTCGGCCTGACCGGTCCGTTCGCCGGCTCCGATGCGACCTCCATTCCCGACTACGGCATCGTCTGTAAGGGCGAGTGGAACGGCGAGCAGGTGCTCGGCGTCAAGCTGACCTTCGACAAGCGTTACATCACCCTGGCGCCGGTCGCCTCGCTGATCGGCCTGGCCTTCCGCATGTACGATCCGGATGGCCTGATCGGCCAGACCCGCGACATCGGCATCACCCTGGGCCTGCTGCCACGCGAGACCGCCGGCGTCGAGATCGGCCGTCGCCACTTCCCGCTGAACTCGACGTTCCAGAACGGCCCGATCCGCGGCAAGGACGTGTTCATTCCGCTGACCCAGCTGATCGGTGGCGCTGCGATGGCCGGCAAGGGCTGGAACATGCTCAACGAGTGCCTGGCCGTGGGTCGTTCGATCACCCTGCCATCCACCGCCAGCGGTGGTGCCAAGGCCGGTGCCGCAGTCACCGGCGCCTATGCGCGCATCCGCAAGCAGTTCGGCCTGTCGGTCGGCCGCTTCGAAGGCGTGGAAGAAGCGCTGGCCCGCATCGGTGGCAAGGCGTACAAGATCAGCGCGCTGTCGCAGGCCACCGCCGCTGCCGTGGACCGCGGTGACGTGCCGTCGGTGCCGTCGGCGATCGCCAAGTACCACTGCACCACCATGAGTCGCGAAGTGATCTCGGACATGATGGACGTGATCGGCGGCAAGGGCATCATCCTGGGGCCGCGCAACTTCGCCGGCCGCAGCTGGCAGGCCGCGCCGATCGCCATCACGGTGGAAGGCGCCAACATCATGACCCGCAGCCTGCTGATCTTCGGCCAGGGCGCGATCCTCTGCCACCCGTGGGTGCTGAAGGAAATGAAGGCCGCGCAGGACCCGGACACCCGTGCCGGCCTGCAGGACTTCGACCGCAGCCTGTTCGGCCACATCCGCTACGGCATCTCCAATGCTGTTCGTTCGTTCTGGTTCGGCCTGACCGGCGCACGCTTCGGCGCTGCCCCGGGCGATGCCTACACCCGCCGTTACTTCCGCAAGCTGGACCGTTACTCGGCCAACCTGGCGCTGATGGCCGACATCTCGATGATGACGCTCGGCGGCAAGCTGAAGTTCAAGGAATCGCTGTCCGGCCGCCTGGGCGACGTGCTGAGCCATGTCTACATGACCAGCGCCATGCTCAAGCGTTACCACGACGAAGGCGCGCCGCAGGCCGACCAGCCGCTGCTGGCCTGGGCCTTCCATGACAGCGTGCACAAGATCGAGGAATCGCTGTCGGCCGCCCTGCGCAACTTCCCGATCCGTCCGATCGGCTGGTTGATGTGGGCACTGATCTTCCCGCTGGGCCGTCGTGCCGAGGCGCCCGGTGACCGCCTGAGCCGTCGCGTGGCTGCGCTGCTGATGGCACCCAACGAAGCCCGCGACCGCCTCGCCAGCGGCGTGTTCCTGACCCCTTGCGAGAACAACCCGGGTGGCCGCATCAACAGCTACCTGAGCAAGGCGATCATGGCCGAGCCGGTCGAGCGCAAGTTCCTGAAGGCACTGAAGAGCAAGGGCATCGAGGCGCTGGACTTCAACAGCCAGCTCGACGAGGCCGTGGCCGAAGGCGTGATCACCCAGGACGAGCGCAGCCTGCTGGAAGAGCTGCGTACGCTGACCCTGGACACCATCACCGTGGACGATTTCGACACCCACGAACTGCGCGCGGCCAGCTACTACGACCGCCAGAACAAGGACCCGCACTCGCAGGCGGCCTGATCGCCCGCGACACGCGTTGCCTCGACGGCGGGCCTTGCCCGCCGTCGCTTTGTCCGCCGACCGGAAACCGCCATGTCCACGCCCCTGCTTTCGCTCTATCACCGCCTGCAGCGCTGGCCTGCCGGCACCTGGCTGTTCTCGCGCGCGGTGTGCTTCAAGGCGCCCTATTTCGCCAGCATCGCGCCGCGCATCACGCGCCTGGAGAACGGCCGCTGCGAGGGCACGCTGGCCGACCGCCGCAAGGTGCGCAACCACATCGGCACGGTGCACGCGATCGCAATGTGCAACCTGGCCGAACTGACCGCCGGGCTGATGGTCGATGCGTCGCTGCCCAAGGGCATGCGCTGGATCCCGAAGGGCATGCAGGTGCAGTACCTGGCCAAGGCGCGCGGCACGCTGCAGGCGACGGCATTGCCGGCGCAGCCGATCGTGGTGGCGACCGAAGGCTATGCGTTGCCGGTGACGGTGAGTGTGCGCGACCGCGCGGGGACGGAGGTGTTCAGCGCGGTGATTGACATGTGGCTGTCGCCGGCGAAGTGATGTTGCCGCGAACGGCGCAGCCCCTCGTGGGTGGATGCTGAAAAAGCGGTTCATCGGTTGGGCCGGAGGGGTGGGATGCCCAGGGGACGCCGTGCATACGTCCCTGTAGGCTCGGGCGCGCCATCCATGGCGCTTACGCCCCTGCGCATCCCACCCCTCCGGCCTCTTACAGATCTCTGCGGCGTCCACCCACGCAAGAGAAAAAGAAGAGCAAAAGCAAAAAAGCGGCCCGGCGGCCGCTTTTTTCATGCGCGCAGAACCCACGAGCGCAGCGACCCGCTGTTGCTCTTGATCTTCTTTTCTTCTCCGTGGGCTGGCCGCGCACGGAACCTGTCAGGGGTGTGGCGGGTGGGCCGTGCAGGGGCGTTGGCGCCATGGATGGCGCCATCGAGCTTACATGGACGTACTTGCAGCGTCCCCTGCACGGCCCACCCGCCACACCCATCACATGACCCGCTCTACGCGACCACCCCACGAGGGGCTGCGCCGTTGGCTGGAAACTACGCTACCGCGCGAAACACCAACGCCAGGATCGCCGGCAACGCCTGGATCATGAAGATGCGCCGGCTCACGCTGTAGGCGCCATAGCACCCCGCCACCACCACGCACACCAGCGAGAACGTCACCAGCACCGGCTGCGCCAGCACCAGCCCCACCACGATGCCCGCCGCCAGGAAGCCGTTGTACAGGCCCTGGTTGGCCGCCAGCACGCGCGTGGTCTCCGCCTTCTCCGGTGAATTGCGGAACGTCTTCAGGCCCAGCGGCCGGGTCCACAGGAACATCTCCAGCACCAGGAAGTACAGGTGCAGCACAGCGACCAGCACGGTCAGCAGCAGCGCGAGCGACGACATCGATTCTCTCCTCGAAATGTGGGTGGCGACCTCAGCGGTCGCGCGGCAGCTTCTTCTCTTCGCGCAGCACGCCGAACGCCGCCAGGGTCATCAACCCGGCGACGACCACGCCACCGACGAACACCACGTGCGAACCGAACAGCGACAGCCCCTTGTGCAGCCAGGCGAAGCTCAGGTCGGCGCCGCGGTAGACCACCGTGTCGATCGCCGCGCCTGCCTTGTAGCGCCACTGCCGGTCCACGCGGGTGTAGATGGTTTCGCGGGCCGGCTTGGCCAAAGCAAACTCACTGGCGCGGGTCATCACCTGCACCACCGCCACCATCAGCGGCATCGGCGAGGCGGCCAGCACCGAGAAGCCGATCAGGATCGCAAAGCCGGGAATCAACAGCGCCGGCGCGATGCCATGGCGTGACAGCAGCCAGCGGGTCAGGCCTACCTGCATCAGCAGCGCCAGCGCGTTCACCGCCAGGTCGATGCGCGAGAAGAAGGCAGTGGCAGCGCCTGCATCGTTGAACGAGGCACGCACGATGGTGGCCTGCTGGTTGTACAGCAACGTGCCGACACCCACGCCGAACAGCACCATGATCGCCAGCCAGCGCAGCAGGGGTTCGCGCGCGATCAGCTTCAGGCCATCAAGCACGCTGCCGCCCATCGGCTGCTCACCCGACACCAAACGCTGCTCACGCTCGCGCAGCACCGCCCAGTAACGCAGCCGCCAGATGCACAACAGGCAGAACATCAGGAAGCCAGTCGATACCAGCATCAGGTTGGCGATGCCCACCCGCTGCACCAGCACACTGGTGATGAACGGGCCGAGGAAAGCCCCAATGGTGCCGGCCGCACCGATGTAGCCGTAGTACGCCCGCGCCTGCGCGTTGGAGAACACGTCGGCCATGAAGCTCCAGAATACGGCTACGGCGAACAGGTTGAAGACGCTGATCCAGAAGAAGAAGGCCATGCCGCGCCCGGGCACATCGCTGTCGAACAGTGCATAGAAGCCCAGCAGGGTGGCAATGAAGAAGCCGTACACCGCCGGCAGGAACACCCGCCGCGGGAAGCGGCTGACCAGCCAGCCATAGACCGGCTGCAGCACCAGCATGATCACGAATACGCAGGAGAACAGGAACTGCAGGACGAAGTCCTTCAGGGCGATGCCATGGCTGGCGAACCAGGCGATCAACGCCGCCGGGAACACCGTCTCCAGGTCGGCCGAAGCAGCCATCGCCTCGCGTACCGGCCGCAGCACGTAGTAGCCGCTGAGCAGGCAGAAGAAGTACAGGAACGACCACCACAGCGCCGGCGACTCGCGCAGCGCGGCCAGCAGGCCCTTCAGTGCCCCGCTTTCACGCGCCGCGCTCACGCGGCTCCCCTCGCCCGCAAACGGCGGTTGGACAGCGGCATGGCAGGCTCCGGGGGCAGTGAAGCGCGTACGTTATCCAATGCACTGCAACATCGCCAGCGCAGGCGGCGCCGATGGCTGCAACGCAGTGTCACGGACAGGCCCGGCGGACACCTTGTGATACACGCTTTTCTGGCGTCAAAAAACCAACTTTTTCAACGAGATGCGCATTCATCTTCGCTTTGTTTGTGCACAGGCGAAAAGCGGCGCTAGAATCATCCCCAGCAGTCGCGCACGGGTTCCAACCGATGAAAAAGAACAGCCTGCGTCGTCCGATCCGTTCGGCGGCCACCGGTTTGCTGGGCATGCTGATGCCCCTTGCCTTGTCCACCACCGCGCAGACCCCGCCGGCGTTGCCGCCGATGCCGACCAACATCGAAACCGCTGCCGGTGGCGCCGTCGCCCACACCCAGCCTGCGGCCTATCGCACCGGGCTGGTGCCGCAGGTGCAGTTGCCCGCTGCCGGCTTCAACGTCGCCAACATCGAATCGATGGCGCAGCAGCTCACCTATGGCGAGCGCGTGCCGGGCATGGCAGTAGCCATCGTGCAGGGTGGCCGCGTGCTCAGCGCGCGCGGCTACGGTGTCACCGACGTCAACAACCCGTTGCCGGTCGATGCCCACACCGTGTTCCGCCTGGCGTCGCTGTCCAAGGCCTTCGCCGGCACCATGGCCGGCCTGCTGGTCAACGACGGTACCCTGCGCTGGGACAGCAAGGTCACCGACTACGTGCCGGGCTTCCGCCTGAGCTCGCCGGAGGCCACCGACCGCCTGACCGTGGCCGACGTACTCAGCCATCGCGTCGGCCTGCCGTACAACGCCTACGACCGCGACATCGAAGGCAATGCCGAGTACTACGCGCTGACCCAGAAGCTGGCCAACACCAGCCTGAAGTGCCTGCCGGGCGACTGCTACGCCTACCAGAACGTGGCTTTCAGCCTGATCGGCGACGTCGTGTATGCCGCCTCCGGCAGCTTCTACGAGCAGTCGGTCGAACGCCGCATCTTCAAGCCGCTCGGCATGAACGATGCCAGCCTCGGCCTGGCCGGCATCCAGGCCAGCTCGCGCTGGGCGCGCCCGCACGTGCGCAGCCGCAACGGCTGGGTGTCGCTGACGCCGAAACCGACCTATTACCGCGTCGCCCCTGCTGCCGGCGTCAACGCCAGCGCCAGTGACATGGCGCAGTGGCTGCTGGCCCATACCGGCCACCGCCCGGACGTGCTGCCGGCACCGCTGCTGGCGACTCTGCACTCCAGCCTGATCAACACGCCCGGCGAGATGCGCTCGGGATGGCGCCGCGAACGCCTGCACTCGGCCGGCTACGCGCTGGGCTGGCGCACCTTCGACTACGCCGGTCACGATGTCGTGTTCCATGCCGGCGCGGTACAGGGCTACCGTGGCCTGGTTGCATTGGTGCCCGAGCGCGACCTCGGCATCGCCATCATGTGGAACGGCGAAAGCAGCCTGCCCAGCGGCCTGCTGCCGACCGTGCTCGATGCTGCCCTGGGCCTGCCGTCGCAGCGCTGGCTGGACGTGGACACCGACTTCGGCAGCGACAACCTGATGGCCGAGGGCGCCGCTCCGGTGCAGCAGGACAAGCGCAAGGGCAAGGGTGCCTCGGGCAACCGCGCGGTGGCCTCACCGCGCTGAGCTGGCGAGCTCGACGTTGAGCAGAAGGGCGGCCCTCGGGTCGCCCTTTTTCGTATGCGCTTGCGCGTCCTCCGCATGACGCCAGGTCCTTGCCGTTCGTGCCGGAGGCTAGTGGGCGAAGTAGTGCATTCCGCCATCCACCGGAATCACCGCCCCGGTGATGTACCCCGCCAACGGTGAGGCCAGGAACGCAACCAGGTGCGCGATCTCCTCTGGTTCGCCGAAACGCCCCATCGGGATGTTGCGGGCGATGAACTCACGCCGGCTCTCTTCGGTGGGATGCAGCCGATCCAGGATCTGCGCGCTGTTGATCCGCCCCGGCGCGATCGAGTTGATGGTGATGCCCTCGCCCGCCACGTCGCAGGACAGCCCCTTGCTCCACAGATGCAGTGCCGCCTTCGCCGGGCTCGCGGCATTCACCGCACGCGGCTCCATCGACCCGCTGAGGTTGATCACACGCCCCCAGCCATTGGCCCGCATCGACGGCAGCAACGCCTGCGTCAGCCGTCGTGCCGCCGAGAAGTTCAGTGCCATCGCCTCGTCCCACACCTCGTCTGCTGCGGCCACCCCGGCCAACCGTGCGCCACCGGCCGCGTTGACCAGGATATCCACGTGCTGCAGCGCCTGCAGCGAAGCGCTGGCGATGCGCTGCACATCGTCGGCGTCGGTCAGATCGCCCATCAACACGACGGGTACCGGTCCACCCGCCGCCTCGATTGCGGCCGCCACCGATTGCAACGGCGCCTGCCGCCGCGCGGTGATCGCCACGCGCACACCCTGCGTCGCCAGTACCCGCGCAACACCTGCGCCGATGCCACTGCCTGCGCCGGTGACCAGCGCGGTACGTCCTTCAAGATCCAGTTTCATGTGCTGCCCTGCCAGGTTCTGCCGGCCCATCTGGCCGTGCGGACATGCTCTTTGAACACCCTCGATTGATAAACTCCGGCTAGGTTTCAACATTCAGAACCCGGGGTGTCAGATGAACCTGTTGGAGAGCATGCAGGTCTATGTGCTGGCCGTGGAAAAGGGCAGCCTCAGTGCTGCGGCATCGACACTGGACATCTCCGCGACGATGGCCGGCAAGCACCTGCGCGCCCTGGAAGAACGGCTGGGCATGCAGCTGTTGAACCGCACGACCCGTCGGCAGCACATGACCGCTTTCGGTGAGGCCTACTACGGCCGCTGCAAAGAGATCCTGCGCCTGGTGGAGGAAACCGATGCGCAGGCCCAGCATCACCATCTGGCACCGGCGGGCAAGCTGCGGATCAGTGCACCGGTGATCTTCGGCACGCATGCGCTGGTGCCGGCACTGTCGACCTACATGGACCGCTACCCCGAGGTCAGTGTCGAACTGGTCCTGACCGATCGCGTGGTCGAACTGGCCGATGAGGGATTCGAGGCCGCCATCCGCATCGGCACGCTGGCCGATGCCACGCATCTGGTGGCGCGCCCGCTCAGCCCCTACCGGCTGACCCTGTGTGCATCACCGGCCTATCTCGCACGGCATGGCACGCCGCACAACGCGCAGGAACTGCAGCAGCATCAATGCCTGTCGCTGGATCCGGCTGCGCTGTCGCACTGGCTGGGCAACGAAGTGGCATTGCCAGCGCCGCCTTCGGGACGGTTGCAGATCAACAACGGCGAAGCGCTGCGGCTGGCCGCGCTGCAGGGCCTGGGCATCATCCTGCAGTCGAGCCTGCTGCTGGCAGCAGACATCGTTGCGGGTAGCCTGGTCCCGTTGCTGCCGGAACATCGCCGGCACGGTCGGCCCATGCACGTGGTCTATCCGCACGACCGGTATCACTCGACCCGGCTGCGCAGCTTCGTGGATTTCCTGGTCGAGCGGTTTCCCTGCGACGCAGCGGGTGAACGCAGCTGGCCAGGCGCAGGCAGCCCATAAAAAAACCCCCTCCCCGCTGGGCAGTCGGGGAAGGGGTCTCAGGGTACGGCTATCGGGAAGTACTTAGATCAGCGGTGCCGGAGTTGCCGGAAGGGCCACCGGAGCGGCCTTCTTCTTGCGGGCGGCCGGCTTGCGCTTGGCAACCTTCTTGGCAGCCTTCTTCGGGGCAGCCTTCTTGGTCGCCTTCTTCGCAGTCTTCTTCACTGCCTTCTTGGCGGTCTTCTTTGTCGCCTTCTTCACTGCCTTTTTGGCGACCTTCTTGGCCGGCTTGCGGGCAGTGGTCTTCTTGGCGGCTTTCTTGGCAGTCTTCCTGGTGGCCTTCTTGGCTACCTTCTTGACGGCCTTCTTCGCGGTCTTCTTGGCAGCGGACTTCTTGGCTACCTTCTTGGCCGCCTTCTTCACTGTCTTCTTCGCCGTGGCCTTCTTGGCGACCTTCTTGGCAGCCTTCTTCACTGCCTTCTTGGCGGTCGCCTTCTTCGCGACCTTCTTCACTGCCTTCTTGGCAGCGGCCTTCTTGGCGACTTTCTTCACCGCTTTCTTGGCGGCGGGCTTTTTCTTCGCAGCTTTCTTGGTTGCCATGGTGATGGCTCCTCGTCAGTGATAGGGAGTTGAAACGCCCAGGTGGATCAAACCCGCCCATGCTGCGTGCGGGGACCGCCGGCGCGTCGGGCGCGCCGTTACGGATGCGGTGATGCCCGCCACGATCGGCGGAGCAGGCATCGGAACAGGGGTCGCCTTGCATTTCTCGAGGGGAAGCGGGGCCATGTCCACCGTCGTCAGGATCGCGGTGGTCTTCAAGGGGCTGCTTCGCATCGGACGATTGATTCTGCGCACTCGGTTTGGCAGGCAAGGTCTGCTGAGGCGAAACCTAATCACGGTTTTTTTTACTGTCAACAACCCCGCGAAAAATTTTCACATCCGCCGCGTCCCGGAAGCCCTTCCCGCGCCTGCCGATGTTCCTCCGCGAGCGCCGGCAAACACTGCATCGCGCATCGTCGCTGCCATCAACTGCGCACGAACAGCGAAGAAAAAACACTTGAAATAAGCCTTCTGCGTCATGTAGGGGCCTGAAGCGGAACGCCACGCGGCGACGCGGCCATGCATGGCAACGCACGCGCCAACGCCAGCACAACGGACCTGCAACAAGGCCAAAAACTTTTCACATCCGGGCGCGCCGCTGCGGGGGTGGAAACGCGGATTTGCGCAAAACTGCGCACGCCTTTTGCCCGCGCTCAACACCGACTGATGCCATGGCGATGGCATGCGGCGAACCGGTCGGCATGAGTGGGAGGCGTTCTGCAAAACGAAAACGGCCACCCGAGGGTGGCCGTTTTCGTACCGGGAAACGACGACTCAGTGCTCGTCGTCTTCCAGGCCTTCGGCGTACGCGTCTGGGTCCAGCAGCTCGTTGAGCTCGTCGCTGTTGGACACTTCGACGACGAACATCCAGCCATCGCCGTAGGCGTCTTCGTTGATGGTTTCCGGCTTGTCGGCCAGTGCCGAGTTGACCTCGACGATGGTGCCGCTGATCGGGCTGTAGACGTCGGAGGCGGCCTTCACCGACTCGACGACCGCGATCTGCTCGTTGGCCTTGGCGGTCGCGCCGACTTCGGGCAGCTCGACGTAGACCAGGTCACCCAGCAGGCCCTGGGCGTGGTCGGAAATACCGACGGTCACGCGGCCATTGCCTTCGACACGGGCCCACTCATGGGACTTGAGGAACTTGAGGTCGCCGGGGATCTCGCTCATGGGACTGCTCCAGAGATATGCAGGGGGTGGAAAATACGGGGCTAGTGTAACCAACCGGCCGCCACTGCTGGCAGTGACGACCGGCATGTTTGGATCAGGCGTCGCCAAGCACGCCGGGCTGGGCCTGGCCTTCGCGCACGAACGGGAACTTGACCACCCGCACCGGCACCTGACGGCCGCGGATGTCGACGGTGACCTGGCCGAGTTCACCGGCCGGCACGCGCGCGAATGCGATGCCCTTGGCCAGAGTCGGCGAGAAGGTGCCGGACAGGATCTCGCCCTGGCCACTGGCGGTGGTGACCGCCTGGCCATGGCGCAGCACGCCCTTCTCATCCATCACCAGGCCGATCATCTGACGCGCGTTGCCGGCGGCCTTCTGCGCTTCCAGCACGTCGCGGCCGATGAAGTCGCGGCCCTCGTCCAGCGACACCGTCCAGGCCAGCGCCGCTTCGTACGGGCTGATCGCTTCGTCCATGTCCTGGCCGTAAAGATTCATGCCGGCTTCCAGGCGCAGGGTATCGCGTGCACCCAGACCGGCCGGCTTCACGCCGGCGGCAAGCAGGCGGTTCCAGAACGCGACCACGGCATCCTGCGGCAGCAGGATCTCGAAACCGTCTTCGCCGGTGTAGCCGGTGCGGGCGACGAACAGCTCAACGCCGTCGTCGGACTGCACCTGCAGCGCGGCGAAACGGCCGAGCTTGCCCAGCGATTCACGGTCGGCTTCGCGGGCCAGGCCGATGACGATGTCACGCGCCTGCGGACCCTGCACGGCGAGGATTGCCAGGTCTGGACGCTGTTCGACCGAGACGTTGAACGGTGCAGCCTGCTCGCGCAGCCACGCCAGATCCTTCTCGCGGGTGGAGGCGTTGACCACCATGCGGAAGAAGTCCTCGCCCAGGTAATAGACGATCAGGTCGTCGATGACGCCGCCCTGCGGATTCAGCATGCACGAGTACAACGCCTTGCCGGTGACCTTGAGCTTGTCGACCGAGTTGGCCAGCAGGCGGCGCAGGAACGGCTTGACCTGGTCACCGCGCAGGTCGACCACGGTCATGTGGCTGACGTCGAACACGCCCGACTCACGACGCACCAGGTGGTGCTCGTCCAGCTGCGAGCCGTAGTGGATGGGCATGTCCCAACCCCCGAAATCGACCATCTTGGCGCCAAGGGCGCGGTGGGTATCGTTGAGCAGCGTCTTCTGGGTCATGACCGGGTCCGGCAGCAGAGGAAACAAGAACGCGCATTATCCCAGATCGGTCGGCCGCAGGTCGCGCCGCAGCGCAGCGGGGGGATGTTGGCCGGCCTGCGGCCGGCGGGCGCTTTCTACAAGCCAGGCAACGGCAACGGCAACGGCAACGGCCAAAGCGTATCGGCTCGGCGACGTCTGTGGGCTGGTGGGGCGATGTGGGGTTGCGGGACACGCCGCAAGTACGTCCGTGTAGGCTCGTAGGCGCCATCCATGGCGCCTGCGGTCCCTCCACCCCACACCGCCCCACCCCGACAGGTTCCCGATGACGGGACGGAAGGCAAGAGCGGTTGTGGATGTCGATACATATATGGAGAGAAGTGTCGAAGCCATTGCCTGCGGAAAGGGATCCGACCCCGGGCACACAGAGCGCAGCGACCAGCTTTTGCTTCCCGCTTTTAATTTCTTTTCCGTGGGCGGACGCCACCGGAAACTGTCAGAGGTCGGGCGGGTGGGCTGGGCAGGGGTATCCGCGCCATGGATGGCGCGGCTAAGCCTCCAGGGACGGATTCACGGCGTCCCCTGCACAGCCCACCCGCCCGATCCAAACACATGAAACGCACTACGCGACCCGCCCACGAGGGCTGCGCCGTTGGCTGGAAACCCTAGGCGACCGCCTCGACCACCAGCGCACTGCCCTGCACCGCCACCACCCGCACCAGCGTCCCGGCCGGCAGCTCCGGCCCACTCACCTGCCACGATGCGTCGTCGATGCTGACCCTGCCCTGCCCGGCAACGATGGCCTGCTGCAAGGGCACCACCCGCCCGACCAGTTGTTCAGCACGGCGGTTCAGCAGCGGTGCGTCGCTCTGCCGCGCACGCGGCCTGCCCCAGTGCCGGTAGCACTGGATCGACAGCACGCTCAGCACCACGAAAGCGACCACCTGCCACAGCACCGGGATATCGGCGAACACCGCTACCAGCGCGAACACCGCCGCCGCACCGATGCCGATCCACAGCATGAACGCGCCGGGCGCCAGCGCTTCGGCGGCGAACAGCAGCAAGGCCAACGCACCCCAGGCAACGACTTCCCAGCGCATGTCAGCCTCCGATCGGTGGCGGCCGCTTTGCCGGCGGCCGGGTTTCCTGGTTGGACAGGGCCTGCTTGGCCAGCTCGGCCACGCCGGCGATCGAACCAATCACTCCGCTGGCCTCCATCGGCATCAGCACCAGCTTCTGGTTCGGCGACGTGGCCAGTTCCTTGAACGCTTCCACATACTTCTGGGCGATGAAGTAATTGATGGCCTGGACGTCGCCGTCGGCGATCGCCGCCGACACCACCTGGGTCGCCTTGGCTTCGGCTTCGGCCAGGCGCTCGCGTGCTTCGGCGTCGCGGAATGCGGCCTCGCGCCGCCCCTCCGCTTCCAGCACCGTGGCCTGCTTCTCGCCTTCGGCACGCAGGATCTCGGACTGCCTAGAACCTTCCGCCTCGAGGATCTGCGCGCGCTTCTCGCGCTCGGCCTTCATCTGCCGGGCCATCGCATCGAGCAGGTCGCGCGGCGGCTGGATGTCGCGGATCTCGATGCGGTTGACCTTCACGCCCCACGGGTTGGTCGCATGGTCGACCACGCTGAGCAGCTTGGCGTTGATCACCTCGCGCTGGCTGAGCGATTCATCCAGGTCCATCGAGCCGATCACGGTACGGATGTTGGTCTGCACCAGGGCGATCATCGCCACTTCCAGCACCGATACCTCGTAGGCGGCCTTGGCCGCGTCCAGCACCTGGAAGAACACCACGCCATCGACGCGCACGGCGGCGTTGTCCTTGGTGATCACTTCCTGGCCGGGCACGTCCAGCACCTGTTCCATCATGTTCACCTTGCGCCCCACGCCGTAGACGATCGGGATCAGGAAATGCAGGCCGGGCGACATGGTGTGGGTATAACGGCCGAACCGCTCGACGGTCCATTCATAGCCCTGTGGCACCATCCGCACTGCCTTGAACAGGATGACCACGGCCACGAAGGCCAGCACCGCGCTGAAGAACATGGTCGGGAACATCGCGCTTTCCTTATGGGAGACGTCCGGAGCCCAGCATAGCGCGTGGATGCAGGCGATGCTGGTACCGCACTTTCCAGCCGAAAGCAGCCGAGCGTGGCCCGGCGCTGCAGGATGAACCCGCTCAGATCCGGGTCGTGGCCAGGAAGCGCTCGCGGTCCTGCTGGGTCTGCCGGCGGATCTCGGCCAGCGCCTGGCTTTCGGTCGCCTCCAGCATCGCCTCGAACAGGCGCTGGAAGTGATGGCGCATCGCATTGCGTGCAGCGACGGGATCGCGCGCGCGCAGCCCCTCGAAGATCGCCATGTGCTCGTCGGCGCGGCTGGCACCATCGTCATGGCACACCCGTGCATAGACCTCGGTCACCCGCGGCAGCTCGCTGCGCATGCGCCAGATCTGCTGCACGAAATACTCGACCACCGGGTTGCCCGACAGGCGGGCGATGGCCAGGTGGAAGCGGCGGTCGTAGTCGCCGGCCTCTTCATCGGTAAGGTCACGCCGGCACAGCGCTTCAGCCAGCACCTGCAGCTCGGCGATGCCGGCCTCATCGATATTGCTTGCCGCCAGCGCTGCAGCTTCCGCCTCGAACACGGCACGCGCCGCGGTCAGGTCGAAGGCGCTGATATCGGGCAGCCCGCCGGCAGCCTGGGCCGGGCGCGGCTTCACATAGACGCCCGAACCGATACGGATCGCGATCCAGCCCTGCGCTTCCAGGGCGATTTCCGCCTCACGGATGGTGACCCGGCTGACGCCGAAGCGTTCGGCAAGTTCACGTTCGCCCGGCAGGCGCGAACCCGGCGGATATTCGCCATCCTCGATCAGCTTGCGGAGCTTGGCGGCGATGGTCTGGTAGAGACGGTTGGCGGACATGCGGCTGACCCTTGGCGGTTCCCTCCGGGCCCGTCCCCGGCCACCGGGCACGGTGCGGGTCCGGTTGGAGCGACGGCGCGACCATTGGCCGCGCCGCCCTGTTCAGAACTTGTATCGTACACCGAAATACGCGCGCCGCCCGTAGCTCACCACCTCGCGGAAATTCCCGTAAAGCGGCTGGTACGCCACGCGTGGCTCGTCGGTCAGGTTCATCAGTTCCAGCGACAGCGACAGCTGCTTGTTCACCCGGTAACGCAGGCGCAGGTCGACGCTGGTGTTGTCATCGTAGTAGCGGTTCTGCTGCGCCGTGTTGCCGGTGAAGTCCTGGTAATAGTGCGAACGGAACTTGCCGATGGCCTGGATGTTGAAGCGGCCCACATCCCAGTAGAGGGAACCGGACAGCACATGCCGCGAGAATCCGCTCAGGCCGGCCGGCGGAACGATGGCCGGAATGATCGATCCATCGGCGGCCAACTGCTCGCCCAACCGCGAATCCTGCGTCTGGTAGTCGGCGTCGGCATAGTTGTAGCTGACCTTGAAGCCAAGGCCGTCGAACGGCTTGGGCAGATACGAGAACCGGTGGGTGGCACTGAGCTCGATACCGGTCAGGGTGCTGTCTTCATCGGTGGTCACCTGCTGGCGCACCGGCACGGTCACCGTCTGTCCGTTGAGGGTGTAGGTCTCCGGCACCAGCGCGGTGGCGGTGCCGCCGTTGAACTGCTTCCAGTACACCGCACCGGCCAGCAGCGTGTCCGGGTTCGCATACCACTCAAGCGAGACATCGCCGTTCCAGGACATCAGCGGCTGCGCAGCCGGATTGCCGCTGGCACTGATGTCGTCCAGCGCGTCGGCCAGGCCGGTATAGGTGGCATCGCTGCTGACATTGATGGTTCGCCCGGCACCGAGTGCGGCGATGTCCGGGCGTGACATCGCCCGGTACGCGCCCACCCGCAGCAACAGGTCCGGCTTCAGCTCGAACGCGGTATTCAGGCTTGGCAGCAGCTTGTCGTTGCCCGCCTTGAACACCTGGGTGGTGAAATCACCGGTGGGTTGCAGGCGGATCGTGCCGTCGCCGTTGTCGATGACCGCCAGGTCGGTGCGCACGCCTTCCGAACGCACGTCGGTCTTGACCCAGCGCAGGCCGACATTGCCGGTGACCGGCAGGCCGAACAGCGTGCTGCTGAATTCACCCATCAGGTACAGCGCGCGGGTTTTCTCGGTCACATCGACGTTGTTCGGGTCCTGGAAGTCCGGGTCCAGGCCACTGTCGCTGGTGCCGCGGAAGGACGCGTAGAGGCAGCTCGGATCGAAGTACGCCCACGAGGAGATCGTATTGCCGCTGGCCGCATCCATGAAGTCGTCCTGCGGGAACGGTGCACGGCAGGCACGGTTGGCGGCGATGATCTTGGCCTTGTCGGCCGCTACGCGCTGGTCGTAGTCGGTCACCAGGGTGTTGTCGCGCAGGCGGTAGTCGGCCTGGCTGGCGCGCACGCCGCCCTTGATGCGGGTGAAGAAACCGGACTGGGGCATGAAGCTGGCATCGAAGCGGCCGGCCTTGATCTTGTGGTCGTTCTCGGTCGCGCTGGAGGTCACCCGCGCCGCGCCGGTGTAGGCATCCCAGTTGTTCGGGTCGAAGTTCGGCGCCAGCGCGACGCTCGGCACCTCGCCATGCCAGTCCCAGTCGTAGTCGACATAGCCGGTGGCGCCGCTGCTGATGCCCGGCACGATGGCATTGTTGACGTCGCGCTGGTTGGCGCGCAGCCGGGTCATGCGCTCGCTGTCCAGGCGGTTGGTATGCGAATAGGAAAGATCGGTGGACAGCTCCCAGGCCGGGCTGGGGCGCAGGATCAGATTGAGGCCACCACCGGTGTATTCCTCGCCGCGCCAGTAGCGGTTGGAGGTCGAATCGATGGAAGTGCTGCCATGCAGGTGGCGGACGATGCCGTCCTCGTCCACCTCGCGCTGGGTGATGCCGCGTCGTGCATTGGACAGGCTCAGGTCGCTGCGGTCCTCGTCCCAGTTGCGCTCGGTATGCTCGAAATCGAGGTTGACCTCGACCACGTCGTTGGGCCGCCATTGGATCGCCGCGAATTCGCTCTGGCGGTCATTGCGTTCCTGCTTCAGGCGATAGATGCGGCTGCTTGGCACCAGATAGTACGGCGCGCCGTTGGCGATGGCCTGTGCGCTGACCTCATTGCAGTTGGCATTGGCCACGTTCTGCCTGCCATCGCAGGCATACCAGGTGGAGCCGCTGGTGATGCTCTCCTCCGGATCGGTGCCCTCCAGCCGCTGGATGCCCAGTGAGATGCCGAGCTTCTGGCCGTTGCCGAATTCGAACTGGTCGATGTAGCTGGCGGTACCGCGATAGCCGATGCCATCGTCGTCGCGGTACTTCTTGTCATACTCGGCCCAGCTGCCACGCAGATCGATCTGCGCCGAGCGCTTGCCGTACTCCAGCGGCTTGACCGTCTCCAGCCCGATGGTGCCGGCGACACCGCCTTCGATGATGTCGGCACGCTGGGTCTTGTAGATCGCCACCGTATTGATCAGCTCGGCCGGGAACATGTTGAAGTTCACCGAGCGGTCGCCGCTGCCGTTGGTGATCTCGCGGCCGTTGAAGTTGGTGCTGCTGAGGAAGGCGCCGAGACCACGGATCGAGATTTCCGATGCGCCGGTCTTGTCGCGGGTCGAGGCGGCACCGGTCAGCGTTTCGATCGCATCGGCCAGTGATGGCGCGGGCAGGTCGCCGATGTCGTCGGCCGACAACACATCGGCGATCACCGTGTCGTCGCGTTTCTTGTTGATCGAGCTCTGCATCGATTCGCGGATGCCGGTGACCTGGACCTGGTCCAGGGTGGTGGCGTCCTGCCCGGAACCGCTGCCGGCAGACTGCGCCTGCACGGCCGGTGAAGCCGCCAGCGCAGCGAGCAGTGCCACGATCAGCGGTGTGGGTGACAACGATGTACGACGTACAACTCCGGCGGGTTGCGGCATGGTTTTCCTCCTCCCAAAGGATCGCCCGGACGGTAGGCGTGGGACGCAGCTTCGACACGTCGACACAGAAATGTCAACCAACTGGACTGGATTTTTCGTAATACCTTTGATTCAGACCGGTTGCCCGGCATTTCATGTGCTGATGCAGCATGACTTTGCGCGCAACGTGGCTTACAACACATCTACCAAGTGGTATGCACACCCACTCCGTAACCGCGGCATCGCCGTCTCTGGAAGGACTTCATGCGCATTCAACCGACTTCGCACCGCCTTTCGAAACCCACCCTTGGATATTGCCTGGCAATTGGACTGGCAACATGCCTGACCAGTTTGCCGGCGAATGCTGCAAGCTGGCTGGTCCATGATGCCGCCGAGTTCGCCACCGCCGCTGCCGCACTGCAACCCGGAGATGAAATCGTGCTGGCCGATGGCACCTGGACCGATGCGCGCCTGCTGCTGAAGGGCCAGGGCACCGCCGCCGCGCCGATCGTGCTGCGCGCGCAGACGCCGGGCAAGGTGATCCTCAGCGGGGGGTCGGACCTGCGCCTGGCCGGCAGCTACCTGCAGGTCTCCAACCTGGTATTCCGCAACGGCTACACCCCGGGCGACGCCGTGGTGGCGTTCCGCGAGTCGAGCAAGGCAGTGGCCAGCCACAGCCGCGTCACCGGCCTGGTCATCGATGACTACAGCAACCCCGATGGCAGCGACCAGGACTACTGGGTGTCGCTGTACGGCAGCAACAACCGCCTCGACCACAGCCAGCTGCGCGGCAAGACCAACGCTGGCCCGACGGTGGTGGTGGTGCGCGATGCCACCCAGGGCCTGGACAACCAGCACCGCATCGACCACAACTGGTTCGGCCCGCGGCCAGCGCTGGGCGTCAATGGCGGAGAGACGATCCGCGTCGGCACCAGCGACACCTCGCTGAGCGATTCCAACAGCACGGTGGAGAACAACTGGTTCGAGGGCTGCGATGGCGAGACCGAGATCGTCTCCAACAAGTCCGGCGGCAATACCTTCCGCGGCAACGTGTTCTATCGTTCGGCCGGCGCGCTGACCCTGCGCCATGGCAACGGCAACCGGGTGGTCGACAACCTCTTCCTCGGCGACGACAAGGCCGGCACCGGCGGCGTGCGCATCATCAATGCCGACCAGACCGTCAGCAACAACTACTTCGAACGGCTGGCCGGCTCCAGCAACCGCTCGGCACTGGCGGTGATGGATGCACAGGCCAATCCGCCGTTGTCCGGCTACGCGCCGGTGGTCAACGCGACCATCAGCCGCAACACCTTCGTCGACGTGGCGAAGATCAGCTTCGGTGTGGGCCATGACGAAACCAAGGGCATCGTGGTCGCCGCCAGCAACAGCCACTTCAGCGGCAACCTGATCGTCAACCGCACCAGCAAAAATCCGCCGAATGCGGCCAGTTCGCTGGCCGGCATCGCCTTCAGCAACAACGTGCAGTCGCCGCAGGCCAGCAGCGTGTTCCCGGGCGGGGTGAGCAGCGCCAGCATCACCCTGCAGCAGGCCGCCAGCGGCCTGTGGGTGCCGGCAACGCCCCTGCCCGCCATCGGCGCCGATCAGGCGCTGGCAATGACCCCGCGCGAACAGACGGGGGTGGACTGGTATCCCAAGGTGGGCGAGGTTGCCCTGTCACGCACCAGCACCGGAGTTGATCGATGAGGTTGCAGCCGCTGTCCCTTTGTTCCCACCGTCTGGCGCTCGCCCTCGCCCTGGCCGCTCCCTTCGCCCTGTTGCCGACGGCACCGCTGCATGCGGCACCTGCCGCAGCCGCCCGACAAGGCGATACCGCGCCGGTACTGGTGACCGCCGCGCAGTGGCAGCAGATGGCCAGCGAAGGCAGCCGCTATCCGTGGTTCGCCAAGGAACAGGCGCGTACGCAGAAATCGCTGCAGAAGATGATGAAGGCCGGCATCGACGTGCCGGTGCCGAAGGACAAGGGCGGCGGCCGCACCCATGAGCAGCACAAGCGCAACTACCAGGCCCTGCTGGCCGCCGGCACCCTGTACCGGCTGACCGGCGACAAGGCCTATGTCGCCTATTCGCGCGACATGCTGCTGCAGTACGCCAAGCTCTACCCGACCCTCGGCCCGCATCCGGAAGGACGCGGGCAGATTCCCGGCCGGGTGTTCTGGCAGGTGCTCAACGATTCGGTCTGGCTGGTCAACGCCATCCAGGGCTACGACGCGATCCGCGATGCGCTGTCGCCGCAGGATCGGCAGACCATCGAATCGCAGGTGTTCCGGCCGATGGCCGAGTTCCTGGCCAGCGAGCCGAAGAACTATGACCAGATCCACAACCACGCGACCTGGGCGGTGGCCGCCACCGGCATGACCGGCTACGTGCTGCGTGATCGCGAACTGGTGGAGAAATCGCTGCGCGGCAGCCGCAAGGATGACCAGTTCGGTTTCCTGCGGCAGATCGACCTGCTGTTCTCGCCCGATGGCTATTACGAGGAAGGCCCCTACTACCAGCGCTATGCGCTGGCGCCGTTCCTGCTGTTTGCCAACGCGATCGAACGCAACGAGCCGCAGCGGAAGATCTTCGCGCGCCGCGACGGCGTGCTGCTGAAGGCGGTGGACGTGCTGGTGCAGACCAGCTACGACGGCCTGTTCTTCCCGATCAACGATGCGATCCTGGACAAGGGCATCGATACCGAAGAGCTGGTGGCTGGCATCGGCATCGCCTATGCGCAGGCCGGCGATGACCGTCTGCTGTCGGTCGCCCAGCAGCAGAAACGCCTGCTGCTGTCGCCGGAAGGGCTGCAGGTGGCGCAGGCGTTGGCAGCCAACAAAGCCAAACCGTTCGACTACCGGCCGATGCTGCTGCGCGACGGCCCGGACGGTGAACGCGGCGGTCTGGCGATCCTGCGCATGGGCGGCGAACGCGGCCAGGCGCTGGTGCAGAAGGACACCATGCAGGGCATGGGCCACGGCCACTTCGACAAGCTCAACTGGTTGTTCTACGACAACGGCAATGCCGTGGTGACCGACTACGGTGCGGCGCGCTTCCTCAACGTGGAAGCCAAGCGCGGTGGCATCTATCTGGCCGAGAACCGCAGCTGGGCCAAGCAGACCGTGGCCCACAACACGCTGGTGGTGAACGAGCAGAGCCACTTCAAGGGCGACTGGAAGCGCGGTGAGGAACTCGCCCCGCAGGTGCGCTTCTTCCAGGCCGACGCAGATACCCAGATCGCCTCGGCGACGATGCGCGATGCCTATCCGGGCGTGGTGTTCACCCGCACCCAGGCACTGCTGCGCCACCCCGAACTGGGCCTGCCGGTGGTGCTGGACCTGCTGCAGGTGCACGGCGACAAGGCTGCACGCTACGACCTGCCGCTGCACTTCAACGGCCACATCGTCACCACCGGTTTCGAGGCCGAGCATTTCCCCACCCAGCGGCCGGTGCTCGGCAGCGACAACGGTTACCAGCACCTGTGGCTGGACGCACGCAGCAAGGCCGGCAGTGAGCCGCGCACGCTGGCGTGGCTGCTCGACGGGCGCTTCTACACCTACCGCTTCGGCAGCAGCGCGCCGGCGCAGGCGTTGCTGGTGGAGAGCGGTGCCAATGATCCCGAGTTCAACCTGCGCCGCGAACCGGCGCTGCTGCAGCGCGTGGAAGGACAGAAGGATGTGACCTTCTTCAGCGTTCTGGAGCCGCATGGCGAGTACAACGGCACCGCCGAGTACGTGCACGATGCCGACAGCCGCATCAAGCAGATCATCCGCACCCGCGGCAGTGATGCCGAGGTGCTCGAGCTGCGCCTGGCCAGCGGCGCCCGCATCGCACTCGGCGTGGCCGACGACAGCGGGGCGAAGGGCGAACACAGCGTGACGGTGGATGGCCATGCCTACCACTGGAGCGGCAGCCATGCGCGCATGGACCGCAGCAAGGGTGAGGCACGATGAACGGCCCCTCGGCCGTGGCCACGCTGCGCAAGGTGCCGGTGCGCTCGGCCGTGCGCTGGCTGATCGTCGGCCTGATCGCGGTGGCCACGGTGATCAACTACATCGACCGCAATGCACTGGCGGTGATGTGGCCGGAGATCGCCAGGGAAGTCGGCGCGACCAAGGACGATTACGCACTGCTGGTCACCGTGTTCATGCTGTTCTATGCCGCCGGCCAGTTCCTGTTCGGGCGCCTGTTCGACATGATCGGGACGCGGCTGGGGTTCGCGTTGTCGATCAGTGTGTGGTCGATCTCGATCGCGCTGCATTCGGTCACCCACTCCATGCTCTCCTTCAGCGTGGTGCGGGCGATGCTGGGCATCAGCGAAGCCGGCGCCTGGCCCGGCGCGGTGAAAGCCAACGCCGAATGGTTCCCGGCGCGTGAGCGTGCCCTCGCACAGGGCATCTTCAACGCGGGCGCGTCCATCGGTGCCATCGTTTCGGCGCCGGCCATCGCCGGCCTGTACCTGTGGCTTGGCTGGCGCGGCACCTTCGTGCTGGTCGGTGCACTTGGCTTCCTGTGGCTGCTGCCATGGCTGTTCGTCTATCGCGCCGGCCCGGACAAGCATCCGTGGGTGAGTGACGCCGAGCGGCGCCTGATCATGGAAGACCAGGCTGGCCAACAACGCGCGGATGCACCGAAGGTCAGCGTGCGTTCGCTGCTGGCCCACCGGCAGAGCTGGGGCATGCTCGCCTGCCGTTTCCTGCTGGATCCGATCTGGTGGCTGTTCGTGTCGTGGCTGCCGATCTACCTGGCCGAGACCTTCGGCTTCGACATCAAGCAGATCGGCCTGTTCGCCTGGGTGCCCTTCGTCGGCGCCATGCTCGGCAGCCTGAGCGGCGGCTGGCTGTCGGGGCGCCTGATCAATGCCGGCCACAGCGTGGACCGTGCGCGCAAGCTGTCGATTTCGCTGGGCTGCGTGATCATGGCCCCGGCCCTGCTGGGTGCGGTACTGGCCAACCAGCCGCTGTTTGCGGTACTGGCGATTGCAGCAGTGCTGTTCGGTTTCCAGATCGCCATCGGCAACATCCAGACCCTGCCCGGCGATCTGTTCGACGGCCGCTCAGTGGGCACGCTGGCCGGTCTCGGCGGCCTGGCCGCCGTAGCCGGAACGTTGATCACCACCTGGCTGGTACCGGTGCTGACCCGCCATTCCTATGCACCGATCTTCATCCTCGTTGCCGCACTGGTGCCGCTGTCGCTGGCCGCACTGTGGTGGTGGACCGGACCGATCCACAAGCTTGACCGCACCGACGGTTGAGCCCCCCCCATTTCCTCGCATTCCCCCGCAAACCAAGGAGTTTCCCGCATGTCGTTCCAGGACAAGGTGGCCATCGTCACCGGTGGTGGCCGTGATATCGGCCGTGCCGTCTCGATCAAGCTGGCTGCGGCCGGTGCACGCGTCTGCCTCAACTACGCCAACGACGAAGCCAGCGCGCAGGAGACGCTGGCGCTGATCAAGGCGGCCGGCGGCCAGGCCATCGCCCACCGCGCCGACGTCACCGATCCCGCCGCCGTGGCCGGCCTGGTCGCAGCAACGCAGGCTGCATTCGGCCAGCGCATCGACGTGCTGGTGAACGTGGCCGGCGGCATGGTCGAGCGTCGTCCGCTGGCCGACATCGACCCGGCGTTCTTCCACAAGGTCATCGACCTCAACCTGACCTCCACCTACCTGACCACCCACGCCGTGGTACCGCACATGGGCGAAGGCGCGGCGATCGTGAACTTCGCCTCGCAGGCCGGTCGCGATGGCGGCGGCCCCGGCGCGGCGATCTACGCCACCGCCAAAGCGGGCGTGATGACCTTCACCCGGGCCATGGCCAAGGAACTGGGGCCGAAGGGTATCCGCGTCAACGCGCTGTGCTGCGGCATGATCGCCACCCGCTTCCATGACGAATTCACCAAACCGGAAGTGCGTACGGCGGTGGCCGGCGCGACGCCGCTGCGTCGCCAGGGCCTGCCGGACGAAGCCGCCGATGCGGCGGTGTACCTGGCGTCGGATGCAGCAGCGTTCATCACCGGTGCCAATCTGGACGTCAACGGCGGCACCTACTTCTCCTGACCGGACCGAAGCCCATGCAGCGCTGGATCACCCTGCTTTCCCTGGCCATCGGCACCGCCGTGGCCGCCCCCGTGGCGCTGGCCGCACCGGTCTGGGTCACCGCCTGGACCGCTTCGCCCGCGCCTGACCGCAAGGATGGCAGCGCTGACGCGCCCGTGCAGTTCGCAGCGCAGACCGTGCGCCAGGACATGCGCCTGGGCAGCAAGGGCGATGCGCTGCGGCTGCGCATCAGCAACGAACTGGGCACCACGCCGCTGCATGTGGAAGACGTACGGGTGCGCCTGAAGGATGGCAAGGCGGCAGCGCTGCCGGTCACCGTCGATGGACGCACGTCCATCGACGTACCGGTGGGCGCAGCGCTGATCAGTGATGCACTGCCCTTGCCGGTTGCCGCCCTGCAGGGGATCAGCGTGACCGCGTACTTCCCGCAGCCCACCCGCCCCGCGGTGCGGCGTACGGTGGTGCGGGTGGCCGACGGAAAGCAGGACGCGGTGGCCGACAGCGTGCGCGTGGGCTACCAGCAGAACGTGTTCTCTGCGGTACTGGTGCAGCGCGCGGACCGGCCGCAGGTGATCGTGGCCCTGGGTGATTCCATCACCGAGGGCGCGACGGCCTCGCGTGGCTCGTTCAACCAATGGCCCGAGCGCTTGGGCCAGCGCCTGCAGCAGGCGTGCCCGGACCGCTTCGTGGTGCTCAACCAGGGCATCAGCGGCAACAAGCTGCTGGACCATGGCCGCAGCCACAGCGTGCTGTCACGGCTGGATCGCGACGTGATCGCAGTGGCCGACGCCGACCAGGTGATCCTGTTCGAAGGCATCAATGACATCCGCCACGGTGGCGGCGCACAACCGCTGCCGGGACGCAGCGCGGCAGACATGCTGCTGGGCTACCGCCAGGTGGCCGCGCGGCTGCATGCACATGGCATCCGCGCCCATCTAGGAACGCTGACACCCTTCGGCGATTCGGAGCGCTACGAACCGGTATCGGCTGCCACCCGCACCGCGATCAACCAATGGGCGCGTAGCCAGGACACCGGCTTCGATGGTGTGGTGGATTTCGATGCGGCCCTGCGTGATCCGAAACAGCCGGAATCACTGCCGGCGGACATCACCCGCGATCATCTGCACCCGAACGACGAGGGCTACCGGCGCATGGCCGACGCGATCAACCTGGCGGCGCTGGGCTGCAACGCGCGTTGAAAGAGCGCCGAGCCGGTTTACCCCGGTTGCCGCGGCCCGAACATGATCACTGCCATGCCGGCCAGGCAAAGCGCAGCCCCCAGCATGTCCCAGCGGCTGGGACGGATGCCGTCGACCAGCCACAGCCAGAACAGCGCCGTGCCGATGTACACGCCACCGTACGCTGCGTACACGCGTCCGCTGGCGGTCGGGTGCAGGGTCAGCAGCCAGGCGAACAACGCCAGGCTGGCCGCCGCCGGCAGCAGCAACCAGATGCTGCCGCCCTTGCGTAGCCACAGCCAGGGCAGGTAACAGCCGACGATCTCGGCCAGCGCGGTCAGCAGGAACAGACCGAGCGTTTTCACGCCTTTTCCGTGGCCTTGGCGTGCTGCCAGAGCGCTTCCTGCGCATCCAGGTCGAGTGCGGCCAGCGAATCGCCTTGTGCCTCGGCCTGCGCCTCCATCGAACGGAAGCGACGTTCGAACTTGTGGTTGGCCCCACGCAGCGCCGCGCCCAGATCGATGTCCGCATGGCGCGCCAGGTTGGCGCACACGAACAGCAGGTCACCCAGTTCCTCCTGCAGGCGCGCCTTGTTGCCCACGATGTCACCGCGTTCGAACTCTTCGCGCAGTTCCTGCAGTTCCTCGGCCGCCTTGTCCAGTACCGGCAGCGGACCGGGCCAGTCGAACCCCACCTTGGCCGCGCGCGACTGCAGCTTCACCGCCCGCTGCCATTCCGGCAGGCCACGGGAGATCCCGGCCAGCGCCGAGGTGTCCTGATCGCCCTTTGCCTGGCGCTCAGCACGCTTGATCGCGTCCCAGTTACGCATCACGCCGTCGGCATCGTCGACGCTGACATCGGCAAACACATGCGGGTGCCGCCGCTGCATCTTGTCGCTGATCGCGCGCGCGACCTCGGCGAAGGCAAACGCACCCTGTTCTTCAGCCATGCGCGCATGGAACACGACCTGGAGCAGCAGGTCACCCAGTTCATCGCAGAGGTCGTCGAGGTCGCCCCGATCGATCGCGTCGGCCACTTCGTAGGCTTCTTCGATCGTATAGGGGGCGATGGTGGCGAAGTTCTGTTCCAGGTCCCAGGGACAGCCACCCTGCGGGTCGCGCAGGCGCGCCATGATGGCCAGCAGGCGCTCCAGCTCCGCGCTGGCGTTGCCTTTGGCAGGGGTATCGTGCGTGCTCATGCGTTTCTCCTGGATCAATCGGACAACCAGTCCCGCCACGGCAGGCTGGTATCACCCAGCGCCATGAAATCGCCGTTCAACAGCGTCGGCCGGCGGTTGTAGCGGAACGGCTTGCCGGTCCCGACCGAGAGCACCGCACCACCGGCTGCGTGCAGCACGCACTGGCCAGCAGCGGTATCCCATTCGGAGGTCGGGCCCAGCCGCGGATAGACATCCAGTCCGCCTTCGGCGATCCGGCAGAATTTCAGCGAAGAGCCCTGCACCACGGTCTCGATGTCGCCCATGCGGGCCAGCAAGGCATTCGTCTCCGCTGAACGATGCGAGCGGCTGGCGGCGACGCGAAGGGGCGCAGTCGCGGGTGTACGGGTACGCAGCACGGTGTCATGCACACCCTGCCGGCGATACGCCAGCTCGCCCCGCATCGCGTGCCAGACAATGCCGGTGACTGGCGACTGGACCACGCCGAACGCCGGGGCGCCCTGGTAGATCAGCGCGATGTTGACGCTGAACTCGCCATTGCGCTTGACGAAATCGCGGGTGCCATCAAGCGGGTCGACCAGCCAGTACGCGCCCCAGTGCTGACGCTGCTCCCAGGGCACCAGCGGCGACTCCTCCGACAGGATCGGCAGGTCCGGTGTCAGCTGGCGCAGCCCCTGCTGGATCACCCGGTCCGCGGCAAGGTCGGCAGCGGTGACCGGGCTGTCGTCGTCCTTGAGTGTCACATCGAAACCGTTGCTGTAGACCTGCATGATCGCCTGCCCGGCTTCCTGGGCGATGGCGATCGCGGTTTCGCGCAGTTCCGTGGTCAGCTTGATCATCGTGCTCCCTGCAGCCACTGGCGGGCGATGAACAGCGCCGCCAGCGAACGCCCTTCGGAAAAGTCCTCGCGCAGCATCAACTGGTCCAGATCGGCCAGCTTCCACGGCACCACGTCCAGTTCCTCCGGCTCGTCGCCGGCCAGCTTCTCCGGATACAGGTCGCGCGCGACCACCAGCCAGGACTGATGGCTCATGTAGGTCGGCGCCAGGGTCATCGCGCGCAGCACGTCGACCCGCCGAGCGCCATAGCCGGCCTCTTCCTTCAGCTCACGGTCGGCGGCCTGCTCCGGCGTTTCGCCGGCATCGATCCGGCCCTTCACCAGGCCAAGCTCGTAGCGGTGCATGCCGGCCGCGTATTCACGTACCAGCAGCACGGTTTCTTCATCCAGCATCGGCACCACCACCACCGCGCCATGGCCACGGCTGACCAGGCGTTCGAAGCGACGGCGTTCGCCGTTGGAGAACTCCAGGTCCAGGTGCTGGCGCTGGAAGGGCCCGTTCTCCTCGTCGGTGATCCGATGGATGATCGGCAGAGGACGCCTTGCGCGGTCATCGTTCACGCGGAATCTCCGGGGCAGACGGCGCGTGCGCCGAGGCCGATAGAATGTGCAGGCAGCAACATGTTCATGAGCCCGAAATGCTAGCAGACCCAACCCCCTCTCCGCTGGTCCAGCACTGGCGGCAACGCGACCTCAAGGTTCTGTGGCACCCGTGCACGCAGATGCGCGAGCATCCGGACACGTTGCCGCTGGTGCCGATCGCCCGCGGCGAAGGCGCCTGGCTGATCGATCACGACGGCAACCGCTACCTGGATGCGGTCAGCAGCTGGTGGACCAACCTGTTCGGCCATGCCGAGCCGCGCATCGGCGGCGCCATCGCCGCCCAGGCCGGGCAGCTGGAACAGGTGATGCTGGCCGGGTTCGGCCACGAGCCCGCGATCACCCTGGCTGAGCGCCTGTTGGCCCTCGCGCCGCGCCAGCCCGGCCGCGCGCCGTTGGCCAAGGTGTTCTACGCCGACAACGGTTCGGCCGGCGTTGAAGTGGCGCTGAAGATGGCCTTCCAGTATTTCCAGAACCGCGGTGAGACCCAGCGCACGCGCTTCGTCTCGCTGGAAAACGGCTACCACGGCGAGACGCTGGGCGCCCTCGCACTGGCCGACATTCCGCTGTACCGCCGGGTCTATGCGCCGCTGCTGGCCGAGGGCCTGTTTGCGCCCTCGCCCGACGCCTACCTGGCCGAGCCCGGGCAGAGTGCGGCCGACCGCGCACGCCAGGCCGCCGATGGCCTGGCCACGCTGTTCGACCAGCATCCGGGCGAGATCTGCGCGGTGATCCTGGAGCCACGGCTGCAGTGTGCCGGTGGCATGCGCATGCACGACCCGGCCTATCTGCAGCGCGTGCGTGAACTGTGTGACGCCCATGGTGCGTTCCTGATCGCCGACGAGATCGCCACCGGCTTCGGCCGCACCGGCACGATGTTCGCCTGCGAGCAGGCCGGGGTGATGCCGGACCTGCTGTGCCTGTCCAAGGGCCTGACCGGTGGTTTCCTGCCCTTGGCTGCGGTGCTGGCCACGCAGGCGCTGTACGACGCCTTCCTTGATGATTCGCGCGAGCGTGCCTTCCTGCATTCGCACAGCTACACCGGCAACCCGCTGGCCTGTGCGGCAGCGCTGGCCACGCTGGACATCTTCGTCGAGGACGATGTGATCGCGCGCAATCGCGGCATCGCCTCGGTGATGGGCACCTTGGCCGCGCCGTTCGCCGACCATCCGCACGTGGCCGATGTGCGCCAGGCCGGGATGGTGGTGGCCTTCGAACTGACCCGCAACGGTGACAAGCGCACGCCCTTCGATCCGGCCCTGCGGCTGGGACTGCACGCCTACAGGGCGGCGTTGAAACGCGGCGTGGTGCTGCGCCCGCTGGGCAACGTGCTGTACTGGATGCCACCGTACTGCGTGGATGACGAACAACTGGAGCTGCTGGCGCATACCACGCTGGCGGCCATCGACGAGGCGATTGCATGCGCGTGACCCGCTGCCCCATCGACCTGGCGCTGCACAGCGGCCAGACCGTGACCCTGCCGGAAGAGACGGCCAACCACCTGGTGCGGGTGATGCGCCTGCGCGAGGGTGACACCTGCGTGCTGTTCAATGGCGATGGCCATGACTACACCGCGACGCTGACGCTGGCGGGCAAGCGCGAGGTACAGGTACGCATCGACGCGGTGCAGCCGATCGCCAACGAATCTCCGCTGACCATCACCCTGCTGCAGGGCATTGCACGCGGCGAAAAGATGGACCTGATCCTGCAGAAGGCCACCGAACTGGGGGTGAGCGCCATCGTGCCGGTGAATGCCGAGCGCACCGAAGTGAAGCTGGATGCAGCACGCGCGGAAAAACGCGTGGCGCACTGGAACAACGTCGTGCAGTCGGCCTGCGGGCAGTCCGGTCGTGCGCGCATTCCGCAGGTAGGAGCGCCGCAGTCGCTGGCACAGGCCAGCGCAGCACTGCCCGCCGATACGTTGCGGTTGACCCTGGACCCGCTGGGAGCGCACCGGCTGTCGACACTGCAGGCAGCGCCGGCCGGCGGCGTGGTGATCGCCATCGGCCCGGAAGGTGGCTGGTCGCCGCGTGACCGTGAGCAGCTCGCCGCCGCAGGCTTCCAGGGCCTGCAGTTGGGCCCTCGCATCCTGCGCACGGAAACCGCAGGCCTGGCCGCAATCGCGGCCTTGCAGGCACGGCTGGGCGATCTGGGGTAAGGCTACGGTTCGTTGGCCGCTGCGCTCGCCGGGCATGGCCCGGCGCTACCGGTCCGGTGGCTGCCGCGCCCGCCGGACATGGACGGGCGCTACCCGATATCCGGAACGCCTGCGGTAGCGCCGGGCCATGCCCGGCGGATTCCGGTCAGGACGCCAGCGAATCCAGCGCAGCTTCCAGCGCGTCGAGATTCGGCAACAGCGCGCTCTGTTCGCCCAGCAGCACGCGCATGTGCACGATGTCAGGCAGGTTTTCCTCGGACGCGTCGGCCAGCAGGCCATCGCGCGGTACCGACATCAGCTGCGGGAAGCTCTGCGTCAACAGCGCGTAGTAGGGGCGCTGCGCGTTGCCGTTGAGGGACTTGAGCACCACCACCTTGTTGTGGCCTGCCACCGTCTCTTCGCCCAACCCGGAGAGCCGTGCGAACGACACCAGGGGCACCTGCCAGCCGTGCCAGCCGATCTCACCCACCAGCCAGCGCGGCGCGTCGGCGACCGCCTGCACCGGCACCCGCGACATCATCTCGGCCACGGTTGCATTGGGCAGCAGGACCCGTTCGGCACCGGCCGAGATCAGGACGCCACGGATCTCATCGTTGTTGGCGTAACTCATGCGGCATCTCCGTCGTCATCCAGGCCCCAGCGCGCGGCGATCACCTGCGCCAGTTCCTGCGGTTCACCGGCCACCATGCCGGCGGCGACCACGGCCGTCGCCGCAGCCGGGTCGTAGCAGCCTTCGCCTACCTGCCCGGCCACCCAGGCACCGGCGGCGGCGAGGTCCAACGCCGGGCCCACATGGGCCAGGTCGGCACCGCTGAGCAGCACCAGCGCGCTGTGCTCGGCCGACAGCGCGGCAATCGAGATGCCCTGCGCTTCGCTCTGGAAATACAGGCCATCGGCAGCAGCGTGCACGCCGATGTCATCGGCCAGCACGTGCACTTCGCCAGCGGTGGCGCGCTGGCCGGCTTCGGCCAGCTGCACCGGCAGCGGCGATACGCGCGCCATCTGCTTGACCAGGTTGCCGTAGCGGCCGCCGTCCAGGCGCATGTGCACCAGCACCGGCACGGCCAGTCCGCTGGGCAGGGCTGCGAGCAGGCGGCGCAATGCATCGGGACCGCCGATACCGGCCAGTACCAGCAGGGCACCGGCGCGACTGCCTGCGGGTGCGGCGGCGTCCAGGTCGACCAATGAAAGATGTGCGGTATCGAAGGCGGGTTCCGCCGCTGTGGTCGTGGCGGCCGCCTGTGGCGCTGCTGGCGCGTCGCTGCCCTCGTCGACCAGCGACCAGGCCGTGTGGTCGGTGAATACCGACGGCGCAGCGGCCGGTACCGGCGGCGGTTCCGGTGCAGCTTGCACAGGCGCTGACGTTTCCGGCAGCACCGGCTGCAGCGCAGCCAGCGCCTGCTCGAGCGCGACGGGCTCGTGCAGGTGTGCCGGCGGCGAATAGAGGCCATCAGCCGGCACGTCGTCGGCCCACGAACGGGCCTGTTCCAGGTGCGTCTGCAGCGCGGTTTCCTTCGGCACCGGCGGCGTCGACGGCAGGCCCGGCTCCAGCTGCAATGCCGGTTCGTCCTCGGCGCCGGGCGGCAGCACCTGCTGGTGGCCGTGCAGCTTGGCGGCAAGATGACGGCCCCAGCGCTGCGCTTCCCAACCATCGCGACGCGCGGCCAGTTCAGCCTCGTCGAACACCAGGGTCAAGCCGGGTGCTGACAGCGCCGGTTCCAGGCGCTCCAGCGCGTCTTCAATGGCCGCTTCCAGCGCGATCACCACGAACTGCGGGCGCGCATCATGCAGCGCCTGCGGCTCCAGCGTCATGGGATCGTCTTCCAGCACGATCTGCACGTCGGCATGGGCCAACGCCTCGCGCAGGCGCTCACGCGCCGCACCCGGGCGGGCCAGCAGGGCTACGGCCGGAACCGGATCGAGGTCACTCACGGACACGGGCAATCCCCAGCAAGTCGTACACGTTACGCATCAGGTCCAGCTCCTGGTACGGCTTGCCCAGGTAGCGCTGCACACCGATTTCGAAGGCGCGCTGGCGGTGCTTGTCGCCGCTGCGCGAGGTGATCATCACGATCGGCACGTCCTTGTAGCGCGGGTCGGCACGCATCGCGGTGGCCAGCTCGTAACCGTCCATCCGCGGCATTTCGATGTCCAGCAGCATCAGGTCCGGCACGCGCTCTTCCAGCTGTTCCAGGGCTTCGACGCCATCGCGGGCGACGCTCACCTCGAAGTTGTGACGCTCCAGGATGCGGCCGGTGACCTTGCGCATGGTCAGCGAATCGTCCACCACCATCACCAACGGCACCTGCCGTTCCTGGCGCGGCGCATTGACCAGTACCGGCGCGGTCGGGTTGGCCAAGAAACGACGCACCAGCGGGGCCACGTCCAGGATCACCACCACGCGGCCATCGCCGGTGATGGTGGCGCCGTAGATGCCCGGCACCGAGGCGATCTGCAGGCCCACCGGCTTGACCACGACTTCGCGGTTGCCCAGCACCTGGTCGATCGCAACGGCGGCGCGCAGGTCGCCGGCGCGGACCAGCAGCAGCGGCACCTGGGCCTGGCCGTCAGCGCGTGCCGGGGCCTGGCCTACCAGAGTGCCGAGGTCGTACAGCGGATAGTCTTCGCCACCGTACCGGTAGCTGCTGTCGGCGGCTTCGAAGCGCTCGTGCGACAGCCGGCCAATGCCACTGACCGAGGCGACCGGCACCGCGAAGGTGGTTTCGCCGATCTGCACGAACACCGCCTGGGTGACCGCCAGCGTCTGCGGCAGGCGCAGCGTGAAGCGCACGCCCTGGCCACGCACCGACTGGATGTCGACCGAGCCGCCGAGCTGGCGCACTTCGTTGCCGACCACGTCCATGCCCACGCCACGACCCGCCAGCTGGCTGACCTGATCGGCGGTGGAGAAGCCCGACGCGAAGATCAGGTTGTCCAGTTCCTGTTCGCTCGGCTGTGCATCGGCAGGCAGCAGGCCGCGCTCGATGGCACGACGGCGGATCGCCTCACGATCCAGGCCAGCGCCATCATCGGCCACGTCCAGCACGATTTCCGAGCCCTCGCGGTGCAGGCGGATGGCGATTTCACCTTCTTCCGGCTTGCCGGCGGCACGACGCTGCTCCGGTGCTTCCAGACCATGGGCCACCGAGTTGCGCAGCATGTGCTCCAGCGGCGCGACCATGCGATCAAGCACGTTGCGGTCGAGCTCGCCGTGGGTGCCTTCCAGGGTCAGGTGAACCTGCTTGCCGGTATCCATGCCGGCCTGGCGGACCACACGGCGCAGGCGCGGCACCAGGCCGTCGAACGGCACCATGCGCGCGCGCATCAGGCCATCCTGCAGTTCCGAACTGACACGCGACTGCTGCTGCAGGAGCGAATCGTACTGGCGCGACAGATCATCCAGCACGCCCTGCAGGCCGCCCAGATCGGCGGCCGACTCGTTCAGCGCGCGGCTGAGCTGCTGCAGGGTGGAGAAACGGTCCAGTTCCAGTGGATCGAACTTCTGGTCGGCCTGGTCCTGCTCGCGCTGGTAGCGGGCCACGATCTGCGCTTCGGTTTCCAGGTCCAGGCGACGCAGCTGGTCGCGCAGACGCGCATTGGTGCGTTCCAGTTCGCCCATCGCGCCACGGAAGGCGCCGAGCTGCTGTTCCAGGCGCGAACGATAGATCGCCACTTCACCGGCGTGGTTGACCAAGCGGTCGAGCAGGTCGGCGCGCACACGCACCTGTTCCTGCTGCGGACGGGCCAGCGGGTCTTCCTCGCTGGAACCTTCCACCGGCAACGGTGCCGACAACGGGGCATCGACCACGGCCACGGCCGGAGCCGCCTGCGCGCTCTGCTCTGCCTCAACGGCATCAGCAGCGCTGGCTGCAGCTGCGCTGGCCGCGGCGGAGATATCGGTCGTGGTGCGTGCTTCAAAGGCATCGAGCAGATCCTGTGCCGGCTCGACGATGCGGTGTTCGCCGGTGCGCGTCAGCAGCTGGTGCAGACGGTCGAAACCGCGTTCCAGCAACTGCACGTCAGCACGTTCGATCTCGGTGCGCCCGCCAGCGACGGCTTCCAGCAGCGATTCGATGCTGTGGCCAAGATCACCGATGGCATTGATGCCCGCCATGCGCGCGCCGCCCTTGAGCGTATGCAGATCGCGCTGCAGGCCGGCCAGGGCTTCGCGATCCTGCGGCGCTTCGCGCAGCTCGCTGATCAGCCCATCGCAATGATCCAGCAGGTCCTTGCCTTCCTCGACGAAGATGTCGACCAGCTCGCGGTCATGGATGCTGAAGTCGAGCAGGTCGGCACTGTCTTCGGATTCAGATTCAGAGTCGGAGCGGGTCTGGGCTTCTTCGGCCTGGGCTTCGAGCAGGGGCGCATCCGCCGGCACCACCGCGTCGACGCTGTCGATGACGAGAGGTTCAGCGTCGACCGCCGCAGCCTCCGCTGCGACCGGCACCACGATCATGCCGCTGTCCGCCGCGGGAACCTGGCCCGGAGCATCTTCCAGCTCGAAGAAACGCGAGGGCGAAATGGCGTCCTGCGCCGTCTCCGCGGCCCCGACGTCTTCCACCGTCGCCGGGGACGGCTGGTCGGTGCTCTCTCCTTCACCGACCGCCGCCTCCCCGCCGACGTCCGCATCCTCGGCAAAGGCTTCCGCCTCGCCGGGCGCGAGTTCGCTGGCCTGCAGGCCGAGCACGGACCATTGCCCGTCTTCGTCCTGGCCCTGCTCCTCGTCGATCACGTGAAGGCCGGCCTCGAGCGCGGCTTCCAGGGTGATCGGGTCTGCGAAGCCCGGCACAGCCATTTCATCCTGCAGGCTGGACAGCCCGCTGTCGAGTGGCACTGCAGCAGCGTCGTCGTCCTCTGCTGTTTCAGGCGTGAACGGCGACAGCGTATTCAGGTCGTTTGCGACATCCAGGTCGCGGTCATCAACAGGAAGTGCGCTGGCGTCCAGATACGGCGACAGATCGTCCACCGCAGTCAACGCGGCGTCTTCCGATGCCGTCACTGCCTGGCCAGCTTCGATCTCCGCTGCGGCGACAGTGGAAGCAGCCACCTGCGCTGTCGATTCCGGCGCCGGGCCGTCCGGCATCGACGGCCACCCTGCATCGAAGTAGCGCGACAGATCATCGCTGCCGGTCAATTCAGCGGACTCCAGGTCCGCATCGCTCAACGCATTTTCGCTGACCTGCAGCGCCTCCAGCACCTCGGCACCGGTGTTGCGTTCGACCTCCGGCTCGCTCTCCACCGCATGCACCAGCTCGACCATGTCGGCGTCGGCGGCATCCACTTCTGCGACCAGCGGAAGCAGCGGGTCTTCGTCTTCATCCTCGACGTCCAGCCCGGCCATCGGCCAGCGTGCTTCCGGCAGCTCGCCGGCCAGCGCCTGCAGGCGCTGCGCCAGTTCAGCCTGCGGCGCAATCCGCGGCTGCTCGGCCTGCAGCGCGTCCATGGTCGCGTTGATCGCCTGCGCGGTCTCGTCCAGGGCCGCCACGGCGTCATCACCCGGCACCACTTCTGCAGCCAGTGCACGCTTGATGTACGACTCGGCGCCGCCAGTGACAGCGGTGATTTCCGGCACCTCGGTCATCGCGAAGGCACCGTTCATGGTGTGCACCGCGCGCAGCAACGCATCGCTGACCGGCTGTGGCGCCTGCTGCGCCGAGCGCAACCAGCCCTGCAGCGTGGCCTGGTGGAGTTCCACCTCGGCCTCCAGGATCTCACGCAGCACGCTGTCGATGTTGGCCGGGGTACCCGGCGCTTCGACAGCGCTCTGTGCGGGGGCATCGACATCCGGCACGGCGCTGTCCAGCGGCGCGGCAGCATCGGTCGGCGCCTCGGCCGTCGGCGCGGTGGCGCCCGGCAGCGCAACGTAGAACGTTTCTTCGCCTGCACCCACGCGATCGGCGATGGCCTGCATCGCCTGCAGGTCGACACTGACCCGCTGGCCATCGCGCAGTGCCGCGTTCAACTGCGGCAGTGCCGTGTATGCGTGATCGACCATCGCCAGTACCGCCGGCGTGGGGGCACGGCTGCCATCAAGCACGCGGTTGAGCATGCCCTCGATCTTCCACGCGAACTCACCCAGGGTACGTGCGCCGACCAGGCGGCCACTGCCCTTCAGTGTGTGGAAAATGCGGCGGATCGGCCGCAGCCGGTCCATGTTGTCCGGTTGCATGCGCCATGCCGGCAGCAGCGTGCCGAGATTGCCCAGCTCGTCGTCGAATTCTTCCAGGAACACCTCGCGGATGTCCTGGTCGATGTTCTCGGCATCGTCGTCGAAACCCGCATCGAACCCGCCCTCGGCCACGGCTGGCGGCACGGTTCCGGCCGGCTCGACGGTTGCCTGCATGGCTTGGGGATTGAAGCCGGCGGCGGCGGCATTCAGCTCTGCGAAGAACTGCGCATCGGCTTCGCTGAAGTCGATCGGCGCGATGGTATCCACATCGACCAGTGCCACGGTCGGCGCAGCAGGCACGGCCGGCAGGTCGTCGGATGCGGGCAGGTCAGCGGCCGGTGCGACGTAGACTGCGGCATCGGTCGCAACGTCGCCGTCAACGGTGGAGCCGAACTGTTCGGTGATGGCCAGGCCATCGTCGGCCTGCGCCACCGCACCTGCGTCAATGAACTCCAGCGTCGCAGGCGAGGCCTGCTCGTCGTCCAACGACAGCGTTTCCATTGCCTCCAGCGACAACACGTCATCGGCGTTGTGCAGCAGGCTGCTGTCGAAACGGAACACCACATCGTCGCTCAGCGACGTGTGGCCGTCCTGCTCGGCGGCAACCGGATCGAAGGCCGGCGAAATGACCACGTCCAGCGACGCGGCAGACGACGCCTCGTCCAACGACGTCGCCAGGAAGGCGTCATCATTGCCGTCTACGGCGCTTGCCTGCGTGTCGCCCTCTTCCGGCACCGGCGCTTCGGACACCGTCCAGGCAGCGGTGTTGGGCTGCTCGGCGGACACCGGATCGAAGCTGTCGAACGTCGGCGCACGCTCGTCGCTGCGTTCGGCAGCACTCCCTGCCGGCGCGTCGAATCCACCCAGTTCCCACTGCGGCACTTCCGGCGCGGGGGCGCTGGAGGCAGCGAACAACAGGGGCGCCGGGGTGCCGTGCGGTTCGGCCGACAACGCTGGCGTACCCAGCGATCCGAACATCAGGCCGTTGTCGGCGGGCATAGCCTCCGGCAGCGGGTCGAAGGTGAAATCGGGCAGCGGCACCGGCACGTCACCCGGTGCCGGCGCGGAGGCCTGCACGTCGATATCCAGCGGTTCGATCTGCAGCGGCTCGGCTGCCGTGACCACAGCTTCGCGCATGACCGGCTGCACGTCTTCGGCAGCGACCACGCCGCGCTCGGGCAGCGGCCAGTAGCGCAGCGCTTCCAGGCTGCTGCGGGTGATGTCGAGGATGTCCTCGCGACCCGGACGGCGGTCACGCAGGGCTTCCAGGTAGTACTCCAGGCTGGCCATGGCGTCAGCCAGGGTGTCCAGCTGGCGACCACTGGGCACCCGCTGACGACCGATCAGTTCGGCTTCGATGTACTGCTGCACGCCGCGCAGATAGTCTGCCGCGGTGCCCAGGTCGAGCATGCGCAATGCGCCGGAGACATCGCCGAGCAGGCGTGGCACGTCCTGCAGTTCGGCGTGGTTCCAGCTGGTTTCGATGAAAGCGACGAAATGCTCGCGGGCGGCGGCGAAATTGGCGATCGCCTCGTGTGCCAGCACTTCCACCGTGCGCCGGTTCTCCACCGCGCTCGGATCATCCTGGCCACTGCCACTGGCACCGAGGTGTGCGACCTGGTCGTCCAGCGATGCATCGACATAGAGCAGTGCACCGGCGATATCCAGCAGCATGTCTTCGTCGATCTGCTGGCGCCCCTCGACAACCCCGCGCAGCGCGTCGCGCTGCTGCACGACCACGCCCCGCGCAGCGCCCAGGCCGAGCATGCCCAGTGTATCGGCCACCGAACCCAGCTTGGTCACCTGCTCCTGCAGCTGCTGCGGCGAACCGTCGGTACGCAGGTGCAGGTCCAGCGCGTCCTTGACCTGCAGCAGTTCTTCCTTGACCGCGTTGCCAACGGTGTCCAGCAGCTCCCGGTTGCGGCCGCTGAGGCTGCCGCGTGCATGGTCCAGTTCCGCTTCGGTGGCGGTCACCGACTCGGGCGCGAACGCGAACAGCACGCTGTCGTTGATCAGCGCTTCGCCACGGGCGGCACGGATCTCGTTGAGCAGCGGCTGCAGCACGATCGGGATGTCACGGTGCCCGTTCTGCAGGCGCTCCAGGTAATCGGGCAGCAGCACGCTGCCGCGCATCAGGGTGGCACAGGCCTCGTCGCGCTCGGCGACCTCGCCCTTGCCGACGGCGATGGCGAGCTGTTCCAGCTCCTCGGCCACCATCGCCGGTGCATACAGTTCGACCATGCGCAGCGTGCCCTGCACCTGGTGCAGGTAGCCGGCGCAGATGCGCATGCGGCTGCTGTCGGCCGGGTCTTCGGCGAAATACTCGACCTCATTGCGCACCAGGCGCAGGGTCTCGTCCAGCTCGGGCTTGACCCAGCCCAGGGCTGCGTGGCTCATCGCATCGCGCAGGCTGCTCATGGATGCGCTCCGGTCGCCGCCGCGCGACGGTCGCGCGGATCCTGGCGTGGGGAATGGAAATGCTTCATCGACTGGTTCCTTGCTCGCCGCCCTGCCCGTGTCACGCCGGCAGCTTGAAGTCGGCGACCGAACGACGCAGGTCGGCGGCCAGCTGCGCCAGGTGGCCGATCGACTCGGCGGTCTGCCCGGCACCCTGCGAGGTCTGGCCGGTGATCTGGCGGATCACGCCCATCGTGCGGGTGATGTCCGACGCCGCCGACGACTGCTGCTGGGCGGCGATGGAGATGTTCTTGATGAGGGTATTGAGCGCGTTGGACACGCGCTCGATCTCGGTCAGCGCGGTGCCGGCGTCCTCGGCCAGGCGTGCACCGGACACCACTTCGGCGGTGGTCTGTTCCATCGAGGTGACCGCTTCGTTGGTGTCGGCCTGGATGGCCTGCACCAGGTTCTCGATGCGTCGGGTCGCACCGGAGGTGCGTTCTGCCAGGCGCTGCACTTCGTCGGCCACGACCGCGAAACCACGACCGGCTTCACCGGCCGAAGCCGCCTGCACGGCCGCGTTCAATGCCAGGATGTTGGTCTGCTCGGAAATGTCGTTGATCAGTTCCACGATCGAGCCGATCTCCTGCGAGGATTCGCCCAGGCGCTTGATGCGCTTGGAGGTCTCCTGGATCTGGTCGCGGATCTGGTCCATGCCCTGGATGGTCTCGCGGACCACGCCGGCACCTTCGGCGGCGATCACCACCGAACGCTGTGCCACGTCGGCCGACTCGGCCGAGTTGCGCGATACCTGTTCGATGCTGGCGGCGATCTCGCCGATCCGGTCCGACGCCGAGGTGATCTGGTTGGCCTGGTGGCCGGCCGCTTCGGCCAGCTGCATCGCGGTGGCCTGCGTTTCCTGGGTCGACAGCGCGACCTTGGCCGAGGTGTCGTTGATGGTGGTCACCAGGTGGCGCAGTTCATCCACCGCGTAGTTGATGGCGTCCGCGATCGCGCCGGTCATGTCCTCGGTCACCGAGGCCTTCACCGTCAGGTCGCCCTCACCGAGCGAGGAGATTTCATCCAGCAGCCGCATGATCGCCTGCTGGTTGCGGCTGTTGAACTCCACCTGGGTCTGGTAGCGCAGTTCCTGCTCGCGCGAGCGGCTGCGCACGTTGGTGGAGACGAAACCGATGATCGCGATCAGCGACAGCGCACCGGACACCACGCCGATCCAGAAATTCGGGAACAGGCGGGTGTCGGACACCGAACCGAACGAGGAGAAGGCTTCGAACAGCTTGCGGCTGTCGGTCAGCATCTTCGCCGAACCCTGGCCCAGTGCGGAGGCAGCGGACTGCGCCGCGAACAGCTGGCGCGAGCTGGCCAGGATCGCGTCGGCGTCCTGCTTCATCGCCTGCCACTTCTGCTGCGACTGCTCCAGCGCAGCGACGGCGGCAGCGCCGCGCACGGCGGTGATGCCCAGATCCTCGTTGCCATTGCGCAGCGCATCGAGCACCTGCGAGAACACGGTGATGTCGCGGGCCAGCGCGTCACCGGCAGCGGCCGCAGCCGTGCCGCCGGCGCGGATTTCAGTCACGCGACGCGCCATCGAGCCGGCCACCACCACCTGCTGCAGGGCACTGTAGACCTGCGACGACGGCGCGCCGGAGGCGGACATCGCGCGCACCAGCTCGTTCAACTGGGCCTGCAGGCCCGGCACCGCACCGGAGAAGTTGTTGGCGTTGCCGGCCAGGGCCAGTACCGCCGGTTCACTGGCCACCAGCTGGCCTGCCTGCTTGCCCAGCGGCGCCCAGGTGTCGGCCAGCGTCGAGATCGCACCGGACACGCCGGGCTCGTTGCCGTAGCGCCCCTGCAGGGTCGACACATTCTGCTCGATCGCGTTGCGGGTGGCCTTGAAGGCGGTGAAGGCCTGCGCGTTGCCGCCGACCGCGTCACGGCCCTGGTTGGCCAGCTGCTGCGACAGCACCTGCAGGTCCGCGGCCTTGGAACCGGCATCGGCCAGGCGGCTGCCCTGCCAAGTGGACACGCCGGTGTTTACACCGAACAGGATCATCGACAGCGCCAGCAGCGCCAGCCAGAGGTTGCTGCCGCCCAGCCGCAGCTTGCCTGACTTGGTGGCATCCGAAGCAGTACTCATCGTTCAACCTCGATTTTCAATGCAGGGGGCGATGCCCGGCCTCAGGCCGCGGCTTGCCGGAATTCAGGGGTACGCGACAGCAGCGAGAGCGAGAACACGCCCCAATCGTTGCCATCGGCATGGAAAGCGCGATCGACGAAGTGGCCGTAGCGTCCCTCGGCCAGTGAACCGGCCTCGATCTGCTGGGTCAGCTCGAAGCTGCGCTGGCCGAACAGTTCATCGATGGTCAGGGCGACGTCGCCACCGGCCTGGCGCATGATCAGCACGCGCTGGCCTTCCTGCTGGACGGTGCGCGCCCCTTCCAGGAAGTACTTCAGGTCGACCACCGGGAACAGGTTGCCGCGCAGGTTGCCCACGCCCAGCAGCCACGGCTGCGCGCATGGCACCGGGGTCACCGGCGGCATCGGCACGATCTCCACCACTTCGCGGAAATCGGACACCAGCCGACGCTGGCCAACACGGTAGCCGACGCCACGCCACAGGTCCTGGGCGAACTGCCGCCCGGGCAGCTGCACCGCGTGGGCCAGGCTGCGCCGTTCGTAGGCTTCAAGAATGTCGAAGGGCGAGCGCATCAGGCCACCAGCTCGTTGATCCGGGCGATGAGTTCTTCCTCGCGCGGCGGCTTGACGATGTAGTCGGCGGCGCCCTGGCGCAGCCCCCAGGCCTTGTCGGTTTCCATCGCTTTGGTGCTGACGATGATGACCGGGATGTGCTTGATCGCCGCGTCGCGGGCCATTGCCCGGGTCGCCTGGAAACCGCTCATGCCCGGCAGCACCACGTCCATCAGCACCAGATGCGGCACCTGGTCGCGGACCAGCTGCAGGCCTTCTTCGGCGTTGTCCGCTTCCAGCACCTCATGGCCGGCACGGCGCAGCCATTGGGTGAACACCGCGCGGTCGGTCGGTGAATCCTCGATCAGGACGATACGAGCCATTGTGCCTTTCCCCCCTGGTCAGGCGTTGACGTATGTGCGGATGGCACCCAGCAGTTCTTCGCGCGTGAATGGCTTGGTCAGGTATTGCTCCGAGCCGACGATGCGCCCCCGCGCCTTGTCGAACAGACCATCCTTGGATGACAGCATGATCACCGGGGTCGCCTTGAACAGCTGGTTGCCCTTGATCAGTGCGCAGGTCTGGTAGCCATCCAGGCGCGGCATCATGATGTCGACGAAGATGATCTGCGGCTGCTGGTCGGCAATCTTGGCCAGGGCCTCGAAACCGTCCGTCGCGGTCACTACTTCGCAGCCTTCGCGCTTCAGCAGTGTTTCCGCAGTCCTGCGGATGGTCTTCGAGTCATCGATGACCATCACCCGGAGTCCTGCGAGCTCCCCGCCCGCAGTCGTGTTTTCAGTCATTGCCATTCCCCAAGCGCACGGCCCAATCTTTGGCGGGAGCCGCTGCGAAAGCGTATCTATATCGCACTTCCCGCGCCCGCTTCAAGGGCGGTCCGTGGCGCGGGGCGTGGCGCCGGGCTGAACGTGACCGGATTGGCAATCACTGCGCAGCCCGGCAAGGGACGCTGCGTTGCACATCGCCGGGGAGGCGCACGGCCGGCGTTGCCGCTACCATCAACGCCTTGCCTGACAGGTGCACCCATGCCGTTGAACGTCATCGTGGTGATGGACCCCATCGCCCACATCAAGATCGCCAAGGACACCACCTTCGCCATGCTGCTGGAAGCCCAGCGCCGCGGCCATGCCCTGCACTACGTGCGCCCGGGCGGGCTGGCGCTGGAAGGCGGGGTGGCCGTGGCCTGGACCGCCCCCCTGCAGGTGCGCGACGACCCGGCCGGCTGGTACGAGCTGGGCGCATTCAGCCGGACCGAATTCGGTCCCGGCCAGATCGTGCTGATGCGCAAGGACCCGCCGGTCGACGCCGAGTATGTCTACGACACCCAGGTGCTGGATGTCGCTGCCGCCGCCGGTGCGTGCGTGGTCAACAACCCGCAGGGCCTGCGCGACTACAACGAGAAGCTGGCCGCGCTGCTGTTCCCGCAGTGCTGCCCACCGACCCTGGTCAGCCGCGACGCCAAGTCACTGAAGGCCTTCGCGCTGGAACACGGCCAGGCGGTACTGAAGCCGCTGGATGGCATGGGCGGGCGCTCGATCTTCCGCAGCGGACAGGGCGACCCCAACCTGAACGTGATCCTGGAAACGCTGACCGACGGCGGCCGCAAGCTCGCCCTGGCCCAGAAGTTCATTCCCGACATCACTGCCGGCGACAAGCGCATCCTGCTGGTCGATGGCGAGCCGGTTGATTACTGCCTGGCGCGCATTCCGCAGGGCGATGAGTTCCGCGGCAACCTGGCCGCCGGTGGCCGTGGCGAAGGCCGTCCGCTGAGCGAACGCGACCGCTGGATCGCCGCCCAGGTCGGCCCGGAAATGAAGCGTCGCGGCATGCGTTTCGTCGGCCTGGACGTCATCGGCGACTACCTGACCGAGGTCAACGTGACCAGCCCGACCTGCGTGCGCGAGCTGGACGCGCAGTACGGCCTGAACATCGCCGGCACCCTGTTCGACGCGATCGAGGCCGATCTGCGCTGATGGATGCCGCACCTGCCGTCCTCGCCCCGCCACCGCGTGAAGCGCAGCGGCTGGGCGCCACCATCGCCCTGTCGGTGCTGGTGCACGCCCTGCTGATCCTCGGGGTCGGCTTTGCCGTGAAAGGCGACGCGCCGCTGGTGCCGACCCTGGAAGTGATCTTCAGCCAGACCCGCACCGCGCTGACCCCGAAGCAGGCCGATTTCCTGGCTGCCGCCAGCCAGGAAGGCGGTGGCGAACACGATCGTGCGCAGCGCCCCCGCGACAACCAGGCCGGCATCGTGCCGCAGGCCCAGGCCGGTATCAGTCCGGTACCCCAGCAGCAGCAGTCGGCTGCACCGGTGCCGCCACCGCAGGCGCGGGTGGTCAGCAGCCGCAATGGCCAGGACACCGTGGCCGTGGTACAGGCGCGCCCTACCCCGCTGCAACCAACACCGGATGCACCGATGACCGCGCGCGAACAGCGCGATGCTGAAATGGCGCGGCTGGCGGCGGAAGTGCACCTGCGTTCGGCGCAGTACGCCAAGCGCCCGAACCGGAAATTCGTTTCGGCCAGCACGCGCGAATACGCCTACGCCAATTACCTGCGTGCGTGGGTGGACCGCGCCGAGCAGGTCGGCAACCTGAACTACCCCGACGAAGCGCGGCAGCGCCGGCTGGGGGGACAGGTAGTGATCAGCGTGGGGGTACGCCGCGACGGCAGCGTGGAAAGCAGCCGGGTGTTGAAGTCCAGCGGCACGCCGCTGCTGGACGAGGCCGCGCTGCGGGTGATCCAGCTGGCGCAACCGTTCCCGCCGTTGCCCGACAGCGAAGACCAGATCGACATCCTGCAGGTCACGCGCACGTGGGTGTTCCTGCCTGGCGGCGAACTGCGCGACGACCGGTGAGGTTTTCGCCCGGGCCTGCGGCCCGGGACCCGCTGGAAGCAACAGCAACGACAACTGCAACGTCAAGATCAAGAGCGGCGGTTGGGCTGTTCGGTTTGGCGGGCGGTGTGGGCTTGCAGGACACGCCGTAAACCCATCCATGGGGCTCGATGGCGCCATCCATGGCGCCAACGGTCCTGCAAGCCCACACCGCCCCACCCCTGACCGATCGCGGCGCATCTTTGCTGTTGGTAGCTGTCGACCTTGGTCGACACGATGCATCCACGCCATGCCTGCACGGTAGATCCACGCGATGCGTGGATGCGAGCGAAGCGACCGGCTTTTGAATTTGATTTTTTTTTGATTTTCCGTGGCGAACGCGCACGGAAACTGTCCGTGGCCGGGCGGGTGGGCTGCGCAGGGGCGTAAGCGCCATGGATGGCGCGCCCGAGACTACATGGACGTATTCACGGCGTGCCCTGCGCATCCCACCCGCCCGGCCAACCCACGGCTTGTGCTTTCAGCGACCCACCACCCGCCACGAGGGGCTCAGCCGTTGGCCTTCGCCTTGGCATCCCGCGCCGCCTGCTGCTCGACCAGCGTCAGCGCCACGTTGTCCCGCAGGTACGCCGGCTCGACCTTCTCCGGCGCAATGCCTTCGCCGCGTGCGAACGCCGGTACCGCCAGTGCCAGCACATCCGCTGCACGTGGCAGCGCCGTTGCATCGAAGCGGCGCAGGCCAGCACCCAGCTGCGCGACCAGCGCGCCCTCGGCCGCGGCAAACCCGGTGCCGACGCCGTAGACGGACGCAGCTTCCGGCAACGACACCGCCGCCGGCACGCACACGCGCTCGGCATCCCGCGCCACCGGCAGTCCATCCACGCGCTCGAAGCGTGCCACGTACAACTCGCCCATCCGCGCATCGATCGCCGACAGGATCTGCTTCTCTTCCACCGGCGCGCGCAGCGCCAGCACCTGCAGCGTCGACACCGGCAGCAACGGCCGATCCAGCGCCAGCGCGATGCCCTGCGCCAACGCGATCGCCAGGCGCACACCGGTGAACGCACCGGGACCACGGCTGAGCGCGATACCGTCCAGCTGGCGGCGGCTGATGCCGGCCTCGGCCAGCAGCTCCTCCGCCCACGGCAGGCTCAGTTCGGCATGCCGGCGGGGGGCGATCTCGAAGCGTTCCCGTACCTGCCCATCGACATGCAGGGCTACGGAACAGGCTTCGGTGGCGGTTTCAAAGGCGAGCAGTTTCATCGGATCGGGTCAGAACAGGGGGAACGTGGCGCCGGGAGCCGGCTCCGGCCCCGCCACGGCGGCGGTCGGGGCAGCGGCATCCGCCACGGGCGCCCATTGTGGCGCAAAGAAGGCCTGCACATCGGCCAGGGCCCGGGTTCGCCGGAACGGCGGCAGCGACTGCAGGAAGACCTTGCCATAACCCCGGTTGAGCAGGCGCGGGTCGCACAGCACCAGCACGCCACGGTCGGTCTCGCTGCGGATCAGGCGGCCAACGCCCTGCTTCAGGGCAATCACCGCCTGCGGCAACTGCTCGTCGCGGAAGGGATTGCCGCCCTGGGTGCGTATGGCATCCAGCCGCGCTTCGTACACCGGATCATCGGGCGTGGCGAAGGGCAGCTTGTCGATCACCACCACGCTCAATGCCTCGCCGACCACATCCACGCCCTCGCGGAAGCTGGCCGAGCCCAGCAGCACGCCATTGCCGGATTCGCGGAAACGCTGCAGCAGGGTCGCGCGCGGCGCTTCGCCCTGCACGAACAGCGGCCAGGGCCCATCACGCAGCGCCTCGGCCGCCTCGCGCAGCGCACGATGCGAAGCAAACAACAGGAATGCCCTGCCCTGCGACGCCTGCAGCACCGGACGCAGCACCTGGATCAGCGCGGTTCCGAAACCGCGCGCAGCCGGATCCGGCAGGCCTTCAGGCAAATAGCACAGTGCCTGCTCGGGCCAGTTGAACGGGCTGGGCTGCACCAGCGTCTGCGGATCATCCAGGCCCAGGCGCGTGGCGATGTGCTCGAAGCCACCGCCAACGGTCAGCGTGGCGGAAGTGAAGATCCATGCGGCATGGCTGCGCTCGCGATGTTCGCGCAGCGGCGCGGACACATCCATCGGCGTGCGCTGGCAGCGGAAACCGCGCGCGGTCAATTCATACCAGAGCACGTCAGCAGCGGTAGCGGTCGCTTCTGCCGGATCGGCATCGAAGTCGAGCGCGGGTTCTTCATCCCCCAGCCAACGGCCCAGCCGCGAAATCGCCTCACGTGCGCGCGCATGGCAGGCATCGAGGCCAGCAGCGGCTTCGCGCAGCGGTTGCAATGCCTGCTCCAGCACCACCAGGCTGGACATCACCGCATCGAAACCCTCGCGTACCTGCGGCATTGCCAGTGCGCGCCATTGGGTGCCACGCGCGGGCAGCCCCTCCATCGCAGCACGCAGTGCAGACAATGCCTGCTGCAGATGATCGACCGGTTCCTGCAGTGCAGACTGTGCGCCACCCACGCCGCGCGCTTCAACAAGGCAGTCACGGCCCAGTTCCTGCCAGGGGCGCATGCCGAAGCCTTCGCCGAAGAACTGCGCGGCCAGTTCGGGCAGCTGATGGGCCTCGTCGATGACGAAGGCCTGCGCACCGGGCAGCAGTTCACCGAAGCCCTCCTGCTTCAGTGCCAGGTCGGCCAGCAGCAGGTGGTGGTTGACCACGACCAGGTCGGCGGCCTGGGCACGCTGGCGGGCCCGCACGACGAAGCAGTCATCCCAGAACGGACACTCGTTGCCCAGGCAGTTGTCGACGGTGGAGGTGACCATCGGCAGCAGCGGCGAGTCGTCGGCCAGGCCATCGAGTTCGGCGATATCGCCCGATTCCGAGCGGCCGGACCAGGCCAGGATGCGCTGGAACTGTGCCGCCTGTTCGGGGCTGGAAAAGCGCGGTTCACCGCGTGCCTGCTGCAGGCGGTAGCGGCACAGGTAGTTGCTGCGCCCCTTCAGCAGCGCGCTGCGCACGCCGACGCCCAGCGCCTGGCGCACGCGTGGCAGGTCACGGTGGTAGAGCTGGTCCTGCAGCGCACGGGTACCGGTGGAAATGATGGTGCGCATTCCGGACAGCAGCACCGGCACCAGGTAGGCAAAGGTCTTGCCGGTGCCGGTACCGGCTTCGGCGAGCAGCAGGTCGCGCTGCTGCATCGACGCGGCAATGGCCTCGGTCAGGCGCAGCTGCGCAGGACGCGGGACGAACGCATCCAGATGGGAGGCGAGCGCGCCGCCTTCGCTGAGGGCTTCGCGGCTGGCATGGACAAGGTCGGACATCAGAGGGAAAGGATACCCGGCCGGGCGCTGCCCGGCACCCGTTTCAAGCCGGGGCACAAGCAACGGCAACAGCGCTGTTCATGGCTCTGGGTTGTACTGGGGACTGGCGGGGGACTGTGGGGTTGCGGGGACGCCGTAAACCCGTCCTTGGGGCTTGGCCGCGGCATCCATGCCGCGGACACCCCGCAACCCCACAGTCCCCCGCCTTCGACAGTTTCCTGGTGACGGAGGGACGCGCTGCGTAGGGTCGAGCTTGCTCGACTGGCAGTTCAGAAGCAGTGGGAGTAACCGGGAAAGAAGAAAAGAAATGGCAGCGAGCGCGCGCAGCGCGCGACCCGCTTTTGATTTTGATTTTGTTCTTGCCTGCGGCCCACGCGATGTATGGCGGGCCGGGAGGGTGGGGCGTGCAGGACCGTTGGCGCCATGGATGGCGCCATCGAGCCCCCATGGATGGGTTTACGGCGTGTCCTGCACGCCCCACCCACCCGGCCCATCACCCGCATCCATCAGTGCGCGCGCGCCGCAGAGGGGGCTGCGCCCGATGGAGTGGAATACCTCAGTACCGCTTGATCCCCGGCACCGTGCAGCCTTCAATCTGCGCGTGCGCGGACACCGCATTCTCCTTCTCGCCCCGCGCCAGGCGGGCCTGCTCGATCGTCGCCCAGTGCCGGCGGCACAACGGCCCCGTCTTCGAGCCAAGATCCACAGCCTTGCGTGCGAATGTTTCCGCCTCCGCCCACTGGCCCTGCAGCAGCGCCAGTTCCGCGCGTTCCTGCAATACCGACGGATCACCGGCCACGATCTGCAACGCCTGGTCCAGACTGCCGGCCGCGCCAGCCAGATCATTGGCCTTGCGCTGGCTCAGCGCTGTCTGCCGCAGATCCTCAACCTGGGAATCGCGCAGTGGCTGCACCGACAGTTCCTTGTCATCCGGGCCGGCTGCGGCTTCCACGGCTGCCAGCCGCTGTGCGGGCGTGGTGGTGTCCACCGGCTTGACCACCTGCGGCGCGCTGCTCACGCAGGCCGCCAGGGCCAGGCTGAGACCACTCAGGACCAAGGGCTGGAACAGCGAACGGATAGTCATCGGCATCATCGGCTTGGAGGAGGAGTCGGTGCAGCAGGTGCTGCGGCAGGTTCAGCGGCGGGTTCGGGCTTACGGTCAAGGCCGAACCAGCTGCGCCAGCCGCCGCCCTCGCCTTCCGCACTCTCCTGAGCGTCCGGCGAGGCCGCCGGTGCGCACGGTTCATACGCAGGCGCATAGCCCACCACGAACGGGAAGCGGCGTGCGCCCGGGCACCCTTCATCGGTGCTGTTGGTACCGGTGGCCGCAACCGGCTGCCAGTCCAGGCCCTTGTTGCTCACCTTCAACGGCGCCGTCGGCAGGCGCTGGAAGATGCCCGACCACACCCGCATCGCGCCGGTGGCGCCGTACAGGCCGGCCTGCTCGTTCTGGTCGTTGCCCATCCAGATCACCGCCAGGTGATCGCCGGTGTAACCGGCATACCAGCTGTCGCGGCCATCGTTGGTGGTGCCGGTCTTGCCGGCCGGCTGCAGGCGGCCCAGGCCATCGGCGTTCAAACGCTGCGCGGTACCACTGGCCACCACCTGCTGCAGGCCGATGCTGATCAGGTTGGCGGCGATCGAGTCACCTTCCTGTGCCGGTGCGGGGGTCTTGTCGTAGCGCTTGAGCAGCTTGCCCTGCGGATCAAGGACGCCGCGCACCGCGTGCAGCGGCTGGATCTCGCCGCCCGATGCCAGGAACTGGTACAGCTGCGCCATCGCGTACGGGCTCTGGTCGGTCGAGCCGAGGATCACCGCCGGATTCGCCTCGGCCTTGATGCCGGCCAGCACGTGGATCAGCTGGGTCACCCGTTCCGGGCCGACCTGCATGCCCACCCGTACCGTCGCCTGGTTGTAGGAGTGGGCCAGTGCGTCGATCAGGCGCACGGTGCCGTGGCTGCGGTTGTCCGCATTGCCGGGGTTCCAGTTGCGGCCGCGGCCGAGCTGCACCGTCACCGGTGAATCGTCGACCCAGGTGGCCAGCGAATAGCGGTCCGGCTGCGCCAGTGCCAGCAGGTACACGAACGGCTTGAGCAGTGAACCGACCGGTCGCTGCGCCTCGATGGCGCGGTTGAAACCGACCTCGGACACGTCGCGGCTGCCGATCACCGCCACCACGTCACCGTTGTGCACGTCGGTCATCACCAGGCCGGCCTGCAGCTCGGGGCGACGCTTGCTTTCCAGCGACTTGATGGTGCGCGTGACCGCACCTTCGGCATAAGCCTGCGCGGACGGCGACATGCCGCTCATCACGCTCAGGCCAGCGCCCTGCAGAGCGGATTCCGGATAGTCGTGGGCAAGCTGGCGACGCACCAGGTCAACGTAGGCCGGGAAGCGGTTGGCCGCCACCAGGCCCGGGGTCTTGGGCACGCCCAGCGGCGCCTTCAACGCACGCTGGTACTCGGCATCGTCGATCAGGGTCGCCTCGTGCAGTTTGCCCAGCACGAAGTTGCGACGGTCCAGCGCGCGCTCGGGATTGCGCCGCGGGTCGTAGTAGGACGGCCCCTTGACCAGGCCGATCAGCAGCGCGATCTGCTCGGTTTCCAGCGAGGACAGATCGCGGCCGAACCAGAACTCCGCACCGGAGGACATGCCGTGGATCGCCTGGCTGCCGCGCTGGCCCAGATACACCTGGTTGAGGTACGCCTCGAAGATGGTGCGCTTGTCATAGCGCGCTTCCATGATCAGCGCGTACAGCACCTCGTTGAACTTGCGGGTGACGGTCTGTTCCTTGCCGATTCCCAGCAGGCCGCTGCGGGCCAGCTGCTGGGTCAGGGTGGAAGCGCCCTGGCGGCTCTGCCCACCGGAGCGGACAGTCACCCAGACCGCGCGCGCGATACCGGACAGATCGATGCCGTGATGGCGGTTGAAGTCCTTGTCCTCGACCGCCTGCAGGCCAGTGACCAACAGGTCGGGCGCCTCGTTCATGCGGATCAGGCGGCGCTCTTCCTGCTTCTGCCCATACAGCGTGGCGATGCGCGCAGGATCCATGCGGGCCGCCTTCAGCGCCTTGCGGCTGTCGGCGTCCCGCAACGATGCGATGCTGCCGCCGGACAGCGACAGCTCGACCCGGCGCGCAGCAACGTGTCCGTCGACATCGTTGTAGCCGCGGCTGGAGATGACGAAGCGCCCGCCCTGCACCGCATAGGTTGCCGGATCCTTGCCCTGGCCATCATCGCGATAGGCCGAGGCGGCCAGCTCGGTCTTCAGGGTGGCCGCATCCATCGCCTTGCCGGGCATCAGCACCAGCGGGCGTGCATAGACGCGCGTCGGGATCTGCCAGCGCAGTTCACCGAAGCGTTGCGTCACCTGCTGGTTCAGGTACAGCGTATAGGGGATCAGGAAACCCAATCCCAACGCGACCGCCGCCATGCTCCAGGTGATCAGCCGGCGGCGCCAGAGCGGACCGGCGTCCTGCTGGTCGTCGTCGTCGAAATCGTCGATATCGTCTGAATCGTAGCGTCGGGGCACGGGAATGCGACAATGTAGGGTCTGGCGAGTCTACCCCAGCCGCTGCGGCAGGCGAATTCTCCCGGCCCCCCTGCTTAAGCTGGAGTTGCAACCGGATGGCGATGTCCCTGGCCGAAATCCGCTACCTGATCAATCGCCTGACCGGCCTGGCCCGCCGCAGCCTGGCCAGCCTGCGTACCCGCGGCTGGCGGGCCACCTGGCAGCGGATCCGGGTGCACGCCCAGCGCGCGGTGCCGGCACCGCGCAAGCCGCTGTACCTGCCACCGGCACAACCGTTCGCTCCCTTTGCGGTGCCCACCAGCGATACCCCGGACGTCAGCATCGTCATTCCGGTCTACAACCACGTCGACCATACCCTGGCCTGCCTGCACGCCCTGGCCGCGCACCCGCCGTCGGTGGCCTGCGAAATCCTGGTGGTGGACGACGGCAGCAGCGACGCAACGGTGCAGTGGATGCCGCAGATCAGTGGCCTGCGCTACGAAGTGCGCGAGCACAACGGTGGTTTCATCGAGGCCTGCAACGATGGCGTGTCGCGCACGCGCGGCCGCCATGTGGTGCTGCTCAACAACGATACCGTGCCGCAGCCGGGCTGGCTGGAAGCATTGCTGGACACCTTTGCGACCGTCGCCGATGCCGGCCTGGTCGGCAGCCAGCTGCTGTACCCCGACGGCCGCCTGCAGGAATCGGGCGGGGTGATCTTCAGCGATGGCAGCGGCTGGAGCTACGGCCGTTTCGAAGCCGCCGATGATCCACGCTTTGCCAGCCTGCGCGACGTCGATTACTGCTCCGGCGCCGCGCTGATGCTGCCACGTGCCCTGTGGCAGCAGCTGGGCGGCTTCGACACCCGCTACAAGCCCGCCTACTACGAAGACACCGACCTGGCCTTCCGCGTGCGTGCGCAGGGCCTGCGGGTGCTGGTGCAACCGGCCAGCCGGGTGATCCACGATGAAGGCACCAGCAACGGCACCGATACCGGCAGCGGTGTGAAGGCCTACCAGGTACGCAACCAGGGAATTTTCGCAGCCAGATGGGCCGCTGAACTGCCCTCCCATCCGAAGGTCGGCGACGTGCCCTCGCCGGCGCTGCTGCTGCGCGGCCGCCGTCAGGTGCTGATCCTCGATGAGGAGGTACCGCGCCCGGAGCGTGACTCCGGCTCGCTGCGCCAGGTCAACCTGATCCGCCTGCTGCTGCAGGGCGGCGCCCACGTGGTGTTCGTGCCCACCCGGCGCGAACACGGCGGTGTGGCGACCGAAGCCCTGCAGCGGATGGGCGTGGAAGTCTGGTATGCGCCCTTCCTGGACGGTGTCGCAGGCTGGCTGCGCAGCCACGGCCCCCGTTTCAACGTGGTGATGATGGTGCGCCATCATGTCGCCAACGAATGCCTGCCGCTGCTTGAACGCTATGCACCGCAGGCGCGCACCGTGTTCGACACCGTCGACCTGCACTACCTGCGCGAGCGCCGGGGTGCGGAAGTGGCCGGCGATGCTGGCCTGCTGCGCAACGCCGAACGCACCCGCGCCAGCGAACTGGCAGTGATGGACCAGTGCGACATCACCGTGCTGGTCAGCGCCGCCGAGCGCGAACAGCTGCAGGCCGATGCGCCCCAGGTCCGGGTGGAACTGATTTCCAACCTGCATGAAGTCGCCGGCACCGGCGCGCCGTTCGCACAGCGCCACGACCTGGTGTTCGTCGGCGGCTTCCGCCATCCGCCGAACCTGGACGCGATGGAGTGGTTCATCGGCGACGTGTTCCCGCACATCCGCGCAGCACTGCCGCAGGTGCGCCTGCATTGCATCGGTGCCGGCGCACCGGACACGCTGCTTGCCCTGGCTGCTACCCAGCCGGGCGTGGTGATGCATGGCTTCGTCGAAGACATCGTTCCGTACATGGATGGTGCCCGCATCGCCATCGCGCCGCTGCGTTTCGGCGCCGGCGTGAAGGGCAAGATCAACCTGAGCATGGCTCATGGCCAGCCCGTGGTCGGAACCACCTGCGCGGTGGAAGGCATGCACCTGCGCGCCGGCCAGGATGTACTGGTGGCCGACGATGCAACCGGCTTTGCCGATGCGGTGGTCCGCCTGTACCAGGACCCTGTGCTGTGGCAGCAGCTGGCAGCCGCCGGCCTGGCCAACGTGGCCGAGCATTTCTCGCTGGATGCCGCATCGGCAACCGTGCAGCGGGTGTTCTTCGACTAGTCGATGTGGCCGCCTGCGTGCCGCAGGCGGTCCTCGAACGCGGCAAGCTCGGCCAGATCCGGCTGCAACCGCCGCACCTGCTCCACGGCCGAGGCGGCAAATTCCACATCACCGCGACCCAGCCGTTCGCTGCCGATCGCCAGCCAGCGTTGTGCCAGGCGGGCACGCGCATCGGGCAAGCCTGTGGCGGTCGGCGCCAGGGTCTGCCAGGCCTGCAGGCAGGCGCCCGCAGCCTGCACCCGGTTCTGCCGCAGGTTGTCATCAAAACAGGACCGGCTGGCGGGCAGCAGACGCGCTGCCGCTGCCTTGACCCGGCTGTCGCGCGGCGCCAGTGCCTGCGCTTCGCGCAGCGCATCAAAGGCGCTGTGACCGGGAGGGCTGATCCACTGTCCGGCGCGCTCGGCGCGGTCGATCTGGCGCAACCGATCACGCAGCTGGCGCTCACGCTGGGCCGCGCTGATGCCAGGCTGCTGCAATGACTGCCGCGCCTGCCGCGCACGCTGCAGGCGCTGTGCCAGCTGCTGCTGCGCTGCCTGCGAGGCACCCAGCTCCGCGGCCAGCGCGGCGTCCTTGTCGGCCGCCTCGAACTGGAAGTCGTCGGCCCGCTTCTGGCTGCGCGCCAGCAACGCCTGCACGACCTGCTCGCGCCCACGCAATGCCGTGGGATCGTCGGCGGTGACCGCCAGCACGGCCTGGAAGCTATCGGCAGCCGTCTCGAGCTGCTGCCGTTTGAGCGCACGCTGCCCCTGCTGCAGGCGCTGGTCGATGGCACGGGCCAGCGCTTCCTGGCTGGCAGGAAGTTCGGAATGACCTGGATCGAACTGGCGTGCACGCTGCAGGATCGCTGCCGCCGTGGCCAGTTCGCCGCGCCCCGCCTGTGCACGCGCCTGCTGCAGCAGATCGCTCAATGCATCCTCGCGCCCCTCCAGTGCAGGCAGGTTGTCCGGCTGCAGTGCCAGCACGCGCTGGAACAACGGCAGCGCGCTGCTGTCGCCGTCATCCAGCCGCCCCGCTGCAAAGGCATTGCGGGCCTGCGCAAGCAATGCACCGATGCCAGCACCGGCGCGACGACGCGCCTGCAGCTGCTGGGCCACCGCATCTGCCTCGGCACGCGGCACCTGCAGCTCACGCGCCAACGCCAGCGCCTGCGCGCAGCCGTCCAGGTCACCCGCCCGCAGCCGCTCGCGTGAGTGCTGCAGCGCTGCCGCACCGGTGCGGGCCAGGCCCTGTCGTGCCTGCGGACGGTCGCCATCCAGGGCCAGTACCGCCTGATAGCGTTCTCGCGCACCGCTGCCGTCGGCCGCGGTCAGGCGTCCTTCGCTCAGTGCGCGATCGCCCTCGGCCAGCAGCTGTTCTATCTGTGGCTCATCCCAGAACCAGTCCGCCAGCGGTTTGCGCACCAGTACCAGCAGCACGAACACGGCTGCGGCAGCCAGCAGTGCCCAACGCCACACCCGTTGTGCGTGGCGCGCCTGCAGCCACCACCAGCGGCTTTCACGGCGAACGCGATCCAGCGCCGGATGTGCGGCGCCGTGTGAGCGATGCGGGGGCTCGCGTTCCATGCGTGCAGGGTAGCCGGGGCAGCGTGAAGCTCAGCCCAGACGACGCGCCTCGCTCACGCCCGGCAACGCATCGAGCTTGCCCAGCAGATTCGACAACTGGCCGTAGTCGCTGACCTTCAACCGCAGGCGCAGATGCGCGCGGCCACTGTTGCGGACGTTGTCGCTGTGGATGTCCAGCACGTAGGCGTCTTCCTGTGCGATCAGATTGGTGATGTCCTTCAGCAGCCAGCGGCGGTCGACCGCGTCGACCACCACGTCCACTTCATAGCCACCGCCGGCCTGGCCCCATTCCACCGGCAGGATCCGCTGCGGGCTGGTCGCAGCCAGCCGTGCCAATGCCACGCAGTCTGCACGATGTACCGTGACACCACGGCTACGGGTCAGGTAGCCGACGATCGGTTCACCCGCCACCGGCTGGCAGCAGCGCGCCAGCTGCACCAGCAGGTTGCCCACGCCCTGTACGGTGAACTTGGACTTGCCCAGGTTCTCGCGGCGCGCGGTCGGCCGCGGCAAGGCCGACGTCGGCGCCGGCTGGCTGGCCGCACGCTCGGCCTCCAGCAGCGAACGGCTGACCTGATTGGGGCCGGTATCGCCCAGGGCAACCTGGATGTACAGGTCGTCGACGCTGTCGGCGTGGAACTTCTTCGCCGCCGCAGACAGGTCCGAATGCTGCAGGCCCAGCCGCTTCAGTTCGCGCTCCAGCAGCTCGCGCCCCGCCTGCACGTTGCGCGCACGGTCCAGCTTGTGGAACCAGCTGCGGACCTTCTCGCGCGAGCGGTTGCTGGCCAGGAAGCCGTTGGCCGGCATCAGCCAGTCGCGGCGCGGGTCGGCCTCCTTGCCGGTGAGGATCTCGACGCGATCCCCGCTGCGCAGGCGGTAGGTCAACGGCACGATGCGGCCGTTGACCTTGGCCCCACGGCAGCGGTGTCCGACCATGGTGTGCACCTGGTAGGCAAAATCCAGCGGTGTTGCGCCCTGCGGCAGGTCCAGCACCTCGTCCTTCGGGGTCAGCGCGTAGACACGGTCTTCGGTCAGCTCGGCATCAAGCGCCCCGGCCAGTTCATTGCCCTGCCCGTCCTGCGCCTGCTCCAGCAGCTGCCGCATCCAGGTGATCTTGCGATCGAACGACTTCTCCGCGCCCTTGCCGCCTTCCTTGTACTTCCAGTGCGCGGCCACGCCCAGCTCGGCCTGCGCGTGCATGTCGTGGGTGCGGATCTGCACTTCGATGGTGCGCCCTTCCGGGCCAACCACCGCCGTGTGCAGCGAGCGGTAATCGTTGGCCTTGGGCCGGGCGATGTAATCGTCGAACTCGCTCGGCACCGGCGCCCACAGCGCATGCACCACGCCGAGCGCGGCGTAGCAGGCAGCCACGTCGTCGACCATCACCCGTACCGCACGGATGTCATACAGCTGGTCGAAAGCCAGGCGCTTCTTCTGCATCTTCCGCCAGATGCTGTAGATGTGCTTGGGCCGGCCGCTGACCTCGGCGCGGATGCCCTGCACGCCCAGTTCGCGCGACAGCACCTTCTTCACGTTCTCGACGTAGCGTTCGCGGGCGATGCGGGTTTCGTCGACCTCACGCGCGATGCGCCGGTAGGTTTCCGGCTCCAGGTGGCGGAAGGCCAGGTCTTCCAGTTCCCACTTCAGCTGCCAGATGCCGAGCCGGTTGGCCAGCGGCGCATGGATGTCGCGGGTCAACTGGGCCAGCGCGCGGCGCTGCTCCTCATCGAGCTTGTCGGCCGCGCGCATGCGCGCCAGTTGCCGGGCCAGCAGGATCGGTACCACCCGCAGGTCGCGGATGATCGCCAGCAGCAACCGGCGCAGGCCTTCGCTGTTGCGGCCCGCCTCGCGCCCGGCATGCAGGGCCCACACGGGATCGGCCGCATCCTGTCCATCAAGCAGGCCGATCACCGCCGCTTTGTGGCTGCCCAGCGGCAGTGCGTCGAGATGGACGCGCAGGCCCGGCAGATCAAAGAGCAGGGCCGCCACCACGGCGCCCTCGTCTGCCGAGAGCATCGCCAGCGCGTCCAGGGTATCGCCCAGCACCGACCAGCTGGCACGCATCTGCGGGTCGCAGTCCGGCGCTTCCCAATGCCCGCGCAGGGCCTGGCGCAGCGGAGCCGGCAGCACGGCTGCCGAGGGGCGGTTCAACAAGGCATCCAGGCCGGGGACGGAAGCGCGGTTCACAGCATCGAGCAGGCAAGACAGAAGCCCCTACACTAGCGCCGCAGCCGTTCAGGAACAATCGCCGCGGCCAGCATCGCCGGGAATGTGGACATGCCGCTACACTCGCCGACATCCACCGGAGAGTTCCGCCATGCCTTCGATCACCCTGCCTTTCCGCCCTCGCCTGCTGGCCTGTGCCGCCGTGCTGCTGTCCCTGTCGACGCCTGCGCTGGCCCAGCGCGTGGTGCAGGGTGACCTGCAGCAGCAGATGTCACCGGCCGAATTCAAGGCCGCTGGCCTGGACAAGCTCAATGCCGCCGAGCTGGCCACGCTGAACCGCTGGCTGCAGGGCAAGGTTGAAGCCGCCACCACCGAGGCCGTCGCTGCGGTGCGCGAAGAAGCGCGCGAGGAAGGCCGCCAGGAAGTGATCGTGAAGAACCGCGGGTTCTTCGACTTCGGCAGCAACGAGCCGATCAGCGGCGTGCTGCAGGGCGAGTTCCGCGGTTTCGGCAAGGGCCGGATCTACGTGCTGGACAATGGCCAGCAGTGGGAACAGACCGATGCCACCTCGATTTCCGGCGTACGCAAGCAGTCGCCGAAGGTCAGCATCAGCCCCGGAGTGATGGGCGTGTGGTACCTGAAGGTCGAAGGCGTGAACACCCAGCCCAAGGTGCGCCGCACCAAGTAACGGCGCTGCAAGGCGGTCGCGCCGATTTCTCGCTCGGCAGAAACCCGCCGTGCGATGACCCGCTGTAGATCCACGCCATGCGTGGATGCCATTCCGCTTGACCCCGCCGGCGAGTGCCCGGCGGGGCCAGCCCAAGGATTACGAGGCCTGGCGCAGTGCGGTCACCCGCTGTGCCAGTTTCTTCGCCGAAACGCCGGTGCGTGCGCCCAGCTCCTGGGCGAACAACGAAACCCTCAGCTCCTCCAGATCCCAGCGCAAGGCCTGCCACTGCGGCCGCTCGCGCAGGCCCTGCTGCTCGCCCACCTGCAATGCCTCCAGGAACGGGTGCAGTTCCAGCATGCGCGCCTGGTCACGCGGGGGATCGCGCTTGGCGCGTTCGGTGCGCAGGATCATCGCTTTCAGGTAGCGCGGGTACTGCGCCAGGGCATCGGCCGGCGTGTCGCGCAGGAAGCCGGGATGGATCAGCCCAACCAGCTGCGCTTCCATGTCATCCAGATTGCCGCGCGCCCAGCCCATCAACGGCGCCTCCAGCATCGGCTTCAACTCGGCCACCAGGGCAAGGATCGACTCGGCCAGCTTCAACCGCTGCATGGCCTCGCCGAACAGCGTTTTTGCGGCGTGCTCGCGACGCTGCTCGAATGCCGCCGCATCGCGGATATCGCCCAGGCCGTCGGCCAGCACGGCATTCAGCGCTGCATCGACCAGATCGCCACGCAGGCGTTCCTGGGTTTCGATCGAGGCGTACAGCAGCCCGGTCTTCGCCGCCACCGGCAACTGCTTGCGTGCCTGCTTGATCTTCTCGCCCAGGCCGATCTCCAGCAGTCGACGCACGCCCAGCGGGTGTGCTTCCTCGGCCTGTTGGCGATCAGCAAAGATGCGCAGTGCAACGCTGTCACCCTCATCCTTCAGCGCGGGATAGGCCGGCACGCCGGCCTCGCCTGGTACCTGCAGCGGAATCGGCGAGGCCGGGAACGTGCGCAGGCCATCGGCCGCCATCTCGCGCCCGGCTCGTGCGGCGAACGCATCGCCGGCACGGCCGCCGAACTTCGCACGCAGCACATCGAGGTCGCGCGAGGTTGCCAGCACCTTGCCCTGCTCATCGCGCAGGCGCAGGTTCATGTGCAGGTGCGGCTCGATTGAACCGGGCTCGAAATCGGTAGCGGCCACGGTTGCCCCGGTTGCACGGGACAGGAAGCGCGCCAGCTCGCCGGTGATCGCATCGGCGCTGGGCTGCGGGAAAGCCTCGTAGAACGCGCGCGCGAAATCCGGTGCCGGCACGTAGTTGCGCCGCATCGCCTTGGGCAGGCTGCGGATCAAGGCCGCCGCCTTGTCGGCAACGAAACCCGGTGCCAGCCACCCCAACTGCACTGCATCCAGTGCATTGAGCAGATGCAGCGGCACGTCCAGGGTCACGCCGTCATCGTCGGCCCCGGGTTCGAAGCGGTAGTGCAGCGGCAACCGCGCCTGGCCCAACGCCAGGTACTTCGGGTAGCGCTCCTGCTCGCTGCCTTCGCCCGGCAGCAGATCCATCAACGACCAGTGCAGGCCCTTGCGCTGTTCCGGCGGCAGCGCCTTCCACCACGCATCCAGCCCGGACGCGGAGTGGATCTGCGGCGGCACCCGGTCCAGGTACCAGCGTGCCTGCCAGTCCTCGTCGGCAACGATGCCGGCACGGCGCAGCTTGGCTTCTTCCTCGCGCGCCTGCTCCAGCACCTTCTGGTTGTCGGCCACGAAGCTGGCGCGGGTGTTGATCTCACCGGTCACCAGTGCCTGGCGCACGAAGATGTCATGCGCCTCGCCGGCGTTGATGCGGCCGTAATGCACCGGTTTTTTCGGTGCCAGCACCAGCCCGAACAGGCTGATCTGCTCGGAGGCCAGCACCTGGCCCTGCGCACGCGACCAGTGCGGGTCGAAGTGCTTGCGCAGCAGCAGGTGCGGCAGTTCGGCAATCACCCAGTCCGGCTCGATCGCCGCCAGGGTCATGCCCCACACCTTCTGCGTATCCAGCAGGTTGGCGGCCAGCAGCCACGGTGGCGGCCGCTTGGACAGCGTCGAACCGGGGAACGGCAGGAAACGGCGTTGGCGCGGCGCCTGGAAATCACCCTTCTCGCTGCGATGGCCGATCTGCGTGGGCAGGCCCGCCACCAACGCCCGATGCAGGGTCTGGTAAGCCGTGGCGCGAACGCGTTCGCTGTAACCACCGCCGTCGGGCGCCTGGTCCTTCTGCGCACGGGCGGCGACCGGCGCGGGCGCCGTTTCGGCCTTGCCCTCGCGGGCCAGGCGCGCGGCACGGTGCAGCTGGCCACGGGTCGCCTTCACCGCAGCAGCATCATCGCGCGCCGGAGCCGGCGCACTGCTGCCGGCCAGCAGCGGGGCCATCGATGCCTCGTTGGCCTCTTCCTTCCAGCCCAGTTCCTCGCACAGCAGGCGCAGCTGCCGATGCAGCTCGCGCCATTCGCGCATGCGCAGGAAGCCGAGGAAGTGGCGGCCGCACCAGTCGCGCAGCTTGGACTGGGTCAGATCCTCATGGGACTGGCGATAGGCGTCCCACAGGCGCAGCACACCGACGAACTCGGAGCGGCCATCGGCGAACTGCGCGTGTGCGTTGTCGGCGGCGCCACGCGCCTCGGGCGGCCGCTCGCGCGGATCCTGGATGCCCAGGAACGAGGCGATCACCAGCATCGGTCGCAGGCAGCCTGCCGCCTGCGCCGCCACCAGCATCCGCGCCAGTTTCACGTCCACCGGCAGGCGCGCCATCTGCTTGCCGATCGCGGTCAGGTGGCGCTCGCTGTCGATCGCCCCCAGCTCGGTCAGATGCTGCCAACCATCGGCGACGGCCCGCTCATCCGGCGCCTCAAGGAACGGGAAGTCCTCGATGCGGCCCAGGCCAAGCTGCAGCATGCGCAGGATCACCCCGGCCAGGCTGGAACGACGGATTTCCGGATCGGTGAACTCCGCCCGCGCCTGGAAATCGGCCTCGGCATACAGGCGATAGCAGATGCCCTCGGCCACGCGGCCACAGCGGCCCTTGCGCTGGTTGGCACTGGCCTGCGAGATCGGCTCGATGTGCAGCCGGTCCAGCTTGTTGCGCGGGCTGTAACGCTTGACGCGGGCGAAACCGGGGTCGACCACATAACGGATGCGCGGCACCGTCAACGAGGTCTCGGCCACGTTGGTGGCCAGCACGATGCGCCGGTTCGGGCCGGGGTTGAACACCCGGTCCTGGTCCTGGTTGGACAGCCGCGCGTACAGCGGCAGCACTTCGGTATTGCGGTACTTGCGCCGCTCCAGTGACTGGTGTGCATCGCGGATCTCACGCTCGCCCGGCAGGAAGATCAGCACGTCGCCACGGGAATCCAGGCGGGTGATTTCGTCGATGGCCGCAACGATCGCATCGTTGACCGTGCGTTCGCCCTGGTCTTCGCCCTCGCCTTCCAGCGCGCGATAGCGCACCTCGACCGGATAGGTACGGCCTTCGACGCTGATCACCGGCGCGTTGTCGAAATGCTGGGCGAAGCGCTCGGTGTCGATGGTCGCCGACGTGACGATCAGCTTCAGGTCCGGGCGCTTGCGCAGCAGCTGCTTGAGATAGCCAAGCAGGAAGTCGATGTTGAGGCTGCGTTCGTGCGCTTCGTCGACGATGATCGTGTCGTAGTTCGACAGCCAGCGATCACTGGCGATCTCGGCCAGCAGGATGCCGTCGGTCATGAACTTGATGCGGGTGTCTTCGCCGACCTTGTCGTTGAAGCGCACCTGGTAGCCCACCAGCTGGCCCAGTTCGCTCTGCAGTTCCTGCGCGACACGGCTGGCCACCGCACGTGCGGCGATCCGGCGCGGCTGCGTGCAGCCGATCATGCCGGCCTGGCCACGGCCGGCGGCCAGGCACAGTTTCGGTAGCTGCGTGGTCTTGCCCGAGCCGGTTTCACCGGCGATCACCACCACCTGATGGTCGCGGATCAACTGGGTGATGGTCTCGGCTTCACGCGCAATCGGCAGCTGTGGGTCCAGAGTAATGGCCGGCTGTTGTTGCGCCCGCGCCTGCCGGCGCTGCACCGAAACCTGCAAGGCCTGCTCGAAACTGGCGGCCAACGCCGCATCCTGTGGCTTGGCCTGGCAACGCGAGAGCATTCCCAGCAATCGTCCACGGTCGCGGCTCATGGCGCCGTCGATGGCGGCACGCTGTTGGCGCTGGCGGGACTGCGGCATTTTGTCGATAGCGTTCATCAATCGGTTCGTTTAAAACTTTGAATGCGACCAGTCATCACGACTGATTTATTGTGAAGGCCAACGATTCCACAAGGAGGAACCCCATGGCGAAGACCAAGAGCACGACCAAGCCCAAGACCGGCAAGCAGAAGCTTGCGGCTTCCGCGCCGTCGGCCCCCAACATCGATATCGGGATCACCCAGGGCGACCGCAAGAAGATCGCCGACGGATTGGCGCGGTTCCAGGCCGATGCGTTCACGCTTTATCTGAAGACCCACAACTTCCACTGGAATGTCACCGGGTCGATGTTCAACTCGCTGCACACCATGTTCGAGACGCAGTACACCGAGCAGTGGGCGGCACTGGACGATGTGGCCGAGCGCATCCGCGCACTGGGCTTCAATGCCCCGGGCTCCTACCGGGAATTTGCTGCGCTGACCTCGATCGTCGAGGAGCCGGGCCTGACTGACAGTGCGGACTGGCGTGAAATGGTACGCCAGTTGGTGGTCGCCAACGAAGCGGTATGCCGTACGGCACGTGAAGTGCTGGATGTGGCTGCCAAGGGCGACGATGCTCCGACCGAGGATCTGATGACCCAGCGCCTGCAGACCCACGAGAAATACGCGTGGATGCTGCGCTCGCTGCTCCAGTAAGGGTTTTGGGTGGTTCGGCAGGGCTGCGCCCTGCACCTGCAGAGGCTTTGAAGCCAAGGCCAGAGCCAGAGCAAAAGCTGGCTTCCTGTGGGTAGGCGGGGTGGGTCCGGTGGCAGGGGACGCCGTAAACCCGTCCATGGGGGCTTGGCCGCGGCATCCATGCCGCGGACACCCCTGCCACCGCCCCCCCCCCGCCTTCGACAGTCTTCCGCAATCTGTCGGGCCAACTCTTAAAGCTTGGGGTCGGATCCGTTTTCCGCAGGAAAACGGATCCGACCCCATTTTATTTGTCGATATCTGACAGATTTCATCCACGCATGGCGTGGATCTACCAACCGTCACCGGAAATCTGTCGGGGCGGGGCGGGGCGGTGTGGGCTTGCAGGACCGTTGGCGCCATGGATGGCGCCATCGAGCCCCATGGACGGGTTTACGGCGTGTCCTGCAAGCCCACACCGCACCGCCAAACCACGGATCACCCCAGAGCCTGCTGTTGCTGTTGCTGCTGTTGCCAGGGTTGCCGGCCAGCGGCCGGCACTACAGCAGGTGCCGGGTGCAACCCGGCCGAACCCCCGCCGGGGTAAACTAGCTGGATGGCTTCCCGTCCCGCGCACGACCTGCTCCGCCGCGTCTTTGGTTACGACGATTTCCGTGGTCCGCAGCAGGACATCGTGGAGCATGTGGCTGCCGGTCACGATGCCCTGGTGCTGATGCCTACCGGCGGCGGCAAATCACTGTGCTACCAGGTGCCCGCCCTGCTGCGTGACGGCTGTGGCATCGTCATCTCGCCGCTGATCGCGCTGATGCAGGACCAGGTCGAAGCCCTGCGCCAGCTCGGCGTGCGCGCCGAATTCCTGAACTCGACCCTGGACGCCGAAACGGCCGGCCGGGTCGAACGCGAACTGCTCGCCGGTGAGCTCGACATGCTCTATGTCGCTCCCGAACGCCTGCTGACCGGCCGCTTCCTGTCGCTGCTGTCGCGCAGCCGGATCGCCCTGTTCGCCATCGACGAAGCCCATTGCGTGTCGCAATGGGGCCACGACTTCCGCCCCGAATACCGGCAGCTGACCGTCCTGCACGAGCGCTGGCCGGAGATTCCGCGGATCGCCCTGACCGCCACCGCCGACCCACCCACCCAGCGCGAGATCGCCGAGCGCCTGGACCTGGCCGAAGCACGTCACTTCGTCAGCTCCTTCGATCGCCCCAACATCCGCTACACCGTGGTGCAGAAGGACAACGCCCGCAAGCAGCTGAGCGATTTCCTGCGCAGCCATCGCAGCGAGGCCGGCATCGTCTACTGCATGTCACGGCGCAAGGTGGAGGAAACCGCCGAGTTCCTGTGCACGCAGGGGTTCAATGCCCTGCCCTACCACGCCGGCCTGCCCGCGGAAGTGCGTGCCAACAACCAGCGCCGTTTCCTGCGCGAAGACGGCATCGTCATGTGCGCGACCATCGCCTTCGGCATGGGCATCGACAAGCCGGACGTACGCTTTGTCGCCCATACCGACCTGCCCAAGTCGATGGAAGGCTACTACCAGGAAACCGGCCGCGCCGGTCGCGATGGCGAAGCCGCCGAGGCCTGGCTCTGCTACGGCCTGGGCGATGTGGTGCTGCTCAAGCAGATGATCGAGCAGTCCGAGGCCAGCGAGGAGCGCAAGCAGCTGGAGCGGTCCAAGCTCGACCACCTGCTGGGGTACTGCGAATCGATGCAGTGCCGTCGCCAGGTGCTGCTGGCCGGTTTCGGCGAGACCTATCCCAAGCCCTGCGGCAACTGCGACAACTGCCTGACTCCGCCGGCGGCCTGGGACGCCACCATCCCTGCGCAGAAGGCATTGAGCTGTGTATACCGCAGTGGCCAGCGCTTCGGCGTCGGCCACCTGATCGACGTCCTGCGCGGCAGCGAGAACGAGAAGATCAAGCAGCAGGGCCACGACAAGCTGAGCACCTACGCCATCGGCCGCGACCTGGATGCACGCACCTGGCGCAGCGTGTTCCGCCAGCTGGTGGCCGCCAGCCTGCTGGAAGTGGACAGCGAGGGCCACGGTGGCCTGCGCCTGACCGATGCCAGCCGCGATGTGCTGACCGGTCGCCGCCAGATCAGCATGCGCCGCGATGCGGTCAGTGCCAGCGCCGGGCGCGAACGCAGCGCGCAACGCACCGGCCTGTCGGTGCTGCCGCAGGACCTGGCCCTGTTCAATGCGCTGCGCGGCCTGCGCGCCGAGCTGGCGCGCGAGCAGAACGTGCCGGCCTTCGTGATCTTCCACGACAGCACCCTGCGCAACATCGCCGAACAGCGCCCGACCTCGCTGGACGAGCTGGCCCGGGTCGGTGGCATCGGCGGCACCAAGCTCAGCCGCTATGGCCCGAGGTTGGTCGAGATCGTGCGCGAAGAGGGGTGACCCCGGTAGCGCCGGGCCATGCCCGGCGGCCCGCATATCGACCGCGCTTCCCGCCCGCCAGGCATGGCCCGAAGCTACCAGGCTGCGCGATTGCGCACCCTCGCCCGGCTCAAACCTTGAACCACCCGTTCAGCCGGATGTGCATGTCCGCCCACTTGCCGCTAGATTAGCGCCATGTCCCTCGCCTCGACCCTGCTCCGTGTCGTGCTCATGCTCAGCCTGTTGCTCAACGGGCTGAACGCGGCCATGGCCAGCGGGCATGAGGGCATGGGCCGCATGGCCCATGCGATGGCCTTGGCGATGACCGATGAAGGGGACGCCGACTGCCACCACCACGCCGGCATGACTGCAGACGAGGCGCCGCAGGCCAAGGCCCCCGCCCACGACGCACACTGCCAGATCAAGGACTGCGTGCGCAGCTGTGCCCAGCACCCGCTGCTGGCCGTGCAGGCACTGCCTGTCCTGACCGGTCCCGGTCTTTCCCTGACCCCGCAGCCGATGCCTGCCAATGGCCGCCCGGCACCGCCGCTGCCGCCGATCTCACGCCCTCCCATCGGCTGATCCAACACGCCTCGTGCGCGCTGCGCACTGAAGCCGGCCCTGCGCTGGCGTCTTTCCGTGTTTGGAGTCACCACCATGAGTACCCGTATTCCTCCCGGCCCGGGCGCTGTGCCCATGCCGTCGCGCCGTCTGTTCGTGCAGGGCATCGCTGCTGGCGGCGTGGTCGCCGGCATCGCCGCGGCCGGCATCCCGCAGCGCGCGCTCGCCGCCGCTTCTGCCACGCCACGCCTGGCCGGCGCACCTTCGGTCATCAGCGATACCCGCGTCGAACTGGCGATCGGCGAGTCGCTGGCCAACTTCACCGGCCGCACCCGCCCGGCGATCACCGTCAACGGATCGCTGCCGGCACCGATCCTGCGCTGGCGCGAAGGCCAGACCGTGGACCTGTTCGTGCGCAACACGCTCGGCCAGCACCCTACTTCGATCCACTGGCACGGCATCCTGCTGCCGGCCAACATGGATGGCGTGCCGGGCCTGAGCTTCAACGGCATCGGCCCTGGCGAGACCTACCACTACCACTTCGACCTCAAGCAGTCCGGCACCTACTGGTATCACAGCCATTCGCTGTTCCAGGAACAGGCGGGGCTGTACGGCGCGCTGATCATCGACCCGGCCGAACCGGCGCCGTACCGGCATGACCGCGAGCACGTGATCATGCTGTCCGACTGGACCGACATGGATCCCGGCGCGTTGTTCCGGCGCATGAAGAAGCTCGCCGAGCACGACAACTACTACAAGCGCACCCTGCCCGACTTCCTGCGCGACGCGCGTCGCGATGGCTGGTCGGCCGCCCTGTCCGACCGCGGCATGTGGGGCCGGATGCGGATGACGCCCAGCGACATCTCCGACATCAACGCGCACACCTACACCTACCTGATGAACGGGACCGCGCCGGCCGGCAACTGGACCGGGCTGTTCCGCAGTGGCGAAAAGGTGCTGCTGCGTTTCATCAACGGTGCGTCGATGACCTACTTCGACGTGCGCATTCCCGGCCTGAAGATGACCGTGGTCGCCGCCGACGGCCAGTACATCCATCCGGTCAGCATCGACGAGTTCCGCATCGCCCCGGCCGAAACCTACGACGTACTGGTGGAACCCAGCGGCCAGGATGCCTTCACCCTCTTCTGCCAGGACATGGGCCGCACTGGTTATGCCGCCGGCACCCTCGCCGTGCGGCATGGGCTGCAGGCACCGATTCCCGCGCGCGATCCGCGCCCGTTGCTGACGATGAGCGACATGGGTCACGACATGGGCGGAGGTGGCCACGGTGGCCACGGCGGCCACGACATGGCAGCAATGAAGGGCATGGAAGGCGGCTGCGGTGCCAGCATGGGCCACGGCGCACATGGCGGCGGCGAGACCGCCAGCAAAGCGCCAAAGCATCCGGCCAGCGAGCGCAACAATCCGCTGGTGGACATGCAGAGTTCGGCCACCGAGCCGAAGCTGGACGACCCCGGCATCGGCCTGCGCGACAACGGCCGCCAGGTGCTGACTTATGGTGCGATGCGCAGCCTGTTCGAAGACCCCGATGGCCGCGAACCCGGCCGCGAGATCGAGCTGCACCTGACCGGCCACATGGAAAAGTTCTCCTGGTCGTTCGACGGCATTCCCTTCGCCGGCGCCGAACCGCTGCGCCTGAACTACGGCGAGCGCATGCGCATCGTGCTGGTCAACGACACCATGATGCAGCATCCGATCCACCTGCATGGCGTGTGGAGCGACCTGGAAAACGCGCAGGGTGAATTCCAGGTGCGCAAGCACACCATCGACATGCCGCCCGGTACACGCCGCACCTATCGCGTACGCGCCGATGCACTCGGCCGATGGGCCTACCACTGCCACCTGCTGTACCACATGGAAGCAGGCATGATGCGCGAAGTGAGGATCGAAGAATGAGCCGTTCCCTGCTTGCCCCAAGCCTGTTGACCCTCGGCCTGTTGGCCGCGCTGCCCGCATTCGCGCAGTCCCATGCCGGCCATGACATGACCGCACACGCGCCTCCTGCCGATGCCACACCAGCGGCCGACGTGGATCATTCGAAGATGGACCATTCGAAGATGGATCACGGTGCGATGGACCATTCAACGATGGACCATGGCGCGATGGATCACGCGACAATGGGCCACGGCACGCCCGCGCCGACGCAGCCGCGCGAGCCGATACCTGTCCCCACCGATGCTGATCGTGCGGCCGCGTTCCCCCCCATCGCGCATGGTGCGATGGAGCACGCCCCGGAGATCCACAGCCTGCTGCTGATCGATCGCCTGGAGCACTGGGATGGAAAGAACGGCAACGGCCAGGCCTGGGAGGCCAGTGGCTGGATCGGCGGCAACATCAACCGCCTGTGGCTGCGCACCGATGGCGAACGCAGCGAAGGCCGCACGGAATCATCAGGCGTGGAAGCGCTGTACGGGCGTGCAATTTCGCCATGGTGGGACGTGCTGGTCGGCGTACGCCAGGACTTCCGCCCCGCCGATTCACGCACCTGGGCGGCGATCGGCATCCAGGGCTTGGCGCCGTACAAATTCGAAAGCTCGGCCACGCTGTATGCCGGTTCCGGTGGCCAGCTGATGGCCAAGGCCGAGATCGAATACGACGTGCTGTTGACCAACCGGTTGATCCTGCAGCCCCTGCTGGAAGCGACCGTGGCCAGCAAGGACGAACCGGAGCACGGCATCGGCCGCGGCCTCAACAAGGTCGAAGCCGGCCTGCGCCTGCGCTACGAGTTCAATCGCCGCTTCGCCCCGTACATCGGCATCAGCCACGAACGGACTTTCGGCGATACCGCCGACTATGCCGGCGACCATGCACGCGACACACGCTGGGTCGCCGGCATCCGCATGTGGTTCTGAGCAGCCGATCATGAGCAGCAGCCAGCCCCGGTAGCCGCCGGGGCCGGCTACACTGCCGCACGTTCCATTGCAGGCTGCACCATGTCGTTGCATATCCGCCGCGCCACCCTGGCCGACGTCGACGCGTTGTCGGCGATCGCCATCGCGACCTATACCGAAACCTGGGGCGATTCCTATCCGCCGCAGGATCTGCACGCGTTCCTGCAGGATCACTACGGCACCGAGCCGCAGCGAGCGGAACTGTCCGACCCGCGCAGCGCGGTGTGGCTGCTGCTGGAGGGTGAGACGGTGGTGGGCTATCTGGCCGCCGGTGCCAACACCCTGCCGCATGCCGAAGCACGCGAAGGCGACATCGAACTGAAGCGGCTGTACATCCTGGCCAGCCACCAGAACGGCGGCCACGGCGCGCGCCTGATGGATGCCTTCATGACCTGGCTGGACCAGCCGCAGCGCCGCACCCTGTGGGTGGGCGTGTGGGAAGAGAACTTCGGCGCGCAGCGCTTCTACGCGCGCTACGGCTGCAGCAAGGCCGGCGAGTATGACTTCATCGTCGGCGACAGCCGCGACCGCGAGTTCATCCTGCGCCGGCCCTGAGCCGCGTCCCTGTAGCGTCGAGCCAGGCTCGACGCCTGTCCTGGTAGATGCCGACCTTGGTCGGCGCGCCCCAAAGAGCAAAGTCGAGCAAGGCGCGACGCTGCTACCTAGAAGTCGAACAACTCCGACAGGAAGCTTTCCTTCTTCTTTTTCTTGTAGCCCTGGCTGTACTGGCCACGGTTGTCATCATGGCGCTGGCCGAGATGACGGGTGTCGCGATGCATCACCGGCGGCGGAGCGGCCTGCGGTTGCACAGGCGCGGGCGCTGGCGGCGGCATGGCGGCACCTGCACCGTCAGTGGCGCGCTCGATGATCTTGTCGAGTTCGCCACGATCCAGCCATACGCCACGGCAGCTCGGGCAGTAGTCGATCTCGATGCCATGGCGCTCGGCCATCTGCAGGGTCTGGGTCTTGCACACGGGGCACAGCATTCGCATTGCTCCTGTCGGTCTGGCCTCGACTGTACCTGCGTGCGGATGACTGTGCGGCAACGCATGACCGATGGCACAGGGACTTCCGGCGCGTGCCGGCACGTCCCCCGCCCTGCAGACTGCCTTGCGACCTCGCTGCAAGGAATGCACATGACTGCCCGTGACTCGGTTCCCACCGGCATGCGCCTGCTACTGGTGCTGCTTGGCGTTGGCCTCGGCCTGAACGTGCGCGACATCAGTGCCGCGCTGGGCGCGCCGATTCCCGCCCTGCCCATCCCCTACGGTGGCAGCCTGCTGGACAACGCGCTGGCGGTGCTGGTCGCACTGCTGCTGGCCACGCTGCTGCGCCCCCGCGGGGTGGGCCTGCTGGCCAGCCTCAGCCTGCGCGGAAACGGCATGCGTGGCCCGTTGTGGGTGCTGCTGGCCAGCCTGCCGTGCTGGCTGGGGCTGGCCCTGTTGGGGACGCCCAACACGGCGCTGACGACGCTGGACGCCACGATGCTGGCCGTGCTGTTCCCGCTGGCCGAAGAAGTGCTGTTCCGCGGCCTGGGCTTCGTGCTGCTGGCGAAGATCGTACGCGGCCCCTGGCCGTTGCTCGCGCTGCCGCAGGCCCTGCTGTTCGGCATGGTGCACTGGCTGGGCTTCGGCGGCTTCGACGGCGGCGGCGTGGCCCTGTTCATCGGCGTAGTGATCGCCTTCGGCGGCTTCATCTTCGCCTGGCTCGACCACCTCGACGGCAATACCCTGTGGTGCGGTCTGGCCCTGCACGTGTCGATGAACCTGGCGTGGAATGTGTTCAGCCTCGACGACGCCGTTGCGCTGGGCTGGCAGGCCACCAGCCTGCGCATCGGCACTGCACTGCTGGCGGTGGCAGCGCTGGCCTGGCATGTACGCCGCCAGCGCAGCAATCCGCTGTAACGCCCACTTAGCTGATCCTGCACGCGGGGCTCACTGGGGGCTTGCGCATACTTGCGCGCCTTTCATGCCCTGCCGTCCGGAGTTGTTGCGTCATGCTGCTGTCCAAGCGCCACGTTGAACCACGCGTCCTGCTGATCGAAGACGCCGAGGAAACCCGTGAACTGAGCCGGATGGCGCTGGAGAGCCAGGCCTGCCACGTCGCAGGCGTCAGCAGCGCCGAAGCCGCGCTGGGCCTGCTGGCCGCCGGAGAGCGCTTCGACCTGATGTTCACCGACGTCAATCTCGGCCTGGTCAGCGGCATCGAGGCCGCCAACCGCGTGCGCAGCCTGTATCCGCAGCTGCCGATCCTGGTGACCTCCGGCATGGACCAGCATGCCGTGCTGCCGCAACTGCACGACGGCATCCATTTCCTGCCCAAGCCCTACAACATGAGCGAGCTGCTGGATGCGATCCGGCTGTGCTTCCGCCATGCCGCCGATGCCGCGCTGATGCCGGCGCCGCAGGCGAGCGCGGCCTGAGGCTGCCATCCACGCATGGCGTGGATCTACGGGTGCATCCACGTGCGTGGAGGGAGCCGGCCGTCAGCCGCCGGTATACGGTCCTTCGCCCGGGAGTACCTGCAGCAGCGCGCGGGTGATCACGCGCGGATACACGGTGAGATGGTCTTCGCCATCAATCACGATGTTCTCCACCTGCAGCTTGCGACCGCTGCGTCGCAGCTGACCGGCGAAGTCGGCGCTCTGCCGCAGCATGTCATTGCCCGTTGAGTAACGTGGCCCCGGCTTGACCGTCTCGTAGCCGCCCACCGACAGCAGCACGCGGATGGGCTGTGAAGGCATCACGGCGGCATCCTGCATGCGCGGCAGCAGGCCCTGGTCGAACCACAGCGACGGACTGGACAGGATGTAGGTGCCGAACATGTCGGGCTGGGTCGTCAGCACGTAAGCACCAAACAGCGCGCCATAGGAATGACCCGCAAACACGCGCCGGGCCGGATCGGTACGGTAGCGCGCATCGATCATCGGCAGCGCGTGGTCAGCCAGGAAGTCGCGGTAATGGGCCGCGCCGCCATAGGTGACGTCATCGCTGTAGTAGCCGGCAGGGGTGCGCACAGGATCACTGGGGGTGTAGTCGCGCGAGCGGCTCTGTTTGGAGGTCAGCCCTTCCTGCGGCGGCAACCCGACCAGGATGAAATCCTCGATGTTGACGCCCTGCTGCCCCACCAGGTTGCGCACGCTGCGCACCAGCGGAAAGCTGTACAGCGCATCGGTCACGTACACCACCGGATAACGCTTCTGCGGATGCGCCGCGTAGCCGGCAGGCAACGCCACCCACAGGGCATAGTCGCGCCCGATCGGGTCATGCACGCGCAGTGACTCGGTATCGGGCAGCACAACGCCTGGCACGGCGGTCGCGCTTTCCCTCGCTTCCTTCTGCGTTGCCGGCGGCGCCACCGACATCGCGCACCCTGTCAAGGCCAGGCAGGCCAGCACACTCCATCCACGCACACGCTGCATCCGCGCTCTCCTGTTGCGGGCGGCGCGCCCAGGTGGCGCCGCTGATGCATCCTCACACACCGCGTTGTTGCGCGCCAAACCCCTCTCAGGGCGACGCCGGCGGCGGTACCGGGAACAACGTACGCAGACCCTGCAGGGCGGCCGGGTGGTAGATGGTAGCGTGGGTCTCTTCCGGCAGCGGCTGGTACTTCACCAGCGTTGCCGGCGATGCCTGCTGCAGCAGCGCCGCCAAGCGCGCGCTCGACGCTGCCAGTTCCGGCTGGCCACTGCTGGCCAGGAACAGCCGCGCACTGCTGCGCGCGACCGACGGCACCTGCTTGCCTGCGCCAGACAGCAAGGCGCCGCCGTTCCACCACAGGCTGGGGTCCAGCGCGATATAGCTGTTGAACAAGGCCGGTTCCTGCAGCAGCGTCTCGATCACGAACAACCCGGCCAGCGATTCACCGATTAACGCGCGCTCGTCTCTGGTCGCATAACGTTGGCGTATCTGCGGCATCAGTTCATCGCGCAGGAAATCACGGTACGCCGCCGAGCCACCAATGCGTGGCGCGATCTTGCGATCCTCCGCCACGTTGCTGGGGCCGGTCATGTCACGGCGGCGCTCGGTGTTCTCGATGCCAACCAGCAGGAACGGGCGCATGCTGCCGTTGCCAGTCAGCACCTGCACCAACCCGGCCACGTGCAGGAAGTCCTCGCCGATGCCGCCGTCGGGCATGTACAGCACCGGCAGTGGCGTCTTCGGGTCCAGACCCCACGGCTGCGGGCGATAGACGTTGATGCGCCGGGTTTCGCCCAACGCCTTGGACTGGAGGGTGAAGGTCTCACCGATGACCAACGGTGAGGCGACCGCCGGCGGAGGCGCCGGTTCGGCGGCCATCAGCGGCGCGGCGGAGACACAGGACAACAACAGCGACAGCACCATCAAGCGCATGGGCATCCCATCCAGCGAAAGAAGCCGAGCATAGCGCCCGGACGCGCGCATTGGCGCCTGCCAGATGCGTAGATCCACGCCATGCGTGGATGAACTGCCGTGACTTGCGCCCGGGTACGGCCCCCATACCGCGCGCGCACCGCCACGTGTCGTGTTTGAACCGCCAAGGACGCCACTATCGTCGCACCTGCACCGAAATGCGGTGGGTACAACTGGAACGCACAGAGGACATTGATGGCGAAAGTGAAGCCAGCTTTACACGCGCTGGCTCACGGCAGATGCATCGCAATGTGCGGTTTGCGGCATCTTCCAGCGCGATCAACCAGACGCGGAAACGAATGCGTCGTGTACTGACGCTTGCTGCGCAGGACAGGCCTGCGCCACCATCGTCGCGCGTCTGGATTCCGCATGTCCTTCCGGAAATTTCTGATTGAAATCCAAGCGCAGGCGTAAACACCATGCTGCGCCACCGACAACGGGTGGCACCGGGCCTGCAAGCCTGGGAAGACAAAAAGCATGTTGTTTGCGCTCACCCGTCGGCACTGTCTCCGGACCGTGCCGGCGGGTGATCCGTCGGCCTTTATGGCGGGCGGTGCGTGGGGGTCTTCGGATCCGCCGGTTAACTGCTTACTGTCTTCCCGGCTTGCAGCCATGCACCGTCCGCCACCCGCCTCACGCGGTGGCATTCCCACCTCAGAGCCGAGGAAGCCGAGATGACCGAAGGTCCGCCCTATCCCTCATATGCCGCCAGCGTCAACGACGACGATGACAACCCTGCGCCCGAACTGAGCACGTTCCTGGGCTGCCTCGAGCGCATCCGCGCGGGTGAAGGTGCAGACGGCCAGCCCTGGCCTGATACCAGCCTTCCCGCAGGGCGCAGGCTGGCGCTGTCACGCGTGGAGCGGGCGGCCGTCGGCATGCTGACCGTGGCAGAGATGCTGCACGCCGCCGATCGCTGCCGATCGATGGCAACGCCGGACCGGCATCTGGATGACGGCGTGGTCGAAGGGCTGTTCTTCGCCTTCCGCGGGCTGGCGGAACTGGTATGCCGGGATATCCGGCCTGAGTAGGAACCCTGCACCGTAATCCAGCCCATACTCGGGCCGGGCCCGTCCCGGGTTCCATCGACACTGACACAAGGAGGTTCGCATGTTGAATGCCATGATTATTGCCGCGCTGGCCGCAAGCCCGGCCGCGCCCGTACCGTACGCCGACTGCCTGCTCGGCAACATCCAACCCGGGTTATCCGACCGCGCCGTGCAATTGGTGCAGCAGGCGTGCGCCGCAAAGCACCCCGACAGTTTCATTGCCTCGCTGGAACTGGAGCGCAATTACAGCGCCCAGCGGCAGGCCCGGTTCGACGCAGAGCGCGCCGCAGTGGAGCGTGCTGCGAAGGCTGCCGCCAAGGTCGAGGCAGACCGCGAGGCGGCCCGTTCCCAGGGCGCGAAGTCCAGGTAGGACCTCGGGTTCTGTAACAAAAAAGGCACCGCTTGGCGGTGCCTTTCTGGATGACCGGAGTCACTGCCTGCAATGGTGGGCCGTGATGGATTCGAACCATCGACCAAAAGATTAAAAGTCACAGGACAACCCAATATTTTTCAATGCTTTACGCCTCTATCCGTTCCGCATAGAAGATCAAACCGGGCCGTTGCAAGCCTTGCGGCGCAAAGGGTTTGGAAATTTTGCGGAACGTCCTTGGGCCGATCTAGACACCACGCCGCAGCTGCTGCAACGCCGCCCTCACCCGCGCCTTCTGCGGGTCCCTCGCCCTGGGCTTCGTCGCCGCAGGCGGCTTGCGCGGCTCCAGCGCTTCCTTGACCCGCTGCAGCTCCGCCGCCCCTGCCTCGGCCAAACGGCGAGCCTGCTGCAGCTGCTCTCTGGTTGGCGGCAAGCCGGGCAATGGCGGCGGCAGCTGTATCGGGGTGTTGTCGGTCAGCCGGGCGACGGCCTCACGCAAAGGCAGGTCGGGATACAGCCTGGCCGCGCACCAGCGCTCGGCGTATCGCTTCGCCTGCCGGACGTTGGCCGCGCGCACTTCCTTCACGTGCCACATCTTCTGGCCTTCCATCCACAAGCGCACGCTAGGACCGCCATCCGGGGCGATGCTTGCCGTCTCCCGGCCGTTGTACCAGAGCGCCCAGCGCTCACCCGTCTGGACCCAGCCAGAGGGGCGTGGTGCTGAGCGGAAGCCATGGTAGCCGTGCGAGGGAAGCATGGCCGGAAGGATACGGCCGGGCGTCGCAGATCCTGCGAACAGGCCAAGCATCTGGAACAAGGTCGGAGATTCGGGCTGGGCCCGGCCGGCCTTAGTGCATTTGTCGGGCGGGCGTTGCAAGCCGGGGCGTGCGGATGCCGTAACACGCCGAACTACACGACCTCAGTACACGAGATCCCGCCAGCGCGCTGCTGATGGCGGGCCATTGATCGCCCGCGCTAACGCAGGCCTTCTTGCCAGGTCAGGCAATTGCGGAGCAAGGGATGTGATCTCCGTTATGACAGAAGAATCCACTTAACTCCATGGTCGCGAGCAACATATTGACGGCCACGGGAAATGCCTGTTTCTTAGACATATTCTCGGATCCCGGCGAGCCGTCCAAGGACATTTGGACCTTAATGGCTTCGACATAGTTCTCGGACAGCTCCACGTGCGCATGAGCGCGCACCCCATTTTCTGGCAAATGCACCACTTGGAAGAGGCCTGGTATACAGCGACGCTCACCAGGCTGAGTCACCACCCCAACGTAGGCACTCGCACGAATAAGGCCAACTTCCGCCTGCAGATAGCCTGCATAGTGAGGGAGCCGATCAGCCGAAACATCTGGATTTTCCTCCATTTTCGCTAGGCGTTTTGCTTCCGCCATCTCCCCGCCAAGAATTATAGTTTGCTCAGGAGTGGCGTGCTTGCTCCAGATGACAGATTCCACTCGGCTCCCACTTCTCGACTGAAATTGGAAAGCGTTTGGGAACCCGAATAGACTTCTGACTCCAGTCCTCTCTGACTCCATATGAGGGGCAAAGATATTTCGCCGAACATGCTCGTCGTCGAGGATGGGCTCGATCCCTTCGATTGCTGCATCCATTTCACCACCCCCTGTGAGAACAACTCCAACCGATAGCTACCGTCATCGACAACGTTGACCTCCGGTGAAACGTACTCAACTCGCGCACCATTCGTCACAACCGCTGACAGCTTATCTTCTGCCACAACGGCGCTACCCTTTCGTGCGCCCTCGTGCCAAGTAAGGATCACATCTCCATCCGGATCTAGGGCGGAAGTGGGTGGCGGCCCGCCCACTGACTGCAGGTTGGCGAGAAGCGCTGCCGCAACCATGGCTGATAGAACATTGACCCTGTCTTGGGCCCTAATCTCCAACATTGAATTCTTTACATCGTCCCAGCCCGAGGCGTCAACAGATGGTAGGCCTGTCGTCGAAAGCGCCCGAGCGCTCGGCTTCCCTATGCCACTGTAAAAAATCATGATACCTCCCGCCCCTCTAAGCAGTCTTAAAGGCAATATCTATCAATTCACAGACTAGCTTCGGCGCATCCGGAGAGGACAATACCGCCACTGCCCACGGCTCACCAGGTGGCGTATTAGCGTCAATCATCGACCGCACCGAATATTTAGTGGTATGCGAAAATCCGGCGTTCGTAAAACTGATATCTTGCCTAGCCAAATTCTGCCAAGCGTACATGACATTGATCCACCCAGAGAACTTCGAAGCCGGACGGCGTCTGTTGAACTGCAACGCCAAATCAACGACATCGTCCGGAATCTTCACGTCGCTTGGAACGGCGCGAGAGAACCCCAGCACGCTGGCAGCTTGCGTATCGAATTCCTCGCTCCGCGCAACAACCACGCCAGCCCGATTGATCGGCGGAATCACCTTAAAAAGTTTAGGAGTGATTTCCGAAATCCACTTGCGTACCGCAGCGATATCCTTCGTCCCCAACAATGGCGGGCCGCCGATCGCCTGAGAGGGACCGGCCTGATAAATAATATCGACACGAAGCGGATTAACTGAAATTTGGACACTTCCTCCCAAATGAGGAACGCTTGCGGTCTGCACTCCCTCCGCTGGGCGGGATTCAATTCTTTCCGGTGACTTACCGAACAATACCTTCGCGACCTCCTCGACGCTTAAGCTGGCCGGCGCCCCAGGGAAAAGCGCAAGTTGAGCAGTCTCTAGCAATTCAGCCATCAGTGTCATTCCTCCATGCGATTAACACTCGATCAGGTGCGTCCTGCGCATACGCTACGACAGCCCAAGTGGTGGAGAGTTCAATTGGATACAAACGGCAAAAATTGTAGCAGTTGGCGGTGCGATGGGAAGTGCCCCCTCTCTTAGCAACATTACCAACTACAGGCCCCACCGACGGCAGTGCCGGCGCGGCGCTGCTCACGCGCCTCCGGGTTGAGCGGCCTGGGGCCCCGGATCCGGCACAGTCATACTGCCCGCAGCCGCTGACCGGCGGCATCGGGCAACCGCCCACTGTCGCTGAGGGTTCTCCCTACACGGCCAGCTGGTGCTCGTAGAACGGGTGCCGCTTGTCGTCAAAGATCCGGTACAGCGCGGCCAGGTCGGCGGGATTCGGGTTGAGCCAGGCATCGACGTGCTCGGGCTTGATGTTGATGATCGTCCGGTCGTGGCCGGCGGCGGCCACCTCGGGTTCCGGGTCGTCGGTGATCGCCGCGAACGACAGTAGATCCGGCTCCTTGCCGGCCGGGTCCACCCAGTGCGACCACAGGCAGGCCACCAGCATCGGCTCGCGCGTGCGCGGGGTGAACTGCACCACCTGGTTCTTGCCGTCCGGACCCTCCACGTTTTCGTAGAAGGTATCGACCACCATCAAGCCGTGGGTGTGGCCGAAGGCCGGCGCCCAGAACTTCTCCAGGCTGTCGCGGCGGGCATTGTAGGTTCCGGGGAAGCGCTGATCGTAGTTGGCCGGCTTCCCAGCCAGCCGGCACAGATAGCGCATCGGCTTGATCGCCAGTTTGCCGCCCTCGGAGACGATCACCGGCGCGTAGACCCCGGGGAAGATCCGGCTGTCCCGGTCCTTGCCCTCGGCGCGCTTGAGGTCGGCCAGCTTGCCCATGGCACGCTCTATCTTGTTGCCGGCGATGCGCATATCTTCCCGGGCCTTCTTAGTCTCCTTGGCCTGCAGCGATCGCTCCGCATCGGCTAGGCGCTTTCGGTTGGCGAAAAGCTCCTGCTCCAGAATGGCGGCCTCGGCCTGGTTCCACTCCTGGATTTCCGCCCACACTGCCCGCTCCGCCGAGCTGGTGCCGACCCGGAATGCGTCGTCTCGCCTTCGGAGTCTTGGCCCGCTTCATGCCCGGGTCGTAGGCGTAGAGCGCGGCGAACTCCCGCAGCGACACGGTGGCGCCGGTCATGCGGACCAGCTTCTGGTAGGCGGCTTCGATTTGGGCGGAATCGCACATGCTCGTACTCGAGCTCCTTCGGGCGTTCAGTTGGCGTGATCTTGGCCTCTGCACCCTCAAGTATCGCCAGCCGGCTCTTGAACGAGCCAATGCACTTAACCATGGCTGCCTCACGCAGCTGCAGCTCCCGGAGAGCGGCCAAAAGGTAGGCGCTCAACTGAGCTACGCCTAGCGATCCAGCCGGCAAGGAGCGGCGCGTAGGGCTTTCCCTACACCAATCCGAGAAAACCACCTATCGACTTAGACAAAAAGAGCTGAGATGGTTTGAAAAATGAAATATTCATGAACGGCAGAGTCGTGCTGCTGTGACTTGCTATCGCGCTAATCGCAAAGGAAAAAAATGAATCAGAGAACCAGAGTCTTAATTCTCTCTGCGTCGATCATCGTGGTCGCAGGAGCTATCTGGTACGGCTTGACATCTACGCCGAAGGCCTCAATTGGGCCTGCTTCCCCTTCGGATTCCGCAAGCCATCGAGTGCAAAGCTCGTCGCGAGACGCGGCCCTCCCTCGCTCTGCTACGACAACCTCGGCGCCAAGCTCACCGGCCAACAGAGCGATCCGGATCAGACAACTATCCGGAAAAGCCTTTGCAGTTGAAGACTTTGGCCCGATACCGAGTGGCACTGTGGACCAAGTAATTGCAGAGCTTTCGCCGCAGGCCCTCGCCGGTGATGCCACAGCCTCCTATGGAATATTTCTAAAGCTCAACCAGTGCGCCGACGTAACTCGACGCGCATCCCGAGGAGCGAATTTAGGCGTAGCTGCCGATGTCGCCAAGGCCTGCATGGATATGCCGGCAGAGACTGAAGCAAGTTCCAGCAAATGGCTATCCCTTGCTGCAGAACAGGGGAACATTGGAGCACGTCTCCTGTATTCAGCCGACTCCGAGTCAGCTCTTGGCGGACCCGCTGAGCTCCTCCGAGATCCGGATCGCACCAAGGAGTACAAGCAGAAAGCCACAGGCTATCTGCAAGAGATGGCATCCCAGGGAAACGTAGATGCGCTGCTACAACTTGGGAATGCCTACCACGCTGGGGTGCTTGTCGACGGCGACCTGGTCACAAGCCGGGCATATTTCGAAGCCGTTCGACTGGCTGATCCTTCGATCGTCCCAGCTTTGCAAGTAAGCACTTTGGACAAGGCACTGAGCGCACAACAACTATCAATGGCTCTAAGAAAAGGAAATCAAATACATGATTCGTGCTGCCGATAGATCCTCATTCAGAATTCCTCGAAGGAAAGCGGTATTCATTCTGGTTGTCGCCGCAGGCCTTGCACTTGCAGCTAGTACTCTTGCTTTCGAACGCGGCCCATACCTTTGTACTGACTGCGCCGTAGCTTCGCCGGTTCCGGACGCAAGAACGCTAGAGACACTGAAACGTTCGCGCGCTCCGATTGACTATGTACCGCTATTCGCATGGGCGACGGGAACGACCTACCAGATCTGCAACCCAACCCATTGCACTGTCTATCATGAAAATTTCGAAGGAAACTGGGTAGGCGAAGGCCAAACCGTGCGACAAGGCGAGCTTCCTCAACCCATCGATGAAGGCGACGGCGGGGCGGTGGTGGGGGCGGCATGGGTGACGGGGCGGGCCTGGCGTGGGCGGCGGTGGGTTCGGGGGAGGGGAATGTTCCGTCCACCCCAGAACCGGGACGGCCTGCTCCACGGTGCAAGGCATCAGCAACTGCCAAACATTCGACGACAGCTTTGTGGACTGCGGATTCGGCTGATCGCTAATCGCTGATTCTAGAAACCAATCTAGGTCGCCTAGGGCTTGCGTGGCACCGGGCGACCTTCTTCTATCCGCCACCACGCATACGAGAGCCAGCAGTCCTCAAAAAACCCTTAAAAGGAAGCGGCATAGCACATGACCGCAATCTAGCCGCACGTGGCGTTGTCGCGGCGTAATGGGCCTGCCGTCAGCCGAACCCCAGCGGCACCTCGGTCAGGTCCACGATGAAGATCGAGGCGCTCTGAGGTCCCATCGTTGCGCCGCCAACTGGGAAGGTGTTGGTGATCAGCGTTTGTTGCGCAACCTGCAATCTTGAAACGACGATCCGGTTGTCGCTGGTCATGTGGAAATAGTCGGCCGTCATGGTGCATCGGTCCTGCGATACCGCAGTTGATCAGCATGTTTCGGCCGCTGCAAGCCGCACGCGATGCCTGGCGCGCGTACGCATACTCCATGATCCACGCACCGGTGCCGCTGGCGGCGACGGCGACGGCGACGGCGACGGCGACGGCGATCCAGAGGCTGACGGCCCAGATCGGCCAAGCACTTTTCAACGACCCGACCATGGACCTGATGCAGATCGCCAACCGAGTTGAAGCGGCGCGGACGGCAAGCGGTGTGCCACTGCTGACGACTAGTAGTAGCAGTTAGGGCGTTCTCGTTTCCAGAGACTCCAGCCAACCACACTACGGCCTAGCCGCAGTGGCAATCAGCAAAGCAGAGGTACGCATGACCAGCACCGTCGAGAACGACAACGCCATCACCACCAGCGCTTCAACCGACGACGCACTGATCGCACTGCGCAAGGTCGAAGAGGACTGCGGTTTCTCCAAGGCCAGCATCTACCGGATGATGGCGCGCGGCGAATTCCCGAGGCCGGCCAAGCGCGCCGGCCGCAGCGTGCGCTGGTTGAAGTCTGAAGTGCAGCAGTGGTTGCGCAACGAACGGCGCCCGCAGGCACCGGCCTGATCAAGCATCCGGAATGTAGGCACCGTGGAGGCACCAAACAAAAAAGGCACCGCTGAGCGGTGCCTTTTTGACGATCTAAGTCGTTGAATGCATTGGTGGGCCGTGATGGATTCGAACCATCGACCAAAAGATTAAAAGTCTTCTGCTCTACCGACTGAGCTAACGGCCCATGCAAGGCCCCTGCCTTTCGGCGGGGTGGGCATTCTACCGTACTTTTCCGGGTGGGGTGAAGCCGGGGATCTACCAGGCTGCCAGCCAGCGGCGGGCACTGCCCCGGCTGCGGGCCTCTAAACCTTTCCGCCACGCGCCGCATCTCACCTGCGACCCTGCCCCGGAGCGATGGATGCGCCTGCCACTGCCGCTGATGCTCGCCCTGCTGCTGCCGTTTGACGCCGCTGCGGCATCGCCTGCACAGGTGCGGACTGACGACATCGGCCGCTTCTGGGCTACTTACGATGCGGTGCTCGCCGAGCCCGATGCCGCGCAGTGGGCGGCCCTTGTGCAGCAGCGCTATATCGAGCCCGGCAGCCCTGGCCTGCATGCGCTGATGAAGGTGCGCAACTACACCGCCGCCGAATACGCACAAGCAATGCTCGCCTGGCCGCGCTTCTGGGCCTCGGTGCGGCCGCTGACCGCCAACGCCCGGCAGGCCAGCGCTACGCTGGAGCGGGATCTGGCTGCGTTCCGCAGGCTTTACCCCGCCCTGCGCCCGGCCAGCATCACCTATGCGGTGGGCGTGCTGCGCACAGGCGGCACCACGCTGGGCAACCAGGTGCTGATCGGCGCGGAAATGGCACTCGGCGATGCAAGCGTGGATGTCAGCGAACTGCCGGAGCCGTTGCGCAATCGCCTGCGTATTTTCTACGACAGCGCGCCGGGCGCGAACAACGCGCAGAACAACCTGCACGAGTACGTGCACACCCAGCAGCGCGAGACCACGGGATCGCTCGCGCAATACGCGGTGCGTGAGGGCGTGGCCGAGTACATTGCCGAGCGGATCAGCGGTCGCCGCCCGGCACTGCCGCTGTACACCTATGGGCCGTTGCACGAATCGGAGATCTGCGCTCGCTTCAGAGCGGAGATGGATGGCGATGACCTGGACAACTGGCTGTACAACAATGCCCGCAATCCGTTCGGGGTGAGTGATGTGGGCTACTACGCGGGGTATCGCATCGCGCAGGAGTACATGCGGCAGCAGCCGGATGAGCAGGTTGCGATCGCACGGATGATCGAGCTGGATTACAGCGATCCGGTTGCGGTGCGCGGCTTCATCGAAGCATCGGGTTGGTTGCAGCAGCGGTAGCGCCGGGCCGCGCCCGGCGGACAGCGCCAACCAAGGTTGGCACCTACCAGAATCAGACCTGCCGGGGCTGCCGGCCAGCGGCCGGCACTACCGGAATCCCAACATTGGTAGCGCCGGGCCGCGCCCGGCGGGTCAGGCAGTGCGAACCAACGGTTCGCACCCACCGAGGTAGCCCGGCAGCGGTAGCGCCGGGATAGTGAGTGCGAACCAACGGTTCGCACCCACCGGCCGGCGGCCAGCGGCCGGCACTACCAGAGTCGGTCAGGCGTACAGCGTCGGGTCGGGCACGCCGGCATCGGCGAAGCCCTGCGCGCGCAGGCGGCAGGCATCGCAATGCCCGCAGGCCGCGCCGCTGGCATCGGCGTTGTAGCAGGACACGGTCAGGCCGAAGTCCACGCCCAGTCGCACGCCTTCGCTGACGATCTGGCCCTTGCTGAGGAACTGCAGCGGCGCATGCACGGTGATGCCCGCGCCTTCCACGCCCGACTTGGTCGCCAGGTTGGCCAGCGCCTGGAAGGCGGCGATGAATTCTGGGCGGCAATCCGGGTAGCCGGAGTAGTCCACGGCGTTGACGCCGCAGAAGATGTCGTTGGCGCCAAGCACTTCGGCCCAGCCCAGCGCCAGCGACAGCATGATGGTGTTGCGCGCCGGCACGTAGGTCACAGGGATACCCTCGCCGCCCGCCTCGGGCACGTCGATGTCGTCGGTCAGCGCCGAGCCGCCGATGCTGCGCAGGTCCACGTCCACGGTCTTGTGCACGATCACGCCCTGGGCCTTGGCCACGCGCGCGGCAGCATCCAGCTCGGAGGTGTGGCGCTGGCCGTAACGCACGCTCAGGGCATGCACGGCGAAGCCCTGTTCCTGGGCCATGGCGACGACGGCGGCTGAATCCATGCCGCCGGAGAGAAGCACGACTGCCTTCTTCATGGGTAAATCATCCGGTTGGGGGGAGAAAGCCAGCACGCTGTCCCGCGCCGGAGCTACATCAGGAAACGCTGCGCCGGCTCATCGGCCCGGCTCATCGTTCCACAGGATTTTATGCAACTGCATCTGGAAGCGCACCGGCAGCCGGTCTTCCACGATCCAGTCGGCCAGCTGGCGGGCAGTGATTTCGCCCTTGCTGGGTGAGAAGAACACCATCGTGCGCTGCACCAGCTGGTGTTCGGCGACCATGGCCTTGGCCCAGTCGTAGTCTTCGCGGTTGCAGATCACGAACTTGATCTGGTCACGCGTGGTCAGCAGCGGCAGGTTTTCCCAGCGGTTGCGCGCGACCTCGGCCGAGCCGGGGGTCTTGATGTCGACCACGCGCGACACGCGCGGATCGACGGCGCTGACGTCCAGCGCACCGGAAGTCTCCAGCGACACATCCAGGCCGGCATCGCACAGCTTCTGCAGCAGCACCAGGCAGCGCTTCTGCGCCAGCGGCTCGCCGCCGGTCACGCAAACGTGGCGCACGCCCTGCGCCTGCACGTGGGCCACGATGTCGTCGATGTCCCACCAGGTGCCGCCGTGGAAGGCGTAGGCGGTGTCGCAGTACTGGCAGCGCAGCGGGCAACCGGTCAGGCGCACGAACACGGTCGGCCAACCGGCGGTATCGGCTTCGCCCTGCAGCGAGGTGAAGATCTCGGTGATCTTCAGGCGCGGCAGGGGCGACTGCACGATCTCGCTGGGCGTGGCAACGGCGGCGGACGGGGGAACAGCGGTCATGGCGGGGACTTCTTGGTGGGACACGTGGCGGGTGGGCTACCGTGACCGGTAACGAACGCAGCCGAGCATGGCTCGGCTCTACAACAACAGCAGCCGGTCGGGCATGGCCCGACGGGCAATGCAAACCGCCGGGCATGGCCCGGCGCTACCGGATCCGGACGGGTTTGCCGACCCGGAAACGAAAGCAGCCGAGCAAGGGCTCGGCGCTACGGGGAACACATTGTACGCCCGCTCAGCGGATCAGCGGATCTGATTGCCGAGGCGGATCGACTGCAGGCGGTCCTGCGCGGTACGCGCGGCATCCGAGCCCGGGTATTGCGCCACGACGGTCTCCAGCGTCTGCTGGGCCTGGTCGACCTTGCCCTCGCCATACTGCGAGAGGCCGATCTTGAGCAGGCCACCTGCGGCCTTGTCGTGGGTGGGATAGCGCGAGAGCAGTTCGCGGAACTGGGACTCGGCCATCGGGAAATTGCGGGTGGCGTAATAGCTTTCACCCAGCCAGTACAGCGCATTGGGGGCGTAGACACCGTTCGGGTACAGCTCCAGGAAGCTCAGGAACAGCTGCGCCGAATCATCGTACCTGCCCGCCTTCAATGCGTCGAAGGCCACGTTGTAGGACGTACGCTCGTCACCGGTGACGGCCAGGCTGCCCGGGTCACCATGGACGGAAGGCGGCCGCTCGGAAGTGGCCGCCGCTGCGGGTTTTGCCGGGGCTGCAGGAGCCTTCGGTGCGCTCGCCGGAACCGCGGGCAGGGCCGGGGCGGCAGAGCCCCCTTCCAACCGGTTCAGGCGGCTGTCCAGATCCAGGTACTGATCCTGGGCGGTCTGCTTGAGCTGGGCGTTGTCGTGCTGGAGTTGCTCGATCGAGGCCTGCAGGCTGGTGACCTGCTGCCGCAGCTGATTGATCTGGTTCAACAGGTCCTGATTGGCACTGTTGTTGTACATCTGCTGCTCGAGCGAACCGACGCGGTCGGCCAGGCTCTGACGTTGTGCATGCGCCGGTGCGGCAGCCACGAGGGCTGCCGCAACGACCAGCATCAGTTTGATGCCAAGGCGCATGGATTACTGCGCGGTGTAGACGATTTCGACGCGACGGTTCTGCGACCAGCAGGACTCGTTCGACTCGGTGCAGACCGGACGCTCTTCACCGTAGGAAACGACGGTCAGCTGCGAAGCCGAGCCACCGTTGGCCTGCAGTGCCGAGTTGACGCCGTTGCCACGACGCTCGCCCAGGGCCTGGTTGTACGCGCGCGAACCGCGCTCGTCGGTGTGGCCCTGCAGGGTGATGCGCGAGGACGGACGGTCACGCAGGTACTTGGCGTGGCAAGCCATGATGGCCTGGAATTCCGGCTTCACGTCTTCCTTGTCCAGATCGAAGTAGACAACGCGCTGGCGCAGGCAGGCATCGGTGTCCAGGTCGCCCGGGCCGTACAGGCCGGAGGTGGACGGACCGGTCGGGGTGGTGGTCGAGGTGCCGGTATCGACCGGAGCCGGGGCTTCTTCCTTGACCTTCTTCGAGCAACCGGCCAGGACGGCCACAGACAGCAGGGAAACAAGCAGAACGCGGGTGGACTTGTTCATGGCGATACCTTTGTGGCTCCTAAGCCGATGAGGGGTTCAATACAGAGAAAATATTAACACTCTTTTAGCGCTGGGTACGGTATGGGGACCATGCCGGCTCGCGCACATCGCCGTCTGCCAGAACCAGGCGCTGGCGCACGCGCGCATCGGCCGAGACGGCGTACAGCACACCACGACCACCCTCACGGGCGGCATACAGCACCATGCTCGCGTTGGGCGCGAAGCTCGGCGATTCGTCCAGCGAACCCGGCGACAGCGTGCTCCAGCGCGGCGAACCCAGCGAGCTGTCCATCACCGCGATCTTGTAGCTGTTGCCCGAACCCTGGGCAACGGCGATCTTCTTGCCGTCGTAGGACACCGAGGGCTTGGCGTTGTAGTTGCCCTGGAAGGTCACGCGCTCGGCGCTGCCACCACCGGCACCGACCTTGTAGACCTGCGGACGGCCGCCGCGGTCGGAGGTGAAGTACACCGCGCTGCCGTCCGGCGCCCAGGTCGGCTCGGTATCGATGGCGAAGTGGTTGGTCAGCTGGGTCAGCTGCTTGCTGCCCAGATCCATCACGTAGATTTCCGGGTTGCCCGAACGCGACAGGGTCAGGGCCAGCTTGCGACCGTCCGGCGAGAAGGCCGGGGCACTGTTGATGCCGCGGAAGCTGGTGACCAGCTCGCGGGCGCCGGTGGAGATGTTCTGGATGTAGATGGCCGAATTGCCACGCTCGAAGCTGACGTAGGCCAGCTTGTTGCCATCCGGGCTCCACGACGGCGACAGCAGCGGCTCGGCCGAACGGACGATGGTCTGCGGGTTGAAGCCGTCCGAATCGGCCACCATCAGCGCGTAGCGCATGGCATCGCCCTTGCCGCTGGCGGTCACGTAGGCGATGCGGGTCCAGAAGGCACCACGGACACCGGTGATCTTCTCGTAGATGGCGTCGGCCATCTGGTGGGCAACGTCGCGCATGGCATTGCCACGTGCGGTCATCGCCAAGCCCAGCAGGCGCTCGCCCTTGGGCACGTCGAACAGTTCGTACTCGACGCGGTAGGCGCCGGCACCGGCGTCCATGACCCGGCCGACGACGATGTAGTTCTGCTTCAGCGCGCGCCAGGTGGCGAACTGGATGTCACCGCCGCGGGTCGGCTTTTCGACGATCTGCGCTTCGGGCAGCGTGCGGAACTGGCCCGAACGTTCGAGGTCGGCACGGACCACGCCGGCGACGTCGGTCTGCGGAGCACCGGCTGCACCCTGGTAGGGCATCGGCACGATGGTGATCGGGAGGGCGGAGGCATTGCCGCCGATGATGTCGATATCCAGCCCCTTCTGCTGCGCGACGGCAGCAAAGGGCAGCAACAGGGCCGCAAACACGGCAAGCCAGCGAGGCATCTTCTTCATGGAGCGCTCAAATAGGGGGAACCGGAACGAGGGATAACAAAACGGCAGTGAACCGCTTCGCAATCATGAACCAAGGGTACGTGAATTCCTGGTCAGTGCCAGCCGGGTCTCTCACATGCCGTTAACGTCGCGGCAACCTTTCGTGCGAATGACGCGTCCCAAGCATGGCGTGGACGGGCCCGCACGATCCAGAGCTAAAGGCGTCATCGGATGACGGGACAGCCCCAAAGGGCTGCCCTGCCCCCGCGCCTCAGCGATCCTGGGCGGTGAACGTGAAGTTGATCGTGCGTGCGAATACCTGCTCGAAACCGCGGTACGGCAGCGGCTGGGCGTTGAGCACGGCGGCCTCGATCGAGCGCTTGCCGGCCTCATCGAACGGGCAGCCGGCGCTGACCGTGGCGCTGCGGACGGTACCGCCCGGCAACTGGTTAATGGTGATCTGGCAGCGCTGGCCCAGCGGCACGCTGTCCGGACGCACCCACTGCGCCAGCACCTTGGCCTGGATGGCCGCCGCGTACTTGGCAGACAGATCGTCGCTGCTGCCACCGCCACCGGCAGCCGGCTGTGCGGCACCACTGGCTCCGGCAGCAGCCGTGCCCGCGGCATTGCGCGCGGCAGCGACCTGGCGCAGCTTCTGCTCGGCCAGCTTGGCTTCCTTTTCGGCCTGTTCGCGGCGGGCGCGGAGGTCGGCGATCTTCTTCTGCTTCTCGGCCTCGGCCTTGTCAGCGGCCAGGCGCTCCTGCTCGGCCTGCTTCTTCCTGGCGTCTTCTTCCTGCTGCTTGGCCAGGCGCAGCTTCTGCTCCGCTTCTTCCTGGCGCTTGCGCTCGGTCAGGTCGATCTGCTCCTGGCGGCGCTTGGCTTCCTGCTCCTGCTTGGCCTTTTCCTGCGAGATGGCCAACGCGCTGACCGCGTCCTGGTCCTTGGTATCGGGCTGCGCCACGCGCTCCTGCGCCTGTTGCTGCTGCGGCGTCGGTGCGTCCTGCGGGCGCGGCTCTTCAATCGGCTGCGGCGGCGGGATGGTGTCTTCCGGCACAGGAATCGGTTCGGCCACCGGCGGCGGCAGGTCTTCCAGCTTTTCCGACTGGCGCAGGGCCTGGCGGGCGGCAGCGGCTTCGGACGCGGACAGTGCCAGGCTGGCCTCGACCGAGGGATCGCCTGCGGCGGCATCGGTATTGCGCTGCGGTGACCACAGCCAGGCGCCGATGAAGATCAACGCGACCAGCAGGTGCACCAGCACGGCCAGCACCAGCGGCTGGCCCCAGCCGGGATCCTGCTTGTGCGGTGGCGACAGGACGTCAGTTCGCATCGGTGGCCAGGCTCACCTTGTCGACGTTGGCGCGCTTGATCACGTCCATCGCCGCGATGACCTTTTCATAGGCCACGGCACGGTCGGCGGCGACGATCACGCGCACGTCCTTGTCCTGTGCGGCGATGCCGGACAGGTGACCCTGCAGTTCATCGGCGCTGACCGCCGTGGGTTCCTTGGCGTCGGGCAGCTTCAGGCTGAGCTGGCCGTCCTGGCGTACCGAGACGATCAACGGGTCCTGCTTGCTTTCCAGCGCCTTGGCGTTGGAATTGGGCAGATCGACGTCGAAGGTCAGGGTGAGCATGGGCGCGGTGACCATGAAGATGATCAACAGCACCAGCATGACGTCGATATAGGGAACGACGTTGATTTCCGATTTCAGCTTGCGGCGCTTGCGGCGACCGATGGCAGCGGACATGGCTTGGACTCCCGGGTCTGGCGCTTACTCGTCGCCAGCGCTCTGGCGCTGCAGGATCGAGCTGAACTCGTCGGCGAAGGTCTCGAAACGCACCGACATGCGCTCCACGCGGGTGGTGAAGCGGTTGTAGGCCCACACCGCCGGGATCGCCACGAACAGGCCGATGGCAGTGGCGAACAGCGCTTCGGAGATGCCCGGGGCGACGGCGGCGATGCCGGCCTGGGCGCCGCTGCTGATCATGTCGTGCATGGTCACCATGATGCCGAACACGGTACCGACCAGGCCCACGTACGGGGCGGTCGAGCCGATGTTGGCCAGCAGCTCCAGGTTGCGCTCGAGCTGGTCGACTTCGCGGGTGTAGGTGGTGCGCATGGCGCGCTGGGCACCTTCCAGCTGGGCACGGCCATCCAGCCGGCGCTTGTCGCGCAGGCGGGTGTACTCGCGGAAACCGGCTTCGAAGATGGCTTCCAGGCCGCCGACATTGCGGCTGCGGTCGGTGGCCGAGCTGTACAGCTTGCCCAGGTCGGCACCGGACCAGAAGCGGTTCTCGAACTCGTCGGCTTCGCGGGTGGCCTGCTTGAAGATGCGGGCCTTGCGGAAAATGATCACCCAGCTGACGAACGAGCCGACCAGCAGCGCCAGCACGATGATCTTCACCGGCAAGCTGGCCTTGGCCATCAGTTCGAGGTAGTTGATGCCGCCGCCGGTGGTGGCCTGGGCAAGGGTCTGGGTCGCGGCATTGCTGACGTCAGCCGGCAAAGCCTCGGTGACCGTGGCCTGCAGGGCCAGGAGCGTTGCGATCATCCGTTGTTCCTCAAGAGTTCTGTTCGGATTCGGGGTGGAGGTGGGGTTGCAGCGCGGCAAGGACGGCATCGTCCATGCCACGCGGGCGGAAACTGGCCGCGTCCAGTGCGGCGATGCGGACCTGTGCGGACAGCAGCAGCTGGCCGTCGCGCAGGACCTGCTGGTCGAAGACCATGCTGGCCTTCTTCAGCTGGACCAGGGTGGCGCTTACCTGCAGCTGGTCATCCAGCCGTGCCGGCTTGATGAAATCCATCTGCATGGAGCGCACCGCGAAGACCATGCCGTGCTCGGACCGCATGCGCTCCTGGCCATAGCCCAGCGCGCGCATCCATTCGGTCCGGGCCCGTTCCATGAAGGCCACGTAGCGGGCGTGGTAGACCACGCCGCCAGCGTCGGTATCTTCCCAGTAAATGCGTGTCGGCCAACTGAATCGCGGTTCAACCGACATCGGGGACCTCGGCAAACAGGTCCTGCGGCGGGTTCTTCGGCTTCAGGCCCATGTGCCGGTAGGCCTTGTGGGTGGCCATGCGGCCACGCGCGGTGCGCACCAGGAAGCCCTGCTGGATCAGGTACGGCTCGACCACGTCTTCCAGCGTGCCACGCTCTTCGGACAGCGCCGCGGCGAGCGACTCGATGCCCACCGGGCCACCATCGAAGTAATCGACCATGGTCTTCAGCAGCCGGCGGTCAAGCTCGTCGAAGCCTTCCGGGTCGACCTTGAGCATCTGCATTGCGGCCTGGGCCACGGTCTGGTCGATGTGGCCACCGGCCTTGACCTGGGCGTAATCGCGCACGCGGCGCAGCAGGCGGTTGGCGATACGCGGGGTGCCACGCGCGCGGCGCGCGATCTCCCCTGCCCCGTCGGCGGTGCAGTCGATGGCCAGGATCGCAGCCGAGCGGCGCACGATGCGGGTCAGTTCTTCGACGCTGTAGAACTCCAGGCGCTGGACGATGCCGAAGCGGTCGCGCAGCGGTGCGGTCAGCAGGCCGGCGCGGGTGGTAGCGCCGATCAGGGTGAACGGCGGCAGGTCGATCTTGATCGAGCGCGCCGCAGGGCCTTCGCCGATCATGATGTCGATCTGGAAATCTTCCATCGCCGGATACAGCACTTCTTCCACCACCGGCGACAGGCGATGGATCTCGTCAATGAACAGTACATCGTGCGGCTGCAGGTTGGTCAGCAGCGCGGCCAGATCGCCGGCCTTCTCGATCACCGGGCCGGAGGTCACGCGCAGCGCCACGCCCAGTTCGTTGGCGATGACGTGGCTGAGGGTGGTCTTGCCCAGGCCGGGGGGGCCGAAGATCAGGACGTGGTCCAACGCATCGCCACGACCCTTGGCGGCCTGGATGTAGATCTCCATCTGCTCGCGCACCGGCACCTGGCCGAGATAGTCGGCAAGTCGCTTGGGTCGGATGCTGGCGTCGGCGGCGTCATCCTCGCGGGTGGCGCCGGCGGCGATGATGCGGTCGTCGGTCATGTGCTGATTATGCGGTAAAAGCGGGGAGATTCGGCCGGGCTGCGCCCGGCACCCGCTACATGCAACGTCAACGTCAACGTCAAAAGCGGGTTTGCTGCGGGATGGCGGGGTGGGTCCGGTTGCGGGGGACGCTGCAAGTACGTCCCTGTAAGCTCGGTCGCGCCATCCATGGCGCTCACGCCCCCGCAACCGGACCCACCCCGCCTTCGACAGATCGCCGCGATCTGCCGGAATGCCATGGCCTGCTCCTGGTGGTTGTCGACCTTGGCCGACAAGGCATGGCCTGCCTTTGGTGGGTGTCGACCTTGGTCGACACGGTAGATCCACGCCATGCGTGGATGGAGCTGGATGACACGGACATGGGGTCAGAGCCCTTTTCCTGTGGAAAAGGGATCCGACCCCGCGCGGTCAGATCTCCACCTGCGCTCCGAGTTCCACCAACCGGTTACCCGGAATCCGGAAGAAGCCCGTCGCCGGGGCGGCGTTCCGGTGCATCAGCGCGAACAGCTTGTCGCGCCATATCGGCATGCCGCGGTTGGCGGTGGCGACGATGGTCTCGCGGCTGGCAAAGAAGGTGGTGTCCATCGGGTCGAAGTAGATACCGCCGTGGTCGCACGAGCGCATCAGCGCAAGCGGTACGTCGGGGGTCTCCATGAAGCCGAAACGCACGTAGACCCGATAGAACTCATCGCCCACCGATTCGATCTTCAGCCGCTGGCCTTCCATCGCATACGGGATCGGCAGGGTTTCCACGTGCAGGAACACGTTGCGCTCGTGCAGCACCTTGTTGTGCTTGAGGTTGTGCATCAGCGCATGCGGGGCCACGGTCGGGTCGGCGGTCAGGAACACCGCGGTGCCGGGTACGCGTACCGGCGGCGCCAGCATCAGGCCCGGCAGGAAGGTGTCGATGCGGATGCCGTCCTTGCGGATCTCGTCGCGCAGCAGTTCGCGGCCACGGCGCCAGGTGCGCATCATGGTGAACAGGAAGATGCCCAGCACCACCGGGAACCAGGCGCCCTGCAGCAGCTTGGCGCCGTTGGCGATGACAAAGCCCAGATCGATGATGAAGAACACCACGCACAAGGGCAGGATCCAGTTGCGTGCCTTGGGCCACAGCGAACGTGCGACCAGGGCCAGCAGCAGGGTATCGATCAGCATGGTGGCCGACACCGAGATGCCGTAGGCCACGGCCAGGTTGGACGAGCTGCGGAAGGCCAGCACCAGGCCGATCACCATCACGGCGATGCCCCAGTTGATGCCGGGGATGTAGATCTGGCCGATGGTGTCGTGCGAGGTGTGCTTGATGCGCATGCGCGGGATGTAGCCCAGCTGCATGGCCTGGCGCGAGACCGAGAACGCACCGGTGATCACCGACTGCGAGGCGATCACCGCCGCCATCGTGGCCAGGATGATCATCGGGTACAGCGCCCACGACGGCACCGCCTCGAAGAACGGGTTCTTCACCGCCTCGGGATGGTTGAGCACCAGCGCGCCCTGCCCCAGGTAGTTCAGCACCAGGCAGGGCAGCACGAAGAAGTACCAGGCGTGGCGGATCGGCTTGGCACCAAAGTGGCCCATGTCGGCATACAGCGCCTCGCCACCGGTCACCGCCAGCACCACCGCGCCGAGGATGAAGATGCTGTGCCAGCCGTGTTCCATGAAGAAGCGGATCGCCCACCACGGGTTGAACGCCTTCAGCACTTCCGGCGCGTCGACGATGTTGTAGATGCCGATCGCGGCCAGCGAAATGAACCAGATCGAGGTGATCGGGCCGAACAGCTTGCCGATCTTGGCGGTACCGAAGCGCTGCACCGCGAACACGGCCAGCAGCACCACCACGGTGATCGGCACGATGAAGGCGTGAAGCCCCGGCGCGGCAACCTCCAGGCCTTCGACCGCACCCAGCACCGATATCGCCGGGGTGATCACGCCATCGCCGAAGAACAGCGAGGCGCCGAAGATGCCGAGGATGCCGACCACATAGGCCGAGCGCGACCCGTTGCGCAGCGTGCGCTGGGTCAGCGCCATCAGCGCCATGATGCCGCCCTCGCCGTCATTGTCGGCGCGCATGATGATGGTCACGTACTTCAAGGTGACCACGATGTTCAGCGCCCAGAACGCCAGCGACAGCACGCCCAGCACGGTGTCGTGGTCGCTGTTGAGCCCGTAGTGCGGCGAGAACGCCTCCTTCAGGGTATACAGCGGGCTGGTGCCGATATCGCCGAAGACCACGCCGATCGCACCGATGATCAGTGCCAGGCCCCCGGCGGGGGGAGCGTGACCATGGCCACCCTGGGCGGCGGTGTGCGGGGTTTGACTGCTGGACATGGGGCTCCTGGCGAAGCTCAGGGTGTAATGGGGAAGGAAACGGAGCGGCTCAGCGCAGCGCCGATTGCAGGGCCTTGCGGATGACGGTGGCCACTTCGTCGCCCTCGTTGAAGGCCTCGCGTGCCATCCGCGCCGCCTCGGTGGGCTTGTAGCCCAGCTGCTGCAGCGCCACGGTGGCATCGGACAGCGGATCGGCCGGGGCCGGGCCACTGCCGGTCGGCAGTGCGCCACCGGCACCGAACTGCGCCGCGCGGTCACGCAGTTCCAGCACCATGCGCTCGGCGGTCTTCTTGCCGATGCCGGGGATGCGGGTCAGCGCGGTGATGTCGCCGGCCTGGACCATGCGCGCGAATTCTTCAACGGTGACCCCGGACAGCACGGCCAGCGCGATCTTCGCGCCGATGCCGCTGACCTTCTGCACGTCGCGGAACAGGCGGCGCTCGCCTTCGCGCAGGAAGCCGTACAGCGAGACGCTGTCTTCCTTCTGCGAATAATGGGTGTACAGCGTGACCTCACGGCCCAGCTCGGGCAGGTCGTAGAAGGTGCTCATCGGCGCCTCCAGCTCGTAGCCCACCCCGTTGACGTCCACCACCAGCCACGGCGGCGCCTTGTAGGCGACGATTCCGCGCAGTCGACCGATCATTGCGTGCAGCTCCTCATTTGCGGCCCCACGCTTGGCGGGCAGTCAGCCCCAGGCGGTTGGCCGTTGCCCTTACGTGGGCATGGGTGATGGCCACGGCCAACGCGTCGGCCGCGTCGGCCTGCAGCTTGGTTTTCAGGTTGAGCATGAGCCCGACCATGTGTTGAACCTGTTGCTTTTCGGCGCCGCCACGACCGACCACCGCCAGCTTGATCTCGCTGGCAGCGTATTCGTGCACCGGCAGGTCGCGCAGCACCACCGCCGAAATCGCCGCGCCACGGGCCTGGCCCAGCTTCAGCGCCGAATCGGGGTTGCGCGCCATGAACACCTTTTCGATGGCCACTTCCTGCGGCTGGAACTGCAGGCACAGCTCGGCCAGGCCCAGCACCAGCAGCTTCATGCGCTGCGGGAAGTCATCGGCACCGAGCAGCACCAGCGGCTGGTGATGCACGTGGCTGACCCGGCCGCTGGCATCGACATCGATGATGCCGACCCCGGTCCGTTGTGAACCCGGGTCGATGCCGAGAATGCGGGTCATGCGGCACACGCGCGCAGGCCGCTGATCCGGGAAGGACGCATGCGGCGGTGATGGCTGGAAACGTCTGGGGTCATCATGGTCCGCATTGTCCGCTCACCGGCCGCCAAAGGCGACCGGCGCAGCGTCCGTTCAGGCGTAGGCGTCCGCGCCGAGATCGGCGTTGGAGTACACGTCCTGCACGTCGTCGAGGTCTTCCAGCATGTCCAGCAGCTTCTTGACCTGCAGGACGGTGTCGCCCTCGACCTTGATGTCGTTGTCGGCACGGAAGGTCAGCTCGGCATGATCCGGCGTGCGGCCAGCCGCCTGCATCGCATCCTTGACTGCGTGGAAGCTGTCTGCGGCGGTGAGCACGTCGATCGCGCCATCCTCCGGGTAGACCACGATGTCATCGGCACCGGCCTCGATGGCCGCTTCGGAGATGGCGTCCTCATCGGCGCCGGCGCCGTAGTGCAGCACGCCCACGCGCTTGAACATGAAGCTGACCGAGCCTTCGGTGCCCATGTTGCCGCCGCACTTGCTGAACGCATGGCGGACATCGGCCACGGTGCGCACGCGGTTGTCGGTCAGGCAATCGACGATGACGGCCACGCCACCGGGCGCGTAGCCCTCGTAGCGGATCTCTTCGTACTCGACGCCTTCCAGTTCACCGGTGGCCTTCTTGATGGCGCGCTCGATCACGTCCTTGGACATGTTCGCGGTCAGCGCCTTGTCCACGGCCACACGCAGGCGCGGGTTGTTGTTGGGGTCGCCTCCACCGCCGCGGGCGGCCACGCCGATCTCACGGATGATCTTGGTGAAAATCTTGCCGCGCTTCGCGTCAGACGCGTTTTTGCGGTTCTCGATGGAGGGGCCTCTACCCATGGGTCTTTCCGTACGTGCGTTGATGGATAAGGCCGCGGATTCTACCTGATCGGGCCCGCTGACCGTGTCGAGGGCGGATGGATGCCGCTGCGCTCGCCGGGCATGGCCCGGCGCTACCGGGGGTGCACCGCCGTGCTAGCGCCGGGCCATGCCCGGCGAACCGCCTTACGCGGCGGCGGCGTCCCGGCCATGGTCGAACTGGCCATGGCGGAGGAAATGCGCGGTCTGCCGCGCGGCATCGGGTGACACCACCAGGCCGCTGTGGCTGGTGCGCACCACGCAGTGGTCGGCCAGGCCCGGCAGCCGGGTCTCGGCCAGCGCCACGGTACCGTCGGAATCGTCATCCAGCGCCCCGAGCAGGCTGCCCAGCCCATGCGGCACCGAGCCGGCGATCAGGCCGACGGCGGCCTTGCCCTGCCAGTCCGGCAGCCCGTCCAGCAGCAGCTCGCTGCTGCGGCCCAGGGCCAGGCCCCAACCATGTTCGGACAACGAGCGCGCTGTGCCACTGCCCCGCAGTGGCGATCCCAGGCAGACCACGCGCTGCACGGGCAACTGCGGCTGCCGGCGCAGGGCTTCCAGCGCCAGCAGGCCACCCAGGCTGTGCCCGACCAGCGACAGCGGGCCTGCATCTGCCAGCCGCTCCAGCAACTGCGGCACGGCCACATCGGGACCGCCAAATACGGACGAGTAGCCAAAGGTATGGACCTGGAAGCCGCGCGCGCGCAGGCGCCAGGCCAGCGGCCCGACCCAGGCACGGGCATTCCAGATGCCATGCAACAACAGAACGGGGGGAGTCATGTGCAACAGCCTGGCGGTCAGCGGGGCGGAACTACGGTGATTGAACACAAGCCAGGGGCAAGCGGCGGTGAACGCTTTCAGGCCGGATGCGGCAGACGGCGCAGGATGAACTCAAGATCGTTGGTATCGCCCACCGGGAACAGGTACTCGCCGGCCTTTTCAAAACCATACCGGGCGTAGAAGCGCTGCGCGCCGAAGTTTTCCGACCACACGCCCAGCCACAGCGTGCGCGGGCCGTCGCGCTCCAGCCAGGCCAGCGCGGTTTCCAGCAGGCGGCTGCCCCAGCCGCAGCTCTGCTGCGTCTTGATCAGGTACAGGCGCTTGAGCTCACCGTCACCGGGCTTCACGTCCGGATGCGGCAACCCACAGGGGCCGGCGGCGGCATGGCCGACCGCCTCCCCGTCCAGCTCCAGCAGCCACACCGCGTAATCGGGGTGGGCCAGGATCGTGCGCTGACGCTCGACCGTGTAGGCCTCGTCGATGAAGTCCTGCAGATCCTGCGGCGGATACAGATGGCCGAAGGTTTCGGTGAACGTGCGTGCGGCCAGCGCCGACAGGGTCGGCGCGTCGTCCACAGTGGCGCGGCGGATCGAATACATGGGTCGAGTTGACGTCAGGACCACGGTTCGGGTCAAGCCCGCTCCGCCGGTTCCTTGCCGTCTTCTTCCTCTTCCTCTTCTTCGTATTCCTCGTCGTCCTCTTCTTCCTCGCCGTCTTCCTCTTCTTCGCCTTCCTCGTCCTCGTCGTACTCTTCCTCTTCGTCGTCTTCGTAATCCTCGACGCCGAAGTCTTCACCGTCCCAGCGGCCTTCGCCGTCGGCGACGAAGGTCAGGGCCATGGCCGACGGGTTGGTTCCGACACGGACCAGCCAACCACCGAAGACACGTGCACGCTCGGTGACCAGGTTGGCCTCGGAGCCTTCATTGCCCAGCTTTTCCCACTCCAGCGAAAACGCAAACTCGGTCATTGCCTGGATCTCCTGATCAGTTTTTCTTGGGGCGAACCTGGATGTGCACTTCGGCCAGCTGCTCGTCGACGATCGGCGACGGCGCGTCGGTCATCAGATCCTGCGCACCGGTGGTCTTCGGGAACGGGATGACGTCGCGGATCGACTCGGTGCCGGCCATCAGCGCGGCGATGCGGTCGATGCCGAAGGCGATGCCACCGTGCGGCGGTGCGCCGTAGTTCAGCGCGTCGAGCAGGAAGCCGAACTTGGCACGGGCTTCTTCGGCACCGATGCCGAGCAGTTCGAACACCGCGCTCTGCATGTCGGGGCGGTGGATACGGATCGAACCGCCGCCGATTTCATTGCCGTTGAGCACCATGTCGTAGCCGCGCGAAACGGCAGTCTTGGCGTGCGCGCGCAGGTCGGCGATGTCGTCCACGGCCGGCGCGGTGAAGGGGTGATGCAGGGCGACGTAGCGCTGCGCTTCCTCATCCCATTCGAACATCGGGAAGTCGGTGACCCACAGCGGTGCCCAGCCGTCGGCGACCAGACCGAAGTCCTTGCCGGCCTTCAGGCGCAGCGCGCCCATGAAGTCGGACACCTTGTTGTAGCCGCCGGCACCGAAGAACACGATGTCGCCGTTGCCGGCGCCGACATGGGCGACCAGGGCGGCGAAGCCCTCTTCACTGAAGAACTTCTGGATCGGTGAGCTGATTTCACCGTTCTCGCCCACCTTGATGTAGGCCAGGCCCTTCGCACCGTACTTGGCGGCGTGCGCGGCGTACTCGTCGATCTGCTTGCGCGACAGGCTGGCACCACCGGGGATGCGCAGGGCGGCGACGCGGCCATCGGCATCGTTGGCAGCGGCAGTGAACACCGGGAATTCGCTGGTCTTGACCAGTTCGGCCACGTCCACCAGTTCCAGCGCGATGCGCAGGTCCGGCTTGTCCGAACCATAGCGACGCATCGCCTCGGCCCAGGTCATGCGCGGGAAGCTGGCATCCAGTTCGACGTCGACCACTTCCTTGAAGATGGCGCGGATCATGTCTTCGACGAAGTCCTGCACGTCGCGTTCGCGGACGAAGGCGAACTCCATGTCCAGCTGGGTGAATTCCAGCTGGCGGTCGGCACGCAGGGCCTCGTCGCGGAAGCAGCGCGCGATCTGGTAGTAGCGGTCGAAGCCGGCCACCATCAGGATCTGCTTGAACAGCTGCGGGCTCTGCGGCAGGGCATAGAACTCGCCCGGGTGCATGCGCGCCGGCACCAGGAAGTCGCGTGCGCCTTCCGGGGTGGCCTTGGTCAGGATCGGCGTTTCGATGTCCTGGAAGCCCTTCTCGTCCAGGTGGCGGCGCAGGGCCTGCACCAGCTTGATGCGGGTGCGCTGCATGCGCTGCATTTCCGGACGGCGCAGGTCCAGGTAGCGGTACTTCAGGCGGGTTTCTTCGCCGGGGTTCTCGTGGGCGTGGAACGGCAGCGGCGCGGCCTTGTTCAGCACGGTGATGGCGGTGGCGATCACTTCCACCTTGCCCGTGCGCAGCTTGTCGTTGACCGCGTGGCGGGCACGTACCACGCCTTCCACCTGCAGCACGTCCTCATAGCCCAGCGAAGCGGCCACGGCGAACACTTCGGCGTTGTCGAGCTCCACCGTCACCTGCACGATGCCTTCATGATCGCGGAGATCGATGAAGCAGACGCCGCCCTGGTTACGGGCCACGTCGGTCCAGCCGGCGAGGGTGACAGTCTGGCCAATCAGGGTCTCATCGACCAGGCCGCAGAAGTGGGTACGCATGGGGGAAAGCTCCGCTGGAGAACGCCGGCGCCTGATGGGGGCCGGAAAGCCTCTTATTCTGCGGCCGAGGCCCGGCCGGGGCAAATGCGGACGGTCACGCGGGCTTGATCGCCCCCGTCCTTATAGTCGCGCACCTACTCCCGTATGGGGATGTCGCCATGAAACCGCAGTCTCTGGCCAGCCTGGCCGTGATCCTTGGCACCTTTACCGCGCTCGCCCTGCACTCCGCCCCTGCCGCCGCGCAGGACGGGGTGGTCCGCTGCGAGAGCCAGAACAACCGCGAACGCGTCTGCAACACCGGCTGGCGCGACGCCCGGCTGGTCCGCCAGCTGTCCGGTTCGGCCTGCGTGGAAGGCCGAACCTGGGGCACGCGCAATGGCAGCATCTGGGTCAACAACGGCTGCCGCGCCGAATTCACCCAGGGCCGAGGCGGCTGGGGTGGCGGCAACGGCGGCGGTTGGGGTGGTGGCAACGGCAACGGCAACAGCGGCACCGTGCGCTGCGAAAGCCAGGACAACCGCGAACGCAGCTGCCCGGTGGGCTGGCGCAACGCACGCGTGGTCCGGCAGATCTCCGGCACGCAGTGCGTGGAAGGCCAGAACTGGGGCGTGCGCAACGGCGCGATCTGGGTCAACCGCGGCTGCCGCGCCGAGTTCGCCGAGGCCCGCGGTGGCTGGGGCGGCGGCAATGGCGGCGGCTGGGGTGGTGGCAACAGCAACTACACCGTGACCTGCAGCAGCAACAACAACCGCCAGCAGAGCTGTAACTGGGACGAGCGCCAGGGCCGGCCTGTGCTGCAGCAGCAGCTGTCCGGCAGCGCCTGCCAGGAAGGCCGGACCTGGGGCTACTCGCGCGGCAATGTGTGGGTCAGCAACGGCTGCCGGGCGCGCTTCGGCACGCGTTGAGGGGTAGCGCCGGGCCATGCCCGGCGAGCGCAGCGGCAGGGTCTCCGCTTGAAAGCCGCCGGGCATGGCCCGGCGCTACCGGACTGTCCGCAGCAGCATGCCAAGGAGCCGATCAGGGTGCCGGCGCCGCTGAATCACCCCAGGGCGCCGGCGGCAGCGCGACCGGCTTGCTGAGATCGAACTCGACCCGGAAACGGCGCCCTTCCGGGCGCGTCAGCTCATAGACGAAACGCTGGTCCGGCTCGATCTCCATCGCCCAGGTGTTGTGGGTTGAAGCCAGCATGTCGGCACGGCGGAACATCGCCACCGATTCGCCATCTGCGGGGAACTGCTGGCGTTCGGCGGTGCCCGGCGGCTTGCTGTCGCCGCCGTACAGGGTGATCGCATCGGGGCTGCCATCGGCGTGGCGATGGTCGTGCTTCAGGCGCAGCCCGTGCTCGGTGCGGGTCAACACCCAGGTGCGCGAATGGTCATCGCCGACGTGGAACGGGATGCGCAGCTCATGGCCCGGGTCGGCGCAGCCCCGCACGTGCATCACCAGCTTCTGCCCGGCGAAGGGGTCTTTGCCGGTGGGGGCCGGCGTGTCTTCCACCACCTTGCCCTCGTAGGCCTGGCCACAATGGGCAGCGACCGCGGCCATGAAGGCATCAGCCGGCGCGGTCGACAGATCGTGGTTGACCGTATGCGATGGCTGCGAGCAGGCGGCGAGGCCGAGCAGGGCGAAGGCGGAAGCAACAGCGGCGATCGGTTTCATGCCTCAACCCTAACGGCCATGGCCGTTACGCGCAAACCGCACTCCCTGGATCCACCTCAGCGCTCGGCTGCAGGGGCGGCGGCAACCACTTCTGTCGCTGCCACGGGTGCATCTTCGCCCTGCCCTGCCGGCTCCTGCTCGACCGGGTCGACATCGAACGGCGTGCGGAACACCAGCGAGGGCAGCAGCGTGGTCAATGCGGCGTACAGCAGCAACGCGCCGAACAGCACCGCGGGAATCTGGAAGCGATCGCGCATGATCGCGGCCAGCACCAGGGTGAAGATCAGCGTCGGTGCCAGCGCCAACGATACGCGCAGGCTGCTGCGGAAGCTCTCGCCGAACATCACGCGACGCTGCAGCCAGACCACCGCGATGCGCAGCGGCAGCACCACCAGGGTGATGACGATGCCCAACCCCAGCGCCTCCCAGCTCAGCGCTTCGCTGGGCACCTTGGTGCCGGCGTTGAAGAAGTAGAACGGCACGAAGAACGAGGCGAACAGACGCAGCGCATGCAGGTTTTCGTGCGAAGCAAGCAGCGGCATGCGCTGGTGCAGCAGGCGCGCGACCAGGCCGGCGATGAAGGCGCCGACCAGGTAGTACACGCCCAACAGGTAGGTGATGTACGCCGCCACCATGCCGACCATCACCAGCAGCGAGAATTCCGAGCCCGGTGCATGCGGCGCGACCCAGCGACCGAGCGCGATGAACAGCAGCGGCAGGCCGATCATCATCGCCAGCAGGGCCAGGCTGGACAGCGCCATGTGCCCGGGATCGCCAGCCTGCAGCACGATGAACAACGCCGCCAGGGCCAGCAGTTCACCGGCGATGGCCTTGCTGGTGACCCAGAACCGCTCGTCCTCGCTCAGCCCCAGCCGCGACAGCGAATCCATGATGAAACCGGTGGAGGGGGTCAGCAGCGCAAGCGCCAGCAGCCCTGCCGCCTGCCATGGCAGGCCGGCGTAACGCCAGGCCAGCCAGCCGACGCCGAACAGGGTCGCACTGCGGATCAGCAGATGCGCCAGCAGCGGCCACATGCCGCGCCGCAGGGCCTGCAGGTCAACTTCCAGGCCGGCGAACAGGAACAGTGAGGAGATGCCCAGCGTGGCCAGCAGTGCGATGACCGCGTCGTGCGCCTGGTCGCCCAGCCAGAGCATGCCGATGATGCCGAACAGCAGGCAGGTCAGCGGCGCCGGCAGGCTGAACCGCTGCAGCGCGCGCGGGATGACCAGCAGCGCGAAGATCAGCAGCAGGTAGACCAGTTCATGGCTCATCGGGGGACTTCCGTGTGGATCGAACGCGCGCAGGATGCGGGTTCGCGCACCGTGGGGCAAGCCGCCGATGAAGCACCCGTTGCCTCAGCCGATCATCTGGTCGGCGATCCGACCCACCTGGGCCAGCACGGCCGCTCGCTGTTTCTCGTCCACCGAAGCACCCTGCAGATAAGCAGTGATCACCCAGGGCGTGCCGCCCGCACGCGGCCACAGCACGGCAATATCGTTACGGGTGTCCTCGCCGTTGCTGCCGGTCTTGTCACCCACGCGCCAGCGCTTGCCCAGCCCTGCCCGCAGGCAGGCGTCGCCGGTCTGGTTGTCGATCAGCCAGTCGGCGAACTGCTGGCGCGATGCGGCGGAGATGCCATCGCCCACGGCAAACAGGGCCAGGCTGGCAGCCATTGCCGCCGGACTGGTGGTATCGCGCGGATCGCCTGCGGCAAAGCGGTTCATGTCAGGCTCGTAGCGGTCGTTGCGGGTCACGCGGTCGCCGTGGTCGCGCAGGAAAGCGGTCAGTGCCGCCGGCCCGCCGGTCACCCCAGCAGCAGGTTGGCTGCGGTGTTGTCGCTGGTGGTCAGGGTGCCGCGGCACAGGTCGCGCACGCTCAGGTCCTTGCCGACGTGGCGGCGGGCGACCGGGGCGTAGGACAGCAGATCCTTCTCGGCGACCGCCACGCGGGTGTCCAGCGAGACACGGCCAGCGTCTGCAAGACTCAGCACATGGGCCACCAGCATCGACTTGAAGGTGCTGCACATCGGGAAGCGCTCGCCCTGGCGATGCCCGCCGATGCGGCGGCCGCTGCGGGTGTCGAGCACCGTCACCCCCAGTCGGCCGCCGCTGGCCTTTTCCAGCGCGGCGAAGTCGGCGGCGGCGGCGATGGCGGCATTGACCAGTGTGGCGGGCACGGTGGCGGGTGCGGCAGCCCGGGCCAGCAGCGGCAACGCAAGGGTGGAGGCGACTGCGGCACTACTGAACTGCAGGAATCGACGACGGGCAAGCATGCTGAATTCTCGTGGAAGCTGTCCCGATTATTGAAAGGGTGGGCAAAGGCGACCAGCGCGTTTTTTCAGCATCAGCCATTAGATTAATTTATGAATGACGCATTAAACCCTCTATTTGTCCAACGCCCATGGCAAGGCGCTACCATCAGCCATCATCCTGCCTCACACGTCCCCATGCTGCACCCCACCCTTTCGCTGAATGCGTTGCGCGCCTTCGAAGCGGCTGCCCGGCACCAGAACTTCACCCGGGCCGCCCTGGAACTCTGCGTCAGCCAGGCGGCGTTGAGCCACCAGATACGCGGGTTGGAGGACCGGCTGGGTATCCGCCTGTTCCACCGCCTGCCCCGCGGCGTGGCATTGACCGAGGAAGGCGCAGCCCTGTACCCGGTGCTCAATGAATCCTTCGAGCGCATTTCAGCCAGCATCGCCCGCTACACCGGTGGCCCGGCGCGGGAAGTGCTGACGATCGGCGTGGTCGGCACCTTCGCCACCGGCTGGCTGCTGCCGCGGCTGGCCGCGTTCGATGCGGCCCACCCGGATATCGAACTGCGGCTGCAGACCCACAACAACCGCATCGACCTGGCCGGTGAAGGCCTGGACCTGGCGATCCGTTTCGGCGATGGCGACTGGCAGGGACAGGCCTGCACGGCGATCCTGGACGCGCCGTTCGCGCCGTTGTGCGCGCCGGCACTGGCGCGGCGGCTGAAGCATCCGCGCGACCTGGCGGCCTTGCCGCTGCTGCGTTCGTATCGCAGCGACGAATGGCCACGCTGGCTGCAGATGGCCGGGGTCAACGGTGTGGAAGCGCGCGGACCGGTGTTCGATTCGTCATTGACGCTGGCCGTGGCCGCCGCCGGTGGCGTAGGCGTTGCCCTGCTGCCATTGCGCATGTTCGAAGCGGACCTGGCCGAAGGCCGGCTGCTGCAGCCGTTTGCCACCACGCTGGAGCTGGGTCGCTACTGGCTGACCCGTCTGCGCTCGCGTGCCGAACGGGAGCCGGCCAAGCGGTTCCGCGAATGGCTGCAGGCGCAGGGATGAAACACGCGCGCCGCGGGTAGCGCCGGGCCATGCCCGGCGCGCGCAGCGGTTGGGAGAAGCCGCCGGGCATGGCCCGGCGCTACCGATGGAATCAGGACTCCAGCAGTTCCATCCAGGCCGCTTCGGCCTTTTCCAGCTGCGCGGCGGCCGCTTCGCGGTCGCGGCCGAGCACGGCCATACGCGTGGCATCGGCATAGTTGCTCGAGTCGGCGAGCTGCCGGTCCAGTTCCGCCAGCACCCCTTCCAGCTCGGCGACCTTGGCTTCGGCGCTGGCCAGCTTGTGCGGGTTGACCGGCTTCTTCTGCACCACCTGCGCGACCGGTGCGGTCTTGACCACCACCGGTTCTTCCACCTGCTCCATGCGTGCCTTGGTGCCCTGCGCCTGCGGGCGCGTGCGCAGCCAGGCGGCATAGGCGTCGAGGTCACCATCGAACGGTTCGACCACGCCGTCGGCCACACGCCAGAAGGTGTCACAGACCAGGCCGATCAGGTGGCGGTCATGCGAAACCATCACGATCGCGCCGTCGAAATCGGCCAGCGCTTCAGCCAGGGCTTCGCGCATTTCCAGGTCAAGGTGGTTGGTCGGTTCGTCCAGCAGCAGCACGTTCGGCTGCTGCCAGGCGATCAACGCCAGCGCCAGGCGTGCACGCTCGCCACCGGAGAAACCATCCACCGGTTCAAAGGCACGGTCGCCCGGGAAATTCCACTTGCCGAGGAAGTCGCGGAACGATTGGTTCGGTGCATCCGGGGCCAGCTCGCGGAAGTGTTCCATCGGCGACTGGCCTTCATGCAGCGACTCGACCGTGTGCTGGGCGAAGTAGCCGATGCGCAGGTCCGGGTGGGCGGCGCGCTCGCCGGCGATCGGTGCCAGTTCGCCCACCAGGGTCTTCACCAGGGTGGTCTTGCCGGCGCCGTTGGGGCCCAGCAGGCCGATGCGCTGGCCCGCCTCCAGACCGAAGCCCACGTTGTGCAGGATCACCGAATCGCTGCCGTAGCCGGCCTCGACGTGGTTCAGGCGGATCAGCGAGAACGGCAGCTTGGCCGGCGGTGCGAACTCGATGCGGAATTCGCGCTCGGCGCGCACCGCCTCGGTACCGGCCAGCTTGGCCAGGCGCTTCATCCGGCTCTGTGCCTGTGCGGCCTTGCTGGCCTGGGCCTTGAAGCGGTCGATGAAGCTCTGCAGGTGGGCGCGCTCGGCCTGTTCCTTCTCATGCGCGATCTGCTGCTGGCGCAGCTGTTCGGCACGCTGGCGCTCGAAGTCGGTGTAACCGCCCGGGTAAAGCTTGGCGCCACCACCGTGCAGGTGCAGGGTGTGGGTGGCGACGTTGTCGAGGAACTCGCGGTCGTGCGAGATCAGCAGCAGGGTGCCCGGGTACTTCAGCAGCCACTGTTCCAGCCAGTACACCGCGTCCAGATCCAGGTGGTTGGTCGGTTCGTCCAGCAGCAGCAGGTCGCTGGGCATCATCAGCGCGCGGGCCAGGTTCAGGCGCACGCGCCAGCCGCCGGAGAACGAGGACACCGCGCGGTGGTGCGTTTCGGCCGGGAAGCCCAGGCCATGCAGCAGCTTGCCGGCACGCGCTTCGGCGTCGTAGGCGTTCAGCTCGGCCATGCGCGTATGCGCCTCGGCCACCGCTTCCCAGTCTTCGCGGGCGGTGGCGTCGGCTTCGGCAGCCAGCACTGCGGCCACCTCGATGTCGCCGCCCAGCACGAAGCTCAGCGCCGGGTCCGGCAGGGACGGGGTTTCCTGGGCAACGCTGGCGATGCGGATCTTGCCCGGCAGGTCGACGTCACCCTTGTCGGCCTCCAGTTCGCCCTTCACCGCCGCGAACAGGCTGGACTTGCCAGCACCGTTGCGGCCGACCACACCTACCCGGTAACCGGCATGCAGGGTCAGGTCGACATTGGACAACAGCAGCCGCTCGCCGCGGCGCAAGGCGAAATTACGAAGCGAAATCATGGGGGGAGGCGTCCATATAACCGAATGGAATGTGCTGGTAAGCACTGTTCCTGCGACGCAATTCTAACGTTAACGAATACTTGACGCGCCCCGGGATGCGCAACGGCCGACGTTCCTCTCTCCCACGTCCTGTCCGCGCGCCTCCCGGGCCCCTCCCCCGTCACTGCCTGTCGCAGCTAAATGGTTGCTGCTGCAACGTTTTTTCTGATGACCAGCATTTGACAGGCACTGAATATCCCGTTAATTCCTGTATTGCGCACCGCAACAACCGTCGTCCGCCTCACCCCCGTGATGTCGATTCCGGTGCCATCCCGCCAACCGGAGCCCCCTCCCGATGACCCGCAAGACCAGCCTGATCGCCGCCGCCGTCGCTGTCGCACTCGGTGGCTCTCCGTTCGTTGCCACCGCCCAGCAGGCCGGCACCGCCGCCAACACCCTGGATACGGTGATCGTCACCGGCACCCGCGTGGCCGACCGCACGGTCGCCGAATCGCAGTCGCCGATCGACATCATCACCCCCGAGATCCTGCAGTCCACCGGTACCGGTGAGCTGGCCACCGCGCTGTCGCGCGCGCTGCCGTCGCTGAACTTCCCGCGCCCCGCGCTGACCGACGGCACCAGCGGTGTGCGCCCGGCACAGCTGCGCGGCCTGTCGCCGGACCAGGTGCTGGTGCTGGTCAATGGCAAGCGCCGCCACACCTCGGCGATGATCAACGTCAACGGCAGCATCGGCCGCGGTTCGTCGGCGGTGGACATCAACGCGATTCCGATCGCCGCCATCGAGCGCGTCGAGGTGCTGCGTGACGGCGCCTCCGCGCAGTACGGTTCGGATGCCATCGCCGGCGTCATCAACATCGTGCTGAAGGGCAGCGGCAGTGGCGGCAGCCTGGCCGTCGACTACGGCCAGTACTCGGCCGGCGACGGCAACAAGTACCAGCTGTCCGGCGATACCGGCGTGGAATTCGGCAACGGCCGTGGCCGCGTGCACGTGGCCGGCCAGATCAGCCAGCAGGACGAGAGCGACCGCGCCGGCCCGTATCGCGGCACCACGCCGAACACCGGCAACTTCCCCAGTGTCGGCCAGACCACCTTCATCGTCGGCGACCCGCGCGTGGACGCCACTGCGGCGTCGGCCAACGCCAGCTTCGATTTCAGCGACCACGTGACCGGCTATGCGAGCGCGCTGCTCAGCAACCGCGACATCACCTCGTTCGCGTTCTACCGTTCGCGCAACCACAGTGGCCAGACCGCACTGCTGGCGCAGACCTACCCGGACGGTTTCGTGCCGCAGATCAACCAGTACTCCAAGGACCGCTCGCTGGTGGCCGGGGTCAAAGGCAACACCGATAACGGCTGGACCTGGGACCTGAGCCTGAACCACGGCGAGAACACCCTGGATTTCCATACCCGCAACAGCATCAACTACAGCCTGGGTGCGACCAGCCCACGCTCGTTCTACGACGGCACGCTGAAGTACCAGCAGGACATCTTCAACGCCGATCTGACCAAGTCGCTGGACTGGGGCCTGGCCTATCCGGTCACGCTGTCCTTCGGCGGTGAGTATCGACGCGAGAAGTGGGACCAGAACCCGGGCGAGCTGAATTCCTACACCGGCACCGGTGCGCAGGGCTTCGGCGGCTTCACCCCGACCAACGAAGTGCACACCGACCGGCACAACTACGCGGTCTATGCGGGCCTGGAAGCGGACCTGACCGAAAAGTTCTCCGCCGGCATCACCGGCCGTTACGAGGATTACTCGGACTTCGGCGACCGCTTCTCCGGCAAGCTGTCGGCGCGCTATGCGTTCACCGACAAGGTGGCGCTGCGTGCCACCGCCTCCAGCGGTTTCCGCGCACCGTCACTGGCCCAGCAGGGCTACCAGGCAGTGACCAGCCAGTTCCTCAATGGGGTGTTCGTTGAACGCGGCACCTTCCCGACCACCAGCCCGGCCGCACAGGCACTGGGCGCGTCGCCGCTGAAGGCCGAGACCTCCACGTCCTACAGCCTGGGCCTGGTGCTGCAGCCGGTGGATCGCCTGTACGTCACTGTCGATGCGTACCAGATCGACATCGACGACCGCATCGCACTGTCGTCCAGCATCACCACCAATGCCGCCTCCAGTGCGCTGCTGGCCACGCTCGGCCTGCCGCAGGTGACTGCGTTCTCGTACTTCACCAACGGCCTGGACACCCGCACCCGCGGCGTCGACTTCGTGTCCAGCTACACCGTGCCGTTCAGCGCCAGCAGCCTGGAACTGACCGCGGCCTACAGCTACAACGACACCGAAGTGCAGCGCGTGGGTGGCACGCCGGCGGTGTTCGGCACGCTGGGCCTGACCCAGTCGCTGATCGGCCGCGATGAAATCGGCCGCATCGAGGACAGTTATCCGCGCGACAAGACGATCCTGAGTGGCACCTGGCGTTCGGATCACTGGGAACTGGGCCTGGCGGCGACCCGCTACGGCGAGTTCACGGTGCGCAACTCGGCCACCGCCGCGCGCGACCAGACCTACGGCGACAAGTGGGTGCTGGATGCCTCGGCCAGCTACAAGCCGAGTGCGAACTGGACGCTGACGGTGGGCGCCGACAACCTGCTGGACGAGTACCCGGACCGCACCGAGGACCTGCAGAACTCGACCTTCGGCATGCTGCCGTACAGCAACTACTCGCCGTTCGGCTTCAATGGCGCGTATGTGTACGGGCGGATCAAGTACAACTGGTAAGCGGTAATGCCGGCCGCTGGCCGGCATTCCCTCCCCGCATCTTTCACACCCGTCGGAATGATCCGGCGGGTGTTTTGTTTTGTGCTGCGGGCAAGTTTGTGCTGCGGGCAAGATCAGCCGTGCGGCTGGCAGTTGGACGTGTGACGTCCATCAGTAATCACACGGACAGACTCAAGGCAGTTATCCAGACTGTCAAAATTCACGTTCACTTGAAGACCAGGGAGCATCCAGCTAGCGCTGCCAAATGTCCGTTCATCGTGCCAACGACTGGCTCTTTGGCCAATGCGTTCTTCGAGAATGGAAGGCGGATCATCGAACTGAAGACCGAATGGCAACGATCCAGCCCACGCTCTTGAGTTTCCCAGTCGATCGTGGATGAAACTGATACCGGTGCATACCGGACGCCCACCGAGCGTGCGCCGCTTGCTGTCGAAGTAGAGAATGAAGCCATGCTCGTCGGCCCTGTCAACGATCTCCCTGCTCGCCTCCGCAATCAGACTTGCAAGCCCAAATTCCCGGAACACGGCCTGAAAATGAGCATCGTCGGTCGATCTGCCGAGGGCAGCAACTACCTGCTCCGCTGAGGGGTACTCGCGCGTTGCCGGTGTGCGAGCCAATGGGCGCATGGGAATTCCCAAGCTGATATCAAAGATCCCACACGCTCCTGCCTGCTTGATGCATTGAGACTGATACGTCAGACGGATGCGGTAGTCAGGCAGCCACCACGCGTCGCGCCTGCCGGCGTGCAAGCTGTCCCCGAACCCCGCCGTAACGAGCCGTTCGCGTACTTTCGTCCTGTCGTCCTCCCATTGCAGGCCAAACGGCAGATCGCCTTCGTACCTGCGTGTCACATCCGGAATGCCTGCCGTTACCGCAACATTGGTGAAAATCAGCTCCCCGCTCTTGCCGTGCGAAGCAACGGATCGCCCATTCCAGTAGTTGCGCTCACTGAAAGAAAAAAGCATGCCCTTACCACTTGCACGCAGGACTGCCTCATAAGGGCTTTTGGCGGGACGGGTCAGCTCTGGCCTGCGTCTGATGCCAAGCGCCTGGAGCATCGTGGTGACGGCCGGATCCGCAGCGCTTTCGCCAAAGAGGGGCGTTATCGCCTGTAGGTCCGTTTCATTCAGTTCTCTTCCGGCAGCCCTAGACTGATACAGCGAAGTCCTTTTTCCCCGTCGTAGTCAACATCGAGATTCAGCTTTCCCAGCATCCATTCGTCGACGTTGCCAGAGAAGCCAAACACTGTTGGCGCGCCCAGATCGGCAGGTAGTTCTGACCTGACCTGATCCCTGGACATCAGGAAGTTCAAGCCGCAAGGAAGTGGCCCCGCATACTCGGTACCAGTGTCCTTCCGCCATCCCCAGAAGATAACGTCGGTGAGCGCCCACGGCCCATCATAGATGTCGTGATATGGCATCTCTGAAAGCAGGCCGACATCCTTGAATTCGAGTTGCAGTCCCGCAGCATCATCTGCCCAGATCCGGTGACCACTGACACCCAGGCGATAATCATCAAGGTTCTGAACCTGTATTCCGATCTTGGAAAAGACGATTCCAAGCTCCTGTGACTCTGAATCCCTGCCAAGCGCAGCGATGAACTCTTCGACTGTTGGATGATTCATGTTGATCCTTCGCTGTTACTTTTGTGGAGGAGGGCTGCGGAGAACCTACAGTTGCTGTTTACTACGATCGACGTGAATGCCAACGGATACACAGCGAAGCGAGTCTCCAAGACCACAGAAGTTAACTTTGAACTCCAAGCCGCCAATGCCCCATATATCCACATTGCCCGAGACACCCGCTACGGTGGGATTCCCCGCACTCAGGGCTGAAAATCGCTCCCTCACATGGTGACGCGACATTGAGAAATCCAGCCCATGGGGCAACGGGCCAGAGTAGGCATGTTTGTTTTTCCCAGATGCCCAGAACACTGCCGTCGTGAGTACCCAAGGCCCATCGTCCACGTCGTGGTACGGAATATCCGCCAGCATCCCGATATCCTCGAAATTCAACTGCAGCGTGCCTTCCTCGCCTGTCCAGATCCGCCTTCCAGTCAATTTCAACGGATTGTGGCTGACGTCGGCCTCGTCGATTTCAAGTTCCTGGAGTAACCGGGACAGGAACACCGAGCTGGTGTCCTGACCTATCGCCTGAATCACTAATTCAATGTCGGGAAGCTTCATGTGGTTGTTCACCCATGCGGTCTGAAAAGAGCAGGCCAAGCCTGGTTGGCAAGCAAAAGGGGCAATGAGCACATGGTGACGCGTGCGCGGCCCGGGAAAACTTCGGCCAGACCGCAGGCGTCTTGCCCAGAATGCGCGCCACCAGAATTACCTCCCGCCCTCGTATGTCAATGGATCGACTGAAAAGCCTTGGCGCACAGTGGCAAAGGGCCCTGCGATGGCACAGCTGCGTATCGAACCCATTACCCTTCCCGGGCCTGTCTCGGGTGGCATTGGTCTGGCTCCGGTTCACGATCCAGAGCAACTGGCCACCCCAAACAGGTCCGATCCCGACAGAGCCATCCTCGATCGCCCCGCACACGCCAGGTCGGACGCCGACCACTGATGGCTCCGCCCACGCAACGATCCGATACGCTGGCCGGGTTTGCCGTATCTGGCCGTATCGGTGAAAATCGGGGTACCCCCCTGTTTCCTGCGAGAGCCGATGCACCATGACACCGACCTGATCAACATCGTTGCCGTTGGTCTCGGGCTCGCCTTCATCTTCGGCGCGCTGGCCAACAAGCTCCGCTTGTCTCCTCTGGTCGGTTACCTGGTTGCTGGCATCTGCGTCGGTCCGTTCACGCCGGGCTTCGTCGCCGACCAGGCACTGGCCAACCAGCTGGCCGAGCTGGGCGTGATGCTGCTGATGTTCGGCGTCGGCCTGCACTTCTCGCTGAAGGACCTGATGGCGGTCAAGGCCATCGCCATTCCCGGTGCCATCGGCCAGATCCTGGTCGCTACCCTGCTCGGCTGGGGCCTGGCGGCATTGATGGGCTGGCCGGTCATCCACGGCGTGGTGTTCGGTTTCGCGCTGGCCACGGCCAGTACCGTAGTGCTGCTGCGCGCGATGGAAGAGCGCCGCCTGCTGGAAACCCAGCGCGGCAAGATCGCGGTCGGTTGGCTGATCGTCGAGGACCTGGCCTGCGTGCTGGCACTGGTGATGATGCCGGTGATGGCCGGTGTGTTCGGGCCCGACGCGGCCAATGAACACCACACCCTCGGCAGCGTGCTGGCCAGCATCGGCTGGACGTTCGTGCAGCTGGGCCTGTTCGTGGCAGTGATGCTGGTGGTCGGCCGCCGGGTCATTCCGTGGATCCTGGAGCGCATCGCCGGTACCGGCTCGCGCGAACTGTTCACCCTGTCGGTGCTGGCGATCGCGCTGGGCGTGGCGTTCGGCTCGGCGATGCTGTTCGGTGTGTCCTTCGCGCTGGGCGCGTTCTTCGCCGGCATGCTGCTCAATGAATCGGAACTCAGCCACAAGGCGGCCAGCGATTCCCTGCCGCTGCGCGACGCGTTCGCGGTGCTGTTCTTCGTCTCGGTGGGCATGCTGTTCAATCCGGGCATCCTGATCGAGCACCCGTGGCAGGTGCTGGCCACCGCCGGCATCATCATGTTCGGCAAATCGGCGGCGGCGTTCTTCATCGTGCGCGCGTTCGGCCACCCCACCGGCACCGCGTTGACGATCTCGGCCAGCCTGGCGCAGATCGGCGAGTTCGCCTTCATCATCGCCGGCCTCGGCGTGACCCTGAAGATCCTGCCTCCGACCGGCCAGGCGCTGGTGCTGGCCGGTGCGCTGATCTCGATCATGCTCAACCCGCTGGTGTTCGGCCTGCTCGACCGCTGGCTGCTGAAGCACCAGGAAACCACGCCCACGGCGGTGGAGACCGAGCTGCCACCGGGGCCGTCGCTGGACCTGCACGACCATGCCATCGTCATCGGCTATGGCCGCGTCGGCAGCGCGCTGGCGCAGGTGCTGCGCGACCGTGGCGTGCCGGTGATGATCATCGACGACAACAAGGAACACGTGGCCGAGGCGCATGCCGCTGGTCTGCCCGGCATCCGCGGCAGCGCCGCCTCGGACAAGGTGCTGGCCGAAGCCCATCCCGAGCGCGCGAAGATCGCGGTGCTGGCGATCCCGCAGCCGCTGGAAGCCGGTGAGACCTTGGCCAAGCTGCGTGCGATCAACCCCGACCTGACCCTGCTGGCGCGTGCGCACAGCGATGCCGAAGTGAAGCATCTGCTTGAACACGGTGCCGACGGCACGGTGATGGCCGAGCGCGAGCTGGCCTACTCGTTGGCGGAAATGGTGATGGCCACCCCGCCGTACCGCAGTCTTGGGCAGCACAGCATTCCGGTGGTGTGAGGGGTGTGCAGCAGGGCTGCGCCCTGCACCTGCCGAAACAACGGCAACGGCAACGGCAAAAGCTGGCATTCCGTGGGATGGCGGGGTGGGTCCGGTTGCGGGGGACGCCGTGAATCCATCCCTGGAGGCTTGGCCGCGGCATCCATACCGCGGACACCCCCGCAACCAGACCCACCCCGCCTTCGACAGATTTCAGCGAGCTGCGGGTACGGCGTTCGGTGCCGCTGTTGGTAGGTGTCGACCATGGTCGACACAGTAGATCCACGCCATGCGTGGATGGATCTCCATCGGAATCGAGTATTTCGACAGTGCATCAAAATGCGTCCACGCACGGCGTGGATCTACCTGGGTTGGCTGCGCCCAAAAAAATCCCCGGCCGACCCGCATCGGCCGGGGATGATATCGCCACGCCCTTGGAGAGCGTCTCTACCGTATCGCTTTCCTGCAGCGGTGGTGATCGCCTCTGGCGATGACGACCAAGCCAGCAGGTATCAGGCGTCCGCCAACGCCTGTTCCAGGTCCGCGCGCAGATCGCCGATGTGCTCGATGCCGATCGACAGGCGCACGGTGTCCTCGCTGACCCCGGCCCTGGCCAGTTCGGCCGCATCCAGCTGGCGATGGGTGGTCGAGGCCGGGTGGGTGGCCAGTGACTTGGCATCGCCCAGGTTCACCAGCCGGGTGAACAGTGTCAGGGCATCGAGGAAGCGGGCGCCGGCAACGCGCCCGCCCGGCAGGCCGAAGGTCAGCACACCGGAGCCATGACCGCCCAGATAGCGCTGCGCCGCCGCGTGTTCGGGGTCGTCGGCCAGCCCGGCATAACGCACCCACGCTACCTTCGGATGCGCGCGCAGGTACTGCGCCACGGCCAGCGCATTGGCGTTGATCCGCTCCATGCGCAGCGCCAGGGTCTCGATGCCCTGCAGGATCAGGAAGGCGTTGAACGGTGACAACGCTGCGCCGGTATTGCGCAACGGCACTACCCGCGCACGGCCGATGTAGGCCGCCGCGCCGAGCGCTTCGGTATAGACCACGCCGTGATAGCTCGGATCGGGCTGGTTCAAGCGGGCGAAGCGTTGCGGCTGTGCCGTCCAGTCGAAGCGGCCCGAATCGACGATCGCCCCGCCCAGGCTGGTGCCGTGGCCACCGAGGTACTTGGTCAGCGAGTGCACCACGATGTCGGCGCCGTGTTCGAACGGGCGGAGCAGGAATGGCGTGGCCACCGTGTTGTCGACGATCAACGGCACGCCGGCCGCATGCGCGACCTCGGCGATGGCGGCGATGTCGGTGACGTTGCCGCGCGGGTTGCCGATCGATTCGACGAACACCGCCTTGGTGCGTTCATCGATCAGCGCGGCGAACGCGGACGGATCTGCCGGATCTGCGAAACGCGCCTGGATGCCGTACTGCGGCAGCGTGTGCGCCAGCAGGTTGAGGCTGCCGCCATACAGCGCACTGGCAGCGACGATGTTGTCGCCGGCCTCGGCAATGGTCTGGATCGCATAGGTGATCGCGGCCTGCCCGGAAGCCAGTGCCAACGCGCCGATGCCCCCTTCCAGCGCCGCAACGCGCTGCTCCAGCACGTCGGTGGTGGGGTTCATGATGCGCGTATAGATGTTGCCCGGCACCTTCAGGTCGAACAGGTCCGCCCCGTGCTGGGTGTCATCGAATGCGTAGGCCACGGTCTGGTAGATCGGCACCGCCACCGCGCGGGTGGTCGGGTCGGGGCGGTAGCCGCCGTGCACGGCCAGGGTTTCCAGTTGCCACTGCGGATCGCTCATTGCACCAGGCTCCATCCGGGGAAACACCCACCATAGGCCAGCCATCGACCGCCATTGAGAGCCCCTGGCGATGACGCCAGTACCGGCGGTTATCAGGTTGCCCGGGATTCAGGCAGTCGTCATGGGCCATTGCTAGGCTTCGCCGCCGGGCCCTTCGCCCCGGACAAGGACGCCGTTACCCATGCAGCCCTCCCCGTGGACTCCCGCCGCCGGCAACCCGACCCAGGTGCTGCTGGTCGAGGACGACCGCCGCCTGGCCGAGCTGGTCAGCGACTACCTGAGTGAACATGGATTTGCCGTGCAGCACGTGCCGCGTGGCGACCTGGCCAGCGCGGCCTGCCGCCAGCACGCGCCGGAACTGGTGGTGCTGGACCTGATGCTGCCTGGCCTTGGTGGCATCGACGTGTGCCGGCAGATCCGCAGTTTTTCCGACGTGCCGATCCTGATGCTGACGGCGTGCGAGGACGATATCGAACAGGTGCTGGGGCTGGAGTCCGGTGCCGATGACTATGTGCACAAACCGATCGAGCCACGCCTGCTGCTGGCGCGCCTGCGTGCGCTGCTGCGCCGTCGCCATGGCAGCGGCCCTGCCGGCGTGCCGTGCAGGCTGATGCATGGCGAACTGCTGATCGATCGCGTGCAGCGCGAGGTCCACCTGCATGGGCAGCCGGTGGAACTGGGCACCACCGAATTCGAGATCCTCTGGCTGCTGGCCAGCCAGCCCGGGCAGGTCCTCTCGCGCGACCAGATCCTGCTGGCGGCACGCGGCATCGGCTTCGATGGCCTGGACCGCAGCGTGGATGTCTGCATCGGCAAGCTGCGCCGCAAGCTGGGCGATGACGCGCGCGAACCGCGCCGGATCAAGACCGTGTGGGGCCGCGGTTACCAGTTCAACCCCTCGGCCTGGTCGGCGTGAAGCGGCTGTTCCTGTGGTTGTGGTTCGTCACCGGCGGCTGCCTGCTGGTGTCGGTGTTCAGCCTCAACCATCTGCTGGACCGTATCTACACGCCCCTGCAGGAACGAGTCTTCGTCGAACAGGTGCGCGGGCAGGTGTATGCGCTGCGCAGCGGACTGGCCGGCCTGGACCGCCAGCAGCAACAGCAGCGCCTGCTGCAGTGGCAGCCGCATTACGGCATTGCGCTGTCACTGCTGGATGCACCGCCCGAGCTCGGTGACCAAGAGCGCAGTGCCCTGCGCGGGGACGGCTTCATCGTCCGTGAGCGCTACCAGCAGGTGCTGCTGCCCATCGAGGGGACTGACGGACGCTGGCTGCAGCTGCGCCTTCCCGGCGAGGTGCAGATGACCCTGTACATGACCGCCGCCGCCTACCTGTGCATCCTGCTGCTGGTCGGCGCCTGCCTGTATGCCTGGGTACGCCTGCTATGGCGCGACCTGGAAGCGCTGCGGGGTCATGCCGATCGCATCGGTGCCGGCGACCTGCAGGCACGTGCGCAGGTATCGCCACGTTCGCAGATCCGGGTCATCGTCGAGCATTCCAACCGCATGGCCGCGCGCGTGGCCGAACTGGTGCAACGGCAGCGCGATCTTACCCATGCCATTTCCCACGAGCTGCGCACGCCGATCGCACGCCTGGCCTTCGGCCTGGACCTGATGCAGGACAGCAACGACCCGGCGCGGCGGGCACACCTCGCTGCCGGCCTGCATGGTGATCTGGCCGAGCTCAACCGGTTGGTCAGCGAACTGCTGGCCTATGAGCGGCTGGAGCATGCCAACGACGCCGAGCCCATGCAGCGGATCGAGGCGAACGACTGGCTGCAGGCCTGCATGGAAGACGCACGGCGCGATGCCGAGCGCGCGGGCCTGGTGCTGCAGGTCTGGCCCAGCGCGCTGCCACGCGTGGATGCCGAGCCACGCCTGCTGCAGCTGGCCCTGAGCAACCTGGTCGGCAACGCGATGCGCTATGCACGCACCCGTGTGGAGGTGTCACTGGTCAGCGTGGCCGGCAAGGCCTGCCTGCGCGTGGATGACGATGGCCCCGGCATTGCCGAAGGCGATCGCGAGAAGGTGTTGCGCCCGTTCACCCGTCTGGATGACAGCCGCAGCCGCGACACCGGCGGCTTTGGTCTTGGCCTGGCCATCGCCGGGCGCATCGCGGTTCGTCACCACGGCGAGCTGCGCGTGGGACGCGCGACCCTGGGCGGTGCACGCCTGGAAATGCACTGGCCACTGGCTGCCAGCTGAACGCCACGGGCCGCGCTTACAGTTGCTTACAACTCCCGCACAACTGCGGACGGATTGGTCGGTGGCATCCCGCCACGCTGTCGACCCAGCAGCACGCGCCGGATGCGCGCACTGCATTTCCTCCCACTGTAGAGAGTTGCCATGTCCCACCGTCGCCGTTTCCCCACCCTGCTCGGCCTGGCCCTGCTGCCCTTGTTCGCAACGTCCACAGCGCATGCCAAGGAGGATCAATGGACCTTCGAGCTGGCCGCCGGTGGCGGCGTTGCCCCGCGCTACAGCGGCAGCGAGGAATTCCAGGCCGCACCGACGCTGTCGTTCGACGTGACTTCGCCGGGCGGCTGGTTTCTGGGTACCAGCGGTGCGGGTTGGGGCACGGCGATCGGCGAACACACCCGCGTGCGTGCCTACGTCGGCGGCAGCGGCAGCCGACGCGAGAAGAACTCGATCCTCGGCGGCTCGGACTTCCTGCGTGGCATGGGCGATATCGATACCCGGCCCCTGGTCGGCCTGGCGGCTGGCTATACGCTGGGTGAGGCGGTGCTGAGTGGTTCCTGGCAGTACACGCTGAAAGACGATGACAAGGGTGACAACGGCCTTGCCACCCAGCAGATCCACCTGAACCTGGAGATGCCGCTGTTCGATCTGGCCGGTGGCGTAGTCAGCGGCAGCGTCTCCACCGACTACGGCAACCGCGGCTATATGCAGACCTGGTACGGCGTCAGCCCCGCCCAGGCCGCACGTACCGGTTTCGCCCAGCACACGCCCAAGGCCGGCTTGGTCAGCGCCGGGTTGGGCATGAAATGGAGCCATCGCGCTGGTCGCAATGGCAACTGGTACATCGCCGTGGAAGGCACCCGCCTGCTCGGCGACGCCGCCGACAGCCCGATCGTGCAGAAGGCCAACCAGTTCGGGTTGATGACCGGGTATACGCACCGGTTCTGAGAAGTCGCCGGGCATGGCCCGGCGCTACCGGAGAAAACGAGGCGCTGCGGTCAGGCAGCGCCCCGATGGACTCACGCCTTGGCGAACACCAGATGGCCGCCGTCGTTGCCCACTTCGATGGTATCGCCGTTGACGAACGCACCGGACAGGATCTTCTGCGCCAGCGGGTTTTCCAGCTGTGCCTGGATCGCACGCTTCAGCGGACGCGCACCGTAGACCGGATCGAAGCCGACGTTGCCGAGCAGGTCGAACGCTGCATCGGACACCACCAGCTTCAGGCCACGCTCGGCCAGGCGCTTTTCCAGGCCACGCATCTGGATGCGCGCGATCTGCTTGATCTGCTGCTTGTCCAGCGGATGGAACACCACGATGTCATCCAACCGGTTGATGAACTCCGGACGGAAGTGCGCCTGCACCACGCCCATCACCGCCGCCTTCATCTGCGTGTAGGCCTCCGGCGTGCCATCGCCACTCATGTCCTGGATCTGGTGCGAGCCCAGGTTGGAGGTCATCACGATGACGGTGTTGCGGAAGTCCACCGTGCGGCCCTGGCCATCGGTCAGGCGACCGTCGTCCAGTACCTGCAGCAGGATGTTGAACACATCCGGATGCGCCTTTTCCACCTCGTCCAGCAGGATCAGCGAATACGGGCGACGGCGCACAGCCTCGGTGAGGTAACCGCCTTCCTCATAGCCCACGTAGCCGGGGGCGCACCGATCAGGCGTGCGACGCTGTGCTTCTCCATGAACTCGCTCATGTCGATGCGGATCATCGCGTCGGCGCTGTCGAACAGGAACTCGGCCAGCGACTTGCACAGTTCGGTCTTGCCCACGCCGGTCGGGCCCAGGAACAGGAACGATCCCCCCGGTCGATTCGGATCGGACAAGCCAGCGCGCGAACGACGCACTGCGTCGGACACCACCTTGATCGCCTCTTCCTGTCCGACCACGCGGTTGTGCAGCACCTCTTCCATGCGCAGCAGCTTGTCACGCTCGCCTTCGAGCATCTTGTTGACCGGGATGCCGGTCCAGCGCGAGACGACCTCGGCGATCTCCTCGTCGGTGACACGGTCCTGCACCAGTTTGAAGTCGTGGTTCTCCACTTCCTGGGCGGCAGCCAGCTGCTTTTCCAGCTGCGGCAGCACGCCATACTGGATCTCGCTCATGCGCGCGAAATCCTGCCGGCGCTGGGCCGACTCCAGTTCAACCTTGGCCTGCTCGACCTGTTCCTTGATCTTGGTCGTGCCCTGCAGCGCGGCCTTCTCCGACTTCCAGACTTCGTTGAGATCGGAGAACTCGCGCTCCAGCGCATCGATATCGCTTTCCAGATCGGCCAGGCGCTGCCGCGAAGCGTCGTCCTTTTCCTTCTTCAGCATCTCGCGCTGGATCTTCAGCTGGATCAGGCGACGTTCCAGCCGGTCCAGTTCCTCTGGCTTGGAATCGATCTCCATGCGCAGCCGTGAAGCGGCCTCGTCCATCAGGTCGATGGCCTTGTCCGGCAGCTGGCGGTCGGTGATGTAGCGGTTGGACAGGGTGGCCGCAGCGACGATGGCCGGGTCGGTGATCTCCACCCCGTGGTGCACCGCGTACTTTTCCTTCAGGCCGCGCAGGATCGCGATGGTGTCCTCCACCGTCGGCTCGCCCACGAAGACCTTCTGGAAGCGGCGCTCCAGCGCGGCATCCTTCTCGATGTACTTGCGGTACTCGTCCAGCGTGGTCGCACCGACGCAATGCAGTTCACCGCGCGCCAGTGCCGGCTTGAGCATGTTGCCGGCATCCATCGCACCGTCGGCCTTGCCCGCGCCAACCATGGTGTGCAGCTCGTCGATGAACAGGATGATCTGCCCTTCGCTCTTGGCCAGGTCGTTGAGCACGCCTTTCAGGCGTTCTTCGAATTCACCGCGGAACTTCGCGCCAGCGATCAGCGCGCCCATGTCCAGCGACAGCACGCGCTTGCCGCGCAGGCCTTCAGGCACTTCGTCATTGATGATGCGCTGGGCCAGGCCTTCGACGATCGCGGTCTTGCCCACGCCGGGTTCGCCGATCAGCACCGGGTTGTTCTTGGTGCGGCGCTGCAGCACCTGGATGGTGCGGCGGATTTCTTCGTCGCGACCGATCACCGGGTCGAGCTTGCCGCTCTCGGCGCGTGCGGTCAGGTCGATGGTGTATTTCTCCAACGCCTGCCGCTGCTCTTCGGCGTTCTCCGACTGCACGTTCTCGCCGCCACGCAGCTTGTCGATGGCGGTCTGCAGGCGGGCCTTGTCGGCACCGGCAGCGCGCATGGCCATGCCCAGCGTGCCGCCGTCTTCCAGCGCGGCCAGCACGAACCACTCGCTGGCGATGAAGGCATCACCGTTCTGCTGGGCCAGCTTGTCGGTGTGGTTGAGCAGGCGGTTGAGGTCGTTGCCGATGGACAGGTTGCCGGCCTGGCCGGACACCTTCGGCAGCGCTTCAAGCGCCTCGTCCAGGCGTTCGCGCAGCACCGGCACGTTGACGCCGGCCTGGGCCAGCAACGGCCGGGTGCTGCCACCCTGCTGGTCCAGCAGGGCACTGAACACGTGCACCGGTTCGATGATGCTGTTGTCGCGGCCTACTGCCAGCGACTGCGCGTCTGCCAGCGCCTGCTGGAAACGCGAGGTGAGCTTGTCCATCCGCATTGCGAAACCTCATCGGTCATCTTGGCCGGCCCGCGCCGGCGATGCTGGAAAGATGCGGTTGCCCCACCCCGTTTCAAGGGTGGCTGCGACTGCATTCGAAGGCCAGTCAGCCTATGGCCAGCATGCCGGAAGCGGTGTTGTCGGCGCGTTGATCCGGATCAGATCCGCACGCTGGAGGGCTCAATGGGTGATCGCGGCCCGGATCGCCCGCAGCTGCTGCTTGACCGCCCGCGCCTGCGCCACGTCCATGCGCAGCAAGGCCTTCTGCCCGATCGAGCGCGACTGCAGGGTGGCATCGGCGAAACGGTAGCGGCCGCGCTCATCGCGCAGTAGCAGTGGCGCCTGGGCCAGCTCCGGGGTGTCCAGCAGGTGGTCGATCACCGTTACCAGGCGATCATTGAAATACCCGTCAGGACGGCCCAGATCGACATACGCCTGCTGGATCAATGGATAGAAGCGCTTGTACGCGTGGGCCGCCGCCGCGGGGTCGAGCGCAGTGAAGGCCTGCACATAGGGCGCATAGCGCGCCGCATTGGCCGCAGCGATGCGTTCGCCGCCCTCGCCCGGCTCAACCTGCAGGCTGCCCGGTAGCGGCCGGAAGGCCAGCGCGGTAGGCGGCACACTGGCCTTGTCCAGGTTGTCCACCTGGGTGACCAGGCGCTGGATCAGGTGATCACGCAGCAGCGCGGTCAACGCGCCCTCGCCCTTGAACAGTTCGCTCAATGCGCTCCAGGCGGCGGCATCGCTGTCGGCCAGTGACGGCAGTGCCGGGTCGGCGGCGGCCTCGGAATCCAGCGGATGCTTGATCGGAGAGGGCGCGGGTTCCTGCGTAGCAGCAGGCTTCGGTACGGCGACTGCCGAGGTCGGTGCGGATTGCTCCGGCACCGCTACGCTATCTGCCAGGTGCTGCAACTGGTCGCGGAACAACCACGTGCCCGCGCCACCCACCACCACCACGCCCAGAACCCAGGGCCAGACCGCTTTTCCACTCTGCATGATGCAGAACCTCGCTTTTCAGCTGCATGGACAAGGTGTGACTGCCCTGATTCGGCGGGGTTCCCCAGCCATTCCGCTGCCGTTGTGGTTCACGCCTGCTTTGCGCGGTACGCGCGACCCTGCTGTTCCTGTTGGGTGGAGAAGCCTTCATGCAGTACGCGCTGTACTACTGGACCGGCATCCAGGGCCGTGGCGAATTCGTGCGGCTGGCGCTGGAAGATGCCGGCGCCGACTACGTGGACATGGCGCGCGTGCACGGCGACGCCGTGATGCAGCCGTTCCTCGACGGCCACAGCGAAGGTGCGCAGCCTTTCGCGCCACCGTTCCTGAAGGCGGGGCGACAGGTCATCGCACAGGTCGCGGCCATTCTCGATTTCCTCGGCCCGACGCTGGACCTGGTTCCGCAGGCCGCCTCGCGGCGCATGCAGGCGCTGCAGTTGCAGCTGACCATCGCCGATCTGGTGGCCGAAGTGCACGACACCCACCATCCGATCGCCGCGTCGAAGTACTACGAAGACCAGAAGACCGAGGCCAGGGCGCGCGCGGCAGCGCTGCGCGATGAGCGCCTGCCGAAATTCCTCGGCTACTTCGAGCAGGTGCTGAAGGCCAATGGCGGTCGCCACCCGCTGCGCGAACACTCCTACGTGGACCTGTCGCTGTTCCAGTTGCTGAGCGGGCTGGACTATATGTTTCCACGCCGCATGCAGGCGCTGTGGCCGACGTTGCCACTGCTGCGCGCGCTGAAGGACCGGGTGCAACAACGGCCCGGCATCGCCGCCTATCTCGCTTCGGAGCGGCGGCTGCCCTTCAACACCAACGGCATCTTCCGGCATTACCCGGAACTGGATTCAGATCGGTAGTGCCGGCCGCTGCCCGGCAACTGCACGATCCAACCGGAGCCTCTGAGGGTGCCGGCCAGGCCGGCACCACCCGTGATCAGTCGTTCCCAGCCAGCGGCTTCACCGCCTGCTTCTGCAGCGACAGCAGCCCCAGCAGGATGGCCAACGCCACGTATGCGCCGGCGAACTGCCAGCTGATGACGCGGGCCAGGCCTTGCAGATCCCACGGCAGGTAGATGCCGCCGCGCGGATCCACCGAATGGATCAGGCCGAACAGGGTGAGCACCGCCGCCACCAGCAGGAAGCCGCAGGCGCGACGCAGACGGCCATCGACCATCGCCGCGACGGTGGCAATCCACAGCATCGAGGTGATGATGAAGCCGTTGCCCAGCGCGAAGATCACCGCCAGCTCCGGCAGGCCATGGCCATCGACGTGGGTCAGCAGCGCGCCCATCTGCTCGGCCGGAATCCAGCCCGGCGCCTTGATCGCCAGCAGGTAGGCCGCCGACGGCAGGAAGCCCAGCACCATCGCACCGGCATGCTGGCGCGGGGTGGCCTGGAACGCCTGGGTGGTGATGTCGATCGACACGTACACGATGATCGGCGCCAGTACCGCCAGCGGCAGCCACTGCACCAGCCCGGAAATGATGCCGAGCATGCCGCCGATGCCGACGAACAGGCCGGTCAGCAGCGTGTAGCCGCTGCGCGCGCCCATGTGCTTGTAGGCCGGCTGGCCGATGTACGGGGTGGTCTGCGCAACGCCACCGCAGACGCCGGCCACCAGCGTGGCCACCGCCTCCACCAGCAGGATGTCGCGGGTGCGGTAGTCATCGCCGGCCGCGCGCGCGCTCTCGGATACGTTGATGCCACCGACCACCATCAGCAGGCCGAACGGCAACAGCAGCGGCAGGTAGGTCATCGCGGTCGGCAGGCCCTCGATGAAGCCCAGCGTCGGCAGCGGCAATACCACCTGCGGCGGCACCCAGGCCGGAATCTGGAAGCCGGGCACACCCAGGCCGGCCAGGCCGAGCCCGTAATACAGCACGGTGCCGAACACGAACGCCAGCAGCACACCGGGGCCGCGCAGCGGCAGCTTGCCCTTGGCGATCAGCACGTACAGCAGCAGGCCGAGCGTGGTGAAGCCCACCAGCGGCGAGCGCAGGGTTTCCAGCAAGGGCAGCAGGCCCATCAGCACCAGTGCAATGCCCGCGATGGAACCCAGCAGCGCAGCGCGCGGCAGCGCGCGGGTCACCGCTTCACCGAAGAAGGACAGGATCAGCTTGAGCACGCCCATGATGACCAGCGAGGCCATGCCCAGCTGCCAGGTGGCGATGGCGGCGGCATGCGGGTCCAGGCCCTGCTGCTTGAAGGCCAGGAAGGCCGGGCCCAGCACCAGCAGTGCCATGCCGATGCTGGTCGGTGCATCCAGGCCCAGCGGCATGGCGGTGACGTCGTCGCGCCCGGTACGCGCGGCCAGGCGCCGTGCCATCAGGGTATACAGCAGGTTGCCGACCAGCACGCCCAGGGCAGTGCCGGGGAACATCCGGCCGAAGACCACGTCGGCGGGGAACTGGAACATCCCGACCAGGGCCATGGCGATGAAGCCGAGGATGGAGAGGTTGTCGACGACCAGGCCGAAGAAGCCATTGAAGTCGCCAGCGACGAACCAGCGGCGCGGCGCGGTGGAAGCGGGAGCGGACATGGAAGGGGCGGTGGGGGTGGGGACCGCCGATGGTAGGCCCAGCGGGGCCGGCGCGCCAATTCCCGAGTGGAATGATGGGTTCCAGCCAACGGCGGAGCCCCTCGTGGCTGGTCGCTGAAAGCGGCCTATCGGAGTGGGTCGTGCGGGGTGGGCTGCGCAGGACACGCCGTAAACCCGTCCATGGGGGCTCGATGGCGCCATCCATGGCGCCAACGGTCCTGCGCAGCCCACCCCGCCCGGCCACGGACAGTTTCCTGCGGGCGCCAACCACGGATGAGAATCAAAAGATCAAAAGCAGAAGCCGGTCGCTGCGCTCTCAAGCGCCGGGTCTCAGGCATCTGCGTGGTTGCCGGCCAGCGGCCGGCACTACCGACAGACATCCACGCATTGCGTGGATTTACCGTGTCGACCAAGGTCGACACCCACCAAGAGCAGGCCATGCCATTCCAACAGATCGCGGAAATCTGTCGAAGGCGGGGTGGGTCCGGTTGCGGGGGCGTGAGCCGCATGGATGCGGCGACCGAGCTTACAGGGACGTACTTGCAGCGTCCCCCGCAACCGGACCCACCCCGCCATCCCACCGATACCCCGCTTTTGTCGTTGACGTTGATTCGGCGGGTGCAGGGCGCAGCCCTGCATCAAAACCCAACCCTCACTTCTTCAGGAAGTTGTCCACCAGCAGATGCTTCACGTCGTCGATGCGACCACTCAGCACTGCCTTGGCCGCATACAACGCCGTGCCCGCCACCTGCTTGGCCTCGATCTGCGGCGGCATCACCAGCTCCGCGCGACTGGTGTGTACATCCAGCAGCGCCGGCCCACGCTGGGCCAGGAAATCCTGCACCGCTTCTTCCAGGTCCTCGCTGCGGGTGACCGTGCGGCCGTGGAAACCGATCACCTCGGCCAACCGGCCGAAATCCGGATTCTTCAGGTCGGTGTAGTTGTCCAGCAGCCCCTCCACCTTCTGCTCCAGCTCGACGAAATTCAGCGAGCCGTTGTTGAACACCACCACCTTGATCGGAAGATTCTCCTGCACCGCGGTCAGCAGGTCGCCCAGCAACATCGCTAACCCGCCATCGCCGGACAACGAAATCACCTGCCGCCCCGGGAAGGCCTTCTGCAGCCCCAGCGCCTGCGGCATCGCGTTGGCCATCGTCCCGTGCAGCAGGCTGGTGAGCGTGCGGCGACGGCCGTTCACCCGGATGTGCCGCAGCACCCACACCATCGGCGAGCCACCATCCGCGGTGAACAGCGCATCGTCGGTAGCGTACTTCGACAGCAGCGCGGTCAGGTGCTGCGGATGGATCAGCTCGCCCTCACCCGGCTGCTCCTCCTGCTCGCGCTTCTTCAGCGCCTTGTCGCGGTGCTCGATGCATTCGTCGAGGAAACTGCTGTCTTCGCGCGGAGGCAGCATCGGCAGCAGCGCGTCCAGCGTCGGTGCGATATCACCGACCACGCCCAGGTTCACCGGATGGCGTCGACCGAGGTGGCTTCCATCGCGGTCGACCTGGATGATCGTAGCCTTGTCCGGATAGAACTGGCCCCAGGCGAAATCCGCGCCGAGCAGCAGCAGCGTGTCGCACTCCATCAACGTGTGGAACCCGGATTCGATGCCGAAGACTCCGGTCATGCCCATGTTGTACGGGTTGTCTGGTTCGACGAAGTCCTTCGCACGCGATGTGTGCGCCACCGGTGCCTGCAGGCGCCGCGCCAGTTCCAGCAGCTGCGCATGTGCCCCTTGGCAGCCGGCGCCGGCATAGATGCCGATACGCTTGCCCTGCCCCAGCAGTTCGGCGATGTGCTGCAGCTCGGCCTCGGAGGGGCGCAGCACCGGCTGGGTGTAATGCACCGAGAACGGCACATCGTGCTTCACTTCCGCTTCGCTGATGTCGGCCGGCAGGATCACCACCGCCACACCGCGGCGGCTGATCGCCGCCTGGCAGGCCAGCGCCACCACGCGCCGTGCCTGGGCCGGGCTGTGCACCTGCTCGCAGAATACGGTGCAGCTGCCGTACACCGCCTTGAAATCCACTTCCTGCGGGAACTCCATGCCCAGTTCGCTGGTGACCACCTGGCTGGCGATAAGCACCATCGGCGCGCGGTTGCGGTTGCTCTCGAAGATGCCGTTAATGAAGTGCAGACCGCCAGGACCGCACGAACCCGCGCAGGCGGTCAGCTGGCCACTGATCAATGAATCGGCACCGGCCGCGAACGCCGCGACCTCTTCATGGCGGACATGCACCCACTCGATCTCACTGCGATGCAGTGCGTCGGTGACATGGTTCAGGGTGTCGCCGACGATGCCATAACAACGGCGGACGCCCGCCTGCTGCAGGGTATCGACGACGATCTCGGCAACGCGCTTGCTCATGGGACTACAGCCTTGCAAGGGGGAACCCCGAGGCTAGTCCCGATGAAGTGATGCTCCCGTGGGCAAGAGGCCGATCGCCTTGTCGTGCAAACTCCGGGCAGGGCTGCCGTCAATCGTTGACGTTGATCCACCCCGTCACCGCGCCGCGCTTCGGGTTGCGGTAGCGCACCTGCAGCCAACCATCCTGCTCATCGAGCATTTCCACCTGATCACCCTGCACCAGGTAGCGCTGCGTGCTGGACGCACCGGGATGATCGAACAGGAACAGGCGCGCAGGCAGCACGCTCGCCATCAGTCCCACCAGCGGCGCACCGCTTGCTGGTGCGCCGAGCCCGTCACCGATGGCGCTTTCCAGCACCTTGCCGGAGGGATCGTAGGTGCGCCACACCGCCAGTGGCCCCTGGTTCTCGGTCGCTTCCCACTGCAGCGCACGGTTCAGCGTATCGCCCAACATCAACACGCTCTCACCTCGGTACAGATAGAGCTGTGGTCCGTTGAAGCGATACACGTCGGTGTACCACATCGGCCCACTGCGGCAACTGGCGGTCAGCGTGCGCGTGGCGGCGTCGGCGGTAAGGCCCATCAGGTCACCGCACTGGTCGTGTCCATGGGTCACCGCCTTCAGTGCGCGGAACTCACCGCTGCCCACGTCGAAGCGATAGACCGCAACGGCCTCATTGACCATGCCCACCGCCGCGCGCGCAACCAGCTCGGGACGCCCGTCGAAATCGAGATCCTCTGCGCCCAGGCGCGAATGTCCCTCGGCGTCCGGCGCGCCAGGCAGGCGCTGCCGCTTCCCTGCCGGCTGCAGGAGCACGGCCAGCATGCCGTCCTCCTGTACCTCTACTGCCGCCTGCACGCCCGCTGCCGGCGAAAACCGCAGCGGGCCCCGGTCCTCGTCCTGCGCCTGTGCCGCCGGCGCCAACAGACCGGCCAGCATCACGGTCATCAGCACATCCCTGGGTGTCATCGTCATTCCCTGCAGCGCCACAGTGGCGCGTCCAGGTCAGAACGATACGTCAACTGCCTGCCGCGACCACAGTACCGACTGGTGCCTGGTCTGCTGCTTCCATGCCAGACGGATCGCTTCGATGTCGGCGCGGCGCTGCGGGCTGTCCTCGTGCAGCACCACCAGCACCTTGGTGCGCAGGCGGTTCGGGGCGGCATCGCCACGGAACAGCCACTGGCCGTAGGCATCGAACACGGTCAGGCCGTCCGGGAAGCGCGGCGTCACTTCCTTGTCCAGGAACGCGCGCCACTGCGCATCGCTGATGGTGTCGGCCTGCGGGCGGTCACCGGCGCCCTGCTCTTCGCCCACGCCGAAATAAAGCTCGCTGCGCACCCAGCCGTGGCCGCTGGACGGACGCGCGGCGTCGCCCTGCAGGTCGGCGGTGGTGGCATAGGCGCTGGGCGCCTTGGAGGACAGGCTGGCACAGCCACTGGTGGCCAGCAGCACGGCGAAGACAAGGCCAAGGTGTTTCATCGGGAACAGCACTCCGGGAAGGGGGAAAAGCACGACGAAGGGGCACGGAGGGTACACCTGCGCCTCGGTTGCGGCTGCAACCAATGCCCTCATGCCGGCAGGGCATGAAGTGATGCGATGGGAGCCGGGACTTGCATCGCACCGCCTCCTCACGCCAAGATAATATATCGCTTCATCCGGATGGATGTAAGTGAAACTATCTGCCTGCCCCTTCCCCACGTCGTTGCTGCTGGAGTCCGCATGTCCCCCCGCCTGTCCGCGTCGCCGCTCGGCCTCGCCATCGCGCTCGCCCTGTCCCCCGCCCTGGCTTCGGCCCAGGACGCCGCCACCAACCTGGACACGGTGATCGTCACCGGCACCCGCGCCGCCGACCGCACCGTGCTTGAATCCACCTCGCCGGTGGACGTGCTGACCGCCGAGGACATCCGCAAGGCCGGCGTGGTCAATGGCGAGCTGGGCAGCGCCCTGCAGGCCCTGCTGCCCTCGTTCAACTTCCCGCGCCAGTCCAACTCCGGCGGCGCCGACCACGTGCGCGCCGCGCAGCTGCGCGGGCTGTCGCCGGACCAGGTGCTGGTGCTGGTCAACGGCAAGCGCCGCCACCACACCGCGCTGGTCAACACCGACAGCAAGATCGGCAAGGGCACCACCCCGGTCGACTTCAACGCAATCCCGGTCAGCGCCATCAAGCGCATCGAAGTACTGCGCGATGGCGCCGGTGCGCTGTATGGCTCCGATGCCGTGGCCGGCGTGATCAACGTGATCCTCGACAACGGCGGCGACGGCGGCGAGATCGAAGCCAGCTACGGTGCCAACCACACCGACCTCAAGCCGATCGGCCGCACCCTCACCGATGGCCAGACGGGCAATCTCAGTGCCAAGGTCGGCACCTCGCTGGGCGAAGACGGCGGCTTCCTGCGCGTCGGCCTGGAATACAAGAAGCGCAACGGCACCAACCGCGCCGGCTTCGACCAGATTCCGCCGTGGGACCAGACCGAGGCCAATCTTGCCCTGCAGGGCAAGCGCAACTACGTGCTCGGCGATGGCGCCAGCAAGGACATCAATCTGTGGCTGAACACCGAGATTCCGGTGGGCAGGACCGCGACGTTCTATGCGTTCGGTACCTTCAACCAGCGTGATACCGAAGGCGCGAACTACTTCCGCTATCCCGATGGCGATGCCAACTGGAAGGAGGTCTACCCCAATGGCTACCGGCCGATCTCCGAAGGCGAGAACCGCGACGTGCAGGCGGTCGCCGGTATCCGTGGGCAGTGGGGTGAATGGAGTTATGACGGCAGCCTGGATTATGGCCAGAACGACTTCACCTATCGTCTGCGCGATTCGCTGAATGCCTCGCTGGGCCCGACCAGCCCGACCCGCTTCAAGACCGCGGACTACGAGTACGCGCAGACTGTGGGCAACGTCGACCTGAGCCGCGTGTTCTCGCAGAGCGACAGCATCAGCCACACCCTGGGCCTGGGCGCCGAAGCCCGCCACGAGCGCTACCAGACCCGTCCAGGCGACCCGGCCAGCTACGCCGCCGGCCCTTACACCGATCGCCCGACCGGCTCGCAGGCAGGCGGTGGCCTGACTCCGCAGGATGCGGCGACCCTGTCACGCGATGTGGCCAGTGCCTACGCCAGCCTGTCCAGCCAGTTCGGCGAAAAATTCTCCACCGACCTGGCCGCGCGCTACGAGCACAGCGATGACTTCGGCGGCGAACTGACCGGCAAGCTCGGACTGCGCTACGAGTTCACCCCGGCATTCGCCCTGCGCGGCGCGATCTCCAACAATTTCCGCGCACCGTCACTGGCGCAGATCGGCTACGAATCCACCTCCACCGGTTACAACGCCGGCGGCCAGCTGGTGCAGGGCCGCCTGCTCTCGGTCAACAACCCCATCGCCCGTGGCCTGGGTGCGCAGGACCTGAAGCTGGAGAAGTCGCTGAACACCTCGCTCGGCTTCACCAGCCGCATCGGCGAGCACTTCGACCTGTCGCTGGACTTCTTCCAGATCGACATCGACGACCGCATCGCGCTGTCCGAGAGCATCACCGGCGATGCGCTGACCGATTACGTGGCCACCAACTACGGCGTCGGCGGCCTGCAGAGCGCCAGCTTCTTCGTCAACGCCGCCGACACGCGCACCCGCGGCGCCGAGCTGGTGAGCAACTGGCGGCAGTCGCTGGGCGATGGCCAGCTGCTGTTGACCGGCACCTACGCCTACACCAAGACCACGCTGAAGAACGTGCTGGCCACGCCCGCGCAGCTGCAGGCGCTGGACCCGGACTACGTGCTGTTCGGCATCGAAGAGACCAATACGCTGACCGACGCCACCCCGCGTACCCGTGGCAGTTTCTCAGCCGCTTGGAGCAACGACCGCTGGTCGCTGAGCAGCCGGGTGAACCGCTACGGCAGCGCCACCCGCGTATTCAACTTCGGTGATGGCTACATTCCGCGCCAGACCTACCAGGCCGAGTGGCAGCTGGATGCGGAAGTGGAATACCGCATCACCCCGCAGTGGAGCGTGGCCATCGGTGGGCAGAACCTGACCGACAACTACCCGGATCGCTCCAACGAGGACATCCACTACTTCGGCAACCTGCCCTACGACGTGCTGTCGCCGATCGGCAGCAACGGTGCGTACTACTACGGTCGCGTGCGCTACACGTTCTGATTGCTGCGAACAACGTGCCGACCAACGGTCGGCACCCACCGGGACGCGATGGATCACTGTGGGTGGGTGCGGACCGTTGGTCCGCACCAGCCGTAGCCTGACCTCGACCCCGCGTACACGCCGCCGCTGGCATGGTGGTCGCCATGGCTGAACCGCTCCCCCTGCGTCCGCCACCTCCATTGCTGGACGACGCCTGCGCGTTGTTCCTCGATGTGGATGGCACCTTGATCGAATTCGCTGCACGCCCCGACGCCGTGCAGCTTCTCCCCGATGTGCGTGAAGCCATCGGCCGCATCAGCGATCGGCTGGAAGGTGCCGTGGCACTGGTCAGTGGTCGCCCGCTTGAACAGCTGGACCAGTTGTTCGCGCCGCTCAAGCTTCCCGCTGCGGGCCTGCATGGCCACGAACTGCGTGCGCAGGACGGGCACGTGATACGCGATGAGCATGCTGACGACACCGCCGACTGGCTGCATGCGCTTCATCAACAAGCCATGCGTTTCGCCCATGGCCACCCCGGCGTACTGGTCGAGAACAAGGGCGTAGGCCTGGCCCTGCACTGGCGTGGCGCGCCGCATGCAGCCAACGATGTGCGCGCCTTCGCCGACCGCCATGTTCGCGGCCGTGCCAGCTATCGCCTGCAGCCGGGCGACCATGTCATCGAATTCGTCCCGGTGGCTACCAACAAAGGCCGAGCCGTACGTCGGCTGATGCAGTACCTGCCGTTCCGTGGGCGTCTGCCGGTGTTCCTCGGCGATGACCTGACCGATGAATTCGGCTTCGATGCGGCCAATGGCCTGCATGGCTGGAGCGTGCTCATCGGCGAACGTGAACCCAGTGCAGCGGTGTTCGCGCTGCCCGACATACGCAGCGTGCACGCCTGGCTGCGTGAGAATGCGTATTGACCCCGGCCCCCACGGCCGCAACCGAGATGTACCGCGTGATGACCCAACCCGATCTTGATCTGGGCGTGGTCGGCAACGGCAGCTTCGGCGCCCTTATCGACAAGCACGCCCGTGTTGTCTGGAGTTGCCTACCGACCTTCGACGGCGACCCGACCTTCTGTGCCCTGCTCAGCCCCACCCAGCAGACCGGCGGCGACTTCGCCATCGAGCTGGAGGACTTCGCCGGCAGCGAACAGGAATACCTCACCAATACCGCGATCCTGCGCACCGTGCTGCGCGATGCGCATGGCGGCGCGCTGGAAATCCTCGATTTCGCCCCGCGCTGGCGCCAGAACGACCGTTTCTACCGGCCGGTCAGCCTCATTCGCCAGGTGCGACCGTTGTCCGGCAGCCCGCGCATCGTGATCCGCGCACGACCACTGGCCGACTGGGGCGCGCGCGTGCCCGAGTCCACCTGGGGCAGCAACCACGTGCGCTGGATCCTGCCCGAGCATGTGCTCCGCCTGACTACCGACGTGCCGGTGCGCTTCGTGCGTGATGGCCTGCCGTTCGTGCTCAACCATCCCATCCACCTGATCCTGGGCGTGGATGAATCGCTCAACCGCTCCATCAGCGGCTACGTGCAGGAAGCCTTCCAGCGCACCCGCGACTACTGGCGCGAATGGGTGCGGTACCTGTCCATCCCGCTGGAATGGCAGGACGCGGTGATCCGCAGTGCGATCACCCTCAAACTCTGCCAGTACGAGGACAGCGGCGCGATCATCGCGGCGATGACCACCTCGATCCCGGAAGCACCCGGCAGCGTGCGCAACTGGGACTACCGCTACTGCTGGCTGCGCGATGCCGCCTTCGTGGTGCGCGCGTTGAACCGTCTGGGCGCCACCCGCACGATGGAGCAGTTCCTCGGCTACATCTTCAACCTGGCCACCACCGACGGCACCCTGCAGCCGCTGTACGGCATCGGCTTCGAAGCCAAGCTGGACGAGGACGAAGTGCCCAGCCTGTCCGGCTACCGCGGCATGGGCCCGGTGCGGCGCGGCAACCTGGCCTGGGTACAGCGCCAGCACGATGTATACGGCAGCGTGGTGCTGGCCTCCACCCAGCTGTTCTTCGACCGTCGCCTGCAGGATCCGGGTGACAGCCACACCTTTGCCCGGCTCGAACCGCTGGGTGAACAGGCGTTCGCACTGCACGACGTGCCTGATGCCGGCCTGTGGGAATTCCGCGGCCGCACCGAAGTGCATACTTACACCAGCGCGATGTGCTGGGCGGCGTGCGATCGCCTGTGCAAGATCGCCGTGCGCCTGAAGCGTGATGACCGTGCACAGTACTGGCGCGAGCGCGCCGATACCATCCACGCACGCATCATGGAAAAAGCCTGGAGCGAGGAGCTCGGCCACTTCACCGATACCTTCGATGGCCACCGCCTGGATGCCTCGTTGCTGCTGCTGGCCGACATCGGCTTCATCGACGCCAACGACGCACGCTTCGTCGCCACCGTCGACGCCATCGGCCGCGACCTCAAGCACGGCAACGCGCTGTACCGCTATATCGCCCCGGATGATTTCGGCGAACCGGAAACCAGCTTCACCATCTGCACGTTCTGGTACATCGATGCACTCGCTGCGATCGGCCGCATGGATGAAGCGCGCGATATGTTCGAGGCGCTGCTGCAGCAACGCAACCATCTGGGCCTGTTGTCGGAGGACCTGGCGTTCGACGGTGGCGAAGCCTGGGGCAACTTCCCGCAGACCTACTCGCATGTCGGCCTGATCACGGCGGCGATGCGCCTGTCGCGGTCCTGGCAGGAGGCCTCATGAGCCGTCTTGTCGTTGTTTCCAACCGCGTTGCCGTCCCGGGCGAGAACCGTGCCGGTGGCCTCGCCGTGGGCCTGCTGGCGGCACTGAAGGAACGCGGCGGATTGTGGTTCGGCTGGAGTGGCAAGAGCGTGCGCGAGGCCAGTGGCGCGCTGCACGAACAGCGCGATGGTGACATCCAGTACGTCACCATGGACCTGGCCAAGCGCGATGTGGACGGTTACTACAACGGCTTCGCCAATCGCACGCTGTGGCCACTGCTGCACTTCCGCCTGGACCTGGTCGACTACGACCGCGGCACCCGCGAGACCTACCACAGGGTCAATGCACTGTTCGCCGACAAGCTGGCGCCGCTGCTGCGCGAAGACGACATCGTCTGGATCCACGACTATCACCTGATTCCGCTCGGCGCGATGCTGCGCGAGCGCGGCATCGGCTGCCGCATCGGCTTCTTCCTGCACATCCCGATGCCCTCGGCCGACCTGCTGCAGGCGATGCCCGATCATCTGCGGCTGTTCTCGGCGCTGTATGCCTATGATCTGGTCGGCTTCCAGACCCAGCGCGATGCTGATCGCTTCCAGACCTACCTGCGCCTGTTCGGCGGTGGCCGGGTACTGGAAAACGGCAAGCTCGAAGCGCCCGGCGGCCGTCACTTCCGTGCCGCGGCGTTCCCGATCGGCATCGACACCGAGTTGATCGCCCGCCAGGCCAGCACCGCAGCCAGCAAGTCGGCCGTGAAGAACCTGCGCAGCAGCCTGCGCGACCGCCAGCTCGCCATCGGCGTGGATCGCCTGGATTATTCCAAGGGCCTGCCCGAGCGGTTCCTCGGCTTCGAACGCTACCTGCAGCGCCATCCCGACCAGCGTGGCTCGCTCACCTACCTGCAGATCGCACCGGTCTCGCGCGGCGATGTCACCGAGTACCGGCAACTGCGCAGCCAGCTGGAGCAGATCGCCGGCCACATCAACGGTGGCCATGCCGAGCCGGATTGGACACCGCTGCGCTACGTCAACCAGAACTTCACCCACGCCACGCTGACCGGCTTCTACCGTGCCGCCGCTGTCGGCCTGGTGACCCCGCTGCGCGATGGCATGAACCTGGTAGCCAAGGAATACGTGGCCTCGCAGGACCCGGAAGATCCCGGCGTGCTGGTGCTCTCCCTGCTGGCCGGCGCCGCCGATGAAATGAAGCAGGCGCTGCTGGTCAATCCGCACGATCTGGACGGCGTGGCCGATGCCATCGCCACCGCGGCGACGATGTCGCTGCACCGGCGCAAGGAACGCTGGCACGCGATGATGGACCACCTGCGCACGTACGACATCAACCACTGGCGCCGCAGCTACCTCGAAGCCCTGGAAGGTTGACCGCCCACGCCGGGCATGGCCCGGCGCTACATTGATCCGGGCACGGGGTAGCGCCGGGCCACGCCCGGCGGCGCCTAATCGAGGAACCGCGCGGCTTGTTCCGGGGTGGGCAGGAAGCAGGCGTCATGGCGCCCGAACCAGCGATAGCGGTTGCGTGCCAATACGCGGTAGGCGCCATCGCGCCAGCGGCGTGGCAGCACGCGCAGTACGGCCGCCAGGCGCCAGCCACCACCCAGTGCTCCCAGAACGCGCAGGATTGCATCGGTATCGGTCCACGCGCCCTGCCCGTCCAACAGCAGGAACGAGGTCGGGTCGTGCGCGTCCAGGCCGTGCGCGCGCAACATCGCGCTGCCCTGCGCGCCCTGCATCGCCGCGAAGCGAAAGCGTTCCTGCCGGTCGAACCGCAGCAGGAAACGCACCCAGCGGCTGCACAACGCGCAGACGCCATCGAAGACGATCACGCCGCCAGGTTCTGCCCCCGCAGCGCGATCCCCCCGCATCAGTCCATCCACACCAGCGTCGCCATCCGGCCGGTGCGGCGGTCGCGACGGTGCGAGTACAGATCCGCATCGGCCATGGTCGAGATCGTGCCGCCGTGGATGTTGCCCAGCGCCATGCCCGCGGCCTGCAGGCGCTGTCGCGCCAGCGCGAACAGATCCACTTTCCAGTGACCGGGGCGGGTCGCCACGAAGGCCGCCGCAGCGGCCGCGTCGTGGCCGACGAAGGCGTGGTACACCTCTTCGCCGATCTCGTAGTCGGCCGGTCCCGCTGCCGGGCCCAGCCACGCGCGCAGCTGCGCCGGTGGCGTCTGCATGGCGGCCACGGTGGCCTCCAGCATGCCGTCGGCCAGGCCACGCCAACCGGCATGGGCGGCGCCCACCTCGCTGCCATCGACAGCGGCGAACACCACCGGCAGGCAGTCCGCGGTGAGGATCGCCAGCACAACGCCGGGCACCGAGGTCACCGCGGCATCGGCCACCGGTTCGCTGGCGCCCTCCACCGGCGGCGCGCCGAAACGCAGCACGGTGCTGCTGTGCACCTGGCGCAGCCAATGCGGCGCCGATGGCAGTGCCAGGCCCTGCTGCAGCAGCTGCCGGTTGTGCTCGACGTTGGCCGGGGTGTCACCGTCGGCCGCGTGCCGGTTGCCCAGGTTGAACTGGGCGAAGGGCGCTGGCGAGATACCCGCGCCATGCCGGCGCGTGGTCAGTGCATGCACGCCCGGGGGCGCCGGCCAATCAGCCTGCAGCAGCGGCAGCGCGGTAGTCATTACCAGCGGTCCCGCTCGCGTTCGGCGAAGGCCGCGCTGTCTTCGCGCAGCACCTTCATCAGATGCAGCATGTCGGCCGGCGCCGGCGCGGTGTTGCGCACCGGCTCACCACTGATCGGATGCACGAACTCCAGGGTCTCTGCATGCAGGGCCTGGCGCTTGAAGCCGCGCAGCGCGGCGACCAGCTCGTCGCTGGCCCCCTTGGGCAGCTTCAGCGCACCGCCGTACAGCTGATCGCCCACGATCGGATGGCGCAGGTGCGCCATGTGCACGCGGATCTGGTGGGTACGCCCGGTTTCCAGGCGGCATTCCAGCGCGGTATGCGCGCGGAAGCGCTCGCGCAGGCGGTAATGGGTCACCGCTTCCTTGCCATCCTCGCGCACGCCCATCTTCAGGCGGTCGCGCGGGTGACGGTCGATCGGCGCATCTGCGGTACCACCGGCCACCAGCGCCCCCATCACCACGGCCAGGTACTGGCGGTGCACGTCACGGGCGGCCAGCTGCTCGACCAGTGCGGTCTGCGCTTCCAGCGTGCGGGCCACGACCATCACGCCGCTGGTGTCCTTGTCCAGGCGATGCACGATGCCCGCGCGCGGCAGCACCGCCACCGACGGGTCGCGGTACAGCAGGGCATTGACCAGGGTGCCGCTGTGGTTGCCGGCACCGGGGTGCACGACCAGGCCGACCGGCTTGTTGATCACCAGCAGGTGCTCGTCCTCGAACAGCACGTCCAGCGGGATGTCTTCCGGCTCGGCGCTGGTCTGGGTTTCCAGCACCACCTGCAGGGTGACCACCTCGCCGCCGCGCAGCGCGTCGCGCGGGCGTGCCTGCGCACCGTCCAGCAGGACGTCGCCGGCCTTTATCCACTCGGTCAGGCGGGAACGGGAATATTCGGGGAACAGCTCGGCCACGACCGCGTCGAAACGGCGGCCGGCGGAGGTGTCGGGGACAACGGCCTGGCGGGCCGATTCGGAGGGTTGTTCAGACATGGCAGGGGGCATCTTTGAAATTTTGGGGTCCCGGCGAGCCGGTTTCAGTCGCTGGACAGGACACTAGGCTATCATCGACCCTTCGTATTCCAGCCGCGTCCCGCATTGACCCCATGATCCGACGCTCCGTCCTGCTCTCCGCGCCCGTCCGCCTGACCGCCCTCCTGCTGGTGCTGGTCATCGTCGCCACAGGCTGCAACCGCGGCACCAAGGGCGACCGCCCTGATGAAGGCACCCCGGTCGAACAGCTCTACGAAAAGAGCCACAAGCTGATGCAAGGCGGCAACTGGAGCGGCGCCGAAGCCAGCTTCCGTCGCCTGGTGGCACAGTATCCCTACGGCCCGTACACCGAGCAGGCGATGATCGAATCGGCCTATGCCCAGTACAAGGCCGGCAAGCATGATGACGCGGTGTCCAGCATCGACCGCTTCATCCGCACCTACCCGACCCATCGCAACATCGCCTATCTGTATTACCTGCGCGGCCTGGCCAACTCCAACCGCAATACGGTTTTCCTACGCCGCGTATGGTCCCTGGACGCCAGCCGCCGCGATCTGTCGACGCCGCATCAGGCCTATTCAGACTTCAACATCGTGGTCGACCGCTATCCCAACAGCCGCTACGCCGCCGATGCGCGCCAGCGCATGCTGGTGCTGCGTGACGTATTCGCCCAGCACGAGCTCGACAACGCCCTGTATTACATGCGCCGTGGCGCCTGGGTCTCGGCCGCCGGGCGCGCCAACTACCTGTTGGAAACCTATCCGCAGAGCGCGTTCCAGAACGACGCCGTGGCGGTGCTGGCCGACTCCTACACCCACTTGGGCAACAAGACCCTGGCCGACGACGCCCGCCGCGTCCTGCAGCTGAACCAGCCGGATCACCCGTGGCTGGAAGGCAAGTGGCCGAAGTACCCGTGGATGATCCGCAAGCTGAACCCGTTTGCCGGCGAAAAGTCCGCCGCCACCGGCCAGCGCAACGCGCGACTGGAAAAGAAGTAAGAAAAAGGCCCCCGCACGGGGCCTTTTTTTTGCCTGGCGTCACCGCTAGGAATGCTACGAACCGGCGATCACTGCGACTTCCATCGCAGTCGGCGCGGAGGACAGCTCCCAGAATGCGGCGCAAAGGTCATCCCGGCCTGCATGGAGCACCACATGTCCTCATCGTCCCTGCGGTTCCGACCGCGCCCGACCCTGCTGGTCACTGCCCTGCTCGCGCTGGCCGCCAGTCCCCTTGTCGCGCTGGCGGCCGAGCCGGGTGACCTGCTCTCGGCCGCGCCCTACCGCGCCAGCTGGGTGCCCTCCAAGGCCGCCCAGGCCTACAAGCTGGCCTACCGCACCCCCGATCATCACGGTCGCCTGGCCGAGGCAACCGGGCTGGTCTACCTGCCCGCCGGGCCTGCGCCGGCAGGTGGCTGGCCGGTCGTGTCCTGGGCGCACGGCACCCAGGGCATCGCCGACCACTGCGCGCCTTCGGTATCCGGCCCCTATCAGCCCGAGCGCGATGGCCGCTTCCTCGACCAGTTCCTGGCACAGGGCCATGCCGTTCTCGCCGCCGATTACCACGGCCTGGGTGGCCCCGGTGACCACGCCTACCTGCACGTGCGTACCTCCGCGCGCAACGCCATCGATCTCATCAAGGCCAGCCGCCACTTCCTCGGCAACGCCACGCTGTCACCGCGCTGGGTATCGGTGGGCCATTCGCAGGGCGGCGCTGCCGCACTCACTGCCGGCCACCTAGCACCGTCCTATGGGCCCTCGCTGCAGTACCGCGGCAGCTTCACCACCGGCACACCCACGGCCGTCGAACTGACCGCGCTGGTGATGAAGCCGGACAACCGCACGCCGAATCCGGGCGCGCTCAATGCCTATCACGCCTACCTGCTCGATGGCCTGCTGCAGGTGGAGCCGCGTATCGCACGCGTACTCAGCGACGAAGGCCATGCACGGGTCGCGCTGGCGCGCCAGCAGTGCCTGGGCCCGCTTGCGGCCACCCTGGAAGGGGCGAACACGGGAGAAATGTTCAGCGCACCGCTGACCACGGTGCCGGGCATCTGGGCGCTGCTGCATGACTATCTGGGCGTGCCACGGCGGGGCTTCAGCCAGCCATTGATGCTGGGCCACGGCAGCGAGGACCGCGACGTGCCCTATCTCACCACCCTGCTGTATGCCGTCGGCCTGGCCCTGCGCGGTGAACCCGTGGCATTCCGCCGATACCCGGTCGACCATCGCGGCACGCTGGACGCAGCGGCGGCCGATGGCCTGGCATTCGTGCGTGCGCGGCTGGGGGGCAGCCAATTTGACGAGGCCGCCGAAACCGCCGGCCTGGAGCAGCTGCTCAACGAAGACCGGTAGATCCACGCCATGCGTGGATGGGCGGCACACCCGGCTGCCGGCCAGCACTACCCCGATGGATCCATCGAACATTGGTAGCGCCGGGCCATGCCCGGCGAGCGGTCCTCAGCTCTTGTAGCCGTTGCTGATCGGGTAGCGGCGCTCACGCCCGAACGCGCGGCGCGAGACCTTCGGGCCCGGCGCGGCCTGGTGACGCTTCCACTCGCTGATCCGCACCAGCCGCAGCACACGATCCACCACCGCCGCGTCATAGCCTGCAGCGACGATCTCCGTGCGCGACTGCTCCTGGTCGATGTAGCGGTACAGGATGCCGTCCAGCACGTCGTAGGCCGGCAGCGAATCCTGGTCGGTCTGGTTCTCGCGCAGTTCGGCCGAGGGCGGGCGGCTGATCACCGCCGGCGGGATCACCGGCGCACCGCCAACGGTGTTGCGCCACTTGGACAGGCCGAACACCTCGGTCTTGTACAGGTCCTTCAGCGGCGCGTAACCCCCGCACATGTCGCCATAGATGGTGGCGTAGCCGACCGCGTACTCGCTCTTGTTGCCGGTGGTCAGCAGCAGGCCACCGAACTTGTTGGCCAGTGCCATCAGGATCACGCCACGGCTGCGCGACTGCAGGTTCTCCTCGGTCACATCCGGCGTGGTGCCCTCGAACATTGGTGCCAGCGCCTGCATCAGGCCCTGGAACGCCGGCTCGATGGAAACGGCTTCCAGCTTCACGCCCAGCGCCTGGCACTGCTCGGCGGCCAGGTCATTGGACATGCCGGCGGTATAGCGCGATGGCAGGCGCACCGCGGTCACGTTCTCCGCGCCCAGTGCATCGACCGCCATGGCCAGCACGATCGCCGAGTCGATGCCACCGGACAGACCCAGCCACACCTTCTTGAAACCGTTCTTGCTGCAATAGTCCTGGATGCCGCGGGTGACCGCGCGCCACGCCAGCGCATCCATGCTCTCGTCGCCGTCGTCCATCCATACCTGCGGCAGGAAGCGGCGGGTAGCGCCGTCGTAGTCCACCACCAGCCACTGGTCGACGAAGGCCGCCGCGGCCGGGTGCACCGTGCCATCGCCATCGGCCACCACCGATGCACCGTCGAACACCAGCGCGTCCTGGCCGCCCACCACGTTGAGGTAGGCGATGGCCGCGCCGCTTTCGCGGGTGCGTGCAGCCAGCACGGCGTCACGCTGGGCATGCTTGCCACGCTCGTACGGCGAGGCATTGGGCACCACCACCAGCTGCGCGCCGGCACGCACCGTATCGGCCAGCGGCTCGGCGAACCACAGGTCCTCGCAGATCAGCAGGCCGACCGGGATGCCGTCGACCTCGAACACGCAGCTGCCACCGTCCGGGTCGACATCGAAGTAGCGGCGCTCGTCGAACACCGCGTAATTGGGCAGTTCGCGCTTGCGGTAGGTCTGCTCCACCAGGCCATCGCGCAGCACGCTGGCCGCGTTGTAGACCACCGCACCGGCCGCCTGCGGCCAACCGACCACGGCGGTGATGCCACGGCACGCAGCAGCAATGCGGGTCATCGCCTGCTCGCACTCATACAGGAAGCCCGGGCGCAGCAGCAGGTCCTCCGGCGGATAGCCGCTGACTGCCAGCTCGGGGAACATCACCAGCCCGGCGCCGTACTCATCGCGCGCCTGGCCGATCATCTCGATGATGCGCTCGGTGTTGCCGGCGACATCGCCGACCGGGAAGTCGAACTGCGCCATCGCGATGCGGATCGAAGCCATGGGAATCCAGCCTGTGGTTGCAATTGCACCATTCTAGGCCTTTGGACACGGACCGGTTAGGACCGATGCATGCGATCGGTCTGCCCCGAGTCGCGCAGACCTGGACCTCGTTTCCCTGCCGCCCAGACCCTGCCATCGCCTCCTCGAATGTCCGCCCTGGGGCTATTGATTTTCGCTTTCATTAGTAGCACCCTCCCATTCACGATAAATTCATGGTGACCACCTTCGACGGCTCAGATCACCGCGCAATCTGGTTCAAAAAAGGAATTTGGACGTTGTGTCCAGATTGGCCGGCTCACTCGGTCCGGCTATTGATCGCTGTATCCAATTGGAATGGAGAATCAGGATGAGTTCTATGGCATTGGATGTCGCAGGCTTTGAAGCTGGGATGCTGCAGAGGGCCGAAGACGCAACGTCGATTGGCACCGCATTTGAAGTGGTTAGGAATGGTGCGGTAGCACTGTTCTGCTCGGACTGTTGCGGCAGCAACGGCAATGACTGCGTGCCGGAAATCGAGCCGGGCATCAACTGACGCAGATCGAGGGCGAAGGCGGTTGCCTTCGCCCTCGTCATTATCGAGAGCACATTCCATGGATGGATTCAACGCACCGGAGGAGTTCGAGCGGAGCCTCCATGCCTATACAGGCAGCGACCACGCTGGCACCAACGCTCTTGCGCTGGTCCTGCCATCTACGCGCGCAGTCTTGACCAGAAGCAGACAGCTCGCAGATGCAGGGCGCCTACGCGTCGTGTGCAACGAGAACAGCCTTGGGTTGAGCGCAAGCGGCATGGTGCGGCTGGCGCAGTCCGGTCAGCGACCAGCACTCGTCATTTTCTCGGACCAGCTTGTCTCAGCACACGAAGCAACCCTGCTGATTCGGACCGCGCGCGATGACATCTACGTTTCGCCGCTCGAAATGATCCTCAATCAACGCTACGGCTACGCACTGTCGTTCTGGGGCATACAGGGCTATTCCACGATCGAGGCCCGTTCTGCCGACAGCAGCGCGATCCTGCACGGGATCATCGACCATCTTCACCAGTGCAGCAGCCTGGGGGATCAATGGTTGCTGCGCGAACAACAGTCACTGCGCAGGCCGGCGATCAGGACATACAACGCGCGCAGAAAGATCAGGATGTTCCGATCCGCACTGCTGGCACAGTACCAACCCGACAGTATCGATGCCGAACTCGACGCCTTGATGGAAGCGATCGATACGCTTGAAGGCGATGTCGTTGATCGACAGGGAAGGCTTGCATGCTGATTCCGCAATTGTTGACTCAACTTGCCCGTCCCTTGCGCCGCCTTGATCGGCGGATTGCCTGGATCGAGTCGATCATCAAGACCCCTCTGACCGACGACGACGAGCACTACCTGCGTGTTGCCTGCGCCGAATCGGGAAACACGAGATTTGGCGAATACTACTACTGGTACCTGCAGAAGCTGTTCGTTGCCAATGTTCTGCGGCGTGGGAACCGGACCGAGTTCCTGTCCCTGCTCAGTCGCGCCGACCGAACGGACTACAGCGCATTCGATGAACTGGCACGCACGCCGCGCGGGCTTCTGATCGCAGTGCCGCACCATGCCCACTACATTCTGTCGATCATCATGCTGGCGGAGCGTTTACGGCACGAGCGGAAAACCTTCCTGTTCTATGGAAACCCGGAAACCCATCCAGGCAACGAAATCTTCGACAGGCTCAACGGCTGGTTCTGGAACGAGGACAACGGTGTTGGTTTCGTCCATGACACCCGCAAAGGCCTGGCAACAGCCATGCGTGAACTGAGGGCAGGCGCAGCCGTCTTCATCCTGCCGGACGTTTTCAAGGACGAGAACGCCACATTCCCCATCAACTTCTGCAAGCGCTCGATGAGCATCATGCTCGGCACCGCCGCATTGTCCCGCAGAACCGATGCGCTGATCGTCCCGATGATCTCCACCCCCGTCACGTCGGGCCTGGGCTTCAGGAGCGTTTTCGCACCGCCGTGCGCTGACCCGGAACCTGCAGCACAGGGCCAGTCCGAACGCAGTCTGCTTGCAGACGATTACCGCGTCATGCGCGGGCTCTTCGCTTTCTATGAACACTACATGCAGCACCAGCTGATCTACTGGCAGAACGTACGTCAACACATCGCCCAGAACGGCCCTCACCTCGAGGTGCCGAGGTCCGATGTGGCGCGCGTGGCCGGGCTGCTGGCCCGCGACCCCGACATGCTCGCCCCTACCGCAGTAATTGACCTGAGAAGAGACGCAACGGCACCCACATGCTGAGACAGAAATCACGTCTTGTGCTCCTCATTGCATTGGCGCTTCCCGCGGCGGGCATCAACTGCGCCGCCGCAGCAGATGCCACCGAGCCTCCATTGCGCACCCTTGATACCGTCGTGGTGTCCGGGGTTGCACCGGGTCCCGGACTCTGGAGAGTCTCACGTGGCGAGCACACACTCTGGATCCTGGGCACGCTCAAGCCCGTGCCATCCTCGATCACATGGGATTCGGCAGCGGTGCGAGAGGTGATTGCCGAGGCTCAGGCCGTGCTGTGGGAGCCATCCTTCACCGTAGACGTCGACACCGGCTGGCTCGGCAAGCTGTCGCTTGGCTACAGCTACATGAAGGCACAGAACAATCCTGACAATGGGCAACTCAAAGATGTCCTGGCACCGGATGTATACGCGCGCTGGCAGAATCTGCGCGACAAGTACCTCGCTGGCCACAGCAACCTCGAAGGCAAGCGCCCGCTTGCGGCCGCGGAGGAGCTGATGTCGGCGGTGATGGCCCAGCGTGGGCTGAGCAGCAAGGGGGTGGTCGCTCCCGTCATCGTCGCCGAAGTGAAGGCGCGCGGCATCGGACTGCACACACCTCGATATATGCTCAAGCTCTCGCGTCAGAACGCCGCGCAGATGCTCAAGGCAGTCAGGTCGACGTCGATCGACGACAGCGCCTGCATGGTGGCAACCATGGATCTTGTCGAATCCGGCATGGATCGCCTGGTAACCAACGCAAATGCATGGTCTACGGGCGAGACCGCCCGGATCGACGTATCCCTGACCTCGAAACGGGATGCACTATGCACGGACTCGCTCAGCAACGCGCCCGCAGCCCGTGCTTTTGGCATGCCCGACATCCGCACGGTCGTAAGGGAGAAATGGCTTGCGGCCGCAGACAATGCACTGCAGACCAACACGACGACGCTCGCGGTGCTTCCCATCGCCGACCTGTCCGGCAACGACGGATACATCAATGCGCTGCGCCAGCGCGGATACGAGGTCGAGTCACCTTGAACGCCCTCCCACAGTGACCGACCGATGTCGCCTCGAGTGGAACGACTAGCGGCGCTTTTCCTGGCATCGGCAGCGCAACTGGCCTTGCTGATCCTGCTGTGCCAGGTCGCCGGCAAGACACCTGGGAACGTCGGGGATGATGAAACGAGGGCATCGCTCGTGTTCATCGAGCGCCCTCTCGCGCGGGCGCCTGTTCCCGCTGCCATGCCCCGGGCATTGGGAGGGCCCGGCAGGACTGCTGGCCCGGCGCTGCCTGTTGCACCTGCGGCGCCCCGCAGGCCCACGCTGGACGTGGTCGATGAAGTACATGGACCTGCGATGGCTGTTGCCCCCGCACCGCTCGACCTTGCCATTCGTCCAGATGATATCTCGTTCAAGCGCCCCTCCCTGACAAGACCGACCCAGGCCGCCTTTCCGGCGCGCGAGCCCACATTGCAGGTGAGCGTCGAAGACAACTCATGGATGGGAAGGTATGCACGCATGGGGCGGAGGATGGCGTGCGCAGAACTGCGGCAGGCGCTTGCATCAAACCCCGGCAGTGCCGAGGCCATCATCAGGACGATGGAGCAGCGCAAGTGCATGAACTAGCCATCGCCATGGTGCTTCGTCCAGCAACTGGAACTGACAGGAGCGAAGGGTGTGAATAAAGCCCTCGAGAAGGCCATGCCGGTGGCACGCACCCTCCGGCTGCTGGCGAGTCTTTCGCGCAACCACCTGCCACTTCTGGCGGGTGCATTGACCAGCATCGTGGTTGCAACCACGTTCGCCCTCGCCGTTCCCATCGCCGCACGGGGCAACCGCGGCCTGGACCTGAACAGCCTGGAGAAGATCGACAACATCTTCCTGACACTTGCCTTGATCTCAGTGGCGATCGGCGTGGCCACGGCAATGCGGGTCTACTTCATCAATCGCCTCGCTGATGAAGTAACCAATGACCTGCGGGGGCAGCTGTTCTCACGATTGCTCGTCCAGCCGCTGGAATTCCATCAGCAGCAGCCTTCAACGGAACTGCTTTCACGATTGACCTCCGATATCGAGCACCTGCGGATAGCCATCGGGGTCAGCTTCTCTGTGGCGATACGCAGCGGAATCATGCTGGCCGGTGCGGTCACCATGTTGTTCATTACCGACCCTGGCCTGGCACTGCTGACGATCGCCGCCATCCCGTTTGCATCGGCTCCCATCGCCGCGGGCTCCAAGCACCTGCGGGCCAGCGCGCGCGACTACAATGATCTGCTTGCACAATCGCGCGTCGTTGCGGCGGAAGCGCTGGGCCATATCAGGGCGGTGAAAGATTTCGCCCGCGAACCCTTCGAGACAGAGCGGCATGCGGCGACGCTCGATGCCAGCGTCAGCGGCGCTCGTCGGCGCACGACCTGGCAGTCTGTACTGACGGCATCGTCATTGATCGTGATGCTGCTGGGCATCACCGCTGTGTTATGGACAGGCACCCACAAGGTCATGGACCGGACGCTCTCGGCGGGCCAGCTGGGACAGTTCGCCATGTACGCCGTGATGTGCGGCATGGCCGCCGCCGCGCTCCTGGACACATGGGGGGCGCTGCAGCGCTCCGCCGGAGCGACTGATCGCATCACCGCATTTGGTGACCTGCCACACCATGAGGCGCAGGAAACCAGGCTGGTGCAGGCTCTGCAGGGATGCATCCGATTCGAGAATGTCGATTTCTGGTATGCCGCTGCGCCCGACAGGCCCGTTCTGCGACGCTTGAACCTGGACATTGCGAAGGGGGAAAAGGTCGCCATCGTGGGCGCATCCGGCGCGGGCAAGAGTACGCTGCTGTCGCTGCTTCTGCGCCTGCATCCCGTGCGCGCCGGCGCCATCTTCATCGACGGCCACGATATCTCCACGTTCCAGCCTGCAAGCATCCGCAACGCTATCGGCACGATCTCGCAGGCGCCGGCAATTTTCGGCCGATCCGTGCTTGAGAACATCCGATACGGCAAGCTCGACGCTACCGACGAGGATGTCAGGAACGCAGCAGTGTCTTCAGGCGCAGATGCTTTCATCAATGAGTTGCCCGCAGGTTACGATGAGCCCTTGGGCGAACGCGGGGCCCGATTGTCAGGCGGCCAGCAGCAACGGGTAGCCATTGCGCGCGCACTGTTGAAGCGAGCCGATATCCTGCTGCTCGACGAGCCGACATCGGCGCTCGATTCGCACGCCGAACAGGCGGTACATGACCATGTTTTCGGAACGGGCACGGGTCCGACCACGCTCATCGTCGCACACCGGTTGCAGACCATTCTTGCCGCCGATCGAATCGTACTCATCGATGAAGGTGCGGTCGCCGCCACCGGGTCGCACGAAGAACTACTGATCCGCAGCGCTCGATACCGCGACCTGATCAGGCCGCAGATGCAGGCCACGGTCGGATAATGTCCACCGTAGTGGACCACCCGCAGAACAGGAAAGGCCGCCCGGAGGCGGCCTTTCTGTTTGAAGCAAGTCGAGCATGGCTCGACTCTACACAAGCGGCCTTATTTGACCAGCTTGGCGATGGCAGCGCCCAGGTCGCCCGGCGAACGCACGGTGACGACGCCAGCAGCTTCCATGGCAGCAAACTTGCCTTCGGCAGTGCCCTTGCCGCCCGATGCGATCGCACCGGCGTGGCCCATGCGCTTGCCGGCCGGAGCCGAAGCACCCGCGATGAAACCGACGACCGGCTTCTTCACGTGGTTCTTGATGTACTCGGCACCGGCTTCTTCAGCGTCGCCGCCGATTTCGCCGACCATGATGATGCCTTCGGTCTGCGGGTCTTCGTTGAACAGCTTCAGGCAGTCGACGAAGTTCAGGCCGTTGATCGGGTCACCACCGATGCCGATGCAGGTGGACTGGCCCAGGCCGACTTCGGTGGTCTGCTTGACCGCTTCATAGGTCAGGGTGCCCGAACGCGACACGATGCCGATCTTGCCCGGCTTGTGGATGTGGCCCGGCATGATGCCGATCTTGCACTCACCCGGGGTGATGACGCCCGGGCAGTTCGGCCCGATCAGCACGGTGTCCGGATGCGAACGGGTCAGCACGTTCTTGACGCGCAGCATGTCCAGCACCGGGATGCCTTCGGTGATGCAGACGATGACCTTGATGCCGGCAGCAGCGGCTTCCAGGATCGCGTCAGCCGCGTACGGCGGCGGCACGTAGATGACCGAAGCGTTGGCGCCGGTGCTCTGCACGGCGTCGGCAACGGTGTTGAAGACCGGCAGGTCGATATGGGTGGTGCCACCCTTGCCCGGGGTCACGCCGCCAACAACCTGGGTGCCGTACTCGATCATCTGAGTGGCGTGGAAGGTGCCCTGCTGGCCGGTGAAGCCCTGCACGATCACCTTGGTGTTCTTGTTGATCAAAACTGACATTGGATTTCCTTCGGTGTCGGATCAGGCGGCGTTCTTGACAGCTTCGACGACCTTCTTGGCACCGTCGTTGATGTTGTCGGCCGGGATGATGGCCATGCCGCTGTCACGCAGCAGCTGCTTGCCTTCTTCCACGTTGGTGCCTTCCAGGCGCACCACGACCGGAACCTTGACGCCCACTTCCTTCACGGCGGCGATGATGCCTTCGGCAATCATGTCGCAGCGGACGATGCCGCCGAAGATGTTGACGAAGATGCCTTCGACCTTGTCCGAGGACAGGATCAGCTTGAACGCTTCGATGACGCGCTGCTTGTTGGCGCCGCCGCCCACGTCCAGGAAGTTCGCCGGCTCGCCGCCGTTGAGCTTGATGACGTCCATGGTGGCCATGGCCAGGCCTGCGCCGTTGACCATGCAGCCGATGTTGCCGTCCATGGTGACGTAGTTGATGTCCAGCTCCGAAGCGATCACTTCGGTCGGATCTTCCTGGGTCTTGTCGCGCATGGCGACCAGGGCCTTCTGGCGGAACGCGGCGTTGTCGTCGCTGTCGAACTTGCCGTCCAGCGCGTACAGGTTGCCGTCGTCCAGGATGGCCAGCGGGTTGATTTCAACCAGCGCCAGGTCCTTTTCGTTGAACAGGCGGTACAGGTTCACCATGATGTTGGCGAACTGGCCGGCCTGCTTGGCGGTCAGGCCCAGCTTGAAGCCGAAATCACGACCGTGGTAACCCTGCACGCCTTCGACGAAGTCGACGTTCAGCGAGTGGATCAGCTCCGGGGTTTCAGCGGCGACCTGCTCGATCTCCACGCCGCCTTCCGAAGAAGCGATGTAGGTGATGGTCTTGGTGCCACGGTCAACCAGCACCGACAGGTACAGTTCCTTGACGATCTCGCCAGCGGTGGTCACCAGCACCAGGTTGACCGGCAGTTCAACGCCAGCGGTCTGGTAGGTGGCCATCTTGGTGCCGAGCATCTTGGCCGCAGCGGCCTTCACGTCGTCGGTGGTCTTGCAGAACTTGACGCCGCCAGCCTTGCCGCGGCCGCCAGCGTGGATCTGCGCCTTGACCATCCAGGGGCCCTGGCCCAGGGAGTTGGCAGCGGCAACAGCTTCGTCCGGGGTCGCAGCGACCTTGCCGGCCGGGACCGGGATGCCGTACTCGGCAAGCAGTTGTTTTGACTGGTATTCGTGGAAATTCATGCGTCACCGTGGGAATAGGAACGACCGCACGCAATTCCTCAGGGCCCCGGCGGGGCGCCGGCATGGACCGCGGCGGGCCCACTATTGTGGCCGAGCCGGCGCCGGGGCGCAAAGACGTATGGACAAAAGGCCCGAACCGGCCAGATTTCCATGGTCATTCAGGCAGTTGCGGCACGGCCTGGATCAGGCACTGCCCCCCCGCCCGGGCCGATTGCGCAGCCCAGCCCGGCACAGGCGCCCTATACTGGCCCCGTAGATTCGACCCACGGTGCCGGCAACCGGGCAGCGAGCAGGTCCGACGATCGGGGGACGTCGGGCAGGTTCGGCCCAGCGCCGTCATGACCCAGTTCCAGGCAGCCAGAAGGGGAGTTCCGGCGTGTCACCCAGTGCTTCATTGATCGACCGCATCGAATCGATACCGCGGCGCGAGCTGTATTTCTTCGCCCTGTACCGGGTGCTGATCGCCTCGGTCATCGCCGCCCTGCTGTACAGCCCGTTGTCGGCCATGGTCGGCGAAGCCCACCACCCACGCCTGGCCTATACGGTCGGCGCCGCCTATCTGCTGCTGTCCTTGTTGTGGCTGGCAATCGGCCGCAACGAACGCTGGCTGCGGCCGATCGTGGTTGGCGGCGTGCTGCTGGACATCGTCGCCGCCAGCCTGCTGGCGCACGCCCTGCCGGGCGCCAGCGCCGGCATCTCGATGTCGCTGCTGTTCAACATCGCCGCCGCCGCCACCCTGCTACCGCTCAGCTGGGGCCTGGTGCTGGCGCTGGCCGCCAGCGTCGCCACCGCCGCCGAATACCTGTGGAAGGTACTGGAAGGCGGCGACCCCACCCGCACCCTGGCCGAACTGGCGATGTTCACCACCAGCTACCTGGCCCTGGCCTTCATCAGCTACCAGGTCGGCAACCGTGCACGCCGCAACCAGCAGCTGGCCAACCAGCGTGGCGACGAAGTGGCCAACCTGTTCCAGATCAACGAACTGATCATCCGCCGCATGCGTACCGGCGTGGTGGTGGTGGACGCCGACAACCGCATCACCCTGGCCAACGAAGCTGCCTCGGTCCTGCTGGGCGACCGCGACGGCAACAGTGATTCGGGCCGCCTCGACCTGGCCAGTGTCGCCCCCGAACTTGCCCGGCGCCTGCAACGCTGGCGCAACGGCTGGGCACAGGATGAAATGCCGCTGCAGCTCAACCCCGACCAGCCGGAAGTGCAGCCACGCTTCGCCCGCCTGCTGGCCGGCAGCGACCTGGTGCTGGTGTTCCTTGACGACTCCAGCGTGGTCTCGCGCCGCGCCGAATCGCTCACCCTGTCGGCGATGGGGCGCTTCTCGGCCAGCCTCGCGCACGAGATCCGCAACCCGCTGGCGGCCATCAACTACGCCGTGCAGCTGCTGGAGGAAGGCACCGGCTTCAACGAAAGCGACCGCCGCCTGCTGCAGATCATCCACCAGCAGTGCCAGCGCACCAACGGCATCGTTGAAAGCGTGCTGGGCCTGGCCCGGCGCGAACGCGCCAACCCGGAGAACGTCGACCTGGCCGCCTTCGTGCGTCGCTTCGTGCTGGAGTACAAGCAGGGGCAGACGCTGGAAACCGACAGCATCGAACCGATCATCAACGACACCTCGGTACCGGCCCAGGTCGACCCGCGCCACCTGTACCAGGTGCTGACCGTGCTTGTGCACAACGCCCTCAAGTACGGCCGCATCGGCGAGCAGCCCGCGCGCGTGCGGCTGCGCGTGGCGCAGCACGAGCGCAGTGCGGTGATCGACGTGATGGACCGTGGCCCGGGCATCCCGGAGACCGTCGCCGCGCAGCTGTTCCGCCCCTTCTTCACCACCTCCGAGCACGGCACCGGCCTGGGCCTGTATATCGCCCGCGAGCTGTGCCGGGCCAACCAGGCGCGGCTGGACTACATCCCCGTCCCCGCCGGCGGCTCCTGCTTCCGCCTGGTACTGCCCGGGCCGCACACCCTGCTTCCGCGCTGATTCCGTGCGTCAAACATTTGTCGCCTTCCACACCCTCGGCTATCTTTCCCACCCATGAACGAAACCCGCAGCGCCCTCGTCGTCGACGACGAACGCGATATCCGCGAACTGCTGGTGTTGACCCTCGGCCGCATGGGCCTGCGCATCAGCACCGCCGCCAACCTCGCCGAAGCCCGCGAACTGCTGGCCAGCAATCCCTATGACCTGTGCATCACCGACATGCGCCTGCCCGACGGCAACGGCATCGAACTGGTCAGCGAGATCGCCCAGCACTACCCGCGCACGCCGGTGGCGATGATCACCGCCTTCGGCAGCATGGACCTGGCCGTGGAAGCACTGAAAGCCGGTGCTTTCGATTTCGTCAGCAAGCCGGTGGACATCACCGTGCTGCGCGGCCTGGTCAAGCATGCGCTGGAACTCAACAACAGCGAACGCCCCGTTGCCGGCCCCGCCGCCGAACAGGCCGCACGCCTGCTGGGCGAATCGCCGGCGATGGACGTGCTGCGCGCCACCATCGGCAAGGTTGCGCGCAGCCAGGCGCCGGTCTACATCCTGGGCGAATCCGGGGTGGGCAAGGAACTGGTTGCACGCACCATCCACGCCCAGGGTGCACGCGCCGCTGGGCCGTTCGTGCCGGTCAACTGTGGCGCCATTCCCACCGAGTTGATGGAGAGCGAGTTCTTCGGCCATCGCAAGGGCAGCTTCACCGGCGCCCATGCCGACAAGCCGGGACTGTTCCAGGCCGCACACGGCGGCACCCTGTTCCTGGATGAAGTGGCCGAGCTGCCGCTGCAGATGCAGGTGAAGCTGCTGCGTGCGATCCAGGAAAAATCGGTGCGCGCCGTCGGCGCCCCCAGCGAAGAACCGGTGGACGTGCGCATCCTCTCGGCCACCCACAAGGATCTGGCCGAGCTGGTCGAAGACGGGCGTTTCCGCCACGACCTCTACTACCGCATCAACGTCATCGAACTGCGCGTACCACCGCTGCGCGAGCGTCGCCAGGACCTGCCCGCACTGGCCGCGTCGATCCTGTCGCGGCTGGCCCGCAGCCACGGCCGCGCCACCCCGCTGCTGGCGCCGTCGGCGCTGGACGCGTTGGCCCAGTACGGCTTCCCCGGCAACGTGCGCGAGCTGGAGAACATCCTGGAACGTGCGCTGGCGCTGGCCGAGGAAGACCGTATCGGTGCCGACGACCTGCGCCTGCCGCAGCATGCGCCGCGCTCACCGGGCAGCGCCGCCCACGCTGAAGCGGTGGTGGATCTGCATCCGGGCAGTGCCGCCCTGCCCTCGTATATCGAACAGCTTGAGCGCAGCGCCATCCAGCGCGCGCTGGAGGAAAACCGCTGGAACAAGACCCGCACTGCCGCGCAGCTGGGCATCACCTTCCGTGCGCTGCGCTACAAGCTGAAGAAGCTGGGGATGGAATAAGGGCCGAACGGCCCTGGTAGATGCCAACCTTGGTTGGCGTTGCGCCCCCGCGCCATCCACGCATGGCGTGGATCAACCGGCCGTTCTGCGTCGAAATGGTAGTGCCGGCCGCTGGCCGGCAATCTCGTGCACCGCGTATCCACGCATGGCGTGGATCTACTGGTTACCCCATCCACGTATGGCGTGGATCTATGGCATCAATCCTTGGTGACGCGGTTGATCTCGGCCAGGCTGGTCACACCCGCAGCCGCCTTCTTCAACGCCGACTGCCGCAGGTCATTCACACCGATCGCCTGCGCGGCCTCGGCAATCTGCAGCGCGTTGCCGCCCGCCAGCACGATGGTCGCGATCTCGTCGGTCATCGGCATCACCTGGTAGAGGCCGGTACGGCCCTTGTAACCCTCGGTGCACTCATCGCAGCCCACCGCCTCATACAGTTCGATGCCTGCATCCAGCTGCGCCTGGGTGAAGCCCTCGGCCAGCAGCGCATGCTCCGGTAGATTGGCCGGGCGCTTGCAGTTCGAACACAGCCGGCGCGCCAGGCGCTGGGCGATCACCAGCGTCACCGAACTGGTGATGTTGTACGGCGCGATACCCATGTTCATCAGGCGCGCGATGGTCTGCGGCGCGTCGTTGGTGTGCAGCGTGGACAGCACCATGTGACCGGTCTGCGCCGCCTTGATCGCGATCTCCGCCGTTTCCAGGTCGCGGATTTCGCCGACCATGATGATGTCCGGATCCTGTCGCAGGAACGAGCGCAGCGCTGCAGCAAAGGTCATGCCGCGCTTGTTGTTCTGCTGCACCTGGTTGACGCCCGGCAGGCGGATTTCCACCGGATCTTCGGCAGTGGAAATGTTGCGGGTCTCGTCGTTGAGGATGCCCAGCGCGGTATACAGCGACACCGTTTTGCCCGAACCGGTCGGACCGGTCACCAGCACCATGCCGTACGGCTTGTGGATCGCATCCAGGAACAGCTTCTGCTGGTCCGGCTCGTAACCCAGCTTGTCGATGCCCAGCTTGGCCGCGCTGCCATCGAGGATACGCAGCACCACCTTCTCACCGAACAGCGTAGGCAGCGTGCTGACGCGGAAGTCGATCTGCCGGGTCTTGGAAAGATTGAGCTTGATACGCCCATCCTGCGGCACGCGCTTTTCGGCGATATCCAGTTGCGCCATCACCTTCAGGCGCGCGGCGATGCGCTGGTTGAGCTTGTTCGGCGCGCGCGCGACCATCTTCAGCAGGCCGTCGATGCGCAGACGCACGCGGTAGTCGTCTTCGTAGGGCTCGAAATGGATGTCCGAGGCGCCCTTGCGGATCGCATCGACCAGCACCTTGTTGACGAACTTGACCACCGGGGTATCGTCGCCCTTGGCGTCGATGCCACTGTCGGTGTTGCCCATCTCATCGTCGCCACCGCCGATGTCGAGGTTCGCCATGCCCTCGTCATCGCCGCCCAAGGCATCACCAATGGTGTCGTGGCTGGACTGCCACTGCTCGAGGGTGCGACGGATCTGGTCTTCATCGACCAGGATCGGCTCCACCACCAGATTGGTGTGGAACTTGATCTCGTCCAGAGAATGGGTGGGGTTGCTGGTGCCGACGAACAGCTTGCCGCCGCGTTTGAACAGCGGCAACACGTTGTGCTTGCGCAGCAGCTCCTCGCTGACGAGGCTCATCGCGTTCTGGCTGCTGTCGAAGGTAGACACGTCGAACAGCGGCATGCCGAACTCAACCGCGTTGGCGGCCGCCAGCTGCGAAGCCCCGACCACCTTGTTCTGCGCGAACCAGGTTGGCAGCGGCTGGCGCGCGGCAGTGGCCTTGGCCATGGCATCGCGGGCGGCAGCCTCATCCAGCGCGCCGTCCTGGACCAGGCGGCGGGCCAAGCCGGTGATGCCGACGAGGTTAGAAGTAGTGAGTGCGTTCATGCGATTCCTAGACGGCAAAGCGATCAATGCTTGTGCGTGGCTCCTGCGTACAAGCTGCCTGAACAATGAGAACGGGTGACTGAGGGCGCGAACGGTACCACAGACTCTCAGCTACCCACCGATGATCACCGCCTGATTCACTGGTGTTGTTGACGTATTGCCATCATCGCTGAATCACACCGCCGCAAAACTGCTTCAGCTCCCCTGCGGCCTCACAGCCCTCAGCGGCACTCGGCCGGAACCTGGCGCGGTGCTCCGATCTGCAACGAGCATGCCCAAGTGATGGTTGCATGATCGCCCAGCGAAGGCGTCAACAGAAGCACGATGGCGCCAGCACGATCGGTCGTGGTGACCTTCAGCACGCCGCTGCCTTCACATTCAATCGAAGCAATGTTATCGGTTGCACCGCCCATGCCTTCCATATTGTTGCAGGCATTCGCATCCAGTGCGGCAACGGTGGCCACATTTTCGGCGACCAAGGACTTGAAAGAGCCCGCGCCGACGAGCCCCTCAGCGACTCGGGCGCGCACGACATTTTCCTGATAGGCCGGCAGTGCGATCGCAGCCAGAATCGCCATGATCGCAATGACGATCATTAGCTCGATCAGCGTGAAACCCTTCCCCTTGATCATTCCCCTTCCCCCTAAGGACGGTTCTGGCACGCACCCTATACGCCATGTAAAAGAAAGGCCCCATTCCTTGCGGCTAGGGGCCCTTCTTCATTCCGCACGCGCCTCACACGGCGCACAACACACAAGTATTTAGATGCGGCACTCGGCCGGCACATACTTGTTGTTCGCGGCGGAAGCCACTTCGCACTTCCAAGTGATGACATCACCCGGCACGGTGCCTGCTACGAGCGCAGCGCCGCCGCTTTCCGGGGTCAGGGTAAATGCAACGGCCTTGGCGTTGTCCTTCATCGCAACCGAGATCACGCCACTGCCATCATCAACAGCGATCGTATCGACGTTTTTGGTGCCAGCAGTAGCGGCGTCGAAGGTGTAGCCTTGGCCGAGAGTGGCAGAGCCGTTGCTGGCGTTTTCAGCCACGATGGTCTTGGCGGCCGAAGCCAGGGTCAGACCTTCAGACACGCGAGCGCGGACGGTGTAGTCCTGATAAGCCGGCAGCGCGATGGCAGCCAGAATGGCGATGATCGCGACAACGATCATCAGTTCGATAAGGGTGAAGCCCTTCTGGTTCTTCATAGTGATACATCCCCAAGATAGTGGTGGTTGAGTCAGTGCGCAGGATCGATCCGGCCATCGGCCGGCTGAGCGGGTCCTGCACCCTGCGGGTGGATCAACGCAGGTTGCGTGCCAACCCCGGCACGCCTCCCCCTGGATTTCCCCGGGCCCATGATGGCAGCAATTTCTACGATGTGAACCCCCCAGTCATCATTCTGCGACGGACACGGCAATGTGACGCAGTGCGTCACCTTTGGCCGGCCGCCGGCACGAATTCGCATTCCGGCCCGTCCCGGATCTGCCAAGTCGGCGATGAACCCGCTACCATCGGCAGATGCCCGTCTGGGGATGGCGGGCCGGGGAGCCAACATGTCTGTCAGTCGCAGTGCGATCAAGAAAGAGCCAGTGGCGCGTGCCACCATGGAGTTGCAGCCGTTTGTCTGGCAGGGGACCGACAAGCGTGGCGTGAAGATGAAGGGCGAGCAGTTGGCTAAGAATGCCAATTTGGTACGCGCCGAGCTTCGCCGGCAGGGGATCAACCCTGGTCAGGTCAAGCCCAAGCCGAAACCGCTGTTCGGCCAGGCCGGCAAAGCGGTCAGCCCAAAGGACATCGCGTTCTTCAGCCGACAGATGGCCACCATGATGAAGTCCGGCGTGCCGATCGTCTCGGCGCTGGAGATCATTGGCAGCGGGCACAAGAACCCGCGCATGAAGAAGATGGTGGAAGGCATCCGCACCGATATCGAGGGCGGTTCCTCCCTGTACGAGGCGGTCAGCAAGCACCCGGTGCAGTTCGATGAGCTCTACCGCAACCTCGTGCGCGCCGGTGAAGGTGCCGGTGTGCTGGAAACTGTGCTGGACACAGTGGCCACCTACAAGGAAAACATCGAAGGCCTGAAGGGCAAGATCAAGAAGGCCCTGTTCTACCCGGCGATGGTGGTGGTGGTGGCCCTGCTGGTAAGCGCCATCCTGCTGATCTTTGTCGTGCCGCAGTTCGAAGACGTGTTCAAAAGTTTCGGCGCGGAACTGCCGGCCTTTACCCAACTGATCGTCAACCTATCCCGGTTCATGGTGTCGTGGTGGTGGTTAATTGCCATTGTCATGTGTGGCACCGGTGTGGGCTTCGTCATGGCCTACAAGCGATCACTGAAGATGCAGCACACCATGGATCGTCTGATCCTGAAGGTCCCGGTGATCGGACAGATCATGAACAACAGTGCGATCGCCCGCTTTGCCCGCACCACGGCGGTGACCTTCAAGGCCGGCGTCCCCCTTGTGGAAGCCCTCGGCATCGTGGCCGGCGCCACCGGCAACAAGGTCTACGAGGAAGCCGTGCTGCGCATGCGCGATGACGTATCGGTGGGCTACCCGGTCAACATGGCGATGAAACAAACCGCCCTGTTCCCGCACATGGTCATCCAGATGACCGGCATCGGCGAAGAGGCCGGCGCGCTGGATACCATGCTGTTCAAGGTAGCCGAGTACTATGAGCAGGAAGTCAACAATGCAGTGGATGCCCTGAGCAGCCTGCTCGAACCGATGATCATGGTCTTCATCGGCGTAGTCGTAGGCGGTATGGTCATCGGCATGTACCTGCCCATCTTCAAACTCGGCGCCGTCGTCGGCTAAAGGTAACAATGGCATTTCTCGACCAGCATCCCGGCCTTGGCTATCCCGCTGCGGCCGGCCTGGGACTGCTTCTGGGCAGCTTCCTGAACGTCGTCATCCTGCGCCTGCCCAAGCGGCTGGAGTGGCAGTGGAAGCGCGATGCGCGCGAGGTGCTGGAGGAGCCGGACTTCTACGAGCCGCCCCCGCCGGGCATCGTCGTTGAGCCGTCGCACTGCCCGCACTGCAAGCACAAGCTGGCCTGGTACGAGAACATCCCGCTGTTCAGCTGGATGATCCAGGGCGGCAAGTGCCGCCACTGCAAGGCGCCCATCTCCATCCAGTACCCGCTGGTGGAGGCGCTGACCGCGGTGATGGTGCTGGCCTGCGTGTGGCAGTTCGGCTTCGGCTGGCAGGGCTTTGGCGCCATCGTGCTGACCTGCTTCCTGATCGCCCTGTCCGGCATCGACCTGCGCACCCAGCTACTACCGGACCAATTGACCCTGCCGCTGATGTGGCTCGGGTTGATCGGCAGCATCGACAACCTGTACATGCCGGCCAAGCCTGCCCTGCTGGGGGCTCTGCTGGGCTACCTGTCGCTGTGGTCGGTGTGGTGGTTGTTCAAGCAGCTGACCGGCAAGGAAGGCATGGGCCACGGCGACTTCAAGCTGCTGGCCGCGCTGGGGGCCTGGTGCGGGATGAAGGGCATCCTGCCGATCATCCTGATGTCGTCGGTGCTGGGCGCCCTCATCGGTTCGATCTGGCTGTACAGCCGTGGCCGTGACCGGGCGACGCCGATCCCGTTCGGCCCCTATCTGGCACTGGCCGGCTGGCTGTTCTTCATGTGGGGCGAGCCGCTGTTGAACCAGTATCTGGTGATGAGCGGGCTGCGCTGAGGGGAGTCCCCATGAGCCAGTATGTGGTGGGCCTGACCGGCGGCATCGCCTCGGGCAAGAGTGAGGTGACCCGGCGCTTCGAGGCGCTGGGAATTGTCGTGGCCGACGCCGACCTGGCCGCGCGCGCCGTGGTGGCGGTGGGCAGCCCTGCCCTCGCCTTGATTGCAGAGCGCTTCGGTGCAGACATGCTGCTCGCCGATGGCGCCCTGGACCGGGCGCGCCTGCGTGCCCACATCTTTGCCGACCCGGCCGAGCGGACTGCGCTGGAAGCGATCACCCACCCGGCCATCCGCCGGCTGATGCAGCAGCAGTGCGCGCAGGCCGCCAGCCCCTATGCGCTGGCGGCAATCCCGTTGTTGACCGAAGTGGGCGGCCGCCAGGCCTATCCCTGGCTGGACCGAGTGCTGCTGGTGGATGCCCCGGAAGCCGTGCAGCACGCCCGGCTGATGCAGCGCGACGGCATCGACGCCGCGCTGGCCGACCAGATGATCGCCGCCCAGGCCACCCGCGCACAGCGCCTGGCGCTGGCCGATGACGTGGTGGTCAATGATGGGCACCCGGATGAGCTGCAGGCGCAGGTCGAGCGGTTGCACGCGCGGTACCTGGTGTTGGCGGCAGGGTAATCCTGCAGGTCCATCGGTACCGCGCGAACGCGCACCCACGCATGGCGTGGATCTACTCCAGCTGCTGGCGGGCGTAGCGGGCGAGCTCACGGGTGGCGAGCAACAGACCTTCCACCACGTCCGGCGGCAACTGCTGGCCTGCACTGCCCTGCACCCGTGCCGCTTCGGCGGCGTGCAGCATCTGGATCAGCGCATTGAGACCGGCCAGGGTACGGCTGAGGCTGGCCAGGGTTACCACCTGCGAGGGCGTGAGACCGGTGCCCTGCCGGGTCTGGCCATCGGCATTGTCGCGGCCATCCATGCGTGCCATCAGCGCGGGCAGCAGGTCACTGGGTTCGGACAGTACGTCTTCGATGCGTTCGGCAATGTCGGCCGACAACTGATCGGCGGATTCGCCGACCAGGCGGCGCAGGTTCGGATAGGTGGTGCGTGCAGACATGGCAATGCTCCTCGCAGACGGCAAGGCCACCCACGAATGCGGGGTGGCGGACGGTGCGGGTTGGCGTACCGGAGACCCAACAATTCAACAGCAAGGAAAAAGACTCCAGCGGATTCTGGTGAATCCCCACGCACCGCCCGCCGAAGCAAGAGCATGCGGTGCATTTTCCATGATGGCCTGAGCGCATCAGGAGCTGTTGAATTGTCGGGTTTATTCGGGACGCCAATCCCGGCCGGGGCGATGACCCCGACCGTGCCATCTCGCCAGCTGCATGCATTGCGGTCATGAGGCGAAAACGCCATGTGGGCCAACCGTCTGCGGAATCGTGCGGTGTGACACGCGCAGGGCGCGGAGTGCATCACGCAGGTGTCGTACTGGACCAGATACGCCGCACCTTCGCGGAAGCTGCATTGGCGTTGCATGCGACATTTCGCGCCGAGCGGGAGATTTTTGGCAACGGGAGGATTTGTGCCGACCAAGGTCGGCACCCACCAAAGCAGCAGCCAGAATGGGTTACAGCGGCTTCGGCGAGAACGTCAACGTGGCGATCACGCCACGGGCGCCGCCCGGGCGCACGCTCACCTGCCAGCCGTACAGATCGCACAGGCGGCTGACGATCGACAGGCCAATGCCGCCGCCCTGCGAGTGACCGGCATGGGTACCGCGGTAGCCGCGCTGGAACAGCTTGGCGGCATCTTCCTCGCTCAGGCCCGGCCCGCTGTCGGTCACCGACACGGCGTTGGCACCCACATGCACGCGCACCTCGCCATCCTGCGAATACTTCACCGCATTGCCGATCAGGTTGCCCAGCGCCACCGACAGCGCCGCTTCGGGGGCATCGATGACCAGATCGCGTTCACCATCCAGGTGCAGCTCCAGCGGCTTGCCACCCAACTGGGCGCGGTGCGCATCCAGCAGCTGTTCGGCCACCCGGGCCACATTGCTGCTGCCCTGCCCGCGTTCATTGCGCGACAGCAGCAGCAGCGCGCCGATCAGATCGCTGCACTGTTGTTCGGCACGCTGGATGCGCTGCAGGCGCTGCAATACCTTCTCGTCCAGGCCCGGGCGGGTCAGCAGAAGCTCGGTGGCGCCACGGATCACCGCCAACGGCGTTCGCAGCTCGTGGCTCACATCGGCATTGAACTCACGGTCGCGCTGCACCACTTCGGTCAGCCGCGAGGAATAGTCATCCAGCGCCTGTGCCAGCTGCCCCACTTCGTCATCCGGGAAGCGCGGTGCCAACGGCTCGGGCTCACTGGTACCGCCACGGTACGCACGCAGGCGTGCAGCCAGATCCGAGACCGGCTTCATCACCTTGGAGGCCGACCACCAGCCCAGAACCAGCGACAGCAGGCTGAATACCAGCACCGACAGGAACAGCGCGCGGTTGAGCTGCTGCCCACCGCGAACGCTGTCGGTCATGTCGTAGGCCAGGAACGCCCAGGCATCGGGAGTCTTGCGCACGGCCAGCTTGTAGGAATAGCGCTCGCCGCGCTCGTCCACACCGCCCATGTTGTACAGGCCGTCCTTGAACTCGTACCAGTCCGGCTCCTCCTCGCGCAGGGCTTCGAACTTGTCCGGCTTGATCAGGCGCGCGCGCATCTGCTGCACCGGCAGGTCGGGGTTGCGGTCCGGGCTTTCGTAATAACGCCGCACGTACTCGCTGATGTTGCGGTTCATCACGTCTTCCACCAGCTGGTTTTCCACCCGCATGCGGGCCCAGTTGGTGGCGAACGCGAACAGTGTCGTCAGACAGAAGCCCAACAACACGAACGAAACGATGATGCGACTGCGCAGGCGCCGCCGATAAGGCGTGCGCCGGCGTTCCCCCTTGCTTGCCACAGAATCAGGCTTCCGGCGTAGCGATGCGGTATCCGATGCCATGGCGGGTCTGGATCATCGGCACTTCAAAGGGCTTGTCCACCACGGCGCGCAGGCCATGGATGTGCACGCGCAGCGAATCGGAGTCCGGCAACTCTTCGCCCCAGACACGGGTTTCCAGCTCCTGCCGGGTGACCACGGCCGGGGCCGCTTCCATCAGCGCCTGCAGGATCTTCAATGCGGTCGGGTTGAGCTGCAGCAGCTTGCCCTGGCGGCGCACTTCCAGCGTGTCCAGGTTGTATTCCAGGTCACCGGTTTCCAGCACGCGGGTCTGCACGCCCTTGCCGCGACGCGACAGGGCGTTCAGACGCACTTCCACTTCCTGCAGCGCGAACGGCTTGATCAGGTAGTCGTCAGCACCGGAATCGAAGCCGGCCAGCTTGTTGTCCAGCGAATCGCGCGCGGTCAGCATCAGCACCGGAGTCTGCTTGCGCGCTTCATTGCGAAGCTTGCGGCAGACTTCGATGCCGTCCATGCCGGGCAGGTTGAGGTCCAGGACAATCGCGTCGAACTCGTGCACGACAGCCAGATGCAACCCGGTCACTCCGTCGGCAGCGAAGTCCACGGTGTGGCCCCGGTCCTCCAGGTAGTCGCCCAGATTGGCCGCAATGTCGCTGTTGTCTTCGATTACCAGGATTCTCACTGTCACCTCTAATTGACGAATTTACCGACGCGCTGGGCCTGGCCCATGTCGCGCTGCGCCTTGTCCTTCTGCCGAGCACGCTCGGCGACGGTCAAGCACTGCGTGGACGACATGTTGGAACCAATGGCCTTCTCACGTCGGCATATTAGACGACTATCTTCACGCGCCCGTGTCAAAACGGTGTTCACGACCTGCTGATCGTTGAAGACCTCGGTTCGTACCGATTCAGGCATCGCGTCCTTGGTCGGGTACTGCTCGGCGGCGGCGCGGATCCGAACCAGGGTCTCGCGGACCTTGCCGCGCTCTTCCTGACGCAGCTCGGAATAGGTTTCGCCATCGTTGAGCTCGATCTCGATGCGCTCTACCTGCTGCAGCAGCGGCTTGCCCGGCAGGAATACCTCTTCGGCACTCTTGGCCCCTGCCGAGGCAGCGACCAGGGCCAACGCCGAAACCAGAACCACTGATATCACTGGATGCTTCATGACAAACGAATCCCTGTCTGAGGTGAACGCCGACTGTATGCGGATGCCCGCTCTGCCAGCAAGTGCTGGCCGGCAGGGTGCAGGTGGCCCTAAAGCTTGGAGTCCGGGTTCAAGTTGCTGTAGGTGCGCTGGTCGTTGAGCAGGGCCTTGCCCTTCTCTTCGATGCGGCGCCGTTCGGCGACGGTCAGGCAGCGGCTCTTGGGCATGTTGCTGCCCGTGGTGCGCTGGTAGGAGCAGATCTGGCGGCTGTCGTCATGGGCGCGCGTCAGGATGCTGTTGATCCGCTCCTGATCGTTGAATACCTCGTTCTGCACCTGCGGTGGCAGCTCCTGGACGGTCTGCCGGTCGCCCATCCGCTGGGTGATCCGCGCCAATGCCTGCTGGACCTGACTGCGGTCCTCGGCGGAAATTTCGCTGTAGTCGCCCTGCTGCAGGGCTCTTTCGACCTGGCGGACCTGCTCGGCCACCGGGGTCTGGCGGTCCATCTGCACAGCGGCCTTTTCCTGCTTGGCCAGTGCAACGCCAGGCAGGCACAGCAACAGCACGATCATCGTGGTGCGGTACATCGCCAACCTCCCGATCCTTCGGAACGAAGACCCAACTCTACGAGTGTCCCCGCGCGCCCACAAGGGACCCGTGGCAGGGGGCATTGGACATAAAAAAGACCCAGGCGGTGCACCCGCCTGGGCCTGAAGTTGTATCCCGATACCGATCCTGCTGAGAGGCAGAGCTGCGGTTCGTTGAAGGCTACGCCCGGGGCGATTAAAGCGGTGTTAAACCCGCAAACACCGCCTGAATTTAATTTCAAGCCACTGAAATATCAGGATTTTTTTATCTTCTCGACGTGTTCGATGATGCGTGCGGCCACATCCACCCCGCAGGCGGCCTCGATCCCTTCCAGACCCGGGGTTGAGTTCACCTCCAGCACCAGCGGGCCGCGCGCGGAGCGGATCAGGTCCACCCCGCAGACGCCAAGCCCCAGCGCCTTGGCCGAACGCACCGCCAACTGCTGCTCGGCCCGGCTGGCCTTGGACGCCACCGCTGTTCCACCGGCATGCAGGTTCGAACGGAAATCCCCCTCCGGCGCCTGGCGCTGCATCGACGCCACCACCTGGTCGCCGACCACGAAGCAACGCAGGTCGGCGCCCTTGGCCTCGCCGATGAACTCCTGCATCAGGAAGTTGGCATACAGGCCACGCAGGGCTTCAACGATGCCGCGCGAGGCGCTGGCCTTTTCGGTGAGGATTACGCCACGGCCCTGGGTGCCTTCATTGAGCTTCACCACATGCGGCGGTGGGCCGAGCATGGACAACAGGTCGACAGTGTCATCCGGGTTGTCACCAAAGACGGTGACCGGCATGTCGATGCCCTTGGCCGCCAGCAGCTGGTGCGCCCGCAGCTTGTCGCGCGAGCGCAGGATCGCGTCGGAAGGATTGGGCGTGCGTGCGCCCATCAGTTCGAACTGGCGCAGCACGGCGGTGCCATAGCGGGTGACCGAAGCGCCGATGCGCGGGATGACCGCATCCACGCCGGTCATCGGCCGGCCCTTGTAGTGCATGGAAAAGCCGTCCGCGGCGATGCGCATGTAGCAGCGCAGCGGATCCAGGATGCGCACGGTATGGCCGCGCGCGCGCGCGGCCTCGACCAGCCGACGGGTGGAGTACAGCCGGGTGTTGCGGGACAGGATGGCGAGCTTCATCGCAGTGGGATCGGTCGGCAGGCGCGCAGCATAGCGTGGCAGCGTTGCGCCTGGATGATGCTGTGCCACGACCCCGACCACGTGCGCCGCTTCGCCCCGCAGGCCAATGCAGGCCACCTGCAGGGCCGGGCCGCTGAAGGCTTCACGGTTGCCGCTTGCGCAGTACGCCTGCTTCCGGACGAATGATGGATGGCAGCGCTGCGGCTAGAATTGCACCCCGCTCTCTCTCTCCCTGCGGCGTAGCGTGTCGTTGAAAAGCCAGCTGATCGATTGCCTGCCCCAGTGGAAGGCGCTGTCCAGAACCAATGCCAAGCCCCGGCGCTCGCTGCGGCTAGCCGACTGGCAGGCAGACTGGGAAGGGAACCTCGCCCTGCTGTCCCGTCACGCGCGTCGCGATGATCGGCTCGACGTGCTGCAGGCCGACGGCCATCTGGCGCTGGAGCACGCATTGGGGTGGGAGGCGGCCGCACAGGCCGCCAGCAATCTGCTGTTGAAGGGTATCGATCGCGGATTTGATGGGTCGGTACTGCGCCAGATCCATATCGAGGCGGCGGCGCTGTGGCTGGATCATGCGCAGTTGCTGGCAGCGGCCCAACACAATCTGCAACAGCAAGGGCATGCCATTGCCGTGGGTGCTTCACTACAGCCGCGAACGGCGCAGCACTACGAATACGCGCTGCAGCTGCTTGCCCTGGGCCCGGTGCTGGGCACTGAGAACCTGCTGCCCGCGCTGGTGCAAAAAGTGCTCTGCTTCGATACCGACCGCGTACTCGACTACGTCAGCGCCCCCGCTCTGGGCCTGGCCGAGGCCAGCGACGAGATCTTTCACCCTCGGCCATTTGCGAGCCTGTTCACGCCCTTGCGCGAGGGCGAAGCATTCGATCCTTCCCTGCTGGCCGGCTATCTGCAGACGCAGTACCGCGACTTTTTCCAGCTGGCACCGAAGGCGCAGAAGCGGACCCGCCGACTCGTGGGTCCAAACGCCTGGGGCTACTGGGCATTGGAGGTGGCCGCGATGGCGGTCGTTTATGGTGGCGACGACGCGGTGCTGCGCACCTGCCCGCACTACCCATCCGATCTGGTCGACTACGCCCGGCGCTGATGCACGCAATCTGATGCGTTGAACAAGGAACAACCGTCGGCGTACCGAGACCGGAAACATGGAGCGGGCGAAGGGAATCGAACCCTCGTCAGTAGCTTGGGAAGCTACAGCTCTACCATTGAGCTACGCCCGCGTTGCCCGACAAGTCTATGCGGGGCACGTGTTCAAACGCAACGGGCAGGCCCTTGCAGCCTGCCCGTGGTGGTGACGGCAGGCCCGCAGGCCTGCCGTCGGGTGCATCAGAAGCTGCCGCTGAAGCTGGCAAACAGCGTCGCGTCCTGCGCACGCTTCTGCAGGGTGGTGGCGCTCAGGCCGATGTTGCTCTGCAGGCCGAACAGTTCCATGCGCGCACCCAGGATGGCGGTTGCATAGTTCTTGTCGAAGTCCATGCCCGGCACGCGGTACATGCCGACGTCCGGCAGGCTCTGCACCCAGGCGCTGGCCTGCTTGGTGTCTTCGAACTCGTGGTCGTAGGTCACCTGCACGTACGGCTTGACGGTGCCGCCGTCGAAGCGGGCCTGCCAACCGATTCGGCCGACGGTGGAATCGACATCCTGCTTGCCGTAGCCCAGCGCGGTGGCCAGCGTGCCGGCATCGGCGCTTTCGGTGTAACCGTCGATCTTGACCTGCTGCCAGATCACCGAGGCGATCGGGCCGTGGCGGAAGCCGCCTTCGGTGCCGAATTCGTAACCGGCGTTCAGGGCGGCGGTCAGGTTGCTGCCGTCCGGCGAGCCGCTGTGCTCACGGGTTGCCGGGCCGAGCTGGACCTTGCGGTTCACGTCATAGGACAGCCAGGTGTAGCTGACCTGGCCATTGACCCAGATGCGGTCGCCGTACCAGCCGGCGAACAGACCGGCGGTGGTGTCCTTCTGGGTGAAGTCGCCGCGGCTGTTGCCGAAGTCGGCATTCAGGCGGCCAAAGCCGGCGAAGCCACCGAAGACCATGCCGTCACGTGCCCAGTCGACACCGAACAGGCCGGCCGGGGCCAGGCCGTCGTACAGATCGGCGTGGTCGTAGCGCTGCATGTCACCGCGCACACCGCCCCACCACGACATCCCGTCGGCCGGGCGGCCGGCCTGGTGCAGGCTGACCTGGTCGGCGCGCGAACGTCCGATGGTCTGTGCCGAATGGCTCAGCACCTGCTGCAGGCGCGGGCCTTCCAGGATCGAGATGGCGTACTGGCCCAGCATCTGGTGCGCGCCCGAGGTCGGGTGCACATCATCGGCGAACAGGTAGCTGCTGGCGGCATCCGGGCGCGCGTAGGCCAGCGGGCTGCAGGTCAGCGACGACGCGGTCAGGCAGGCGCGGCCGGTGACGTTGCTGAAACCATACATGCCCGGGTTGGCGATGATTTCGTGCAGGAGGGTATAGGTGTCGAGCGGGATGAAGTCGATGCCGGCCTGCTTCAGGCCACCGTACAGCGCCTTGTTGTACGCGGTGGACAGGGCGGTACCCTGCGCCTGGCCCGCTGCGCCGCGGTCGATGAACCCGGGGGTGATGCCGACGTCGGGCAGGTTCGGCACCAGCACATACTGCGCGCCGGCCTGCTTGAGGCTGGCGACGATGCCGATCTGGTCGGTCACCGCCGCGCCGATGACGGCTGGCGCCTGGGCCGGGGCGGTAATGGAGAACAGGTCGTTGGCGCCGCCCCACACGGTGTACAGCGCATCCGGGTCGGCCTTGCCACCGTTGGCGGCGAGGTACTTGGCCATCTGCGTCTTCAGCGACGGCACCGGCACGTTGCCGAAGGCCGGCTGGGTCAGGTCGGTACCCACACGGGCGCCGCCGACAGCGTAGTTGTCACCGGTCTGGCCGTTGCCGTTCGGCGTGGCATCGGTACCGTAGTAGTCGGCGACGAACTGCGCCCATTCCAGGCCGGGGTTGGTGGTGAACTGGCCGGTGACCGGACGCGCCTCCGCCGGCAGCAGGGGGCGGTAGTAGCCGCTGTCGGTGAGGCTGTCACCGAAGAACACGGTACGGCTGAACGGGGATTCGCCTGCCATGGCCGGCAGCGCGGCCAGCGCGATCGCGGCCGCCATGAGGGAGCGGATCGGGCGTTTGCTGAGCAGCATGTAAAAACTCCTGTGGGGGATATCGTTGAGGATCCGACGCACGTACGCCGGCGCACGGTGAATGGTTTCACTGCGCCGCCAATTGCTCACGCTGCGCCGCCGCATGGATTGTCGCCCGAGCCAGGCCCGGCGGGCTTTGCCGGTGCGGGCGTAGCGCACAACTTGCAACGGTTCCGATGCGAACCGGCGATCAGCGACAATGGCCCCATGAACATCCAGCTCAATGGCGAACTCCGCCCCCTGCCCGCTTCGGCGACCCTCCTGGACCTGCTCGCGGCCGAGCAGTTGCTGCAACGCCGGGTGGCGGTGGAGGTGAACGGCGAGATCGTCAGCCGCAGCCGTCATGCCGAGCATGTGCTGGCCGAGGGCGATGTGGTGGAGATCGTGCACGCTCTGGGCGGTGGCTGAGGCATCCCGCGCTCCGCGCTCGCCGGGCATGGCCCGGCGCTACCCTGCGCATCCGTTGCGGTAGCGCCGGGCCATGCCCGGCGGCGTCGAAGTGACGACCCCATCTTCAGGCGGATAAGCGATAATCGCGTCATGAACGCTCATGTCTCCCCCGATTCGCTGGTGATCGCCGGCAAGGCCTACAGCTCGCGGCTGCTCACCGGCACCGGCAAGTTCAAGGATCTGGAAGAAACCCGCCTGGCCACCGAGGCCGCAGGCGCCCGGATCGTCACCGTGGCCATCCGCCGCACCAACATCGGCCAGAACCCGGGCGAACCGAACCTGCTCGACGTGCTGCCGCCGGACCGTTACACCATCCTGCCCAACACCGCCGGCTGCTACACCGCCGAGGATGCCGTGCGCACCTGCCGCCTGGCCCGCGAACTGCTGGACGGCCACAACCTGACCAAGCTGGAAGTACTGGGCGACCAGAAGTCGCTGTACCCGGACGTCGTGCAGACCCTGAAGGCCGCCGAACAGCTGGTCAAGGACGGTTTCGAGGTGATGGTCTATACCTCCGACGACCCTATCCTGGCCAAGCGCCTGGAAGAGATCGGCTGCGCTGCGGTGATGCCGCTGGCCGCGCCGATCGGCTCGGGCCTGGGCATCCAGAACAAGTACAACCTGCTGCAGATCATCGAAGACGCCAAGGTGCCGATCATCGTCGACGCCGGCGTGGGCACCGCTTCAGATGCGGCGATCGCGATGGAGCTGGGCTGCGACGGCGTGCTGATGAACACCGCCATCGCCGGCGCGCGCAACCCGGTGTTGATGGCCAGCGCCATGCGCAAGGCCGTGGAAGCCGGCCGCGAGGCGTTCCTGGCCGGCCGCATTCCGCGCAAGCGCTACGCCAGTGCGTCCTCGCCGATCGATGGGTTGATCGGCTGATGACCAATCCATTCGACAGCGCCGGTTCGAAGGCACCGCCCAAGCCGTTCACGGTCAATGAAGGCCGCCGTGAAGTGCGCAGCTTCGTGCTGCGCCAGGGCCGTTTCACCCCGGCCCAGCAGCGCGCGTTCGACGAGCGCTGGCCGCGTTTCGGCCTGGATTTCAGCGGCGAACCGCGTGATCTGGATGCCACCTTCGGCCGCGATGCGCGCAAGGTGCTGGAAATCGGCTTCGGCAACGGCGCCGCACTGCGCTTCGCCGCACAGCAGGACCCCAGCCGCGACTACATCGGCCTGGAAGTGCACGCACCTGGTGTAGGCCGCCTGCTGAACGCGCTGGCCGAAGACAACGCCGACCACGTGCGCCTGTACCACCACGACGCGGTGGAAGTGCTGGAAAAGGAAATCGCCGATGGCGCGCTGGACGAAGTGCGCATCTACTTCCCCGACCCGTGGCACAAGAAGCGCCACAACAAGCGTCGCCTGATCCAGCCGGGTTTTGCCGAGCTGCTGGTGCGCAAGCTGCGCCCCGGTGGCCGCCTGCACTGTGCCACCGACTGGGAGGATTACGCCGAGCAGATGTGGGACGTGCTCGATGCCACCCCCGGCCTGGTCAACCGTGCCGGCCCGCGTGGCAGCGTGCCGCGCCCGGACTGGCGCCCGCAGACCCACTTCGAGACCCGCGGCCAGAAGCTTGGCCACGGCGTCTGGGACCTGTTGTACGACCGTACCTGATGAACGCCTGAGGACGCCGCGCCCCACATGGATACCGCGCTGACGCTGACCAACGACATGAAGCTCGTGCTCGGGCTGGTCGGCTTCACAATGGCGATGTTCCTGTTCGAGCGCATCCGCGCCGACGTGGTCGCGCTGGTGGTGCTGGTGGTGCTGGGCGTGACCGGCCTGATCGCGCCGGAGGAGATCTTCGGCGGCTTCTCCGGCAACGCGGTGATGAGCATCATCGCCACCACCATCCTTGGCGCAGGCCTGGACCGCACCGGTGCGTTGAACCGGCTCGCGGCCTGGCTGCTGCGGCGTGGCCATGGCGTGGAGCAGCGGCTGCTGATGATGACCACGGCCATCGCTGGCCTGAACTCGTCCTTCATGCAGAACCCGTCGGTGATGGCGTTGTACCTGCCGGTCGCCTCGCGCCTGGCCGCGCGCACCGGGCTGACCATGCAGCGCCTGCTGCTGCCGATCTCGGCGGCGATCGTGATGGGCGGCGCGCTGACCATGGTCGGCAACTCACCGCTGATCCTGCTGAACGATCTGCTGGCCTCGGCCAACAACAACCTGCCCTCCGGCCTGGCCACCATCGAGCCGCTGCGCATGTTCGCGCCGCTGCCGATCGGCATCGCCCTGCTGATTGCCTCGCTGCTGTACTTCCGCTACTACGGCGACCGCAAGCTGGTGGAAGAGGAAAGCCTGGTCAACGACGGCACCACGCCGGCCCGCACCGAGAGCTACTTCGCCAAGACCTACGGCATCGAAGGCGACGTGTTCGAGCTGGTGGTCACCGCCGAGAGCCCGCTGGTCGGCATGACCCTGGGCGAGGCCGAGAACCTGCATGACGCGCCGCTGCTGCTGGCACTGAAGACCGGCAATGACACCCGCCTGGCACCGCCGGCGGAAATGCGCATCTGGGTGGGCAGCGTGCTCGGCGCGATGGGCCCGCGCCAGCAGATCCACGATTTCGCGCAGAACCAGTTCCTGCGCATGTCCTCGCGCCTGAAACACCTCGGTGACCTGTTCAATCCCAGCCGCGCCGGCATTTCCGAGGCGGTGGTGCCGCCGACCTCCGGCGTCATCGGCAAGACCGCAGGCGAGCTGCGCCTGCGCAAGGAACGCGGCATCAGCCTGCTGGCGATCAACCGCGACAAGCAGGTGATCCGCGAGGATGTACGCGACGTGCAGCTGCGCGCCGGCGACATGCTGGTCTTCCACAGCATCTGGACCGACCTGGCGCAGGCCGCCAAGAGCCGCGACTTCGTGGTGGTCACCGACTACCCCACCGGCGAGCAGCGCCCGCACAAGTTCAAGATCGCCATGGCGATCTTCGCCCTGACCATCCTGATCGCGCTGACCAGCAAACTGCCGGTGGCGCTGACGCTGATGACCGGCGTGGCCGGGATGCTGTTGACCGGCGTGCTGCGCATGGACGAGGCCTATGCTTCGATCAACTGGAAGACGGTGTTCATGATGGCCGGGCTGATTCCGCTCGGCTGGGCGATGGATTCCAGCGGCGCAGCGGCATGGGTGGCTGGCCACACCATCGACAAGCTGCCCACCGGTATTCCGATCTGGGTGCTGGAACTGGCGCTGGCGCTGCTGACCACGGTGTTCTCGCTGGTGATCAGCCATGTGGGCGCGACCATCGTGATGGTGCCGATCGCGGTGAACCTGGCGCTTGCGGCCGGCGGCAATCCCACGGCGTTCGCACTGATCGTGGCGCTGTCGGCGTCCAACAACCTGATGACGGCGTCGAACCCGGTGATTTCGATGATCACCGGCCCGGCCAACTACACCCCGCGCGAGATGTGGCGGGTCGGCGGCCCGCTGTCGCTGATCTACACCTGCGTGGTGGTGGTGATGATCAACCTGATGTTCTGAGGGTTGGGTTTGTTGGCAGGGCTGCGCCCTGCACCCGCAGAGGCAACGACAACGGCACGGCAACGGCAACGGCAACGGCAATGGCAATGGCAATGGCAATGGCAATGGCAACAGCCTGCATTCCTTGGGATGGCGGGGTGGGTCCGGTTGCGGGGGACGCTGCAAGTACATCCATGTAAGCTCGGTCGCCGCATCCATGCGGCTCACGCCCCCGCAACCGGACCCACCCCGCCTTCGACAGATTTCCGCGCGCTGTGGAAACGGCGTTCTGTGCTGCTGTTGGTAGGTGTCGACCTTGGTCGGCACGGTAGATCCACGCCATGCGTGGATGGATTCCTGGATGTTTCGCTGATGTGGTGGGTTCTGAACTTGGTGGGTTCTGAACTTGGTGGGTTCTGAACTTGGTGGGTTCTGAACTTGGTGGGTTCTGAACTCGGTGGGTGCGGACCGTTGGTCCGCACAGCGATGCCTCAGGCCAGGTAGACCTGTCCATCCCGCACATCCACCGGCACTGCGCGCAGGCGGTCGCCCTTGCAGGGGCCGGCGATGCAGTCGCCACTGTCCAGCGCGAACGAGGCGCCGTGGGCGGCGCAGACCAGGTGGCCTTCGCGGCTCTTCAGGAACTGGCCGGGCGCCCAATCCAAGCGTCGGCCCGCGTGCGGGCAGATGTTCAGGAACGCCCGCACCTGCTCACCGTCGCGGTACAGCAGCAGCGACTCGGCATCGCCATCGACCACCGCTTCAACCTCGGCAAACGCACCATCGGCAATGGCATCCAGGGTGATCAGGGCAACAGCGGCAGTCATGGCGAAGGCTCGGACGGAATCGCGCATTGTCGCATGCCTGGTCATGTGGCTAGCTGTGACATGAACACAAGTCATTGATCCGTAATAAGCCAAGGCTATATTTAACGAGTTTTTCACTCAATGACAGTGGCAGCTGCCGATACTCATGGCTCGCTGATTTCCAGCCTATCGAGCCACCATGTTCAATCGCGACTTCGCCTTCAACCAGTTCCGCACCCTGTTTGCCCCGCGCAAGCCGCGCCATCCGCTGGTGCGCGTTGCCGTCGGCCTGCTCGGCTTGGCGATCCTGGCCGCGATGGTGTTCATCGGCGTGTTCGTCGGTGCCGCCATGATCCTGGTGGGCCTGGCGTGGAAGCTGCTGGCTTCGCGCAAGCCCGGCCCGAACCGCCCGGCCGACCCGAACGTGGTCGAAGGCGAGTACCACGTGGTGCGCAAATCGGCGCTGCCGGCGTCGCGTTGATCGACGCTGCCCGCTGACGGCGGGCCTTGCTGCGTTCTAGACTGCGGGCACTCCCTTCCTGGATGCCCGCATGTCCGATGTCTCCGATGTGATCCCTGCTGCAGCCACGCCGCGTGTACCGGTTGTTGGCGGCGGCAGTTTTCCCGTGCACCGCATCTACTGCGTTGGCCGCAACTTCGCCGACCATGCGCGTGAGATGGGCGCCGCCGTGCCCGCCGCAGATGACCGCGGCCGCCCGATGTTCTTCACCAAGCCGGCCGACGCCATCGTGGTCGGCCACGACGATGTGATCCCCTACCCGCCTGCCACCCGCAACCTGCATCACGAGGTGGAACTGGTGGTGGCAATCGGCCGTGACGCGCCCACCGGTGAGCTGGCAGTGGCCGATGCCGAGGCCCTGGTCTATGGCTATGCCGTGGGCCTGGACCTGACCCGCCGCGATCTGCAGGCTGCCGCCAAGGAGAAGGGCCACCCGTGGGATTCGGCCAAGGGTTTCGATGCCTCTGCACCGATCAGCGAGATCGTGCACGCCGGTGAAGTCGGCGATCTGGCCGCGCTCAATCTGTCGCTGGAGATCAATGGCGAGGTACGCCAGCAGTCCCTGCTCGACCAGATGATCTGGAACGTGCCGGAGATCCTGCACGAGTTGTCCAAACTGTGGCAGCTGCGCGCAGGCGATCTGGTGTTCATGGGTACGCCGTCCGGCGTGGCCGCGTTGCAGCCGGGCGATCGCTTCAGCGCACGCCTTGAGAACGTCGCCGAGCGCCACGGCGTGATCGCCGGCTGACATCACCTGCGCTACCCTTCGCGCTGTCCCCTCGCCCTCAGGAGAAAAACAACAATGGGAATGCTCACCGAGTTCAAGGAATTCGCGATGCGCGGCAACGTCATCGACCTCGCCGTCGGCGTGGTCATCGGCGCGGCCTTCGGCAAGATCGTCACCGCGCTGGTGGAGAAGATCATCATGCCGCCGCTGGGCATGCTGATCGGCAAGGTCGATTTCTCCCAGCTTGCGTGGACACTGTCGCCGGCCAGCATCGGTCCTGATGGCAAGGAGATCCCGGCCGTGGTGATCGGCTACGGCGATTTCATCAACACACTGATCCAGTTCGTGATCGTGGCGTTCGCCATCTTCCTGGTGATCAAGGTGATCAACCGCCTGTCGCGCAAGAAGGAAGCCGCTCCGGCAGCGCCGGCCGAGGAAGTGGTGCTGCTGCGCGAGATCCGCGACAGCCTGAAGAAATAAGGTGGGTAGCGCCGGGCCATGCCCGGCGGAAACGATGAACGCCGCCCTGCGAAAGCCCTGCCCCGGCGGGGCTTTCGCTTTGCTGCATCTGGCGGAAAACAGCATCCGCGCCAGCCATGACCTCCCGCCCATGCGCGGCGCTGAACGACTGTTAAGCTCGAAGGCTTACCCCCTTCCCGGAGCTGTCCATGCGTCGCCGCGTCCTTGCCATCGCATCCTCCCTCGCCCTGCTGGCCGCGCCGGCCTTCGCGGCGCCGCATGCCACCACCCTGCCGCCGGCCTCGCTGGCCACCGCCGCGCAGCTGCGCGACCAGGCGCTGGCCGATGACACCGGCTGGAAGGTGGTCGAATCGTTGACCACCGAGATCGGCCCTCGCATCGCCGGCAGCGAGGCCGACGCCCGTGCCGTGGCCTGGGCCGAAGCCAAGTTCAAGGCGCTGGGTTTTGACAAGGTGTGGAAGGAACCGGTGACCTTCCCGAAATGGGAGCGCCGCAGTGAACACGCCGCCGTGACCGGCAGGAACCCGCAACCGCTGCAGATCACCGCGCTGGGCGGCAGCCCGGGCGGTACGGTCGAAGCCGAGGTGGTGCGCTTTGCCGATCTGGCCGCGCTGCAGGCCGCGCCGGCGGGTTCGCTGAAGGGCAAGATCGCCTTCGTCGATTACCAGATGCTGCCGTTCCGCGATGGCCGCGACTATGGCCGTGGCGGTGCGATCCGCAGCAAGGGCCCGTCCGAGGCGATCCGCAAGGGCGCGATCGGTTTCCTGATGCGCTCGGCCGGTACCGATTCGCACCGCGTGCCGCACACCGGCATCACCCGCTTCGATGACGGCCTGACCCCGGTGCCGTCGGCGGCGCTGTCGGTACCCGACGCCGACCAGCTGGCGCGCCTGCTTGCCCGTGGCGCAACCACGGTGAAGGTCGCACTGGACTGCGGTTGGGATGGCACGGCGACCTCGTACAACGTGATCGGTGAGATCACCGGCCGCACGCTGCCGAAGGAAGTGGTGGTGATCGGTGGACACCTGGACTCGTGGGACCTGGGCACCGGCGCGGTCGATGACGGCGCAGGCGTGGGCATCACCATGGCTGCCGGTCATCTGATCGGCCAGCTGAAGCAGGCGCCGAAGCGCACCATCCGCGTGGTCGCCTTCGCCAACGAAGAACAGGGCCTGTATGGCGGCAAGGCCTACGCCGAGGCGCATGCCAAGGACGTGGCGCTGCACCAGCTGGCCGCCGAGAGCGATTTCGGTGCTGGCCGCATCTACGCCTTCAACACCGGTTCGCCGAACCCGGAAGGCTCGCGCGAAGCGACGAAGCAGATTGCCGAAGTGATGAAGCCGCTCGGTATCGAGTACCAGGCCGACAAGGGTGGCCCGGGGCCGGATGTCGGTCCGCTGGCCGCCAAGGGTGGCGCATGGGCGTGGCTGGCGCAGGATGGCTCGGATTACTTCCACCTGCACCACACCGCCGACGACACCCTCGACAAGATCGACCCGAAGGCGCTGGCACAGAACGTGGCGGCCTACACCGTGTTTGCCTACCTGGCGGCCGAGGCCGATGGCAACTTCGGTAGCGAAGCCAAGCCAACCACGCCGCCGAACGAGTGAGTTCACCTCCACGCTGTGCGTGGATTGACTCATGACCCGGTAGCGCCAGGCCATGCCCGGCGCTACCGGCCTGGGCGCTTACTGCGCCCACACGCTGGTATTGCGAACCCCCAGCAGCTTCGGGTTGAACAACGGGTCACGCCCGTGACGCCGGTGATCTTCGTAGTCGCGCAGCGCCGCCAGCGCCGGCCTCTGCAGCAGCAGGATGGCGATGATGTTCAGCCAGCTCATCATGCCTACGCCGATATCGCCCAGCGCCCACGCCACTGTCGCACTGTTCATCGCCGAGTAGCCCGTAGCGGCCAGGAACAACAGCTGGAAGGTGCCCAGCACCCACCCTCGGGGACGATCGCGGCAGAGGTAACTGACGTTGGTTTCGGCCATGTAGTACAGGGCCAGGATGGTGGTGAACGCGAATGGCAGGATCGCCAGCGCGACAAACGACTTGCCGAAGCCGGGCAAGGCCGACTCCACCGCGTGCTGTACGAAGCGTGGCCCTGCTTCCACCCCGGGAAGGTTACCCAGCAGCAGGCGTGCCTCATCCGGTACACCGTTCACCGCCGGGTCGTAAACGTTGTAGAGCCCGGTGGAGAGAATCAGGAAGGCCGTCGCGCTGCACACGACCATGGTGTCGATGTACACCGAGAACGACTGCACCAGCCCCTGCTTCACCGGGTGCGATACTTCCGCTGCAGCAGCAGGATGCGCGCCACTGCCCATGCCAGCTTCGTTGGACAGCACGCCACGACGTACCCCCCATTGGATCGCGGTCCCGATCATCGCGCCGAATGCGGCGTCAACACCGAATGCGCTGCGCAGCACCAGGGCGATGACTTCAGGCACGCGCTCGGCGTTGAGTACCATCACCACCGCAGTGACCAGCAGATAGGCCACGGCCATCACCGGCACCACCCATTCGGCGACGCGCGCGATGCGACGCACGCCGCCGAGCAGGATCGCCGCCAACACCACCAGCAGCACACCGGTGGTCACCATCACCGGCACATCCCATGCTTCGTTCACCGCACTGGTGATGGCGTTGGACTGCGTGCCCGCCAGCATCGCCCCTGCCAGCACTGTGACCAGCGCGAACAGCACGGCGTACCAGCGCTGGCCCAGCCCCTTCTCGATGTAATACGCCGGGCCACCGCGATACTGCCCCTTGGCATCGCGATCCTTGTAGATCTGCGCCAGGGTGGACTCGATGAACGCGCTGGAGGCACCGAGGAAGGCGACGATCCACATCCAGAAGATCGCGCCGGGACCGCCGAAGGCAATGGCCATGGCGACACCGGCGATATTGCCCACGCCCACCCGGCTGGACAGCGACAGCGACAACGCCTGGAACGGCGAGACACCGGCATCGGAGCGCTCGTGGCGGAACATCAGGCGCAGCATGTCCGGCAGCGCGCGCAACTGCACGAAACGGGTACGCACGCTGAAGTACAGGCCCGTTGCCAGGCACAGCACCACCAGGTACGGGCTCCAGACAACGGCAAGCACGGCATTGACGATCGATTCGACATTCATCGCAGGGCCCCCATCAGAAGAACATGCCCAGGGCGACCTGGGGACTGATGATGCGGCCGGTATTGCGGCCGGCAACGGTGAATTCGACGCCGGCGATCAGCCCCAGCGACGGGCTGAAGTGGTACTCGACAGCGGGCGCGAAGGTCAGGTTGCGACTGGCCGGGCGCTGTTCGTTGATCGGCCGGACGCCACCTGCAGCGTCGGGCGCGAAACCGGTCAGGCGCTGGCCGGTCTCGCGGCTGGCGGCAACTTCCATCACGCCAACCCAGCGTTCGTTGAAGCTGTATTCGGCACCCACCGAAAGACCCAGTACCGAGCCCCGCGCGATATGGCCCTGGAAGCCGTCCTCGGTGCCATACACGCTGGTGCCGGAGATGGCCGTTCGCGATGGCGCAGGCCCCGCGCTGAGCTGCGCCCGCCAGCGCAGCGGCCGATCGTTGCCCAGCCACAGCACCTGCTGCACGGCCAACGCGGCCACGGTGCGCTGCACGCCATCACCCTGCGCATCCAGCGGATTGCCGGTGATGCGGTCGTGGCTGCCGGTGCTGAAGCGTTGTACAAGGGCGACCGACACCGCCGGCGTGGTGCCATCGGCACTGGGGGCCTGCAACAGGTATTGCAGGCGTGCGGTGGTATCCCCGGCGCGGAAGCCCCGGCTGTGTGTGTTGCCGGATTCGGCGCGTGATGCACTCAGGTTGACCTGGCCGGTCACCCGTTCGCTGAAGCCGTATGCGATGGGAACCACCATCGCCCACGCGCCGCTGCGTTCGCTGCTGCGCTGGCGGTCGCCGCTGCTATCGAAGGAGGAGGAACTGTCGACCCGCACCAGATAGGGTTCGACGTACCAGCGACCCGCCGGCATCCCGGCAGGATTGGGCGTGATCAGCGGGCCGGTGAAGTTGACGCCATCGAGCGTGCGCTCGTTGGCGTGCGTGGAAACGGCGGCAAGCACACTGAGTGCCAGTACCAGGCAGACACGCACCGCACTGTGACGAGGTTGATGCATGGGAACCGCTCCTGTACGACGTTGGATGGACTTCCACCCTGCGTCGCCGGGAACGGCACACCAATAAGGAAACTTTCAATTCGTCATGCATGCTTTATGCATCGCACTGCCAGCAACACCGCCAGACGTTGCCCGGCTGCCGGGAAGTCCCGCTCGACCTGGAACTGCTCTGTGCGGGCACCGGTTTGCGGTGCCCGCAGACACGCCCATCAGCCGCGCTGGCTGACCCACTGCGCCAGCAACACGGCCGTGGCGGAAGCGACATTCAGGCTTTCAACCGCGCCACTGCCGGGAATCGACAGCTGCTGGTCACACTGGCTGGCCAGGCCACGATCCATGCCTTCGCTTTCCGCGCCCATCACGTAGACCAGGCGGGCCGGCAGCGAAGTGCGGAACACGTCATCGCCACCCTCGACCAGGGTCGCGGCGAGGCCGAAACCGGCCGCGCGCAGCTGCGCCATCGCTTCTGCATCCTCAGGCAACTGCACCAGCGGCACCGACTCTGCGCCGCCCTCGGCCACGCGTGCGGCCGCGCCGGACAGCGCCAGCGTACTGCTGGCCGGCAGCAGCAGCGCCTTGGCGCCGAAATGCGCGGCAGAGCGCAGGATCGCACCGAAGTTGTGCGGATTGCCGACGCCATCCAGCCACAGTGCCAGCGCCGGGCCTTCGCCCAGGTCGGCCAGCCATTGCGCCAGCGGCAACACCGGCGCGCGCAGCACGTCGGCCACCAGGCCTTCATGGTGGGTGGTGGCAGCCAGCTTGTTGAGGTCGCCCTCCTCCACCACGCGATAGCCCACGCGGTTGGCCACGCACCACTTCAGCACCGGCTGCATGCGCGGAATCAGCGATTCCACCAGGTACAGCTTGCGCAGCGCCTGCGGACGCTTGGCGAACAGCGCCTGCACCGCGTTCCAGCCGTACAGGCGAAGTTCGTCGTTGCCCCGCCCCGGCGGTGGCGGGGTGCCGCCCTCACGCGGCGGCAGCGGGGTGGCCCGCGGCGGTCGCGACGACGGGCGGCGGGCATTCTTCCAGGGATCATTCACTACGGGACAACTCCAGCTTGCGTTGACGCCAGAAATCGGCGTTCTTGATGCCCAGGGCATCGGGGTCGAAGATCGGGTCGAGACCGAGCTTCTTCTGTCGTTCGTAATCGCGCAGGGCCAGCATGGCCGGCTTCTGCACGATGAGGATGGCGATGATGTTCAGCCAGGCCATCAGGCCCACGCCGATATCACCCAGCGCCCAGGCCAGGGTGGCGTTGTGGAAGGCTCCGAACACCACCATGCCGATGATGCCCAGGCGCAGCAGCAGCACGGTGAGCGGCCGGCGCTTGTTGTGGTTGACGTAGGTCAGGTTGGTTTCGGCCATGTAGTAATAGGCCATGATCGTGGTGAAGGCGAAGAAGAAGATCGCCACCGACACGAAGGCCGAGCCCCAGCCCGGCAGCACCGCTTCCACACCCGCCTGCGCGTAGCCCGCACCTTCGGGAATGCCGGCCAGGCCCTGGAAGATCGGCGCGGCGCCGGCGACCGGCGAATACACGTTGTAGGTGCCGCTGGCCAGGATCAGGAAGGCGGTGGCGGTGCACACCATCATGGTGTCGAAGTAGATGGCGAACGCCTGCACGTAGCCCTGCTTGGCCGGGTGCGAGACCTCCGAGGCCGCCGCAGCGTGCGGACCCGAGCCCTGGCCGGCCTCGTTGGCGTAGATGCCGCGCTTGATGCCCCACTCCACCGCCAGGCCCATCATCGCGCCGAACGCGGCATGGGTGCCGAACGCGCTCTTGAAGATGATGCCGAACATTTCCGGCACGCGGTCGTAGTTGATGATCATGATGACGATGGCCATCAGGATGAAGCCGGCGGCCATGAACGGCACCACCACTTCGGCGAAGTTGGCGATGCGCTTGACGCCACCGAAGATCACCACGCCCAGCAGCAGGGCGACGACGATGCCGATGCCCAGTTTCAGCGCCTGCGCCGATTCCATGCCGAAGGCCTGGCCATCGAGCGGACCGCACAGCGCGGTACCGCGGCAGGCGTTGATGACGCTGTCGGCGATCGCGTTGGCCTGCACGCCGGGCATCAGGAAGCCGGCGGCGATGATCGTGGCGATGGCGAAGGCCATGGCATACCACTTCAGGCCCATCGCTTTTTCGATGTAGTAGGCCGGGCCACCGCGGTAGCGGCCTTCGGCATCCTTGGTCTTGTAGATCTGCGCCAGGGTGCATTCCACATACGAGGTGGAGGCGCCAAGGAAGCCCATCACCCACATCCAGAAGATCGCGCCGGGGCCGCCGAAGGCGATGGCGGTGGCCACGCCGGCGATGTTGCCGATGCCCATGCGGCCGGCCATCGACATGGCCAGGGCCTGGAACGAGGACACGCCGGCGTCGGATTTCTCACCGGACACGGTCAGGCGGCACATCTCGACGAAACCACGGATCTGCATGAAGCGGGTGCGCAGGCTGAAGAACAGGCCGGCGGCCAGGCACATGAAGATCAGCGCCTTGCTCCAGATGATGCTGTTGATGAAATGTACGGTAGCTTCCACGCGCGCTCTCTCCAGTCGGCGGGTTGTGAGGACGTCCCGTCGGCTGGAAGGGACCGGTCGATTCTCCCTGATCGAAGGTCGCTGCGATAGCGCCGGATGTGGGGCGTGTTCTCCGCCGGGCATGGCCCGGCGCTACCGGGTATGCCGGCTGCGCCACGGGTAGCCCCGGGCCGTGCCCGGCGACCGGCAATGACCGTGCCCCCACGGGTAGCGCCGGGCCGTGCCCGGCGGCCTTTCAGGACAGCTGCCTGCGTACCCGGGCGAAGCGGCGCAGGTCATGCAGGACGCCGCGCTTGTAGACGGCGCAGCGCTCCACGCCCTCCTCCTGGAAACCGTTCTTTTCCAGTACCCGGGCCGAGCCCAGGTTGAAGTCGACCACCGTGGCCTGCAGCCTGAACAGGCCAAGCTCATCCATCACCCAGGGCGCGAACAGGCCGACCACAGCGGTCATCAGGCCCTGTCCCCAGTGGGCCTGGCCGAGCCAGTAGCCCAGTTCCGCGGTATGCCCGCGCTCGGCCACGCCCTGCTGGGCGCCAACGCTGCCACAGGCCTGGCCCTCTATCTCGATGGCCAGGTTCAGCGTGCTTGGGGCCAGTACGCGCCCGCCCAGGAAGGCTTCGCCATCCTCGCGGGTGTACGGATACGGGAAGCGGTCACGCAGCCCACGCGAGACATCCGCGTCGTTGGCGTGATGCAGCAGCGACTGCAGGTCATCACTGCGCCAGGGGCGCAGCAGGAAGCCTGCGCCGTGCAGGATCCGCGCCGGCTCAGGCATGACCACCCACCGACGGCGAGTCGGCCTCCTGCTTCTCCAGCTCACGCTTCACCGCCTCCGGAGAGCGGGTGTACGGGGCCAGCCGCGCGTAGAACGCCGGCACCACGAACAGCGACAGGAAGGTGGACAGGGTGACGCCGAAGATGATCACGATGCCGATGGTGCCACGGCTGGCCGAGCCCGGGCCACCGGCCACCACCAGCGGGATGGCACCTACCACGGTGGCGATCGAAGTCATCAGGATCGGACGCAGGCGCACCATCGCCGATTCGATGATCGCTTCGCGCACGCTGCGGCCATCATCGCGCAGCTGGTTGGCGAACTCGACAATCAGGATGCCGTTCTTGGCCGCCAGGCCGACCAGCATGACGATGCCGATCTGGCTGAACAGGTTCACCGTGCCGCCACTCAGCCACAGGCCAACCAGCGCACCGAGCACGCCGAGCGGCACGGTCAACATGATCGTCAGCGGGTGGATGAAGCTCTCGAACTGCGCGGCCAGCACCAGGTACACCACCAGCAGGGCCATGGCGAAGGTCAGCAGCACCGCGCCGCCCGCACTCTGGTACTCGCGCGATTCGCCCTTCCAGTTCACCTGTGCGTACTGCGGCAGCTCTTCGCCGGTCACCTGCTGGGCCCAGGCGATGGCCTCGCCCAGCGGATAACCCGGTGCCAGGCCGGCACTGATGGTGATCGAGCGCAGGCGGTTGAAGCGGTTCAGGGTTCCCGCCTCGGCCACTTCGCTCAGCGTGACCAGGTTGGACAACGGCACCAGCTCGCCGGAAGTCGCACGCACGCGGATCGCGGCCAGATCGGCGGGGCTGGCGCGCCCCTCACGGCCGGCCTGCACCAGCACATCGTACTCCTCGCCGTTGTCGACGAAGGTGGTGACGCGGCGCGAGCCCATCATCGTTTCCAGCGCCGTACCAATTGCGGTGACCGGCACGCCGAGGTCGGCCGCACGCTGGCGGTCGATGTTCACCCGCATCTGCGGACGGGTTTCCTTGTAGTCCGAGTCCGCGCCGACCAGGCCGGGATTGTCGGCCATGCGCAGCAGGATGCGGTCGCGCCACTGCGCGATCTCGGCGTATTCCGGGCCGCCCAGCACGATCTGGAACGGTTGCCCGCCACTGCGCACCAGGCCGCCACCAACCTGGGTACGGACGCGCACGCCACGGATGGTGTCCAGTTCCTTCTGCAGTTCGTCGGCCACCTCCGGCGTGCCTTCACTGCGCTGGCGCCAGGGCTGCAAGAACACGCTGACGCGGCCGGTGTGCATTTCCTCGCTGGCACCCCAGCCGCCGGGCACGCGTGGGTTGGCGCGCACGATCGGCTTGTCCGCACCCACGTGCGGTGCCAGCAGCGCCTCGACCTGCTGCACCTGCTGCACGGTGTAGTCGTAGCCGGCGCCTTCCGGGCCGTCGATCATGATCTGGAACGAACCGCGGTCTTCGGCCGGCGCCAGTTCCGACGGCAGCACTTTGATCAGCAGCCAGCTGGCCGCCAACGCAGCGACCATCACCAGCAGGTAGATCCAGGTGCGATCGACATGGTGATCGAGCACGCGGCCGTAGGCGCCGGCCAGGCGTTCCAGATTGCGGTTGATGAAGCCGTGCAGCCCGCGCGGTGCCTGCCCGGTATGCGGCTTGAGCAGCTTGGAGGCCATCATCGGCGTCAGCGTCAGCGCGACGAACGCCGACAGCGCGACAGCGGCGGCCAGGGCTACCGCCAGTTCACGGAACAGGCGCCCGGTATTGCCTTCCAGGAAGCCGACCGGCAGGAATACCGCCACCAGCACGGCGGTGGTGGCGATCACCGCGAACGCCACCTGCGCGGTGCCCCGCTTGGACGCCACCAGCGGCGGTTCGCCCAGGTCGATGCGGCGCTGCACGTTTTCCACCACCACGATCGCGTCATCCACCACCAGGCCGATGCACAGCACCAGCGCCAGCAGGGTCAGCAGGTTGATCGAGAAGTCGAACGCGTACAGCGCGATGAACGCCGCCACCAGGCACACCGGCACGGTGACCGCAGGAATCAACGCCGCGCGGAAGCTGCCGAGGAACAGCCAGATGACCGCCAGCACCAGGATCATCGCCTCCACCAGGGTGGCGTACACGCGGTCGACGGCAGCCTCGATGAAGGTGGTGTTGTCGAAGGCAACGAAGATCTGCGTGCCCTTGGGCAGGGTCAGCGCGACGCGTTCGGCCTCGGCGCGCGCGGTGCGTGCTACATCCAGTGAATTGGCAGTGGAGGTCTTGACGATGCCGAGGCCGATGCCGGGCTCGCCGTTGCTGCGGTAGTAGGCGCGACGCTCGGCCGAGGCCAGCTCGATCTTCGCCACATCGCCCATGCGCACCACGTAGCCATCACTGCCCTTTCCCAGCGGGATGGTCGCGAAGTCTTCCGGCTTGATGTAGTTGCGCTCCACGCGCAGGGTGAAATCGCGGTCGGTGGATTCGATGCGGCCGGCCGGCAGTTCCACGTTCTCGTTGCGCAGCGCGGTTTCCACATCGCCGGTGGTCAGCCCACGCGCGGCCAGCTGGTCGCGGTCCAGCCAGATGCGCATGGCATAGCGCTGGCGGCCACCGATGCGGACCTGGGCCACGCCATCGAGGCTGGAGAAGCGGTCGACCACGTAGCGGTCGGCGTAGTCGCTCAGTTCCAGCGTATCCATGGTCGAGGAGACCATGTTGAACCAGATGATCGGATCGGCATCGCTCTCGACCTTGGCGATCTCAGGTGGCCGTGCCTCCTCGGGCATGCGGTCGGCCACGCGGCTGACCGCGTCGCGCACGTCGTTGGCCGCCGCTTCGATGTCACGGTTGGAGGTGAATTCGATGCTGACCTGCGAGCGGCCGTTGGTGCTGCGCGCGTTGATCGTATCGATGCCTTCGATGCCGGCCAGCGCGTCTTCCAGCACCTGGGTGATGCGGCTCTCGATGACCGCTGCCGAGGCGCCGGTGTAATCCACCGAGACCGAAACGATCGGCGGATCGATGGCCGGCAGTTCGCGCAGCGTCAACCGGGTGAAGGACATCACGCCCAGCACCAGCAGCAACAGGCTCATCACCACGGCAAACACCGGCCGCTGGATGGAGATGTCGGACAGCTTCATCCGCCGTGGCCCTCGGCGGCTGCAGGTGCTTCGGCGGGGGCCGGCTGCGCGCCGCTGGCGGGCGCGGTATCGGAGGCTGCCACCTTCAGGCCCGCCCGCAGCTTGCCGGTGCCGTCCACCACGATGCGCTGGCCTGCCTGCAGGCCCTGCTTGATCTCGACCACGCCGGCGCGGCGCGCACCGGTGACCACGTCCACGCGTTCGACGGTGTCATCGGCCTTGATGCGGTAGATGAAGCTGTCGCGACCGACCTGCACCACCGCGATTTCCGGCACCACCAGTGCCGGTCGATCAGGATGGAACAGGCGCACGTCGAGCAGCATGCCCGGCCGCAGCGCATGGTCGCCATTGGCGAAGTCGGCACGCACGGTCACCGCGCGGGTGGCCGGGTCGATGCGTGCATCGATGGTGCTGACCTCGCCTTCGAAGGTGCGGCCCGGCCATGCCACGCTGGTGGCCTGCACCTTGTCGCCGGTGGTCAGCGACGCCAGTTCCACTTCCGGCACCTGGAAATCGACGTGCATGCGCTCGACGTCGTCGAGGGTGGCGATCACCGTGGTCGGCGTCAGCAGCGCACCCGGGCTGACCTGGCGGAGGCCAAGCACGCCGGCGAACGGCGCGCGCACGCGACGGTCACCGATGTCCGACTGCATCTGTGCCACCCGCGCTTCGGCGGCGTCGCGGATCGACTTCTGCGTGTCCAGGGTCGCGCTGGATACCAACCGCTGCGCCGCCAGTTCGCGCTGGCGCTTGTACAGCTGGTCGGCTTCGCGGAAGGTCGCCTGCGCCTGCACCAATGCGGCCTCCTGGGCCTGCCCGCGCAGCGTCACGAGGGGCGCACCGGCGGCCACCTGCTGGCCACTGTCAAAGTGCACGCGCTCGACGATCTCGCTGACCTTGGCGGTCACGCTGATCGACTCGCGCGCCTTGGCCGTGCCCAGCGCCTGCAGCGTGTCGTTCCACTGCACCGCCTGCACGACCTGCGCGGTGACCGGCACGGCTTCGCCCTGCCGACGCGCGGCGGCCTCCTGTTTGCCTGCGCACCCGGCCAGCACGGCCAGGCTGAGGCCAAGGGCCAGGGTCGAAGCGATACGAGCCAACATGAAGCGTCCTGAGTGGTGCACGGCCGCCGAGTGTAGGCAAGGCTCCGCGAAAGCGGTATGTGCCAAGCGTTTACTGGCGTGAACGCGGTGCTGCGATAGCGCCGTGTGCCCATTCCATGCAGGGGGTGCGCATCACGGTGTCGGTGTATGTCGGGATGTATCCCGGCGCGCCATGACCGGCGATGCCGTCGTACAGTCGAGGGGCCCGGCCGAGGGCACCGGGCGGGGTCGGAACCTGGCGGGGATCCGACCCCGTTTTCTTTTGGACACAGGCCTTGTTGGCCCGGCGCACCGGTAGCGCCGGGCCATGCCCGTCGGATCAGTACCGGTAGTTCACCTTCATCCATAGGCTGCGGCCGGGCTCGTTGATGCGCACCGGATCAGCCGGGAAGCCGAAATCTGCGCTGCCGGCCAGGTTCAGATGCTCGCTGTAGGCACGGTCGAACAGGTTGTCGACACCGGCGCTGAGCTGCAGCTGCGAACTGAAGCGATAGGCCGCGTTGAGCGCCAGCGTGGCAAAGCCGCTGCTCGGCCCGAGGTCCTGCGCGACCACGTTGCCCTGCCCGTCCGCGACCCGATGCTGATGGGTGACCGCGCGCAGCAGCGCACCGGCACTCCAGCGCTGGCCTTCCCAGTCAGCGCTCAAGCGTGCTTCCAGCGGCGGCATCTGCGGCAACGGTCGATGCTGATCGCGGTTCTCGCCCCACGCGTAGGCCAGCGTGCCCCCCAACTTCCACTGTTCGTCCAGCTGCAGCTGCAGACCGGCCTCGGCACCGGCGATGCGTGCCTGCACATTGTCAGCCTGGCTCATGCCCATCATGCCGCTGCCGCGATAGGTGAACAGGATGTAGTCCTGGATCTGACCCGCATACGCCGAGACCCAGGCCTGCACGCGCGGGCCCTTGTATTGCAGGCCGACGTCGAGCTGGGTGGTGCGCTCACGCTGGATGCCAGCGAACGCGTTCACCGCACCTGCCGGCCCATGATCGGGCGAGAACAGTTCCCAGTAGTCGGGCATGCGCTGGCTGTGGCCCAGCCCGGCATACCAGGTCAGGCCGTCGGCAAGGTCCTGTTCGTAGCGCAGGAAACCACTGCCCAGCCATTCCCTGCGGCGCTGGCCGGCGGTGGGATTGGGCATGGCCATCATCATGCCGCCGATGTCGGCACGCGCATCGCGCACGCTGGCACGATCGATGCGCAGCCCGCCGATCCAACGCTGCCCGGTGTCCACGCCGAGGGTCAGTTCGGTGAATGCACCGTAGCGGCGGAAATCGGCGTCGGTGTTCCAGTCCGCCTGCTTGTAGGTATCGCGGCCCATGCCCATGCGGCCGCGATGCCGGCTGTCTTCGCCGTCGACACCGGCCACCAGCTGCACGTCCTGCCAGCGCCATTCGGCGCTGATGCGCCCGCCCTGCGTGCGGCGATCCACGTTCGACGCCATCGGCATCGGCATCATGCTGTGTGGGTTCGGCGTGCGCAGCGTGTAGTTGTCCATCACGTGGTCGGCTTCGTTGTAGTACACGTTCGCCTGCAGCGTGTCCCACGCCCCGGGCAGATTGCGCTTCTCGAAGCGTGCGGCGTAACTGGTGCGTTCGAACGCGGCACCATCCATGCCGCGCCCCGCGTAGCGCGCGATCGCATCACCGGCACCGGCGGAGACCTCCAGCAGGGTATCGGCGTCAGGCGTCCAGCCCACCGCTACGTCGCCATTCCACTTGCGCCATTTCGACGGAACCACATCACCGTTGCCGTCCTTGTAGTCATCGGCTTCGGAGCGATTGCCGCTGGCACGCACATAGCCCGTTGGATTGCCCAGGGTCAGGTCCAGCACCTGGTCGTTGCGGTTGCGTGAGCCGACCAGCGCACTGGCATCGGCACGCAGCCCGGGCGCATCGAAACGCGGGGTATCACGCTCGAAACGCACGGTGCCCGCAGAAGCACCGGCGCCCCATCGCACGCTCTGCGGGCCCTTGATGATGGTCAGCCGGTCAAAGCTCTCCGGCGAGATGTAGGACAGGGGGTTGTCCATGCGCGAGGGACACGCGCCAATCAGATTGCCATCGTTGCTGAGGATGTTCAGGCGCGAACCGAACATGCCGCGCAGCACCGGGTCGCCGTTGGTGCCGCCGTTGCGGATGGCGGAGAAGCCGGGAACGGTCTTCAGGTAATCGGCGCCATCGCTGGCCGGTACCGGCTGCCGCGGCAGGCGCGGATCGGTCACCCAGTGCAATGGCGAGGACGGAGCGGCGGCAGTGACCACCAGCGTATCCAGTGTCCGCGCATCTTCAGCGGGCGCGGCATGGGCGAAGGGGGCAGCCAGGGCCGCGCCAAGCGCAAACGGCAGGCGCGCACGGGCGCCCGCGGCGGGGAAGGTCATTTTCATGGAATCAGCTCCAAGGTACGCACGCGCGCACGACACCCTTGCAGGCCTCGTGCGGCGGATTCGATAGGGAAATCAGCGGACGGTGGAGATCAGCGGCGGGCCACGCGCGGCATGTGCCGGCCAATGCAGCAGCGGCAGTCGCCGCTGCGACCAAGGGAACACCGGCTTCGGCCGCCAAAGCAGGGGCAGCAGCAGCACCAGCACGGCCAGCCACGGCAGCAGGCGCATGGCCAGCACGCAGTACTCGCAGGCCTCCCCGTGCATGGCGTGGGGGTCGGCGGGCGGGCTGGGGGCTGCTGGCGCAGCAGCATGGTCTTCGTGCCCGGCCATGGCCATGTTGTGCATGTCATGGCCCATGGCCGCGTGGTCCATGCCCGCCATCGCCGCATGGTCCGTCGGCTGCTGCTGCAGCGCACGGCTGACCAGCGGCGCAAGCACCATTAACAGCGTCGCGATGAAGGCGAGCTGGAGCAGGGTTCGACGCAGGCAGCCGGTACGGATCACCGCGCTAGTGTAGAGGTGCCTCCAGAAGGCACCGTGCGACGAACCGTCGCAGGAGGGGGTTTATCGGCAGGGCTGCGCCCTGCACCCGCAGAGGCCACGTCCACGGCAAGAGCCGAAGCAACATCAAAAGCTGGCTTCCTGTGGGTAGGCGGGTGGGTCCGGTTGCGGGGGCCGCTGCAAGTACGTCCATGTAAGCTCGGTCGCCGCATCCATGCGGCTCACGCCCCCGCAACCGGACCCACCCCGCCTTCGACAGATTCCTGCGGTCTGTTGGAACGGCTCTTGGGGTCAGATCCGCTTTCCGAAGGAAACGGATCTGACCCCAGATGTATTTCGATATCTGACAGATTTCATCCACGCATGGCGTGGATCTACCGTGTCGACCAAGGTCGACACCTACCAACGGCCGCCGGAATCTGTCAGAGGCGGGCGGAGTGGGTAGGCAGGACCGTTGGCGCCATGGATGGCGCCATCGAGCCCCCATGGATGGGTTTACGGCGTGTCCTGCCTACCCACACCGCCCCGCCATCCCACGGAATGCCCGCTGTCGCCGTTGCTGTTGCCGTTGCTTGAATGTCGTAGCAGGTGCAGGGCGCAGCCCTGCACGACCAACCTCACACCGTGATGGTCTGGGTCAGCGATTCCCAGGTCGGCGGCACCGGCCAGGACGCGGCCTGGTTGCCATCCAGCACCCGCCGCAGGTCGCGCGGATCAATCTGCGGGGCCAGCACATGCACCAGCTCCAGCGCGTAGTCGCGCAGCACCCGGTCGCGCGGCAGCACCGCCCAGGCGACGCACTCGGTGATCGGTGCCGGCGCTGGCCATACCCGCAGATCCTCGTCGTTGGCGCTGATCGCCATCTCGGCCAGCAGCCCCACCCCCAGACCCGTACGCACATAGGTTTTGATCAGGTCGGCATCCAGCGCCGTCAGCGCCAGATCGGGTACCAGGTGCTCCGCGGCAAAGGCGCGCTGCAACGAGGAGTTGGGCCGGGTCGAGGATTCGTAGCTGATCAACGGCTGTCGCGCCAATGCCGCCAGGTCCGGTGCGCGACCGGCGCGGTCCAGCGGATGGCCCTTGGGCACCACCACCAGCCGCCGCCAGCGGAACAGCGGTACGGCGATGCCATCGCCGGGTTCGCTACCGGCGGTACTGATGATCGCGATATCGGCATCGCCCTGGTTCAGCCGATCCAGCGCATCGGCCTCACCGGCCTGCTGCAGGTGCACGCTGACCTGCGGATAGGCCTGCTTGATGCGTGACACCGCCGGCGGCAGCACGAAACGCGCCTGGGTGTGGGTGGTGGTCAGGATCAGCTGGCCCTGGCTCTCGCGACGCTGGTTGGCCGCGTAGGTGCGGATGTTGTTGGCCTCGGACAGCACCGCGCGGGCGCGGCTGATCACTTCGGTGCCAGCCGGGGTGACCGACTCCAGGCTGCGCCCCTTGCGCACGAACAGCAGGAAGCCCAGTTCGTCCTCCAGCTGCTTGAGCTGCTTGGACAGCCCAGGCTGCGTGGCATGCACGCGCGAGGCGGCGAGCGTGATGTTCAGCTCGGCGTCGGCGATGGCAACCAGGTAGCGCAGCTGGGTCAGCGTCATGGCAGGCGGGCGATGTGGGGGCGGAGGTCCACTCTAGGGTCAATTGCCGTCACCAGCTTATAACCAAAGGTTGTTTAAGAAAGGTATCTGGTCATTTCCGGGCGTCATATGCCGGCGCTACGGTCAGCCGGCAGCCGCTGGCCTGAACAGCCAGCCCACTTCCTTTCCGCCCGCCGAGCCCGGCGCGGCCTGTTCCTGGAGCGCTCCCATGGCCCTGTACGACTCCATCCTCGACACCATCGGCAACACCCCCATCGTCAAGCTGCAGCGACTGGCGCCGCAGGGCGTGACCGTGTACGCCAAGGTCGAGTCCTTCAATCCGGGGGGCTCGGTGAAGGATCGCCTGGCGCTGGCGATCATCCTCGATGCCGAACAGCGTGGCCTGCTCAAGCCGGGCGACACCATCGTCGAAGCCACCTCGGGCAACACCGGCGTCGCCCTGGCGATGGTGGCGGCCGCACGCGGCTACAAGTTCGTGGCGACCATGGTCGAGACCTTCTCGGTGGAACGCCGCAAGCTGATGCGGGCCTATGGCGCGAAGGTCATCCTGACCCCGGCCGCCGAGCGCGGCAGCGGCATGGTGCGCAGGGCTCGCGAGCTGGCCGAGGAACACGGTTGGTTCCTGGCCAGCCAGTTCGCCAACCCGGCCAACCCGGCCTACCACCGCAACACCACCGCCGCGGAGATCCTGCGTGATTTCGCCGGCAAGCGGCTGGACTACTTCGTGAGTGGCTGGGGAACCGGCGGCACCTTGACCGGCGTCGGCGAAGTACTGAAGGTCGCCCGCCCGGACACCCGCGTCATCGCCACCGAGCCGGCCGGCGCCGCCTTGCTGAAGGGCGATGACTGGAAGCCGCACAAGATCCAGGGCTGGACCCCGGACTTCGTACCCGATGTGCTCAACCGCAATGTGGTGGACGAGCTGGTGACGGTGGAAGATGACCGCGCGATCGCCACCGCCCGCCGGCTGGCGGCGGAGGAAGGCATCTTCGTCGGCATCTCCGCCGGTGCCACGGTTGCCAGCGCACTGGACGTGGCAGATCGCGCCGAACCGGGCGCGGTGATCCTGGCGATGTTGCCGGACACCGGTGAACGCTACTTCTCCACGCCGCTGTTCGCCGACGTCAATGAAGGTTCGGACGACGACTGGTTGGCCGGTCTGCCCTGATCGCCGCGTTGTCGATGACAGCAGGATGACGCCCACCCTCGCGGTGGGCGTTTGCTATTTGGGTGATCCTGTCTGGGTATTGCCGACGGAAGCGGACAGCTTCCCCCAGAAATCATAAGAGATTCACCCCGAAAACTTTCGTTCTGCCCGCGTGCGGCGCTCGCTTCAGCCTGCGTGAAGGCGCCGCCGGCCATCGTGCATGAACAGCGCGGATCGCAGTGCATGAGACGGTCATGACGCAGCATCGATGCCCTGTCCCGCAAGATGCGGGTGCAGCCAGCGTGGGCACGGCGCGCAACAACTACAGGCAGGAGACGGACGCATGAAGATCGAAGTGTGGCAGGGCGACATCACGGCCCTGGCGGTGGATGCGATCGTCAACGCGGCCAATGAATCACTGCTCGGCGGCGGCGGTGTCGACGGTGCCATCCATCGTGCGGCGGGCCCTGGCCTGCTGGCCGAGTGCGAGCGTCTGCCGGAGCTGCGCCCCGGTGTACGCTGCCCGACTGGTGAGGTGCGCGCAACCGATGCGTATGCGCTTCCGGCACGGTATGTACTGCACACCGTTGGCCCGGTCTGGCACGACGGCCAGCGCGACGAACCGGCGTTGCTGGCGAACTGCTACTGGAAGTCGCTGCAGCTGGCCGAATCGCTGAACCTGCAGTCAATCGCGTTCCCGGCCATCAGCTGTGGCGTGTATGGCTATCCGCTGTACCAGGCGGCGCAGATTGCGGTCACCGAAACACTGGCCTGGCAGCGCAGCCACGCACAGCCGATGCGGATCGTGCTGGTAGCGTTCAACACAGCGACCGCCAAGGCCTACCAGCAGGCGCTGACAGCCGCAGGCCAGGTTGCCGACAGTGGGCGCGGATCGCTGCTGCCGCCACTGGGCGATACCGGATTCGTGCCGGCGCATTGAAAGAACGCCGGGTGTGGAAGGAAAAAAGGCCGGGCAATGCCCGGCCTTTTCGTTTGCCTCCGCTGCAGCGGCGTCAGTCCATCGCTTCAACAGCAGCATCGGCGGTTGCCGCCGCTGCAGCCGAAACGGCGGCCGAAGCGGCGCCGTCGATCTGCACGCGTACTTCCACCATGCCGGCTTCATCGCTCAGGCTGGACACGTCCACGGTGTAGTGGCCGGCCGGCAGCGATTCTTCCACGCGTGCGTTGGTGCCGTTGCCACCATCGTCATTGACCAGTTCCACGTCGCCACCGACCACGCGCAGTACCGTATCCACCTGGCTGGAAATCGCGTCCAGGCGCACATCGGCCGCACGCGGCAGGCTCAGCAGGAAGCGGCGGCGGCCTTCGCCATCGAGCATGGCGAACACACTGCCGGTGTTCGGCAGGGAGGTGCCATCACGCATGACAATGTTGGCCGGCAGCTCGGTGCGCTTGGCCGTCAGTTTGAAAGCGCCGGTACTGTCTTCATCCAGGCTGCGCACGCGCAGGGTGTACTTGCCCGGTTCCAGCGGCATGCCGATGCGCGAATTGGTGTCATCACCGCCATCGTCGTTCTCCGACTGGACGCCGTTGCCATCCAGCTTCAGCACCGTATCGAACGCCTTCGATTCCAGGCGGATTTCGTACATGCCCGCCTTGTCCACCTGCAGGGTGTAATCCTGCGACTTGGAGACCAGCAGGTCGGCGATCTCACCTTCGGCCACCATCGGCTTGCCGTCATACGGCACCAGTTTCTCGGCGCGCAGGCGGTACGGACCAAAGGCGGAGGGGCCGTCGGCATTGATGGCCACCTGGTAGCTGCCAGTGCCGTTGGCGCGGAACGCCAGCGAGACGTCGTTGCCGCGCTCGTAGCCCGAGTTGCTGCTGGCCACCAGCACGCCATTGTTGAACACGGCGATCGAGCCGCGCAGCGCACCGGTCAACGTGATGCCGGCCAGTTGCTTGTCTTCCAGCTTCAGCTGGTACAGCTGATGGTGGCTGCCATCGTTGAAATTGACGCCGCTGCGCGAGGTGATTTCGCCGGAGACCGGCTTGTCGAACTCCAGCGAGGGGGCCTTGCCCATGTCCGTGCTGCCACCCATCCGGTTGCAGCCGCCGACAGCCAGCACGGTGGCCACGGCCAGCGTGATTGCGGTGATACGCATGTTTTTTCTCCTTGGCCTTCCATGTATGCCCCCCGCACTGGCCTGGCGTGCGGGAGGCGGCAACGATACCGGCAAAAGCAAACGCCGGCATGATGCCGGCGCTGCCCTGTTCAGTTCATGCTGCAGAACCTGCGGATCAGCCGTTCCACTTGCCCAGCGCGGCCTGGCCGTTTTCCCTGGCCCGCTCGAACACGGTCTTCTGCGCGGCGGCGTAGTTGCCCTTCATGTCCTTGGCCCACAGCTTCAGTGCCGCCTGCTGCATGGCGCGCCCGTAAGAGAAGCTCAGCGGCCACGGCAGGTTGCCCATCTGGTTCATGGCGTTGAGGTGGGCGGTGGACTGCTCATCGCTCTGGCCACCGGACAGGAACACCACGCCCGGCAGGATTGCCGGCACGGTGCTCTTCAGGCACATCACGGTCGACTCGGCCACTTCCTCGACATCGGCCTGCTCGTCGCAGCCCTTGCCGGAGATGACCATCGAAGCCTTCAGGATGGTGCCTTCCAGCAGCACGTTCTGCTGGTACAGGGCGTCGAACAGCGAACGCAGGGTGGCTTCGGTGACTTCGTAGCAGGTCTCGATGTCGTGCTCGCCGTCCATGATCACTTCCGGCTCGACCATCGGCACCAGGCCGCATTCCTGGCACAGCGCGGCATAGCGGGCCAGCGCATGCGCGTTGGACTCGATGCAGGTGCCCGACGGAATGCTCTCGCCGATGTTGATGACCGCACGCCACTTGGCAAAGCGCGCGCCCAGCTTGTAGTACTCCTGCAGGCGCTCACGCAGGCCGTCCAGGCCCTCGGTGACCAGCTCGCCCGGGCACCCGGCCAGCGGGTGCGCACCCTTGTCCACCTTGATGCCCGGGATCATGCCGTGGTCGGACATGTACTTGGCGAACGGCACGCCGTCCTTGGTCGACTGGCGGATGGTCTCGTCGTACAGGATGGCGCCGGAAATGTGCTCGTTGAGCTTCGGCGTGGTCAGCAGCAGTTCGCGGTAGGCGCGACGGTTCTCTTCGGTGTTCTCGATGCCGACGCTGGCAAAGCGCTTGGCGATGGTACCGGTGGATTCGTCGATCGCGATGATGCCCTTGCCCGGGGCAACCATGGCCTGGGCGGTTTCAGCCAGCTGTTCGATGCTCATGTACTTCCTGTGGCGGGTGCGGGAAAAACGTAAGTATAGCCCCGCTATCCGTTGCCCCGACGTGGAGGCCAGGATGGAAACGATTCCACGTCCGCACCGGACAGGAAATGTCCTGCCGTTGGCGGTCAGAGCCCCTTCAGGGATCTGACCCCGGGGTCGGATCCGCGCCGCGGCTCCGACCCGATGCCCCCCTCTTACAGGTCGCCCAGACCGCTGGCGCGGCCGTCTTCGCCCACTTCCAGCAGGCGCAGGGTATTGGTCGCGCCGTGGGTTTCCATGTGCTCACCGCTGGTGAACACCACACGGTCGCCGGCCTGCAGCATGCCGCCCTCCACCAGCAGGCGGATGCTGCCGCGTGCGGCTTCGCGCGGGGTGAAGCCCCGGCTGTCGAAGTTGATCGGGAACACATCGCGCATCAGCGCCATCTGCCGGCGGGCGCCGTCGTGGCGGGTGACCGCGAACACCGGTGCCGAGGCACGGAAACGCGACAGGTAGCGCGCGGTGCCGCCGGATTCGGTCATCGCCACGATCGCACGCACGCCCACGTGCTGCGACAGGAACATGGTGGCCATGGCAATGGCCTGGTCGGCACGTTCCAGGTTGCGCGGCGAAGCGCCGAAGTCGGTCTCGGTCTGGAACTGGCGCTCGGCGCCCAGGCAGATGCGCGCCATCGCTTCGACCGCCTTGACCGGATACGCACCGGCGGCGGTTTCGGCCGACAGCATCACCGCATCGGTACCGTCGATGACCGAGTTGGCCACGTCCAGCACTTCGGCACGGGTCGGGATCGGGCTTTCGACCATCGACTGCAGCATCTGGGTAGCGGTGATCACCACCTTGTTCTGTGCCAGCGAGGCCTTGATGATCTTCTTCTGCAGGCCCGGCAGTTCGGCATCGCCGATTTCCACGCCGAGGTCGCCACGCGCCACCATCACCACGTCACTGGCGTCGACGATCTCTTCCAGGTTCTCGATGGCTTCGGTGCGCTCGATCTTGGACACCAGCGCGGCGTAGCAGCCGTGCGATTCGGCGATCTCGCGCGCATCGTTCATGTCCTGCGCATTGCGGCAGAACGACACGGCGATGAAATCCACGCCGATCTTGGCGACGATGCCGATCAGTTCCTTGTCGCGCTCGGTCAGCGCGCCCAGCGACAGGCCACCGCCCTGCTTGTTCAGGCCCTTGCGATCGGACAACGGACCGTCGTTGAGCACGGTGTTGATGATGCGCTCGCCCTGCACTTCGACCACCTGCAGCTGCATCAGGCCATCGTCGAGCAGCAGCACGTCACCGGCGGTCACGTCCTGCGGCAGGCCGAGGTAGCTCACGCCCACCTGGGTGGCATCGCCGGGGCCGGCATCGGTGCTGGCGATCAGGTCGAAGCGGTCACCGGCCTTGAGCTGCACCTTGCCTTCGGCGAAGCGCTCGATGCGGATCTTCGGACCCGGCAGGTCCGCCAGGATGCCCACTTCGACGCCCACCCGCTGCGCGGCGGCACGTACATCGGCGGCACGCTTGGCCTGGCCGGACGGGTCACCGTGGCTGAAGTTGAGGCGCACCACGTTGACGCCGGCGCGGAACAGATCCTCCAGCACGCCCGGCGGATCGGTAGCCGGACCGAGGGTGGCAAGGATCTTGGTGCGACGCTGACGCTCGAACATGTGGATGGGCCTCTCCCGTTAAAGGACGGAAATTAGCACATCCTTCACGTCCCATGTATACGGTTACAGCCTTGTGCTGCCTGACTCTGCGGGACATCGCCCGGACATGTTCCGGACATACGCTGGTCGATGGCAGCGGAAACACCGCCGGGCAAGGCCCGGCGCGCGGCATCGTCAAACTCAGGCCAGCAATGCCAGCAGCTGCGCCGGATCATGGGCCAGCTGCCCGGCACCGGCCTGGGTCAGCTCCTGCTCGCCACCAAAGCCCCACAGCACGCCCACACTGCGCAGGCCGTGGTGACGGGCGCCCTCGATGTCCATGCGACGGTCGCCGATCATCCAGCAGTGCTGCGGCGCCAGCTGCAGGCGATGAAGCGCCTCGCCCACCAGCTGCGGCTTGCTGCTGCGCGAGCCATCCGGGGTTGAACCGATCACGTCCTCGAACAGGCCACCGAACGGCAGATGCTCGACGATGCGGCGGGCATGCGGCTCGTTCTTGGCGGTGACCACCGCAAGGCGATGGCCGCGTGCGTGCAGCGCGCGTACCACCGCTTCGATGTCCGGGTAGATCGTGTGCTCGCGCCAGCCTTCTACGTCGAAACGCTCGCGATAGAAGGCCACGGCCTGCTCCACGCGCTCGGGCTCACCGAACAACGGTGCGAACGTGGTGCGCAGCGACGGACCGATCCAGCCCAGCAACGTTTCCTGCGGCGGCACCGGGTGGTCCATCTTCTGCAGCGCGTAGGCGATGCAGGTGGTGATGCCCACTTCCGAATCGATCAGCGTGCCGTCCATGTCGAAGAAGAGCGTTGCACGCTCCTCTCCGTCCATCGCAGTTCCAGTGCTCATGCGCCGCGCGCGGCCAGGGCAGCCACCGCCGGCAGGGTCTTGCCTTCCAGGAATTCCAGGAACGCGCCGCCGCCGGTGGAGATGTAGCTGACCTGCTGGGCGATATCGAACTTGTCGACCGCCGCCAGGGTGTCGCCACCACCGGCGATGGAGAACGCCGGCGAGCTGGCGATGGCGCGGGCCAGCGCTTCGGTGCCCTTGCTGAAGGCTTCGAACTCGAACACGCCGACCGGGCCGTTCCAGACCACGGTGCCGGCCTTGGCGATCAGCTGTGCGTACTGCGCGGCCGTCTGCGGGCCGATGTCCAGGATCAGGTCGTCCTCGGCCACCGCACCGACGGCCTTCACTTCGGCAGCCGCGTCGGGCAGGAACTGCTTGGCGGTGACCACGTCCACCGGCAGCGGGATGTCCGCACCCCGCGCCTTGGCGTCGGCCACGATCTTCCGGGCGGTATCCAGCAGGTCCGGCTCGTACAGCGACTTGCCGACCCTGTAGCCGGCCGCCGCGATGAAGGTGTTGGCGATGCCGCCACCAACGATCAGCTGATCGACCTTGCCGACCAGGTTGGCCAGCAGCTCCAGCTTGGTGCTGACCTTGCTGCCGGCGACGATGGCCAGCAGCGGCTTGGCCGGTGCATCGAGGGCCTTGGCCAGCGCATCCAGCTCGGCCATCAGCAGCGGGCCACCGGCAGCGACCGGGGCGAAACGGATCACGCCATGGGTGGACGCCTGCGCGCGGTGCGCGGTACCGAACGCATCCATCACGAACACGTCGCAGAGGGCAGCGTATTTCTTCGACAGGGCTTCATCGTCCTTGCCCTCGCCAACGTTCATGCGGCAGTTTTCCAGCAGCACCAGCTGGCCCGGCTGCACGTCGACGCCGTCGACCCAGTCACGCACCAGCGGCACTTCGCGGCCCAGCAGCACCGACAGGCGCTCGGCCACCGGCGCCAGCGAATCGACTTCGCTCCACACGCCCTCCTTGGGGCGGCCCAGGTGCGAGGTGACCATCACCGCCGCGCCCTGCTCCAGCGCGCGCTTGAGCGTCGGCAGGGAAGCGGTGATGCGCTGTTCGGAGGTGATGCGGCCATTCTCGATCGGCACGTTCAGATCCTGGCGGATCAGCACGCGCTTGCCGGAGAGGTCGAGGTCGGTCATGCGGACGATGGACATGGGCAACTCTTTGGCTCTGGAGATGGGATGCCGGCGTGCGGCAGACGGTCATTGTATCGGGTGCCGATGCCTGCGGCAGGCAGAGGCCAACAGCAGGTGCAACAGCAACGGCAACGGCAACGGCCAGAGCGCTGGCGCTTCGTGGTGCTGTGGGTGGGCCGGGTGGTATGGGTTGGCAGGGGACGCCGTAAACCCATCCTTGGGGCTTGGCCGCGGCATCCATGCCGCGGACACCCCTGCCAACCCATGCCGCCCCGGCCCCGACACGTTCATGAGGCGGAGCGGACGGCGGAAGCAAAAGCGGTTTCTGGTGTCGGATGAAGAAAGAAAAGAAGGGGCGGATCCGTTTTTCCTGCGGAAAACGGATCCGACCCCGACGGCCGTCGAGCGAAGCGACCCGCTTTGGCTCCTGCTCTTCTTTTTTCTCTTCCGTGGGTGGACGCACACGGAAATTGTCAGAGGCCGGGCGGGTGGGCTGGGCAGGGGTGTCAGCCGCATGGATGCGGCTGCCAAGCCTTATCTGATTGGAATCTGGCACCGTAGGTGTCGAGAGCCGGCGTGGGCCGCCGTGTAAGCCTGGATCTCAACGATCGCCATGTAGCTTGGCGCCCACGCCGGAATCTCCCTTGATCCGCCCGAACAGTTGCTGGAGCTGACACTCGCAGTGATAAGACTGGGCAAGCGGGGAGCTCTCGACCCTTCCAGACTATACGGAGTCCGGTGATGAACGGGATCGGGATTGATGTCAGCAAGCGCCAGCTGGACGTTGGCACGACAGACGGAAAGACCCTGCAGGTCAGCAATAGCCGCTCCGGCTTTGCTGAATTGGACCTCTGGCTGCAAGGGCATCCGGCCGTCCAGATCGTGCTGGAGGCCACTGGTGGCTACGAACAGCCTGTGCTGGACTTCCTGCACAACGCTGGTCATCCGGTGGTCCGTGCCAATGCCCTGCGGGCGCGGAAACTGGCCCAGGGGCTTGGCCACATGGCCAAGACCGACCGCTTGGATGCCTATGCCTTGGCCAAGATGGCCGCGCTGGTGAAGCTGCGTTCCTATCAGCCACTGGAGCCTTGGCAGCGGGAAATGCGTGACTTCGTGCGGGCACGCCGACAGGCGATGCACGCGCTGACCGTCGCGCGGCAGCAGCAGGAAATGGTGGGTAATCGTGAATTACGCCGACTGCTTCAGGCCAACATCACTTGCTTGCAGAGAACGGTGGAACGTTTGGGAAAGCGGATTTCCGAACAGGTTTCCAAGCAGCCTCAACTGGCTGTCCTGAAGTCGATGAAAGGTGTTGGCCCGGGCCTGCAGGCCGTGTTGGCCAGCTATCTTCCCGAGCTGGGCAAGATCAGTGGCAAGGCCGTGGCCAGCCTGGTCGGTGTGGCACCGATGTCCCATGACAGCGGGACCATGCGTGGCAAACGAAGCATCCATGGCGGCAGGGCTGAGATCCGTCAGGTGCTCTACATGGCCAGCATGTCGGCCATGCGGCATGAACCTCGCCTGCGGGACTTTTACCAGTCGCTGCGAGCGCGGGGCAAGGAAGGCAAAGTGGCCATCGTGGCGGTGATGCGGAAGATGCTGGTGATTCTCAACGCCCGTATGCGTGACGCTCAAGGCGGATCGATCCCCGCCTGAGCGCACCAGAGGGCGTTGCTCCTGAGGCTGCCGGCCAGCGGCCGGCACTACCGTGCCCGTTTACCGGAAGGGCTGGCGCCTCCAGCAACACAGTTGCTACAAGGACGTACTTGCGGCGTCCCCTGCACAGTCCACCTGCCCGGCCAAGCACGGCTTCTGCTCTCAACGACTGCCCACCCACGAGGGGCTGCGCCGTTCGCTGCAAACTACGCCGAAGGCGACGGCTTCTGCTTCAGCAGGCTCAACGCCAGTCCACCCACAACCAGCACGCCCAGCCCCAGCAACGCCCACAGCAACCACGCCTTCCAGTCGTGCTGCGGCTTCAGCGCTGCGTCACCGGCGAGCGTCTCCGGACTGCCCTCCAAGCGTGCCAGCGTCGGCTGCCACGACGGATCATTGCGCTGCCGCAGTTCCTCGATCAGCACCGCGATCGGCGCCTCCGCGCGGCGCGCGGTGCTGCTGCCCACGGCCAGCGCGTAGGGTGCTGCGCCCTGGCTGAGGAACACCATCACTTCCGGTTGATAGCCCAAGCGCAGGGTCGGGGCGCTGGTGGTCTCCACCGGGCTCGCGACCAGCTTCCAGTAGCGGTCGCGGTACATGCCGCCCAACGGCTGTGCCGCCGATTGCTGGCGCTGGCCCGGTGCCCCCTGCTGCAGCTGATAGGCGATCCAGGGCGCGCTGCGGCGCTGCCATTCGGCGCTTTCGTCGTCGCGGCTGAACAGGGTCCACTGCACCAGGCTGTTGTCGGTGCTGGCCACGTCGGCCCGGGTCACCGGGAATCGACCATCCAGTTCAAAGGTGAATTCCCCCTTGCCCTGCGCGGTCGGTGTCAGCGACAGCCACTCCCAGGGCACCGTTGCCGGCGCCGGCGGCAGCTCCGCCAACACACTGCGCAGCTCCGGCAGGCGCGCCTCGCCCTGCGGCAGGATCCGCAGGTAGCGCACGTTGCTGTCGACCTGCAGCCGTCGCTGCAGCAGGCGCTTGCCCGCACGCTGCAGGTCCACCAAGGGGACATCACGGGCGATCGACTGCCAGCGCTGCAGATCATCGCTGGCATCAAGCTGTACCTGCGCCTGCAGCGGCTGGCCACTTTCGGCCCAGTCCAGCACCAGCGCTGCCAGCGGCTGCTGGCCGAGCACGCTGGCATCGATCAACCAGCCACCCTGCCCGTTCGCCACCGCACCACCACCAAGCCTGGCCTCGACCCGGCGCACACGGCCGTCGGTATCGCGCTCGGTCAGCAGCTGCAGGTCGTTGCGCTGGGCCTCGGCCAGCGGTGGCAGCGCGAACCACGGCAGTTCGCGCTGCACCGGCGGCTGCGCCAACGGCTGGTCCGGCGCCAGCAGTGCCGATGGCAATGCCTGGCCGGCAGCGTTGAACACCTGCAGATCGCCCAGATCGGCGGCGCCTGCGCGGCGGTAGATCGCCGGCTCCAGCACCACACGATAGGCACCGGACTGCGCGCTGGACAGGCTCAGCGGCCACTGTTCGGCGTACTGCGCGCGGTAGTCCGTGGCCTGCGCGGCAACCGCACCGGCCACGCCGAACAGGACCGGCAGCAACGCTCGGCTCCACTTCCTCATTGGTTTTCCTCCACGGTTGGCGGCGCGCTCGGCGGCGCGGGCGCCAGGTAGCCCACGACGGTGCACAGCAGGCCGTAGGCAATGAACGATGCGATTCCCAGCAGGTTGCCCAGATGCTGGCGGTCGATCAGCACCAGCTTGGCCAGCACCACGGCCATCAGCACGGCACCGACCATCCACAGCACACGCTGGCCGCGACGCGAGCCCCACACCCAGGCGATCACGCCCAGTACGCTCCACAACACGGTCAGGCTGGTCTGGGCCAGGCTGAAGCGGGCCATCGTCGGATTCCAGGCGACACCGCCCCAATGATGCACGCCATGCAGCACGGTGCTGGTCAACGCGATGAAACCGGCCACGGCCAGCACCGGCACACGCAACCGCTGCAGCTGCGCCGGTCCCTGCGGGTCATACAGCCAGCGCGCGATCAGCAGCAGGCTGACCCACTGTGCAAGCTCGGCAGGATTGAGCAGCGGCAACCACGGCAACGGCGTGGCGTCGCCCGCCAGGGTCAGGCCGAACAACCAGGCCAGCGCCAGCATCGCGAAAATCACGCACTGCAGCGGCAGGCGCACTGGGTCAAACGCAGCACCCAGCGGCCAGCGCAGCACGTTCCAGCGCCACAGCGACAGCGCCGCCAGCAGCAGCCACGGCAACGTGACCAGCAACGCGGTCCAGCCCTGCGCCAAGCGCGCGTCGCCGCCGCCCCACAGGGCCAGCAGCGAAAGCAGCGACGGCCACAGCAGCCACCACAGGAACTGCGCGATACGGGCCACGCCGCCGCTGCCCTGGCGCAGGCACAGCAGGCTGCGCACGCCAAGCACGGCGAACACTACCCATGCCAAGGCGCCATAGCCGGCAAACGGCTGCTGGTGGGCATCGCTCTGCAGCAGGGCCAGCGGGAAGCCGGCGGCCAGCATCGCCAACGCGGTCACGCCCAGCGCACGTGCCGGCATGCGGCGTTGCACCTCCGAGGCCAGCCAGGCGGTGACGGCGGCCAGCGCCAACACCGCGTCGGCCTGCGCCGAATGCTGGAAGAAGCGGCCGATTTCATGCACCAGACCGCCTAACCACCACAGCAGGCCCCACAGGTAATACGCCAGGGCGATGTCATGGCGCTGCCTGCGCTGGTAGCTCCATGCCGCCGCGAAACCCGCCACGGCCAGCAGCAATGCGCCGATCGCGGTCGGGTTGAGCAGGAAACGCTGATCCTGGTGCCAATGGTCGGCCCCCACCACGAATGCGAATGCGGCGGCGAGCTGCAGCAGCGCACCAGTCACCTGCGGCAACCAGCGCTTCTGGCGCAACCCCAGCCACGCCAGGCCGGCACCTTCCAGCGCGAACACCGCACCGGTGGCCCGCGCCGACAATGCCAGCGGCACCGCCAGCGTCGCAAAGCCGACCGCCAGTACTGCATGCGACTGCGCCAGCACCGTGTACGACGCGCGCGCGATCAAGGCCCGCGCCAGCAGCGCATAGATCGCTGCCAGTCCCAGCGCGCACAGGGCCAGCGTCATCGGTTGTTCGTGCAGCATGCCGGCCTGCAACGAGAAGGCGATCAGCGGCGTGCCGAACACCAGGCTGCCGTCGACCAGATCGCGACGCCCGGCCGGCTGCCGGCGCGCATACAACAACGGAATCAGCAGATAGAAGGCGAAGAACAGCAGCAGGAACGGTTCGGTACTGGCGAACTTGGCCGCGTCGTACTGCAGCACGCCCCAGAAGGTGCCGATGCCGAAGGTGAACGCGAAACCCAGCAGGTTCAGCACCCGCCACGGGCGATACCAGGCAATGGCGAAAATGCCGGCGTTGAGCACGGCGTAGTAGCTGAACAACCCGACGTGGTTGCCACTGCCGGTGGACAGCCACAGCGGCGCCATGAAGCCGGCCAGGATGCCCAGCACTGCCAACGTCCTCGAGTTCTGCACGACCGCCAGCACGCACAGCCCCGCCACCAGCGCGATCGAGCTGGCAAAAGCGAAGCCGGGCGCGAGCAGATCGAAACGCTTGAAGGCAGCGAAGATGGTCAGCAGCAGTACGCCGATGGCGCCCCCTGCAGGGCCAGCGCGAACATCCGCCGGCGCTCGCGCTGGTGCCAGCCGAAGGCCAGCAGGCCCAGCGCACCGACGGTGATGCCCGCCAGCCGCAGCTCGACCGGCACCACCAGCCAGCCCTGGTCGCTGACGTACTTGAGCAGCGCAGCAACGCCGGCCAACAGCACCAGCATGCCGATCTTGACCGGCACATTGCCCTGGGTGAACCAGTGTTTGACCGCACCGATCGCGCGCTCGACCAGGTTCGGCAGGGCCGGTTCCGCTGGCAAGGGCGGCACTGTGGGCTCAGGTGGCAACGGCGGTGGCGGCAGCGGACGCGCGGGCGGGGCCGGTGTCGGCAGCTCCTCGCGGGCGGCAAGCGGCGGCGGGGCCGTGGCCGCCGTGGGCCGCAGGAACGAGGGCTCGCTGCCGGGCTCGCGCGTTGCCGCAGGCGCGCGCGGCGGCTCGGCCACGGCCGAGGGTGCACGGCCTACGGTCCCTCCTGCCGGGTTGGGCGCGACCTGCACGCTCTGCGCGGCCTCCAGCGCGGCGACCCGCCGGCGCAGGCCGGCAATCATCACCAGCGCCACCACCAGCAGCAGCGGTATCGCCAGCAGGACCAGTACTGCCAGGACCAAGAGTGCTTCCATTCCTCGCCTTCCAATGCGATCCCGCGCCACGATGGCGGCGGTCGACGGGGCCATGCTACGTCAGGCCGGGCCACTTAAACGACGAACCCCGGCCAGGCCGGGGTTCGCGCGAGGATCTTCGCAGGCCTTACTTGGCTGCGACGACCTTGGCCATTTCCAGGCACTTGTTGGAATAGCCCCACTCGTTGTCGTACCACGACACGAGCTTGACGAAGGTGCCGTCCAGGGCGATGCCGGCGTCGGCGTCGAACACCGAGGTGTGGGTTTCACCGCGGAAATCGGTGGCCACCACCTTGTCTTCGGTGTAGCCCAGGATGCCCTTCAGCGCGCCTTCGCTCTGTGCCTTCACTTCGGCGCAGATCTCGGCGTAGGTGGCTTCCTTTTCCAGCTCGACGGTCAGGTCGACCACCGACACGTCCGAGGTCGGGACGCGGAAGCTCATGCCGGTCAGCTTCTTGTTCAGTTCCGGGATGACCACGCCGACGGCCTTGGCGGCACCGGTGGAGGACGGAATGATGTTCTCCAGGATGCCGCGGCCGCCGCGCCAGTCCTTGTTGGACGGGCCGTCGACGGTCTTCTGCGTGGCGGTGGCAGCATGCACGGTGGTCATCAGGCCGCGCTTGATGCCCCACTTGTCATTGATGACCTTGGCCAGCGGCGCCAGGCAGTTGGTGGTGCACGAGGCGTTGGAGATGATCGCCTGGCCAGCGTAGGTCTTGTCGTTCACGCCGAACACGAACATCGGCGTGTCGTCCTTCGACGGTGCCGACAGGATGACCTTCTTGGCGCCGGCATCGATGTGCTTCTGCGCACTGACCTTGTCCAGGAACAGGCCGGTGGCTTCGAGCACGACGTCAACGCCGACTTCGTCCCACTTCAGGTTGGACGGATCGCGTTCCTGGGTCAGGCGGATCTTCTTGCCGTTGACCAGCAGATCCTTGCCATCGACGGCTACGTCGGCCTTGAAACGGCCGTGCACGGAGTCGTACTTGAGCATGTAGGCCAGGTAATCCGGCTCCAGCAGATCGTTGATGGCCACGATTTCGATGTCGTCGCCGAAGTTCAGCACCGCCGAGCGCAGGACGTTACGCCCGATGCGACCGAAACCGTTGATACCAACCTTGATTGCCATGTTCTCAAGCTCCTGCAGCCGCGACAGGTGCGGCGGGGTGGATAGGGCCCACAAGTCTAGCAGGCCGGCCTTGACCACCGCCGGCCAGGCCCGCCGCCGGGACGGGGGCCGGACAGGATTTGATCCGGATCAAAGCGTTAGCGCGGCGTGAGGCCGAGACTGGCCACATCCACCCCGCAACGAGATCACCCCCATGCGCAAGACCTCCCCCCTGATCGTGGCCAGCCTGGCCGCCGCCCTGTCGTTGGCCGCTGCCCCGGCCATGGCCCAGTCCAAGGGCGACTGGACCGTTTCGGCTGGCGTGCACCAGGTCGCCCCGAAGTCGAACAACGGCTCGCTGGCCGGTGGCACCCTGAAGGTCGACGTCGACAACGACGTCAAGCCGACCATCACCGGTGAGTACTTCATCGCCGACAACCTGGGCATCGAAGTGCTGGCGGCGCTGCCGTTCAAGCACGACATCAACATCAACGGCCTGGGCCGCGTGGGCAGCACCAAGCAGCTGCCGCCGGTGGTCACCCTGCAGTACCACTTCAACAGCAAGGGCAAGGTGTCGCCGTTCGTGGGCGCCGGCCTGAACTACACGACCTTCTTCAGCGAAGACACCACCGGTGCGCTGGCGGGCAGCAAGCTGAAGCTGCAGGATTCGTGGGGCCTGGCCGCACATGCGGGCATCGACTTTGCGATTGGCGAGAAGGGCGCCCTGCGCGTGGACATGCGCTGGATCGACATCGACAGCAAGGTGAAGCTGGACGGCGAGAAGATCGGCACGGTCAACATCGATCCGCTGGTCTACGGCGCGTCCTACGTCTTCAAGTTCTAAGGGGTTGACTGGCGGGGCTGCGCCCCGCTCCCCGCTACAGGCAAAACCCTCGCAGCATGTTGCCCCGGTATGTGTGTGCCGGGGCTTTTTTGTTGGTCGCGACGGGCCCAGGTCCCGGTGTGGGTCGAGGCAGGGGAAGGGGCCGGGACACGCCGTAAACCCATCCATGGGGCTCGATGGCGCCATCCATGGCGCCAACGGTCCCGTCCCCTTCCCCTGCCTCGCCCTTCCATTTTCCACGCGCGCGCAAGCGCAAGCGGAAGCGGGCAACCGCATTGCGCAGTTGCCATCGGCTGCATGCGATTGCGGGCTGCAGGATGAGATCCTGCATTTGACTGTGATTCTGCTTTTGTCGTTTGCATCCGCCAACGCGGCCATGTTGGATGGTGGCTGCAGGGGCGGGCGCTGCGGGACCGTCCGCGGCATGGGCCCAAGGCATGCCTCGGGCGGGTTGGACAGGATGTCCAACCCCGGTCTTGCCGTGTGCGCAGGACAACGCACACGAGCAAGCCGCGGCCGAGCCTACAGGGACGTACTTGCGGCGTGTCTCGCAGCGCCTGCCCCTGCAGCCACCTGCCCAGCGAACAGGAACGCGCCGCTTTCCATCAACCACCCATCTCCCCCGCTGGCTAGAATGAGCGGATGAAAGCACTGCACTCCCTGTTCCTCGCCGCCGCCCTCGCGCCGGCCCTGCTGACCCTGTCCGCCCCCGCCCATGCCTGGGGCGCGCAAGGCCACCGCCTGGTCGCCGAAGTCGCCGACAGCCGCCTCAACCCGACCACGCGCGCTGAAGTCGACCGCCTGCTGGCCACCGAACCCGGCGCCACCCTTGCCAGCATCGCGCCCTGGGCCGACCAGCTGCGCGCCAAGGACCCGGGCCTGGGCCGCCGCTCGGCCGGTTGGCACTACGTCAACATCGCCGAAGATGGCTGCCACTACGAGGCGCCGAAGCACTGCAAGAGCGGCAACTGCATCGTCGAAGCGCTGAAGGCGCAGAGCGCGATCCTCGGCGACCGCAGCCTGACCGATGGCGAGCGCCTGCAGGCGCTGAAATTCGTCGTGCATCTGGTCGGTGACATCCACCAGCCGATGCACGCCGGCTACGGTCACGACAAGGGCGGCAACGATTTCCAGCTGCAGTTCGGCAACCGCGGTACCAACCTGCACTCGCTGTGGGACAGCGGCATGCTCAATACCCGCAAGGTCGACGATGCCGGTTACCTGCCGGTGCTGCGCGCACTGCCGGCGCCGAAGCTGGCACGCCAGTCCAACCCGCAGCGCGATCCGGTCAGCTGGGCTGAAGCCAGCTGCCGCATTTCGGTGCAACCTGGCGTTTACCCTGCCTCGCGTAAGATCGGCGACGACTACACCACGCGCTACCGGCCGGTGGCCGAAGCGCAGCTGCGACTGGCCGGTGAAAACCTGGCGCAGTTGCTGAACCGCGTGCTCGCCACACGCTGAGGAGTGCCCGATGTCGGTCCAGGTGCAATCGTTCTTCCACCGTGACAGCAACACCTTCAGCTACCTGGTCAGCGACCCGGCCAGCAACGAGGCCGCGCTGATCGACCCGGTACTGGATTACGACCCGGATACCGACGCCAGCAGCGAATCGCCGGTGCGCGCGATGCTCGATGCCATCGCGCAACAGCAGCTGCACGTGCGCTGGCTGCTGGAAACCCACGCCCATGCCGACCACGTGTCGGCAGGACGTCGGCTCAAGCAGCGGTTCCCGGATGCGACGCTGGCCATCGGCGAAGGCATCCGTGCGGTGCAGGCCACGTTTGCACCGCGCTATGGCCTGCAGCTGCCCGAGGAACATGCCGTCTTCGATCACCTGTTCGCTGATGGCGAGACCTTCGCACTGGGCGAACTGCAGGGGCGCATCATCGCCGTACCCGGCCACACCAGCGACAGCATCGCCTATCTGATCGACGATGCGCTGTTCACCGGCGATTCGTTGTTCATGCCCGATGGCGGCACCGCACGCTGCGATTTCCCCGGCGGCGATGCTGCGCAGCTGTACCGCTCGATCCAGCGCCTGCTGGCCCTGCCCGATGCTACCCGCGTGTTCGTCTGCCACGACTACGGCCCGGGCGGACGCGATTTCGCCAACGAAACCACCATTGGTGAACAGCGCGCGCACAACATCCACGTGCATGAAGGCGTGGCCGAGGCGGAGTTCGTCAGCGTGCGCCAGGCGCGTGATGCGACGCTGGCAGAACCGCAGCTGATGCAGCCGGCGGTGAAGGCCAACATCCAGGGCGGCGCGTAGGGCCCGCACGGTCGCCCCATCGCACCAGCAATGACACCGCGTCATTTGCCCTGCGTGCGCACCACATGCTGGCCCTTCACGATCTCGAAGGTGAAGGCGTACAGCAGGCTCACCCGCACCGGTTCGACGCGCTCTGCGCCTTGGCAGTCGCCACGGTCGCTCGGCACCTTGCCGGGGGCGAAGTGGCAGACCGCGGCGGGCGAATACTTCCACATCGCCACCGCCTCCTGCGCAGCCTGCAACAGCGGCGCATTCTCGCTCGCCGCGCCTGCCGCGCATTCGCTGCGGTCGACCAGCGCCAGACTTCGCTCGACAGCGCCTTCGGCATCGACCACCACCTGCAGGCAGATCGTGGTCGGCGCCAGCTCTGTGCGCGGGTCACGATCACCGATCTGCGGATCCGGCGCCGCATACAGCTGCGGCATCCGATAGCCTTCGGTCGCTCCCAGCGTGTACGCCTGCACCTGGCCGCTGCCACCTTTCCCTTCCGCATGCAGGCGCTGATGGCCGACACTCTCATTGCGGGTATCGACGGTGGTCAACCGTTCCTGGGTGGCGCAGCCTGCCAGCATCCCCGCTGCCAACAGCAGCGCGATGCGCATCACCTGGCGGTCTCCGTCACGTCGTCGTTCTCATCCATGGCGAAGGTGATCGGAATGCGTACAGCGCCCGCCACCGGCTTGCCGTTCTTCAGCGCCGGGCGATAGGTCCAGCTTCGCGCTGCTGCAATCGATACCGCTTCGAACACGCCCGGATTGGTGGCGCTGAGCACCTGCACATCGGCGGGGTGTCCCTTGGCATCCACCTGCACGCGCAGGTTCACCACGCCTACCTGACGCTGCTCGATCGCAGACTTCGGATACGAGGGCGGCGACATCTTGTCGACCTGGATCGGACGGTCGAGCCCCGCTTCGGCCGCGTCTTCTCCAGCATGTTCGAACGGCTCTACGTTGATCGACGGCACGCCCGCTGTCCCACTCTGGCTGGCCCACGCCACCGCCCCCACGCCCAGGCACAACCCGACCACCAACACCTGCCCCGACACCCACGGCAATGCCTTCCGCTTGGACTGCTTCAACATGGCGATACGCTCCTTCAACACGGGCTGGCTGCGCCAGTGGCAGACCGCCGGCGCAACCGAGTGGACCAGCTGCGCCTTCAGCAGCGTGCTGGCGTAGAGGCCGCGCAGCGCAGGCTGCGGGGCAATGGTGCGGGCGTCGCAGGCCAGTTCCTGGTCACGCAGGAAACGGCGTGCGGCCCATGGCTGCAACGGGTGGAACCAGAACACCGCGCGCATCAGCAGCAGTACGCCGTTGGCCCAGTGATCGCCATTGCGACGATGGCTGTGCTCGTGCTGCAGGATCAGTGCCTGCTCCTGCGCAGTGAACTGCTGGTCGAAATCGGGGCCGACCACGATGCGCGGCCGCCACAGGCCCACCAGCGCCGGCAGCCCGGGATCGCCACTGGCCTGCCAGCTGCCATCGGCGCGTGCCTGCAGACCGCCCATGCCGCGTTCGAAGCTGCGCTGTGCGCGCAGGTCGCGCAACAGGCAGACGCCCGCGCCCAGCGCCCACACCACCAACAGCAGCAAGGGCCATTGCAGAGATGACGCAGGCAGGCCTTCCACTGCTTCGGGCACCACCTTCAGCGGCAAGGTCGGCACATGCTGCAACAGCGCGACCTGTGGCAGGGGAATCAACAGCGTGGCCAACAGCAGGGGCAGCAGCCACCAGCTACGGTAGGCCAGCCCGGCGCCGCCCAATCGCACCAGCAACGGCCGCGTCACCGCCAGCAGGACCACGCCCACCGCCAACCACAAGCTGGCCTGCCACAGTCCGTCGAGCAGCTCATTCATGGTCCAGCTCCTGGATCAGCTTCTTCAGTTCGGCGATGTCCTGCGCGCTCAGCTGTCCGCGTTCGCTGAAGTGCGCGACCAGCGGTGCCACGCGGCCTTCGAAGACGCGTCCGATGAAGTCCTGGCTCTGCGACTGCACCCAGGCTTGGCGCTGCAGCAGCGGCCGGTACAGATAGCGGCGGCCATCGCGCTCGGCGGCGATCGCGCCCTTGGTCAGCAGGCGGTTGAGCAGGGTCTTGATGGTCGGCTCAGCCCAGTCGCGATGCGCCAGTGCGGCCACCACCTCGTCGGCGCTGCGCGGTGCCTGCTGCCACAGCACCTCCATCACAACGGCTTCGGCTTCGCTGATCGGGGTCATGGTTTACATCCGTAATCGACAATTCGATTACGGGCGTAATCGGATCAATTGTCAAGCCTCGACTCCAGGTTCATCGCGCCTGCGCCAGCATCGATTCCTCCCGCTCCAGGCCCCGCATGAAGGCGCTGCCCAAGAAAGACTTCCCGGTCGAGCAGGCCCGGCGCTTCCTCGAGCCCGGCCCCATCGTGCTGGTCAGCACCGCCTGGCAAGGCCAGCGCAACCTGATGACGATGGGCTGGCACATGGTGATGGGCTTCTCACCCTCGCTGGTGGCCACCTACCTGTGGAACGAGAACCATAGCTTCAACCTGGCCCGCAGCAGCGGCGAATGCGTGATCAACATCCCGGGCGTGGAGCTGCTGGACACGGTGGTCGATATCGGCAACTGCAGCGGCCGTGACGTCGACAAGTTCGAACGGTTCGGCCTGGATGCGATGCCAGCGCGGGAGGTGGGGGCACCGCTGGTGGGCCAGTGCCATTCCAGCTTCGAGTGCCGCCTGCATGACGACAGCCAAGTCGAATCGAGCAACCTGTTCATCTGGGAAATCGTGCGCGCCCATGTTGCGCCTCGCCCAAAGCTGCCGCGCACGGTGCATTACCGGGGCGATGGGCAGTTCATGGTGTCCGGTGCCGAAGTCTCGCGTCGACGGCGGTTCAAGCCCGACATGCTGTAATGCCAGCACTCCCCCAAGCAGGACCGCCCCGGATGACCGAACACCTCACCGACCTCGACGCCGCCGTTGACTGGCTGTTTGCGCGCGTGGATGGGCCGCTGCGGATCGGTGCGCCGCTGGCGCTGGGTAAACCACACCGCCTGCTCAACGCCCTGTATGCGCGCGTCGAACAGGACCCGTCGCGGCCGTTGCAGCTGTATACCGCGCTGTCACTGAACCCGCCGCAGGCAAAGGGCAACGGCCTGGAAGCGCGCTTCCTGGCACCGTTCGCGGCCCGCCACTTCGGTGAAGACTTCCCGCGCCTGGCCTACGCCGACGCGATCGCCCGCGATGCGTTGCCAGCGCATGTGCAGGTGGAAGAGTTCTACATGCAGTCCGGTGCCCTGCTCGGTTCGCGACAGGCGCAATCCAGCTACACCAGCCTCAACTACACCCACGCTGCCGACGCGGTAGCGCAGCGCGCGCCGCAGGTGATCGTGCAGAAAGTGGCGATGCGCCCGGACGACCGGCGCCTTTCGCTGTCGTGCAACAACGACATCACCCAGGACACACTGGACGCGATGACCGCACGCGGCCTGCCGCGCCCGCTGCTGGTCGCCGAAATCGATCCGCAGCTGCCTTATCTGGGCGGCACGGCCACGGTCGACGTGTCCTTCTTCGATCTGGTCATCACCCCGCCAGCGCCGTATCCGGCGTTGTTCGGCCTGCCACGGCAGCCGGTGGCCGACGCCGACTACGCCATCGGCCTGTACGCCAGCACCCTGGTGCGCGATGGCGGCACGCTGCAGATCGGCATCGGCACCCTGGCCGATGCACTCAGCCATGCATTGGTGCTGCGCCACACCGACAACGCACGCTACCGCCGCGTGTTGAACGCGCTGGATCCGCAACTGGCCAGCCATCCGCTGGTACAGGAGATCGGCGGACTGGACCCGTTCGAGATCGGCCTGTACGGCTGCAGCGAAATGCTCAACGAAGGATTCCGTCGGCTGGTGCAGACCGGTGTGATCAAGCGCAAGGTGCATGACGACCTGGCACTGATGCAGCGCATCGAAAACGGCAGCACGCTGTCCATCGACCATGCCACGCTGGAGGCCGAGGGCGAATACCTGCACGGCGCGTTCTATCTGGGCTCGTCGGAATTCTACGAATGGCTGCGCACCCTGCCCGAGGACGAATGCCGGGCGATCGGCATGCGCCGCATCAGCGAGATCAACCAGCTGTACGGCGGCAACGAAACGCTGGAGCGCCTGCAGCGCCGTCATGCCCGCTTCTTCAACTCCTGCATGATGGCCACCGCGCTTGGCGCGGCGGTATCCGATGCACTGGAAGATGGCCGTGTGGTCTCCGGTGTGGGCGGCCAGTACAACTTCGTGGCGATGGCGCACGCCCTGCCGGAAGCGCGCAGTGTGCTGATGTTCCGCGCTGCCCGTGATGACCGCGGCCAGCGCGAATCCAACGTGCGCTGGAACTACGGGCACACGACCATTCCACGCCACCTGCGTGACATCTATCTCAACGAGTACGGCATCGCCGACGTGCGTGGCCTGACCGACGACGACTGTGTGCACGCAATGGCGGCCATCGCCGAAGCGCCGTTCCAGGGCGCGCTGCTGCAGCAGGCCTTTTCGGCACGCAAGCTGGCCGCTACGGCGCAACCTGATGCGCAGCGGCAGCAGCGCAACACCCCCCTGGCCCTGGCGGCGGCGCTGGCGCCGTTCCGCAACGATGGCACCCTGCCCGATTACCCGTTGGGCAGCGACTTCACCGAGATCGAGCAGGTACTGGTGAAGGCACTGGGCTGGCTGAAGGCCAATACACAGACGCGCGGCAGCAAGCTGCGTACCGTGTGGGACGCGCTGTGGCAGCCTGCAGGTGATGGTGACGCGGTATATCTGCAGCGGATGGAACTGCAGTCGCCCAAGGACTTCGGCGAGCGGCTCAATGCACGGTTGTTGAGGCTGGCCCTGGCGCGCACCGCGTGATCGCGCGGAGGGTAGCGCCGGGCCATGCCCGGCGGACAACGATCAGTGCCAACCAAGGTTGGCACCTACCGCAGTAGCGCCGCGCTATCCTGTACCGATGAACGACGATTCCCGTTTCCTGCATGACCTGCAATGCCGCCAAGCCGATGGCGAGCACCTGCGCTATCTGTGCTTCTGGGGCCACCAGCCGCCACGCACCGGCGTGTCGGCGTCGTGTTTCAGCCAGTGGTATGACGCGGGTTTCAGCATCGATGGCGTGCACTACCGCACCGCAGAACACTACATGATGGCCGGCAAAGCGCGCCTGTTCGGCGACACGAAGATGCTCGACCAGATACTGGCCAGTGCGACGCCGGAGGGCGCCAAGGCACTGGGCCGCAGGATCGAAGGCTTCGACGATGCTCAATGGACGCAGGCGCGCTATGCGTTGGTGGTCGAAGGCAATCGGGCCAAGTTCTCGCAGAATGCGGCGCTGGGTGATTTCCTGCGCGCCACGGCAGACCAGGTGCTGGTGGAAGCCAGCCCGGTGGATGTTGTCTGGGGAATCGGCTTGGCCAAGGATCACGCCGACGCACACAACCCGGCGCGGTGGCGCGGATTGAATCTGCTGGGGTTTGCGCTGATGGACGTGCGGGACACGATGTAACGCGCGTCCACACGTGGCGTGGATCTACGGGCACGGCGGGCGAAACGTTTCGCCCGGAAAAGAAAAGGCCGGCTTTCGCCGGCCTTTTCCCTATTCCATTGCAGCGGGACTTACAGCGCCTTGGCTGCTTCCACCACGTGCGCGGTGGTGATGCCGAAGTGCTGGTACAGCTTGTCGGCCGGGGCCGAGGCACCGAAGGTGTCGATACCGATCACTGCACCGTCCAGGCCGACGAACTGGCGCCAGAAGCCGGTGACGCCAGCTTCGATGGCCACGCGCTTGCGCACGGCGTTCGGCAGCACCGATTCACGGTAGGCCGCATCCTGGCGCAGGAACACGTCGGTGGACGGCATCGAGACCACGCGGGTCTTCAGGCCGGCCGCATCCAGCTGCGCCTTCGCTTCGGTCGCCAGCGAGACTTCCGAACCGGTGGCGATCAGGATCACGTCCGGAGTGCCGGCAGCATCGGCCAGCACGTAACCACCGCGCTCGATCTGTGCGATCTGCTCAGCGTCGCGCGGCTGGTGCGGCAGGTTCTGGCGGCTGAACACCAGGCAGCTCGGGCCGTCCTGGCGGGTGATCGCAGCCTTCCAGCTCACGGCCGACTCGACCGCATCGCACGGGCGCCACACGTCATTGTTCGGGATGTAGCGCAGCGAGGCCAGATGCTCCACCGGCTGGTGGGTCGGGCCGTCTTCGCCCAGGCCGATCGAGTCGTGGGTGTAGACGTGGATGGCATGGGCCGGGATCAGCGCGCTCATGCGCACGGCATTGCGGGCGTAATCGCTGAACACCAGGAAGGTGGCGTCGAACGGGATGAAACCACCGTGCAGGGCCAGGCCATTGGCGATCGCGGTCATGCCGAACTCGCGCACACCGTAGTACACGTAGTTGGCATTGGCATCGTCGGTGGCGACGGACTTGCTGCCCTTCCACAGGGTCAGGTTCGAGTGCGCCAGGTCAGCCGAACCGCCCACGATTTCCGGCAGCAGCGGCGCGAACGCCTCGATGGCCAGCTGCGACGCCTTGCGCGAGGCAATGGTCTGGCCTTCGGCGGCAACCTGGGCGATGTAGGCGTCGGCCTTGGCAATGAAGTCGGCCGGCAGATCGCCATGCGAGCGACGGGCCAGTTCAGCAGCTTCGGCCGGGTACTGCGCAGCGTACTTGTCGAACTGCTGCTCCCACTCGGCCTGGCGCAGGGTACCGGTACCGCCGGCACGCCAGCCGGCGTAGATCTCTTCGGGAATCTCGAACGGACCGTAGTTCCAGTCCAGCGCCTTGCGGGTGGCTTCCAGTTCGTCCTTGCCCAGCGGTGCGCCGTGGCTGGATTCCTTGCCGGACTTGTTCGGCGAGCCGAAACCAATGGTGGTGCGGCAGCAGATCAGGGTCGGCTTGCCGTCCTGCGACAGGGCCGCTTCGATACCGGCCTTGATGCTGTCCGGATCGTGGCCATCGACGCCACGGATCACGTTCCAGCCATAGGCCTCGAAACGCTCCGGGGTGTTGTCGGTGAACCAGCCTTCGGTGTTGCCGTCGATGGAGATGTGGTTGTCATCCCAGAAGCAGACCAGCTTGTGCAGGCCCCAGGTGCCGGCCAGCGAGGCGGCTTCGTGGGAAATGCCTTCCATCAGGCAGCCATCGCCCATGAACACCCAGGTGCGGTGGTCGACGATTTCCAGCTCCGGGCGGTTGAAGCGCTGTGCCAGCAGCTTCTCGGCCAAGGCAAAACCGACGGCGTTGGCGAAACCCTGGCCCAGCGGACCGGTGGTGGTCTCCACGCCCGGGGTTTCGTGACGCTCCGGATGGCCAGCGGTGTGGCTGCCCAGCTGGCGGAATGCCTTCAGCTGCTCGATCGGCAGGTCGTACCCGCTCAGGTGCAGCAGCGCGTACTGCAGCATCGAGCCGTGGCCGTTGGACAGCACGAAGCGGTCGCGGTTGAACCACTGCGGGTTGTTCGGGTTGTGACGGTGGTAGTCGTTCCAGAGGACTTCGGCGATGTCGGCCATGCCCATGGGCATGCCGGGATGGCCGGACTTTGCGGTTTCAACCGCATCGGCGGCGAGGAAGCGGATGGCGTTGGCCAACTGGCGACGGGTAGGCTGCGTCATGGTTCTGTCGGAATCGGGAGGCGGCCGCGGAACTGCGGGCGGCCTATTGTCCCACAGACGCCCGGCACGGTCAGGTCGACCGGGGCGTTAGTGCCGGCCCTTGGCCGGCAACGTCGTGATCTGCGCTGGATTCCGCCTATGAAGAGGGGCCGGAGCCCTTTCCTGCGGAAAGGGATCCGACCCCGATCAGGCATGGCCCAGGTCAGTTGTCCAGACGGGCCGCGGCGGCAGCGGCCTCGGCCGGGGTGTCCGGCGCTTCACCCTTGGCCACCAGCGTGGTCAGGGCCAGGTCGCCGGTCACGTTCAGCGCGGTGCGGCACATGTCCAGGAAGTGGTTCACGCCCAGGATCAGGCCGATGCCCAGCGGATTGACGCCGACCATCGCACAGATCATCGCCACCACCGGCAGCGAGCCGGACGGCACACCGGCCGTACCGATACCACCGAGGATGCAGACCGCCATCACCATGACCTGCTGGCCGATGCTCAGGTCGACACCGAAGAACTGGGCCAGGAAGATCACCGTCACGCCCTCGAACAGCGCCGTGCCGTTCTGGTTGGCGGTGGCGCCCACGGTCAGCACGAAGCGCGACACGCGCTGCGGCAGGCCCATCTGGTCGGCCACGCGCAGCGCGGTCGGCAGGGTGGCGTTGCTGGAGGCGGTGGAGAAGGCCATCACCGTGGCCTCCTGGGTCTGGCGGAAGAACGCCAGCGGTGAACGGCCCGAAAGCCAGACCGCAGTGCCGTAGGTCACCACCATGTGCAGGCCCAACGCCAGCACCACCACGCCCACGTAGGCGCCGAGGCGGATGATCAGATCGAAACCAAACAGCGCGGCCAGGTTGAACATGAAGCAGGCCACTGCATACGGCGCCAGGCGGATGACCAGGTTGATCAGGGTCATCGAGATCTCAAACACGCCTTCGATGGCACGACGCAGCGGCGCGACCTTTGCCTCGTCGGTCAGCACCATGCCGATGCCGAACATCAGCGCGAAGAACATCAGCGACAGGATCGCGCCATTGTCGGACGCGGCCTGCAGCACGTTGCTCGGCACGATCGACAGCAGCATGTCCATGCCCTTCGGCGTGCCATGGATGCCAGCAACGATTTCCTTGCTGCGCTCGGCATTCTCCGACAGCATCAGCGCGGCCACCTGCGGGTCGACGCCGGCACCGGGCTTGAGCAGGTTGACCAGCACCAGGCCGATACCCACCGCGATGCCGGACAGCAGCACGGTGTAGGCCAGCGTCTTCCAGCCGATGCGGCCAAGGGCGCGGATGTCGCCCATCTCCGACACGCCCATGATCAGCGCCGAGAAGATCAGCGGCACGATCAGCATGAAGATCAGGTTGAGGAACAGGCCCGACGCCGGGGTGGTGACGTAGTCCATTACCCACTTGGCACCGGTCTGCAGGCCTTCGATGCTGCCGCCCAGGGCATGCACGATCAGTCCCAGGACCAGGCCGATCGCAAAGCCGATGCCCATCTTCCAATGCAGGGGCAACTTCTTCTTGTCGGCAGCAGCTGCTGTCATGCGCGGGATTCCTCGAAAAATGAATCTACTCTAACAAAGCGCGCAAGCCGCGCCGGTTCAGGGTTGCCGCGGCGGATACAGCGGCGGCAGCCCAGTGTCGACGGCGCCGGTGGCGGCCGACCAGTGCGGTCCGTCACGGAAGGTTTCGCGCAGGCGGGCCCGCAGCGCGCTGACATCCCCCATCCCGCCCCAGCGCGCCTGCTGCAACGCCTGCAGGGTCTGCCGCTGGGCCGGATCGGCCAGGCGCTCGATCACCTGTTCCAGGCGTTCCACGCCGGCCATCGAACACAGCAGCGCCTCTACCTGGTCGAAGCCCTCGCCATCGATCGCCCGGCGCAGCTCGGCCACGCTGGCACGCGAGGACGTTGCAGGGGCACTGGCTCCTGGCCGGGGAACCGGATGGGTGTGGACGACGGCACGGCGGCCACGTCGCCATCCCCATGCCAGGGTCAACAGCCATAGCAGCGCCAGGCCTGCGGCGGCAGCCATCCACGGCCACGGCCGGGAACCTGCTGCGGTGGGTGCAAGAGAGGATGCAGCGGTGGGTGCGGCGTCTCCCGGCAACGCGGCATCGGTATCGATCGGTTGTGCCACCGGCGCGCCGGCCCGGCCTGCGGCCACGGCCAGTTCCAGATCCGGCAGGCTGGCCTGCTGGGCACTGCCACTGTCCACGTTCCACCAGGCCACGCGCGGCCCGGGCACACGCAGGGATCCAACCTGCCGCGGCACGATCGAATAGCGACGGGTGATCTTCAGGCGTGGCGTGCTGCCGTTGAAGGTCTCCTCGTACTGGGCAGGTTCGGCGAACACCTGTGCGGCGTCGCCGAGGTCGGGCACGGGCAGATCGGTGAACTGGGCCCGGGTAGCGCCATTGGCGATCGCTTCGACCATCACGGTGGCCGCTTCGCCCGTGCGCGCACTGCTGGGTGCGGCGGTGTAGCGCAATTGCAGGCTGTGCAGGGGCAGCCACGGCTGCACGGCCTGAGCCGGTTGCGCCTGCACCTGCAGCGTGCGTTCGGCACCGACGGCATTCATGCGGCCATCGCCACCGCTCCCGAAGAAGTCATCGAAGAAGCCACCTGCGCTGCGGCCGGTGAAGCGCGCGCCAGGCAGGCGCAACGCCCCGCTGCGCTCGGGGATCAGCAGGAAGCGACGTTCGACCACGTTGTAGCGCCGGCCGTTGACCTGGCGCACGTCGCTGCGATCCTCCCCCACCCGCTGCAGCGAAGCGCCACTGGGTGTGTCGAGCACCAGTTCGCCCGACGCCAGCTGCGAGGCGAAGTACAGCTTGACCACCACGCCCACACTCTGCTGCACGTAGGGCGTCGGGTCATCCACCTCGGTTTCGATGAAGGCGGTGGCATTGCTCTGCGGTGTGGCCACTACGGCATCACTTACCTGCAGCACCAAGGGCATCGTGCGTGCTGCGCCTACCTGTAATGAAGGCACCTGCAGCGTACCGGTGCGGCGCGGCGTCAACGCAACCGTGTAGAGGTTGCGCTGCTGGACGCCGCCATTGCTCCACTGCACCTGGCGGTTGCTGCTCTGCGCACTGAGCACGAAATCGGCATTCAACGGTGCATAGTCTGGCGCGCCCTGGTCGGTCTCGATGTGCAAGGTGACGGCGTCACCGGCGGCGATGCTGTCCTGCTCCAGCCAGGCGCGCGTCTGCGCCATGGCCACCATCGGCAGCCACAGCAGCATCGCCAGTACAGGCAAGGGCCACCGGATTTGCCTGCTCGCCATGCCTGTCATCGCCCTTCCCTCTTTCTACGTTCGTTTTCCAACTGGAACTTGGCCCGCAGCAGTGCCCCCGGATCATCCGGCACGCGCCGCATCCACGCCTCTACGGCCTGCTGTTCCTCACGCTGTTGCGGCGTGCCGCCATCGCCGCGCACTGCTGCCTTGCCGGCTTCGCCGGCGCGCGCCTGCTGCAGGGCCTGCTGCATGCGCTGGCGCTGCTGGGCATCGGCCTGCGCCTGGGCCTGCGCGTCGGCTGCCTGCGGCGGCTCCTGCTTCGCCCCCTGCTGGCCGGAACCTGCAGACGCCGGGTTCTGCTGGCCCTTCTGGCTCTGCGGTTCCTGCTGGCCTTGCTGGCCTTGCTGGCCCTGCTGCTGATTCTGCTGACCTTGTTGGCCCTGCTGCTGATTCTGCTGACCTTGTTGGCCCTGCTGGTTCTGCTGCTGTCCCTGCTGCGGCTTCTGCTGCCCCTTGCCCTGCCCCTGGCTGTTGTTCGACGACGACTTGCGCTTGCGCGCGGCGTCGACCACCGCACGGTTGGCGACGGCGTCGGCCATCTGCGGGTGGCGGGCCAAGGCCTTGTCGTAGGCGGCGATGGCACCGTCGTAGTCGCCCTGGCGAGCAAGCACATTGCCGAGGTTGTACCAGCCCGCATCGCTGTCGATGCCTTCGAACTGCTTGCGGGCCGTGGCGAAATCACCTTGACGGTACGCCTGCACACCCTCGGCCAGGCGTGCATGCTCACGCTGGTCGGCACGTTCCCACATCGTGCCCGCTGTTGGCGCAGCCATGGGCGCGCGCGGCTGTGCCTGCAACTGCCCGCTCAAGGGCAGAAGACCCACGGCCAGCACCGCCGCCAGCACCGCGCGACGGCGGAACGCCAGCAGTGCCAGCAGCATCACCGGCGGCAACAACCAATAGCCTTCGTCCTGCCACTGCCGGGCCTGCCCGGGCCGCTGCAACGCACCGCCGTCGCTGGCATCAAGTACGTCCAATGCCTTCAGGTCGCGATCATCGCTGACGATGCGCTGGTAACGCCCGCCGCCTGCGGTGGCGACGGCGCGCAGGCTGGTTTCATCCAGCGCGGCCTGTGCGATCTGGCCTTGACCATCGCGATAAGCGGCGCCGGATGGCGTGCCCAGGCCCAGCACCGACACCTGCAGGCCGAGGCCACGCGCCTGTGTTGCGGCAAGCGCCGCTTCGCTGTCCGCCTGGTCGCTGACCAGCAGGATCTGGCCGCGCACGGCACCCGTCTGCCGCAGCAAGCGGACCGCCCAGTCGATGCCACGGTCGGCGCGCTGTCCATCACGCGGCATCACCTCCGGCGACAGCGCGTCCAGGTACAGCGCCACGTTGGCCGCGTCGTCGGTCAACGGCGCCACGGTATAGGCATCTTCGGCATACACCACCAGGCCCACCTGTCCGCCTTGACGGGCGCGCAGCAGCGCACCGATCTTTGCCCGCGCCTGCAGCAGGCGCGAGGGTGGCAGGTCGGTCGCGGTGATGCGGCTGGAGAGATCCAGCACCACCACCAACGGCGCACTGGCCTGATAGATCGGCTGCGCCTGCTGCCTCCAGCTGGGGCCAGCCATCGCCAGTGCCGCCAGGGTCCAGCCCCACAGCAATGCCCATGGCAGGCGCACGCGCCGCTTTCCCTCGCCAGCCAGCAAGTGCGACAACAGGTGGGCATCGACCGCCTGCCGCCACGCGTCGCTGCGCCGTTGCCGGTAGATGGACACCGCGACGATCAACGGCAGTGCCACCAGCAACCACAATCCGTCCGGCCGCAGGAAATGCAGTGCGCTCCAATCGAACATGCTCCAGTCGAACGCGCTCCAGTCCGGCATTTTCAGCAACGTGGTGCTCATCGGCGACGTTCCGGCCAGGCCCACGCCAACGCGCCCAGCAGCAAGGCGACCGCCAGTGGCCACGCGTAGCGCTCGTTGCGCGGACGCAGTGCCGGTCCCTTCGCTGCGATTGGCTCCAGCCTGTCCAGTTCGGCATAGATGCCAGCCAGCTGATCGGTGTCACGCGCACGGAAGAAGCGGCCGCCGGTCATCTCGGCGATCCTGCGCAGCGTTGCCTCATCCACCGGGTCGCGGTCGGCGGCCACGGGAATGCCGAAGAACCGCGCACTACCGTCGCTGCCAAACGCCACGGTGTGCACGCGCACCCCTTCGGCACGCGCCAGCTCGGCTGCGCGCAGAGGTTCCAGCACACCGGCGTTGCTGACGCCGTCGGTCAGCAGGATCAGTACACGCTGCCCTTCGGGCTGGTCGCGCAGGCGTTTGACCGCCAGCGCGATGGCGTCACCAATGGCCGTCTCGCGCCCGGCAAGGCCAACCACGCTGTCGCGCAGTTGATCGCGCACGCTGGACAGATCCGCAGTCAACGGTGTGAGTGTGTAGGCACGATCACCGAACACCAGCAGGCCGACGCGATCGCCGGCACGACGGTCCAGGAAATCGGCCAGCACCGCCTTGGCTGCGGTCAAGCGCTCCACCGCCTGCGCACCGAGCACCATGTCCGGCTCGCTCATGCTGCCGGACACGTCCATCGCCAGCATCATCTGCCGGCCCTCCTGCGGCGGGGTGATCGCCTCACCCAGTTGCTGTGGTCGCGCCATCGCCAGGCACAGCGCCAGCCAGCCCAGCCACAGCAAGCCACTGCGCAGCCAGGAAATCCCGACACGACCACCGCCCGCCAGTGCTTCCAGTTCGGCAGCAGCGTAAGGCACACGCAGCGCAGCGCCCGGATCGGTACGCCGCTTCCACGCGTACATCAGGATCGGCAACGGCAATGCCAGCAGTGCCAGCGGCCACGCCAGCTGCAGATCCGGCCAGGGCCAGTAAGCTGCCAGCGCGCTCATCGGCGGCGCTCCTGCAGCAAGGCCAGGTAGCGCGCCCGTGCCCAAGCGCGCACGTCAGCCACCGCAGCGGCATCCACGTGTGGACGATAGGCACCCTCGGCCAGCAGGTTGCGCTGCGCCAGTGGCAGGGTGTCCTTGGGATCTACGTACTGCCACCACGCGTCATCGCGTAGTGCCTCGGTGCCCGGTCGCGCCTGACGCGCCGCACGCCGCAGAAGGCTGGCGATGGCCGCCAGTTCCGACGGCGCGCCGTTCACTGCCGCAATCTCCTGATCGAACACGCGCATCCACTGCTGGCGGCGACGGCGACGACGCCATGCCACCGCAGCAACAATGGCCAGCATCAGCAGAACCAATGCGATCAGCATCAACCAGCCAGGCGCCGGTGGCCACCACGTTGGCGAGGGCGGCAACTGCACATCACGCAGTGGCAGGGAGGTACTCATGCCGGCACCTCCGTTGGTGCCGGTGCCAGCCAGGCGTCGCTGGCCGCATCGGTGGACAGCACCTGCACATCGACGCGACGTGCGGCAAGCTGGCGGCGCAGCTGCTGCAGGGGCTCGACGAAATGCGCCTGCCAGTGCGCCTGCACGTCGCTGCGGCGCAGGTCCAGGCCGATGCGCTGCTGCGCGGCGAGAAACTGCAGCGGCGCCGTTGGCGGCTGCAGCTCAAGCGGATCGACCAGCAGCAGCAGGCTCAGGTCGTGGTGCTGGGCCAATGCGCTCCAGCGCGCCGGCGGAATCCGGATCGCCTGCTGCGGATCGGCCAGTACCAGCATCCGCGCGCCGGGGCGCAGCACCCGCCCGGCATGGTCCAGCGCGCGCTCCAGGCCAAGGTCATCGGCAGGTGGCTGCGCGTACCAGCGCGTGAGTGCATCGAGTACACGCAGTACGCCGCGCGTGCCACCGGCCGGCGCGATCGGTGCTTCGCGATCACTGCCGCGCAGTGCACCGATGCGGTCGCCGCGCCGCTGCGCGGACCATGCCGCAACGGCGCCGGCGCGTGCCGCCTGCACCGACTTGAAGCGCACGCGGGTGCCGAAGTACAGCGCAGGTGAAGTATCGGCAACGATCAGGGTGACCCGTTCGCGTTCTGCCTGGAACAATTTGGTGTGCGTGCGCCCGGTGCGCGCGGTGACGCGCCAGTCAATGTGGCGCGCGTCGTCGCCCGCTACGTATTCGCGCGATTCTGCATATTCCATGCCGCGTCCGCGCAGCGGCGAAGGCGCTTGCCCGGCGCTGCCCGCTCGCCCACGACGAGGCGGCGGCGGACGCTGTGCCAGGCGGCGCAATGCCACCAGCTCGGCCAGTTGCGGTCGCAGGCCATCGCCTTCGCTGGTAACCGGAGCAGGTCCGTGGGTCGTGCCGGTCATGCGCGCGCTCAGGGCGCCGGTACCCGGGCCAGCAGCTCCTGCACCAGGCGCTCACCATCCCAGCCTTCGGCGGTAGCTTCATAACTGGGCAGAACCCGGTGGCGCAGCACATCGGCCGCGACGGCACGCACGTCGTCGGGGGTGACGAAATCACGCCCGGCCAACCATGCCCGCGCTCGCGCACACCGCTCCAGCGCGATGGAGCCACGCGGGCTGGCGCCCCACGCGATGCGGCGCGCCAGCGAGGCGTCGTAGCGCGAGGGGTCACGCGATGCCAGCACCAGCTCGATCAGATAGCGTTCCAGCGCTGGGGCCATGTGCAGCTCCAGCACCTCGCGGCGCGCATCGAAGACATCCTGCATCGGCAGCTTTTCCGGCGCCGCTGCGGCCTCGCCAAGCGCACCGCGGGCGCGCTCGCGGGCCAGCCGCAGGATTTCCGACTCGGCCGTCTGGTCGGGATAACCAATGCGTACGTGCATCAGGAAACGATCCAGCTGCGCTTCCGGCAGCGGGAAGGTGCCCTCCTGCTCGATCGGGTTCTGCGTGGCCATTACCAGGAACAGCGACGGCAGCGCATAGGTGTGGCGACCGACGGTGACCTGGCGCTCACCCATGGCTTCCAGCAGCGCGGACTGCACTTTGGCCGGCGCGCGGTTGATTTCATCGGCCAGCAGGATCGGGTGGAAGATCGGCCCCGGCACGAACTCGAAACGACCTTCCTGCGGACGCCAGATCTCGGTGCCGGTCAGGTCCGAAGGCAGCAGGTCCGGTGTGAACTGCACACGTGCGAAGTCCGCTTCCAGCCGTGCCGCCAAGGCCCGGATGGCCGTGGTCTTGGCCAGGCCCGGGGCCCCTTCCACCAGCAGGTGGCCATCAGCCAGCAAGGCAATGAGCAGGCGTTCGACCAGCGCCGCCTGGCCGACGATCTCGGCCGACAGTGCATCACGCAGATCGCTGAAGGCCGCATGCAGGCGCGAGGTAGTGGGGGCAGGCGGCGGAGAGATGGATTCGGGCATCGGCGGAGGCAGGTTCATGGGGGCCTTTGACCGGCGCGGGATGGCTCGGGTTCCCCACATCATCGCAGGCCATCCGGCTGCTGGCATCAAGGACGGCTGAACAGCCTCCACGCAGGACGGATCTATTGGGCATGACGTGATCCACCCATGCCTTATCCACGCATGGCGTGGATCTACTGGCGAGGCGTGGCGTGGATCTACTGGGCGTGCGGTGGATCCATCGTGATCCTGCCGCGCAAACGACGCGGGGCCGCACGTGGCGGCCCCGGTCGGATACAGCAGAAGCGATGCCTCAGTTCTGGCGGGCCACGCGCAGTACCTTCGGGGTCACGAACACCAGCAGTTCGGCCTTGTCCTTGTTGCGGCCACGCTTCTTGAACAAGTTGCCCAGGAACGGCACGTCGCCCAGGAACGGCACCTTGCTGACACTGTTGCGGTCGGTGAATTCATACACGCCACCGATCACCACCGTCTGGCCATCTTCCACCAGCACGGCGGTATTGACCTCGCGGCGGTTGATGGACGGCACGGTACCGTAGCCCTGCAGCTGGATCAGCTGATCGACCTCGTCCTTCTTCACCGCCATGTTGAGGAACACGCGGTTGTCGTTGGTGATGGTCGGGGTGACCTTCAGTTCCAGCACCACTTCCTTGAACTGGACATTCGGGGTCTGTGCGCCACCTGCTGCGCCGCCACCACTGATGGTGACATAGCCGATTTCCTTGCCCTGCTTGATCAGCGCTTCACGCTGGTTGGTGGTCACCACGCGCGGGTTGGAAATCACTTCACCACGCGACTCTTCCTGCATGGCGGACAATTCCACATCAAGCAGATAGCCGGCGTTGAGGATCGACAGTGCCAGCGAACCCGGGTTGCTGGCCGCTGCCACCGGCAGGTTCCAGTTCAGGCCACGGGTGATGGCCGAGCCGACCGACACCGGCGGCGGGCCCACGCGGCCACCGGCAATCCAGTCGCGCTCGGCCTTTGCATTCGCGTTGTTTGTGTCCACCTGCGACTGGCGGGTCTTGGCGTTGGCCTCCAGGTCACCGCTGAAATACACGTTGTCACGGCTGCCGCTGATGCCGAACTTGGCCCCCAGCTCGCGCGCGAACGTGTCGGTGGCGATGACGATGCGTGCTTCGATCAATACCTGGTCGACCGGGCGGTCGATGACACTGATCAACTCGCGCATGCGCGCGATCTTCTTCGGAATGTCGCTGATCATCAGCGTATTGGTGCGCTCGTCGGCGACGATGCGACCGCGTCCCGAGAGGAAGCCACTTTCTTCCTGCGAACTGCCACCACCGCCACCGCCGCCACCACCACCACCGCCGCCGCCAATTCCCTTGGCTTCGGTCAGCGCTTTGAAGATCTGCGTGGCACTGTGGTAGTTGATCTGGACGTAGTCGGTCACCAGGTCTTCGCGGTTCTCGATGGCGATGCGCGCGTCTTCCTTCTCCTGCTCGAACTTGGCCAGCTCGGACTGCGGCGCAACCCACACCACGCTGCCGTCACGACGCTTGTCCAGGCCCTTGGCACGCAGCACGATATCCAGTGCCTGGTCCCACGGCACGTTGACCAGACGCAGGGTCACATTGCCCTGCACCGAGTCGGAGGCCACCACGTTCAGATTCGACTCTTCGGCGATCAACTGCAGCACGGTGCGCACCGGCACGTCCTGGAAGTTGAAGGTCACCGGCTTGCCGGCGTAGCCGCGCTGCGGCACGCCCTTGGCGGCCTGGGTCACGCTGCCGGCAGTGACTGCGCCAACGGCGGCCTGGGCCTGCCGCGGGCTGATCTCCACCACATACTCGTTGCCACTCTGGTAGGCCAGCGACTCGACCGGACCGCCCGTGCTCAGCACCAGCTGGGTGCCGGCCCCGGACGGCTTGGCGTCGATGCGCTGCACCGGGGTGGCGAAGTCGGTGACGTTCATCGGCTTCTGCAGGTTGGCCGGCAGGCGTGCGTTGCCGACATCGACAACCACGCTGTTGCCTTGGCTGCGCAGGTCGGGCATGGCGCCCTGGCCATCGAACTGCAGGATCAGGCGGCCCGCGCCGTCATCGCCACGCTTGAAATCGATGCGTGCGACCGACAGGCCTGCCGGTGCAGCGGCCGGCGTGGCCGCCAGCGCCGTGCCGGCCGGCTTTTCCGACGGTGCGGCGGCCAGCGCCGGAGCGCAGGCCAGCATCAACGCGACTCCCAGCGCGCTGATGCGGTTCAAGGTAGAGCGCCGGATGGGACGCAGCCCCTTGGCTTGGTGAAAGGTCATCGTGCTATCCCCAGTAAACGATCATTGATCTTCCAGCGCGAGCGTTGCTGGACGTTCCAGCCAGCCACCCGCGCCATCCGGCACCAGTTCGATCAGCTCCACGCGGTCTTCAAAGACCGCGGTGACCCGCCCGTCGCTCTGCCCCAGGTAACCGCCGGGACGCACCCGATAGGTCACCTTGTCCGGCCCCATCACCAGCGCCACGGTGCCGGCGCCTGTTCCGATGGTGCCGACCATGTCCAGCGCGTCCAGCGGGAAGCCTTCCATCGGCTCCTTGCGCCGGTTCGGATCTGGCCGCAGTCCCCCATTCCCCTGCTGCGGGTTGGTCCAGGCATCGGTAAACGGATCGCGCATGCCCTGCGCGGAGTATTCAAAGGTCTCGAACTGCTGCATCACCGGCAGCGGTTCCAGCGGCTGCGCCGGTCGCGCACGCTCGCTCTCGACCCACTTTTCCAGATTGGGTGCATCGCCCGGCGTGCTGGTCACGCCGCGGCCACAGGCGGCAAGCAGCAGCACGGTCAACGCCATACCACCACGCGCAATGAAGGAACGGATCACTTCTTCGCCTCCTTGCCCGCTTCAGCCTTCTGCTGTTCGGCAACCTCGGCCTCATCCAGGTAACGGTAGGTCTTGACCGTGCCCGACAGTTCCAGCGCACCGGCGCGGATGTTGCCGCCGGTCTTGTCCTTCGGCTTGAGGTTGATGTCGTGCATGGTCAGGATCACCACCCGCGGCAACGAGGCCACGCCGCTGACGAAGGCGCCGAACTGGTGGTAACTGCCCACCATCCGCAGCTTGATCGGCTTCTCGGCGTAGAACTCCTTGATCTGCTCCTGTTCGGGCTCGAACAGCTCGTTGGCCAGGCCGCTGGACAGCGCGGTCTGCGAGATGTCGATGATCAGGTCCGGCATTTCGGTCTTGCTGGGCAGCTGCCGCAGCATCTGCTGCAGCACCTGCTCCATCTGTGCCAGCTGCTGCTTCAGCGGCTCCAGGTTGACCGCGCGTTCCTGTTCCTTGGTGAATTGGGCACGCAGCTCGGTTTCCCGCGATTCCAGGCCCGCCAGCTCCTCGCGCTTGCCGCTGATCAGCAGCATCCAGAGCACGAACATGATCACCACGGCAATCAGCGAGCAGAACACGATCTTCGCGTTCCTCGGCCAGTTGCCGATGTCGTTGAAGTCAAGGTTCTTGATGTCGACTTTCCTGCTCATGCGCGATCCCCCTGCAGCGGGGCGTGGAAGGCCTGTGGCGGCTGCGCCAGGCGGCTGCCCTCAGGCTTGGTGGCCGGTGCGGCCTGCGCGGGCTTGGCCGGCGCAGGCGTTGCCGCCGGTGCTGGGGCCTGTGCAGGAGCGGTCGCAGGCGTCGCTGCCGGTGCCGGTGTCGATCCCGGCGCCGGTGCGGCGGCAGCCGGTGCTGCGGCGTCGGGCCCGGCGCCGAGCGGTGCGACCGTCGGCGCTGCCGGCGCGGTGCCGGCCACGCTGCCATCCGGGTTCAGGCCCGGCGTGGCGCCTGCTTCCTCGCTCTGTGCGGGCAGCTTGACCTTGACCTTGAACACGTACGGCAATGCCTTGATGTCAGCCACCGGGCCGGTCGCGCGCCCTTCCTTGTCCTTCTCCGGCTCGCGCGCCTCGATGATCGCCAGCTCCGGATTGGTCATCCAGCCGGAAACTTCGAGGTTGCGCATGTATGCCGAAACACGGGCGTTGGACTGGGTGCGGCCCTCCAGGGTCAACACGTCACCTTCCTGCTGCAGAGCGGTGAGCACCACACCATCGGGAATGGTGCGCACCAGCGCATCGAACAGGTGGACCATCTGCGAACGCTTGGCCTGCAGCTGTTCGATCACGGCCTTGCGGGCCAGCAGTCGATTCTTCTGCTCGTCGAGGCGGTCGATTTCCTTGTTCTGTTCCTTGACCTTGTCGATCTCGGTCTGCAGATAGGCATTGCGGTCATTCTGCCCGCTCACCTGCATGTCGTAATAGAACCAGATCAACAGCGACAGCAGCAGGCCACCGAGGGCTGCCATGCCCAGCATGATGCCGAACTCGCGCTGGCGTTGCTTGCGGCGTTCGGCGCGCCAAGGCAATAGATTGATGCGTGCCATCAGTCAAAGCTCCTCAGCGCCAGACCGGTCGCGATCATCAGCGCGGGGGCGTCCTGGGCCAGCGCGTGCGCCTGCACCTTCGGCCCCAGGGTCATCTGTGCCAGCGGGTTGGCGACCACGGTCGGTACGCCCAGCTGTTCCTCGACCATCTCCGGCAGGCCTGCAAGGGCGGCACAGCCGCCAGCCAGCACGATGTGATCGACGCGGTTGAACTCGCTGCCGGCGTAGAAGAACTGCAGCAGGCGGCTGATCTGCTGGACCGTGGCTTCCTTGAACGGCTCCAGCACTTCCATCTCGTAGCTTTCCGGCAGCCCGCCCTGGCGCTTGGCCAGACCGGCTTCCTCGTAGCTCAGGCCATAGCGGCGCATGATCTCGTCGGTCAGCTGCTTGCCGCCGAACACCTGTTCGCGGCTGTACAGGCTACGGCCACCGCGCAGCACGTTGAGGGTGGTCATGGTGGCGCCGATATCGACCAGCGCGACCACGCCCTCGGCCGACACCGGCAGCTCGTTGGCCACCAGGGCGAAGGCGTTCTCGACCGCGAAGGCCTCCACGTCCATCACCTTGGCCTGCAGACCGCCCAGTTCCAGCGCGGACTGGCGCAGTTCGACGTTTTCCGAGCGCGACGCCGCCAGCAGCACCTGGACCATTTCCGGGTTGTTCGGGATCGCCCCGATCACCTCGAAGTCCAGGTTCACTTCCTCGATCGGATACGGAATGTAGTTGACCGCTTCCAGCTCGATCTGGGCTTCCATGTCGTTCTCGTCCAGGTCGGCCGGCATCGGGATCACCTTGGTGATCACCGCCGAACCGGCCACGGCCGCAGCGGCCAGCTTGGCCTTGCTGCCGGAACGGTTCATCGCCCGGCGGATGGCCTCTCCCACGGCCTCCACCTCAACGATGTTCTTCTCCACCACCGCGTTCGGCGGCAGCGGTTCCACGGCATAATGTTCCACACGGAAACGGTTGCCGCTGCGGGAAAGCTGCAACAGCTTTACCGCAGTCGAACTGATGTCGACGCCAATGAGCGGCGACTGACTTTTTGGGATGAGCCCCACGGTTTCTCCCCTGCCGACGGGCACTTGGACGCAAGAGCTGCGTCCGCGCATTAATAACGTATTCTTAGCAAATGGCAACCGCCCTGCTGTGACATCCCTCACAGGATGAACACGCAGCCCCTGGCGTCCCCTTGCACTCCCCAGTGCCGGCCCCAGCCGCCACCTTGCGTAATCTATACTCTGCGACCACGAAATTCGCAATCGGAATCTGACACCGATGACCCGTCTCCGCCGCTGGCTGCGCTGGATCTTTCTTGTTGTCCTGGTCCTGGCGCTGGTTGGAGCGGCCGCCGTTGGCGGCCTGTACTACGCCGTTTCTTCCAAGCTTCCCGACGTGCAGACCCTGCGCGACGTGGAAATGCAGGAGCCGATGTACGTCTACGCTGCCGACGGCAAGCTGATGGCGGTATTCGGTGAGACCCGGCGTACCCCCATCACCATGAAGGACGTGCCGGAGAAGCTGAAGCAGGCGTTCTTGGCCACCGAGGATGCCCGTTTCTACGAGCACGGCGGCGTGGACTACAAGGGCATCGGTCGCGCGGTGTGGCTGCTGGCCACTACCAACGACAAGCGCGTGCCCGGTGGCTCCACCATCACCCAGCAGGTGGCCCGCCAGTTCTTCCTCAGCTCCGAGTACAGCTATACCCGCAAGCTGGCCGAGATCCTGCTGGCGCGCAAGATCGAGTCCGAGCTGAGCAAGGACGAGATCTTCGAGCTGTACCTGAACAAGAGTTTCTTCGGCAACCGCGCCTACGGCGTGGCCGCCGCCGCCGAGTTCTACTACGGCAAGAAGCTGGGCGAACTGGACCTGGATGAGATGGCCTCGCTGGCCGGCATCCCCAAGTTCCCGTCCTCGGGCAACCCGATCTCCAACCCGGAGCGCGCCCGCCAGCGTCGTGACAACTATGTGCTGCAGCGCATGGCCGACCTGAAGTTCGTCAGCCAGGCCGAGGCCGATGCGGCCAAGGCCGTGCCGATGCACGCCACCGCCCACGAGCCGCCGGTGCAGGTCGATGCCCCGTACGTGGCCGAGCTGGTGCGCCAGGAAATGATCGCCCGCTTCGGCGGCGACGTGGTCAACAAGGGCTACCACGTCACCACCACGATCGATTCGACCCTGCAGACCGCCGCCAACCTGTCGGTGCGCGACGGCCTGCTGCTGTACGACCATCGCCACGGCTGGCACGGCGTGGAGAAGCAGGTACAGCTGGGCGCCGGCGATGATGCCGCGGCCCTGGCCGAGCACCTGCGCGGCATGTTCGGCCAGGCCGGCCTGCTGCCGGCGATCGTCGCCAGCACCGGCGCCGACGGCAGCGCCACCGTGGTGCTGGCCAACCGCAGCGAGATCGTGCTGCCGGCCGGCGCCGCCAAGTGGACCAACAAGAGCCCGGCCAAGCTGGTGCAGCGTGGCGACATCGTGCGCGTGCGCGCTGGCGCCAAAGAGGGCGAATGGCTGCTCGACCAGCTCCCGCGCGGCCAGTCCGCGCTGGTCTCGCTGGACGCCCACAGCGGCGCCCTGAAGGCGCTGGTCGGCGGCTTCAGCTTCTCCGGCAACAAGTTCAACCGTGCCACCCAGGCCCGTCGCCAGCCCGGTTCGAGCTTCAAGCCGTTCGTCTACGCGGCCGCCTTCGACAAGGGCTACAACCCGGCCTCGATCGTGCTCGACGCCCCCGTGGTGTTCCGCGACCGCCGCGGCAAGACCTGGGCCCCGCAGAACGATGGCGGCGGCTTCCGCGGCCCGATGCGCCTGCGTGAGGCGCTGGTGCAGTCGCGCAACCTGGTCTCGGTGCGCCTGCTCGACGGCATGGGCGTGGACTACGCGCGCAAGTACATCAGCGAGTTTGGTTTTGCCGAGTCCGAGCTGCCGCCGAACCTGTCGATGTCGCTGGGTACCGCCTCGCTGACCCCACTGTCGGTGGCCCGCGGCTATGCGGTGTTCGCCAACGGCGGCTCGCGCGTGGACACCTGGCTGATCGACCAGGTCAACGACCGCGATGGCAACCTGGTGTTCAAGGAAAACCCGGCGATGGCCTGCCGCGACTGCGCCGGCAGCAGCGACCAGCCGGTGAACCAGGTCGTGGACGGCTTCAACTTCGGCGCCCCGGTACCCAAGGTCGATGCCACCGCCGCTGCCAAGCCAGAAGCCAAGACCGAAACGCCGGCCGCACCCGCCAACCCGGACGCGCGTACCGCACCGCGTGCGATCGACGCCCGTACCGCCTACCAGCTGGTGTCGATGATGCGCGACGTGGTCCAGCGCGGCACCGGCGCGCAGGCCAAGGTGCTCGGCCGCGAAGACGTGGGCGGCAAGACCGGCTCCACCAATGATCACCGTGACGCCTGGTTCTCCGGCTTCGGCGGCCCGTACGTGACCACCGTGTGGGTGGGCCGCGACGACTTCCGCTCGCTGGGCTACCGCGAATACGGTGGCAAGGCGGCCCTGCCGATCTGGATCGAGTACATGCGCACTGCACTGAAGGACACCCCGATCGCACAGAACGAACCGCCGAGCGGGATGGTCCAGGCCACCCTCAACGGTGCGGTGGAGTGGGTGAAGGTGGAAGACATGGACCGCCTGACCGACTACGACCTCAACCTGCAGAGCACCCCGCAGGCTGACGCGGCCGCGTTCGATATCTTCTGAAGCCAGGCTGGGTGGGTGCCAACCGTTGGTTGGCACGATGGCCCGACGTTGCCCTGGTAGTCGCCAACCTTGGTTGGCGCCGATGCATCCGCCGGGCATGGCCCAGCGCTACCATGCCGCACCCGTTGGGCGCCATCTCCCGGTAGCGCCGGGCCATGCCCGGCGAGCGCAGCGGCACCTCTGCGAAATACCCACGCAGATGTCACACGCCTGCGCTAGTCTGTGGCCAGGTCGCAACAGGGAGTCATCGCATGCACCGCGCTCACCAGCATGCTGCCAGCCAGACCCGCGAACGGCGTCATCGCCTCGCCCACGAAGCCGCCCGGCTGATGGCCGAAGGCGGAATCCGCGACTTCCACCAGGCCAAGCTCAAGGCTGCCAGCCGTCTTGGCATCCACGACGATGCTTCCCTGCCCCGCAACGTCGAGATCGAACAGGCCCTGCGCGAGTACCAACGGCTGTTCTCCGGCCCGCAGCACGGCAGCGAACTACAGCGGCGGCGCGAGTCCGCGTTGCGGGCGCTGGAGTTCCTGCACGGGTTTTCGCCACGCCTGGCCGGACCGGTGCTGGACGGCACCGCCGATGCCAACAGCCCCGTGCAATTGCACCTGCACAGTGACGACCCGGAGGCCGTGCATCGCTTCCTGGACGAACACCGCATCCCCGCCGAATCACGTACGCGGCGCCTGCGGATGGACCGTGAGCGCAACCTGGATGTACCGGTGTGGGTGTTCAGTGCCGAAGACCTGACCTTCGACCTGGCCGTGCTGCCCTACGATGCGTTGCGCCAGGCCCCGCTGTCGCCGGTGGATGAGAAACCCATGCGGCGGGCGTCGGCCACGCAGTTGCGGCAGCTGCTGGCCGAGATGGAAATCACCGCCTACATCGGCGGCTGAACCTGGCAGAGCCGGGCCTGTGCCCGGCTCTGCGCCAAGAGCAGCCGGGCATGGCCCGGCGCTACGGGAAGACCAGTTGTTCCTGGGCAGGGGTCGCCAGCCGTGCCAGCCACGGCACCGCCGCACGGTACGGGTACTCGGCCATCATGCGCGCATGCATCTTCTGCAGGTCATCCAGGTTCCAGGCGTGCGCATACACATCCTGGAAGTCATCGGCCCAGCCACTGCGCACGCGCGTGCGTTCGCCATCAAGGTTCGGCACCAGGTACCACGGCACCTGCAGGATCTCGGCCAGCGCCTTGTTGCGTACCGCACTCTCGTACCCCGACCGCTGCAGCTGTTCGATGCGGAAACTCACGCGGCGGCAGGGAAAGGGCATGCAGGCACCGGTCGCGTTGATGTAGTCGGCAATGTCGGCGTACATGTCCGCCTGCAGCTTCATCGCCACCGGGTCCTGCAGGGTCTGCCGGACCCGCAGCGTGCGCTGGGTGCTGCCGCGGATCTCCGCAGCACTGTAGAAGGGATGACCCGGCGTGGTGCCACCGTGGCGCACCAGCACGATGCGATGGATCGCTTCGTCGGTCAGCACTTCCACCCGCACGGCCGCGGCCTCCGGGTGGATTCGGGGCTTCGGCACGTTCACCACGCGCCAGAACCCCCACACCATCAACCCCATGCAGACCATCAGCACCAGGCAGGCCAGCGTCCACGTATCCATGTCGTGGGTGAAATAGCGGATGCGGGCGCGCCACAGGTAGTAGCGCCGATAGGTCATGAAGCGGCTCATGAAGCGATACATTGCAACCTCCTCTGCAATGGCCCCGGCGCGGCGGGGCTCGTTACGCGCACCACACCGGGGCGCCATGGCTTACCAGCCGATGCCCACACCCACGCCCATGCTGCGTTCACCGCTGTTGGTGAACGCCCCATTGAGGCTGAAGGTGGCTGAGCCCTTGTCGTTGAGTACGCGCTGGTAACCCACCGCCATGGCCGACTCGCCCTCGGCGTAGCCCACGCCCGCGCCAAGGCGGTTGTAGGTGGCCAGGCCCGCGGTGTTCATGGCCATGGCCGTCTGCGCACTGCTCATCGCCGCCATGCGGTTGAAGCGCTTGTCCATCTTGTCCAGGCGGCGCTCGAAGTTGCTGATCGCACCATCGGTGTACTCGTTGGCGCGGGCCAGCATCCTTTCCAGCTCGGCGGTATCAACCTGCGGCGTGGGCGCGGGCGATTCGTTCTTCTTCGACTTTGGCTGCGGTGCAGGCGAAGCGCTCTCGCCCGCCGAAGCGACCTGCGGCGAACCGCTGGCTTCCGGGCTTGGCATGATCTCTTCGGTCGGTGCCGCCGATGCCGTGCCCATTGCACGCATCTGCGGCTGGCCGTCCACGCGCTGCTCCAGGCCATCAATGCGACCATTGAGCTGCTGCTGCACGGCATGCAGCTGGCCGCCGTTGACCGCCTCGCGGCTGCCGGCGGCGATCAGACCATTGGCGACGTTGGAGATGACCATGCCGTTGGCGCCGGCCAGGGTGAGCTGGGCGGTACCGTCGCTGCGGATGGACGGAGATTCCTGGAACACCGAGCGGAGCTGGGTTTCCACGCGATCGACGCGGGAGCCGGTGGTGACTACGGCGGAGTCCAGCGCTCCCAATGCGCCATTGAGCGTCGATTGGGACTGGCCCTGCACCTTAAAGCTGGGGCCGACGATGTTACCGTTGGCATCGACTTCGCTGCCGAGTGCGGACAGTGCGCTGCGGAGCTGGCCGACGGTGGCAGCGTTGTGGTTGGCGGTACCGTTGGCAATATTGGTGAGGCGTCGCTTCAACGACATATGACCGAATGAAGCCTCCATCTCGGATTCAGCGATCGACTGCGCACCCACAGCAACGGCGAATCTTGCCCCCGCGTTCACCCTACTGTAACTCCCTAGAGCAAGACCCCAATCTGCGAACACGCCTGCGGCTTGGCCAAGCGAGACCCCGGTAAGTGCATCGGCAGCTATGTGCGCACCGTATCCGATTGCGGTGGATTGCTTACCGCGTGAAGCTGCATAACTACCAACTGAAGTCGATCCTTCCCCCAAAGCCCGAGTGTCCCCACCAACGGCCACGGATAGGAACGCTGCCTCAGCCGGAGTACTTAGGTCATCGTGATCCACCACCACGTTGTTGAAACGATCAGCCAAACTGGCTACCACCTCATTAGTCCGGAATAGCTGGCTACCGCGCACAACGTCCGAGCTTTCAGCCGACAGCTTCGCCTCGGCCACACCAGTCAAGCGCGCGCCGCCATAGTCGATGACGCTCACATCCAATCCAGGCATCGCCGGCTCGCCCATCTCCCGCTCCTTGCGCATGGCCTCCAGATCATTCCGATTCTGCGAGATCTTCTGCTCTGCGGCGTACAACTGACTGCCGGTTACGGCATCACGGCTCCCTGCAGCAATACGTCCATCGGCAAGATTCGACAGAACCATGCCCTGCGCACCAGCCAGGTTCAGTTGGCCGATTCCATCTGCGCTGATTGATGGCGACTGCTGGAATGTCGCGCGCAGCTGGCCTTCGACGCGATCTACGCGACTATCGGACCTGAGCACTGCGCCATCGAGCACAGCCAAGGCATCACCCACGCTGTTCTGCGTACCACCCTGTACATTGTAGACAGGAGCAATGACATCGCCTCCTGAGCCAAAGCCGGCGCCTCCCCCGAGCATTGCCAGTGCGTCACTGACCTGACCAATCGTCGATGCGTCACCTTCGTTCACACCCCGAGCGACATTCACAACCCGGCGCTTCAGAACACCTTGTCCAACTGAGACCGTCATCGCCTCAGTCGCAGTGGAGCCGGCGCCCACGGCGACACTGTTAAACGCAGCTTCGGAAACAGAGCTTCCGGCACCTATTGCAACGCCCTTCTCCGACTCAACGGATGCCCTAACTCCTAGCGCGAAGCCATCCTCAGCCTCTCCCGCGACACTTGAAGCCCTCCCCAAGGAGACTGAGTTCTTTCCCGCTGCCATCGAGAAACTACCAACCGCCACCGATCCTTCAGCCTCGGCTCTCGCCGAATCCCCGACCGCGACCGCGATCAATCCCGCAGCCGCGCTATCGGCCGGTCCACCGCCGCCTACGGCGACGAACCTTCCGGCGCCCTCAAGTGCCGAGATCTTCTCGTTGGTCGCAAACAACTGCCCACCATTCACCGCATCAGTACTGGCCGCAGAGCTGACATCTCCCGCAGCCACTCCCGATATGCGCGCACCTTCCATGTCCACAAGCAGGCGATCGGGACTGAACTTCACCACCCCATCCAGATCCGGATCGAAGTTGTCCACGTCCGTACGAAGCTGATCGATGTCGGCACGGTTCGTCGCAACGCGCTGGCCCTGTTCCGCCAGGGATTGGGTATGCGCTGCCAGCTGCTGGCCGTGCAGCACCAGTGACTGTCCCTGCGTGGAAACAGACTGGTTGGTGGCATGAAGCTGCTGTCCAGTCACAACGTCGGTGCTGCTGCTGCTCAGCACGCCATTGGCGACGTTGTTGACGCGCCGCTTCGCGCCGTCCTTGTTGGCCACATCCACCACGGCGCCGGCATTGTCTGCGCCCAGGCGCATGTTGCCCGTGGCCGATACCTGGCTGACAAGTCCACTCAATGCCGTGGCCCTGCCCAGCGCGTTGTCCGCAGTGGCCCTGGCCGCAGTGGCTGTCGTCTGCGCGGCATTGGCGGTGTTCTGTGCCGTGGTCACGTTGCTGTTGGTAGCGGTAAGTTGCCGACCGGTGACAGCCTCGGTGCTGCTGCTGCTCAGCGTCGCGTCGGCAACCCCGCTGATACTGCGGTTGGCATTGGCCTTGTTGCGCACGTCCAACACAGTACCGGTGTTTTCACTGCCCAGACGTACATTTCCCGCGGCGGACACCTGGCTCACCAGCCCGGCCAGGGCGTTGGCCTTGGCAAGCGCGCTGTCGGCTGCGGTCTTCGCTCCTGTGGCAGTCACCTGCGCGGTATTGGCCGCGTTCTGTGCCGTAGTCACGTTGGTATTGGTCGCATTGAGCTGCTTGCCGGTCACTGCCTCGGTACTGGAGGCAGTGAGCGCGCCGTCGGCCAGGTTGACCAGCTTGCGCTTGATGCTGGCGCTGCCGACTGATATCTGATAGGCGGCACTGGTCTGCGACCCATTGCCCAGCGCCACCGAACCATTGTGCTGGGCGAGGGAGCGATCTCCAATGGCCACAGCACTCTCGGCCGAGGCATGGGCCAGATTGCCCATGGCAGTCGAGTAGGAAGCACTTGCCTGGGTACCACGCCCCAATGCCGTGGCCTGGCCGGCACTGGCTTTGCTCTGGAACCCGATCGCGGTGGCATGAATGACGTCTGCCGACGCCTCGTGGCCAATGGCAATGGCACGATCACCTACTGCGCTGGCCTGCAGACCAGCCGCCACGGCACCATTGCCACTGCGGCTGCGCGAGCCCAGCGAGACACCCGCGTTCAGGTTGTCCACCTTGTTGCCGGCAGCATCCACGCCGGCACGGGCGTCGAAACCGACGGCTACACTCTGGCCGTTGTAGCTTTTGGCGTTGTGACCCAGCGCTGTACTCACCCCGTACGCAACAGATTCGGCCGTTGCACCTTCCCCCAGTGAGAGGGCCTTCGCATTGATGCGATTGGTCGCCGCCGTCACGTTCTGATTGGTGGCAAACAGCTGCTGTCCAGTGACCGCATCGGTGCTGGTTGCGTTGAGCGCGCCATTGCGGACCCCGTTGAGATACCGGGCAGCTCCACTTTTGTTGCTGATCGTCAATGTCGGGCCAGTGTTCTCCGCGCCAATGCGAACTGTCCCACCCGTACTCGTCTGGCTGATCAGCCCGTTGGTCGCAGTGGACAACTGATACAGCTGCTTGCCCGTTACTGCATCGGTGCTGGTGGCATTGAGGCGCGCATCGTCCACGTTGACGATACGCCGCTTGGTGTTGCCGTTGCCGACCGATACGGTGTTTCGTTCGCTGGCTACCGAGCCACGCCCGATTGCCACCGCTCCGCTCGCGGTAGCCCTGGCCTCGTATCCCATGGCCAGGCTGTCGTACTCGGCGCGTGCCTTGCCGCCAAGTGCTATGGATCCGGTCCAGCCACTGGTCCCTGCGTAAGCATCGCCGCCGATGGCAATCTTCGACACGCCTGCGCCCTCATTTGTCCGTGAGCCACTGCCTACTGCGATTGAATTCTCGGTGTAGGCCTTCGCGTCATGGCCTAAGGCGACTGTTCCGATGCCATCACCGACCGCATGTGCACCGAATACTGACGCGTACCCTTGTGTAGCGACCGCCCCATAGCCCAGGAGTGAGTTTTTGTCGCCCTCGGCAGACGTTCTATTCCCAAAACTCGTGGAATAGCTGCCATCGGTCCACGCGCTGCCTCCTATCGAAAGATGGTGAAAACTGCGCAACGAGGAGCTCGCATTTGCCACGTCCTCCTGTCCCGCAATCGGAACGCAGTACACCGCTCCGACCGCAGCACTATCACAACCATAAAAGCGCGCGGCGCTTGCATTGGTGGAAACTGAGCCCAGCAGAACGGAGACCAACAGAGCAGCGTTGGTACTTCCGGCGCTACGTCCCTTCCTTCGGGTCAGCTCACTTGCCACCACCCAGCACTGCCGTGCAGTGGACCAGATACGACGATGGATCTTGTTCATGGATACTCCTTAACAAACGAAACAAAAGGAACCGCAGCGGCGGAAAGCCGCAGCGGCGTGCTGCACTCAGAGCGCGACGTTGTGCACGTGCTCGCGATAGCCATCGCGGGTCAGCCGATAGCGCAGTTGCAGCGTGTGGCCCGGCTGCACGGGAAACGGCAGCTGCAGCGTGCTGCCGGGGTAGAGGCTGCGTGAGACGTCATGCGCGGTGCAGCGCGCGCCATCGCAGTCAGCGATGCTGGTGATGCCCACGCGTACCGTGCCGGTATTGCGCAGCTGGTTTTCCTCCACCTGCACGTCCATCGTGGATTGCGCGGGCAGTACATTGACCAGTGCGCCCCAGACCAGGCTGACGCCGACATTGGCCTGGGCACTCTCGCCATCGCCCGCCGGGTCCGCACGCTCGGGGCTGCGCACGCCCTCGAAGTACACGCGGTATGCCGTTTCCTTTTCGACCGGCTGCAGTGGGATGACCCGGATCAGCCGGTTGCCACCACCGGCCAGAGCGAACTTGCCCGGTGTGATGGCGATGGCCGCCTCATTCGGCTCCACCTCGACCTCCTGTTCACCTGCTCCCGCCGGGTCGACGATGCGCTTGATCGATGCCTGCACGTACTGCGGCTGGGTGGACTGCGAGTAGATACGTATCTGCGCGCCTTTCTTCGCGTCCACCGACGTACGCATGGGATGCACGGTCAGATTGGCGTGGGCGGGCAACGCCATCAGCAGCGACAGCGGCAGCAGGCAGCGGACTAGGGTTTTCATCGGGTACTCCATGGGGGGTTCAGGGCGTGACGGTGGGAACACGCAGTTCCACCTTGAGATCGCCGCTGTAGTAGCCGGGGCGCTTGGTGCTGACCGGCACGCGCGGTGTTTCCAGCGTCAATGGCGTAGGCACGCAGAACACCGGCTGCGTCATGCCGGGCAGCAGCACCAGGCGCAGCCGTGCGCTGTCGATGCCATGCAGCAGCTGCTCCACACCATTGCGCATGGGCAGGCTGCTGCCGTTGTGATCCAGGGTGACGGTGTAGTCCACGCGCTGGGTGGCATCACTGCCGCCATCGACATGCCATACCGAATAGCCCGAGGGCCCGGGAGGTTGCGCGCCGCTGTCACGCACGGTGACGCCCAGGTAAGCACTCTCCGAGCCCAGCCCGTCATACAGGCACATGTCGAGCTGGGTACGGCCGCCGATGGTCTGCGCGATCGGGTCGTACTGCAGGTTCAGGCCGACGTGCGGGGTGACTTGATCGAAAAGCGGGAAGTAGATGGAGACCGCGTTCTTGTCTGTTACCGCAAGCGCAAGATCAAACGTATACGTTGCGATATTCAAATGAGATGGTGTGTGCAGTGAAAGAGCCAGATGAGCCGTCCAATTCCCTGCAACCAACCTCTCAAGCTGCTTTCCTTGCAGCTCCATTGACACAGCGCTTCCCACTGGCTTTCCGAAGCAGGGCGTGAAACTCGATGACCATATCAAGCGAATTGAACTGTCCCAGTAGTCATGGCTACAGGCATTTGTTGCTTCGCCTCGACGCAGCTCTGCTACCACGTCAAGATCTTCTGTCATTCCGCTTCGTCGTTCGGTAAATCGAAGCGAAATAACACTCTTGATGCTTGTCGCACTCTCAAGCGTGTCATTGACCGGACATTTCCCCTGTGCCGAGTCACTGCTTGATCTGCAGGTCAGATACAACCTTCCGTAGTCAAGCGTCCCAAGCAGTTCATAGCCAAGCACAGTCCTCGGCGCCCACAACTCGATATCTCCCGGCATCGCAGAGCGATCCCAACTCATCACGATGTCGCGGTGCTCGCTCGACGGATGTGTTTCCGGCGGCCTCTGCGCCATCGCCCGCGGCACCAACAGCACCAGCCCACACAACACCGCCATCGCCCACCACACGCGCCGGCTCACTTCGCACCTCCCGCTGCTGCGGTCTGCGGCGTGGCGGCAATCAGCGCCTGCTCCTGCAGCAAACGCGTCACTCGTGCCTGGTGGCGGATGTCGGCCGGCAGCTGGGCCACGGCCAGCGGCTCGCACTGCACGGCGCCTACCAGCATCACCACGCTGCGGCGCTCGCGCACCTGCAGCGGGCAGTGCAGCAACCGGTCGTCCTGCAGCAGGTACAGGGTCTTCTCGCGTCGTGGGAAGTCGGCCACGAAACCTCCATTGCTGCCGGTGCCAGGCACCGGCGCGTTGAGAATGCGGGCACCGCGCAGCGGTGCGCCGGCGATGTCCTGGGCGTTGCCGATGAAGGTGTAGGTCACTTCAATCGGCACCGGCATGCGCACCAGCCGTCCCGGTGGCAGGAACAACGGACGCGCGCCGCCCACACCGCTCACGCGCACGGCGGCGATGCTGTCCAGGGCGCTGGCGTCCTGCACTTCAGCGCGGTGCGACTGGTAGGCGGATATCGGCAGCAGCCGGCGCTCGCCCAGCTTCAGTCGCTGCCGGCGCAACCCGCCCACCTGCAGCTCGGCGGCAACACCGGTCAGGTCCAGGTCGTCGGTGTCATCCACCTGCACCGCCAGCCCCGCGTCGGCGCCAACGCCAGCGCCCCAGTACACGCCGCGCTTGCCGATGGCCAGGCCGGAACTGTGCGTGGCGCTGTACGCCACTTCGTTGCCACCCTGGTGCTGGTAGCGCGACACCGTGGCACCGGTCTGGCCGATGCGGTTCTGCAGCTGCGTACTCAGCGTGGCGCTGTAGCGCTCGTTGTTGTTGCCACGCAGTTCGCCGGATACCTCCCGGTACTGATCCTCGTATTCCTGGCGCAGCGTCTGCCCGGCGCTGTAGTTGATGTCCGGCCGCGCATGCTGTGGTTGCCGCACGTCCACGCCATAGCGTCGCTGCGAACTGCCGCGGTCATCGTGCTGCAGGCGGTTGAGGCTGAAATTGAGGTAGATGCCGCGGTCACGGCCGTCGCGCAGCCCACCGCCGCTGGTCTGCTGCCACACGCCGATGCGGCTGGACACACTGAACTCGCCCCAGCGCTGGCTGCGGCTGTAGCTGGCCTGCCAGGTGCGGCTGAGCTGCGGTATGCGCGTGGGCTCTGGAAGCCACGGCGGCAGCAGCGGGTCAAGCCCGGCCAGCGGATCATCACCCAGCCCCGGCCGCACGGTGCCTGCACGCCAGGTCTGGCGGCGGGTATAGGCCACGTAGGCGTTGCCGCCGGCCACCGGCAGCGCCATCGAGGCACTGAGCGAATCGGCGCAGCCGAGCCGGTCGCGCGCGTCATCCTCGAACTGGCAGGCACGGCCGCGCATGCGCTGGTGGTACACATTCCACGAAGCACGGCGACGGTAGGAAAGCTGATGCTGCTGGCCACGGCTGCCATCGCTGCCGTGCATGCCGCTGAAGGTGGCGCGGACTTCCTGGGTCGCAAACACATGGCGCAGGTCCACCCGCAGTTCGCCGTAGCTGAAACCGCCCAGATCGGCGATGCCAGCAGTCATGGCCACGTTGCGCCCCATCGGCACGCGCAGGCCGCCCATGGCCGCCAGTTCGTCGTCGAAGCGGTCGCTGCGGCGCTCGTTGCGGCGGCCGCCCTGCAGGAACCACTGCACGCTGCTGTCGGTCCAGTCACCGCCCTTGTCGAACGGCGCGTCCTCGTTGCGTACCAGCACGCCGTCTTCATAGATGCGCAGGCTGACGGTGTAGTTGCCCATGGGGAACCGGCGCGTATCGAGCTGGTTGATGCCGGCCTGCAGGTAGAAGGTCTGCAGCAGGCGCTCGCCATCGAATGCATCCACGCGCGCATCGCGCGCCAGCAGCACGGTGAGGGGCGTGGCCTGCACGGCGGCGGCGGAATCCACGTAGGCCTGCGTGGTGCCCAGCCGCAGGCCCTGGAAGCGATCCATCGGCAGCATGCTGAAACTGAAGGTGCCGCCCTGCGGGCTGCCCAGGTTGCGGCGGTCCATGCGCCCGGCCTGCAGGTAGTGCTGCTGGCCCAGGTCATGGCGGTAGTAGGCGTTGTCGAGCTGGAAACGGCGGCTGGCAAGACCGCCGCGGTAGTGCTGCTGGCTGAAGGTCCAGTCGGCGGACAGGTGCCCGCGCTGGAACAGGCCCAGTGCGCCCATGCCCTGCGCGGCCAGCGCCTGGTAGCCGCGGCCACCGCTGACGTTGAAGGTGTGCTGGTGCAGGAAGGCGTTCTCGGCATTGGCGCTGACCTGGTGGTAGCGCTCGGCGGCCGGCTCGCCGGGGATCCATTGGCGGGCGACAAACAGGCGCACAGCGCCCTCGCCTTCGTCATACAGCGCGCGCACGGCGGTGGGCTCCTCGGGGGGATCGATGTACCCACAACCGGCGCTGGCACCACCGTAACGGCACGCCAGATGACTGTTGCGCGGCAGCGGCTGCGACAACGCCGGCAGCAACGCGGCCTGCGCTTCGGCGGACAGCTGCAAGGCCTGCAGCGCCTCGGCCGGGGTTTCCAGCTGCACGTGTTCCAGGGTCACGCGCACCGGCACCAGCCCGGTCGAACGACCGAACAGACGGATCTCCAGGTGTTCGGTCTGGCCTTCGACCAGATCCTCGAAACCGGCGGGAACGCCGCGCGCCGCGACCAGGGGTGTGGCCAGCGACAGGGCGAGCGCGACCGCCAGCCGGGTGACGGCGGGTGCGGGAGCATTCATGGGGGAATTACCGGAAGCAGCCGGCCCGGCAAGCGGGCCGGCGCGGGTGCCTTACGGGCTGGTGGTCTTCTGCTGCATGGCGATGGTGACGATGCCTTCGTAGCTGCCACCGCGGGTGATCGGCGCCGGGGTGGTCTGCGCGATGCGCAGCGCCATCGGGATCGAGGCACCCGGCAGCGAACCATCGAACAGGTCGGATGCGGTGAAATCCTGTGCGGCCACGGTCAGTGCCTTGCCATTGAGGCTGACGGTCAACGGCACCGGCGCGCCGCCACCATCGGTGTTGAGCAGCTGCGGGATGCTGCCAACACGCACTTCGATGTCCTTGCTTTCATCGTTGGAGTAGATGCGCACCTGCTGCGTCCACGGCACCAGGCCGCTGACCGGGTTGTGGACCAGGTTGACCACCGAATCCAGCGCCGTGCCATCGGCCTTGAGCAGGGCCAGGGTCGGATCGACGTTGGCCCAGACCTTGATGTCGGCGTCGAATGCATTGGCGGACAGCGAAACGGTAGCCAGCGCTGCAGCGAGCGCGGCCTTCTTCAGGATGGAGTTCATGGTGTCTCTCTCGGACGGTGGGATATGAGGCCTCCAGTGCGGAGGCATCACCCGCCTGCGTGGGGGCGGGCGACGGAGAGAATGGTAGGCAGCGCCCTGCCCTGCGGCCATTCAAGCTTTCCTAAATAGATGAGTGTTAAGGAGATTCCTTGAAGCCGCTCAATGTTTGAGGGTTATGCAAATTTCCTCACCCGGTCTTTGCAACAAACCTCATTGCAGTAATGCCAAATGCATCAGGCCGCCTTTCGGCGGCCTGATGCGATGAACGGTGCGGTGCCTAGAAGAAGATCGCGTACAGGATCAACAGCGGAATCGGCACGCCCAGGAACCAGAGCAGAAGCGTTTTCATGGCAGGTCTCCTTGCATCAGATGCGGGTTACAGGTCGCGGCGACGGCCGCCCCAGGTGGCGCTGAGGCTGGCGAAGAACGCGCCGATCAGCAGGGTGATGAACAGCCACAGTGCGGCATAGGCCGTTGCCTTGCGCGCATCGTCGGCGGCCTGCTTGGCGGTGTTCTTCGCCTTCTCCAGCGCAGCACGCATGCGGGTCTGCACGTCGGTCACACGGGCCTGCGCTTCAGCCTGGCTCATGCCCGTCTCGCGTGCGATCAGCTGCGACAGGTACTGGGTATCGGCCTGGTCCAGGCCATCGCCCTGCAGACTGTTGACGATGATGCGGTTCACTTCGGCACGGACTTCGCGGCGGTCGCCCATCGGGCCAGTGCCCGGCAACGGGCGCGGCGGCGGCGGGCCGCGCGGGCGTCACGTGGGCCAACGCTGGCGGCGGCCGGGGCGGCAGTGGTGCGGCAGGGTCCATCTGGCTGGTACCCGGCGCTGCGCCCGCTGCCGGCGCAACCGGAGGAGCACCGGCGGCGTCCGGGCCGGCCGTGGTGGCGTTGCGGAACAGCGAATCCACCCAGTAGTTGAGGTCGCTCTCCGGTGCGCCTGCAGCAACGCCGCCAGCTCCGGCCACGGCAGCACCGGCAGTGGTGGCAGCGGCGCCTGCGGTCGCGCCGGCCACCTTTGCGCCGGCGCCCAGCACGCCACCGATGGCCGAGGTCAACAGGCCAGCAGTGAGCAGGGTCGCCACAGCCCAGGACACGAAGCCGTGTGCGGTGTCGCGGAAGTAGGTTTCATCGCCGTGCAGCTGCGTCCACTTGGTGCGCAGGCGACCGGCCAGATAGCCGCCAAGACCGGAAGCGGCCAGCGCGGTGAAGGTCAGCCACGCGATGCTGGTCCAGCCGAAGGTTTCCTTGGACACCCCTTCTAACGACCAGGGCGAAACCGAGGACAGGCCGAGGCCAACGCCCAGGATCAGCAGGATCAGCGACAGTGCGGCGGCCGCAACGGCGCCGGCGAAAATGGCGCCCCAGGACACCGCGCTTTCGCTGGGTGGTGGCACGATGGGAGTGGCCACCACGGTGGCGATGTCAGGACCGAGTGGATCGCGCTCGGGCAGGTCGAAACGGGTACTCATGGGTTGGACGCTCCGTATCAGTGCTGCAGGTGCAGCTGGCGTCCTGAGGCTGCGCGAGCGCTTGTGAAGCTGGTGAGACCCTTGAATCACGCGGTCTTGCCGCGGTGAACATCGTGCCAAGCGTCCGGGCGCAGGAGATCCACGCCATGCGTGGACGATGTTTCGCGGACACTCAAATCGTGCCAACCAAGGTTGGTATCTACCGAAAGCGGAGTGCCGTGGTAGATCCACGCCATGCGTGGATGATGTTTCGCGAGCGCCCAAATCGTGCCAACCAAGGTTGGCACCCACCGAAGCCGGAGCGCAGTAGATCCACGCCATGCGTGGATGATGTTTCGCGGGCGCCGAAAGCTTGCCAACCAAGGTTGGCACCCACCGAAACTGGAGCGCAGTAGATCCACGCCATGCGTGGATGATGTTTCGCGGACACCCGAATCGTGCCAACTAAGGTTGGCACCCACCGAAGCCGGAGCGCAGTAGATCCACGCCATGCGTGGATGATGTTTCGCGGACGCCCAAATCGTGCCAACCAAGGTTGGCCCCCACCGAAGCCGGGGCGCAGTAGATCCACGCCATGCGCGGATGATGTTTCGCGGGCGCCGAAAGCGTGCCAACCAAGTTTGGCATCTGCCAAGAGCGAAGCAAAAAAAACGCCCCGCAATCGCGGGGCGTTTTCAGCACAACCTACCGCAGGCGATCAGCCCTGGTAGTCGCGCACGTCGTGGCCGGTGTAGACCTGGCGCGGACGGCCGATCTTCATTTCCGGGTCGACCTGCTGTTCCAGCCAATGCGAGACCCAGCCGGAGGTGCGGCCCAGGGCGAACATGACGGTGAACATCTCGGTCGGGATCTGCAGCGCCTTGTAGATGATGCCGCTGTAGAAATCGACGTTCGGGTACAGCTTGCGGGCGACGAAGTACTCGTCCTGCAGCGCGGCCTGTTCCAGCTTCACGGCCACGTCCAGCAGCGGATCCTGCACGCCCAGCTGCTTGAGCACCTTGCCGGTCATCTCGCCGATGACCTTGGCGCGCGGATCGAAGTTCTTGTACACGCGGTGGCCGAAGCCCATCAGGCGGAAGCCGGAGGTCTTGTCCTTGGCCTTGAGCACGGCCGATTCGACGTTGTCGGCCGAACCGATCTCTTCCAGCATCTTCAGCACGGCTTCGTTGGCACCGCCGTGGGCCGGACCCCACAGCGCGGTGACGCCAGCGGCGACCGACGCATACGGGTTGGCACCGGTCGAACCGACCAGACGCACGGTCGAGGTCGACGCGTTCTGCTCGTGGTCGGCGTGCAGGATGAACAGCAGGTCCAGTGCCTTGACCACGTCCTGGTTCAGCTCGTACTTGCCATCAGCCGACTCGAAGGTCTGCTTCAGGAAGCGGCTGACGTAGTCCAGCGAGGTATCCGGCTTGTTGGCCGGCAGGCCCTTGCCATGGCGGTAGATCAGCGCCGACAGGGTCGGCACCTTGGCGATCAGGCGCACCGCAGCCTGGCGGCGCTGTTCGGCGTCGGACAGGTCCAGCGAGGCGTGGTAGATGCCCGACAGCTGCGCGATGGCAGCGGTCAGGATGGCCATCGGATGGGCATCCTTGGCGAAGCTGCCGATCAGGGTGTTGATCGACTCATCGACGTTGGCTTCGGCAGCCAGCTCGTCGGTGAAGGCCTTCAGCTGCTCGGCGCTCGGGCGCTCGCCGTTGATCAGCAGGTAGGCCACTTCGACGTAGCTCGACTTTTCCGACAGCTGCTCGATCGGGTAGCCGCGATACAGCAGCACGCCCTTGTCGCCGTCGATGTAGGTAATGGCGGACTTGCAGCTGGCCGTCGCGGTGAAACCGGAATCGTAGGTGAAATACCCCGTTTCCTTGGTCAGCTTCGCGATGTCGACGCAGTCGTTGCCGAGGGTGGGTTTGATGACGGGCAGAACGACCGACTTATCGCCGGCGTTGAGCGTGACCTGATCAAGATCGGACACTGTGTGCGCTCCTTCATGGGAAGGCGCCTGCCCAAGCGCATTGGTCAGGCACGTGAATGACGTCCTCGGCCTGTGCCGGGGATCAGGGCATTATCGCACAGCAGCATTTGCCGGGCGCTAGACAGAAGTCGTAGACGACAGGCAGCCGGCACCCTGCCAGTGAGCGGCCGGAATCGGCAAAAGCGTTGTCACAAGGACGCAGTGTTCCGTCCATCCAAACGCCCGTTGGGTAGGCGCTGGACAAAAACAAACGGCCGCGCAGAGCGCGGCCGTCGGTTCGAACCGGGTACGACGTATCAGCGCGCGTAGCGCTTCTGGAACTTGTCGATACGGCCCGAGGTGTCGATGACCTTGTGCTTGCCCGTGTAGAACGGATGCGAAGCCGAGGAAATTTCAACCTTCACCAGCGGGTAGTCGTTGCCGTCTTCCCACTTGATGGTTTCCTTCGTGCTCATGGTCGAGCGGGTCAGGATCTTGAAATCGGAGGTGACGTCATGGAAGACGACGTCGCGGTAGTTCGGATGGATATCGGCCTTCATGGGCTCACACCGTAAATGGGCTGGTGGTCAAGAGCGGCATTATAAGCACTGGTTGCCGCCCGGGGCAACCAGTGCAGGGGGCTGACCTCAGTCCGCACCCAGGGCCTGGCGTACCAGGGCCTCGAAACGCGCTTGGTCGTAGGCCATCAGCAGGTCGCAGTTGTCCGGCTGGCCGGTCTGGCGGTTCCAGTCGACGATGGTCGCGCCGCGGCTGAACGCGCCGTTCAGTTCCACATTGAGCGGCCGCGACTCGACCTGCAGCTGCCCTTCCGGGTTCAGCGCCCAGGCCATGGCCAGCGCGTCGGCGGTGTACCAGCGGCCGCCCTTGCTGTCTTCGGACAGGCCACGGGTCTTGCGCGAGATCAGCTCGTAGAAGCGCGCGCGCTCGGAATCTGCGCCCAGCCACTGCTCGGCTTCGGTCAACGGCAGGCCATGGGCAACGGTGGCTTCCCAGTCCGACACCAGCAGGTGCGGGAACGCGGTGAACACCACATGCGCGGCTTCCGGATCGAAGGCGATGTTGAATTCGGCGGCGGGGGTGATGTTGCCGTGGCAGGTGACCGCACCGCCCATCACCACGATGCGCTTGATGCGCTGGGGCAGGGTCGGATCGAGTTTCAGCGCCAGCGCCAGGTTGGTCAGCGGGCCGAGCATCACCAGCATCAGTTCGCCGGCATGCTGGTGCGACAGGCGCAGGATGGCCAGCGCGGCGTGCTCGGCGTCGGCCTGGCGGCTCGGCGGCGGCAGGTCCACATCGCCATAGCCATCGCGGCCATGCACGTGGGCGGCGTCGACGGATGGATGCAGCAGCGGATCGGGGCTGCCGGCGAACACCGGCACGTCGGTGCGGCCGACGATGTCGCAGAGCTTGAGGGCGTTGCGGACGGTGTACTGCAGGCCTACGTTGCCGGCGGCGATGGTCAGGGCGACCACGTCATGCCGTTCATCGGCGAAGGCCATCAGCAGGGCCAGTGCGTCGTCGACACCGGGGTCGGTATCGATCAACAGCGGGATCTTCTTGGTCATCGTTGCCGTCTTCAGATCGGCAACGAAGTGTGGACCGGGATGATGACCGTTGCAAGTACGGGGGTTCGGGTTCGGCCGGGCTGCGCCCGGCACCCGCCGAATCAACGGCAACGGCAACGGCAAAAGCGGGCGATCCGTGGGTTGGCGGGGTGGGTCCGGTTGCGGGGGACGCTGCAAGTACGTCCATGTAAGCTCGGTCGCCGCATCCATGCGGCTCACGCCCCCGCAACCGGACCCACCCCGCCTTCGACATATTTCCGCGGTCTGTCGGAACGGCGCATGTTGGTAGGTGTCGACCTTGGTCGACACACCCACGCAATGCGTGGATGAACATGGAAATGATCGAAAGCACTGTCTGTAGAGTCGAGCCGTGCTCGACTCACGCACGCAGCGCGCAGTAGATCCACGCCATGCGTGGATGAGCGCCAGGGCATGGGGTCAGAGCCCTTTGCCAAGCAAAGGGATCCGACCCCGCAGCTTACGCCGAGGCGTAGCGCACGGCCGTACCGATCCAGCGCTGCACCACGCGATCTGCAAGCGCCGGTTGCTGCGCCAGCAGGCGTTCGGCCAGCGCATGCACGCCCGGCAGCAGGCCGGCGTCGCGGGCCAGATCGGCAATGCGGAAACCGGCCAGGCCGGTCTGCCGGGTGCCCAGCAGTTCGCCGGGCCCGCGCAGCTCCAGATCCTTCTTGGCAATGACGAAACCGTCGTTGGTTTCACGCATGGTCTGCAGGCGTTCGCGTGCCATCTGCGAAAGCGGTGCCTGGTACAGCAGCACGCAGCGCGACACCGCCGAACCCCGGCCGACGCGGCCACGCAGCTGGTGCAGCTGGGCCAGGCCCAGGCGCTCGGCGTTCTCGATCACCATCAGCGAGGCGTTGGGCACGTCCACGCCGACTTCGATCACGGTGGTGGCCACCAGCAGGTCGATGTCGCCGGCCTTGAACGCGACCATCGTCGCCAGCTTCTCGGCCGCTTTCAGCCGGCCATGCACCAGCCCCACGCGCACGCCCGGCAGCAGCGCCTGCAGCGATTCGTAGGTGGCCTGTGCCGGGGTGGCATCCAGTTCTTCGCTTTCTTCGATGAGCGTGCACACCCAGTACACCTGCCGCCCTTCGCGGCAGGCCAGGGCGATGCGCTCGATCAGCTCGGGACGGCGATCGTTGTTCAGTGCCACGGTCTGCACCGGCGTGCGGCCCGGCGGCAGTTCGTCGATGGCCGATACATCCAGGTCGGCGTATTCGGACATCGCCAGCGTGCGCGGAATCGGCGTGGCGGTCATCACCAGCTGGTGCGGCACGTTGTTGCCGCCCTTGCCCTTGTCGCGCAGCGCCAGGCGCTGGTGCACACCGAAGCGGTGCTGCTCATCGACGATGGCCAGCGCCAGATCGTGGAATACCACCGCCTCCTGCATCAGTGCGTGGGTACCCACCACCACCTGCGCTTCGCCGTTGGCGACCTGTTCCATCACCTTTGCGCGCGCCTTGCCGGTGACCTTGCCGGCCAGCCACGCGATGCGCACGCCCAGCGGCTCCAGCCAGCCGCGCAGGTTGTTGAGATGCTGTTCGGCCAGCAGTTCGGTGGGGGCGGCCAGTGCGACCTGCTTGCCCTGCTCCACCGCCAGCATCGCTGCCAATGCCGCCACCACGGTCTTGCCCGAGCCGACATCGCCCTGCACCAGCCGCAGCATCGGGCTGGGGCGCGCAAGGTCTTCGCGGATCTGCTTGAACACGCGCGCCTGCGCACCGGTCAAGGCGAACGGCAACTGCTTCAACAACGCCTTGGCCAGCTTGCCGGGACCGGCCAGCGGCGGCGCGTGATGCGCCTGCAGCGCAATGCGTTGGCGACGCAGGCTGAGATGGTGCGCCAGCAGTTCTTCCATTGCCAGCCGGCGCTGCGCTGGATGGGTACCGGCGGCAAGTGCGGCCAGGTCTGCATCCGGCGGTGGCTGATGCACGGTCAGCAGCGCACTGCGCAGCGATGGCAGGCCCAGGCCCTCGAGCCAGCCGGTCGGCAGCAGTTCCAGCGTGCTTTCTTCCGGCAGGCGATCAAGCGCCTGGCCGATCAGCTTGCGCATCGTCATCGGGCCGACGCCTTCGACGGTGGGATACACCGGGTCGAGGCGGTCGCCGAGATCGGGATCGTCGTTGCGGCCCAGTACCTGGTAACTGGGATGGACAATCTCCAACCCGAGGTGCCCCGGCTTGGGTGTACCGAAGCAGCGCAGGCGGTTGCCGACCGCGAACTGGCCGACCTGCTGCTGGCGGAAATGGAAGAAGCGCAGCACCAGGGTGCCCTGCCCTTCATCCTCCACCGCCACTTTCAGCATCGGCCGGTAGCGCATGCCCCGCTCGACGGCGACCACCCGCACTTCCACCTGCGCCGGAATGCCGTTGCGAAGGTCTTCGATGCGGGTCAGCCGGGTGCGGTCTTCATAGCGCAGCGGCAGGTGCAACCAGAGATCCTGCAGGGTGGCCAGGCCACGCGCCTGCAGCTTGGCGGCCACGGCCGGCCCGACGCCGGCGAGCATCGCAAGCGATGCTTCACCGGACGGTGCCAGTGCCGGGGTGACCGCCGCCTTGCGTGCCACGTGGCGGTCAGTCGATGACCATCACCGCGTCGACCTCGAAGTTGGCGCCCTTCGGCAGGCCGGAGACTTCGATGGTGGATCGGGCCGGGAACGGGGCCTGGAAGTAGTCCTGCATCACCGCGTTGACCTTGGCGAATTCGGCCAGGTCGGTCAGGTACAGGCCCAGGCGCACGACCTTGTCCAGCGAACCGCCGGCGGCTTCGGCCACGGCCTTGAGGTTGTCGAAGGCACGACGGGCCTGCGCTTCGACGTCACCGACGCCGACGATGTCGCCGGTGGCCGGGTCGAGCGGAATCTGGCCGGAGAAATACACGGTGTTGCCGGCGCGCACGGCCTGCGAGTACGGGCCGATGGCGGCCGGGGCCTTTTCGGTGTTGATGATCTGGCGGGACATGGGTCGCTCCGGTGCGTTGGGGGAAAACAGAGCGGTGATTGTACCGGGTGGGGGCAATGTCGGCTGGGGTCGGATCCGTTTCCCGGCGGGAAACGGATCCGACCCCGTGCGTTGTGTGCGCGGAACGTCATCCACGCATGGCGTGGATCTACTGCCGGCGAACGGCCTGCACGACCGACAGGCGGCGCAGGCGACGCATCACTTCGGCCAGATGGTTGCGGTCGCGCACCTGGATGTTGAACGCCAGCACTGCGGCGTTGAAGTCGCGGTCCAGGTAATCCACGCGCTCGATGTTGGAATGGCTCTGCGCGATCGCCGCGGCCAGCTGTGCGAGCACGCCGGTGCCGTTCTCCACTTCCACCACCAGCGAGGTGTCGTAGTCGCCGGATACGGTGGTATCCCAGCCGATCAGCACCCAACGCTCGGGCGACTTGCGCAGTTCGGCCAGGTTCGGGCAATCCATGCGGTGCACCACGATGCCCTTGCCGGCGGTGTGGTAGCCCATGATGTCGTCGCCCGGAATGGGCTGGCAGCAGCCGGCGAAGGTAACCACGCCCCGCTCGCTGCCGTTGATCAGGATCTTTTCCTGCGAGCTGTGGCGCGAATGCGCGCCGCCGCGCAGTTCGGCGTAGGCCATCAGTGCCTGCGCGGCCTGGGTCGGCATCCAATTGCCCAGCGCGACTTCAGCCAGCAGGGCCTCCAGGCGCGGGAACCGGTGTTCGGCCAGGAAGGCATCCAGGCGGCCCTTGGGCAGGCGCTCCAGCGAGCTGTCCATCGCCTCCAGCGCGCGGTCGAGCATGCGGTGGCCCAACTGCACGGCGTCTTCGTGCTCCAGCTGCTTGAGCTGGTGGCGGATGGCGGTGCGCGCCTTGCTGGTCACCACGAATTCGAGCCACTGCGGCTTGGGCGTGGCCGAGCGCGCGGTGATGATCTCCACCGACTGCCCCGACACCAGCTTGGTGCGCAGTGGCACCAGTTTCTTGTCCACGCGCGAGGCCACAGCCATGTTGCCGACGTCGGTATGCACGGCGTAGGCGAAGTCGAGCGCGGTGGAATTGCGCGGCAGGGCCAGGATCTTGCCCTTGGGGGTGAACAGGTAGACCTCGTCCGGGAACAGGTCGACCTTGACGTTGTCGAGGAACTCCAGCGACGAACCGGCGGCACGCTGCGAATCGATCAGTTCGACGATCCAGGCGTGGGCGCGGCTCTGCGCGCTGTTGGGCGAATCACCGCCGAACTTGTAGGTCCAGTGCGCAGCCACACCGCGCTCGGCGATGAGGTCCATTTCCTCGGTGCGGATCTGTACTTCGATCGGCGAACCATACGGGCCGAACAGCACCGTGTGCAGCGACTGGTAGCCATTGGCCTTGGGAATGGCGATGAAATCGCGGAAGCGCCCGTCCAGCGGCTTGAACGCGGCATGCACCGCGCCCAGCGAGTGGTAGCACTGCGGCACGCCGCGCACCACCAGGCGGAAGCCGAACACATCCATCACCTGGTCGAAGGATTTGTTCTCGTCGCGCATCTTGTTGTAGATGCTCCACGGGGTCTTGATGCGGCTGACCAGGCGGTGCTCGATGCCCTCCTTGGCCAAGCGCTGCGACAGCTGCACTTCCACCTGCGCCAGCGCCTCGCGGCGCACGACCGGCTGGCTGCGGATGTGCTTTTCCAGGATCGCGTGGCGCCACGGGTACAGCGCCTTGAAGCCAAGGTTCTGCAGTTCGCTCTTGACCAGGCTCATGCCCAGCCGCTGAGCGATCGGGGCGTAGATCTCCAACGTCTCGCGGGCGATGCGCCCACGCGCTTCGCGGCTCTGCGCGCCCAGCGTGCGCATGTTGTGCAGGCGGTCGGCCAGCTTGATCATGATCACGCGCAGGTCGCGCGACATCGCCAGCAGCATCTTGCGGAAGCTCTCGGCGGCCGCTTCCTGGCGGTCGCGGAACTTCAGCTTGTCCAGCTTGGTGACGCCGTCCACCAGTTCGGCCACGGCTTCGCCGAACTCGGCCGACAGGGCCTCGCGGGTCAGCGGGGTGTCTTCGATGGTGTCGTGCAGGATCGCGGCGATCAGCGCTTCCACGTCCAGGCCGAGCTCGGCCAGCACCTGGGCCACGGCCACCGGATGGGTGATGTAGGGCTCGCCCGACTTGCGCGTCTGCCCAGCGTGCGCGGAGGCACCGACTTCCCACGCACGGCGCAGCAGCGGCAGCTGCTCGGGCGGCAGGTAGTGGGCGGCGCGTTCGAGCTGGAGGACGTAATCGGGTACGGCGGCAGCGGGGACTGCGGCGACCTTGGCAGTGGGGCCTGGGTTCATGGCCAAAGCCTATGCCAGCGCGACGTTTACGGCAAACCCTGAATGCGAAACAGCCCGCACGGGGCGGGCTGTTCGGCGTATCCAGCAATGACGTTGATCGATGCGATCAATCGTCGTTCTTGGACATGTCTTCGTCGGCGACCACTTCGGCGGCGGCCCACTCCAGCGCTTCGCGCTCGGCGCGCTCACGCTCGGCCTTCTCGACTTCGTCGATCAGCGCGTTGTCGATCTTGCGGGCAGCGATTTCGCGCAGCGCCAGCACGGTCGGCTTGTCCTCGCTCTCGCTGTTGTCCAGCGTGGCCTGCACGCCATTGGCGAGCTGACGGGCGCGCTTGGAGGCCATCATCACCAGCTCGAAACGGTTGTTAACGACTTCCAGGCAATCTTCTACGGTAATGCGGGCCATACGGGCTCCCGGCGACCGGTCGGCCGCTCAGTCGAATGAGGGAAAGGGGACGGAGTGTACTGGCAGGGGCTGGACAAAATCAAGCCAGCCCCCACCGGACCCTTTAGGAATCAATCAGTTGAACCCGCATCCGGGGTCAACAGGGCCTGGATCAGGCCGGCATGGCGGACCTTCTGGGCGTCCCGGCGCAGGCGGCTGGCGGTGAAGATCGCGCACAGTTCGTCCACGGCGGTATCGAACACTTCGTTGACGATGACGTAGTCGAACTCGTTGAAGTGCAGCATTTCATCGCGGGCGGCGCCCAGGCGCTGGGCGATGACCGCCTCGCTGTCCTGGCCGCGCTTGCGCATGCGGTCCTGCAGGGCCTGCTTGGACGGCGGCAGGATGAACACCGTCACCGTGCCCGGCACCAGCTGGCGCACCTGCTGCGCGCCCTGCCAGTCGATTTCCAGCAGCACGTCCTGGCCGGCCGCCAGCTGCGGCTCCACCGACTGGCGGGCGGTGCCCTTCCAGTCGCCATGCACCCAGGCGTGTTCGAAGAAATCGCCGGCGGCGATCATTTCCTCGAACTTCTCGGCGCTGACGAAGTGGTAGTGCTGGCCGTTCACTTCACCCGGGCGCATGGCGCGCGAGGTGAAGGAGATCGACAGGGCAATCTGCGGGTCGCGCGCCAGGGTGGCGTTGACGATGCTGCTCTTGCCGGCGCCGGAGGGCGCGGCAACGATGTACAGCGTGCCGCGTGCGATCGCGGCCGGGGGCGTGGAAATGCTCATTCGATGTTCTGCACCTGCTCGCGGATCTGGTCGATCAGCACCTTCAGCTCGACGGCGGCGTTGGACGTGCGGCTGTCCACCGACTTGGAGCCAAGGGTGTTGGCCTCGCGGTTGAACTCCTGCAGCAGGAAGTCCAGGCGGCGGCCGACCGGTTCACGCTGCTTGAGCACGCGGCGGATCTCTACGATATGGCTGGACAGGCGGTCCAGCTCCTCGTCCACGTCCAGCTTCTGCAGCCACATGACCAGTTCCTGCTCGGCGCGGCCCGGATCAACCGGATGCGGCAGGTCGGCCAGGCGGGCGGCGAGCTTGGTGCGCTGGCCGTCGCGAATGGCGGGAATCAGTGTGCGCACCTCGGCGGCGATGCGCTCGATGGCATCCACGCGCTCGGCGATGGCGGTGGCCAGCGTATTGCCTTCACGCTCGCGGGCGGCGATGAAGCCCTCCAGCACCTGGTCCAGCAGCGCCAGCGCTTCAATCTGCAGGGCTGCCGCATCGGTGGCCTCACCCTGGGTGACGCCCGGCAGCTGCAGCAGGTCGGTGAAGCTGACCTGCAGGTTGGGGAAATCGGAGGTCAGCCGGTGCGCCAGCTGGCCCAGCTGGCCCAGCAGCACCTCGTTGACCTGCAGGCTGGCGGCCGAGTCCGGCGCGCGCAGGCGCATCACCAGATCCAGCTTGCCACGGCTCAGGCGCGCGGAAATGCGTTCGCGCAGCTGCGGTTCCAATGCGCGCAGTTCCTCGGGCAGGCGCGTGCCCACTTCCAGGAAGCGGTGGTTGACCGAGCGCAGCTCGCAGCCCAGCGTTCCCCACGGCGTGGAGCGCTCGCCGCCGGCATAGGCCGTCATGCTTCGAATCATGGATGTATCCGGTGCTTGCAAAGGGGGAATGGTACCCTAGCGGTCTCTTTTGAGCCCCTTTCCCCGCCCCGTGAAGGCCGCGGGGACGGTGGCGTACTCCCTTTCCCTACGGAACCTGCCCCATGTCCGATTTCCGCCCCAGTGGCCGTCAGCCCGATCAGCTGCGCCCGGTCGTCATCCAGCGCGGTTTCACCCGCCACGCCGAAGGTTCGGTGCTGGTCTGCTTCGGTGAAACCCGCGTGCTGTGCACGGCCAGCATCGAGAACCGGGTGCCGGGCTTCCTGCGTGGCAAGGGCGAAGGCTGGGTGACCGCCGAGTACGGCATGCTGCCGCGCGCCACCCACACCCGCAGCGACCGCGAAGCCGCACGCGGCAAGCAGGGCGGCCGCACGCTGGAGATCCAGCGCCTGATCGGTCGCAGCCTGCGCGCCTGCGTGGACCGCAACGCACTGGGCGAACGCACCATCACCCTGGACTGCGACGTGCTGCAGGCCGACGGCGGTACCCGTACCGCAGCCATCACCGGCGCCTATGTGGCCCTGGTCGATGCGGTGAACGTGCTGATGAAGCGCGGCGACATCAAGCGCAATCCGATCCTCGGCGCGGTGGCGGCGGTATCGGTCGGCGTCTACCGCGGCACCCCGGTGCTGGACCTGGACTACGCCGAAGACAGCGACTGCGACACCGACATGAACGTGGTGATGAATGACGGCGGCGGTTTCATCGAACTGCAGGGCACCGCCGAAGGCCATGCCTTCCGCCGTGACGAGCTCGATGCGCTGCTGGGCCTGGCCGAGAAGGGCGTGACCGAGCTGCTGGCCGCGCAGCAGGCAGCGCTGTCGGCATGAACCGGCGCATCGCCCTGACCACCCTGGTGGTGGCCGACTATGACGAGGCCATTGCCTGGTACACCGGCAAGCTCGGCTTCCAGCTGCTGGACGACATCGACCAGGGCAGCAAGCGCTGGGTAGTGGTCGGGCCAACCGATGGCAGCGCCGCCGCCCTGCTGCTGGCCCGCGCCAGCAACGAAGAACAACGCAGCCGTATCGGCAACCAGACCGGTGGCCGCGTCGGCTTCTTCCTCAATACCGATGACTTCCGCCGCGACCACGCGGCGATGCTGGCTGCCGGTGTCCAGTTCCTGGAAGAGCCGCGCGAAGAACCCTACGCCACGGTCGCGGTGTTCCGCGACCTGTATGGCAACACCTGGGACCTGTTGGAGCCCCGCTGATGAAGAAGCTTGTCCTGGCCAGCCACAACGCTGGCAAACTGGTGGAAATGCAGGAAATCCTCGCCGACCTGCCGCTGCAGATCACCTCGGCCGCCGAACTGGGCCTGGGCGATGTGGAAGAGACCGGCCTGACCTTCGTCGAGAACGCGCTGCTGAAGGCGCGCGCGGCCTGCGAAGCGACCGGCCTGCCGGCGCTGGCCGATGATTCGGGCCTGATCGTCGATGCCCTCGGCGGTGCACCGGGCCTGTACAGCGCGCGCTATGCCGGTCACCCGACCAATGCAGCGGCCAACAATGCCAAGCTGCTGGAAGCGATGGCCGACATCGCCGATGGCCAGCGCAGCGCCCGCTTCTACGCCGTGATCGTGCTGCTGCGCCATGCCACCGACCCGCAGCCGCTGATCTGCGAAGGCCGCTGGGAAGGTCAGATCATCCGCGAACTGCGCGGCACCAATGGGTTCGGCTACAACCCGGTATTCCTGGACACAACCCACGGCCTGACTGCTGCGGAAATGGAACCGGCGTTGAAGAACGCCATCAGCCATCGCGCCATCGCCCTGCAGCAGCTCAAGCAGCAGCTCGCGGCCTGGCTCTGATGCCCCACCGGATCGACACAGGGAAGCCGGCCAGCGGCCGGCCCTACCGATGACCACCATGCCGCACGACCACGCCCACGACCACTGCAACCACCTGCCCGGTGAAGCCTGCGACCACGACGCCCTACCGCGCCTGGTGCCACCGCCGCTGGCGCTGTACGTGCATCTGCCGTGGTGCGTGCGCAAGTGCCCTTACTGCGATTTCAACTCGCACCAGGCCAAGGGCGAACTGCCCTTCGATGCCTACATCGATGCGCTGGTGCGCGACCTCGACCAGGACCTGCCGCTGGTCTGGGGCCGGGTGGTCAGCAGCGTGTTCTTCGGGGGTGGCACGCCCAGCCTGTTCCCGCCCGAGGCGATCGACCGCTTCCTGCAGCAGGCCAGTGCCCGTCTGCGCTTCGCACCGAATGCCGAGATCACCCTGGAAACCAACCCGGGCACCGCCGAGCACGGTCGCTTTGATCGTTACCGCGCGGCCGGGGTGAACCGCCTCAGCTTCGGCATCCAGAGTTTTGATGATGCCGCGCTGAAACGACTGGGCCGCATCCACGACAGTGGCGAGGCCGAGCGCGCGGTGAAGATGGCGCAGGACGCCGGCTACGACAACTTCAACATCGACCTGATGTATGCACTGCCGGAGCAGACCCTGGCCGGTGCCGAGGCCGATCTGGAACGCGCGTTCGCGTTGCAGCCGGCCCACATCTCGCACTACCAGCTGACCCTGGAACCGAACACCGTGTTCTTCGCGCGGCCGCCGCAGGGCATCCCCGATGAAGACCATGCCTGGGACATGCAGGAACACTGCCAGGCGCTGCTGGCGCAGGCCGGCTTCGGCCAGTACGAGGTGAGTGCCTATGCCCGCCCCGGCCGGCAGAGCGCGCACAACCTGAATTACTGGCGTTTTGGTGACTATCTGGGCATTGGTGCCGGCGCACACGGCAAGATCAGTTCCGGTGCCGAGGAACACGTGCTGCGACGCTGGAAGCACAAGCACCCGCAGACGTTCATGGATACCGCAGGCACGCCCGCATCGTTCGGCGGTGATGAAGTGATCGCCGCCGAGCGCCTGCCGTTCGAGTACATGCTCAACCTGCTGCGCCTGCACGAAGGGTTCCGCCTGCGCGACTTCGAATCGCGCACCGGCCTGGCCCGCAGCGTGCTGGACGCACCACTGCGCGAAGCAGTGCAGCGTGGCTGGCTGGTGGTGGCAGACGGGCACGTGCAGCCGACCGAGCTGGGCCGGCGCTTCACCAACGATGTGGTCAGCCTGTTCCTGGAAGCATGATCTGCTGCGGCGCCGCCATCGCAGGCGGCCCTGAATGGATCCATCGCTAAAGTAGCGCCTTCACCGGCCGACACGGTAGATTCCAAGATCGATCCGCGGGAATCCGGACCCCCTCGCCGATGTCTGCTGTCTTTTCCCTTTCCAGTGCCGACACAGCACGCCTGGCCGCAGCCGACCTGCCGCCGCGCGTGCGCGAGCTGCTGGGCGCGTTGATCGGCCTGTGCCACCACGCCCTGACGGCACCGCTGATCCTGACCGTGGAAGCGCTGGAGCAGACCCTGCTGCATGACGCCGACCATGCCCGCAACCCGCAGCAGCAGGCCGAGCTGCTGGCACAGCGCGGCCAGCTGCATGCGTTCGCCGGCCACTTCAGCGACCGCATGCTTGATGCACTGGCCGATGCGCTTGCGCGGCTGCGTGAACCGACCGCCCCGGTGGTGGCCGCCGCCACCCCACCGCCCTTGCCCGGCATGCTGGGGCTGACCCTGGTCGCCGAGCATGAAGTCGACCGCGACCTGCTGCTGACTGAAATGGTGCGCCGGGAAACGCTGCGATCAGCCAACGCCCTGAACCTGCTTGGCCAGCGCCTGGGCGTTGTCGCCGGTGCACCGGCCTTTGAAGCCGATACCCTGCCGCTGGCCCCGCAGGCCCTGTGCGCGATGGTGCGCAAGCTGGCCGAACAGGATGCCCTCAGCGCCGAGGTGCAGATGGCGCTGTACCGCAGCTTCGAGCGGCAGGTGCTGGAGCGGCTGGGCGATGTGCTCGACCGCGCCAATGCACTGCTGGCACACCACGGCATCCTGCCGGGCCTGGTCTACACCCCGTACCTGGCACGCTCTTCTAGCACCCGCCGGATCATCACCCAGTCGGTTGGCAGCGGACGCAGCGGACGCCCGTCGCCGCGCGTGCCCACGCCGATGACCGGCTGGGGTGGCTCGGCACCGCCCGGCTCGTGGTCGACGTTGATGCAGGATGCCTTCGCCGACGCGGCTGCGCCCGGCGCGTCGGCCGGCATGACGGTACCGGCCAGCAGCGTGCTGCACGAGATGCTGCAACAGGCGCGGCAGAGCCCGCAGCCAGCGGCCGATCCAGCGGCCCTGCCCAGTGCAGCGGTCGATGCCGTGCTGGCGCGCCTGCAGGGGCAGGCCAGCGCCGCCAGCGCCATGACCGATCTGCAGGCCGCCGTGCTCGCCCAGCTGCGCAGCGAACATGGCACGCAGGCCAGCCTTGGCAGCCACGACCGCGACAACCTCGATCTGCTGCGCCTGCTGCTGCAGCAGGTGCAGCAGCAGCAACGGCCGGACCCGGTGCCGGCGGCGCTGCTCGCGCGCCTGCAGGTACCGCTGGCGCGCGCAGCGATGGCCGATCCCGGGTTCTTCGTGCGCGACGAACATCCGGCACGCGAACTGCTCAACCATGTCGCTGAAGCCGGCGCCAGCTGGCTCGGCGATGACGATGTCGATCCGCAGCTGCTGCAGCGGCTGGCGCAGAGCGTGCAGGGCCTGCTCGGCCAGGATGCACGCACGCCCGAGGCCTTTGCCGCCGCCAACGACGAGATACAGCAGCACCAGCGTGCCGCCGCGCACCGCGCCGAGCTGGCCGAGCGCCGTCACGTGGAAGCCGCACGCGGCAAGGAGCGGCTGGAACTTGCGCGACGCCAGGCCACTGCGCAGATCGACCAGTGCTGCGATACGCAGGAGCCGCCGCGCTTCGTACAGACACTGCTGCGCCAGGCGTGGGCAGATGCATTGACACTGACCCGCCTGCGCCACGGCGATGATTCCCCGCAATGGCAGGAGCGCCTGCAGCAGACCGAACGCATCGCGGCGATCACGGCCGAGGCCGCAAGCGAAAGCAGCGCGACCGACGCTGCGCTGGCTGCCGAAGTTGAATCGGCCCTGCTGCAGGTGGGCTACCACGCAGAGGAGGCGGCGGCGGTCGCGCGCCGCCTGTCCACGCCGGGTGGCGAAGACGAAAGCACCTCGCGCACCGAGCTCAGTGCACGCCTGAAGGCCCGTGCACGGCTGGGCGAACACACCGGCGCACAGGCCCCGGCAAGCGATGCGGCACCACGCAGCGAGGCCGAGGAGGCCAGTTACCAGCAGCTGTGCGCGTTGCCCTTCGGCAGCTGGTTCGATATCGACGATGGCGAAGGCGCGCTGCGCCGCCAGCGCCTGTCCTGGTACAGCCTGCTGACCGGCCATGTGCTGTTGGTCAACGCGCGTGGGCAGAAGATCGGCGAAACCAGCCTGGATGCCCTCGCCCGGCAGATGGCCGCCGGACGCGCGCAGCTGGTCACCGAAGACAAGGGCCGTCTGGTCGACCGCGCCTGGCAGGCCAGCCTGAGCGCACTGCGCACGCTGGCCGGACGTCGCCCGCAGGAGCCCAACGCATGAGTACGCAACCGCCCGTTGATACCCGCCGCGCGCCACGCCGGCAGGTGTCCGATCTGGTACCGGTGACCGACCAGATGCGCGACAGCGTGGTCGGTCGGCTTGGCAACGTGTCCGAGACCGGCATGCTGATGCTGGCCAGTGCCGCGCTGCGCGACGACGCGCTGTATCAGCTGCGCTTCCCGTTGCCATTGGCCGATGGCCGCAGCGAGTGGATCGACGTCGGCGTACACCTGCTGTGGAGCGAACCGGCGCATGCACCCGGCCAGAGCTGGGCGGGCTTCCGCTTCCTGACCCTGTCGCGCGAGCATCGGCAGCTGCTGCGCCGGTGGATCGGCGAAGACAGCGACGAGGCACCGGTTTCGACGGGCTGAGTGCCGGTTCCGGCACAGCGGATTGCGTCGGTATCCGGCAGAATCTAGGGCCGTTTTCCGTGTCGAGCCACCGCAATGATCCAGCAAGACCCCGGCGCCCTGTATCCCGACCACCTGGCCGTGCTGTGCCGACGCGCCGAGCAGGCGCTGGCCCGCGGCGGCTTCGACCACCTGGTGGTGCCCAGCGGCACCCTGCATTACCAGGTCTTCGACGATCGTGACTATCCATACGCGGTCAACCCGCAGTTCAAGGCCTGGCTGCCACTGACCCGCGTGCCCAACAGCTGGATCGTGTTCACCCCGGGCAAGCGTCCGGCGGTGATCTTCCACCAGCCGTTCGACTACTGGCATGTGGTGCCGGATGCACCGAGCGGCTGGTGGGTCGAGCACTTCGACATCCACATCATCCGCACGCCGGACGAAGCGCTGGCACTGCTGCCGCCCGACCCGGCGCGCTGCGCGATCCTGGGTGAGCCGCAGAGCGCGCTGGGCGCGTATGTACCCAACAATCCGGCGCCGGTGGTGAACTACCTGGAATGGCACCGAGGCAGCAAGACGGCGTACGAAATCGCCCTGATGCGCCAGGCGCAGGTGCTCGGCGTGCGCGGCCATCGCGCGGCCGAAGCGGCGTTCCGCAACGGCGCCGACGAGTTCAGCATCCACATGGCGTACTGCCAGGCCGTGGGCCAGGACGCCACCGAGCTGCCGTACGGCAACATCGTGGCCTTGAACGAGCATGCGGCGGTGCTGCATTACACCGAACTGGGCCGCAAGGCACCGCAGCCGCTGCGCAGCTTCCTGATCGATGCCGGCGCCAGCGCGCACGGCTATGCCAGCGACATCACCCGCACCTACGCCGCCGCCGGCCATGACGAGTTCGCGGCGATGATCGACGCGGTCGATGCCGCGCAGCAGACGATGTGCGCGGCCGTGCGCCCGGGCTTCGACTACAAGCAGCTGCACGTGGATGCGCACCTGTCGCTGATGGGCGTGCTGAAGGACTTCGGCGTGATCAAGGTATCGCCGCAGACCGCGCTGGAAACCGGCGTCAGCGCCGCGTTCTTCCCGCATGGCATCGGCCACCTGATCGGCCTGCAGGTGCATGACGTGGCCGGTTTCGCGGCCAGCGATGAAGGCGGCCGCATCGAGCGTCCCGCCGGCCATCCGTACCTGCGCCTGACCCGCGTGCTGGAGCCGGGCATGGTGGTGACGATCGAGCCGGGCCTGTACTTCATCGACATGCTGTTGAACGAAGTGAAGGACGCCGGTCATGGCGATGCGATCAACTGGGAGCGTGTGGACTTCTTCCGTCCGTACGGCGGCATCCGCATTGAAGACGAAGTGCTGTGCACGGATGGCGAGGCGGACAACCTGACGCGCCCGGTGTTTGCGGCGGCCAACGGCTGAGCCCCTCGTGGTTGGATGCTGAAATCAAAAGCCGCGGTTGGCGGGGCGGGTGGGCCATGCAGGGGACGCTGCAAGTACGTCCCTGTAAGCTCGATGGCGCCATCCATGGCGCCAACGCCCCTGCATGGCCCACCCGCCCCACCTTTGACAGTTCCTTGCGCGCGTCCAACCACGGAAAAGAAAAAAGAAAAGCAGAAGCGGGTCGCTTGCTGCGCTCGCTCCGTGTCGACCAAGGTCGACACCTACCAATAGTCCCGCGTGGCGACAACCGCCGTTACCAACAGCCGCGGGAAACTGTCGAAGGCGGGGTACTGTGGGTTTGCGGGGTGTGAGCCGCATGGATGCGGCGACCAAGCCTACAAGGACGTACTTGCGGCGGCCCCGCAAACCCACAGTACCCCGCCATCCCACCGAATGCCGCTGTTGCCGTTGCTGTGGCCTCTGCAGGTGCAGGGCAGCAAGCCCTGCCGAAACCCCTCTTACCCCGCTTTTGACAGTTCCTTGCGCGCGTCCAACCACGGAAAAGAAAAAAGAAAAGCAGAAGCGGGTCGCTTGCTGCGCTCGCTTCGTGTCGACCAAGGTCGACACCTACCAATAGTCGCGCGTGCCGACAACCGCCGTTACCAACAGCCGCGGGAACCTGTCGAAGGCGGGGTACTGTGGGTTTGCGGGGTGTGAGCCGCATGGATGCGGCGACCAAGCCTACAGGGACGTACTTTCGGCGGCCCCGCAAACCCACAGTACCCCGCCATCCCACGGAATGCCGCTGTTGCTGTTGCTGTTGCTGTTGCTGTTGCCGTTGCTCTGGCTTGTAGCGGGTGCAGGGCTGCAAGCCCTGCAGAAACACCCTTATCCCGCCATCAACGCTTCGATCTCGTCGGCGCCGCGTTCCAGGCCTTCGGTCAACACCCGATGCCCGTCGTCGGTGATCAGCACGTCATCTTCGGTACGGATGCCGATGCCGCGCCAACGCGGTTCCACCGTCGTGTCGTCCACGCCGATGTACAGCCCCGGCTCGATGGTGAAGGCCATGCCCGGCTCCAGCAGGCGCGAATCGCCGGCCAGGCGGTAGTCGCCTACGTCGTGCACATCCAGCCCGATCCAGTGCCCGGTCTTGTGCCGGTAGAAGCGCTGGTACAAGCCTTCGGTGAGATTCTTTTCCAGCGTGCCCTTCAACAGGCCCAGCTGCAGCAACCCCTCGGTCAGGGTCTGCACCGCCGCCAGATGGCCCATTTCGTACGCCACGCCCGGTTTGGCCTGGGCAAGCGCCGCCGCCTGCGCGGCACCCACCAGATCATGCAGCGCGCGCTGCTCGGCGCTGAAACGACCATTGACCGGGAAGGTACGGGTGATGTCACTGGCGTAGCCGCGGTACTCGGCGCCGGCATCGATCAACACCAGTTCACCGTCGCGCGAGCGTGCGCTGTTGTCGCGGTAATGCAGGATGCAGGCGTTGCGGCCGGCACCAACGATGCTGCAGTAGGCAGGCACCGCGTCGTTGGCACGGAACACCCGCTCCAGCTCGGCCTGCAGTTCGTACTCGTGGATGCCCGCCTTCGCACGCTGCATGGCCGCGCGATGCGCCAGCACACTGATGTCGGCCGCGCGCTGCATCAACGCCACCTCGGCACCGGACTTGAACAACCGCTGCTCGTGCAGCAGATGGCCCAGTTCCAGGAACTCATGCGGCGGCTGCGCACCATGACGCACCTGCGAACGTACGCGGTTCACCCAGCCGATCAACTTCAGGTCGAAATCCGCATCGCGGCCGAAGTGGTAGTACACCCGCGAACGCCCTTCCAGCAGCCCCGGCAGGATGTCGTCCAGGTCGGTGATCGGGTAGGCATCGTCCATCGCGAACTGCGCCACGGCGCCTTCCTGGCCGGCGCGAGCGCCATCCCAGGCTTCGCGTTCGGGATCGCGCTCGCGGCAGAACAGGATCGCTTCGCCGTGGCGGCGGCCGGGGATCAGCACCAGCACCGCTTCCGGCTCCGGGAAGCCGCTCAGGTACTGGAAATCCGAATCCTGCCGGTACGGATAATGGGTATCGAGGCTGCGCACCTTCTCAGATGCCGCCGGCAGCACCAGGATCGCGTCTTCGCCCGCCATGTCCATCAACTGCCGGCGACGACGCTTGTACTCGCCGGCAGCGATGCCGGTGCGCTGCTTGATGTCCATCAGTTCAGGCGCTGCCGGTGGCGCGCGGCCAGCACCACGTCACCGTGCAGCAGCAGCACCGCCACGCGGATGAATTCTTCGATCTCCGACAGGGCTTCGTCGTCGTCATCACCACCGGCTTCGAAATCCTCGCTCGAGGCGCGGGCCAGGCTGGCCAGGTCGTTCAGCGCCTCCTCGCCTTCTTCGGACAGGGCCGGCCGGTGGCCGCCACTGCCCAGGCCGAAGCCGCCCAGGAAGGAACGGGTCCAGCTGAACATGGCGTCCGCCTGCGCGGCCACGTCGCTGCTGTCGGTCAACAGCAGCTCGAAGGCGAAGTCCCGGTCTTCCAGCTGCTTGATGGTGGCCTCCAGCAACTGCGCCAGCACACTGTCGGCAGCTGCCTGCGGCAGATTGTCGTCGGCCAGCACGCGCGCCGGCCAGTCATTGCCGGGGGCACCGCCAGCGGCCAGCCAGCCGCACAGCCCGCCATGCAGCTCGGCAGCAGTGGCGCCCAGGCCCAGTTCCTGGCTGGCGCGGGTAACGTCGTCGACGGAGGGAAGTTCGGTCATCGTGCGGCTCGTTCGGAAGGGAAAACGGCAGAGCGCGCGCGCGCCCGTGAGCCGGGTAGTGTAGCAATGTGTCCGCCTGCTCTCCGTGGCCGCCGGGGCCTGCTGCGACAGTGCTTGACCGGCCTGACCCGGCTTGCCTATCGTGCGGGCATGGAACCCGCCGATCCCCTTGCCCAGCTGCAGGCCTTCGCCGCCCGTGTGGAGGCATTGCTCGACCGCAACCTGCGGCTGGCCGAGGAGAACCGCAGCCTGCGCCACCAGCAGGAGCAGCTGGTGGCCGAGCGCTCGACGCTGCTGGCCAAGAACGAGCAGGCGCGTTCGCGGGTGGAAGCGATGATCACCCGGCTCAAATCCCTGGAGCAGCACACATGAGTGCCGAACCGGTCAGCGTCCGTATCCTCGACCGTGAATACACGGTCGGCGTCGGTGGCGATGAACGCGACAGCCTGATGGCGGCCGCCCGCCTGCTGGATGCGCGCATGCGCGAGATCCGCGGCAGCAACCGGATGGCCGCAGTGGACCGCATCGCGGTGCTGGCCGCGCTCAACCTGGCACACGAACTGCAGCTGCTGCGCGACGAGAACGCCCGCCAAGCGGTCGCCCTGCAACAGACCCTGGCCGACCTGAACCGGCGCCTGGACCGCGCGATCGACAGCAGCACGTGAGATAGGCGCGGAATGCGCCTTCTCTTTTCTGAATTGGCACGCACTGTTGCCGACGAACGGCCTATCCAGATCACGCGCGGTAGCTATAATGGCCACGCGTTCTCTGCGGTACTCGACGGCATGTGCAAACATTCGCCTTGTCCCTTAAGAACGACACCGGGAGCGCGACAGCGCCGGGAGTGCAGGTCCGCCTTGCAGCGGGAAGCCCGATGGTTCTCCAGCGTTCCCACTTGAGCCCCCGGGTTCAAGGTCGTTTCGCATGCATCGACATTGCGGAGAATGCAATATTCCAGCAAGGGCGGCGTCTTCGGGCGTCGCCCTTGTTCTTTCCGGCACAATGACGGCTGATCCTTGCCGCATGCTGCCATGACCGACCCGCGACAGGCCCTGCGCCACGACCTGCGGCAACGCCGCCGCGACCTTTCAGCCCCCGCCCGTATCGCCGCTGCCGAATCGCTGGCCGATGCGCTGCTGGCACTGCCGTTCGCCCCGCGCGAAGGGGCCGTGGCCGGCTACTGGGCGCTGGATGGCGAAATCGCCCTGCATCGCTGGCAACTGCAGCTGCCTGATCGATTGACCTATTGCCTGCCGGTACTGTGCGGCGACGTGCTGCGCTTCGCGCCCTGGCGCCCCGGCCAACCGTTGACCAGCAACCGCTACGGCATTCCCGAGCCGGACATCGCCCTCGAAGACACACTGGAACCGGCGCAGATGGCCCTGGTGGTGACGCCGCTGGTGGGCTTCGACGCACGGTGCCGGCGGCTGGGCATGGGAGGTGGCTGGTATGATCGCAGCTTCGCCTTCCGCCATGATCGGCCGGCGCCACCCTGGCTGGTCGGCGCGGCATTCTCGGTGCAGCAGGTCGAGTCCTTGCCGGTGGCGTCCTGGGACGTGCCGGTGGATGCGATCTGCACTGAAGCCGGCACCCTGCTCCCTTCCGCTGCCCCCGTGAACGCATGACCGCCCGCAAGCGCTACTGGCTGATGAAGTCCGAACCGGACGCCTTTTCCATCGACGACCTGGCCAAGGTCAAGGTTGAACCCTGGAACGGCGTGCGCAACTACCAGGCGCGCAATTTCATGCGCGATGGCATGCAGGTCGGTGACGGCATCCTGTTCTACCACTCCAATACCAAGGTGCCCGGCATCGTCGGCCTGGCCACGGTGGCCAGCGCGGCCTACCCGGACGACACCCAGTTCGACCCGAAATCCGACTACCACGACCCCAAGAGCACGCGCGAGAACCCGCGCTGGATGCTGGTGGACGTGGCCTTCGACCGCAAGCTGAAGCAGGTGATCGCGCTGGACGAGATCAAGCTGCATGCCGAGGAACTCGGCGAAGGCTTCCCGCTGGTTGCCAAGGGCAACCGCCTGTCGGTGTTCCCGGTGACCGCTGCGCAGTGGAAGCTGCTGCTGTCGCTGGAAAAGAAATCCTGATTCCCTGCCTGAGAGCTCTCTGCAATGTCTGAAGCCAAGCGCCTGGCCGCCGAAAAGGCCATCGAGTACGTCGAAGACGGCATGATCGTCGGTGTCGGCACCGGTTCCACCGTCGCCTATTTCATCGATGCGCTGGCCCGCATCCAGCATCGCATCAAGGGTGCGGTGTCCAGTTCCGAACAGAGCACCGCGCGCCTGAAGCAGCATGGAATCGAGGTGATCGAGCTGAACCACACCGGCACCCTGTCGCTGTACGTGGATGGCGCCGACGAGTGCGATGCCAACAAGTGCCTGATCAAGGGCGGCGGCGCTGCGCTGACCCGCGAGAAGATCATCGCCGAGGCCAGCGAGCGCTTCGTCTGCATCGTCGACCCGAGCAAGCAGGTGCCCGTGCTGGGCAGGTTCCCGCTGCCGGTGGAAGTGATCCCGATGGCACGCAGCCTGGTTGCCCGCCAGATCCGCGACATGACCGGCGGCCAGCCGACCTGGCGCGAGGGCGTGGTGACCGACAACGGCAACCAGATCCTGGACATCCACAACCTGCAGATCACCGATCCGGAAAAGCTCGAGCGTGAGCTCAACCAGCTGCCGGGCGTGGTCTGCGTCGGCCTGTTCGCACGCCGCCGTGCCGATGTGGTGATCGTCGGCGGCGAGCCGCCGATCGTGCTCTGACCCTTTCCAAGGACCCTGACGATGTCGTTGCTGCGCTCACTGCTGATGCTCCCGCTGCTGGCCCTGACCGGCTGCGCCACCGATGCTGCCCGCCACTGGGTGGAACTGGGCGGCGCACGCTATGACGTTGAACTGGCCACCAACGATGAAACCCGTGCGCGCGGGTTGATGTTCCGCGACCAGATGGCCGAGGACCACGGCATGCTGTTCGTGCACGACCGCGAGGAAATGCAGGCGTACTGGATGAAGAACACCAAGATCGCGCTGGATATCCTGTACTTCGACAGCGAGCGGCGGCTGGTGAGCCAGCAGCGCGACGTGCCACCGTGCTCGGCCGGCGACGTGTGTCCGCCCTACCCCAGCGGTGGCCCGGCACGCTTCGTGCTGGAACTCAATGCCGGCCAGGCGGAGAAGCTCAAGCTGAAGGATGGCACCGAGCTGATCTTCGGCCCGGGCATCGAAAAATAAACGATGCGGCCGGGCAGTGCCCGGCACCCGCCGAATCAACATCAACGTCAAAAGCGGGCTATCCGTGGGATGGCGCGGTGGGTCCACCTCTGACAGCTTCCTGCCGCTGTTGGTGGGTGTCGACCTTGGTCGACACGGTAGATCCACGCCATGCGTGGATGGAAGGACGGCGACGTGACGAATTCACGCCGCACTGCTTGAAACCGCCTGCGATTGCCGCCAGTCTGTGGACATGCAGGACCGGATCACACTCCCCGACTGGGATGCACTGGCCGACTTCGACGACGAGGCGCTGCCGCTGCTGCCGACCGCGTTGCTGATCGCGCGCGATGAATATCCCGATCTGCAGCCGTCGACCTACGATGCGCTGGTGCAGAGCCACGTCGAGCACCTGCGCGCCGAGGTGGACAGCATCGAGCACAGCCCGCTGAAGATGGCGGCCATCAACCGGCATCTGTTCGATGAGCTGGGCTACAGCGGCGACCACCAGGAGTACTACGACCCGCGCAACAGCTACCTCAACCAGGTCTTCGAGCGCCGTCTGGGCAATCCGATCTCGCTGGCACTGGTGCAGATGGAGGTGGCGCGACGGCTGGGCATTCCGTTGGACGGCGTGTCATTCCCCGGGCATTTCCTGGTGCGCCTGCCGGTTGACGATGGCGTGCTGGTGATGGACCCGTTCAATGGTGGCCGGCCGCTGGACGTGGACGAACTGCGCGAACGCGCCAGATCGCACCTGGGCGGTCAGATGCCTGACGACCAGGTGCTGGCGCAGATCCTCGATCCTGCACCGAGCCGCGCGATCCTGATCCGCATGCTGCGCAACCTGCATGGGGTCTATGCCGAGGCCAGCGAGTGGGATCGTGCCGCGCGCAGTGCCGACCGCCTGCTCAAGCTTGCCCCCGAACAGGACGATGCCCTGCGCGATCGCGGCCTGGCCTACCTGCAGCTGGACTACCTGGCCGGCGCGCGCAACGACCTGGGCCTGTACCTCAAGCGCAACCCCGAGGCCAGCGACGCGCAATGGCTGCGCGAGAAGCTGATCGACCTGGGCGGACCGGTACCGCGGCTGCATTGAGGTTGTCCGGTGTGCGGACCAACGGTCCGCACCCACCGCCAACGATCCGCCCCACCGGTAGCGCCGGGCCATGCCCGGCGGCGATTGCGATCAATCGATCTCGACCATCTCGAAATCGTCCTTGGTCACACCGCAATCCGGGCAGGTCCAGGTCTCGGGAATGTCTTCCCAGCGCGTGCCCGGGGCGATGCCCTCTTCCGGCAGCCCATCCGCTTCGCGGTAAAGGAATCCGCAGACCACGCACATCCAGGTACGCAGGGTGGTGGGGGTGGCTTCGCTCATCGGATAATCAGGGCTGGATTCACGGGCCGCCATTGTCCCATCGCGGTCCACTCACCGGTAGCCATCGATGACTTCTGCTTCCCCGGCGCCCCGCGGCGTCTACCTGATCACCCCGGATGAACCCGATACCGCCCGCCTGCTGGCGCGCACCGCGCCGCTGCTTGCCGCCGGCGCCACCTGGCTGCAGTACCGCAACAAGACCGCCAGCGACGCCCTGCGGCGGGAACAGGCCACGGCGCTGCAGGCCTTGTGCGCCGCCCACGGCGTGCCGCTGATCGTCAACGACGACCCGGCGCTTGCCCAGGCCATCGGCGCGGCGGGCGTGCACCTGGGCGGCACCGACGGCGATATCGGCGCCGCACGCAGCCTGCTCGGCCCGGGCGCCATCATCGGTGCCTCCTGCTACGACCAGCTGGCCAACGCCGAGCGTGCCGTGGCGGCCGGCGCCAGCTACGTGGCCTTCGGCGCGTTCTTCCCCACCACCACCAAGGTCACCAGCAGCCGCGCCCACCCCGACCTGCTGCGGCAAAGCGCCGCACTGGGCGTGCCGCGGGTGGCGATTGGTGGCCTGAGCCCGGACAATGTCGGTCCCATCATCGATGCCGGCGCCGACCTGCTGGCCGTGGTCAGCGGCATCTACGCCGCGCAGGACCCGGTCGCGACCCAGCGCGCCTACCTCGCCCGATTCGATACGCAGCAGTAACCCCCAGGAAGCCCCATGAACCACGACCAGTCCCACGCCCTGTTCTCCCGCGCCCAGCAATTGCTGCCTGGCGGCGTCAACTCACCGGTGCGCGCGTTCAAGTCGGTCGGCGGCGAACCCTTCTTCGTCGAGCGCGCTGACGGCGCCTACCTGTACGACGTCGACGGCAACCGCTACGTCGACTACGTGGGTTCGTGGGGCCCGATGATCGTCGGCCACAACCACACCGCCGTACGCCAGGCGGTGAAAAAGGCGATCGACAACGGCCTGTCCTTCGGTGCGCCGTGCGCAGCGGAAGTGACCATGGCCGAGACCATCACCCGGCTGGTGCCGTCGTGCGAGATGGTGCGCATGGTCAACTCCGGTACCGAAGCCACCCTGTCGGCGATCCGCCTGGCGCGCGGTGCCACCGGCCGCAGCTGCATCGTCAAGTTCGAAGGCTGCTACCACGGCCACGGCGACTCGTTCCTGGTCAAGGCCGGCAGCGGCATGCTGACCCTGGGCGTGCCGACCTCGCCCGGCGTGCCGGCCGGCCTGAGCGAACTGACCCTGACCCTGCCCTACAACGACTTCGAGGCAGCCACCGCGCTGTTCGAGGCACGCGGCAGCGAGATCGCCGGCCTGATCATCGAGCCGGTGGTGGGCAACGCCAACTGCATTCCGCCCCGCGAAGGCTACCTGCAGCACCTGCGCGACCTGTGCACCCAGCACGGCACGCTGCTGATCTTCGACGAAGTGATGACCGGTTTCCGCGTTGCCCTTGGCGGTGCGCAGGCGCACTACGGTATCCGCCCGGACCTGACCACCTTCGGCAAGATCATCGGTGGTGGCATGCCGGTGGGCGCCTACGGCGGCCGCCGCGAACTGATGCAGCAGATCGCGCCCGCTGGCCCGATCTACCAGGCCGGCACGCTCAGCGGCAACCCGGTGGCGATGGCCGCCGGCCTGGCCATGCTGGAGCTGATCCAGCAGCCGGGTTTCCACGACGATCTGAGCGCGCGCGCCGCGCGCCTGTGCGCGGGCCTGGAAGCCGCCGCCGCCGACGCGGGCGTTGCGGTGACCACCACCCAGGTGGGCGCGATGTTCGGGCTGTTCTTCACCGCTGAGAAGGTGGAGACCTACGCCCAGGCCACTGCCTGCGACATCCCGGCGTTCAACCGCTTCTTCCACGCGATGCTGGACCAGGGCGTGTTCCTCGCACCGTCGGCGTACGAGGCCGGCTTCCTGTCCAGCGCACACGACGATGACGTGATCGAGGCCACGCTGGCAGCGGCACGCGTGGCGTTCAAGGCGGCCAAGGGCTGAACCCCGGCCTGGTAGGTGCCGACCTTGGTCGGCACTGCCTGCCCTCATCCACGCATGGCGTGGATCTACTGAGCTGCGTCTCTGGAGTAGAGTCACGCCATGCGTGGCTGCTGCGCACTCAACCGAAGACGAACTTGCCCTTCATCATCGCGAAGTGGCCGGGGAACGAGCAGAAGAAGGTGTAATCGCCGCCCTTCTGCATGCCCTTCGTGGAAAAACGCACGCGGGCGGTCTCGCCACCACCGATCACCTTGGTGTGGGCCAGCACGCGCTTGTCGGCCTTCGGCAGGTAGCTGTCGGCGAGGGTCATGCGCATACCTGCCATCGCCACCGGCTGGTAGTCGGCGGTGCGGGTCAGCACCCAGTTGTGGCCCATCGCGGTGGCGGCCAGCCGGCCGGTGTGGCGCAGGGTCAGGTCGATTTCGCTGCAATCGGCAGCCACCTTGATCTCCCGACTGCTGAAGCTCATCTGGTCGGTGCTGTCGATGCTCACCGCACATACGCGCGCCATCGCCGATGGCGCCAGCATCAGCGCACCCAGCCCCACCGCTACCATCCAAGCCTTCATCGTCGCGTCTCCTGCAGGTTCGGTGGTCATTCTAGGCAGACACCTGGGCACCCGGCTGCGACCGTGTGTCGCAGGGGTGGTCCAGGGTTTGCGCGGGGATACGGCAATGGCATGCTCGACCGATGCGGATCGATCTTCTCCTGCTCGATGTTGATGGCGTGCTGCTGCACTACCAGCGCGCACAGCGCGTGCTGCATCTGGCGCAGGCGCTGGACGTGCCGACCGCGCACGTGCAGGCCGCGCTGTACGACAGCGGGCTCGAAGTGGCACACGACAGCGGCACGCTGGATGGCGCGCGCTATCTGGCCCAGCTGGGCGAACGGCTCGGCACAACGGTAACGCTGCACACCTGGATCGCCGCCCGGCACGCGGCCAGCCACCCGCAACACGCCGTGCTGCAACGGCTGCATGCCCTGCTGGTGCCGATGGCGGTGCTGACCAACAATGGTGCCTTGATGACGCAGGCGCTGCCGACGCTGCTGCCGGAGCTGTTTCCCAAGCTGCACGGCCGGGTGTTCTGCAGCGCGGACTTCGGCCTGCGCAAGCCGGCGCCGGAGGTGTTCCTGCGCACGCTCGCAGCCCTCGAGGTGGCACCGGCGCACACGCTGTTCGTCGATGACCTGTTCGTCAACGTGCGCGGTGCGCGCGCAGCCGGCCTGCACGCGGAAACCGTGCAGGACGGACGCGGACTGGGGAAGGTGCTGAGGCGCTACGGGGTGCGGTAGCGCCGGACCATGCCCGACGAGCGCAGCGGAAAAGCAACGCCGGGCATGGCCCGGCGCTACCTTGGTCAATGATCAGCGCGCGGCGACGAACGCGGCAATCGCCGCGCGCAGGCGCTTCAGGCCTTCCGCCACTTCTTCGTCAGTGATGTTCAGCGACGGCACGAAGCGCAGCACGTCCGGGCCGGCCTGCAGGGTCAACAGGCCCTGCTCCGCAGCGTGGTCGAGGATGGCACCGGCCTGGCCGGCGAACGCCTTGCTCAGCACCGCACCCAGCATCAGGCCGCGACCGCGCACCTCGCTGAACACCTTGAACTCATCGTTGATGCGGGCAAAGCCATCGCGCAGCGCCTTCGACTGGCGGCTGACATTGGCCGCGATCTCGGCCGAGGCCAGCTTGCGCAGCGCCACGCGGGCGACGGCCGCGGCCAGCGGATTGCCGCCGAAGGTGGTGCCGTGGGCACCGAACTGCATGGTCTCGGCCACCTTCGGGCCGGCCAGCATCGCGCCGATCGGGAAACCACCACCCAGCGCCTTGGCCAGGGTCACCATGTCCGGCACCACGTCATCCTGCCAATGCGCGAACAGGGTACCGGTACGGCCCATGCCGGCCTGGATCTCGTCCAGCACCAGCAGTGCGTTGTGCTGGTCGCACAGTTCGCGCACGCGCTTGAGGAACCCGGACTTGGCCGGCATCACCCCGCCCTCGCCCTGGATCGGCTCCAGCATCACCGCCGCCACGTCGCCGGCGGCCATGGCCGTTTCCAGCTGCACTTCATCGTTGAAGTCGATGTAGCGGAAGCCCCCCGGCAGCGGCTCGTAGCCTTCTTGGTACTTCGGCTGGGCGGTAGCGGTCACCGCGCCCATGGTGCGGCCGTGGAAGCTGCCGCGGAAGGTGATGATCACGCGCTTGTCGGCCGGGCGGCCCTGGCTGGAGGCCCACTTGCGGACCATCTTGATCGCCACTTCGTTGGCTTCGGCGCCGGAGTTGCACAGGAACACGCGCTCGGCGAAGCGGCTGGCCTTCACCAGTTCCTCGGCCAGGTGCAGCGGCGGCGCGCTGTAGAACACGTTGCTGGTGTGCCACAGCTTGCCGGCCTGTTCGACCAGCGCGGCGACCAGGTCCGGGTCGTTGTGGCCCAGGCCGCACACGGCGATGCCCGCGGCCAGGTCGATGAACTCACGGCCCTGGCTGTCCCACACGCGGGCACCCTGGCCTCGCTCCAGCACCACCTGGCGGGGCTTGTACACCGGCAGGTAGTAGTGCGACAGGGAGATCAGCGGATCGGTAGCGGCGGTCATGGCGGTCAGCAGGGTTCAGGAATGCCCATTCTCGCGCTGGAACCCGTGCGGCACAATGCACGCATGCGACCGTTTTCCGCCCCTCAGCTGAACCCCGCCACCGAGACCGGCTGGCGCCGCCGGTGGTTCGACATCATCTACCGCCACGACAGCCGGCCCTCGCGCAATTTCGACCTGCTGCTGGTGTACGCGATCATCGCCAGCGTGCTGGTGGTGATGTTTGACAGCGTGCAGCGCTTCCACATCGCCTATGCCGACTGGCTGTACGTGCTGGAATGGGGCTTCACCGTGCTGTTCACCGCCGAGTACGTGCTGCGGCTGGTGGTGGTCAAGCGCCCGCTGCGCTATGCGGTGAGCATCTGGGGCATCATCGACCTGGCCTCGATCCTGCCGACCTACCTGTCGCTGTTCATTCCCGGCGCACAGAGCCTGCTGGTGGTGCGCGCACTGCGCATCCTGCGCGTGTTCCGCATCCTCAAGCTGACCCGCTACATCGAAGAAAGCGGCGTGCTGATGCAGTCGCTGTGGCGCAGCCGGCGCAAGATCCTGCTGTTCCTGTTCACGGTGGTCACCATCACCATCATCGCCGGCACGCTGATGTACGTGATCGAGGGACCGAACCATGGCTTCACCAGCATTCCCAGCAGCATGTACTGGGCGGTGGTGACGATGGCCACGGTCGGCTTCGGCGACATCGTGCCGCAGACCGTGCTCGGCCGCTTCGTCACCTCGGTGCTGATCCTGATCGGTTACAGCATCATCGCCGTACCCACCGGCATCTACACCGCCGAACTGGCCAGCACCATGCGTGATGCCGAACTGGCCGCGCGCCGCGATGCACGCGGCTGCCCGCACTGCGGGCTGGAAGGCCACGAGCCGGATGCACGGCACTGCCGCAAGTGTGGCGGACCGCTGCCGGATACGTTCAGCCACTGACTGTGAGCACGGCCGACGGCCGGCCCCACCAAAGCCAGCGCAGTAGATCCACGCCATGCGTGGATGAACCCCACCGAAGCCATCGCGGTGCGAACCAAGGTCCGCACCCACCAAAGGCACACAGCAGATCCGCCCGATGGACGAATGCGGCATCCCGCATCCATCCATCTCAGTCGACCCACTGGCTCAATTCATGCGATTGCTGGTGGTCACCAGATCGTTGTAGGCGGCCATCACTGCAGCCTCCGAGCCCGCAGGCGCCGATCCGACACGGCCACTGGATGTCCGTTCTTCCTCGCGCTCACGTTCGGTGAATGCCTTGCCTGATGCAAGGCGCTCGACGCGGCGCCCGGCATCCCGGATCAGCACGTCCGTCGACCGCTGTACATGTGCCCACAGCGGGTTGTCCTTGCCCACGCCTGCATCCTGCATTTCCTTCACCAGTGCTTGGTAGTCGGCCAGCTGCGTGCGTGCCACCTGCAGGTCCGGCGCCTCTCCCTGCAGCGACAGTGCCAGGCGCTTGCCGTCACCGATGATGCGCAGGTGGTAGTACGCCAGTGAACGACCTTCGTCCGCTTCGATCTGCTTGAGCTGCGCGGCACGGCGTTGCTCCTCGTTCTTCTCCAGCGCTGCGTCCAGGGCCTCGCTGGCCTTGAAGAAGTCAGCGTAGGCCTGCATCAGCGGCGCATGCTGCGCGCGCATGCCTTCGCCGTTGTCGCGCCGATAGTCCTCACGGGTGAAATAGCCATCAGCGCGTTCGATCAGCGCATACAACGACTGGAAGGCCGTCTGGTACTGCCGCACCGGCTCATCCAGCGGCGTGGCCGGCGTCCGGGCCAATGCATCGGTCAGCGGTTGGCCGCAGTACTCGACACGATGCGACAGCACCTTGCCCGGCGAGCGCGGCTGCGCTTCCTTGCCCGTCGGCCCCGCTTCGGGATCCTTGATCCAGCCGGTATAGGTCTGGAAGCCCTCGTGGATGGGCTGTTCGACGCCGTTGTAGCACTCGATGTAGGCGTTGATCTTCTGCAGGCCCGGATCGGCCACCGGCAGTCCTGTCGATCCGTTGCAACCAGAGAGGGCGGCGGCAGCGCCGAGCATAAGCAGAGAAAGTACACGCGCGGAAGAATTCAAACCGGTTCCTTGCAGAAATGAGACGGCGCACATTCTCGCGCGCGGTGGAACAGCCCGCATACGCGGACGCCGATGCCATCGAGACGACGGGACACCCCATCCTTCACGTCGCAATCAGCCTGCTCGAATGCGACAGAAGTGGGGGCAGTGCGCCGGATTACTGGCGGTTGCTCTGGAACACCAGTGCGTTGTAGATGTGCAGCAGTCGCCCGGCCGAGCCGCTCGGCGCCATCGAGGGCGAATCAAGCATGCGTCGTTCGAAGTCGGTGTAGGGCGTGTTCGCGCTGACGCGCTGCAGGCGCTCCTTGCCTTCGCGGCGGAAGTTCTCGGCCTCGCGTTCGAAGCTGTTCCAGTCCAGCTTGCCCGGCTCCTGATCGGCCACTTTGGCATGCGCTTCGTCGGAAATGCGGTTGAAGGCGTCCAGCCGCTCCTGTGCCCGGGTCACGTCGAAGTCGTCCTCGCCCATCATCTCCATGATCGCTTTCGCTTCCAGCATCATCGCCAGTCGGTAGTACTCGCGGGTGCGTCCTTCGGCCTGCTCCAGCGCCTTGAGCTGTTCGCGCTGGGCAGCGTCGTTCTGGCGCTCCAGTTCGGTGTTGAATGTTTCACTGGCAACCACGAAATCCTTGAAGGCGGTCATCAACGGCGCGTGCAGCTGCTTGCCCTTGGCAAACTTGTCGTCTTCGAAGTCCTGACGCTCGTAGTAGTCGTGGGCTTCCTTGCTGATCGGCACCAGCGCCTTCAGCGCCTGCTGGTAGTGGCCGGCAGCGGCATCAAGATCGGCAAGCGCCGGCTTGGCAGCGATCGCCTCGGTCACGGGGGCGTCGCATTGCTTCATGTCGTAATCGCCGATCTCGAACGGTCCGTACACGTTCGTCTCGCGCCCGCTCGGGCCGGCATCCACGTCCTTGATCCAGCGCGTGTAGGACTGGATGCTGCCGTGCGTTTTCGAATCAAGCGCGTTGAAGCAGCCAATGTAGGCGTTGAGCTTTGCGGTCAACTGCTGTTGGGCGTCGGCCGGCGCCGTGCTGGCCTCCGGCTTGCCGGCGGAACCCGCGTCGGCTGCGGTTGCGGGCGCCTTGCCACCACAGGCAGCCAGAAGAAGCGACAGCGAAGCGGCCAGCGCCGCGATGGAAAGAGTACGTGACATGGGCTCACATCCCTGTTGAAAACGATTGCAGCCGCGCATTCTAGCGCAGCGGGCCGAAGGCGGCAGCCATCGGCCTTTTCCCAACGGCAGGATCAATCCAGGAACAGATCCGGCAGCAACGGACGCGACGCATCCACCGCATACCCGGAAAGATCGGTCACGCCGGCTTCGGCCAGCACCTCGTCATCGATCAGGAAACGGCCGTGGAAACCGGCCGCCTCGCGCACCAGCACCGCGTATGCAGCGTCGGCCATGATCTGCGGCGTGCGGCAGCCACCGACGTCCACGCCGGGAATCATGTTGATCGCATCGGTCGCAATGACCGTGCGCGGCCACAGCGCATTGACCGCCACGCCCTGCGGGCCGAACTCGGCGGCCAGGCCGAGGGTGACAAAACTCATGCCCATCTTCGCCAGTGTGTAGCCGGTATGCGCGCCCCACCACTTGGGCTCGAGGCTTGGCGGCGGCGCGAGGGTCAGGATATGCGGGTTCGGCGCCTGCAGCAGGTACGGCAGGCAGGCCTGCGCGCACAGGAAGCTGCCGCGCGAATTGACCTGCTGCATCAGGTCGAAGCGCTTCATCGGCGTATCCAGGGTGCCGCGCAACCAGATGGCGCTGGCGTTGTTGACCAGGATGTCGATGCCACCGAACGTGTCCACGGCGGCAGCAACGGCCGCCTGCACCTGGTCTTCTTCGCGGATGTCGCACTTCAGCGCAAGGCCCTGGCCACCGGCTGCAGTGACGGCCTCGGCGGCACTGTGGATGGTACCCGGCAGCTTCGGATTGGGCACCGACGACTTGGCGGCAATGGCAACGTTGGCACCGTCGCGCGCGGCGCGCAACGCGATCGCCAGGCCGATGCCGCGCGAGGCACCGGTGATGAAAAGGGTTTTTCCCTGCAGACTGCCCACGTTCCACACTCCAGCGTATGCAATGAGCCGCTAGTATGCCGCGCCGACGCGGAGTTCACCGCACGTTGACGATACTGGCGCTCCGGTCACTGCACGAGGTCCATGCCATGCGCTGTTCCCGCCTGTTGTTGCCTGCCCTGGGCCTGGCCCTGCTCACCGCCTGCCAGGGCCGCTCGCCTGAACCCGGCAGCGCGCCGGCCAAGGATGACGCCGCCAGCGTCGACAAGGCCACCGGTGATGGCAAGCTGCGCTGGAGCGAGGCCGTTGTCTGGGATGGTGACCTCAACGCCTGCCGCCAGGGCGACAGCGCGGCCACCCGCGATTGCCTGCGCGATGCGATGCGTGCCGGTGGGGCCAGTGCTGATGCGGTCACTGCAGCCGAGCAGTTGTCCACCGGTGGCGAACTGGCCTACGTGACCGCCTGGCATGAACACGACGGCCTGGGCGTGGCCACCGTCGAATATCCGTTCCGCGCCAACACCAACGAAGGCACGCGCCTGGTCGATGCCGCGGGCAAGCGTATCGACGTGGATGCGGTGCAGCTGGACGACACGCTGCGCGCCGATCCCGGCGTGCAGGAGGTGCTCAAGGCGCATCCGCAGGCCACGCCGTTCGCACCGGCGCAGGCCGCGGGTACCGCAGCGCTGGACGGGGGTGGCATCCGCCTGCTGTACCGCACGCCGCTGCGTGACTGCCACGCGTGCCCGGATGTGGGCCAGTTGCAGATCGGCTACGACTTCGATGGCAAGCGCAACTTCATCGGCCAGCAGGTGGTGCCGGTGATGCCGTAGGGGTTTGCCGCGCCATGCGGCAACGCGCATCCACGCATGGCGTGGATCTAATGATGATACGCGCGCACCTGCCTGCTCAGCAGGTGCGGCGCGGTCCATCGATGCACCGGGGCCACCGGCAGCATGTACAGGCGGCCGAACGCGTTGTGGGTGTGCACCACCGTCGCCACTTCCAACATATCGCCGTGCCATTGCAGCGCCAGCTGCACGCGCAGATGGCGGTCGTTGTCTTCCAGCACGATGGCATCCTCGTCCAGCGCCTGCAGGGTGAAGATGCCGAGGCGTTGCCCGGGCTGCGGATCGGCGGTCTGCTGCACCGCGCGCAGCGAGCCGAGATCCTTCATGCCCAGCAGCCGCATGCCCCTGTTGCGCAGCGCCATCAGTCCATCGAACCAGCCGGGCACCGTCGCGGCCATATCGCGGTAGGCCTGCAGCGCCGAACGGCCGTTGCGCGGCGCCGCCTCTTGGCAGGCATGGACGAAATCGGCACCCGGCAGTTGCGAACGCAGCACGCTGCCTTCGCTCAGCTGCGCGCTCACGGCTTGGGGCCCTGCCCTTCGTTGTCTTCCCAATGCAGGATGCGGCGGGTGACGAAGCGGTAGACCGGCTTGCCGGTGGCGAACCAGAGATCGCGTACCCACGAGGTGCGCTTGAGCACGCGCTTCTCCACCGGCGTCAGCGACTCCCGGCAGTACATGCGCTTGTGCTTGAGCAGGTGGCGCAGGTCCTCGCGTGCCAACAGGCGCATCCAGCGCGAGCGCGGGTCGCCGATCACTGCCAGCTGGAAGTCGATCAGGGCCGGTCGACCGTCCTCGGTCACCAGCCAGTTGGCTTCCTTGGCCAGGTCGTTGTGGGCCACACCGCGCCGATGCAGCTGCTGCAGCAGGCGGCGTGCGGCGCGGAACCAGGCCACGTCACCGCGCGGCGGGCGCTGGTACATCGCATCGCCGGCCATGAAGCTGCGGTCGAGGTGGCGGCCATCCCAGTCCAGCAGTTGCGGCACGTCGGCCATGCCATGGATATGGCGCAATGCGCGCGCTTCGCGTCGCGCCAACCACCACGCAGGCAACCGCAGCCACAGCGGCGTGGCCCCCAGATCGCGGCGCACGAAGGGGCCTTCAGGCCCCTGCACGAGGAGGATCCGGCCGAAACTGTCGGCCTTCAGTGCATGCGTTGGCGCGTCATTGGATACAGGCATGGCGACATTCTAGGCGATGCCGCCGGTTGCAAACGGTCACCAAGCGGCTGGGAACCAGTCACCTTCACGCCCCTATAATCGGGCAATGGACTCTTCATGGATCGACGCCACCCTCGCGTGGATTGCCGCTCATCCCGTGTTGGCGGGTGCGGTCATCTTTCTGATCGCCTTCTGCGATGCGGTCATCATTCTTGGCGCCATCGTGCCGGCGCTGCCGTTGCTGTTCGCCGTTGGCGTGTTCATCGGCCTGGGCCAGATCTCCGGGCCGTATGCGGTTGCCGCTGCGGCACTGGGTGCGTTCGCCGGTGATGGCATCAGCTACTGGATAGGCCGGCGCTGGGGCGACCGCCTGCGTGGCGTCTGGCCGTTCAGCCGCTACCCGCAGCTGCTTGACCGGGGCGAGAACCTGTTCCGCCGCAATGCATTCAAGAGCATCCTGATCGCCCGCTATGTCGGTGCCATCCGGCCATTCGTGCCCGCCATCGCCGGCATGATGAAAATGCCCGCCAGCCGTTACGTGCAGGCCAGTGGCATCGCCAGTATTTCCTGGGCCGTGCTGTTCCTGGCACCGGGCTGGATTCTTGGCGAAGCCTATGATGCCGTCGCTGCCGTTGCCGGCCGGCTGGTGGTGGTGGTGGGCTTGCTGGCCGTGATCCTCAGCCTGGTCTGGGCCATCGTGCTGTACGGCTATCGCTGGTCGGCCGCGCGCATGGACAGCTGGCTGGCGCGGCTGCTCGACTGGTCCAACCGGCACCCGACGCTGGGCCGCTACACGGTGGGCGTGCTCGACCCGAAGCGCCGCGAATCGGTGCCGCTGGCGATGCTGGCGCTGATGCTGCTGTTGCTGGGCTGGGGCTGGTTCGCGCTGCTGACGGTGGTGGTCGCCCATGGCGAGCCGTTGGCGGTGGACCTGCTGGTGCACCAGGCGATGCTGGCCCTGCGCAATCCGCTGGCCGACTACCCGATGGCCGCATTGGCCTCGCTTGGCGCATGGCAGGTGCTGCTGCCGGCAACCGCTGCCGCGATGGGCTATCTGGTCTGGCGCCGTCGCTGGATGGCGGCCGCCCATTGGCTGGCCGCATTGGCCTTCGGCCTGGCCCTGACCAAACTGCTCGGCGCCACCGTCGATGTGGTGCGCCCGATCGATGCCAGCAGCGGCTTCGGCTTCCCGTCGGTGTCGGTGACCATGGCCACCATCACCTTCGGCTTCTTCGCGGTGCTGATCGCCCGCGAAATGCCCGGCCGCACCCGCGTCTGGCCCTACCTGGTGTCGGGCATCGTGGTCAGCCTGATCGGCTTTGCGCGCCTGTACCTGGGTGCGCACTGGCTGAGCGATGTCATCGGCGGCATGTTGTTCGGCACCTTCTGGCTGCTGGTGCTGGGCATCGCCTACCGCCGCCGCTTCAACCGCTCGTTCTGGGTAAAGCCGGTGGCATGGCTGTTCTACGGCGTCTTCGTGGTGGCGGCGATGTGGTACGCGCCGCGCAACATCGCCATCAAGCTGGAACGCTTCGAGCCGACCCTGCCGGCGCCGCTGGCGATGGACGCGCAGGCCTGGTGGCAGCACGACTGGGCGAAGCTGCCGGCGCGTCGCAACGAATTCGACGATGACCAGCGCTGGCCACTGGACGTGCAGGTGGCCGGTCCGTTGGCGCCGTTGCAGGCGCAGCTGGAAGCGCGCGGCTGGCAGGTGCAGGCCCAGGCCGGCTGGCAGGAAGCGCTGCTGATGCTGGACAAGAACACCGGCGCCAATGAACTGCCGGTACTGCCGGCGACGCTGGATACGCGCGTTGAAGCGCTGCTGATGGTGCGCCAGGGCGCGCAGGCCGACGAGCGCTACGTGCTGCGCTTGTGGCAGGCACCAGCCCAGCTGCAGCCGGGCGACACCCCGTTGTGGCTGGGCAGCGCACAGACCCTGCGCTACGAGCGCCACTTCCAGTGGATCGGCATGTGGCACCCGGTGCGTGGCATCGACCCGGCGTTGAATGCGGTCAAGGAAGCGGTGCAGTCGTTGCCGCAGCGTGAGGATGTGCAGCCGGAGACCGGGCTGCCGGTACTGAGGTTGAAGACCGCCACGCCGTAACGAAGCCGCCGGGCATGGCCCGGCGCTACCGTCCCGCTCTGGTAGTTGCCAACCTTGGTTGGCGCTTTCGGGAAAGGCTGCCAACCAAGGTTGGCATCTACCGACGATGCCGGGCCATGCCCGGCGAGCACCGCGGCCTGGCTTTTACGGCATCCAGCCCAGCAGCTGCTGCAGGCGCTGGTGCGGGTCGTCCAGCTGCAGCAGTTGCAGGCGCTGCTGTTCGCTCAGCGGCAGAAGCTCGGCCAATCGCCAGCTGACCCAGCTGGCCTGGTCCATCAAGGCCGGCGAGGCCGGTGCGAACGCCGTGCCCGCCTGCTCGATGATGTGGTCCAGTACCGTCGCCAGCAGCGCATGCTGCGGACGCAGTTCGTCATCGGGATCCTCATCGCACCAGCGCACATCGGCAACCACCAGCCCGTTGTCGCGCACGCGCGTGCGCTCGACGTGGAAACGACGGGTGCCGCGCAATCGCAGCTGCAGCACGCCATCGGCGCCGACATCGAAATCCTCGATCCTCACCTGCACGCCGAAGGCGGCCGGCGTTGCCGGCGCTCCCACTTCGTTTCCTTCCAGGATCAGGCAGACACCGAAACCTTCACCGCTGCGGCCGGTTTCGCGCACCAGATCCAGGTAGCGTGGCTCGAAGACACGCAGGCCGATGGCTGCGCCCGGCAGCAGCGTCGTATGCAGCGGGAACAGCGGCAGCGAACCCTCACTGCTCATCGTGCCTGCAGCCCTGCAAGGAAGCGGCGCGGCGCGCCGTCGAAGCCGCCGTTGGACATGAACACCACATGGTCGCCGCTGCGCACGTCGGCCTGCAGCTGCGCCAACAGCGCATCGGTGTCGGCCACGGCATGCGCCTGTCCGCGCACCGCCGCGATCACCGCTGCCGCATCCCAGGCCAGCTCCGGGCGGTGCAGGAACACCACCTCATCGGCGAGTGCCAAGGACGGTGCCAGTGCTTGTGCGTGAGCGCCCAACCGCATCGAATTGCTGCGCGGCTCCATCGCCACCACGATGCGGGCATCACCGACCCTGGCACGCAGGCCTTCGAGGGTGGTCGCAATCGCGGTCGGGTGATGGGCGAAGTCGTCGTAGACGGTGATGCCATCGTGGTTGCCGATCACTTCCATGCGGCGCTTGACGCTGCGGAAGCGCGCCAGCGCCGGGATCACCTCGGCCGGCGCAACACCCACTGCGTGCGCAGCGGCCAGTGCAGCCAGGCCATTGAGCACATTGTGCCGGCCCAGCAGCGACCACTGCACATCACCCAGCGCCTGCCCACGATGATGGACGCGGAACGCGCTGCCATCGGCAGCCAGCAGCTCGGCATGCCATTCCAGCGCAGGGTCGAAGCCGAAGCGTTCGACCGGGGTCCAGCAGCCCATCGCCAGCACTTCGGCCAGGTGCGCGTCTTCGCCGTTGACGATCAGGCGGCCACGCGCCGGCACGGTACGTACCAGGTGGTGGAACTGGCGCTGGATCGCCGCCACATCGGGGAAAATGTCGGCGTGGTCGTATTCGAGGTTGTTGAGGATCGCCACCAGCGGCCGGTAGTGCACGAACTTGCTGCGCTTGTCGAAGAACGCGGTGTCGTACTCGTCGGCTTCGACAACGAACTCGCGGCCCTGGCCCAAGCGGGCGGACACGCCGAAATCCTCGGCGACGCCACCGATCAGGAAACCGGGGGAGCGACCGGCATTCTCCAGCAGCCAGGTCAGGATGGTGGTGGTGGTGGTCTTGCCGTGGGTACCGGCCACGGCCAGGGTGTCCCGGCCCGGCAGCACCTGCTCGGACAGCCACTGGGCGCCGGAAATGTAGCGCTGGCCGGCATCCAGGACCGCTTCGACGGCAGGATTGCCGCGCGACAGCGCGTTGCCGATCACCACCTGCCCGGTGCCCTTCGGCACGCTGTCGGCGCGGTAGCCCTGGTCCAGAGTGATGCCCAGCTGCTCGAGCTGGGTCGACATCGGCGGATAGATGGCCTGGTCGCTGCCACTGACCGTATGGCCCAGTTCCCGCGCCAGGGCGGCCACGCCACCCATGAAGGTGCCGGCGATTGCAAGGATATGTACGCTGCTCATGACCGGGGATTGTGACCGATCACGGCCGTATAGGGCCATTGTCAGCACAGGGGTAAGAGAACCCCTACAGCTGCTGTGAGAAAACTCCAACGGCATGTCAGGGAATTCCTGATAGCGATGTTCTGTGAACCCGGACACAATTCAGGCTGCCAGCCGCAGTACCCGAACCGGTCCTACTCCCCAAGAGGCCATCCCCAAGGGAGCTCATGCTGTGGGGGCCCTGAGCAAGCCCTTTGCTGGCACCTATGAAACGAAACAGGCCTGATCCTCGCGGATCAGGCCTGTTTTTTTTTGTGCCTGCGGTGGCCGGCATCGACCGGCCAAGCGGGTCAGCGCTTGATCGCCGCCAGGATGCGGGCTTCGATCTCGTCCAGTTCGCCAACACCATCGACGCGGGCCAGGGTGCCCCGGCCGGCGTAGAAGTCGACCACCGGAGCGGTCTGCTCGGTGTAGACCTGCAGGCGCTTGCGCACCGATTCCGGATTGTCGTCGGCGCGGCCCTGCTCCTGCGCACGACCGGCGATGCGCTCGACCAGCAGCTCGGTGGCCACGTCCAGCTGCACGACCGCATCCAGCGGCTGGCCGATCTCGGCCAGCATGCCGTCCAGCGCGTTGGCCTGGGCCACATTGCGCGGATAGCCGTCAAGGATGAAGCCCTTGGCGACATCGGCCTGGGCCAGGCGCGACTTCAGCATGCCCAGCAGGATCTCATCGGACACCAGGTTGCCGGCGTCCATCACCGACCTGGCCTGCTTGCCCAGCTCCGAGCCGGCGGCGATTTCCGCGCGCAGCATGTCGCCGGTGGAAATGTGGGCGATCTCGAGCTTTTCCTTCAGGCGCGTCGCCTGTGTCCCCTTGCCCGAACCGGGCGGTCCCAACAGAACCAATCGCATTGACCTGACTCCAACGTGTTGAAAATAAAGAAGGTTCGCGCCCCGGACGGTCCGGTATCGCTGCACCGCAATAGCGCCACTTTAGCGCATCCGGGTAATGTCCCTGCAATGTCCCCTCCCCCGAACAGGTAGAAGCATGCGCAATGGCACCCTCCTTTACGCCCAGTCCGGCGGCGTCACCGCCGTCATCAACGCCACGGCCGCGGCGGTGATCGAACAGGCCCGCGCCAAGGGAATCAAGGTCCTGGCTGCGCGCAACGGCATCCTCGGCGCCCTGCGCGAGGAGCTGATCGACACCAGCAAGGAGAGTGCTGCGGCCATCCGCGCCCTGGCCCACACCCCCGGCGGCGCGTTCGGCTCGTGCCGGGTCAAGCTGAAATCGCTGGAGGCCGACCGTGCCCGTTACGACCGCCTGCTGGAGGTCCTGCGCGCCCATGACGTGCGCTGGTTCCTCTACAACGGCGGCAACGACTCGGCCGATACCGCGCTGAAGGTGTCGCAGCTGGCAAAAAGCTCCGGCTACGACCTGACCTGCATCGGCGTGCCCAAGACCATCGACAACGACCTGGCGGTGACCGACACCTGTCCCGGCTTCGGCTCGGCGGCCAAGTACACGGCCGTGTCCGTGCGCGAAGCGGCGTTGGATGTGGCGGCGATGGCCGAGACCTCCACCCGCGTCTTCATCTACGAGGCGATGGGCCGCCACGCCGGCTGGCTGGCCGCGGCCGCCGGCCTGGCCGGCACCGGCGAGGACGACGCCCCGCACATCATCCTGCTGCCCGAGCGTGCCTATGACGAGGCCGCGTTCCTGGCCAAGGTCAAGGCGGTGGTCGCGCGCGTGGGCTACTGCGTGGTGGTGGCGTCGGAAGGCATCGCCACCGCCGATGGCCGCTTCGTCGCCGACGCCGGCGGCGGCAAGGACTCCTTCGGCCATTCGCAGCTGGGCGGCGTGGCCGCGCATCTGGCCGGGCGGGTCAAGGACCAGCTGGGGCTGAAGGTGCACTGGGCCCTGCCCGACTACCTGCAGCGATCGGCCCGCCACCTGGCCAGCAAGACCGACTGGGAACAGGCCCAGGCGGTGGGCAAGGCCGCGGTGCAGCTGGCGCTGAAGGGCCAGAACGGGGTGATGCCGGTGATCGTGCGCAGCAGCGATGCGCCGTATCGCTGGAAGATCGAAGCGGCACCGCTGTCGAAGATCGCCAACCACGAGAAGAAGATGCCGGCCGGCTTCATCCGTCGCGATGGATTCGGCATCACCGCCAAGGCACGCGCCTACCTGTCACCGCTGATCAAGGGCGAAGCCCCGCTGCCGTATGGCACCGATGGCCTGCCGAAGTACGTGACGCTGAAGAACGTGGCGGTGAAGCAGAAGCTGCCGGCGTTCGAAGGCTGAAGCCCGCCTGCGCCCTGCGCGGAGCGCAGGGCGCATTGCGGCGGCAGCCGAAGCGCTCCACAATCGGGCTCCGGCCCGGGGCACAAGGGGTCGCCGCAAGCCAGATTCGACGCTGCCCGGCCGCACGGCACGGGCCCGTGCTGCCATTTCACAAGGACTGTAACCATGAAGCACCCGATCCTGATCACTGCACTGCTGTGCGGCGCTGCTGCGCCGGCCTTCGCTGCGACGTGCGAAAGCAACTTCCAGAAGAAGGGCAATCCCTTCGTCGGCACCACCTTCACCTCATCGGTCACCCACCCTGACCTCACCGTGGCCAGCGCCATCGGCCAGATGCGGGTGATCGCCAAGAACGCCAACATGGATGTTCTCAGCGAGGATGCGGAAGGCGGCTCCATGCTGATCGAAGAGCCGGAAACCATGGCCCACAAGCCGATTCCGATCATCATCAGCGCCACCTCCGAAGGCGGCCAGGGCACCGTCGGCATGGTGGTGAAGGTCAACAAAGGTGCCATTGCTTCGGCAGACGGCGTGCGCGATGAAATGTGCAAGCTGCTCAACCAGGTCAAGCCGGGCAAGGCCGGCGAACAGGCGGCCAGGACCGCCCCGCAGGCTTCGGTGGTGACCATCGCTGCTGATCGCTTCGGCTTCCAGCTGCGCAACCAGAACAAGGACAATCCGGCTGCGGTCGAGCCGCGCTACAAGGGCAAGACCTACGCCATCACCGGCCGCATCACCACGGTGCTGCGCAGCGGCGGCACCTACAACACCAGCTTCGACCTGCCCAGCGATGGCAGCATCGACTATGAGCGAGTGGCTATTTCCTGTTCGTTCGCCGCCAACCAGGCCGCGTATGCGCTGGCCCTGCGCCCGCGCGAAAAGGTGACCTTGACCGGCGTGGTCGACAGCTATGACCAGATCGGCCGTGTGTTGTGGCTGAAGGACTGCCGCGGCAACTGACCGCTGCCGGCATGGGCGAAGGCCCGGGTGCGCAAGCATCCGGGCCTTTTCATTTCCCACACGGTTCACGTCTGTCGCACGTGCATCGCAGGAAGATGGATTGCCCCGCCTGGAGATCATCATGGCCCTGCATGTGGTTCGTCTCGGCAGTGCGCGCCTGCCCGGCGAGGGACTGCGCATCGGCACCGTACGGCGGCCGCCGCGCGGCGTGCCGCGCAGCGAGTTCGCCCGGCAGGACTGGTATGACGTGTGGTTCCCGGCACTGTCACCCAGCGCCGCGCTGGTGAAACAGGCGCACGAGGCAAAGACCGCCGCCGACTGGAATGCGTTCTTCCGCCACTACAGGGCCGAGATGAAGGCCCCTGATGCGGCGCATGCGCTGGATCTGCTCGCAGCGCTGTCGCAGCACAGCGATATCGCGGTGGGCTGCTATTGCGAGGACGAGGCGCATTGCCATCGATCGGCGCTGCGCGAGCTGCTGGTGGCGCGTGGGGCGAAACTGGCGGAGTAATCCATCGGTTGCCGGCCAGCGGCCGGCACTACCCAGGTCTCCCATCCAGGAGATCCACGCCATGCGTGGATGCTCGGCCTCAGATGCTCGGCCTCAATTGCACGCCTTGCCTTCCATCTGCAGCTGCGCGGCGAACATCGTCACCTGCGGGATCTTGCCTGCGGCGGCCTGCTTCCTGGCTTCTTCCAGATAGATGCGCGACTGTCCCTGCCCATCCAGCGCCTGGGCGTTGTTCACCGGCAGGCGCCACACACGCACCACCGCCTGCTGCGCCGGGCAGGCGGCATTCGGAACACGGATCACATCATTGAGTTTCCAGCCCTTGTCCGCGCTCGGTTGCGCCTTGCCGTAGTCGACAAAGCGGGCACGCGGCTGGCACTGCTCGCTGGTGCGCACCGCCGAGAAACGATAGGGCTCTGCGGCCTGGCCGGTGAACGCGCCCTCCAGGCGGGCACAGGCTTCGGGAATCTGCCGCAGCGTGTGCACCGCGCCGACTGCTTGTGGTGCACCTACCGCTCGCTGCAGTTCCGGTGCTTCCGCCGCGAAGGCAGGCAGGGCCGGGGCCAGAACGGCAAGCATCAACAGGGACAGGCGCATGGGGATTCTCCGACGGGACTGCGCGCAGGCTTGCAGAGGTTGGCTTAACGGGGTGCAAAGGTGGCGATGGGAACGACGGATATCGCGTCGGTGCAGCAACCGCTGCGCTCGCCGGGCGCGGCCTGGCGCTACCATCCGGGCGCGGGTGCACGCATACTGCTGGCACCAGGGAATGCTGAACACCGCCATACGTCGGACGACCGCCAAGGTCGGTACGGGTTGGTTCCAGGCTGCAGCCCGTCGTCCCCCTCGTGGTGCGTTCATCGCCACTGGATGCTTGTCCATCCATTCTGCGGAGGGGTCTAATGCTGGAACGTCACGGGCTGTCATTGGCGCTGGGCTGCGCCATTCTCGCGATCCTGTACGGAATCGTCTCGGCGCGCTGGATCCTGCGCCAACCCACCGGCAATGAGCGCATGGTCGCCATCGCCATGGCCATCCAGGAAGGTGCGCGTGCCTACCTCAACCGCCAGTACCTGACCATCGGCATCGCCGGCGTGGCGCTGTTCGTGCTGGTCGGCGTCTTCCTGAGCTGGTACACCGCGATCGGCTTCGCGGTCGGTGCGGTGCTGTCCGGTGCCGCGGGCTACATCGGCATGAACGTGTCGGTACGCGCCAACGTGCGCACCGCGGAGGCAGCGCGCCACGGCATCAGCGCGGCCATGGACGTGGCCTTCCGCGGCGGTGCGATCACCGGCATGCTGGTGGTCGGCCTGGGCCTGCTCGGCGTGGCCGGCTACTACGCGCTGCTGCTGCGCCTGGGCCTGCCGATGGAACAGGCACTGCATGCGCTGGTGGGCCTGGCCTTTGGTTCATCGCTGATCTCGATCTTCGCGCGCCTGGGCGGCGGCATCTTCACCAAGGGTGCCGATGTCGGCGCCGATCTTGTCGGCAAAGTCGAAGCAGGCATTCCCGAGGACGACCCGCGCAACCCGGCGGTGATCGCCGACAACGTCGGCGACAACGTGGGCGACTGCGCCGGCATGGCCGCCGACCTGTTTGAAACCTATGCGGTCACCGTGATCGCCACCATGCTGCTGGGCAGCCTGATGCTGGCCGAGGCCGGCGCCAATGCGGTGCTGTATCCGCTGGTGCTGGGCGGTGTTTCGATCATCGCGTCGATCATCGGCGCGCTGTTTGTGAAGGTGAAGCCCGGTGGCTCGATCATGGGCGCGCTGTACAAGGGCGTGATCGTCTCCGGTGTGCTGGCAGCGATCGCGTTCTATCCGATCACCACGGGGCTGATGGCGGACAACGTGCACGGGCCGATGGCGCTGTATGGCTGTGCGCTGATCGGCTTGGTATTGACCGGCCTGATCGTGTGGATCACCGAGTACTACACCGGTACCCAGTACAAGCCGGTGCAGCATGTGGCGCAGGCCTCGACCACCGGGCACGGCACCAACATCATTGCCGGCCTCGGCATCTCGATGAAGTCCACCGCGCTACCTGTGATCGCCGTCTGCGCGGCGATCTGGGGCGCGCACGCACTGGCCGGGTTGTACGGCATCGCCATCGCCGCCACTGCAATGCTGTCAATGGCGGGCATGATTGTCGCACTCGATGCCTACGGGCCGATCACCGACAACGCCGGTGGCATCGCCGAGATGGCCGAGCTGCCTTCGGACATCCGCGACATCACCGATCCGCTCGATGCGGTGGGCAACACCACCAAGGCGGTCACCAAGGGCTATGCCATCGGTTCGGCAGCACTGGCCGCACTGGTGTTGTTCGCCGACTACACGCACAACCTGCAGGCGGCCAATCCCGGCCAGGAGTTCCGCTTCGACCTCAGCGACCACACCGTGATCATCGGCCTGCTGATCGGCGGCCTGATTCCCTACCTGTTCGGCGCGATGGCAATGGAAGCCGTCGGTCGCGCGGCCGGCGCGGTCGTGGAGGAAGTGCGGCGGCAGTTCCGCGAGATCCCCGGCATCATGCAGGGCACGGCCAAGCCGCAGTACGACAAGGCGGTGGACATGCTGACCCGCTCGGCGATCCGCGAAATGATCGTGCCGTCGCTGCTGCCGGTGGCCGTGCCGGTGGTGGTCGGCCTGCTGCTGGGGCCACGCGCGCTGGGCGGGCTGCTGATCGGCACGATCGTCACCGGGCTGTTCGTGGCCATTTCGATGACCACCGGCGGCGGTGCCTGGGACAACGCCAAGAAGTACATCGAGGATGGCCACTTCGGCGGCAAGGGCAGCGAGGCGCACAAGGCAGCGGTGACCGGCGACACCGTGGGTGACCCGTACAAGGACACCGCCGGCCCGGCGATAAACCCGCTGATCAAGATCATCAACATCGTGGCGCTGCTGCTGGTGCCGTTGCTTTAGCAGGTGTGCGGCTGATGGCCATCATGATGGTCGTCGGCCGCACCTTTCCTCACGTCGGTCGATGCCTGCGCGCATCGACCGACGCAGGCCGTGCCAGGGCAGGCACTGCCCAGACGAATCATGCGGGAGTTCCCCCGCCCGTGCTTGCGTTGATAATACGGTTCCTTTCCATCACCAGCCCGCACCGATGATCACCACCGAACCGCGCATGACCAACCTTTTTCTGCAGCTGGGCCTGGATGCCAGTGCCGAAGGCATTGCCCGGTTCATCGCCGGCCACCAGCTCGCGGCCGGAGTGGAAGTGGCCGATGCGCCGTACTGGAACAACGCCCAGCGCCAGTTCCTGGCCGAGTCGCTGCAGGCTGACGCGGCTTGGACCACCGTGGTCGACGAACTGAACGAAGCGCTGCACGAAGCGTCGGTGAAGGACGCGGGACACTAAGCACCCGGTCGCAGGCATCGGTGCGGGCCCGGCGTCCGCACCCACCCGGCCTGCACCCGCTTTCGAATAGGGTCACTCGCTACCGCCAGGGAGAGGCCAGACGCGCGGCGCGGCGCAGTGCCGGCATCACGCCCGGCACCCGCCGATCCAGCTTTCAAAGACAGTCTGTCAGCCCGTCATAGACGCTCGTGGTCGTACCAGGCAACGGCGCGTGGATCGCCTCATGCCCGGAACCCGCCTGCCAGACCTGCAGGAGCTGCTCCAATGGGGTTCCAGATGCCAGCGGCAGCACACATGCATAGCTGCCATGGTCGACGTCGATCCGGCCGTCCTTCTGCACCCAGGTATCGCTGCCGGCGAAGGTCCAGATGCAGCTGCCGACCACACCTGTCGCTCGCTCCACCGAACAGCGCAGGCGCATGGCCCACAGGTTGTAGTACTGCCCCTCGCAGAACGTGTCGCCACAGACATCATCGAACCCGCGCACCAGCATCCGTTCGGCGGCCAGGAACCGCTCCCGGCCAGTCGCTGGATCGGGATGGTCACGGGCGTCCACGAACGTCGGCGCGGCCTGCGCAGCGCCAGCCACCATCAGGCCGCAGAGCAGCCATCGTCCCGGGAACGTGCGCATCAGGCGCCCCTCCCCTGCGCCCGCAGGCAATCGGCGAGCCCGTCGAACAGACCATGATCGAGCCCGGGCAGCGGTGCCATCAGCCCATCCGGCGCCTCCAGCGCGGCAAAGAAGGCTTCAACCGGCACCCCGGGCCGCATCTCCACCGGGCAGGTCCAGCGACCGTTGTCGACCTGCACCTGGCCGGTGTCACCCTGCACCACCAGTTCGCTGGCCGCCAGCACCCAGACACACCGCTGCACCGTGCCCCGGTGGGCCAGCACTGCACAGCGGAACTCCATCACCCGGTAGTTGCTGTAATCGCCTTCGCAGAAGGTATCGGCGCACACGCGGTCGAATGCCTGTGCAAGCGCTCCCTCAAGCGCGTAGGCCCTGTCCCACCCGGCCTCCCGGGTCGGGTAGTGGATCAGGTCGACATGCGTCCCGCGCGCGAGCGCGGCCAGCGGGGCAAGCAACAGCAGGACTCCGCAGTGCCAACGGTTCCAGTTCATGGCAGGACTCCTCGGTTCAGGGTTCCAGCCTGCCCCGGTCGCCCGGCCGGCCCCATCGGGGAACCCCGTCCTGGCCGGTCGTCGGCTACCGCGACGGCCCGTCGGCGCCCCACCCTGCACAGCGACCGGCAAAGGCATAAAATGGAGAGCTATCCGTCTACATCCCCCACCTGGAGCACACCATGGGTCTGGAACTCGTCTCGCCCGGCAAGAACCCGCCGGAAGAAATCAACGTCATCATCGAGATCCCGAAGGATTCCGAGCCGGTGAAGTACGAAGTGGACAAGGAAACCGGCGCGATCTTCGTCGACCGCATCCTTTCCACCCCGATGCGCTACCCCTGCAACTACGGCTACGTGCCGAGCACCCTGTGCGGCGACGGCGATCCGGCCGACGTGCTGGTGGTGCTGCCGCTGCCGCTGGTCCCGGGTTCGGTGGTGCGCTGCCGTCCGGTCGGCGTGCTGAAGATGAGCGATGAGGCAGGCAGCGACGAGAAGATCCTGGCCGTGCCGGTGTCGAAGATCTTCAGCGGCTATGCCCACGTCGAGGACATCGCCCAGGTGTCCAGCCACTGGCTGGAGCGCATCGGCCACTTCTTCGAGCACTACAAGGACCTGGAGAAGGGCAAGTGGGTCAAGCTGGACGGTTGGGGCGGCGCGGCCGAGGCCAAGCAGATCCTGATCGAGGCGCACCAGCGCCACCTCGACAGCAAGGCCTGAGACTGAACAGCATTGCTCCGGCGCACGGCGTCGGAGCGATGCGGGTCACGTTTCATGACGGCGGCACATCACCTTTGCCGCCGTATTAGGTAAATTGCGTCACTTCACACGTCATCGACATCGACCGTCGAGACAGCCAGGGGAATGTGTCGTGCGTATTCTGCTTGTTGGGGATACAGCCAGCCTGCCGGCTGAGCTGACCGAATTCATTGCCGATCTTGGGGAAGACTGGCAGCCGTTGACCGCCACCGATGGCCATGCCGCGATGACCGCGGTTGCCAGCCAGGGCGTGGACGCGGTGATCGTCTGCCCGCAGTTGCCTGATCTCAACGCGACCACGTTGCTGGGACAGATCCGCACCTTGCGCCCGGAGACCATCCGCATCGCACTGGTCGATGCACAGCATGGCAACCGGCCGCCGCCGGCGCGCCTGATCGGTGTCGCCCATCGCTTCCTGCCCTTGCCGCTGGCACCGGAAGTACTGCTGGAAGCGCTGACCAGCCTGGAAGAGCTGCGCGAAGTGCTGGACAGCCCGCGCCTGCGCGATGCCATCGGCCGCATCGAGAAGCTGCCTTCGCCGCCGCACCTGTACCTGAGCCTGACCCAGGCACTGGAACATGACGACGACGCCGACAGCGCCGATGTCGCCAAGCTGGTCGCCGCCGACCCGGCGATCGCGGCCAAGGTGCTGCAGCTTTCCAATTCGGCGTTCTTCAGCCAGGGCCGCACCATTGCCGACCTGCGCACCGCCGTGACCCGGCTGGGCCTGGCCACGCTGCGTGACCTGGTGCTGGCCAGTGAGGTGTTCTCCGCGCCTACCTTGTCCGGGGCCGAACGCAACTCGCTGCAGCAGCGTGCCTTGATGGCCTCGCGATTGGCCGCACGCCTGCTGCCCGACTCCAGCGCCGAACTCGGTGCCACCGCCGCCCTGCTGGCCGACATCGGCCTGCTGCTGCCGGGCGTACGCAACGAGCGCAGCGAGCCGGAGCCGGCCGATGATGATCGCCCCGGGCATGCCGAAGCCGGCGCCTATCTGCTGGGCCTGTGGGGCCTGCCGATGCCGATCATCGAGGCGGTGGCGTTCCATCTGCAGCCGCAGCGCGCCAATACACGCAGCTTCTGGGTGACCGGTGCAGTGCACGTGGCACTGGCGCTGGTCAACGGTGACCCGGTGGATGAAGAGTATCTGCAGCGCGCCGGTGTGCTGAACAAGCTGCCGCAGTGGCGCGAGCACGCCAACAGCCTGATGGGGCTGGTGCCGAGCGAGGCCTGAGGCACAGCGGCAGGCGGGTACGAATGGGACGAAAGGCAGGCCAGGTGGCCTGCCTTTTTTCGTTGTGCGGAGCATTCATCCACGCATGGCGTGGATCTACTGGAGGTGACCAGAGGCGCGTTGGCGCGGGTGTGGAGCAATCGATTGTGATCGGATGTGCACCACTGCGCGGCGTGGATGTCGGCGTTGGCCGACCGCACAAACAAGAAGGGCGGACCTTGCGGCCCGCCCTCCTCTTTCTGCTGTCACGCTTCGATGGATCAGAAGCGCTGGGTGTACTTCATGTAGTAGAAGCGACCGATGTCGAAGCCACCGTAGTACGAGAAGCTCGAGTTCGGCTGGCTGTACATGATCGGCCCCTGGTGGTTGAACACGTTGTTGGCGCCCGCCGAGATGGTGGCGTTCCACGGCGTGTTGTAACGCACCTGCAGGTCGTGGAAGGTGTTCGAACCGGTGTTGCGGACCGGAATGGCCAGGGTGTAGGCCGAGGAGAAGTCCGGGTTGTTGCACTCGGCGCCGCCGGTGCGGTCGTAGGAGCACTCTTCCTTCAGGCCCGAGTAGTAACGCATGCCCCAGTTGACACCGAAGTTGCCCAGGCTCCAATCGATGTTCAGGTTCGAGCGCACGCGGAAGTTGCCACCCCAGTCGCCAGTGCCCCAGCCGGTGTGCTGCTCGACGGCAGTCTGCTCTTCGTTGTCACGCTTGTACTCGAGGTAATCGACGTAGGTGGTCTTCCAGTCGATGACGATGTTGCCGAAGGAGAACTCCGGCAGGCGGTACTTGATGCCCAGGTCGTAACCGGCGGTTTCCTGGTAGCCGCCGTTGATCAGCGTGCGGGTGACGTCGGTCACCTGCGAGCCATTCTCCGGATCGCGGGTGACACGGTCACACGCATTGGCGTTGCCCAGGATGTAGCACTGGTTGAGGATGGAGGTCACCGATTCGGCCGCGATCACGTTGTCGATGCGGATCTTCCACCAGTCCAGGCTGATGTCCAGGCCCTGGACGAAGTTCGGGCTGTAGACCAGGCCGACCGTCCAGGTCTTGGAGGTTTCCGGCAGCAGCTCGGCGTTGGAACCCGACAGGTAGGCGTAGTTGGACTGCGACCCCGGACCGGTGGCATCGATGCCGCCCGATGCTTCCTGGCGGAAGTTGGCCGGGACGGCGCCGGCGCAGCGCGCGGCAACCTGCGGGTTGCGTACCGCAGCACCGAACAGGGTGTCACACGGATCGGTGTACTTGTCGAAGGTCTGCGAGGTGCCGCCGTACAGATCGGCCACCGTCGGCGCACGGAAGCCCGTGGCGTAGGTACCGCGCACCAGCAGGTCGTCGATCGGCTTCCACTTCAGGCCGAACTTGCTGTTGAAGGTGTTGCCGAAGGTGTTGTAGTCCGAGTAACGGCCAGCCATGTCGACCGACAGTTCCTTGGCGAACGGCAGGTCGGCCAGGATCGGCACGTTCAGCTCGAGGAAGAACTCGTTGAGCTTGTAGCCACCCGCGGTGGAGGCACCGGCCAGGTCGGTGCTCAGGCCCGACTGCAGCAGGGCATCCGGGTTGTACTCGGCTTCCTCTTCGCGGTGCTCATAGCCAGCGGCGAACGACAGGTCACCCGCCGGCAGGGTGAACAGCGCGCCGGACAGGTTGGCGCTGTAGACCTTGGAGGTGGTCAGCGAGGTGTCGTGGGTCGGCAGGAAGAGGTACTTCTGCAGATCCGGGTTGGACAGCGAGCCAGCGCCTTCGACGCCATAGCCCAGCAGCGGGTTCCACGGGGTGCAACCGGCGATGACCGCGCCCTGGGCACCACAGTAGGCAACACCGTTCTCGACGAACGACGGGCCGACGGCATTCTTCACGTTCGGGATGAACAGGTTGCCGGTGCCGGTCTTGGTGCCCTTGTTACGGTTGTAGACGTAACCGACATCCCAGTCGAAGTACTTGTCGCCGAACTCGAACGAGCCTTCCAGGCCTGCCGAGAAGCGGAAGGTGTTCAGCTCGGACTTGGTCTGGCGCGGCATTTCCCAGGTGCGACGCATGAAGTCGACATCCTGGTCCAGCGGGTTGAACGCACTGTCCTTGGACAGCTTGGTGCCGTAGGCGCTGGAACGGTACGGGTAACCGGCAATCTGCTGCAGCGCCTCGCGTTCGGTGTACAGAACGTTGGCGGTACCGCGGATGTTGTCGGTGAAATCGTACTGGCCGTTGGCGAACACCGAGCGACGCTTGATCCCGGTCGACAGATACATCTGCTGCGACGGGTTGGACAGGTCGGCGTTGGTCAGCTCGTGGTAGTTGGCGAAATCGGTCGGATCGGCACCCGGGTTCACGACGTAGTTGTTGCCGCCGGTGACCAGCACGCCCTTCTCGGTGATCGCCGACCAGCCATTGGCATCGTCTTCGGTCGGGAACGCATGACGCGGGCCGTTGGCGTAGGCGCTGAAGCTGCGGTCCTTGGCCAGCACCGGCTTCTCGTCGCTGTACTCTGCACCCAGGGTCAACGAGCCACGGTCATTGGTCATGCCGTAGACGAAGTTGTAGGTCTCCTTGTCGCCGTCGCCCTGGCCGTACTGGCCGCGGTAGACGCTGGCTTCCAGGCCATCGAAGTTCTTGCGGGTGATGATGTTGACCACGCCGGCAATGGCATCGGAGCCGTAGATGGCCGATGCGCCGTCGGTCAGCACTTCCACGCGCTCGACGATCGAGGTCGGGATCGAGGCCAGATCGGTGTAGCCACCGGAGCTGACGCCCATGCGCTTGCCGTCCAGCAGCACCAGGGTGCGCTGCGGGCCGAGGTTGCGCAGGTCGACGTACTGGCCGCCGACTTCTTCGCCCGAGGACAGGGCATCGGCGCGGCTGATCGCCGGCGAACCGGTCGCCGACAGGTTCTGCACGATGTCGGCAACGCTGGTGAAGCCCTGCTTTTCAATGTCGGCGCGCTGCAGCGCGATCACCGGCTGCGCGGTTTCCATGCTCGCCTGGCGGATGCGCGAACCGGTGACCGAAATGCGGTCCAGGTCGGTCGTGCCGCCGGCAGCTGCGTCCTGCGCCGAAGCGAAGGACGGTGCCAAGGCAAGCGCAATGCCGGCCGGCAACAAGCCGAGCCGCACTGCAGGAATACGAACGTTCATCAATCTCTCCAAGGTACGTGTTAGTAGCGTGTTAAAACGCCGTAGCACGTTACGATTGCGTTGCAGCGCTGTATTTGCGCGACACAACCGGAGACTTTGCGGAGTGTGGCGGAAGCTGTCCGTCATTCTCGCGGAAGCGCGAGGCGGACTGGCCGTAGCGGGCGCGGAAGGCACGCGCGAAGCTGCAGCAGTTGTCGAAACCGCTGGCGGCAGCGACTTCGCCGACCATCATGTCGGTATCGCGCAGCAGATCGGCCGCGCGCTCGAGGCGCAACCGTGCCGAAAGCGACTGCGGGCTTTCCTCGTACAGGCTCTGGAACGTCTTGGAGAGATACCAGCTGGAGAAGTTGGTCAGCTCGGCCAGTTCGCCGATGCGCACCACACGGTGGCTGTTGCCTTCCAGATACAGGCGCGCGCGCTGCATGCGACCAAACACCTGGCGCTTGCGGCTGCGCGAGCGGCCGGGGCAACGCTGTACGTTGTCGGCCAGGCTGCGCTGCAGACCGGCCAGATGCAGCAGCAACGGACGCAGTGCCTGCGCCGGCTGCCCGCTGGCGAGGGCGTCACGCCACAGGCGCAGCGCCACCCGCGCATCAGCGCGGTTCATCTGGCCACGACCGGCGTACAGGCCGCAGTCGGCCATTTCGGTCAGCACGCGCAGCGCTTCCACGTTCAGGTTCATGCCCACACACAAGCCGTTGCGTCCGGCCTGGACCAGCGGCCTGGACTCCTTCTCGAACGCGATCCACTCGCCCTGGCGAAGCCGGAACCGCCCTTCCTTGGCTTCCACCCATGAGGTGCCGCGCACCTGCATCCAGACGCTGAAGCTGGTGCCGGCGGTCTGCAGGCTGCCGAGGCGGGCAACCCCCATGCAGGTCGGCGCGACATCATCGATCGCCTTGTCCAGGGATACGGTTTGGCCACGATCAGCCAGCGAGAGTTGACGCATAGGGGCACCACGGATTTGCCAAGTACAGGCCTCCGTTTTGCCAAATGAGGTGGCAGCACGTCAGGAAAGACTGCCGAGATCGCCACGAATTCGCGGCGAGATCGTCACGAAGAAATTACGAAGGCCCTTTCTCGTTCAAGATCAATAATTTGGAGAATGCCGGGAAGAGCGCGGGCGGTTGCTCGGGCAGCCTCATCACCCCGATGTCGGCACCATCGCTGATGGCCAGGGCCAGGTACAGGCTGTTTCCGTCGGCACTGGCGCTCAGTCCATTGCCCGCGCTCAGCCGCTGGGCGTCCAGGCAGCGCTCGGCTTCTTCGCGTCCGGACTGGATACGGACCAGGGTCGTGCCACAGCTGGCACTGCTGCCGAGGTAGTCGATGCTGCCGTTGCCGGCCACCGTCCAGGTCCGGTAGCGCCAACGGCTGGGCCGGTCCTCACTGACCTGCTGCACGCTGGCAGGGGTCAACGCCGCGTCCACCGACCACAGCCCACCGGCTGCCAGCCGGGTGAACAGCACCCGCCCGGTACTGCGGTCGAAACGCGCCTGCGACACACCCTCCAGGCTGGCCAACCGCCGCCATGGCTGCGCGCTGCGGTCGAACAGGCTCAAGCGGGTGTGCTGGTCGGCATCACGTTCGACCACCAGCAGCTGCTCTGCGTCTACGCCGTACAACGCCTGCAATGGCTGCTCGGCGGGAACCGGAAGGCGATGCAGTTGTTCATCGCGCGGTGCGATCTCGTAGACAACCGCTTCGCCATGCTCATCGCGGCCCACCACCAGCAGATGCCGGCTGTCGGCCGACCAGTCGGGCGCCTGCCGTGCCTCGGGCTTCAGCCCCTCGATCGGCCGCAGCGATTCCGGCCGCTGCATGTCGGCCCACCACAGGGCGAAGCTGCCGGAACGATCGGAACTGAACACCAGTTGCCGCCCATCCGGTGCCACCATCGGTTGCCCGTCGCGGCCACTGGAGGCGAACAGGCGCTCACCGGCACCGCCCTGCGCGGGCATCCTGAACACCCCGAACTGCGCGCGCCGATGCACGAACGCCAGCATGTCGCCGCGGCGGGACACTGCCGGCCACTGCGCATCGTCGAGCCCGGCGTCGCGCAGCGTGCGGCGCTCGACGTCGAGGTAGTACAGGCGTGCTTCGCTGTCCACGCGGCGACCGAACACGATATGCCGACCGTCGCCCAGCCATGCCCAACCACGCAGCTCGGCCGATTCGGTGGTCAACTGCTCGGGCGTGCCGCCGCTGGCAGGCATCCGCCACAGGTCGCCCAGCTGAGGGTTGCGGACAAACACCAGCCATCGGCCATCCGGGGAATAGCGCGGGGCGTAGTCGAAATCATCCTCGTCGACAGCGTACTCCAGCGCACGCCATTGGCCGGTGGCCAGATCGAGCACGCGGATGCCGCGATGGGCATAGCGACCAACCATGCTGCCGAAGACCAGGCCACGACCATCGGGCGTCCAGTCGAAACTGAGCAGCTCGGTACCGTCGCAGCGCGTGGCCTGGCGCACGGCGCCGCCGGTGGCGCTGGCGATCAGCACCTGGCAGCTGGCATCGGCACCAAAGCGGGCGAAGGCGATTTCGCGGCCATCGGGCGACCAGTTCGGAAAGCGGTCGCTGGCACCTGCCGGTGGCGATAGCAGCTGGCGCGCGGGGGCATTGCCGGAGGTCTGCACCTTGATGGCGTTGCCGCCGGTGCCATCGTCGTTGGCGCCTTCGTAGGCGACCTGCGATCCATCAGGAGAAAGTGTGGGATAGGTCTCAAAACCGGCCGTTGCGGTAATCAATCGATACGGCCGCTCAGGGCTTCCGATCACCCGCGTGCCGTTCTCCACTGCCGCATCCACCGGAGAATTCACCGGCGCCGGGCGGCGCAGCAGCAGTACGCTCAACACCACCAGCGCAAGCAGCATCACCACGCCCAGTGCCAGCAGCAGGCGACGTCGCAGACGGCGCCAGCGGCGGCTTCCGCGTTCAACCACCGGCACGCCGGCGGGAGCTACGGCATCCGGCGCAGGCGGCTGTGATGCGGTCGAGTCCTCTGCAACGGCGATCGCATCGGTCTCGTGGTCCGCCAGCGGCTGCACCGGCACAAGCAGGCGGTAGCCGGTCTTGGCGATGGTTTCGATGTACGCCTGGCCGTTGTCGTCGTCGACGCTGAAGGCCTTGCGCAGCTGGGTCACGGCCTGGGTCAGCACATCGTTGGTCGGCAGCGTGTCCGGCCACACTTCGGCGAACAGCTCGTCACGGGTCACCACGCGCCCCGGCTGCCGCATCAACACGCGCAGCACGCCCAGCGACTTGGGCGTCAAACGGCGTGTACGGCGGGCACCGGCGACTTCGACCTCACGCGAGGACAAAGTAACGATGCACTCACCGACGCGGACGCGGTCGGATTCAGGCGACTGGATTTCGCTGTTGATCATTCGTTGCTATGGGGCTGAAACAGGCCGCAAACACTGTTCACCATCGATCCCTTCCCATCCTTGGCACAGCAAGAAGCCAGATTCCGCACAAAGCATCGGCGCATACCGCAAAAAAAACGAAGCCTCCGGATATTAGCCTATGCGAGTTACCTCGCCTATCGCGTGGTCGACATCAGGCTCTCTCTCGCCGACGCATTCACATAATACGCATCATCATTCGCGCCCTTTTGGGCGCGATATTTTTATCTGGCGTTCATTTTCAGAAGCGTTTCAGCATGGTCAGGCCAACCAGCCGCGAAACCACCAGCGCTACGTACATGACGCCGGAAAACTGCTCCAGCATTACCAGCGCGCGGGCCTGCGGATGCAGTGGCACGACGTCGCTGAGACCTACCCCTGACAATAAGCTGAAGCTCAGATAAAGCAGCTCCATCCATGTGCGCTGCGCGCCGCCACTGGCGCCCTGGAAACTGCCCGGATACCACTGCTGACATACGGCGAAGGTAAAAGCGAATGCCCATGCCAGCAGAGTGAACGTGGCACCGGCGGCGAACAGCTCGTCGCGCGTCACCTTGTGGTCCTGCAGCATGTAAGCGATCAGCGCACCGGCGGTGTAGAAATACAGCAGGCTTTCCAGCAGCTGCGCAGTGATGCCCAGTGCAGGCCGGTCGAGCAGGGCCGCCGAAAGGGAAAACACCACCGCCGGGATGGCCAGCACCAACGCCAGCCATGTCCCCAGCGGGCTGCGCTGCACCACCCACAGTGCCAGGCCGAGCACGGCCATGCCGAATACGCCTACTGCCGCGCGCCCGGCAGCGGTTTCGTCCAACGCCGGGTACAGCAGTACCGACAGCAGCTGTGCGCCGAGCAGCCAGGCAGAGGGATGACGGCGGGCGATGGCCAGCCAGCGGGTGGTGACGGCAATGGGCATGGTTCCGTGTCCCCGGGGAACGATGGGGCGAGGATAGCGGCATGTCGGTGAGTTGGGTGACTGGGCGGTGCCGGGCATGACCCGGCACCGCCCATCTGCGATCAGCCCTGCTGGTACACCTCGGCGCCGGCCGCCCGGAACTGCTCGGACTTTTCCTGCATGCCCTTCTCGGCGTACTCGCGCACGTCCTGGGTGATCTTCATCGAACAGAAATGCGGGCCGCACATCGAACAGAAGTGGGCCAGCTTGTGCGCGTCCCTGGGCAGGGTCTCGTCGTGGAATTCCTTGGCCTTCTCCGGGTCCAGGCCGAGGTGGAACTGGTCTTCCCAGCGGAATTCGAAGCGCGCCTTGCTCAGCGCGTTGTCACGCACCTGCGCACCCGGATGCCCCTTGGCCAGGTCAGCAGCATGGGCGGCGATGCGATAGGCCATGATGCCGTCGCGCACATCCTGCCGGTTGGGCAGGCCCAGATGCTCCTTCGGCGTGACGTAGCAGAGCATGGCAGTGCCGAACCAGCCGATCATCGCCGCACCGATCGCGCTGGTGATGTGGTCATAGCCCGGCGCGATGTCGGTGGTCAGCGGACCGAGCGTGTAGAACGGCGCCTCGCCGCACTCGCGCAGCTGCTTGTCCATGTTTTCCTTGATCAGCTGCATCGGCACATGGCCAGGGCCTTCGATCATGGTCTGCACGTCGTGCTTCCACGCAATCTTCGTCAACTCGCCCAGCGTCTCCAGCTCGCCGAACTGCGCCGCATCGTTGGCATCGGCGATGCAGCCAGGACGCAGGCCATCACCCAGCGAGAAGGTCACGTCGTAGGCCTTCATGATTTCGCAGATGTCTTCGAAATGGGTGTAGAGGAAGTTCTCCTTGTGGTGGGCCAGGCACCACTTGGCCATGATCGAACCGCCGCGGCTGACGATGCCGGTAACCCGCCTGGCGGTGAGTGGCACATAGCGCAGCAGTACCCCGGCATGGATGGTGAAGTAGTCCACGCCCTGCTCTGCCTGTTCGATCAGGGTGTCGCGGAAGATCTCCCAGGTCAGCGCTTCGGCGCGGCCATCGACCTTCTCCAGCGCCTGGTAGATCGGCACCGTACCGATCGCCACCGGCGAATTGCGGATGATCCATTCGCGCGTTTCATGGATGTGCTTGCCGGTGGACAGGTCCATCACCGTGTCGCCGCCCCAGCGGATCGCCCACACCAGCTTTTCCACTTCCTCGGCAATGCCCGAGGACACCGCGCTGTTGCCGATGTTGGCGTTGATCTTGGTCAGGAAGTTGCGGCCGATGATCATCGGCTCGCTTTCCGGGTGATTGATGTTGTTGGGCAGCACCGCACGGCCGCGGGCGATTTCCTCGCGCACGAATTCCGGGGTGATGATCTGCTGGATCGACGCACCGAATGCTTCGCCCGGATGCTGCTGCAGCAGTGCGGCATCGCGGATCGCTTCCAGCCGCTGGTTTTCGCGGATTGCCACGAATTCCATTTCCGGGGTGATGATGCCGCGGCGCGCATAGTGCATCTGGGTGACGTTGGCGCCGGCCCGCGCGCGACGTGGCAGGCTGCGCGCGGGAAAACGCACCGGGTCCAGCTTCGGATCATGTTCGCGCGCGCGGCCGAACGAGGAGCTGAGGCCGTCGAGCTGCTCGGTGTCGTTGCGCTCCTCCACCCAGCCACGGCGCAGTGCCGGCAGGCCCGCAGACAGGTCGATGCGCACGTCCGGATCGGTGTATGGGCCGGAGGTGTCGTAGACGGTGACCGGTGCGTTCTCTTCGCCGCCGAACACGGTCGGCGTGCGGGTCAGCGCGATCTCGCGCATCGGCACCTGCAGGTCCGGGCGCGAGCCAGGCACGTGGATCTTGCGCGAGCCGGGAATGGGCCGGGTCACGGATTCGGAGAGTTGCTGGGCCTGTTGCTGCAGGGCGGAGAGCTGTGCGTTCATCGGGCATCGTCCAGGAAGGTCAGGGACGAAGCGGCGGCGCACTGCACCCGCGCCCGGACGGCACCAAGGCGCTCCCTGGGCAGGTTCCGGGTACGGCTGCATTGCAAAGCTTCCCTACGCCGGTATGAGCCGGATCAGGTTCCAAGGGACTATCTCAACCGTGGCCACAAGGCCGCGGTACCCCCGCTTCTTGGTGGGCATTAGAGCATAGAAACCACTCGACCTCCTGGCCGTCCATCCACGCAGGGCGCAGATCTGCCGCAGCCGCGTTAACGGAACCGTGACGTCGCATTCAGTAACGTGCACGCGCGCCGCACCGTTGCACGCGGTGCTTTCCCTGCCGCCATCGCGGTGCCTGTCCGGTGCGCGCACACTGCCGCCGGCCTACTCCCTGCAAGCTTTCGCTCGCTCCCCTCAATCCCTTGATCGGAGAAGCTCCTTCATGGTGTTTCGCATTTCCATCGCACTGGTGCTTGCCCTGGTGCTGCTGGCCGGCCTCGCGCCCGGTCCCTTCAATACCGTCGTGCAGGCGGCGCTGGCTGATGTCATCCGCAGCGTCGGTTGGCTGTACCTGCTGGTGGTGTTCCTGGCGCTGGTATTCCTGATGTACCTGGCCTTCGGCCGCTTCGGCAACCTGCGCATCGGTGGCGAAGACGCTGAACCCGAATTTTCGCGCGCCAGCTGGATGTCGATGCTGTTCGCCGCCGGCATGGGCATCGGCCTGGTGTTCTGGGGCGCGGCCGAGCCGATCTCACACTTCACCAAGCCACCGGAAGGCATTGAACCGCAGAGCATGGACGCTGCGCGTGCCGCCATGCGCTACGTGTTCTTCCACTGGGGCCTGCATCCGTGGGCGATCTATGCGCTGATCGGCCTGGCGATGGCCTGGTTCCAGTTCAACCGCAACGGCGGTGGCCAGATCAGCGACATGCTGCAGCCGATCATCGGCCGCCACCATCGCGGTTGGATCGGAAAGGTGGTCAACATCTCCGCCGTGGTCGCCACGGCAGTCGGCGTGGCCACGGCACTGGGTTTCGGCACGGTGCAGATCGCCGCCGGCGTAGAACGGGTGTTCGGGTTGCACGCAGGCATACCGCTGCAGCTGACCATCATCGCAGTGGCGTTCGTGCTGTACATGGCCTCCTCGCTGAGTGGCGTGGGCCGCGGCATGAAGTGGCTGTCCAACGTCAATCTGGCGCTGGCGGCATTGCTGCTGGCACTGGTGCTGGTGCTCGGCCCGACCGGCGCCATCTTCAACACCTTCACCACCACGCTGGGCTCCTACCTCAACCAGCTGGTGACCATGAGCCTGCGCATGTCGCCGTTCTCGTCCAGCACCTGGGTGGCGGACTGGACGATCTTCTACTGGGCGTGGTGGATTTCCTGGGCACCGTTCGTGGGTTCCTTCATCGCGCGCATCTCGCGCGGCCGCAGTGTTCGCGAGTTCGTGGTAGGCGTGGTGCTTGCGCCCACCCTGCTCGGCTTCTTCTGGTTCTCGGTCTTCGGTGGCACCGCAATCTGGTCGCAGATCTTCGGCCACGCCGACCTGGTGCAGGCACTGGGCAACGGCTATGAGACGGTGCTGTTCACCCTGTTCGACAGCCTGCCACTGCCGTTGCTGCTGTCGAGCATCGCACTGGTATTGTTGATGATCTTCTTCGTGACCTCGGCCGATTCGGCGGTACTGGTACTGGCCACGATGTCCACCGACGATGCGGGTGAGCCATCGCGCAGGCACAAGATTGCGTGGGGTGTGGGCATCGCATTGATTGCGGGCGCATTGCTGCTGGCGGGTGGTCTGGAGGCGTTGCAGGGCATGATCACGATTGCGGCGTTGCCGTTCGCGCTGCTGATGGTGCTGGTGATGGTGTCGCTGTACCGGGTGCTGGACCAGGAATACACGCGCGAGCGGCGGCAGGCGCAGCGCCAGCGGCGCATGATCGATGCGTGGATCGCACGCGAGATGGCGGCGCAGGAAGAGACCCAGGCGGAGGCGGCACGCGCGCAGGATCAGGATTGAGGTGTTTTGCAACCTGCGGCTGCACCGCTTTTTTCAGGCAAAGGCAACGGCCGAAGCCAAGGCGGCTCTGGGTTGCTACTTGCCTGGCGGGGAGGGGCCGATGGCGGGACACGCCGCAAGTACGTCCCTGTAGGCTCGTCCACGGCATCCATGCCGTGGACGGTCCCGCCATCGGCCCCCTCCCCGCCTCCGACAATTTCCCGGTGACGGTTGGTGGATCCACGCCATGCGTGGATGAGGTGTATCGGAAAACAAGGAGGCACGTGGCTGTTGCTGCTGCCTTTGCTTTTGATCTTCTTCTTTCTCTTACTGCGGTGGCGGCCACAGGAAACTGTCCGTGGCCGGGCGGGTGGGTTGGCTGGGGGCGTGAGCCGCATGGATGCGGCGACCGAGCCTACAGGGACGTATTCACGGCGGCCCCCAGACAATCCACCCGCCCGGCCAAACCCAGCATTACGGAATCCACCGCAGAGGGGGCTCAGCCCGTTGGCCGGGAAACCTCAGTAGCCCGCCGCCTGCCCATCCTTGCGGCTCTCCGACGCGCCGTAGTACACGCCGGTTTCCGGATCACGCAGGATCGCCTGATAACCGCCATACGGACCATCGGCGAACACCACCCGGTGCCCCTTGCGCATCAGCGCCCGCACCGTCTCGTAGGGGAACCCGGTTTCCAGATTGACCTCGCCACCATCAGTCATCGCCGTCGCCTGCCCGGTCGGTTCGGTCGATCCCTCATGCTGGATGCGGGGTGCATCACCGGCCTCTTGAAGGTTCATGCCGAAGTCCACCAGGTTCATCACGATCTGTGCATGCCCCTGCGGCTGCATCGCACCGCCCATCACGCCGAAGCTTGCATAAGGCTTGCCGCCCTTGGTAATGAAGGCCGGAATGATGGTCTGGAAGGGACGCTTGCCCGGTGCGTAACCGTTGGGATGGTTCTTCTGCAGCACGAACATCTCGCCGCGATCCTGCAGGATGAAGCCCAGCCCCGGCGGGGCCATGCCGCTGCCCATGCCGCGGTAGTTGGACTGGATCAGTGACACCATCATGCCGTCGGCATCGGCCACGGTCATGTAGATCGTGTCGCCCTCTTCCAGCTGCCTGGGCGTGCCCGGCTGCACTTCCTTCAGCGCCTTGTCCATCGAAATCAGCGCGCGACGCTGCGCTGCGTACTCCTTGGAAATCAGCTTCTGTACCGGCGCCGGCTGGAACGCCATGTCGGCGTAGAAGCGCGCACGGTCGGCGAAGGCCAGCTTCTTGGCTTCCACGAACAGATGCACGTGCTCGGGTGAGCCGAACGGAATCTTCGAGAAGTCGTAGCCTTCCAGTACGTTGAGGATCTGCAGCGCGGCGATGCCCTGGCTGTTGGGCGGCAGCTCCCACACGTCGTAGCCGCGGTAGTTGCTACTGACCGGCTCGACCCACTCGCCGTGATGGTCGGCCATGTCCTGGTAGCTCAGGTAGCCGCCGTTCTTCTTGAAGTAATCGCCGATGGTATGGGCGATGCCGCCCTTGTAGAAGGCATCACGGCCGCCGTCGGCGATCTTCTGCAGGGTGTCGGCAAGGTTGGGGTTCTTCCACATCTCGCCCTTGCGCGGCGCGTGGCCATCGATCGTGAACTGTTCCTTGAAACCCGGATACTGCGACAGCTTCGGCACCGAGCGATCCCAGTAATAGGCAATCACTTCGGCAACGGGATGACCGTCGCGCGCGTAGCGGATGGCCGGGGCCAGGTTGTCGGCCATCGGCTTGCGGCCGAAGCGCTCGTGCAGCGCGAACCAGCCATCAACCGCGCCCGGAACCGATACCGGCAGCGGGCCGGTCGCGGGGATCTCCTTCAGGCCACGACGCTGGAACTCGGCCAGGGTGAGTGACTTCGGCGAACGGCCCGAGCCGTTGTAGCCGTAGAGCTTCTGCGTCTTCGGGTCCCACACGATGGCGAACAGGTCGCCGCCGACGCCATTGCCAGTCGGCTCCATCAACCCCAGCGCTGCGTTGGCCGCAATGGCGGCATCGACGGCCGAGCCACCGGCCTTCATCACGTCCAGCGCGATCTGGGTAGCCAGCGGCTGCGAGGTCGCGGCCATCGCATGCGGGGCGATCACCTCCGAACGGGTGGCGAAGGTGTGACCGGTAATGCGGTCGGCGGCCTGGGACAGCATGGGCACGGCAGCCAGCACGGCAGCAGCCAGCAGGGAACGGGCAAGACGTCGGGACACGGTCAGGTTCCGAGGGAAGGGGTGGTGACCCGATCTTCGCCGCTACCGCGACCGGGGGCCATCGGGCATAGGTCATGGGGCGCCTCATGGAGCCACGGGCGCCATTGCCACGAACGCCTCGCAATGCGCGCCGAACCTCCCGCGGCACACGGGGCGCTGCACGACCCGGCGAGCGCAGCTGGTATCGCCGGAATCCGCGCAAAAAACCCGTTGAAAAGAGTGAATTCGGGTTCACCGAAACACTTTCAACAGCAACCATCCTTGTGCCACAAGCCATTGCACTGCATGCAGCGGAAACTGACGGAAATAGTGCTGCGAGGGTTGACACGGCGGAAATGGCTGTGTTTTTCTCGATCACATGTTGCATCACAACACACCACCGCGAACCCACATCGAAGCCGCCGATACCGGCGCCGCCTCGCTGCGTTCGATTCTTGTGCTCGTACTTATTACCCAACCAACAGGTGCGGGACGAGCCAGCGTGTAAGCAACAAACACACCGGAACTCTTCAAAAACCCGCACCCGCCCAGGTGCGGGTTTTTTCATTTCAGGACCTGGTTTCAGACGCAACCACCATGACCACCGCCTCCTCCACAACCTGGACCTGCTGCACCACGAACTCTCGTGGTGGCAGTACCTGTGCGATGCGCGGCGCTGCCCTCCCCACTTTTCCCTGACCGGCCGGTACGTCGCTTCGACTGCCGGCCGTCTTTTTTCTTCCCACCCGCAAGGAACCTCCCCCATGAGCACCAACGAACTGCCCCAGACCAAGATCGCCGTCATCGGCTACGGCAGCCAGGGCCGCGCGCACGCGCTGAACCTGCGTGAATCCGGCTTCGATGTGGTGGTAGGCCTGCGTCCGGGCGGCCCCACCGAGGTCAAGGCACAGGCCGATGGCTTCACCGTGAAGGCACCGGCCGATGCGGTGAAGGATGCCGACCTGGTCGCGGTACTGACCCCGGACATGGTGCAGAAGAAGCTGTACGAGGACGTGCTGGCGTCGAACATGAAGCAGGGCGCGGTGCTGCTGTTCGCGCATGGTCTGAACGTGCACTTCGACATGATCAAGCCGCGCGAAGACCTGGACGTCGTGCTGGTCGCACCGAAGGGCCCGGGTGCACTGGTCCGTCGCGAATATGAAATCGGCCGCGGTGTGCCATGCATCTGGGCGGTCTACCAGGACAAGAGCGGCAAGGCCGCCGAGTACGCGCTCGCCTATGCGGCCGGCCTGGGTGGTGCGCGCGCCAACCTGATCCAGACCACCTTCAAGGAAGAAACCGAAACCGATCTGTTCGGCGAGCAGGCGGTGCTGTGCGGCGGCGCTTCGGCACTGGTGCAGGCGGGCTTCGAGACGCTGGTGGAAGCCGGTTACCAGCCGGAAATCGCCTACTACGAAGTGCTGCACGAACTGAAGCTGATCGTCGACCTGTTCTACGAAGGCGGCATCTCGCGGATGCTGGAGTTCATCTCCGAGACCGCGCAGTACGGCGACTACGTCAGCGGCCCGCGGGTGATCGACGCCGGTACCAAGGCGCGCATGAAGGAAGTGCTGAAGGACATCCAGGACGGCACCTTCACCAAGAACTGGGTGGCCGAGTACGAGGCGGGCCTGCCGAACTACAACAAGTTCAAGCAGGCCGACCTGGAGCACCCGATCGAGAAGGTAGGCAAGGAACTGCGCGCCAAGATGGTCTGGTTGCAAGGTCAAGCCGCGTAACAACGCGGCACCCCCACCCGCTCTGCAAGGTTCCCCCATGAACTCTCCCACACACCGCAGCGCGCCGCCCAACGGCGCGCGCTGGCTGACCCAGGCGCTGGAGGCCGAGGGTGTCCGTACGCTGTTCGGCTATCCGGGCGGCACCATCATGCCGTTCTACGACGCGCTGGTGGATTCGTCGCTGAAGCACATCCTGGTGCGCCATGAGCAGGGCGCGGCACTGGCCGCCAACGGCTTTGCGCGCGCCAGTGGCCAGGTCGGCGTCTGCGTGGCGACCTCCGGGCCGGGCGCGTCGAACCTGGTCACCGGCATCGCCGATGCGATGCTCGATTCGGTGCCGATGGTCTGCATCACCGGCCAGGTCGCCACGCCGCTGCTGGGCACCGATGCGTTCCAGGAACTGGACGTGTTCGGCCTGACGATGCCGATCGTCAAGCACAGCTGGCTGGTGCGCAGCGTCGATGACCTGCCGCGCGTGGTGGCCGATGCTTTCCGCATCGCCCGCGAAGGCCGTCCCGGCCCGGTGCTGATCGATCTGCCCAAGGACGTGCAGCTGGCCGATGCCAGCCACCTGCCGGCGCATGTGCCGGCCAATGTGGAACCGCCGCCGGCCCCCGCCGACGCGGCCATCGCCGAGGCCATCGCGGCTCTGGCGGCGGCCGAGAAGCCGGTGGTCTACGCCGGTGGTGGCATCGCCCTGGGCGATGCCGTGCAGGACCTGCGCGAATTCGTCGAAGCCAGCGCCATCCCCACCGTGATGACCCTGCGTGGGCTGGGCGCGCTGCCTCCCCAGCACCCGCAGTCGCTGGGCATGCTGGGCATGCACGGCACCCGCGCGGCGAACATGGCCGTGCAGGAAAGCGATCTGCTGCTGGTGCTGGGTGCGCGCTTCGATGATCGGGCGACCGGCAAGCTGGCCGAGTTCGCACCGTTTGCCCGCGTGGTGCACATCGATGCCGATGCGTACGAGATCTCCAAGCTGCGCAGCGCCGATGTCGCCGTGCCCGGCAACGTCGGCCACGCCATCCGCGCCCTGCGTGCGGCCTTCCCCTCCCCCAAGGCCCACCAGGATGCATGGCGCAAGCGCTGCGCCCAGCATCGCGATCGCTTCGCCGCGCGTTACGACGCACCCGGCCAGCACATCTACGCCCCGGCGCTGCTGAAGCGCCTGAGCGAACTGGCGCCGGCCGATACGGTGGTCGCCTGCGACGTCGGCCAGCACCAGATGTGGGTTGCGCAGCACTGCCGCTTCACTCATCCGCGCAACCACCTGACCAGCGGCGCACTGGGCACGATGGGCTTCGGCCTGCCGGCGGCGATGGGCGCGCAGTTCGCCTGCCCCGAGCGCACGGTGGTGCTGGTGTCCGGCGATGGCAGCTTCATGATGAACGTGCAGGAGCTGGCGACCATCGCCCGCTGCCGCCTGCCGGTGAAGATCATCCTGCTGGACAACAGTTCGCTGGGCATGGTGCGGCAGTGGCAGGAACTGTTCTTTGCCGAGCGTTACAGCGAGATCGACCTGTCCGACAACCCGGACTTCGTCGCCCTGGCCAAGGTGTTCGGCATCGCGGCCACGCGCATCGACGCACGTGATGACGTCGAAGGTGGCCTGGCCGCGCTGCTGGCCGAACCCGGCCCGGCCCTGCTGCACGTGGCCATCGATGCACGCGCGAACGTGTGGCCGCTGGTACCGCCCAATACCGCCAACAGCACCATGCTGGAAAGCAACCCTGCACATGCACGCCAGGAGATCCCCAATGCAATACCGGCTTGACCTGGTGCTGCAACCGGCCGAGGGCGCGCTGCTGCGCGTGATCGGCATGGCCGAACGCCGCGGTTTCGCGCCGCGCGCGATCACCGGTGCGCCGGTGGCCGCCGATGATGGCCGTTGGCACCTGCAACTGGTGGTGGACAGCCAGCGCCCGCCGGAAACGCTGTGCCGGCAGATGGAAAAGATCTACGACTGCGTTTCGGTGCAGATGACCGCACTGGAAGGAGCATCCGCATGAACGCCCGTACCGTATGCAACACGGTGCCGGTACGGAGGCGTCTTCTTCGCCGCCCGTGCCCGCATGCGGTGGTCGGCAACACCCTGCTGGTGGCCCATGCCGGCCGCTGACACCAGCAAGGAAAGCGACGGCGGCGACGTAACCGTTGCCGACGTACTGGCCGCGCAGGCCCGCCTGCGCCGCTTCCTGCCGCCTACGCCGCTGCATCATGCCGAGCGCTTCGGCACCTGGCTGAAGCTGGAAAACCTGCAGCGCACCGGCTCGTACAAGGTGCGCGGCGCGCTGAATGCCCTGCTGGCCGCCCGCGAACGTGGCGATGCCCGGCCGGTGATCTGCGCCTCGGCCGGCAACCACGCCCAGGGCGTGGCCTGGGCCGCCTATCGCCTGGATGTGCCGGCCATCACCGTGATGCCGCATGGCGCACCGGCCACCAAGATCGCTGGCGTCGCCCATTGGGGTGCAACGGTGCGCCAGCACGGCAACAGCTATGACGAGGCCTATGCGTTCGCCGTCGAACTGGCGCAGCGCCACGGCTACCGATTCCTGTCCGCCTTCGACGATGCCGATGTCATCGCCGGCCAGGGCACCGTCGGCATCGAGCTGGCCGCACACGCGCCGGACGTGGTGATCGTACCGATCGGCGGTGGCGGCCTGGCATCCGGCGTCGCCCTGGCGCTGAAGTCGCAGGGCGTGCGCATCGTCGGCGCGCAGGTCGAGGGGGTCGATTCGATGGCCCGCGCGATCCGCGGCGACGTGCGCGAGATCAATCCCGTGCCGTCGCTGGCCGATGGCGTGCGGGTGAAGATCCCCGGTTTCCTGACCCGCCGCCTGTGTACCTCGTTGCTGGACGACGTGGTGATCGTGCGCGAAGCCGAGCTGCGCGAGACCCTGGTGCGGCTGGCACTGGAAGAACACATCATCGCCGAAGGCGCCGGTGCGCTGGCACTGGCTGCCGGCCGTCGCGTCGCCGGGCGCCGCAAGTGCGCGGTCGTCTCCGGCGGCAACATCGATGCCGGCGTGCTCGCCGGCCTGCTCACCGACATCCGTCCACGCCCGCCACGCAAGCCGCGCCGGCGCCGGGCAGAAACCCCGCGCTCGCCCGGCAAGGCGACCGCCACCGCTTTTCCCACGCCTTCCCCTTCCCCCCTGCAAGCCGTCGCACCCGCTGTCGAGGAGATTTCCCTGTGACCACCATCGAACGAATTACCACCCCGCGCATCCGCATCTTCGACACCACCCTGCGTGACGGCGAGCAGTCCCCCGGCTGCAGCATGAGCCCGCCGCAGAAGCTGGTGATGGCGCGTGCGCTGGACGAACTGGGCGTGGACATCATCGAGACCGGCTTCCCGGCCAGCTCGCAGTCCGACCGCGAAGCGATGGCCCTGATCGGCCGCGAACTGCGCCGCCCGAGCCTGAGCTTGGCGGTGCTGTCGCGCTGCCTGCAGGCCGACATCGAAACCTCGGCGCGTGCGCTGGAAGCCGCTGCCAACCCGCGCCTGCATGTGTTCCTGTCGACCAGCCCGCTGCACCGTGAGCACAAGCTGCGGATGACCCGCGAGCAGGTACTGGAATCAGTACGCAGGCACGTAGCGCTGGCCCGCTCCTACATCGATGACGTGGAGTTCTCCGCCGAGGACGCCACCCGCACCGAACTGGACTACCTGATCGAGGTCTCGCGCGTGGCGATCGCTGCCGGCGCCACCACCATCAACCTGCCCGACACCGTCGGCTTCACCACGCCGGAAGAGATCCGCACGATGTTCCAGCAGGTCATCGCTGGCGTCGCCGATGTGCCGAACGCAGCCAACGTGATCTTCAGCGCCCACTGCCACAACGATCTGGGCCTGGCGGTGGCCAACTCGCTGGCCGCCATCGAAGGCGGCGCGCGCCAGGTCGAATGCACCGTCAACGGCATCGGTGAGCGCGCCGGCAACTGCTCGCTGGAAGAGATCGCGATGGTGCTGAAGGTGCGCCAGGCTTTCTACGAGCAGGACACCGCCATCGATACCCCGCGCATCGTCGGCACCTCGCAGCTGCTGCAGCGCCTGGTCGGCATGCCGGTACAGCGCAACAAGGCCATCGTGGGTGCCAATGCCTTCGCCCATGAGTCGGGCATCCACCAGCACGGCATGCTGCGCCACCGCGGCACCTACGAAATCATGCGTCCGGAGGACGTGGGCTGGGAAGATTCGCAGATGGTGCTGGGCCGCCACAGTGGCCGCGCCGCCGTCGAAGCACGCCTGCGCGCACTGGGCTTCTGGCTGGAAGAAGACGAGCTGAAGCTGGTGTTCGAGCAGTTCAAGGGGCTGTGCGAGCAGCAGCGTGTTGTCACCGACGCTGACCTGCAGACGCTGATGCAGGGCGGCTCCAATGCCCAGGGCTACCGTCTGGCTTCAATGACCATCAGCGATGTCGGCAGCCGTGCCAACGCGCTGGTCGAACTGTCCGACCCGGACGGCAACCGCGTGGCCGAGACCGCGCAGGGCGACGGCCCGGTCGATGCGCTGTTCGGCGCGTTGTCGGCCGCCACCGGCGTGCAGCTGATGCTGGACAGCTACCACGTGCACAGCGTCGGCATCGGCGCCGATGCGCGTGGCGAGGCCAACCTGAGCGTGCGCCACGAGGGCGTGGAGTACGACGGCACCGGTACCAGCAAGGACATCATCGAAGCATCCGCGCTGGCCTGGCTGGACGTGGCCAACCGCCTGCTGCGCCAGCGCCAGGCCAACGCCGGCATCAGTACTGAATCACCTGCCACCGCCACCGCCTGAGGAAAGTGAGATGAGCGCCTTCGACACCGCAACCACCACCAGCAGCGCTGGCCAGCAGTGGAATGCCCAGGACTATGCGATCGATGCCGGCTTCGTGCCGACCCTCGGTGGCGCCGTAGCGCGCCTGCTCGATGCGCGTGCCGGCGAGCGCATTCTCGACCTGGGTTGTGGCGATGGCGTGCTCACCACCGAACTGGCCCTCAGCGGCGCACATATGCAGGGCGTCGATGCCTCGCCGGAAATGGTGATCGCCGCGCGTGCGCGGGGCGTCGATGCGCAGGTGATGGATGGCCACGCCCTGGCCTTCGACGGTGCGTTCGATGCGGTGTTCAGCAACGCAGCCCTGCATTGGATGCCCGACCCGGATCGCGTGCTGGAGGGCGTGCGCCGCGCCCTGCGCCCCGGCGGCCGCTTCGTCGCCGAGTTCGGCGGCCATGGCAACGTGGCCACGATCGTTGCTGCCGTGCAGGCCGCGCGCGTGGCCCATGGTCATGGCGCCAGCGCATTCCACTGGTACTTCCCCACCGCCGATGCCTACGCAGACCGCCTGCGCCAGCATGGCTTCCAGGTGCAGCTGATCGAATGCCTGCCGCGTCCGACCGCGCTGCCGACCGGCGTTGCCGGCTGGCTGCGGGTGTTCGCCGCTCCACTGCTGGACGACCTGCCGGCCGAGGTGCGCGCCACGGTGCGCGATGCCGCCACGGCCCTGCTGGCCGACCTGCCGCGCAATGCCGCCGGCCAGCCGCTGGCCGACTACGTGCGCCTGCGCGTGCTCGCGCGGCGCCGCTGACCCGCTCCTGTTACTTTCTCTTCGATGCCCGTTACTCCGTACTCCTGCCAGGCAAACGCATGACTTCCGCACCCCGCACCCTGTACGACAAACTGTGGGACGCCCACGTGGTGGTTCCAGAAACCGACAGCGCGCCCGCCGTGCTGTACATCGACCTGCACCTGATCCATGAAGTGACCTCGCCGCAGGCCTTCACCGAGCTGCGCGAGCGTGGCCTGAGGCCGCGCCGTCCGGATCGGACCAAGGCCACGATGGACCATTCCACGCCAACCCTGCCGGCCACCGCCGACGGCACGCTGCCCTATGCCAGTGCCGCCTCCGAAGCACAGGTCGCGATGCTGGCACGCAACTGCGCCGAGCACGGCATCGAACTGTTCGACATGGCCTCGGACAACCGCGGCATCGTCCACGTGATCGCACCGGAACAGGGCTTCACCCAGCCGGGCATGACCATTGTCTGCGGCGACAGCCACACCTCCACCCACGGCGCATTCGGGTCGCTGGCCTTCGGCATCGGCACCAGCGAAGTCGGCCATGTGCTGGCCACGCAGTGCCTGCTGCAGCGCAAGGCGAAGACGCTGGCGATCACCGTCGATGGCAAGCTCGCGCCGGGCATCGGCGCCAAGGACGTGGTCCTGCACATCATCGGCGTGATCGGCGTCAATGGTGGCACCGGGCACGTGATCGAGTTCCGCGGCAGCACCATCGAAGCGATGGACATGGAACAGCGCATGACCCTGTGCAACATGTCCATCGAAGCCGGTGCACGCGCCGGCATGGTCGCTCCCGACCAGGTGACGTTCGACTTCGTTGCCAATACGCCACGTGGCCCCAAGGGCGCCGACTTCGACGCTGCCGTTGCCCGCTGGACGCAGCTGCGCAGCGATGAAGGCGCGCGCTTCGACAGCGAGGTGCACATCGATGCCGCCGATATCCGCCCGACCCTGACCTGGGGCACGCACCCCGGCACCGCCATCGCGGTGGATGCGCCGATCCCGGCGGCCAACGATGCCGCCGCGCAGAAGGGCCTGGATTACATGCACTTCCGGGCGGGACAGACGCTGGCCGGCACGCCGGTGGACGTGGTGTTCGTCGGCTCCTGCACCAATGGCCGGCTGAGCGACATGCGCGAAGTGGCACAGGTGCTGCGCGGCCGTCGCGTCGCCGAGCGCGTGCGCATGCTGGTGGTGCCTGGTTCTGAAATCGTCAAGCGCCAGGCCGAGGCCGAAGGCATCCATGAGATCGTGCGCGCGGCCGGTGCCGAATGGCGGGAACCGGGCTGTTCGATGTGCATCGCCATGAATGGCGACCTGGTCGCCCCCGGCCAACTGGCGGTCAGCACCAGCAACCGCAATTTCGAAGGCCGCCAGGGCCCGGGCTCTCGCACGCTGCTGGCCTCGCCGATGAGTGCTGCCTGGGCCGCGGTGCAGGGCCACGTCGCCGATGCCCGTGAGCTGTTCGCCCAGGAGGTGGCCTGATGAGCGGCTTCCGCACCCTGAGCTCGGCCAGCGTGGTGCTGCGCCAGACCAACATCGACACCGACCAGATCATTCCGGCGCGGTTCCTGTCCACCACCGAACGTGCTGGCCTGGGCCGCAATGCGTTCAACGACTGGCGCTGGCAGGCCGATGGCTCGCCCGTGGCGGACTTCGCCTTCAACCAACCGCACAACGCCGGCCGCAGCATCCTGCTGGCCGGGCGCAACTTCGGCTGCGGCTCATCGCGCGAACACGCGCCGTGGGCACTGACCGATCTCGGCCTGCGTGCCATCGTCAGCAGCGAGATCGCCGACATCTTCCGCGGCAATTCGCTGAAGAACGGCCTGCTGCCGATCGTACTGGACGAGGCCGACGTGCAGCTGCTGATGCAGCGCCCGGACGATGAGCTGACCATCGACGTTGCGGCGCGCGAGCTGCGCACGCCCGATGGCCGCGTCTACTCTTTCCCGTTGGACGGCTTCTCGCAGACCTGCCTGCTGGAAGGCGTCGATCAACTGGGGTATCTGTTGGGCCGTGTCCCTGAAATCGAACGTTACGAGAGTGAGCATGCACGCTGAAATTGTTGTTCTGCCCGGTGATGGCATCGGCCCGGAAGTGGCCGCCGCCGCCGTCGCCGTTCTGAACGCCGTCGCCAAGCGCTTCAACCACACCTTCACCTTCAGCGAGCACGACATCGGTGGCATCGCCATCGACCGCCACGGCGAACCGCTGCCGGCGCCGACCCTGGCCGCCTGCCAAGCGGCCAACGCTGTGCTGCTGGGCGCCGTGGGCGGGCCGAAGTGGTCCGACCCGAACGCCAAGGTGCGCCCGGAGCAGGGCCTGCTGGCGATCCGCAAGGCGCTGGGCCTGTATGCCAACCTGCGTCCGGTGCGCACCCATGAAGCCGCGCTGCACGCCTCGCCGATCAAGGCCGAGCTGCTGCAGGGCGTGGACTTCGTGGTGGTGCGCGAGCTGACCGGCGGCATCTACTTCGGCGACAAGACCCGCGATGCCGACAGCGCCAGCGATCTGTGCCGCTATACCGTGGCCGAGATCGAGCGTGTGCTGCGCAGTGCCTTCCGGCTGGCGCAGCAGCGTCGCGGCAAGGTCACGTCGGTGGACAAGGCCAACGTGCTGGAAACCTCACGCCTGTGGCGCGACGTGGCCGCGCGCATCGGCCGCGAGGAATTCCCGGACGTCGCGCTGGAACACCAGTTGGTCGATTCGATGGCGATGCATCTGCTGGCCAAGCCGCGCGAGTACGACGTGATCGTGACCGAGAACATGTTCGGCGACATCCTCACCGATGAGGCTTCGATGCTGGCCGGTTCGCTGGGCCTGCTGCCATCGGCATCGCTGGGCGAGCCGGGTGCGGTGGGCATCTACGAGCCGATCCACGGCTCGGCACCGGACATCGCCGGCAAGGGCATCGCCAACCCGTACGCGACGATCTTCAGCGCGGCGATGCTGCTGCGCCATTCGCTGCGGCTGGAAGACGAAGCAGCAGCAGTGGAAGCGGCAGTGCACGCGGTGCTGGACGATGGCGTTTTCACCGCAGACCTGGCCGCCAAGGGCCACGCGGTGAGCACGGCGACGGCCACCGACGCGGTGCTGGCCAAACTGGGATGAGTGATCGGGGTACCGGACGGCGTCCGGTACCCGTTCTCTCTGCGCATCCCGCACTGACTCACTCAGTGCGGGATGTTCGCGCTCTGCGGATCGCTCGCGGCCGCGCGCATCTGCGAGCTGCTGCATCCGGTCAGGACAGTGCCGTCGTCAGCTCTGGCCACCACGCGTTCATGGATTCGGATGCTGCCTGAAGGCAAGCCGCTGCGCGACGCTTCGCGTTGCCAGACCTGCACGCCGGCCTGCTGGTGAGCCGTTGTCAGACCGGCATCGAGCAACACGCTTGCGACGTTGATTCTGCCAAGGTCTGCAGCGATCAGGCCGGCCGGTGCGGCCAGTACCTTGTCGGTGGTGATTCCCTGGATCTGCAGCGGCGTCTGCAGTTCGATCTGGAAGACGGGAAGCACCGTGCCGTTGATCGCATGCGTGCGTGCCGACACTGCGTGCACCTCTGCCGGCCATTCGCTCTGCGGCTGTTCCATCATCTGCTGCAGCAAGCGCCCGACGCGGCGCAGGGCCGCATCGTCGGCACGGCACTCGATGGCCGCTGCAAGGTCATTGGCATCTGCACGCTGCTGCCGATCCAGTGGCAACGTTCCCTGCGTGCTGGCAGCTGCGGCAGTACATCCCAACCGATAGCCGTCGCCATCGCCATCGCTGCTCACCATGATCGACGTGGCCGACGTGTTGCCATCAACCGATCGTGCGGACCACACCCGGAAGGGTTCACGCAGCGTGCTCGACTGCAGCTGCAGGCCGTGGCGTGCAACGATACGATCACGCGCTGCAGCGTCGATGGCAATGGACAACCCCTGCGCGCCTGCGAAAACGCGCTGGGTCCGGACGCCCTGCGCGGTCAACGGCACCGGCATATCGATGATCGTCACCGAAGCAGCGTCGGCGTCTCCGGCCTGCTCGAAATGCCAGTCACGCAGATGCAACGGGCGACCGGCCGGATCGCCGTAGCGTGCCGCCCGCAGGGTGCTGGCGACGGTCTGCCGGGTATCTGCACTGGCACGGCATTCGAGCACGGCGAGCAGGTTCTGCTGGAAGCGCAGGGCCTCGGTCTGAGCCGGCTCTGCATCGGCATGACCGCAGCAGGCAACCAGCATCAGCACGCAAGCGCGGATCGTGCGAGGGAACATGCAGGCGCTCCGGCCCCGGGACAGCCCGCTATTGTGCCCGTGAACGCCCTGATTGGAAGCCAGCAGCATCCACGCATGGCGTGGATGCTGCTGCACGAACCCAAGCCTCGCGTGCCTCTACTTTGTGGTGTAACCACCATTGACCAGGATGGTCTGCCCGGTCATCCACCAACCGTCGGTCACCAGGAAGCGGATCCACGGCACGATGTCGGCGATGTCGGTCAGGCCGGTACGGGTGAATGCCGACAGCGCCGCGGCGGTCTTGTGATACGCCTGCGCATCGGCACTCTCGGCCGGATAGAAGAAGGGCGTATCCATCGGCCCGGGGCCGATCGCGGTCACCGAGATTCCACGTTCGCCAAACTCCTTCGATGCCGCGCGGGTGAAGTGTTCCACCGGCGCCTTGGTGCCCGCGTAGCTGGAATAGAACGGCGTGAACGCGCCCAGCAGCGACGTGACCAGCGTGCAGATGCGGCCGCCGTCGTTGACATGGCGTCCTGCCTCCTTGAGGAAGAAGAAGGCCGTCTTCGCATTGACCGCGCTCATCTGGTCGTACTCCGCTTCGCTGATGTCCAGCATCGGCTTCTTCAGCACTTTGCCGACGGTGTTGATGGCGATGTCGGGGCGACCGACGGCGGCGACCGCGTCGGCGAACAGCCGCTCCATCGCAGCGGCCGAGGTCAGATCGGCCTGCAACGCCACGGCCTTGGCACCTGCGGCCTGCACCGCCGCAACGGTCGCCTCGGCATCGGCCTGGGTGGCGGCGCTGTTGTAGTGGATGACGATGGCCTTGGCGCCCTGTTCGGCGAAGTCGCGGGCGATCAGCCCGCCTAGGTTCTTGGCACCGCCGGCGATCAGCACGGTCTTGCCCTGGATACGGTGGTCGGTCATGGCATCGGTCTCGGGAAGAGGCTGCCGGGCTGGCAACCCTGTGCCGACGACGATATCGTGCAGAAATTGCGGATAAAGACCGCAACATTGACTTAACTTTCCAAAGCGGGCGAACAATGGACCGGATCGAGCGTTTCCGCATCTTTGCCCGGGTGGTGGAGTGCACCAGCTTCACCCGCGCCGCCGACCAGCTCGGCCTGCCCCGCTCCACCGTCTCAGCGGCTGTGGCGGAACTCGAGCAGCGCTTGGGCACGCGCCTGCTGCAGCGCTCCACCCGCAGGGTTTCCACCACCCACGACGGCGACACCTTCTACGTGCGCTGCCTGCGCCTGATCGCCGAGATGGAAGATGCCGAGTCGCTGTTCCGCCAGGACGACGCACAGCCGAGTGGCCTGTTGAAGATCGATGTACCCAGCCGGATCGGCCGCCGCATCATCGCCCCGGCCCTGCCGGACTTCTTCGCACGGCACCCCCAGGTCGAGCTGGAACTGGGCATGACCGATCGCGCGGTGAATCTGATCGAGGACGGCTGCGATGCGGTGCTGAGGGTGGGCCAGCTGGGTGACTCCAGCCTGGTGGCCCGCACGCTGGGCCAGCTGGACTTCGTCAACGTTGCCGCGCCGGCGTACCTGCATGCGCACGGCGTGCCGCAGCATCCTGCCGACCTGCAGCAGCACCGCGCGGTGAACTATGCGTCGCCGACCACGGCGCGGGTGGAGCCGTGGGAATGGCAGGACAGCGACCAGCTGCGCACGCTGCCGATGCCCGGCTGGGTGCGGGTGAACAGCGCCGAGGCGTCGATTGCCTGCTGCGTCGCGGGGTTGGGACTGCTGCAGATTCCACGCTACGACGTGCAGGCCGAACTGCAAACCGGTGCACTGCTGGAAGTGATGCCCCAGTACGCGGGGCAGCCGCTGCCGGTGACCCTGTTGCTGCCGCACCGGCAGCATCGCGCGCAACGTGTGCAGGTGTTCCTGGATTGGCTGGTGCCGCTGCTGCGTGAGCAGCTGCAGTTACAAGGGTGATCGGCCGGGCGGCTGCCCGGCGCCCGCAGAGGCGACTGCAACTACAACTGCAAAAGCCGGAGCGGCTCTGGGTTGTTGCTTGGTTGGCGGGGAGGGGCAGCTGGCGGGACACGCCGCAAGTACGTCCCTGTAGGCTCGGCCACGGCATCCATGCCGTGGACGGTCCCGCCAGCTGCCCCCTCCCCACCTCCGATCATTTCCCGGTGACGGTTGGTGGATCCACGCCATGCGTGGATGAGGTGTATCCGACCCCAACCATCAGCACGCGGCTGTTGCTGTTGCTGTTGCTTTTCGCTCTTCTTCTTTTTCTTCCTGCGGTGCAGGCCACAGGAAACTGTCAGGGGCCGGGTGGGTGGGCTGGGCGGGGGTGTCAGCCGCATGGATGCGGCTGCCAAGCCTACAAGGACGTACTTGCGGCGTCCCCCGAACAGCCCACCCACCCGGCCCAGACCAGCGATCCCGCTTCTGAACCCACCGCAGAGGGGCTCAGCCCGGTGGCCGGGAAACCCGGGCATCACGCCCCGGATTCGTCCGGCTTGACCCGGAACCACGCCGCATACAGCGCCGGCAGGAACACCAGCGTCAGCACCGTACCGACAATCAGGCCACCCATGATCGAGATCGCCATCGAGCCATAGAAAGCGCTGCGCGACAGCGGGATCATCGCCAGCACCGCCGCCAGCGCAGTCAGCACGATCGGGCGGAAACGCCGCACCGTGGCATCGATGATCGAATGCCAGCGGTCATGCCCGGCATCGATGTCCTGCTGGATCTGGTCGATCAGGATCACCGAGTTGCGCATGATCATGCCCGCCAGCGCGATGGTGCCCAACAGCGCCACGAAGCCGAACGGCGCGCGGAACAGCAACAGGAACAGCGTCGCGCCGATGATGCCCAGCGGAGCGGTCACCAGCACCATCGCCGCACGCGAGAAGCTGCGCAGCTGCAGCATCAGCAACGTGGCCACCACGATCAGGAACAGCGGCATGCCGGCCTTGATCGAGTTCTGCCCGCGCGCAGAATCCTCCACCGAGCCGCCGGTCTCCAGCAGGTAGCCGCTGGGCAGGTCGGCACGGATGCCATCCAGGGTCGGCACGATCTGCTGCACCACGTCCAGCGGCTGCATGCCATCGCTGATGTCGGCACGCACGGTCACCGTCGGCAGACGGTTGCGGTGCCAGATGATGCCGTCCTCGAAGGCGTATTCCAGCCGCGCGACCTGCGACAGCGTCACCGCGGTGCCACTGCTGGTCGGAATCGCCAGGCTGCCGAGCAGGTCCAGCTGCGCGCGCTCGTTGTCCGGGCCACGCAGCAGCATCTCGATCTGGCGGTTGCCTTCGCGATAGGTGCTCACGCTCATGCCCGACAACGAGCTGCTGAGGAACTGGCTGACCTGGGCACTGCTGACGCCCAGCGCGCGGGCGCGGTCCTGGTCGATCACCAGCCGCACCACCTTGCTCGGCTCGCTCCAGTCCAGGTTCACGTTCATCACGTGCGGGTTCTCGCGCACCTTGGCCTCGACCTGGCGCGCGATCGCCTGCACCTGCGCGATGTGCTCGCCGGACACGCGCATCTGCACCGGATAACCGACCGGCGGCCCGTTCTCCAAGCGCGTCACCCGCATCTGTACATCCGGGAACTGACTGATCACGTCCTTCAGCATCCAATCGCGGGTCGATTCGCGGGCCTTGGCGTCTTCGGTGAGCACCACGAACTGGGCGAAGTTGGTGGCCGGCAGCTGCTGGTCCAGCGGCAGGTAGAAGCGCGGCGAACCCGTGCCGACGTAGGCCACGTAGTTGCTGATGCCTTCGCGGCCCTTCAGCAGCTTCTCCAGCTTGTCGGCCTGAGCCTGGGTCGCGGCCAGCGACGCACCTTCGGCCAGCTCGATGTCCACCATCAGTTCCGGCCGGGTCGAGTCGGGGAAGAACTGCTGTGGCACGAAGCGGAACAGCATCAACGAACCGATGAACAGTGCAATGGTCGCAGCGATCACCCACCAGCGATGGCGCAGGCAGGTATCCAGGAACGCCCGGAAGCGCGTGTAGAACGGCCGCTGGTACGGATCATGATCGTGCGCATGCTCCTTCGGTGCGATCCAGCGCGCGAGTGACGGATGCCGGTCGGCCCACTGCAGGCGCTTGGCGCGCCAGCGGCCGGCCAAGCTGTCCGGCTTCGGCAGCTGCGGGTTGAACAGGTCCGGCAGCATCTTGTCGCCCAGGTACGGGATGAACAGCACTGCCGCGATCCACGACACCACCAGCGCGATGGTCACCACCTGGAACAGCGAACGGGTGTACTCACCCGTGCTGGATGCCGCCGTGGCGATGGGCAGGAAGCCAGCGGCAGTGATCAGGGTACCGGTCAGCATCGGGAAGGCGGTGGATTCCCAGGCGAAACTGGCCGCGCGCAGGCGGTCGTAGCCCTGCTCCATCTTGGTGGCCATCATCTCCACCGCGATGATCGCATCGTCCACCAGCAGGCCCAGTGCCAGCACCAGTGCACCCAGCGAAATCTTGTGCAGGCCGATATCGAAGTAGTGCATGACGAAGAAGGTCATCGCCAGCACCAACGGGATGGTCACGCCCACCACCAGGCCGGTACGCAGGCCCAGCGAGAAGAAGCTGACCAGCAGCACGATCACCACCGCTTCGGTGAGCACCTGCACGAACTCGCCCACCGACTCTTCCACCGCATGCGGCTGGTCGGACACCTTGCGCAGCTGCATGCCGGCCGGCAGGGTCTTCTGCAGGCGTTCGAACTCGGCATCCAGGGTGGCACCGAGCTTGAGGATGTCTCCGCCGTCCTTCATCGCCACCGCCAGGCCGATCGCATCCTGGCCCATGAAGCGCATCTTCGGCGAGGCCGGATCGGCAAAGCCACGCTTGACCTCGGCGATGTCGCCCAGATGCAGCGTGCGTTCGCCGGCCTGGATCGGGAATCTGCGGATGTCCTCGATCGAATCGAACTGACCGGTCACGCGCAGCTGCACGCGGTCGGTCGGGGTTTCGAAGAAGCTGGTGGCGCTGACCGCGTTCTGGTCGGCCAGCGCCTGCTGCACCTGCTGCAGCGATACGCCCAGCGTGGCCAGCTTGGTGTTGGACAACTCGATCCACACCTTCTCGTCCTGCAGGCCGACCAGGTCGATCTTGCCGACGTCGGGCACGCGCTGCAGCTCCAACTGGATGCGGTCGGCATAGTCGCGCATCACCGCGTAGTCGAAGCCTTCGCCGGTCAACGCATAGATGTTGCCGAAGGTGTCGCCGAACTCATCGTTGTAGAAGGGCCCGACGATCTCCCTCGGCAGCGTCGCGCGGATATCGCCCACGCGCTTGCGCACCTGGTACCACAGGTCCGGAATCTGCTTGGAGCGCAGGCTGTCGCGCGCCATGAAGATCACCTGCGATTCGCCCGGCCGCGAGTACGAACGGATGAATTCGTACTCGCCGGTGTTCATCAGCGCTTTCTCGATCGGCTCGGTCACCTGCCGCGAGACCTGCTCGGCGGTGGCGCCCGGCCACATCGTGCGTACCACCATCGCCTTGAAGGTGAAGGGCGGATCTTCAGACTGGCCCAGGTGCTTGTAGGACCAGGCACCGATGACGGCGAACGCCAGCATCGCGAACAACACCAGCGCACGGTTGCCCAGCGCCCATTCGGAGAGATTGAAGCGGCGCACGGGTCAGTGCCCCTTGCCTGCGGCCGGCGCCGGCTTGGCGGCCGACGGTGCCAGCACCGGGCGGTTCTGGCGGTCGACCGGCGTCACCACCTGGCCTTCGCGCAGCAGATGGCCGCCGGCAGCGACCACCCAGTCCGTCGCGCCCACGCCGGACACGACCGGCACGGCCTGCGCGCCGTAGGCACCCACCTGCACCGGCGTTGCCTTCAATGCACCGTTGGACGGATTGACCACCCACACGCTGGCCTTGCCATCACTGCCGCGCAGCACAGCCGCCAGCGGCAGCTGCAACGCACCACTGCGCCCGGCGCTGGCAAACACCCGCGCACTCTGGCCCAGTTCCACTTCGCTCAGTGCTTCCGGCGCCAGGCTCACGCGCGTGGCATAGGTGCGCGCCTGTGCATCGGCGGCCGGGGCGATCTCGCGCAGGGTGCCCGGCAGCAGCTGGCCCGGACGGTTCCACAGTTCCACCTGTACCGACTGGCCGACCTTGTAGTCGCGGATGCTGCTTTCCGGCAGCGCGATCAGCACCTCACGGCCACCATCGGCGGCCAGGGTGAACACCGTCTGCCCCGCGCTCACGACCTGGCCGGCTTCGGCCTGGCGGCTGGCGATCACCCCATCGGCGGGTGCGCGCAGCTGCGCGTACTCAGCCTGGTTGCGGGCCACGGCGAGGTTGGCCCGGGCCGCGTTGGCCTGGCCCTGCGCGGCCTTGAACGCAGCGGTCTGCTGGTCCAGTGCCGAGCGGCTCACCAGCTGGTCTTCCGCCAGCTTGGCATAGCGCTTCTGGTCATCGCGCGCGCGCACCAGGTCTGCTTCGGCCGCCGCCAGCTGCGCCTGCGACGCCGCCGCCTGCGAGGCGTAGTCGGCCGCATCCAGCTCGGCCAGCAGCTGGCCCTTCTTCACCCGCTCGCCTGCGTCGACGAGGCGCCTGACCAGGTTGCCGCCAACCCGGAACGACAGTGGGCTTTCCTGGCGGGCACGCACCTCGCCGGGGTAGGCGGCCGCGGCCTGTCCATCCTGCGTGGTGGGATGCACCACCAGCACCGGGATGGCCGCCGCCGGCTCGGCGGCCTGCTTGCCGCACGCTGCCAACACCACGACCAGTACGCCTACGCCCAACCAACGCATGTTTTTCATGAGGTACAGGACCTGAAAAGAAATCCGGGGGGGAACGCGCCGGCAACATACTGTTGCAACGCGGACATTAGTGAACCAGCCGGTATAGTATAAATATCGAACCGCTTGGTCTAGTATTAGCGGAATGAGTTCTCCCACTTCCCGAAAGCCGACGGCCAAGCCCGTTGCCAAGGCTGCCGGTCCCGGGCGCCCCAAGGATCTGGGCAAGCGCGCGGCGATACTCGAGGCAGCCAAGACACTGTTCATCGAGCAGGGCTACAGCGGCGTGAGCATGGACAGCATTGCTGCCCAGGCCGGCGTATCGAAGCTGACCGTCTACAGCCATTTCGGCGACAAAGAGACCCTGTTCTCCGAAGCTGTGCAGTCCAAGTGCATCGAGATGCTGCCCGACGCGCTGTTCGTGGCCGACGTCGAAGGCCCTCTGCGTGACCAGTTGCTGGGCATCGGCATGGCGTTCTTCGAGATGATCACCTCCGACGCGGCCCTGTCGATCCAGCGGATGATGATGGCGCCGGAGACCGACGAGCGCCTGCGTGAACTGTTCTGGCAGGCGGGCCCGCAACGCACCTGCGAGGCACTGGCCGACTTCATGCGTTCGCGTGCCGAGCGCGGCGAACTGGATATCCCCGACTGCTACATCGCCGGCCAGCAGTTCCTGACCCTGGTGAAGGGCGAAGTGCACATGCATATGATGTGCGGCATGCCACTGTCCCCCGTCGAGACCGATGCTGCGATACACGTGGCCGCCAGCGTGGATTTCTTCCTGCGCGCCTACGCGCCGCGGGGGGCCGGGAACGCTGGATAACCAAAACTGAACGAACCGGAGGTCGCGATGACTTCCGGCACTGCGACCCCGGCCACCCTGCAGCTGATGCTCTGGGCGCGCCGCCGGCCCCCGGCACCGGTAAAATGGCCGGCCCACTGCGCTGGATTTGAACCTCATGACGATTGATTACGCCCACGCCCGCGAACTGATGGTGGAACAGCAGATCCGTCCCTGGGACGTGCTGGACATCAAGGTGCTCGACGTCCTGGCCCGCCTGCCGCGCGAGGCCTTCGTCGCCGACGCGCACCGGGCGCTGGCCTATGCCGATGTCGAACTGCCGATCGGCAACGGCCAGAAGATGATGAAGCCGGTCATCGAGGGCCGTACCCTGCAGGCACTGGATCTGCAGCCGGGTGACGAAGTGCTGGAAATCGGCACCGGCAGCGGCTTCCTGTCGGCCTGCATCGGCGCGCTGGCGCGCGACGTGCTGAGCCTGGAAATCGATCCGGAACTGGCCGCTGCTGCGCGCGCCCGCCTGGATGCCACCGGCCTGGGCACCAACGTGCGCGTGGAAGTGGCCGATGGCCTGGCCTGGCAGACGGAACGCCGCTTCGACGTGATCTGTGTCACTGGCGCCGTCGACGTGGTGCCGTCACAGTTTGCTTCGTGGTTGCGTCCGGGTGGTCGCCTGTATGTCATCCAGGGCCGTTCGCCGGCAATGGAAGCACTGCTGGTGAAGGCCGATGGCAGCACCGAGTCGCTGTTCGAGACCGATATCGATTACCTGCGTGGTGCCGCCCCGGCCCCCCAGTTCCACCTCTGAGTCCAAGGAAGCCGCAATGATCCGCCGATCCCTCGCTGTTGCGCTGGCCACTGCCCTGCTGCCGTTGTCCGCCCATGCCGCCGACCTGCTGCAGGTCTATGAAATGGCGCGCAATGGTGACCCGCAGCTGTCCGCCGCCGAATCCACCCGGCTGTATGACAAGGAAGGCGCCGTGCAGGCGCGTGCTGCCCTGCTGCCGCAGATCAACGGTACAGCGCAGTTGAACCGCACGCGCAGCGAGCCGAACGCTGACGCCAATTCCGGCTCGTTCACCAGCAAGCGCCGCAGCTATACCGTTGATGGCACCCAGACGCTGTTCAACTGGACCCAGATCAACAACCTGCGTTCGCAGCGCGAGCTGAGCAAGGCGGCGGACTTCACCCTCGACTCGGCCAACGACAACCTGATCGTGCGCACCTCGGCGGCCTACTTCAACGTGCTGGTGGCGATCGAATCGCTGAACGCCGCACAGACCAATGAAGCGGCCGCGAAAAAGCAGTTCGACTTCGCCGACAAGCGCCTGGAAGTGGGCCTGGCGCCGATCACCGACGTGCACGAGGCCCGCGCCCAGTACGACCAGGCGCGCGCCAACACGATCGTTGCGCAGAACACCCTGGCCGACAACTACCAGGCCCTGACCGAACTGACCGGCCAGCCGGTGATGAACCTGAAGGGCCTGCCGGCCGATTTCCGTCCGGAAGTGCCGGCCAACCGCGGCAACCTGGACCAGCTGGTGCAGCAGGCGACCACGCAGAATCCGGCGCTGAAGGCGCAGGAGCTGAAGGTCGGTGCCGCCGAAGCCAGCGTGCAGGCCGCCCGTGGTGGTCACTACCCGACCCTGTCGCTGGGCGGCAGCTGGGGCAAGAGCGCAACCTGGGGCGACAGCGTCGGTGCCGGTTCGCTCTCCCCCGATGCACGCACCAACAGCATCGGCCTGACCCTGAGCGTGCCGATCTTCTCCGGCGGCGCCACCCAGTCCGGCGTACGCCAGGCGCTGGCCCAGCGTGACATCGCCCAGGACGGTTTCGAGCAGCAGAAGCGCGCACTGGACCGCAACACCCGCAATGCCTACCAGACCCTGGTGCAGGGCATCAGCGAAGTGGAAGCGCGCCGTTTGGCCGTGGTTTCCGCGCAGAGCGCCTACGATGCCTCGCAGGTTGGCCTGGAAGTGGGTACCCGCACCGTGCTGGACGTGATCCAGAACCAGCGCATCCTGTTCTCCGCACAGCTGGATTACGCGCAGGCCCGCTACAACTTCCTGCAGAACCGCCTGCTGCTGAGCCAAGCCGTGGGTGGCCTGGATGTCGCCGAACTGCAGGACATCAACCGCCTGCTGACCCAGGACGCGGGCAACCCGGCGACGACCACGAACTGAGTCGGCGCGACCGGCCTGACCAGGAAGCCACCCGCGAGGGTGGCTTTTTTTGTGGATTGCAGATGGCCTGCGGTGTGTGAGGCGCTAGCGCGAACGTCCGGCGCGCCGACGCAACAGGACGCCTGCCAACACGACCGCCAGCACCACCAGCACCGGTACGAACAGCCGCGACGTGACTGCCGGCAACAGGCACAGTGCGGTCGCCATAGGGGCGAGCACCATCGGCATCAGCCGCCGATCATCCGCATCCGTCGCCCGCCAATGACTGCGCGCAACGCCCAGGCATACGGCAGCCAGGACCAGCAGACCTGCGGGCCCCGGCAGCTGTGGAAGCCACCCCTCCGGCAGCGACAGCGCCAACGCCGCCGACAGCACGGTCAGCGCCAGCAGCAGAGGCGCACCGGTGCCCACTTCGCCGGACTTCGGCGGCCAGACTTCCCCCCCCAACCGCGCGGCCAACAGCAGCAGTACCAACTGCAGGGCCGCCAGCCCCGCGCCGCCGCCAACGGCAACAGTGGCAGCAACCACTGCAGCTGCGGGACACCCTGCAACGCCACCGACAGCGGCCGCGTGCTGGCCAACGCGGCAAACTCGACGAGGCCCGACTGCAGCGCAGCCAATACCATCAGCCACAACATCGCCATCAGCACCGCTGCGCCGGCGGCTCTGGAAACCTGCGCACGAGGGCGCGGCACCCGCCCGCAGAACCCTGCCAGCAGGCCTGCACCGAGCAGGACACCCAGCAACGCCACGCCCGCCGCCAGCACGCCCCCCAGCCCGAAGCGATAGGGCGCGGTAGCCGATGGCAGCCACGGAATCCAATGCGCGTAGTGCACATGGCGTGCTGCCAGCAACAACAGCAGCAGGCCCACGCCCAGCTTCACCGTCAACAGTGCACTGGCCAGCAACAGCGCGCGCGGCGTCCGCAGCACTGCAGTGGCAGCTCCCAGCAGCAGCACCAGGATCGCCGCCGCCAGCGGCAAGGGCAGCCACTGCGCGGGAGTGGCGTCGATGACCTCCGCAGCAGCGTACAGATGGCGCGCCGTCGATTGCGCCAGCCCTGCGAGGGTCGCCGTCAGTTCCAGCAGCAGGGCTATCACCAGTACATCGGCAAGCAGCCTGCCCCAGGCGGCACGGAGCAGGCCGTGCAGACCCGAAGCATCCGGCACGCGCCGCATCGCCATGCGCAGGCAATACAGCATCGGTACTGCGCCCAACGCCGCCAGCAACAGGCTGAGCACTATGGCGGGGCCCGCCTGTGCCGCCGTGTGCTGGCCGACCAGGGCGACAACGCTGCCGCCCATCAGCAGGGTCAGCGCCACCACCAGCAGATGGTCGGTGCCCAGCCTCCCGGTCTTCGCGCTGGCGTGCAGCGCGTCTCCGTTCTCGCCGCTCATTCAAAGCTCCCTTGATGCCGCCCAAGCGTGGTCGACAACAGGCTGGCAGCCTGACGCGGCAGGCGGAATCGGAATCTGCGCCATACGAACGATGATGTGACAGCTTGCACGCCGTGGACGGCGGTAGCGGTCCAACTACGACAGATTCAACATCATCAAGCAGACTTGATGCAGGCGTTCACGACAGCGCAGGCGAAGCGCCCCTGAAACATCTGATGGCGACAGGCCGGGTCTCAGGCCAGCGGCGGCGGCAAATGCGGAGCCACCAGCTGCAGCGTCCGTTGCAGCGCGCCGCGGCCATTGCTGACCAGCGTGCAACCGGCGCGGGCCATGTCTTCGCGCGCCTGCACGTCGTCGAGCAGGTGCAGCAGCAGATCACCCACCGCCTGCACGTCCTCGCCGATCAGCAGTGCACCGGCCTCGCGCATGCGCCGCGAGATCTCGGCGAAGTTGTGCAGGTGCGGGCCGGTCACCGCTGCGGTGCCCATCGCCGCCGGTTCCAGCAGGTTGTGGCCGCCGATGGCCTGCAGGCTGCCACCGACGAAGGCTACCTGGGCACAGCCATAGAACGGCATCAGCTCGCCCAGCGTGTCGATGACGAAGACATCGCTGCGCGCGTCCGGCCACTGCTGGGCGCGCCGCGTCGACACGTTCCAGCCCTGCTCGCGGGCCAGCGCCTCCACCCTGGGGAAGCGCTCGGGATGCCGCGGCGCCCACAGCAGCAGCAGGTCTGGATGCTGCTGGCGCAGGCGGCGGTGCAGGTCGATCACTGCCTGCTCTTCACCATCATGCGTGCTGGCCGCGATCCACACCGGGCGCGTGGCCGGCACATGGGCATGGAACTGTTCGATGAAGGGCTGCACGTCCGGCGTGGCGATGTCGAACTTCAGGTTGCCCAGTGCCTGCACCTGTTCCGGCGCCGCGCCCAGCTGCACGAACCGCGCAGCGTCATCCTGCGACTGTGCGGCCACGCAGGTGACCGTGCGCAGCGCGCGCCGGATCAACGCCGCCAGCACGCGGTAGCCGCGCAGCGATCGGGCCGACAGGCGCGCATTGAGGATGTACACCGGAATGCGACGGTCGCGGCAGCCGAACAGCATGTTCGGCCACAGTTCGGTTTCCAGGATCAGCGCCAGGCTGGGCTGGAAGTGCCCCAGGAAGCGGTTGACGCTGCCCGGCACGTCGTACGGCAGGTACACATGGTCCAGCGCATCGCCCCACAGCGCGCGCACCCGTTCCGAGCCGGTCGGGGTGATGGTGGTGATGACCCAGCGGATGTCCGGCCGCTGCGCGCGCAGCGCGTTGACCAGCGGCGCAGCGGCGTTGACCTCGCCCACCGAGACCGCATGCAGCCAGACCCGGGGCTGGCCGCTGGGCTGCGGATAGGACGCATAGCGTTCATCCCAGCGCCGGAAGTATTCACGGACCCGGAAGCCGCGCCAGACCAGGTGGTACACGGTGATCGGCAGCAGCAGGTACAGCACGGCCGAGTACAGGCCACGCAGGATCCATTCGACAGGGTCTTTACGCATGCGGCAAGGATACGGGAGCCCCCCGGGAAAGACACGCGGCCGGGTTGGTAGAATGGCAGCATGTCCGATGCCACCACCGCCGTCCGTCCGTCGCTGCGTGACCCACGCAACTGGCCGATGTTTGCCGTCATGTTCACTGCCTTCGGGATCGCCCGGCTGCCGTGGACGCTGCAGCGCGTGCTGGGCCGCGGGGTCGGCTCGATCGCCTGGCGCCTGGCCGGCAGCCGCCGCCATGCCGCCGAGGTCAACCTCAAGCTGTGCTTCCCCGAGAAGGACGAGGCCTGGCGCAAGCGCCTGGTGCGCGACAGCTTCGACGCCCTGGGTGTGGGCATCTTCGAATGCGCGCGTTCCTGGTGGGGCAGCATCGACAGCATCCGCCCGCAGGTGCACATCGAAGGGCTGGAGCACCTCAAGCAGATGCAGGCCGAAGGCCGCGGCGTGCTGCTGGTCTCGGGCCACTTCATGACCCTGGAGATGTGCGGCCGCCTGCTGTGCGACCACGTCGACCTGTCCGGCATGTACCGCAAGCACAAGAACCCGGTGTACGAATGGGCGGTGAAGTTCGGCCGCCTGCGCTATGCCAAGGCGATGTACGCCAACGAGGACATCCGCGCGACGGTGCGCCACCTGAAGAAGGGCGGCTTCCTCTGGTACGCCCCCGACCAGGACATGCGCGGCAAGGACACCGTGTTCGTGCCGTTCTTCGGCCACACCGCCTCCACCATCACCGCCACCCACCAGCTGGCGCGGATGACCGGTTGTGCTGTCATTCCCTACTTCCATCGCCGCGAAGGCGGGAAGTACTTCCTGAAGATCGGCGCGGCACTGGAGAATTTCCCCAGCGAGGACGTCGAAGCCGATACCGCGCGGGTCAACCAGGCCATCGAGCAGATGGTGCGCGAGGCACCGGACCAGTACCTGTGGATCCATCGCCGCTTCAAGCGCCAGCCTGGTGGGCGCAGCGATTTCTACAAGTGACGTGAGATTTGGATGGCTCATCCACGCATGGCGTGGATCTACCGGGAATCCCGATCAGCAGATCCACGCCATGCGTGGATGCTCTTCCTTCGGATGCGGAAATCTACAACGGCCAACGACACCAGGCGTGAGGGTAGTCCCCCAGCCCACCAGCCAATCCGGCCCGCACCGGATTGCCCAGGATGTACATCGCCGTCTCATGAAGGGATTCATCGGTACGCACCGCATGGTCGTGATAGCCGTGCTGCCAGAGCGGCCCTTTTCGTCCCGATATCCGGTTCAGCTGCCGGCTGCTGCGTGATTTCAGCAACGCCATGCACTGGGCCAGCGTTCCCTTCTGCAGCTCCATCAACCAGTGCAGGTGGTCGGGCATCACCACCCAGGCGAGGCTGTGGCTGATGCCGCTGCGTTCGACGAAGCGCAGCGCGTCCACCAGCACAGCGACATTGCCTGCGTCGGAGAAGAATGGCTCCCGGCCTTGTGTTGTCGTGGTCAGGGAATAGACATTTCCCGTGCGGGAGTAGCGACCGTAGCGGAGTCTGGGGCTTGCCATGGGGACAGACTGCGGTTTGCCCGGTCATCCTTGCATTGGCGGACCACCCTGCGGACGGTCGGGAAAAGCCGCGACACCGGCCAATGTTCATGGGAAAGCCCATCCACGCATGGCGTGGATCTACTGCTCCCCCGCCAGACACGTCCCCGGAGATCCACGCCATGCGTGGATACGACCAGCCACCCCGCACAATCCAGTAGATCCACGCCATGCGTGGATAGGCCCCAACCCGCACACGCAAGTAGATCCACGCCATGCGTGGATAGGCCCCAACCCGCACACGCAAGTAGATCCACGCCATGCGTGGATACGACCAGCCACCCCGCACAATCCAGTAGATCCACGCCATGCGTGGATGCGGAGATTACCCGGCGCCCGGCTGATCGTCCGGTTCGCGCACCAGCAACGTGCCGACGAACAGCGCGGCGAGCAGGACGGTCAGGCCGCCCCAGAACGCGGAGTAGAACGCCAGGTGGGTGTTGAGCGGGAACACGGTGACCGCCAGGGCCAGCATGGCCGGGCGTGCACGTTCGCGCGCCGGGGCCGGGGCGAAACGCCATGCCCGCCACGCCTGTGCCACCGCCGCCAGCCACAGCAGCAGCCCCAGCGAACCGGTCTCGGCCAGGATCTCCAGCACGATCTGATGGGCGTGCAGCGCGGGCATCGTGCCCCACACCGCCGGTCCTTCATCGGCAACGCAGTGGGGATAGGCGTCGCGGAAGCCACGTGCACCGACACCATTGATCGGATGTGCTTCGATCATGCAGGCTGCCGCACTCCAGATGCGGGTACGGCCGGACAGGGCCTGCTCGACCCCGTCCTCGCCACCGTCCCAGGCCATTGCCGTGCGCGCCACACGCTCACGCAGCTGCGGCACGCTGGCCGTCAACACGCCCGCCGTGAGCACAGCGGCCAGTGCCAGCAGACCCAGCCGCTTCCATCCCAGTTGGCGCACTCCGCTGTAGGCGACCACCAGGCCGAAGGTGATCCATGAGGCACGCGAGCCGGCCAGCAACAGCACCACGCCCACCGCAGCAGCGGCCAGCAACCAGCCCGCATTGCCGAAACGGCGCGCCACCGGCAACAACAGGAACGGCGAAAGACTAGCCAGCACCAGGCCGAATTTCAGGTTGCACGGCCCCAGCGCGCCGCTGAGACGATCCGCCAACGCGGCTTCCTCGGCCGGGCACAACGCGTGGCCGCTGATGGCCAGCTTGATCTGCTGCAGCGACCAGAACCAGGGACTGGTGCCTGCCAGTGCCTGCACCAGCGCATCGAGCGTCCACAGGCCGGTGATCACCGCCAATCCACCCAGGGTCAGGCGCCGCCGCTGCGGGGTGGCCACGGCGATCGCCACCAGCCACATGAAAGGCAGATAGCGCAGCCCGGCCGCAGCCTTGGTCCACGACGCCGACGGGACCACGGCATCGAAGGCCGAGAACGCCTGCGGCAACCAGTAGCCGAGGAAAAGAATCGATGTCAGTGCCCACGCTGCCGGGCTCAGCAGATGAGGGCGATGCTGCACCCGGCGGATGACCATGCGTGCGGCGGCATACAACGCCCCCAGGCCCAGCACGGTTTCGGCGATACCTGGCAGTGGCCACAACGCGACGTAGGCCAGCACCCACCAGGGTGCCCAGCGGCCGGCGCGCTCATCGCGCAGGGGCGGCGTGGCGTCAGCCAGCGAGGTCGGCATAAAGGCGGAGGGTATCGCGCTGCATGGCCTGCAGGGTAAACGGGATGCGGGTCGGCAAGGACGGTGGCTGTGCCAGCAGGGCCAGCGCACGTTCACCCAGCAGCCGCGCATTGCCCAGCGGCACGGCGCCACTGGGCTGCAGTTGCTGCAGCAGTTCGCCGACGCCGCCGTGGTCCCAGCCCAGCACCGGCCTGCCGACCGACAACGCTTCGACCACGGTGCGGCCGAAGGCTTCCGGCTTGTCCGACAGCTGCAGCACCAGATCGCTGGCGGCGTAGGCCTGGGCGATGCACGCGGTCGGCGTGCTGATGTGCACGGCCCCGGTCACACCAAGCAGGTCTGCCTGCCTGCGCAGCTCTGCCACATAGGCTTCCCGGCCAGGCTCGTCGGTGCCCAGCATCCACAGCTGTGCCGGCACGCCTGCTGCACGGACATCGGCAAGCAGCTGCAGCGCGTGGGCGTGGCCTTTCAGCCGGGTGCCGCGACCGGGCAGCAGCAACAGCGGTCCATCGACCTGGGCCAGCCATGGATAGTCCGCCGCCAGCGCCAGCCGAGGCCGTCGATCGGCGCGTGCCACACGCGGGAACTGGCTGACATCCACCCCACGCGGGATCACCTGCAGCCTGGCGTGCGGCACCGTCGGGTAATGGGTGTGTACGTAGTCGCGCACGCTGTTGGACACACAGATCACGCGTTCGCCGCTGGTCATCACCGCGCTGTAGCGGCTGGGCGAATTCAGCCCATGCACGGTAGTCACCCAATGCGGGCGTTGCGCCGGCTGCATCGCGCGGATCGCGTACAGCCCCAGCCACGCCGGCAGGCGCGAACGGGCGTGGACGATGTCGGCGCCCACTTCGGTGAACAGGCGACGCAGGGTAGGCAGATGGCGCAGCGTCAGCAGCGACTTGCGGCCGATATCCAGGGTCAGGTGCTCGGCACCGCTGTCGAGCAGCGGCTGCACCAGGCGACCACCAGCAGACACCACCAGCGCGCGATGGCCGGCAGCGACCAGGGCCGCGGCGATTTCAAGGGTCGAGCGCTCGACACCGCCGGAGTGCAGCGCCGGCAGCAACTGCACCACGGTCAATCGGCGCATCGAGGGGGCAGCCGTTCAGTCGGCCAGCACGAACACGGCGCCGCAGTAAGCACACTGCGCTTGCCCGTTGGGTTCGTCTTCGATCGGCAGGTACACGCGCGGATGCGAGTTCCACAGCGCCATTTCCGGGGTCGGGCAGCTCAGCGGCAGATCGCTGCGGTGCACGGTGTAGCGCTTTTCGGCGTTGGCGGGCGCGGTGGCGGTATGGCTCATGGCGGATGTCGATGAACGGATTGCGAGGCCTGCGATTCTAGCATCTGGGCCCGGCAAACACCGTGCGCGGCGTGGCCGCTGCGCGCGGCGGCCCGCTTGCAGCCTTCACCGGTGCAGCCACGTGCGACCGCCCTGCCCCTCCCGCGCTGCCGTCGCCCTGCCCCCATCGGCGGGAAATCCCAGGCAGGCCAGTCAATTCCGCGCGGAATCGGTCGTCGTTCGAATTTCCCGCATTTGGATCGAACTAAATGGCACTTGTCAGGGCGCTGCCGGCTGTTGCAGCATCGGCAGCGATCCATTCCTGACCCGATCGCATGGCCCGCCCCCCACCGGACCTGCATCGCCTCCCGACTGCCCTGCGGCGGACGGGGCGATGCTGTCCGTGGTGTTCGCCGATGCGGGTTCTGCCTGCCGCCTGCCCTACCGGGAGACCCTGCATGACCCTGTCCGATCCGCGCCGCGCCCTGCTTCCGCTCGCCCTGGCCCTGGCCTGTGCGACCACTGCGACGCCGGTGCTGGCGCAAGGGCTGCAGACCTCCTTCGAGCCGGGCGAACCGGCGCCGGCCAGGTCCGATGGCACCTTGTCCGTCGAAGTCGGCAGCGGCCCCGGCGCGCCGTACGCGGCCAAGCGCAACGTCGGCTACAGCGGCCTGCATGCGTTGCACTACAGCGCCAGTGGCGGCCAGGCACGCCGCGAACTGTTCAAGACCGATCTGCCCATCGGCACCGACACCACGCTGTCCTGGCTGGTACTGCCGGAGATCGTCGGCAAGGACACCGTGGCCTCCACCTATGTCTCGCTGGACCTGCTGCTGGACGATGGCAGCCGCGTCTCCGCCAGCGGCGCGCGCGACCAGCACGGCGTAGCGCTGGGCGCACGGGCGCAGGGCGATTCGAAGACGCTGTACCCGCAGCAGTGGGCGCGCAAGGCGGTCAGGCTGGGCGACATGCCGGCGCTGAAGGGCCGCCGCGTGCTGGCCATCGAGCTCGAGGTGGCCAGCGCCAATGGCGCGCCGGCGTCGGGCTGGATCGACGACGTGCGCCTGGACGAGCAGCCACGGCAGGCGCCGCAGCGGGTCTCCGACTGGGTACTGACCACGCGCGGAACCCAGGCCAACGGCACCTTCTCGCGCGGCAACAACTTCCCGGCCACTGCGGTACCGCACGGTTTCAACTTCTGGACGCCGGTGACCGATGCCGGCGCCCTGAACTGGCTGTACCGCTGGAACGAGCAGAACGATGCGAAGAACCGGCCGCAGCTGCAGGCGTTGGCGCTGAGCCACCAGCCCAGCCCGTGGATGGGCGACCGCCAGACCTTCCAGGTGATGCCCTCCGCCACGCGCGGTGTGCCTGAGGCTGATCGCAGCAAGCGGGCATTGTCCTTCAACCGCACGCAGGAAAACGCGCGCCCGTACCGCTACGACGTGCGCTTCGACAACGGCATCGCCGCGTCCATCGCCCCCACCGACCATGCCGCGCTGTTCCGCTTCGAGTTCCCCGAAGGTGGCGACGCCAACCTGCTGTTCGACAACGTCGATGCCCGCGGCGGACTCACCCTCGATGTCGCCACGCAGACGTTGACCGGCTACACCGATACCCGCAGCGGCCTGTCCAACGGCGCTACCCGCATGTACGTGGTCGCCAGCTTCGACAAGCCGTGGCGCAGCAGCGGCCAGATCGGCACCGGCCGCCCGACCGGCTACATCAAGTTCGACGCGGGCAGCGAGCGCCGGGTGACGATGCGCATCGCCACCTCGCTGATCTCCGTCGAGCAGGCGCGGCACAACCTGGCGCTGGAAATCGCCGCCGCCGATACGCTGGAAAGCGTGGCAGGCCGTGCACAGGATGCGTGGGATGCGCGCCTGGCCCGTTTCGACATCGGCAATGCCAGTGACGACCAGAAGACCACGCTGTACTCCAGCCTGTACCGGCTGTACCTGTACCCCAATTCCGGCCACGAGAATGCGGGCACCGCCGCCGCGCCCGAGTGGCGCTATGCCAGCCAGGCCAGCGCCGCCGATGACAACACCCACGGCAGCGCGACGCGCAGTTTCGCACCGGTGCGCGACGGCAAGGTCTTCGTCAACAACGGCTTCTGGGACACGTTCCGCACCACCTGGCCGGCGTATGCGCTGTTCACCCCGGATGATGCCGGGCAGCTGGTACAGGGTTTCATCGAACAGTACCGCGCCGGTGGCTGGGTCGCGCGCTGGTCCTCGCCGGGCTACGCAGACCTGATGGTCGGCACCAGCTCGGACGTCGCCTTCGCCGATGCGTGGCTGAAGGGCATCGGTGGCTTCGATCCGGAAGAGGCCTACGCCGCAGCGCTGAAGAACGCCACCGTGGTGCCGCCGGACCGCCACGTCGGCCGCAAGGGCATGGAGCGTTCGACGTTCCGCGGCTATGCCAGCGCCGACGTGCATGAAGGCATGTCGTGGACGATGGAAGGTGCGCTCAATGATTTCGGCATCGCCAACATGGCCGATGCCCTGGCCAAGCGCGCGACCACACCGTCCGCGCGCGAACGCTACGCCACCGAGGCCGACTACTTCCGTCACCGCGCCGGCAGCTACGCGACGTTGTTCGATCCGGCCGCCGGCTTCTTCCAGGGCCGCAGGCCCGATGGAAGCTGGCGCCTGCAGGCCAAGGACTACGACCCGCGCGTGTGGGGCCACGACTACACCGAATCCAATGGCTGGACGTTCGCCTTCACCGCCGCGCACGATGGCGAAGGCCTGGCCGCGCTGTACGGTGGCCGCGACAAGCTGGCCGCCAAGCTCGATACCTTCTTCGCCACCCCGGAAACCGCCGACGCCGCATTCGCCGGCTCCTACGGCGGCACCATCCATGAGATGACCGAAGCGCGCGACGTACGCATGGGCATGTACGCGCACAGCAACCAGCCGGCACACCACATCCCGTGGATGTACCTGTATGCCGGACAGCCGTGGAAGACCCAGCAGCATGTGCGCGAGATCCTGTCGCGGCTGTATGTCGGCAGCGAGATCGGCCAGGGCTATCCGGGCGACGAGGACAACGGCGAGACCTCGGCGTGGTACGTGCTGGCCTCGCTGGGCCTGTATCCGCTGCGCATGGGTGCGCCGGAGTACGTGATTGGTTCGCCGGCGTTCCAGCATGCGCGCGTCGAGCTGCAGGGCGGCGCGGTGTTGACCGTCAATGCACCGCAGAATTCGCCGGAGAACGTGTACGTGCAGTCGCTGAAGATCAACGGCAAGCCGTGGAGCAAGACCTGGGTGCCGCACGAAGTGATCGCCAAGGGTGCAACCCTGGACTTCGTGATGGGCCCGCAGCCGTCACGCTGGGGCAGCGGCGTGGATGATGTACCGCGCTCGCTGACCGCCCGTGGCCAGCGCCCGCAGCTGCTGCATGATCTGCTCGGCAATGGCGCGCAGGCGGCACTGGCTGATGGCCGTGCCCTGCCCGCGCTGATCGACGACGATGCCAACACGGCCGTGCCGCTGGGCGGTGGCGTGACCATCGCATTGAGCCACGTGGGCGACGACGTACCGACGATGTACACGCTGACCAGCGGTGACGGCACGATCCGTGGCGGTGAGTGGACGCTGGAAGCGCGTGCCGGCAACGGGCGCTGGGTAACGCTGGACCAGCGACGCGGCGAAGATTTCACCTCGGCGCGGCAGACCCGCCCGTTCCGTATCGCCTCGCCCTCACGCTACGCCGAGTACCGTCTGCGCCTGGCTGCGCCGGGGCGCCTGCAGCTGGCCGAGATCGAACTGTTGGCGCCCTCCCCCCTACAATGACGTCCATGCGCCTACGTTTGCTCCCCCTCGCTCTTGCCGCCCTTGTATTTCCCAGCCTCAGCCACGCACAACCGCAGACCCAGGCCTTCGATGGCCAGGTCAGCCGTGACGGGGTGACCCTGTACTACCAGGATGCCACCGGCGCGCTGGCCGCGCCGGTGCGCAAGCGCATCATCGATACGTTCTACTTTGCTTACCTGCGCGAGCGTGCGGACTTCCGCCCGGCCGCGCCGAACGAAGTGCGCATCGTGATCGATCCGGCGTACAACGGCGTCGCCTTCGTCGGCGACAAGGACAAGGCCAGCACGATCACGATCAATCCGGGCTGGCTGGTCCAGCACCCGGATGACATCGATCTGGTCACCCACGAAGCGATGCACATCGTGCAGGGCTACCCCAGCTATGGCGACAAGCGCGTGCCGGGCTGGCTGGTGGAGGGCATTGCCGACTACGCCCGCGATCGCTACGGCATGAACAACGCCGCTGCCGGCTGGGCGTTGCCGGACAAGCTGAGCCAGGGCCAGACGGTGGAAAGCGGCTACCGGGTAACCGGCGCCTTCCTGAAGTGGGCCGAAGCGGCGCACCCGGGACTGGTGCTGGCACTGGACAAGGATCTGCGCGACGGGCGCTATGCGCCGGCGCTTTGGCAGAAGCACACCGGCAAGACCCTGCCGGCGCTGTGGGCGGAGTACGCCAAGCTACGCTCCCCGGCCCCTGCGCCGCCGCCCGCGAAGCGGCGGTAGGCTCGACGTCGCCGGGGCGATGCCCCGGCCTTCAACGCGACTGCACGAAGCCGGCGTACAGCGCGAACAGCTGCTGGAAGTACCGCTTGCTCACTCGACTGCGCATGACACTGCTCCGCCCATGGAAAGTTGGTCGGGCCCAGGGTGGGAAGGCCGGTCCGGTCCCTTCCCACGGCCAGGCCGCGTAGGCGTATTGGGCCGCAGCAAGGTTGCAGGGCGATTACCGGGCGGCTGCAGTTCTCCGGTGGCGCCGGGCCATGCCCGGCGGAACACGGGAAGCGCCGCGCTGCGCGCTCGCCGGCCAGCGGCCGGCACTACCGTTCCCGCACTGCTTCTCCGGTAGCGCCGGGCCGTGCCCGGCGGAATACAAGACGCGCCGCGCTGCGCGCTCGCCGGGCATGGCCCGGCGCTACCCGATCCGGTTTCCGCGTTGCGGAAACAGAAACGCGCCCCGTGGGGCGCGTTTCTGCAGATCGCAGCGGAACGAAGGCTTATGCCTTCTTTTCCGCTTCGATCTGCTTGCGGATCTGCGCATCAACCGCGGCGATCGCGGTCATGTTCAGGATCCGGCGCGAGGTCGCGCTGGTGGTCAGGATGTGCACCGGCTTGTTGACGCCCATCAGGATCGGACCGATCGCCACGCCATCGGTGAACACGCGCACCAGGTTGTAGGCGATGTTGGCCGCTTCCAGGTTCGGCAGCACGAACAGGTTGGCACGGCCCTGCAGGGTCGAGCCCGGCAGCAGCTTCTGGCGCAGGGCTTCATCCCATGCGGTGTCGCCCTGCATTTCGCCGTCCACGTTCAGACGCGGGTTGCGCTTGAGCAGCAGCTCGCGCACCTGGCGCATCTTCAGCGCATCCTTCGAATCGTGGCTGCCGAAGTTGGAGTGCGACAGCAGTGCTACCTTCGGCTCGACGCCGAACAGCTTCATGCGGTACGCGGCCTGCAGGGTCGCTTCGCACAGCTGCTCTGCGGTCGGGTCTTCCTGCACGTGGGTATCGACGAAGAAGAACACACCCTGCTGGTTGATCACGCCGGTCATCGCCGAGGTCGAGGTGACCTTCGATTCCAGCGGCAGCACGCTGCGCACGTAGCCCAGCTTCTTGTGGAAGCGGCCGACGATGCCGGTCAGCATCGCATCGGCTTCGCCACGGGCCACCATCACTGCAGCGATCAGGGTCGGGCGCGAACGCATCAGGTTCTTGGCGGCGGCCACGGTGACGCCACGACGGCCGGTCAGGCCGTGGTAGTACTGCCAGTATTCGTTGAAGCGCGGGTCGTCATTGATGTTGGTGACTTCAATGTTCTCGCCGATCTTCAGGCGCAGGCCGAGGCGCTCGATGCGCGATTCGATCACTTCCGGACGGCCGATCAGGATCGGATGTGCCAGGCCGTCGTCGACCACGTTCTGCACCGCCTGCAGCACCACTTCTTCTTCGCCTTCGGCATACACCACGCGCTGCTTGTCGCTGCGCGCGCGATCGTAGACCGGCTTCATCATCAGGCTGGTGCGGTAGACGAACTGCGACAGCTTCTGCCGGTAGGCTTCCATGTCGGCGATCGGACGGGCGGCCACGCCCGAATCCATCGCGGCCTGGGCCACGGCGGCCGACAGCTCCACCAGCAGGCGACGGTCGAACGGACGCGGGATCAGGTATTCGCGGCCGAAGCTGGGGGTCTCACCGCCATAGGCAGAGCCCATGTCGGTGGCGGCGCGGCGGGCCAGCGCGGCGATCGCGCGCACGCAGGCGATCTTCATTTCCTCGTTGATCGCGGTCGCACCGACGTCCAGCGCACCGCGGAACAGGTACGGGAAGCACAGCACGTTGTTGACCTGGTTCGGATAGTCCGAACGGCCGGTACCGATGATCGCGTCCGGACGCGCAGCGCGCACCAGTTCCGGCATGATTTCCGGGGTCGGGTTGGCCAGGGCGAAGATCACCGGGTCCGGCGCCATCGTCTTGACCATCTCGGCGGTCAGGATGCCTGGCGCCGACAGGCCCAGGAAGATGTCCGCGCCGTCGACGATCTCGGCCAGGGTGCGCTTGTCGGTGTCGCGCGCATAGCGCAGCTTTTCCGGGTCCAGGTCGGTACGGCCGGTGTGGATCACGCCTTCGCGGTCGAAGGCCAGGATGTTCTCCGGCTTCAGGCCCAGCTGCACCAGCATGTTCACGCAGGAAATGCCGGCCGCGCCCATGCCCGTGGTCGCCAGCTTCACTTCTTCGATCTTCTTGCCGGTGATCGCCATGGCGTTGAGCACCGCAGCACCGACGATGATCGCCGTGCCGTGCTGGTCGTCATGGAACACCGGGATCTTCATGCGCTCGCGCAGCTTGCGCTCGACGATGAAGCACTCCGGTGCCTTGATGTCTTCCAGGTTGATGCCGCCGAAGGTCGGCTCCAGCGAGGCGATGATGTCGACCAGCTTGTCCGGGTCGTTCTCGTCCACTTCGATGTCGAACACATCGATGCCGGCGAACTTCTGGAACAGCACGCCCTTGCCTTCCATCACCGGCTTGCCGGCCAGCGCGCCGATGTTGCCCAGGCCCAGCACCGCGGTGCCGTTGGAGATCACCGCCACCAGGTTGCCGCGGGCGGTCAGCTCGCTGGCCTGCTGCGGATCGGCCTTGATCGCTTCACAGGCGTACGCCACGCCCGGCGAATACGCCAGCGACAGGTCGCGCTGGGTCAGCATGGGCTTGGTAGCGGAAACCTTGATCTTGCCGGGCGGAGACATCCGGTGGTAATCGAGGGCGGCCTGTTTGAAATCTTCGTTGGACATCGATGTGGGTTACATGAATGGGCAGAAGGGACAGGGGATCATACCCCCGTTGGAGCGGTCGGACCTGTCGCTATGCTGTCGCACTGATGCTGCGACCGCACAATTCCATGGCGTATGCGACCTTACCAGAGCACAGCTTCGGCGCTGGCGATGACAGCCGTGGGACGCCTTGAAACGCTGCGGGGCCGTGCCACTGTCGTGACCGGCCCCGCAGTACCACACACCCGGATCAGCCCTTGGCGGGCAGCGCCTCGGTCATCGCCAGCGGCACGGCATCGACCGGCGGCGGCAGTTCGCTTTCGCGACCATCCAGCGCCAGCTTCAGGCGGTCGCGGTCCAGCGCACCTTCCCAGCGCGAGACCACCACCGTGGCCACCGCATTGCCGATGAAGTTGGTCAGCGAGCGGCACTCGCTCATGAAGCGGTCCACGCCCAGGATCAGCGCCATGCCCGCCACCGGCACTTCCGGCACCACCGCCAGGGTGGCGGCCAGGGTGATGAAGCCGGCACCGGTGACGCCGGCAGCGCCCTTGGAGCTGAGCATCGCCACCAGCAGCAGCGCGATCTGGTGGCCCAGGGTCAGCTCGGTGTTGGTGGCCTGGGCGATGAACAGCGCGGCCAGGGTCATGTAGATGTTGGTGCCGTCCAGGTTGAACGAGTAACCGGTGGGGACCACCAGGCCGACCACCGACTTGCTGCAGCCGGCACGTTCCATCTTCTCCATCAGCGACGGCAGCGCCGACTCCGACGACGAGGTGCCCAGCACCAGCAGCAACTCGGCCTTCAGGTAACGGGCCAGCTTGAACACCGAGAAGCCACACAGGCGGCAGACCACGCCCAGGATCACCGCAACGAACAGGAACGCGGTGAGGTAGAACGAGCCGACCAGCCAGGCCAGGTTGACCAGCGAGCCGACGCCGTACTTGCCGATGGTGAAGGCGATGGCACCGAAGGCACCGATCGGCGCAGCCTTCATCAGGATGTGCACCAGCTTGAACACCGGCGCGACCAGCGCTTCCAGGAAGTTCTGGATCGGCTTGCCCTTCTCGCCCACCGAGGCCAGCGCGATGCCGAACAGCACCGCCACGAACAGCACCTGCAGGATGTTGCCGTCGACGAAGGCGCTGATCAGCGTCTTCGGGATGATGTCCATCAGGAAGCCGACCAGTGTCAGGTCGTGCGACTTCTCGACATAGCTGTGCACCGCGGTCTGGTCCAGCTCGGCCGGATTGATGTTCATGCCGGCGCCGGGCTGCACCACGTGCGCCACGATCATGCCGACGATCAGCGCCAGCGTGGAGAAGAACAGGAAATACGCCATCGCCTTGGCGAACACCCGGCCCACCGTGCGCAGGTGGGTCATGCCGGCGATGCCGGTGACGATGGTCAGGAAGATCACCGGGGCGATGATCATCTTCACCAGGTTGATGAAGGCATCGCCGAGCGGCTTCATCTTCGCGCCGAGCAGCGGCTCGTAGTGGCCGAGGACAGCACCCAGGACGATCGCCACGATCACCTGGAAATACAGTTGGCGGTAGAGCGGCAACGGCTTGCTTGGCACCGGCGCAGCGGTCGGGATGTGCATGGCGGACTCCGGAAGGGGCGTTTTCAGGCACGTACGGTCCCGGAACTGCACGGGAACCGTTACCGTGGAAACTGACCGCACGCCCCGTGACTGCAGGCGCAGGGGTGCGACCAATGGACGCCTTTGTACGCGCCGGGCACGCCAGCGCAGATAACCTATTGGTACTAGCCCCCCGGTTCAGGTGGCTGCGCTGCCTACACTGGCGCCGCACCCCTGATCGCGGGGACGCCGGTGGCCCGACCTGAACGGCCGGGCGCGTCATTGCGAAAGTTCCGGCCATCGCGGCCGTTGTTGTCCTGTCCACACGCAATCCGAGAGAGCCGCACCACCCATGCGCCCGATTCCCACCTTGCTGGCCCTTTCCCTGGCCGCCCTCCCCGCCTTCGCATCCGCTGCGGATTTCGACAACTGGCCGACCAAGTACGCCTTCGGCGACGGCACCGAGCTGGCCGCTACCGCCAACATCGCCTACGACTACAACGACTTCTCGTCCGCCAGCGGCATCGAGGATGACGATGCGGTGCGTCGCAAGGAGTTCGGCGCGACCCTGAAAAAGAAGGGCGTGTACGACGCGATGGTCTACTACGATTTCCAGGCCGATACCTGGCTGGACGTGTTCGTGCGCTTGGAGAGCAAGGCGTTCTTCGGCCGCGATGTCGGCCGCTTCCGCTTCGGCTACATGAAGACCCCGGTCGGCCTGGATGCCAACACCTCCTCGCGCGCCGGCAGCTTCCTGGAAACCGCGCTGCCCGTGCAGGCGTTCTACGCAGGCCGCCGCACCGGCGTGGAATGGGTGCTGGAGCGTCCGCAGTACCTGCTGCAGGCCGGCGCCTATGGCGGCAAGGACCTGCAGGGCGACAACCCCGGCACCACCCAGGCAGTGCGTGCGGTGTGGACGCCGGTGAAGGCACCGGGCGATGTGATCCACCTCGGCCTGGCCTATTCGCAGGAAAATCCGCGCGGTTACCACGATGGCCGCAACGTGCACCACGAAGCCAGCGCGCGCCTGCGGGCCCGTCCGGAAGCCGGCCTGACCGACATCCGCCTGGTCGATTCGGGGGCCCTGGTCACCGCCGACCAGATCCGCCGCACCGGCCTGGAAGGCATCTGGATCCGCGGTCCGTTCTCGCTGCAGGCCGAAGCGCTGCAGGCCACCGTCACCCGCAATGATGGCAAGCCCGACTACACCGGCCACGGCCAGTACGCGATGGCCAGCTGGGTGCTGACCGGCGAATCACGCCCGTACAACGCCGGCGCCGTTGCCAACATCAAGCCGGCGCATGACTACGGTGCGGTGGAACTGGTGGCCCGCTACAGCCGCCTGGACCTGGACGACGGCAGCATCCTTGGTGGCCGCCAACACGACCTGACCCTGGGCGCGAACTGGTACCTGACCAGCCACTTCAAGTTCCAGGCCAACTACGTGAAGGTCGACGCCAGCCGTCGGGGTGCGCGCAGCACCCCGGAGATCTTCGAACTTCGCGCGCAGATGCACTTCTGATCCCTTCCACGCGTCAGATCCCGGCGGGCGTGCATGCCACGCCCGCCGGCCCTGCGTAGACTGCCGCCATGTACTGGCTCAGCCGACACCGCCTGCAGTTGCTGACCGTTCTGGTGATGGTGGCCGGCACCGTGCTGTGCGCGGCCGCCGCAGGCCACTATGCCTGGCGTCGCGCGCTGGGCACCGAAAGCGCGCAGGTGCAGCGCCAGCTGCAGCTGTATGGCCAGGGCCTGCAACAGCGCATCGACCGGTTCGGCACCCTGCCGCAGGTGATGGCGCTGGACCCGGACCTGCTGCATGCACTGCAGGTGCCGCCCTCGCCCGCCGAGCGGCAGCGCCTGAACCTCAAACTGCAGCGCGCCAACCAGGTTACCCGCACCTCGACACTGACCCTGGTCGGCCGCGATGGCGTGGCCGTGGCCGCCAGCAACTGGGACCAGCCGACCAGCAACGTCGGCGAGGATTACAGCTACCGTCCGTACTACCAGCAGGCGCTGGCCCATGGCCGTGGTCGCTTCTACGGCATCGGCATGACCACCGGAGTGCCCGGCTACTTCATGTCCGAGGCCATCCTCGATGCCGACAGCCAGCGCATCGGCGTGATCGTGATCAAGATCGAGCTGTCGGCACTGGAACAGGAATGGTTGAACAGCCCGGACGTGGTGCTGACCAGCGACAACCACGACGTGGTGTTCCTGGCCAACCGCGATGCCTGGCGCTACCGCCTGCTGCGTCCGCTCGGCACGGAGGAACGCCGCGAGATGCGCGCGGCGCGGCAGTATGCCGACCGCTCGCTGCAGCCGCTGCGCGTGCGCACCGAGGACGTGCTGGCCGATGGTGGCCGCATGGTGCGCTTGCTCGACCCGGCACTGCCACAGGCGATGCTGTGGCAGACCCTGGCGCTGCCCGACGAAGACTGGAGCCTGCACCTGCTGCACGACGCCAGCGCGGCCACCAGCGCCGGCCGCGGCGCGGCAGTGGCCGGCGCCGCCGCTTGGCTGGCGCTGGGTTTCCTGGTGCTGTTCGTGCAGCAACGGCGTCGCCTGTCCAAGCACCGCCAGCGCAGCCGGCGTGAACTGGAAACCCTGCTCAAGCAGCATGCACAGGAACTGCGGACCGCCCAGGACGGCTTGCTGGAAGCCGCAACCGATGCCGACGTTGGCTTGAGCCGCAGCCTCGAACATCTGCCGCAGGGCGTGGTGGTGATCGACAAGGAACAGCGTCTGGTCGCCTGGAATTCGCGCTATCTGGAATTGTTCCGCTTCCCGGCGGGGCTGGTGCGGGTGGGCCGCCCGATCGAGGAACTGTTCCGCTTCAACGCACGTCGCGGCCTGTTGGGGCCCGGCCCGATCGACGAGGCCATCGAACGCCGCCTGACCCACCTGCGCAGTGGCCGCCCACACATGCGCGAGAGCGAGAAGGACGACGGCACGGTGCTGGAGATCCGCGGCAACCCGCTGCCCGACGGTGGCTTCGTCACCAGCTATGCCGACATCACCAGCTACAAGAACGCCGCGCGCGAGCTGCGTTCGCTGGCCGATGCGCTGGAACACCGCGTGGCCGAACGCACCCAGGATCTGGACGAAGCCCGCCGCGAAGCCGAGCAGGCCAACCGTTACAAGACCCGCTTCGTCGCCTCGGCCGTGCACGACCTGCTGCAGCCGCTGAACGCCGCGCGCATGTTCGTGTCGGTGCTGCGCGGCAAGCTTACCGACCCCGCACAGCAACAGACCAGCGACCATATCGACGCCGCACTGGCCGCGCAGGACGCGATCCTCAACAGCCTGCTGGATATTTCACGGCTGGAGTCGGGGTCGTTGCAGGTACGGGTGCGCGCATTCGCGCTGTCTCCCTTGCTGGAAACCCTGGCGCGCGAGTTCGGCATCGCCGCACAGAGCCGCGGCCTGCAGCTGGACTGGGTGGACACCCGTGCGGTGATCGTCAGCGACGAAGCACTGCTGCGGCGCATCCTGCAGAATTTCCTGTCCAATGCGCTGCGCTATACGCCACGTGGCCGTGTGCTGATCGGCTGCCGGCGTGCAGGCGACCAGCTGCGCATCGAGGTGCATGACCAGGGACCAGGTATTCCGGAAAGCCTGCAGGGCGAGATCTTCGAAGAATTCCGTCGCCTGAACGACGGCGTGGAGCAGGAACGTGGCGCCGGCCTGGGCCTGGCCATCGTCGAACGCATCGGTCGACTGCTCGGCCACCGCATCAGCCTGCGTTCCACGCTGGGCAAGGGCAGCGTATTCGCGGTGAGCGTGGCACTCGGGCGCGCCGACGAGGTGATTGCGCCGCCGGCGGCGCCGGTCGTCGCGACCGAACCGTCCGATGACAGCCCGCTGCGCGAATGTCGGGTCTGGAGCATCGATGATGACCCCCACGTCTGTGCGGCAACCCGTGCTCTGCTGGAACGCTGGGGCTGCCATGTGGAACTTGCCGATGGCCCCCAGGGGGCACTGGAAATCGCCAGTGCGCTGAACGTGCCGCAGCTGTTGCTGCTGGACGTACGCATGGGGCAATGGCACGGACCGGACCTGTATGAAGCGCTGTGCACGCTGTGGAAGGCGCGGCCACCGGTGATCCTGGTGACCGCTGAGCGCGATGATGCGCTGAAAGTGCATGCTGCCGAGAACGGTTGGGGCTTCCTGCTCAAGCCCGTGCGGCCGCCGGCGCTGCGGGCGTTGATGACGCAGCTGCTGTTGCGGCATCGCGGGTAAGCCAGTCACACCTGAGCGAGGGCCGTCGGCCCGCGTCAGAGCGTTCACGCTCTGACGTGAGCGGGTGCTCCGCCACTTGATGGCCAGACATCCTTCGCTTGCCATCCGCTCTTTGAGAGGAGGATGGGAAGCGACGTACCCGTGACGAAGCATGGGCATAGTCCGAACAACAAACGAGCAATCGCCCTACTTACCAACGTTGCTGAAGATCAGACAATTGCGTGCCCGGGCCAACCGGCCAGCCAGACCAGAGGCAACAACCGTGCTCCCTCGTCCCGTGCCCCCCGCATCTACAAAACACTTCGGCCTGATCACGGCAATGCTTCTCGGCCTGTACTGCAGCGGATGCGTCGATGGCAAATCACAAACAGCAGACCGCAATCAACAGAGATCCACAGAAGAAGGCGGCATCAATTACTTTCATCCGGACCTACCCGAACCAGCGGGCCGGTCCGGCCGAACGTCTTCGAATGAAGCTGTTTCAGCTTCGGCCAGCAATCGTAGAGAACGCACATTCGAGTACCTTCAAGTCGAATCCGGATTCATGGCAAACGGGGGCATCTCGAACCAAGCAGCTGAAACCCTTTTGCGATCCAGCCGCAGCAGCTCTGATGCAATCGACCGTATGACCATCGACGCAGCATCCAGCCCTGATGCCCAGGACCTGACCAGGCACTATCGATCATCTCTCGAGCGCGCAATGGGTCAGGACGGGGTTCTTGATCGCCTGGCGTGCGGCCTGAGCATATGCATTGGTATCGCTCGCGCCCAAAGCAGTGCCGACCACGAAGCATGGGGCCACAGACTGGCGTCAGACCGATCATCTCCCACATACAGCTACACCGAAGTATCTGAGAAGCTCGGCGCGGGATACGAGAACAGATTCATGTTCTCTACCGATCCCGAACTGAATTCGATCAGCGGGAACTGATCAGGAAAGCGGAACAGCATCCACAACGACGCAGTACATGCGCCAACGTCCCGTCTCGGTCAGCCATCCAATCCAACGCGCGCATCGCCTTCCGGCTCCAGTGCCTTCACCAGCACTGCCGCCTGCGTGCGGCTGTGGCATTCGAGCTTCTTCAGGATGGCGGTCACGTGCACCTTCACCGTGTTTTCGGCCAAGCCCAGTTCATAGGCGATCTGCTTGTTGAGCAGCCCGTCGGCCAGGCACAGCAGCACCCGGAACTGCTGCGGCGTCAGCTGCGCCAGGCGGCTGGCCAGCAGCGCGTCGGCCTCGGAACGCTCGGCCGCCATCGCCGGGAACCACAGGCCACCGTCGAGCACCGCTGCCACCGCTTCACCGATGGTTTCGGCAGGCGCGGACTTGGGAATGAAACCCGCCGCGCCGAACTGCTGCGCGCGGCGGATCACCCGCGGGTGGTCGTTGGAGGACAGGATCACCACCGGAATGTCCGGGTGCGAACCGCGCACGTGCAGTAGCGCGGAGAATCCATGTGCGCCCGGCATGGTCAGGTCCAGCAGCACCAGATCCACATCGGGCTGTGCGTCCAGCGAAGTGGCCAGTGCTTCGGCGCTGGCAACCTCGCGTACCTGCGCCAGCGGCAGACTCTGCCGCAACGACTGCACCACCGCCGAACGCAGCAGCGGATGGTCATCGGCGATCAGGATGGTGTATTCGCTCATGCGGCCATTGTACGGGCAGCGAACTGCCTCCGCCGGGCATGGCCCGGCGCTACCGGAGCACCAGTACGGGCGCTACCGCCCCGCCGGCTCCACGCTGCTGCGCCATGCATCCAAGAACTGGCGGCGCTTGAGCGCATCCAGGTAGACCAGCAGGCCGGGGCCGAGCTGGATCGGGCGACGGCTGCGGCCAGGGGCATCCCCGCCGCCTGCATCGCTGCGCACGATCGGCATCAGCCGCGCTTCCCGCGCGAGCACCTGCTGGCCGCGCGGCGACAGCAGGTAATCGAGGAAACGCCGCGCTTCCTGCGGGTGCGCGCCGGTACGCGGAATCACCGCCGTACGCAGCACCACCAGCGTGTAGTCTTCCGGCTCGACGATGGCCAGCGGTGCGCCCGCATCGATACGCGCCTGCGCATACGAGCCCAGCACGTTGTAGACCAGCGACAACTGGCCGCTGGCCACCTGGTCCAGCAGCACCCCGGTACGCTCCTCGCGCACCACGGCGTTGTCGCCCAGCGCACCGAGCAACGCACCGGCGATGCTGCCGCGCTGGGCGTCCTGGGTCGCCAGCAGGTAGCCCACGCTGCTGCGTTCGATATCGTAGGTGCCAACCTTGCCGCGCAACGGCGCCCCCTCCGCGCGCAGCAGGTCCAGCAGCTGTCGACGCGTGTGCGGCGCCTTCGCGGCCGGCAGGCTGCGGGTGTTGTAGACCATCACCACCGGTTCGTAGCTGATGCCGAATGCCTCGCCACGCCATTGCGCCCACGCTGGCAGCGCCTGGGTCTGCAGCGAGCGGTGTGGCAACGCGTGGCCGTCGTTGACCAGCTTGGTCTGCAGGTCCATGCCGCTGGAGATCAGCAGGTCCGGCGACGCAGGCCCGCTGCGGTCGCGCAGGTAACGCGCGTACAGGTCCTGGGTGATGATGTCTTCGTACACCACCTCGCTGCCCGGATGCAGCCGCTGGTAGTCGGCGATGACCTCGGCGAAGACCTCGATATCGGTGGTGCCGTGGATGCGCAGCTGTGCGGTGGCAGCGCCCTGGGCGGGGAAGCGGCGTACATCGCCCGGTGCAGCGAGTGCCGGCACGGCCAGCAACAGGACAACGACAGCGGCGAACAGGCGGATCATGTGCTGCTCCGGGGCAGGTGGATGGTGGCGACCAGGCCACCCTGCGGTCGATTGCTGAGATCGATCTGCCCGCCATGGCTGTCGACCACCCGCTTGACGATGGCCAGACCAAGGCCTGCACCGCCGGAGGGTGCGCCTTCGCCGCGCGCGAAACGCTCGAACACGCGTTCGGCATCGGCGGCGGCGATGCCGGTGCCGTGGTCGGCGATGGTCAGCACGGCCTGCCCGCCTTCAGCGGTCAGCGCGATCTGCAAGGGGCCATCGCCGCCGTACTTCAGCGCGTTGTCGACCAGATTCTTGATCGCCTCGCGCAGCAGCAGTGCGTCACCGTGCACCTGCACCGGCTCGGCCGTCATCGCCAGCTGCACGCGCGGGGCGGGCCCTGCCTGCGGCAGCGCTTCATGCAGGGCCTGGTGCACGGTCTCGGCCAGGTCCACGGTGGCGAAGCGCTGCAGATGTGACCGATGGATCACGCTGGCATCGCTGAGCAGCTGGTTGAGCAGACGGCTCATGTGGGTGGCGTTGCGCTCGATCGCCTGCAGGCTGCGCCGCATGTCTTCCGGATCGTCGTCGTCCAGCGCCAGCTGTGCCTGCGCACGCAGCGCGGCCAAGGGCGTGCGCATCTGGTGCGCGGCCTCGGCCATGAACGCGCGCAGGGTTTCATTGCTGCTGGACAGGCGCTCCATGAAGCGGTTCAGCGCAGCCACCATCTGGTCCATCTCGCGTGGCACGCGCGCATCCAGCGGTTTCAGGTCGGACGGCTCACGGCGTGACAGTTCGCGCTCGACCCGCACCAGCGGCCGGAACGCGCGGTGCACGCCGAACGCCACCAGTGCCAGCAGCAATCCCGACAGCACGCCGATGGCCAACAGCGCGCGGGTGACCAGTTCCTGCGCCACCGCTTCACGTGCACGCCGGGTCTGCCCCACCTGCACCTGCACCTCGCCCTGCGCGGAGGCCGCGGCAAAGCTGCGGCCGACCACCACGAAACGCACGATCTCGCCGCTGTAGGGCGCATCGAACAACTGCGGTTGCGTGCCCGGCCGCCGCGGCGGCGCAGGCAGGTCACCGTAGCCGGTGATCAGGTTGCCGCGGCTGTCGGCGATCCGGTAGAACACGCGGTCTTCCGGCGCCATCGCAAGAAGGTCCAGCGCGGCATACGGAAGGTCCACCTGCCACTGGCCATCGACCAATGCCACCGAATCGGCGATCGACAGGGCCGACGACACCAGCAGATGGTCGTAGGAGCGGTTGGCGGCACGCTGGCCGTAGTCGCGTGCAGCGAACAGCAGCGCCACCGCGAACACCGCCAGCAACGCGCCCAGGTACAGCAGCAGGGTGCGCCGCAGCGACCCGGGGGCGGCACTTGCGCTGCGCGCGTCAGCCATCGGCATCGGCCGGGCCGTCGCTGGCTTCAAGCAGATAGCCGACACCACGCACCGTGGTGATGCGCAGCGGCGCGCCTGCCAGCTTTCTGCGCAGGCGACCGATGTACAGCTCGATGGCATTCGGCCCGGCTTCGTCATCGAAGCCGAACAGGCCATTGCCGATCTCATCCTTGCCCACCACCTGGCCCAAGCGCCCGACCAGGATCTCCAGCAACCGATACTCGCGGTTGGGCAGCTCGATCGGCTCGCCATCCAGGGTCACCCGGTGCGCAGCGTTGTCGAACTGGAAGCCGCCGATCTGCACCACTTCGCTGGCCTGCCCGCGTGCACGTCGCAGCAGCACGCGGCAGCGCGCTTCGAATTCACGGAAGTCGAATGGCTTGCCGAGGTAGTCGTCAGCACCGACATCGAGTGCCTGCACGCGATCTTCGATGCCATCGCGTGCGGTCAGCATCAGCACCGGTGTGCTGTCACCACGCTCGCGCATGCCGGCCAGCACCCGCAGCCCATCCAGTTTTGGCAGGCCGATATCCAGCACCACCAGATCGAAACTCTGGTAACGCAGCACGCTGGCGGCGGCCAAGCCGTCGGCCTGCCAGTCCACCGCGTGACCACTGCGGCGCATGCGACGGATGATCGCATCGGCCAGGTCCGGGTTGTCTTCGACCAGCAGCAGGCGCATGGGCACGACAGTGGGAGGGGAAACGAATGCTACCGCATGGCGCCGCTGCGCTCGCCGGGCATGGCCGGGCGCTACCGATGCTGACCTGTTCCGCCGGTCATGGATCGGCGCCCCTGGGTGCATCGTCGCCGGGTAGCGCCGGGCCATGCCCGGCGAGCGCAGCGGAGACCATTTACGCTGCACCGCACAAACCGCTGACAGGACGATGACAGCTTGCGCGACACAGACTGCGGCCGCGCACCGTCCGGTGCCCACGATTGCCGCGCGCCTGGCGCGCACCTGGGAGGGTTTGTGGAATTGAGCATTGCCTGGCGGCGTCCTGCCGCCATGATGGCCCTGGCTGCGCTGGCCGCGCCGGCCTTCGCCGAAGACGAGCGTCCAGTGACCGCCACGGTGGGCGGCCGCCTGCACCTGGACTTCGCCACCTTCGACAACGACAACCGGGGTACGCCGAACAAGGACGACACCGAGATCCGCCGCGCCTGGGTTGACGTTTCCGGCAAGTTCTTCGTGGTCGACTACAAGCTGGAAGCCGATTTCTCCGGCGACCGTGTCGAGGCCAAGGACGTCTACCTGAGCCGCAGCTTCGGCGATGCCGGCCGCCTCACCGTGGGCCAGTTCAAGCAGTATTTCTCGCTGGACGACCGCACCGGTTCCAACTACGGCAGCTTCCTGGAGCGCGGCAACGCCGGCACCACGCTGGCGCCGCTGTACCGGCTGGGTGCCTCCTGGCAGGCCAATCCGGGCGATTTCACCTGGGCGGCCAGCGTGTACAGCCTGGAGAGCATCGATGCCTGGCAGGTCAAGGGCCGCGCTGCGGGTGGACGCGTTACCTGGGCGCCGTCACCCAGCGAGGGCGATGTGCTGCACCTGGGCCTGTCGCTGGCCCGCGAGGCCTATGACAACCCGGGCGGCAACGGCACCCCGGGCCTGAAGATCCGTCCGCGTCCGGCCGGCCATCTGTCCGACGAAAGCCGCCTGACCCTGGTCGACTTCTCCGCTGGCCGCGATACCGACGTCAACAAGTGGTCGCTGGAATATGCGCAGGTGCGCGGCCCGCTGTCATGGCAGGGCGAGTTCAGCGGCGCCACCTTCGATGATGGCGCCCAGCGCGGTGATGTGATGGCCGCCTACGGCATGCTCAGCTGGTTCGTTACCGGCGAAAGCCGCGCCTACGACCGCAAGACCGGCCGCTTCGCCCGGGTCAAGAACATCCGCCACAAGGCCGGTGCCTTCGAAGTGGCCCTGCGCTATGACCAGATGTGGGGCGCGCAGCACCTCGATGGTGCGCCGGACCTGCGTCGTGGCAGCACCGAAGGCTGGACGCTGGGCGGCAACTGGTACCTGCGCGACAACCTGCGCTTCATGCTCAACGTGATCGAAAGCCGCAATCGCGACCGCCTCGCCGGCACCACGGTGGATCGCACGCGCGCGGTCACCGGGCGCCTGCAGTTCGACTTCTGACGCGTTTTCCCCGGGCACGCACGCTCGGGCCCCTTCCACGTCCCACGTCCTGTTTCCTCTAGGAGTCCGCAGATGATGCTGAGCATCCTCGGCTTTGGCATGGTCATTACGTTCATGTACTTGATCATGAGCAAACGACTGTCGCCGCTCGTTGCCCTGATCACCATTCCCATCATCTTCGCCCTGATCGGTGGCTTCGCCGCCGGCATCGACGAGATGATGCTGGAAGGCATCAAGAAGATCGCGCCGACCGGCGTGATGCTGATGTTCGCCATTCTCTACTTCGGCGTGATGATCGATGCAGGCCTGTTCGATCCGCTGGTGCGGATCATCCTGCGCTTCGTCAAGGGCGACCCGATGAAGATCGTGCTTGGCACCGCCGTGCTGGCGATGCTGATCTCGCTCGACGGCGATGGCTCGACCACCTACATGATCACCGTCTCGGCGATGCTGCCGCTGTACCAGCGGCTGGGCATGAACGCGCTGAACATGACCTGCGTGACCATTCTCGCCGGTGGCGTGATGAACCTGACCCCGTGGGGCGGCCCGACCGCACGCGCGGCCACCGCCCTGCACGTGGATCCTGCCGATGTGTTCGTGCCACTGATTCCCTCGATGGTGATCGCCTGCGCTGGCGTGCTGCTGCTGGCCTGGTACCTGGGCCTGAAGGAGCGTCGTCGCCTGGGCGTGGTGACCCTGCCCAAGGGCGGCAGCTGGATGGACAACAGCGTGTCCGACGACGGCAACACGCTGCCGACCGTGGAAGACGCCGAAGACACCAAGCGCCCCAAGCTGCTGTGGGTGAACCTGGTGCTGACCCTGGCGCTGATGAGCGCCCTCATCATCGGTGTGCTGCCGATGCCGGTGCTGTTCATGATCGGCTTCGCCATCGCGCTGGTGATCAACTACCCGAACCTGGCCGAACAGCGCCGCCGCGTGGTCAGCCATGCCGGGAGCGTGCTGTCGGTGGTGGCGCTGATCTTCGCCGCGGGCATCTTCACCGGCATCCTCAACAACACCGGCATGGTCGAGGCGATGTCGCACAGCTTCCTGGCGATCATCCCCGACAGCTGGGGCCCGTACCTGGCGGTGATCACCGCCGTGGCCTCGATGCCGTTCACCTTCTTCATGTCAAACGACGCGTTCTACTTCGGCGTGCTGCCGATCCTGTCCGAGGCGGCCGGCAACTACGGCATCACCCCGGTGGAAATGGCCCGCGCGTCGCTGGCCGGGCAGCCGGTGCACCTGCTCAGCCCGCTGGTGCCTTCCACCTATCTGCTGGTGGGGCTGGCCAAGGTTGAATTCGCCGACCACCAGAAGTTCACCCTGAAGTGGGCGATCGCCATTTCGCTGCTGCTGATGACCGGCGGCCTGTTGTTCGGGCTCTATCCCTTCACGGCCTGATTTCCTTACCAAGGAGCGTTCTGCAATGACTCTTCGCATCGCCTACGTCACCAGCGGGATGGGCAGTGTCGGCACTGCCATCTGCCAGAGCCTGGCCCGTTCCGGCCATACCGTGGTCGCCGGCTGCGCACCCAACTCGCCGCGCAAGGCCAACTGGCTGCGCGAGCAGCGCGAACAGGGCTTTGATTTCATTGCCTCCGAAGGCAACGCCACCGATTGGGCGTCGACCACGGCGGCCTTCGCCAAGGTGCGTGCTGAGGTCGGCGAGGTGGACGTGCTGGTCAACAACTCCGGCGGCAGCCGCGACCTGCTGTTCCGGCAGATGACGGTGGAGGACTGGAATGCGGTGATCGCCTCCAATCTCAATTCGCTGTTCAACCTGACCAAGCAGGTGGTCGATGGCATGGCCACGCGTGGCTGGGGCCGCATCATCAACATCGGTTCGGTCAGCGCCCACAAGGGCCAGATCGGCCAGGTGAACTACGCCACGGCAAAAGCCGCGATGCACGGTTTCAGCCGTGCGCTGGCCGCTGAAGTCGCCTCGCGCGGGGTCACCGTCAACACGCTGTCGCCAGGCTACATCGCCAGCCAGGCGATCAGCAGCTTCCCGCCGGACGTGCTGGATCGCCTGGCCGCGTCGGTACCGGTGCGGCGCCTGGGTCGCCCGGATGAAGTGGCCGGCCTGTGTGCCTGGCTGGCTTCGGATGAAGCCTCCTACGTGACCGGTGCCGACTATCCGGTCAACGGTGGCCTGTACATGGGCTAGTAGTCTCCACGCAGGGCGTGGGTCTGCTTCCCTCCCCCGGCAGATTCACGCCCTGCGCGGCTTCTCCCACGACGCCGTTCGTTGGTTTTCCGTAAACAAGGTTTCATGTTCCGTTCGCATAGTGGCCGTGCACCACGCCCCCGGGCCGGTGACCATCCCCCATGCAACGGACCATCATGCAGACCCGATACCTGACGATCGCCGTGGCGATCGCGCTTTCCGCCGCCAGCGCCCACGCCGCTGAAGCCACCGACGCCACCGCCGATATCGCGCTGAGCGCGCAGACGCTGGATACCGTCTCGGTCATCGGCCAGGGCGAGACCCGCCAGGTGCAGCGCATCACCACCGTCGACAAGCAGGTGCTGCCGCCGGGTACCAGCGGCCAGAAGATCCTCGACCGCCTGCCCGGCGTGTCGGTGCAGTCCAACGATGCATTCGGTGCCAACGAGGAATCGCAGACCATCAGCCTGCGTGGCTTCGACAAGAGCCGCCTGGGTTACACGCTGGACGGCATCCCGCTGGGCGACAACAGCTACGGCAACTACAACGGCCTGAGCATCGCCCGTGCACTGATCGCCGAGAACCTGGCCGGCGCCGAGCTGTCGCAGGGCATCGGCTCGCTGGGCGTGGCCTCGACCAGCAACCTTGGCGGCACCATCCAGTACTTCTCGATGGACCCGTCCACCGAATTCGGCGGCCGCGCCAGCATCACCGTCGGCGATGACAACCAGCGCCGCGGCTACCTGCGGGTGGACACCGGCGACATCAACGGCTTCTCGGCCTACGTGTCCGGCGTGCACCAGGACCAGGACATGTGGGCCGCGCCGTACCAGAACCAGACCACCCGCCAGTTCAATGCCAAGGCGGTATGGAACGTGGGCGACAACCGCTTCGGTGCCTTTGTCGCCACCTCGCGCGCCAGCCAGGCCAACTATGCCTACCTGTCCAAGGACATGCTGGCGCGCGGCCTGGGTTATGACTGGAACATCTATGCACCGGACTGGGATCGCGCCGTCGCGGCTGCATACTGCGCACCGGGCACCTACAACAAGGCACGCTGTGCATTCAGCGGCGGGGTCAACAGCATCGACGATGCCTACTACCAGAGCCGTGCGCTGCGCGATGACAACCTGTACTCGATCGACGCCGACATCCGCCTGGGTGAACAGGGCCGCCTGAAACTACTGGGCTACCACCACGAAAACCGTGGCCAGGGCCACTGGTGGGCACCGGGCCAGCCGTCCTACCCGGGCACCGACAGGATGCTGCCGATCTCGATCCGCAGCACCAACTACACCATCAACCGCGATGGCGTGACCGCTGCGCTGTCGTGGACGCTGGGCATCCACGAACTGGAAGCCGGCGTGTGGTACGAACAGAACGACCATAACGTCTCACGCAACTTCTACTACATCAGCGGCCCGTTCCTGGACGACCTGTACCTGCAGAATCCGGACCGTCGCCTGTTCAACCAGGACTTCGACATCCGCACCCGCCAGTTCTATGTGCAGGACCGCATGCGCTTCCTCGACCAGCGCCTGACCGTGGACGTGGGCATCAAGAGCCCCAACACGCGCATGACTGCCAAGGCCCAGCCAGGTGTGGAAACCAGCATCGCCTCGGGCACGCTGACCGCCAAGGAATCGGTGCTGCCGCAGTTGGGCGTGGGCTTCAAGCTCAACGCCAACAATGAAGTGTTCGCCTCGTACGCCGAGAACATCGCTGCCTTCGTCGGCGGCGGCAGCGGTGGCCCGCTGCAGGTGTCGCCGGAATCGTTCGCGGCCAGCGCCGGCCTGGAGCCGGAGAAGTCCAAGAGCCTGGAAGCTGGTTTCCGTACCTTCGGTGAGAAATACCAGGCGTCGATCGCGGCCTACAACGTGAAGTTCGACAACCGTCTGCTGTCGTTGAACCCGTGCTCGAGCATCGAGGTAGGCACGCGTCCGGAGTGCGTGACGCGCTTCATCAACGTCGGTTCGGTGAAGAGCCATGGTGCCGAGCTGACCTTCATCCTCAAGCCGGTCGATGGCCTGCAGTGGTACAACGCGCTGTCCTGGAACAAGACCACCTACGAGGATGACTACACCTCCGGCGGTGCGATCGTGCCGGTGGCCGGCAAGATCACCGTGGATACGCCGCAGCGCATGGCGTCCAGCGAGATCAGCTGGAACCGCGATGGCTTCTTCGCCAGCCTGCGCGCCAAGTACACCGGCAAGCGTTATTACACCTACACCAACGACCAGTCGGTGCCGGGCGTGACCACCTTCGATGCCGGCGCCGGCTACGACTTCGGCCCGGGCATGGGCCTGCGCAACGTGCGGGTGTCGTTGAACGCGACCAACCTGACCAACAAGCGCTATGCGGGCCAGCTGAGTTCGTTCGCACCGACCGATCCGAAGGGCACGCGGTATGCAATCCATGCGAGTGCCCCGCGGCAGATCTTCATGACGGTGGCAGCGGAGTTCTAAGTCAGAAGCGGGCGCTGCGGCGCATCAGTACCGCAGCGGGGCGAGGTGGGACGGGCCGAGGCAGGACACGCCGCAAGTACGTCCCTGTAGGCTCGGTCGGCGCATCCATGCGCCTCACGGTCCTGCCTCGGCCCGTCCCACCGCGCTCGACGATTTCCTGCGCCGGCGCGGAGGCAATGGAAAGCAAGAGCAAAAGCAAAGAGCCGGGCATTGCCCGGCTCTTTGCTTTTCAAGCTTTTCAAACGCAATCCCTCTGGTGGATTGCTGGCCGTCTAGCGGGAAATTGTCTGGAGCGGGGGGCTTGCGCTGGCCAGGACCGTCCACGGCATGGATGCCGTGGCCGAGCCTACAGGGACGTACTTGCGGCGTGTCCTGGCCAGCGCAAGCCCCCGCTCTCCCGATATCAATCAAGACGCGACAAGCCGCCAACGCATTTCATTCTGGCGCCAGCTGGTCCATCCGGATGCGGTTGGCGAACAGCGAGAACGCCAGCATGCCGGCCAGGCCGTTGGCCCGGCTCATCCAGTGCGGCAGCCAGCGCGGTGGCTTCAGCACACCCGATTCGAACAGCGGGGCGAACGCAATCGCATCGGTCAGGCTCATCTTGCCGGCGAACAACCAGCGGCAGACCTGCAGGCGATCCTCGGCCAGCATGTGGCGGAAGAAGGTATGCACCGACACCAGCCCGCGCAGGTACACCGTGTCCTTGGTGAAGGCCAGGCCGCCACTCGGCGGCACACCGCGGAACACCCGCTGCGCCGAGGCGAAGCTCTCTTCCGGGTTCTGCCCGGCATCGCAGAAGTAGCGGAACACCTCGATGAAGTCCGCACCTTCGCGCGCCATCGCGATCGCCTCGGTACGCAGGCTGATGCGCTTCAGGCGCTCGATGTCGATGCTGCCGGTGATCTGCTCGGCAAACGTCGCCAGTCCTTCCTGGGTGGCCGTCACCCGTGGCGAGGACAGCGCCAGGCTCGGCAGCACCGGCTGCGCGCGACCGTTCAACGCCGTCAACGAATGCACCAGCGCTTCATGATGGAACAGCTGCGCGCGATCGTAGGCGCTGAAACGCGCACTGGTGCGCAGGCGGATGCGGGTCGGTCCGGCAGCCGCCTTCGAGACCAGCTCCGGGTCCAGCTGCACCTGGATGATGCGTGATTCAAAGAACGCATCGAGATCATTCTGCAGCTGCAGCTGCAGGGCGATCGCCGAGATCGGCACCTGCTCTTCCGGTGCCAGCAGCTCGTGATCCAGTTCGGCAGCAATCTGGATGAAGTGGCGCGCCGCATCGCGCGTGCTCGGTCCATTGCCCGGCAAAGGCTGTTCGGGTGAACCGAACAACTGCATCGAACAGGCATCGACGGCTGCGGTGCCGAGGCCTTCCAGCAGCTGCGCCGCCAGATCCCAGCTCTGCGCGGACTGCCGCACGTAATGGCCCAGCGGATGGCTGTCGTCACACTCGGCAGCGAGCGCGGCCAGCGCGCGACGCTCGTCGCTGAAATCCAGCTTCGGGTAGTCGACCACCGGCAGCGTCGGCTGGCCACGGGCCACGCTGTCCAGAAAGGGTGCCTGCAGTGTCGCCGGCCAGCTGGTCAGGCCCAGCAGGCGGATGCCTCCTACGGCCTCGACCAGGCGCGCATCGAGCGCTGCATGGTGGGCCACGTCACGGTCCAGCGTCGCGGTCGGTTCCATGGGCGGACTATAACGCCCTGCCCGCGCGTTGGTAGGTGCCAACCTTGGTTGGCATCCGCCGACGGCGGGCTTTGGACACCTCCGTGCCAACCAAGGTGGGCACCTACCGGAAGCGGGTTTCCGGCACCGCGGGGTCAACGCCGGCGCGGTTTGCCCGCCGGGCGGAACTGCTGGCTCTTGCCCTTCCTGCCACCGCGTTCCTGCGCGGTCTCGGCCTGGCGCACGGCCAGCTTGGCGGCGGCGGCGGCCACTTCTTCCTTCAACTTGAAGTAGTTCAGCAGCCGGCTCTCTTCGATCTCGCCGGCATCGATCGCCGCACGCACGGCACAGCCGGGTTCCTGCTGGTGCATGCAGTCGCGGAAGCGGCACTGCGCGGCCAGCGCTTCGATGTCGGCGAAACCGCCTTCGGCCAGCGTTTCTTCGCCGGTCGGCTTCAGTTCGCGCATGCCCGGCGTATCGATCAGGCAGGCGCCCATCGGCAACGGCATCAGTGCGCGGTGGGTGGTGGTATGGCGGCCGCGCGAATCGTTGGCGCGCACCGTATTGGTCTTCATCCGCTGTTCGCCCAGCAGCGTGTTGGTCAGCGTCGACTTGCCCGCACCGGAAGAACCCACCAGCACCACCGTGCGGCCCGGGCCCAGCCACGGCTCCAGCACTGCAACACTGTCGGCATCCAGGCCATTGATCGCGTGCAGGGCGATGCCCTGCATCTCCAGTTCTTCCAGCACCGCCAGCGCATCTTCGCTGTACTCGGTCTGGTCGGCCTTGGTCAGCACCACCACCGGTTCGGCACCGCCACCGCCCACCAGCAGCAGGTAGCGTTCAATACGGCGCGGATTGAAGTCCGCATCCAGGCCACAGACGATGAAGACGGTATCGATGTTGGCTGCGATCACCTGCTGGTGGTAATGCTCACCGGCAGCGCCACGCTTGATGGCGGTACGTCGCGGCAACAGGGCAACGATGCGGATGCCATCCAGCAGCACCCAGTCGCCCACCGCCGGCCGTTCGTGGCTGGGGAAGCGCGGGCGCTGCCACTCCGGCAGCGATTCGGCCTTGATCGATGCCTCCGGGCCATCAGCCACCACATAGTGGGTGCGATGCTGCTCGATCACCCGCGCCGGGTGAGCCTGCGGGTGCGCGGCCATCACAGCCTGCCAGTCGGCCTGCTGCGGCGGGCCCGGCCAGGGCCAGCCAATGGTCTGCAGAGCGGTGAAATCGGGGGTCTGGGTCATCGCCGCCATTCTACCTGTGTGGTGCCGCCCAGCCCAATGCTGGCGGGCCCTGCGGCCCTTGCCATGCGCTGCAGCAATTCCGCTACCATGGAAGCCCCATGCCTTCTGCGGCCCACCGCCCATGTCCACTCCCTCGCCCAAGCCCCTGGTCATCCGCGAGCGCCTTTCCGAAGTGCGCTACGAAATCCGCGGAGAACTGGCACGGCGAGCCCGGGAGCTGGAAGCGCAGGGCCACAAGCTGATCAAGCTCAACATCGGCAATCCCGGCGCTTTCGGTTTCCGTGCACCGGAACACCTGCAGCGCGCGATCGCCGATGACATGGGCCGCACCGATCCGTATACCCACCAGCAGGGCCTGCCGGTCGCCCGCGAGGCAATCGCCGCTGCCTACGCCCGCCGTGGCGCACCGGATGCGCATCCGGACCGCGTGTTCGTCGGCAACGGTGTCAGCGAGCTGATCGACCTGTCGCTGCGTGCGCTGCTCAACCCGGGCGACGAAGTGCTGGTGCCCTCGCCGGACTACCCGCTGTGGTCGGCCTCTACCATCCTCAACGACGGCCGCCCGGTGTATTACCGCTGCGCCGCCGAGAACGGCTTCCAGCCGGACCCGAGCGAGATCGAGACGCTGGTGTCCTCGCGCACCCGCGCCATCGTGCTGATCAATCCGAACAACCCCAGCGGTGCCAGCTACCCGCGTGAGCTGCTGGAGCAGGTGGTCGAAATCGCACGCCGCCACAACCTGCTGCTGCTGGTCGATGAGATCTACGACCAGATCCTGTACGACGACGCGGTGTTCCAGCCGGTCGCACCGCTGGCAGGCGACCATCCCTGCCTGACCTTCAGCGGCCTGAGCAAGGTGCACCGCGCCTGCGGCTGGCGCGTGGGTTGGGCGCACCTCAGCGGCGACGACGCGCGGCTGGGCGACTTCCGTGCCGCGCTGGACCTGCTGGGCGCGCTGCGCCTGTGTGCCAACGTGCCGGGCCAGTACGCCATCGACGCCGCAGTGAACGGCCCGGACACCATTTCGGAGCTGTGCGCACCGGGTGGCCGCCTGTATGAAACCCGTCGTGCGGTGATCGAAGCCTGCGCGGCCAGCGAACACCTGTCGCTGGTTGCCCCCGCCGGCGCGCTGTACGCGTTCCCGGCCGTGGTCGGTGCCGCTGCCAAGGGCTTCGACGATCATAATTTCGCGCTGGACCTGATGAACAACGACGGCGTGCTGGTGGTGCCGGGCTCGAGCTTCAACGTGCCTTACCGCCATCACTTCCGCGTGACCCTGCTGCCGGAGGCGTCGGTGATGCGCGACGTGTTCGCCCGTATCGACCGCGCCCTCGCCCGCCGTGCTGAAGACGCCACCAAGGTGGTGCCGCTGAAGCCCCGCCGGTCGGTGGCTTGATCGATGGGCTTGTCGTATCTGGCCCTGGGCGATTCCTACACCATCGGTGAAGCGGTCGCGGTCGACGGCCGCTGGCCGCATCAGCTCGCCGCCGCCCTGCGCGCGCAGGGCATCGCGCTGGACGACCCGCAGACCATCGCCACCACCGGCTGGACCACCGACGAGCTCGACGCCGGCATCGACGACGTTGCGCCGCAAGGGCCGTTCGACTTCGTCAGCCTGCTGATCGGCGTCAACAACCAGTATCGCGGGCGTCCGCTGGACGAGTACCAGGTGCAGTTCCAGGCCCTGCTGCAGCGCGCGATTGGTTTTGCCGGCGGCCGTGCGGACCGGGTCCTGGTGCTGTCCTTCCCGGACTGGGGCACCACGCCGTACGGTGCAGGCAGCGGTCGCGACCTGGGCCAGATCGAACTGGAAACCGACGAGTTCAACGCTGCCGCCGAGGTGATCAGCACCCAGCAGGGCGTGGCCTTCGTCGACATCACCGATATCAGCCGCGACACCGGCGCTGACCCGGCGATGATCGCCGAGGATGGCCTGCACCCGTCCGCCCGGATGTATGCGCTGTGGAGCGCGCGTGCGCTGCCGGTGGCCGCACACCTGCTGGGCAGGACGGACTGAGACGATGGACGGCACGCCCCTGCCCTGTTCGCCGCTTGATGCCGGGCAGGCGCGCCTGATCGCCGAGTCCTTCCGGCCGATGCAGGCCTGGGGCAGCCGCCGCGATTACTACTACACGCGCGGCAAGCTGGGCAGCGACCCGCTGTATGACGGCGTGCTGCAGCACCTTCCCGACGACGGCCAGCCGGTGCTCGACCTGGGCTGCGGGCTGGGCCTGTTCGCGCATGTGCTGCGCCAGCGCGGCCGCCGCCAGGGGTATCTCGGGGTGGACGTGGACAGCGACAAGATCGCCCGTGCGCAGCGCGCCGGCAACGGCCTGGCCGACGTACGGTTCGACTGTCTGGATGTGCAGGCGCCATTGCCGGTGCATGGTGGGCATGTGCTGCTGCTGGATGTGCTGCAGTACCTGGACGAAGCGCCGCAACTGGAGCTGCTGCGCGCGGTGAGCGCGCGGGTCGCGCCCGGTGGCCGCCTGCTGCTGCGCACGCCGCTGGCGACCGGCGACCGCCGCGACCGCACCACGCGGGTGGCTGACCGCCTGGCCTGGCTGGTCGGCTGGATGGGCACGCGACCTCGCCACTACCCGGATCCGCAGCGGCTGCAGGCCACGCTGGCGGCTGCCGGCATGCAGGTGGCTCCGTTGCGTCCGCTGCATGGGCGCACGCCGTTCAACAGCTGGTTGCTGGTGGCCGAGCGGCCGGGAACTGCGGCCAACGGCTGAGCCCCTCGTGGTGGGCGGCTGTCTACGGGGGCTGCCCGGGGCGGGATGGTTTACGGGTGCGTCCACCACGGAAGACAGGAGAAAAGCGAAGGGCAAACGCGGGTCGCTTCGCTCTTGCCGCGCTGCGCGCTCGCCGGGCGTGGCCCGGCGCTACCGGTCACCTGGCCGGCAGTTCGGCCTTCAGGCCGCGCTCGTCCAGCACCTGCAGCACCCGTTCGATGATGGCCAGGTTGTGGCCATGTGCGGCACCTTCATGCAGCAGCACGATCGCGCCCGGGCGCAGGTCCGGGAGCAGACGCGCCAGCACGCCATCCGGGGTGCAGCCGACGCCGTCATAACCGCGGGCGCTCCAGCCCACGCGCACCAGGCCCAGCTTGCGCAGTACCGGCGCCACGAACGGGTTGGTCATGCCCACCACCGAGCGGTACCAGCGCACCGGTCGCCCACTCACCGCCTGCAGCGTCTGCTGGCAGCCCTCGATCTCCGCCGCCATCATGCCCGGGCCCAGCCGCCAGAAGCGCGCCTGCGGATGGCTGTGGCTGTGGTTGCCGAGGTCGTGTCCGCGACGCAGGATCTCCTCCACCAGGGCCGGATGCGCCAATACGCGCTCGCCGACCAGGAAAAAGGTCGCCTTCGCCTGGTGCCGGTCCAGCAGATCCAGCACCGCCGGGGTCTGTTCACTGGGGCCGTCGTCGATGGTCAGCCAGACGCTGTTGCCGGCCGCGGGCAACCGGCTCAGCACCGGCGCATAGAAGCGGCTGTTGGGCAGGAACACCGGCACCATGAACAGCGCGTGGCTTGCCACCATCAGGGCCAGGCCCCAGTGCCAGCCCGCCAGCACCCAGACCAGGATCACGGCCAGCTGCGACAGCACCAGCCAGGGCACCCAGCGCCAGGGCCGGGTCGGGATGCGATGCAATGTTCCTGCGTTGGTCATGCCCCATGATGCCATGGGGGGTAGAATTGATGATTCGAATTTTTCGGACCCATGACTGCCATGTCCCTCGATCCCGCCCTGCGTTCGCGCATCGAAACCATCCTCAACGACAACCGCGTCGTGCTGTTCATGAAGGGCCAGCCGTCGATGCCGCAGTGCGGCTTCTCGGCCAAGGCCGTGGGTGCCCTGCAGGACCTGGGCGTGGAATTCGCCCACGTCAACGTGCTGGCTGACGCGGAGATCCGTGAAGGCATCAAGGCCTATGGCGACTGGCCGACCATCCCGCAGCTGTACATCGACGGCGAACTGGTCGGCGGCAGCGACATCGTGCTGCAGATGGCCGCCAGCGGCGAGCTGAGCAGCGTGCTGGGTCTGGCTGCACCGGACCGCACCCCGCCGCGCATCACCGTCACCCCCGCCGCGGTGGAAATGCTGAAGGGCGCGCTGGCCGATTCGCCGGGTGCGTCGCTGCAGCTGGGCATCGATGCCCGCTTCCAGCCGAACTTCCAGCTGGCCCCGTACGATGAAAGCGCAATCGCCGCCGAGTCCAACGGCCTGCGCGTGCAGTTCGACCTGGCCAGCGCCCGCCGCGCCGATGGCATCACCATCGACTGGGTCGACGACATCCGTGGCAAGGGCCTGGCGATCGACAACCCGAACGCGCCCAAGCCGGTGCAGGAAATCAAAGTGCGTGATGCCGACGACCTGGTGCGTGCCGGCAACGTGATGCTGGTGGACGTGCGCCCGGCGGAAGAACGCGCCATCGCCGCTGTCGGCGTGCCGTTCAAGAGCTTCGATGGCAACGGCCGCGCCGAGCTGGAAGCCCTGCCCAAGGACACCGCCCTGGCTTTCCTGTGCCACCACGGTGGCCGCAGCGCGCAGGCAGCGGAACAGTTCCGTGCGCTGGGCTTCAGCAAGGTGTTCAACGTCACCGGCGGCATCGATGCCTGGTCGGACGAAGTGGACAACGGCGTGCCGAAGTACTGATCGGCGGCGCTTGATACATAGGAAAAACGCCGGCGAAAGCCGGCGTTTTCTGTTGAGCCCATCCACGCATGGCGTGGATCTACTCTTTCCGTGTCCCAGGCGCGGGGGCTGACGTTCCGGTTACCCTGCAAACCCGCCTTCGGCCAGGTAGTCCAGTTCTTCCGGCGACGGAATGCGGCCAAGCACCGCATTGCGGTGCGGGAACCGGCCGAAGCGGCGGATGATGTCGCGGTGCAGTTCGGCGTACTGCAGGTATTCCTTGTCACCCAGCACGTCGAACATCGCGACCGAGCGGTCCTGGTCCAGCGGATCTTCGGAGTGCTCGAACGGCAGGTAGATGAAGGCGCGCAGCTTGGGGACCAGCTGCAGGTCCAGCCCCTCCTCGATCGCGCGCGTGGCGTAGTGCCGTGCCAGGCCATCGGTGGCATAGGAATGGGCCGTGCCGCGGAAGCAGTTGCGCGGGAACTGGTCCAGCAGCAGCATCAGCGCCAGCGCGCCCTCGGCGCTGCCCAGCCAGTGCTCGCGCGCGCGCGATGCGGCAGCGTGGTGTTCGTCCGCGAACAGCGTGCGGAACCGCGCGTCGAACGCATCATCACGGGTGAACCACTTTTCAGGGCCCGCGTCCTTCCAGAATTCCACCACTTGCGCGGCAACGTCCATCACCTACTCCCCAGGGCCGGCGCGCCGCGCCAGGCCATCATCATCATTCGTCGAAGCGCAGGTGGCGGACCGACTTGCCGTTGCGCCGGATAAGCTTAAGCGCCTCGATGCCGATCTGGATATGGTTTTCCACGAACTGCGAGCTGACCTTGGCGTCGGACGCCTCGGTTTTCACCCCGTCCGGGATCATCGGCTGGTCTGAAACCAGCAGCAGGGCCCCGCTGGGAATATGGTTGGCGAAGCCCGCAGCGAAGATCGTCGCGGTTTCCATGTCGATGGCCATGCAGCGCATCGCCCGCAGCCGCTCCTTGAAGGCCTCGTCGTGCTCCCAGACCCGGCGGTTGGTGGTGTAGACGGTGCCGGTCCAGTAATCATGGCCGAGGTCGCGGATCATGGTCGAAACCGCACGCTGCAGGGCGAAGGCCGGCAAGGCCGGCACTTCCGGCGGCAGGTAGTCGCCCGAGGTCCCCTCGCCGCGGATGGCGGCGATCGGCAGCACCAGGTCGCCCAGCTGGTTCTTGCGTTTCAGCCCGCCGCACTTGCCCAGGAACAGCACGGCCCTGGGCATCACCGCCGACAGCAGATCCATGATGATCGCGGCATTGGGGCTGCCCATGCCGAAGTTGATCATGGTGATGCCGTCGATGGTGGCACTGGCCATCGGCCGGTCCAGGCCGATCACCGGCGCCCCGGTCAGCGCGGAGAACGTATGCAGGTAGCCCCCGAAGTTGGTCAGCAGGATGTGCTGGCCGAACTGGTCCAGAGGCACGCCGGTGTAGCGTGGAAGCCAGTTGTCGACGATGTCCTGCTTGCTCTTCATGGGGAATCCGGTGCGGCGTGGGGAGCACCATTTTCCGGGAGGCGGTCGTTGCCGTCGAGACGGCCGCTGGCGCCCCGTGAAAAAGGTCACTTGGCAAGCAGGCCACTCCCCGGCTAGCGTCGGTGGGTTGAACACGCTGCCAAGGGGATCTGCATGACATCGAGGTTGTTGCGCGCCGGGTTGGGTCTGGCGCTGGTATCGCTGAGCACGGCGCCGGCCGTGGGCGCTTCGCGCTTCGTGGCCGATCCCTACCCGAGCACCTACCAGGCGCACCCCGATGGGCCGCTGCTGATCCAGAACGCAACGGTGCTGACCGGCACCGGCCAGCGCCTCGACAACGCCGATGTGCTGCTGCGCGATGGCCGCATCGTCGCCGTCGGCGATGCGCTGCAGGTCGATGCCAGCGTCACCCGCATCAACGCCGACGGCAAGTGGGTGACGCCCGGCCTGATCGACGTGCACTCGCACCTGGGCGTCTATCCCAGCCCCGGTGTCGGCGCGCACAGCGACGGCAACGAGATGACCGCGCCGGTCACCGCCAACGTCTGGGCCGAGCATTCGGTATGGCCGCAGGACCCCGGTTTCCAGGCGGCACTGGCAGGCGGAGTGACCAGCATGCAGGTGCTGCCCGGCTCGGCCAACCTGGTCGGTGGCCGCGGCGTAACGCTGAAGAACGTGCCTGCCACCACCTACCAGGCGATGAAGTTCCCCGGCGCGCCGTGGGGCCTGAAAATGGCCTGCGGCGAAAACCCCAAGCGCGTCTACGGTGGCGGCAAGGGCGTGGCACCTGCAACGCGGATGGGCAACGTGGCCGGTTACCGCGCAGCCTTCATCGACGCGGCCGACTACATCGCCAAGAACAAGCCGAAGCCGGCCAAGCGCAAGGGCTGGTTCGGCAGCGACAAGGGCGACAGCGCCGGTGATGCCGGCGGCAAGCGCGACCTCAAGCTGGATACGCTCGCCGGTGCGATCCAGGGCGATATCCGCGTGCACATCCACTGCTATCGCGCCGATGAAATGGCCACCATGCTCGACCTGTCCAAGGAATTCGGCTTCAAGGTGGCCGCCTTCCACCACGGCGTGGAGGCCTACAAACTGGCCGACCGGCTGGCGGCCGAAGGCGTATGCGGGGCACTGTGGGCTGACTGGTGGGGCTTCAAGATGGAAGCCTTCGACGGCATCGCCGAGAACATCGCGCTGGTCGACCGGCCGAAGAACAGCTGCGCCATCGTCCACTCCGACTCGCCCGAGGGCATCCAGCGCTTGAACCAGGAGGCAGCCAAGGTGATGGCCGCCGCGCGCCGCGCGCACATGCCGGAGATCGCGCCGGAACGCGCGATCACCTGGATGACCGCCAACGCCGCCAAGGCGCTCGGCATCGAGGCGCAGACCGGCACGCTGGAGGCCGGAAAGATGGCCGACGTGGTGATCTGGAACGGCAATCCCTTCAGTTCGTATGCACTGGCCGAACAGGTGTTCGTCGATGGCCGCCGTGTGTACGACCGCAGCACGCCACCGGCAACGCCGCGGTCGGATTTCCAGCTTGGACAGGAGTTGCGCTGATGGGCATGGTGAACAAGCGTCGCCGGGCATGGCCCGGCGCCACCTTGGTTGCGCTGTTGTTGCTGACAACCGCAGCCTCGGCGCAGGACCTGCTGGTGCGCGGTGCGACCGTCGCTACCGCCAGCGCACGTGGCAACGTGGAAGACGCCGATGTGCTGGTGCAGGGCGGCATCATCCGTGCGGTGGGCCGGGGCCTGTCCGCACCGGCCGGCGTGCCGGTGGTCGAAGCCAAGGGACGCATGCTGACCCCTGCCCTGTTCGGTGGCATCACCGAGATCGGCATCGAGGAAGTATCCGGTGAATCAAGCACGGTCGACAGCGCACTGAAGATCGGCGAGCAGCCGCTGCGCCCGGAGTTCGACGTGACACTGGCCTATAACCCGGCGTCCGTGCTGATTCCGGTGGCGCGCCTGGACGGCATCGGCTTCACTGCGCTGGGCGCGGCCACCGGCGGTGGCTTCGTCGCCGGGCAGGGCGGCGTGGTGCGTTTCGATGGCAGTGCCGACCCAATCGGCCCGCGCGCGCTGTTCCTGCGCCTGGGTGCTGCAGCATCTGAACTGACCGGTCAATCGCGCGCGGCGCAATGGATGCTGCTGCAGCAGATGGTGGACGAGGCACGCGGCCAGGTGGCCGCCGACTCGCCGCATGCGCTGCTGACCCCGGCCGGCCGCCGCACGCTCGCCCGCTATCTGTCCGGGCAGGGCCGCATCGTGGTGGAAGTGGACCGCGCGGCCGACATCCGCCAGCTGCTGCGCTGGGCGGCACGCGAGAAGGTGAAGATCGCCATTGCCGGCGGTGCCGAGGCCTGGCAGCTGGCACCGCAACTGGCAGCGGCCAGGGTACCGGTATTCGTGGACGCGCTGGGCAACCTGCCGACGACCTTCGACCAGATCGGCGCCACCCTGGAAAACGCCGCGCGGTTGCAGCGCGCGGGCGTACCGGTGGCCTTCGCCCAGCGCGATGATGCCTCGCACAACGCACGCAAGATGCGCCAGCTGGCCGGTAACGCGGTGGCCAATGGCCTGCCCTGGGCCGACGGCCTGGCCGGGTTGACCCGGGTGCCGGCCGAGGTGCTTGGCGTGGCCGACCAGATCGGCAGCATCGAACCGGGCAAGCGTGCCGATCTGGTGCTGTGGGAAGGCGATCCGCTGGATGTGGCGCACTATGCCGAACAGGTCTGGCTGGGCGGCCGGGCGATGCCGATGCGCTCGCGCCAGACCGAACTGCGCGACCGCTACCTGCAGCGCAACGCGCAGCCCTGACCATCACCAGGAGCCATCGATGCCCACCCTGCGCTGGTATTTCGACTTCGTCTCGCCCTATTCCTACCTGCACTGGCAGAAGGTGAAGCAGCTGCCGCAGTTCGGGCGCATCCAACCGGTGCCCATCGCCTTTGGTGCGGTACTGCACCATCTGGGCAACCTGGGCCCGGCGGAGATCCCGGCCAAGCGCCGCTTCATGTACCGCCAGCTGCTGTGGACTGCGCAGGCCGAGGGCACCCCTCTGCGCTTCCCGCCCGGACACCCGTTCAATCCGCTGGCGGCCCTGCGCCTGTGCCTGGCCGCCGGTGCCAGCACTGCGGCAGTGGACGTGCTGTTCGACTGGATCTGGCGCGACGGCCACGCCGGCGACACGGCCGAGGCCCTGCGCGAACCCGCCGCCCGGCTGGGTATCAGCGACGTAGAGGCGGCCATTGGCGAGCCGGCCATCAAGGAGCAGCTGCGTCGCAACACCCAGGCGGCGATCGAGACCGGAGTGTTCGGCGTGCCGACCCTGGCCATCGACGGCGAACTGTTCTGGGGCAACGATAACCACCCGCTGATGGCGGCGGTGCTGGACGACCCCAGCCTGCTGGACCGGCCGGACTGGCAGCAGGCGGTGGCCCTGCCGGTGGCGGTGCAGCGTAGTCGCTGAACAGGCAGTGGCGCGTTTCCCTCGCGCGCCCGGCCCCGTTTTGAGATAGTTTTCACATTTCCGAACCAACAACCGCCCTGGAGGGGGAGCCGCGGATGCGCATCGGAATCGTCGTCGACTCGGCCTGCGACCTGCCGCAGGACTTCATTGCCGAGCACAACATCGTGCTGCTGCCGATCACCGTGCGGATCGGCGAAGCGGTGCTCGCCGACCACCGCGACGAGCAGGCAACGCTCAGCTTCCTGCACGCGCACGTCGCCGAGCACGGCGCCGAAGCGGAGACCATCCCCTTCAGCGTCAACCAGATCCGCGACCTGTTCCTGCAACGCTTGGTGATCGACTACGACCATGTGTTCTGCATGACCATCACCAAGACCCGCAGCCCGATCCACGACAACGCACTGCAGGCCAGCTTCGCCATCCTCAACGACTACAAGCCGGTGCGGCAGGCGGCAGGCTTCAACTCGCCGTTCGCGCTGCGCGTGCTGGATACCCAGAACCTGTTCGCCGCACAGGCGGTGACGGCAGTGGAAGCGGTGCGCCTGCGTGCCAGCGATGCCAGCGTGCAGCAGATACGCGAGCGGCTGGAGGAACTGGCCGGCAACGTGCACGGCTACATGGTCACCCGCGACCTGTACTACATGCGTGCCCGCGCCCGGCACAAAGGCGACCGCAGCGTCGGCCTGCTCAGCGCCGCACTGGGCAGTGCGCTGGACATCAAGCCGGTCTTGCATGGCTATCGCGGCCAGACCGGGCCAGTGGCGAAGATCAAGGGTTTCGACAATGCCGTGCTGAAGCTGTTCGGCGTGGTCGGCCAGCGCGTACGCGCCGGCCTGATGACGCCAACCGTGTGCGTCAGCTACGGCGGCGAACTGGACGAGCTGCGTGCCCTGCCCGGCTATGCGCAGATGAAGGAGGTCTGCGCCGACCATGGCGTGACCGTGTACGAATCGGTGATGAGCCTGACCGGCATGGTCAACGTCGGCAAGGGTGCGGTCACCGTGGGCTTCGCCGATGGGCCGCATCGGTTTGAATGAAGGCCAACCGCGCTCTGGAATCTGCACATCGATTCCACCGCGCCTATGCCAGCCTAGCCGCACCTCAAGGAGATCAACATGCCTGCGCAGTACCACATCAGCCTGCCCGAACCGTCCAAGGCCCGCGGCAACGACCCCGACCTGTCTTTCCATTCGCAGGGCGCTGCCGGCTTCGCCGAAGAACTGCAGAACGCGCTGCGCAATGGCAGCCTGTTCGAGCGCTGGCGCGACAAGCAGCCGGACCCGGATGCGGTGGAGCCGCAGTGGGGCGCGACCGATCCGGAGGCCACCGTGACCGGTGAGCAGAAGGACCTGCGCATCAACCTGGTGGCCACCACCCGCATCGACAGTGACGTGTTCAAGCAGCGCCTGCGCCTGCTGGCCGGGCACCACTGGGAACTGCGCGACGTGCGTTGAGTTCCGGCTCTGGTAGGCGCCAACCTTGGTTGGCGCTTTCCTGAAGGCTGCCAACCAAGGTTGGGATCTACCGACTCTGCGCCTCCGAATTGTCGCAAATAGCCCGGTAGTGATGACCGTGCTTTGGTAGGTGCCAACTTTGGCTGGTACTTCCCGGCACATCGCTCATGTGACTGGCACACTGGCGCGATGAGAAACACAGACCCAATCTTCTGGCCGCGAGTGCCTGGCCGGGTGACTGGCATGTTCTCCAGCGAGATATGCCTTTACCTGGACGAAGACTATTTCCAGGGACATGTCGCCACCACGGCAGATGGACAGGTCACCGCCATCACCTCGCGCAGCCTTGCTGCCGAATGGGGACTCGCCTTGCCCAACGGTATCGAAGAGCGCGGCGTGCAGGTGCGCATCCCACCTGCCGATGACCACGAGGGGATGGAACAGGAATACTGGTTCTTCGGCGAGATTGCCGACCGGCCGTGATGGGTAAGACCGACCCGTTCCGGTAAATGCCAACCCTGGTTGGCAGCCTTTTGGAAAGTGCCAACCAAGGTTGGCCACTACCGGCTTCACCTTGCCGAGCTGCCGGCCAGCGGCCGGCACTACCCAACCTGCGCCTTACCAACCGCCGCCCAGGGCGCGATACAGCTCTACGCGTGCAATCGCGGCGGTCGCCTGGCTGTTGGCCAGCGCGGCCTGGTTATCCAGCGCGATGCGCTGGGTGCTCAATACATCCAGCATGTCGACCACGCCGGCCCGGTACTGCCGACGCGCCGCACCCAGCGCCGTCTCGCTTTCATCCACCGCCACGTGCAGCTGCGCGGCACGCTGCTGTTCGGCGGCATAGCCGTCGATGGCATCGTCCACTTCATGCCAGGCCTGCAGCACGGTACGGCGGAACTGCAGGGCCGCCTGTTGCTGCTGCAGCCTGCTCAGCGCCAGGTTGGCCTTCAGGCGTCCGCCCTGGAAGATCGGCAGGCTGATCGACGGGCCGATACTGAAGCGATGCGCGTTCCAGCCATCCAGATCATCCAGCTGCCTGGCCTGGAAACCGGCATCGCCATTCAAGGTGATGCGCGGCAGGAAGCTGGCCTTGGCCACGCCAATTCCCGCCGTGGCAGCATGCAGCGCAGCCTCGGCACGGCGGACATCCGGGCGACGCTCGGCCAGTTCACTGGGCACGCCCACGGCCAGGTTCGGCAACGCGGGCCAATCGCGGCGCGCGCTCTGCAGCTGCGCATCCAGCGCCTGCGGCGGCTGTGCCAGCAGGAACGCGAGTGCATTGCGCAGCTGCGATTCGCGGTGCCGCAGCGGCGCAATGCGGGCCTGCAGCGAAGCGACCTGCGCCGCCGCACTGGAGACCTGCAACGTGCTGGCCACGCCCTGGCGCTGGCGCGCTTCGGTCAGCCGCTTGATGTCGTGGGCGATGCTGAGGTTGTCCTCGGTGATGGCCAGCAGCTGGCGCGTCGCGCGCAACTGCAGGTAATCACGCGCGGTCTCGGCCAGCAGCGCGATGCGCACCGCGTGTGCATCTTCCTCAGCCATCTGCACGCGTGCGTCGGCCGCTTCCACCTGACGGCGTACGCGTCCCCACAGATCCAGTTCCCAGCTCATGCCGATGCCGGCCTGGAACAGCCCATAGTCATCGCGGCCGCCATAACCGGACGGATCGTTCAGGCCTACCTCGCTGTTGCGCGCGCGTACGCCACTGGCAGTGGCGCCGACGCTGGGCAGCCTGTCGGCCGCGGTGACGCCACGCGCAGCGCGGCTCTGCTGCACCCGGTTGGCGGCCAGCTGCAGGTCGAGATTGGCCTGCAGTACCTGCGTCGCCAGTTGCCCCAGCAGCGGATCATCGAAACCGGACCACCAGCTGGCGTCGTCATCCAGCGCCGCTGAAGCCACCGCTTCGCCCTGCCACTGCGTGGGCAGGTCGGCCTGCGGGCGCACGAAGTCCGGGCCCAGCGTGCAGGCGGTCAACGCCGTGCACAGTGCCGCTGCAGCCAGTACACGCGGGAATACGCGGATCATGCGCCTTCCCCGCCCGTGCGGTGCCGCTCGCGCTGCGCACTCTGCACCCGCTGCGGACGCTGCAGATCCACGCTGGCTTCCACCGACATGCCGGCCCGCAGTTGGCCCAGCAATGTCTGCTCCGGCTCCAGCACGATCTTCACTGGAATGCGCTGCACCACCTTGGTGAAGTTGCCGGTCGCGTTTTCCGGCGCCACCGCGGCGAACGTCACGCCAGTGGCCGGGGCGATGCTGTCGATATGGCCACGCAGCCGCGTGCCGGGAAATACATCCACCGTCAGCTCAACCTGTTGCCCTGGCTGCATCCGGGTCATCTGCGTTTCCTGGAAGTTGGCGACAACGAAGGCGCGCTGCAACGGCACCACTGCGGCCACCGGCGTGCCCGGGGTCAAGTAGGCGCCGACGCGCACTGCGCGGCGTCCCACCACGCCATCGATCGGTGCACGCAGCTCGGTGTGCGAAAGATCCAGTTCGGCGCGCGCCTGTGCGGCTTCGGCACGCTGCACGGCCGCCTGTGCGGCCTGCACCCCGGCAGCGAGGATGTCGGTGCGCTGGCGTGCGGTCGACAACGCGGCCTGTCCCTGTTGCAGATGTGCACTGGCCACGGCCTGCTTCGACTGCGCCTGCTGCGCGTTCTGCACGCTACCGGCACCGTCGCGGGCCAGCTCGCGGTAACGCTGCTGGTCGGCGCTGGCCAGGGTCAGTTCGGCGCGGCTGACATCCACACTCGCCTTGGCCTGTTCGATCAGCGAGCCCTGCTGTGCCAGCGCCGCCTGCGCGTTGGCCAGCTGCGCGCGCGCATTGGCCAGGTCGGCGCGGGCGGCCAGCAACGCGACCTGGTAGTCGCGGTCATCGATGCGGGCCAGCACGTCACCGGCCTTCACCGCCTGGTTGTCTTCCACGTTCACCGCGCTGACGAAGCCGGCGATCTTCGGTGCGACTACGGTGTAATCAGCAACTACGTAGGCGTTGTTGGTGGTCTGGTGGCGGCCATCGCGCAGCAGCAACCAGGCAGCACCGGCCAGAAGCAGTACGCCCAGGCCGAGGCCGGCGTTGAGATACGTTCGATTGATTGTCATGGGGAGTTCCTGCGAAGGGATCAGGCCACGGCACGTGGCGGATGGATGCGGGTGGGCATCCAGGCAATGAGGGGAATGAAGGCCAGCGCGACCAACGCGACCAGCAGGTAGAGATCGGCCGAGGTCAACGTCTGCACCTGCGCGTGCAGGCGCGCGCCAAGCTGCGGCCCTTCGGCCAGCCACGGCTGTTCGCCCAGTCGCTCGACCAGCACGGTGGAGTGGAAATGGCGGCGTCCCTGCGCGACCGCTTCCAGCACGCCGCTGGCCAGCACCGCAGCAAAGCCCTTGACCGTGTTGAACCACGCCGAGGCAAAGGGGCCGTCCTGTGGCGCCAGGCCGCCGGTGGCCAGCATCAGCAACGGCAGCACCGCCATCGGCTGCGCAAACACCTGCAGCAGCTGTACCCACAGGAAGTTGTCGCGTATCCAGCTGACGTCCAGATGCGCGCCCAGCCAGCAGGCCAGCGCCAGCAGGGCCAGGCCGGTGGCCTGCACCCAACGGCAATCGATCGCACGGATGTTCAGCAGTGCGGCGACCAACGGCAGCGCGATGACCTGCGGCACCGCCACCCACAGCAGCATCGGCGCGGTCTGTTGCGGGCGATAGCCCTGCACGCTGGCGAGGAAGCCGGAAGGAATGGAGATCACCGCCAGCAGCACGAACAGCACGCCACCGAGGGTAATCAGCGAGTAGCTGAGGTTACGGTTGGCCAGCAGCTGCAGCTTGAAGAACGGCAGTGGATGGAACCACTCGTTGATGAAGAACAGCACCAGCAGACCCGCACCGCCACCCAGCATCAGCGTGATCAACGACGAGTCCAACCAGTTCAGGCGCGGGCCCTGCACCAAACCCAGTACCAGCAGCACCAGCGCCGGCAGGCCGAGCATCAGGCCGACGCCGTCGAACTGTGCGAAGCGCTCCAGCCGCAGGGGATCCTGTGGCAGGCCCCAGCCGACCATCGCCATCGCCGCCAGGCAATACGGCACGATCTGCCAGAACGCCCAGTGCCAGCCCACCTGCTCCACCCAGAATGCGGCCAGCGGAGTGCCCATGCTCGGGCCGAAGGTGGCGGTCAGTGCGTAGGCGGCCAGGCCGTACAGCTTGATGCCCGGCGGCAGGAAGCGCAGCGCCACGCTCATCAGCAGCGGCGGCAGCGCGCCCCCACACAGGCCCTGCAATGCGCGCAGCAGCAGAAAGGTCTGCAGGTTGGGGGCGAGCGGGCACAGCACGCCCAGCACCATGAAGCCGCCGATCATCGCCAGCGCAAAGCGGCGCAGCGAGAAGGTGGCTGCGCACCACGGTGCGAATGCCATCGCGCTGACCGACATGGCGCTGTACAGCGCCACGATCCAGCTGCCGTCATCGACGCTGAAACCCATCGCACCGCGGATGTCGGCCAGCGCGACCTTGGTGACGTTCTCGTTGAAACCCGACACCAGCACTGCCAGCAGCACACCGCACAGCCCAACCAGGATGCGCCGGTCGAAGCCGGGGGCAGCGACGGGCCGGGGCACTGCCGGCGCCGCGGGCATGGCGGCCGGCGTGCTCACTGCCGACTGCCGATCCGTGCAGTACACGGCATATATGGAGACATTTGATTGCGCTCAGTGGAACTTTCGGGAGCGCAGTCTAGAAAGGCCGTTGCCTGCGAAAAATGGCGTGCCCGGCATCGCAGGCGTGCGTCCGGCGCACGCCTGCGGGCAATCAGTGGTGGGCCGCCTCGACCGAATCGCACATGCCCTTGATCGCCCGCCGCAGCCACTGGTGGGCCGGGTCATTGTCCATGCGTGGGTGCCAGGCCTGCACCAGCGCTACGGTCCGCACCGGCACCGGCAGCGGGAACATCCGCAGCGGCAGGCCCATGCGGGTGATGCGGTCGAGCATCACGCTTGGCATCTGCGGCAGCACCAGGTCCGAATCGGCGGCAGCAAAGATCGCGCCATGGAAGGTAGGGATGACCACCGCCACCCGCCGTTGCAGGCCGAGCGCTGCCAGCTCTTCGTCGATCGGGCCATGCGCAAGCCCGCGCCGGGACACGGCGATGTGGTCGCACGCGGCGAAGCGCTCGACACTGATGTCGCCGTCGAACAACGGATGATCCTCGCGTGCCGCGCCCAGCAGCGAGGTGGTGAACAGGTGCTGCACCTTGGTTTCCGGGCTGTGCTTGCCGGCCGTGCTGATGTACAGGTCGATCCGCCCCTGCACCATCGCATCGTCATCGGTATCGCCTTCGGGCACGAAGCGCAGCATGCAGCGCGGTGCCTGCTGGCGGAAGACATCACGCAGGCGGCCGCCATAGCTGCCGATGAACACATCGTTGGCGCGCACGCTGAACGTTCGTTCCAAGGTGGCCATGTCGACCTCGCGGCCCGCATTGAACACGCGGTGTGCCTGCTCGATCACATCGCGCACCTGCTCACGCAGTTCCAGCGCGCGTGGCGTGGGAGCGAGCCCACGGCCGGCGCGCACCAGCACCGGATCACCCAGGGCTACCCGTACCCGGCCCAGGGTACGGCTCATCGCCGGCGCACTGAGATTCATCCGTCGCGCAGCGGCCGCCACGCTGCATTCGTCGATCAGCACATCCAGTGCCAGCAACAGGTTCAGGTCCGGCAAGGGCATGGCAGTCTCCCGCAAATGGGATGACTCTACTGCAATCCAGACCATCCAGAATTGCGTTGTACGCACGCATTGACTGCGGCGCACGGCATGGGTGTGCGCGACGACATCAGCGACCATCAGCGCCCTGCAAAGGAGCTTTCCATGTTCAACACCCTGCTGGTCGCGCTTGATGGCGGCCCCCAGCACGACCGCGTGCTGGACCTGGCCGCCACCATGGCCGGCCCCCGCAGCCGCCTGCACCTGCTGTGCGTGCTTGACCCCGAATTCGCACTGGCCGCAGGTGCCACCGATGCCGACCGCCGTGAGTATCCCGCCGCCGCCCGGCAGCAGGCGCATGCCGAAGCGGTACTGGCCGACGCCCTGGCCGAGCTGCGCGAGCGCGGCGTGGACGCCATCGCACAGCTGCCTTCAGGCGATCCTGGCGAAGTGATCAGCGCGCAGGCGCGTCGCCTGCAATGCGACCTGATCGTCATCGGCCACCGCCATCTGTCACGCCTGCAGCGCCTGTTCGAGCCCTCGGTGGGGCAATGGACGATCGACCATGCGCCCTGCCCGGTGCTGGTGGAAACACGCGATCGGTAGGTACGCCCGCATGGCCTCACGTTCCCCTGTATTTCCCACCCGTGTGAGTTATCGCGCTTTCGGCCGTCAATTCAGCCGGGGCGAGCAGATGCTGCTGGCTGCGCTGCGGCAACTGCGCGACCCCGCCCTGCATGATGAAGGCATGGCGCAACTGGCCGCGCTCGGTGTCGACGCCGAAGGTCGCGACGCCTTCGGTGAGCTGCTGCCACTGCTGGCCACGCCGCAGGCACCTATCGATCTGCTGCGTCCCGGGTCGCCCTTCATTTCTGCCAGCGAACTGGACCTGTTGGTCTGCCTGCTGCGCATCGCCCAATGGCGGCACGCACGCCCACGCGAGGACAATGAACTGGCGCCGCTGCGTCGGCAACTGGCGCACTGTGCAGCGGCCGTGCACACCACGCAGTTGACATTGCGGCAACGATCGCTGTCACCGGTGGGCCTGCGCCTGCTGGATCCGGCCGGGTGGCTGCGCCAACGCTGATCGACCACGCAGCTTGCTGCGACAGTCGCGCAGCCATGCTCAACAGTCCAGCGTGTCGTGCGCGCCGCTGTCGTCGTCCAGCACGTGTGCGTGCAGGATCACCTGGTTGCGGCCCGCACGCTTGGCCGCGTACAGGCCGGCATCGGCATCGGCCAGCAACTGTTCGGCGGTGGCCAGCGCCGGCGGATGCAGGTAACCCACGCCCACGCTGATGCTGACCCGGCCTTCCGGCAGCGGCAGCGCTTCCACCGCCTCGCGCAGGCGCTCGGCCAGCGCCAGCACACCCGACAGCGGGCTGCCGGGCACGATCACCGCGAATTCCTCGCCGCCATAGCGCGCCACGCTGTCGGCCGCGCGCCCGGCGGTGGCCTGCAGCACCGCGGCCACCGCCTGCAGGCAGCGGTCGCCGGCGGGATGACCGTGCTCGTCGTTGAATGCCTTGAAATGGTCGATGTCCACCAGCAACAATGCCAGTTCGCTGCCGCTGCGACGCGCCCGGTTCCACTCGGCCAGCAGCAGCGTATCGAACTGGCGGCGATTGGCTACGCCGGTCAGGCCATCCTGCCGCGCCAGCTGATCCAGGCCTGCCTGCCGTTCCAGCAGGTCGAGCTGCAGCAACGTGCTGCGCAGGCTGAAGCCCAGCGTTGCCACCACGAACCCGGTCAGCGCCAACGGCCGCGCGTGGTCCACCACCAGGGTACCGACCACCAGCAGCAGCAACGGCAGGATGATCGGCCCACCCGCCTGCACCAGCCGCGACAGACGCGGATGCAGCGAGAAACCGGGCGCTGGCGCCTGCCGCAGTGCCAGCACGGCCAGCAGCAGGAACGGCAGATTGATCAGCGTGTCGTTGTAGGCACCGAACGACTGCTCGGCGGTGTAATGGTTGATGTAGTAAGCCACCAGCAGGTAGAGCAGCGCAAACAACGCTAGTGCCCGAAAGAAACTGCGCCGTTCGGGCACGTCGCCCGCCAGCCAGCGCACCACCGCGAAACCGGCGATGCACAGGTTCTGGATGTCGAACATGTGCTGCATGTTCGACATCGCCTGGTCATCGATATCGATGCGGTCGGCGAAGAACTGGGTATGCACGAAGAACAACACGCCCAGCAGGGCGGCCATCACGCCGTCGATCAGGCTGATGGTCCAGCGTTCGCGACGGGCGCGGGCCAGGATGAACACCAGCGGCACGCCGTACAGCACGTACAGCAGCAGACTGACCCGGGGAGTCAGGTCGGCACGTCCCGCCCCCACTGCGTCGACCATGTTGAAGGCCATGCCACCGGCCCAGAGCAGCAGGGCCAGCGCGGTGGCGCGCCAGCCCAGTGCAGCACGGTCGCGCTGGCCGCGCCACAGGCAGGCCGCGGCCGCCAGCAGGGGTGCCGCAGTCAGAAACACGAACGATCCCTCACCGGCCGCACCCGGCCAGAACGCCACGACCACGCCATGACAGATCACGAACATCAGCGCCAGCACAACCAGCATGCATCCCCCATGCGCAAGGCCGTATGCCGGCACAATAGCGCGCCGGCACGCCACCGCGGCGTGATCCACTGCGGCAAAACGAAACTCCGGGCACACGCGCTGGTCGTGCCGGCCGCTGGCCGGCAACTTTAGGTAATCACGGGTCTGCAGGTTGCCGGCCAGCGGCCGGCACTACCCGCAAAACGTCAGGCGTGCAGCGCGCGGGCGTGGTGGCCGATGTGCTCGCCGATGAAGCTGGCGATGAAGTAATAGCTGTGGTCGTAGCCGGGCTGCAGGCGCAGGCTCAGCGGATGACCGGCAGCATCGCAGGCCTGCTGCAGGCGCTGCGGCTGCAGCTGGCTGTGCAGGAACTCATCCCCCTCGCCCTGGTCAACCAGCAGCGGCAGGCGCTCGCTGGCGTGGGTCACCAGTTCGCAGGCATCCCACTGCGCCCAGTCGGCCGGGTTGTCACCAAGGTAGGCGGCGAATGCCTTCTGCCCCCACGGCACGTGGCTGGGTGCGACGATCGGCGAGAACGCCGACACGCTGCGGTAGCGACCGGGGTTGCGCAGCGCGATCACCAGCGCGCCATGGCCGCCCATCGAATGGCCACTGATGCCTCGTGCGTCGGTTGCCGGGAAACCCGCCTCGATCAACGCCGGCAGCTCGTGAGCGACGTAGTCGTGCATGCGGTAGTGCTTGGCCCACGGCTGCTGTGTGGCGTTGAGATAGAAACCCGCGCCCTTGCCCAGGTCATAGCCCTCGGCATCGGCCACGTCATCGCCACGCGGGCTGGTGTCCGGGGCGACGATGATCACGCCGTGCTCGGCCGCATAGCGTTGCGCGCCGGCCTTGGTGATGAAGTTCTGCTCGGTGCAGGTCAGCCCGCTCAGCCAGTACAGCACCGGCAGCTTCTGCGTTTCGGCCTGCGGCGGCAGGTACACGGCGAACTGCATGTCGCAGCCCAGCGTGGTGGAATGATGGCGGTAGACGTCCTGCCAGCCGCCGGCACAGGCACGGTGTTCGATACGTTCCATGAGGTTTCCTCCCGAGGGACGGCAGGCAAGCGCCTGCCGCCCGGCGCGGCTCAGTAGTGGACCACCGAACGGATCGACTTGCCTTCGTGCATCAGGTCGAAGGCGTCGTTGATCTTGTCCAGGTCCATGGTGTGGGTAACGAACGGGGCCAGCTCGATCTCGCCCTTCATCGCGTCTTCGACCATGCCGGGCAGCTGGCTGCGGCCCTTCACGCCACCAAACGCGGTGCCCATCCACTTGCGGCCGGTGACCAGCTGGAACGGGCGCGTGGAGATTTCCTGACCGGCACCGGCCACGCCGATCACCACGCTCTGGCCCCAGCCACGGTGGGCGCATTCCAGCGCCGCACGCATCACGTTGACGTTGCCGATGCACTCGAAGCTGTGGTCCACGCCCCAGGTGGTCATCTCCACGATCACCTGCTGGATCGGCTTGTCGAAGTCCTTCGGGTTGATGCAGTCGGTGGCGCCGAATTCGCGGGCCAGCTCGAACTTGGACGGGTTGGTGTCCACCGCGATGATGCGCCCGGCCTTGGCCTGGCGCGCACCCTGGATGACCGCAAGGCCGATGCCGCCCAGGCCGAACACGGCCACGCTGTCGCCTTCCTGCACCTTGGCGGTGTTGTGCACCGCGCCGATGCCGGTGGTCACGCCGCAGCCGAGCAGGCAGACATGCTCCGGGTTCGCTTCCGGGTTGATCTTCGCCAGCGACACCTCGGCAACGACGGTGTATTCGCTGAAGGTCGAGCAGCCCATGTAGTGGTAGATCGGCTCGCCGTTGTAGCTGAAGCGGCTGGTGCCGTCCGGCATCACGCCCTTGCCCTGGGTGGCACGCACCGACACGCACAGGTTGGTCTTGCCGCTCTTGCAGAACAGGCACTCACCACATTCGGCGGTGTACAGCGGAATGACGTGGTCACCCGGCTTGACGCTGGTCACGCCCTCGCCCACCTCCACCACGATGCCGGCGCCTTCATGGCCCAGCACCACCGGGAACAGGCCTTCCGGATCATCGCCGGACAGGGTGAACGCATCGGTGTGGCAGACACCGGTGTGGGTGATCTTGACCAGCACTTCGCCCGCCTTCGGCGGGGCGACGTCGATCTCGACGATCTGCAGCGGCTGGCCGGGACCAAAGGCGACGGCGGCACGGGATTTCATGATGGCACTCTCCAGAAAGGGCTTGCGGAAAACAGGATGCGCGGCGCGGTGTCGCGCCGTCGTTCATTTCAGGTACGAGCGGATCAACGCGCTCATGTCGCGCACGCGTTCGGCGCGTTGTTCATCGGAGGCGGCGGGCTGGCCGAACTCCTCGCGCAGGTGCGCTTCCATCACTTCGGACATCAGGCCGTTGACCGCGCCACGGATGGCGGCGATCTGCTGCAGCACCGGCCCGCAGTCGGCGCCGGCTTCCAGCGCGCGGTCCAGCGCATCGCACTGGCCGCGGATGCGGCGCACGCGGGCCAGAACCTTCTTTTTCTCTTCGGGAGAGTGCGGCATCGCTGGCCAGCCTCGGAACTATACTGGGGGATAGTATACAGAAGACGATCCGGACCTCAATCAAACGCCCCCTCTGCGGCCAGCCGGGTCAGCTCTTCCACCACGTAACGCACCTTCGGTCGCAGATGCCGCGTCTGTGGCCACAGCGCATGGATGTCCACATGGTGCTGCGTGCAGTGGTCCAGTACCGACTGCAACGCCCCGGATTCCAGATGATGGCGCACCAGAGACATCGGCATCTGGCAGATCCCCAACCCGGCGATCGCCCCCTCGATCACCGCATCGCCATCGTTGAGCTGGTGCGTGGCACTGGGGATGAAGCTGCCGTTGGTACCCTCGCTGCCGATCCGCCACGCCACCGACTGGCCATGACGGAAGCCGACCACGCTGCGATGGTCGCGCAGTTCGTCCAGCGTCTGCGGCACGCCATAGGCCTGCAGGTAGGCCGGCGACGCGCAGGTCACCAGGCGCTGGCTGGCCAGCTTGCGCGCGACCAGGTGCTCGGCGTGATGCAGGCCGCCAAAGCGGATCAGCAGGTCGATGCCCTCTTCCACCGGGTCAACGAAGTGATCGGTGAAGGTCATCGTCAACTGCAGGTCCGGGTGTTCATTGCACATGCGCAGCAGCACTGGCAGCACCACCAGCCGACCGAACGAGGACGGCATGTCGATGCGCAGGCGGCCGCTCGGCAGATGCGCAGCCGAGCCCAGGCAGGCTTCGGCCGCCGCGATTTCATCCAGGGCCGCGGCGCAGGAGGCGTAGTACGCCTCGCCGTCGGTGGTCAGCGCGATGCGCCGGGTGGTGCGATGGAACAGGCGCACGCCCAGCCGCGTTTCCAGCCGCGCGATGGCCTTGCCGACCGCCGAGCGGGAGATGCCCAGCGCGTCGGCGGCCTCGGTGAAGGTGGCCGAGCGCGCCGTGGTGACGAAGGTCGCCAGGCCATTCAGGGATTCGACGGGAAGCATCGGCACGCTCGCTTATTGGGGACAGATTGTCCCGCCTGACGGGAAATCTACCGCCTTTATGTGCCCGCATGTCAACTCCATCATGGTGCTGTCGCGCCGTTGGCGCCCTCCCCCGCTCCGAGATGACTGACATGACCGCCGCCCTGTTCCGCCCCTTCGACCTCGCTGGACTACCCCTGCACAATCGCATCGCGATGGCGCCGATGACCCGTGCCCGCAACCCCGGCGCCGTCGCCAATGCGCTGACCGCCCAGTATTACCGGCAGCGCGCCAGCGCCGGCCTGATCATCAGCGAAGGCACCCCGGTCTCACCGCAGGGCCAGGGCTACATCGACGTGCCCGGCATCTGGTCGGCCGAGCAGGTGGCCGGTTGGACGCTTGTCACCGACGCCGTACACGCTGCGCAGGGCGCGATCTTCGCGCAGCTGTGGCACGTCGGCCGCATGTCACACGCCTCGCTGCAGCCCGACGGCGGCCAGCCGGTAAGCGCCGGCACGCGGCCGGTGGCGAGCGACCCGAAGAACACCTCGTTCGTGTATCTGGACGACGGCAGCCGTGGCCATGCCGATCCGACACCGCCGCGTGCACTCAGCACGGAAGAAGTGCCGGGCATCGTCGCCGACTTCGTGCAGGGTGCCGACAACGCGATCGCCGCCGGCTTCGATGGCATCGAACTGCATGCGGCAAACGGCTATCTGTTCGAGCAGTTCCTCAACCCGGTCACCAATGACCGGCAGGACGTGTACGGCGGTTCGCTGCGCAACCGCGCGCGGCTGATCCTGGACACCGTGGATGCGATGGCCGCGCGCATCGGCGCGCACCGCATCGGCGTGCGCCTTGCGCCCAACAGCCAGGTCTTCGACATGCCCGCCTATGCGGAAAACGAAGCCAGCTATCTGTACCTGGCCGAGGAACTGGGCAAGCGCGGGCTGGCCTATGTGCATCTGAACGACAACTACCTGCATGGCGCACCGGCGATCGGCGAGGCCTTCCTCAAGGCCTTCAAGCAGGCCTATGGCGGTACGGTGATCCTGGCCGGCGGCATGACCCGCGAACGCGCCCTGCGGCTGGTCGAGGAAGGAATCATCGATCTGGCCGCCTTCGGCCAACCGTTCATCGCCAACCCGGATCTGGTCGAGCGCCTGCAGCGCGATGTCCCGCTGGCCATCCCCGACCGCAGCACCTACTACGGCGGTGGCAGCGAGGGCTACCTCGACTACCCGGCCGCAGGCTGATCACGCAGGAGCCGGAGCACGGCCGATGGCTGCGCTCCGAGCATCCGAACTTCAGGCGTCTTCGCGCACGTAGGCGAACGAATCGTCCAACCTCTCAAAGCCGATCACCGCAGCGACGATGGCCTGCGCGTCGTCGTCGCTGACACTTCCTTCAGCAATATCGTCAACGCGGGCGAACAGCCGCTGCAACGCTGCGTACTGGTCGCCGCGCAGGAAGGACTGGTGGGTCTGCAGCCAGCGCTGCAGATTGCTGGCCAGCTCGCCATGCGACAGCAGCGTGTACGGCGGCTGGTAATCGGCAACGGCTTCGACCATCTTGCGGAACAGGAAATCCTGGTAGCTGGCGGCCAGCACATCCGCGCGGTCGTCGTCATGCCACACCAGCACGACCGGCGGTTCGGCGAAACCGGGGGCGTTGCTCCAGAAGCAGTAGCTGTCGCCGCCGCCTGTCCGCGCAAACGGCAGCAGCTGCAGGTCGGGGCGCAGGGGATTGTAGTGGTCCTCGGCGGTCAGCTCCTGCCACGCCTCGAGCAGCTCATCGAGTTCCAGCGGTTCGTATTCCTGGGCGTACAACAGCACCGGTGGATCTGCCTGCAGCGTCGGGAACACCACCTCGGACCATTCCGGATGCGGACTACCCCAGCTCAACCGGCCTGCTGCCTGCAGCTGCCTGAACAACGGCGGGAAGGACTGGCCGGTGGCCTGTTCGATGTCAGATAGCGCGCTCATGGATGTCCTTGTCGACAGAGGCCGCCCAGCTTGCCTGAAGCCTGGCCGGAGATGAACCCGCGTCCTGCTCCAGGGCTAGACTGCATGCAACCGGCCACCGCAGACCTCTGACATGGATTCCGTTGCCCGCACCTTCATCGTTAACGTTGATGTCCCCGACCTGGCCGCCGCCGAGACGTTCTACACCCAGGCCTTTGGCCTGCGCAGCGGCCGCCGCCTTGGCCCCGGTGCGCTGGAACTGCTCGGTGGCCCCACGCCGCTGTACCTGCTGCAGAACGATGCCGGCAGCGCAGCGACCGATGACGGCGATGTGCGCGATTACGAGCGCCACTGGACGCCGGTGCATCTGGACTGGGTGGTCGCTGACATCGACGCGGCGCTTGCCCGCGCGGTTGCGGCCGGCGCCGCGCTCGAACATCCCATCGGCGAACGCCGCTGGGGAAAGATCGCCGTGCTGTCCGATCCGTTCGGCCATGGCTTCTGCCTGATCCAGTTCAGCGATGCAGGGTATGGCGCGCTGGTCGAATGAACTGGTGGCTGCGTAGCGGGCGCCAATCCACGCATGGCGTGGATCTACTGATGCGGGTGATCGCGATTCATTCGCGCAGCATGTCCACGAACGCACGCAGCGCACCGGGCATCTGCCGCTGCTTCGGGTAATACAGCGCAAACCCGGCGAAGGGCTCGCTCCAGTCTTCCAGCACCGCCACCAGGCGGCCGTCGTCCAGATACGGCCGCGCGGTGTCTTCCAGCACATAGGCCAGGCCGATGCCATCGAGCACTGCGCCAACCACGGTGCCCTGCTCGCACAGCGTCAGCCGACCCGGTACGTCGATCTCCAGGGTCTGGCCGTCGCGTTCGAACTGCCACTTGTACAGATGGCCGCTGGCGAAACGGAAACGTACGCACTCGTGCGCGGCCAGGTCGCGCGGATGCTGCGGGGCCGGCCGGCGCCGCAGGTACTCCGGTGAACCGACAATCAAGCCGCGCAGCGGCGGCCCCATCGGCACCGCCACCATGTCCTCGGGCACGAACTCGTGCAGGCGCACGCCAGCGTCGTAGCCCTCGGCAACGATATCGACCAGGCCATCGTTCTCGGTCAGCTCCACCCGTACGTCCGGATGCGCGTGCAGGAACCGCGCCAGCCGCGGCCCCAACTGGGTCGCCACCGCCGCCCGCGTCGCATTGATCCGCAGCAGGCCGGCCGGCACCGCGCGGAAGTGGTTCATTTCCTCCAGCGCGTCATGCACCTGCCCCAGCGCCGGCTGCAGGCGCTCCAGCAGGCGCTGCCCGGCCTCGGTCAGGGCCACGCTGCGGGTGGTACGGTGGAACAGGCCCACCCCCAGCCGTTCTTCCAGCGCGCGGATCGCATAGCTGACCGCCGAGGTCGACAGGGCCAGTTCGGCACCGGCGCGGCGGAAACTGCGGTGGCGGGCGACCGCAGCGAAGGCGGCCAGGTGGGTCAGGTTGTCAGTGGCCATGATTGTGCAGTCTGCCTTGATGAATCATGCCGATATATACGCTTCTTACCCTGAGGTACGGAGCGTATTGTAAAACGCCTTTCGACAAACCCTGCCAAGGATTCCCCATGTCCCTCGCCCGTGGTTACGCCGCCCACACCCATACCGACCCGCTGGTGCCCTTCGAATTCGAGCGCCGCGCGGTTGGCCCGAACGATGTGCGCATCGAGATCCTGTACAGCGGCATCTGCCATTCCGACCTGCACCAGGCCCGCGACGACTGGGGTGGCTCGATCTACCCGATGGTGCCGGGCCACGAGATCATCGGCCGGGTCACCGAAGTCGGCAGCGAGGTCACCCGCTTCAAGGTCGGCGACCACGCCGGTGTCGGCTGCATGGTCGACTCCTGCCGCCATTGCGATGCCTGCCAGCACGACCTGGAGCAGTACTGCGCCGAAGGTGCAACCTGGACCTACAACGGCCGCGAGCGTGAAAGCGGTGCACCGACCTACGGCGGCTACTCCGACCATGTGGTGGTCGAGCAGCGTTTCGTGGTCAAGGTCTCCGAAACGCTGGACCTGAAGGCAGCCGCGCCGCTGCTGTGCGCCGGCATCACCACCTGGTCGCCGCTGCGCCACTGGAAGGTCGGCCCGGGCCAGAAGGTCGGCGTGATCGGTCTGGGCGGCCTCGGCCACATGGGCGTGAAGTTCGCCAAGGCGCTCGGCGCGCACGTGGTGATGATCACCACCACCCCGGAAAAGGGTGCCGACGCCAAGCGCCTGGGCGCTGACGAAGTGCTGGTTTCGCGCGATGCCGAGCAGATGAAGGCGCATGCCGGCAGCTTCGACTTCCTGCTCAACACCATCCCGGTCAGCCATGACACCAACCCGTACATGGGCCTGCTCAAGCGCGAAGCGACCATGTGCCTGGTCGGTGTGCTGACCGAACTGGACCCGCCGTTGACCGGTGGCAGCGTGATCTTCGGTCGCAGGAACCTGACCGGCTCGGCGATCGGCGGCATGGCCGAAACCCAGGAGATGATGGACTTCTGCGCCGAGCACGGCATCGTCAGCGACGTGGAGATGATCGACATCAAGAACGTCAACGAAGCCTGGGAGCGCATGGCCAGGAACGATGTGCGCTACCGCTTCGTGATCGACATGGCCACCATCAAGGCCTGATCGCTGCGCTGATGGAATGAAGAAACCCCGGCATTGCCGGGGTTTTTTTGCGTACGCCACCCGCCGGGCATGGCCCGGCGCTACCGGATTCGTGGCGGGTAGCGCCAGGCCATGCCCGGCGGGCGCATTTTCAGTACGCGAACTCGCGGAACACCGGATCCACGTCACCGTGCCAGCGGCCATGGAACAGCGCCAGCTTGCGCTCGGCCGGGGTCAGGCCGGACTCGACGATTTCCTGCAGCACGTCCAGGAACTTGCTTTCATCCTGGCCATCGGCATTGCGCGCCGCACGGCGCTTGAGCCCATCCACCGAAATCTTCACCGCCTCGCGGGCGAGGTCGCGCACGGTGCCATCGCGGAACGGCAGGCCCATCGCGTGCTTGGGCACCCCATCACGCAGCGCATGGCGCTCGGCCAGGCTGAAGTCACGCACCAGATCCCACGCCGCATCCAGCGCCGTGTCGTCGTACAGCAGGCCCACCCAGAAGGCCGGCAGCGCACACAGCCGGCTCCACGGGCCACCATCGGCACCGCGCATTTCCAGGTACTTCTTCAACCGCACTTCCGGGAACGCGGTCGTGGTGTGGTCCGACCAGTCGCGCAGGGTCGGCAACTGGCCCGGCAGCACCGGCAGCTTGCCCTGCATGAAGTCGCGGAAGCTCTGCCCGCTGGCATCGTGGTAGATGCCATCGCGGTAGGAGAAATACATCGGCACGTCGAGCAGGTAGTCGACATAGCGCTCGTAACCGAAGCCGTCCTCGAACACGAAGTCGAGCATGCCGGTACGGTCGGCATCGGTATCGGTCCAGATGTGCGAGCGGTAGCTGAGGTAGCCGTTCGGCTTGCCTTCGGTGAACGGCGAGTCGGCGAACAGTGCGGTGGCGATCGGCTGCAGCGCCAACGACACACGGAACTTCTTCACCATGTCCGCTTCGCTGGCGTAATCCAGGTTCACCTGCACGGTGCAGGTGCGGGTCATCATGTCCAGGCCGAGCGAACCGACCTTGGGCATGTACGAGCGCATGATCCTGTAGCGGCCCTTGGGCATCCACGGCATTTCATCGCGCGTCCACTTCGGCTGGAAGCCCATGCCGAGGAAACCCAGCTGCAGTTCGCCGGCCACCTGCGCCACTTCATTGAGGTGGGTGCCGGTTTCCACGCAGGTCTGGTGAATGGTTTCCAGCGCCGCACCGGACAGCTCCAGCTGGCCCGCCGGCTCCAGGGTCACCGAGGCGCCATCACGCAGCAGGGCGATGGTGTTGCCGTTCTCCTGCACCGGCGTCCAGCCGAAGCGGACCAGGCCGTTGAGCAGGGCCTCGATGCCGCGCTCGCCATCGAAGGTCGGCGGACGCAGGTCATCCAGGCGGAACCCGAACTTCTCGTGCTCGGTACCGATGCGCCACTGCGAACGGGGCTTCTCGCCGGAGGCGATCTCCGCCACCAGTTGCGAGCGGTCGGTAATGGGCGTATCGGCGACGTGGCTGGGGCTCGACAAGGGGGTGGCTCGCTGGACGGTGGCAGGGGATGTGGGGCTGGGAGCCTTGCATCGCAAGGGCGCACTATAGCGTGGCGGCTCGTTACGTCATGCGACGGTGACGGGTTTCAGCATCCTACCGACACCCTCTTGACCCTCGTACACTCAGGACCATGAGCCGCCATTCACGACATCCCGAGCTGCACCGTGCCGATCGCGTCGGCTGGCTGCGGGCCGCCGTACTGGGCGCCAACGATGGCATTGTCTCGGTCGCCGGCCTGGTGGTCGGCGTGGCCGCCAGCGGCGCCTCGGCCAGCACGATCCTGGCCACCGGCGTGGCCGGCACCGTGGCCGGCGCGATGTCGATGGCCGCCGGCGAGTATGTGTCGGTGCAGACCCAGGCCGATACCGAAAATGCCGATCTGGCGATGGAGAAGCGCGAGCTGCACGAAGACCCGCACAGCGAACTGGACGAACTCACCGCGATCTACCGCCATCGCGGGCTGGAGCCGGCGTTGGCGCGCCAGGTTGCCGAACAGCTGACCGCCCACGACGCGCTGGGTGCCCACGCGCGCGACGAACTGGGCATCACCGAGGAACTGCGCGCGCGGCCGTTGCAGGCCGCATTGGCGTCGGCCGCCGCCTTCACCTGTGGCGCCGCGCTGCCGGTGCTGACCGCACTGCTGACGCCGGTACAGCACGTCGCCACGGTCACCACGGTCACCACGCTGGCCGGCCTGTGCCTGACCGGCGCGATGGCGGCACGCGCCGGTGGCGCATCACCCACGCGCGGCGCCCTGCGCGTGATGTTCTGGGGTGCACTGGCGATGGCCGCCGCGGCCGCGGTCGGTCGCCTGCTGGGCGCGCACGTCATATGACCGGCATGCCCCCCACCGCCATGGCACTACTGGCGGAGATGGCCAGCCTGGCCGGCTGCCAGCGCGCTGAGGGCTATGCCTGCATCACCGCCCGCCGCGAGCATGGTGCCAGTTCGGTGGAGATTCCGCAGCCACAGTTCGCCATCCTGCTGGAAGGCCGCAAGCAGGTACGTACCGCCCACCAGTCGCTGACCTTCGTCCCGGGCGACATCCTGCTGATCACCCAGCGCTGCCGCATCGACGTGGTCAACACACCGGACCCGCAGACCGGACGCTACCTCAGCGCGATCGTGCCGCTGTGCACGGAAGTCCTGGCGGCGGCGCGCACGCTGTGGAGCGGGGCCTTGCCAACGGCCGGAGCGGCGCTGGCCCGGCAGGCGCTGGGCGATCACGCCACGGTACTGCGCAGCTGGCGGCAGTCGTTGCAGGACGGCCACTACAGCGAAGCGCGGTTGGCGCTGGCCACGCTGGTACTGGCGTGGTGCCGGCAGGGCCACGGCAACCTGCTGTTGCCGCACGCACCGACGCTGGGCGAGCAGATCCGCGACCGCATCGCCGCCGAACCGGCCCGCGACTGGCAGTCGCGCGACGTTGAAGCGCACTTCGCGCTGAGCGGTGCGACCCTGCGGCGGCGGTTGGCCGCCGAAGCCACCAGCCTGCGCCAGCTGCTGACCGAAGCGCGCCTGGCCCATGGCATGCAGCTGCTGTACACCACTGACCTGCCGCTGAAGACCGTGGCAGCACGCGCGGGGTATCGTTCCGCAGCGAGTTTCAGCAAGCGCTTCGCCGAGCAGTACGGGCTGGCTCCCACAGATATCTAGGGTTGTTCGGCAGGGCTGCGCCCTGCATCCGCAGAGGCAACGGCAACAGCCGAAGCAACAGCAACAGCGTGCATTCCGTGGGATGGCGGGGCGGTGTGGGTATGCAGGACACGCCGTAAACCCATCCATGGGGGCTCGATGGCGCCATCCATGGCGCCAACGGTCCTGCATACCCACACCGCCCCGCCTTCGACAGTTTCCCGGCGGCCCGTAGATCCACGCCATGCGTGGATGATTTCCTCCAATTCCATTCGATTCATTTCGATGATTCCGAATTGAATTCGAAGAGCATCCACGCATGGCGTGGATCTACGTGTCGACCAAGGTCGACACCCACCAAAAGCAGGCCATGCCATCCCGACAGATCGCAGAAACCTGTCGAAGGCGGGGTGGGTCCGGTTGCGGGGGTGTCCGCGGCATGGATGCCGCGGCCAAGCCCCCATGGATGGGTTTACGGCGTCCCCCGCAACCGGACCCACCCCGCCATCCCACAGGAAACCAGCTTCTGCTGTTGCTTCGGCCGTTGCCGTTGCTGTTGCCTCTGCGGGTGCAGGGCGCAGCCCTGCCGATAACCCCCATTGAGCATTCCGCGCAGTGCTTTGAGCGCCGCACGCACGCGCAACACGGCACGCTGTGCGCAACGGGCCTGCCCATCACTCACCGAGAAGAACCGTCATGACCCTGCGTCATCTGCCATTGCACGCCGCCCTCCTGCTGGCCCTGTCCTCCCTGCCGCTGCCTGCGCTGGCCGAGGCCACCTCGCCCGCCCCCACCCAGCAGGTGCCGGGCGTGCAACACCAGCGCATCGGTGCGCTGCAGGTCACGGCCCTGTTCGACGGCGTGGTTGCGCTCGGCCGGCAGGAAGTGGTCGACGTGCCGCCAACGCTGGTCAGCCGCCTGCTCGAAGGCCGCTATGTGCCCGAAGACAAGAAGGGCCTGCAGACCGCGATCAACGCCTTCCTGGTGCGCCAGGGCAAGCACCTGACCCTGGTCGATGCCGGCACCGCGCAGTGCTTCGGCCCTGACCAGGGCCAAGTGCTGGGCAACCTGCGTGCGGCCGGCGTAGACCCGGCCGAGATCGATGAGGTGCTGCTGACCCATGCCCATCCCGATCATCTGTGCGGGATCCTCGATGCACAGGGCAAGCCGGCCTATCCGAATGCGACGGTGTGGCTGTCCAAGGCCGATGCCCGCTACTGGCTCGACCCGGCCAGCGAAGCCACGGCACCGCAGGGCGTGCGCTTTGCCTTCGCGCTGGCACGCAACGCGATCGCGCCGTACCAGGCCGCCGGTCGCCTGCACACCTTCCAGCCTGGCGACGCCCTGCCGGGGCACGCGGTGGCGATGGATACCCACGGCCACACACCGGGGCATGTGTCCTACCGTTTCGACAGCCAGGGCCAGTCACTGCTGGTGTGGGGCGATGTGCTGCATTTCCATGCCGTGCAGTTCGCACACCCGGAAGCGGCATTCGAGGCCGATTCGGATCGCAAGGCGGCTACGGCCAGCCGTCGCAGCCTGTTGCAGGAAGCCACCGCCAAGGGCTGGTGGGTTGCCGGCGCGCATCTGCCCTTCCCCGGGCTGGGGCACGTGCGCAGCGAAGGCCAGGCCTATGCGTGGGTACCGGCGGAATACTCGCCACTGAAATGATGTGCCGCCGGGCATGGCCCGGCGCTACCGGATCGCGGTGACGGAAAACACCAGGGTAGCGCCGGGCCATGCCCGGCGAGCGCAGTGGAGCGCCTTATTCCAGCCCCAGCCAGCCGCCGATGATGCCGCGGGCTTCATCCACGCCGGTACGGGCCGAGCCGGAGAACACCTGCACACTCACCGTATCGCCGAACGACGAATGCAGTTCCTTGCGTACCTTCTGCAGGGTCTGCATCTGCTGGCTGCGGCTCAGCTTGTCGGCCTTGGTCAGCAGCGCATGCGCCGGCAGGCCACGCTGCACGGCATAGGCCAGCATCTGCCGGTCGTAGTCCTTCAGCGGATGGCGGATGTCCATCACCACCACCAGGCCCTTCAAGGCCTCGCGGGTGCGGAAGTAGCGGTCGATGAAGGCCTGCCAGTGCGCCTGCAGGTCCAGCGGCACCTTGGCGTAGCCGTAACCGGGCAGATCGACCAGATGGGCCTCGGGGGTAACCTGGAAGAACACCAGCTGCTGGGTCCGGCCAGGCGTCTTGGAGACCCGGGCCAGGCTGTTCTGGCGGGTCAGCGCATTGAGCGCGCTGGACTTGCCGGCGTTGGAGCGACCTGCAAAGGCCACTTCAGAACCTTCATCGGGCGGCAGCTGCCCCATGTTGTGGGCAGAGAGGTGGTATTGGGCGCGTTCGATGAGCAATGACATGCGCATAGGATCGCATGTTGCGGCGCCGCGCGCCCGGCCCGGGGCCTTCCAGCGGGAAAATGCTGCACTGCTGCGTTGACCGTGCAAGGAAACGGCGTTGATAATCCGGGCGATGCCGGCCGCCGCCGCCCGGCCGGTCCATACGGAGCTTCAGCATGCGCCACGCTCGCGTTCTTGCCGTATCCGCCCTTGCTACTGCCGTTGTTGCCGCTGCTGCCTTTGCGCAGACCACGCTGACCCCGCTGCCCGACAACGGCCCGATCAAGACCGCCTCGCTCGAGGTGGATTTCAGCAAGACCACCTGGGGCGACGCCAAGGCCGGCCAGACCAAGGCCACCGCGTGTGCCGCCTGCCATGGTGCCGATGGCAATTCCACGGTGGAGATGTATCCCAGCATCGCCGGCCAGAGCGAGCGCTACGTCGCCCAGCAGATGGCCCTGATCGCCAATGGCCAGCGCAGTTCCGGCGCCGCCGTGGCGATGGTGCCCTTCGTGCAGAACCTCACCCCGCAGGACATGCGCGATATCGGCGCGTTCTTCGCCACGCAGAAGGCCAACGCCGGCATCGCCGACGACACGCCGGTGGCCGAGGGCCCGTACAAGGGCATGAAGTTCTACGAGATCGGCCAGCAGCTTTACCGCGGCGGCGACGCCCAGCGCGGGCTGCCGGCCTGCATGGCCTGTCACGGCCCCAGCGGCGCCGGCAACCCCGGCCCGGCCTACCCGCACATCGGCGGCCAGCACGCCAGCTATGTCGCCCGGCGCCTGCAGGAGTACCAGGCCGGGCAGACCAACGAGACCGACAAGGCGCACTTCCAGATCATGGCCACGGTGGCGCAGAAGCTGACCGAGCAGGAGGTGCAGGCCCTTTCCAGCTACCTGCAGGGCCTGCACAACAAGGCCGACGATCTCGCCGCCGAAGGCGCTTCGACGCGACCGGCTGCCGCCCCCTGACCGCCACTGGTCGGCGCCGGTCGCCACGACGGCCCGTCGCTGCGGTATGTTTCCTTCACGCCGGCGGCTGCGCCGGCGTTGTCATTTTCAACGGAGATGCGTGTCGATGAGGTTGATTCCCCGCCTTCTGCTGTCCCTGCTGGTGCTGCTGCCGTTGGCGGCCTGCGCCGCCACCCCCGCCAACGCCCCGCTGGTCGAAGGCAAAGACTACGAGCGCATCGCCCAGCCTGGCCCGTTCCAGCCGCTGGCCGGCAAGATCGAGGTGGTCGAGGTGTTCGGCTACACCTGCCCGCACTGCGCCCATTTCGAACCGCAGCTGGCCGCCTGGGCCGCCAAGCTGCCGGCCGACGTGCGCTTCACCCCGGTCCCGGCCGCCTTCGGCGGTGCCTGGGATGCCTGGGCACTGGCCTACTACGCCGCCGACGAAGTGGGCGTGGCCAAGCGCAGCCACGCCGCTGTGTTCAAGGCCCTGCACGATGACGGCACGCTGCCGATGCAGAACGTCTCGGCCGATGAGCTCGCCAGCTTCTACAAGGCCTACGGCGTGACCCCGGAGCGCTACACGCAGGCCCTGCGCGGCGAGGCGGTACAGAAGAAGGTCGATGCCGCCCGTGCCTTCGCCCAGCGCACCCAGGTGCCGGGAACCCCGGCCATCATCATCAACGGCCAGTACCTGGTCCGTGGCAAGAGCTTCGACGACCAGCTGCGCATCGCCTCGGCGCTGATCGCCCAGGCCCGCGCCGCCCGCGGCCGCTGAACCAACACACACCATCGACACGGCGCTGTCGCCGCCGCATGTCATCATTTCCCTCTGGCCGGCGCCTGACGCCGGCCCCACCTTTCCAGATGCTGGAGACGCTTCCATGAAGACCCGTTTCGCCGCCCTCGCCCTCGCAGCGCTGCTGCCGATCCTGGCGGCCTGCAAGGCCGACGATGGCACCACCAACACCACCGCCCCGGCAGAACCGGCAGCGACCCCGGCCAGCACCGAACCGGCCGCGCCGGCCGCAGGCGGCGAAGCCGCTGCCCCGGCTGCCGAAGGTGACAAGACCGCTGCCAGCGCTGCGCCTGCCCCGACCACCGCCGCGCTGACCGGCCCGGCCCCGGTGGAAGGCGCCGACTACCAGCTGATCCCGAACGGCCAGCCGTTCCAGCCGGCCGCTGGCAAGGTCGAAGTGGTCGAGATCTTCGGTTACGTCTGCCCGGCCTGCGCGGCGTTCCAGCCGCTGGTCGGCCCGTGGAAGGCTGGCCTGCCGAGCGATGTGAACTTCGTCTACGTGCCGGCCATGTTCGGCGGCACCTGGGACAACTACGCCCGTGCCTTCTACGCCGCACAGACCCTGGGCGTGCAGGAGAAGACCCACGAAGCGCTGTACTCGGCCATCCACTCGCAGAAGACCCTGAAGGGCGAGCGCGGTGCTGATTCGGTCGATGACATCGCCAAGTTCTACGGTGCCTACGGCGTGGATCCGAAGCAGTTCGCCGCCACCATGGGCAGCTTCGCGGTCAATGCCAAGACCAACTCGGCCAAGCAGTTCGCCCAGCGCAGCCAGATCAGCGGCACCCCGTCGATCATCGTCAACGGCAAGTACCTGGTGAAGGGCAAGAGCTTCCCGGACATGCTGCGCATTGCCGACCACCTGATCGCCCGCGAACGCGGTGCGGCCCAGGCTCACTGATCAAAGAGACGTTTTCCCGGCCGTGACTTCCCCCACAACACGGACCCTGCGCTTGCTGACGGCCAACATCCAGGCCGGCTCAAGTACCCGCCGCTACAGCGACTATGTGACCCGCAGCTGGTCACATGCGCTGCCGGCGGGTCGCAAGCGCAGCAGCCTTGACGCGATTGCCACTTTGGCGCGCGGTCATGACATCGTCGGCCTGCAGGAGGCCGACCCGGGCAGCCTGCGCTCGGGCTTCACCAACCAGACCCATTACCTGGCCCAACGCGCCGGCTTCAATTACTGGAGCCACCAGCCGAACCGGCGCATGGGTGGCGTCGCCTCCAGCGCCAACGGCCTGCTGAGCAAGCTGGAACCGGTGGAAGTGCAGGACCACGCCCTGCCCGGCCGTATCGGCGGGCGCGGCGTGCTGCTGGCCAAGTTCGGCGATGGCCGCGATGGCCTGGCCGTTGCGGTAGCGCATCTGTCCTTGGGCGCCGGTTCGCGGATGGCCCAGCTCGGCTTCATTGCCGAGCTGTTGTCCGACCACCCCAATGCGGTGCTGATGGGCGACTTCAACTGCCTGGCCGAACGTCCGGAAATGCAGGTGCTGTACCAGAAGACCCGGCTACAGCCACCCGGCTGCATCGTGCCGACCTTCCCCAGCTGGCGCCCCGACCGCGCCATCGACCACATCCTGGTCAGCAGCGGCCTGCAGACCCGCACCGTGGAAGCGGTGCCCGCTGCGTTCTCCGACCATCTTGCCCTGGCCATGGCAATCGACGTCCCGGCCGACGCCCTGCGCTGAGCGCTTCCGCTGCGCTCGCCGGGCATGGCCCGGCGCTACCGCCCCAGGTAGGGGCCAACCCCGGTTGGCACGCTGCCCTGGTGGGTGCGGACCGTTGGTCCGCACGCTCTCCGCCGGGCATGGCCCGTCGCTACCCCGCCTGCGCCACCGGCACCTTCAACCGCCGTGCGGTCATCGTGCTGCCCACCGAGGCCAGTACCGTGCAGCCGATGGCCAGCCACTGCAGGCCATGCAGGTGCTCATGCAGCAGCAGCATCGCCCACAGCGCAGCGACCGCCGGTTCCATGCTGATCAGGATGCCGAAGGTCTCCTTGGGCAGGCGCTTGAGCGCCATCATTTCCAGTGACATCGGGATCGCGCTGGACACCAGCGCCACCACCAGCCCGGCCAGCAGGATCTTCGGCTCCAGCAACGCCGCGCCGGCATGCACCACGCCCACCGGCACCACCACCAGCGACGCGGCCAGCAGCCCCAGCGACACCGAATGCCCGGCGTGCAGGTGGCCGGCGCGCTTGCCGAACACGATGTACAGGCCCCAGCACGCTGCCGCCCCCATGGCGTACAGCACGCCCACCGGGTCCAGTGCCGGGCCGCCACCGATCGGCAGCAGCAACAGCAGCCCGACCGCCGCGCAACCCACCCACAGGAAATCGATCGGCCGCCGCGACGACAGCATCGCCACCGTCAACGGGCCGGTGAATTCGATGGCCACCGCGATGCCGAACGGGATCGTGCGCAAGGCCATGTAGAACAACAGGTTCATCAGGCCCAGGGTGAGGCCGTAACGCAGGATGGTGACCGCATCCACGCGGCTGGTCTTCCAGCGCCATGGCCGCCAGAACAGCAGCAGCAACAACGCCGAAAAGCCCACGCGCAGCGCGCTGGTGCCCTGCGCGCCGATCAACGGAAACAGCTGCTTGGCGTAGGAGGTACCAATGGCCAGTGCGGTGACCGAGCCGAGCACCGCCAGCGCCGGCAACATCGGCGCGATTCGAGACGTCTGCATGCCGCCAGTCTATTGCGTCGGCGGCGAGCACTTGGCTCAATTGACGGCCCGTCCGCGCAACTTCTGCTCACCATGGCCACCGCCCCCGTGCTGGACAGCTTCGACCGCGCCATCCTCGCCCTCCTGCAGCAGGACAACACCCTGCCGCAGCGGCAGATCGCCGAAGCCGTGCACCTGTCCACGCCGGCGGTGCAGCGGCGGATCAGGCGCCTGCAGGACAGCGGGGTGATCGCCGCCAACGTGGCGGTGATCGACGCTGCGAAAATCGGCCGGCCATTGACCATCATCGTCGAGGTGCGCGTGGTCAGCGAACAGCGCGGGAAGGTCGCCCCGTTCCGCCGCCGCGTGCAGGACGACCCTGCCGTGCAGCAGTGTTACGCGATCACCGGCGACGGCGATTTCCTGCTGCTGCTCTCGGCGGCATCGATGGAGGAATACGAGGCGATCACCGAGCGCTTGTTCGGCGGTGATGACAACATCGAGCGCTTCCGCACGTCGGTGGCGCTGGGCACGTTGAAGCGCGGGTTCGACGTGCCGCTGACATGACGCAGATGCCGTCGAGCCTGTCCTGCTCCTACACTGCTGACGCATGAACACCGCTTCCCCCTCCAACGCCAGACGCCTGCGCCGCTGGCTGCTGCGTGGTGCCCTCCTGCTGATCCTGGTCATCGCGGCGATGGCCTTCTGGAACAGCCCGTGGGCTGCCGCACCGAAGATGCTGTGGACACTCTCGCGCATGCCACCGGCCACGCAACTGCCGGTGCCGGTGGACGGCGTGCGGCCCCGGCAGATCGCCGATACCTTCGGCGCACCGCGCGGGCGCGACCGCACGCACGCGGGTATCGACATCTTCGGCAAGCGCGGCACGCCGGTGCGCAGCGCTACCCCCGGCGTTGTCGCCGACATCCGCGACAGCGGACTCGGGGGCCGCCAGGTCTGGGTGATCGGGCCGGGACGCGAGCGCTACTACTACGCGCACCTGGAAGACTGGGCCGATGGCCTGGCGCGCGGCCAGGTGGTGCAACCCGGCGACCTGCTCGGCCATGTCGGCGACAGCGGCAACGCCAAGGGCACGCCGCCCCATCTGCATTGGGGCATCTACGGCGCCGACGGCGCGCGGGACCCGCTGCCGCTGCTGCAACCGCAGGGCACCCGCTGACGGCAACCGAGCCGAGCCTCGAGGCCGCACGCGTTTGTTCATGATTTGTAAATAGGAATAGTTCGTATTACCATTTCTTTCGTTTCCGGTGGTGCCAGGACGGCCTGCCCGCCCTTCCCCTACCCGTAGCGCCTCGACTCCTGGATGACGGCCGAACGCGCGTGCCCGTTGCAGGAATCCGCATGATCCGTCCCGCCTTCCGTACCCCGCAGCCGCAGCGGCTGTCCGTTGCCGTGCTCGTCGCGCTCTGCGCCGTCGCACCCACCGCCTTCGCCGAAACCACCACCGACCCGACCACCCTCGACAAGGTCGTAGTCAAGGGCGAGCGCGCCGAAGGCTATTCGGTGCGCCGTACCTCGGCCGGCACCCGTTTCGACCTGGCGCCGCGCGAGATCCCGCAGTCGGTCAGCATCATCAGCCACCAGCGCATCGAAGATCAGCAGTTGGACGACATCATCGACGTGCTGGGCAACACCACCGGCGTCACCAGCACCCAGTCCGACAGCGAGCGCACCGAGTTCTATGCGCGCGGCTTCTACATCGATGCGTACCAGTTCGATGGCCTGCCCACGCAGATGGTGCAGAACTGGAGCTACGGTGACTCCGGCCTGGACCTGGCCCTGTATGACCGCGTGGAAGTGGTGCGTGGCGCCACCGGCCTGCTCAGCGGCGCCGGCAATCCTTCCGCCTCGGTGAACCTGATCCGCAAGCACGCCGACAGCGCCGAACTGACCGGCAGCGTGTCGGTCAACGTCGGCAGCTGGGGCCGCACCCGCACCACCGTGGACGTGGGCAGCGCGCTCAACGCCAGCGGCACTGTGCGCGGCCGGGTGATCGGCAGCTACCTGGACACCGATGGGCAGATGGACCGCTACAACCAGCGCAAGACGCTGGGCTATGCGGTGATCGACGCCGACCTGACCCCGGATACCCAGCTCAGCGTGGGCTACGACTACCAGCAGAAGCGCGCCAACGGCGCGACCTGGGGTGGCTTCCCGATGCTGTACTCCGACGGCAGCGCGACCCCGTACGACGAATCGTTCAACGCCAGCCCGGACTGGACCTACTGGGACACCACCAGCAAGCGCGCGTTCGCCACCCTGCAGCACGCCTTCAGCAACGGCTGGAAGTTCAAGATCGGCGCAACGCATGACCAGACCAAGGCCGACGACAAGCTGTTCTACCCCGCGTACAACGATTGGACCACCGGCGCGTCGAACTTCGACAAGACCACCGGTGCGGGCATTTCGCCGTCCGCAGGCTTCTACAACACCGAGCGCAAGGTCACCGGTGTGGATGGCTACGTTGATGGTCCGTTCCAGCTGTTCGGCCGCGAGCACCAGTTCATGGCCGGGCTGAGCTACAACAAGCGCGACTACGCCAACTACGGCGACTACCAGGTCGGCGGCGCCGGCCAGAGCTGGGACCCGTTCGCCAGTTACCTGAACTGGACGGGCAGCATCAGCGAGCCAAACTGGAACCCGCTGGCGCTGGCCAGCGAGGGCACCATCACCCAGAAGGCCGGCTATGCCGCCGCACGCCTGTCGCTGGCCGATCCGTTGAAGCTGATCGTCGGCGCGCGCTACACCGACTGGAAGAGCGAGGGCGAAGGCGCGGATCGCCAGCACAAGGTGACCACGCCGTATGCCGGCCTCGTGTTCGACATCAACGACACCTACTCGGCGTACACCAGCTACACCGAGATCTTCCAGCCGCAGACGCTGAAGGACCGCAACGGCAGCTATCTGGACCCGGTGGATGGCAAAAGCTATGAAGTGGGCGTCAAGGGCGCCTGGTTCGACAACCGCTTGAATGCCTCGCTGGCGGTGTTCCGCATCGAACAGGACAACGTCGGCCAGATCACTGGCGAGCCGGTGCCCGGCAGCCAGAACGAATTCGCCTATCGCGCCGCACGCGGCACGGTGAGCCGTGGCTTCGAGTTCGAGCTCAACGGCGAACTGGCACCGGGCTGGAACGCCACGTTCGGCGCCTCCCGTTACGTGGCCAAGGATGCCAACGACGCCGACATCAACACCAACCTGCCGCAGACCGCGCTGAAGCTGTTCACCAGCTACACCCCGCCGTCGCTGCAGGAACTGACTGTCGGTGGCGGTGCCAACTGGCAGAACCGCATCTACTACCCGGTGCCGGCCTATGGCCGCATCGAGCAGAGCGGCTACGCACTGGTCAGCGCCTTTGTGCGCTACCGCATCTCGCCGGAGTTCAGCGTGCAGGCCAACCTCAACAACCTGCTGGACAAGAAGTACCTCTCGCAGATCAATGGCTACGGTGCGTATGGCGATGGTCGCAACGGCTCGCTGACGTTTACCTGGTCGTTCTGAAGGAAACGTCGCCGGGCATGGCCCGGTGCTACCGCGGCAACAGCAGCGCCGGAATCTCTCCGGCGCTGCTGTACTCACATCAGAACCGCAGGTCCGCGCGCAGGTACCAGTAACGGCCACGCGGGATGTCGTAGGTCGAGGCGTCATAGCCGTTCAACGAACACGACAGGCAGATCGGCGGGTCCTTGTCGAACACGTTGTTCAGGCCCGCCGTCAGCTGCAGGCCCTTCATCCAGTCGATCCTGTAGCCCACCTGCATGTCATGGAAGGTGGTGGCCGACAGCGTGTTGGTGCCGGCGGCCTGGTTGCTGCACACCGGGAACGCCACGGCGTCACCGCAGTCTTCGGTCAGTTCGGAAATGTGGCGTACCGTCCAGTTGGCGCTCCAGTTGTCCAGCGTCCAGCCGATGCTGGCGTTGCTGGTCCATTCCGGAATCGAACTGTCAGCCACTTCCACGCCGGGCTTCTGCGGCTGCCGCTGGCCGGCCGCACCGGTGGCCTCATAGCGACCGACGAAGGTGTTCTTCCAGCCCAGCTTGAACTGGCCGATCGAGCTCTGCGGCAGGGTCCAGAACAGGTCCACATCCCAGCCGTCGGTCTTGATCGAACCCAGGTTGGTCAGGCGGTTGTTGAAGCTGCTGACCGCACCGGTGCTGGCACGGGTGATGCCGTCGCAGTAGATCGGGTCCAGGGTATCCACGCACAGGTCCAGCTGGGTCTGCGCGTTGATCGCCTGGATCGCGCCATCGATGTTGTGGCGGTAGAACGTCACTTCCACGTCGAAGCGCTCCGACCACGATGCATCATTGCCGAACCAGGGGCTCCACACGAAACCGGCACTGAAGCTGCGTGACTGCTCCGGCTCCAGCTCGCGGTTGCCGCCGGTGGTCACCGAGATCTGCGAGTTGGCCTGCTGGAAGCCGGTCGGCACGCCCAGCGATGCGCAGTTGGCCGCACTGCCACGCGGCGGTGTGCCACCCAGGCCCACCGAGCACGGATCGAACAACTGCAGATCGGCGCGCGCGGCCGAGCCGTACAGCTCGCCGATCGACGGTGCGCGGAAGCCTTCGGCGTAGGTGGTACGCAGCACGAAGTCATCGGTCACCTGCCAGCGCAGGCCGTACTTGGGCGTGAACTCGCCACCGAAGGTCGAGTAATCCGAGTAGCGGCCAGCCAGGCTCAGGTCCAGCTTCTTGCCCAGTGCCGAGTCGGCGAAGATCGGCACGCTCAGCTCCAGGTACGCTTCGTTGACGTCGTAGGAGCCGGACGTCGGCTGCGACGGTACGCCGTTGTAGTGGCCGATCACCGTCAGCGGGTCAGGCTGGTACGAACCTTTGTACTTGCGGTGTTCGAGGCCGGTGGCGAAGGACACCGGGCCGGCCGGCAGGGTGAACAGATCGCTGGACAGGTTGGCGGTGAACAGGCTCAGCTCGTTCTGGCTGCGGTCGCGAACCACCGGCTGGATCCAGCGCAGCATGTCCGGGGTGATCGAACCGGCGCCACCGAAGATGTTCAGCGGTACGCAGCCCGGCGTGGCCGCACACACCGCAGGATCGCCCAGCGCCATGTTGACGTTGTAGATGTTGTAGCTGCCGTAGTTGGTCTGCTCGGCCTTGTTCTTGCTGTACATGCCGTTGACGTCCCAGTACCAGCTGCGGTCAGCGGCCTGGAAGTTGCCGACCAGGCCGGTGGCGAAGTACGTGGTGTCCACCTGCTGTTCGAATACGCGCGCGCCGCCTTCCACCGGACGGCGGCCGATCAGGCTCATGTTGCCCGACGACACCAGGTCGAAGCCGAACGGGTTGTACGGGTTCAGTGCCGAGACCACGATGTTGTCGGCCAGCGGATTGCCGGTGGCACCATCAGGGCCGAAGAACAGCGGTTCCGGGCCGGCCTGGTTGGTCGACTCGCGGCGGTTGCCCAGTGCCTTGACGTACCACTGCACGTTGTCGGTGATGTCGAACCGGAACTGGCCGAACAGGCCCTTACGCTCCGACGGTGTCAGCACCATGTTGTATTCGGCGAAGTTGAAGCGGTCGGCGCTGGTGAAGCAGTGGTAGTCGTCGGTGCGGTTGCAGCCGGCGCTGCCGTCGTAACGCGGGCTGCTCACGCCGGTGTTGGGCACGATGTCCTGTTCGGCACCGGTGTTGGGATCGACGAAGGCGAAGCGCCCCTGCGGAATGCCGCCGCTGCCGAAGGCCAGGCCGGTGCCGGGGATCGGGAAGCGCGACTGCTCGCGGTCCTTCGCATACACCGGATCCTGCTTGGTCCAGCTTGCCCCCAGGAACAGGCTGTAACGGTCGCCGCTCTTGCCCCAGGCCAGGTCCACGCCCTTCTGCGTGCCGTCGCCCTTGCCATACTGGCCGTAGTTCATCGTCACCTGGCCGCCATCGAAATCGCGGCGGGTGATGATGTTGACCACACCGGCGATGGCATCGGAGCCGTAAAGCGACGATGCGCCGTCTTCCAGCACTTCGATACGCTCAACGATCGCCAGCGGGATGGTGTTGAGATCGGTGGCCGAGCCCACGCCCGAGGCCGAGGATTCATTGACCCAGCGGATGCCATCGACCAGCACCAGAACGCGCTTGGCACCGAGATGGCGAAGGTCCACCTGCGCCGAACCCGCGCCGACGCCGCTGCCGTCGGGTGGGAAACCGAAGTTGCCCGACGAATTGAACTTGGCATTGAGCGCCGAGCCCGAGCCGGTGAGCTGTTGCAGCACTTCACCGATCGAGGTCAGGCCGGTGCGTTCGATGTCGGCGCGGTTGAGCGTCTGGACCGGCACCTGGCCTTCCACTTCAGCGCGCTTGATGCGGGTACCTGTGACTTCGACGCGATCCAGGTCGGTGGTGGCCGATTGGGCAGCAGCCCCCAACGGGGCCAGTGCGGTCACGCACAGCGCGACGGCAACCGCCAAGGGGCGGTGATGCAGGTAATTCATTCGCTCTCTCTCCAAAGGAATGTCGGGACATGGACTGCCGCGCTCCCCCCTGCATGGCGGCAGCGTCTCCTTTGTAAACAAGCTGTAAACATCGCGGCGTGATGCCCGACACTCTTTCACGCGAATTTGACGATTCTGAAAGCAGATAACGTCATTTACCTACGTATTCACCGAAATGCGCGTACGACAACATGGCCGTAGCGCTGGGTCATTCTCCCGCCGGGGTCACGGTAGCGCCGGGCCATGCCCGGCGAATTGTCGAACACGTCTCTGCCAAGCCCGGTGCGCATCGCAGGTCTGCCGCCGGGTATGACCCGGCGCTACCGGTGCACGTGCGGCCTTCCCTTGGGAAGGCCGCACCGGTGATCCACTCACTGCACGAACGCGATGCGTTGCATGCCGGTGGCTTCGGCGGCGGCCAGGATCTTGGCCATGCCGTCGTACTCGGCCGACGGATCGGTGCTGATGCGCAGCTCCGGCAGGTTGCCGGCATGCTCGCTGGCCTGCGCCTGCAGGCGCGACTGCAGATCGCCGATGGCCATCGGCTGTCCGTCCCAGCTCAACTGGCTGGACGCATCCAGGCGCAGCTCGATCGGCGGCGGCGGCTCGGGGCGATCCACCACGCGATCGGTGGCCTGCGGCAACTGCACGTTGATCGGCCGTGACAACATCGGCGCGGTCACGATGAAGATGATCAACAACACCAGCATTACATCCACCAGTGGCGTGACGTTGATGTCCGCCAGCGGGCCGCTTCTTCCTGCGCTACTGAATGCCATGTGCCGCTCCCTGCAGCAGGGCCGGTCGCCCCAGCCCAAACCTACGCCGGACAACCGCCCTCGCGGCAGTGCGGATCCCGCCATCATTCAGCTGTCGTTGCCGTCGTCGGCCGTGTACACGATGCGAAACTGAATTCAGCCACTGCCCGCTATGCTGGTCGCCATGACCCGACGATCTTCGACCGCCCTGTCCCTGCTCCCGCTGGCCACCACGCTGCTGATCGGCTGCGCGAGTGCCCAGTCCCTCGATGCCCAGAACGCCCAGCTGAAGGCCGCCATCGCCGCCGCCGAACGTGGCCAGTTCGATCCCGGCCAGGCCGCCGCGCTCAGCCGCCATCCCGCGTATGGCTGGCTGGAGTTCGCCAACCTGCGGCGCAACATCGACACCGTCGATACGGCGCAGGCACAGGCCTTCCTCAAGCGTTACCAGGGCCAGGCCGTGGCCAACAGCTTCCGCAGCGCCTGGCTGCCCTCTGTAGCGCGCCGCCAGGACTGGCCGACGCTGCTGGCCAACTGGGCTCCCACCGACAACCTCGGCCTGCGTTGTGCGCAGCTGACAGCGCGCCAGGCCACCGGCAAGCTGGACCCGCAGTGGATCGGTGAAGCCCAGGATCTGTGGCGCAAGAACGGCAAGTCGTTGCCCGACGCCTGCGACGCCGTGTTCGCCGTACTACAGGCGCAGGGTGGCATGAGCGATGCGCTGCGCTGGGAACGCATCGATGCCGCTGCCGATGCACAGCAGCCAGCGGTGATGCGTTCGGCCGCGCGCGGCCTGCCGGCCAGTGATCTGGCCCTGGCCAACACCTACGCCGCCTTCGTCGACAAGCCCAATGCCAGCGCCCTGAACTGGCCGCGCAACGAGCGCAGCCGGCGCATCGCCACCGACGGCCTGGCCAAGCTGGCCAAGGCCGACCCGGATGCTACCGAACAGCAGCTGCCGCAGTACGCGCAGGCGCTGGGCCTGAGCGCCGAACAGCAGGGCCAGGTGCGTTACCAGATCGCCCTGTGGACGGTGGCGTCCTATCTGCCCGACTCGGCTCGCCGTCTGAACGCCGTGCCTGATGCGGCCTACGACGAACGCCTGCACGAATGGCGCGCACGCGAAGCGATGTCGCGCGGCGATTGGCCGGCGGCGCTGGCGGCAATCCGCAAGATGGGCCCGACCCAGCGCAATGATTCGCGCTGGCGCTATTTCGAAGGCCGCATGCTGGAAAAGACCGGCCAGGCACAGCAGGCGCAGCCGTTGTTCCGCGAAGCCGCGCGCGCACCGACGTTCCATGGCTTCCTCGCTGCGGACAAGCTGCAGCAGCCCTACACGCTGTGCCCGTGGAAGCCCAACGACAGCGCGCAGGCGCAGGCCGCGGTGGCCCGCGATCCGGCCATCCAGCGGGCGATGGCGCTGTATCAGATCGACCGCACCGGCTGGGCGGTGGCCGAATGGAACAATGCGCTGTCACGCTTCGATGACACCCAGCGTCGCCTCGCCGTGCGCGTAGCGCAGGACAATGGTTGGTTCGACCGCGCGGTGTTCGCGCTCGGCAAGCAGCCGCAGGAGCAACGCCTGTACGACCTGCGCTTCCCGCTGCACCACGACGCCACGATCCGCCGTGAATCGGCACGCAATGCCATCGACCCGGCCTGGGTGGCCGCCGAGATCCGCGCCGAAAGCACTTTCACCCCGCGCGCGCGTTCGCCTGCCAATGCGATGGGCCTGATGCAGGTACTGCCGGCGACCGGCGCCGGCGTGGCCAGGTCCATCGGCCTGACCGGCTACGGCGGCGCTGACAGCCTGTACGACCCGGATACCAACATCGCCATCGGCACCGCGTACCTGCGGCAGTTGATGAACAAGTACGACGGCCTGCCCTACGTGACCATCGCCGCCTACAACGCGGGCCCGACGCCGACCGCACGCTGGCAGACCCAGCGCCCGGGCTTCGATCCGGACCTGTGGATCGAGACCATCAGCTATAAGGAAACGCGCGAGTATGTCGCCCGCGTGCTGGCCTTCAGCGTGATCTACGACTGGCGACTCAATGGCGACGCATTGCCGCTGAGCGACCGCCTGATGGGCCGCCTGGTGGACAAGCGCAAGGCCTTCACCTGCGCCGCCAACGCCGACCAGGGCGGCGATTGATCACGCTGTATCGGTAGCGCCGGGCCATGCCCGGCGAACGCCATGTGTTCCGCCGGGCACGGCCCGGCGCTACCGTGCCATCATCCCCCCCATGAAGATCTATCTTGTCGGCGGCGCCGTGCGCGACCGCCTGTTGCAGCGGCCTGCCGGCGACCGTGACTGGGTCGTCGTCGGCGCCACGCCCGCGCAGATGGAAGCCCAGGGCTTCACCGCCGTGGGCCGTGATTTCCCCGTCTTCCTGCACCCGAAGACCGGCGAGGAATACGCGCTGGCCCGCACCGAACGCAAATCCGGCCGTGGCTACCGCGGCTTCGTGGTCGATGCCGATCCGGCGGTGACGCTGGAAGAAGACCTGCAGCGCCGCGACTTCACCATCAATGCCATCGCCTGCGATGAAGACAGCGGCACGCTGGTCGATCCCTATGGCGGCGCGCGCGACATCGAGCAGCGCGTGCTGCGCCATGTCGGTCCCGCATTCGTTGAAGACCCGCTGCGCGTGCTGCGTGCGGCGCGCTTCATGGCCCGCTTCGCCTCGCTCGGTTTTACCGTCGCGCCGGAAACCATGGCGCTGATGCGCGAGGTAGCCGCCAGTGGCGAGCTCGACGCGCTGGTGCCGGAACGTGTGTGGCAGGAACTGCGCAAGGCATTGGTGTGCGAGCGCCCATCGGCGTTCCTGCGCACCCTGCACGACGCGCACGCGCTTGGCCCGATACTGCCAGAGCTGGAAGCGCTGTACGGCGTACCGCAGCGCGCGGAATTCCATCCGGAAGTCGACACCGGCATCCATCAGGAAATGGTCAGCGACATGGCGGCGACGCTGGCGCCCGGTGATGACCTGGTCGGCTTCGCCGCACTGACCCACGACCTCGGCAAGGGCCTGACCCCGGCCGAGGAATGGCCGCGCCACATCATGCACGAGCAGCGCGGCATCAAACCGCTGAAAGCACTGTGCGCGCGCCTGAAGATCCCCGCCGAGCACCAGCAGCTGGCCGAGGCGGTCTGCCGCGAGCATCTGAACGTGCATCGCATCGACGAACTGCGCGACGCCACCGTGCTGGAGCTGCTGGGCCGCTGCGATGCGTTGCGCCGGCCGGAGCGGGTGGCACGCATCGCGCTGTGCTGCGAGGCCGACAAGCGCGGCCGGCTCGGTTTCGAGGACAGCGACTACCCGCAGGGCGAAACGCTCAAGCGCCTGCACCGGGCGGCGCTGTCAGTGCAGGCGCGGGATCTGGACCTGCGCCAACTGAAAGGCCCAGCGGTGGGCGAGGCACTGGCGAGGGCGCGGGTGAAGGCGATTGCGGCCGCGCGGTAGGGATGCGCGGCTTGCTGGGGAAGCGTGGCGCTAGACGCCGCTGTCAGTACCTGAAGTAGGTATCGCCCAAGGCGGGGTGGTCGCCCGGCTGACGCTTCTGCTTGGTGATGCGTCGCAGATTGATGCGCTTTGCATTGGGCCAACCGAGCGTTCCGAATATCGCATCGGCCATCTTTGCGAACCGCGTGAAATGGCGGCCAATTCTGTATCCAAGGTAGAGGCAAACCAGAACGCATATCAAGTATGCATCCGCGATCATCTCCAAGGGTGCCAGTCCGTCTCCCGTGAGAGCGTCGATCAGGAAGAACGCGACATGGATCATGTACAAGGGAACAGATAGCGCCAGCGAGTACTTGGCCACCGCGATCCAGTGGGCCCAGCTACCTGAACTGACATACGGATAGGAAACGATGAGCCTCTTCTTCTCATCGAGCACAGACAAGGCAATGAAGTTCCCCGCCTTGTCCCGACGCCCGACCACCCGCACGGAGTCGCCCTCTTTGAAGGGCCAATTCCAGAACAGCCCCTTCACCAGCATTTCGCCGAACCGAAATTCCACCCTCGTAGCTGGTTCTTCCGTTTCCTCATTGGACATCATCGCCATGCCAGCGGCGGGCCCGCTAAGGCCCAGCGTGGCGGCAGCGGCGCCCGTGGCGGCCATTTTTTCGCGATCCCCGTCGCGCCAGAAGACGTTCTGCACCACATGCCTGACCCGCAGATTGGAAATGATGCCGGTTTCGGTCTCGAACAGCACCTTGCCGGTCGAGCCCGGCTTACGTTTACTATTCACTGCAATCCACCTGGAAAATTTCACAAGCTAACAGATGCGCATCCGCCATCGAAATCATCAAAAGATTTTCAGTATCTGAAATAGGTGTCCCTAATACCGGAGCCATCACCTTCTCGCGCTCGAGCCAACCTTCCGGACCTGAGATTGATCTCTTTAGGATCGCTCAAATCCAGCTCGGCAAACAGAACAGCACAGAATATCCTCGAACGCATGCTCAACAAAAAGCTCTGAGACCACACCAGCCTCCGTATCAAGCGGAATTCTACTTTCAGGTCAACCGATCGAGCATCTGCCGGCCATCACCCCAACACTGATGTAGAGAATTCAATATCTGAAATAGGTATCACCCAGAGCGACATGATCACCTGCCTGTCGCTTCCTCTTGGTCACTCTACGAAGATTTATTCCCCTAGGCCCCTTCCACCCAAGCGTAGAAAAAACTGAATCCGCCAATTTGGCATAACTGACAAATCTACGACCAACTCGATACCCAATCACACAAAAAACAAGAACCCCCACCAAATAGGACTGAACCAACAGGTGAAATGGCGCATAAAATTTCCATGCATAGAAAGCTATTACCAGCCCCCACCACGGAATTGAAATCACAAGCGAATATTTAAGCACTGAAATCCAATGCGCCAACGTACCAGCACTGACATGCGGATAGGAAACAATCAGCCTTCTATCCTCATCAAGAACCGAGATAGCAAAAAATCTTCCTTCGTCGTTCCGTGCACCAACAACTCGAACAATGTCACCCTCGTTAAAAGGCCAGTTCCAGAGAAGCCCTTCCACAGCCATCTCACCAAGTCTGAACTCAACTTTGGTAACTGGCTCTTCCATTTCCTCCGCAGACATCATAGCCATGCCTGCTGCTGGTCCACTAAGGCCTAGCGCCGCTGCGAATGCACCGGTGGCTGCCATCCCCTCCCGATCACCCTCCCGCCAGAATACGTTCTTGACGTAATGCTGAACCCTCAGATCCACAATTGTTCCAACCTCAGTTTCAAGCGGGCCACTGCCAGTAGGATCTACCTGAATTTCAGTGCTCATTGCACCCTCGCAGACACGGCACCGAGCGCCTTCTCAAACGCCAGCTGCTGCTCCCGCGCTGTTGCATAAGAACTTCCACCCTTCTTCTCATCCCTTTTTCCGAAGGAGTTGGACGCGCACCATTTCTCCAGCTCGTTTGGACTAATCGCCCAGATCAGCGCCTCTATAGCCAGCAGAATCAAAGCCACCTCCCAGCCACTCAGTCGCAAAGTCCATACGCCGACACGTTTCATTGCTTGCGATGCGACTATATGTCCGCCCTCCCTTCCTGCGGCAACTTCAAGTCCAGCATGCAGCCCCCTCAGACCTAAAGTTAGTGCATTTCTCCCAACAGTCCGTTCGATCACCGGGGAAGAATAAGCAAGCGCCGTCAGAAAATGAGCAGATCCAGCTGCTCCTGCCGCCCCGCCCTTGACCAAGAGCGCTGTGAAATGAGCGTAGTTGCCTTTCCTCACAGTCCCATCAGCTTCTTCCAGGCTGTAATACGCCCCAATTAAGCTACCCGCCCCCGCCATCACACTCCCGGCAACCTTCATCCGTACGGCACTGACACTGCCCGCTCCAAAAAACTCTTTCGCCACAGTCTCGTGCACACCGGTATACACGGCCACAAGCGACATTCCAGAGGCCAATAGCGTCGCGTAGTCCCGCGTCTGTTTATCCACCTTCGTGGCCAGATGGATGAAGTTCACCATCTCCAGCACGCCGGTCAGCGAATTCAGGCGCACCACGTTGCGACTGCTCTCTGCCGCGGCCTGCCAACGCTTGCGCATCGCCAGCGCGCCGTAGTGCAGCTCCAAGTCCCGAAGCGCGAACTGCATCGGCAGTGCACTGCCCTTGGCGCGATAGAACTGGATGCGCTCCAGAAAGTAGCGTTTGCCCTGCTGGCCACTACTGAGCTCTTCGGCGACCAGGCTGATGGCCTCATCGCGTTCCATCAACGACCGGGTCAGAAGCACAAACCGGACCATGGCATTGCCGGCGGTGTCCTGGATGCCATTGAGCGGGAACCGATTCAGCAGGAACGCACCGGCGGTGGTGACGAAGCGATCAACGCCACTGTCTCGAAGGATGCGGGCACTGGCGGTGGATGGCACTGCCTCCTTCTGCGCGGCTTCCAGCTTGCGATAGTTGGAGATGAAGGTCTTCAGATGCGCCGTCCCGGACACAAATGCCGCCCAGCTCGCACCTGCGGCGGACAGAATGGTGTTGGCCCCGGCCTCAGCCGCCTTGAGCGTCTGCTGCAGCTCTTGCCGGGCAGCGTCCTGGTTCTGCGCAATGACTCGCCACAGCAGGGACGATCTGCCGGTCACAGCCAGATCGCCAGCCAGTTCAGTCAACAGCGTTCGGCCGATCTCGTGCATGCCAAGCACCGCGATCGCCTCAGTGATGATCTCCTCAAACCACACTCCCTGCGCAGCGGACTGTCCATCAAAGTCCTCCAGCGTCACCAGCAGCAGATCATGGCGGAGCCAGGCAACCAGCACACGCATCTTCGGCGCCATCCGGTCGAGTACCTGCTGCGCCATCGCGTCCATGTTCTTCTTGAACGCGGTGAAACGCGGCTCGTCAATCAGTGGCCAGTATTTGTTCTTCCACGCGTCCTGGGCGTCCTGCAGATAGAGCGGCAGGAACTGGCGCTCATATTCCCGCGCGAGTTCTCGCTTCTCCTCCTCGGAAAGCTCTACCTTGGGATCCCATGAGGGAAGCGAGGGATTGCCGAGGCGACGCTGCCGCTCCACCTCACGCACCGTCTGTTCTGCGTAGTTTCCTGCCATCACAGCACCATTGAGCTCCAGCAGGCGCGAGATCTGTTCGATCTGGTCAACAGCGCTGACTTCCAGCTCGCGCTCGCTCTTGAACTGGTTGATGCAGGCAACCAGGTCATTGCAGTAGCCACTGAGCTCGTGCACGACGCCAACCGCATCCCACAGGCCCAGCAACATGGGCGGGTACTCCTGGCGATCACTGCCGATGCGCCCATTGCTGCTGTGCTGCTGCAGACGTTCAAAACGCTGTTGGCGCGGGTCGACACCGTCGCTGCGTGGGTAGTCCCGCCGCGACCACGGGTAGCGCGTGCCATGCGCGTGCAGCCGCGCCTTGCGAAGCCCTCCGTCCGGATTGGAGGCAACCGGGAGCGCACTGCTGTACGGAAGGTCTTGCGGGTCTCCTGACGGATTGTCCAGCCATCGATACTCCATGATCGAGGCCAACGCGCTTGCGTCGCTCAATGGCGCTTGGTCTCCTTCCGCTCTCGCCGACGCGATCCATCTGTCGGGCTCGATGGCCTGCATGCGTTCAGCGCGAAGGACCGGGTCTGATCCGTAGCGCTCCAGCGTTGCGGGCGTCCAGGGATGCTGGGAGTAGGCCAGCCAGACCGTTCCACACAGATACGGGCGCTGGATAGTGATGAACTCGGTGCGCATCGGATCGTGGCCACTACGGCCGCATCGGGGCAGGCCGCCACCTGCGATGGCGCGCGCACTGTAAGCGGTGGGTTGTCGCCACAGGGTGCCGTTCTCGGCGATGGCGTAGCATTCCCAGTATTGCGGGCCGTAGGGGCCCTGCTCGTAGTACAGGTACAACAGACCCTGGCGCAATGTTCTGAGCGCGTAGGTGTATCCCGCTGCACTGACATCAACATCGCTGGCGTGTGCGGGTGACAGGCCACCAAGGTCCACGTTGCAGCTGGCAGGCACCACCGTGTAGCGCACCGGCAGGATGGCCAGCCCGGCGGAGCGGCAGACGTCGCAGGCTGATCTTTCTGTCGCATCCGGCAGCGTGGCGGTAACCGTCGGAAGATCGACGATGTCTGGACTACCCGTGCTGCGGACCCCCACACTGCTGCCACCGGTGAAGGGCCCGTTTGTGTCGAACCCATCTCTGCTATCGCGCATCACGTGTCCTGCCTCCCTTGATCGCACTTGCATGTGCGGACGCCGCGATGCGGATGTCCTGCCACTCCGTGTCTCCAATCCGTCGAATTAGCTCGCCATACCGCCCACCGTGCGCGATCTGCGTCAGCAATGCCTGGATCGTCGGATGCCTGTGGAAATGAGGGCCAATGGAGAGCCCATGCGTGGCGAACAGATCCAGATCAGTACCACTGGACACACCACAACGGCGCCCCTCTCCGACACTGCGCTGCACCTGCGCGAGCGTGGCGCGATCCGGCGGACTTCCGGCTCGCAGCGCGCCGATCCACGCCTGGTTCAATGCACCAATACATTCCAGCTCGGGCCAGAACACCGCAGGGTCACCGGGCAGTGCAGGTGCGACGGCGTTGCTGATGGCCCACTCTCCCCATCGATCCAGGAACATCCACGTGGTCACACCTTCAAACCGATACGCCCGTTGCGGTCGCGATGAGCACTGCAGGAACAGATCCGTCACCATCGGGTCATAGAAGCGCAGCCATCGCTTCCGGCCCTGCGCATGCGGGCAATGCGCGACCGCACGCTCGGCCAGCTGCCTGGCCAATTGTCGTGTCAGCAACGGCGTCCATACCCACGCACACGCACGTTGTGGGCGCGCGGCCAGCAACGACGATGCCGAGCGCTGCGCCATCGCCATTTCCACCGCCTTGCCGGACAGCAGGGAGTGCTCGCCTTTGCCCAGGTCGAGGGGGATCAGGGACGGCCACAGGGTCGACGGTATCTGTCGAATGGCGACGGGAACCGGCGTTATCCCGACCGATTCCAGCAACGCGTCGAAGGCCTCATCCCCCTCGCATCGATCATCTGCCGGTTGCACCAGCAGGTGGCATTGCCCCGCACTGCTGCGGTCGATACTGACCAACTGTTCGCGCAACGATTCAACCGACATCGGCGTACCCCTCGTGTCGGCGCGCTGCAGCGTTCAAGTGCGGCTCACACCCCTTGAACTGCCCAGCTGGAACGCCTGCCTCGCCGGAAATGCTCGCCGGCCCCACCCACTCCCGCTGGCTCGCCTTGAACTCCACTTTCCCCGGCGCGCCCAGCTCGATGTTGTCGCCCTCAATGCGAATGTAGGCCCCGGCGGCTGTCGCCAGCAGGTGCTTGCTCGGTGCCGACAGCTGCACGTCCGCCTCGGTACTGGCGATACGCACCTGCGTCCTGGCCGCCACGATCGCCTGGTTCTTGTGCGCACGCGCGCTCACCTTGCCCTGCGCTGCGTGCAGCGCGATGCCGCGCTCCTGGTTCGGGCTCCCGGCGCTGGGCTGCACGCCGGCGGTGTACAGCACCAGGCCACCGGCCACGGCCATCGTCAGTGAGCCCTGCGTCATCCAGTTCAGCGCCACGCCGCTGGCCAGGGTGGTATGGGTGCCGCTCACCCAGACCTGGTCGGCCGGGGTCAGGCTCAGCACGCCGGCCACGCCACTGCCCAGCAGCACCGGTGAACTCCAGCCCGGCGCTTCGCCATCGCCGCCGGCGATGCTGCCCGCCGCACTGCCGCTATGGGTGGCGCGCAGCGCTTCCTGCAGTTCGGTCAGGGTCGTGTCGACCGGCAGCTCGGTCGGGTCACTGGGTAGCTGTGCCTGCTGGTTGGCTGCGGACTCGGCCAGCTGTTGCAGCAGCTGCTGGCTTTCCTGCAGCTGGCCCAGTGCCTGCGGCGCGGCCATCTGTGGCGTGCCCTGCTCGGTGGTGAGCAGCAGGCCGCGGCCGGCGCGCAGTGCCCCCTGCGCCTGCGTGGCCAGCTCCACGCCGAAGCCGCGCTCGCCTTCGCGCACGTTGTCCTGGCCGCCCTTGAGGTGGCCCAACGTCAGGGTGGTCTCGTGCTGGGTGGTGGACAGCTGCGCGCGGCCCTGCCCGGGCGTGTCGTCGAACCGCAGCTGCTGGTAGCCGCCGGTACCGCCCTGGCTGTCGGCCAGCGCCTGGCTCTTGAAGCCGGTGTACACCGCCGCGTGGTCGTTGCCCTCGAACCAGGCCGCCGCGTTGCCGGTGGCGTTGGCGCCGCCGCCGTTGATCTGGTTGTGCTGCGCATCCTGCTGGCCGCGGCCGTTGTAGACCGCACCGACCACCACCGGGCGGTCGATGTCGCCTTCCAGGAACGCCACCAGCACTTCCTGCCCGCGCCGCGGCAGCACCACGCCGCCCCAGTTGTCGCCGGCCCAGGGCGTCATTACCCGCACCCAGGTCCAGGCGCCGCCGTTGGCCGGGGCATTGTCGTCGCCACCGGGATGGGACAGGCCGCTGCTGGCGTTGCCGCCACGCTGCCACGGGAACTGCACCTTGATGCGGTGGTCGCGGTCGGACAGCAGGGGATCGCCATCGCTGACCACGATCGCGCTGAGCGTACCGGTGATGGTCGGCCGCGGATGCAGGTGCACGCCGTGGCCGTCCTCGGTCTGCGGCCGGTACGTCACCTCGGACGGGATGGCGACGAAGCGGTTGTCATAGAACGCGGTGGACACCTCGCCGGGCGCATCGCCGTAGGCCAGCCCGGACAGCGCGCCGGGCAACGCCGGTGCGGCCACGCTGGCCGGTCCCAGGGTCTGCTCCAGCGCATCGAATACGTCGGCATCCAGGTTGTTGCGGGCCTGGTGCCGCACCGACAGGCACAGGAACTGTGCGCCCTCGCCCACCTGCGGATGCTGCGACAGGCCGAAGCGTGCGCCCGGGGCCAGTGCCCGCCACTGGCCGGCGCCCTCGATGGTGTGCGCGCGCACGCGCAGCGCATCCAGGTGCTGCTGCGCGCGGCGCTGGCCGCGGGCATTGTCCTGCCAGCCATACGGGCCACAGGTATCGCGGTCGACGATGCCCAGATCGTTGCCCTGCCCGGCCTCAGCACTGGCCTGGCGGCGCTCCAGGGTGCGGTAGTCCCAGGTGGCGCGCTCGACCTTGCCCGGCCGCCAGCGGTGCGCGGTGGACCACTGCTGCACGCTGTCGCTGCGCTCGCTCTCGTCGCGGCGATGGAAGCGCACGCTGCCCAGGTCGGCGGTGTCATGGCTGTGGTCGGCCAGCACCAGCGTGTGCGTGCCGAAGTCCGCGCCGCCGGGCTCGCCGGCATGCTCGAACCAGTAATAGATGCCTTCCTCGGCCAGCAGGCGCTGGACGAAGGCCAGGTCGCTTTCCTGGTACTGGGTGGTCAGGCTGCGCCGCGCGTACTGGCTGGCGTCCGCCAGCGACCAGCGCCAGGCCGGCGCCAGCGTGCCGTAGTCGGCGAAGAGGTCCTCGACGATCTCCACCACGGTCTTGTCGTGGAAGACGTAGCTGTCCACCCGCTGCGACAGGAATGCCAGCCACGGCTGCAGGCGCAGCCGGTAGCGGGCCAGGCCGCCGTTGCTGCCCAGCCGCTCGGCGGCGGTGATGCGCCCATGCAGCGGGCGCACGCTGCCGTCGGCCTGTTGCAGCTGCAGCAGCGCGCCCTGCCCGATCAGCGGCGCCAGCGCCAGGCCGGCGTCCAGCGACAGGGCGGTGATCGTCCACTGGAAACCGATGCCGTCGATCTGCTCGATGCCATCAAGGGTTTCGGCCACCAGCGCATCCGGGCCACACGATGTATGCAGTCTCAGGAAGCGATGCGCATCCCCGGGCGTCGCCAACGCCGAGCGCAGGGCAAACCATTGCGAAGAAGGAACGGAGCCATCCATGGGGCAACGCGCACAGGATCAAGGGATCATGAGCGTGTTGCGGGAATGGGCGCCGATGAAGAGGCAAACGCGACGCGGCAGACAGGTCTACCGCGAAACGCAGGCGCTACCTACGTGCCGCGCTCGCTAGGAAAAATACGAAACGCCGACCAGGACCGGAACAGGAGGACTGCATCTGCCAAGTGGCCTGTCTGAAAACGGCAGCGAGCTGGGCGCGGGGACTCTCAGTGCGCCATCCCACGGGTGATCGCCGCCGCGCGTTGCTTCAACTGCTCCACCGCATCGGGGATCATCTCCATGCCCACGTCCAGGCCCGGGTTCAGCACCAGGCCGACGCCCTCGCCGATGCCCGACAGCAGCGCATGCACCGCGATGGGCATGGCGTGGGCAAACTGCGGCAGCTGCTCGTGCCAGATCTCCGCGCGCTCGGGCGCGGTGAACACCGCAAACATCGGCTCGCCGCTTTCGCTGGTCAGCACCAGCGGCGAAATGCTCTCGTCCCAGGCGCCGTCTTCGCCGATGGCCTTGTCCAGCAGCACGAACACCGGCGCGGTCAGCAGGCCGTCGAGGAACTGCGAGGCCGTGAGGGTTCCGTCCTGGGCCTGCAGCAGGCGCACTTCCAGGTCGTTGGCTGGTTCGAACGGCGTTTCGTGGTCCATGGTCGGTTCCGGTACGTGGTTGCTGGCTGCAACTTTAGCAGGCCGCGTCTTCAAGCGACGTGTCCATGCCGCCACATCCACCCCGCCACCGCCAGCCCGGCTACTACCACCAGCATCACCGGCAGGCCGAAGCGGTGTCGCCACGGGATCGGCACCCCGCCCAGCTGCTGGTCCATGCTTTCGGTATCCAGCACCCAGCCGTGCTCGCAGCCGGTGCAGGCCATCTCGTAGCGGCGCTGGTAGACGAAGCCGAACAGCAGGTCGATGCGCGCCATCCTGTAGCGCAGCTGCGGGGCGAATTCGGTTTCGGTCTGGCAGCGCAGGCAGTGGTGGGATTCGGTGGGGCCGACAATCAGCACCCGCTCGTGTTGGCCGATCAGCAGCATGGCTCAGCCGTCCTTGCAGGCCGGCTGGGCCAGCAACCAGGCTTCGGCCGCCGCTACCGTGGCGTCATCGCCAGCGGTGGCCTGGTCCGGCACGATCTTCCGCCCATCGCCATTTCCGTTGCGATCGCGCATGACGCTGGTGGTCAGCACCAAGGCGCTGCCGTCCACCAGCCGGCGCACCACGTTGGCCGTCGATACACCGGCCGTGGGCTGTCCGAAACTGCGGGTCTGCGCCCGGCCTCGGAACGCCAGTACGGTCGCTTCGCCGGAACTGGCGGTGCGCGGGCCGGTCAACACCGCTACCGGCGCGCCAACCTGGCGGGGCAGATAGCCGGGCTGGCCGAAATCCAGGCGCGTCGCCTCGCCCATGCGCACGCCACTGGCAGTGGTCTGCCAGCGTACCGGACCGTCGGCGGTCTCGAATGAGCCCACGTCCTCGATAGCCATCGCCGAAGTGCGCAGCAGCGGCGCAACGCCCAGCAGCATCGGCCACATGTTGCCGCCGGTGTTGTCGCGCAGGTCGACGATCCAGCCACAGCGAGGCGTGCTGTCCTTTTCACGGATGATGTTCTGCCAACGCACCGCACGCTGGATGTTCTGTTGCTGCAGCTGCTGCGGCGGCGCACCGGGGTCTGCCGCATAGCCCTCGATCAGCACTTGGCCGATACGCGGGTCACGTGCGCGAGCGGCGTCGCTTTCGCTGCGGGCAGCGGCGGTGGCGTTTTCGCGGGCGAAACGCTCCACACGTTGCTGCTGTCGTTGCGGGGTCATCCAGCTGCCGTGACCGCCTGAACTGCGACCGATGGCCTCGGCCAGGACGGTCCGGACCTTGGCCGGATCGCCCTGCGCATCCTTCAGCCGCGTGCGCGTGGCAGGCCAATCGACCCTGCCTCGGTACAGCGCCTCGCGTTCAAGCATGTCCAGCAGCTGTGCCTGTGCGGCGGGTGATGGAATCTCGATGGCGTCGGCCGCAGTGGCAGCGGTCGTTGCCAGCAGCGCGGCGATGAGGAGGGCACGCCCCGGCAATCCTTTGCTGTTCCGCATCGACATCTCCCTGTCGTTGAATGAAGGCGAAGCATAACGCCTTGGCCGCCGCGCGGCGTGTCGCATCAGGCACGTCAGGATCGGACTGCGATTTACAACTTTGCCCATGTCGGCACGCTGGCAAACGCGCGAAGGTCGCTGTGCCGGCGCCACCTGCGCTGGCCGGGATTGGCGTCCTGAATCAAACATTCAAGCGATCGCGTTGCCGCTTCAACGGCAATCACGACAATGCACCTGCTCGCCCATGGTGGGCGGTGCGTGGGGATCCTCGCGATCCGTCGGCTTTTTCGCTTGGATTTTGACCGGCACGCCAACCCGCACCGCCCGCCACCTTGCATCCCGCAGGTGGCCCAGCCCTATGAGGTTGTTGCCATGACCACGCCCTACCCCACCTATCCGCGCCTGCACACATTGCTGGGTGATGCCCTGCCCGATCTGCAGCTGCCCAACGCCACCGCCGAAGCGCTGGAAGACGCGCTGACCGAAGCCGATGAAGCTGCCCCCACGCCCGCCTTCTTCGAGCGGCTGCGCGACGTCACGCGCTGCCACGCCGCTGACGGCGAGCCGTGGACGGAACTGCGCATCACGCCGGCGCGTGCGCGCGATCTGGCCTGCACCACGCGTTGCCTGCTGGCGTTGTCGGCGCTGGCGGGTGTGCTGCTGGCGACGCAGGCCGCGCGTGAACTGGACGACGCGGAGGCGCAGTGCCCGCCGCTGACGGAGGAAGGGCTGTTGCACGCGGTGCAGCTGCTGGCCGATCACGCGGGCGCGTTGCTGGGGCGTTCGCCGTTGTGATGAAGCGGCGTTGGGATTGCTTGATTGGTGGAAAGGCGTGTCGACCGAGGTCGACACCTACCAGAGCGGGTCATGCCGCTTGAGGGATTCGTGCCGACCCAGGTCGGCACCCACCGGAGCAGGTCATGGCGCTGGAGGGATTCGTGTCGACCGAGGTCGACACCCGCCAGAGCGGGTCATGGCGCTGGAGGGATTCGTGCCGACCAGGTCGACACCCACCAGAGCGGGTCATGGCGCTGGAGGGATTCGTGTCGACCGAGGTCGACACCCACCCAAGCGGCGATCGTCACCAGTCCGCGCGCAGGCCGATGTTGCCTTCGATGATGCGGCGCTTGCCGTTGTCGCTGCCACCAACCTCGCGGGTGTAGTCGGCCACGGCATACGCACTGATCGTGCGGTTGAAGCGCCCGACCACGCCGACACCGGCCTCCACAGCACGCGAGCGCTGCGAATTGATGATCGCGTCGCTGTCGAACAGGATGCGGTCCTCGCCCGAACGGCCATGCCAGTAGTTCAACTTGAAGTACGGCTGCCAGCCGTTGTCGGCCAACTGGTAATCGCCCGCCAAGCGCAGGCCGACGCGGCCGGTCCAGGCGTTGTCGTTGTCGAAGGAAATGGTGGACACCAGATCACGCTGGTCATCCAGTGAACTGCGCTGCCAGATCACCTGCAGCTGCGGTTCCAGCCACCACGATGACTGCCCGAACTGCAGCAGTGGCTTACCCGCTTCCAGCGACAGCGTGGTGCCATCGCCCTTGAGGTCGATGCCCAGCCCGCGCGAGGAGCGCGTGCGGCCGTCGTAGCGGCTCTGCATCGCCACCGCGTCGATGTAGCCGCCGCTGCTGTCGGTCAACGTCCAGTACAGGCCCACGTGCTTGTCGTCCAACCGGCTCTGGCCGACCAACACGTTGTCCCAGCCCACCGCCAGGCCGGTGATCCTGCCATCGGCGCGAGTGCGGCCGACGAACACGCCGATCTGGTTGCGGTGGCTGTCACCGCTGGCAGCCCACACATCCAGACCTGCCTGCACACCCATCACGTCACCATCGAAGCCGGGCCGTGCATCGCCTTTCCAGTGGATCTCGCTGCTCTGCCCGACCAGCCGTCCCCATGCCGTGCGGAAGGCGCCCTGGTTGTACAGCAGGCGCTGTTCGCCCTGGCGCTCATGGAAGGTCCCCAGGCTGGCCAGCGAGGTCTCGCGCAGCAGCGGTGGCACCACGGCGTAGGCCGCGGTCTCCAGGCGATACAGCGGCACCAGGCCGTTCTCGTTCGGCGCGGCGGGCCTTGCCCCCGCACTGGGCGGCGGCGAACCGGTACCGGGCAGGCTGCCACCGGCCACCGGCACGTCCGGTACGGGTGGATCACTGGGCGGCGCTACGGGCGCAGGTTCCGGCGGCGGCGGCGGCGGTGCGGTCTCGCCTGCGGTCAGGTCCGGATCGGTGGCACCCTCTGGCGGCGGCGGGGTGCCGGGGGAATCGGCGGTGGTGGCGCCACCGGGGGCGTCGGCGGTGGCGGTGGCAGTACTTCGCCGCCGCCGTTCGGCGCGGGCGTCGGCCCGGCCGCCAATGTCGAACGCAGGTACCAGTTCTCGCCGGTGCCGGCGCTGACGCCGCCCTTGAACAGGAAATACTCGTAGGCACCGGCCGAGACCGGTGCGAACAACGAGAACGCGCCTGGCGCGGTGGTTGCGCCGTTCAGCGCCTGCACCACCAGGATACCGTCGACCAGCGTGGCCGCTCCTCCGCCACCGGTATTGATGATGCCAAGGCCGGTGCTGCCGGTGGCGGTGCCGCCATCAAAGACCAGGCGGTCGCTGGCTGAGTCGTCTGCACCCAGCGCGGTCTGCAGGTACACGCCGCCGCCGTCGCCGCGGTAGTTGCCACGGATGGTGAAGGCATCGCCGGCGCCGCTGTTGTTGGTCAGATCAATGCGTCCGGCGTTGACCATGTTCACCAGCGCAGCTGCCGCGAACGGACGGATCGCATGGTTGCCTCCACCCGCGAACAGCGTGCTGGTCTCGTCCACGTTCAAGCTGCCGGTGCCGGTGGCACTGTCGCCCAGCACGAGGTCGCCATCGAAGGTGAGCTCGGTGCTGCTGGCCAGGCTGATCGCTTCCCAGTTCTGGAAGCGTCCGACGCCAGCGGTCTTGAGGTTGTTGAAGCTGAGGCGATCGCTGCCGGTGCCACCATCGAACAGCGGTACAGCGCCGAGGTTGGCCTGGTTGAGATTGCCCAGGGTCGCGACGTCATCGTCGGGGCCCATGTCGATGGCGCCGTAGACAATGCCGCCGCCATTCCAGTTGAAGGTGTCGTTGCCGGTACTCAGCAGCACCTGGCCACGCACCGTGCCACCGGTGATGGTGACGCTGTCGGCGCCGCCACTGACGCTGATGTTGCCGCCGATGTAGGCGTCGTTGGAGATGATGATGGTGTCGGTGTCGAAGCCGGTGACCACGTTGCCGTCGACAGTGCCGCCGGACATGTCCCACAGGTTCTTGTCCAGTTTCATGTTGACGCGGCCGATGCGGCCGCCGGTCATCCATGCCTGGTCGCCATCTTCGAACGCGCCAACGATGCGGCCACCGCTCATGCGGAAGGTGTCGATGTTGTCGCCCTGCTGCAGGGCGCCGATGGTGCCGCCGGCCATGACGAAATCATCGCGGCCACTGCCCTGCGTCACCAGCCCGGTGATGGTGCCGGCGTTGACGGTCAGCTGGTCATCGCCATTGCCCTGGTCGAGGCTGTCGATGGTGCCGCCGCTGAGCAGCAGCACATCGTTGCCATCGCCCTGCTGCACGCCGCCGCTGATGCTGCCGGCCAGCATCTGCAGACGATCGTTGCCGGCACCGAACTGCACGCCGCTGCTGCCACTGATGGTGCCGCGGTTGACCAGTTCGCTGTCGCCGGCACCGCTGAACTGCAGTGCGATACCGCTGCCGGAACTGATGCTGCCGGTGTTGTCGACGCGGCTGCCGCCGCCAAGCTGTACCGCGGTACCGCTCGCCGAGCTGATGGCACCGAGATTGGTGAGCACGTGCCCGCCCGCGCCGAGCAGGGAGACGGCGCTGCCCGCGCCGGCCTGCTGCAGCTGCGCGCCATTGCCAACATTCACGGTGATGCCCGTCGCGCCAGTGGCACTGATGGCTGCTGTCTCGGGATTGGGGGCGGTGCTGCTGCAGGTGACCGTCTGCCCGGCTACGGGAGCCGTCGCATCGCACCCGGCCCAGGCGGCAGGGGCGGACAGGGCGAGCAGCGAGGGCATCGCCAGGATCTGCAGCAGGGAAACAGTCAAGCGGCGCTGGCGGAATCCGCGCGGGACGACATGGGACATACAGCACTCCTGGGTCGGGGGATCAGGAACTGCGGATGCTCTGTACGACACTGCTGATGCAGTCTGCCCTGCCATGAATGGTTTCGATAGGTGAACTTATCGGCAGTCGGTCACGCTTTCGTTGTGAAACCGGGAAGTAGTCACGCAGCCCGCATGTCGATGAACCGATTCATTGCCCATCGCCCGGATGGAACATCCACGCATGGCGTGGATTTACAGCGGGCATGCCACGCCTGGACAGCCATGGATCCACACCCGGATGGGCCATGCCCAGTAGATCCACGCCATGCGTGGAGGGGCCGTTCTCCACGATCTTTGCCGCGCTCAGATCTTCAGATAAATGCGACGTCGGTCCAACCACCACGCCACGCCCCACCACAGCGCGACGAACGCCAGCGCCTGCAGCATCGAGGCCAGCTCCAGCGCCTGTGGCATCGCTGCAGCCAACTGTTGCCAGACCCAACCCCAGGCGCCGGTGGCCAACAGGATCACCGACATCACCGAGGCCCCCAGATAGGCGGTGATGGCATTGACGCCGAAGCGCCGGCCCAGTGCCGGCCATCCCTTGCGGTCGATCAGCAGGTGGCCCAGCCACAATGCCAGCGCGGCCAGGCCACCGGTCCACAGCACGTAGCTGGGCGTCCACAGCTGCTTGTTGAGCGGCAGTACGGTTGCCAGCAGCAGGCCAAGCACGGCGGTGACCGCACCCAGCGCGGCCAATGCACCGGCGCGGCCACTGCGCAGCAGGCCCCCGGCCAGCAGGCCCAGCACGGTGCTGGCCAATGCGCCCAGACTGCTCAGCAATCCTTCCGGGTCATGGCCCAGACCGGTATCGGCCTGCCATTGGTAGATCCATGGCGCGAACAAGGTGGTATCCAGGCGACTGGCCGGGTTGGTCCACGGCGCCAGGTCACCCACGCCCAGCAGCAGCGCGGCGTAACCCACCAGCAGCGCCACCAGCGCGGCCGCCTGCACGCGCGGGCGCGCATGCACCGCCAGCACGCCCACCACGGCCGCGCACAGCGCAATGCGCTGCAGCACGCCCCAGATGCGGAAATGGTGCGTGTGCAGTGCCCACCACACCAGCAGGTGCAGCAGCACACCGGCAACGGCGATGCGCAGCGCGCGTTCCAGCACGCCACGTGCAAGCGCAGGCCGTGCGGCCGGATCCAGCGCGCGCGGTGCGACGCTGAAGGCCATCGACACGCCAACAAGGAACAGGAAGAACGGGAACACCAGGTCGGTCGGCGTACAACCGTGCCAGTCCGAATGGCGCAGCGGTGCGAACACCGCGCTCCAGTCCCCTGGGTTGTTGACCAGCAGCATCGCCGCCACGGTCATGCCGCGCAGGGCGTCGATCGAGCCCAACCGGCGTGGCGGCGCGCTGCTCATCGTCAGGCCGCCTCGTACTGGCCGGCGATCCACGTACCACGCACCTGCAGCGCGTCGTCCAGCAGCACCAGGTCGGCCTGGTAGCCCTCGGCGATGTAACCCAGGCGATCATCGACATTGAGGAACTGCGCCGGATAGGTCGATGCCATGCGCGCGGCTTCGGCCAGCGGCTGGTGCAGCAACTGCACGGTGTTGCGCACGGCAGTGGCCATGTCCAGCGCCGAACCGGCCAGCGAACCGGCCGCGTTGCGCACCACACCGTCGACGGCAGTGATGGTTTCGCCATACAGCACGTAGCTCGGATCGTCGGCACCGACCGGCGGCATCGCGTCGGTCACCAGCAGCAGGCGGCCACGCGGCTTGGCCGCCAGCGCCACCCGCAGGCTGGCCGGATGCACGTGCACGCCATCGACGATGATGCCGATCCAGCTGTCGCGATCTTCCAGCGCCGCGCCGACCGCGCCGGGTTCGCGGCCCTGCAGCGGCGACATCGCGTTGTACAGATGGGTGAAGCCGCGAATGCCGGCATCGAGGCCGGCACGGATTTCTTCATAGGTACCGGCGGTATGGCCAGCAGCGACGATCACACCACGCTCGACCAGCGCGCGGATGGTCTCCAGCGGCACGCGCTCGGGCGCCAGGGTCAGCAGGGTCACGCCGTTGTCCAGCGACGACGCCAGTTCGATTTCCTGCTCGTCCGGCACGCGGAACTTGCTGGCATCGTGCGTGCCCTTGCGCGCCGGTGCGATGTACGGGCCTTCCAGGTGGATGCCGATCACGCCAGGCACGCCCTGTGCGATGGCCTGGCGCATCGCGCTGATGGCCTCGCGCATCACGACCACATCGTCACTGATCAGGGTCGGCAGCATCGCCGTGGTGCCGAAACGACGATGCGCACGGGCAATCGTACGCAGCGACTCGACGTCGGGCGTGTTGTTGAACAGCGCGCCGCCACCGCCGTTGACCTGTACATCGATGAAGCCGGGCAGCAGCCAGCCACCGCCCAGATCCAGCTGTTCGTCGGCCGTACCCAGCTGCGGCGCCGCGTCGGGCAGCAGCGCGCTGATGTGGCCGTCTTCGATCACCACCGCAAGATCATCGCGGAACTCATCGCCGGCAAGAATGCGGGCATTGCGCAGGACGGTTGCCATCACACCGTCTCCGTCACCTTGTTCAGATGCGGCGGCAGATCCGGGTTGAAGCCGCGGCGCAGCGCCAGTGCATTGATCGCGCGGTAGAAGCTCTGCACCGTCAGCAGCGGCGCGCACAGCGGATGCGGCGCGGCAGCGACCGGCAGGTTGCCGCCGGCACCGGCCAGCCACACCTTGGCGCCACGTGCGGTGAACTCTTCAGCCACGGCGCGGGTGCCGGCGCCGGTCTCATCGGGCTGGGCAAAGGCCAGCACCGGGAAGCCGCGATCGACCAGCGCCATCGGACCATGCTTGACCTCGGCCGAGCTGTAGGCCTCGGCATGCAGGCTGCAGGTTTCCTTGAACTTCAGCGCTGCTTCCTGCGCCGCGCCCAGGCCGAGGCCACGGCCGAGCACGAACAGGTTGTTGGCCTCCACCAGGCCATCGGTCACCGCGCTCCAGTCGCACTGCCAAGCCTCGCGCATCGCATCGGGCAGCAGGTCCAGTGCATTGCGCAGCGCGCTGTCCTGCTTCCAGTACGCGGCCAGCTGCAGCAGCGCGGACAACGAAGCGAGGTAGCTCTTGGTCGCCGCCACGCTCTTCTCCACGCCGGCATGCAGCGGAATGACCGTGTCGGCCAGCTGTGCCAGCGGAGAATCCTCGACGTTGACCAGCGCCACCACGCGCGCGCCAGCGGCCTTGGCCGCTTCGGCATTGCGCAGCAGGTCCGGGCTCTTGCCGGACTGCGAGATGACAATGAACAACGCACCGCGCAGCTGCAGCGGTGCCGCGTAGACCGAACCCACCGATGGCGAGGCCGAGGCAACGACCAGGCCCAGCTGGGTTTCCAGCAGGTACTTGCCGTAGGTCGCGGCATGGTCGGAGCTGCCACGTGCGCAGGTCACTACGAACGGCGGCGGCGCAGCGCGCAGGCTGGCTGCCAGCGTCTCCATCACGGCGTGGTTGCGGGCGAACTGGCGGGCAACGACCTCGGCCGCTTCGGCGGCCTCGGCGAACATCAGGGTGGCGGTGGGATCGGACAGCGACATGGCAGGCTCAGGAAGGATCGGAAGGGAGGGGACGAGCGGCGGCAGGACGCATCGGTGCGGTCGAGCCGCGCACCACCAGTTGCGGCACGAAGCCCTGGTTGTGCAGCGGCGCCGGCGCATCGTCGTAGGCATCGCTGCGCAGCTGTGCGATCAGCAGGCGCGCGGCATGGCGGGCGATGTCTTCGGTGGCCTGCTTGGCGGTGGTCAGCGGCGGCCACGACTGGCGCGAGAACGGACTGTCCTCGAAGCCGGCAATGGACAGGTCGTAGGGGACGTTCATCCCGGCCGACTTCGCTGCGGCCAGCACGCCGGCGGCGATTTCATCGTTGGAACCGAAAATGGCGGTGGGCGGTTCGCGCAGTGCCAGCAGGCGCCGCGCACCGCGGAAACCATCGTCGAAGGTGTAGTCGCCCTGCACCACCAGATGCTTGTCCACGGTCATGCCGTAGTCCTTCAGCGCGGCCTCGTAACCGGCGTAGCGTTCGCCCGAAGAACGGTGCGAGGTGCCACCCCAGAGGAAGCCGATGCGCTGGTGGCCCAGCTGGATCAGGTGCTCGGTGATTTCATAGGCGGCTTCGCGGTCGTCAACGAACACGCAGGCGCCATCGGCCGGATCTTCGGTGGCGGCGATGATCCGCACCAGCTTGATGCCGCGCGCGGTGAGCGCCTGGACCAGGTCGCGACGTTCGGACATCGGTGCGGTCAGCACCAGCCCGGCCAGGCGCGACCGCTGCACCCAGTCGGCCAGTTCATCGGCCAGCAGCGGCGAACTGGAATCGCACGGATGGATCTGCAGGCCGAAGCCGGTTTCGCGGCAGGCCGCGAGCACGCCGTTCTGCACGCCGATGATGTGGTACGGGTTGGGGTTGTCGTACACCAGCCCGATCACGAAGGTGGTGCCGCTGCGCAGGTTGCGCGCCGACGGATCGGGTTCGTAGTCGAGCTCGGCAATGGCACGCAGCACCCGCGCACGGGTGGCCTGCATCACCGAGGGCTCGTTGTTGATCACCCGCGACACCGTCTTCAGCGAGACCTTGGCCTTTTCGGCAACGTCCTTGATGGTCGCTCTGCGCATCGGCTTTTCCTGGGGTTGGCTGCCGTCCATCATCGCCGATCAGACCTTGTCCTGCGGCAGGCCGACGCGATGGCCGACCACCGAGTAGAACAGGATGTACAGGTAGCAGGGCACCATCAGCAGCAGGAACACCAGCTGGAAGTCGATGTGCTGCTTGAGCACGGCAAACAGCTGCGGAATGATCGCGCCGCCGGCGATGCCCATGACCAGCAGCGCCGAACCGGTTTCGGTGAAGCGGCCCAGGCCACGGATCGCCAGCGGGAAGATCGCCGGCCACATCATCGCGTTGGCAAAGCCCAGCAGTGCCACGAAGGCGACCGACACATAGCCGTGGGTGAAGAAGGCGCCCAGGCAGAACAGCACTCCCAGTACCGCCGAGACGGTCAGGTAGCGCGACTGCGAGACCACTCGCGGGATCAACACCAGGCCGACCACGTAGCCGATGAGCATCGCAAACAGGGTGAACGCGGTGAACATCTTGGTCTGGTCCAGCGGCAGGTCGAAGCCATGACCGTAGGTACCGATGGCATCTCCGGCCATCACTTCCACGCCGACGTAGACGAACAGGCAGAGCACGCCCAGCCACAGATGCGGGAACTGGAAGATGCTGCTGCGCTCGGCCTTGCCTGGCACGCCGGCCGGTGTGGCATTGGCCTCGGAGGCCTTGATTTCGGGCAGCGGCGAGAACAATACCGCCACCGCCAGCAGCACCAGCAAACCAGCCATGGCCAGATACGGCGCGTGGATCTTGGCCGCGAACTGATTGAGCAGCGTGGCCTTGGTGGCCGCATCGGCGGCCTGCACCTGGGCGTCGAGATCACCGATGCCATGCAGCACCAGGGTGCCGATCAATATCGGCGCAAGGATGCCGGCGATCTTGTTGCAGATGCCCATCATTGCGATGCGCCGTGCGGCGGTTTCGATCGGGCCGAGGATGGAGATGTACGGGTTGATCGCGGTCTGCAGCAGCGCAAGGCCGCTACCGATCACGAACAGGCCGCCCAGTGCACCGGGATACCAGCGCTGGGTGGCGAATTCACCGAACAACGCCGCACCACCGGCCATCACCAGCAGGCTCAGGCTAAGGCCTTTTTTCATGCCGGTGCGGCGCAGGATCCACGACGCCGGCAGGGCCAGGAAGAAGTAGGACAGGTAGAACACCATCAGCACCAGGAAGGCGCCGACCTCGCTGAGCTCGAAGGCGAGTTTGACGAAGGTGATCAACGGGCCGTTGAGCCAGGTGAAGAAGCCGATCAGGAAGAACAGCACGCCGACAATGGCGATGGACGAGGCCACGTTCGGGCGTGCGCTTGCAGCGGGGACGGCTGACATCAGGAAGGCTCCTGCGGCGACGGCCGCAGAACACGGCGTCGGAGAGTGGCTGGGAACAACGTTGTCACATTCTTTCGATGGACAGCGACCGTTTGTCAACTTCCACGCACGGGTCACCCCACCTCATGCTGCACTGCGCCAGCGCATTGCCCGGCCATCCGCTGAATGCGCTTGGCCCTTGAAGCCCCTTGCTGCAACGGTTCCGCCCGGGATGCAGTACTCACGCCATGTAAACGTTTACGGCGATCTGCATTCGTTGCGGCGCAGCAACGAAAGTGTCACGAACTCGTTGACATCGTTGTCAACGCGGTTACAGACTCCGCCCAATCGCCGGCTCCATCGTTGCCCTTCCCGGGGCCGGCCCCCACCTGCAGCAGGAGCCCGCGTGACCGCCAGCCATCCCGCCCCGGCCCATGTCCTGTCCCGCGTCGCGCCCTCGTTCCTGGCTGCCGACGTTGGCGGCACGCATGTGCGTGTCGCCCGGGTCCAGGCCAGCGGCGACGATGCCCATCCGGTGCAGGTGCTCGATTACCGCAAGTACCGCAACGCCGACCACGCCGGGCTCAGCGCGATCCTCGCCGACTTCCTGGCCGAAGGCCCGCGCCCGTCGCATTGCGTGGTCGCCACCGCCGGCTACGCCCGCGAAGACGGCACGGTGATCACCGCCAATGTGCCGTGGCCGTTGTCGGCGCGGCAGATCGAGGCCGACCTCGGCCTGCAGCGGGTGCACATCGTCAATGACTTCGAAGCGGTGGCCTACGCAGCCGCGCAGGTCGATGCCAGCGGCGTGCTGCACCTGTGCGGCCCGGAAACGGCGCCGCGCGGCCCGACCCTGGTGGTCGGCCCCGGCACGGGCCTGGGCGCAGCGCTGTGGATTCCCACCGGCAACGGCCCGGTGGTGCTGGCCACCGAGGCCGGGCAGCCGACCCTGGCCGCCAGCACCGAACTGGAAATGGCGATCGTCCGCCACATGCAGCGCGACCGCGCGCACGTGTCGATCGAACATGCCCTTTCCGGCCCGGCCTGATGAACCTGTACCGTGCGATCTGCGCGCTGCAGGGCAGGCACCGGCGCTGGCCAGCCCCGATGCGGTCACCGCTGCGGCGATGACCGGCACCGATCCGCTGGCGCGTCAGGCGCTGGATGTGTTCTGCGGCCTGCTCGGCAGCACCATCGGCGACATGGCCCTGTTCTATGGCGCCCACGGCGGGGTCTACCTGGCCGGCGGGATCCTGCCGCAGATCCGCGAGTACCTGCGTACCAGCACCTTCGTCGAACGCTACCTGCAGAAGGGGCCGATGGGCGAGGCGCTGGCACGCATCCCGGTGAAGGTGGTCGAGCACGGACAGCTGGGCGTGATCGGCGCTGCCAGCTGGTACCTGCTCCACGCCGACGCCTGAACCTGCAATCGGCTTCAACGCAATCGCAGCACGTCGTTCCGTTCCATGCCGTAATCGCAATCCGCATGCCGCCGCCGGCACCCAACGAGTGATGAGGAGAGACATCATGAATACCCGCAAGACTCTGCTTTCGGCAGCCATCGTCGGCTGCCTCGCCTTCTCGGCGCACGCACAGGACCAGAGCCCGCAGGACCTGGACACCGTGCAGGTGGTGGGCATCCGCGCCAGCCTGGAAAAGTCGCTGGACACCAAGCGCAACAACGTTGGTGTGTCCGAAGCGATCACTGCCGAGGACATCGGCAAATTCCCCAGCACCAATGTTGCTGAAGCGCTGTCGCAGATTCCGGGCGTTACTCTCGACCGCCGTTTCGGCCAGGGCGAGCGCGTCAGCATCGACGGCACCGACCCCAGCCTCAACCTGTCCTTCCTCGACAACCACCCGGTGGCGCAGGCGATCTGGCTGTACGGCGAACAACCCAACCGCGGCTTCGACTACACGCTGCTGGCCCCCCAGATCCTGGGCCGCGCCGAGATCCTCAAGTCGTCCGAAGCGCGCCTGACCGAAGGCAGCCTCGGCGGCACCGTGCTGATGCATACCCGCCAGCCACTGGACCTGAAGCAGAACGAAGTGGCCGCCTCGGTAGGCTACAGCTACAGCCAGCAGGCCAGCGAAGGCAAGCCGAACGCCGCCGTGCTGTACAGCTGGAAGAACAACGACGAAACCTTCGGCGTGGCCGTGTCGGCCCAGCACTACGAAGAAGCCGTCGACCGCCAGGGCAAGGAAGTGTTCGGCTACACAAAGGCCAGCACCTTCCCCAATGCCACCGGCGTGGCCGCCGACGTGGACGTGCCCAATTCCTTCAACGCCGCCTGGTTCCAGCAGGAGCGCAAGCGTGACAGTGCCGTGGTCAACCTGCAGTTCAAGCCGACCGATGAACTGGAATTCAACCTCAGCGGCATGTACATCAAGGAAAAGTTCGACAACTACAACCAGTCGCTTTATTCCTTCCTGACCTGGAACCCGGGCACCGTCAACGCAGTCAACCAGCTTGGCGACGTGCGCAATGGCGTGGCCACCAGCGGCCACTCCAACGCCAGCGCCACCGCCAACAGCGGTACGCTGATCTATGACAACAACGTGCGCCTGTCCGAAGTGGTCACCAAGGGCGTGGACCTGCGCGGCGCGTGGAAGGGCGAGGGCTGGGGCATGACCGGTCAGGTCGGCCAGAGCAAGTCCGACAACAAGAATCTGGCCCAGTACTTCATCGAGCCGTTCTACAACGGCGGCTACAGCTGGAACATGGACAAGGGCATCACCTTCGACGATCCGGCCGGCGCGCGGGATCCGGCCAACTGGGGTTCGGCCGGTGGCTGGTTCGGCAACAACGGCGTGTTCTCCACCGAGAGCAAGGACACCTACGCCCAGCTCGATTTCAACGTCCAGTTCGACAGCATCTTCAACCAGCTGCAGTTCGGCGTGCGCCACGGCAAGCACGATGAAGCCTTCACCCTCAACGTGTATGGCGGCGTCACCCCGGGCACGCTGGCCGACGTGGGCACCATCGGCCTGACCGATATCCAGGGCTTCACCCCCGACCAGGGCCGCCACGTGCAGGCCGGCCGCAACAACGTGCTGAACTGGGTGCGCAACAGCCCGATCGACTACAGCAACCCCGATCCGGCCAGCTACCTCAACAACAGCTGGGCGCTGACCCAGACCAACAATGCCGCCTATGCGCAGCTGAACTTCTCCAACGGCCCGCTGCGCGGCAACCTGGGCGTGCGCTACGTCGATTCCAAGACCGAAGGCAGCGGCTTCGTCTACGGTGGCACGCCCTCGCTGACCGACCTGGACAGCAAGTGGCAGACCCGCACCAAGAAGGAAGACTTCGTGCTGCCGTCGTTGAACGTGGCCTGGGACACCGACAACGACTGGGTGTTCCGCTTTGCTGCAGCCAAGGTGATCGCCTGGGCGCCGTACAACCAGATGGTCAACAACACCTTCCTCAACGACACCACCCTGACCGGTTCGGGCGGCAACGCCGATCTGTCGCCGTATGAGTCGTGGAACTTCAACGCCTCCGCCGAGTACTACTACGCGCCGCAGGCCGTGGTGGCCTGGTCGGTGTTCTACAAGAAGATCGACAACTACATCGATACCTCGGCTACGATCGAGCGCCAGTACAACTCGATCCGCGACACCTCGCCTGCCACTTGGGCCAATATCGTCGGCAGCAACGGCTGCACCGCCGATGGCTACTGCGATTACAGCATCCAGCGCCCGCGCAACGCTGGCAGCGGCCACGTCAAGGGCTTCAACATCAGCTTCCAGCAGCCCTTCGGTGAAAGCGGCTTCGGCCTGACCGGCAACTACACCTACGCCAACGGCGAGAACAACACCGGCGACCCGCTGCCGTACCAGTCGCGCAATGCCATTGCGTTCAGCCCGTACTACGAGAAGGGCCCGATCAATGCGCGCCTGACCTACAACTGGCGTGACAGCTATCTGGCCGGCGGCTACGTGGCCGGCGCGGCCCCCTCCAGCGTGGACGATTACGCAGAACTGGGCGCCAGCTTCGGCTACACCTTCAACGACAACTGGTCGCTGACGGTGGATGCGCAGAACCTGCTGGACGAAACCTACTTCCAGTACCTGGGCGACAAGGAACACTTGGCCGGCAAGTACAAGAGCGGCCGCCGCTACATGGCCACCCTGCACTTCAAGTTCTAAGCCTGCACCCAGCTGCACATCGCGACGGGCCCGGATTTCCGGGCCCGTCGTACGATGGGAGTCTGGAAACGCCGCCTGCGCGGCGGCCACGCGCGGCACAGCGAGCCGCCCACCACAGGAGTGAGATGATGCGACCCTTTCCCATTGCCAGCATGCTGCTGGGCCTGGCGCTGCTTCCCGCCGCCTGGGCCGCCGATGCCCCGGCACTCGATACCGGCCCTGGCCCGCAGCTGCGCGCCGGCAGCCTGATGTTGATTCCCGCACCGGCCAACGTGCAGCGCGGCAGCGGCGCGGGCATCACCGTGGGCGCCGCTACCGTGCTGCGTGCCGATGGTGAAGCCGCACAGCGCGTGGCCGCACAGTTCGCCGACCTGCTGGCGCGCAGTGGTGGGCCGCGGCTGGCCATGGCCAACGGCAATGCCTCCGCCAAGGGCAACAGCATCCGCTTCCAGATCGTGCCGACCTTCCGCGACAGCGGCGAGGGCTACACGCTGGAAAGCACCGCGCAGGGCGTGCTGGTGCAGGCCGGCAACGAGACCGGCCTGTTCTACGGCGCCACCACCCTGGCCCAGCTCGCCACCGGCGGCAGCAACGGCGTGCTGCCGGCCGTGCAGATCCAGGATGCGCCGCGCTTCAGCTGGCGTGGCTTCATGCTCGACTCGGCGCGGCACTTCCAGAGCCTGGACGAGATCAAGCGCGTGCTCGATGCGATGGCCGCGCACAAGCTCAACACTTTCCATTGGCACCTGACCGACGACCAGGGCTGGCGCATGGAGATCAAGCGCTACCCGAAGCTGACCGAAGTCGGCAGCTGCCGCCTTCCGGCCGGTGATGGCGGCATCGATCCGGTCAGTGGCAAGGAACATCCGTACTGCGGCTTCTACACGCAGGACCAGATCCGCGAAGTGATCGCCTACGCCGCCAAGCTGCATATCCAGGTCATTCCGGAGATCGATGTACCCGGCCACGCCACCGCTGCCATCGCCGCCTATCCGGAACTGGGTACGATCGACGCGCCGTTGAAACCGTTGAGCGAATGGGGCGTGTTCCCGAACCTGTTCAACGTCGAGGACGGTACCGTCACCTTCCTGGAAAACGTGCTGGAAGAAGTCGTCGCCCTGTTCCCGGCCAGGTATGTGCATGTGGGTGGCGACGAGGCGGTGAAGGACCAGTGGGAGGCATCAAAACAGGTGCAGCGGCGCATGCGCGAGCTGGGCATCAAGGATGAGATGGCCATGCAGAGCCACATCATCAAGCGCCTGGAGACGTTCCTGGAACAACACGACCGTCGCCTGATCGGCTGGGACGAAATCCTTGAGGGCGGCCTGCCGCCGCAGGCCACGGTAATGTCCTGGCGCGGCACTGAAGGCGGCCTTGCTGCGGCCAGCGCCGGCCACGATGTGGTGATGTCGCCGGTCAGCCACCTGTACCTGGATTACCTGCAGACGGCCTCGCCGAACGAGCCGCCGGGCCGGCCGACGCAGGTGAACCTGGCCAAGCTCTACAACTACGAACCGGTGCCGGCCGAACTGGCCGCCGACAAGCGCGGGCACATTCTCGGCCTGCAGGCGAACATGTTCACCGAGCACACGCGCACCTACGCGCGTCTGCAGCACAACCTGTTCCCGCGCCTGGCCGCCGTGGCCGAGACCGGCTGGAGCACGCCGGAGCGTCGCGATTTCCGCGACTTCCTGGCCCGCCTGCCCTCGCAGCTGCAGCGCTATCAGGCCTGGGGCCTGGCCTACGCGCAGACGCCGTTCGAAGTAGGCGTGGCCTACACCGATGACCGCGCGGCGAACACGGTGACCGTGTCGCTGGCCAATCCTCTGGGCTATGAAGTGCGCTACAGCAGCGACGGCAAGCCGGTGACCGCGCAATCGCCGCTGTACCGGCAGCCACTGACGTCCACGCTGCCGGCGACGGTGCAGGCTGCCGCCTTCTACCAGGGCAAGCCGCTGGCCGCGAAGCCGACGGTGGCGGCGTACACCGCGCAGTCGCTGCTGTCGCGGCACAGCGAAGCACTGCGCAGCTGCGTCGGCGAGAAGGGCCTTGTCCTGCGCCTGGAAGATGATGGTCCGCGCGAAGGTGCGCGTGCGGTGTTCACCGTCGACATCTTCCAGCCGTGCTGGCGTTGGCCGCAGGCACAGCTGGATGGCATCGGCAGCGTGGAAGTGCGCGCAGGCCGCATTCCGTACTACTTCCAGCTGGCCCACGACGAGCCGAAGCGTCGCTTCGAAAAGGCCCGGAGCGCGCATGGCGAAATGCAGATCCGCCGCGGTGACTGCACCGGCAAGGTACTGGCGCAGGTGCCGCTGCCGGCGCAGACCGATGCCGACGGCTTCGTGACCCTGCGTGCGGCTTTGCCGAAGGGCACCTTGGGCACGGGTGATCTGTGCATCAACTTCACCGGCGACACGCGCCCGGCGATGTGGGTGCTGGATGAGGTGACGCTGGGGAAATAACGGCGGACACGCATGGCGTGGATCTACCGTAGCGCCAGGCCATGCCTGGCTGCCTTGGTAGACGCCAACCTTGGTTGGCGCCGGCGAGATCCATCCTCGCATGGCGTGGATCTACCGTAGCGCCAGGCCATGCCTGGCTGCCTTACCCGCGCCAGCGCAGCAGCATGTCGCGCAGCGGGGTCAAGGCGGTACCCATCCCCGCCAACACGCCAACGGTGTTGGCCACCGCATCCATCGGATCAGCCATGCGGTTGCTGGTCAACGCGCCCTGCGCGAACTCGATGCCGACGCCCATCAGCACCAGGCCGGCACCCACCCACAGCAGTGGACGGCCACGCCGGAACAGCTGCACCGCGCTTCCAGCCAGGATGAAATAAGCCAGGAAATGCTCGCCCTTGTCGCTGTTTTCCGGCAGCGGGATCGGCGGCGGCGGAATCAGGCAGACCACGATCACCGTCAGCACCGCCAACACCCACAACGCGGTCCACAGTCGTGGCCGCCGCAGCGGCTTGATCACCGGCAACGCTGCACTCACAGGCGCCAGCTCAGGTCGCCCAGTTCGAAGGCCGGTTCGAAATCAACGTCGCGCTGCAGGCCAAGGGCCTGGAAACGCTCGCCCATCTCCGTTGGCAGGGTCAGCTTCTTCACTTGGTCGCGCAACTGGATGCGGCCCACTTCATCGGTGCGCTCCTCGGCCAGGGTCAGTACCTGGTCCAGGCCGTTGCCGAGCAGGAAACTGGCCTGGCTGCAGTAGCCGGCCAGTTCAAACCCACCGTGCAGGCCGGCCTCGGCCATGGCAGTGAAATCGACCGATGCGGTGATGTCCTGCAGGCCCGGCCAGCGGTGTACATCGTTATGCACGTGGTGGCGGTAGAACGCGCGCACGGTGCCATCATCGCGTTCTTCCTGGTAGAACTCGCCCCGGTTGTAGCCGTAGTCCACGAACAGCATGGCGCCGCGTTGCAGGCCGCCGGCCACCGCCTGCAGCCAGTACGGCAGCTGCGGCAGCACTTCGGAACGGTAGCCATCGGCAAAGGGCTTCTGCAGATAGCGTTCGAGATGGCGCACCGCGCCGTTGAGCAGGAGGTCGGCCGGCTGCGCGCCACGGATGAAGTGGCCCTGCGCGTCCAGTTCGACGGTTTCCTCGTACACCTCGCCGTCCTTGATGAGGAAGCGCGGTGTCGGCAGCGCATCGATCACCTCGTTGGCGAACACCACGCCATCCCAATCATCCTCGAACGGACGGTCAAGCCATTCCACCCGGCTGGCCAGTTCGGGCGGCAGGTTCTGCTGCAGGCGCTCCTGCTGGCGCTGGCGCAGGTCCGCACTGGGTTCGAGGATCGCGTAACGGGCCGGCAGCGCGTCCAGCTCGGCCAGGCGCAGCAGCACCGCCTCGGCGAAGGCCCCGGTGCCGCCGCCCAGTTCCAGCATTCGGGCATGCACATCCAGCTGGCCGAACACCGGCGCCAGCGCATTGGCCACGCTGCCGGCGAACAGGCTGCCAAGCTCGGGTGCGGTGGTGAAATCGCCGCTGCCGCCGAATTTGCTGGCGCCGGCGCTGTAATAGCCCCAGCCCGGCGCGTACAGGCACAGCTCCATGAAGCGGGAGAACGGCATCGCCCCACCCTGCGCGAGGATCTCGGCGCGCAGGGCGGCGGCCAGCTGGTCGCTGTGGGCCAGGGCATCGGCTTCGGGCAAGGGGAAGGTAGGCTGCATGGCGTCTTCGAATGCGGTGACAATGGTGCACAGGATAGCCGAGCCTTGGAGGACCCTCGATGAGTGACACCGCCCCCGTGGCCCTGATCACCGGCAGCGCACGCCGGATCGGCGCCGCCATCGCCTGCCAGTTCCACGCCTGTGGCTGGTCGGTGGTGCTGCACGCCCATACCTCCAGCGCCGAACTGCAGCAGGCCGCCTTCAACCTGGACAACGCGCGCCCCGGCAGCGTGCTGGCGTTGCAGGCCGACCTGCGCGACGCCGATGCCCTGGCCGATCTGGTCGAGCAGGCGGTCACCCACTTCGGCCGCCTGGATGCGCTGGTCAACAACGCCTCCAACTTCTTCCCCACCCCGCTCGGCCAGGTCACCGCCGAGGCGATGGATGAGCTGTACGCGGTCAACGCGCGCGCGCCGCTGCTGCTGGCCCAGGCCGCCGCGCCCTATCTGCGCCGCCAGCACGGCTGCATCGTCAACCTGACCGACCTGCACGGCACCGACCCGATGCGCGACCACGTCGCCTACACGATGGCCAAGGCGGCGCTGGAAATGGCGACCCGCTCGCTGGCGCTGGAACTGGCGCCGAAGGTGCGGGTGAACGCGGTGGCCCCCGGTGCGATCCTGTGGCCGGAACAGGGCAAGGACGATTTCGCCCGCGAGGCGCTGCTGGCGCGCACGCCGCTGGCGCGGATCGGCACGGTCGAGGAAATCGCCGAAGCGGTGTACTGGCTGGCGGCCGAGGCCAGCTTCGTCACCGGCCACACGCTGCGCGTGGATGGTGGGCGTACGGTCAGCTGAAATGCTGCCGGCCAACGGCCGGCACCACCGGTAGCGCCGGGCCATGCCCGGCGAGCGCAGCGGCAACAACAACCCATCATTCCAGGTCCACGACCTCGAACGCTTCGCCAAACTGCTTGTGCGCGCGCCACAACGTGGCCAGGTCCAGGCCGCTGACCGGATCGACGAAGTCCGGGGCGATGTCAGCCAGCGGCTTCAGCACGAAGGCATGCTTCAGTTCCGGGCGCGGAATGCGCAGATGGCCGGGGCCCTCCACCACCAGGTCGCCATAGAACACCACATCGACGTCCAGGGTCCGGTCGGAAAAGCGCGGGCCGCTGCGGTCACGACCATGCGCATCTTCCAGCGCATGCAGCCAGTCATCCAGTTCCTGCAGCGGCAGGTCGGTCTCGAGGGCAACACCGTTGTTGAGGAAGGCCGGGCCGTCGAAACCGACGGCAGCGGTGCGGTAAGCGGCAGACACCTGCAGCGCGCCAAAGCGCTCGCGCAGGGCCGCCACCGCAGCGTGGAGGTAGCGGCGGGGATGGACGTTGCTGCCCAGGCTCAGGAGCACGGTGGTCATGCGGTTCCGGTGACGGCAATCAGGTGGAGCGCGGGCATGCCATCGTCACAACGGCCTGCCTACAATCCGGGACGCATATGATAGGGCACCGACATGACCTATTGCGTTGGAATCGAGGTGGACGAGGGCCTGGTCTTCGCCGCCGACACCCGCACCAATGCCGCGCTGGACGATGTCCGCGTGCACCGCAAACTGCACGTGTTCGAATATCCCGGCCAGGCTGCCTATGTGGTGATGGCCGCTGGCAACCTGGCCACGACCCAGTTGCTGGTGTCGCGACTGAAGCGCGATGCCGAGGAGCGGCGCACACCGAACCTGCGCGACATGGCCCATCTGTTCGAGGCTGCGGCCTACGTCGGCTCCCTGCTGGTGGACAGCCAGGTACAGAGCCAGCACACCGAGCATGGCCACGACGGGGTGAACACCCAGGCGACGCTGATCTTCGGTGGCCAGATTGCCGGTGAACAGCCCGGCCTGTACATGGTCTATCCGCTGGGCAACGCCATTGCCGCCTCGCCGGAGACGCCCTATCTGCAGATCGGTGAATCCAAGTACGGCAAGCCGATCCTGGACCGCATCCTGACCCCGTCCACGCGCCTGGAAGATGCCGCACGCACGGCGATCGTCTCACTGGATTCGACCATCCGTTCCAACCTGTCGGTGGGCCTGCCGGTGGACCTGGCGCTGCTGCGCGCCGGCGAACTGCGGATCAGCCAGCAGCTGCGGCTGGGCGCCGATTCGCCGCTGTACGCCGACATCCACCAGAACTGGTCGCGACGGCTGGAACAGGCGGTGGAAAGCCTGCCGCGGTTCCCGTGGGAACCCCAGGACCGGTAGTGCCGGCCGCTGGCCGGCAACCGCAATGATCCGACCACACGCAGATGCCGGCCAGCGGCCGGCACTACCCCTGTTTCAGCCCAGCGCGTCGGCCACCGCGCGGAAGACCTGCTGCATCTGCAGCGGCTTGCGCAGCAGGTGCACCTCGATGCCAGCGGGGAACACATCTTCCGGCATCTCCCCGGCAGCGTCTTCCAGCACCAGCGCCGGGCCGCGGTAGCCGAGCGTGGCCATTTCGCCCAGCAGCTGACTGGCTGACAGCAGCTTGGAGCCGGCATCGGCAATCACCAGCGCCGGCATCGCCTCCTGCTGCATCCAGCGCAGCGCAGCCGGGCCATCGGAGGCCAACTGCAGCTGATAGCCCTGGCTGGACAGTGCATTGCCCAGCAGCGACAGGCGGGTGGCTTCCCCATCGACCACCAGGATCGACTGGCCACTGCCCAGTGCCACGAGCTGTTCGATCGGTTCGCCGCCCTCGGCGCTGGCATGCATCGGCAAGCGCAGCTCGAAGCAGGTGCCCCGCCCCAGCTGGCTGTCGACGTGGATGCTGCCCCCGGCACCTTCAACGATGCGCTTGCAGGAAATCAGGCCCAGCCCGGTGCCATCGGCCTTGGTGGTGAAGAACGGATTGAACAGGTGCGACAACGTGTCCGCATCCATGCCGGTGCCTTCATCGACCACTGCGATGCGCAGCCAGTCCTCGCCATCGCGCTGGCCACCATGGCTGGCGGTCAGGCTCAGGTTGCCCCCATGGGGCATCGCCTGGATGGCATTGAGCGCCAGGTTCAACAGCACCTGCTGCAGCTCGGTGTAGTTGGCATCGACCACCAGCCCCTCATCCTCGACCACCAGGTCCAGGCGGACGCCATCGGGCACGTTGCTGCGCAACAGCAGCGCCACGGCCTGGAACAGGTCATCGATGTGGATGCGTTCGCTGGCCTTGCGCGAGCCGCGCACGAACGACAGCATCGATTCGGCCATCTCATGGCCACGGCGACCGCATTCGGCGATCACGTCGGCCAGGTGGTGCAGCTGCGGATCTTCGGTACGCGCCTTCAGCAGGTCCGGCATGATCAGCAGCGGCTGCAGGATGTTGCGCAGATCGTGGCTGAGCCCGGCGGCCAGCAACGACAGGCTTTCCAGCCGTTGCGCGCGCATCAGCTCGGTTTCCACCCGCGAGCGCTCGATGGCGCTGCGTGCCTCACGCACCGCGCGCGCAACGGCCGACGGCAGGCGCGCCGGCTGGTGCTTGATGATGTAGTCGTTGGCTCCCTTCTGCAGGGCCGCCACCGCATTCTCCTCGCCCATGGTGCCGGAGACGAAGATGAAAGGTACCTCCGGCAACGCATCGCGCACGATGCGCAGCGCGTCGTCGCCGGAGAAACCGGGCATGCTCAGGTCGGACAGCACGATGTCCGGCTGGAAGCGCGCCAGCGCATGGCGCAGGTCGTCCGCGCTCTCGACACGCTCGAAGGTGGCCTCAAGGCCTGCATCGAGCATCTGTTCGGACATCAGCTCGGCATCCTCCGGGGAATCTTCCACCAGCAGGATGCGCAATGCGCCGAGCGCGGGACCGGTCAGGGGCATGGGCCTACTCGATCTCCGGAGCCTGGTTGATCAGTGCCCAGAACTTGCCCAGGGTCTGCACTGCGCCGAAGAACTGGTCCACGTCCACCGGCTTGACCACGTAAGCGTTCACGCCCATGTCCCAGCTGCGGGCCAGGTCGCTTTCCTCGCGCGAGGAGGACAGGATCACCACCGGCAACCGCTTCAGCTCATCGTGTTCGCGGATCTGCCGCAGCACTTCCAGGCCATCCATGCGCGGCATCTTGATGTCCAGCAGCAGCACCGCCGGCAGGCCCTCTTCGCGGCTGGCGAAGGCGCCACGGCGCAGCAGGTAATCCATCACTTCCACGCCGTCTTCGACGTGCACGATGGGATTGGCCAGGCGCGCTTCCTGCAGCGCATCGATCGCCATTTCGGCGTCGGCCGGGCTGTCTTCGGCCAGGAGGATGGTGCGCAGCGTCGTCATGCGATGGGGCCCTGTTTGTCCGCGTCGAGCACGGGGGGAAGATAGAAGTGGAAGGTGGCGCCGGCATCCGGTGCGGCTTCGGCCCAGATGCGGCCGCCATGGCGGGTCAGCACCCTGCGAACGCTGGCCAGGCCGATCCCGGTGCCGGGATAGTCGCTGGCCTTGTGCAGGCGTTGGAATACACCGAACAGCTTGCCGGCGTAGGCCATGTCAAAGCCTGCACCATTGTCGCTGACCGTGAACTGATGACCGCCATCGGGCTGCTGCTGGTAGTCCACGCGGACCTTGGCCGGCTCGCGGTTGGCTGAATACTTCACCGCGTTGCCCAGCAGGTTCAGCCAGACCTGGCGCAGCATGTTTTCGTCGCCCACCACGATCGGCAGCGGTGCGATGCTCCACTCCACCTGATGGGCGTGGCCACTGCTCTCGGCTTCGCTCTGCACGTTCGCGTCGAGCATCGCGCGCGTATCGGCCACCAGCGACTGCATGTCCACGGTCTGCTGGCGCATCGCCACGCGGCCGAGGCGCGAATAGACCAGAAGGTCGTCGATCAACGTGGCCATGCGCCGCGCTGAACCGGAGATCACCCCCAGGTAGTGCTGGCTCTTCTCGTCGGCAGCCTCGCCCAGATGGCGCGACAGCTTGTCCGAGAACCCGGCGACATGGCGCAGCGGCGCGCGCAGGTCGTGCGACACCGAGTAGCTGAACGCTTCCAGTTCGCGGTTGACCTCCGAGACCTGGGCAACCTTGCCCTCCAGCTGCCGGTTCAGTTCTTCAACACGTGTCTGCACCGCACGCTGCACGGTCACATCGCTGACGGTCAGCAGCACCACTTCATCGTCGGTGTCAGGCAGCGGCATGCGCCGTGCGTTGAGCAGCATGTAACGGGACATGCCGTCAACGGTGCGTTGTTCGTGTTCGAAATCCCACAGTTCGCGGCCGCGCAGCAACACGTCGGCCAGACGCTGGCGCACCACCGGGTCACGCCACGCACCGTCGCCTACGTCTTCCAGCAGCAGGCCGTCGGCGCGCTCATCCTGCAGCCCGTACAACTCCGAGAACGCGGGATTGTGCAGCTGCACGCGCAGCTCGCGATCCAGCAGCACGATCGGTTCGCGCACGGTCTGCAGCACCGACGCCGCGCGTGCGGCCGCGCGCTGCGACTGCCGCTCTGCCTGCAGGCGGCGGCCGATCTGGCGTTGCAGCAGCCACAGCACCAGGCCGAGCAGCGCCAGCTGCACCAGCAGCGAGCTCCACGATACGAAGTTGGTCTGCCGCTTCTGTCGCTCCGCCTGGGCGGCGCGCTGGGCCAGCAGCGCTTCCTCACTGGCCTGCAGCTCTTCCACCAGGCCGCGGATCGGGTAGCGCGTACTCAGGTCCTGCACCAGCTCGCGCTGGTCGCTGTTCGGCTCGGACTTCGCCAGCTCACGCGCTACCCCCAGCCGGCCTTCCAGCATCGACTGGATACGGCCGATGCGGATCAGCTGGTCGGGATTGTCGCGGGTCATCCGGCCCAGTTCGGCCAGGCGCTCGGGAATGTCGTTGGCCTTGGCCATGCGCTCGCGCAGGCCCGGCGCGTCCACGCCCTTGGACAACGTCAACGCCGCCGACTCGATGTCGCGCACGTCGGTCTGCAGCTGCTGCAGGGCTACGGTCACCTGTTGGGTATGGGTCACCCAGCCCATGGCCAGTTCGTTGTCCTGCTGCAGTTTGCGCAGGGTCAACCACGGGACCACGATGATGGCTGCCGCTGCCAGTGCCAGAGCAGGCATTCGCCAGCGATCCCATATGTCATCACTGAAAACCAGCGCCATAGTTCCTCGTCAGCTCAGCCGGGGAGTGCGATCCGGGCAGGACCGGCCACGGCGGAACCGGCAATATAGCGCAGCCGGTCAAATCTCTGGGGCAATGGGTCATTCGGCGGGGCGCCCACCAGCACGTATCGAGCAGGCGCCACAGCACAAAACAGGGGCGCCCCCGCGGGAGCGCCCCTGTCGACAACCTGCGGCGCCGATCAACGCTTGGCGGCGCTGACCTTCAGTGCAGCGGCATCAACGCGGGTCACGCCCTTGATGCCCTTGGCGGTGGCGATGGCCTTGTCATGCTCGGCCTTGGTGGCAACGGTGCCACTCAGGCTGACCACGCCATTGACCGTCTCCACCTTTACTTCGGTACCCGGCACATTGCTGCTGGCGAGCAGATCGGCCTTGACCTTGGTGGTGATCCAGCTGTCGGTGACCGGCTCGTTGGAATCATGGCGGTCTGCATGGGTCATCGCCGAATGATCGGTTTTCGGCGGGCTCTTCGCTGCAGCGTCCTGGGCGAATGCGGCCGAGGAGGACAGCGCCAGGCCCAGGGTGAGGGCGGAAGCCAACAGCGTGCGGGTCGTGGTGCTCATCGTTCGGTTCTCCTACTGGTTGGTGCGCCCAGTGTCGCCAAGTGCTTGTAGTGCAGGCGTGGCGCTGCGGTCACGCTCACGTGAATGGGCGCACCCGCAGCGGGAATGGTTCAGCTTCCGGGCGCGTAGTCATCTCGTTTACCCTGAGGTTCCTGTCCTGCACTTCACGATCTGCGCGGAGTCCTCCCATGCGCCCTGAGCTGCAACTGGCCCTGATCGGCTACGGCCTTGCCGGCCGCGTCTTCCACGCCCCGCTGATCCAGCACACGCCGGGGCTGGCCCTGCACAGCGTGGTCAGTTCGCAGCGCGATACGCTGCTGCGCACCTTCACCGATGTCCACGTACGCGCTACCGCGCAGGAGGTCTTCGATGACCCCGCAGTGGATGCGGTGGTCATCGCCACGCCGAACGAACAGCACGCACCGTTGGCCATCGCCGCGCTGGCCGCCGGCAAGCATGTGCTGGTGGACAAACCGTTCGCGGTGAGCGTGCGCGAAGCCGAACAGGTGCTGGCCGCAGCGCGGGACGCTGCACGCATCGCCACCGTGTTCCAGAACCGGCGTTTCGATGCGGACTTCCTGACCCTGCAGGCGCTGCTTGCCGACGGCACGCTCGGTGACATCGCCGAATGCCACGCACATTTCGACCGCTATCGTCCGCAGGTGCGCGAACGCTGGCGCGAGCAGGACGGGCCGGGCAGCGGCCTGTGGTACGACCTGGGGCCGCACCTGCTGGACCAGATGCTGGTGCTGTTCGGCTGTCCGCAGGCGATCGATGCGGACCTTGCGGTGCAGCGCGAAGGCGGCAGCGGCATCGACTATTTCCACGCCGTACTGCACTACCCGCGCCATCGCGCGATCGTGCATGGCGGTTCACTGGTCGCCGCGCCCGCCCCCCGTTTTTCCGTGCATGGCACGCGCGCCAGCTGGATCAAGCAGGGCCTGGACGTGCAGGAAGCGCAGCTGCGTCGCGGCATCGCTCCAGGTGCGCCGGGCTGGGGTATCGACCCGCGCCACGGCGAACTGCTGCACTGCGACGCGGAAGACAACATCCAGCGCAGCACCGTGGACAACCTGCCGGGCGACTACCGGCGCCTGTATGCCGACTTCGCGGCGGCGATGCAGGGTGAGGGCGAGCCGACGGTCAGCGCGCTGCAGGCGCTGCAGGTGATGCGGTTGCTGCAGGCGGGGATGGACAGCGCGCGCGAAGGGCGGCGGGTGCAGGTGGGGTGATCGGCAGGGCTGCGCCCTGCACCCGCCGAAGCGGTAGTGCCGGCCGCTGGCCGGCAACAGCAACAGCAACAGCAGAAGCGGGCTATGCGTGGGATGGCGGGGTGGGCCCGGTTGCGGGGGACGCCGTGAATCCATCCCTGGAGGCTTGGCCGCGGCATCCATGCCGCGGACACCCCCGCAACCGGACCCACCCCGCCTTCGACAGTTGTCCGCTGCTCTTGGTGGGTGTCGACCTTGGTCGACACGGCATGGCCTGCTCTGGGTGGGTGTCGACCTTGGTCGACACAGTAGATCCACGCTATGCGTGGATCTACATAAAACCAGTGCTTACGACTTCTTGATGGCGTGGCCGCCGAATTCGTTGCGCATCGCCGACAGCAGGCGGTCGGTGAACGAATTGGATTCGCGCGAACGCAGGCGTTCGAGCAGCGACAGGGTGATCACCGGGGCAGGTACGTCCAGCGCGATCGCTTCGGCGACGGTCCAGCGGCCTTCACCGGAATCTTCCACGTATGGTGCAATGCCATCCAGCGAGGGATTGCGCTTGAGTGCTTCGGTGCTGAGGTCCAGCAGCCACGAACGCACCACGCTGCCGTGGCGCCAGACCTCGGCCACCTGGGCCAGGTCCAGTTCCATCTCCTGTTTGCGCTCCATCAACGCGAAGCCTTCGGCGTAGGCCTGCATCATTCCGTACTCGATGCCGTTGTGGACCATCTTGGTGAAGTGGCCTGCGCCGGAAGGGCCGACGCGCGCCCAGCCGCGGTCCTCGGCCGGTGCCAGCGTGCGCAGCAGCGGTGCGATCTGTTCGACCACCGCTGCATCGCCACCCACCATCAGGCTGTAGCCTTCCTGCAGGCCCCACACGCCGCCGCTGGTGCCACAGTCCACGTAGCCCAGGTCATCTTCGGCCAACGCCTTGGCGCGACGGATCGAATCCTGGTAGTTGGAGTTGCCACCGTCGATGACGATGTCACCTTCGGCCAGGTGCGGGGTCAACTGGCCCAGCGTCTGGTCCACGGTCTCGCCGGCGGGCACCATCAGCCACACCACGCGCGGCACCGGCAACGCGGCCACTGCGGCGGCCAGCGAATCAACCACCTCCAGGCCGGCCTCGGCGGCGCGCTGGCGGGCGCCCTCGCCCGGGTCGTAGCCGACCACGCGGTGGCCACCGCGGTGCAGGCGCTGGGCCATGTTGGCGCCCATCCGGCCGAGGCCGATCATTGCAATATCCATTGTTTCACCTTCAGTTGGGGTCTAGGGTCAGGCTGCCTGGCCTGCCGGTGGCTGCGCAGTGGCGCAACTGCGCCTCGCGCCAACGCCGGTAGAGCGTGGTATGCAGATTGTGCAACGCCAGGTCGATGGAAAACGGCGTGCGCGGATTCCGGTCGAGCAGGCGAATGATGTGGTAGCCGACAGGACGTATACCGCGTGGGTGCGCGTAGATCACGAACTGCTGGTAGAACGGATCGTCCAGCAACTGGTCCATCTGCTGCACGACGTCACGATAGCGCGGGGCCAGCTGCGCACGCAGCGCTGGATCGCGTTCGTACAGCAACCGCTCGAAATAGCGTTGGCCGACACGCGGAATGCCCTGCGCCAGCTGCCACAGGGCACGGTTGCGCTGGTCATACCAGGCCAGGCCACCGTGCTCCGCCAGTGCCTGCGCCGCGCCTTCGCCCACCTCCACCACGACGAAATTCTCCGCCTGGTTGCTCAGATCGTCCAAGGTGCCTTTGTCGAAGACGTGCTCGATGAATCCCGGCAGCCCGACAAAGGCCTGCCGCCCCATCGCCGACGTGCGCACGGCCTTGCCGTCGGCCATGAACTGGCCGGCCTGCGCGCCCAGCAGGATGCTGTCGGTGTCGTGCAGGCCAAGGAAGGTGCCGATGGACAGTTCGGCGGGCGCGAATTCCGCATCGAAGGCAGCATCACCGTACAGCTCGCGCTGCGTGGCCAGCTGCGCGACCTGGCGGCCGACACCGCACTCGGCGCGCACGTGGCCCGTATAGAAGGCGTCCAGCGCGCGGCTGTTGCTGGCGGCCGGTACATAGCCGCGGCCGAAGCTGCGCACCCGCTGCCATCCCTGCGCCGGGGCGCCGCGCGCGCCAAAGCCGATCCAGCCCAGCTGCACACCGGTGAAGCGGAAGGATTCATTGTCCTGCAGTGCCTGCGCAGCGCGTTGCACGGCAGCGCCCAGTTCGAAGGCGTAGGCGCAGACCGTGGCCGGATCATCCAGCAACTGCTGCAACAGGGCCTGCCGGTCGGCCTCGGCCAGCGTTCCCGGCCAACGCACGCGCAGATCACCGGCCGCCTGCGCCTCGGCCAGCGAGGCACGCGTACACACCGGCCCACCCTGCACCTGTGGCGTGGTGATCGCTGCGGTTTCAAAGCGCCATCCCAGCCGCTGCAGCAGGCCTTGGCTGCACTCGGCCGTAGCGGCCAGCGTGCTCAGGGGCCAGCCCAGCAGCAGGGCCCACGCCATCACCCTGCCGCGCACGCTCAGCCCTGGTCCGTTGCTGCCGGCGCTGGTTCGGGTTCATGCCCGGCAGGAGGCTGCGGCGACGCGGCCGGTTGCGGTTGCGGCTGCGGCTCTGGCTTCGCTGCCGCTGGCAGGTACTGCTGCAGGCGCTGGAAGAAGCGCCGATAGAACTCGGCATCGGTGATGGTGCTGCTGGCAACTTTCACCAGCGAGTCGTCATTGCTGCCGAACGGCAGCGACACCGAGCCCAGCGCGCCGACGCCCACGCTGGCCGAGGTCGGGCTCTTCTTCAGTGCATAGCGGTCCTGCACGGCGCTGACGAACACCAACGCCTGGCTGCCACGCGGCGCGCACGAGATACGCAGCACCAACTGTTCATGGTCATCCTCGCGCGGCTGGAAGTTCTTGTTGCCTTCCACCTGCGCATCGTCCGAGCGTGCGATGGCATAGCCTTGGCTGAGCAGGGTGCGCCGGGCTGCTTCGCAGGCTTCGGCCGGTCGGCCATCGACGGTGCGCGAGAAGGTGTCGCCGGAGTCGAAGGACTCCCGCAACAGGCTGCTGTCGGCGGCACGACCGCCACAGGCGGTCAATGTCAGGGCACTGGTGGCTGCCAGCAGGGAAGCAGAAAGAAGGGAGGCCCGCATGGGTACTCCTGCGAAGACGGTATCGGTGAGGGTAGCCCCCTGCACGTGTGCGCCGGGTCGAAACCAGCGGGCTCGTCCTCCACTGTTGTACCCGGTTCATGCAAAAAGGGGACGGAAGGACCACGTCGTTTGTGCCACTAACGACTTGATCCCTCCGTCCCCTTTTTCGGTCAATCAGTCGGCCCAGCGGCCTGCGGCGGTGGACTGCGGCAGCACCTGCGCCGACAGCGGACGGTCGGCCTCCAGCAGGTTCACCGCGTCGGCCAGGATCGAGGCCGATTCACGCAGCAACGGATCCGGACGCTTCTCGGCGGCCTTCTCGCGGGCGGCATCCTTGACGATGTCGCGCTCGTTGCCGGTCAGGCCGTCGTCGCTGCTGTCATCGGCCAGCGGATCCAGGGCCAGGCCCAGTTCCTTGCGCACGATCTGGCGCTGCTTGCGCTGGGTATCCTGGCGCTCGCGCTCGGCGCGCCGCGTGGCTTCATTCAACGAAACATACTTCTTCGCCGCTTCGGCACGGAACTGCTCCACATCCTCGTTCCACCACTGGAATTCCTTGTCGGTGGCGATGCGCGCGTCATGGCGCGTTTCCAGCTTGGGCAGCAGCGGCGCGAAGTTGCCGTACTGGGTGTGCGGCACCGCGGCGATGCGGGTCCACGGCAGGGCATTGTCGTAGGTGCTCTCGCCGAACTCGGTGGCATCGACGCTGGCCGGGAACGCCAGATCCGGCACCACACCCTTGTGCTGGGTGCTGCTGCCGCTGATGCGGAAGAACTGGGCGATGGTCAGCTTGACCTGGCCAAAGCGCTGGGCTTCGCCGCTCGGCCAACGGTCGAGGTCGACGATGTTCTGCACCGTGCCCTTGCCGAAGCTGGTTTCACCGATGACCAGGCCGCGGCCGTAGTCCTGGATGGCACCGGCAAAGATCTCCGATGCCGAGGCCGAACCACGGTTGATCAGCACGGCCAGCGGACCGTCCCATGCCACGCCCTGGTTGCGGTCGCTGTTGACGGTGACTCGGCCACCGGATTCGCGCACCTGCACCACCGGACCCTGCTCGATGAACAGACCGGTCAGCTCGATGGCTTCATCCAGCGAACCGCCACCGTTGTTGCGCAGGTCCAGCACCACGCCGTCCAGCTTGTCGGCCTTGAAACCGGCCAGCAGCTTGGCCACGTCGCGGGTGGCCGACGCGTAATCGGTGGCGTTGCGACGACGGCCTTCGAAGTCCTGGTAGAACGTCGGCAGCTTGATCACGCCGACCTTGCGTGCCGGCTCGCCATTGACGGCCGGAATGGTCATGGTCTCGCCCTTGGCGGCCTGTTCGGCCAGGCGCACCTTCTGCCGGGTCAGCACCAAGGTGTGGTGCTTGCCGTCGACGCCCGCTTCGGCCGGAATGAACTCCAGCTTCACCTGGGTGTCCTTGGCGCCACGGATCTTGGCTACGACATCATCGATGCGCCAGCCGATCACATCTTCCACCAGCCCGGACGTGCCCTGGCCGACGCCGACGATGCGGTCACCCGGCTTCAGCGTGCCATCCACGGCCGCCGGGCCACCGGCGATGATCTCGCGGATCACCACCACGTCGTCCTGGCGCTGCAGCTGCGCGCCGATGCCTTCCAGCGACAGCGACATCGCCTGGTTGAAGTTCTCGGCGGTGCGCGGAGTGAAGTAATCGGTGTGCGGATCAACCGCGCTGGTGTAGGCGTTCATGAAGAACTGGAAAGTGTCTTCACCCTTCAGCTCGTTGACCGACTTTTCCAGGGTGGCGTAACGCTTGTCCAGCGTCTTGCGGATGTCATCGGACTTCTTGCCGGCCAGCTTCAGGCGCAGCCAGTCATTCTTCACCGACTTGCGCCACAGCTCGTCGAGCTCGGCGTTGGACGCTGCCCACGGCACGTCCTTGCGGTCGTACTCGAAGCGCTCGTCGGTGGTGAAGTCCGGTTCCTGCTTCAGCAGCTTGCGCGCATAGGCCACACGTTCGCCGACGCGCTGCTTGTAGACCGCGAACACCTGGAAGGCCGGCTCCAGCTCGCCGCCGCGGATGGCATTGGCAATGCCGGCCTGGAAAGGCGCGAAGCGGGTGATGTCGGCCTGGGTGAAGTACTGCTTGCCCCCGTCCAGCGTCTCGAGGTAGCGCTTGAACACATCCTTGGAGGTGGCTTCATCGAGCGCACGCGGGCGATAGGCGTAGCGGCTGTCGGACAACAGGCCGTAGACCAGCTTGGAGGTGGTCACCTGATCGGCAGTAGCCGCCGCCGGCAACGCCGGCGAGTCGGCTTTGGCCGCCAGCGCCAATGGCGCGACCAGCGCCAAGGCCATCAGGAATGCGGGGGCTTTGAATTTCATTGACGTGCTCGAAGGCGCCTTGCCAAGGGGGAGACTGCAGGGTGTTCAGACACCACGACAGTGCCGAAAGTTGCCGGGTTTGTCACCCGCCCACTTCCGGTGGAAAACCAGCCTAGCGGGGCCGGTGTAGCAAATTGTGAATGCAGGCAAAGGCGTGCGGACCAACGGTCCGCACCCACAAGGGTGGTGGTGGCACCCATCGGTGGCGGTGGCACCCATCGGTAGCGCCGGGCCATGCCCGGCGGGGATGAAGTGTGCGGGGCAACGGTCCGCACCCACCGGCGGAGCCTCAGGAAACGCCGGCGCCCTTGGCCTGTACGTCGGCGTGGTACGACGAGCGCACCATCGGGCCGGAGGCCACGTGACTGAAGCCCAGCTCGTAACCGTACACTTCCAGCGCCTTGTAGTCGTCCGGGGTCCAGTACTTCAGCACCGGGTGGTGGTGCGCGGTCGGCTGCAGGTACTGGCCGATGGTGATCATGTCCACATTGTGCGCACGCAGGTCGCGCATGGTGGCCTTGATCTGTTCGAAGTCTTCGCCCAGGCCCAGCATGATGCCCGACTTGGTCGGCACGTCAGGGTGCTGCGCCTTGAAGTTCTTCAGCAGGTTCAGCGACCACTGGTAATCGGCGCCCGGGCGCACGTTGCGGTACAGGTCCGGCACGGTTTCGATGTTGTGGTTGAACACGTCCGGCGGGTTCTGCGCGAGGATCTCCAGCGCGCGCTCCATGCGGCCCTTGCCGCGGAAATCCGGGGTCAGCACTTCAATGCGGGTGCCCGGCGACTTCTCGCGGATGGCGGTGATGCAGTCGACGAAGTGCTGGGCACCGCCATCGCGCAGGTCATCGCGGTCGACGCTGGTCACCACCACGTACTTCAGGCCCATATCGGCCACGGTCTGGCCCAGGCTGGCCGGCTCGTTGGCATCGGGCGGCTTCGGCCGGCCGTGAGCCACGTCGCAGAACGAGCAGCGGCGGGTGCAGACCTCGCCCAGGATCATGAAGGTGGCGGTGCCGTGGCCGAAGCATTCGTGGATGTTCGGGCAGCTGGCTTCCTCGCACACGGTCACCAGGCGGTTCTCGCGCAGCTTGGCTTTCAGGTTCTGCACGGCATTGCCCGAAGGAATGCGCACGCGGATCCAGGAGGGCTTGCGCAGCACCGGCACGTCGGCGAACTGCACCGGCGAACGGTTGATCTTGTCCCCACCCATCTGCTTGACCCCGGCCTGCAACGGCGCGGTGGACGGAAGCTCGGCCTGCACGATCTGCAGGGGAATGGTGCGGGCAGTGGTTTCAGTCATGGCGTTTCCGGGGGCGGTCAGGCGGCCGCAGAGAGATCAGGCAGTTCAGGCACGGGCTGCAGCAGCAGGCCGAACTGGCGGGCCAGGTGGTCCAGCAGCACCGGCTTGACGGCGTCCATCCCGGACGGACCGCCCAAGTCTAGCACCGTGGTCACCTGCAACCCCTCATAACCACAGGGGTTGATGCGGTGGAAAGGATCGAGGTCCATGGCCACGTTGAAGGCCAGGCCGTGGAAGGTGCAGCCGCGCCGCACGCGGATGCCGAGCGCGGCGATCTTGGCGCCGCCGACGTAGACGCCCGGGGCGCCGTCAAGCCGTTCGGCACCGATGTTCCATTCCGCCAGGGTGTCGATGATGGCCTGCTCGATGCGGCATACGTAGTCGCGCACACCGATGCCCAGCCGCGGCAGGCGCAGCAGCGGGTAGATCACGATCTGGCCGGGGCCGTGGTAGGTCACCTGGCCGCCGCGATCGACGTGGACCACCGGGATCTCACCCGGCGCCAGCACGTGTTCGACCTTGCCGGCCTGGCCCAGGGTGAACACTGGATCGTGCTCGACCACCCACAGCTCGTCCAGCGTGTCGTCGTCGCGCTGGTCGGTGAAACGCTGCATGGCGTGCCAGACCGGCTCGTAGGCCTGGCACCCCAGGTCGCGCACCACTGCCGGGCGCGGCGGACGCGCCTCGGGGGCGGCCGCTTCGGCGGGACAGCTGACGGCTACACCGTCCACTTCACTTCCGGGTGGTCGCGCAGGGCCTGGTGGGCCACGTCGTACTGTTCGCGGCTCTCGGCCCGGAAGACCAGGCGCACCGAGACGTACTTGCCGTTGGACGAATGCTTCCAGCTGATGCGCTCGTTCACCACGTCAACGCCAGCAGCCAGCAGCAGGCGGGGGAGTTCATGCTCCAGGCCGCGGTTGGCCGGGCCCATCGCGCTGAGCTCGAACTGACCGGGGAACTGGAAGCCGTGTTCGGGGTTGTCGGACTTGATTTCCATGCGCCCATTATCGGGCCGCAGGGCAACAAACCCAAGAGTATTCATGTAAGCCGGCGGCCCTGCGGGCGGGCCGCTGCGTTGCAGCTGAACATCCATTCAGGCTTGGACCCACCTCCGAGGGCCCCTGCCCCATCGCTGCGGCTTCACCTGCGGTAACCGATTGTATCGATCAGACAATGTTGTTTTCGGAACAGACAAGTGATCCCAGCGCGCTCGTTCCATCACAGCGCCGGGAGTACCGTGTCGTTGCATAAAACGACAGACAAAAGCCCCCTTCCCGATGATCATCCCATCCATGCGCCACCTCGCATCCTTTGGATTGTCCGGCCTGCTGGCCACCGCCCTCCCCCTTTCCGCCTACGCAGCCGAGCAATGCGGCCCGGACGCGATGCGCGAGCATCCGCCGCAGGTCAATTTCCGCGTCGACAACGACCTGTTCGGCGGCCGCCACCAGGACCAGGGCTATACCAACGGCGCCCAGCTGACCCTGGTCTCGCCCAACCTGGTCGATTACACCGACGACCCGTGCCTGCCGCGCCTGGCGCGCTGGGTGAACAGCCACCTGGAGGCACTGCACCCGGGCAGGTTCGAACAGCAGAACATGATCTTCAGCCTGGCCCAGGGCATCTTCACCCCCACCGATTTCACCCGGAAGGACCTGATCGAAGACGACCGCCCGTATGCGGGCGTGCTGGTGGCCAGCTTCGGCTACAACGCACGCAGCGGCGACCACCTGCAGACCACCCAGCTGACCCTGGGCGTGGTGGGCCCGTGGGCGCAGGGCCGGCAGGTGCAGAACGCGGTGCACGACGTGCTGGGGGATGAGAAGTTCCAGGGCTGGGACAACCAGCTGCACAACGAACCGGTGTTCATGCTGACCCACGAGCGCATGCGCCGCTGGCCGGGCGATGCCAGCATCAATGCCGATGGCTGGGGCTGGGATGCGATCAGCCACTACGGCGGCTCGATCGGCAACCTGGAAACCAAGGCCAACGTCGGCGGCGAAGTGCGTTTCGGCTGGAAGCTGCCCGACGACTTCGGCAGCACCCCGCTGCGCCCGGCCGGCGAGAACACCGCGCCGACCCGGGGGGGCAAGCCCAGTGGCTGGTCGTGGCACATGTTCGCCACCACCGATGCGGCGTGGGTGATCCGCGATATCACCCTGGACGGCAACACGTTCCGCAACAGCCACAGCGTGGACAAGCGCCACGTGGTCGCCTACGGCGGTTACGGCGTGGCAGTGATGCGCGGCCGCTGGAAGTTCGCGGTAGCCCGCTACCACAGCACCCGCGAGTTCAATGGCCAGCGCGAAGCCCCGGTGTTCGGCAGCTTCACCATCAGCCGCTCGCTGTAAGCGAGGGGCTGCGTCCGCCGGGCATGGCCCGGCGCTACCCGATCGCCGGTAGCGCCGGGCCATGCCCGGCGGGATCCCACGAAAAAGGCCGGCATTCGCCGGCCTTTTCCATTCACCGCAGCAGGCTGCGGATCATTCCGATTCCCACCACATCCAGAAGCTGTCCCACAGGCGCTTGAAGAAGCCGGCCTGCTCGACGGCGGCCACAGCCACCAGCGGCGCTTCGGCCACCAGCTTGCCATCCAGGGTGACCTTGACGGTGCCGATCTGCTGGCCAGCGGTGAACGGCGCTTCCAGGGTCTTGGGCACGTCGATGCTCGGCTTCAGGTCGTTGTAGCGACCGCGCGGCACGCTGACCAGCATCGGCTGCGCCACGCCCAGCTGCACCTTGTCGGTGGTGCCCTTCCATACCTTGTGCTCGGCCACGGCCTTGCCCGGCTCGTACAGGCGGTGGGTCTCGAAGAAGCGGAAGCCCCAGTTCAACAGGGCCAGGCTGTCATCGGCGCGCTGCTTTTCCGACGCGCCACCCAGCACCACCGCGACCAGGCGCTGGTCACCGCGCTGGGCCGAGCTCATCAGGCAGTAGCCGGCCTCGGAGGTGTGGCCGGTCTTGATGCCGTCCACGCTGCCATCGCGCCACAACAGCAGGTTGCGGTTGGGCTGCTTGATGGTGCCGACCTGGAATTCCTTGATCTTGTTGTACGCGTAGGTTTCCGGGTAGTCGCGCACCATCGCGCGGCCCAACAGGGCCAGGTCGTAGGCGCTGCTGTGATGGCCCGGGGCGGTCAGGCCGTGGGCGTTCACGAAGTGCGAGTTCTTCATGCCGATCTTGGCGGCGTAGCTGTTCATCAGCGAAGCGAAGGCTTCTTCGCTGCCGGCCACGTGCTCGGCCAGGGCGATCGCGGCGTCATTGCCGGACTGGATCGCCATGCCCTTTTCCATGTCTTCCAGGCGTGCGGTCTGGTTGACCGGGAAGCCGCTGTAGCTGCCGTCGGTGCCGGCGCCACCTTCGCGCCAGGCGCGTTCGCTCATCATCACCTGGTCATCGGGACGGACCTTGCCGTTCTTGACCTCGGCGGCGATCACGTACGACGTCATCACCTTGGTGATGCTGGCCGGGGCCAGCTGTTCGTTGATGTTCTCGCCTGCCAGCACCTGGCCGGTGGCGTAGTCCATCAGCACCCAGGCCTTGGAAACGCTGGGTGCAGGCGCCGGCGGCGTGGCCACGGTGGCGGGGCAGCAGCGGCGGCAGGCGCCGGGGTGGCCGGGTCGGCAGCGGCGTCTGGGCGGAGGCCAGGCCCACCACCAGGGTGGCGGCCAGGGCAGTGGCGGCGGAACGGAAATTCATGGGACAGCAGGCTCCAGGGGACGGCCGGAAAATGAAGGATGGGGCGAGGTGGCCATTGTAAGGCCGAGGTGGCAAGGGCCGGCAGCACCGGCCCGGGCGGAATCAGTCCTTGACGATCTGTGGCGAGCCAAAGCCCAGACCCGAGATGCGCCCGGCAAGTTCCGCCGCGCTGGCATGGTCGCTGGCGGGTACCCGCAGGCGCCACAGGGTACGACCACCGGCAGCGATGTCGCTGATGGTGGCACCGACGATGCCGGCAGCGTTGAGCTGGCCCATCGCCCGGTTGGCGTTGTCGCGGTTGGAGAAGCTGGCGACCTGCAGCATCACCGCGCCCACCACCTTCTGCGACAAGCTGGGGCTGCTGGCCGGGGCCGGGCTGCGCGGCATGGCGGTGGCCACGACCGGCGCTGCCGGACGCGACGCGGGTGCACTGGGCGGCAGGCTGCTGACCGCCACTTCCGGCATCGTGCTGACAGCGGCCTGGGTGGTAGCCGGCTGGCCGCGCTCGGGAGCGGCGTCGGCCGGCAGGCGCTTGACCAGGCGATCGATGTCACTGTCGGCAACTGCGCGTGCGGCGGGTACAGGGCGCGCGCTGGCGACGGCAGCGGTGGCCGCAGCCGCTTCCGCAGCACGGCGTTCGCGGCGCGAGGGCTTCTGCGCCATCAGGTTGCCTTCGCCCGGCTGCAGCGCGCGCACTTCCACGTTGCCGGTACCGCGCTGGGTGATGCCCAGGCGCACAGCGGCGGCGTAACTGAGATCGACCACGCGGCCATCGTGGAACGGGCCACGATCATTGACGCGCACGATCACCGATTCGCCGTTGTCCAGGTTGGTCACGCGGGCGAAGCTGGGCAGCGGCAGGGTCTTGTGCGCAGCGGTGAACTGGTACATGTCGTAGACCTCGCGGTTGGAGGTCAGGCGGCCATGGAACTTGGCGCCGTAGTACGAAGCGGTGCCGCGTTCAACGTAGTTGCGGGTGTCGTCGAGCACCTTGTACTGCTTGCCCAGCACGACGTAGGGCGACTTGTTGCCGATCGCCGAGCGATCCTCATTGGTCACCACCGGCTCGGGAATACAGGCCACGTTGGGCACGTAACTGGGCGTGGTGTCTTTCACGCCGGGCTTGTACAGGCCACCGGCGGTGTAGTTGCCACGGGTGGACAGGTCCTCGGTGGCCGCCGCGTACGGCGAGCCCTCCGGACAATGCGCCGGACGCCCATCCTTGCCCTGCACCACCGTGCCGGACGGCTTGCCACCGTGGCCGGCGGTCGCCGGCTTTTTCGGCGCGCTGCTGCAGGCGGCCAGCGCGAGGACGATCAATCCAGGGACCAGCCATCTGATGTTCATGCCGGGGGCAGCTCCTGTCCGGCAATGGCCTGCGACAACTGGAACACGGCCATCGCGTACATCTTCGAGAGGTTGTAGCGGGTGATTGCGTAGTAGTTCTGGAAGCCCAGCCAGTACTGCTTGCCGGTGCTGCCTTCAAGGGTGATCGGGGTGGCGGTGGCACCGGGCTGCACCGCCGCGCTGGGCTGGTAGCCGCGCTGGGCCAGGTCGGCCAGCGACCAGGTGGGCATCCACTCGGTCGGGTTGAACTCCTCGCGGCCGGCGGCGAGCGTGGCCGGCACGGCAACCTGGCCGCCGCGCACCCAGCCGCCCTTCTTCACGAAGTAGTTGGCGATGGACGAGAACACGTCGTCGTAGCTGGTGAACAGGTCACGGCGACCATCGCCGTTGCCGTCCACAGCGTAATCCAGATAGCTGGAGGGCATGAACTGGCCCATGCCCATCGCACCGGCGTAGCTGCCCTTGAGCGTGGTGATGTCCAGCTTTTCCTCGCGGCCCAGCTCGAACAGCTTGGCCAGTTCATCGCGGAAGAACAGCTCGCGGCGCACTTCGCGCTCCAGCTTGGCCGGGTCGCCACTGCGCGGGTAATAGAAGGCCAGGGTGTACAGCGCATCGAGCACGCGATGGCTGCCGGCATTCTTGCCGTAGCTGGTTTCCACGCCGATGATCGCCACGATCACTTCCGCCGGTACGCCGGTGCGCTGCTGCACACGGTCCAGTTCGGCGCGATGCTGGGCAAGAAACGCCTTGCCGCCATCGATGCGTGCCTTGCTGATGAACATCGGCCGGTATTCGTTCCACGGCTTGACCCGTTCGGCCGGCCGCGACATGGCGGCGATGATCGGCTGGCGCACCTGCGCCTGGTCGAGCACGTTGCGGATCTCGTCGGGCTTGAGGCCGTAGCGCTTGGCAGTGTCGGCAATGAATCTGGCGCGCGCGGTTTCGAACGGCACCGGGGTGAGATCGACCGGTGCTGCCGTGGCCGCGGTCGCTTCCGGCGCGGCCTCGGCCGGGCCGTGGGGCTTGGCCGCCGGGTGGCGCGGCGTACTGCTGGCCTGTGGCGAAGTCGGTGGGGACGTCGGCTGGGTCGCGCAGGCGACCAGGCCGAGGGTGAGCATGCAGGCCAGAGAACGTCGAATCATCACCGCAGATTAGCAGGTCATGGATGAATTAAAACCCCTAACACCATGAATCACAACGATTTGCACGCGTTCAGCGCGAAATGTGAAGACGTTGTGATTGACCTGCCCCATTCAGGCAGAGGTTGCCGGTTGCGTCCCCATCCCCGCAGACGCAACCGGCCGCCGGACCCGGTCGGTACCTGCGCGGCTGCCGCTCCCCAGTGGCAGTACTCCGCGCTCCCTGTACCCGTTGGATCAGTACTGCTTTCCCATCCGACGCCCCTCGCGCTGCATCAAAGACGGCGCGCCATGCCGAACGGGCCGCCATTGTGCAGGCCGATTGCGACAAGTCCATTGATCAGGATCAACGCGGCGTCAAAATGTGAATTGGCGCCCACTTTTAATGGAACTTCGTCAGCGGCGATGCTGCTGTGCGGCGTTGTGGGAACGATTACAGAAATGCGCTTGCGCAGATTCATGCGCGCATCGGCGGCGAAGGTCGGCGAACGGCGCAGCCCCTCGTGGGTGGGCGCAAAGCGATTCATGAGGGTTGGCCGGGCGGGTGGATAGTGCGGGGTGTCCGCGGCATGGATGCCGCGGACAATACCCCAGGGATGGGTTCACGGCGTCCCCGCACTATCCACCCGCCCGGCCAGCCCTCAGCAATCCAGCTTTCCACGACCCACCCGCCCCCACCCACGAGGGCTGCGCCGTTGGCTGGAAACCTACGCGTGCACCGGCCGATGCCCCGCACCGCCATCACCAGCCCGATCCCCGCCAGCAACGACACCGCCGAGGTGCCGCCATAACTGATCAACGGCATCGGAATGCCCACCACCGGCAGCAAGCCGGAAATCATCCCGCCGTTGACCAGCACGTACACGAAGAACGCCAGGCCGAGGCTGCCTGCCAACAACCGCGCGTGCGTGTCGCGTGCCTGCACCGCGATCGACAGGCAACGCCCGACCACGAACAGATACAGCGCGAACACCGTCACCACGCCAATCCAGCCGAATTCCTCGGCCAGCACCGAGAACGCGAAATCGGTGGTGTACTCGGGCAGGAAATCCAACGTCGCCTGCGTGCCGTGCCCCCAGCCCCTGCCCTGCAGGCCACCCGAGCCGATGGCGATGCGCGACTGCAGGATGTTCCAGCCGGTGCCCAACGGATCGGCAGCCGGATCCAGGAAGGTCAGCACGCGATTCTTCTGGTATTGCCGCAGCAGCCCGAACCAGGCCAACGGCGCAGCCACCGACACCGCGCCCAGTCCGGCCGCCACCCAGCGCCACTGCAGGCCCGCCAGCAGCAGGGCGAACACGCCGCTGGCGGTGACCAGGGTGGCGGTACCGAGATTGGGTTGCATCAGGATCAGCAGCGCTGGCACCCCGATCAGTACTGCGGCCGTCAGCACCGTGCGCGGCGATGGCGGCAGAGGCTGGCGGTGCAGATACCAAGCCATTATCAACGGCAGGCTGAGCTTGAGCAGTTCCGAAGGCTGCAGGTAGAACACGCCGAGGTTGAGCCAGCGCTGCCCGTATTTGCCGGTGCCGATCACGTACACCGCCATCAGCGGCAGCATCGACAGTGCATAGATCGCCGGCGTCCACGCGCGCAGGCGCAGCAGCGAAACCCGCGACAGCAGCCACATCGCCACCAGGCCACCGGCAAAGCGCATCGCCTGCCCGTGCACCGGCCCATTCACGCTGTGCAGCACCGCCAGGCCTGCGCCCATCAGGATCAACAACGCGATCAGCAACGGCAGATCGATCGTACGCAGCGCCTCACGGCAGCCACCAAGCATTCGTTTCCATTTCACCCGCGGCACGGTAGCAACCGGCGCTTTCGCGAAGCTGTCAGCGCTGTTTGACGCTATCGACTCCTTCGGCGACAACGGCCTTGGGCGCCCGGATTTTCCGGGTTTCAAACAATTCTGATTGGAGCCGCAAGGGCCCCGTGCACATCATGTGCGGCCACCGACAACGGGTGGCACGGGACTCCAATCCCGTTTGATAGATGCGTTGTTTACGCTTGCCAGCCGGCGTCGCTTTTTCCCTGTTGAGCGGCGTCGGCTGGCAATCCGTCCGTGCGTCTTTGGCGGGCGGTGCGTGGAGGGCCTCGTGCCCGCCGGCGTTCCAGCGTCTATCACCGGTATTGGAGCCACGCATCGCCTGCCACCCTCGCCTCCACGCGGGGTGGCCCTTGCCGACCGCACGAGGACCCCGCCATGTCCGCTTCCACCTACCCATACCTGTTCGCCACGCTGGGCGAGGCTGCTCACCAGCTGCCGCATGACATCGCCCGCGCGCTGGAAACCACGCTCACTGCAACGCAGGCCGCCAACGCGCCGGGCGGCCCTACCCTGCTGGACTGCCTGCAGCGCATCCGCCAGGTGGAAGCGGCAGATGGCCAGCCGTGGCCGAGCAAAGGGCGAACACAGGCGCAGTGCATGGCGATGGCGCGCATCGACCGCGCCAATGCCGGGCTGACCTTCCTGCTGGAACTGCTGCACGCCAGCGAACGCGTACGCGTGGACGGCGACGACACGCAGCACCTGCCCGACGACGCCCGCGAAGGCCTGCTGCTGGCCTGCCGAGGCCTGTCGGAATACGTGGATGTGCAGTTGCAGGCCGCGTAATGCGCACGTCGCTGTGCCCTCGCCTGCCTCTCGTACAGCGCATGCCGGCCCTGAGCCGAGCATGGCTCGGCACTACAAAGAGCGAAGCGACCCGCTTCTGCTCTGCTTTATTTCTCTTTGCGTGGGTGGCCACCGCAGGAAACTGTCAGAGGCCGGGCGGGGTGGGTTCGCGGGGGTGTCCGCGGCATGGATGCCGCGGCCAAGCCCCCAGGGATGGGTTCACGGCGTCCCCCGCGAATCCACCCCGCCCGGCCAACCACGGCTGTTGCTTTCAGCGCCCACCCACGAGGGGCTGCGCCGATGGCTGGAAACTACCCGTAACCGCCATGCACCGGATTGTGACGACGCACCGCCATCACCAACCCGAACCCGGCCAGCAGCGACACCGCCGACGTACCGCCGTAACTGATCAACGGCATCGGCACCCCCACCACCGGCAGCAGGCCGGAAATCATCCCGCCGTTCACCAGCACATAGACGAAGAACGCCAGACCCGTGGCACCGGCCAGCAGGCGTGAGTACGAATCGCGCGACTGGCTGGCGATCCACAGGCAGCGCCCGATCACCACCAGATACAACGTCAGCACCAGCGCCACGCCGATCCAGCCGAACTCCTCGCTCAGCACCGAAAACGCGAAGTCGGTGGTCTGCTCGGGAATGAAATTCAGGTGCGACTGCGAGCCTTCGCCCCAGCCCTTGCCGTCGAAACCGCCGGAACCGATGGCGATCTTCGACTGGATGATGTTCCAGCCCGCGCCCAGCGCGTCCATTTCCGGGTCGAGGAACATCATGATGCGGTCCTTCTGGTACGGCCGCAGCAGCCAGAACCAGGCGACCGGCGCCACCGCTGCCACACCGCCCACGCCCAGTCCCACCCACCACCACGGCAGGCCCGCCAGCAGCAACACGAACACACCACTGGCGGCGATCAGCACGCCGGTGCCGAAGTCCGGCTGCAGCATCACCAGCCCGGTCGGCACACCGATGATCACCATCGCCACCAGCACGGTGTTCAAGCGCGGCGGCAGCGGCATCCTGTGCAGGTACCAGGCCACCATCATCGGCAGGCTGACCTTGAGCAGTTCGGCCGGCTGCAGGTAGAAGAACTTCAGGTCCAGCCACTGCCGGCCGTACTTGCCCGTGCCCAGCACGAACACCGCCAGCAACGGGATCATCGAGATGGCGTAGATCAGCGGCGTGGCCGAGCGGATGCGCAGGATCGGCACCCGCGAGATGCCCCACATCGCCGCCAGGCCCACGGCAAAGCGCACGCCCTGCGCCATCACCAGGCTGTCGCCGCCAGCACTCTTCAGGGTCGCCAGGCCGATCACCATCAGCGCGCCCAGGGCCAGGCACAGCAGCCAGTCGAGGCTGCTGAAGAACCGCTGCAGCATTTCCCCGGCCCAACGCAGGAACGCACTCATCGGGCGCCCTCCGCAGCAACCGTGGAACGTGACGTGGCCGGCAGTGCCGCAGAAGGATGCGTGGCCGGAGCAGGTGCCGGTGCCGGCGGCGGTACACCGACCACGACCGCATGCTCGCCCAGCTGCGCCGCAGCCGCGTCGCCGGCCTGGCGCGCACCCACGTCTTCGTTGTCGAACGCGGTGGCGCCGATCGCGGTCGTACCGCGTTCGCTGTCCAGCGGCTGCATGCCTTCGGGCATCTTGCCCAGCAGCCAGGCATCGAACACCTTGCGAGCGATCGGCGCAGCTGCCGAACCACCGTAGCCGCCGCCCTCCACGGCAATCGCCACGGCGATGACCGGGTTGTCGGCTGGTGCGAAGCCGACGAACAGCGCGCGATGGCGCAGGTGCATCGGCAGGCTCTTCGGGTTCACCGCAGCGGTACCGCGGCGGCTGATCACCTGTGCGGTACCGGTCTTGCCCGCCATCACATACGGTGCGCCGGCCGCTGCGCGCGCGCCGCTGCCACCGGGCTGCATGGTGCCCATCATGCCCTCGCGCACGGCCTGCAGGTTGCTCGGGGTCGGGCTGATCGGCTTGCTCTCGCCCTGCGGCATGGGCGTCCAGTCCGCATCGAAGCCGGCGCGCTGCTGCATCACCAGGTGCGGCTGGCGCAGCTGCCCGTTGGCAATGCCGGCCACGCCGTGCACCAGCTGCAACGGGGTGACCTTCCAGTCGCCCTGGCCGATGCTGGCGTTGACGGTGTCGCCGGGATACCAGCGCTCCTTGCGTGATTTGTACTTCGATGCCGGCGACGGCAGGATGCCGCCGATCTCGCCGGTCAGGTCGATGCCGGTCGGCTGGCCGAAGCCGTAGTAGCCCATGTAGTGGTCGAAACGCTCGATGCCCATGTCCAGGGCCAGCTTGTAGTAGTACGTGTTGACCGACTGGGTGATCGACTTGCGCAGATCGGTCCAGCCATGGCCGCCACGGTTGGCATCGCCCCAGCCCCGCGAGGTGCCGGGCAGGTAGAACATGCCGGTGGAAAGAATCTTGTCTTCGGGCCGGCGCACCCCGCTGTCCAGGCCGGCCAGGCCGATCAGTGGCTTGATGGTCGAACCGGGGGCCACGCCACCCAGCACCAGGCGGTTGAACTGCGGCCGCGAGGGATTCTCATTGAGCGCCTTGAAGTCGGCGTGCGAGATGCCATTGACGAACAGGTTGGCGTCGTACGACGGGAGGCTGACCATCGCCAGCACTTCGCCGGTGCGCGGGTCCATCGCCACCGCGGCACCTTCGAACTCGCCGAAGGCGGCCACCATCGCCCGTTGCAGGTCGGCATCGATCGACAGCCGCAGGTCGGCGCCGGACTGCGCGGCGACACGGCCGATGGTGCGGATCGCGCGGCCCTGCACGTTGGTCTCGACCTGTTCGTAGCCGACCTTGCCGCGCAGCTCCTGCTCGTAATAGCGCTCCAGGCCGGACTTGCCGATGTGGGTCAGCGCGGCATTGCCCTCGCCGAGGATCTCCAGGTCCTTGTCGTCGACCCGGCCGACGTAGCCGATGATGTGCGCGAACAGGTCGCCATAGGGATAGCGACGGGTCAGGTACGGTTCCAGCTCGACGCCGGGAAAGCGCCAGCGGTCCACGGCGAAGCGCGCCATTTCCTCATCGCTCATGCGCAGCTTCAGCGTGACCGGCAGGAACTTGCGGCGCGCCTTGCGCGACTTGTTGAACGCTTCCAGCTCTTCCGGACTGATCTGGATGATCTTCGCCAGCCCTTCCAGGGTGGCGTCCATGTCCTTGACCTTGTCCGGGGTGATGTCCAGGCGGAACGCCGGCACGTTCTCGGCCAGCAGGCGGCCGTTGCGGTCGTAGATCATGCCGCGCCCGGGCACCACCGGCCGCGGCTTGATGCGGTTGGCTTCGGAGCGGGTGGCGTAGATGTCGTGGTCCAGCACCTGCAGCTTGAAGTACCAGCCGCCCAGGCCCAGCAGGCAGACCAGTACGCCGAAGAAGCCCAACGCCGCACGGCGCCGGAACTGTTCGGCTTCTGCGTGCGGATTCTTGACCTGGCGGCGCGGCAGCATGGCTCAGCGTCCGCGCTTGCCGAAGCGCACCGCGTCCAGCAGCACGAACACCAGCGGCCACAGGCCCATGCCCAGCAACGGTGCCCACCAGTACGACCACGGCAGGGTCGGCTCGCCCACCAGGATATGGACCAGCGCGCTGACGATGCGATCGTTGAACAGCAGGCCGCCGATGGCCAGCATCTGCTGCGACATCGGGAAGAAGCGGATGCGCGCGCGGAAGCGCTGCAGGATGAAGGCCAGCATCACCAAGCGCAGCGCTTGTTCGCCCAGCACCCCGCCATACAGGAGGTCAGCGACGACACCGCTGGCGAAGGCGATGCCGAGGCCGACCCGCTCGGGCGTTTCGATGACCCAGTAGGCCAGCACCAGCGCCAGCCAGTACGGACGCAGCGGCTGCAGCAGCGCCGGCAACGGCAGCAGGCCCAGCAGCAGGGCCACCACCAGGCTGGCCGGCAGCACCCAGCGGTTGTCGCGAAGGCGGCTCATCGCTGCGCCTCCGGCTGCGGTTGGGTGGGCTGCGGTTGAGTTTGCTGCGGTTGCCGGCCAGCGGCCGGCACTACCGGGGAGCTGGCTGGGGGAGAGCCCCCCTCTTGTTGAGGGGGGCGCGCCGAAGGCGCGGGGTAAGGGAGGATGCGCGGGCAGCCGGGCTCGTCGCAGACGAGGACGGCTGCCGGCCAGCGGCCGGCACTACCGGGGTAGCCTGCGTTGCTGCAGGCGCGGTGCCGGTCGGCAGCGTTGTGGCATCGGCCGGGCCACCGGGAGCGGCCTGTTCCATCTGCAGGCGCAGGTTCGGCGGAATACGGATCGCCGCGCCGGGGCGCAGCAGCAGCACGTCGCGGCCGCGATCAAGCTGTGCGGCCGGCTTCAGTTCGCCCACCAGGAAGGCGTGGGTATCGTCCGGGCGCAGGCCGGTGATGGTGCCGACCGGGAACCCGGCCGGGAACCGGCCACCAAGACCGGACGTGACGATCTCGTCGCCCACTTCCACGCCGGCGCTGAGCGGGATGTCACGTAGTTCCAGCTTGTCACCGCGGCCGTAGACGATCAGGCGCACGCCATTGCGGGCCACGGTCACTGGCACCGCATGGTCGGGATCGGTCAACAACAGCACGGTGGCGTTGCCACCGGTCACGCTGATCACCTGCCCCATCAGGCCACCGGCGTCGATCACCGCCTGGCCGACGTGCACGCCTTCGCGGCTGCCAGCGTCCAGCACCAGCCGTTGTTTGACCGGGTCCAGGTCGATGTCCAGGATCGGCGCCAGCTGCACGTCCAGGCCACTGCGCTCGGCCACGTTCAGCAGTTCGCGCAGCTGCGCGTTGTCCAGAGCGGCGGTCTGCAGGCGGGTCAGGCGGGCGTTGGCCAGCAGCAGCTGGTTGCGCAGCTCACGGTTTTCGGTCACCAGCTGGCCGTGGCTGGCAGCGGTGTCACGCACCTGGCCGCCGAGCTTGCCGGGCAGGCCGGCCAGCGCCCACACCGGCTGCACCAGGCTGTTGGCCTGCTCGCGCAGGCGCGCCAGCCAGCCGGCCTGGTCATCGAGGACGATCAAGGTGATTGCCAGTGCGAGATAGGCCAGCAGCCGCAGCGGGCTGGCGGCATCACCGGATCGGGAAGCGACGGGAGGTCCGGCGTAGGGCGGCACGGCAACGATTCAACTGGCAGAAGGCGGAAGGGAAACACGCGGGCGCCCCGCCGGTGCCGACCCGCCAACGTGGCGGGCCGCACCCCGGAGGGGCGCTGCGGGCGCAAGCAGCCGGGACGGCTTATTCCGGCGCAAAGAACTCGTTGCCGTGCATGTCCACCAGTTCCAGCGCACGACCGCCACCACGGGCCACGCAGGTCAGCGGGTCATCGGCCACCTGCACGTGCAGGCCGGTTTCCTCGGAGATCAGGCGGTCCAGGTCGCGCAGCAGGGCGCCACCACCGGTCAGCACGATGCCGCGCTCGGCGACGTCGGCACACAGTTCCGGCGGGGTCTGCTCCAGCGCCAGCTTGACCGCGCTGACGATGCCCGACAGCGGCTCGTGCAGGGCTTCGAGCACCTCGTTGGAACTGATCTTGATCATCTTCGGCACGCCCTCGGCGAGGTTGCGGCCGGAGATTTCCATCTCGATCACTTCCGCCTGCGGGTAGGCACAGCCCAGTTCGACCTTGATGCGTTCAGCGGTGGCTTCACCGATCAGCATGCCGTGGTTGCGGCGCACGTAGTTGGTGATCGACTCGTCGAAGCGGTCGCCGCCGATGCGCACCGAGGCGGAATAGACGATGCCGTTGAGCGAGATCACCGCCACTTCGGTGGTGCCGCCGCCGATGTCGATGACCATCGAACCACGGGCTTCGGTGACCGGCATGCCGGCGCCGATCGCGGCTGCCATCGGTTCTTCGATCAGGAACACGTCGCGGGCACCGGCCTCCTCGGCCGATTCCTTGATGGCGCGGCGCTCGACCTGGGTCGAACCGGCCGGCACGCAGACCAGCACGCGCGGGCTCGGGCGCAGGAAGCGCGACTTGTGCACCTTCTTGATGAAGTGCTTGAGCATCGCCTCGGTGTAGGTGAAGTCGGCGATGACGCCATCCTTCATCGGGCGGATGGTGGTGATGTGGCCCGGGGTACGGCCGAGCATCTGCTTGGCCTCGGCGCCGACGGCAGCCACGGAGCGGGTACCGCCGATGGCACGGTCCTGGCGCACGGCGACCACGGACGGCTCGTTCAGCACGATTCCCTGCCCACGCACATAGATGAGGGTGTTGGCCGTGCCCAGGTCGATGGACAGGTCATTGGAGAACATGCCGCGCAGTTTCTTGAACATCTGGGAGTTGATCCTGAGGGGTGTCGCGCCCAACGCGGGATGGCGAAAAAATGGGCAGAAATCGAGGTCGACAAGCCTAGCAACCCGCCTGCCGCCGAGCAAGGAGAAAACTAGCTGAACCCGCGCCTTCACAGGCTTTCGGCCTGATCGGGCATCACCCGGTTCTGGCCCTGAGCGGCACCAGCGGGTAACCTTTGCGCCGTCGGGCGCCCAAGGGCGCCGTTTGCTTGCCTGCCGAAGTGGGCCGGCCCACCCCAAAATTCACCGCATAGGCTTACATCGATGTCCGCTCTGATCTGTGGTTCTCTTGCCTTCGACACCATCATGGTGTTTCCGGACCAGTTCAAGAATCACATCCTGCCGGACAAGGTGCACATCCTGAACGTGTCATTCCTGGTGCCGCGCATGCGCCGCGAGTTCGGCGGCTGCGCCGGCAACATCGCCTACAACCTGCACCTGCTGGGTGGCGACCCGATTCCGATGGGCACGGTGGGTTCGGACTTCGGCCCGTACCGCGAACACTTCGATGCGCTGGGTATCGACCTCACCCGCGTGCGCGTGATCGATGAGCTGTTCACCCCGCAGGCGTTCATCACCACCGACCACGACAACAACCAGATCACCGCCTTCCACCCGGGCGCGATGATGCGTTCCTACGAAAACCACGTCCGCGACGTGCCGGGCGTCAGCCTGGGCCTGGTCGGCCCGGACGGCCGCGAAGGCATGATCCAGAATGCGCTGGAATTCCACGAAGACGGCGTGCCGTTCATCTTCGACCCGGGCCAGGCGATGCCGCTGTTCAACGGCCCGGAACTGCGCGAGTTCATCGAGCAGGCCGATTACGTGGTGGTCAACGACTATGAGTCGAACCTGCTGCAGGAACGCACCGGCTGGAACGAAAAAGAGATCGTCAGCCGGGTCAAGGCCTACATCACCACCCGCGGCCCGAAGGGCGCGGTGATCCACACCCCGGAAAAGAGCTACGACATCCCGCCGGCGCACGAGCGCCGCGTGGTTGATCCGACCGGCTGTGGCGATGCGTTCCGCGCTGGCCTGATCTACGGCATCCAGAAGGGCTTCGACTGGCTGACCATCGGCCGCATGGGCAACCTGATGGGCGCGCTGAAGGTCGAGCACCCGGGCACCCAGAACCAGCGCTTCACCTTCGATGAGTTCAACGAGCAGTTCAAGCAGCAGTTCGGCTACGCGTTGAACGCGTAATCGAACTGCCCGCGCATTCCACCCGATGCGCCGGGGGGAGTGCTACTGGTAGGTGTCGACCTTGGTCGACACTGTCGTGGTAGCGCCGGACCACACCCGGCGGCTTTCCGATCAGACACCTTCCATTCCGGGCGCAGCCCGCGCTGCGCGCTCGCCGGGCATGGCCCGGCGCTACCTCAGGCTCAGGGCCTGGCCCTCTCCGACAAGCGGTACAGCTCTTTCTCGTAGGCCAGCGTGCCCCACATCGCGTAGGCATGTGCGCGCCGTGCCAGTTCCGGCCGCAGCGGCTGCGGCTGCAGCTGGTCGCTGGCCGGGTCGTAGCGGAAACCCTGCGCTGGCTTGTCCGGCTGCAGGATGGCCACATCGTTGCCCTCCATCCACGCCAGATTGCGGTCGTACTGCATCAGCGCGCGTCCGGGCTGCAGCCGTTGCAGGTCGGTCAGGTCCTGTCCAACGGTGGGGGTGGCATCGGCAATGCCCAGCAATGACAACAGCGTCGGTGGCAGATCGATCTGGCTGACGATGCGGGCATCGCGGCGCGCCTCGATGCCGCCGCCAAGGATCAACCCGGGAATATGGAAGTTGCCGATCGGCACCATGTTCCTGCCGAACACCCGCGAATCATGGTCTGCCACCACCAGGAACACGGTGTCCTCCCAGTACGGTGAGGCCATCGCCCTGCGGAAGAACTCGCCCAGCGCGTAGTCGGCGTACTTGGCGGCGTTGTCACGGGTCTGCTTCGGTTGCTCGTACAGGTCGATTCGGCCGTCGGGGAACTCGAAGGGATCGTGGTTGCTGGAAGTGAACACCAGGCCGAAGAACGGCGTGCCCTGCGCTTTCAGCTGCCGGAACTGCTGGTCGGCGCGAGCGAACAGGTCTTCGTCCGACGCGCCCCAGGAGCCGACGAAGGCCGGTTTGCGGTAATCCTTGCGGTCCACGATGCGGGTGAAGCCATTGGCGAGGAAGAACTCGCGCATGTTGTCGAAGTGGCTTTCGCCGCCGTAGTAGAAGCCGGTGTCGTAGCCATGCCGCCCCAGCACATCGGCCAGGGTGAAAAAGCGCTGGCGGCTGGCAGGCAGCTTCACCACCGATTCGGCCGGGGTCGGCGGGAACCCGGTCAGGACCGCCTCAATGCCGCGCACCGAACGCGTGCCGGTGGCATACAGCCGTTCGAACGCCCAGCCCTGTGTGCTCAGGCGGTCGTAGTTGGGTGACAACGGTCGTCCACCGAGACTGCCGATGAACTGCGCGCCCAGGCTTTCTTCCAGCACGATCACCAGATTGCGCGGACTGCCCTGGTACTGCGGCGGACGCAGCGCCAGGCTCGGCAACGCGTCGGAGGCGTACGCCGATGCCGGCAGGCCGCTGCTGGCGCGCAGTTCGCTGACCACCTCGGCAAGCGGCAGGTCACCGTAGACGCGCGAGGTTTCGCTGCGGGTCGCCAGTTGCCGCGCGGCATGGCCGACGGTGTACAGCGAATTCAACGGCAACGCGTTGACGGTGGGGTCGGAGGAGAACGCCACCAGCGCCGGATTCAAAGGACGATGACCCAGGCTGGAACGCACGCCCAGCGCCGCCAGCAGCAGCACCAGCAACGCCAATGGCAGCCGCCACAGCCATCCGGCTTCGACTGCGAGCGTCGTGCTGTTGCCGACCCAGCGCCGCGACCCGCGAAGCAATGCCCAGAACAGCACGATCACAGCGGCAACTTCGATCACCACGGCCAGCAGATGGCCGCGCAACAGCGTCATCCCGACTTCTTCGGGATAGATCAGATACTCCAGGAACAGGCGATTGGGGCGCAGGCCGTACTCGGCCATGAAGCTCGGCGTGGCCAGTTCCATGAACACCAGCAGCACGCTCGCCAGGATCAGCCACCACCGCAACAGATGGCGCCACGCGCGGCCCACGCCTCCCTCCAGCGGCAACAGCAGCGCCAGCACCGCAGGGATGCCGTACAGCAGGCACAGGGTCGACACATCCACCCGCAGCCCCTGCAGCAACACTGTAGACCAGCCGTCGGCAGCACTCACCCGCGCGGCATGCCACAGCGACAGCCCCAGCCGCGACAACGACAGGGCGACCAGGCCGAACAGGAAGAAGGCGGCGATCGGACACAGACGCCGGTACAGCGACACCCACGCAGCTCGGAGCATGAAAGGAATCCAGAAATGGAGCAAAGGACACCCATGCCCCATCCTTGGCAGCGGGCCACACCGGACAACGTGTTACCCGACACAACTGCCAGCGCAGCGGAACTTCCCGCCGGCACCTTCAGCATCCACCTCAGCTTCAACCGGGCTGCGGCAGTGCGCGGCGGCGGTTCAGCAACCGCTTCCGCTTCAGCCCCGGCGGGTCATTCGAAGAACGTCCCGCCGACCGCGCACAATACACTGTGATGACAGTCGACAGTTGACTGCAGGTGCGGGGCCCCTGGCTGCCTGCCAGCGCGCGCACAGAGCGCCGCGCTAGTGCCGCCAGCGCTCCAGCACCGCCCCGCAATCGGGCAGGTGCCAACAGGCCATGCCCGGCCACGGGTTGTCCGGAGCGTTGACCAGAAGCGTACGGCTGCCCGCCGCGCGGCCGCATTCCAGATCGAAGCGGTAATCGCCCACCATCACCACCTGCGCGGGCTCCACCTGCCAGCGCTGCTGGAAGTACTGCAGGCCGGCCGGTGAGGGTTTCGGCTCGGCCTCGTCGCGGCCGATGATGTCGTCTTCGGCAAAGACGTCGCCCAGCCCGATCGCCTGCAGGGTGACCTGCGCCAGGCTGCGCACGTTGCGGGTCAGAATGCCCAGCCGGCAGCCGGCGCCCTGCAGCGCACGTACCAGCGCCACCGCTCCCGTTGCCGGCTGGGAAGCAGCGGCCAGCGCACGCTCGTGCGCCAGCAGCCAAGCGTGCTTGGCGCTGGCCTCTGCGGCCGGCAACCCGGCCAGGTGGGTGAGGATGTCATCCTCTTGCGGAATCGCCAGTTCGCGCTTGATCCGCGCGAAATCATGCACCGCCACGGTCAGCGTGCCATCCATGTCGAACACCCAGTGGCGGATCGCCGACAGCGACGACGCAGCCGCCGGTGCCTGCACGGTCAACGCCACCACGCCGGCATGCGGCTGGCATCCACGCCACCGGTCTCGAACACGGCCGTGCGCGTGCCACCGGCCTTGACCGGGAACTCGATGCTGATCGACTTGCCCTTGGCTGCCAGCTTCCACAACGCCTTCTGGTCGGTGATGAACATGGCGATCGCCTCGTCGGTCTTCGGCCGCCAGGCCGCCATGGAGACCGGCTTGCCGCCGTCCACCGTGACCTTCACCGTGCACTGCGGGCAACGGAAATCGCCGGCCTGCAGCACCAGGTAGGCATGACGCTTCCATTCGGGGTGGTCGCGGAACACCAGCTGCACCGGCTTGGCGCCGCTGCCATCCACATCCACCCGCTCCTTGCTGAAGATCTGCGCCGACAGCTGGTTGCCCTTGCTGCCGACCGGAATCTGGTTGTACTGCCACAGCGCCTGCATGCGGCGCAGATCGCGCGCGGCATCGCCCTTGGCCTTGACCTCGTCGAAGCCGGCGGCGATGCGCCCGGCGGCGGCGGTGTCCTTGTACTGGTCCAGCAGCGAGGCGCCATGCAGGCGCGCACGCTCCCAGTCCTGCGCGGCCACGGCCATGTCGTACTGCTTGGCCACGTCTTCGGCCTTGGCCTCCTTCTGCGCCTGCACGGCGGCCGCGGCGGCTTCCTGCGCCTTGCGTTCTTCCTCGGGGTTGCTGCAGGCGGCCAGGGCCAGGGTGCATGCGGTGAGCAGGATCAGTCGTTTCATGGCGGAGTCCTTTACGGGTGCATTCCGATTCTATCGGCAGCGAAAAGCGGATACAGCAACGGCGGGTTTCCCCGCCGTTGCTGGTGAAGCAGCATCAGGTTGCCGGCCGGCGGCCGGCACTACCGTTTACTTGGCTTCAGCCTTGGCCAGCATGTCCTGCACCGAGGCGGTGGTGATCGGGTGGTAGCCCGGCTTGGCCTTCTCAAAGGCCTGCTTGGCCAGCTCCAGCCCCTTCGGGGTCTTCACCAGTTCAGCGTAGATCGGCAGGATCAGCTTGCGACGGCCGACACGCTCGATGAACGCAGCGGCCGCTTCATTGGCCTGCTCGTAGCCGCTGCGGATGGTCAGCGGGTACCAGCGCATGGCGATCTCGCCATTCGGGGTGCCGGTGAAGTGGAACGTCTTGTCCAGCGTGGCCAGCTTGTCCAGCGGCTGGGTGGCGCCCAGGCCGTCGATGAAGCGGACCCACTCCTGGGTGCTCCACTCGGCAATCACCTGGCTGCTCGGCACGGTGCCGGCGCTGGCGAAAGCGATGCGCGCGGTATCGACGCTGCTGAAGTTGCGCGACTGCGCCTTGGCTGCGAACGCCGGAATGCCCGGCTCGTCCAGCCACGCCTTCAGTTCGGCCTCGGTCACCGCCGACGGATTCTTCGGCAGCAGGTTCTTCTTCAGGTACTCGACGAACTGGTCGGTGTTGGCGCTCTGGAAGGCGTGGTCATCGAACCAGCCGCGCAGGAACGGGTCGAAGGTTTCGCGGCCGAAGCGCTGTTCCAGGAATTCCAGGAACCACGAACCCTTGACGTAAGCCACCTGGCTCAGGGCTTCGTCCGGGTCACGTTCGTTCAGCGGCGGCAGCGCCAGCGCCTGGTCGGCCGGGCTCATGTCCTTCACTTCGGCCAGCAGATCGGTCTGGTCGATCTGCTTTTCCATTTCGGCCATCTCCTTGCCATACAGGGCTTCGGTGATGCGGCCCTGGACGTAGGTGGTGAAGCCTTCGTTGAGCCAGATGTCCTTCCAGCTGGCGTTGGTCACCAGGTTGCCCGACCAGCTGTGTGCCAGTTCATGGGCGACCAGCGAGACCAGCGACTTGTCGCCGACGATCACGGTCGGAGTGGCGAAGGTCAGGCGCGGGTTTTCCATGCCGCCGAACGGGAACGACGGCGGCAGCACCAGCATGTCGTAGCGGCCCCAGCGGTATTCGCCGTACAGCTTCTCGGCGGCACCGATCATCTTCTCGGTGTCTTCGAATTCCTTGGCGGCCTTGTTGACCATGGTCGGCTCGGCCCAGACGCCGGAGCGGCCGGAGATCGGCTCGAACACCAGGTCGCCGGCGGCGATGGCCAGCAGGTAGGACGGAATCGGCTGCGGCATCTTGAAGGTGTAGTCACCGTCACGCGCGGCCTTGGGATCGTTGTCGGCGCTCATCAGCACCATCACGTCCGGGCGCGAGACCACGTGCGCGCTGTAGGTGAAGCGCACGCTGGGGGTGTCCTGCAGCGGTACCCAGGAACGGGCGTGGATCGCCTGCGACTGGCTGAACATGAAGGGCAGCTTCTTGCCCTCGGTCATCGACGGCGCCAGCCACTGCAGGCCCGAAGCGGTCGGTGCGGTGTGGTAGGTCACTTCGACCTTGGCCGGCTGTTCCGGGGTTTCGATGGTCAGCTTGCTGCCGAACACCTTGTCGGCCGGGGCCAGCACGAACTGCAGCGGGCTGCGCGCACCGTCAGCGGCGATCGCTTCGACCTTGGCGATGCTCAGCTCGCGGGTGTCCAGCACCAGCTGCTTGGCGTCCTTCTGCTTCCATTCCAGGGTGTAGGTGGCGGTGCCGCCGATCTGCTTCTGGTCGAAGTCCAGCTTCAGGTCCAGCGCGATGTCCTTGACGACGACCTTGTCCGGCTCGGCGTACGAGCTTTCATCGTGGCTGCGGTTTTCGGCGTTCACGGGGGCGGCGGGAGCCTTCTGGGCAGTCGGGGCGGCGGCGGGTGCGGCCGCCTCCTGGGAGCAGCCGGCGGCCAGGGCCACGGCCAGCGGAAGGAGCATCAGCGGATTGCGCATGAATCGGGACCGTTACGGGGAACAAACCCCAATGGTACCTCTCCCCCGGCCGGGAAGCGTTGCGCGGTGCGGGGTAATGGCGGCGTGGCGCCACCCTTTGGTAGGTGCCAACCTTGGTTGGCACGGATCCATCATTGCTCGCGCCACGTGCCGACCTTGCTGCTTCTGGCAGGTGCCAACCTTGGTTGGCACGGACCGGGCAGCGCTCGCGGACGGGCGTGTGCCAACCAAGGTTGGCACCTACCAGGACCGTGCCGGGACGTTGCGTGGTAGCGCCGGGCCATGCCCGGCGACCGTCAAGGCTTACAGCTTGTAGCCGGAGTGGATCGAGACGATGCCGCCGGTCAGGTTCTTGTAGTGGCAGCGCTCGAAGCCGGCCTGCCCCATCATCGCCTTCAGTTCTTCCTGCGGCGGATGCTTGCGGATGCTCTCGGCCAGGTACTGGTAGCTGTCCGAATCGTTGGCGAACAGCTTGCCCAGCTTCGGCAGGATCTTGAACGAGTGGAAGTCGTAGATCGGCTTGAACCAGTCGGCGGTGACTTCGGAGAACTCCAGCACGCGGGCCTGGCCGCCTACCTTCAGCACGCGGTACATCTCGCGCAGGCCGGCGTCCTTGTCGGTCACGTTGCGCAGGCCGAAGGCGATGGTCACCAGATCGAAGCTGTTGTCCGGGAACGGCAGGGCCTCGGCGTTGCACTGCACGTAGTCCAGGCCCAGCACCAAGCCGCGGTTGGTCAGGCGGTCACGGCCGACCGACAGCATGCCGGCGTTGATGTCGCCCAGCACTACCGAGCCCTCGGCACCGACGCGCTCCTTCAGCAGCGCGGCGATATCGCCGGTGCCACCGGCCAGATCAAGCACGCGGTCACCCGGCTTCACCTGCGCGGTGGCGACGTAGTAGCGCTTCCATGCCCGGTGCACGCCCATGCTCATCAGGTCGTTCATCAGGTCGTAGTTGCGCGCGACCGACGTGAACACCTGGCCGACCAGCTTCTGCTTGTCCTTGGCGTCAACGTCGCGGAACCCGAAATGGGTGGTACCGGATTTGTAGGGGGATTCGCTCATGCCCCCGATTATCGCACCGCCGGGCCCCTGCGGGGAACGCTGGCCGTATCATGGCGCCCCACGACCTACCGGAGCCCCGCATGATCACCACGCCCGACTACCAGGCCCTGCTGCAGACCGCCATTGCCGAAGCCCGCCAGGGCCTGGCCGAAGGCGGCGTGCCGATCGGCGCGGCGCTGTACCACAACGACGGCCGCCTGCTCGGCTGCGGCCACAACCGCCGCGTGCAGGAAGGTGACCCGTCCGTGCATGGCGAGACCGACGCCTTCCGCAAGGCCGGCCGCCAGCGCCGCTACCAGGACACCATCATGGTCACGACCCTGGCCCCGTGCTGGTACTGCTCGGGCCTGGTGCGGCAGTTCAACATCGGCACGGTGGTGGTCGGCGAATCGCGCACTTTCCAGGGCGGCATCGACTGGCTGCGGGAAAACGGCGTCAACGTGATCGACCTGGACAACCAGGAATGCGTGGACCTGCTCGGCGGTTTCATTGCGCAACATCCGGAAATCTGGAACGAAGACATCGGCGAATGAGCATCCGCCACGGCTGATGAGCCCGCTTTGATGAACGCTTCAGTGCCGGCACAGCCTTGTGCCGGCAGCGTCTGCACGCTTCAACGTGAACTGCTGCGCAGTCAGCTGCGTGCAGTCAACACGCGCCACTAACATCCTGCTGCGCAGCGACGTCTAGGGTGGAATGCAACCGGGCCCCCGCCCCGGATTGGAGCCGACCATGCACGCGCATGCCGTACGTCCTCGCAGTGACCCGGCGCTGGCCGCGATCTGGAGCCGACTGCAGCAGCAGTACGCACTGCACCAGCGCAGTGCCCCGTTCTGGAGCGCCTACCAGGACATGCAGCAGGATCTGCTGCACGACCATCCCCGCGACCTGGTGCGCCTGTGCAATGCGATGGCCGCCATGGCCGAACAGCTGGGCGCGGTTGAACACGCGCAGCTGCTGCGCCGTCGCCACGCTGGCTGCACATCGCGCTGACGCGGCATGCACCGCCGCCCGGGCCACACTGTAACGGGCCCCACTCCCTTCACCTCCAACCGATTGGATCGTCATGCACGCTGAAGTTCCCGCCATTCCCCCTGTCATCAATGTCGATGCGGAGCTGGATTACTGGCGCCGCCAGCACGCCGATGGCGCACTCGCGCACACCTCGTTCGGCACCTATGTCCCGTGGATCAAGTTCGCCTGTGATTCGCTGATCACCCAACCACGCGCCAGCAACGCCCAGCGCGATGAGCTGTTCCAGACCCAGTACGCCCTGCAGATCATGCCGCGCCTGAGTGAAGCGCAGGCCCGCGAATTCGTCGAACGCTGCTGGCAGCATGTCTACTTGGCCAGCCCGGTGCGCAGCCAGGAAGCACCGCGCCTGCGCGCCTGAGTCCATGCCTGCTGCACGGCACCTGCACGGCCATGTGCCGATGATCATCGCCATTCCCGTGGAACGATGACGATGAGCGCAAGGAACCTGTTCAATACGATCGCCAAGAAGGCCGCGGCCGCCACCGGCTCGCCGTGGACCTTCCTGGCCGCAGTATCGATCGTCGTGCTGTGGGGCATCAGTGGCCCCATATTCAAGTTCAACGACACCTGGCAGCTGGTGATCAACACCGGCACCACCATCATCACCTTCCTGATGGTGTTCCTGATCCAGCACACGCAGAACTCGGACACCGCGGCGATGCAGATCAAGCTGGACGAGCTGATCCGCGCCACCGCCGAGGCCAACAACGAGCTGCTGGATCTGGAAGAGCTGGACGAAGAGCGCCTCGAAGAGATCCGCGCCGAGTACGAAAGGATGGCGCGCGAAGCCGGCGACGCATTGACGCGGGTACGCGCCTGCCGCACCGAGCGGCGCGACGACGAAGCGGTGTGACAGCAGCAACGCTCGCCGGGCATGACCCGGCGCTACCGGGAATTTCCACCCTCTGGTAGCGCCGAGCCATGCCCGGCGAGCGCGAAGCGCGGAACGCAGCAGACACCGTGAACACCGAACGGGAAAGCCGCCGGGCATGGCCCGGCGCTACCGGGAATTCCCCCTCTGGTAGCGCCGGGCCATGCCCGGCGAGCGCGCAACGCGGAATGCAGCAGACATCGTGAACACCGAACGGGAAAGCCGCCGGGCATGGCCCGGCGGGCGCGCAGCGCGGAATGCAGCAGACACCGTGAACACCGAACGGGAAAGCCGCCGGGCATGGCCCGGCGCTACCGCAGTGTCCCCATACGGATGGCGCTCAACCAGTGCGCAGACTGGAGGATCCCCACAAGAATCAGTGGCGATTGCCGATGCCAGCAGACATGCTGTTCCAACAGACTGGCTTCATGTCCAGTCGTCATCTTGCTCGTGGCCGCGACTCCCGGGTCGATAGCTGCTATGTGCTCACCACTGTCGTACGGCAGCGGCGTCGGGTTTTCGAAGACCCCGACCATGCCGCATGCCTGCTGGAAGCGCTGCGGTTCGTGGAACGTGCAGGCATGAGCCACTCCTTTGCCTGGGTCATCATGCCCGATCATCTCCACTGGCTGGTGCAACTGCGCAGTGGAACACTTGCCCGACTGATGGGAACGGTGAAGTCACGCAGCAGCAGACACTTGGGGCAACAGTTCGGAGTGGATACACCGCTTTGGCAGCCCAGCTACTTTGACCATGCGGTGCGCAATGAGGAAGCCTTGAGGCGTCACGCTCTCTACATCCTGGGCAATCCCATTCGGGCGGGACTCACCAACCAGTTGGATGAGTATCCATTTGCGTGGTGCCGCTGGTCGATGCGGTAGCGCCGGGCCACGCCCGGCGAGCGCGAAGCGCGGAACGCAGCAGACACAGTGAACACCGAACGAGAAAGCCGCCGGGCATGGCCCGGCGCTACCGAAATCGGAGCGGCTTACCCGCAAGCTCGGAACGCAGCAGACACCGTGAACACCGAACGGGAAAGCCGCCGGGCATGGCCCGGCGCTACCGGAATCGGAGCGGCTTAGCCGCAAGCGCGGAACGCAGCAGACACCGTGAACACCGAACGAGAAAGCCGCCGCGCATGGCCCGGCGCTACCGGAATCGGAGCGGCTTACCCGCAAGCTCGGAACGCAGCAGACACCATGAACACCCAACGGGAAAGCCGCCGGGCATGGCCCGGCGCTACCAGATCAGAGCGACTTACCCGCGCTCGTGCCAGCCGCCGCCCAGCACCTTGTACAGCGTGATGCGGTTGGCCTGCTGCGCCAGCTGTGTCTGCAGCTGGCTCTGCTGCGCGTTGTAGGCGGTACGACGTGCATCCAGCAGGGTGACGAAGCTGTCCAGGCCCGCGTCATAGCGCGCCTGCGACAGGCGGTTGGCCTGCTCGGCCGCTTCCACCAGGCGCTGCTGCGAGGCCGCCTGTTCATCCAGGCTGACATTCAATGCCAGCGCATCGGCGGTTTCGCGGAAACCACTCTGGATCGATTTTTCGTACTGCGCCAGCGCGATATCGCGATCGGCGTTGGCCACGGCCAGGTTCGCGCGCAGCTTGCCGCCCTGGAAGATCGGCAAGGTGATCTTCGGCAGGAAGCTCCACACCCGCGTACCGCTGTCGAACAGGCCGGACAATTCACCCGAGCCACTGCCGATGCTGCCGGTCAGCGAGATGCTGGGGAAGAACGCAGCGCGTGCGGCACCGATGTTGGCATTGGCAGCCAACAGCTGATGCTCTGCGGCCATGATGTCCGGGCGCTGCAGCAGCACGTCGCTGGGCAGGCCAGCCGGCGGTGGTGCCAACGCAAGCACCTGCGGTGCGATGCTGTCCGGCAGCAGCGCCGGATCCAGCTGGCCACCGGCCAGCAGCGCCAGCGCGTTGCGGTCCTGGGCCAGCTGCCCACGCAGGCGTGCGGCATCGGTACGCGCTGTTTCCACCAAGGTGCGGGTCTGGGTCAGTTCCAACCCCGAACTGCCACCGCGCTCATGGCGCGCTTCGGCCAAGCGCAGCGAATCCTCATAGGTCTTCACTGTGGCTTCGGCGATTTTCAACTGTTGCGCGTCGGCACCATAGGTCAACCACGCGGTGGCGGTCTCGGCCACCAGGCTCAGCTGCGCGTTGCGGCGGTTGGCGGCTACAGCGAAGTACTGCTGCAGCGCGGCTTCGCTCAGGTTGCGCACGCGGCCGAACAGGTCCAGTTCGAACTCGGCCACGCCGACGCCCGCGCTGAACTGCTCGGTGACCGGCACATCGCCACCGCGGCGGTCCATCTGCCCGGTCACCGCCACGCCCGGTACGCGGTCTGCGCGCTGCACGCGGTACTGGCCGCGCGCCTTTTCGACGTTGAGCACGGCCACGCGCAGGTCGCGGTTGTTGTCCAGCGCCTGGCCGATCACCTGCTGCAGGCGCTCGTCGGTGAAGAAGTCACGCCAGCCGACCGCGGCCGCATCGGCCACTTCGCCCTGCGCTGCTTCGGCCGGCCACTGCGACGGAATGGCCGGGGCCACTGCGGTGTTCTTCGGCGCCAGGGTGCCGCAGCCGGCAAGCGCCAGTGCCGCCGCGATGGAGAGGAACAGAGATGCACTTTTCATTGGAATGACTTCCATCGGTACTGCCGGATGGCAGGAGGTAGTGCCGGCCGCTGGCCGGCAACCTCATTGGATTCACATCAAGCGAGCAGCAGCTGCCGGCCAGCGGCCGGCACTACCGTTTCGAATCAGCTGGTGGCGTTGCGCTTCTTGAACACGCGCTGCACCACGACGAAGAACAGCGGCACGAAGAACACGCCGAGTACGGTGCCGACCACCATGCCACCGAGCACGCCGGTGCCGATCGCCTGCTTGGCGCCGGAGCCGGCACCGCTGGAGATTGCCAGCGGCAGCACGCCCATGCCGAAGGCCAGCGAGGTCATGATGATCGGGCGCAGACGGTCGCGGACCGCGTGCATCGTCGCTTCGATCAGCCCCGCGCCCTTCTCCAGATGCTCCTTGGCGAACTCGACGATCAGGATCGCGTTCTTGCTGGTCAGGCCCACCGTGGTCAGCATCGCCACCTGGAAATAGATGTCGCGCTCCATGCCACGGAAGGTATTGGCCAGCACCGCACCGAGGATGCCCAGCGGTGCCACCAGCAGCACCGAGGTCGGCACGCTCCAGCTTTCATACAACGCGGCAAGGCACAGGAACACGATCATCAGCGACAGGGTGTACAGCAGCGGCGTCTGCGAGCCCGCCTGGCGTTCCTGGTAGGACATCGCCGTCCACTCGACGCCGAAGCCCGCCGGCAACTGCTTGGCCAGCTGTTCGATCTCGGCCATGGCATCACCGGACGCCACGCCCGGGGCCGGCTCGCCCTGGATTTCGGTAGCCGACACGCCGTTGTAGCGTTCAAGGCGCGGCGAGCCGTAGTCCCAGTGCTTGCTGGCGAAGGCGCTGAACGGAACCATCTCGCCCTTGTCGTTCTTCACCGACCAGAGATCGAAGTCCTCCGGCACCATGCGGAACGGCTGGTCAGCCTGCACGAACACGCGCTTGACGCGGCCGCGATCGATGAAGTCATCGATGTACGAGCTGCCCCACGCGGTGGCCAGGGTGGTGTTGACCTGGTCGATCGACAGGCCCAGCGAGCTGGCCTTGGCCACATCGATATCGATGCGGAACTGCGGGGTGTCTTCCTGGCCGTTCGGTCGCACGTTGGCCAGCTTCTTGCTGCCGGCCGCCAGGCCCAGCAGCTGGTTGCGGGCCGCCAGCAATGCCTCGTGGCCCTGGCCGCTGTTGTCCTTCAGGAAGAAGGTGTAGCCGGAGGCCGTGCCCAGTTCCGGAATGGCCGGCGGCGGGAAGGCAAAGATGAAGGCATCCTTGATCTGCCCCAGCGCGGCCATCGCACGTCCGGTGATCGGCATCACACCGTTGTCGGCGTCACGATCCTTCCAGTCCTTCAACTTGACGAAGGCCATGCCCGCGTTCTGGCCCATGCCGGCGAAGCTGAAGCCCTGCACCGAGAACACCGATTCGACGGCACCCTTCTCGTTTTCCATGAAGTGCTTTTCGAGCGCGGCGATCGATTCCAACGTGCGCTCCTGGGTTGCGCCCACCGGCGCCTGCACCAGCGCCATCAGCACGCCCTGGTCTTCGTTGGGCAGGAACGAGCTGGGCAGGCGCACGAACAGCACGCCCATCAGCAGGAACAGCGCGGCCACGATGCCCATGAACCGCCACGGACGGTGCAGGATGCCGCGCACGCCGCGCTGGTAGCTCTCGCTGGTGCGGTCGAAGCCACGATTGAAGCCGTTGAAGAAGCGACCGGCGAACCCGCGGTGGGCGACGTGGTGCTCACCCTTCTTCAGCGGCTTGAGCATGGTCGCGCACAGCGCCGGCGTCAGCACGATCGCGACCAGCACCGACAACGCCATCGCCGAGACGATCGTCGCCGAGAACTGCCGGTAGATCACGCCGGTGGAGCCGCTCATGAAGGCCATCGGCACGAACACCGCCGACAGCACCAGGCCGATGCCCACCAGCGCGCCGGTGATCTGGCTCATCGACTTGCGGGTGGCTTCCAGCGGCGACAGGCCCTCTTCGGACATGATGCGCTCGACGTTCTCCACCACCACGATGGCATCGTCCACCAGCAGGCCGATGGCCAGCACCATCGCGAACATGGTCAGCATGTTCACCGAGAAGCCCAGCACCGACAGCACGCCGAAGGTACCCAGCAGCACCACCGGCACGGCGATGGTCGGGATCAGGGTGGCGCGGAAGTTCTGCAGGAACAGGTACATCACCACGAACACCAGCACGATCGCTTCGAGCAGGGTCTGCACCACGCCCTTGATCGACACGCGCACGAACGGGGTGGTGTCGTACGGGATCTCGGCCTTCAGGCCGGCCGGGAAGAAGCCTTCCAGTTCCTTCAGCGTTTCATCGACACCGGCAGCGGTATCCAGCGCGTTGGCGCCGGTGGCCAGGGTGACCGCCAGGCCGCTGGCCGGCTGCCCGTTGTAGCGGGTGACGAAGTCGTACGACTCGGCGCCCAGCTCGACGCGGGCTACATCGCCCAGGCGCAGTTCGGCACCGTCCTGCGCACCGCGCACGATGATGTTGCGGAACTGTTCCGGGGTCTGCAGGCGCGACTGCGCGTTGATGGTGGCGTTGAGCTGCTGGCCCTTCACCGACGGCGCACCACCCAGCTGGCCGATGGCCACCTGCGCGTTCTGTGCCTTCACCGCAGCGACCACTTCCGGCACCGACATGCCGTAGGTGTGCAGCTTGTTCGGGTCCAGCCAGATGCGCATGGCGTACTTGCCACCGAACACCTGGATGTTGCCCACGCCCGGAACGCGGCTGAGACGGTCCACGACGTTGGAACCGACGTAGTCGGCGATGTCGTTGGCATCCATGCTGCCATCTTCGGACACGAACGCGATGACGTTCAGGAAGCCCGAGCTGGACTTGGCCACGTTGATGCCCTGCCGCTGCACTTCCTGCGGCAGCAGCGGCATCGCCAGCTGCAGCTTGTTCTGCACCTGCACCTGGGCGATGTCGGGATTGGTCCCGCTCTCGAAGGTCAGGGTGATGGTGGCCTGGCCGTTGGACGAGCTGTTGGAGGAGAAATAGATCAGGCCATCAAGGCCCTTCATGTTCTGCTCGATGATCTGCGTCACCGAGTCTTCGACCACCTTGGCCGAAGCACCCGGGTAGCTGGCGCTGATTTCCACCGCCGGCGGTGCGACGTTGGGGTACATCGAGATCGGCAGCTTGAACAGGGCCAGGCCGCCGGCGAGCATGATGATGATCGCGATGACCCACGCGAAGATGGGTCGATCGATGAAGAAACGTGCCATGGAGTTCTCCGCTTACTTCGCGCCTGCGGCCGCAGCTGCAGGTTGGGCGGCGGCCGGCTTGACCGGGGCGGCGCCCTGTTCGGTGGCATTCACGGGCATGCCCGGGCCGATCTTCTGCAGGCCTTCGACGATGACCTTGTCACCGGCCTTCAGGCCGTCCTCGACCAGCCACTTGTCGCCGACGGTGCGGCTGACCTTGACCGGGCGCACTTCGACCTTGTTGTCCTTGCCGACCACCATCGCGCTGGTATCGCCCTTCGGATCGCGGGCGATGCCCTGCATCGGCACCAGCACCGCATCGCTGCGCACACCGCCGCCGATCACCGCGCGCACGTACATGCCCGGCATCAGCAGGCCATCGGGGTTGTCGACCTTGACCCGCAGCGCGAAGCTGCCGGTGGCCGGATCGACGCTGACTTCGGAGAACTCCAGCGTGCCCTTGTGTTCGAAGGTGCTGCCGTCTTCCATCAGGATGCTGACCGGCGTCTGCTGGTTGTCCTGCAGGCGGCCGGCGGCCAGTTCGCGGCGCAGCTGCAGCAGCTCGGCCGAGGACTGGGTCAGGTCGACGTAGATCGGGTCCAGCTGCTGCACGGTTGCCAGCGCCGTGGCCTGCCCGGCGCTGACCAGCGCGCCCTGGGTGACGCTGGACTTGCCGATGCGGCCGCTGATCGGCGCGGTGATGCGCGCATAGCCGAGGGTCACGTTGGCGGCATCCAGCGAGGCCTTGGCGGCGCCGACATCGGCCTCTGCCTGCTTCTGCGCGGCCACGGCGTTTTCCAGATCCTGCTGGCTGACCGCGTCGACCTTGGCCAGTTCGGTGATGCGCTTGGCGCTCAGCCGCGCTGCATTGGCAGTGGCTTCGGCGCGGGCCAGCTGTGCACGCGCACTGTTGGCCTGGGCGCGGTAGCTGGCGTCCTCGATCTGGTACAGCGGCTCGCCGGCCTTGACCATCCCACCCTCGGTGAACAGGCGCTTGGCGACGATGCCATTGACCTGCGGGCGCACTTCGGCCACCAGGAAGGCGTTGGTGCGGCCCGGCAGCTCACGGGTCAGCCCGACGGTCTCGGACTTCAGCGTGACCACGCTGACCTGGCCCGGCCCCTGTTCGGGCGCCTGGGGTTGGCCGCCGCAGGCAGCGACGGTGGCAGCGATCGCCAGCGACAACGCGAAGGGTCGGATTCGGCTCAGCAACATGATGGGAATGGCTCTTGAAGGGAGGGATCTCAGCAGGTGCTGATACGACGGACCCTCCCCTTGCAGGAGTAAGTCCGCGCGAACAGCGCCCACCCGCGTGAAGTGGGAGCCGGGACTGGCCTGCCACGCGCACGACGGGAATGATGGGACGGAAATATACATACATGCGTGTTTGTTTGTAAAGCGGTACAATTCAGCCACGTTTCACCCGCACTCGTACCCGCTCATGGCCCGCAAAACCAAAGAGGACACCCAGGCAACCCGCGAAGGCATCCTGGATGCCGCCGAAGCCTGTTTCCACGAACACGGCGTAGCCCGGACCACGCTGGAGATGATCGGTGCCCGCGCCGGCTACACCCGCGGCGCCGTGTACTGGCATTTCAAGAACAAGGGCGAGGTGCTGACCGCGATCGTCGAACGGGTGCACCTGCCCTTCATGCAGGAGCTGGAGCGCACCTCCACCGACCAGCGCGACACGCCGGTGCATGACCTGCGCGCGGTGATGATCCACTCGTTCATCGAGCTGTCCGAGGACGAGCGCCTGCGCAAGACCATGGAGATCATGCTGCGCAGCGATGCCTCGGCCGACACCAGGGTGCTGACCGAACTGCAGCAGAGCGGTTTCCGCGATGCCCTGGACCGGATGGAACGCGCCCTGCGCCGTGCCCAGGACCTGGGCCAGCTGCGCGACGGCGCCGACCCGAAGATCGCCGCGCGCATGCTGCACGCCACCGTGCTCGGCGTGCTGCACGGGGCGATGGTCGAACCGGACCTGATGGACCTCAAGCGCGACGGCATGCTGGCGCTGGACATGACCCTGGCCGCCTACGTGAAAGAAGGCGTGTTCGTACCGGGTTCGGTGCCCGAGCCGCTGCCGGAGGCGTGACGGCGCCGCCGGGCATGGCCCGGCGCTACCGCAGATCCGGCCACAAAGGCAGCGCCGGGCCATGCCCGGCGAGTACGTAACGGGTCGAAGCCCTCGCCATGGCGAGGGATCCGACCCTGCATAACGAAAAGGCCGCCTTTCGGCGGCCTTTTCGCATTCCCGGTTACAGGATGTAACGGCTCAGGTCCGGGTCCTGCACCAGCTCACCCAGGTGCGCATCGACATAGGCACTGTCGATGGCCAGGGTTTCACCATCGCGGTCCGGTGCTTCGTAGCTGAGCGAATCCAGCAGGCGCTCCAGCACGGTATGCAGGCGGCGCGCACCGATGTTCTCCTGGCGCTCGTTCACCTGGAAGGCGATCTCTGCCAGGCGGTCGATGGCATCGGTGGTGAAGCTGACCTTGACGCCTTCGGTGGCCAGCAGCGCTTCGTACTGCTTGGTCAGCGCGGCCTTCGGCTCGGTCAGAATGCGCACGAAATCAGCCTTGCTCAGCGCACCCAGCTCCACGCGGATCGGGAAGCGGCCCTGCAGCTCCGGGATCAGGTCGCTGGGCTTGGCCAGGTGGAAGGCGCCCGATGCGATGAACAGGATGTGGTCGGTCTTGATCGTGCCGTACTTGGTGGACACGTTGGAACCTTCCACCAGCGGCAGCAGGTCGCGCTGCACGCCTTCGCGCGAGACATCGCCACCGCCTACGTTGTCACCCCGCTTGGCGACCTTGTCGATCTCGTCGATGAACACGATGCCGTGCTGCTCGCAGGCCTCGATCGCGGCAGTGCGGATGTCGTCCTCGTTGACCAGCTTGCCGGCCTCTTCCTCCTGCAGCAGCGGACGCGCGGCCTTGATGGTCAGCGTGCGCTTGTGGGCCTTGGCGCCACCACCGAGGTTGGCGAACATCGACTTCAGCTGCTGGCCCATTTCCTCCATGCCCGGCGGGGTCATGATGTCCATGCTGACGTTGGCGGTCAGGTCGAGCTCGATCTCGCGATCGTCCAGCTCGCCGTTGCGCAGCATCTTGCGGAACTTGATGCGGGTCTCGTTGTCCTGCGCCGACGGCTCGTTGCGTGCCGCTTCCGGATCGAAGCCGATGCCACCACTGCGGCGCGGCAGCAGTGCATCGAGGATGCGGTCTTCGGCGCGCTCTTCGGCCTGCGTGCGCACGCGCGCCTTGGCCTGCTCGCGGTACAGCTTGACGGCGGTATCGGCCAGGTCACGGATGATCTGCTCGACATCCTTGCCGACGTAGCCGACTTCGGTGAAGCGGGTCGCTTCGACCTTCACGAACGGCGCGTTGGCCAGCGTGGCCAGGCGGCGCGCGATCTCGGTCTTGCCGACGCCGGTCGGGCCGATCATCAGGATGTTCTTGGGCATGACCTCGTTGCGCAGTTCGGGCTGCAGCTGCATGCGGCGCCAGCGGTTGCGCAGGGCGATGGCGACCGCGCGCTTGGCGTCGTGCTGGCCGACGATGTGCCGGTCCAGTTCCTGCACGATCTCGCGCGGGGTCATGGTGGCGGAGGAAACTTCGATCTTGTGCGGCATGGATGTGCTCACGAATGCGTTGTCGGTAGCGCCGGGCCATGCCCGGCGGCTCATGTATGCGTGTGACGGTTCCCCGTCACAACTCCTCGACCACCACGTTACGGTTGGTGTAGATGCAGATGTCGCCGGCGATGTTGATCGCTTCGCTGGCGATGGTGCGTGCATCCAGTTCGGTGTGCGCCATCAGCGCGCGTGCAGCGGACAGCGCATACGAACCACCGGAACCGATGGCGATGATGCCGTCCTCCGGCTCGATCACGTCGCCGGTGCCGCTGATGATCAGCGAGGTTTCCTTGTCGGCCACCGCCAGCAGCGCCTCGAGCTTGCCGAGGCGGCGCTCGGTGCGCCAATCCTTGGCCAGCTCCACCGCGGCACGCTGCAGCTGGCCATGCTTTTCCAGCTTGGCTTCGAACAGCTCGAACAGGGTGAAGGCATCGGCGGCCGCACCGGCAAAGCCGGCCAGCACCTGGCCATCGCGGCCAAGGCGGCGGACCTTGCGCGCGTTGCCCTTCATCACCGTGTGGCCGAGGGTGACCTGGCCGTCGCCGGCAATGGCCACGTGCTCGCCGCGACGAACGCAGACGATGGTGGTGGCGTGGAAAACGGTGGGATTCTGACTGGGGTCCATGCGGCCTCCGATAGCTGTTCACGGGACATGGGGACAGCCGCCGAAGCGATCAAGCCCGTGCCGATAGCTGCCGTTCAGCGCTTGGCATGCGATGGCCGGTCCGGATTGGGTTCAATGCCCCACGCCACGTACCAGTCCTCACCCTGCATCTCGATCGGGTGGTGGGTGCGGCCCGAGCCGTTGCCACAGGCCAGTGTGTCGGCAGCGCAGTAACGGTAGCGCCGGGCCATGCCCGGCGAGCGCGCCGCGCGGGCGGTGTCGCGTACACGACACATGGATCGCACAGCCGCCGGGCATGGCCCGGCGCTACCCCACCGTGTCGGGCGGGTCTTTGCGACGTTTCGCGCGCGGATGCGCGGCATCGTAGACCTTGGCCAGATGCTGGAAATCCAGGTGGGTGTAGATCTGCGTGGTGGCGATGTCGGCATGGCCGAGCAGTTCCTGCACACCGCGCAGGTCACCGGAGGATTCCAGGATGTGGCTGGCGAAACTGTGCCGCAGCATGTGCGGGTGCACGTGCTTGAACAGGCCCTGGCGCTGTGCCAGCTGGCGGATGCGGATCTGCACCGCGCGCTGGCTGATAGGCCCGTTGCGACCGGGGAAAACCGGTGTGGCAGCGCCACCGCCGCTTTCGCTGCGCCAGGTCAGCAGCGCTTCGCGTGCCGGCTTTCCGAAGGGGACGCGACGTTGCCGGTTGCCCTTGCCCATCACGTTGACCAGGCCGCTGGCGAAATCCAGATCGCGCCAGGTCAGCGCACAGACTTCGCTCAAGCGCAGGCCGGAGGAATAGAACAGTTCCAGCAGCGCGCGGTCACGACGGCCCAGCTCGCCTTCCGGTTCCAGTTCAACCAATTGCACGGCTTCATCGGCGTCGAGCACCTGCGGCAGCCGTCGTGGCGCACGCGGCGCCTTCAGCGTCGCTGCCGGGCTGGCCTCGATACGGCCATGCTTGAGCAGCCAGGCATAGAAGCTGCGGCAGGCCGACAGCCGGCGCTGCAGGCTCTTGGCCGACAGGCCACGGCGGTGTTCATCGGCAACGAACCGGCGCACCGCGTCGGCATCCAGTGCCTCCACGGCCACCCCGCGGGGCTCGGCCCACACCGACAACGCCTCCAGATCGCGGCGGTAGGCGTCGAGCGTATGCGCCGACATCCGCCGCTCCACCTGCAGGTGCTGCAGGAACGCCTGCACCGCGCTCATCGCCGTCGTTTCCCGCTCAATCCGCGAAGCGCTTGAGCCCGGTCACCAGGGCCTCGCCCATCATCCGCAGGAACAGCGTGCCCATGCCGGGATAGAAGCGGTTCGGATCATGGCTGCCCACCGCGATCAGGCCAACACCCGGCAGCGGCAGCAGCGCGGTGGTCTGCACCTCCTCGCTGCGCGCGCCGTACAGCACCGCGTTCTTGTCGCTTTGCAGGCGGCCGCAGATCGGCTCACCATCCTTCAGGCAGTCGCGGAACGGGCCCAGCTGCGCATCATCGGCAGCCAGCACCTGCAGCCACTCGGCCTGCTCCAGCCCGGCCACCGGCGCATGCACGACCAGCCGCACCAGATCGCCGGCGAAATCTTCCTGCAGTGACGCCGCCATCGCGCGCAGTGTGTCGGCGGCGTTGTCCTGCTTCATCAGGGCCAGGGTGAGCTGATGTGTGCGTACCGCCAGCCGCTCGTTGACCTGCGCGGTCGCGCCCAGGTCGGCCAACCGTCGCGCCAGCTCGCGGTTCTTCTCGCGCAGCACTTCCAGCTGGTAGCTGGCCAGCGATGCGGTCGGGCCGTCATCGCGTGGCACCACCAGGGTCAGCGCCAGGTCCGGGAACTGCTTGAGGAAGCCCGGATGGCGCCGCAACCAGGCCGCGACTTCATGGGCACCGAGCTTGTCGACGGTCTCAGTCATGCGATCCACTCCCCTTCGAAGACGAATGCGGTCGGGCCCGCCATCACCACCGGCTGGCCATCGCCGGGCCACTGGATGCGCAGGTCGCCACCAGGCAGGCTGATGCGCGCATCGCGCTGCAGGCGGCCGCGATGCATCAGGGTCACTGCCGCCGCGCAGGCGCCACTGCCGCAGGCCAGGGTTTCACCCACGCCGCGCTCGAACACGCGCAGGCGCGCATGTTCCGGTCCCATCACCTGGGCGAAGCCCACGTTCACCGACTTCGGGAACGAGGCATGCTGCTGCAGCAGTCCGCCCACGCGCTCGACCGGTGCGGCATCGACCAGGCCCACTTCGATCACCGCGTGCGGATTGCCCATCGACACCGCCGCGAAGCGCACGGTCTCACCCTGCAGTGGCAGCAGGTACTCCTCGCGCGGGTGGGCGAAGCCGATCAGCGGCACCTGCGCCGGATCGAACACCGGCACGCCCATCGCCACCGCATACTGGCCATTGCCCAGGACGTCCACGGCGTGGCTGGCCAGCGGGCTGTCGATGACGAAGCGATCGCCCTGCGCACTGCCCTCGCGCACCAGCCAGGCCGCGATGCAGCGCGCGCCGTTGCCGCACTGCTCGGAGTTGGAGCCGTCGGCGTTCCAGATGCGGTACGAGGCGACCGAGCCTTCGGCACGCGGCGGCTCGATGGTCAGGATCTGGTCGCAGCCGACGCCGGTATGGCGGTCGGCCAGTCGCGCGGCCAGTTCCGGGGTGGGCGGCGGGGTGCCGTCGCGCAGGTCGATCACTACGAAATCGTTGCCCGCGCCGTGCATCTTGCTGAAGCGCAGGCCGTTGGAAACCGCCTTACTCATTCCCGTCGTCCACCTTCTTGACCGGGTCCGGGGTCACCGACGGACTGCCGTCGCGGGGGTCCTGGGTGGCAGCGGGCGTGGTGTCGGTATCGGTGGCCGGTTCGACGGTTTCTTCCACCGGCACCGGCTTCTGCGGCAGCACCAGCGGGCCCTTGTTGCCGCATGCGGCGAGGAACAGCAGCGAGGCCGCTGCCAGCGGAATCAGGATGACATTGCGATGGGGGATGTTCATGCCCCGAGTATAGCCATTGGCGGCTGAGCGGTTGGTGCAGGGTGCCGCGCCACGCATCCGCCGGGCATGGCCCGGCGCCGCCGCAACCCGGCACCGTGGTAACGCCGGGCCATGCCCGGCGGGAGAGATCAATCGGCCGGCGGCAGCGGCCGGGTCCACAGCCAGATCGCCACCACGGTCATGCTGCCGAAGGAGAACCACTTCACCCAGGCCACCGGTACGCACCACAGCATGATGCCGGCGCACACCGCCATGGTGATCGTGGCCATCCATTTGCCGTAGCGGCTGACCGCACCGTGGGCCTGCCAGTTGGTGATGGCCGGGCCGAAGCGCGGGTGCTGCAGCAGCCAGCCGTGCAGGCGCTCGGAGCCGCGCGAGGCGGCCCAGGCCGAGATCAGGATGAATACGGTGGTAGGCAGCCCCGGCACGAAGATGCCGACGATGCCGGTGCCCAGGCTGGCGTAGGCCAGCAGCCACCACGCCCAACGGAACCGCACCGGCCGGGCGGGCGTTGGCAGATCCTTGGTGGCGGGCGGTTCGGGCGTGCGCATCGCGCAAGGATACCGAGCGCAGGTGGCGGCGGCGATATCACCGCCGCCACGATGCGTCATTCCGTCGCAGCACCGGCCGCGGGCGTTTCGATGCCCAACTGCTGCAGCACGAACGCATACGACTCGGACAGTTCGCGGTAACGCTGGAAGCGCCCGGACTTGCCGCCGTGGCCGGCTTCCATGTTGGTGCGGAACAGGATCGGGAAGGGGCTGGTGTTGTCATCACGCAGCTTGGCCACCCACTTGGCCGGTTCCCAGTACTGCACCTGTGAATCCCACAGGCCGGTCCCCACGAACAGCGACGGATAGGCCTGCTTTTTCACGTTGTCGTAGGGCGAGTAGGACAGCATGTACTCGTAGTACGGCTTCTGCTCGGGGTTGCCCCACTCGTCATACTCGTTGGTGGTCAGCGGGATGGTCGGGTCGAGCATGGTGGTGACCACGTCCACGAACGGCACCTGGGCCACCAGCACGCGGTAGTCCTGCGGCGCCTGGTTGGCAATGGCGCCCATCAGCAGGCCACCGGCGCTGCCACCGGACGCGGCGACACGATCCTTCGCCGCCCAGCCCTGTGCCACCAGGCCACGGGTGACGTCGATGAAGTCGTTGAAGGTGTTCTGCTTGTGCAGCAGCTTGCCGTTCTCGTACCAGTCGCGGCCCATTTCCTGGCCACCGCGGATGTGGGCGATGGCGTACACCACGCCACGGTCGAGCAGGCTCACCGCCGTCTGGTTGAAGTAGGGGTCCATCGACATGCCGTAGCTGCCGTAGGCGTACTGGAACAGCGCGCCGGTGCCATCCTTCCTGTAGCCCTTGCGATAGACCAGCGACACCGGCACCTTCACCCCGTCGCGCGCGGTGATCCACACCCGGTCGGTCTCGTACTTCGAGGCGTCATAGCCGATCACCGGCTGCTGCTTCAGCTGGCGGCGCTCGCCGGTGGCGGTGTTCAGTTCGTACACCGTGGTCGGCGTGGTCATCGAGGTGTACACGTAGCGCAGCCACGTGGTGTCAGCCTCGGTGTTGTCGCCCAGGCCCATCGAATAGGCCGGCTCGTCGGCCTTCACGTAATCGGTGCGGCCGTCCTTGAACAGCAGGCGCACGCGCTCCAAGCCCTCGGAACGTTCGGCGATGGCGGTGTAGGTATCGAACAGTTCGAAGCCTTCGATGAACACCGCATCGTCATGGGCGATCCAGTCCTTCCACTGCGCACGCGAGGTGGCATCGGTCGGTGCGGTCACCAGCTTGAAGTTCTTCGCGCCATCGTTGGTGCGGATCACCCAGCGGCCGTCATGGTGGTCGGCGTCGTACTCCACGTCGCGCTGGCGCGGGGCAAGCACGGTGAACGTGGTCGGGTCGCTGGCCGGCGCGTAGCGCTCTTCGGAGGACACGGTGCTGTGCACACCGATGGTGATGAAGCGATCGTCGCGGGTGCGGCCGATGCCCATGTAGAAGCTGTCGTCCTTCTCTTCGTAGACGACGGTGTCGGTGCTGACCGGGGTGCCCAGCACGTGCTTCTTCACCCGCACGGTCAGCAGGGTTTCCGGATCGTTCTCGACATACAGCACGGTGCGGTTGTCATCGGCCCAGACCAGATCGCCCGAGGTGCCGGTGATCGTATCCGGCAGCACCGCGCCGGTGCGCAGGTCCTTGAAGCGGATGACGTACTGGCGGCGGCCCACGTCATCATCCGCCCAGGCCAGCAGCTGGTTGTCCTGGCTGACCTCCATCGAGCCGACGTTGAAATAGCCCTTGCCGGCAGCCATCGTGTTGACGTTGAGCAGGACCTCTTCCGGCGCGTCCATGCTGGCCTTGCGGCGCGCATGGATGGGATAGTCCTGGCCGGTCTCGTAGCGGCTGTAGTACCAGTAGCCGCGCTCGCGTGCCGGCACGCTGGCATCGTCCTGCTTGATGCGGCCGACGATCTCGCCGTACAGCGCATCCTCCAGCGGCTTCAGCGGTGCCAGCAGCTGGTCGGCATAGGCGTTCTCGGCCTGCAGGTAGGCCAGCATGGCCTTGTCCTCGCGCTTGTCGTCGCGCAGCCAGTAGTAGTCATCGTTGCGGGTGGCGCCGAACGGCGCCTTGACCACGTGCGGACGCTTCTCAACATCCGGCGGAACGGGCGGGGTGGCGGCGGTAGCGGTGCTGGTCATCAGGCTCGCAAGCAACAGGCAGAGAGTGGATTTCATGAAATAAGGCTCCTTGATCGGCAATGCAATGGCGTCCTTGCGCCTGAGTCTGGGTGGCAGGGGGGCTGCGGGCAACCCTGCGGATCGTCATGGACGCGCGGAGGTAGTGCCGGCCGCTGGCCGGCAACCGCAGCAGACTGTTCATCCCGAGGTTGCCGGCCAGCGGCCGGCACTACCGGGACACCCGGCGTACCATGTGGGGCATGAGTACCCTGCCCCACACGCCGGGCTACAGCCGGCGCAGCCACGAAATCGCTCCCTTCCATGTGATGTCCCTGCTGGCCCGCGCACAGGCGCTGGAACAGGCCGGTCACGATGTGATTCATCTGGAGATCGGCGAACCGGACTTCACCACCGCCGAGCCGGTCGTGCGTGCCGGCCAGGCGGCGCTGGCCGCCGGCCACACCCGCTACACCGCCGCGCGCGGCCTGCCCGCCCTGCGCCAGGCGATCAGCGGTTTCTATCGCAGTCATTACGGCCTGGATATCGACCCCGAACGCATCCTGGTCACGCCCGGCGGCTCCGGCGCGCTGCTGCTGGCCAGCAGCCTGCTGGTCGACCCCGGCCGCCACTGGCTGCTGGCCGATCCCGGTTATCCGTGCAACCGCCACTTCCTGCGGCTGGTGGAAGGCGGCGCGCAGCTCGTTCCGGTCGGCCCGGAAACGGCCTACCAGTTGACCCCTTCGCTGGTGCAGCAGCACTGGAACGCCGACAGCGTCGGCGCGCTGGTGGCGTCGCCGGCCAATCCCACCGGCACCGTGCTGTCAGCCGATGAACTGGCGGCCCTCTCGGCTTCGCTGCATGCGCGCGGCGGCCACCTGGTGGTCGACGAGATCTATCACGGCCTGACCTACGGCCTGGATGCAGCGAGCGTGCTGCAGGTCGATGACAGCGCGTTCGTGCTGAACAGTTTCTCCAAGTACTTCGGCATGACCGGCTGGCGACTGGGCTGGCTGGTGGCGCCACCGGCGGCGGTACCCGACCTGGAGAAGCTGGCGCAGAACCTGTACATCAGCGCTTCGAGCATCGCCCAGCACGCGGCCCTTGCCTGTTTCAGCGACGAGGCGATGGCGATCTTCGAGCAGCGCCGCCAGGCCTTCCAGCAGCGCCGCGACTTCCTGCTGCCGGCCCTGCGCGAGCTTGGCTTCCGCATCGAAGTGGAACCGAAGGGTGCGTTCTACCTGTACGCCGACGTCAGCGCGTTCACCGATGACGCGCAGGCATTCTGTGCGCACTTCCTGGAGACCGAGCATGTGGCGTTCACCCCGGGCCTGGATTTCGGCTTCCATCGATCGAACCAGCACGTGCGCCTGGCCTATACCCAGGAAGTGCCGCGGCTGCAGGAAGCGGTGGAGCGTATCGCGCGCGGGTTGAAACATTTCCGGTAGCGCCGGGCCGTGCCCGGCGGTTTTTTGCCGCGCGACGCGGCAAAGGAGCCGCCGGGCATGGCCCGGCGCTACCGTTCAACGAGTACCCAACGAAAAACGCCGCCCAAGGGCGGCGTTTTTCATTTCATCATTTACCGCCCAACCGCTCCCACAGGAAGCTGTAGGCCAGTGCGGACATGTGCGCGGCCTGCGCGTTGTTGGCTGCACCGCCATGACCGCCTTCGATGTTCTCGTAGTAGGTCACGTCCTTGCCGGCATCGATCATCTTCGCGGCCATCTTGCGGGCGTGGCCCGGATGCACGCGGTCATCGCGGGTGGAGGTGGTGAACAGCACCGGCGGGTAGCTCTTCTTCGCGTCGAACAGGTGGTACGGCGAGAAGGTCCTGATGAACTCCCAGTCGCTGGTGTCCGGGTTGCCGTACTCGGCCATCCACGACGCGCCGGCCAGCAGGTGGCTGTAACGCTTCATGTCCAGCAGCGGAACCTGCACCACCACCGCACCGAACAACTCAGGGTACTGGGTCAGCATGTTGCCGGTGAGCAGGCCACCGTTGCTGCCGCCCTGCACGCCCAGGTGCTTGGCAGAAGTGATCCTGCGGGTGACCAGGTCCTGGGCAACCGCGGCCATGTCTTCATAGGCCTTGTGACGGTTCTGCTTCAGCGCCGCCTGGTGCCAGCGCGGGCCGTACTCGCCACCACCACGGATGTTGGCGACCACGTACACGCCGCCCTTTTCCAGCCAGGCGCGGCCCATGCCGCCCGAGTACGACGGGGTCAGCGAAATCTCGAAACCACCGTAGCCGTACAGCAGGGTCGGGTTGGAGCCGTCGAGCTTCATCGCCTTGTCGTGCACCACGAAGTACGGCACGCGGGTACCGTCCTTGCTGGTGGCGAAATGCTGCTCGATCACCTTGCCGTCGGCATCGAAGAACGCCGGCATGGTCTTGAGCACTTCCGGCGCCTTGCCGATGTCGGCGATGGCCAGGGTGGTCGGGGTCAGGTAGTCGGTGGCGGTCAGCCACACCGCATCGCTGTCATTGCTGTCGACCGCACTGACGCCCAGGGTGCCGAAGGCCGGCGCGCCGACGAAATCGCTCTTCTGCCAGCCCTTGGCGGTCGGAGTCAGCACCGACAGGCGGTTCTTGACGTCGTCCAGCACGTTCAGCACCAAGTGGTTCTTGGTCCACGAGGCACTGGCCAGCGAGGTGGTCGCGGTCGGGGTGAACAGCACCTCGAAGTCACGCTTGCCGGCCAGGAAATCATCCAGCTTGGTCACCAGCAGTGCGCCGGAGGCGTAGGTCTTGCCACCCACGGTCCACGGGTCGCGCAGTTCCAGGGTCAGCCACTGCTTGTGCAGGCCCTTCTCGGCCGAGTTCGGCGCATCGATCCTGGTCAGCTTGCCATCGTCGCCGCGCAGGTAGATCTCGTTGTTGTAGAAGGCCAGCGTACGGCTGACCAGGTTGCGCTCGAAGCCCGGGGTGTCATCGTGCATCGCCGCGATGTACATGTCTTCCGGCTTGCCTTCGTAGACCAGGCTGGCGGCGGACATCGGCGTGCCACGCTTCCACAGCTTGGCCACGCGCGGGTAACCGGAGGTGGTCATCGAGCCGCTGCCGAAATCGGTGTAGACGAACACGGTGTCGCGGTCGATCCAGCTCAGGCCGCCCTTCGATTCGGGACGGAAGAAGCCGTCCTTGATCCAGCTCTTGCTGGTCAGGTCGAACTCGCGGGTGACATCGGCGTCCGCACCACCGCGCGACAGCGCGATCAGGCAGCGGCTGTAGTCCGGACGCAGGCAGTCGGCGCCGTGCCAGACCCAGTTCTCGTTCTCGGCCTTGTTCAGCGCATCCAGGTCGAGCACGGTTTCCCAGGTCGGCGAGGCCTTGCGGTACTCGGCCAGGGTGGTGCGACGCCACAGGCCGCGCTCGTGCTGCTTGTCCTTCCAGAAGTTGTAGTAGTAATCGCCGATCTTCTGCACGCCGGGAATCTTGGCGTCCGAGTCGAGCACCTCGCGGATGCTGCTCTCCATCTGCTTGAAGGCCGGGGTCTGCGCCAGGCGCGCCTCGGACTTGGCGTTCTGTTCCTTGACCCAGGACAACGGCTTGTCGCCGGTGACGTCCTCCAGCCAGGCGTAACGGTCGGTGTCTTCAGCGGCCACGGCGGTACCCACCGAGGCAGCGGTCATCATGCCGGCCAGCAGGCAGGCGGAAGCGAATCGTGACATTGCAGCTCCAGGCAGTCATTAGCCGTGGAACGCTAGCATGGATCACCGGGGCCGCCCCCGTGTCGAAGGTCAGGCCGTGGCGGTGTGCGCCTTGCGCGTACGTGTGGGGGAGCGCCGCCGGGCCTGCCCATGGTCGCGTCGCAGCGAGCGGAACGCGGCCAGCGTTGGCAACGGGCAGCGCAGCAGTGCCCACCAGGCCGCCAACGGCATGCCGACCAGCCACAGCGGCAACCAGCCCAGCCAGGCACTGCTGCCGCGCGCGGCCGGCCACGCCAGCACCACGGCCAGGCCAGCGAGGGCGAGCTGCGGCACCACCCGCAACAGGCGCGGATCGGCGCGTTCGCTGACGCGTTCAGTTGGCAGGCGGTGGCGGGGACGTGTGCGCATGCGGATTCTCCGGTGGTCGATGGCGGTCAGCTTGGCTGCGGGGCTTCTCACCGGCTGCGACACCATTGACGGATGGCGTGCACACAGTGACCATGCGCGGGCAAGCCCACTGGAGCCCGCTCCCGCATGACCTCGATCCGCCCGCTCTGCGCTGTGTTGCTGGCCCTGTCCCTGGGCGGTCCGGCAGTGGCTGCCAATTCCCCACCCTCGTCCCGCAACAGCGCCGCGGAAGCCTCTGCAGATGGGGTGATCGACCTGCAGCGCTTCATGGGGACCTGGTACGTGATCGGCCGCGTGCCGAACTTCATCGAGCGCGGCCACGTCGCCAGCGTCAACCAGTACGAGCTGCGCGAGGACCACAAAGTCGCCATCACCTATCGCTACCGCGATGGTTTCGGTGAACCGCTGCAGGAAATCCGTGCGCGCGCCAGCGTCGATCCCGACAGTGGCAACCACGGCTGGCGCACCTGGTTCTACCGGGTCGTGCCGACCCACTCGCGGGTACTGGAAGTAGCGCCGGACTATTCCTGGGCGCTGATCGGCTACCCGGGCCGCGAGATGGCCTGGATCTTCGCGCGCACGCCTGACATGGACAAGGCCCTGTACAAGGACCTGGCCGAACGCCTGCGTGACGAGTACGGGGTCAACACCGACAAGCTCAAGCGCGTGCCGCAGCACGCCGAGCAGGTGGGCAAGCTGGGCTACGAAGTACCGAACGTGCGTTGACTGCACACGGCGGTAGTGCCGGCCGCTGGCCGGCAACTGCACGGTGCTTCCCGCGTTCATGAGGTTGCCGGCCAGCGGCCGGCACTACCAGACATGAAGCTGCCGGCCAGCGACCGGCACCACCCTGAACGATGCCGGGCACCGCCCGGCATTCTGCTATCTGCGGCTGTAATGCGCGACCAGGCGGTCGCCGAGCATCTGCAGCAGCTGCACCAGCACCAGCAACAGGACCACCGTGACCAGCGCCACGTCGGTGTGCGAGCGCTGGTAGCCGTCGCGGAAGGCCAGGTCGCCCAGGCCACCGGAACCGATCGCACCGCCCATCGCGGTGAAGCCGATCAGGGCCACGGTGGTCACCGTGGCACCGGCAATCAGGCCCGGCCGTGCTTCGGGCAGCAGCACGCGGGTGACCAGCTGCCAGGTGGTGGAACCCATTGCCTGCGTTGCTTCGATCACCCCACGGTCCACTTCACGCAGCGCGGTTTCCACCAGCCGCGCATAGAACGGCGCAGCGCCGATGACCAGCGGCACGATCGCGCCACGCACGCCCAGCGAGGTGCCCATCATGAACAGGGTGACGGGGATCAGCACGATCATCAGGATGATGAAGGGCACCGAGCGCAGCAGGTTCACCACCAGCGCCAGCACGCCGTAGGCAACCGGCCGGCGTTTCAGCTGTGGCGCACCGAACAGGTACAGCAGCACGCCCAGCGGCAGGCCGATGGCCAGGGTCAGCGGCAGCGAACCGGCCAGCATCAGCAGGGTGTCGATGGTGGCCTGGCCGATGTCGGCCCACTTGCCTGCATCCAGGTGACGGAAGAAGCCGCCGGCGGTGGCGATGATCATCGACGCAGTTCCTCAACATGCACGCCGGCGGCCACGAATGCGGCCTGCGCGGCGGACTGGTCACCGCCCACCAGGGCGACGATCAGCTGGCCATACGGGGTGTCCTTGATCCGGTCGATACGGCCGGACAGGATGTTGTAGTCGACCCCGGTCTGCCGCGCGACGCTGCCGAGCAGGGGTTCGTAGGTGTCGGCGCCAAGGAAGGTCAGGCGCACGACACGGCCACCGACCGCGTCGAAATCGCGGTGCAGGGTGCCCTCGTCCACCTGCTCCGATTCGCTGACGAAACGGCGGGTGGTCGGGTGCTGCGGGTGCAGGAACACCTTCGTTACCGGGCCGGTCTCGACCAGCTGGCCGGCATCAAGCACGGCCACGCGGTCGCAGACGCGACGGATCACGTCCATCTCGTGGGTGATCAGCACGATGGTCAGGCCCAGTTCGCGGTTGATCTTCGACAGCAGTGCCAGCACCGACGCCGTGGTCTGCGGATCGAGCGCGCTGGTGGCCTCGTCGCACAGCAGGATCTGCGGGCGGGTGGCCAGCGCACGGGCGATGCCCACGCGCTGCTTCTGGCCGCCCGACAGCTGCGCCGGGTACTTGTCGGCATGCGCCTGCAGGCCCACGGTCTGCAGCAGTTCGGCCACGCGGGCATCGATCTCGGCCTTCGGCGTACCGGCCAGCTCCAGCGGGAAGGCGACGTTGCCGGCCACCGTGCGCGAGGACAGCAGGTTGAAGTGCTGGAAGATCATGCCGATGCGCCGACGCAGCGCGCGCAGGCCTTCCGGATCAAGCGCGGTGACGTCTTCGCCGGCGATCAGCAGGCGGCCACCACTGGGCTCCTCCAGGCGGTTGATCATGCGGATCAGCGTCGATTTGCCCGCACCGGAATGACCGATGATGCCGAATACCTCGCCGGCCTCGATGGTCAGGTCCAGCGGCTGCAGCGCGCTGACTGCGCGGCCGGCAACGGCATAGGATTTGTGCAGGCGCTGGAACTCGATCACGGGATCAGCTCACCGGAAGGGCGATGGAAGGGGGCGTGCAGCCTACCAGCGCCGGCGCTCGCGCGCCCGCGCCATGGGCCAGAATGTTATTCCTTTTGGTTCTAAGCCGCCCGCATCGGTACATCGGCGGCGGTCAGAGCCCCCCGCGGGGATCGGGGTCGGATCCCCGCAGGGGCTCTGACCCCTTCCCCCGCCAAATCGGTTCAGGGATGGTCCAGCGGTTTCGGCGGCTCCTGCCGGTTCACCCGTTCGCGGTGCAGCAGGTACAGGCCCGAGGCGACGATGATTGCCGCGCCCGCCCAGGTGTAGCCATCGGGCAGCTGCCCCCAGAAGGCCAGGTCCCAGCCGATCACCCAGACCAGGCCGCTGTATTCGAGCGGTGCGATCATCGAGGCCTCACCCAGCTGGAAGGCCTTGGTCAGCGCGATCTGGCCCAGCGCCCCGGCGAGGCCCATGCCGGCGATCAACGGCGCATGCGCCATCTGCAGCGGCACCCAGCCGGGGATAGCCAGCAGCCCGGCGCCGATGGCCATGATGACCAGGAACCAGACCACCATCGACTGCGAGGTATCGGTGCGGGTCAACAGGCTGACGGTGATCGCGGCGATGGCATAGGCGGTGGCGGCGGCCAGCACCATCAGGCCCGGCACCGAGATGAAACCGCCCACGCCCGGCCGCAGCACCACCAGCACGCCGACCAGGCCGATGCCGATGGCGACCCAGCGCCGCGGCCCGACCCGCTCGCCCAGCAGCGGCACCGACAGTGCGGCAATCAGCAGCGGCGCGACGAAATAAATGGTGTAGGCGGTGGACAGCGGCAGGTCGCGCAGGGCGAACACGAAGCAGCCGATCATCGCCATGCCCAGCCCGCCGCGCAGCAGGTGCAGCCCCCAGCGGCGCGGGATCAGCGAGCGTGGCCCGGCACTGGCCAGCACCCAGACCAGCACGAAGGGCAGCGACGCCGCGCCACGCAGGAAGGTGACCTGCAGCGAGGGATAGCCGGCCGAGAGCTGCTTCATGCCGGCGTCCATCAGCGAGAAACAGGCGACAGCAGCGACCATCCAGGCCACGGCGCGCGAAGGGGAGCGTTGCACGTTCATGGCCCATTATCGCCGACCACGGGCGTTGCCGCCGCGACCGGCGCGATAGAATGGCCGCCACTGATTTCTGCGGAGTAACGCCCATGCCTTCCTTCGACGTCGTGTCCGAAGTCGACACCCACGAACTGACCAATGCGCTCGACCAGGCCAACCGCGAGCTTGCCACTCGTTTCGACTTCAAGGGCGTGGACGCCAAGTTCGAGCGCGAGGGTGAAGTGATCACCCAGTCCGCACCGACCGAGTTCCAGCTCAAGCAGATGAACGACATCCTGCGCGCTCGCCTGGCCGCCCGCGGCATCGACGTGCTCAGCCTGGAATTCGGCGACGTGGAAACCAACCTGGCCCAGGCGCGGCAGAAGATCACTGTCAAGCAGGGCATCGAGCAGAAGATCGCCAAGAAGATCGCCGCTGCGCTGAAGGACGCCAAGCTGAAAGTGGAAAGCCAGATCAACGGTGACAAGCTGCGCGTGCAGGGAAAGAAACGCGACGACCTGCAGGACGCCATCGCGGTGCTCAAGGCCGGCAAGTTCGAGCTGCCGCTGCAGTTCAACAACTTCCGCGATTGATCGACACAGGGGTGTAGCGCCGGCCCCGATCGCCGGCCTCACTCGCGCAGCAGTCTGTACAGCGTTGTCCGCGAGATGCCGAGCTGGCGTGCGGCGAGGCTGAGGTTGCCGTCGGCGGTATGGGCAGCTCGCCTTGCCGCATCGCGCTGCTGGTCACGCAATGGTGCCGCCTGCACGGGCGCTGCGGCCCTCGCCGGTGAACGTGTCCGTGCGGCGCGCGGTGCCTGCAGATGCTGCAGATGGACCGCACTGCCCTCGCCCAGTCGCACCCGATGCGCAGGGCCGGGCTGCAGCAGTCGACGTCGCTGTGCTGCGCTGGCGCCGGCAAACAGCGTGTACAGCGAAATCAGCGGCAGCGGCCCACGCCGCGGCAGGCCGAGCAGGCGCCGGGCGACACGATTGGCGCAAAGCAACTGGCCGTCTTCCTGCACCGCCAACAGGCCCTGCAGCGGTGATGCCAACCAGCGCAGATCATGCTGCACCGCCAGCAGATGCACATCGCTGAGCGTGTGGATCAAGCGGTTCTCGATGGCCAGCGCTGCCTGCCGGAAATAGCCCTGCAGCAACGCCGGATCGCGTTCCCCCAGCCCAGTGATGTCGATCGCACCGCAGACCTGCCCCTGCAGGTCATGCAGCGGCTCACTCAGGCAGAACACGGGGGCGAACCGCTGCAGATAGTGTTCATTGCCGCGTACCAGCGCGGGCAGGTCGTCGGCCAGGCTGACCGCAGGCGCGGTGGTGCCGATCTCGGCCTCGCCCAGCCGCCGGCCCACCTGGATCGGCCGCAGCAGCGCTGCATCTTCCAGGCCATGGGCGCGATGCACGATCACCATGCCCTCGCGGTTGGCGCAGAACATCGTCCATCCACGCGCACCAAACGCGGCCCACAACTGCTCCAGTTCCGGCTGCACGCAACGCGCCAGGCGGCGGTCATCGCGGGACTCCAAGCGGTGTCCATTGCCCTGCAACGGCGGGTAATACGGCTCCTGCCCGGGGCGCACACCCGCCGCATGCGAGCGCTGCCAGGACTGCTGCAACGGCAAGGGCAGCATCGCCAGCGACTGCACGTCGCCCTCGGCGAAGGCGGCCCTAGCCGCCACCAGCTGCTGTTGCCCGACTGTCGTGGCCATCATGCATGCAGCGTACACCCGCACACGCCATGACCGCGTTACATGCCAACAACGGAGCGTTTCCATTTTCGTCGGGCATTCATCCACGCATGGCGTGGATCCATGTGTCGACCAAGGTCGACACCCACCAACAGCCGCGTGGTCGACACCCACCAACAGCCGCGTGCCGACCAACGGTCAGCACCCACCAACAGCAGCGGGAACCTGTCGAAGGCGGGGTGGGTCCGGTTGCGGGGGCGTGAGCCGCATGGGCCCGAGGCATGCCTCGGGCGGGTTGGGCAGGACGCCCAACCCGGGCCTTGCCGTGTGCGCAGGACAGCGCACACGAGCAAGCGGCGACCGAGCTTACATGGACGTACTTGCAGCGTCCCCCGCAACCGGCCCACCCCGCCATCCCACGGAATGCCCGCTTTTGCCGTTGACGTTGACGTTGACGTTGCCGTTGCCGTTGCCGTTGCCGTTGATTCGGCAGGTGCAGGGCGCAGCCCTGCAAACCCACCCCACCCTCACCTCACGCCGCGATCCGCAGAATCGGCTTCAGCGTAATCCCCCGCGTGCTGTCCTCGGCCGCCTGGTTGATCTGCTCCAGCGGATAGAACTTCACCAGCCTGTCGAACGGGAAGCGCCCCTGCTGGTACAGCGTCACCAGCTGCGGAATGAACACCTGCGGCACGCTGTCGCCCTCGACAATGCCACGGATGCTGCGGCCACCCAGCAGCAGGTTGTTCACATCGAAACTGGCAGTGGTGCCCAGCTTCGGCGCACCGACCACGCCCATCATGCCAAGCCCGCCGAGCGCTTCGATGCCGGCTGACAGCACTTCCGGGCGCCCGGTCGATTCCAGCGCGAAATCGGCGCCACCACCGGTGATCGCGCGCACCGCCTCGATCACGTCGGTCTCGCGGCTGTTGACCACATGGGTGGCGCCCAGCTCCATGGCCAACTGCAACCGCGAGGGCACCACGTCGATGGCGATGATGGTGGTGGCACCGGCGACCTTGGCCGCCATCACCGCACTCAGGCCGACCGCACCGGCGCCATAGCTGGCGAAGCTGCTGCCCGATCGCACCTGCAGCGAGTTGAGCACCGCACCGGCACCGGTCTGGATGCCGCAGCCCAGCGGACCGAGCAGCTCCAGCGGCGCATCGTCAGGCACCTTGATCGCATTGATCTCGCGCGCCAGCGCAAACGTGGCGAACGACGACTGTGCAAAGAAGTGATCGTGCAGCGGTTGGCCTTGTGCATCGGTGATGGCGGTATGGCCGTGGCCATCATCACCACCGAAATTCAGCGCGAAGAAATCGCGGCAGTACGCACCGTGGCCACCACGGCAGGGATTGCAGTGGCCGCATTGGCCGTAGGTCAGCACGACATGGTCGCCGGCCTTCAGCTCGCGCACGTTGGGGCCGACCGCCTCGACGATGCCCGCACCCTCATGGCCCAGCACTGCCGGCAGCGGCACCGGATAGTACTGGTCACGCACGATCAGATCGGTATGGCACAGGCCGGTCGCTACGATCTTCACCAGCACTTCGTCGTCCTGCGGGCCGCGCAGGCGCGCCTGCTCGATGACAAAGGGCTGTTCCTTGCCGCGCACCACCGCTGCGGTGATGTCACGCGATCCACTGTTGCTGCTCATCGTTGCGTTCTCCTCGATCAGATGGGATAGGCCGGGGCTTCGCCCTTGACCGTCATCCATTGCCACTGGGTGAATTCCTCCACGTTGGACGGGCCGCCGATGCTGGTGCCGTTGCCGGACGCCCCTACCCCGCCGAAGGGATTGATGACCTCGTCGTTCACGGTCTGGTCGTTGATGTGCAGCAGACCGGTGCGCAGGCGCTCGCCCAGCTTCAGCGCGCGGCCGACATTGCGGGAGACGATCGCCATCGACAGGCCGTACTCGCTGTCATTGGCCAGGCGCACGGCTTCGTCGTCGTCATCGAACGGCACCACCACCGCTACTGGCGCGAAGATCTCTTCGTTGAACGCCGGATTGTCGACACTGACGTTGCCGAGCACGGTGGGTGCGAAGAACAGGTCCTGGTGGGTGCCGCCGGTTTCAAGCGTGGCACCCGCCTTCACCGCGTCGTCGACCACACGCGCTGCATGGTCGCGTTGCGCGGCATTGATCAGTGGACCCAGCGCAACATCCTCGCGTGCCGGGTCACCCACCTTCAGCGACTTCGCCTTGGCCACCAGCTTCTGCAGGAAGGCCTGGTGGATGCTGCGCTGTACCAGCACACGGCCGGTGGCCATGCAGATCTGGCCCTGGTGCAGGTACACGCCCCAGGCGGTGTTGGCCACGGCCAGGTCGAGATCCGCATCGTCAAGGATGATCAGCGCGTTCTTGCCGCCCAGCTCCAGCGACACCTTTTTCAGGTGCTTGCCGGCGGCTTCGCCAACCTTGCGTCCGGCCGCCGTCGAGCCGGTGAACTGGATCATCGCCACATGCGGGTCGCTGGTCAGCGCGGCACCGGCGGCGCCGTCGCCGGGCAACATCTGCAGCACACCCTGCGGAAGACCAGCCTGCTCGAACAGGCGTGCGATCACCGCACCACCACACACCGCCGTGCGCGGGTCCGGCTTGAGCACCACGGCATTGCCGAGCGCGATCGCCGGCGCCACCGCGCGCATCGCCAGGTACAGCGGGAAATTGAACGGAGAGATCACCCCCACCACACCCAGCGGACGGCGCCGCGCCAGGTTCAGCCGCCCAGGCTCGGACGGCAGGATCTCACCCACGCTGCGCGAAGGCAGCGCGGCGGCCTCATGCAGCGCCTTGATGGTCACCTTGGCCTCGAAACCGGCCTTCAGGCGGGTGGAGCCACTTTCGCGGACCAGCCAGTCGACCAGCGTATCGATGTTTTCTTCGGCCAGGCGTGCAGCCTTGCGCAGCACCTCGGCGCGCCGTTCGTACGGCGCTGCCGCCCATACCTGTTGTGCCTGCGCCGCCGCGGCCGCCGAACGTGCGACCTGCGCCGCATCGGCCAGGCCGATCTCGCCAAGCGAGTGCCCGGTGGCGGGCTCGATCACCGGCTGGCGCTGTGCAGCGGCGCTCCATTGACCGTCGAAGAAGGCGCCTGACCAGAGTGCGTCCGGCAGCCATGGGGAAGATGCAGTCATGAAAAGTCCTCCTGTGTCGTGCCGCCATTGCACGCCTGGCCCGCAGCGTCGGCAATCGGCCATTGGCGTGATGTCGGCAAGGGATTGAATCGACGGGAATTTCCAGCATCGCCGTTGTCCAGTTCCTGCACAGTGAACGGCGCCCCTGCAGCGGCCCGCCTACAATGGCCACCCCCGCCAGCCGATGCGCCCGCCATGACCGACACCCCCCTGCCCACCGACGACCCGATCGCCGCCACCCGCCTGTGGCTGGAGCGCATCGTCATCGGCCTGAACCTGTGCCCGTTCGCCAAGGCGGTGTACGTGAAGGACCAGGTCCGCATCGTGCTGAGCGACGCGACCACACCCGAAGCCCTGGTGGAAGAACTGGCCGAGGAACTGGTGCTGCTGCGCGACACGCCGGCCGAGCAGATCGATACGACCCTGATCGTGCATCCGCAGGTACTGACCGACTTCCTCGACTACAACGACTTCCTCGACAACGCCGATGCGGCGATCGAGGCGCTGGACCTGCAGGGCATCCTGCAGGTGGCCAGCTTCCATCCGGACTACCAGTTCGATGGCGTCTCCGCCGATGACGCCAGCAACTACACCAACCGCGCGCCCTACCCCACCCTGCACCTGCTGCGCGAAGACAGCGTGGCACGCGCGGTGGATGTCTACCCGGACCCGGACGTGATCGTCGAGCGCAACATCCAGACCCTGGACCGGATCGGTGTCGAGGGCTGGCACCGTCGCCTGCGCGGCGACGACCTGTCATGAGCACGGTGCCGCCGATTGCCACCTGGCCGACTGCGCCGCTGCACGGCAGGGTGGTGCTGGTCACCGGCGGTGCCAACGGCATCGGCCGCGGCATCGCCCAGGCGGTGCTCGGGGCCGGCGGCCGTGTGCTGATCGGCGATCTGGACGTAGAGGCGGGCCAGGCCTGCCTGGCCGAATGGCAGCGCGGCGATGATGCCGCGTTCCAGCGGCTGGACATCACCGACGAAAGCAGCGTGCGCGACTTCATCGCGGCGGCCCTGCAACGCTTCGGCCGCATCGATGGCCTGGTCAACAATGCCGGCATCGCCGGGCCGCACGGCACCCTGCTGCAGGACATGGACTGGGAAGAATGGCAGCGCCGGCTGTCATCGCTGCATGGCGCGTTCCTGTGCAGCAAGCACGCATTGCCGGCGCTGTCAGCCGATGCAGGCGCGATCATCAACATCGCATCGACGCGCGCCTGGCAGTCCGAGGCGCACAGCGAAGCCTACGCTGCGGCCAAGGGTGGGCTGGTGGCCTTCACCCATGCACTGGCCATCAGTGCGGGACCGGCGGTGCGGGTGAACAGCATCAGCCCCGGCTGGATCAGCACCGATGCCTGGCAGGCGCCGGCACGCCGGCACGTGCCGCAGTACTCGGCCACCGACCACGCCCAGCATCCGGTTGGCCGCGTCGGCGAACCCGAGGACATCGGCGCACTGGCGGTGTACCTGCTGTCCTCGTTGTCCGGCTTCAGCACCGGCCAGGATTTCATCGTCGACGGCGGCATGACCCGGAAGATGATCTACGCCGATTGAAAGCGGGACGCCCCGGTAGCGCCGGGCCATGCCCGGCGGCTTTCCTACGCCGCGCTACGTGCTCGCCGGACATGGCCCGGCGCTACCGGAGCGCTGCCCTTTATTGCGTTTACGCCATGCCGGAGCATTCCGGTAGATCCACGCCATGCGTGGATGGCGGTAGCGTGCTTATGCCATGCCCGAATGGCGCAGCAGCGCGTCGATCTGCGGCGCACGGCCGCGGAAGGCCTTGAAGTTCTCGGCAGCCGGGCGACTGCCGCCGCGCGACAGCACCTCGTCGCGGAAACGCGCGCCGGTTGCGGCCAGCGCCTGCGGTGCTTCCTCGAACGCGGCGTAGGCATCGGCGCTCAATACTTCGGCCCACTTGTAGCTGTAGTAACCGGCGGCATAGCCACCGGCGAAGATATGGCTGAACTGGTGCGGGAAGCGATTCCAGCTCGGCGGGTGGTTCACCGCCACTTCCGCACGCACCCGCTCAAGCAGTGCCAGCACGCTGTCCTGCGCCGCCTCGAACTGGCTGTGCAGCAGCATGTCGAACAGACCGAATTCCAACTGGCGCACGGTGGCCATGCCACTGTGGAAGTTGCGTGCGGCCAGCATGCGCTCGTACAGCGCGCGCGGCAGCGGCTCACCGGTTTCCACATGCGAGGTCATGCCCTGCAGGTGGTCCCATTCCCAGCAGAAGTTCTCCATGAACTGGCTGGGCAGCTCCACCGCATCCCACTCCACGCCGTTGATGCCGGCCACGCCCAGTTCGCCGATGCGGGTCAGCAGCTGATGCAGGCCATGGCCCATTTCATGGAACAGCGTGGTCACTTCATTGTGGCTGAAGGTTGCCGGCTTGCCATCGGCACCCCGGCCGAAGTTGCACACCAGGTACACCAGCGGCGTCTGCACGCTGCCATCGGCGCGCTCGCGGCGGTTGCGGCAATCATCCATCCAGGCGCCGCCGCGCTTGCCCTCGCGGGCGTACAGGTCCAGGTAGAACTGGCCCACCAGGGCGCCCTGCGCATCCACCAGGCGGAAGAAGCGCACGTCCTCATGCCAGACCGGCGCACTGTCTTCCTGCACCCGAAGGCCGTACAGCTGCTCGATCACCGAGAACAGGCCGCCGAGTACCTTCGGTTCGGTGAAATACTGCTTCACTTCCTGCTCGGAATAGCTGTAACGCGCCTGCTTCAGGCGGTCGGCGGCGAACGCCAGATCCCAGGCCTGCAGGCTGTCGATACCGAGATGCTCGCGGGCGAACTGCTCCAGCTCGGCGCGGTCCTTGGCGGCGAACGGCTTGGCGCGCGCCGCCAAGTCACGCAGGAAGCCCAGCACTTCGGCGGGGTCGCTGGCCATCTTGGTGGCCACCGAATAATCGGCGTAGGAATCAAAGCCCAGCAGCGCGGCCAGCTCGGCACGCAGTGCAAGGATGCGATCGATGTTGCCACCGTTGTCCAGCGCATCGTCGCCGAACTCGGAAGCGCGTTGCGCGCTGGCGCGGTACATGATCTCGCGCAGGTCGCGGTCCTCGGCCCAGGTCTGCACCGGCAGGTAGCACGGCATCTGCAGGGTCAGCTTCCAGCCCACCTTGCCGTCTTTTTCCGCAGCGGCGCGTGCAGCAGCCTTCACGTCGTCCGGCACGCCGGCCAGGCGCGCCGGGTCTTCGACGATCAGCGACCACGCATCGGTGGCGTCGAGCACGTTCTGCGAGAACTTCGCCGACAGCGCCGACAGTTCCTCCTTGATGGCGGAAAAACGCTGCTGCGCGTCCGCATCCAGTTCGGCACCGCCGAGGCGGAAATCACGCAGGGTGTTGTCCAGCACCTTGCGGCGCGCCTCATCAAAACCGGCCGCTTCGGTGCTGGCCGCCAGCGCCTGGTACTGGCGGTACAGCGCCAGGTTCTGGCCCAGCGCACTGGCAAAGCGGGTCACCCGCGGCAGGTTGCTGTTGTAGGCCTCACGCAGCTCCGGCGTGTTGACCACGCCCTGCAGGTGGCCCACCAGGCCCCAGGCGCGCCACAGGCGTTCGGTGGCGTCGTCCAGCGGGGTGACGAAGGTCTGCCAGGTTACCGGCTGCACCTGCTCGGCAGCGCTGACCGCTGCTTCGGCCTGCGCCAGCAGCACGTCCAGCGCCGGCGCCACATGCTCGGGGCGGATCGCCTCGAAGCGCGGCAGGCCGGAAAAATCGAGCAGGGGGTTGGCAACGGTCACGGCAGGTCTCCAGGGTACGGGCCCGGCAGCGCGGGCAGCCAGACCGATATGGCGCTGGCCGGGCCGGCAGACAAGGGGCGGCGGGCCATTGTTCACGTCGGCCTGACGGCCGTCCGCTGAAGCTTGCGGCGCGGGGGAGACCGCAGCGGAACGTATCGAGGAGACCCCACATGGAAGGTCTGGCTCCAGCTCCATCCGCAGTACGTTCGTCATCGCTGGCGCTGTCGGCCAGCCCGACTGAACTGGCCTGGATCGCCGCGCTGTGCGATGCGGGCGATGATGCGCCGCGCCACCTCCAGCAGTTGCAGGCACTGCAGCGCCAGGGCGGCAGGTTCAGCGACGAGCAGGAATGGTATCCGTTCGAAGTGATCGAGCGCGGTGCCAGCCAGGTGCGGCTGGGCCACGAGCGCGAGTTCGTCATCTGCGTGCTGCTGTGGCTGCAGGCCCTGGCCCAGGGCCGGGCCAGCAGCCTGGACCCGCGCCTGCACCTGGACGACCGCGCCGTGGAGATCGAGGCCCTGCCCGATGCCCTGCGCGATGCGGTGCTGGAGGCCTTCATGGCCGCGGGGTATTGAGCGCGATCCAATGCGCCGCTGCGCTCGCCGGGCATGGCCCGGCGCTGCCGACCTGCCCTGGTAGCGCCGGGCCATGCCCGGCGGATGCCTGACGGGCTTACAGTGCTTCCAGGCTGCACCACGGCAATCCAGGCAGGCCCTGCCCGGCCACCGCCGCCGCTACCTGCGCGTCGGCAGCGTCCACATCGATTCCCTGCCGCACATACCAGGCCGGGTCGTAATAGCTGTGCGCGTAGCGATCACCGCTGTCGCACAGAATGCTGACGATGCTGCCTTGGCGGCCGGCCTCGCGCATCCACTGCGCAGCCTGCAGCACGCCGATGAAATTGGTGCCGGTGGAACCACCGACGCGGCGTCCCAGCTGGCGGCTGACGTGGCGCATCGCGGCCAGGCTCAAGGCGTCGGGCACCTTCACCATGGCATCGACGCTGGTCGGGATGAAGCTGGACTCCACCCGCGGCCGGCCGATGCCTTCCACCCGCGAACCGCCATTGCAGGTCATGCCGCGCCACTCGTTGCCGCCGGCCAGGGCAGCCTGGTATCCATCGTAGAACACCGAGACTTCAGGGTCCGCACACAGGATGCGGGTGTCATGCCGACGATAGCTGACGTAGCGCCCGAGCGTTGCTGCGGTACCGCCGGTGCCAGGGCTGCACACGATCCAGTCCGGAATCGGGCTGGGCTCCTCGGCCATCTGCTTGAAGATCGATTCGGCGATGTTGTTGTTGGCACGCCAGTCGGTAGCGCGCTCGGCATAGGTGAACTGGTCCATGAAGTGGCCGCCGGTTTCGCGGGCCAGCTTTTCCGAATCGCAGTTGAGGTCGCAGGCGCGCTCGACCAGATGGCAGCGGCCACCGTGGAACTCGATCGCGGCAATCTTCTCCGGCGACGTCGTGGCCGGCATCACTGCGATGAACGGCAGGCCGAGCAGGCGCGCGAAGTAGGCCTCGGAAACGGCGGTGGAGCCGCTGGAGGCCTCGATCACCGGCCGCCCTTCACGCAGCCAGCCGTTGGCCAGCGCATACAGGAAAAGCGAACGCGCCAGCCGGTGCTTGAGGCTGCCGGTGGGATGGCTCGATTCATCCTTCAGGTACACCTCGATGCCCTCGAACCCGGGCAGCGCCAGCGGAATCAGGTGGGTATCGGCGGAACGGTTGAAATCGGCTTCGATCTTGCGGATGGCGGCGGCCACCCATTCACGCTGCGACATGGCGGGCAATGGTCATCAGGACGGAACGGTGCGATCCGGCCATTGTACGTCGCGGTGCCGTCAGCTGCCGGCCCGTAGAATGACACCCATCCGGCCGGCAACGGCCCTGTCTGAAGGACCTCCCCCATGACCATTCCCGCCCTGCGCGATGTCCCCGGCGTCACCACCCAGGCCGCGGCCGAGACCACCGGCTTCGTCTTCAACCACACCATGCTGCGGGTCAAGGACGCCACCGCCTCGCTGGACTTCTACACCCGCGTGCTGGGCTACCAGTTGATCGACAAGCGCGACTTCGCCGAAGCCCAGTTCAGCCTGTACTTCCTGGCCTACGTGCCCGCTGGCGTCACGGTGCCGGAAGATGACAACGCCCGCCGCCTGTGGATGGCCGGCCTGCCGGGCGTGCTGGAACTGACCCACAACCACGGCACCGAAACCCAGGACGGCGCGGTCTACCACGACGGCAACAGCGACCCGCGCGGCTTCGGCCACATCTGCGTGTCGGTGCCGGACATCGAGGCGGCCTGCCAGCGTTTCGAAGACCTGGGCGTGACCTTCCAGAAGCGCCTGACCGACGGCCGCATGAAGAACCTGGCCTTCATCAAGGACCCGGACGGCTACTGGGTCGAGATCATCGCCAACGCCTGACCGGTAGAAAGGGCACCGTTCCGGTAGCGCCGGGCCATGCCCGGCGACCTTGCGCCGACATTCATGGCACGATGGTGCCGCGAGCGACTTGATCCCCTCCGTTCCCTTTTTTGTGAGGTTGGCATGGAAACGATGGAACTGCACCGTGGCCGCCTGATCGACCACATCCAGCTGGTGGTGCGTGATCTGGCCGCCAGCCGCCGCTTCTACCAGGCGGTGTTCGACACCATCGGCATCCCGATCGCCGGCGAAGGCGATGATTACTTCTGGGCCGACGAGCTGTTCATTTCCAGCGCCAGCAGCCGTGCCGCCGCCGGCCAGCTGACCGGTCGCCACCATCTGGCGTTCCAGGCCCGCGATACCGCCACCGTCGATGCTTTCCACAGCGCTGCGCTGGCGGCTGGCGGCAAGGACAACGGCGCGCCCGGCGAGCGCCCGTACCATCCCGGCTACTACGGCGCCTTCGTGCTCGATCCGGATGGCAACAACATCGAGGTCGTCTACCACGGCCCGGCGAACTACAGCGCCGATTCGGTGAAGGTCAGTTTCTGATTCCTGCGCTACGCGCTCGCCGGGCATGGCCCGGCGCTACCAACGAATGAAACCGGGCATCGCCCGGCGCTACCAACGAAGAAGCCGGGCAATGCCCGGCTTCGTTTCATCACGCAGCACAGGCCTCAGTGGGCCGCCATGTAGATGTCCTGCAACACGGCCTTTTCCAGCTCCAGCTCGCCCAGCAGGTTCTTCACGATGTCACCCAGGCTGAGGATGCCGACCAGCTGGTTGCCATCGGTGACCATCAGGTGGCGACGACGCGAGTAGGTCATCAGCGACATGGCCTGCTTCAACGTGGCGTCCGGCGCGATGCCTTCCAGGCCGGTGGACGGCAGGCTGGAAATCACCCGGCGACCGGCCTGCGGGCCATCATCGGCCAGGCTGCGGACGATGTCCTTTTCGGAAATGATGCCGACCGGGGCATCATCCTTCATCACTACCAGTGCGGCGATTTTATTCGCGCTCATCTTGTGCGCGGCGGCACCGATCGTGTCTTCCGTGTCGATGGTGATGACAGCTTCTTTCTTGGATTGCAGGAGCTCGCGGACGTTCATTCTTGTTTCCTGGTGCAGGTCACTCAAGTCAAAAAAGTGTGCTCTGCCGATTCGCCCCCTCCCCGGGAACAGACCTTTCAGTGCACGTCTGGCGCACCCACCTGCCGCTTGGAATGGATCGGCAGACGTCGTGCTGCAACACGAACGAGGGGGTTCAACGGCTCAACCCGGATCTCGGTCAACTCGATTCTACGACTGCGACCATCGGTCACTAGCGGCATCGATGGGACAGTTCGTCGTAGGAACCAACTGACGATCCAGAGAATGGCACCGCGGCTGAAACCGCCGCTGAATACAGGCGATGTCGCGCATTAAAGATTGATTGCCTGCTGCCGACTGCGGACAGAAAGCCCGGCAGCTGTCCCACTTGGAAGCGCCACCGTCGTAAACGAAAGGGGCCACGTGGGCCCCTTTCGCATGCAGCATCCAATGGACCCGAGTGTTACTCCACCGTCACGCTCTTGGCCAGGTTGCGCGGTTTGTCCACGTCGGTGCCGCGCGCCAGCGCGGTGTGGTACGCCAGCAGCTGCACCGGGATGGTGTGCACCACCGGGCTGAGCACGCCGGCATGGCGCGGGGTGCGGATCACGTGCACGCCTTCGGACTCGCTGAAGTTGCTGTCCTGGTCGGCGAACACGAACAGCTCGCCGCCACGCGCACGCACTTCCTGCATGTTGGATTTGACCTTCTCCAGCAGGCTGTCGTTGGGCGCGATCACCACCACCGGCATGTCCTCGTCCACCAGCGCCAGCGGCCCGTGCTTGAGCTCGCCGGCCGGGTACGCCTCGGCGTGGATGTACGAGATTTCCTTCAGCTTGAGCGCGCCTTCCAGGGCGATCGGGTAGTGCAGGCCACGGCCCAGGAACAGCGCACTGCTCTTGCGTGCGAAGCGCTCGGCCCATGCGGCGATCTGCGGTTCCATGTTCAACGCATGCTGCACGCTGCCCGGCAGGAAACGCAGCTGCTCCAGGTAGTCCGCTTCCTGTGCGGCATCAACGCGGCCATGCAGCTTGCCCAACACCACGGTCAGCTGGAACAGCGCGGCCAGCTGGGTGGTGAACGCTTTGGTCGAGGCCACACCGATCTCGGCGCCGGCACGGGTGTAGCAGACCAGTTCGCTGGCGCGCGGAATCGCGCTTTCCGGCACGTTGCAGATCGACAGCGTGTGCGTGTGCCCCAGCGACTTGGCGTACTTCAGCGCTTCCATCGTGTCCAGCGTTTCGCCGGACTGGGAGATGGTCACGATCAGATGCCTCGGATTGGCGTAGGCCGCGCGGTAGCGGTACTCGCTGGCGATCTCCACGCTGCACGGCAGGCCGGCGATGGCCTCGATCCAGTAGCGCGCGGTCAGGCCCGAGTAGTAACTGGTGCCACAGGCCAGGATCTGCACGCCCTCGATACCCGACAGCACCGCTTCGGCATTCTTGCCGAACAGTTCGGCCGGGAAGCCGCCAGCGTCGATCGCCGCTTCGATGGTGTCGCCCAGCGCACGCGGCTGCTCGTGGATCTCCTTCTGCATGAAGTGGCGGTACGGGCCCAGCTCCAGCGAGGCCAGCGAGACATCGGAGAGATGCACATCGCGCTCGACCGGCTGATCGTTGCCGTCAAAGATGCTCACGCCATCACGGCGGATCTCAGCGGTGTCGCCCTCTTCCAGGAAGATCACCATGCGCGTGGCCGACAGCACCGCCGACACATCGGACGCCACGAAGTTCTCGCCCTCGCCCAGCCCCACCAGCAGCGGGCAGCCCATGCGGGCACAGACGAAACGTTCCGGCTCGGCACGGCTGACCACGGCCAGCGCATAGGCACCGGTCAGTTCCTTCACCGTGTGCTGCAGCGCGACCAGCAGGTCATCGCCCTTCTTCAGATGGTGGTGGATCAGGTGGGCGATCACTTCGGTGTCGGTCTGCGACTCGAAGGTATAGCCCAGCGCGCGCAGCTTCTCGCGCTGCTCCTCATGGTTCTCGATGATGCCGTTGTGCACCAGCGCCACGCCATGGCTGATGTGCGGATGCGCGTTCGCCTCGGTGACACCACCATGGGTGGCCCAGCGGGTGTGGCCGATACCGAGGCTGGCGTTGAAGCCTTCAGCCTGGGCAGCAGTGGCCATCTCCGAGACACGACCGGTGCGGCGTACGCGGCGCACCTCGGGCCGTTCGGCCTGATCGATCACGGCGATGCCGGAGGAATCGTAGCCGCGGTATTCCAGTCGCTTCAGTCCTTCGATCAGCAGCGGCACCACGTCGCGCCCGGCGATCGCACCCACGATTCCACACATGTCACGCATTTCCTTGAAGACGGTCGCCGCATTCTAGCCTGCGTGTCCGCCAGCCCCCTCCTGTCCGCTTAATGAAAGTGTCCGGAAAGGTGTCCGCGGACACCCGGACAGTAGCGACACATGTTCAACTCATTGATGGAAAAGGAAATAAAGTTGGCACGCTATGTGCTTTGTCCTTGACACCACTCTGGCACCACCGACAGGCACGAACCCGATGATCCGCGACACCTCCGCCCAGGACCAGATCGTTTCCTCCGCTTCAGCCAGTGCCCCCAAGGCCGCGTGGCACCGTTACCGCTGGCCGGCGCTGGCGGGTATCGCGCTGCTGGCCGGCATCGGCTGGGCCGTGCATGCGTGGTCCAATGCCAGCAGCTCGTTCGACAGCAGCCGGGTGCGCATCGCCGAAGTGCAGCGCGGCGACCTGGTGCGCGACATCGCCGCCGACGGCCGCGTGATCGCCGCCAACAGCCCGGTGCTGTACGCCATCTCCGCCGGCACGGTGGACCTGAAGGTGGTGGCCGGTGACGTGGTCAAGAAAGGCCAGGAGCTGGCGATCATCGACAGCCCCGAGCTGCGCAGCAAGCTCGCCCAGGAGGAGGCCACCCTGGCCGGTCTGGAAGCCGAGGCCAGCCGCGCCAACCTGGATGCCACCCTGGCCCGGGCCAAGTCGCGCAAGGAAACCGACCAGGCCAGCATCGAGCGGCAGGCCGCCGACCGCGACCTGCAGCGCTACCAGCGCGGCTTCGATGGCGGTGCGGTGCCGCAGATCGATCTGGCCAAGGCCCAGGACGCCCTGAAGAAGGCCGACATCAGCCTGGTCAATGCCACCACCGATGCACGCCTGCAGAGCCAGGGCGCGGACCTGGACGCACGCAACAAGCGCTTGCTGGCCGACCGCCAGAAGGCCGTAGTGGCCGAAGTGCGGCGCCAGGTGGACGCACTGACCCTGCGTGCACCGTTCGATGGCCAGGTCGGCCAGGTGCAGGCCACCCAGGCCACCAACCTTGCCGCCAACGCGCCGGTGCTGGGCGTGGTCGACCTGTCCAGGTTCGAAGTCGAGATCAAGGTGCCGGAGAGCTTCGCGCGCGATCTGGCGATCGGCATGCCGGCGCAGCTGACCGGTGGCAATGGCCAGCCATTCCCGGGCGAGATCAGTGCGGTGTCGCCGGAAGTGGTCAATGGTGAAGTCAACGCCCGCGTCCGCTTCGCTGCGGCCCAGCCTGAAGGCCTGCGCCAGAGCCAGCGGATGTCGGTGCGGGTGCTGCTGGATACCCGCAGGAATGTCATGAAGGTCGAGCGCGGCCCGTTCGTGGAACAGGGCAACGGCGTGGCTTACGTAATGGATGGCCGCACCGCGGTGCGTCGTCCGATCGAACTGGGCGTCAGCAGCCTGGGCGAAGTTGAAATCAAGTCGGGTGTGCAGCCAGGGGACCGCATCGTGGTCTCGGGCAGCGACCTGTTCAAGGACGCCGAACGCGTCTCCGTCAACTGACAACTCATACATCCTGGAGAGAGGACACCCCATGTACATGCTCGAAATGCGTTCGGTCGCCAAGGTCTTCCGTACCGAACAGGTGGAAACCCACGCGCTGCGTTCACTGGAACTGCAGGTCAAGGAAGGCGAGTTCGTCGCCGTCACCGGTCCGTCCGGCTCCGGCAAGACCACCTTCCTCAACATCGCCGGCCTGCTGGAAACCTTCACCAGCGGCACCTACATGCTTGATGGCCAGGACGTCAGCAAGCTCGGCGATGATGCCCGCAGCCGCCTGCGCAACCAGAAGATCGGCTTCATCTTCCAGGGCTTCAACCTGATTCCGGACCTCAACCTGTTCGACAACGTGGACGTGCCGCTGCGCTACCGCAGGATGAGCGCCGGCGAGCGCCGCGAGCGCATCGAAAAGGCGCTGAGCCAGGTCGGCCTGGGCTCGCGCATGAAGCACTACCCGAACGAACTCTCCGGCGGCCAGCAGCAGCGCGCGGCGATCGCCCGTGCCCTGGCCGGCAGCCCGCGCCTGCTGCTGGCCGACGAACCGACCGGCAACCTGGACACGCAGATGGCGCGCGGGGTGATGGAACTGCTGGAGGAGATCAACGCCGCCGGCACCACCATCGTGATGGTCACCCACGACCCGGAACTGGCCGCACGCGCGCAGCGCAACGTGCACATCGTCGACGGCCAGGTCACCGACCTGGTGCGCGAGCCGGTGCTGGCCACCCCGCGTCGCATCGTCGCCGTCAACGAGTGAGGGCACGACCATGTTCGCCTACTACGCCCGACTGGCGGTGCGCAGCTTCCGCCGCAACAAGGTACTGACCGCGCTGATGGTGGTGGCCATCGCATTGGGCATCGGTGCTTCGATGACCACCCTGACCGTGTTCCACGTGCTGTCCGGCGACCCGATCCCGGACAAGAGCGACCGCCTGTTCTACGTGCAGGTCGATCCGCGCCCGCGCTCGGGTTACCTGACCGGCGAGGAGCCGGAGACCCAGATGACCCGCTTCGATGCCGAGACGCTGCTGCGCGAGAAGCGTGGCGAGCGCCAGGCGATGATGAGTGCTGGCGCCGTCACCGTCGAGCCGGAAGGCAGCACGTTGAAGCCGTTCAACATCGACACCCGCTGGACCTCGGCTGACTTCTTCCCGATGTTCAACGTGCCGATGCTGTATGGCCGCGCCTGGACGGCCAGCGACGATGACGGCCGCGCCCGCGTGGTGGTGCTGTCCAAGGTGATCAACGACAAGCTGTTCCAGGGAGCGGACAGTGTCGGCCGCCAGATCCGTGTCGAGGGCCATTCGCTGCGGGTGATCGGGGTGATGGATACCTGGAATCCGGAACCGCACTTCTTCGACCTGACTGTGGGCAACTACGGCCGCGAAGAGGACCTGATGATGCCGCTGTCCACCGCGATGGACCTCAAGCTCGGCAGCAACGGCAACATGAACTGCTTCCGCGACGGCGCACCCGATGACGACAGCAATTCGATCAACGCGCCGTGCACCTGGATCCAGTACTGGGTGGAGCTTGACCCGTCCAGGGCCGAGGACTACCGCCGCTACCTGGTGAACTATTCGGACCAGCAGCGGGCTGCCGGCCGCTTCGAGCGCCCGGCCAACGTGCGCCTGCGCACCGTGATGGAGTGGCTGACCTTCAACAACGCGGTACCCAGCGACGTGCGCCTGCAGATGTGGCTGGCACTGGGTTTCCTCGGTGTCTGCCTGGTCAACACGGTCGGCCTGCTGCTGGCCAAGTTCCTGCGCCGCAGCGGTGAGATCGGCGTGCGTCGCGCACTGGGCGCCAGCCGCGGGCAGATCTTCCTGCAGTGCCTGGTTGAAGCAGGCGCGGTGGGCGTGGTCGGTGGCGTGCTCGGCATCGGCCTGGCACTGCTGGGCCTGTACGCGGTGCGCCAGCAGCCGGTGGACTACGCCAAGCTGGCCCACCTCGACGGCAGCATGCTGCTGCTCGCCCTCGGCCTGACCCTGCTGGCCAGCATTGCTGCCGGCTTCCTGCCCGCCTGGCGCGCGATGCAGGTCACCCCGGCCATCCAGCTCAAGTCGCAGTAAGCACCAGAACGAGGACTTCCCATGGACATCCGCCCCATCCTCAGCACCCTGCGCCGGCACAAGACCGCAGCCGCATTGATCGTGCTGGAAATCGCCCTGACCTGCGCCATCGTCTGCAATGCCCTGTTCCTGGTCACCCAGCGCGTGGAAAAGATCAGTCAGCCCAGCGGCCTGGCCGAGAACGAACTGGTCATGGTCCGGGTCAGCGGCATCGGCAAGCAGGCCAACGCCATGGCCCGCACCAACGAAGACCTGGCATCGCTGCGCGCGATCCCCGGCGTGACCAGCGTGGCCAAGGTCAACCAGCTGCCGTTCCGCCGCAATTCGAGCAACACCAGCATCTCGCGCGAGCGTGACCAGGAACGGCCGACAGCCTTCGTGTCGCAGTACATGGTTGGCGAGAACGCGTTGTCCACGCTCGGCCTGCAGCTGGTCGCCGGCCGCGACTTCCAGCCCAGCGAGTACATCGACCTGGAAGAAGCACAGAAGAATCCGAAGCCCGACCGCGCCGCACCGGTGATCATCAACCAGCAGGTCGCCGCCAAGATGTACCCGGACCAGAGTGCGCTGGGCAAGACCTTCTACATGGGCAACCAGGCCCTGCATGTGGTTGGTGTGGTCGCCCATCTGGCCACCCCCACCGACTACAACGACAACAGCACCCTGTCGATGATCCTGCCGGTACGTACCGACTTCACCCGCGGCCCGTACATGCTGCGCACCTCACCGGAACGCCGCGATGAAGTGCTGAAGGGTGCGCTGGCCGCGCTGGAGCACAACGACCCCAACCGCTTGGTGCGCGAGAAACTGACCTACCAGGAACAGCGTGCCGACTACTTCAAGAACGACCGCTCGATGGTCGGCCTGCTGGTGACGGTCTGCGTGGCGCTGCTGGTTGTCACCGCCCTGGGCATCGTCGGCCTGGCCAGCTTCTGGGTGCAGCAGCGCAGCAAGCAGATCGGCATCCGCCGCGCATTGGGCGCCACCCGCGGGCAGATCCTGCGCTATTTCCAGACCGAGAACTTCCTGCTGGCCACGCTGGGCATCGTGCTGGGCATGCTGGCGGCGTACGCCATCAACCTGGCCCTGATGAACATGTACGAGCTGCCGCGCATGCCGCTGCTGTACCTGCCGCTGGGCGCAGCGCTGCTGTGGCTGCTGGGGCAGATCGCCGTGTTCGGCCCGGCCCGCCGCGCCGCTGCGGTGCCCCCGGCCGTCGCCACGCGGGGGGCGTGAGATGCGCGCCAGCCTGCTGGTGCTGTTGCTGGCCCTGCCGCTGCCGGTACTCGCCGGAAGCAGCAGCGCGCAGACGCTGGAGTGGCGACAGGACGATGCGCGGCTGGCGCTGCGCTCGACCGAAGGCGTGGTGAGGGTGGATGCGGCCAGCCCGGAGGCGCGCTTCGGCGTGCGCCATGGCGACCGCATCCTGCGCGTGGACGACTCGCCGGTGCGGCAGATCGAACAGCTCGCCGACGCAATACGGGCGGCATCGACGCCCACCGTCTACCTTCTGCTGCGCCGCGATGGCCGGATGCTCACGGTACCGGTGGCGGTGTCGGCGTGGCGGGCGGCGCTGAACCCGCCAGCACCACCGCCACCGCCGCCCCCGCCACGGCGCTGAGTCCGGACGCCCCTGCGCTACCGCTGGTTTCGCTATATTGCAGAGCGGCCCGGTAGCGCCGGGCCATGCCCGGCGGTTCCAGCCGCTGCAACTGCACCCGCCCCGCCGGGCATGGCCCGGCGCTACCCTCTTTGCGACCCATGCCTGCGATCCTGATCATCGACGACAACGCCAGCGTGGGTACCGCGCTGGATGTGCTGTTCTCCCTGCATGACATCGACACGCTGCAGGCGCAGAGCCCGGCCGAAGGGCTGGCGCTGCTGGAGTCTCAGCCAGTGGACCTGGTGATCCAGGACATGAATTTCAGCGAGGACACCACTTCCGGCGAGGAAGGCGAGGCCCTGTTCGCGCAGATCCGCGAACGCCACCCCGATCTGCCGGTAATCCTGCTGACCGCCTGGACCCACCTGAGCAGCGCGGTGGACCTGGTCAAGGCCGGTGCCGCCGACTACCTGGCCAAGCCCTGGGATGACCGCAAGCTGCTGACCACGGTCAACAACCTGCTGGAATTGTCCGAAGCGCGGCGCGAACTGGACCAGCGACGCCAGCGCGAACAGCGCCAGCGGCATGCGCTGGAAGACAAGTACGCATTGTGTGGTGCAGTGTTCGCCGACCCCGCCAGCGAGCGGGTGATCGCCCTGGCCTGCCAGGTCGCGCGCTCGGAGCTGCCGGTACTGATCACCGGCCCCAATGGCGCGGGCAAGGAGAAGATCGCGCAGATCATCCAGGCCAACTCGCTGGTGGCCAAGGGCCCCTTCGTGGCGGTCAACTGCGGCGCCCTGCCCTCCGAACTGATCGAGGCCGAACTGTTCGGCGCCGAGGCCGGCGCCTATACCGGCGCCAACAAGGCGCGCGAAGGCAAGTTCGAGGCAGCCGACGGCGGCACGCTGTTCCTGGATGAGATCGGCAACCTGTCGCTGGGTGGGCAGATGAAGCTGCTGCGCGTGCTGGAAACCGGACGTTTCGAGCGCCTGGGCTCCAACCGCGAACGCCAGGTCAAGGTGCGCGTGGTCAGCGCGACCAATGCCGACCTGCCGGCGATGATCCGCGAAGGTACGTTCCGCGAAGACCTGTACTACCGGCTCAACACGGTGGAACTGACGCTGCCGCCGCTGGCCGACCGCCCCGGCGACATCGTGCCGCTGGCCGAGCATTTCCTCAGCATCGGCAAGCCGCTGTCCAGCGCGGCGGCCACCGCACTGCAGCGCCACCTGTGGCCGGGCAACGTGCGCGAGCTGCGCAACGTGATCCAGCGTGCCGAACTGCTGGCCACCGGCAACCGCATCGAAGTGGCCGATCTCAACCTGCCGCGTGCACCTGCTGCACCACGCCCGACGCCAAGCGCCGGCAATGATCCCGACCGCGCACGCATCGAAGACGTGCTGGCGCGCAACCACGGGGTCATCGCCCAGGCCGCTGCCGAGCTTGGACTGAGCCGGCAGGCGCTGTACCGGCGCATGGACCGTCACGGCATCCCACGCGAATGAAGCGACGCTCCTTCACCTTCCGCCTGTTCCTGCGCCTGCTGCCGGTGCTGGCGCTGGCTGCCGCGCTGCCGTGGCTGCTGGCCTACTGGATGGACCATGGCTGGGTGGTGACCACGGTCTCCACGATCATCCTGCTGTCATTGATGTGGTGGACGCTGCGCCGCGCCACCGCACCGGTGCGCTCGTTGATGCGGGCGCTGTCCGGGACCACCAGCAGCTACCGCGACGGTGAGTACAACTTCGGCATCTACTGGCCCGGCAATGACGAACTGGGTGACCTGGTGCAGGCGCACCGCGAACTGGGCGAGGTGCTGCGCGCACAACGCCAAGGCCTGGTGCAGCGCGAACTGCTGCTGGACACCATGGTGCAGAACACTCCGGTAGCGATGCTGCTGATCGCCGCCGGTGGCGATGGCATTTCCCGCGTGGTGTTCTCCAACCTGGCCGCGCGCAAGCTGCTGCACAGCGGCTGGAAGCTGGAAGGCCAGCGCATGGAGGATGTGCTCGAGCAGCTGCCGGTGGAACTGCGCGATGCCATCGGCCGCGGCGGCGACAGCCTGTTTGCGGTGAAGTCGGAAAGCGAAGACGGTGTGGAAGGCGACGAGGACGACGAACAGGTCTATCACCTGTCGCGGCGCGCGTTCCAGCTCAACGGCCGCCCGCATGACCTGCTGCTGGTACGCCAGCTCACTGCCGAACTGCGCCGACAGGAAGTACAGACCTGGAAGAAGGTGATCCGGGTGATCAGCCACGAACTCAACAACTCGCTGGCGCCGATCGCCTCGCTGGCGCACTCCGGTGGCGAACTGGTCAAGCGCGAGCGCTTCGACCGGCTGCCGGAGATCTTCACCACCATCGAAGACCGGGCCCGCCACCTGGAAGGCTTCATCCGCGGCTACGCGCGTTTCGCCAAGCTGCCGCAGCCGCAACTGCAGACCGTGCACTGGGCGCCGTTCCTGTCCAGCCTGTGCCAGCAGATTCCGTTCACGATGGTGCGTGCACCCGACGCGGAACTGAGCAGCCGGATCGACATCGCCCAGTTCGGCCAGGCCCTGCTCAACCTGCTGAAGAATGCACACGAGGCCTGCGCCGAAGCCGACCCGCCCAACGACGACGTGCAGGTGCAGCTGACCCGGCTGCCGCAGTGGCTGCGGCTGGATGTGCTGGACCGCGGCAAGGGCATGAACGAGCAGGTACTGCAGAATGCGCTGATGCCGTTCTATTCGACCAAGCGCAACGGCACCGGGCTGGGGCTGGCCCTCACCCGCGAGATCGTCGAGGCGCACGGTGGCCGCGTATCACTGCAGAACCGCACCGAGGGCGGGCTGTGCGTGTCGATCCTGTTGCCGGGGGGGTAGGTTTGTTCTTCCTTCCTCTGTTGATGGCTGAAGGTTGATCACGGTTCATGGGTGTCACTTTTCTTTGTACGCAAAGAAAAGTAACCAAAAGAAACGTTCCGCCGGCCGCGAGCCGATGCTGCGCATCGGTGCCCTGCGCTCCTCGGCGAATCAGGGGGCGGTGCCGAACTCGCTGCGCTCAGACATCGGCACCTCTCCGCCCCTGATTCCCCTGCGGTGCTCGGCTCGCTTCAAGGCGGACTTGAGAAGCAGAGCAAAAGCATCCACGCATGGCGTGGATCTACTGGGTGCAGCTGTGGCCTTTGACTTGGGTCCGCCTTGAAGCGAGCCGAGCACCGCAGGGCCGGCGAGGGCGAAGAGGCGCGGGTGTCTGAGCGAAGCGAGTTCCCGCGCCGTCCCTCGACGGACCGGGGAGCGCAGGGTACCGGCGTGCGCAGCACGACGGCTCGCGGACTGGCGGCGCGTTTCTTTTGGTTACTTTTCTTTTCGCGCGAAAAGAAAAGTGACACCCATGAACAATCATCAACCTTCAGCAATCAACAGAAGAAGCAAAACTAAAGCACCCGTCGCATCGCCACCCGCAGGTGCATCGGGAATCCCAACGCGGCTTCCTCGGCCATCACCCCTCGCAGGCCCGCGCTCCACTCTGACTCCGGGAGCAGGGTGAATCCTTCGCTGGCATAGAAAGCCGCATTCCACGGTACATCCGACAACGTGGTCAGCACCGCCGCCGGATAGCCAAGCGCCTTGGCCTCGGCGAGTGCGTGCTGCAGCAACGCCCGTCCGTAGCCACGGCGAGCATGATTGGGATCGACATCCATCTGCAGCACATGGAAATCGCCGTCGAGCGCCCCACCCAGCAGGTAGCCGGCGATGCAGCCATCGGCGCCTTCGATGATCCACAACAGGCCACGCCGCAGTCCGGCCTGCAAGGTGGGAAGGTCCAGTCCATGGCCGGCGAACACCGGGTACGCCTCGTGCCCGCGCAGCAGTTCGCCCGCACGCTGTTCGATGCGGGGCAACGCGTCGAGCTCGTCGACGCGCGGTGGCCTCGGCTCAGCTTTTCTTGATGGGGCGCTGCCAGCCATCGATGGTTTCCTGGCGCGCACGGGCTACGGTCAGCTTGCCGTCCGGCGCAGTGCGGGTGATGACCGAACCGGCAGCAATCGTCGCCCCTTCACCGATCAGCACCGGCGCCACCAGCGAACTGTTGGAGCCGATGAAAGCGTTGTCACCGATGGTGGTGGTCGACTTGTTCACGCCGTCGTAGTTGCAGGTGATGGTGCCCGCGCCGATGTTGACCTTGCTGCCGATCACCGCGTCGCCCAGATAGGTGAGGTGGTTGGCCTTGCTGCCCGCTCCCAAGGTGACCTTCTTGGTTTCCACGAAGTTGCCCACGTGCACGCCATCGGCCAGCACGGTGCCCGGGCGCAGGCGCGCGAACGGGCCGATCTGGGCCGCGCCCTCGCTGATCACGCCTTCCACATCGCAGTGCGCACGCACTTCGGTGCCCGCGCCGAGAGTGACGTCCTTCAGCCGGGTGAACGGGCCGATGGTCACGCCATCGCCGAGCACCACCTTGCCTTCAAGAATCACATCGACATCGATCATCACGTCGCTGCCGACGATCACCTCACCCCGGATATCCACCCGCGCCGGATCGCGCACGCGCGCGCCCTGGATGCACAGCGCGCGCACCGCGCGCCGTTGCCAGGCCCGTTCCAGCTGCGAGAGCTGCCACGGATCGTTCGCGCCTTCGGCGTCCTGCGCATCGGCCACCAGGGCCATCTCCGCCGGAGTGAACTCGCGGGCGGCAAAGGCGAACACATCGGTCAGGTAGTACTCGCCCTGCGCGTTGCTGTTGGACAGCTGGGACAGCCAGCGGCGCAGCGCCGTCGATTCGGCAGTGATGATGCCGGTGTTGATGATGCGCACCCGGCGCTGTTCATCATCGGCGTCCTTCTGCTCGACGATCGCCCCGACTTTGCCTTCGGCATCGCGCAGCACGCGACCATAGCCGGTGGGATCCTCGACATCGGCCACCAGCACGGCCAGCCGGCCCGGCTGGGCCAGCAGCTCGCGCAGGGTCTGCGCACGGATCAATGGCACATCGCCGTACAGCACCAGCACCTGGGCGGCGTCGGGTACCTCCGGCATGGCCTGGGCCACCGCATGGCCGGTACCCAGCTGCTGCGCTTGTTCGGCCCACAACAGGTCCGGCTGGTCAGCGAAACAGCTCCGCACCTGATCCCCGCCGTGGCCGTACACCACATGGATGGCAGCCGGCTGCAGTTCCCGCGCAGTGGCGATCACATGCGCCAGCATCGGCTGGCCGGCAATCGGCTGCAGCACCTTGGGCAGCACCGACTTCATGCGCTTGCCGGCGCCAGCGGCGAGGATGATCACGTGCAGGGGTTGGGTCATGCGGGCGGTCCACGATTCGATGGCGGTGATTCTAGAACGGGGGCCGTTAACATGGAGCCCCCATCATGACCCCGGCAGCATGAGCCTGCTTCGCCAAGGCCGTTCCTATCTCATCGTCGGCCTGCTGCAGTTGCTGCTGGACTGGGCGGTGTTCGTGCTGGCGACGGCGGCCGGCATGCCCACGGCGCCCGGCAACATCTGCGGGCGCGTGGCCGGCATGCTGCTGGGCTTCTGGCTCAATGGACGCATCACCTTTGCCGACACCAACGGGCAGCGCCTGGGCTGGCGCCGCTTCGCACGATTCCTGCCGCTGTGGCTGCTGCTGACCATGGCCAGCACGCTGCTGGTGGCCGCCGCCGACCATGCGCTGGGCCTGCGCTACGCCTGGCTGTCAAAGCCGCTGGTGGAAGGCGGGTTGGCAGCGCTGTCTTTCGTGTTGATGCGGTGGGTGGTGTACCGCTGAATCCCGCCGTGGTTGCCGGCCAGCGGCCGGCACTACAGAGTCCCCACACATACAAAAACGCCGGCACTGGGCCGGCGTTCCTGCTTGATGGCGCTGGACCTCAGTGCTTGAGGGTCTTGCGCAGGCGCTCCAGCGCCTGCAGCTGGACAACGGCCTCTGCCAGCTTCTGCTGGGCTTCGGCCACTTCCATCGCTTCGCCGCGGTTGGCCAGGATGCGTTCGGCTTCTTCCTTGGCCTTGCGGACCGAGGCTTCGTCGATGTCCTGTGCACGGATAGCGGTGTCGGCCAGCACGGTCACCACCTGCGGCTGCACTTCCAGGATGCCGCCGGAAATGGCGAAATCCAGCTGCTCGCCGCTCGGCGTGGTCACTACCACCTTGCCTGGCTTGAGGCGGGTGATCAGCGGTGCGTGCTTGGGCGCGATGCCCAGTTCGCCCAGCTCACCGGTGGCCACGACCAGGGTCGCTTCGCCACGGAAGATTTCCTGCTCGGCGCTGACGATGTCGCAACGGATGGTGCTCATGTAACTCTCTTCGCTAGGGGGCGGGTCGAACCCACCGCAGGGATTCCGCAGCGGTGGGCGCAGGCCCACCCCGTGTCACGGTCGGGACGGGCGTGTGCCCGTCCCCGCCGCATCAGGCCTTCTCGGCCATCTTCTTGGCCTTCTCGACCGCTTCTTCGATGCTGCCGACCATGTAGAACGCCTGCTCCGGCAGGTGGTCGTACTCGCCATCGACGATGGCCTTGAAGCCACGGATGGTGTCCTTCAGCGACACGTACTTGCCCGGCGAGCCGGTGAACACTTCGGCCACGTGGAACGGCTGGCTGAAGAAGCGCTCGATCTTGCGGGCGCGCGACACGGCCTGCTTGTCTTCTTCGGACAGTTCGTCCATGCCCAGGATGGCGATGATGTCCTTCAGTTCCTTGTACTTCTGCAGGGTCTGCTGGACGCGCTGGGCGGTGTCGTAGTGCTCGTGGCCGATGACCAGCGGGTCCATCTGGCGGCTGGTGGAGTCCAGCGGATCGACTGCCGGGTAGATACCCAGCGAAGCGATCGAACGCGACAGGGTCACGGTCGAGTCAAGGTGGGCGAAGGTGGTCGCCGGCGACGGATCGGTCAAGTCATCGGCCGGCACGTAGACGGCCTGGATCGAGGTGATCGAACCATTCTTGGTCGAGGTGATGCGCTCCTGCAGGACGCCCATTTCCTCGGCCAGGGTCGGCTGGTAACCCACTGCCGACGGCATGCGACCCAGCAGTGCCGACACTTCGGTACCGGCCAGGGTGTAGCGGTAGATGTTGTCGACGAACAGCAGCACGTCCTTGCCCTTGCCGTTCTCGTCCTTCTCGTCGCGGAAGTACTCGGCCATGGTCAGGCCGGTCAGGGCGACGCGCAGACGGTTGCCCGGCGGCTCGTTCATCTGGCCGTACACCATCGCGACCTTGTCCAGGACGTTGGAGTCCTTCATCTCGTGGTAGAAGTCGTTGCCCTCACGGGTACGCTCACCCACGCCGGCGAACACGGACAGACCGCTGTGCGCCTTGGCGATGTTGTTGATCAGTTCCATCATGTTGACGGTCTTGCCGACGCCGGCGCCGCCGAACAGGCCGACCTTGCCGCCCTTGGCGAACGGGCACATCAGGTCGATGACCTTGATGCCGGTTTCCAGCAGCTCGGTGGCCGGGGACTGGTCTTCATACGACGGAGCAGCGCGGTGGATTTCCCAGTTGTCGCTGGAGGCGACCGGACCGGCTTCGTCGATCGGGCGGCCGAGCACGTCCATGATGCGGCCCAGGGTGCCAGCGCCGACCGGCACGGAGATGCCGCGGCCGGTGTTGGTGGCCACCAGGTTGCGCTTCAGGCCGTCGGTGGAGCCCAGCGCGATGCAGCGGACCACGCCGTCACCGAGCTGCTGCTGCACTTCCAGGGTGATTTCGGTGTTGTCCACCTTCAGCGCGTGGTACACCTTCGGCACCGACTCGCGGGGGAATTCGACGTCGACGACGGCGCCGATGATCTGAACGATCTTGCCCTGACTCATTGCTGCATCCTCTAAATGTGTGCTTTTAACGAACGCGGTCAGACTGCTGCCGCGCCGCCGACGATTTCGGAGATTTCCTGGGTGATCGCTGCCTGGCGGGCCTTGTTGTAGACCAGCTGCAGGGTTCCGATCAGCTTGTTGGCGTTGTCACTGGCCGACTTCATCGCCACCATGCGCGCGGCATGCTCGGAAGCGACGTTCTCCAGCAGCGCCTGGTACACCAGCGACTCGATGTAACGCGTCATCACGTGCTCGAGCACGGTCGCGGCATCGGGTTCGTACAGGTAGTCCCAGTCGTGGTGCGCAACCTGCTTCTCGGCTGCCGGCAGCGGCAGCAGCTGATCGAAGCTGGCCTTCTGCGTCATCGTGTTGACGAAGCGGTTGTAGACCAGGTACACGCGGTCGACCTTGCCTTCGGTGAAGGCGTCGAGCATGACCTTGATCACACCGATCAGCGATTCCAGCTTCGGCGTGTCGCCGATGTGGGTCACCGTGCCGACCATGTTCACCTTGACCCGGCGGAAGAAGGTCGATGCCTTCTGGCCGATGGTCACCAGGTCCACTTCGGCGCCCTTGTCCTGCCAGGCCTTGGCTTCGCCAAGCATCCTGCGGAACAGGTTGTTGTTGAGGCCGCCGGCCAGACCGCGATCGGAGGAGATCACGATGAAACCGACCCGCTTGACCTGCTCACGCTCGACCAGGAACGGATGCTGGTAGTCGGTGCTGGCCTGCGCCAGGTGGCCGATCACCTGCTTCATCGCCTGCGCGTACGGACGCGAGGTCTTCATCCGATCCTGCGCCTTGCGGATCTTGGAGGCCGAGACCATTTCCAGGGCGCGCGTCACCTTGCGGGTGTTCTGCACGCTCTTGATCTTGGTTTTGATTTCGCGTCCGCTTGCCATCTTTTATTCCCGTGGCGCGGGGCCGGGGCCCCGCGTTGTTCAACCGTTTGATCGTCTGGTCCAGCGGAGCATCGCTCCGCTCTACAGGACCTCGATTACCAGCTGCCGGTGGTCTTGAACTCGACGATGCCCTTCTTGAAGGCAGCTTCGATGTCGTTGTCCCAACCGCCGGTGGCGTTGACCTTGCCGATCAGTTCGCCCTGGGTGTTGGCGAAATGCGCGTGCAGGCCTTCTTCGAACGCCAGCAGCTTGCTGACCGGCACGTCGTCGAGGTAACCCTCGTTGACGGCGTAGATCGACAGCGCCTGGTTGGCGATCGACATCGGCGCGTACTGCTTCTGCTTCATCAGCTCGGTGACGCGCTGGCCGCGCTCAAGCTGCTTGCGGGTGGCTTCGTCCAGGTCCGAGGCGAACTGCGCGAACGCAGCCAGCTCGCGGTACTGGGCCAGCGAGATACGGATGCCGCCGGACAGCTTCTTGATGATCTTGGTCTGCGCCGAACCACCGACGCGCGACACCGAGATACCGGCGTTCACGGCCGGGCGGATGCCGGCGTTGAACAGATCGGTTTCCAGGAAGATCTGGCCGTCGGTGATCGAGATCACGTTGGTCGGAACGAACGCGGAAACGTCGCCGGCCTGGGTCTCGATGATCGGCAGCGCGGTCAGCGAACCGGTCTTGCCGGTCACCGCACCGTTGGTGAACTTCTCGACGTACTCCTCGGACACGCGGGCAGCGCGTTCCAGCAGGCGCGAGTGCAGGTAGAACACGTCACCCGGGTAGGCTTCACGGCCCGGCGGGCGCTTCAGCAGCAGCGAGATCTGGCGGTAGGCCACGGCCTGCTTGGACAGATCGTCGTACACGATCAGCGCGTCTTCGCCGCGGTCCATGAAGTACTCGCCCATGGTGCAGCCCGAGTAGGCGCTGATGTACTGCATCGCGGCCGATTCGGACGCGGTGGCAGCCACCACGATGGTGTGCGCCAGGGCGCCGTTCTCTTCCAGCTTGCGCACGATGTTGGCAACGGTCGAGGCCTTCTGGCCGATCGCTACGTACACGCACTTGATGCCGGTGCCCTTCTGGTTGATCACCGCATCGATGGCCAGTGCGGTCTTGCCGGTCTGGCGGTCACCGATGACCAGCTCGCGCTGGCCACGGCCGATCGGGATCATCGAGTCGACCGACTTGTAACCGGTCTGCACCGGCTGGTCGACCGACTTGCGCCAGATCACGCCCGGAGCAACGCGCTCCACCGGAGCGGTCAGCTGGGTGGCCAGCGGGCCCTTGCCGTCGATCGGCTCGCCGAGCGCGTTGACGACGCGGCCCAGCAGTTCCGGACCGACCGGCACTTCCAGGATGCGGCCGGTGGTCTTGGCGACGTCACCTTCGCGCACGTTCTCGTAGCCACCCAGGACCACGGCGCCGACCGAGTCGCGCTCCAGGTTCAGGGCCAGGGCAAAGGTGTTGTTCGGCAGTTCGATCATTTCGCCCTGCATCACGTCGGCCAGACCGAAGATGCGCACGATGCCGTCGGACACGCTGGTCACGGTGCCTTCGTTGCGCGATTCCGCGGCCAGCTTGACCTTCTCGATGCGGTTCTTGATCAGTTCGCTGATTTCGGAGGGGTTGAGCGTGGTTGCCATCGTCAAGTCCTAGTGCCGGCAGCGGGGCCGGACGTTAAATGAATTCAGTTAGCGAGCGAGGTCTGCAGACGGGCCAGCTTGCCCTTCAGCGAACCATCGATGACCACGTCGCCGGCGTCGATCACAGCGCCGCCGATCAGCGAGGCGTCGACCGCGGTGGTCACTTCGACCTCGCGGTTGAAGCGCTTGCGCAGCGCGGCCTTGATCGCGTCCAGCTCGGCAACCGACAGCTCGGCCGCGGAGGTCACCGTGGCCTTGACCACGTGCTCGGCCTCGGCGCGCAGGGCGTCGAACATGCCGGCGATCTCCGGCAGCAGCGGCAGGCGATGCGACTCGGCAAGCACAGCCAGGAAGCGCGAGTAGGTCTCGCCGCGGGACTCCGGCGCCAGCAGGGCGATGGCGTCATCGCGACCCAGCTCCGGGTTGGCGAGCAGGGCCGCCACGCGCGGGTCGGCGGCGACGTGGGCGGAGAACGCCAAAGCGTCCGACCACGGCGCGAACGCGCCTTCGTCACGCGCGGTCGCGAAGGCGGCGCGGGCGTACGGGCGGGCAAGCGTGAGGGCCTGGCTCATCCTTAGATCTCCGAGGCCAGCTCGTCGAGCAGCGCCTTGTGGGCGTTGGCGTCGATTTCGCGCTTGAGCAGCTTTTCGGCACCGGTCACGGCCAGCGCGGACACCTGCTTGCGCAGATCTTCACGGGCACGGTTGGCGGCGGCGTCGATTTCGGCCTGGGCCAGGTCCTTCTGACGGGTGGCTTCGGCAACAGCTTCGTTGCGGGCCGCGTCGACGATCTGGTTGGCACGCGCGTGGGCCTGGTCGATGATCTCGTTGGCCTTGGTGCGGGCTTCCTTCAGCGCTTCATTGACCTTGTCCTGCGCCTGGGCCAGATCTTTCTGGCTGCGGTCGGCAGCAGCGAGGCCTTCAGCGATCTTCTGCTGGCGCTCTTCGATCGCGTTCATCAGCGGCGGCCAGATCTTGGTCGCGATGAGCCAGATCAGGGCGGCAAAGGCCAGGGCCTGGGCGATGAGGGTAAAACCGATATCCATGGGGTTCGCTCAGTCGGTTGTGACGGGATGGATGCGCCGCCACACGGGCGGCGCCTCCGAACCTTCATCCGCGACCAGGCGCCTGCGGCGCCCGGTCGTTTCACTTTCGCTGGATCAGCCAGCGATTGCCGGCAGGCGCGAGACGAACTCGCCGACCAGCGGGTTGGCGAAGGCGAACAGCAGGCCCACGGCGACCGAGATGATGAAGGCGGCGTCGATCAGGCCGGCGGTGATGAACATGCGGACCTGCAGGACCGGGATCAGTTCCGGCTGGCGCGCGGCCGACTCCAGGAACTTACCGGCCATGATGGCCAGACCCAGACCGGCGCCCAGCGCGGCCAGGCCGATCATGATGCCGACGGCGAGGACGGTGGAGCTCTGAACTTGGGCGAGATTGGTCAGGACGGCGAAGTACATGGTTTTCTCCAGGAACTTGATTGCTAAGGGTTTAGAAACAAACGGATGAAGGGTGAAGCGAAACTCAGTGAGCGTCTTCCGACAGGCTCAGGTACACGATGGACAGCATCATGAAGATGAAGGCCTGCAGCGGGATCACCAGCAGGTGGAACAGCATCCAGCCGAAGCCGGCGAACGCGCCTGCAAACATGCCGGCGATACCTGCACCGCCCAGCACCCAGATCAGCAGGAACACGATTTCACCGCCGAACATGTTGCCGAACAGTCGCATCGCCAGCGAAATCGGCTTGCTCAGCCACTCGACGATGTTCAGGATCAGGTTGAACGGCATCATCCACTTGCCGAACGGTGCGGTCAGGAATTCCTTGGTGAAACCACCAATACCCTTGGCGCGCAACGCGAAGAACAGCATCAGGAAGAACACGCTGATCGACATGCCCAGGGTGGCATTGACGTCGGCGGTGGGGACCGGCTTCCAGTACGGCACGCCCATCAGCTCGAGCGGCTTGGCGATGAAGTCGGCCGGGATCATCTTGATGAGGTTCATCAGGAGGATCCAGAAGAAGATCGTGATCGCGATCGGGGTCACCAGCTTGCTGGTGCCGTGATAGGTGTCCTTGGCCTGGCGGTCAACGAACTCCAGGCAGATCTCGACGAATGCCTGCCACTTGCCCGGCACCCCGGAGGTGGCCTTGCGGGTCGCCATCCAGAAGGCGACGACCATCACCAGGCCCATCAGCAGCGAGGTTACCAGCGTGTCCACGTGGATCGCCCACGGGGTGCCATGACCTGCCGTCAGATTGTGCAGGTGATGCTGGATGTAGGAGGTGGGTGTAAGCGCCTCGCCTGCCATGTGTCCGGAACCTTAAGTTAAATGAATTCGATTAGCGCCTGGCCATGGCCAGGACCTGGAACATCAGCCCGACGGCGATACCGGCCAACAGCGCCAGTGCAGGCAGCTTGAAGACCAGGAACCCCACCATCAGGACACCAAAAACGAGCGCCCACTTGGCCACGATCGCAACGATCAGGCGTGCCATGGCCGAACCGGCCCCCAGCGCACCACCACCCAGCGCCATCCGTGCCGCCACCCAACCACCGGCCGAAACCGCCACACCGGATGCCAGGGCACCAAGGGCATACTTCGGCCCCACTAGCAGGAAGGCCAGAGCCAGGACAGCCACCGCGGCCAGCGGGTAGACCGCGGCGCGCAGCATCAGTCGCCGACCCGTTTCTACGGAGTTCAGCACAGGACGTCCCGCGTGGTTACAAGTGGATGGCTGAGGCGACTACAGCAGGGGGGCCTCATCGAGCCGCCAAATTATAGCAATGGGACAATTTGCGAGACAACCGCTGCCTGTTCATATCGGAACAGCGCAAGTTGCGGTAAGGGCTGCGGTTTTGCAGCCCACCACGGGGACAATGCCATCTGCGCGATGTTGCGGTGCAACGCATTGAACTTTGGTCGCAGGTGGCGGAACTTTCCGCCGACGGCAGTGGTCCCATCTTCCGACCTGCCTGCGGCTACCTCGTCGACGCTTCGCCTGCAGGTCCCCATGATGGCCCCGAAGCGCCGCTCCGGGGCCATCTTTTCGCAGGGCGCCGACAGCGCTGAACCGTCCACATCGCGTGGACCATACCTTCACGAATGGTGGACAGCGACGTCCGGCAAAGTGGCCTTCATTCCGATGAACCACTGCAAGGACTCTTTCGATGCGCTCCGTCCCCACCCTGCTCGCCCTCTCGCTTCTCGCCGCCGGCGCGTCGTTCGCCTCCTCCGCCCATGCCGCCGAAGGCGATGACCGCTTCGCCCTGCGCCTGGGTGCGATGAACATCGACTCGGACAACACCCTGCGCGGCAACACCAATGTCGCCGGCCAGGACATCGGCTTCTCCGAGGACTTCAAGCTGGGTGGCAAGGAATGGGAGCCGCGCATCGACGGCATGTTCCGCATCAGCAACCGCCAGCGCCTGCTGTTCAACTACTTCAAGTACGACAAGGACCGCCGCGAGACGCTCGGCCAGGACATTTCCTTCGGCAACGTGAACGTGCCGGCCGACAGCTTCGTCAAGGCCGAACTGAAGTACCAGGTGGCCAGCCTGGTGTATGACTACTCGGTGGTGGACACCGAGAAGTTCGACCTCGGCCTGCAGCTGGGTGCCGAATACGCCAAGGTCAGCACCAAGGGCTACGCCGACCTGGGCACGGTGTATGAAGGCCAGTTCCTGGACGAGAAGACCGACGGTGTGGCGCCTGTGGTGGGTGCACGCCTGAGCTTCACCCCGTCCGAAAAGTGGATGATCACCCTGCAGGGCCAGTACCTCAACACGCGCTGGGGCAGCTTCGACGACTACAAGGGCGACCTGAGCCGCGCCAACGCCATCGTCGATTACCGCTTCACCGACAACTTCGGTGTGTTCGCCGGCTACGACTGGTTCAAGCTGGACGCGGACAAGAAGGGCAGCGACGGCACCATCGGCCTGAAGCAGGAATTCAAGGGCCCGGTGGCGGGTATCAGCGTCAGCTTCTGACCCCTGCTCCCCTTCCACGACAAGCTCTCTCCTGGCGCGGCCTCCGGAACATCGGGGGCCGCGTTTTTTGTGGCTTCCTGACAGAAGAGCAGAAGCGGGTTGGTCGAGCGCTGGAGGGAGAGGGGGCGGGGTGCGGATGTCCCCCGGCGCCGGCCTGCGGCCGTCACCTCCTCCTTTACTTCGCACCCAGCCCCCTCTCCCTCCGCGTGTCAGGCATCCAGACAGCCGCTGCGGTGGCGGTGGTTGTGGCTCCGCCTTCCGCAAGCCGAGCCGCTGCGCGGGCGGCAGGCGTTTCGACAAAGTAAAGGAGGAGGCGACCGCCGAAGGCGGGCGACGGGGGACATTTGTCGAAATGCCTGCCGCCCGCGCAGCGGCCCGAACGCTCGTAGTAGGAATGATCGAAGACTCGCGCAGACGACCAACAAAAAACCCGGCTTGCGCCGGGTTTTCCGTTTCGCCGGGCATGGCCCGGCGCTACTTCTTTTTAGGAAGATACAGATCGGTGATCGTGCCGTCGTAGATTTCCGAGGCCATCGCCACCGACTCGCTCAGCGTCGGGTGCGCGTGGATGGTGTGGCCGATGTCTTCGGCCTCGGCACCCATCTCGATCGCCAGGCCGATCTCGGCCAGCAGATCACCGGCGTGCACGCCGACGATCGCACCGCCGATGATGCGGTGGCTGTCCTCGTCGAAGATCAGCTTGGTGAAGCCCTCGGTGCGGCCGATGCCGATCGCGCGGCCGCTGGCGGCCCACGGGAACTTGGCCACGCCCACCTTCAGGCCCTTGGCCTTGGCTTCGGTCTCGGTGACGCCAACCCAGGCGATTTCCGGGTTGGTGTAGGCCACCGACGGAATCACCCGCGCCACCCACTCCTTCTTGTGCCCGGCAGCCACTTCGGCCGCCAGCTTGCCCTCGTGCGTGGCCTTGTGGGCCAGCATCGGGTTGCCGACGATGTCGCCGATGGCAAAGATGTGCGGCACGTTGGTGCGCATCTGCCGGTCGACCGGAATGAAGCCACGATCGGTCACCTGCACGCCGGCCTTTTCAGCATCGATCTTCTTGCCGTTCGGCGAACGACCCACGGCCACCAGCACGCGGTCGAAGGTGCCCTGCGCCAATGCCGGCGCCTGGCCTTCCTCGGCGGCTTCGAAGGTCACGGTGATGCCCTTGGCATCGGCGGTGACGCCGGAGGCCTTGGTCTTCAGGTGCACGTCAATGCCCTGCTTCTTCAGGCGGTCGGCCAGCGGCTTGACCAGATCCTTGTCGGCGCCCGGCATCAGCTGGTCCATGAACTCGACCACGGTGACCTTGCTGCCCAGCGCGCCGTACACGGTGGCCATTTCCAGGCCGATGATGCCGCCACCGACGACCAGCAGCGAACCCGGCACTTCGGCCAGTTCCAGCGCGTCGGTGGAGTCCATCACGCGCTTGTCGTCCCACGGGAAGTTCGGCAGCTTCACCGCCTGCGAACCGGCGGCGATGATGCACTTCTGGAAGCGCAGCAACTGGGTGCTGCCGTCAGCGGCGGTGATTTCCAGCTCATTGGCGGACACGAACTTGCCCACGCCCTGCACGCTGCGGACCTTGCGCTGCTTGGCCATGCCGGCCAGGCCCTTGGTCAGCTGGTTGACGACCTTTTCCTTGTACTGGCGCAGCTTGTCCAGGGTGATGGTCGGCTTGCCGAACTCGACGCCGAAATCACCGGCATGGGCGACTTCGTCGATCACCGCAGCGGCGTGCAGCAGTGCCTTGGACGGGATGCAGCCGACGTTGAGGCAGACGCCGCCGAGGCTGGCGTAGCGTTCGACCAGCACCGTATCCAGGCCGACGTCGGCGGCGCGGAAGGCGGCGGTGTAGCCGCCCGGGCCCGAGCCCAGCACAACCATTTCGCACTCGATGTCGGCGGCCTTGCCACTGGCCAGCGCCGGCTTCGGTGCTGCAGGCTCGGCGGGGGCGCGGTGCGACGGCGTCACCGGCGGCTTGCTGGCCGGGGCGGCGGCCGCCGGGGCCGGCGCAGCGGCCTTGGCCGGCGCTTCAGCGGCGCCTTCGGTCTCCAGCAGCACGACGACCGCGCCTTCGGACAGCGTGTCGCCCAGCTTGACCTTGATTTCCTTGACCACGCCGGCTGCCGAGGACGGCACTTCCAGGGTCGCCTTGTCCGACTCCAGGGTCACCAGACCCTGGTCTTTCTTCACCGTATCGCCAACGGCGACCAGCACTTCGATCACCGGCACATCGCTGTAATCGCCGATGTCGGGAACCTTGATTTCAATCGTGGCCATGGTGGGTTTTCCTCGTGCCCGACCGGCGTGGCCGGCGGGCTGTCACTGCGTTTCGACAGGCGGCCGCGCCAGGGGCAGCGGCCGCACGGTGGGGGCGAAGCGGTGCCTTACAGCAGCACGCGGCGCATGTCGGCCAGCACCTGCGAGAGGTACGTGGTGAAGCGTGCGGCCAGGGCGCCATCGATGACGCGGTGGTCGTAGCTCAGCGACAGCGGCAGCATCAGCTTCGGAGCGAACTCCTTGCCATTCCAGACCGGCTGGATGGACGACTTGGAGACGCCGAGGATGGCCACTTCCGGGGCATTGACGATCGGGGTGAACGCGGTGCCGCCGATGCCGCCCAGCGAGCTGATCGAGAAGCAACCGCCGCTCATGTCGGCCGGGCCCAGTTTGCCGTCACGCGCCTTCTTGGCCAGCTCGCCGGTTTCCTGCGCGATCTGCACCACGCCCTTCTTGTCGACGTCGCGGATGACCGGAACGACCAGGCCGTTCGGGGTATCGGCAGCGAAACCGATGTTGAAGTACTTCTTCAGGGTCAGGTTCTCGCCGCTGGCATCCAGCGAAGCGTTGAACTCCGGGAACTTCTTCAGCGCCGCAGCGCTGGCCTTGATCAGGAAGGCGAGCATGGTCAGCTTGATGCCGGCCTTCTCGTTCTCCTTGTTCAGCGCCACGCGCAGGCCTTCCAGGTCGGTGATGTCGGCCTGCTCGAACTGGGTGACGTGCGGGATCATCGCCCAGTTGCGGGCCAAGTTCGCACCTGAGATCTTCTTGATGCGCGACAGCGGCTGCACTTCCACGTCGCCGAACTTGCTGAAATCAACCTTCGGCCACGGGAGCAGGTTGAGGCCACCGCCGGCAGCCACGGTGCCACCGGCAGCTGCCGGAGCGCCGCCGCTGAGCGCGGCCTTGACGAACTTCTGCACGTCGGCCTTGGTGATGCGGCCGCCCTTCTCGCTGCCACTGACCTGCAGCAGGTCGACACCGAGCTCACGGGCGAACACGCGCACCACCGGCGATGCGTAGGGCACCTTGGCCGGCAGCACGCCATCGGCGTTGAACTGTACCGGCGGGCTGGTCGGCGCGCCGGCCGAGGGGGCGCTGGCGATCTCGCGGGCGGCCAGCTTGTCCGGCTGGGCCGGCACGGCGACCGGCTCGACCTTGGTGGCGGTCTCGGCGGCAGCCGGGGCAGCAGCGGCGGCCGCCTTGCCCGGGGCCGGGGCGGCAGCGCCTTCGGCTTCGATGATGGCGACCACGTTGCCCTGCGACAGGTTGTCGCCGACCTTGACCTTGATCTCCTTGACCACGCCGGCGACCGACGACGGCACTTCCATGGTGGCCTTGTCGCTTTCCAGCGTGACCAGGCCCTGGTCCTTCTTCACCGTATCGCCCACGGCTACCAGCACTTCGATGACCGGAATGCCGCTGTAATCGCCGATATCCGGCACCAGGGCTTCCACCGCGCCGCCGCTGGCAGCGGGGGCGGCAGCAGCGGCCGGAGCGGGAGCGGCCTGGGTGGCAGCGGCCGGAGCAGCGGCCTTGGCCGGTGCGGGTGCAACGGCAGGTGCGGCAGCAGCGGCCGGCTGGGCAGCCTCGCCGTCGGCCACTTCGATCAGTGCCACGACCTTGCCTTCGGACAGGCTGTCGCCCAGCTTGACCTTGATTTCCTTGACCACACCGGCCACCGAGGACGGCACCTCCATGGTCGCTTTATCGCTTTCCAGCGTGACCAGGCCCTGGTCCTTCTTCACCGTATCGCCGACGGCAACAAGCACCTCGATTACCGGGATATCGCTGTAGTCACCGATATCGGGGACACGTGCTTCCTTGATTTCGGCCATGGGGAGAACTCCGGCAATCTGGTGTAGGGAAACGTCTATTGTGCGGCCAGCGGGAGCCAGCGCCAACCGTTACAGGTGTTTTCAGTACGCACGCAGCCGGGACACGCTGTTGCTCATGGCCCGCCGGCGCTTCCAGTCGGTAGCGTATTGTCCTGCCGATGTCCGCTTGATGTCGCCAGTGCGACGGCCACCGGCTGCCAGGCCTGGCGCAGGCGCGGCAAGGACCACGCTGCGTTGGCCGGACTGGTGGACGGCAGCGCCAGCACCTTGGCCGACGTGGCCAGCTGCGGCTGCACCCAGCGCTGGAAGGCCTGCATCGCCGCGCCACCGTTGCAGCCGATCAGCTGCAGGTCAGGTAGTGCGGCGATCAGTGCGGGAAGTGCATTGGCCACTTCCGTGCCACGCACGATGTCCGCATCCAGGCTGCCGCGTCGTTCGCAGCGGCCGATCACATCCCACAGGCCGACACCATTGGCTGCCAGCGCCTGCAGTCGCTGCGCGTACGGCATTGCCGGGTCGAAGCCGCACAGATCGCCGAGCAAGGGCCAGAAACGATTGCGCGGGTGCGCGTAGTAATGCTGTGCCTGCAACGAAGCGATACCGGGCATTGAACCCAGCAGCAACACCCGGCAATCCGCGTTCACCTGCGCAGGGAGGCCGATGCACAACGTTGCAGCGCTCACATCTTCTCCAACTGCATGAATATTCCGGGAGGGCAGAAACCGCATGGAAACAGGGATTCCGCGCTGTTCGCTGAACAGTGCGAACTAATTTTTAACGCGCGTCGGATTCGATTCATGTTGGGGCGACTACGGTGTGCTCGCCCCGCAACCGGGGGCCCAAAACAAGAAACATTAGGAGATTCCCCCATGCGCTCCATCCGTATCCTGAGCCTCGCCCTGCTGACCTCCGCCGCGTTCGCACCGGCTGCCTTCGCGCAGGACAGCAGCACCACCGATACCGCCTCTGGCAAGCATTTTGCCGTGGTTGGCGGCGTCTCGCTGCTGCAGCCGAAGAATGACCCGATCGACGGCATCAAGAAGGTCGATGGCGGCCCGGCACCGACCGTCAGCTTCAGCTACTACATCAACGACAACTGGGCCGTTGAACTGTGGGGCGCTGCAGACAAGTTCGACCACAAGGTGAAGGGCCCGGGCAATGCCCGCCTCGGCAGCGTCGAGCAGCAGCCGGTCGCGCTGAGCGGCCAGTACCACTTCGGCCAGGCTGACAACGTGTTCCGTCCGTTCGTGGGCGTGGGCTACTTCCAGTCGGCCTTCAGCAATGAAACCCTGGCCGACGGCAGCGATTCGGACATCCGCCTGAAGGACGCCAAGGGCGTGATCGGCACCGTCGGTGTGGACATGAACATCAACTCGACCTGGTTCGCCCGTGCCGACGCCCGCTACATGCGTTCGCGTCCGGACGTGAAGGTCGGCGGCGAGAAGATCGGCGAAGCGAAGATGGATCCGTGGACCGTCGGCTTCGGCATCGGCGCCCGCTTCTAAGCGCTTCTGCGTCTTTGTTGTACCGCGACGGGCCCTACGGGGCCCGTCGTCGTTTCCGTCACCCGGGTTCTGTAGAGTCGACTGACAGTCGGATCTACACAGACGGGATGCGGAGGCGCGATGCACGAGGTCGACCTGCTGGTGATCGGCGGTGGCATCAACGGCGCCGGTATCGCCCGTGATGCCAGCGGCCGCGGCCTGAAGGTGCTGCTGTGCGAACAGCACGACCTGGCAGCACACACCTCCAGCGCCAGCAGCAAGCTGATCCATGGCGGCCTGCGCTACCTGGAACAGCGCGAGTTCAGCCTGGTGCGCAAGGCACTGGGCGAGCGCGAAGTGGTGCGTCGGCAGGCGCCGTTCCTGGTGCGGCCGCTGTGCTTCGTGCTTCCGTGGCAGCCGCACCTGCGCCCGCGCTGGATGCTGCGGCTCGGGCTCTGGCTGTACGACCATCTGGGCCGGCGCAGTCCCGCCTTTCCTGCGTCGCGCGCCGTGGATCTGCACGACGATCCACTCGGCGCGCTGCTGTCGCCACAGCTGCAGCACGCCTTCAGCTACGCCGACGCGCAGGTGGATGATGCGCGGCTGGTCATCCTCAACGCGCTCGATGCTGCGCAGCGGGGTGCATGCATCCTGACCGGCACGCGCTGCGTGGACCTGCAACGCGGGCACGGACGCTGGCACGCCGTACTGGAAAACGCCGCAGGCCATCAGCAGACCGTGCAGGCACAGGCGGTGGTCAACGCCGCAGGCCCCTGGGCCGGCGGTCTGCTGGAGCGCATGCACGCCCGCAGCGGCGGACCTGCGCTGCGCCTGGTCCAGGGCAGCCACATCGTGCTGCGCCGCGCCTGGCCGAACGACCGCGCCTGCCTGCTGCAGCAGCCCGACGGCCGCGTGGTGTTCCTGCTGCCCTTCCACGACCATCTGCTCATCGGCACCACTGACACCGACTATCGCGGCGACCCCGCTCGCTGCAGTGTGCTGCCCGCGGAAGTGGACTACCTGTGCAGCGCTGCCAACGGCTACCTGCGCGATCCAGTCGCACCTGCCGAGGTGGTCTGGCAGTTTGCCGGTGTGCGCCCGTTGCTGGCCGACCCGGACCCGCGCGCGGCCAAACTGAGCCGTGACTATCGCCTGCAACTGGACGCCGAAGGTGCGCCTGCGCTGCACGTGCTGGGCGGCAAGCTGACCACGTACCGGGTACTGGCCGAGGAGGCACTGGACCTGCTGCGCCCCCATCTGCCGCACGCCGGCCCCGCCTGGACGGCGGCAGGCGAGCCACTGCCCGGCAGCGACTGGGGCGATGCCGGGCAGGCACGGGAACAGCTTCGGCACCAGGCCCCCTGGCTGCCGGAGGCCACGCTGCGGCGCTGGGCCAGCGCCTATGGCAGTCGCAGCATCGATCTGCTGCACGGCGCACGCAGCCTGTTCGATCTGGGCGAAGACTTTGGCGTGGGCCTGCACGCACGCGAGGTGGCGTTCCTGTGCAACCACGAGTGGGCCCGCTGCGCCGAGGATGTACTGTGGCGGCGGAGCAAGCTGGGGCTGCAGATGGACGCGGCGCAGGCAGTACGGCTGCAGGCCTGGATGGATTCACATCGCCGGTAATGCCGCGCGCGGCCCGGCGCCGCTGATGCATTACGATCCCAACATCGCCACCGGAGACGCTGCATGACGCCCCGCTACGTGCTGGCCATCGACCAGGGAACCACCAGTTCGCGCGCGATCCTGTTCGATCGTGCCGGCGACATCGTCGGCAGCGCGCAGCGCGAGTTTGCCCAGTTGTTTCCACAGCCGGGCTGGGTCGAGCATGACCCGCGCGAGATCCTGACCAGCGTCTACGCCACGATCACCGAACTGCTCAGCCGCGAACAGATCGATCCCCGCCACATCGCCGCACTGGGCATCACCAACCAGCGCGAAACCACCGTGGTCTGGGACCGTGCCAGCGGCCAGCCGATCCACAACGCCATCGTCTGGCAGTCGCGGCAGAGCCAGGCGATCTGCGAGCGGCTGAAGTCCGGCGGCCACGAAGCGCTGATCCGCGAGCGTACCGGCCTGCTGATCGATGCCTATTTCTCGGCCACCAAGATCCGCTGGATCCTCGACCACGTGGAAGGCGCGCAGCAGCGGGCCGAACGTGGCGAGCTGCTGTTCGGCACCATCGACAGCTGGCTGGTGTGGAATCTCAGCGGCGGCCAGGCGCACGTGACCGACTACAGCAACGCCGCGCGTACGCTGCTGTTCAACATCCATACCCTGGACTGGGACGAGGACCTGCTGGCCCTGCTGGACATCCCGCGTGCGATGCTGCCGCAGGTGCGCGATTCCAGTTCGGTATACGCGCACACGCGCCCGCAGTTCTTCTTCGACCATCCGATCCCGATTGCCGGCATCGCCGGCGACCAGCAGGCCGCGCTGTTCGGCCAGGCCTGCTTCCAGCCAGGCATGGTCAAGAACACCTATGGCACCGGCTGCTTCATGCTGATGCACACCGGCACGCAGGCCGTGCGCTCGCGCAATGGCCTGCTGACCACCATTGCCTGGGGCCTGGGAGGAAAGGTGGAATACGCGCTGGAGGGGTCGATCTTCATCGCCGGCTCGGTGGTGCAGTGGCTGCGCGATGGCCTGCGCATGATCGATCGCGCTGCTGACAGCCAGGCCTTGGCCGCACAGGTGCCGGACAGCGCGGGGGTGTACTTGGTGCCGGCCTTCGTCGGCCTGGGTGCACCGTACTGGCGCAGCGACGTGCGCGGTGCGATGTTCGGCCTGACCCGTGGCACCGGCAAGGCCCACTTCGTGCGCGCAGCGCTGGAGGCGATGGCCTACCAGACCCGCGACGTTCTGGATGCGATGCAGTCCGATGCGGGCATCTCGCTCAGTGAACTGCGCGCCGATGGCGGCGCGATCGGCAACGACTTCCTTGCCAGCTTCCAGGCCGACATCCTCGGCGTCCCCCTGCTGCGACCGCGGGTGACCGAGACCACCGCGCTGGGTGCGGCCTACCTGGCCGGGCTGGCGGTCGGCTTCTGGGAGAGCCGCGAACAGATCGCGGCACAGTGGGGGCTGGATCGCCGCTTCGAACCGCAGATGGCGGTGGCCCGGCGCGAGAAGCTTTACGCAGGGTGGCAGCAGGCCGTGGCCGCCACCCTCGCCTTCCACGTCGACTGACGGTAGTGCCGGCCGCTGGCCGGCAACACCGTGATCTTCGGGTACACCTGCTGGGTTGCCGGCCAGCGGCCGGCACTACCCCAGAGTCAGAACGCCGGCAGCACCGCGCCCTTGTACTTGGTCTCGATGAAGGTCTTCACCTGCGGGCTGGTCAGCGCCTTGGCCAGCTTCTGCACGCGGGCGTCGTCCTTGTTGTCCGGGCGGGCAACCAGGAAATTCACGTACGGCGAGTCCTTGCTCTCGATCGCCAGCGCGTCCTTGGTCGGGTTGAGGCCGGCATCCAGCGCATAGTTGGTGTTGATCAGGGCCAGATCGACCTGGTCGAGCACGCGCGGCAGCATCGCCGAGTCCAGCTCGCGGAACTTCAGGTTCTTCGGGTTGGAGACGATGTCGCGCTGTGTGGCCAGCGCATTGGTCGGGTCCTTCAGCTCGATCACGCCGGCCTTGTGCAGCAGGATCAGCGCGCGGCTGTTGTTGCTGGGGTCGTTGGGGATCACCACATCGGCCCCTTCACGCAGTTCGGCCAGCGACTTGATCTTGCGCGAGTAGGCACCGAACGGCTCGATGTGCACGCCCACCACCTTGGTCAGGTCGGTCTTGCGATCACGGTTGTAGGCGTCCAGGTACGGTTCGGTCTGGAAGTAGTTGGCATCCACCTGCTTCTGCACCAGCTGGTCGTTGGGCTGCACGTAGTCGTTGAACACGCGCACGTCCAGCTCCACGCCTTCCTGCTTGAGGATCGGCTTGACCACGTCCAGGATCTCGGCGTGCGGCACGGCGGTGGCGGCCACCACCAGCTTCTGCGAAGGCTCACCGGACTTGCCGCAGGCGGTCAGGGCCAGCGCAGCGGCGAACAGGGGCAGCAACAGGGTCTTCTTCATGGGCGCAATCGATCTCGGGGGAGGTGTCAGGATTTTTCGTAGTTGGTCAGGGCCAGCTCCAGCAGTGCCTTGGCCTGCTCGCGCAGCATCATCGGCTCGACGATCTCGGCATCGGACCCGTAATGCAACACGTCCATCAACAGTTCGCGCGACACGCTGTAGGGCACTTTCAGTTCGTAGCGGCCATCGGCGAGGAAGCGTCCCTGCTGCTTGGAGTGCCAGTGCTCGTCGGCCACCCAGCGCGCGGCCTTGGCACTGAACAGGATGGTTGCCCAGCCCTTGGGCGCACCGGAGAAGATGCCGTAGCTGGCACCCAGCTGCTCGTCCAGTTCGCTGTCGGCGACATCGCGGGCGGTGCTGTCGATCACCCGCGCCTTGTAGATGCGGTCCACCGCAAAGCTGCGCAGGGCCTGGCGATCATGGTCCCAGCCGTCCAGGTACCAGTTGTCGCGGTAATGGGTCAGCCGTTGCGGCGATACGGTGCGCTTGGTCGCTTCGTCGGTCGAGCGGGCCCGGTACTCAAAGCCCAGCTGCTTGCGCTCCAGCACCGCCGAGGCCACCGAACGGAAGCTGGCTTCATCGAACTTGCGGCCACGGTGCGGAATCACCCGCACCCGATCCACCGGCCAGCTGGAAACACCGGCCTGGGCGGCGAGCAGGCTCTCGATGCGCTGCTGCAGCGGCGCCAGCACCGAAGACAGCACGCCGCCGCCGGTACGGGCCAGCAGGTGCTGCGAGGCCAGCAGGGCGTGCAGCTCCTCCGAGCTCAGCCACAGGCCGGGCAGCTCGAAGCGGTCACTCTCGTCGGCCAGGTAGCGGAAGCCGGCCTCGCCATCGCCCTCGATCGGCGCCATCAGCGCATCGCGCAGGAACGCCAGGTCGCGGTAGACGGTGGCCCGGGAGCAACCGAGCTTGTCCTGCAGGGTCGCCACCGTCACCGGATAGCGTGCGGACTTGAGCAGACGATGCAGGGCGGTGATGCGTTCGTATCGGTCCATGCCCCCGATTATGTCCGAGTCTCGGGCGTTGTGGCGGACGATTGGGCTATCGTGGGCGCCCCCTGACCCGTGGAGCGCCCGATGCGCCGGTTGTCTGTCCTGCCCCTGCTGGCCTGCCTGCTGCTGGCCGCCTGCGACCGCGCACCGGCGCCAACCGACGCTGCGACGCCCGTCCCCGCTGCCGATCCGGCGCAGGCGGTGCTGTCTGCCAGCCAGCGCTTTGCCGCCCTGCGCAGCTTCCATGCCGAACTGGAGGTGCTGGGCGCGCAGCAGCCGGTGCGTACCGCGATGGACTTCGTCGCCCCGGACCGCTTCCGGGTGCAGACCCCTGCCGGGCCACAGGTGATCATCGGCGACACCATGTTCCTGCAGGCCGACGATGCGATCCGCCAGGTGCCGACCCCGCCGGGGCTGCTGGAACAATGGCGCAGCCCGCTGCCTGCCGATATCCCTGCACAGGCCCTGCAGGCCGAAGACCTGGGCACCCAGACGCTGGAGGGCGTCAGCACCCGCCACTACCGCCTGCGTGGCGCTACCGCCGGTGAACGCCTGGAGTACTGGGTGGATGCGCAGGGCCTGCCGCGGCAGATCGTGCGCAGCGGCCACAACAACGGCAAGCCCTTCCAGCTGCGGCTGCGGTACTCGCGCTTCAACGATCCGGCCCTGCAGATCGATCGGCCCTGAATGGGCCTGGCCAACAACGCCTGCTGAAGCAGGCGGGACAGGCGATTCGGACGGTCATCACGCTTCCAGTATCATCGCTGGCTGCCAACCGCTTCGGAGAAGCCTCGATGTCCCTGCGCGTGTCCCTGCTGGTCCCCTTGCTGCTCTGCGCCCCGCTGGCGTACGCGCAGGATGCCTCCGAACTGGCGGCGATGTCCTCGCCGTGGAGCGGCAGTGGTGGCGAACTCGGCTTCGCGTCGGCACGTGGCAACAGCAGCACCGAGAGCTTCAACGGCCGCCTGCGGCTGCGCTACACCGATGGCGACTGGGTGCACAGCATGGACCTGTTCGGCCTGCGCTCCAGCTCCAAGGTGACCGAAACCAGCGACGACGGCACCACCACGCGCCGCAACAACACCACTGCCAACCGCTATACCGGCAGTGCGGGCAGCGCGCTGCAGCTGGGCGAACATCGCCAGCTGACCGCCACGGTACGTACCGAGCGTGATGATTTCGCCACCTACGACCGGCAGAGCTCGTTCGGTCTTGGTTACGGCACCCGGCTGTGGAACACCGAGCGCTTCTCGTTCGACGCGCAGATCGGCCCCGGTGTGCGCCGCACCCACAGCACCGAGGATGACCGCACCCGCACCGGCCTGATCGGTCGTGGCCTGTTCGACCTGAAGTACTCGCTGACCGACAACACCGACCTGATCAACACGCTGCTGGTCGAATCGGGTTCGTACAACACCTTCGGCCAGAACGATTTTGGCGTCTCGGTGAGCATGAACGAGCACCTGGCGCTGAAGGCCGGTTGGCAGGCGCGTTACAACAGCGACGTCGCCGAGGACAAGCGCAAGACCGATACGCTGACCACGATGAACGTGGTCTACAAGTTCAAATAAGCGAAAACGGGCGCCTGGCGCCCGTTCTGCTTTTGGTAGTGCCGGCCGCCGGCCGGCAACTGCATTCAATGGGGATCATGAGGTTGCCGGCCGGCGGCCGGCACTACCTGCGATGGCTCAGACGTTCAACAGCTCGCCAGCACCCGCATCCAGCAGCATCTTCGCCACGCGCTGGCCCAGTGCTCCCGGGTCGCTGGCCGGGCCCACGGCGTCGGCACGCATCGCGCGGCCGTCGCTGGCGCTGCCGACCAGCCCCTGCAGGTGCAGGTCCTGGCCCTGCCACTGCGCGATCGCCGCCACCGGCACATGGCAGCTGCCATGCAGCGCGCGGTTCATGGCCCGCTCCGCTTCCACACAGGCGCGCGTGGCGGCGTCATCCAGGCCTGCAAACAGCGCCATCAGCGCGGCATTGCCGCCATCGCACTCCACCGCCACTGCGCCCTGTGCTGGTGCCGGCAACCACTGCGGCGGCTGCAGGCGGGCGACGATGCGATTGCCCAGGCCCAGCCGTTCCAGCCCGGCCACGGCCAGCACGATGGCGTCGTAGCCGCCGTTGTCGAGCTTGGCCAGACGGGTGTTGACGTTGCCGCGCAGGTCCAGCAGCTCCAGGTCCGGGCGCAGCGCACGCAGCTGGGCCTGGCGGCGCAGTGACGAGGTACCGACGCGCGCACCGATCGGCAGTGCATCCAGCGAGGCATACAGGTTGGAGACGAAACCATCGGCCGGATCGTGGCGGGTCAGCATTGCCGGCAGCGCGAACGGCGCATCCAGTTCCATCGGCACATCCTTCAACGAGTGCACCGCGCAGTCGGCCTCGCCACGCAGCATGGCCAGCTCCAGCTCCTTGAGGAACAGGCCCTTGCCACCGATGGCCGCCAGCGAGCGGTCAAGCACTTCATCGCCGCGGGTGCTCATCGGCACCAGTTCCACGTGCAGATCGGGATGTGCCTGGCGCAGGCGGTCGGCGACGTGTTCGCTCTGCCAGAGGGCGAGCGGGCTCTTGCGGGTGGCGATGCGGACGGTTTCCATCCTTTCATTATCGCGCCTATCGGCGGGATACGGCCAACGGCGGAGCCCCTCGTAGCTGGAAGCAACAGCTGTGCTTGGCCGGGCGGGTGGACTGCGCAGGGGTCGCTGCAAGTACGTCCATGTAAGCTCGGTCGCCGCATCCATGCGGCTCACGCCCCTGCGCAGCCCACCCCGCCCGGCCTCTGACAGTTTCCGTGCGCGCCAGCCACGGAAGATCAAAAGAAAAGAGCAGAAGCAAAAGCAACAGCCGGCGGCTCCCGGGTCAGATCCCTTTTCCGCAGGAAAAGGGATCTGACCCCTCTTTCCCCGCCCGATAACAACAATGCTCTTGCCGTCCGACGCAGTGGACAACGAGAGGGTTGGGCCGGGTGGGGTGGCGGGACCGTTGGCGCCAAGGATGGCGCCATCGAGCCCCCAGGGATGGGTTTACGGCGTGTCCCGCCACCCCACCCCGGCCCAACCCAGCACGTAGCAACACCGAGCCATGACCCGCTGTTGCTGTTGCTGTTGCTGTTGATGTCGAAGCAGTCGCGGCCGCAGGCCGCGCGGAAAACCTACAGATGCCGCAATTCCTGCTTCAGCGTCGCCACGCAGCGCCGACTCACTTCCAGCGGCTGCTTGCCATGCCGCAGCACCGCCTGCACCTGCCCTCCGCTGCCACGCCGCAGCTCCACCAGCTCGTGGCGCGCCACCAGGCAGTTGCGATGGATGCGCACGAAGCGGCTGGCGAACTCCTCCTCCAGCGACTTCAACGATTCCTCGATCAGGTCCTCGCCACGCGCGTGATGCACCACCACGTACTTTTCTTCGGCCTGCAGATAGTGGATATCGTCCAGCGGAATCAATCGCAGGCTGCCGCGCAGGCGGGCACACAGCATGCTGCGGGCCTGGCCGCCGGTGTGCTGGGGCTGCCCGTCACGGCCGGCCAGGAAGGTGCGGGCGCGTGCGATCGCCGCTGCCAGCCGCTCGGCGCGCACCGGCTTCATCAGGTAATCGATGGCCGCTGCCTCGAACGCCGACAGCGCGTGCGCATCGTAGGCGGTGCAGAACACCACCGCCGGCCTCGGCTCGAAACTGGCCAGATGGCGGGCCGCTTCCAGCCCGTCCAGGCCGGGCATGGCGATATCCAGCAGCACCAGGTCCGGCTGCAGTTCGGCGCACGCGTGCAGGGCCTGCTCGCCGTTGCCGGCCTCGGCCACTACGTCCACCCCTTCCTGCGCGGCCAACAGGCTGCGCAGGCGCTCGCGCGCCAGCGGTTCGTCATCGGCGATGACTACCCTCACGATCGTCCCCTCACTGGATCGGCACTGTCACCTGGCAGGCATAGTAGCCCTCGCTCCAGCCAGCCGTCATCCGCGCGGCGCGGCCGAAGCGCCAGCTCAGGCGATGGCCGATGCTGTGCTGGGCGTGGCCTGCCCCCTGGGCCAGGGCCAGCCCGGGCACCTGCGGATCCGGTGCAGGATTGCGTACGCGGATCTGCAGCTCGCTGCCCACACAGGCCAGATGCAGCTCGATGGTGCCGCCTTCGGGCAGGCGCGAGATGCCGTGCAGCACCGCGTTTTCCACCAACGGCTGCAGCACCAGCCGCGGCATCGGCAGGTCCCAGGGCAGGGGTTCATCGCGCTGCCAGTGCACCCGAAGGCGGTCGCCCAGGCGCAGTGACTCAATCGACAGATAGCGTTCGGCCAGTTCGCACTCATCGCGCAGGGTCGAATCGCCCTCGCCTGCGCCCAGCGCGGCACGGAACAGATCGGACAGATCGAGCACCGCCCGCTCGGCCACCGCTGGGTCGCGATGCAGCAGGCTGGCGATCAGGTTCATGCTGTTGAACAGGAAGTGCGGGCGGATGCGCGCCTGCAGGGCGTCGGCCTGCGCGCGGGCATTGGCCTGTACCTGCGCCGCCCAGCGGTCGCTGACATAGAAGTAGCGCAGCGCCAACGCGGTGATCAGCGCCGTGGTGGCCGCGCTGCCCAGGGTGAAGCGCCAGAAGCCGATGCCGCGCGCGAAGTTGTCGCCCAGCACGCCATACAGGGCATGGATGATGCCCGCGCACAGGATGGCGATCAGCGCGGTCAGGCCAACGGCGGCGACGGCGCCCAGCAGTTCCGGCAGCTTCGACAGCGCCTGCCGCAGCAGGCACAGGCTGGCGGTGACCGCCAGCGCCAGCCACAGCGCGAAACCGCTGGCCGAGGCCAGTTCCCCCATCGTCCAGTGGCGGCTGCCATCGGGCGCCAGCGCCAGCACCACCACCACCAGTTCGGCCAGGCCGAGCATCGCTGCCAACCGCGGCAAACGGCACAGTTCCGGCATCCACGGGGTGGCAGCGCTCGCGGCCATGGGTCAGGCGGCGCCCAGGCGTGCCTGCAGCCAGTCGCCCAACGCGTCGATTTCCTCGGCGCAGACCTGGTGGGCCATCGGGTAGCTGTGCCACTGCACGTCCAGCCCAAGCGAGCGCAACGTCTCGGCGCTGTGCGCGGCCACCGCCTGCGGGATCACCGGATCGCTGCTGCCGTGGGCCATGAACACCGGCACATCCACCGCACCATCAACGCGCGACGCGCTTTCGGCATCCGGCAGGTAGGTCGACAGTGCGATCAGGCCGGCCAAGGGAGCAGTGCGTGCCAGCGCGGCACTGAGGATCACCGCCCCGCCCTGCGAGAAGCCGGCCAGGAAGATGTGATCAGCGGCGACACCGCGTTCGATCTCACGGGCGATCAGCGCATCCAGCTGCACCACCGACTCCTGCACGCCGGTCATGTCGGCGCGCGAACGGAAGTCCATGCCGACGATGTCGTACCAGCCACGCATCGGCACGCCGTTGTTGATCGTGATCGGCCGCACCGGTGCGTGCGGGAACACGAAGCGCAGCGCCGGCCAGTGCGGACGCACCAGTTCGGGCACGATCGGCGCGAAATCATGGCCGTCGGCACCGAGGCCATGCAGCCAGATCACCGACCACTGCGGCGAGGCGCCGGTTTCCTGTTCCACCGTTTGCAGCATGTTGCGGCTCCTGTACATTCGAGCCGCATTATGCCGCTGGCACGGTGCGATCAGTACAGCGGCGGTTGCTCGGCCGCTTCCCGGCGCAGCTGTGCGGCGCGCACCAGCACCGGCGGCGGGATGTTCTCTTCGGGAATGTCGAGCAGGCCCAGGCGATGCAGGAAGGCGCCCGGCCCGCGCAGCGAGGTCAGTGCCACCACCGGCACCGCCAGCACCATGCCGATCACCACCGGCGCCATCCAGGCCGCCAGCGACGGCGACACCGCCCACGCCAGCACGCCCATGAAGGCGCCAAACACGCCCAGGCCGCCGTAGCCGCGCACCAGCGAAATCCACGAGATGCCACCGTCATCGCGCTGCTGTGCATCCCAGCCCGAGTCACGGCCGGACAGCACTTCGGCCACCCCGCGCGACTGCACGTACATCACCACCGGCGCCATCAGCGCGGCCAGCACGGTTTCCACCAGCATCGACAGGAACGCCCGGATCGCGCCACCACAGCCACGGCGTTCAACCGGATCGAGCAGCATCGCAAAGTAACCCAGCACCTTGGGCATCAGCAGCACCGCCATGGTGGCGGCGAACAGGCGCACCACCTGTTCTTCATCCTGCGCACGCCAGTACACGCTGGGCGACAGGTGCAGCAGGGCGTTGAAATCGATGCCTTCCTGGAACAGCGGGATGGCGATGCCGATCAGCATCAGCATCGCCCACATCGGTGCGGTGAAGTAATGGCCGATGCCGATCAGCATGTGCACGCGGCTGATCCAGTGCAGGCCACGGCTGCCCACCACCTTGCCGTGCTGCAGGTTGCCCTGGCACCAGCGGCGGTCGCGCACCAGCAGGTCGGTCAGCGTTGGCGGGCCTTCCTCGTAGCTGCCCCCCAGGTAGGGCACCATGTGCGCGGCCCAGCCACCACGGCGCATCAGCGCCGCTTCCACGAAATCATGGCTGAGCACGTGGCCGCCGAACGGCTTGCGCCCCGGCAGCTCCGGCAGGCCAGCGTGGTCGGCGAAGGCACGGGTGCGGATGATCGCGTTGTGCCCCCAGTAATTGCTTTCGGCACCGTGCCACCAGGCCACGCCACGGGCGATCACCGGCCCGTACACGCGCCCGCCGAACTGCTGCATGCGCGAGAACAGGGTGCGGCCGCCGATGACTGATGGCAGGGTCTGGATCAGGCCGACGTCGGCGTTGTGCTCCATGCCGGCGACCAGGCGCACGATGCTGTCACCGGTCATCAGGCTGTCGGCATCCAGGATCAGCATCTGCGGGTAGGCACCGCCGAAGCGGCGTACCCAGTCGGCGATGTTGCCGGCCTTGCGCGCGCTGTTGTCGCCACGGCGGCGATAGAACAGTCGCGCACGCCCATCGGGCACCAGCTCGCGCAGCTCGGCGAACACCTGCTCTTCGGCCCGCGCGATGTCCTCGCGACGGGTATCGCTGAGCACGAAGAAATCAAACCGCTGCAGCTGGCCGGTGGCCGCCACCGATTCGTAGATCGCACGCAGGCCGGCCAGCAGCCGGCGCGGGTCTTCGTTGTAGGTGGGCATCAGCAGCGCGGTGCGGCTGTGCACGGTCGGCAGCGGCTTGTCCGGATCGATGCCCAGACGGTAGCCCCGGTCGAACACGGCCGTCAGGAAGCCGGCCACCGCACTGGCAAAGGACAGCGCGATCCAGGCGAAGAGGCCGACGAACAGCACCAGCAGGCAGGCCTCCAGCACGCTGATGCCATTGCCGGACAGCACCCGCCACATCATCCGGGTGGCCACGGCGGTCATCGCCACGGTGCCGCCGAGGATGTACAGGCGACGCAGGCCGATCATGCGTGGCGAGGTGCGATGGCGCCGGACCTTCAGCGAGCCTTGCCGCAGCGTCTGTTCGGGCATCAGCAGCGGGGCTTCGGCCGGCAGCAGGGCCCAGCCCGCGTCGGGACCGGCCGTGACCGGCTCCGCGTCGATGGTTTCACTCCCCATGGCCGCCTACTCCCTGCAGGCCGCAGGACCAGCCGTCCCGGCCGGGCTGCGTGCACCAAGGTTCCTGGTACGCGTTCCCGGCGTCCGCACTTGTCCTGTCTGCCACGACGTCATGCCGCGCAGTCGATGTCTGTCACTACCGGAACCCACACGATCTCCAACGGGGCGGAATCGAAAAATGCGGCCCAGTCTATGGCCCCGGATGTAAGCCGGGTGCGAAGGTCTACACCGGAAAATCTCCCCATTCAGCAATCAGCAGGCGAACGACGCCATGCGCCCGCGGGTGTCGATCCATCCCGGAAAGTACTGGATCGTAACAAACGAGAACGGTTATCATTACGTCAACCAGGCAGGTCGCCGCGCTCCGCGCACCGGACCCACCCAGCTGCGCCGGACCCTCCGAGCGCCCGACGACCCAGGGAGGGGGTTGGCTGCCTGCTGTCTGCGTGCGCCTGCTGCTTCCACCGGGTCTCTCCTCTCCCTTGGAAGCCATCATGTCCCCTCTCCGTTCCGCGCGCCTTTCGCGCACCCGCCTGGCCAGCGCCCTGGCCGCCGCCTGCCTGCTGGCCCTGCCTGCCCTCGCCGCCGCTGAAGCCAGCGCCGATGCCTCGACCAAGGACCTGGATACCGTGGTGGTCACCGCCTCGGGCAACCAGCAGTGGATCAAGGATGCCCCGGCCAGCATCAGCGTGATCAGCCGCGAAGACATCGAACGGCAGCCGGTGCACGACCTGGCTACCCTGCTCAGCCGTATTCCGGGCGTGACCGGTGGGCTCAGCGCCGCCGGTGAGCAGTCCAAGATCAAGCTGCGCGGCATGCCGTCCAACTACACGCTGGTGCTGGTGGACGGCAAGCGCATGGGCAGCTCGGCCTCGACCAACTATCGCCCTGACCTGGGCCGCCAGGACCTGAACTGGATTTCCCCCGACCAGATCGAGCGCATCGAAGTAGTGCGCGGCCCGATGTCCTCGCTGTATGGCTCGGACGCGATGGGCGGGGTGATCAACATCATCACCAAGCGCATCGGTGACAGCTGGAACGGCAGCGCCACCCACAGCTACACCCGGCCGCAGGATGGCGACCGTGGCGATACCCAGCAGATCGGCGCGACCTTCTCCGGCCCGCTGGGCGAGCGCTTCGGCCTGCGCATCGGTGCCAACAGCATGCGCCGCGACTCGGACCGCTCCAACGGCGGCGTGTACGGCAACGCCTACGCCGGTGAGAAGGACCGCAATGTCGACGCGCTGCTGCAGTGGAAGCTGAGCGAGGCACAGGAAGTGTCGCTGGAAGCTGGCCACGGCGTGCAGCAGGCCTTCATCGCCCAGGCGCTGGAAAAGCAGGACGAAGGCGCCTGGGGTGCCAGTGAGCTCAAGCGCAGTTCGCTGGCGCTGAACCACGACGGCAAGTGGGATTTCGGTACTTCCAAGCTCAGCGCGTACTGGACCGAATACAAGAACGACATCGGCCCGACCGGCCGCTCCGAGGCAACCGATACGATCATCGAAGGCAGCCTGAGCACGCCCTTCACCCTGGGCGTTGACCACCAGTTCGCGGTGGGCGGCCAATGGAAGCGGCAGGAGTTGATCAACACCGACACCATCGGCCGGGCGCCGGTGGACTATGCCGGCAATCCGGTGGTCGGCTCTGCACTGGAAGTGGATACCTGGGCGCTGTTCGTCGAAGACGAACTGAAGCTGCACCGTACCCTGGCCCTGACCCTGGGCGCGCGCCTGGACCACCATGAACAGTTCGGCAGCCATGTCAGTCCGCGTGCCTACCTGGTCTGGCACCCGAGCGAGCAGTGGACGATCCGTGGCGGCGTGTCCAAGGGCTTCCGCGCGCCGAGCCTGACCGAGAATTCGCCCAGCGCGGCGACCCAGTCCGGTGGCCGCGGCTGCACCTCGCTGATCCCGCTGGGCTACGTACGTGGCGGCTGCTACATGGCAGGTAATCCGGACCTTGACCCGGAAACCAGCACCAACCGCGAGATCGGCGTCAGCTTCGACAACGATCTGCTCGACGCCGGCCTGACCTACTTCCATACCGACTTCAGGAACAAGATCGAGTATGAAGCGCTGGGCTTCTTCAACGGCTACTGGTGGACGCGCATGAGCAACGTGCAGCGCGCGCGCACCAGCGGCATGGAAGGCAACCTCAACTTCCGCTTCGGCGATCACTGGCGCTGGCGCACGTCGGCGACCTGGATGAAGGAAGCCAGGAACCTGACCACCGGCCGCAACCTGATCGACACCCCGGAGTTCTCAGGCTATTCGTCGCTGGACTGGACCCCGAACACCACGTTCTCCAGCAGCCTGTCGGCGCAGTACACCGGCAAGCAGACCGGCGTGGTCAATACCTTCCTGAAGGCCTATACGCTGTATGACCTGACCGCTGCATGGAACGTCAATGAGGTGCTGACCCTGCGTGGCGGCGTCAGCAACCTGGCCGACAAGAAGCTGTACGCCGACGGCGCTACCGACTACTTCGTCGCCGGCCGCAGCTACTTCCTCAGCATGACCGCGCGCTTCTGATGCGCACTGCGATCGCGCTGGCAGCAGGCCAGCGCGATCGCGGCTGGTTTCCCAGGCTCAGTCGTTTTCCAGCACGGCCGGCGCAGCGTCGCGGCTGGCCGCGATGCGTGCACGGTCCATCGCCACCGCCAGTTGCTGGCGGGCGAGCAGTTGTTGTGCCTGCACCACTTCGGGTGTCGGCAGGAGCACCGGTCCGGGTGCGTTTTCCGGTGTAGCAGGTGTGGTCATGCAACCTCCATGGACATACCGCAGCTACCCGCAAACAGCCGGGGTAGCAGCAGAACTGCGCACCCTATCCTAAAAACAAGGCGGATGGGCGACGGTGCGGCACCGGGACGCAAGCCCTTTGCCGTAGGAACGTCACATTTTTGACGCTCCAAGCTGGCTTGCTGAATGTGACTCACTTATCATGAAAACGTTTTCCTAACAGGGAAGTCCCTATACATGAACACCGTTGACCTGACCCGCTTCAGCCCGAAGTGGCAGTTCCGCTTCAACTTCTTCCAGCAGCACGGCGCTCCCAAGGAGCCCGGCTTCAAGCAGGCCTGGAAGGCGCTGTCCTTCGGCGACCGCCTGAAGATCAACCTGAACTTCTTCGCCTTCTTCTTCGGCGCGATCTATCTGTTCATCCTGGGCATGTGGCGCAAGGCGCTGGTGGTGATCGGCATCAACGTCGTGCTGATCGCGGTCAGCCTGGTGCTGCCGGACATCGTGGCCCGCGCACTGTTCATCGCAATGAACTTCCTGGTCGCCTCGAGCACCAACTACAGCTACTACCTGGAACAGGTGAAGGGCAACACCAGCTGGAACCCCTTCGAAGGCATGTTCTAAGCCCAGCGCACCACATACGCAGTGGCACATCGACGCCCGGCCTTGGCCGGGCGTCGTCGTTCATGCCCCGGCTCAGGCGGCGCGCAACGCGGCAGCCGGTCGGGTGTCGGCCTGCAGGCGGAAGCGTGACACCGCCACCGCCAGCTGCTCGGCCTGTTCTTCCATCGCCCGCGCCGCAGCGGTGGCTTCTTCCACCAGCGCCGCATTCTGCTGGGTGGTCTCGTCCATCTGCACCACGGTCTGGTTGACCTGCTCGATACCGGCCGACTGCTCGCGCGAGGCGGCCGAAATCTCGGCCATGATCTCGTTGACCCGGCCGACCTGGCCGACGATCTCCTGCATCGTGCGGCCCGCACCGTGCACCAGCTGCGCGCCGGCGCCGACATGGGCGACCGAGGCGTCGATCAGCTCCTTGATCTCCTTGGCCGCGCCCGCCGAGCGCTGTGCCAGCGCGCGCACTTCGCTGGCGACCACCGCAAAGCCACGGCCCTGTTCACCGGCGCGCGCCGCTTCCACCGCCGCGTTCAAGGCCAGGATGTTGGTCTGGAACGCGATGCCATCGATCACCGAGATGATCTCGGCGATGCGCTGCGAAGAGGTCTCGATCTGCTCCATGGTCTGCACCACCTGGCTGACCACCTGCCCGCCTTCGCTGGCAACGCCTGCGGCCGAGGCCGCCAGCTTGTTGGCCTGCAGGGCATGATCGGCGTTCTGGCGCACGGTGGAGGTCAGTTCCTCCATCGACGCTGCGGTCTCTTCCAGGTTGGCCGCCTGCTGCTCGGTACGGCGTGACAGGTCGCTGTTGCCCGATGCGATCTCGCCTGCAGCCAGGCGGATGCTGGCAGCGGACTGCTGGATCTGGCCGACGATCCGGGTCAACTGCTGCACGGTGCTGTTGGCATCGTCGCGCATCACCGCGAACACGCCGTGGAAGTCCCCCTCCATCCGTGTACTCAGGTCACCGGCGGCGATGGCACGCAGCAGCGTCGACAGCGCAGCCAGGTTCTGATCGCTGACCTGCATCATGGTGTTGAGGGTTTCCACCATGCGGCGGAAGTCATGCTCGAAGCGCTGCGCATCGCCACGCACCGCGAAATCGCCTGCCGCCGCAGCAGCGGCCAGCTGCTGGATCTGCTCGTTGATGGCCGCCAGGTTCGCCTTGGTGGTTGCCATGGCAGCGGTGAATACTGCCTTTTCGCCCGGCAGTGCCTGCATGTCCACGCTCAGGTCACCCACCGCGTAGCGCTGCATCACCTCGACCAGGCGTTGGGTGACCGCATTGCTGTCGGCTACCAGCTGGTTGCTGTCGGCCACCATGCGACCGTACTCGCCCGGGAACACCGACGCGTCCATGCGGTAGCTGATCTCACCGGCATCATGGCGGCGCGCCATCTCCGCCTGTGCGGCCATCACCGCCTGCAGCTGGCCTCGCATGCCCTGCATCGCACCCAGCAGGCGGCCCACTTCATCGTTGCCCAGCGCCGGCATGGCGGTGTCCAGCTTGCCCGCAGCCACGTCGCCGGCGATGCGCACCGCCTGCGCCAGCGGCCGCACCGCCAGGCGCTGCAGCAACAGGTAGACACCGCCACTGAGCACCAGCGCAGCCACCACGCCTACCAGCAGGATGATCCACAGCAGCTCGCGGGCCTGCGCGATGATCACCGCATGCGGCACCACCACGCCCAGCGCGAAACGCTGCGGCGCGTCCCCCACCTGCAGCGGCACGTACAGGCGGACGTTGCCGGCGGCGTCGGGCTCGAACGCTTCGTAGGTCTTGTCGGCGGCGATCTGCGCCAGCATGCCGAGGGTGGCGGCATCGGCACGCGGTTTGCCGATCTCGGCAGCATCGGCCGAGGCCAGCACCACGCCCTTCGGCGACAGCAGTTCGACGCGGCCGGCACCCATCGGCGTCAGCGTGGCCAGGTGCTTCTGCAGCGCCTCCAGCGAGAAGTCGACGGTGAAGACACCGAGGAAGGTGCCGTTCTCGACGATCGGCGTGCTCAGCGTGCTCATCAGCACCTGCTTGCCGCCGATGTCGTAGGCATACGGTTCGCTGACCAGCGGCAGCTTGTCGCGGCTGGGCACCATGTACCAGTTGCCCGAGCCGCTGGGCGTCTCGGTGTAGTCGGTCATCGTCGACTGCTGCGGCTTGCCGTCCTGCCAGGCCCAGTAGCTCATGTAGCGGCCGGTGGCGTCGTGCGCCTCGCTGTTGACGAACTCGGCGTCCTTGCCGTCGAAGGCATTGGCCTCCCACATGGTGCTCTTGCCCAGCCATTCCGGGTGCGCGTGCAACTGCTCGCCGATGACATTGGCCAGGCTGGCGCGATCAGGGGCATCACCGCGGGCACGCTGGGCCAGCACGGTTTCCACCATCGCATCGTTGCTGGCAAAGGCCGTGCCCAGGTCGGCAGCCACCTGCCGCGCCTCGGCACGGGCTTCACTGGCCATGGTCTGCCGCGAGGACGACACCAGCGCCGAACTGGCCTGGTGATAGATCAGGAACGCGGTCGCGCCGAAGCACAGCAACGCGATCACCGCAGTGCCCAGCATCAGCTTGTGGGCGATGCTGCCGGGGCGGCGGGCAGCGACGGAACGGGAAGAAGACATGGGAGGATCCGCAGGCAATTCAGGTCGACCGGTGCCACCAGGGCACCGCGCAGATGCGCGGTCCGTCGCGCGGGCCGCCTGCCCGCCGGATCGGAACCCGGCGCGGGAAGGCGCGCACCGGGTTAGCGGCCATGGCCGGGCGAGGTTGAGGCTCGCCGCACGCACAAAACCTGAACCCGCTCAGCTGCGGCCGTCGACGCAGGCCCGCGCTGCTCGCCTGTGCTATTCGGCGACGCGGTCGCGGATCCAGTCCGCACGGGGCAGGACCTCGATGCTGCCCGCGGCGTACTGCTGCAGCACGTCCTCCGGACCAAAACGGGGCTGCCAGCCCAGCGCTGCACGCATCCGGCTGCTGTCATAAACCCGATCGATGCTGAGCGGCAGTGGCCAGCCACGGCGCTCGAACTCGGCCAGCAGCTGCGGTGCGCGGCGCGCCAGCACCTGGCGCGGATCGGCGGCCAGCTGCAGGCAGTCCTCGCGCCGGAAGGGCGTCGGTGCACAGGCGAGGTAACGCTGGAAGGCCGCGCCTTCATCGTGCAGCAGCGCGGCATGCGCGCTGGCAACATCGCGCGCGTCGATACCACGGTGCAGGCGGAACATCGCCATGCGGTCAGGCGGCTCGGGGAAGCAACGTGCCATCCGCAGCACGCGCACGGTGAACGTTGCGCTGGCCGCCGCTTCGGCCAACGCTTCGGCCTGCAGCTTGGTGCGGTGATAGATCGTGCGCGGCAGCGGCTCGGTGTCCTCGTCGATCCAACGGCAGCCGCCGGACACCACGGCGTGACCATACAGCGCCGTGGTACTGGTCAGCACGAAGCGCTGCACGCCGGCCTCGCGCGCCAGCTGCAGCAGGTTCGCGGTGGCCTCCACGTTGATCTGCTGGAACACCGCGTCAGGTACCAGGCCCACGTGCGGGGCGTGCAGGGCCGCGGTGTGGATCACCGCGTCGACCCCCTGCACGGCGCGTTCCAGCGCCCGGCGATCGGTGACATCGGCAATGACCCGCGTGGTGGCGAACGGACTGCGATCCAGCCCCACCACCTCATTGGCAGCGGCCAGCGCACCGAAGATCGCCCGTCCTATCCGCCCGGAACTTCCGGTCAACAGAATCTTCATTGAATCCATTCGCTCGACAGCGCCCGGGACCTACCGGGATGGCTTGATTCTAGGCATGCACGATGGCATCGGCGATAGCAGACGATGACATTCTGCATGCCATCCACATACGGCCGACGGCTCGAAGTCTCCCTTGCCGGGGCGCCACTGGTGACTGCGATGACCGGTTGCAGATCCCGGCGCGTCGAGCACGGTAACCGGTCGTCAAACGCGTGCGCAGGCCATGTGAGCCTCGTGCAGCCCACTTCGACCTGTCTTTAGCCTGCTCTGTGCAACAACGGACCGTCACTGATGGCAACACCCCGTGTTCACACCCGGAGACCGGTAATGATCAGCTCACGCAATGGCAACAGCAATCGGGGCTTTGCCTCGATGGACGAAGACAAACAGCGCGCGATCGCGGCCAAAGGGGGACGTGCTGCCCACGCATCCGGTAATGCGCACCAGTTCAGCCCGGCCGAGGCCCGGGTGGCGGGCCGGAAGGGCGGTGAGGCGATCAGCCAGGACCGCCAGCACATGGCCGCGATCGGCCGTGAAGGCGGCCATGCGCGGCACGCCAGCAGCCGCCAGCAACAGCAACAGCAACAGCAACAGCAACAGGATATGCCCGGCCAACCTGACGGCAGCCAACAGAGTTGAGCGACCACCGTCACCGTCGCAGGGCGGCTGAGCCGCATTCTGCCGGTCAGCGGTGGGCGAGGATGTTCAACAGGCGCCCGAACGGGTCACGCACGAAGAAGCGACGCACCCCCCAGGGCTCTTCGGCCGGGCCATATTCAAGGGAAATGTCGGCTTGCCGCAGGCGTTCAAGCACCTCATCCAGATCGTCGACCTCAATTGAAAGATCCGGCACCGGCGCCCCGGACCCGCCTTCGCTGGCAACGCTGAGCTGTGCCAGCGCAGCGGCCTGCCCGCCATAGGTGACGATCCAGCCATGGTCCATCACGATGTCCATGCCCAGGATGTCGGCGTAGAACGCGGCCGCCTGCGCAGGATCGGTAGTGGCAATGTTGGCGACGACGCGTTTGACGGCCACACAGCACTCCAGGTGGTCGATAGCAGGGTCAGCCTGCCAGCAATTGCAGATCACGCAGCTGCGCGCGCAGCTCCGCAATGTCGTGCCACGGCAGTATCGGCGAGTTCCCGCGCTCATCGGGAGGGTTGCCCGGAAGGCCATCCGACCAGCCGCCTGCCCCCACCAGCGGCAGCAAAGGCCGCTTGTGCAGCCAGGCCAGGCACACTTCGGAAATCGTGCCCGCGCGCCCGCCGATGACGATGCAGGCATCGCCGGCCAAAGCCATGATCAGGTTGCGGGCATCGCCCATGCCGCAGGGCACCACCACCGTTGCCGGCCAGTCTGCTGCGGGCATGTTGCCTTCCGGGATCACGCTCAGCACCGTGCCGCCGGCTGCGACTGCATGCTCGGCTGCCACCCGCGTGGCTGGGCTGCCACAGCCGCTGACCAGGGTGATTCCATTTTCGGCGAGGAACCTGCCCGCCTGTGCAGCGAGGTCGAACGCCGGTGAGCCAGGATCGGCACTCCCCAGGATGGCGATCTGGGGCTTGCGGAAGGACTTGCGGGAGGTTGGTGTCATGGAGCGACCTGGGTAACCGAACGGAAGGACAGCATGGAGACGGAACCGATCCGGGCAGCCACTGTTCAATTGCCCGACGCGCGACCGTATCACGCCAGCCGTTTGTCTTTCTGATGCTGATTGCACAGTTCACCGCCTCAGCATCACCAGGCCACCCAGGCTCAACGACGGCAGCAGCAGCCCAAAGGCCACCAGCGGCCAGACCGTATCGCCCGGCAGCAGCAGCGTCGCGAGCGTGCCAAGCGTTGCCACGATCACGCTCTGCACGGCGTAGTACAGCGCCACTGCCGTGCCGGAGGCATCGGCAAAATCGCGCAGCGCACCGTTGGCCGCCACCGCAGCCACCATCACGATGCCGATGGCCACCAGCCACATCGGCAACACGACACTGGCAAATGACGGCGGCAGCATCGCCGTCATCGCCATGACCAGCGTGCCGCCGACCATCACCATCAGCCCCCGCAGGAAACTGCCACCAATGCCCCATCGCCCGATGAATCGAGCGGCGAAGCGCGAGGTGACCATCATCACCAGCGCCACCGTCGCGAAGGCCAGGCTGAAGCCCATCGGCGAATAGCCGGCCCTCCCCATCAGCACCCGTGGCGCGATCGAAAAGAAGACGAAGAACGTGCCCATCGCCGCACTGAATCCCAATGCATGCACCCAGAAACCCGCATTGCCGAGGATGCGCGCGAAGGCTGGCGATGCGTGGACATGCTGCGGTGGCCGTGTTTCCTGCCAGCCGCGGCATGCGTGTACACCCGCCAGCAGCCCCAGCACACCCAGCGCGATGAAAATGGCCCGCCAGCCCAGCGCGTAGGCAATCAATGCGCCGAGGATCGGACCGAGCGCCGGCACGAACGCCAGCATCGAGGCGAACAGGCCATAGAGCGCGGCGCCTTCGGCCGTATCGGCATACACGTCGCGCACCGTGGCGAACGTGGCCACCAGTGCGGCCGACGCCCCAACCGCCTGCACGCCGCGCCATGCAAGGAATGCCGCACCACCACTACACGCGGCCAGCGCGAAAGACGCCAGCGTGAACAACAGCGCGCCCATCAGCAGCACCGGCCGTCGCCCGATCCGGTCCGACAGCGGGCCGAAGATCAACTGGCCCAGCCCAAGCACGAGCATGTACAGGCTCAGCGTCAACTGGATGAGGGCGGGCGACGTGTCGAGTGCCTGCGGCATGGCCGATACGACCGGCAGGTAGATATCCATGGCCAGCGAGGCCAGGAGGTCGAAGGGCGCCATCAATGCGATGGCGCCCGGCAGGGAATGGGCCCAGCGAAGGGCTTTTCGATCAGACATGGGGAAACATCCGCTCAGGAGGGAATCCGGCGGTGATCAACCCAGTGCGTGGAGATCGCAGGACAAGATCACCGCAACAACGTGCGTACCGTTGTTGCGGCTCAGCGGACTGTCTGCGGACCGTTCCCGTTGTTCATCTGATGATCCGGTGGAAGATCGAATTGTGCCCAGTGTAGCAAGGCCGCGGCCGCAGCAGCGACGCTGGCGCCAGCCTGGCCATTGCCCTGCTCAGGCCACGCGCCTGATCGCAGATGGCAGATGGCAGATGCAGAAACCACCAGGGCAGCACTGGGCTGCCCTGGTCGCGGCGACGTGGGGGATGATCGCCGGATGCGATCAGGCAGCCTTCATCGCATGCTTGCGGGCGCGCATCACCGAGTGGCATTCCTGCACTTCCGGCAGCCACTGGGTCACTTCCTGGCGCACCGCCGGCGGCAGGTCGTTGTCCTTCAGCACGTCCTTGAACGCGCCCAGCAGGCGATCCTCGGACTCTTCAAGTTCGGCCACGTAACCGTAATTGGTGTCGCCGAAGGCCGCGCGCACCTTGCCGTAGAACTGCTGCATGGAACCGACCATGGTGCCGTGCTCGGCCGGCTTGCCGCCGGTAGCGGCCACCGAGCTGCTCAGCGAGGACACGATGCGGCCCTTCACGCCGGCGATGCGGATGAACAATGCCGACAGCTCGGCATCCTTCACCTTGGTTGCGGCTTCCTCGTAGAAGGACTTGCCATCACGTGCGATCTCGATCAGGTCGTTGAGGCGATGCTCGATGGTGGACTGGGTGCTCATGTGTAGTCTCCTCTGGGGGAAAAGGGGCAACAGTGGAATCCGCTGCCTGCGAGCCCAGACTGGCCGACCGGGTGTGGTTCGCGGGTGAGCATCGATTGATGCGGTGATCATGCTGCCCAACGGCGCCCCACCCACTCACGCGGGCGACGCGGCGTCTTCACCGCCTCTGAATCCTGGCAGTGACCTGCACGGTCATCCGCACCGCATGTCTAGTCCACCGCTACCCGCACCACGTGGCTGATGCCCCGATGGAACATCTTCGCGTACGGACAGACCCGTTCGGTGTTGCGCACCAGTTCGGCTGCACGTATCGGGTCCATGCCAGGCAGGCACACCACGATCTCGGCCGACAGCAGGTACAGGCCGTCCACGGGATCTCGCGCGAACGTCACCGCTACGTCGATGCTCGGGTCGACCAGTTCCATTCCCGCACGCGCAGCCACCAGCACCATCGCACCGTGGAAGCAGCCGGCGTAGCCCGCCGCCAGCAACTGCTCGGGATTGGTACCGCCACCGGGTCCACCCAGCTCAGCGGGCAACCGCAGGTCCACTGACAGCGCACCATCATCGGACCGCACCACGCCCGACGCGCGGCCGTGCTGTGCCACGCCCCCCCTGACCCGCACCCGCCCGGTGTACAGCGGGCGCACCTCATCACCGTGGTACTTGTCGAGCACACTGTGCGGAGGCGGTTTCAGCCCGGTCATCGCAGGTTCCTGCTGTCAGCGTCCACCGCCGATCAGGCCGGCTGGCCCTGTGCCAGCCCGGACTGCTGCAACCAGCGCTCGAAGCCGATCGAGCCGAGCCATGCCTGGCCCACCGGCACCAGCGTGTCCTGCTGCAGCTGCGCACCGAAGTAGCGCGCCTGGGCATCGCCAACCACTTCACGCGCGTCACCGGTTGCCTGCAGGAAGCGCTGCGCCAGCACCGCCATCGATTCGCGTTCCGGGCCGGCGATCTCCACCACGCCATTGGCTGGTGCCTGCTGCGCGATGCGCGCAACCGCATCGGCCACATCCTCGGCGGCGATCGGCTGCACTGCGGCGGTCGGCAGCTGCAGGGTCTGGCCGTCACCGGCTGCCTGGAGGATGCCCGGCAGGAACTCGAAGAACTGCGTCGAGTGGATGATCGTGTACGCCAGGCCCGAATCGCGGATCAAGCGCTCCTGGGCGATCTTGCCGCGGAAATAGCCGCTGGCCGCCAACTTGTCGGTACCCACCACCGACAGCGCGACATGATGGCGTACGCCTGCCTGCGCCGCGGCCGCCAGGATGTTGTGGCCGGCAGTCACGAAGAACGACAGCACCGCCGCATCTTCGAACGAGGGCGAGTTGGCCAGGTCGACCACCACCTCGGTACCCGCCATCGCAGCGGCCAGGCCCTCGCCGCTCAGCACATCGATACCGGTGGAGGGTGCAGCGACGACGACCTCGTGGCCAGCCGCATGCAGGCGGTCGACCACCTTGCTGCCGATGCGGCCGGTGCCACCGATGACGAGGATCTTCATGACAGGTCTCCTGGAACGTGGAAAGTTCGGATGTGGCCGCATGCTAGGAACGCATTGGCCGGCGCAGTAGATCCGTAGTGGGCCACGCACTGTTGCCGCATCGGCACCAATGCGGTCATGCCCATGCCGGGACCGAATCGCGCTGCGCTGCCGCCTGCTGCCGCGCTTCCCAGTGCGAGAACACATCCAGATCCAGCGCGCGTATGCGCTGGGTGCTGAAATCGATGAACGCGCGGATCCGCTTGGGCAGCTGGCGTCGGCTGAGATAGCACAGGTAGTGGCCACGATCGTGAGGCGCGTAGCAGTCCAGGCAGGTCACTACAGCGCCTGAGCGCAGCGCATCACTTACCTGGTAGCTGGGCAACTGGGCGACCCCAAGCCCGTCGATCACGGCCTGCAGGACAAGATCGGCGTCATTGAACACCACCTCCGCCGGCGGCTGCAGATTCACATCCTGGCCGTCCACACGGAAGTCCCAGCGCTGCAGGCGCCCACCAGGCAGGCGTCGACCGATGCAGGCATGCGTGGACAACGCTTCGATAGTGTCTGCCAGGCCATGTGCCTGCACATACGCGGGCGACGCACAGACCACCAGCTGCATCGGCACCAGCTGCTTGGCGATCACCTGGCTGTCTTCCAGCACGCCATCGCGGAACGCTACATCGATGCGATCGGCGGCCAGGTCCGGTGCCTGCTCGTCCAGCAGCAGCTCCACAGAGACCTGTGGATACTCCGCGCGGAACGCAGACAGCAGCGGCGCGATCACCCGGCGTCCGAAGCCATGGGTCGCACTGATCCGCAGATGCCCGCGCGGCGGTCCTTCGCGCAGGTCGCGCATTTCATCCAGCGCCTGCAGGATGCTGGCAACGCCCGGGCTGCAGCCCTCCAGGAACAGCTCGCCTTCGCGGGTGAGTGTTGTCGAGCGCGTGGTGCGCAGGAACAGGCGCACGCCCAGTTGTCCCTCCAGCTTCTGCACGCTGCGGCTGACGGCCGAACGACCGATGCCGAGGCGATCACCGGCGCGGGCGAAGCTGCCCTCGGCGGCTACCGCGATGAATGCCAGAACCCCGGCATAGCTGGCGGAGAAGGACGCAGTGAGGGAATCGCGGCCGTCGCTGGCCAGACAGGACTGCGGCATGACATTCATGGTGTTCCGGGCTCCTGGAATTCGCGTCGGGCAAGCAGGTGGGCGCGTGCATGGGCCAGTCGCTGGCGGCATGCGGGCAGCTCCAGCCCCAGCAGCGGCGCGATGTCTTCAAAGCCCGCGCCCAGCACGTCATGCAGCAACAGCACGGCCCGCATGTCCGGTGGCAGTTCGTGCAATGCGGCAAGGAAGGCCTGCCAGACCCGCTCACTGGCGGGGCAGGCTGCTGCGCGGTTCGGGGCGGATGAGGTGTCCATGCCCGGCAGACGGGCGAGCATCCGCCGCTGTGACAGGCCATTGGTGTTTTTCGTGCAACACCGTGCAGCCCTGCCCTCGCCTACCGCCCCACGCGCAGCGGGCCTAGCCTCGCTGCGTCCCTCAACTCCCATCGGAACACCGTCATGAGCCAACGCCTGGACTACGCCGCACAGTCGCCCGAACTCTTCAGGAAGCTCGGCACCTTCTCCCATGCCGTGCACAACAGCTCGATCGAAGCGGCCATCATCGACCTGGTCAACATCCGCGCCTCGCAGCTCAACGGCTGCGGGTTCTGCCTGGACATGCACGTGAAGGAAGCGACGATCCGTGGCGAGCGCGCACTGCGCCTGCACCATGTCGCGGCGTGGCGTGAATCGAACCTGTTCAGTGCGCGCGAACGTGCCTGCCTGGCGTGGACCGACGTACTCACCCACCTCCCTGCGCAGGGGGTTGCGGACGACGTGTATGAGCGCGTGCGTAGTCAGCTGTCCGAACAGGAAATCGTCGATCTGACCTACGCGGTGATGGCGATCAATGCCTGGAACCGCGCCAACGTCGCCTTCCGTACGCAACCCGGCTCGCTGGACCAGGCCTTTGGCCTGGACAAGGCCGGTCTGGCCTGAGCGTCGACTGCACACTTTACTGCTGGAGACCTGCAATGCGTTCTCTCTGTTCCCTGGCGCTGCTGGCCCTGCTGCCGTTGACCAGCATCGCCGCAACACCGCCGCCCACCGCACCCGAGCCCATCGTGCGCGAGGTCATGACCCGTCCGTTGCCGGAACAGCCGGGCAAGGAAGCACTGATCCTGACGGTGCAGTACCCACCCGGCGGCGCCGATCCCGTGCACCGGCACGACGCCCACGGCTTCGTCTATGTGCTGCAGGGCCGCATCGTGATGGGCGTGGCTGGCGGCCGCGAGGTTACCCTCGGCCCGGGGGAGGCCTTCCATGAGGGCCCGGACGATCTGCATACCGTCGGCCGCAATGCCAGCCAGACCGAACCGGCGACATTCGTCGTGTTCCTGATCAAGGACATCGGCAAGCCGGCGGTACTGCCACCACGCTGACCGCCACCGGTCCGGGGCAGTACCCGCCACTCCCACAGGTCCGCCGGTGTCACAATCGGCGGACCTGTCCCGTCTCTGCTGGCATGGACGACCCCACCGCACTGTTCACCCGACTACGCCCGCGCCTGTTCGGCGTGGCCTACCGCATGCTCGGCTCCTCGCACGAGGCCGAGGACGTGGTGCAGGATGTCTGGCTGCGCTGGCATGGCGCCAACCAGCAGGACATCGAGAACGCCGAAGCCTGGCTGGTGGCCACCACCACCCGCCGCGCCATCGATGGCCTGCGCCTGGCCCGGCGCACGCGCGAGCACTATGTCGGCATGTGGCTGCCCGAGCCGCTGCTCACCGAAGACACCGGCACACCCGAGTACATGCTGGAAACGGCCAGTGATCTGTCGGTGGCCTTCCTCAACGTGCTGGAGCGGCTGGCCCCGGACGCGCGTGCCGCGTTCCTGCTGCACGATGTGTTCGACCAGGATTACGACGTGGTGGCACGCACGCTGGACAAGACCGAAGCCGCCTGCCGGCAGATCGTGCACCGCGCGCGCCTGCAGCTGCGGCAGGAGCGACCGCGCTACAACGTGCCGCAGGACGTGCACCAGAAACTGATGCGGCGTTTCGCAGAGGCCATCGCCAATGGCGACTTCAGGACAATGAAAACCCTGATGGCCGAATCGGCCGTGCTGATCGGCGATGGCGGCGGCATCGTCACCAGCTTCCCGAGACCGATGGTCGGCGGCGCACGCATCGCACAGCTGCTGTACGCCCCGCACCTGCGGCGCAAGGACCAGCTGCGGATGGTGCCGAGCATGATCAATGGACGACTGGGGCTGCTGCGTTACTTCGACGACGTGCTGGAATCGGCAATGGCTTTCGATACCAACGGCGAGCAGATCGTGCAGATCCTGGTGCAGCGCAACCCGCACAAGCTGCAGGGCCTGCACCAGCCAACCTCGATCCAGTAGATCCACGCCATGCGTGGATGCGGTTGCCTTCATGCACAGCAAAGCCACGCATGGCGTGGCTCTACTGGTTCTCCGCGCTGCCTGATGGCTGCCCTCGTGGTTACTTCTGCTGCAGGAAGGCCAGCAGGTCCTGGTTGACCTTGTCCTTGTGGGTCTCGGTCAGACCATGCGGCGCACCCGGATAGACGATCAGCCTGGCGCCCTTGATCAGCTTGGCCGACATCCGTCCCGCCACGTCGATCGGCACGATCTGATCGTCGTCGCCGTGGATCACCAGGGTCGGCACATCGAACTTCTGCAGGTCAGCGCGGAAGTCGGTCGCCGAGAACGCGGCGATCGAGTCGTAGGTGTTCTTCTGCCCACCCAGCATGCCCTGCGCCCACCATGCATCGACCATCGCCTGGTTGACCTTCGCGCCCGGTCGGTTGAATCCATAGAACGGCCCGGACGGAATGTCCTTGTACAGCTGCGACCGGTTCTCCAGCTGCGCCTTGCGGATGCCGTCGAACACTTCGATCGGAACGCCACCCGGGTTGTCTGCGGTTTTCAGCATGAACGGCGGCACCGAACTGATCAGCACGGCCTTCTTCACCCGTCCCGTGCCATGGCGACCGATGTACCGCGCCACTTCGCCGCCGCCGGTGGAGAAGCCCACCAGCGTGACGTCCTTCAGGTCCAGCGTATTGATCACCGTGGCCAGATCATCGGCATAGTGATCCATGTCGTTGCCATCCCAGGGCTGGCTGGAACGACCGTGGCCACGGCGGTCGTGTGCGACCACCCGGTAACCGTGGTCCGCCAGGAACATCATCTGCGATTCCCAGCTGTCCGAATCCAGCGGCCAGCCATGGCTGAAGGTCACCACCGGCCCATTCTTCGGGCCCCAGTCCTTGTAGTACAGCTGCACACCATCGGCGGTGGTGATGGTGCTGGCGGTGCGCGTGACAGCGCTGGGTGCGGACGGGTGTGCCGGCGCGGCGGCCTGGGCGGACAGGCCCGCCTGCATCGACAGGGCCAGGGCAGTTGCAGCGAGGGTGCGGGTAACGGTGTTCATGGTGGACCTCCAGAGGATGGGTGGGTTTCGACAGGGGTTACTTTGCGCCCCTGCCCGGGACCATTGGTGACGTGAAGTCCAGAAAACTTGATCAAAAATCCCAGAACACCGGCACCCAGCGGAACGCCTCGCCCTCGCGGGACACCCGGCCCACCGACGGGAACGGCAGGTGCGTGGCCACCAGCATCTCGCCGGTGCCGGCCAGCGCATTGAGCAGTTCGATGCGCACCCGCGCCGCCTCCTCCGGTTCGTGCTCGAAACCGTTATGCCAGTTCGGTTGATCGAAACCGACGGCGAACACGGCATCGCCAGCAAAGGTCAGCGCCTGGCCCGCCGAGGCAACGCGCACCACGCAGTGGCCCGGCGTGTGGCCGCCGGTGCGGCGCGCGACTACGCCCGGTGCGATCTCATGCTCATCCTCGAAGGTGTGCACGAAACTGCCGTACTCGGCCCAGAAATGCGTGGCCGTTGCGCGAAGCGCGTCCGGGAACCCCTGTGGCATGTTGGTGCGGGTGAAGTCGGGCGACTTCCAGAACGCCACTTCCGACGCTGCGACGTGGATCTTCAGGTCCGGCCGCAGCTGTGCTTTCACTCCGTCCACCAGCAGGCCGCCGATGTGGTCCATGTGCATGTGGGTGATGACCACATCGGTGATCTCGCGCAGGTCGATACCGGCAGCGCCGAGGCGACGGATCAGCTGGCCGGCGCGCGGCAGCTGCAGGTCCGGGTCCATGCCCAGGCCGGCGTCGATCAGGATGGAGCGCTCACCGCTGTGCACCACCATCACGTTCAACGCCCAGTCGAACGCATCCTGTGGCAGGTACATCTCATTGAACCATTCGGCACGCTCGGATGCGGGAACATTATGGCCGAGCATCTGCGTCGGCAACGGCAGCACGCCGTCGCTGACCACGAGCACGTCGATGTCACCGACTTTCAGGGCATAGCGCGAGGGAACAAGCTCGTCGAGCGCAGGCGCGGCAGGGGCAATGGTGTTTTCCAGGCTGAACATGAGGCGATCTCCACGAAGGTTGGCTGGCAGGCAGTGAAGCAGGGCCGGCGGACAGTTCCGGGGTTACGCCTTCGCACGGCGCAGGGCATGGCGTTGCCGGGCAGCAATGCCCTGCAGCACAGCGCCGCTGGTTCGATTGAAGACGGGATCCACGAGCTGCAGTGGACCCGGAGCACGGCAAGGGCCGTGTGGGATCAGCGTAGGCAACGCAGGCAGTGCGCAGTAGATCCGCAGGCGGGCTCGCGGCGTTGCCTTTTGGGAAGCAGTGGACACGTTGCCCGCTTCGGCAGGCGGCGGCCGCTCGCTCAGTCAGGACGCAAGCAGCGCCACGATGGCCTTTGGAAGAAACAACGCCGCGGCGACAGCCACCGACAGGATCAGTACAACCCTGACAGTCAGGGGTCGACGACGCGGGTTGCTGACGTGCAGGCGTAGATCGCGCACCTCCGCTTCCAGTGCGCGACGTTCACTCGCATCGCGCTGCTGTGGATCGTACAACTGCCGCTCCACCTCGCGCAGGCGCTTGATCAGCTCCCGCGCGGGTGTTGTCCGCAGTATCTGCTGGTCAACTGCCTGCAAGCGCAGCGACAACGGCATCAGCGCCTCCGCGAACTGCCCCGCGGGCAGTTGCCTGGCAGCAAGCCGGCCCGCTTCGACATTGATCTCGGCCAGCAGCGCAGCACGCTGGGCATGCAGCCGTTGAAGCCGGTTTCCACGCAGACGCATTGTTGCTCCTTGACTCAGCCGTCCGTGCCCATCATCCAGCGGATGGCCTGCGGGAACGAGGTCTTCCAGTCGTCCGGATAGAAATGACCACCCTCATGGGTACGCGACCGGAGCTCGTTGCCATCGCTGAAAAGGGCGCGGAAATCCGCGCTCATCTTCTGGTTCGCCGGCCCTTCCTGCTCGCCGTTGATGACGAACACCCGCTTGCCGTGCGCGCTGCTCTGCGTGGGCACCGGCTGGCGCCAGCCACCCGGCGACACCAGCAATGCACCGGCATAGTCATCCGGATGCTGCGCCAGCAGCGCGCCGGCATGCTGCGAGCCCTGCGAGAAACCCATCAGGTACACCTGCTTGCGGTCGATGCACTGGCGCGCGGCCAGTTGCTCCAGCCCCGCCTGCACCACCTTGTGCGTGCCCTCATACGGGCCGGTCCAGCTGAAGCTGTCGAACGACTCGCGCATCTCCGTACCGTTGATGCCCAGCAACACCACACCAGCATCGGCCAGCGGCTGCTCGCTGCTGTCCAGGTGGCCATTGATGCCGTAGCCGTGCAGCCACACCAGCACCGGCGCACAGGCCGGCATCGCAACGCTCTTAGAAGGGGCCAGCACCGAGATGGCTCCCACCTTGCCGACCGATACCTTCGCGTAGCGTGCCTGCGTATTGGCGAGCACCTGCTTGAAGAAAGGTGTTCCGCGCAGGTGCTCGAAGTCATCGTTGTCGGCCAGCGCGGGCGCGAACCACATGCCACGCTCATCGGCCTGGCGCAGATAACGCTCGGCCAGCGCATCGTCACCGCGGCGTGCGAACAATGCCGCTGCGTGGTACGGCGCCTGCGCCAACGTGGCGTCTTCGCGGGTTGCGGCCAGATAGAGCGCCAGCGACTGCAGCAGCGTGGCGTCGTCTTCCTCGGCCCGCTCCATCAGGTCCTGCGCATCGTCGGCATTGACCAGGGCATTCAGCACCGGACCGATCGACTTGAACGCGATGGTCGAGGCGCTGTGCTGTTCCTCGGCGTGTGCGGTCGGCGCGCAGACAGCGAGCGCCAGGAAAACAGCAAGAGCAGACAGCTTCGGCATGGGGAATCTTCCGTGATTGCGGCAACGCGCGGGGCGCGCAGTCTAGCAACCTCCGGGCCGATCAGATCACCCTGCGCTCAACCGTAGGCAGGATGGCTGCCGGTAAGCACGCCCATCGAGAACGCGTAGCCCGCTTCCTCCAGCAGCAGCCGCATGCGCAGTTCGGCCCGGCGCGGAACACACAGCCCGCTAGGTGCGTACAGCGCATAAACAAAGCCGGCGCCTTCCACGTACTCGCGGCGGACCGAACAGTTGTTGGTTTCCGCGGCATCGGACCACACGGCCCGCAGCTTCTCCGGGCCGATGGATTGACCGTTGCGCAGGCGGAACGTCAGCCAGCGCACGCCCAGCGGCGGATGGTAGGTCAGGTTAGCCATTGCGCACCTTCAATACGGCGGCGGAGATGGTTCAGGACGTCCGGTTGCAGATCAGGATGCTCGTTGCGCGTGGACGCCGGCAGATCGATGCGGACAGCGCCGTTGACCAGCGCGGGGGGATCGGTGTGCAGGTCGATCCACCATCCATCGGGAAGGCGAAGCCCGCGTCCATCCCTGTCATAGAGGTTGATCTGAAAAGACATGACGCTCGCTCCCATTGGAGCTTGAGCATACGCCTGCGCGATGTCACTCCAGACTGCGACCCGCCGACGCGGTTTCCTCGACCCGCTTGGCGCACACGAAAACGAACGCCTCGTCCTGCTGCACCTTCAGGAACGAATCCAGCCAGCGTGCCGCAGCACCGCGGTTGCCGATCACGACCCCGAGTTCTTCGGTAAGGCAGCGCGCGCACTCCATGCCACCCGGACTGGGGGCCTGGCAGGCGCGGCAGCGCGCCATCGTCGTCGTTCCTGCCGGACGGCACTGGTACATGATCTTCGTCATCAGGCTTACCGCACGGGCATGGGATGGCATCAGCGCTCTTCCCGAACGTTGGACAGAGGAAAGCCGCGCAACGCGCGGCCTCTTCTTCGCTTACTGCTCAGCGACGGGTGTCACGGCCCGGCTCGCTTTTCTGTTCCTGCCCGGACTTCTGCGGGCCGACCGGCTTTGCATCCTGCTGGACCTGCTGCTCCTGCTGGCGCTGCCTGCCGTCCTGCTTCCGGTCGCCGCCCATTGCGTTGTCATCAGCCTGGCCGTGCTGGGCGGCCTGCTTGATGCCGGTCGGGGCGTTGGTGCGGTCGGTCTGGCCTTGCGGCGTATTGTTGTTCATGTCTTGCTCCACCGCAGCGATCTGCTGCAGCGCCACTGTGGGCGCGGGCCGGTTACGCAGCTGCATGAAAGCCGGAGATTAATGAACGGGCACCATGAACAGCGCTGCGCGCACACAGGCTGCTGACATGCACAGGTGTACGTTGGCGTTCCAACAGGAGAAGTCTCATGGAACGCATTACCAACAAGGACTTCGTTGACGTCGAGCGCGAGCTGCAGCACTGGCAGGCCGCGTTCCAGACGGGCGATCTGCCCGCCATCAACTTCCGCCACGAGGTCGCACCGGTCATCCGCCTGGCGTGCGACATCTATGTCCGCAACCCACACGGCACGCGCACGGCATGGCTCACCGATCTGCAGTCACGGCTCGCGCTGCGCACCAGCCTGCGTGGCCACCCGGGGTCGGCGGAAATGGCGATGGGCTGCTGGGCGCGCCTTTCCGGGCCGGCATTGGCCACGCAAGCGGGCTGACATCGGCTGCGCGCAGATCACTCCTCGCCCGCGAGCTGGTTGCCTTCCTGCATCAGCTGATCATTCAACCGGTTCACCAGCGCGATGACCGCATCGGCCAAGGCACGCGCATCGGCGATGGAGCCATGGAAGGCAATGCGGGTGCCCTCCACCTTCACTTCCGCCAATGACAGCTGCGACGCCAGCGTCGCGCAGTGCTGCAGGAAGCGGCCGGTCCACTGTTCGTCGGGTGCCTGATCGAGCAGCGCGGTGATGGCTTCATCGGCAGTCGCATCGACCTGCTGGTGAAGCCGTGGCACGTCGAACCCAACGATGCGCGGCAGTCTGGACGTGCTCACATACTTCCCCCGGAGTGTGCAGGACGTCAGTATCGCGTCACCGACCCTCCCGGGCGAATCGTCCGACATGAACCGTTCATCCGGGCCGGCGATGCCGGGCCCTCGGTCCGCGGAGGCGTGTCGATTCCCGCGCCGTCCGCGCGTCGAGAGAAGAAAGGCCGGCCGACGTGGCAGCCAACGCCGATGGACATCCCGATGACCCCGATCCTGACCGCATTCAAGCATTCCCCGGACCGTGGCCAGGGGCTGGCCCGCGACATGCGCGTGCGCTGGGCGCTGGAAGAGCTGGGCCTCGCCTACGACGTCCATCTGCTCTCCTTCGAGGAGATGAAACAGCCGGCGCACCTGGCGCGGCATCCGTTCGGTCAGATTCCCACCTATGAGGATGGCAACGTAGTGCTGTTTGAATCAGGCGCGATCCTGCTGCACCTGGCCGAACAGCACCCCGGGTTGTTGCCCGCCGACGCGGGTGCGCGCATGCGCGCGATCACCTGGATGTTCGCCGCGCTGAACACTGTGGAGCCGCCGATCGTCGAACGCTCCATGGCGTGGGTGCTGGAACGCGAACAGCCCTGGTACGCACAACGGCTGGTGATGCTGGACGAGCGCGTGCGCCGGCGGCTGAGCCAGCTGACCGCTCGGCTGGGCGATGCACCATGGCTGGACGGAGACTTCAGCGCCGGCGATCTGCTGATGGTGTCGGTGCTGCTGCGGCTGCAGAGCAGCGGCATCGTCGGCGAGTATCCAGACCTTGCTGCCTATGTTGACCGCGCGACCGCGCGGCCAGCCTACCAGCGCGCCTTCGCCGCACAGCTGGCGGTGTTCCAGAACCCGTAGCTGCACCCTGCGCTCAGTAGCTCCACGCTATGCGTGGAGATCGCCATCCATTGGTGCTGCTACGCGTCAATCGGCAGCCATCGGCGTGCCACCCGATCTCCGGAAGCAACCGCCACTGGATCAGTGGATGTCCAGCGCGACGATGCCATCCCCTTCCAGGGTGAACGCGTGTGTCAGCACCACCGGGCTGCCCGGGAACGTGCCGCTGACCTGTGCAGATACGATGTGGCGACCGTCCTGCACGTGCAGCTGCAGGGGGACCACGTGTTGCTGGTAGGCCGCACGCGTCTGCGCCACCCAGGCGGCAATCGCCGTGTGTCCCTGGTGCCGCTGGCGCTCATCGCCCACCGTCGCGCCTGCGGCAAAGCACTGCTCCACGTGGGTTCCGGGCTCGCCATTGGCCAGCAGGAAATAGCGGGACAACGGCGCGGGAAGATCAATCGACATCGCAGGCACTCCAGGCGGGACTGGCGCTATTCTCGGACCGCACCCTGGCCGCCACAAGAACGCACCTGAAGGTAAGTGACCCACCCCATGAGAAAGGCCTATACCCCTGAGACCGCCGCCGCGGACGTGGCCCGTGCACTCGCCCTGCTGGAAGGCCGCTGGAAGCTGTTGATCCTCTTCCACCTGTTCGACGGAAAGGTGCAGCGCTATTCCGACCTGGAGCGGCTCATCCCCGGCATTTCGCAGAAGATGCTGGCGCAGCAGCTGCGTGCGCTTGAAGCCGACGGCATCGTGCTGCGCACGGTGTATCCGCAGGTGCCACCGAAAGTGGAGTATCGACTGAGTGCGTGGGGACAGGCACTGTGCCCGGCACTGGACGCGCTGCTGCTGTGGCAGGAGCAGAAGCCAGCGGCAGGAGAGCCATTGGCATGACCAACTTCAGCGCAGCCACCATGCTGCTGCGCCAGATCCACCGCGACCAGCTGGCCGATCGCGGGGAGAAGTCGCAGACCTGCCAGCAGGCCAAGGCCGCCTGTGATCTGCTCGCCCACGAGTACAAGCAGAACTGGGATTCCGCCGCCCACGATGCGCTGGCGGCGGAGGCGGTGGACGTCTTCGACCTCCTGCAGCGCGGTGAGGCCACGGCGGTGCCGCCGCGCAAGTCCGATCACGTTTTCGAGTGATCGCCGCCCTGTAGAAGATCAGAGGATGACGGCAGCAAACAGGCCGACAACCCCGATCGTCGTCAGCAGGAACGAGACTACTACCGAACCGAGCGCACGCAGCGCCGACCCTCCATTCAAGGCCACGAAGGCCCGCATGCGGGCCCACAGGTACCACGCCACCGCCAGCACGCTGATGCAGGTCGCGGTGAACGGGCCAGCCTGTGCCGGGGACGCGGCTGCCACCTGCGATAGTGCGAGTGTCACCACGAACGGGCATGCGATGAACGCCTGGATGGAGAAAGGCTCGCGCAACGTCTCGCGGTTCACGGGCAGCCGCTGGCGCCAAAGCGTGCCCAGTGCCGCGCCGAGTGCGTACACGCAGAACACCGCAGAGCGGGTGAGCAGCAGTCCTTGTTCGCTGCTGAAAAGCAGCTGCCCTACTGGCGTACTGAGCCGGGGCGAGGACATGCGCATCGCCATCTCCAGCGCATGGGCGATGGCCACCGACAGAATCAGCATCAGCACCGGGCTGATCGCATCGGAGAACCTCTGGTCGGGATCCTTGCCGAGCTCGATGCGGGTGTAGCGCGCGACCTCGCCGGGGTGAATCAGTACCCGCCAGAACATCCGCGGATAGAACACCAGCCAGCCGACCAGCTCGTAGAGGAATTCTTCCAGCGATCGCAGCAATCGTATGAGGTCCATGACCGCCGTGGATAGCGTGCGGCGCGTGAAGCCGGGATCACGGCGGGGGCCAGGCAACGGGTGCCGGGGCCTCCCCGACCCAAGGCAATCACCTGCCCCGCTTGCTTCTCGTAGCGTGCGGGCTGTCCGGGCAAGCCTGCGAAGTGCGGTGCCGTCGGCCTGTCCCGCATTTAAGAAACGTCTGATGTATCGCTGACCCTGCTGGAAACAGACTAGCGGCCGGTCGATTCATCCCAAGCGCAACAACGCCTGGCGCGACCGGAGGCACCCGCGCGCCTCTGGCAAGCACGATACAGGTGGATCTGGACGCTTGAACTCTCAAACACCTACGGGATGTGGGACCGAGCGCGGCCGCTTATCGCTGGGCTCGACCTGCACATCTGCACCGAGGTTACGAATGCAAGTAGCTGCAATGAAGTTGATCACCACCCCATGCAGAGTCCTGCTCTGCGCGGGGGCGCTGGCACTGATGATTCCCGCTGCCGAAGCAAACATGCTGGTCTATCCGATGGCCGCGTCGATAGGGCCGGACGGCAACTCGGCAGCTCAGCTTCGTGTCTACTCCAAGTCCGAACAGACACAGTATGTGAAGGCCACAGTACAGCGGGTGGTCGATCCAGCGACCGATCATGAGCGCGAGGAAAGCGACGCGGTATCAGGCGAATATCCGGTCGTAGTATCTCCCGCCAAGTTTGTGCTTCCTGCAGGCGGCGCACGACTGATCCGGATAATCCCCTTGAGCACTCCCGAGAAGGAAGTGCTCTACCGGGTCTACCTGCAGCCGGTCGCGCCCCCCTCCGGCGAGGATGTCGCTGCAGACAGCGCGACAGCCGGGCAGATCAACTTCAACCTGGTATGGGCGCCGCTGGTGCGGGTACTGCCAAAGCACCCGGCACCTGATCTGCAGGTGTCGGAAGGCGTAGTGATCAATACGGGAAATGTGCGAATAGGCCTTCTGGATGCCGGCGGTTGCCCAACCGCGCGGGATGAGTCGGCCTGCAACTGGAAGACGTTCGAACGCAGCGTCTATCCAGACCAGAAGTTCAAGCTGGATGGCTTGAGCCCCGCACGCTATGTACGGATCCGATACCGCGTCGAAGGAATGCCGGACGTGCAGCAGAAAGTTGTGCCTGCGCATCCGGCCGACGCGATGGACTCGCATAGCGCGCTCAATCTGACCATTCCGGGTCAGCCCGTTGTTTCCATAAGTCAAAAGGACTAATCATGTTGAAGTTTGTTCCCGTTGCCGCCATTGCATTGATGTCGATCTCGATGTCCGCCCATGCGGTGCAGAAGGACATCACCGTAACCGCCAATGTCGACACCTCGCTGGAGATCCTCTCTGCCGACGGCTCCCCCCTGCCGACGACGATGCAGATGCAGTACCTGCCGGGCCAGGGCCTGCAGACTGCGCAGGTAATGACCAAGATCTTCACCAATGATGTCAAGAAGGACCTCCAGGTGCGCCTGTCGGCTGATCCCGCCCTGCGCAACACCACCAACCCGGGTGCACCGGACGTTCCGCTGGCAGTGAAGTTCGGTAACGCCAACCTGACCACCAAGGCCGAGACCCTGAGTGCGGCAGAGATCTTCTCTGGCGACATCAAGAATGGCTCGAACGCGCTGCCGCTGTCGGTGGCGCAGAAGCAGGCAGGCGCACTCACCGAAGCTGGCAGCTACCAGGGCGTGGTCAGCGTGATCCTGACCCAGAGTGCCGCATCGGGCGGTTGACCTGCCACGTGTTGCCACGCCGGGCGCGCCCTGGAGGCGCGCCCGACTCTTTGCGAATGCTGCCCCGCTCAATGATCCCATCAGATACCAGGAAAACCGTCGCTGCGTGCTTGGCCGTGATGTATGCGATGAGCATCGCGTCCAATGCCGGCGCCGCTTCGGCGGTGCCGGATGGATTCGAAAGCATCGCAGCGGGGCATGACGAACGCGTTGAGATCACATTCCTTGGCGAATCGCTCGGACTGTTCCGCGTATTTGTAACCCCCGACACACTGCGCATTGAAGATCCTCAGGACCTGCTGCGCAAGTTGGGGACAAAGATTTCCGCGGCTGTAGACCCGTCGACGATCATCGAATCGCTATCGGCGCCAATGCCGCGGAATGGAAGCCTGGCCTGTGCCGGCCTGGCCGGTGCAGATGGGTGTGGCTATGTGGACACTGATAGCGCAGCGCTCATCTACAACGAGATGGAGGGCAATGCCGATCTGTTTCTCTCACGGGAGTGGCTGGGCAGCGAAGAGCGCGACATCCGATTCCGCGATCCCACGTCCGATTCCAGCAATGCACTGATCCATCAGCAGACCCTGAACTACTCCGGCGGGCGGGGCTACAAGAGCCTGGCCGTCTCCGGCACCGGTGCGCTGGGGCTCACGCCCGGAAGCTTCATAGGTGCAAACTGGAACTTCACGCACAGCAGTTTTTCAGGCAGATCCAACAACCGCACCGAGCTCTCAGACATCTATTTCCGCAATGATGTCGGCAGGCAGCACTATGTCCAGGTCGGGCGCATGGACAATCGAAATCTCGCAAGCCCGCTCGGTGGAAATTTCGGATTCTCGATGCTTCCGGTCGGGGCGTTTGATGGCGTCCGCATCGGTACGACCCTGGCCTATGCCAATCCGGAGTCGGCCGTCCAGGGCACGCCCGTAACCGTGCTTCTGTCCCGCGACTCGCGAATCGACGCGTATCGCGGCAATGAGCTGCTCGGCACCTTCTACATGAGGGCCGGGGTGAACTCGGTTGATACCTCTCGATTTCCCGAGGGCACCTATCCGGTTCTTCTTCGAATATTCGAGAGCGACATGCTGACCCGCACGCAGACCACACCATTCACCAAGACCGGTGGCGGCGTCGGCTTCCGCAGCCGCCAGTGGTTCGCGCAGGCGGGTCGCACAGCCGAGTCGAACGGCAACGACACCGCAACCGTGGCTGCGGGCGTCCGATATCCTGTGACCGATGGCCTTTCGATAACGACCGGTGTTGCCCATGTGGATGGTGGCAGCTACGGTGAAACGGAGTTCGATTGGCGCCACGCCGTGGGTCGCGGGCTGCTCTCGGCCACTGCCTCGTTGTCGATTGGCAATGATGGCTCGCGTGGCAGCACGCAGCAGCTCTCCTTCTCCAACACCGTCGCGTGGAGCATCTACCGGTACAGGATGCGCGGAGCCGCCTGCGATGGCGAATCGCTATCCCATCGCGATGTCGGGTGTTACGACATGCTGAACGCAACGGTCTCCATCCCGATGGGGGACTGGTCGACAATGCTTGGCTATACGTACAACAGAAGCGCCGGGCGGGTTCCCGGCTGGCCGATCGCCGACACGGACAGCCGCTGGCTGCCTATCGATGCACGCCGGGTGGACGACGTTGCGCGTGCCGTTCAGCTCTCGGTTTCGCGTTCGGCAACCTGGAGGACATTCAATGCAAACTTCAGCGCAGGCGTATTCGCCAACCGCAGCGCCGGAGGAAGCACTGTATATGGCGGCTACATCGGCGCGACGCTGTCGATGGCCGACCCGGCGGCGCGCTCGGGCGCGGTTGCCACCTTCACATCGGCAGGGGTCGAGGTGCGTGGCGACAGCGAGAAGACGTTGGAAAGCTACGCCTTGAATCGAAACTGGTCCTGGCAGGGACAGAGTCAACGCGAGATCGCGCTTGGCCTGTCGGGCAATGGCTCGGACAGCCTGACTGGCGGCCTGCAGGGCAGATGGAACGGGCGCTATGGTGATGCGGCTGCATCCATTACAAACACCTATCGCAATGGCGGTCCTGCATCCAGCCCGTCATTGTCGGGCAGCTATTCGTCAACATTTGCCGCCTCCCGGTCGGGTCTGTATGTGGGCGCCTCTGCGTCGCAGGCCGATCCGCTGGCGGGGTACGCGGTAAAGGTAACGGAAAATGATGAAGCAGCTGGAATGGCTGCGGAGGTGAGTGGGGGTTCGAGCTCGAACATCAAGATCGGGTTTGGACAGCGCACGTTGCTTCCTGTGACCGCGTTCTCCCCGGCCACCGTCGAAGTGAGCGATGCCGGCGTCGGGTCTTCGACGAACGCTACCAGCGTGATCGATGGCCTGGGCCGGCAGGCCGTGTTCATGGTGCCGGGCCAGCTCATGACCCGTACCGTGCGCGCAAGCATCATCTACACCTATGTCGGCCAAGCGGTCGACATCAACGGAAGGCCGCTGGCGGACGGCGTAATTCTCAATGGAGCGATGCCATCACTTGACGCCGAAGGCGGCTTCATCGCCGAACTCGATCGCAAGGAAGACAACCTGTTCGTCATTGAGGGCTCGGCATTGATGCGCTGCCCGCTTCAGGTAAAGCGCCGCCAGGACGTGCTGATGATTGTTGGCAAGGTGCAGTGCGAATTGGCTACGGTCAACGCACTTCCAGAGGTTCTGCGGTCGCAGGCTCGCGTGCAGAAGCTGCTGGAACAGCGATATGTCACCAGCACGCAGAGAGACGAAAGAGGATCAGGCGTAAGCCATTGAATGAGCAAGATGTTCCCCGGCCCGTCCAAGGCCAGCCCGCATGCATGCATGCAGAACGGTAAGCAGACAGATGATTCTATCCAGTGACCGTAGCTTTCTGGCGATCACCCTGGCGGTGGCATTGAGTGCATTTTCGCTCAATGCCTCGGCAGGGTCACAAGCGCCAGCGAACCGCAACGATTCGGTGGAATCGATCCGGGATCGAGGAGAACCGCTGGGCGACGTTCTCGTATTCAATGCGGCATCGGGTGGCTACGACACTGACGACGCTGCAAAGTGGGGGCGCAATACCTGGACTTGTAGATCTGCCACTGATACAGCGGCGGGTGCCTGCCCGACCTCGCCAGTCTGGAACGGCGGTGGCGGGCCGACCCCCATCCGGCTTTCCTTTACGGAGGAAACGACCGGCGCCTCGGCAGTTCTGGGCTTGATCGGAGAAAATGGGTATAGCCGCCACGCCGATTGCGACGGAAAGGACGTGCCAGAGACCGTGGCGGCCACCCGCGTTGCAATCCACCAGGCGCAGCTGGCAGAAATCGGCACCTGCAGCACCGGCCGCCATTGGGACGGGCGAAGCCTCTTCGTCAAAATTCCTGCCACAGAGATTGCGAAGCTTCCCTCAGGTGGCATTTGGAAAGCCAACCTGCAGCTCGATCTGCGGCTCTGGGGCGGGAGCAATCCAGTAATCGCCACCTTCCAGGCGGCGATCAAGCTGAAGGTCACCGACAGGAACAACATCCAGATCTATCTTCCAGGAGCCGGCACGTCGACGCCTACGATTGATCTGCAGCTGATGAAGCTGCCCAATGGCGCCATGATGTCAGGCACGTCGACAATCGACATGTGCCTGTACGATGGCTACAACTCCCAAAGCGCCTGGTTCGACGTATCTGCGAGCGACAACCTGACAATAGACAGGCGCGACAGTGGCAGCTACTCGGTGCTTCTGGACTCGGACAGAAGCGGCGCTTATGCGTCCCGAATCGACTACAACGCCAGCCTGAAGTACGGGGGAAAGATGACCGAGCTGCCGAACAATCAGGTCGTCCGCCTGCAGAGCGTGAACAACAGCGCCGGCCGCACGGTAACGTTGCCAGGTATTCCGGTGCCGGTTGTGTGCACGCCTACGCCACTCACCCTGGAAACCCCAAAGGTCCAGTCGGCTTTCAAGCGCCCTGGCCGCTACAGCAGCACTCTGACAGTAACGTTCAGCCCGTCTTCTTCAAGCCTTTGATGCACGTTCCGCAGTAGCGGGCGCATCGCTACGGCGTGCTGCTCAGCGTGCATGCGAAGGCGCGCTGCTGCCGCGCTTCGGTCAGCATGTCCGGCGGCGGCTTGATATCTGGACCCCACTGGCTCGGATGTACTTGCCAGCGAACCGCAGATTGGTGCCAATGAAGTTGGCAATCCACTACGACGGGGATACGGCAATCGCTCGAGTTCATTCGCAGACGGAAGCCGCTGCCTCCAGCAACGGCCCCACGGCAAGCGCTGGCGCCGGGCGCTCGGCCGGGAATGCAGCCGCGATTGCCTTGGCTGCGCGGTCAGCGTGCGGCTGGGCATACCATGACGAATCGCTGGACAGCGCTTTCCCACGCACGTCCCGTTCGAACCGGTACTGGCCCCAGTAGATGGCCAACGGCTCTTCCAGTGCGTTCAGCGGATTGGGCAGGGCCAGCGCACTGGGGCACAGCTGCGCGAACGCTGCCGCCATCGCCTCCCGGTTGGCAGCAGGCTGCCCCGCCGACAGGAAGTGCGCGTACTCGTGCAGCACGATCGGCGCCCAGTCATCCTGCACGTGCTGCTCGGAGAACAGCACAATGGAGCCACCGCGCAGCTTGGCCTGGGTGCGGTTCGAATACGGCCACCACACGAATCGCACCTGGAAGAGGGGCGTGGCCTCCGCACCGTAGAAGGTGCGCAGGCGCGCGGCAAATGCAGCGGCCTCCGGCGCCGCAAGTTCCCGGGTCAACGTCTCCTGTTGCTGGCTGAAGCGCGCCGTCCCGGTCAGGAGCGCGCGTGCACGGGGCACAAACCGTGCATAGAAACGCCTCAACAGTTCCCGGTCACCAGCGGCCTGTGCGGCGATGGCGGCCTCGGTGGCGGCGGAGAATGATGTCGCGTTCTGGAAGTAGCCCGTGTATGGGTCGCCAATGCGTGTATCGCTGCCGGCAAACAGGCTGTCTGCCAGAGGCCGCTTCCCCTCGTCATTACGGGCCATAGGGGAAGTGCGTTGACGAAACCGTGCATAAGCCTCGAGCGCAGCACGATCCTCCGCGTCCAACCCGAACCTGCGCTCCCAGTCCTGCTGGTAGATCGCGTCTGTATAGCCTGGCAGCCAATCGGGCAGGTTGTCCAACAGATTGAACAGATCAAAGGCTTCGTCGTAGCCCACCGTAACCATTGGGGGCACCTGCAGTGTCGAGCTTCCCGACCCGGCACGGGCCCACTGGGGCGCCAGCACAAGAACGGCGACGCACACGAAATGCACTGCCTGCGACCTGAGTGACATCCGACATGCTCCTGGACGACCGGGTGGACCGATTCGAGCATGCCGCCGAAGGTTCCACAACGTGACCATCGGCAGGGGCTGGCAGGTCCCTCCCCTCTTCACAACCCTGGGCAGATTGCCGACGCGTATCCCATTGAATGAAGCGGGCGAACCGAAGGAGATCCATCTTCGGCATCAGCGAGCCCAGGCTCCAACGACAAGAGCAGGAGATGCTGACCGGGCTGCGCACAACGAATCAGGATTGTGGATTTCGAGGATGAGGATCTATCGGGAGAAGGCTGCGCTGGCTCAGCCCCGAAGTGCAGCAGGGGGGCGCGAAGAATGGCAGCTCCCAACAGCGGCATGGGCACTGCCGGGAATGCAGCCACCAAGTAGGCACCAAACGAAAAAGGCACCGCATGGCGGTGCCCTTTTTGATGGTCTAAGCCATTGAATGCAATGGTGGCCCACCAGCAACCGAATTGCCAGTGCAAGCTATTGATATAAGTGCATACCTGCCAACGAATAGGCCCCGTTGACTCGCCAACTGACTCGCTTTTGCGACGACTGTCCATGACCCCCCGTTGGCCGATTTCTTGGCTTCCGGCACGGCCCGCACTGTGGCAGGGTGGCCGGGGACACGTTGGCGGAGATCTAGATGGACACTTCTGAACCCGACATTTCCCTGCAGGACGAGATCAAAGCTCTTCGCCAGCAGTTGGCGGTCCTTCGTTTCGATATTTTAGGCAAGGAGTGGCTCACTGTTGACGAGGCGGCGCACTATTGCGGCGTGTCGGCGAGCCAGTTCAATGCCAGGGCACATGAATACGAGCTCGAGCCACGTAATTTCATGGGCAAGAAGCTCTATGAGAAAGCGGCTCTATCAGGCAATCTACGGCGCCAAGGCTTGGTCGCGGCCATCCGCAACTTTCGCTCCTAGTTTGGTGGCAACCTCCTCCGAGATGGAGAGCAGGCTCTTGCCCGACTAAGGCGTTTTGACCAACGAAGGGGAAAGGCTGATGGATCTTGCCGACAAGCTGATGACACTCGCTCAGGCAGCTGAGCTTTGTGCATGCCACCCACGAACCCTTAGAAGGGCGATCAATGATGGACACCTCACCGCGATGCGTCTGGGGCAGAGTGCGCAATCGGATCGAATCCATGCTGACGACCTGGAAGCATGGTGGCAACGCTCGCGTTACGTGCCCCCAACTGTACCGACCTTCCCGAAAGTACCATTCGAGAGCCCGCAGATCTTCGATGCTGACGAGCGACTCAAGGCCCTACTGGGCACCAAGAAATCTAAGACGATCAGCAAGAGGCCGTTCGTTCGCTCCAAGAAGTTAAAGGGCCAAGGCGGACACTGACCTGAGGCAACCGGTGGCTAGGCAGCGGCCGCTGCCTGCGATTTCAGCGGGTCCTTCACGTTGATCCAGGCCAACGCCGGCAAATGGCTTACCTGACTACTACACTGTTGAAGCCCTCTCGTTATTGCGTCACAGTTCGCCACTTCCTACGGAGCTGCCGCATGCACGGAATGACTCAACATCTCAGGATGGCAACAGCCGGAATCACACTTATGCTGCTGGCAGCCTGCACCTCTGTTGGCGACATACGCAGTACCGGACCTGTAGCCACTTTCTCGTCCAATCAGGACCCCTTGGCCGCCGCCACTTGTGTCCGTGACGCATGGGGAGAGGTGAGCATTGGAGGATCGCGATGGCAGTATGTGCTTGAGCCCCGTTCCGGTGGCTACTCCGTGTCGACCTCCAATGGCGGCGTACCGATGGAGTTTGTTGAAGTCGCCCCTCGAACTGGTGGAGGAAGCTATATCAAGTTTTACAGCAAGTTCCTGAAGCGTCGACAGGCTCGGTACACCGAGGCCGTCACCCAATGTGGTGTCCGCACGGATTAACCCAGCTCCTGAATGTTGCGAAGATCGAAGCCTTTGCCGGGATCATCGCCACGCGCTGACTCGACCTGCAGCTACTGCGGCCCTAGGCTTGGCTTCGGCTGGAGGTCTGCATGGCCCCAGTGCTGCCCTTATTCGCGCAAGTTCCCCAGCCCCAGCCTCGGCCAAGCGCCGGACATGTTGCTGCTGCTCGCGGGTTGGAGACATGCAGTGGCGGGGGCAACTGGATCGGCATGCTGTCGGTCAGCCGGGCGACAGCCCCACGCAGAGGCAGGTCGGGATACAGCCTGGCCGCGCACCAGCGCTCGGCGTAGCGCTTCGCCTGCCGGACGTTGGCCGCGCGCACTTCCTTCACGTGCCACATCTTCTGGCCTTCCATCCACAGCCGGACCCCGGGACCATCATCAGGGGGACGCTTGCTGTCTCCCGGCCGTTGTACCAGAGCGCCCAGCGCTCACCGGTCTGGACCCAGCCAGATGGGCGTGGTGCTGAGCGGAAGCCTTGGTAGCCGTGCATCGGGAGCATGGATGGAAGGATACGGCCTGGCATCGCAGATCCTGCGAACGCGCCATCCACCGACCTGAATCGCTCACACCTCGACAGGCGTCACATACCTCGCCGCCGTGGGGCTTTACCTACGCCGTTCCGGTCGGTTTTCCGATTGCGCCTATGCCGGGGTGTTGCGACCGTGCGCGGGCAGTGCAGCACTACCACCCTACTCATGGAGAGATGGAAGTGAAATCGAAACGAAATGACGTCAGAACTGCCAGATCAACCCTTCGCCGCTCACTACTGGGCGCGTCTCTTTGCCTGATGTCAGCCGGCCTTGCCCAAAATGCGTTCGCGGGCCAGTGGGTCCAAACTGGCCGGGTGCTACTGTTAGATTCGGAAGGTATAGCGCCTTACATCGTGTCGTGGACCAACACGTGCCAAGGCGGAGTGGAAGGACCTTCGGGCTTCTACACCTACGGGGACTGGGGTCCAGAGGGACTGGGCTCGTGCTCCTCCGACGCAAACACCGGCTGGGCAGCAAATTACGCCGGGAGCATTGGCTACTGCAGGCCCGAGCCCGAACATCTTGGCGGAGGGTACTCCTGCACCGAGTACTCGCACACGTTTGGTGGTCAAACGTACACGGGTGCTATTCCGGCAACGTGTAACGTGCCTGGGACCTATGCCATAAGCTACATGCGACGCGCAGAGCTTGTGTATTCCGGTAACGGAAACATGCCCAATGACTATTATGACCGGGTTAACGAAGTCTCAGCCGAGTTCTACTGCCAGCAGTAGACTGACGCAGGACGCCTGACCGTTTCAGAGCCTACAGTCCCCGCGCAAGCGGGGACACTTGCTTATACCCCCCTGCCAATTTCATATCGCCCCGAGGTCCTTCACGACGGCTTGGCTCTTCTGCAGGAATCCAGCCAGCAACCGACCGCCAGCCACCTCTCGCCCCACCCGACCGTTGAGCCAAGCGGCTTGGATCTTTCCGGCTGCAAGCAAATCGGCTTCGGCAAAGCTATCCGGCCTACCAGCCAGCGGCTCTCCGGGCGAAACCAAGCCTCCCTCCAGGGGTTGAACCAATGTTTTGCGCGAACTGTCGCTCTTGGCATACGCCGTGGCCACCATCCTGCCGTTCTTCGGCGACCAGCCCCCAAGCACCAACTCGGTCCCGAGTTGTTCGAGCGGAAGACCCGCCTCGACTGCCGCCTTCTCGTAGTTCGGCCACAACTGGTCAACGACTAGACCCAGCTCTCTGCCAAGCTGTTCCATGGTGAAGTCCGCGCGGAAGCTGGCCTGTAGAGCCAACTCATAGATACGCAGGAAGAACTGCGCACTCCCGCGAGTCGCCAGTACCAAGTTGTGCTGGGGGATCAGTAGCAGTTTGGCCCCCGCTGAGGGCGCTCCGGTAAGCGCTTCCTCGGCCAAAGTGTCGACCGCAACAAGAAGCTGGTCAGCGCGCAGCAGAACGTTGAGGATGCTCAAAGCTCGGGTCCAAATGGGGCCAACCCACTATTACCGTTATTCCACTCACTGTCGATGGAGGCTCACATGGACACCCCCAACTGGACCGGCCAGGATTTCGTAGACATCGCAGAGCCATAATCAATGGAAGCGAGAGAGGTGTCTATGGCAAGCAAGCAGTACACCGATGAGTTCAAGGCCGAGGCGGTCAAGCAGGTTACCGAAAGAGGCTTTGCTGTAGCCGAGGTTGCCAAGCGGCTGGGGGTCTCATCCCACAGCCTTTACCAATGGCTCCGCAAGGCCAAGCGCGAGGCCTTGGCGGGCACGCCAGAGGGGTCGATGTTGCCGACGCCCAGGGACTCAGCCGAGGTGCGTCAGTTGAAGGCCGAGGTGAAACGCCTGACTGAAGAGCGCGACATCCTAAAAAAAGCCGCGGCGTACTTCGCCAAGGGGTGATGGCGAAGTACGCTTTCATGCGTGAGCACTTGGGCGAGTTCAGGCTGACGGCCATGTCTCGAGTGCTTGGGGTTAACCGCAGTGGCTACTATGCATGGGCGGGCAATTCGGGCAGGCCGCGTCGTCGTGAGGATGATCGTCTGCGCGGTCTTATCAAGCACGCCTGGCTGGCAAGTGGAACGGTGTACGGCTACCGCAAGATCACCCGGGAACTTCGTGAGGCCGGTGAACGTTGCAGCCGCCATCGTGTTCGACGTCTGATGAAGGCAGAGGGAATAAGGGCAGAAATTGGCTACGGCACCAAGCCGCGCCATCGAGGCGGTCCGCCTGGGATGGTTGAAAACGTCGTCAATCGCAACTTTTCGCCCGCTGCACCAAACAAGGTGTGGGTCACCGACATCACATACATCCGCACCTACGAGGGCTGGATTTTCCTGGCAGTGATCGTCGACCTTTACCCACGGCAAGTGGTTGGCTGGGCGATGCAGTCCCAGATGACCACCGACCTTGTGCTACAGGCACTGGTATCGGCGGTATGGAAGCGAAAACCTGCTGCGGGCCTGATCATCCACTCTGACCCAGGCAGCCAGTTCACGAGCAGCGATTGGCTATCGTTGCTGAAGCAGCATGGCGTGGTTCCAAGCATGAGCCGGCGTGGAAACTGCCATGACAACGCGGTGGCTGAGAGCTTTTTCAGTGCACTGAAGAAGGAGCGGATCAAGCGACGAATCTACCCGACCCGGGACGAGGCGCGCTCGGATGTATTCAATTACATCGAGATGTTTTACAACCCAATCCGACGCCACGGTTTCGCTGGCAACCTGGCCCCTGTAGAGTTTGAACGGCGCTACGCGCAAAGCGGCTCATGAATGTCTACGGAAGTCTGGCCGGTCCACGTCGTGCTCCTTCCGATGTCCTGGTGGTTGATCGCTACGGCATCTCAGATCAGCGGCTCTAATTCCATGGCATGCCCACTACAGGGTACTGGCCGCCAACCGTTTCATCAGCTCCTGCGCATCAACGGCGACCGGGGATCCACGCACACCCTCGCCATGGTGTCGCATTTCGCCAGTTTGGCGCTCACCTGCGTACACCGCGACGCCGAAGGTGACTATTAGCTCCAAGCGTTGCCACTATCTTCGATGCACCCCGCCCCACGCTTCACGCCGAAGGGGGGTTGACGCCATGTAAATATTTCTATAAAGAATTGACATCCATGGATGGTGGCGGAGATCTGCGATGGGGGCACTTCCTGTTTTCGCGTGCGCAGCGACCAAGGACCGGCGGGGCTGGACTAGACCCGACGCCAATGGCGACAGATACCCCGATGGGGGATTCATACCCAGTGGAATGGATTGCGTACATTGCCCCATTTCGAGGCTGAGTGACATCGCGGCTGTGCATCAATGCCGCGAGGCATACCGTGGCAGATAACCTCTTTCGCAGAGAGGCTTCACCTGAAGATCAGCATAGTGGCCTCGGCGAGATCCTGCTTGTCGGACCACCTTCTCGCTGGCTATGGCTTTGCCTGATCCTTCTGCTAACGACTGCTATGGGCCTATTCCTGATCCTAGGCCAATACACCCATCGAGAAACGGTGACGGGTCAACTGGTGCCCGCTAGCGGACTGATCAGCATCACCGCTCTTAGCGCGGGGACGGTGGCACGACTGCATGTGGAAGACGGCCAATCCATACAGGCAGGCGAGGTCCTGATGGAGATATCAAGCGAACAGGACACGGTTCGTCTTGGTGCAACCCGAGCATCAATTGACGAGAAGCTTGCGGAAAAGGAGGGACGCTACAGGGCCGATCTCGTTTCCCAGGACTCCGTCGTTCGGCATCAACGAGAGGCACTGGTTGCTCGTGAATCGCTCATACGACGACAGCTTGATCAAGTCGATCAACAGGTTGCATTGCAGGGCGAGGAAGTTGAAGGCTCGCAGGCGCTCTTGGCGCGGATCGAACCTTTGGGAGAGGGTGGATACATTTCTGTATTTGAAATCCAGCGCCAGCAAGCGGTGGTACGTGCCGCACGCTCCCGCAAGGCAGACCTGCAGCGGCAGGGGCTCGAACTCCAGCAACAGCTTGCTGCCGCCCAGGAGTCCTTGGCAAAACTTCCGTTAGAGGACGCAACTCGTCGAAACGCAATCGTGCGAGACCTTGCTGACGTCGCGCAGTCGCAGGCCCAGAACGATCTGCAGCGCGGCACACTACTTAGAGCAGGGCAAGGCGGTGTCGTCGCGGCCCTACTTGTTAAGGCCGGTCAAATGGTGAGTGCCGGTCAGCCAATGATGACGATATTGCCCGGCGACGCGAAGCTGCAGGCGCAGCTCCTTATTCCTAGTCGTGCGATTGGATTCATCTCTCCAGGCAATCGCGTCATCCTCCGCTACGAGGCATTTCCGTACCAGAAATTTGGTCAGCAGTACGGAAGGGTATCCATCGTCTCACGAAGCGCACTGACGCCGGCGGAACAGTCCGCCTTGACTGGCCGACTACCGCCCGCGGATCAAGGACCACTCTATCGGGTGGATGTCGAACTGGACCGGCAGTACGTTCCCGCATATGGGATCAAGGAGTCGATCCGGCCTGGGATGGCGCTACAAGCAGATGTTCTTATAGAGCGGAGACGTCTTATCGAATGGCTGTTTGAGCCGCTTTTTGGCATCCAGAGCCGTGTGCTTGAGGAAAATCCCAATGGCTGATGGCTCCGCATCGGCAGAGCAGAGGCGCCCCGATCGACATTCGCGAGCGGACGTCCGGGCCGGACTCCGTTTTGGATGGCGCCGCGAAACGCCATTGATCCTGCAGGCAGAAACCGCAGAATGTGGACTAGCCTGTCTGGCCATGGTCGCCGGGTACCACGGTCATCATGTAGATATGCTGGGAATGCGGGCGAAATTCGGATCTTCCCAGAAGGGTGTCACGCTGAGGCAGATGATGCATGTGGCGACGGCACTCGGCATGGAGGGGCGTCCGCTGAAGCTCGATCTTGATAATCTGTCCAGATTGAAGCTGCCCTGCATCCTGCATTGGGGAATGAGTCATTTCGTCGTGCTGTGCAAGATTGGCCCTCGATCGGCTGTAATTCACGATCCGGCACGAGGTGTCCGAAAGCTCGATCTTCTGGAGGTGTCAAGCCAGTTCACCGGTGTCGCCTTGGAGCTCATACCAGGCGCCGACTTCCGTCCAGCGCACAGGCCCCAATCTATCTCACTTTGGCGGCTGGTAGGTACCGTCCGAGGACTCGTGCCGGCTGGCCTCCAAGTTCTGGGCCTTGCACTGGCGCTAGAGGCGTTCATTCTCGTTGGACCATTCTATCTCCAGTGGACGATGGATCAGGTCATCGTATCCGCTGATAGAGATCTTCTTTCGCTGCTGGCAATTGGTTTCGCAATTGTTGCGGTCTTCCAGGTTGTCATCACGGCACTACGCGCCTGGCTAATCAGCTGGATCAGTGCAACAACATCCGCGCAGTGGATGAGCAACATGGTTGGGCATCTCCTTCGGCTGCCCCTGGCTTGGTTTGAGAAGCGGCAGGTGGGTGACATCGTCTCGCGACTTGGCTCAGTCCAGATCATACAAAGTACGCTGACAATCCAATTCATCGGCTCGCTGTTGGATGGGCTGATGTCACTTGTCGTTCTTTTGATAATGACCTTCTACAGCCCTGGATTGGCGGCGCTGGTAGCGGGCCTGTTTCTACTCTACACGTTGCTCCGATGGGCGTTTTTTGCTCCGTTGTGGAGGGCAAACGAAGATCAGATTGTTCATGCCGCACGCCAGCAGGGCGAAATCCTGGAAAGCATCCGGGGAATACTTCCGATCAAGCTGGCCAATCAGCAGAATGCGCGACGTGCACGCTATGCCAATGCATCGGTTCAGGTGATAAACCGTGGAATCAGAATTCAGCAATTGAATATTTCTTTCGGAATTGCCAACGGTCTTATCTTTGGCCTGGGCAGAGTCGCACTGATCTGGATAGCCGCCTCTCTGGTCATGGATGAGAAGTTCTCTGTTGGAATGATGGTTGCATTTGTCGCCTTCGCAGACATGTTTATTCATAGATCCACCTCTTTGGCGGATAAGTGGGTGGATTTCAGGATGCTTAGATTGCACGCGGAGCGGTTGTCCGATATCGCCCTCAGCGAACAGGAGAACGCCGACGGCGTCGACTCGTGCCATGTGCCGGCCGAGTCGAGTGTCGAATTCAAGAATGTCAGTTTCCGCTACTCCGACGGAGAGCCCTGGGTGTTGAGAAACTGTAGCTTTAGAGTGGAATCGGGCCGTTCAATCGCCATCACTGGAGTGTCGGGGAGCGGCAAGACGACACTCGCCAAGATCATGCTCGGCCTACTGAAGCCTAGCGAAGGAGAGGTGATCTTTGGAGGACAGAAAATTGATGATCTGGGTCACGGACGATTCAGAAGCCTGGTCGGCGCAGTCATGCAGGAAGATCAGTTGTTCGCCGGAACGATCGGGGACAACATCAGTTTTGGTGATCAGGACGCAACCGATGAGCGCATCAGGGAAGCGGCGGCACTCGCTGCAGTGAGCGACGATATCGAGGCGATGCCAATGGGCTACAGAACTCTGGTTGGCGACATGGGCTCCAGCCTGTCTGGAGGGCAGAAGCAGCGAGTGATCCTCGCTCGGGCGCTGTATCGCCGCCCTCGTCTGTTGGTACTGGATGAGGCAACCAGCCATCTGGACCTCGAGTGTGAGCGACGCGTCAATGCGGCCGTGAAGATGTCGAGCATGACCCGGGTGGTGATCGCCCATCGGCTGGAGACAATTCAAAGTGCAGACGAACGGTTCGAGATGAACCACCGGGAGGGCTGAGCAATGCTGAGTGCGAGGCTTCAGGGAAGTGGCTGTGGAAGGGATGATATGCGCGAAACTGCGGGCAAGGCTTTCATTCGACTGGTGCCCATAGCTCCAAAGCCATGGGCTCTGATGGCAGCCTTGCTCCTGTGGGCTGTCCTCACGGCAAACGCATGGGCCGGGACGCGTGATTGCCTCGCGTCCGGCCTTGAGGTCGACACAGCCATGTCAAAGGCGACTTTGCGAGTGACAGCGCGGAGTACGCCCAAATTGAACCTGCAGGAGTGGCAAGCGTCGAAGCGCTCCCGCTCGGACGAACACGTCTACACCTTGGATATCAGCAGGAGCCTGCTTCCCGAAGGAAGAAAGTATCCGCTGATCATCAGGTTGGCGCCCTCTACTGTCGCGATCAACCTCCAGCCCTTGATCAATCCTGATGATTCGCAGTTTGAACGCCTATGTGGCGATATCGATCCAGGAACCTCACAGCATCCAGCAAGCTCTCCAGTGACGGTGTTCGAAGGTTACGCATTCTTCAGCGATGGGCGTCCAATACCAGTTCCAACGCTGCTAGCGGATCAAGGCGTGCCACAGGCGTTCAGGAGCCAATATCAGGATTGGCTGGAGAAGGCCCAGACGTTCTATAGGCGTGCCCTGGGACCTGAGCCGCACAGCGTGAGCTCTGTAATCTTCTTGCTTGAGCAGGGCGCCAATACCCAGCAGGGCTGCCGCTTCAGTGGAAGCTCATTGCCCGGGCTGCTGCTGATTGGCCTTCGTGCGGGCTGCCTGGACACCTCAAAAGGCTTTCCAAATGACTTGTCTCACTTCATTGCCCATGAAGCATTTCATCAATGGAATCAAGATGTGCAGATGATGGAGTCACTACCGCAGGAAAGCAGAATTATGCTGCTCGAGGGCGGGGCAGAAATGGCAGCGAGCTTGTTTCTGTCGGAGGTGACCGGGAGCAAGGAGCAAGGGATCACGCGTGACGTAGGCGCAGCTGCAGAGTCATGTATCGACCAGGCAGAGTACAAGAAACGACCACTGAATGACCTGATCAGTGGGGGCGAGTATCAACTTGCTTACTCCTGCGGGATGGTCTACACCTTCATCAACCTCATCCGGATAGATTCTGATCCAGCAGCCGCTCTAGGCGCGTTCTGGAAAAGCACTCTGCAAGACAACTCCTCGTCGCGCTTCAATGGAAGAACCGACTTCAATGAAGCATTCGGTGCGCGATCGCCGGTGCAGAACGCCATGATCGAACTTCTCGCCCAGAATGGCTACGCGCTTCGCGAAACGATCAGCGGCTTGAGCAAGGACCAGCAGTTCCGCATTGCCGCAGAACTGATGCGAGAGGTTTCACGCAACGACTGCCACGGGAACTACGGTCTGTTTACCGGTGGCGGAGTGATTGTGCTTGATCCCGAATTGAAGACCTGCAGCTCTCTGAGGCCTGGTGAAAAACCCGTGGCAGTTGACGGGTTTGATTTTAGAGAGCATGTGTTGGAGGCTCGATCTGCATGGATTTCAGCTTGCCGGAATGGAGGAGCAGTGAGCATTGACTATTCCGACAGCTCCGCGAAACCGTCGATCGTGTCGTGCCAATCCCCCCCAAGATCCCTGTACACGCCGTTTCATCTTTCTCGAATCACGCCTAGGGGGCAACCATGATCGACGTACTCAACAGCGACGCATCTTCCCCGATTCAGAAGCTACATGAGCTGCAGGTCATCATCAAGATCGCCGAGCGCTGCAACCTTGCTTGCAGCTACTGTTATTACTTCTTCATGGGCGATGACTCCTACAAGGACCGTGATCCAATCATGAAGCCTGACAAGTTCTCAGCCGTCGCTGATTACATCAAGCGTGGCGTCGAGGATCTGGGGATTAGGAATGTAAACATCGTCTTCCACGGCGGGGAGCCCACCCTCATGAGAGCCCGCGATTTCAGGGGGCTGGTGTCTGCTCTATGTGAGACGTTGGCCCCGCTATGCGGGCTGAGCCTTGGCATACAGACAAATGGATATCACCTTACAGCCGAGTGGGAAGAGCTAATCTCCGAGTTCAATATTTCCGTTGGAATCAGTCTTGATGGTCCAGCTGAGTACAACGATAGATTCCGTGTGACCCATAAGGGAAAGGGATCGCATGAGAAGATCGCACGCACGGTTGGGCGACTTCACGAGTTGGAGACCGAGCGAAAGATCAGTGCAATCGGCGTACTGAGTGTGCTTGGACGCGACATCCCGATTGAAGAGACATTTGATCACTTCGTTGAGGAGCTCAAGTTCCGTCATATGGGGTTCCTATTGCCGGACAGGAGTCATGATGAACCATTCGTCGATGGAGAGACCCCAGGCGAGTACGGAGATCTACTGATAGGCCTCTTCAATAAGTGGCTGAGCCATCAGGACATCTCTGTGAGAGAAGTAACTAAGGTAATTCGCTACTTTCAAGAGTATGTACCAGCACGCACCGTAGCCACGGATGTATTCGACAAACGAACCCATGTGGTGGTGATCCAAAGCACGGGCGAAGTCAGTTGCGATGACTCGTTGATTCCTGCACTGGAGTGGCGATCCTCGCAGCGTTCGTACTCGATCTTCAGTTCATCGCTCTATAGCTTCGTCAATGATCCAGGCCTTGTGGTACTTGATCGGGCGCGAGCAAACCTCCCCGATGACTGTGTCAATTGTAGGTGGGTGAAAATATGTGGAGGGGGCGCACTGGAGAATCGCTTTAGTCGTGCGCGGCAGTTCGATAATCCAAGCGTCTACTGTGCCGGCCTGAAGAAGTACTACTCACACGTAGTTGATTTTCTTATCGAGAACGGATACCCGGAGGCGGCGATTCAGGAGCGCCTGAAGGCTGACGAGGTCATGCAGCCCACCTTCGCGATCTAAGGATTGTGCAGGACCTGAAGGGTGATTTCTTGGCAATCCTGCTCTCTCGCCTCACCGAGGCTCATGCCTGTTGTGCCTGTCGATCCCGACCGCGGTCGACGGAAATCAAGGGAAGTGCGGTCAATTGTTGATCTCTAATCAGAAAGGAGTTCGCGATGAATGCAAGCGACAAGAAGTCAAAGGGTGAAGAGTTGGTCGCGCGGCTGCTGACGCCGCAAGAGACCGATGCCGTTGCTGGCGGTGGGTTCGAGACCTATGCGCAGAATGGAAATGGGTATTGCAGATTCGACCAGAAAAGCGGCGGATATGACCAGAAGTGCACGAATCCTAGCATTTCCTGAGATGTTTAACTTCTAATCTTGTTGCATGACGGGGTGTCCTATGGCCACCCCGTCTTTACCGGTACTTGCATGCAATATCGATATCTTGGAAGGACGGGCCTGAGCGTGTCTGTACTCGGCCTGGGCACCTGGCTTAGTGTTGGTCAGCGGCTGAGCAATTCGGATGGCGCCAGGTTGCTATCGCAGGCTTACCATGGGGGCATCAATCTGTTTGATACCGCCCAGAATTATGGCTGGGGTCAGGCACAGAGTGAGTTGGGGCGCGCGATAAGAGATGCCGGCTGGCAGCGCGACACCTACTCCATCTGTAGCAAAGCTTTCTACGGAGCAAAGCCTGACGATCAGCTCAAGCCGACTCAGCGCGGGTTGGGCCGCAAGCATCTGGTGGAGGAGTGTGATGCTGCGCTGAAACGACTGGGCATGGAGTACTTGGATATCTATCTTTGCCATTCACAGGATGCAAATGTGAGTGTCGGAGAGATCGTATGGACGATGCACTCGTTGATTATGCAAGGCAAGGTAATGCATTGGGGGACGTCGAAGTGGCCTGCTGAACTGGTGGCGGAGGCGCATGATTTCGCTCTTTCCAATCATCTGATTGGCCCTTCGGTCGAGCAGCCTGAGTACAACCTAGTCGCCACCAGAGCTGTAGAGGAAGATCTACCAGACCTGATTGATCGATATGGCATGGGGTTGCTCACTTGGTCGCCATTGAAGCAGGGCATACTCGCTGGTCGCTACGACCAGGGCATTCCTCCTGGCTCGAGACTTTCCTTCCGGGACTTCACGACGTTGAGGGATCGTGCGGGTGAGGCACAGTTCCTGCGATGGGTCGAAGCTGCAAAAGGCATCGAGAGAATTTCCAAGGCTCTGGGAGTATCTCGCGCCCAGCTTGCCGTTGCGTGGTGCTTGCGAAACAGGCTCGTCAGTAGCGTCCTGCTTGGCTGTTCGGGGGGCGCGCAACTAGCCGAATGTTTGAAATCAGTAGACGTCGCGAGCTCCATCACACCAGAGTTGTGGCTGGAGTTGCACTCGCTGGGTCAGTGCTGATCTCATGCGCCATCGAAGGAGTCGGGAGAGACGGCACGACTCGGTCATCTGTTAGCTGTCAAGGCCCTCAGTAGTTTGCTTCAAACACTGCAATCTCATCCGCCTTGTTGGTACAGGCGTCATGGGATAAGCAACTGGAGGGCCCTGCCCCTTGCCCTCCATTGCGCAGGACTGCTCAAAGCATCAGTATTCGCAGACGACAACGGGAAGGAGCATGGATGTGCTGAAGATTCCAAAGAAGGTCTCGGACAGATGGCCGACAACGGTAAGATCGCTGGTCTCGGTCGCCGTTTCCCACAAGACCAAGGATGTGTCTGAAGCCGATACGGTGACCTTGGTCAAGGACATGCTTGCCGACATCTTCGGTTACGACAAGTACAACGAACTGACTAGCGAGCAGCAGATCAGGGGAACGTTCTGCGACCTGGCGGTAAAGATCGATGGCAAGATCAGGGTTCTGATCGAAGTGAAAGCAGCGGCAATCTCGCTAAACGAGACCCATCTGCGCCAGGCCATCAACTATGGCGCCCACGAGGGCATCGAATGGATCGTGCTCACCAACGCGTTGGAGTGGCGCCTCTACAGAATCAAGTTCGGCCAACCCATCGAGTACGAGCTCGTCTCATCGTTCTGCATAGCAGATGTCAACCTAAAGAACGAAGAAGACCAGCGCAAATTGTTCCTACTCTGTAGAGAAGGAATCACCTCTGACGCGATGGGCCTGTATCACCAGCACATCTCGGTGCTCAACAAGTTCACGGTTGCGCAGGTTGTTCTCGGAGAGCCGGTCGTTTCTGTCATCCGCCGAGAGCTTCGCCGCCTGTTCCCGGAACTGAAGATCGAGTCGGAGGCAGTTGTTGAGCTTCTCAATAATGAAATTCTGAAGCGTGAAGTGCTTGACGGAGAGAAGGTAAAGGATGCGCAGCAGCGTATTCGGAAAGCTGTCTCCAAAAATGCGAAGGCGCAATCAAAGAAGAGCTCGTCGCCCGAGATTGCGCAGGAGCCAGCCGTGAACTAGTAGCTGCGCATCCGCGGCGTCGCTTGTCTCCAATTCTATACGCCACAAGACATCACACGCCACAGGCAGGCCCGGCCACTCGGCCGGGCGCCATGCCGCGCGAACTGCAGACCGTAAAACGTGCCCCAGACCCAAGAGAATCCGCGCCGGATGGGTTTGGAATTCCTCCAGGCTATCCAAACGGTAGCTCAGTGAGAACACGTTCAAGAATTCCAGGTTCGAGCCGCTACCGACCTACCGATACTGCATGGAATGGAGGCGCGATGGGAACGGTTGCAAGCTGGAACGAAATTGCCACGTTAGCTAGCGCCACTGTGCCCATCGTGGGCATTTCATTAGTCTCGCTCTATCTTTGCTACAAGTCGGGCACGCTCCACCCACTCCGAAATCGTCTCACGCGCCTCTTTGTTGGTCGCGAGGACATTGAGCCAGGACCAATTAGAAACAGCCTTTCCGACCGCTCCGCAGTCGTTTCTTTTGCAATGATATACGGCATCCATCTAGACACGGCGTCTGAGGTCAAAGCTCTCATTGCTAAGGCGGAGTCTCGTGATATCCCGCTCCACCTAATTGGCATCGCCGGGAGTGCTTTCGATCGATCAGAGTTTGCTGTTAAGCCCGGAAGATCGCCCCGCAGAGGGGTAGACGGGATGATCTGCATGGGGCTTCTGGTCAGCTACCTTGCCACAGCGTGCTTTCTCGCCGGAACCTTTGCGGACGACATATTGATCCGAGTTCGAGCAACCAATACGGTGCTCTGGGTGGCTGCGAAGGAAGGTGAGGGTGCCGCGCGCGGGATTCTCAGGAGGAGGAATATGGCGTTCTCGCAAGCGGAATGCGAGAAGCCACCCAATACGGGGGCAATTGAACCTTTCGTCGGTAACGAACCTCGCTATAACTTGTCAGTGCTGTGCGCGATTTGGACCTCGCCTTCGGAGAGGAAGGAGCTCATCGACGCACTTCCACAGCAACGTACCGCTTTCGGCGCGGTGGCGCTGCTATGCCTTATGGCTCTCGTTGGTTTCCTGCAGGCGCTGACCAGGCGAAACGCCATTCGCAAGCTAGAACGGCGAGCACCCGCTCATTCCTCGCCGGTGTCGGCGACGCCGCGCTCTGGCCAGAGCCGACGACTCGTTTTACGAATCGGCAAGTCAATCTATCTGAGCTACGGAACAACTGAGGCTAATTTCTACCATCGCACCAAGCATTAGTAGAGACACGCTCCACAGATGAAATAGGCCGGTCAGCGATCCTCGCTTGAGGCAAAGGCCATGAGGAACTACGGATCCTCTCGCAAAGGCCATACCCCAGCCCGGTAGGCATCAGAGCCACGCGTGCGCGGCCAATGCCGACATCAGGTCACCTCGCTGTTGCTAACCCAACGGGACCAGCCGTCCTTCCAGACCTTCCAGACGCTGCCGTCGACTTGGCACCTGATGGACCCGTCTTTTCCTTCCCAACTACAGGTGGTGGGTTGTCTCGTCCAGGCTAAAGAAGGCGGGAATCATCATACGCTCTCCAGAATTTTCGCCGAAATGCACAGGGCTCTGAGGCGGCCGTATGATTCATACATTCCGTAGGGGGCAAGGACACATGGATTGGATGACCTGGACGCCTGAGGCAAAGGCAGCGTGGGCACAAGCGATTCTGTCGGCCCTGGCTATTTGGTACTCAGGTAGGCTGGCCTTCGGACAGGCTCGAGCTGCGAAGCGCGAGCGTGTCGACACCTATATTCAAATGCTTGCGATCAGTCAGACTGCTGCTTGGGGGGCGCGACGGTTCATTGGCGAAGGGAAGACCTTCCCAGTCGGCGGCGACATCTTTGGCTTTGCCAAGCTCCAGAAGGACTTCGAGGCAATTTCGTTTCATGATGTTCCACACCATAAGCTGGTTCCCATTCTTCGGGATGCTGCAGAGGCTTGCCGCATGTTGGACCAAAACTGCGATCAGCTGCTGAATACCGCTAAGGTGCCAAACGTGCTCAACGCGTCAGCAATTGCAGAGGCGGCCGATGTATTGGAGCAGTGCTACACAGAGGCGATCCACATTTCCGTCCGTCTGCACGGTCCGCTGGAACGTTGTCTTCTCGAAATGAAGATCGAGCTGAGGCGCTTGTTGGTACGAATCAAACAGTGTCTACGCACTGGCATCGATTGATGTGCCCACTCCAGCAGCCGTGATAGCCACGCAAAGCGCCACAGTTCAGATCGGCTTGGCCCTTTGATGACCCGACCTTGGATCTGCTGCAGATCGCACATGTGGTAGCCACTGCCCGCGCAGGATCATCGGCCGCACTTCTCCTGGAACACGCACTTGAAGCAACGGGGCCCTCCATGGGCGCAGCTGAGAGCACACCCGAAGTCGTGCTGAAGCTCGAGCAGGTCGAAGTCCACACCGGGATGAAGAAGAGCTACATCTACCGCGAGATGGAGAAAGGGACGTTCCCGCAAAGGCACAAAATCGGGGGCGGCACCCACTGGCTCCAGAGCGACATTCAGCGCTGGATCGCGGCCCGCAGCAATGCCCATCGATGGCAGCCTGACAACACGGCTATGCCGGCGGTGGACTGCGGCACCACTAGGCATTGAACGGTCACCAAGCGGTCACCGGACGGGGCTAGCTTGATGAGGAAGGCACGGCGGATGATCCTAAGTGCCTGATTCGATGGTGGGCCCACCAGGATTCGAACCTGGAACCAAGGGATTATGAGTCCCCTGCTCTAACCGTTGAGCTATAGGCCCTGCGCAGCGTCACAGTGTAGTGGAGCACGGCCGGAGTCGGCTACTCAGTCGGCAGCAGCAAGCGCCTCGCCAACACGCTGCAATCGTCGCTCCGCCATCCCCGCCAACCGCTCCATCTCCTGCAGATGCGCCTGGAACAGCGCCACTGCCTTCATTGCGCCCTCCAGCCCCCTCCGGTTGCCATCGGCAAACCCCGCAACCAACTGTTCTCCCGATTGCGTCAGCAGCGCCAGCGTGGGCCGTCGGGCGAAGCCCAGCCGATCCTCCAGTTCGTCCTGCATGACGTCCTGCCACGTCATCAACGGCGGGAAATCCAGGGCAGCGACAACAGGCGCATCATGTTCAACAGCCTTCGTGGCCAAGCTCCAATGCTCAACAGGGGTGATGCCGCAGATACACGCGTTGCACGTGTCCCCGCAGCGCGTCCGCCTCGGTGCCGGTGATTCCGGCCCGCCCACGAGGTGTGTTGAGCACCTGCATCGCCAGCGTGCGTCTGGCATCCCTGCACGTCAAAGGGCGGATGCGTCATCGCCAACCGCGGCCGAGCATGGCCACGGCTCCACACCGGATCCCCCAAAGAAAAACCCCGCCGAAGCGGGGTTTTTCTCGACAGAAGCCGTTGCCGAGCATGGCTCGGCACTACCTGGATATCAATCGATATCCAGGAAGCTGCGCAGCTGCTCCGAACGGCTCGGGTGACGCAGCTTGCGCAGGGCCTTCGCTTCGATCTGGCGGATGCGCTCGCGGGTCACGTCGAACTGCTTGCCGACTTCCTCGAGGGTGTGGTCGGTGTTCATGTCGATGCCGAAGCGCATGCGCAGCACCTTGGCTTCCCTCGGGGTGAGGCCGGCCAGCACGTCGCGCACGGTTTCAGACAGGTTGATGTTGGTGGTGTTCTCGATCGGGGACTCCACGTTGGTGTCCTCGATGAAGTCGCCCAGATGGGAATCCTCGTCGTCGCCGATCGGGGTTTCCATCGAGATCGGCTCCTTGGCGATCTTCATCACCTTGCGGATCTTGTCTTCCGGCATGTCCATTTCCTTGGCCAGCTCCTCCGGCGTAGCCTCGCGGCCGTACTGCTGGAGCATCTGGCGGGAAATGCGGTTCAACTTGTTGATCGTTTCGATCATGTGCACCGGGATACGGATGGTGCGCGCCTGGTCGGCGATCGAACGGGTGATGGCCTGGCGGATCCACCAGGTCGCATACGTGGAGAACTTGTAGCCGCGGCGGTACTCGAACTTGTCCACGGCCTTCATCAGGCCGATGTTGCCTTCCTGGATCAGGTCGAGGAACTGCAGGCCGCGGTTGGTGTACTTCTTGGCGATGGAGATCACCAGGCGCAGGTTGGCCTCGACCATTTCCTTCTTGGCCTTGCGCGCCTTGGCTTCGCCGTAGGCCATGGCACGGCTGAGTTCTTTCAGCTCGTCCAGGTCCAGCAGGGTGACCTTCTCGATGTCGATAGTGGCCTGCTGCTCGGACACGATCTGGTCCTTCACTTCACGCAGCGCCGAAGACCACTTCTGCTTGCGCTTCAGTGCGTCTTCCACCCACTCCAGGTTGGTCTGGTTGCCTTCCCAGGAACGGATGAAGTCCTTGCGCGGCATGCGGGCAGTGACGGTGGCCAGGTTCAGCACGCGGCGCTCGTGGGCCTTGATGCTGCCCATGGTGTCGCGCAGCTGCTTGGTCAGCACGTCGGTCAGCGGCAGCGGCAGCTTCAGGGTGACGAACACCGCCGACATCTCCTCGCGGAGCTTGGGCAGGTTCTTCTTGTCGCCCTTGGCGGCAGCCTTCTTGAAGGCGTTGAGGGCATCGCCCAGCGCCTGCATGCGCGCAGCCACTTCCTCCGGATCCGGACCGGTCGGTGCGGCTTCTTCATCGCCGCCGTCGACGTCGTCTTCTTCCTCGTCGGCGTCGGCATCGGCGTCGTCCGCGTCATCGGCCACCACAGCGGCCGGGGCCGGCACGTCGTCGGTCAGGTCGTTGAAGCCGACGATCACTTCGGCAAGGCGCTTGCGGCCTTCCTTGTGCGCTTCGTAATCGGTCAACAGCGATTCGACCGACACCGGGAACTGGCCGAGTGCGGCCTGGACCTGGGACAGGCCTTCTTCGATGCGCTTGGCAATGGCGATTTCGCCTTCGCGGGTCAGCAGCTCGACGGTACCCATTTCGCGCATGTACATGCGCACCGGGTCGGTGGTACGGCCACCTTCGGTGTCGAGCGCGCTCAGCGCGGCGGCAGCTTCTTCGGCTGCGGTGTCGTCGACCTCACGGTTGCCCGTGTTGCCGTCGTTGAGAAGCAGGGTTTCCACATCCGGAGCAACTTCATGGACATCAATGCCCATGCCGTTGATCATGCCGATGATGTCTTCGATCTGTTCCGGATCGACCATGTCGTCGGGCAGATGGTCATTGACTTCGGCATAGGTCAGGTAGCCCTGTTCCAGGCCCTTGCTGATCAGTTGCTTGATTTCGGATTGGGCAGGACGTTCGTTGGCCATGTAGTGCTCGCGCCACCGGCTGGGGGGGAATAGGGAACGTAGCATTATACCAGCCCGGGGCCCGGCCTGCCGGGCGGTGGTCCCGGCGGCCTAGGGCCTGAGGAGGAAGGTCACGGGACCGTCGTTGACCAGGCTGACGACCATATGGGCACCGAAGCGGCCCGTTTCCACCCCCGGCGCGTGATTTTCACGACAGATGTCGACAAATCGATTGAACCCGCGTTCAGCCTCCTGCGGCGGTGCCGCGCTGGTGAAGCTCGGCCGCATGCCGGAACGGGTATCCGCGGCCAGGGTGAACTGGCTGACCAGCAGCAGGCCGCCGCTGGTATCACGCAGCGAGCGGTTCATTTTTCCGGCCTCATCTGCAAACACACGGTAGCCGAGCAGGCGTTCGGCCATCCGCTGCAAGTGGGCCTCGGTATCGCCCGGCTCCATGCCGACCAGGGCCAGCAGGCCGGGGCCGATCTGCCCCACCGCCTCACCTTCCACATGCACGGCAGCCTGGCTGACACGTTGAATCAGGACGAGCATCGGCGGGCTTCCAGGCAAGGGGCCGGCCACGATAGCAGCGCCCTTGGCTAAACTGGGGCCGATGAATCCACACCGCAAAGCCCGGCTGGTCTACCGCGCCACCACCCTGTTCGCCCGCCTGCCCTGGCCCCTGCTGCGCGGGTTCGCGCGCGCCCTGGCCTGGGCGTGGGTGCGCCTCGATGCCCGCGAGAGCCGCGTCACCCGCCGCAACCTGGAGCTGGCCTACCCCGAGCTGGACGCACCGGCACGCGACCGCCTGCAGCGCGAACTGCTGCGCTCCACCGCCCTGCAGGCCATCGAGACCCTGCGCCTGTGGAGCCGGAAGCCCGCCGACAACCTGCGCCTGCACCTGAAGGAGCGCCACGGCCAGGCGCTGTACGACGCGGCCCTGGCCAGCGGCAAGGGCGTGATCGTGGCGGCCCCGCACTACGGCAACTGGGAGCTGCTGAACCAGTGGCTGGCCTCGCGCGGGCAGATCGCCATCGTCTACAAGCCGCCGGAGGACGAGGCCAGCGATGCCTTCCTGCAGATCGTGCGCGGCGGCGACAACGTGCAGCAGGTGCGTGCCGAAGGCCCGGCCGTGCGCCAGCTGTTCAAGGTGCTCAAGGACGGCGGTGCCACCGGCATCCTGCCCGACCAGCAGCCCAAGGCCGGCGATGGCGTGTTCGTGCCGTTCTTCGGCGTGCAGGCACTGACCATGACCCTGGTCAACCGCCTGGCCGAGCGCACCGGCGCGACCGTTCTGTATGGCTGGTGCGAGCGCATCGGCCCGGACATGGAATTTGCCCTGCACATCGAGCCGACCGACCCGGCCGTGGCCGATCCGGACCCGCACGTGGCGGCCACCGCGCTCAACGCGGGCATCGAACGCATCGCCCGCCGCGACCCGGCGCAGTACCAGTGGACCTACAAGCGCTATACGCTGCGGCCACCGGGCAGCGGCGAGGAAGACCCGTACGCGACCGACGAACATCCGCACTGAGAGCCGCTGCACCCGGCCTGCGACACACCGCCGCAGTACGTTGAATACGACGCTGGCGCCCCCATAGAGACACCGATGTCCGCCTCCCCCGGTCCTGCCATGTCTGCTTCCTCCCTGTTCGGTGATCCGGCAGCGATCCGCTGCGAGCGCGCGGTCGCCGAACTGCGCGCCGGTCGCCCGGTCCTGCTCCACGATGGCCAGGGCCAGTGCCTGGCGGTGATCGCGCTGGACAGCGCCACTGCCAGCAGCTTCGCCGCCTTCGCCAGTGCCGCGCGCGAGCGCCATTACCTGTACCTGACCGCCACCCGCGCCCGCGTGCTCGGCGTGGAGGCCCCCGAAGGCGCACGCCTGCCGCTGGCCGGCGTTGCCTTCGATGCCCTGCCCTCGCTGGGCTACCTGCGCGAACCCGGACCGATGCCCGCGGCCTGGAGCGCAGGCGATGCGTTCGATGCCGGCGCGGTGGAACTGGCCCGGCTGGGCCTGCTGCTGCCGGCGATGGTGGGCGTGCGCCTGGATGCAGATGACGCCACGTTCGATGGCGCGGCCGAGGTTGCCCTGTGCGATCTGGCCGAAGGCGCCGCGCACGCCGCACATGATTACGAACTGGTGGCGCGTTCTCCGGTGCCGCTGCGCGACGTCGGCATGACCACCTTCGCGGTGTTCCGCGGTGGCGTCGCCCAGCGCGACCAGGTAGCGATCATCGTCGGCGAACCGGACCTGTCCGCAGTGGTGCCGGTGCGCGTGCATTCGTCCTGCCTCACCGGCGACCTGTTCGGTTCGCTCAAGTGCGATTGCGGCGACCAGCTGCGGCGCGGCCTGCGCAAACTGAAGGAACTGGGCGGCGGCGTGCTGCTGTACCTGGACCAGGAAGGCCGCGGTACCGGCATCGCCGCGAAGATGCGCGCCTACGGCTACCAGCATGACGGCCTGGATACCATCGACGCCGATGCGCAGCTGGGCTTCGGCGCCGACGAGCGCCGCTATGGCAGCGCGGTGGCGATGCTGCGCGGGCTGGGTGTATCCCGCGTTGCCCTGCTCAGCAACAACCCGACCAAGGCACAGCGCCTGCGCAATGCCGGCATCGAAGTGCTGGACTGCATTCCGGTCACCGGCGAGATCACCGCCGAGAACGAGCACTACCTGCGCACCAAGGCCGACCGCGCCGGCCATCTGCTGGACGTCGATGCGCTGATCCAGGCCGCCCAGTAACGCGGGCGACCTGCTAACGTCTGCGCGGTGCGGCCATCACCGCGCCTGCCCGCCCTGCTGCCCGACGGACGCCCGCGTGACCGAACTGCCCTTGCCTGTTGCTGCTGCCGAAATGCCCCTCGACCACTGGCAACCCCTGCCGCGGCGCGCTGCCCGGTTGGCGGCGCTGGAGGGCGCCTTCGGCGGACTGTTCATCCCCGGCGCACCGCTGGCGGCCCTCTGGTGGTTCTTCGATCTTCCCGGTGGCCCGTGGGCAGCGATGCTGGGCCTGCTGGTCGGCCTTGCCTTCGGCGCCTGGATCGGCCATCGGCGCCTGACCCGCACCCGATGGCGGCTGGACGCACAGGGCTTGGGCCTGCGCCGCGACCTGATGTGGCAGCTGGAGACCCGCATCCCCATTTCGCGCGTGCAGCACCTGGACCTGCGTCGCGGGCCCCTCGAGCGGCGTGCAGGCCTGGCAACGCTGATCGTGCACACCGCCGGCACCCGCCTGAGTGCGGTCACCGTCAGCGGCCTGGACGAGGCCGATGCCGAGCGCCTGCGTGACACCCTGGCCCATCAGCTCGACCAGGACGCCGACGCGCTGTGAGCCTGCCGCCGCCCCTGCCGCCCTCGCTGCCCGACGGTGGCGACGAGCATCGCCTGCATCCGTGGTCGTGGCTGTTCGTGCTGCTGATGCAGCTGCGCCACTATTTCCTGCCGCTGGTCGCGTTGCTGGTGTTCGGCCAGCGCGGCGACCGCGATCCGATGTGGGCACAGGTGATCCCGTTGACCGCCATCGCCGCGCTGGTGCTGGTGTCGGTGCTGCAGTACCTCAGCTACCGCTATCGCATCGGCAACGATGCGATCACCGTGCGCAGCGGCCTGCTGGCGCGCAACCGGCGCGAGATTCCCTTCGCCCGCATCCACAACGTGGAAGTGCGGCAGAACCCGTTGCACCGGTTGTTCGGGGTTGCCGAACTGCGCCTGGAATCGGCCGGCGGGGTGCGTCCGGAAGCGGAGATGCGCGTGCTGCGGCTGGACCAGGCGTTGGCCCTGGAACAACTGGTGCGCCAGCGTGGACAGGCGCCGCAGCCGACGCCGGGCGACGCGCCGGCTGCCGATGTCGTGCCATCCGACGACGAGCAGGTACTGCTGCGCCTGTCGAGCTGGGACGTGCTGCGCATGGGCCTGCTGTCCAACCGTGGCTGGGCGCTGGCGATCGCCGCCTTCGGTGTCCTGTTCCAGACCGTACCGCGCCCGGTGATGGACGATGCCATCCAGCGTGGCGGGCGCGAGGCCTTCGGCTACGCCAGCCACCTGCATGCCGGGGTGACCGGCGGGCTGGTGCTGTTGGCGGCCGCGTTGCTGCTGGGCTGGCTGCTGCTGCGGGTGTTGTCGGTGGTGTTGACGCTGCTGCGCTACCACGGCTTCACCCTCAGCGAGCGCGAACGGCGCCTGACCGTCTCCACCGGCCTGCTCAGCCGCACCCGCAGCAGCGTCGCGCGCCGCCGCATCCAGGCGTGGACGCTGGGCGAGAGCACGCTGCAACGCTGGTTCGGGCTGCGCCAGCTGCGTATCGACAGCGCTGCCGGTGGCCCCTCGCGCGACGACGACCGCGCGCTGCGCGAGCTGGCACCGCTGGCTGGCGCAAGCGCCTGCGATGGGCTGGTGCGCCACCTGCTGCCGCAGCTGCAATGGCCGCCGCAGCAGTGGCAACCGATACCGCAACGCGGATGGTGGCGATTGTCGCTGTCCACCTTGCTGCTGGTGCCGTTGCTGACCGCCGCGCTGTACTGGCGCTGGGGCCTGCCGGCCCTGGCACTGCTGGCCTGGCTGCCGGTCAGCCTGTTGATCGCGCACCGGCAGATGGCGCGGATGGGCTGGCACCTGGATGGCCAGTTCGTGGCGGTGCGCGGCGGCTGGTGGAAGCGCTGGTGGCGCTGGGCCGAGCTGGACAAAGTGCAGGGCCTGCGCCTGCAGCGCTCGCCGCTGGACAAGCTGCTGGGTACGGCCAGCCTGCAGCTGGACACCGCCGGTGCGCACGGCGATGTGGCACTGGCACTGCGCTACCTGCCGCAGGCGCGTGCACATGCCTTGATGGAAGAACTGGCCACGGCGCTGGCACGGCGCAAGCTGCGCTGGTAGCGCGGCCGATCGTTGAACCGCCATCCACGCATGGCGTGGATCTACTGCACCATCCACGCATGGCGTGGATCTACTGCCCCCCACGCATGGCGTGGATCTACTGCACCACCCACGCATGGCGTGGATCTACTGCACCACCCACGCATGGCGTCGATCTACTGCCCCCCACGCATGGCGTGGATCAACGGTAGTGCCGGCCGCTGGCCAGCAAACGCAGGCATTCCGGTGGTTGCCGGCCAGCGGCCGGCACTACCCACATCACCGCTGCGACGGTCCCCAGTAACCCAGGTCCTTGCGGATCTGCAGGTCGCGCACCCAGCTGCCAAACGGCTTGCGACGCAGCACGCCCATTTCGCCGGACAGGAAATCCTCGGTAGCGGCGATCACCCGCTCGCTGGAAAGACCATCGCGATAGGGGTGGATGGCATCGGCGTAACGCACGATCTCCGCCTGCAACGCCGCGTCGGGATGCAGCGCGCGCGCCAGCATGGCCGGCAGCTGCTGCGGATCGTCGAAATCGATCATGTGCGGCTTCGGCACGCGGTTGCGGAAGGTCACCACCGGCTTGTGCTGGACGATGAACTCCGAAACGATCGATGAGGTGTCCGACACCAGCACGTCGGCGGCGCGCTGGGCAGCCATCACCTGCTCCGGTTCGATGAAACGCGCATTGGCGCCGGCCAGCGCGCGGTAGCGTTCGAACAGTTCCGGCGGGCACTTCGGGTGCAGGGTCAGCAGCCAGTAGTGCTGCCCGGCGGCGATGTCGGCCGCGATCTGCGCATGCAGGTGCGGGGCGGCACTCAAGCGCTCGGTGAAGGTGGATCCGAACAGGATCACCGGGCGGCCGCCGGCGGCACTGCGCAGCGCGGCACTGTCGCAACCGTCGACGCGGAACAGCGGGTCCAGCTTCGGCCAGCCGGTTTCCGCCACGGCGAAATGGCCCTGCACTGCCGCGATCTCGCGGAACGGCGCGGTGGTGGCAGGGCCCTGCGTGCAGTACAGGTCGAACATGCCGCGCACCCGGAAGTGGCCACGCGCACTGTCGCGCTTTTCCACGTTGAAGCCATGGAACAGCTGCACCTTGGCCCCCGACAGGAAGGTCGGCACCCAGTTGGCCGCGCTGAACACCGCCCGCGGCCGCATCGCCAAGGCCTGCTTCAGGCCGATGTTGGGCACGCCGGGCAACTGGCTGCCAGCCGCGCCATCTTCGAACCAGGCCGCCACTTCCTGGCCGGAAGCGTGCAAGGCCTGCACCAACGGGGCGAGAATAGGCAGCGCATAGCGCTCCGTCGCAAACAACAGGTACCCGGCCATCATGTCCTCCACGACCGCTCCCATCGAACGGCCTCGCATCTCGGCCTGCATTATCGCGTTCAACGAGGCCGGGCGCATCGGCGACTGCCTGGCCTCGCTGGCCTTCTGCGATGAGATCGTGGTGGTGGACTCGCTGTCCACCGACGCCACGGTGGCCATCGCCGAGGCGGCCGGCGCCCGCGTGCTGCAGCGTCCGTTCGATGGCTTCCGCAGCCAGAAGGCGTTCTGCGTCGAGCAGGCCACCCACCACTGGGTGCTGTGCCTGGATGCCGACGAGCGCATCAGCCCGGAACTGCGCACGGCCATCGAGCAGGCCCGCGACGGCGGCTTTGCCGGTCATGCGGGTTACCGCTTCGCCCGCCTGTCGGAGTACTTCGGCAGGTTCCTGCGCCACGGCAATGCCTATCCGGACCGGGTGCTGCGCCTGTTCGACCGCCGCCGGGGCGGTTGGCGCGGCAAGCGCGAAATCCATGAGGCGGCCAGCGTCGATGGCACGGTCGGCACCCTGCGTGGTGACCTCATCCACTTCCCCTACCGCTCGCTGCAGCAGCAGCTGGCCAAGACCGAGAAGTACGCACGGATGATGGCCGAGCACGAGTTCGCGCGCGGCAAGCGGGCCACCCTTGGCAAGCTGGTGCTGGCCCCGGCCTGGCGGTTCTGGCGCGGCTTCCTGTTCCGTGGCGGCTTCCGCGACGGCTGGCATGGCCTCGTATACGCCTACGTGCGCGCCAACTACGTGCGCCAGAAGACCATCATGCTGTGGATGCTGGGCAACGGTCAGGCCGTGTCCGATCCGCCCAACCCCTGAGTACGGCGTCGAGCGTGGCGGGACGCTACCCGGCGTTCCCTGCCCGGTGCCGCGCACCTTCAACGATCGACAGGCCGGTCAGCAGGCCGACGATGGTGACGTAGAAGCTGGCGGTCATCTGGTGCGCGAACATCGACTGGGTCAGGCCGCACAGGATGTAGGACACCACCACCATCACACCGGCGGCGGCAGGGCCACGGAAGGTGGCGTGCCCGCTGCGCCGGTGCAGGCGCACGAATACCCACAGGGGTACGCCATACACGGCCAGCAGCAGCAACACGCCCGGCAGGCCCTGGGTAGCCCCCCACTCGGCCAGATCGTTGTGCGCATGGCGCAGGTGGCAGCGGATTTCCTGCGGATTCTCGCGGCAGACCGGCACCCGCTTCATGGCCGTGTCGAAATGGCCGATGCCTACCCCGGTGAGCGGATGATCGAGGAAGGTCTCCCACGCCACCTGCAGGCGCTCGACGCGCGCCCCGGCCGAAGAGTCGCTGTCACCCTGCTCCATGCGCTGCACATCGCTGTGCAGTTCGGACAACCGCACCTGGTGGCGCAGTTCGGGCACCGACAGCAGCAGGGTCGCGGCGATGGCCAGCATGCCGGCAAGCACTGAAAGACGCGCCACGCCGGTACGCCAGCGCAGGCTCAGTGCCAGCACCACCAGCAGTGCCAGCAGGGCCGCGAACACGCCACGGCTTCCGGTCAGGATGATGGTTCCGCAGCCGGCAGCCATGCCCACGATCACCAGCGACCAGCGCCGCGACGGCCGGCAGAACACCAGCAGCACCATCAGCATCATCACGATGTCGGCGAGCACGATCGCGTTGGTGAACAGTTCGGCGCGCGGCGCCCCCTTGAACACCTGCAGTGCCGAAAGCACGAAGGTGCCCACCAGCCCGGCCAGCGCACCGCGCCACAACCAGCGCATGTCCGGGCGCAGCGCACACACCCACAGTGCGATCCACGGGATGACCAGGAAGCGGGATCGATTGTCGACATCGCGCAGGCCCTGTTCGAACAGCACGACCGACACGATGGCCATCACCAGCACCGCCAGCATCAGCCAGCTGAGGACCTTGATCGGCTGCATGTCCATACGCCGGGCCTGCCACAGCAGGCCTGGCACCATCGCCGTGCTGACCAGCAGCAGCAGCGCGTAGGGCAGCAGGTTGATGGGGATCGTCAGCACCAGTGCCGGCATGCAGAACAGGCCGACCTGCGCCAGCCAGTGCGCCGCGCGCGGGCGTCTCCCAGCAGGGACGCCCAGCGAATCGCCGATCGTGGATTCCAGGTTGTGCTGTGAAGCTGCCACGTCGAAAAAGTTCGCTGCAATCCGGCGGAATGAACGGGATCAGCGGCAAGGCCGATCCCATGCTGACGTTTTACTGCCTTTGCTGTCGCTTGGGCAGTCTGGACAAGCACGGGCCAGGATGGTTATTCCTCACGTTGCAATCGCCGTTCACGTTCGCGCTCGGCGGCACTGGCCACGCACGGCTCTTGGACCGCAGCGGAAGGTACCAGCCACCAACGGCGGCGGTTGGCGATACCGGCCAGTTCTGCGCGACGGCGATCGACGCACGGCAGCAGCGCGTCTTCGTGGACCAGCAACCAGCGGCGGCGGGGCGCCAGCTGCTGCCATTCCACCGCCGCAGCCAGCTGTGCATCCCAAGGCTCGTTGAAACCGAAGGTGGCTGCCGGGCGGTCGGCCATCAGCAGATTCTGCTCTTTCCAGGCTACCAGCCCCAGCTCGGCATCGGCGCCGATACGCTGGCCGGTGTGCCGCATCAGGCCGCGGGCGGAACTTGAATCATTCAGCAGCGGATAGCCGATCAGGCTGTACAGCACCCAGACGGCAGTCAGGGTCGAGACCAGGGCCAGCTCGCGGCGGGCGCGCCCGAACAGCAGCAGGCTGGCCACACCCCAGCCGCCCATCGCCATCGCCGCCCAGGCCAGGGCGTTCATTTCGCCATTGCCGATGCCCCGCGTCTGCATCAACCGCGCTTCGAAGCCGGGCTTGCCCAGCAGGGCAGACAGCCCGGCGGCCAACGTCCCCAGCGACAGCAGCAGGGTGAACGCGCCCAGCAGCCATTGCACATCGCGCCGGCGCAACAGCCCCGGCAGCAACGGCGCCAGCGCCAGGCAGAACATCGGCAGCGCCGGCAGGATGTAGACGTCGCGCTTGCCATCGGGGATGGAGAAGAACAGCACGATCAGCGCCCACCAGCCCAGCAGCAACAGGTAGCGCGCATCCCGGCGCTGCAGCCGGCGCCGCCAGGCGGGGATCGCCCACGGCACCGCCAGGAAGGCGGGAATCCACATCGACGGCATGGTGCCCAGGAAGTACCACCAGGGCTGGTGGTGGTCCCACGATTGCGCATAGCGCTTGGCCGTCTGCCGGAACAGGATGTCGTCCATGTAGGCCAGGTATTCGCCGGAACGGGTGGCCAGCGCGGTCATCACCATCGGCACCAGCCACAGCGCGATGGCCAGCACGAACGCCAACGGCGCCAACCAGAAGCGCAGGTCGCGTGCATGCAGCCGCACCCGCGGCCAGTGCAGCGCCGAACCGATCACCGCTGGCACGATCATCAGCAGCGCGATCACGCCCACACCCTTGGTGATCACCCCGATGCCGGCAAAGAACCAGCCCAGCCACCACCAGCGCCAGGCAGGCCCCAGCAGCAGGTGGCGCAGCAGACCATAGTTGGCCAGGGTGATGAAAAACACCACCAGCGGGTCGATCTGCGCCTTCTTCGACTGGAAGGTGAACTGCAGGGCGAACAGCAGCGCCCAGCCAGCGTACAGGCCGACCTGGCGTGTCCACAGGCGCCGGCCGAGGTCGACCACGCACCACAGCGTGCCGAGAGCAGCGATCAGCGAAGGCAGCAGGAACGCCACCCGCCAGTTGCCGACCACGCTGTACAGCGTGGCCTGCCACCACATCAGCATCGGCGGCTTGTCCGAGTACAGCTCCAGCCCACGGTGCGGGAACAGCCAGTCGCCGCTGTCCACCATCTGCCTGGCGACCAGAGCGAAGCGCGGTTCGTCCGAGGGCCAGGGATCGCGTAGTCCCAGCCCGGCACCCAACACCAACAGGGCCATCACAACGAACAGCCATGTCTGGCGTGACGCACGGGTTTTCAGCATGGGGGCTCGGACAGCGGTTGGGTCAGCCCTTTTTTAGCAGACGCGCGTAGAAAAATCCGTCAGCATCGTTTTCACCGGGCAGGCGCTGGCGAGCAATACCGTCACAATCCAGACCAAATGCGTCATCCAGCGCGACCGCTTCCGCATCCGCGTGCCATTTCAGGAAGCCCTTCACCTGATCGACATTTTCCGCGCGCAGGATCGAGCAGGTGGCATACAGCAACACACCACCGGGGCGCAGCATCGACCAGCAGGCTTCCAGCAGGCGGGCCTGGATGCCGACCAGCGCATCGATGTCTTCCGCACGGCGATGGAACATCACGTCCGGCTGCCGGCGGATGACGCCGGTGGCCGAGCACGGTGCGTCCAGCAGGATCGCGTCGAACGGAACGCCGTCCCACCATGCCCCCGGATCGCTGGCATCGGCCACCAGGACCTGGGCGCCGTCGCCCACACCGGTGCGGGCGAACGTATCCCTGGCGCGCGCCAGACGACGCGCATCGATATCCAGCGCCAGCAACCGCAGGCTGGGGTCTCGCTCGAGCAGGTGCGCCGACTTGCCGCCCGGAGCGGCACAGGCGTCAAGCACGCGGCTGCCTGTGGGGGGCGCCAGCGCGTCGGCAGCACACTGCGCCGACAGGTCCTGCACCGACAGCAGGCCTTCGCCGAAGCCGGGCAGCTGGTTCACCGGAACCGGTACGGCCAGTCGCAGCGCATCGGCGCTAAGCGGGCTGGCTTCGGCGGCAATGCCCGCCTCGGCCAGGGCCGCCATCATCTTGTCGCGCCCGCCCAGCTGGCGGTTGGCACGCAGCCACAGCGGCGCTGGCTGCAGGCTGGCGGCGAAGATCGCCTCGGCCTGTGCCGGCCAGTCGTGCTCGACGGCCTCGGCCAGCCAGGCCGGAAATGCGTCGCGCGCCGGCTGTTCGGGGAAACCGTCGCGCTGGGCGCGGCGCAGGATCGCATTGACCAGGCCAGCCTGGCGTTCACGGCCGAGTGCGCGCGCAGCATCGACCGTGGCCGACAGCGCCGCATGGGCCGGCAGGGCCAGCACATCCAACTGAGCGAAGCCCACCATCAGCAGCGTGCGCAGGTCGGCATCGCGCGCGGACAGCGGCTTCTGCATCCACGCCTGCAGGGCAGCGTCATAGGTGCTGCGACGGCGCAGCACCGCAAAGCACAACGCTTCAAGCAGCGCGCGGTCGCGGGTGTCGGCCAGCTTGGGCAGCGCCCAGGCCAGCTCGGCCTTGAGCGAACGGCCGCGGGTGAACACCTGCGCAAGCACGCGCGCAGCCAGCATGCGGGTGGCCGCGCCCGGCGCCGCCTTGGCGATGGCGAAATCGTTTGCCTTGCTCACCCGTCAAACCCCCACGCGCAGATCACGGCGCGCATTGAGGTAGTCGGCAGCGGTGATTGCCTTGCCGCCTTCGCGCTGCAGCACGCGCAGGCGCAACGCGCCCTGCCCGCAGGCGATGTCGATGCCCTCGCGGCCCGCGGCCAGCACCGTGCCCGGCGCCTGGCCATGCGTCACATCCAGCGCCACCGCGCCGTGGATGCGCACGCGCTCACCGGCCAGCAGTGCCTCGGCAATCGGCCACGGGTTGAACGCACGCACCGTGCGCGCCAGCGCTCCTGCGTCCTGCGCCCAGTCAAGTTTTGCCTCGGCCTTGTCCAGCTTGTGCGCGTATGTCACGCCCTGCTCCGGCTGCGGCCGTGCGATCGGCTTGATGCCGGCGCGCAGCAGGCCCAGCCCATCGGACAGCACCTGCGCGCCGAGCTCGGCCAGCTTGTCGTGCAGCTGGCCGCCGGTATCGGTGGCGGCGATCGGCAGCTCCTGGTGCAGCAGCACCGGGCCCGTATCCAGGCCGGCTTCCATCTGCATCAGGCAGATGCCGGTCTTGCTGTCACCGGCCTGGATGGCGCGCTGGATCGGTGCGGCGCCACGCCAGCGCGGCAGCAGCGAACCATGCACGTTCCAGCAACCGTGGGTCGGAATGGTCAGCACCGCCTTGGGCAGGATCAGGCCATAGGCCACCACCACCATCAGGTCCGGCTGCAGGTCACGCAGCTGCTGCTGGGCCGCTTCGTCCTTCAGCGTTTCCGGCTGGTACACGGGGATGCCACGGGCGACCGCTTCCAGCTTGACCGGCGAAGGTGCCAGACCACGGCCGCGACCGGCGGGGCGATCGGGCTGGGTATAGACAGCCACCACCTCGTGATGACGCGCGGCCGCGCGCAGCGACGACACCGCGAATTCCGGCGTACCGGCAAAGACAATCCTCATGGCAACCCCACTTGCAGGATGAAATCGTGCAGGAAAAAAAACGGCGCCGTCGGCCGGCGCCATGCAGCCCGCGCGTCACGCGCAGGCGCGGGCCACCCCGAAGGGCGGCCCGGAGCAGCGATCACGCCACGTGCTTGCGCTGCTTGGCCAGCTTCTTGCGGACCATCTCGCGCTTGAGCGGCGACAGGTAATCAATGAACAGCTTGCCGTCCAGATGGTCCATCTCGTGCTGCACGCAGACCGCCAGCAGGCCGTCGGTGGTCAACTCCTGCGGCTGCCCCTGGCGGTCGAGGAACTTGACGGTGATGGTGTCGGCACGGGTCACGTCGGCGAAGATGCCAGGCACCGACAGGCAGCCTTCCTGGTACACCTGGCCCCCGTCCTTGGCGACGATTTCCGGGTTGATGAAGACGCGCGGCTCGTTCTTTTCTTCGCTCACGTCGATGACCATGAAGCGCTGGTGCACATCCACCTGGCTGGCAGCCAGGCCGATGCCCGGAGCGTCGTACATGGTCTCGAACATGTTGTCGAGCAGCTCCTGGAACGCCGGCGTGGTCACTTCGGCGGCATCGATCAACGCAGCCTTGGTACGCAGGCGCGGATCGGGGAACTCAAGGATGGGGAGTAAAGCCATGGCAGTTTCCGGGGTTGGGGCCGGGGTACGCCGGCATACGTCGCAGATTCTAGCTCCAACGCTTGCCTTGCGCCCCGGTTTCTGGACTATAGTGCGCGAACCTGTTGGGGAATCAGGGCTTCACACCTATGTTGCTTCGTTTTCGTACGGTCGTCGCCGCGGCGATGCTGACCGTGGCTGCCTATGCTACCGCCGTGGAAGTGAATGGCGGGCACCCGGACACCTATGTGGTCCGCAAAGGGGACACCCTGTGGGACATCGCAGGACGATTCCTGCAGAAACCATGGCTGTGGCCGGAGATCTGGCAGGCCAATCCACAGGTCGCCAATCCGCACCTGATCTATCCCGGTGACGTCCTCAGCCTGGCCTACCTGGACCGGGTGACGGCCCAGCCCGGCCCGCGCCAGGAAGCCCCGGTGACCGGCGTGCCGCTGGCCCAGGTCGAGCCGTTCCTGAAGCAGCTCAGCGTGGTCGACAGCATCGAACAGCTGCCCTATGTGGTCGGCCTGGAAGACAACCGCCTGCGCGCCACCGGTGGGCAGACCGCCTATGTGCGCCTGGCCGACGCCCAGGCCGGGCAGCGCTGGGCCGTGGTCCGCCCGACCGTGCGCTACGCCCAGCCCAAGCCCACCGAGGACCTGACCGCCAACGGCGATGTCACCCCCGGCAGCGGCAACCTCTGGAAGGCCTTCAGCGCGCCCAACCACCGCCGCGGCATTCTGGGTTACGAGCTGGCACAGGTCGGCACCGGCACCATCACCAAGGTGGCTGGCGGCAGGACCGAAGCGTCGACCCTGGCCCTGGACAACGCCAGCGGCGGCCGTGAAGTGCGTGCCGGCGACCGTCTGGTACCGGTGGAAGCCACGCCATACGACCTGCAGTTCTTCCCGCATGTGCCCGCCGCCGGCGTGGAAGGCGTGGATGTGCGTGTACTGGCGGTCACCGACATGTTCAGCACCGGCGGCCCGCGCGATGTGATCGCGATTTCGGCTGGCCGCGCCCAGGGCGTGGACAACGGCACCGTGTTCTCGCTGTGGCGCCATGGCAGCCACGTGGCGCACCGGATGAAGTTCCCGGGGTCCTCGCGCATGGACGACTCGGTCAGCACGGGCGCCGGCCGGGTCAGCCTGCCGGATGAGTACGCCGCGCATGCCATGGTCTTCCGCACCTTCGACAACGTCAGCTATGCGTTGGTGATGCAGGGCGTGAAGCCGGTGCGTGTGGGCTACAGCGCGCTGCATCCGGACGCGAAGTGAGCCAGCGCCGGGCCCCGCCCGGCCCCGGCAGGGAGTGCCGACCGCATCGGCCGGCAACCTCCGGGATACCCTGACAGCAATACGCGAAGGCGCCCTAGGGCGCCTTTGTCGTGTGGGGCCGATAGTCTGGGGATGACTGAGCATGGACATGAGGCGCTGCTGCGCCTGTTGATCGCCGGTGGTTCCCTGGCCCCCAGGCGCACCCTGCTGCAGAGCACCGGCAATGCGGATGCAGCGTTGGCGCTGGGCGTTGCCGGCTGGCGGGCCCACGGCTGCACGCCGGAACAATGCGCTGCACTGGAGCGTCCCGATACCCGCGCCCTAGCGCTTGCGCAGCGCTGGCTGCAGCAGCCTGATCATCATCTGCTGGCCTGCAACGATGCGGCTTTCCCGCCCCTCCTGCTAGATGCACCCAACCCGCCCCTGGCGCTGTTCGTTGCCGGGGATCCAGCCATCGCCTGGCGTCCTGCGGTGGCCCTGGTCGGCAGCCGTTCACCCACCCCCGCCGGCCGTGCCCTGGCCGCCCGGTTTGCCACCTGCTTCGTCGAGGCCGGGCTGGCAGTGACCAGTGGATTGGCGGCAGGCATCGATGCGGCCGCCCACCAGGCGGCGCTGGAGGCAGGCGGCTGCACACTCGCGGTGATAGGCACCGGCCCGGACCGCGCCTATCCCACCAGCCATACCCGCCTGCAGGCAACAATCGCCACCGACGGCGCGGTGCTCAGCGAATACCTGCCAGGCACGCCCGCACGGCCCGGCCACTTTCCCGCGCGCAACCGGCTGGTGGCCGGGCTGGCCCTGGCCACGGTGGTGGTCGAGGCCGCACAACGCTCGGGTGCCCTGATCACCGCCCGGCTGGCAGCCGAAGCCGGCCGCGAGGTCTGCGCGATACCCGGTTCGGTGCTCAATCCGCGCGCCGCCGGCTGCCACCGGCTCATCCGTGAAGGGGTTGCCCTGGTCGAACGCCCCGAAGAAGTGCTGGAACTGCTGGCTCCGGCACTGCGTCACCAGCTTCCGGGCTTGCAAATCCGGCTTGCCACCCCCACTGAACAGGCAGCGCCGGCGGACCTGCCGGCATGCTGGGCGAACGACGCTGACTACCAGCGCTTGTGGCGGGCGCTGCAGCACGACCCAATCAGTATGGATTCACTGATCACGCAGTGTGGATTGACGGCGTCGGAGGTGTCCTCCATGCTGCTGGCCATGGAACTTGCGGGAATCGTGGTGTGCGTACACGGCCGCTACTGTCGACGTCCCTAGTTTCTTCACCTCCACAGCGTCGCGCGACGCAGGCCGAGGGGCAATGAAAGAGAGCATCCTGGATGTACTGTTGTACCTGTTTGAACACTATTTCAGCGAAGACGCGGACCTGATCCGTGACCGCGACTCACTGCAGAATGGCCTGATCCAGGCCGGTTTCAGCCCCACTGAGATCAACAAGGCATTCGAATGGCTCGATGCCCTTGCAGCGCAGCGCCCAAGCGCGGCCCAGGCCCGGGTCGATGGCCCGGTGCGCATCTATCACGGCCCCGAGCTGGACAAGCTTGACGTGGAGTGCCGTGGTTTCCTGCTGTACCTGGAACAGCACGGCATCCTCGATGCCGGCCAGCGCGAGCTGGTGCTGGACCGGGCGATGGCCCTGGACCAGGACGAACTGGACCTGGACGACCTGAAATGGGTGGTGCTGATGGTGCTGTTCAACCAGCCCGGCGCCGAAGCGGCGTACGCCTGGATGGAAACGCAGATGTTCGTGGACGAGCCAGAACCCCTGCACTGACCGTACACTTGGGGGCCGTGCGCATTCAGGAGCGTCCCCCGTGAGTGAGTGGTTCCATGCCCAAGGCAACCGCCAGCAAGGCCCGTTGCCCTCGGAACAGTTGATCGAGCTGTTCCGCAGCAACCAGATCACCCTGGACACCCTGGTATGGCGCGACGGCTTGCCGCAATGGCAGCCGTTGCGCAACGTGGTCGACGAACTGGGCCTGATCGTGCCCGCTATTGATGCAGCTGCCACTGCGCCACCGCCGCCTGCCGCCCCTCTGCCGCCAACCCTTCCGCCCGCCTCTCCGTACGCGACCACGCCGATGGACGCTGCGCCGGTCGCGAAGAAGGGCCTGTCCGGCTGCGCGTTGACCGCCATCATCGGCGGCGTTGCATTGCTGGTGGTGGTGCCGATCCTGGCCATCCTGGCCGCGATCGCCCTGCCGGCCTACAACGACTACACCATCAAGGCCAAGGTCGCCGGCGCGATCAGCGTGCTGCAGCCGGTAAAGGACAAGGTCCAGCACTTCGCCGATGACCAGGGCCGCTGCCCGGGCGCCAACGACGCCGGCTTCCCGGCAGCGGACCAATTCGCAGGCCAGGGCCTGTCGGCCGTGCATATCGGCCGCTTCAACAATGGCCACTGCGGCATCGAAGCGACGCTGGCGGTTCCCGGCAAGAGCCAGGATGGCGACCTGCTCTGGCTCGAATACGACCGCGACAGCGGGCGCTGGGAATGCAGCGGCGAAAGCGACGACAAGTATCTGCCCACGCAATGCCGCGGCTGAGCCGCGCATCGGGCAACCCACCAAGGACGACCCAACAGGGGACATGCAATGACTGAGTGGTACTACGCCGAAGGACAGCAACGCCAGGGACCGCTGGAGGTCACCGAGATCCGCCAGCGCTTCCAGCGTGGCCAGTTGAACCTGGACACCCTGGTCTGGCGCGAAGGCATGGGGCAGTGGGCGCCGCTGCGGCAGATGGTGGAAGCGCTGGGCCTGCAGACCCTGGCCGATGCCAGCACGTCCACCGCCACCGGTGGCTTCGACCTGCGCAACGACTACGCCGCGATCGACAACGGCACCGCGCCCCTGCCGGGCACCGGCGCCCTCAGCAGCTCGCCGTACGCCGCGCCCGGCGCGGGCGGCAGTGACCATTCGCGACCGGTACAGGGCGGCGAAGTGGTCTACGCCGGCTTCTGGAAGCGCTTTGCCGCCTACCTCATCGACTACTTTGTCCTGCTGATTCCCAGCGGCGTGGTCGGTGGCGTACTGGGCTTCGTGCTCGGCGCAGGCATGGGCGCTGCCGGCAGCGGCGAAACAGCGGTGGAAGTGGTCACCCAGCTGATCAGTGGCCTGGCCGGCCTGTTCATCGCCGCCGCCTACTACGGCTGGTTCCATGCCTCCCGTGGCGGCGCCACCCTCGGCAAGATGGCCATCGGCATCAAGGTCGTGCGCGGCAATGGCGATCGCCTGACCCTGGGCCGCAGCATCGGCCGCTATTTCGCCACCATCCTCAGTGGCCTGACACTGTGCATCGGCTACCTGATGGCCGCCTTCACCGAGCGCAAGCAGGGACTGCATGACCTGATCTGCGACACCGTGGTGGTCGACCGCTGGGCCTATACCGACCAGCCGCAGCTGCAGCGCCGCGAGATGGGCACGGTGACCATCGTGATCCTGGTGCTGGGCGGCCTGCTGATGCTGGCCGGTTTCGCCGCGATCATCTTCGCCGTCGGCGTCATCGCCAGCATGGCGTCGTGATCGCGGATCAAGGGCCAATGCGCCGTCGCGGACGGCCATCCTCACGCCCCCCTGCTTGACAATGGCAGGCCGGGCGTGATTCCTCTAATAAGGTGAAACCTGAACGCCCGGCACAGTCCCGGGCGTTCAGTTTATTGATTTGCCCGTGGCCGCTTCACTAATGCGGCCGTTTGCTCCACCCTAGCGGCCCTTCCCCGCGGCTTACCCACAGACCCTGCTGCCATGCCCAAGCACCTGCTCATCGTTGAATCGCCGGCCAAAGCCAAGACGATCAACAAATACCTCGGCAAGGACTACACGGTCCTGGCCTCGTATGGGCACGTGCGTGACCTGATCCCGAAGGAAGGCGCGGTTGACCCGGACAACGGGTTCGCCATGCATTACGACGTGATCGAGAAGAACGAAAAGCATGTCGATGCGATCGCCAAGGCCGCAAAGGGCGCCGACGACATCCTGCTGGCGACCGACCCGGATCGCGAGGGTGAAGCGATCAGCTGGCATATCGCCGAGATCCTGAAGGAGCGCGGGCTGGTCAAGGACAAGCCGATGCAGCGCGTGGTGTTCACCGAGATCACCCCGCGCGCGATCAAGGAAGCGATCAGCCAGCCGCGCGAGATCGCCAGCGACCTGGTCGATGCCCAGCAGGCGCGCCGCGCGCTGGACTACCTGGTCGGTTTCAACCTGTCGCCGGTGTTGTGGCGCAAGGTCCAGCGCGGCCTGTCGGCGGGCCGCGTGCAGAGCCCGGCGCTGCGCATGATCGTCGAGCGCGAGGAAGAGATCGAAGCCTTCATCGCCCGCGAATACTGGTCGATCGCCGCCGAGTGCGCGCATCCCTCGCAGCACTTCAACGCCAAGCTGGTCAAGCTGGACGGGCAGAAGTTCGAGCAGTTCACCGTCACCGACGGCGACACCGCCGAGGCCGCCCGCCTGCGCATCCAGCAGGCTGCACAGGGCGCCCTGCATGTCACCGACGTGGCCAGCAAGGAGCGCAAGCGCCGCCCCGCACCGCCGTTCACCACCTCCACGCTGCAGCAGGAAGCCTCGCGCAAGCTCGGTTTCACCACGCGCAAGACCATGCAGGTCGCGCAGAAGCTGTACGAAGGCGTGGACATCGGCGGCGACGAAGGCACGGTCGGCCTGATCTCGTACATGCGTACCGACTCGGTGAACCTGTCGCAGGACGCGCTGGCCGAAATCCGCGACGTGATTGCCCGTGATTACGGCATCGCCTCGCTGCCCGACCAGCCCAACACCTACCAGACCAAGTCCAAGAACGCCCAGGAAGCGCATGAAGCGGTGCGCCCGACCTCGGCACTGCGCACCCCGGCCCAAGTTGCGCGGTTCCTGACCGACGACGAGCGCAAGCTGTACGAGCTGATCTGGAAGCGCGCAGTGGCCTGCCAGATGATCCCGGCAACGCTCAACACCGTCAGCGTGGACCTGTCGGCCGGCAGCGAACATGTGTTCCGCGCCAGCGGCACCACGGTGGTGGTGCCCGGCTTCCTGGCCGTGTACGAGGAAGGCAAGGACAGCAAGAGCGCCGAGGATGACGACGAAGGCCGCAAGCTGCCGGCGATGAAGCCGGGCGACCGCGTGCCGCTGGAGCGTATCGTGGCCGACCAGCACTTCACCCAGCCTCCGCCGCGCTTCACTGAAGCGGCGCTGGTGAAGGCGCTGGAAGAGTACGGCATCGGTCGTCCTTCGACCTACGCCTCGATCATCCAGACCCTGCTGTTCCGCAAGTACGTGGAAATGGAAGGCCGCAGCTTCCGCCCGTCCGATGTCGGCCGTGCGGTGTCCAAGTTCCTGTCCAGCCACTTCACCCAGTACGTCGACTACGACTTCACCGCCAAGCTGGAGGACGAGCTCGATGCCGTCTCGCGTGGCGAGGAAGAGTGGATTCCGCTGATGTCGCGCTTCTGGGGACCGTTCAAGGAACTGGTCGAAGACAAGAAGGAATCGGTCGACCGTGCCGAGGCCAGTGGTGCGCGCGAACTGGGTACCGACCCGAAGACCGGCAAGCCGGTCAGCGTGCGCCTGGGCCGGTTCGGGCCGTACGCGGCCATCGGCAGCACCGCCGAGGATGCCGAGGACAAGCCCAAGTTCGCCTCGCTGCGGCCGGGCCAGTCGATGCACACCATTTCCCTGGAAGACGCGCTGGAGCTGTTCCTGATGCCGCGCGCGCTGGGTGAGGACAAGGGCGAGGACGTCAGCGTCGGCATCGGCCGCTTCGGCCCGTTCGCCAAGCGCGGCAGCACCTACGCCTCGCTGAAGAAGGAAGACGACCCGTACACCATCGACCTGGCCCGCGCCGTGTTCCTGATCGAAGAGAAGGAAGAAATCGCGCGCAACCGGATCATCAAGGAGTTCGACGGCAGCGACATCCAGGTGCTGAACGGTCGTTTCGGCCCGTACATCAGCGACGGCAAGATGAACGGCAAGATCCCCAAGGATCGTGAACCGGCATCGCTGACCCTGGCCGAGGTGCAGCAGTTGATGGAAGAAACCGGCAAGCCGGTGCGCAAGGGCTTCGGCGCCAAGAAGGCCGCCGCCAAGAAGGCACCGGCAAAGAAGGCGGCAGTGAAGAAGGAAGCCGCGCCGAAGAAGGCTGCTGCCAAGAAGGCGCCGGCCAAGAAGGCGGCTGCGAAGAAGGCCGTGGCCAAGAAGGCACCGGCAAAGAAGGCCGTCAAGAAGGCGGCCAAGTAGATCCACGCCATGCGTGGATGATCTGCCAAGGTGAGCGGACCCACGGTCCGCCCCCACCGCTCCACCCGCTCTGCACGCAGCGGGGGGATAATAAAGGCCCACGCCGGGCCCGGTCGCCGCCATGAAAGAACTCACACTGGACACCGCAGTCGCCACGCTCCGCAGTGGCGGGGTGATTGCCTACCCGACCGAAGCGGTCTGGGGCCTGGGTTGCGACCCTGCGCACGAGGCAGCGGTGCACACGCTGCTGCGGCTGAAGCAGCGCCCGATCGAGAAAGGCATGATCCTGGTGGCCGCTGACCTGTCGCAGCTGCAGGGTTGGGTGCGCCTGCACGCGCTGCCCGATGCACGCCAGCGCGCAGTGCTCGCCAGCTGGCCCGGCGCCAACACCTGGATCCTGCCCGCCGGCACGCGCGCGCCGGGCTGGATCACCGGCGAACACAGCGGCATCGCGGTACGCATCAGCGCCCACCCGCTGGTCGCAGCGCTGTGCCAGGCCTGGGGTGGCCCCCTGGTCTCCACCAGCGCCAACCTTGCCGGCGAGCCCCCTGCGCGCAGCCGCGAAGAGCTGGACCCGCGCCTGCTGCGCCTGCTCGACGGCATCCTTGATGGGCAGACCGGCGGCCTGGCCCAACCCACGCCGATCCGCGACGCGCTCAGTGGCAACGTACTGCGCTCCTGACAGGTCGATTGCGTTGGCGTTGCCGAGCGCGCACGCTGCGCCCATGACCCTGCTGCGCCCTGTCCTGTCTCTGGCCCTGCTGTTGTCGTTGCCGGCCCTTGCCGCCGACGACGTGCGGGTCTACCGCTGCGTCGGCAGCAATGGTGCCGTCGCGCTGCAGGACAAGCCCTGCACGGCCGGCCGCCAGCAAGTGCGTGACCTGCAACGGCCGCGCGACCCGCCGCCACGGGTGGTCAGCACCGACACCGCGCCGCCCGCACCGGTGCAGACGCCAGCGATGCGCGAGCGCGAGGTGCGCCATGTCTACATCCAGCCGCCACAGCCGATGTACGAATGCGTGAGTGAAGACGGCGACCGTTACACCAGCGACAACAACGAAGGGAATCCACGCTGGGTGCCGCTGTGGACCACGGTCTGGTACCCGCATGGTCATCCTGGCGGTGCGCACCCCGGACCGCATCCGGGGCCGCGTCCGGCCGGCAGCGGCAACACCATCGGTCCCCCCATCGGCGGCGGGCCTGCGGTGTATCGCCCGCCGTCAGTGGGCGTCGGTGTCAACGTGCCTGCCGGCAACATCCTGGTGCGCGATACCTGCCACGCCCTGCCCCCGCAGGAAGTGTGCGCACGCCTGCGTGATCGTCGCTGGGAACTGGACCGGCGTTACAACAGCGCGCTGCAGAGCGAGCGCACCGCGATCAGCAAGGAGCAGCGTGGCATCGACGCGCGGCTGGCGCAGGACTGCGGCGGCTGAGCCCTGCGCTTGGGGGCGGTACCCTCTCTTTGGTAGATGCCCACCTTGGTGGGCACTGGCAAACAGCGGTGCCAACCAAGGTTGGCAACTACCGGGCATCTGAGCCCTGCGCTGGGGCTGTACCCCGCTTTGGTAGATGCCCACCTTGGTGGGCGCTGGCAAACAGCGGTGCCAACCAAGGTTGGCAAATACCACGACAGGAGCATTGCGTGTGCCAACCAAGGTTGGCAACTACCGGGCATCTGAGCCCTGCGCTGGGGGCTGTACCCCGCTTTGGTAGATGCCCACCTTGGTGGGCGCTGGCAAACAGCGGTGCCAACCAAGGTTGGCAACTACCACGACAGGAGCATTGCGTGTGCCAACCAAGGTTGGCAACTACCGGGGCATCTGAGCCCTGCGCTGGGGGCTGTGCCCCGCTTTGGTAGATGCCCACCTTGGTGGGCGCTGGCAAACAGCGGTGCCAACCAAGGTTGGCAACTACCACGACAGGAGCATTGCGTGTGCCAACCAAGGTTGGCAACTACCGGGGCATCTGAGCCCTGCGCTGGGGGCTGTGCCCCGCTTGGGTAGATGCCCACCTTGGTGGGCGCTGGCAAACAGCGGTGCCAACCAAGGTGGACAACAACCACGGCATGGGTACTGCGGGTGCCAACCAAGGTTGGCAACTACCCGGGCATGTGCCACCGCTGTAGGCTGCTCGCATGAGAAGACTGATCTGGCTGGCGGTGGCCCTGTTGCCCGGCAATGCCTTGGCCGACGACATGGTGATCTACCGCTGCATGGGCAGCAGCGATGTTCCCACGCTGCAGCGCACCCCCTGCCCCGCCGGCACCCGCCAGCAGATCCAGCGCGTCCCTGCACCAGCCGCCGCAGTACCCGCTGCGCCGGTGCAGGACCGCCCCCTTCCGCCGCCTGCAGCGCTGCCTTCCGTGGACCCCGCCGCCGCGCCTGCCGCGACGCAGCCACGTGAGGGCCGAACGATCATGGAAGCACGCATGGTCGAGCACGAAGGCGGCGACGCCATCCTCGACAGCGCGGTGCTGCTACGTTCGAGCGACGTCACGTCGGGGAATGGCACCACACCGTCAAAGCCACCGCTGCCGGCGATCTATCAATGCCTAGGCAGCGAGGGAAGCTCGTACCTGCATGAGTACGAGGCTGCACCAGGCCGCTGCGAACTGTTGAACGTGCAGGGCCTGGGTGGGGCGACACCGGTGAATGCCGCCAGCTGCGAGGTGGTCCGGGACCGCTGCACCGAAGTGGCCGAAGCCCAGCGCTGCGGCAGCTGGCAGCAGCGCTTCCGCGATGCACGCGGTCGCGAGCGCTTTGCTGCGCCCGAAAACCAACCGGCAGCGCGCGGCGAACGCGAACGCCTGCAGGCCGTGCTGGAAGCCAGCGACTGCCCTGTACCGAAGTAGAGCATCCACGCCCGCCGTGGATGCCTCCATCCGCAGCGGGTGGTCCCGTCAGAACCCGTAACGCAGGAAGCCGCCATCCACCGCGATGCATTCGCCGGTGACATAGCTCGATGCCGGCAGGCACAGGAAACCCACGGCCGAGGCCACTTCCTCCGGCTCACCGATGCGCCGCATCGGCGTGCGTCCGATCACCTCCTCGTAGTAGTCGGTATCGGACAGCGGGCCGGACGTGCGACGGGTCCGGATGTACCACGGCGCTACTGCATTGACCCGGATGCCGTCCTCGGCCCACTCCACCGCGAGGTTGCGGGTCATCTGGTGCATCGCCGCCTTGGTCATGCCATAGACCACGCCGCTGCGCACATGGGTCAGGCCGGACACGCTGCCGACGTTGACGATGGCCGATGAAGCGTGGCGCGCGAGCAACGGATGCGCATAGCGCGACAGCTCGAACGCCGAGAACAGATTGGTCTCGAAAATGCCGCGCCACTCGTCTTCGGAATATTCCGTGGCGGGCTTGGTGATGTTGCCACCGGCATTGTTGACCAGGATGTGCAGGCCGTCGGCGTGGTCCTCGACCCAGTCCAGGATCTGCCGGCGGTCTTCGTCGTCGGACACATCAGCCGCCAATGCGTGCACCTGGTGCTGCGGATACACATCCAGCAGTTCGTCGCGGGCACTCTCGAGCATGTCCAGGTCGCGGCCGACGATCATCAGGTCGGCGCCGAGACCCGCCAGTTCATGCGCGATCGCCAGGCCGATACCGGCGCTGGCACCGGTGATCAGGGCCGTCTGCCCATCCAGGCGCCACCGTTGCTGGGTCATATGTCCTCCGGGGCCGCGCCCACTGTGTTTCGATGCGGCAAGGATACGCGCTCACGACCGTCCGCCGCCCGGGATGCGACACTGGCTGCACGTCCCTCGTGGAGAGCTGCCATGCGCGTCCTGATTCCCGTCCTGCTGTCGGCCGTCGCGCTGGCCGGGTGCCAGCGCCCTGCACCGCCCAATCCCGAACGACCACCGCAACCGCAGGCGGTGGCCAAGGCGATCAATCAACCGCTGGACCGCGCAAAGGCCGTGCAGAAGACCCTGGACGAGACGGCCGAACGCGGGCGCAAGGCAGAGGCCGACGCGCAGTAGATGCCCGCATATGACAACGCCCGGCCAAGGCCGGGCGTCGTGCGTTCAGCTGGTCCACGCCATGCGTGAACATCCCCAGTAGATCCACGCCATGCGTGAACATCCCCAGTAGATCCACGCCATGCGTGGACATCCCCGGTAGTTCCACGCCATGCGTGGATGGGCCATCAGAACCCGCAGAAGCAATACGCCAGCGACTTCACCGGTGCTCCGTTGCCCTTCTCGCGAGCCGCATTTTCAACAAAGCGCAGCTGCGTATCGATTTCCGGCATCGTCCGCGCCAGCATCATCCGGCCCACGCCGGAATCGGCCAGCATCCAGGCGCCGGCGCGGCTGCCAGCGAAGCCGCTGACGAACTGCGCGAACGGCGTGGCCGCCTTCTCGATGTAGCGCACACGGTACTTGTCGGTCGCGCCCAGCTTGGCCCGGCCAGCGGCGTCAGCCACGGCGTCCTTCAGGCCACCGAAGGCATCGACCAGACCGCGCTCCTTGGCCTGCGCACCGCTCCAGACACGCCCACGGGCCACTTCGTCAATCGCCTCGACCGGCTTCTTGCGGGCCTCGGCGACACGGCCGGTGAAATCGGCATAGCCCTTGTTGATCACCGACTGGATGACCTGGCCCACCGCCGGGTCCATCGGCCGGGTGACATCGAAGGCACCGGCGAAACGGGTGGTGCCGACGCCGTCGGTGTGCACGCCGAACTTGTCCAGCGCACGGCTGAAGTTGGGGATCATGCCGAAGATGCCGATCGAACCGGTGATGGTCGACGGGTCGGCATAGATGCGATCGGCGTTCATGCTGATCCAGTAGCCGCCGGACGCAGCGAGGTCGCCCATGGACACCACCACCGGCTTGCCCGCAGCCTGCAGGGCCACCACTTCGCGACGGATCTGCTCGGAGGCGTAGACCTCGCCACCCGGCGAGTCCACGCGCAGCACCACAGCCTTGACGTCGTCATCGTCGCGCGCCGCACGCAGCAGCGCCGAAGTCGATTCACCGCCGATACGGCCGGCCGGCAGATCGCCGCCGCTGATTTCACCGGAGGCCACCACCACGGCGACCTGCGGACGCGAATCAACCGGGTTGCGACGCGCATCGAGCTGGGCCATATAGGTGCCAAAATCGATGTTGCGGAAGCCGCCGTCAGCGTCTTCGTCAGCCACGCCGCGCTCGATCATCAGATCCTCGAATTCCTCGCGGGTCTTCAGCGCGGTCACCAGCTTCTGCTGCAGGGCGAACTTGGCCAGGTCACCGCCGGCGGCAGCGACGCCTTCAGGCAGGGTGTCGATACCGGCCGCCAGCTGTGCCGGATCCAGGCGGCGGGCCTTGGCGATATCGCCGAGGTAGCGCTGCCACACATCGTTCATCCAGAACAGATCGGCTTCCTTGGACGCCGGCGACGCCGCGTCGAGCACGTACGGCTCGGCCGCCGACTTGTACTCGCCCACCTTGAACAGGTGCACGTCCACGCCCAGCTTGTCCTGCAGGCCGGTGCGGAAATACTGGCGGTAGCGACCCAGGCCTTCCAGCACCACCGAACCCATGGGGTCCAGGTAGACCTCGTCGGCCTGTGCGGCGAGCAGATACTGCGACTGCCCCATGCTCTCGCTGAAGGCCACCAGCTGCTTGCCCGAAGCGCGCAGGTCCTGCAGCGCGGCGGACACTTCGCGCAGCGAGGCGAAACCGGACGGCTGCAGCTTGTCCAGTTCCAGCACCACCCGCTCGATCTTCTTGTCATCGCGCGCGCTCTCGATCACCCGGATCAGATCGCGCAGCTGCACTTCCTCGGCACCGTTGTCACCGACGGCCTTGGCCAGCGCGCGGCTGACCGGATCGGCACTGTACTGCTCGACCAGGCGGCCTTCCGGCGCGATCACCAGAGTGGTGCGGTCCTGCAGCGCCTTGCTGGCACCTGCGCCCATGCCCGCAGCGACGATGAACATCACCAGCACCAGCAGCAACAGGCCGAAGAACACCAGGTTGAGGATCAACCGGCGGGTGAAATTCATCACGTCCCACAGCCCGATGAAGAAGCTGGCGACAGGATTGCGGTTCGCCGGGGGCAGCGGCGGCACGGGTTGGTTCATGGAGCACTCCGGATGGCTTCTTGCCGTGGTAACAGCATAGCCGGTGCCGCGTGAGGCAGCATCGGACACAAGTCAGGGGATCGCCAGTCACGGTTGCCCGGGACCGGCGTGATGTCAGGCCAGCGTGGACTGGCCAATGCGTTTGCTGCTGCGGCCCAGGCGCCAGCCCATCAGGATGGCGGCGGCGGTCAGGCCGACGATCAGGCCGATCCACATGCCCTGCGGCCCCATGCCCAGCCCAAGGCCCAGGCCGGCGCCCAGCGGCATGCCCAGGCCCCAGTAGGCGAACATGGCGATGAACATCGGCACGCGGGTGTCCTTCAGGCCGCGCAGCGCGCCGGCCGACAGCACCTGGATGCCATCGGGGAACTGGAAGGTGGCCGCGTACAGCAGCAGGGTCGAGGCCAGCCCGGCCACGGCCAGGTCGTTGGTGTAGACGCCGACGATGGCGTCGTGGCCGAACAGCAGTGCCGCCGCCGACAGCGTCTGCGTACCCATGATGATCGCGTAGCCGGCCCACGCCGCACGACGCACGCCGAAGCCATCGCCACGGCCAACCGCATGGCCGACCCGCACGGTGGTCGCCTCGGCCACGCCCATCGGGATCATGAAGCACAGCTGCGCCACGTTGATCGCGATCTGGTGCGCGGCTGCTTCATTGGCACCCAGGCGACCGATCAGCAATGCGGTGACGATGAACAGGCCACCTTCCATCAGCACGGTGATGCCGATCGGCAGGCCGGTGCGCAGCAGGTCCCAGATCGCTTTCCAGCGCGGACCCTCGAAGTGCGAGAACAGCTGCAGGTGGGCAAAGCGCTTGGTGAACCACAGGTAGGTACCGAAGGCGATCGCCTGCAGCCACATCATCACCGCCGAGGCGATGCCCAGGCCTTCAGCGCCCATTTCCGGGAAGCCCAGCTTGCCGTTGGCCAGCACGTACCCCATCGGCGCGAGCACCAGCAGGCCACCAAAACCGAGCAGCATGGTCGGCAGCGTCCAATGCATGCCTTCACTGAGATAGCGCATGCAGAAGTACAGCGTCAGCGCCGGGCCACCCCAGCGCACCGCATGCAGGAAGGCCGTTGCACCGGGCACGATGTCCGGGGCGATGCCGAAGGCCGGCAGCAGCGGCGGCACCACGGTGAGGAAGGTGAACATGATCAGGCCCAGGCCCAGCGCCAGCCACAGCGCCTGCCGGAACAGCGGGCCGATCTCGCGCTCACGGCCGGCGCCATGCAGCTGCGACACCGAGGCGGTGAGGGAGATCAGCGTGCCGATCGGGATCAGCATCGGCAGCCACAGCAGCGCAGTGCCGATGGTCACTGCGGCCAGGGTGGAGGTCGCATGGTGGCCGGCAATCACGTTGTCGACGAAGGAGATCAGACCGGTGGAGACGTGCCCGAGCACAAGCGGCAGGGCAAGCAGACCGGTAGCGCCGACTTCCTTGCTGAAGCGCGGCGTGGAGGTTGCAGTAGACATAAGGTGCTTGACGCGAACTACGGTTGCGCGCGAAGGGCACAGGCACCGGGTTGCGGCCGGCCATCTTACGCGCGCCGGGCGGTCATTCCCATGACTGCCCCATAAAGGGGACGGAGGGAATTAAGTCGTATCCGGCACAGTCGAGCCAAAAACGACTTAATTCCCTCCGTCCCCTTTTCGCTTATTGGCCGGCCTGGTGCCTGAGCCAGGTGTCGCGTTCGGCGGCGGGGACCGTCAGGAATGCGCTGCGTACGCTGTCGCGTTCCTGCGGCGGCGTGCGCTGGGCGACCAGGGCCAGCTGCGCCAACTGCGACGGACTCAGCTGGCGCAGCACAGCAAGCACGGCGTCGCGCTGTTGCGGCGGTACGAAGCCGAACAGGCCGTGCAGCTTGGGGAACTCGGCGCCCAGTTGCGGGCCCAGCCGCCAGCCTTCGCGGAAGGCCTGGTCCTGTGCCTGGAACTGCGCGCGCAGGCGTTGCTGCTGGTCGGCCGGCAACGCGGCGAAGCGGGCGGCGGCCTGGCGGATGCGTTCGCGCTCACCCTCCGGCAGGGCCCGCCATGCGGCGTAGTCGCTGCGGCGCTGGCGTTGCTGGGCGGGATCGAGTTGCGCGAATGCCGCCGCGGCAGTGGGCGCCGCAGTGGGCGCGGCCGATGGTGTTGCCGACGGTGCGGGCAGCGGCACGTTCACTGATTGCGGAGCGGCCGCCAGCGACAGCGGCAGGGCCAGCAGCAGGCCGGCGAAGAGGAGCTTATTCATCGGCAGCAGAGGTTTCCAGCGCTGCGCCGACCGGTTCCGGACGGGTCGGCTTGGGTTGTGACTCGTCCACCGGCAACGGGCCACCGGCGGCACTCCAGGCATGCATGTCGGCCTCGGCCAGCAGCGGGTAATCGCGGTCGGCCAGCATCGCGGCATCTTCGCTGGCCTGCGCATCGCCGCCCGCAGCGGGGCGGACATCGCTGGCTGGCAACTCCTCGACGGTGACTGGCCCGGCCTCGCCGACCACGCCTTCGGGCAGGGGGCCATCGGCAGTCAGCGCACGGCCCTGCCAATGGCGCCAGCCCAACGCAGCCAGCAGCAGCACTGCCACGGTGATCAACAGGATCAGCGGGCCACGCCAGCGCGGCTTGGCATTGGGGCGGCGACGCTTGCCGCTTGCAGATGCGCGTTCGTCGCGCGGCGGTGCGCGCCAGCTGGACGCAGGCGCCTGGTTGTTGGCCGCTGGCGCGGACGGTTGCTGCAGCTGCTGCAGGCGCTTGGCCGGCAGGTCGCGGACACGCAGCTGCACCTGTTCGGCCAGAGCGCGCCATGCAGCGGCGTCGGGCTGGCCATCGGCATCGCGTGGGCAGGCCGCGGCCAACAGGCGCTGATAGCCTTCTTCGTCGACATCCAGAACGCGGGTGGCGATGCCCTCGTCCAGGCTGCCCCCCACCCGCAGCAGCAAGGCCAGCCGCGGCAAGGGTGCCATCTCGCCCAGCGCTGCCAATGACGGTGGCCACTGACCGGTGGCCGGCTCGCGCAGCGCCTGGCGCTGGCCCAGCAGGGTCCAGAAGCGGCTGGGCCACTGCGCCATCGGCAGGTCGCTGGCGACCGCGGCGAAGGCGCGCATCACCGCCACCAGCGTCTGTTCGGCACGGGCGGGGTCACCGCACTGCAGCTCGGCCACGACCAGGGCACGGCGTTCGACGCCACGCAGAAATGCCGACAGCGCGCCGGCCGCGGTCGAGGAAACAGGGGCGGGCACAGCCGTCATCGGTCACTCCAAAGGTCTGCCGGCATGATAGCGGCAGCCCATCGCTGCCCGGCAGGACTTGCGATTGCAGACGCTTTCTGCTGCAGGTTGTGCACAGCACCACGCGGGAACCGGGCGATTCCTGCGTGAATGGCTGAATTCACCCTGTTTCAGCAATGTTTCACACTTAAGTTGTTGATTTAAATTGAATTTAAAGTGTGGCTATTTTTTGACCAACCAAAGCGTGAGGCCGTCGCCATCGGCCTCATGCGGCGCCACGAGCCGCTAACGCACAGACTTATCCACAGAAGATGTGGATAAGACTGAATCTCCAATAGACACCGATATTTAGGTGACATTTATGATTCGCCGGAGGGCAGGCCAGTCGCATCTGCCACTGCCATGCGCCCTTGCACGGGCCGTTACACTGACCCGATGCTCGCCCCTGAATCCGGCCCTGTCCCGACCCTGCAGGTCGCCCTGCCCGTGCCCTTGCCGCGCCTGTTCGACTACCTGCCACCGCAGGGCGAAGGCCCGACGGTAGAGGTCGGCTGCCGGCTGAAGGTGCCGTTCGGCAACCGCGAACTGATCGGCGTGGTGGCAGGCCACGGGCAAACCGAGGACAGCCAGGGCCTGCGCCAGGCACTGGCCTGGTGTGACACCACACCGCTGCTGCAGGGCGAGTTGTGGCAGAGCCTGCAGTGGCTGGCCCGCTACACCCACGCCCCCTTGGGCGAAGTACTGAGCACCGCCCTGCCCGGCCCGCTGCGGCATGGCGAACCGCTGCCCGACACCCATCACTGGGGCTGGCAGCTGACAACCGAAGGCCATGCCCAGCGCGAGAAGCTGCGCGCCGGCAGCCGACCGCGGCAATTGGCCGAGCTGCTGGCCGAAGCGGTGGTGGACGAAGATGTCCTGTCCGCGCGCATGCAGGATTGGCGGGTGGCCGCACGCAGCCTGGGCAAGCGCGGCCTGGCCGAACGCATCGCCCTGAGCGTGGCGCCGCAGCACGCCCAGCCCCTGCCCGGCCCCACCCTCAATGCGGAGCAGGCCGAAGCGGTGGCCGCAATCACCGCCGCCGAGAGCTTCCAGGCATTCCTGCTGGACGGGGTGACCGGCAGCGGCAAGACCGAGGTCTACCTGCAGGCCATCATCCATTGCCTGGCGCAGGGCAGGCAGGCGCTGGTGCTGGTGCCCGAGATCGGCCTGACCCCGCAGACCCTGGCGCGCTTCCGCGGCCGTCTCGGCATCGCCGTGCATGCCTTGCACTCGGGGCTGACCGACAACGAACGCGCGCGGGTCTGGGCTGCGGCCTCGCGCGGCGAAGCACGGGTGATCGTCGGCACGCGCTCGGCGGTGTTCATCCCGCTGCCGCAACCTGGCCTGCTGATCGTGGACGAAGAGCATGACGGCAGCTACAAGCAGCAGGACGGCATCCGCTACCACGCACGTGATTTCGCTCTGGTGCGGGCCAAGGCGCAGGGCATTCCGGTGCTGCTGGGCAGCGCCACGCCGTCATTGGAAACGCTGCACAACGCCTATGCCGGCCGCTATGCGCACCTGCGCCTGAAACAGCGCGCCGGTGATGCCCGACCGCCGCGCGTGCGCATCCTCGACGTCCGCAAGCGTCCGCTGCGCGATGGCCTTTCCGCCGACGTGCTGGCCGGCATCGGCGAACACCTGCAGCGTGGCCAGCAGGTGCTGGTGTTCAAGAACCGCCGCGGCTATGCGCCGGTGCTGCTGTGCCACGACTGCGGCTGGACCGCACCCTGCAGCCGCTGCGATGCACCGATGACCGTGCATGGCGGTGGCCGTCGCCTGCAATGCCATCACTGCGGTGCGCGGCAGCCGGCACCACTGGCCTGCCCGGCCTGCGGCAGCCTGGCCCTGCAGCCACAGGGCATCGGCACCGAGCGGCTGGAAGAACATCTGGTCAGTGCCTTCGCCGATTTTCCGGTGGTGCGCATCGATCGTGGCACCACCGCCCGTCGTGATGCGCTGGAGCAGCAGCTGGCCAAGCTCGGCGACGCGCCCGGCATCCTGGTCGGCACGCAGATCCTGGCCAAGGGCCACGACCTGCCCAAGCTGACGCTGGTGGTGGTGGTGGGCATCGACGAAGGGCTGTTCTCGGCCGATTTCCGCGCCAGCGAAAAACTGGCGCAGCAGCTGATCCAGGTAGCCGGCCGCGCCGGTCGCGCGCGCGATCCGGGTGAAGTGTGGCTGCAGACCCATCATCCAGGCCATCCGCTGCTGGAGACGCTGGTCAACGGTGGCTACCACCCGTTCGCGCAGGCCGAACTCAACCAGCGCCAGGCAGCCGGGTTCCCGCCCTTCGCGCACTTGGCATTGATGCGTGCCGAAGCACAGCAGGTCGAGCATGCCAACGCCTTCCTGCTCGCTGCGCGGAAACTGCTGGGTGAACAGGACATGGTGGAGGCCTACGGGCCGATGCCGGCGCCGATGCCACGCCGTGCCGGTTATCAGCGCACGCAGCTGCTGCTGTCGGCGGCACAGCGGCCGCCGCTGCATGGGGTACTGGCACAGCTGGTGCCGCAGTTGTACGCGCTGCCGGAGGCACGCAAGGTGCGCTGGTCGCTGGATGTGGATCCGACGGATCTGTATTGAGGGCAATGCGCCGGGGTCGGATCCCTTTCCGCAGAAAAGGGCTCTGACCCCGAACGTCGCCCCTTCGCTTACGTCATCGGTGACATCACGCCGCGCTGGTACGCCGGGCGTTCGCGCAGGCGTGCATACCACTCGGCCAGGTGCGGCAGGTCCGGGCGCTGGATCGGCAGTTCGAACCAGGCGTAGATCAACGAGCCCAGCGCGATGTCACCCATGGCGAACGTGTCGCCCGACAGCCACGGCTGCTTGGCCAGGGTTGCGTTGGGCAGCGCCAGGAAATCACCGGCGCGCACGATCGCCGCATTGATGCGTGCCTCATCGCGGTCGGCCGGTGCGGTGCGCATGATGCCCCAGATCAGTTCGGAGTACAGCGGCGCCATCCGCGAGGTGCTCCAGTCCATCCACTTTTCGGCCTGGGCGCGCTCCATCGGATCTTCGGCATACAGCGTGCCCAGCGAATAGCGCGCACTGAGGTAGCGCACGATGGTGTTCGACTCCCACAGCGGCAGGCCGTGGTCTTCGATCACCGGCACCAGGCCGTTCGGGTTCATCGCCACGTACTCCGGCGACTGCGTGCCACCGTGGCTGCCACCCACTTCAATGGACTCGTACGGCAGGCCGATTTCCTCGGCGCACCACAGCACCTTGCGGACGTTGCTGGAATTGCGGCGGCCCCAGATCTTCAACATGCGGGTTTCCTTGCGTGCAGCAGTGCGCCGCGATGGCGCGGAGCCGCTACGATACGCCCATCCACAGGGAGAGACGACATGACCGCATGGGACGTAGTGAACTACACGCTTCTGGCAGCAGGACTGGTGATGCTGGTGCTCGGGTACCGGCGCTCGAGCCGCAACATGCTGCTGTGCGCCGGCATACTGCTGCTGGCCTTCAATGGCGTTGAAGACTTCGCCAACGGATTTGCGGAAGGCTACGCCGGCTCCAGCGCACGTACGCTGTAGCCTCACCGTGTCTTCCGCAGTGCTGCGCCACCGGCACACGCCGGGCAACGCCCGGCGCTACCGGTTCTTCTTCGGCAGCGCGCGTACGTAGGAGGATTTACCGTCCTTCTTCAGCTCGAACAAACCGATCGCCGCCAGCAGGTCACTGAGTTTGCCGTAACCATAGTTGCGCGGGTCGAACGAGGCCTGGTTGCCGATCTGGCTGCCGACCGGACCCAGGTGCGACCAGCCATCCTCGCCTTCTGCCGAGGACACCGCACGGCGCAGCATCTTCACCAGACGCGTGTCGCTGCGCATTTCCGCCCCGCTCTTGCGTGGGCGCGCATCATCGCTGGTGGCCTGCTCACCGGGCGCCTGTCCGTTCGATGATTGTTCGTTCGCTGCCTGCTCCACATCCTGCACGCTGGCGTGGGTCTGGCCCAACGCTTCGAGGTAGGTGAACTTCGAGCATGCGTTGACGAAGGGTTCCGGCGTTTTCTTTTCGCCGAAGCCATACACCTTCACGCCATCGGTCAGCAGGCGCATCACCATCGGAGTGAAGTCGGCATCGCTGGACACGATCGCGAAACCATCGAGGTTTCGCGCGTACAGCAGATCCATCGCGTCGATCACCATCGCCATGTCCGACGCGTTCTTGCCCTTGCTGTAGGCGAACTGCTGGATCGGGCGGATCGCGTACTCGTGCAGCACCGCTTCCCAGCCCTTCAGTCGTGGGCTCTTCCAGTTGCCGTAGGCACGGCGGACGTTGGCCACACCGTAGCGAGCGACCTCGGCCAGGACTTCGTCGATCTTCGAGGCCGGTGCATTGTCGGCGTCGATCAACAGGGCGATGCGCTTTTCCGGTTCGCTCATGGACTCCTCACGGGCAGTTGCCTGAACCCGAGTATCGCCGATCCCGATGCACGCTGACGTGACAAGGAGCGGCCGTGCGAAGATGCCAGGCACTTCCCCCATGCCCCCCTGGAGTGAGTCGATGAGTCGTGATCGCGTCCCCCACCTGGTCGTTGTCGGCGGCGGTTTCGCCGGCCTGTGGGCCACCCGTGCGCTGGCCCGCGAACGCATACGCATCACCCTGGTCGACCGTCGCAACCACCACCTGTTCCAGCCGCTGCTTTACCAGGTGGCCACCGCTGGGCTGTCGGCTCCGGATATCGCCGCACCGCTGCGCCACATCCTCGGCCACCAGCGCAACGTGGAGGTGCGGCTGGGCGAAGTGGTGGCCATCGACAAGCAGGACCGCCAGGTACGCATGGCCGATGGCAGCACGCTGGACTACGACAGCCTGCTGCTGGCCACCGGCGCCACCCACGCCTATTTCGGCCACGACGAATGGGCCGACGATGCGCCAGGCCTGAAAACCCTGGACGATGCCATCGCCCTGCGCCGCAAACTGCTGCTGGCGTTCGAACGCGCCGAAGCCGAACCGGACCCGGAGAAGAAGGCGGCATGGCTGAGCTTTGCCGTGGTGGGAGGGGGCCCGACCGGGGTCGAGCTGGCCGGCACCCTCGCGGAAATCGCCCGGCATACGCTGCGCAATGAATTCCGCCACATCGATCCGGCCAGCGCCAAGGTACGGCTGGTCGAGGCCGGCCCGCGCGTGTTGTCCACCTTCCCCGAAGTGCTTTCGCTGAAGGCGCGGCGGCAGCTGGAAAAGCTGGGCGTGGAAGTGATGACCGGCACGCCGGTGAGCCACATCGATGGGCAGGGCTTCAAGCTGGGCGACCAGTTCGTGCCCGCGCGCACCGTGGTCTGGGCCGCAGGCGTGGCTGCCTCACCGCTGGCGCGCACGCTGGACGTGCCGCTGGACCGTGCCGGTCGCGTGCAGGTGCAGCCCGACCTGACCCTGCCTGGTCATCCGGAACTGTTCGTGGCCGGCGACCTTGCTGCGCTGAACCAGGCCAACGGCAAGCCGGTACCGGGCGTTGCGCCTGCCGCCAAGCAGATGGGCAAGTACGTGGCGGACGTGATTCGCGCGCGCCTGCATGGCAAGGCAGCACCCGGGCCGTTCAAGTACGCCGACTTCGGCAACCTGGCCACCATCGGCCGCATGGCCGCGATCGTGCACTTGGGCAAGCTGCAGCTGTCCGGCGTGCTGGCCTGGTGGTTCTGGCTGGCCGCGCACGTGTTCTTCCTGATCGGGTTCCGCAACCGCGTCGTGGTGCTGTTGAACTGGGCGGTGGCGTACTGGAGCTACCAGCGCAGCGCGCGGATCATCTTCGGCGATGACCGCGAAGACCGGCGACCGAAGCGGTAGATCCACGCCATGCGTGGATGAATCCCTGCGCAGACTGCATGGAGCGCGACCACGCGTGGCGTGGGTCTACTTCGGCTTCGGGTACCACAGCGCGTTGACGATGACCCAGCGCTGCTCGAAGCGGCCCATGTGGAAGTAGTCGACGAACCACGGGGTTTCCAGCCGCACCGATGCGGCGTTGCCGGTCACGTCCAGCACCGTGCAGCGGCGATCCCATTGATCTTTCGGGGTCTTCAACGCGCCCTGCTTCGTCAACGCAACCAGCTCTTCCTTCGACATCCGGCGCAGGCCCAGGCGCTCGTCCGGTGTATCACCGAGCACCGCGCGCTTGGCCAGATCCGGATGCAGGGAACGGGCGACGCGCAGCGGGTCGGCCTCCAGCTGGCCATCCACGTAGTCATGGCAGGTGGCTTCGATGGCTGCGATCGTGGCGGCGTCGGCGGCAGGGCTTGCTGCTGCGGAAAGTGCGAACAACAGGGCAACGGTGGACATCCGGGTCTCCAGCGCTGAGGGCTGGGCGATCATGGCATGGCCGGATGCGCCCCATCCACGCATGGCGTGGATCTACTGCAACAGCCACGCCAGTTTGCGTTCGCGCGGCTGCCGCTTGAGCTCCCATTCGGCACGCGAGGCCGCTGCCCGGTCCGGGTACTCACGCACCGCCAGGACCCGCAGTGGCGGCCGCGACCGGGTGTAGCGGGCCCCCTTGCCGGCCTGGTGGGCAGCAAAGCGGGCCTGTACGTCGGTGCTGATGCCGGCGTAATAGCTGCCGTCGCGGCATTCGAGCAGGTACAGGAACCACGGGCGGGAGGGCGAAACCATGGCCGGATTATGCCGTGCTGCACTGCAGCGGATATACTGGCGACCGAATGCAGGAGAGAGGCGCCGCGCTGGCGCCCGCCGAAGGCGCAGGCTCCCATGATCGCTCAGGCCGGTGGGCTGGAATCCCACCAACCATGCATTCGACTCGCCGAGCTGGAGAGAGGTCACCGGGCACGCCCGGGACGATCCGCCGAAGGGGCACGCGGCTCACGCCGCTGAACTCTCAGGCAAAAGGACAGCGGGAGCGGCACCGGTCATCGTCATCCCGTCATTGCGCAGGCAGTGGCGGTATATGCGCATGGCCGGCCCCACCGCGCCCGGAGCCTGTCCCATGCTGCTGTCCATCATCTACCTGATCGCCATTTCCGCCGAAGCCATGACCGGCGCCCTGTCTGCCGGCCGCCGCCGCATGGACCTGTTCGGCGTGGTCATGATCGCCTGTGTCACTGCCCTCGGCGGCGGCTCGCTGCGCGACATCCTGCTTGGCCACTATCCGCTGGGCTGGGTGAAACACCCTGAGTACCTCGGCTTCACTGTGTGCGCCGCACTGATCGCCACCTGGGTGGCGCGCTGGATGCACCACTTCCGCCGCACCTTCCTGGTGCTCGATGGCCTGGGCCTGATCGCCTTCACCCTGATCGGCTGCTCGATCGCGCGCGAGGCCGGCCATGCACTGCCGATCGTGCTGATCGCCGGCATGCTCACCGGCGCGTTCGGCGGCGTGCTGCGCGACATCCTCTGCAACGAGGTGCCGTTGATCTTCCAGAAAGAGCTGTACGCGATCATCTCGCTGCTGACCGGTGCGGTGTATCTGCTGTTGCTGCACTGGGGCGTGGCCGATGCCACGGCGATCCTGTGCTGCCTGGGCGGTGGTTTCGCCGTGCGTCTGCTGGCCATCCACTACCGCTGGGAAATGCCGAAGTTCGTGTACCACGACGAAGTGCATTGAGCACTTGCGTTCGCCGGAGTCCACACCACCCCGGCGATGTACCTGGCGCTGGCAGGATTGCACAGCGCCAGGCGCATCGCCGGTGCAGACGGGCCGGTCTCCAACTCCGACCGGCCCTGATCGCGGCCGCGCCCCCGCAGGCGCTGGCCGCCATCCACACACGTGCCGCACTCAAGCGGCTTCGGACACCTTCACCTCACGGCGGGCGCGCACCGCAGCGGCAAGCCGCTCCAGCACCTGCACGGTGGTGTCCCAATCAATGCAGCCATCGGTGATGCTCTGGCCGTAGACCAGCGGCTGGCCTTCCACCAGTTCCTGGCGACCGCCGACCAGATGGCTTTCGACCATCACACCGACGATGCGCTGCTCGCCGTCTTCCAGCTGGGTGGCGATGTCTTCGATCACCTTCGGCTGGTTTTCGTGGTTCTTCAGGCTGTTGGCGTGGCTGGCATCGATCATCAGGCGCGTCGGCAGCTTGGCCTTGGCCAGCGCCTGGCAGGCATCGGCCACGCTGGCCGCATCGTAGTTCGGCTGCTTGCCACCACGCAGGATCACATGGCAGTCGGGGTTGCCGGTGGTGGAGACGATGGCGGTGCCGCCCTGCTTGGTGACCGACAGGAAGTGATGCGGATTGGAGGCCGCGCCCACGGCATCGGCGGCGATCTTGACGTTGCCGTCGGTGCCGTTCTTGAAGCCGACCGGGCACGACAGCCCCGACGCAAGTTCACGATGCACCTGGCTTTCGGTGGTGCGTGCGCCGATCGCGCCCCATGCCACCAGGTCGGCGATGTACTGCGGCGAAATCACGTCGAGGAACTCGACGCCAGCCGGCAGGCCCAGCTTGTTGATGTCGCGCAGCAGGCCACGGGCGATGCGCAGGCCCTTGTCGATCCTGAAGCTGCCGTCCAGGTCCGGATCGTTGATCAGGCCCTTCCAGCCCACCGTGGTGCGCGGCTTCTCGAAGTACACGCGCATGACGATCTCCAGCTCGCCGGCCAGCGCATCGCGCAGCGGCTTCAGGCGCTGTGCGTACTCGATGGCGGCTTTCGGATCGTGGATCGAGCACGGCCCGACCACCACCGCCAGGCGGTCGTCGCGGCCGTGCAGGATCTGGTGCAGGGCGGCGCGCGAAGCGCTGACGGTGTCGGAGGCTTCGTCATCGCAGGGCAGCATCGCCAGCAGCTGGGCAGGCGGTGTCAGCGGTTCGATGGTGCGGATACGCAGGTCGTCGGTGTGCGGGGGCATGGTGGGGGGTCTCTACGGAAGGTGGGGGTCCGCAGCGTGGCGACATGAAAAAAGCCGCCAGGTTCGCTGGCGGCTTTCGGGAATGCGTCTGAAGCTTTCTTCAGGGTGAGCGCAATCCTTCCTCCGCCGGGGGCTTCGGAAAGTAATACCAATAAAAGCTGGCGTGGGCTGCGTTCATGGGATCTATTGGTAACACAGGGTTTTGGCGGGTGCCAACTGTTTCATCCGCAACTGCGGGCGCGGTTCAGCGGACTATCGGCCGCCATGCACTTCCACATCCAGCAGCAGCGTCTCGTGGATGTCGACCCAACGCTCGACCACCCGGTCCAGTTCCTGCCTGGCCTCATCAAGCTGTTCGGGGTTGAGCATGGACCTGGCCGTATACAGATCGGACACCAGCTGCCGCAGCGCGGCTTCCTGGATGGCCACCACCGGCCCTTCCAGGCCGGGCACCTGCAGCGCTGGACTGCTGCCCAGCGCTCCGTACAACGTCACCTGGATCTTGCTCTGCATGCTCGACTTCCCTGCGGATGGATGCGGCCGAGCGCCATCTTTACCTGGAATGGATGACACGCGCATGTGCCACCGCAGGCCGCGTTACAGCGCTGCGAGATCCGCAAGGTGCTGGGCCATCGCATCCACCGCGCCCACGGCACTGGTGGTGGTGAAGTAGTCATGCCAGCCAGTGGCACTGATGGCGGCCATCAAGGCATCGGCATCTGCACGGCTGCCGCACCTCCAGACCGCGTAGAACTGCTCGGTGCTGGCATATGACACGTTGCTGGCCACACGGCCCATCGCCAACGGTGCGATGCGTGCAGGGTCCAATTGCTGCATGCCGGCGCCGATGCGGGTGAAGAAGGCGTTCCGCTGTTCCGCGCGCAGCGCTTTCCAGGCCGGCGTCGCGGCGTACAGCTCGATGAGAAGGTGGGACATGGGGTCCTCCTTGAGGGTCATGGGGTTGCCGGCCAGCGCCCGGCACTACCGGGAAACGGGGGTGAACGGTACGGCGTTACAGCGAGCGCAGCGCGCGCTTGCGGATGTACGTACTGGCTGCGCTGTCGTGCGTTGACTGCCACCGTGCGCACACATCGCGCACCCATCCGGGCTGGCTCTTGCCGGCGTCGTTCAGCCAGTTGCCGACCGAGTCCTGCACATAGCGGTCGGGATCGTCGGCGAGGGCCTCCAGCAGGGGCAACGCGTGCTCGGGTTGCTGCTTGAACAGCGCGATGTGCGTGGCCCATACACCGCGGGGGCGCAGCGCCTCGCAAGCGAAGCGACGCAGAGGGGGCGATCGCTGCTGCGTCCAGGGTTGCAGCAGGGCAAGCGCTTCCAGCGGCTCGGCGACGATATCGCTGCGCAGGGCCAACCACGCCCATTCGCGCACACCGAAGTGCGGATCATCTGCCAGTGGACGCACCGCCTGCAGCTTGTCGGCCAATGCCGCCTGCGCGTCGCCGCCGATCAGATAGCAGGCCCATCCGCGCACGGTGTCGGAGGGATGCACCTGCCAGCAGTGCACGCCACCCTGCCCCGCCTCGCGCAGCATCGCGGCGGCCAATGCCATGCGCTGGGTAATCCCCTTGCCTGCAGCGGCGCGCATGCGCTGCATGGATGCCTGGGGCAGGGTCGGTGCCACCACCTGCAGCAGCGCGGCGAAATCCACTGCGAGGCACTCGGCCAGGTGCGTGCTGGATACGCTGCCCGCATTGAGTGCCTGCAGGCGTGCCGTGCCGATGGTGATGCTCATGCACCTGTTTCCTGGCCTGCGTCGGTGTGTCGCCAGACTTTTTCCAGCAGCTGCGACAACTGCACCTGCTCGCCGGAATCAAGGCCGTTGAACAGTCCACCGATCCACTGGGTGTGCTGGTCGAACAGATCGGCTGCCAGGCGCTCGCCGCGCGCGGTCAGCACGATCTGCAGACGGCGGCCATCCTCGGCATCGCTGCGCCGCTGCAGCAGGCCGTCGCGCTGCAGGCCATCAAGCAGCCCGCTGATGGTGGCGCGGGTGACGCCGGCACGCTCGGCCAACGCATGCGGTGGCAAGGTGCCGCCAGCGCCGTGCAGCAGGAACAGCACCACGAAGCGGCCTTCGCTGAGGCCATGCGGCGCCAACCGTGAGGCGCAGTCGCGGTCGATGGCGCTGGACAGCGAGAGCAGCTGGAAGCACAGGCGAAGCTGGGCCAGGTGGGGATCTCCGCGACGGCCGGCCTCCTGGATGAGAGCCGCGTGTTTTACTTCGATCATCTACCAATCCCAACCTGGTTAGGCGCCTTATTATATTTCCGACGCCGCAGGACGCAAGTCCGGGCAGGACGGCCGCAGGGCATGACGCGGCGCCGCGCCGGGGCCTGGATGGGGTCGACCCGCGCCGGCAGCCGGAGCTGCGGTAGCATCGCGCCACGTCCCGCCAGGAGTTCCACGCATGTGCCGTGTCGTCCTGTTGTTGCTGACGCTGTTGCCGATGGCCGTAGTGGCCGCGCCACCACCGCTGCCCTCGCCAGCCCGCATTGATGCCCAGGCGCGACGGCTGATGCAGGCCGCACACGCACGTGGCATGGCGCTGGCGGTGATCGACGCCGGCAAGGTGGTGCACGTGGCCGCCTATGGCGAGCGCAACGCCGCCGGCGAACCGCTGCGTACCGACACCGTGATGTACGCCGCTTCGCTGACCAAGATGGCCTTCGGCCACCTGGTCGCGCAGCTGGCACAGGACCAGGTGATCGCGCTGGACGCCGGCATTGCCACGTATCTGGACAAGCCATTGCCGGACTACCCCGTCGATACGAAGCACTACGCCGATTACAGCGTATTGGCTGGCGACGAACGCTGGCGCCGGCTCACCCCGCGCCTGCTGCTCAATCATGGCAGCGGCTTTGCCAACTTCGCGTTTCTGGAACCGGATGGCAGGCTGCAATTCCATTTCGATCCGGGCAGCCGCTACGGCTATTCCGGCGAAGGCTTGATCCTGCTGCAGTTCGTGCTCGAACGGGGGCGCCTTGGCCAGGACATCGGCGCGCTGATGCAGCGCCGCGTGTTCGACCGCTTCGGCATGCCCCGCACCAGCATGATGTGGCGCGGGGATTTCGCCACCAACCTGGCCGACGGCTGGACCGCCGATGGCACGCCCGAGCCGCATGACGAGCGCAGCCGGGTGCGGGCCGCCGGCTCGATGGATACCACCATCGCCGACATGGCCAACTTCGCAGCGGGCTATGTGCGCGGCGAAGGCCTTTCAGCGGCGATGCGGCAGGAGCTGGTACGTCCGCAGCTGCCGATCACCACGGCCAGCCAGTTTCCGACCCTGCAGGCGGAACTGCCGGTAGCGGAGCGGCGCAGGGACCTGGCAGCCGGCCTGGGCGTGGTCACCTTCCGCGGGCCGCAGGGGCCCGGCTTCTACAAGGGCGGCCACGATGACGCGGTGGGCAACACCCTGGTGTGCATCGAGCAGGGCCAGCGCTGCGTGGTGATGCTGGGCAACGATGTCCGCGCCGAGGCGGCGTTTCCGGCACTGGTGGCGTTCGTGCTGGGCGATACCGGAGTGCCGTGGGACTGGGAGTACGGCGCGGAGAAGGTGTTCGTGCGCTGACGCCATCCACGCATGGCGTGGATCTACTGGCGTGGACCCATGGGCATGGATTCATTGGCATGGACACATGGGTATGGACCCATTGGCGTGTGCCCATTGGCGGCAACACGCCACCCACAAAAAAACCCCGCCTTGCGGCGGGGTTTTTTCATTGCAGCAGTGCAGCGGACCTTAGAAGTCCATGCCGCCCATGCCACCCATGCCGCCCATGCCACCAGCGCCACCCATGGCCGGCTCGTCCTTCTTCGGAGCGTCGGCAACCATGGCTTCGGTGGTGATCATCAGGCCAGCGATCGAGGCTGCGTTCTGCAGCGCCGAACGGGTCACCTTGGTCGGGTCCAGGATGCCGAACTGCAGCATGTCGCCGAACTCGCCGGTGGCGGCGTTGTAGCCGAAGCTGCCGGTGCCTTCCTTGACCTTGTTGACGATGACCGACGGCTCTTCACCGGCGTTGGCAACGATTTCGCGCAGCGGGGCTTCCATCGCGCGCAGGGCGATCTGGATGCCGTGGTTCTGGTCTTCGTTGGCACCCTTCAGGCCAGCCAGTGCGGAGACCGCACGGACCAGGGCAACGCCGCCGCCCGGGACCACGCCTTCTTCAACGGCTGCACGGGTCGCGTGCAGGGCGTCGTCGACGCGATCCTTCTTTTCCTTCATTTCGATTTCGGTCGACGCGCCGACCTTGATCACTGCAACGCCACCGGCCAGCTTGGCCACGCGCTCCTGCAGCTTCTCGCGGTCGTAGTCCGAGGAGGTGTCTTCGATCTGGGTCTTGATCTGCGCAACGCGCGAATCGACCGCAGCCTTGTCACCCACGCCATCGATGATGGTGGTGTTTTCCTTGGAGACCTGCACCTTCTTGGCGCGGCCCAGGTCCTTGATGGTGGCCTTTTCCAGCGACAGGCCGACTTCCTCGGAGATCACGGTGCCGCCGGTCAGCACGGCCATGTCTTCCAGCATCGCCTTGCGACGGTCGCCGAAGCCCGGCGCCTTGACGGCCACGACCTTGACGATGCCGCGGATGGTGTTGACCACCAGGGTAGCCAGCGCTTCGCCTTCGACTTCCTCGGCAACGATCAGCAGCGGCTTGCCAGCCTTGGCGACGCCTTCCAGCACCGGCAGCAGGTCACGGACGTTGGAGATCTTCTTGTCGTGCAGCAGGATGTACGGGTCATCCAGGTCAGCGGTCTGCGACTGCTGGTTGTTGATGAAGTACGGGGACAGGTAGCCGCGGTCGAACTGCATGCCCTTGACCACGTCCAGCTCGTTGTCCAGGCCCGAGCCTTCTTCAACGGTGATCACGCCTTCCTTGCCGACTTCCTTCATCGCGTTGGCGATGATCTGGCCGATCGACTCGTCCGAGTTGGCCGAGATCGTGCCGACCTGGGCAATGGCCTTGTCGTCAGCGGTCGGCTTGGAGATGTTCTTCAGCTCGGCGACGGCAGCCACGACGGCCTTGTCGATACCGCGCTTGAGGTCCATCGGGTTCATGCCGGCAGCAACGGCCTTGGCGCCTTCGCGGATCAGGGCCTGGGCCAGCACGGTGGCGGTGGTGGTGCCGTCGCCGGCGTCGTCGTTGGTACGCGAGGCGACTTCCTTCACCATCTGCGCGCCCATGTTCTCGAACTTGTCAGCCAGTTCGATTTCCTTGGCGACGGACACGCCGTCCTTGGTGATGGTCGGGGCGCCGAAGCTCTTCTCGAGCACGACGTTGCGGCCCTTCGGGCCCAGGGTGGCCTTGACGGCATTGGCGAGAACGTTGACGCCGCGCACCATGCGCGAACGGGCGTCTTCACCGAAACGAATATCCTTGGCAGCCATTGCGTTTACCTCATTGGTAGCGCCGGGCCATGCCCGGCGGCTGGGTGTTGGAATCAGGGGATGAAGCAGGTCGCGCCGACGCTCAGCCGATGACGGCGAGCACGTCGTCTTCGCGCAGGACCTTGTACTCGACGCCTTCGCTCTTGTACGAGCTGCCGGCGTACTGGCCGTAGATGACCTTGTCACCGACCTTCAGCGACGGAGCGCGCACGTTGCCGTTGTCCAGCGGCTTGCCCGGGCCCACGGCCACGACTTCACCCTTGGTGGACTTTTCCTTGGCGGAGTCCGGGATCAGGATGCCACCGGCGGAAACTTCGTCGGCTTCGATCGGCTTGACCACAACGCGGTCGTGCAGCGGCTTGATGCTCATGTGGGACCTCTTAAGTTATTGATTGGTCTGAAAAAGTCCGGCGATGTTAGCACTCGCACCAGGCGACTGCCAGCAACGCGCGTGAAAAAGCCCGACAGGTCGGGAGCACGACAGAGATGGAGACCTCCGGAGGCCTTTCAAGGCCCGCCCCCGAAATTTTTCCCGGCGGCCCGGCGGCACTCCATCCCCGCGCGGACGCCTTTATAGGGATGCGTCGCGGCAAGCCAAGGGGGAATTGGCCACCATTTGGTGACCGCCGTCGCACTGTCAGATATCTGGCGTTCATTTACGACAAAGTGTCACCGGATCGGCTTTAGGGTGGCCCGGCATTCCCAATCACAAGGAGTAGTCGATGCGATTGCTGTCCCCGCTCGCCGCCGCCTGCCTGCTGGCCCTGGCTGCCGCGCCGGCCCAGGCCGAGGTCTTCATCAACGAACTGCACTACGACGACAGCACCGCTGCCGGTGACGTCGGCGAAGCCATCGAAGTGGTCGCCACCGCCGGCGAAGACCTGTCCGGCTACCGCCTGTACCTCTACAACGGCAGCAACCCGTCGGCCGCCACGGTCTACGCCAACAACGCGGTGCCGGCCGGAACCGCGGCCAGCTGCGGCAGCGCCACCCTGGCGGTGGTCACCTACCCCAGCAACGGCCTGCAGAACGGTGCCAACGACGGCATCGCCCTGGTCGACGCCAGCGGCAAGGTGGTCCAGTTCCTCAGCTACGAGGGCGCGATCACCGCCTCCGGCGGCCCCGCCGCCGGCATGACCAGCCAGAACATTCCGGTTGCCGAAACCAACAGCACCGTAGCGGGCACCTCGCTGCAGCTGACCGGCAGCGGCAGCCAGTACGCGCACTTCACCTGGGCCGAATCGGCCAGGCAGACCTTCGGCAGCTGCAACAACAACCAGACCTTCAGCGGCGGTAGCACCCCGGGCCCGAACACGCCGCCGTCGGTGTCCACCACCACGCCGGCACAGGGCAGCAGCACCTTCCCTGCCGCCGCCGACCTGGAAGTGGTGTTCAGCGAGACGGTCAACCTCGCCAGCGGCGCCTTCGCACTGACCTGCGGCACTTCGGGCAGCCTGCCGCTGACCTGGCCGGCCAGCGGCAAGAGCGTGAAGCTGTCGACCAACACCGCGCTGGTCGCCGGTGAAGCCTGCCGCTTCGACATCCGTGCCGCACGCATCACCGACGCGCAGGGTGCACACCCGGCCGCCGACAGCCGCATCGCCTTCACCGTGGCCACCACCACCGGCAATCCGGACCCGGGCAATCCCGGCGGACCGGCCGGTTACTACTCGAAGGTCAACACCAGCAGCCCCAGCCAGCTGCGCTGCTCGCTGCATGCCACCATCAAGGGCCATACCGCGTACCCGTACAGCGGTACCGGCACCAGCACCTGGACCATCCTGGAGATCGCCGACGAGGATCCAAACAATCCGAACCGGATCCTGGATGCCTACCGGAACCGCAGCTATGCCAAGGTCAGTGACCGCGCGGGAACCGGCAGTGGCCTGACCTACAACCGCGAGCACACCTGGCCGAACTCGCTGGGCTTTGCCAGCACCACCGGCGACAAGGGCCTGCCGTATGCGCCCTACACCGATACCCACATGCTGTACCTGACCGACGCACAGTGGAATGCCGACCGCGGCAACAAGCCGTTCGGCAAGTGCGATGCCAACTGCGGCGAGCGTGCCACCGAAGCCAACAACGGCCACGGCGGTGGCAGCGGTGGCTACCCGGGCAATTCGAACTGGGTACGCACGCCGGATGGCAATGCCGGTACCTTCGAGGTGTGGGGCCATCGCAAGGGCGACATGGCACGGGCGGTGATGTACATGGCCATCCGCTATGAAGGTGGCAAGGATGCGGCCACCGGCCAGTCCGAACCGGACCTGGAACTGACCGACGACCGCAGCAAGATCGTCAAGACCAGCAGCTCGCCGGCCTACATGGGCCTGCTGTCGACCCTGATCGACTGGCACCTGTCCGATCCGCCGGATGCCGCCGAGCAGGCGCGTAATGACGTGATCTACTCGTTCCAGGGCAACCGCAACCCCTTCATCGACCACCCCGAGTGGGCCACCCCGGGCCTGTTCACCTCGGCCAAGCCGGCCACCTGCCAGCTGGCCAACTGACCGCGCAACGCTGCGGTCCACTGCCGTCGCCGGGCCCTGCCCCGGCGACGGCCCTATACTCGACGGTCATGTCGACCGTCGATCCCGTCCTGCTGCTGTTGACCACCTGCCCGGACCGGGCCAGTGCCGAGCGCATCGCGCACGCGCTGGTCGCCGAGCACCTGGCTGCCTGCGTCACCCGCCTGGACGGCGCTCAGTCGACCTACTGCTGGCAGGGCGAGGTCACCACCGACACCGAGCTGCAGCTGCTGGTGAAGACCACCGCACGCCGTGTCGATGAAGCCATCGCCCGGATCGTCGAACTGCATCCGTATGAACTCCCGGAGTGCATCGCGGTCGAAACCCGGGCCGGCCTGCCGGCGTATCTGGACTGGATCCGGGCACAGACCCGGGAGGACACTGATTGAAGACTCTGTTTGCGCGTGGCGCCGCCTTGTGCGCTCTGTTGTGGCTTTCATTGCCGGCCTTCGCGCTGGATGAGAAGGATCTGCTGCCGGTGGACCAGGCGTTCGCGCTGACCGCCAGCGCGCCCGAGCGTGGCCAGATCCAACTGCAGTTCAAGATCGCCCCCGGCTATTACCTGTATCGCCACCGCACCACGGTGAAGGCCGATCCGGCGTTCAATGCCGCCGCGCTGCAGATGCCCGCAGGCAAGAAGCACCACGACGATTTCTTCGGCGAGGTGGAGACCTACCGCGAGCGCCTGCAGGCCACCCTGCCCGGCGCGCCCACCGATGCCGCCGGCACCATCAGCCTGGAAGTGCGTTACCAGGGCTGCGCCGATGCCGGTGTGTGCTACCCGCCGCAGAAGCGCGTGGTGCAGGTGACCCTGCCTGGTGCAGGCGGTGCGGCGGCCACGCTGCCGACCGCACGCGCCACCGGCGCCAGTGCATTCAACAACCCGCTGGCCGGGGCCGGCAGTGGCGGTGGCCTGCAACTGCCGGGCACCAGCAACAGCCAGGCACTGCCGCTGCCGTCGGATCAGGCATTCGGCTTCGATGCCATCGCCAGCGATGGCAATACCCTGCTGCTGCGCTTCAGCCCGGCACCGGGCTATTACCTGTATCGCGACCGCACCTCGCTGAAGCTGGAAGGCAGCGCCGGGGTACTGGCCGACAAGCCGCGCTGGCCGACGGCGCAGTCGCACCGCGACGAGCACTTCGGTGATGTGGCGGTCTATTTCAACCAGGTGGAAGTGCCGGTGCCGCTGCGCCGCAGCCGCGCCGGGGCGGTCGACAGCACGCTGGTGGTGACCTTCCAGGGTTGCCAGACCGATGGCATCTGCTACCCGCCGATGACCCGCCGGGTGAAGTTGTCGATCCCCGCCGGCAAGGCCAGCGCCAGCGGCGATGCGCCTGCCGCACGCGACGACGTGATCCGGTCGCTGCCGGGTTCGGCCGCTGCCAGCACCCGCGAGGGCGCCAACGGTACGCCGCTGCGCCTGCTTCCGACCGTGCCCAACGACGCCCCGGCCAACGCCGGTGCTGCCAACGCCAGCAGTGGCGCACGCGATGCCTTCGCCGCCGACGCGCAGCAGGACAATGCGCTGCGTACCAAGGCTCCGAGCCGCGTACCGAAAACCGACAGCTCGCTGCTGTGGGTACTGCTGCTGGCACTGGGCGGTGGCCTGGTGCTGAACCTGATGCCCTGCGTGCTGCCGATCCTGTCGCTGAAAGTGCTGAGCCTGGCGCAGAGCGGTGAAAGCGCCGAGCGCGCCCGCAGCCATGCCATGTGGTACACGCTGGGCGTGCTGGTCGCCTTCGCGGTGATCGGCGCGCTGATGGTCGGCCTGCGCATGCTCGGCAATGCGGTCGGCATCGGTTTCCAGCTGCAGCATCCCGGCGTGGTCGCGGCATTGGCCTACATCATGTTCGCGGTGGGCCTGAGCCTGTCCGGCGTGTTCACCATGGGCGGCGGCATCGGCAATTTCGGCCAGTCGCTGGCGCGACGCAGTGGCCCGGCCGGCGATTTCTTTACCGGCGTGCTGGCCTGCGTGGTCGGCAGTGCCTGCGTGGGACCGTTCTTCGGCCCGGCGGTGGCCTATGCCTTCGTTGCACCGCCGGTAGCGGCGATGCTGGTGTTCCTGTTCCTCGGCCTGGGCCTGGCCCTGCCGTTCCTGCTGATCGGCTTCGTGCCAGCGCTGGCCCGTCGCCTGCCCAAGCCGGGCCAGTGGATGGAAACCCTCAAGCACGTGCTGGCCTTCCCGATGTACGCCGCCGCGTTGTGGCTGCTGTGGGTGCTGGGCAAGCAGCGCGGCGTGGATGGCATGGCGCTGGCACTGGGTGGCCTGCTGCTGCTTACCGGTGGCCTGTGGTTGTTCGAGCGCAGCCGCTGGCGCAGCCAGCGCGCGGCCGGGCTGCTGGGCGTGCTGCTGGTGATCGCCGCGCTGGTGCCGGTGTGGGCGGTGACCCAGCTGGCACCGCCGGCACGTGCCGCGCAGGCGAGCAGCGAGAACGTGGTGGATTACTCGCCGCAGATGCTGGACCGCCTGCGCGCCGACAACCGCGTCGTGTTCGTCAACATGACCGCCGACTGGTGCGTGAGCTGCAAGGCCAACGAGCGCGCGGTGCTGTCGCGCCCGGAGTTCAAGGAACTGCTCAAGCGCACCAACGCGGTATACATGCGTGGCGACTACACCAATGTCGACCCGCAGATCACTGCGTTCCTGGATGAGCACAAGGCCGTGGGCGTGCCGCTGTACGTGGTGTACGGCCCCGGCGCCCCGCCGACGGTGCTGCCGACCCTGCTGACGCAGGCGCTGGTGGAAGAAGCACTGCTGCGCACCGCGCGATGAAGTGGCAACGGCCAGCGCTGCTGTGGACAGCAGTGCTGGCTGCCGGTCTTGGCCTGTGGGCCGGCAACCGGCTGGTGCCGGGGCCGGCGACGGAAGCTGCAGCGCCTGCCGTATCGCCACCGGCGCTGCCGATGCTGCGGCCCGGTGATCCGCTGCCGGCGCTGGTGCTTGCCGACGCTGAAGGTCACGCGCTGGATATCCGCGAACGCTTCAAGGGCCACCCATTGCTGGTCAATGTGTGGGCCAGCTGGTGCGGCCCCTGCGTGGAAGAGATGCCCGAACTGGCCCGCTTTGCCGAGGGCCAGGGCGCACACGGCGTGCAGGTGTTGGGCCTGGCACTGGATACGCCGGACGGCGTGCGTGATTTCCTGCAGCGGGTGCCGGTGGACTATCCCATCGTGCTCGATACCCCCGGCCCACGCGATGCCAGCGTGCAGTTGGGCAACGCGCAGGGTCTTCTGCCCTACAGCGTGCTGTTCGACGCACAGGGACGGATGGTGAAGGCCAAGCTCGGACCGTTCGCGCACGGCGAAATCGAAGGCTGGGCGAAGTAGGCCGGCAGGGCTGCGCCCTGCACCTGCAGATGCTTTCAGGCAACAGCAACCGCTACAGCTACAGCGGGCTTCCGTGGGATGGCGGGGCGGTGTCGGACTGCGGGGACGCCGCAAGTACGTCCTTGTAGGCTTGGCCGCGGCTTGCTCGTGTGCGCTGTCCTGCGCACACGGCAAGACCGGGTTGGGCGTCCTGCCCAGCCCGCCCGAGGCATGCCTCGGGCCCATGCAGCTGACACCCCGTACTCCGACACCGCCCCACCTCTGACAGATTTCCGGTGTCTGATGGATCCACCTCGTGCGTGGATGAATCTTCATCGGAATCGAATATCTCGACAATTGAACGAAGAGCATCCACGCGTGGCGTGGATCTACGTGTCGACCAAGGTCGACACCCACCAAGAGCATCACAGAACGCCGTCCCGACAGGTCGCGGACAACTGTCGAAGGCGGGGTGGGTCCGGTTGCGGGGCGTGAGCCGCATGGATGCGGCGACCGAGCTTACATGGACGTACTTGCAGCGGCCCCGCAACCGGACCCACCCCGCCCACTCTCAGGAACCCAGCTTCTGCTGTTGCTGTTGCTGTTGCTGTTGAGGTTGCCGGCCAGCGGCCGGCACTACGGCGGGTGCAGGGCGCAGCCCTGCCGGCAAACCCTCCTTGACCGCAGCGGCCCGCGCCCCGGAGAATTACGAGATTAATTCTCATTTGCTGTTGCGCAGGATGCGGGCGGCAGCCTCTACGGCCCTCGATCCCGATGTTCAAGAACGTCCTCTTCCAACTGCACTGGCTGCTGGGCATCAGCGCAGGTGCCATCCTGGCCGTGATGGGCCTGAGCGGCGCAGTCCTGTCGTTCGAGGATGAACTGCTGCGCGCGGCCAATCCCGGCTTCGCCGAGATCGCCGAGCACCATGCCGACAACCAGCAGCCGCTCGCCCTGAGCGAGCTGGTGCCGTTGCTGCAGGCAGGCAGCGAGCGGCCGCTGCAGCGCCTGCGGGTGGATGCCAGCGGCCAGCGGCCGTCGGTGGCACGCTTTGCCGGCGGCAAGGACCACTGGGTCTATTTCGATCCCTACAGCGGCGCCCGCTTCAGCGCACTGCGCGGCCAGGCCTTCTTCGATTTCGTCGAGGACCTGCACCGCCACCTGGTCGCCGGCGAGCGCGGCTCGTGGATCACCGGCAGCTGTGCGATCGCGCTGTTGTTCTTCACCCTGTCCGGGCTGTACCTGCGCTGGCCACGCCGCTGGTGGCACTGGCGCAGCTGGCTGGTGGTGGAATGGGCGCGCAAGGGCCGGGGCTTCCTGTGGAGCCTGCATTCGGTGATCGGCACCTGGGTGCTGCTGATCTACCTGATGAGCGCACTGACCGGGTTGTGGTGGTCGTTCGACTGGTATCGCAACGGGCTGACCCAGCTGCTGGGTGTTGCGCCTCCCGCCAAGCACAAGGTCGCCACGGATCAGCCCCTGGATCTGCACAAGGTCGAGGCCACGCTGTATGCACTGCCCGGCGTGCGCCAGGGCTTCATCGACCTGCGCCTGCCGGAGAAGCCCGGTCAAGCGCTCAACGTACGGGTGATGTCGGCAGATCCCGCACAACGGGGCGGCCATCACGACCGCGCACATGACCTGCTGCAGCTCGACCCGGCCACCGGCGCGGTCCTCGACGCGCGCCCCTACGCGCGCCAGGGTGCCGGCGGCCAGCTCACCACCAGCATGTTCGCCCTGCACTCGGGCAGCTTCTTCGGCATGCCCGGGCGCATCGTGGTGATGCTCAGCAGCCTGGGCATGTGCCTGTTCTTCGTTACCGGCTGGCTGTTGTACCTGGACCGCCGCCGCGGCCAGCGTGCCGCCCGCGCGCTGCGGCAGACCGTGCCGGCAGCAGCACCCCATGCCGCGGGCACGCCGTGGCTGGTGGTGCATGCCAGCCAGAGCGGCCTGGCCGAACAGTTGGCCTGGCGTGCGGCGGCGCAGCTGCAGGCGGCCGGCCACGCGGTGCAGGTACTGCCGCTTGCGCGCGTAGCTGCCACGCAGCTGCAGGCCTCCACGCAAGCGCTGTTCGTGCTCAGCACCTTCGGTGATGGCGAACCACCGGACAACGCACGGCGCAGCGCGCGCCAGTTGCTGGCACAGCTTCCGGACCTTTCCGGGCTGCGTTACGGCATGCTCGCGCTGGGTGATCACCAGTACGCGCAGTTCTGCGGATTCGGCGTGCAGATCGACGACTGGTTGACGCGCTCGGGTGCGCAACCCTTGTTCGCCCGCATCGACGTCGATGCTGCTTCGGTGGTGGCGCTGCGCCAGTGGCAGCTGCAGCTGACCGCACTGACTGGCATCGACACCGACGACAGCGTGTTGCCGGCCGCCACAGTGATGCACGGCTGGCGCCTGCTCGGCCGCACCCTGCTCAACGCTGGCAGCGTCGGCGGCCAGATCTGGAAGATCCGCCTGGCACCGCCGGCCGATGTCGATTGGCAGGCCGGCGACATCCTGCACATCGCGCCCCGCCACGACGCGATGCATGCCAGCGCGGTACTGCGCGCGCATGGCCTGGATCCCCAGCAGCCACAGCTGATCGATGGCGTTGCGAAGACCCTGCTGGAACTGGCCAGCGAACGCGTGCTGCCCGAAGCCGGCCGTGCGTTGCAGGTGCAGGATGCAGGCCTGTGGTTGTCGGGCCTGCCGTCACTGCCTGGGCGTGAGTACTCGATCGCCTCATGCGCCGCCGATGGCGAAGTGGAGCTGGTGGTGCGGCTGGTCCACGACGCAGCAGGCCGCGCAGGACTGGGCTCGGGCTGGCTGGCCCTGCATGCGCCGCTGGACGGTGCGATAGCGGCCCGCGTGCATCGCAACCCGGGCTTCCATCGGCAGCCGGGCGCGCCGATGCTGCTGATCGGCAACGGCACGGGCATCGCCGGCCTGCGCAGCCTGCTGCGCGAAGCCGCGCACCAGGGCGAGCACGGTCACTGGCTGCTGTTCGGCGAGCGTCAGCGCGCGCACGATTTCCTGTTCGCCGACGAGATCATCCGGTGGCAGGCTGACGGGCATCTGCTGCGCTTGGATCAGGCCTATTCGCGTGATGTGGACGATGGCAGCTACGTACAGCATCGATTGCGCGCTGCGACAGATGAACTGCAGGCGTGGTTGGCACGAGGTGCAGTGATCCATGTGTGTGGATCGCTGCACGGCATGGCCGAAGGCGTGGACCAGGTGCTGCGCGAGGCACTGGGCGATGAAAGGGTGGAACTGCTGCTGGAGAGCGGGCGCTACCGGCGCGACGTGTATTGAATCCGTTCGCCGGGCATGGCCCGGCGCTACCCGTCATGGGTTTCAACGGTAGCACCGGGCCATGCCTGGCGAAGGCGATCAGGCCATCACGCCGCCGCCCGTGACCGGCGCTCTGGCTGCAGCCGGAACGCGGCCACCGCTTCGGCCAGCGCGCGCACCTGGGTCTGCATCTGCGCAGTCGAGGCGCCGGCTTCTTCCACCAGGCTCGCATTGCGCTGCGTGCTGGCCTCCATCTGTAAGACGGTCTGGTTCACCTGGGCAATGCCCGCATGCTGGTCGTGCGAGGCACCGCGGATACCGGCCAGCAGGCCGGCCAACTGCTGCACGCTGCTGACGATCTCGTCCATCGTCGTACCCGCCTGCTCGGCCTGCGTACTGCCCTGGTCGACCCGCGTCACCGAATCCTCGATCAACCCCTTGATCTGCTTGGCCGCATCGGCACTGCGCTGGGCCAGCAAGCGCACTTCGGCCGCCACCACCGCGAAGCTTCGGCCCTGCTCGCCTGCACGCGCGGCCTCCACTGCCGCGTTGAGGGCCAGGATATTGGTCTGGAAGGCGATGCCGTCGATCAGTTGGATGATGTCACCGATGCGCCGCGACGCCGCACTGATGCCCTGCATGGTGGCCACCACCTGGCCGACCGCGGCGCCGCCGCGCTCGGCAACCCGGGCGGCCTCACGTACCAGTCCATCGGCGCGTTCCGTCGCATCGGCGTTGCGGCCGACGGTATCGGTCAGTTCATGCATCGATGCAGCGGTTTCTTCCAGGTTGGCGGCCTGCTGTTCCGTGCGCTGGGAAAGATCGTGATGGCCGGCGACGATTTCACCCACCCCCACATCCAGACGGACGGTGGCCTGCTGGATGCGGGTGACGATGTGGCCCAGCTGCGCGACCGTGGCGTTGGCATCGTCACGCATGCGGGCAAACACGCCCTGCAGGTCGCCCTCCAGGCGCACGCTCAGGTCGCCGCGTGCCAGTGCGGCCAGCAGCGCCTGCAGATCGCCGAGGTTGGCCTCGAAGGTGGACAGCAGGCGATTGATGCTGGTCGACAGCGTGCGCACGAAGCCTTGCTTGCCCTCCAGTACGATGCGCCCCTGCAGCTCGCCATGCGCCGCCGCGTCGACCAGTGCCGCCACTTCGGTTTCCAGCAGTGTCTCCAGCGCGCGGCTGCGCCATTCCACTGCCACGCCGAGGAAGTGGTCGTCCTCGACGATGGCGTTGGCGATCAGCTGGTAGCGGGTGCCGGCGTGGCCGATCTCGCGCTCTTCGCGCTGACGGACACCAATCAGCCCCGCCAGTACCGGGTGCAGGCGGACCGCGTCGCTGCCAAGCAACGTCTCTGCGGGAAGATCCAGCAGCTGCAGCAGCGCTGGATTGGCGTAGGCCACCTGCCCTTCCGCGTCGACCACCATCAAGCCGGTCTGCGCGCTGTCCAGCGCTTGCCGCACGCGCGTGTTGCCGCGCGCAACCGCGCGCTCGGTTTCGATCCGCGCACGCAGGCGTTGCTGCATGTCGACCAGGCACTGCGCAAGCTGGCCGATCTCATCGTTGGCGTTGTGCACGCGCAGCGTGGTGTCGAGCCGATCATCGGCGATATCGCCGGCGAAACGCAGGGTATCCTGGATCGGTCGACGCACCGCGCGGACGACCAGCACCAGGCTGGTGATCAGCACACCGGCCACCAGCAGCAGGGTGGCCACGAACAGCACGCTGGCCATCCGTGCGCCCGACTGCTGACGAAGCTGCGCCTGGGCCAGGGCCACACTTTGCGCCTGCTGGAATGCGGCCAGTGCCGGGCCCACGGCTGCCGCCGTCTCGAGCAGCGACTGTGCTTCCACATCCAAACCGACACGCGCGGCGGTATAGCCCAGCAGCGCGGCCTGGTAGGCCTCCATGCCCGTGCGCACGTGCTCCTGCACCTCGGCTGGCAGGCCCGCCAATGCCAGATCGAAGGGCAGCTTTTCTTCGCTGGCGCGATCGGCGTGGGTGGAATCGCCATCGAGCAGCAGCAGCGCTTCCTGGCGCCGCATCCGCTGTACATGCAGGGAAAGCGCAGGGCGCTCCAGCGCGTCCACCTGTGCCTGCAGTGCGTCGGCGGACTGCTGCAGCTGCGCGGCCAGGCCTGCGTCGCCGCGCCCCATCTCATCGACCCGCTCGAACAACGCGGCGATGCCCTGTGAGAATGCGTCGACGGCTTCAGTCATCGCCCGCAGCACCTTGCGCCGCCCCGCATCCATCGGCATTGCACGCAACGCCTGCAGATCCTGCTTCAACATCCGTTGCGTGGTCAGCAGCTGGCTGCGGTCGGCATCGTCGAAACTTCGCGCATACTGGGTCTGCAGGCGCCGGGCCTCGGCCACCCGCGCTGCCAGCGAAGCGACGCGGTCACTGCCGTGCTGGTAGCTGGCCTGATCCCGCGCCGCCTGCGTGCTCGCATGGCTGGTCCAGGCATGGACGGCGGCGATGGCCACCAGGCCCAGGCTGCAGACCAGCAGGGTCGCCTTGAGCTTGTCGGCGACGCTCAGCCGATGGGGCTGCAACCAGCGCAGCAGGCCAGGGAAACGGAAACGCAACCCGGCAACGCGGCTACGCAGGGACCGAAGGTGGGAAACGACGGCCGGCATGACAGACTCCAGGCGGAAGGACGCACCTGTATCGACCGGTTGCAGCAGAACTTTAGCCCCGGATTGATTCCCGCCACCAGTGGCGGGCAGTTGTCGCTGTTGTACCGGCCGTAGGCGACCGGGGGATGACACCGGCGGGATGCGCTTGACCTCAACCCCGGTTGCGGTATCACAGTGGAGGCCCCTGCCCGTGATGCCTGCCATGCCCATCGACGTCCCCCGCTACCTGCAGCGCCTGCAGCTGGATGCCCCGCCCCCGCTCACCCTGGCCGGGCTGACCCTGCTGCAGCAGCGCCACAATGCCCTGCTGCCGTTCGAAACCCTGACCAGCCTGCTGCGCGACGCGGTGGCGATCGACCTGGACAGCGTCCAGCACAAGCTGCTGCACGCGCAGCGCGGCGGTTACTGCTTCGAACTCAATGGCGCGTTCCTGGCGCTGCTGCAGGCCTTGGGCTTCGATGCGCAGCCACTGAGTGCACGGGTGCTGCTGTCGGCCACCGAGGGCGAGCTGACTGCGCGTACGCATCTGCTCCTGCGGGTGCGTCTGCAGGAAGAGGATTGGCTGGTCGATACCGGCTTCGGCAGCCTGACCCCGACCGTACCGCTGCGCCTGCACGAGACCGCAGTGCAGGACACACCGCACGAGCGTTACCGCGTGCAGACGCTGGATGATGGCGACTTCATGCTCACCGCCGAGGCGGGGGATGACTGGCGGGCGCTGTACCGCTTCGACCTGCAGCCACCGGCGCCGATCGACAACGAGGTAGGCAACTGGTACGTGTGCACGCATCCGCAGTCGAGCTTTCCCGGCCAGCTGCGTGCATCACTGACCGGGCCGGACTGGCGACGCACCATCGGCAGCGGCAACTACACCGAATACCGCCCGGGCCAGGCGCCGGCCAAGCGCCCGCTGCGTGATGTGCAGGATGTGCGCGAGGTGCTGCAGCAGGGCTTCGGCATGCGCCTCCCCGACGATCCGCGGTTGGATCCGGCCATCGCCGACTGGCTGCAGCGATCACGGGCCACGTCCGTGTAGCGCCACGCCATGTTCGGCGGCCGTCCTTGCCGCTATGGGTTGACGGGTGCCTGCAGAGCAATCCGGTTGCCCTCGCTGTCGCGGATCTCGGCTACCCGCCAGCCACCGGCCACCGGCCACGGCCGGGCCAAAGCACAGCACCGCGCCGGCCTGCAGGGCACGCTGCAGGCTCCGATCCAGATCGTCCACGCCCAGGTAGAGGCGCGGCCCCTGCTCCGACGGCACGTAGTCGGCGCCGTGTACCAGCGCCATGCTGGCACCTGCGGCGGCGTCGTTGAACGACAGGTAGGCCATCCGGCAGTCATGCAGGTCGATCGGCGCTTCGATACGCACCTGCAGCCAGTGCTCGTAGAACGCCACGGCGCGGCCGAGATCGGCGACCGGAACTTCAACATGCAGGATGGGATTCATGGTGATCGTGCTCGGCGTGCAGGTGGATGAAAGGCAGCATCGCAGCCCTGTGCACTGCACGATACGGCCCCGACTGGCATGCTGGACAGCCTGCCACCGTACTGGAAGCGCCCATGTCCCTGGCCGATCACCGTCATGCCCTGGCCCCCTTGGGCCACCTGCGCGTTGCCATTAACCTGGGCAACCCGGTGCTGGCCCAGGGCGACGCCAATTCACCGCGTGGGCCGTCGGTGGAACTGGCCACCGCGCTGGCACAGCGGCTGGGTGTGCAGGCACGCTTCAGTTGCCACGACGCGGCCGCATCAGTGGTTGCAGCGGCGAGCGACGATGCATGGGATCTGGCCTTCCTGGCGGTGGACCCGGCACGTGCCGACCGCATTGCCTTCAGCGCGCCGTATGTGGAGATCGAAGGCACCTATCTGGTGCGCGATGACAGTCCAGCGCAACGGGTTGCAGACCTTGATCGCAACGGGCTGCGTATCGCGGTGGGACGCGGCGCCGCCTACGATCTGTTCCTCAGCCGTGAGCTGCGGCACGCGACGATTGAACGTGCCGATACCTCGGCCGCAGCCATCACCCTGTTCGACCAGCAGCGGCTGGATGCAGCGGCCGGCGTACGCCAGCCCCTGCTGGCCTGGGCGCAGGCACATCCCGGCCATCGCGTGCTGGCCGATCGCTTCACCGTCATCCAGCAGGCGGTCGCCGCGCCCATCTCTCGACCCGTAGCGGCGTTGCAGGCACTGTTCGCGGAAGTGCAGGCGATCAAGGCCGGGCCGCTGCTGGGCGAGGCCTTCGCGCGTGCCGGGCAGGCAGTCACGCTGTTGCGGTGACGCGCACTCCATGGCGTCGCGCCTGCCCGCGTGGCGCTACCCCGCGTCTGCGGCCTGCATGTGCCGCACGTGCTCGGCCGCCTGGGCGTGCAACCATTCGCGGAAGGCCAGGAAACCACGGTGCCGCACCGAGCGCTGCGGATACACCAGCCAATGCGGCCATGCGGTTTTCAGGCGCCGGTCCGACAACGCAACCAACTGGCCGGAATCCAGCAGCAGCCGCGCCCGCGTCACCCGTCCCAGCGCAACACCGACGCCATCCAGTGCGGCGCGATGGTGGGCTTCGGAATCATCCAGCACCGCCACGTACCGCGCCGGCGGGCGCTGCCCGGTCAGCGCGAACCATGCACCCCACGCGCCGTCGGGGTCTCCCAGCAGCGGCCACTGTGCCAACGGCAGGTGGCCGATGCCGCCCATGCGCTCGATCAGTGCCGGGCTGGCCATGGGCAGCAGCCATTCGTCGAACAACGGTTCCACCACCAGCCCCGGCCATTGTCCACTGCCCAGCCGCAGCGCTGCATCGAACTGCAGTTGCCGGTCGAAGTCGATCAGTCGCTCGCTCGACTGCAGATTGATTTCGATCTGCGGATGCGCCGCCACGAAGTTGCCCAGGCGTGGCACCAGCCAGGCGCTGGCCATCGACGGCACGGCGCTGAGGGTGAGCACATGCTCCGGTCGCGCGGCGTAGGGCTGGAAGGCTTCGTTGATCGCATCCAGGTGGGGGCCGATCTGATCCAGCAGGCGCTGCCCTTCCAGGGTCAAGGCCACACCGCGTGCCTGCCGAATCAGCAGCGGCTGGCCCAGGCGTTCCTCGAGCTGGCGCATCTGATGGCTGAGCGCACTGACCGTCAGGTTCATCGACGCGGCGGCGCGGGACAGGTTGCCCAGGCGTGCGGCAGCGACGAAGCCCTGCAGGGCATGCAGCGGTGGGCGGGACATAAGCCTTGAATTCCTCTCAAGTCGGCCTTGCGGAAATGTCGCTTTTTGCGCCGCCATGCTGCCCGTATCGTGCATTCCACTCAAGTGGAGGCACGATCATGAACATCTTCAGCGGTCTGTTGTTCCTGCAGGGTCACGTGACCAACGTTGCCCTGGCCCAACGCCTGGCCAGTCCCGTTCCCGCAGCGCCCGATGCACGCCGGGCACCCCGTCCGGGCAACACCCCGGCCGCCCCGGGCAGTGTCACCACCCGTGCTGCAGGTGCTCGGGCAACCACGGCTGCGGATCGATAGCGAGCGCGCGATACGCATCGATGGCGTCGCGCAGTGCGGCCACGCCGACGGGCGAACGCAGGCTTTCCTCTTCCGGCACCTGCACTGCAGCCCAGTCATGCAGCCGGTCCAGGCGCTGGACCATTGCAGCCCGCAGCCACAGCCGCAGCGGATAGGTGTGATAGCCCTGCTGCGCCAGCGCTTGCACAGCCGCGGCCAATGCAGCGTTGGCCCCGCGCACCCACTCGGTGTGCCCACCGGCCTTGTCCTGCACCGTCATCGGTGCCGGCGCACGATGCAGCTTGAAGGGCCGCCGCAAGTGCAGTTCCAGGTCACGCGCATCCCGCTCTGATTCCGCCTCGACCAGCGCGCCTGCTTCCAGATCGAAGAACTCGAACCAGCGCCGATGCAGCGCACTGATCCGGCCCAGCGGATCGCGCGAGAAGCCGATCTTCGCGTAGTCCTCCCAGGCACAGGGAAAGACGTAGGCGAACACGCGGCCATCGATGCGGATGTCGGAATCCATTTCCACAGGATCGCGTGGCGGGTATTCGCAGGATGTGCAGGCAATGCCCACGGCATGCGTACTTCCGGCTACGCTTGCGCGACCATGCCTTCATCGCACGCCCCTCGCCCGCCCGTGTCATCGATCACGATCGATGCCGTCTCGCTCGACATCCTGCAGCAGCAGCACGCGGATCTGCGACGACCGCCGGCCTCGCTGACCAAGCTGATGACCGCCTACACCGCGTACGACCTGCTCGCGCAGTCGGGCGGTTCGTGGTCGGACAGGATCACCATCGATCCGCGCGACGTGCACGAGGTGGCCGACGATGAAACACGGATGGGCCTGGTGCCCGGCGAAAGCATCGTCGTAGGCAGACTGCTGGAGGGCCTGATGGTGGTCTCCGGCAACGATGCCGCGCTCGCCCTGGCCCGTCACCTGGCCGGATCGCAGGCGGCGTTCGCACGCCACATGAACGACCACGCGCGAGCGCTGGGCCTGCACGATACGCACTTCATCTCCGCGTCCGGCATCACCACTGCGGGCCATCTGTCGACCGCACGCGACATGGCGATGCTCGCCGCGCACCTGCTCGCCAGCTACCCTGATCTGCTGGCGATCACCGCACAGCGCAGCTTCGCGCACCACACACTGCACAAGGCCAACCAGAACACCCTGCTGGGCGAAGACGGCGTGGATGGATTGAAGACCGGTTACACACAGGCGGCCGGCTTCTGCCTGGCCGCTACCGCCCGTCGCAGGTGCGCTGGGCACGCCCTGCCACTGCGCCTGATCACCGTGGTGCTGGGTGCAGATTCCCGTGCGTCGCGCGATGAGCAGGTGCGTGCGCAGCTTGATGCAGGCTTCGCCAGCGCCGGAATGGCCGACGCCCAACGCGCGTGACCGGCAGGCTGGGCAGACACCACGGGCAATGCGCTCTATAGTCCAGCGCCCGAAGGAGTACCCCCACCGATGGATCGACGACTGTTGTGCTGGATGCTTGCGCTGTCCTGCATGTTCGCCGCTGCAATCACCCATGCCGGCGAACTCAGCCCTGCCGAGACCGACGCGCTGCAGCAGGATGTGCGATCACTGCTGTCCACCTTCGCGCGTGGCGATACCGATGCCATGATCGAGCGCACGCATCCGAGCGTGAAGCGTTTCGCTGGCGGCGACGCGACGTATGCAAAGGCCGCGCGCGATGCGATGAAGGCACTCGGCGACATGGGCCTGAAGGTCATCAGCGATGAGGTCGGCGAACCGACCCGTACCTACGCTGCCGGCGACGAAGAAGTCTGCTTCGTGCCGCGGACCACGGTATTCACCGCCGACGCGCAGACAGTGAAAAGCCTCACCTTCATGGTCGCCATCCGGCCGGCAGGGGGGACGCAGTGGCGCTACATCGATGGTGCCGCCATGCAGGCAATGCCGGAGCTGCTGCGACAGCTGTTGCCGGACCTGCCGCGTGACGTGCCACTGCCATTAGTCAGCGTCGAGCAACTCTAGGCCGCTTCGCCCACACGATTCAGCTGCCACGCTTGACGATGGCGACGATCACGCGCTCCAGCTCGGCCTCGGCAGCCGCGTGTTCCACCGCACCGGCCGCAACCGCTTCAGACAGGGTTTCGGCGGCACCGAGAATGGCCCACAGCCCGGTAGCCGGCACGGCCTCGCCCACTGCGAACGGGCCCAGCCACTGCGCGCACTTGTCGATGAAATCCTGCTGATAGCAACGGCGTACCGCACGCAGTTCCGGTGATCCGGCCAGCGCGGCGAGAATGTCCTGGATCTCGCTGCCCTGCGACAGCACACAATCGATGTAGCCCGAGGCGATGGCATGCGCGCGATCCTTCAGCCGGGCCTTCGCACTGCCGATGCGCTCATCGAAGACCACGGTCTGCTTGTGGTCATAATCGGCATACAGCGCGGCCAGCAGGCCGTTGCGGGTTTCGAAGTGGTCGTAGGCCAGCGGCTTGGTCACACCGGCCGCCTCGGCCAAGCGGGCCAGGGTCAGCGCATCGGTGCCCTCTTCGCCAACCAGCGCCCACGCCACGTCCAGCAGCTGCCGGGCGCGCTGTTCACGGGTCAGGCGGCGACGGGGCTCGGGCGCGTCAGGTCTGGAAGGCAAGGGAGATCGTCAGGGCGCGGGGGTTCCGATCTTACGTCCGATGTCCACTGCCGTCTGCAGATGCGCTTCGGCCATGCCGCTGTCGGCGTCCAGCAGCAGCGTGGAGGACAGCACCGGCGCCCCGCAGTAGTCGAAGATGCCCTGGTCGATCTGGGTCTTCATCGCCGCGCCATAGCCACGCCGGTCGATCATCTGCTGGCCCGCGCCGCCCAGCCCGACCAGATGCACCTGCAGCCGCTGCAGCTTTTTTTCCACCTTGCCGTCGGCACCTTCGTCATAGGCCCAGCCCTGGGTGAAGACGCGGTCGATCCATCCCTTCAGCAGCGCCGGGAACGACCACCAGTAGAGCGGGTAGACCAACACCAGCGCGTCGGCCGCATCCAGCCGGGCGTGCTCGGCGGCGACATCGGCCGGCAGCGTTGTGGTCCTGCGGAAGAACGCGTGGTCCTGGGCGCTGAAACGTGGATCGAAGCCTTCGGCCATCAGATCCACCGAGGTGACCGTATTGCCGGCATCGGCGTTGACGATGGCCTCACCGATCCGTGCAGCGACGGCGTGGGTGAGCGAGGCCGGTTCAGGATGTGCAACGACAATATGGGTATGCATGATGGGGCTCTGCTGTTCGCTAGTTACCAATGGTAACTACGATTGCAGCCGGCACCAGCACCATCGGTGGAATGCTGTTGCGCGCTGCGGTCGCTGTTGTGCACATCACAGCCACACCAGGCTGCCACGGCCTTGATGCCGGTAAGCGGATGCTTGCCGGACCAACGCAGCATTCGCACGACAACACACCATGCAGAGCAACAACGAACGACCCGCACCACTACCCCGCCTGCTCCTTGTGGAAGACCAGCTCGATCTGGCAGATCTGATGGAACAGGCCCTGACCGACGAAGGCAACGAAATCGCCCACGCCAACAGCGTTTTCGAGGCATTGGGCATGCTCGACACTGGCCACTTCGATGGCGCCGTGCTGGACGTGGAACTTCGTGATGGCGTGGTATTTCCTGTGGCCGATCGGCTGCTCGAACTGGGCATCCCCTACCTTTTCGCTTCAGCGGTATATGACCAGCTGGTACCGGTCAGGCATCGGCGCGCGCCCTTCCTGGCCAAACCCTTCCATGTGCAGGGCCTGCAGCGCGCGGTGCGCGAAGCACTCGGCAGGACGGCCGCCCCGCCGACGCCGCCGCACTAGCCTGCACGCACCTACGGCTTGAACAACCCGTTGAGCTCGGCACCGGACGGGGTGGCCGGCAGCGCATCGAATGATCCACGGGCAAGCATCTGCCGGGAGGCGTCGAGAAAGCCGGACCACGCGCTGCGGGCCAGCGCACCGCCGACACTGACCCGGCGCACGCCCAGGCTGGCGGCCTGCTGCAGCGTCATCACGCCGGGCGCACCGATCAGCAGGTTGACCGGCTTGCCACCGGCGGCCTCCACCACGGCGCGGATCTGCTCTGCGGTCCGGATGCCGGGCGCATACAGACAGTCGGCACCCGCCTGCGCGTAGGCGCGGATGCGGGCCAATGTATCGTCCAGATCAGGGCGGCCGACGAAGAAGTTTTCCGCGCGCCCCACCAGCATCACATCGTGCCCGCTGTCATCGATGGCGCGCCGCGCGGCCTGCAGCCGGGCCACGCTGTCTTCGATGCTGCGCAGCGGATGCTCCGCATCGCCGCTGGAATCCTCGATCGACAGGCCGGCCACACCGGTAGCGATCGCCATCGACACGCTTTCGTGCACCGCCTCCGGGCTGCGGCCAAAACCATCTCCGAAGTCGGCGTTCACCGGTAGATCGGTCGCCGCCACCATCGCGTGCAGGTGGGCCAGAATCTCGCTGCGCCCCATCGCCCCGTCAGGCTGCCCGTGGGCCCAGGCATGGCCGGAACTGGTGGTAGCCAGTGCCTGGGCACCCAGTCGCGCCAACGCCACCGCACTGCCCACGTCCCATGGATTGGGCAGCAGGAAGCAACCGGAGGCATGAAGCGCCCTGAAGGCGGCACGGCGGTTTCGGATGGCGTCGGCACTCATCACGGACTCCTGATGGAAACATTCTCCCCGGCCGCTGCCCGCGCAGTGGTCACCTGGCAGCGGGCTTCACGGCGGCGCGACCCGGTCCCACTGTCTTCTGCGGGGGCAGGCTCTGCAACATCGTCCTGTGCAGCGTCCCCACCACGACAGCACGGCGCCCGGCCAGATGGGGCCACCGGGTGCGGAAAGCCGCGAACGCCGAGGGGATGCTGGGCATGCGCGCTTCCCACTATCTACTATCTATAGGAAGCGTCCCCGCTTCCGTACCCCATGCAACCACGCGGAAGACCGCGTCTTTCAAACGATCGCTTTAAACACCACTAATTTCGCCGAACTGGACAGCATCCTCAGCTTCCGCCAGACTGCCGCCCTTTCCCGTCAATCGGATCCCATGGCGAAGCTGCTGGTCCTGCATGGCCCCAACCTCAACCTGCTCGGCAGCCGCGAGCCGGAGGTCTACGGCCACACCACGCTGGCCGACATCGACCAGGCGCTGGCCGCCCAGGCCGCTGCCGCAGGTCATGTGCTGGAGAGCCTGCAGTCCAACGCCGAGCACGTGCTGGTGGATCGCGTTCAGGCCGCACGCACCGACGGAACCGCCTTCATCCTGATCAACCCGGCCGCCTTCACCCATACCTCGGTTGCCCTGCGCGATGCGCTGGCGGCGGTGGCGGTGCCGTTCATCGAGATCCACCTGTCCAACCCGCATACCCGCGAGCCCTTCCGCCAGCACAGCTATTTCAGCGACAAGGCGGTAGGCGTGGTGTGTGGCTTCGGTGCCGACAGCTACCGCTATGCGATGGATGCGGCCTTGGCGCGCGTGCAGGCTGCCGCCGCATCATGAACCTGTCGCGCGTCCTCGCCAGCGTTGTGCTGTGGGCCGGCCTGTGCGGCGCTGCCAGCGCGCTCGACCGCAATGACGAAGGCATCGACTGCGCGCACCCGACCACCACGATGGAGAGCGACCTGTGCGCCTCGGACGTGGCGGCGGCTGCCGACGTCGAACTCAACACCGTATACGCACAGGCGCGCCGGCAGCTGCGTACGCCGGCCAACGGCGGCGGTTGCAGCTACTGCGGCGACGCCGAGCAGCAGCTGGTGCTGGCCCAGCGCGCGTGGATGCAGCTGCGCGACCACGACTGCCAGGCGGTATATGCCCTCAACTCCGACGGCACCGCGCGCAACGGCGCACAGATGCGCTGCCTGATCACCCTCGCGCGCGACCGCACCCGGCAGCTGCGCGACTTCTACGAACTGCTTTGACCCGAGCGCAACGCGCTTCCCACCACACTGACATCAAAGAGCAAAGAGGCCACCATGGATCTCCGCAAAATCAAGAAGCTGATCGACCTGCTGGAAGAGTCGAACCTGGCTGAAATCGAAATCAAGGAAGGCGAAGAGTCGGTGCGCCTGTCGCGCGCTCCGGTGTCCGGCTACGGCATGATGCAGGCCCCGCCGCAGATGATGATGGCCGCTCCGGCCGCTGCCCAGCCGGCCACCCCGGCCATGCCGATGCAGTCGCCGACCGAAGCCTCCACCGGCGGCACCGCCAAGCCGGGCAACGCGCTGCCGGAAGGCCACGTGCTGCGCTCGCCGATGGTCGGCACCTTCTACGCCTCCTCCGCACCGGACAAGCCGGCGTTCGTCAGCATCGGCCAGCAGGTCAAGGCCGGCGAGACCCTGGCCATCATCGAAGCGATGAAGATGTTCAACCCGATCGAAGCCGATGCGTCGGGCACCATCGTCGCCATCCTCGGCGAGAACGGCCAGCCGGTGGAATTCGACCAGCCGCTGTTCGTGATCGGCTAAGGGGCGGCTGCCATGCTCGACAAAGTCGTCATCGCCAACCGAGGGGAAATCGCGCTGCGCATCCTGCGCGCGTGCAACACCCTGGGCATCCGCACGGTGGCCGTGCACTCCACGGTCGACCGCAATCTCAAGCACGTGGCCATGGCCGATGAATCGGTCTGCATCGGCCCGGCGGCGTCGGCGGAAAGCTACCTCAACATCCCGGCATTGATCGCCGCGGCCGAGGTCACCGACGCCCAGGCCATCCACCCCGGTTATGGCTTCCTGTCCGAGAACGCCAACTTCGCCGAGCGCGTGGAAGAGTCCGGCTTCATCTTCATCGGCCCGAAGGCAGACACCATCCGCCTGATGGGCGACAAGGTCGAAGCGATCCGTGCCATGAAGTCGGCCGGCGTGCCGTGCGTGCCCGGTTCGGGCGGCCCGCTCGGCGACGACATCGTCGCCAACACCAAGATCGCCCGTGAGATCGGCTACCCGGTCATCATCAAGGCGGCCGGCGGCGGCGGTGGCCGCGGCATGCGCGTGGTACACGCCGAAGCCTCGCTGAAGACCTCCATCGAGACCACCAAGAGCGAGGCCAAGGCCGCGTTCGGCAATGGCGAGGTCTACATGGAGAAGTTCCTGGAGAACCCGCGCCACGTGGAGATCCAGGTGCTGGCCGACGGCCAGGGCAACGCCATCCATCTCGGCGAGCGCGACTGCTCGATGCAGCGTCGTCACCAGAAGGTGGTCGAGGAAGCGCCGGCACCGGGCATCACCGCCGAGCAGCGCGAGCAGATCGGCAAGGTGTGCGTGGAAGCCTGCATCCGCATCGGCTACCGCGGCGCCGGTACCTTCGAGTTCCTGTATGAAGACGGCCGCTTCTACTTCATCGAAATGAACACCCGCATCCAGGTGGAACATCCGGTCACCGAGATGGTCACCGGTATCGACCTGGTCGCCGAACAGCTGAAGATCGCTGCCGGCCAGAAGCTGTCGATCAAGCAGAGCGATGTGGTGCTGACCGGTCACGCGATCGAGTGCCGCATCAACGCCGAAGATGCCGAAACCTTCGTGCCGAGCCCGGGCACCATCACCGGCTTCCACGCGCCGGGCGGCCCCGGCGTACGCGTCGATACCCACATCTACAGTGGCTACCGCGTGCCGTCGAACTACGACTCGATGATCGGCAAGCTGATCGTGCACGGTCCGGACCGCGAGACCGCCATCGCCCGCATGCGGGTGGCGCTGAGCGAGATGGTGGTCGATGGCATCAAGACCAACATCGCCCTGCAGCAGCGGATCATGCGTGACAAGGGCTTCCAGGCCGGTGGCCAGAACATCCACTACCTGGAAAAGCGCCTTGCCGAACGCAAGAGCAAGCCGATCGCGTTGACCTGACCGGCAGAGCGCCATCGCCGGACACGAAAAGGGCGGGGATTTCCCCGCCCTTTTTGCGTTTTTACGGCAGCGCCGGGCCATGCCCGGCGGCCTTCTATCGCCACCGCCCACCCGCCGGGCATGGGCCGGCGCTACCGGCGTGGCGTCAGCGCGCGTCGGCCGCGGTCGCCGGAATCTGCGAATTCGGCAAAGGGCGCACGCCATTCGGCGAGGTCGGATCGACGATCACCATGGTCTCGCTGGAGCCATCGGGCCACACCACCTGGAAGGTGCTGCCGGCCGGCAACGACGAGAACGGCACGCCACTCTGCGCGCGGTACACGGCGGCGACCTGGCTGGCACCGGCACGGCGCACATCTTCCTGCGCCTTCACCGAGGTCAGTTCCACCTTCGACAGATGCCGGTAACGGTCCTCGTAGGTGTCGATCATCAGCAAGCCCACGGCACCGGCCGAGTACGCCACGAACAACACCACCCAGAACCAGAACTTGGCCCCATGCAGGAATCGACGGTAGTTCATCGTCCGTCCCTCGTTCCAATCAATCGCTTGATCCATTCCTTCATTTTCCCCGCACCTTGCCGCGAAACCGCGGCGTCATACACAAAATCACGGAAGTCCTGCGTCCCATCCGGCGAACAGATCCCTCCATTCGCACAAAAACTGTTGACCAGCACGCTGTCGGCCCCACAGGGAAGACCGAGTTCGCAGGCCGCAACCCGCCATGCCAGTTCACTGAGCTGTTCACCGGCAACCATCCCGACCAGCGCCTTGTCGCCGGCCGCGCGCAGTCCCATGCCCGGCGCCAGCGCCATATAGGCCTCCGGATCGCGCGAGGTACGCACGCGCTCGACCAGATCACGACGGTACTGTTCGTCCTCCTGCAGCGGCTCACCTTCGGCAAACAGTGCCGCTTCGGCCGCCAGGTTGCCCTGCTGGGCCGCACGACGGCGCTCGCCGATCACCAGTGCCGGCCCCAGCTTGTCGCCGGGCACGAAGCCACCGCAACGCTGCGCCACCCGTTCGCGCGCCTCCACCATCTCCGGCGCTGCACTCAGGCCGAGGCCGGACAGCACGTTGTTGTCCAGCCGGTAGCCGCCCGGGTCAACGGCGTACTGCGCGCAGTAGTCGTAGACCCGGCTGAGCATCCAGCGCGCCTCGTGGTTGCCCTGGTCGGCCTGCACGCGCAGGCGCTGTGCGTAGGCGTACAGATCAGTGGCACTTTCGATGTCGGCGCGGATATCCAGCGGCAGGCCCGACGGCAGCGCGGTGCCACGTTCGAAAGCCGCGAGGCGGCGTGCCAGCGCTTCGGGCATCACCGGTGCCAGCGCGCCCTGTGCATCGCCGGCCTGGGTGGCCAGCGGCACGTCGACATGCGCGTCCATGGCCCGACTGTGGCCGTTGGCCCGATAACCGGCCACGCCCAGCACGGCCACGGCCGGCAGGACGAGCAACCAGGTTTTCAGGGTCGGGGCGAAGGCCATCGGCAACGGTCGGCGGTACGGCGCACAGGAAAGCGCCGAGTTTAGCAAGGCCCGTGAGGCCTGTCTGAACCGGCTTCGTTCATCTCAAGGCATACGGAGACGCCCCGATGGTCTAGCATGGCCCCCTTTCCCGCGATTGCCCTCACCGCCATGCCGTTCCTGGAACTGACCCTGCGTTGCACCGAAGCCACCCAGCCCCGCTATGAGAATGCGCTGGAGGATGTGGGCGCGCTGGCGGTGACCCTGCTTGATGCCGAAGCCGACACCAGCAACGAGCAGGCCATCCTCGAACCCGGCGTGGGCGAGACCCCGCTGTGGGACACCCTGATGCTCAGCGCGCTGTTCCCGGCCGACAGCAACGCCTTGCTGCTGCTGGCCGCGCTGGAAGCGTTCGACCCGGAGCTGGACTGGAGCAACGGCAGCTTCCGCGCCGTGGAAGACGAAGACTGGGAGCGCGCGTGGCTGGACCAGTTCCAGCCGATGGACTTCGGCAGCCGTACCTGGATCGTGCCGTGGAACCACGAGCTGCCGGAAGCCGCGCAGGCCACCGACGCCGCCATCGTGCGCCTCGACCCGGGCCTGGCCTTCGGCTCGGGCACCCACCCGACCACCGCGCTGTGCCTGCGCTGGCTGGACCAGTTGGCCGTTGATGGCCAGCTGCAGGGCCAGCGCGTGCTCGACTTCGGCTGTGGTTCGGGCATTCTCGCCCTGGCCGCGCTGAAGCTCGGTGCCGCCCAGGCCATCGGCGTGGACAACGACCCGCAGGCGCTGATCGCCACCGCCGACAATGCCGAACGCAACGGCGAACAGGCACGCATGCAGGTGTACCTGCCGCAGGACGAACCGGTCGCCACCTACCCGATCGTGGTCGCCAACATCCTGGCCTCCGCGCTGGATGCACTGGCCGAACTGCTGGCCGCCCGTGTCGCCAGCGGTGGTCGCATCGCCCTGTCGGGCATCCTGCATGGCCAGGAAGACGAACTGCTGCAGCGCTATGCGGCGTGGTTCGACGACCTGCAGGCCACCCAGGATGGCGACTGGATGCGCATCACCGGCGTACGCCGCGCCTGATCGTGGTTGAATGACCGCTGGATCCGAGCCCGCGCCCTGAGCATGTCCGAGCCGAACCCACCGCGCCGTCCCCTGGCCACGTTCCTGCGCACCGCGCCGGGACGTGATGCCGCGCCTGAAGCCACGGAACCGCGCGAACCGGGGCCGAGCGATGCAGCGCCGGTGATCGAGGACATCGACCCGGCAACGGACATCGTGGCGGCAACCGAAACAGAACCGGTGGCCGCCGCTGATCCAATCATCGAGCCGGACTTCACTGCCAGACCCGGCCTCGTTGTCACCGCCGCCGATGCGCCCAGCTTCCTTGGCGTGCGCCCGCGGGCGCTGCCCACCCCTCGCTGGCATTGGCTGCTGGTGGCCGCGCTGGCGCTGCTGCTGTTGCTGCAGAGCGTGCTTGCCGACCGTGCACGGCTGGCCGCCGATGCCGGTACCCGGCCGTGGATCAGTGCGCTGTGCAGCGTGCTGCGCTGCGAGCTGCCCGCTTGGCGCGAGCCCACTGCATTGACCATGACCAGCCGTGAAATCCGCCCGTTGCCGGCCCAGCCCGGCGTGCTGCAGATCCAGGCCAGCATCCGCAACGACGCGCGCTGGCCGCAGGCCTGGCCGGACCTGCGCCTGTCGCTGTCCGATGCCGATGGTCGTGTGATCGGCACCGGCGTGTTCGCACCAGCGCAGTACCTCGGCGAAAATCCGGGTGCGGCCCCTCTGGAGCCGGGTCAAAGCGCACGCATCGCCTTCCGCGTGCAGGAACCTGCCGCATCCACGGTCGCATTCACCTTCGAGTTCCTTTGACCTGGGCCTGACCGTCCGGCCGTGGCAGGCCGGGCACGCTCGCGCTAGACTGACCGCCATCACCTCATCCGGTCCGGCGCCCCGCGTGCATGGACCAACCAGATCGGGAACCCCCTTGAACGCTGTCCTTTCTCGTCCTGACAACAGTCGTGGCGCTGCCCGGCCACCGCTGCGCGAACATGTGGCCCAGTCCGTGCGCCGTTACCTGCGCGACCTCGATGGCTGCGATGCGGACGATGTCTACGAGATCGTACTGCGCGAGATGGAGATTCCACTGTTCGTGGAAGTGCTCAACCACTGCGAAGGCAACCAGAGCCGCGCGGCGGCGATGCTGGGCATCCACCGCGCCACCCTGCGCAAGAAGCTGAAGGAATACGGCATCAGCGCGTAAGCGCGGATGCGTCTACCGCGAAACACCCCATCCGGTAGCGCCGGGCCATGCCCGGCGGCATGGTGGTCTGCCGCACTTCGTGCTCGCCGGGCATGGCCCGGCGCTACCACGGCATCGACCGGGGTCAACCACCTCCCGCCTTCCAGTAGTAACGCACCACGTGGAAGAACACCGGGGCGGCGAAGCACACTGAATCCAGCCGATCGAGCATGCCGCCATGGCCCTCGATCATGTTGCCCCAGTCCTTGATGCCGCGGTCGCGCTTGATCGCCGACATCACCAGGCCGCCCCAGAACCCCATCAGGTTGATCAGCAGCGACAGGCCGAACGCCTGCAGCGGCGTGAACGGGGTGATCCACCAGAGCGCGGCGCCCAACGCGCTGGCACAGAGCACGCCGCCCACGAAGCCTTCCACCGTCTTCGACGGCGACAGCTTCGGCGCGATCAGGTGCTTGCCCAGCAGCTTGCCCCAGATGTACTGCAGCACGTCCGACGACTGCACTACGATCACCAGGAAGGCGAACAGCAGCACGTTGCGCGCCGGATCGTAGCCCGGCACTCGCAGGTTCAGCAGCAGCGGCACGTGCGAGATGCAGAACACGCAGATCATCAGGCCCCACTGCACCTTCGACGTGCGCTCCAGGTAGTGGGTGGTGTCACCACCGATGGTGGCCAGGATCGGCAGGAACAGGAACGCGTACACCGGGATCAACAGCGTGTACATGCCATACCAGTCGATCCACACCAGGTAGTACTGCCACGGCAGCACGATGTAGAACGCGGCCAGCAACGCGTAGTAGTCACCTGATCGTGTTGGCGCCAGGGTGATGAATTCGCGCAGTGCGAACAGCGAGATGATGGCGAACAGCACGATCACTCCGGCGCGCCCGAAGAACAGCGCCAGCCCGACCACGATGGCCATCACCCACCACGCGCGGATGCGCGAGACCAGGTTGGCGATCACCGCGCTGGGCTGTCCACGCTGGCGCCAGCGCAGGGTTTCGGACACCAGCGTGGCCAGCACCAACACCGCGCCTACGCCCGCGAACAGCAGCCCTGTCTGCTGGCCCACGCTGCGCGCGGCAAGATCGCCGGACACATCGATCATGAAGCTCATGCACGGCCTCCGTTCGGGGCCAAGGCCAGCAGCGCCTGCCGGCTGCGTGCCAGGAACGCCGCCTTGTCCTCATCGGCCTGCAGCCGCAGCGGCGTACCGAAGGTTGCCGTGCACAGCAGCGGCAGCGGCAGGAAACGCCCTTTCGGCATCACCCGCTTGAGGTTGTCGATCCACACCGGTACGAACTCCAGCTCCGGGCGTTGCCGGGCCAGGTGGTAGATGCCGCTCTTGAACGGCAGCAGCGGCTCATCACCGATGTTGCGCGTGCCTTCCGGGAACAGGATCAACGAACAGCCCTCGTCCACCGCGTCACGCAGCACCTGCAGCGGATCCTGGTGGCGGTTGCCGGCCTCGCGTTCGACCAGCACGCCATTGAACACCGCGTCGATCAGGTAGCGACGCAGGCCATCGCGCTGCCAGTACTCGGCGGCGGCGACCGGCCGCACCTGGCGCCGCAGCGCCGGCGGCATCGACGACCAGATCAGCACGAAATCACCATGACTGGCATGGTTGCCGTAGTACACGCGGTGCTCGCTGGACGGCGCGCAGCCGACCCACAGCGCGCGTGCGCCGGTCACCACATGGATGGCCGCGCTGCAGGCGCGGGCGATCAGTTCAGCGAACATTGGCACCTCCGGTCAGGTCTGCGGCCACAGCACGGCCAGCAGCAACGCAGCGAACTGCAGCAGCGTGGCGGCGTACTGGCGCATCAGCAGACGCCGCATGCCGGTCCAGCGCGCATCCCAGCCACGCGTCGGCGCCTGTGCTTCCAGCCTGCGCAGGCCAGCGGTGTGCAGCGCCTGGTCCACCCGCTGCGCTGCGTCTTCACCCTGCAAGCCCTCGCGCTGCAGCAGGCGCAGCAGGCTGGCGTCCAACTGTACCCGCACCGCGTAGTACGCCTGCAGAACGCCTGCCACCAGGCTCAGCAGCAGCAGGCCAGCGGCGAACATCGCCAGCCCCGGCTCGATGCCCAGCAGCAACAGGGCCACCAGCAGCAGGCCCAGCGACAACGCGGCAGGCAATCGCCCCTGGCGCAGCAGCAGATGCATCATCGGCAGATCGGGCACGGCGCTCATGCAATGGTCTCCTGCGCGGCAGCGGCCGCGATCACCTGTAGATGAACGTCATGCAGCACGATCGACGGCCGCGCGCCACGCACGATCGACACCGCGTCGGCCACATCGCGCGCACGGCCGGTGCGCAGCAACCAGGTCGCCACGCTGGCCGCGCTACGTGAGTACCCCAGCGCACAGCAGACCAGGACGGGGCCATGCCCGCGCAGGCGTTCAATGGCATCTGCCGCGGCGCGCAGCTGCGCCGCCGAGGGCACCACCAGGTCCAGCATCGGCACGCTGGCGTACGCTGCTCCCGGCGCGCGGCAGGACAGCTCCGCACAGGTGTCGACCACGCCCACCAGCGGTGCCGGCAGTGCGGTACCTGGCAGGCGCCCCAGCCAGACAGCGTCGACGACCGGCACCGGCTGCGGCGCGCGGCGCGTCCACAGCCGCGAGTTGATCCACGCCGCACCCAGGTACGGTGCCAGCAGCCAGCGCGCGGCCATCGTCAACCGGCCATCGGCGCGCTTCTGGAACACCGCCGTGCCCAGCCCGGCATAGGCCAGCGACACCAGCAGCAACGACACCACGGGCCACAGCAGCCACAATGCGGTGCCGCGCAGCATCACCACCGGCACCAGCAGCAGGCCGGCACCCGACACATACAGCGCGGCCAGCCGCCAACGCTTCGGGTCACCGGCAGCCTGCCAGGCGCGCAACGGCGGCGTGCCCTGCTCCGGCCACAGCCACACGCACAACCAGCCCGCCAGCAGCCCGGTGGGAATGTCGATGAAGTGATGCTGGAACGTGGTCAGCACCGAAATGCCGATCAGCAGCGCCCACACATGCAGCACCAGCCGCCAGACCCCGTGCAGGTACTGCGCGAACTTCACCCACAGCACGATCAGCAGCACGATATGCAGCGACGGCGCCTGGTTGAATGGCTTGTCGAAGCCCAGCAGCACGTCGAACAACCAGCCGAACACACCGCCGATTTCCGGCCGTTCGAAGCTGAAGCGCAACGGCCACAACAGGAAGCACGCCACCGCGATCACCTGCGCGCTGAGCAGGCGCAGTGCGTGCCGGTCCAGCTCCAGCCGGCGCCGGCACAGGAAGAACGAGATCGCATAGAACAGGTCGATCGACCAGTACGGCACGATCGTCCACGGCACGAACGGAATCCGCGCCTCCCAGGCAAATGCCATCACCGGCAGCTGGGCATGGCGGCCGGCCATCCAGTTGGCGAAGCCATAGCTGGCGAAGAAGAACGGACCGAGCAGGGCCAGCCACAGCAGGGCGCGCCGCCAGGGGCGCGCCTCGCTGGGTGATGCGGTTGCCGCCAGCGTCGCCATCACGCGATCCGTCGTGCCAGCGATACGGTGAAGATGCCGAAGTCATCGATGCGCTGGGCCACCTTCTGGAAGCCGGCCAGGCGCACCAGTTCGTCCATCTCGTGCTGGGTACGGCGGCGCATCACCCACGCCGCGCCACCACGATGGCTGGTCAACGCACGCGCGATGAACTCCAGCTGCGGATGCCACGGCTGCCCGGTGTAGGCCAGGTAACCGCCCACCGGCACCGTCGCAGCGATGCCCTGCAGTGAACGCAGCACCGCATCGTTGTCCGGGAACAGTTCGTACAGGCCGGATACCACCGCCAGCGTCGGCGCCGGTTCCACTGCTGCCAGCTGCACCGGATCGAACGCATCGCCCTGTTCGAAGCGGGCGATGTCGGCCGCGCCGAGGCGCTCGATCAAGGCCTTGCCCTGCGTTACATTCAGATCGCTGAAATCGCGCAGCACGATGTGGTCGGCACGCTGTTCGCCCTGGCCGAGTGCTTCCAGCACGTAACGGCCATGGCCGGCCGCCACGTCCAGCACGCGCACCGGCGCGCCCTGCCCGCGCAGTCGCTGGGCGGCATCGCGCAGCAGTTCCTGCAGGTGCTTGCCGCGCACGCGGATGCCGCGCCAACCGATCGCATCCAGATAGTTGCGGTCGACCATCCGGCCCAGCGGGCCCTTGCCCCGCGCCTCATCACGGTAGATGTAGTCCAGCGTGCTGCCCGAATCGAAGCCGGTCTGCAGTCCCAGCGCGATGCCCTCCGACAGCGTGCCGCCGAAACGCAGGCCACCGCGCACCACGCGCCAACGCAGGTCGGCCAGGCTGTTGCGCTCCGGTGGCCACGACAGGATCTCCGATTCCTCGAAGGTCGGGCCATGCCGATGCGCATCGCGCCGCGACAGCTCCTGCAGCGGTTCGGCAAAGCGTGCCTGGATGAAGCTGCGGATACGCGCCAACGCCGGTGCACGGTCACGCTCGCCGAGGGTGTCGTGGAAGAAGCCCGGCAGGTGCACGCGCTCCTTGATCGGGCTGGACAGGCGTTCGTAGAAGCGGTCCTGCGGGCCACGGTGCACCACGAAATCGGAACCGGACACCAGCAACTGCACCGGCACGCTGATCGCCTGCGCGTCGGCCACGATGCGGTCGGCCGCTTCGTACAGGCCCAGCAGCACGCGCACCGAGATCGGCCGGGTGATCAGCGGATCGGTGCGGTAGCTTTCCACCCGTGCCGGGTCGTGGGTCAGCCACTGCGGCTTGACGTAGCTGTTGACGAAGAAGTTGCCGCGCAGTTTCTGCATCAGCGCCAGTCCAGCGCGTGCGAACGGCACGTACAGCTTCACCTTGAATGCCGGCGAAGCCATCACCAGCGCGCGCAGCCGCGGCGCATAGTCATGCACCCAGGTGGCGGCAACCACCGCGCCCACGCTCTGCGCGATCACCACGATGTCCTCCACCGCGATGCCATGCTCGGCACTGATGTGGGCGATGAAGCTGTCCAGGTCGCGCACCAGCGCCGGGAAGCCCGGTGCGTCGCCGCGCGTGCCGGGCGAGCGACCATTGCCGCGCGCATCCCACGCGAAGAACGCGGTGTCGGGCAGGTCCAGCTCGTCGACCAGATGGGTGACCCGGCCGGAGTGTTCATGGCCGCGATGCAGCAGCACGATGGCCTTGGCCGGCGTGGTTGCCGTGGTGCTCGGCCAGTACCGGTAGAACAGCGGTACCTGGTCGAAGCTGTGGAATTCCCGTTCCTGCGCCTGACGCATGCAATCTCCGTATGGATAGGGCGTGTAATCGTGTTGTGCTTACCGCTGCGATATCGCCGCGGCTTCCTTCAATCCCTGGCGTACGCGACGGACCACCGTCATCCCACACAGCAGTGCGGCCAGTGCGGCGACCGCGCTGACCACGGTCGCGCCTGCCCAGGCGAACGCCAGCAGCAGGCCCAGCACGCCGATCACGAACGCACGGTCGCTCTTGCCCATCGGGCCGTCATAGCGGCGGCTGGCGCCGACCATCAGGCCCAGCACGCCGGCGTACTCGCTCAGCGCGGCGGCCCAGGCCAGCAGCCACAGGGCCTCAGGGCGCACGCCCGGTACGCTGAGCAGGCTCAGGTACAGCGCCGCGTCGGCGATCACATCGCACACCTCGTTCAGATAGGCGCCCAGCCGCGATTGCTGGCCGAATTCGCGGGCCAGCATGCCGTCGACGGCGTTGAGGGCCATGCGCAGCAGCATCCACAGCGGCAGGGCCAGATACAGCAGCGGCTGGGTGGGAGCGCAGTACCACACCGCAGCGGCCACCAGCAGCGAGACCACGGCCGCAGCCACGGTCACCGTGTTGGCGGTGATCCCCATGCGGTACAGGCCGTGTACGGCCGGACGCAGCAGGTCCTGGAAACGTCCTTTCAATGCGTAGATCGACACGATCTGAACCCGCTAATCCTTGGCAGTGCGGGCACAGCCTACCTGATTGCGACAGCGCCACATATCGAATTGCGCCCAATGCCGGCCCATGCAGGTGCTGCCGGGCGGACCAGGACAGGAGTCGGCACCGGCCAATTTCCCCCACCAGCGCCCGCCACCGGCCCCCACCGCCTACAATATCGGCCCCGCTCCGCTGCCGATTGCCCTGTCCCCATGACCGCTGATCTGTTGCCCGTCCGCCGGGCCCTCCTCTCCGTTTCCGACAAGACCGGCCTGGTCGAGCTGGCCACCGCGCTGGCTGCACGCGGCGTGGAGCTGCTGTCCACCGGCGGTACCGCCAGGGCGATCCGCGATGCGGGCCTGGCCGTGAAGGACGTCGCCGAGGTCACCGGCTTCCCGGAAATGATGGATGGCCGGGTCAAGACCCTGCATCCCATGGTGCATGGCGGCCTGCTGGGCCGCTCCGGCCTGGACGACGCGGTGATGGCCGAGCACGGTATCGGTGCCATCGACCTGCTGGTGCTGAACCTGTACCCGTTCGAATCGGTCACTGCCAAGGCCGACTGCACCCTGGCCGACGCGGTGGAGAACATCGACATCGGCGGCCCGGCGATGCTGCGCTCGGCGGCCAAGAACTTCGCCCGCGTGGCGGTGGCCACCGACCCGTCGCAGTACGCCGAACTGCTGGCCTCGCTGGATGCCAACGACGGCCAGCTGTCGGCCGGCACCCGTTTCGCATTCTCGGTGGCCGCATTCAACCGCGTTGCCCAGTACGACGCGGCGATCAGCAACTACCTGTCGGCGGTCACCGCCACCGACGCCGCCGTGCCGGTGCGTGCCGAGTACCCGGCGCAGATGAATTCCACCTTCGTGAAGGTGATGGACCTGCGCTACGGCGAAAACCCCCACCAGAGCGGCGCGTTCTACCGCGACCTGCATCCGGTGCCGGGCACGCTGGCCACCTTCCAGCAGCTGCAGGGCAAGGAGCTGAGCTACAACAACCTGGCCGATGCCGATGCAGCCTGGGAATGCGTGCGCCAGTTCGACGCGCCGGCCTGTGTCATCGTCAAGCATGCCAACCCGTGCGGCGTGGCCGTTGGCGCCGGCAACGGCGATGCCTACGAGCTGGCCTACGCCACCGACCCGACCAGCGCCTTCGGCGGCATCATCGCCTTCAACAAGCCGCTCGATGCAGCCACCGCGCAGGTGATCCTGGACCGCCAGTTCGTTGAAGTCCTGATTGCGCCGGACTACGAGCCGGCCGCGCTGGAATACGCGCAGAAGAAGGCCAACGTGCGCGTGCTGCGCATCCCGCACGGCGACGGCCTGAACAACTTCGACAACAAGCGCGTGGGCTCGGGCCTGCTGCTGCAGTCGTCGGACAACCGCGGCATGACCCGCGACGAACTGAAGGTGGTCAGCAAGCTTGCACCGACCGACAAGCAGTTCACCGACCTGCTGTTCGCCTGGAAGGCCGCCAAGTTCGTCAAGTCCAACGCAATCGTCTACGCCAAGGACAACCGCACCATCGGCGTGGGTGCCGGCCAGATGAGCCGCGTGTACTCCGCACGCATTGCCGGTATCAAGGCGGCCGATGCGAACCTGGTGGTCGAAGGTTCGGTGATGGCCTCCGATGCGTTCTTCCCGTTCCGCGATGGCATCGATGCCGCTGCCGCCGCCGGCATCAAGGCAGTGATCCAGCCGGGCGGTTCTATGCGCGATGCTGAAGTGATCGCCGCCGCCGACGAACATGGCCTGGCCATGGTGTTCACCGGCGTCCGCCACTTCCGCCACTGATTGCTGGAGCGACACGGATGTCTGCCGTCTCTTTGAAACCGCTTGCCGTGCTCGCCTTCGCTGGCACGACCCTGCTGGCCGGCTGCAGGCCGGCTGCCGAGCCCGCACCTGCCCCGCAGGCAGATGCGGCAAAGCCCGCCGCCAGCGAACCGGCGGCGCATGTCAGTCGCACCGCGCGTCTGCAGGCCTTCCTGACCGGGCGTTACGGCAAGGACGCCAAGCTTTCCGGCCAATGGCGCGGCAGCTGGACCCAGGACGATGAAACGCGCGCGATCGACTGGCAGGTCTGCGCCGAGCAGCCGGTGGTGACCGGCGACAGCTGGCAGCAGCTGCTGGCGGTGTGTGGTGCGCTGGTCGATGGCGCGCATATCGACCCGGGAACGATCGAGTTCTTCGTGCTGCAGCCCAGGGGCGATGGCTTCGGGGTGACCAGCGAGCTGACCGGCGAGCGCTTCGGCAGTGGTGGCCAGCCCGGCACCGCCAGCATCATCCGCGCCGGCAGCGATTTCTACGGCTTCCGCGTCGAGGATGGCTGGTTCGGCCAGGGCTTCTCGCTGCTCTCGCAGACCCTGGTGCTGCCGGGCCCGAAAGGCCTGACCAGCACCGGCAACGTGCGCAGCCACATCGACAACGACGCCCAGTACGAATGCGAGAACGTCGATGCGGCCGCCGATCCCGATGCCGCCGAAGACTGCCGCACCCGCCGCTTCAGCATCGATTTCGCGCTGCGTTTCGACGACAGCGACCGCAGTGCGCGCATCTGGCCACTGCTGATCGAGGAATCCGGCAACACCTGCGGCGGCAAGCGGGTGCGTCAGGAGCACCGCTTCACCCTGGACCCGAAGTCCTGGACCTACTCCTTCCCCGAATCACTGCGACGCGAAGGCTGCGAATGACGCACACGCGCCGCCGGGGACCTCGAACTTCCCTTCCCACGCAATCTGGAATCTCGTGATGAACGTACTTGTCATCGGCTCTGGCGGCCGCGAACACGCCCTGGCATGGAAGCTGGCCCAGTCCTCCCGTGTCACTGAAGTGCTCGTGGCGCCCGGCAATGCCGGCACCGCCAACGAAGACAAGTGCCGCAACGTGGCGGTGAAGGTCACCGACATCGATGGCCTGCTCGCCCTGGCCCAGGCCGAAAGCGTGGCGCTGACCGTGGTCGGCCCGGAAGTGCCGCTGGTGGCCGGCGTGGTCGACCGCTTCCGCGCTGCCGGCCTGCGCATCTTCGGGCCGACGGCGGCGGCCGCGCAGCTGGAAGGCAGCAAGGCCTACGCCAAGGATTTCCTGGCACGCCACAACATCCCCACCGCGTTCTATTCGGTGCACACCGAGATCGAGCCGGCACTGGCCTACCTGCGCGAGAAGGGCGCACCGATCGTGGTCAAGGCCGACGGCCTGGCCGCCGGCAAGGGCGTGATCGTGGCCATGACCCTGGCCGAGGCTGAAGACGCAGTGCGCGACATGCTCTCGGGCAACGCCTTCGGCGATGCCGGCGCACGCGTGGTGATCGAGGAATTCCTCGACGGCGAGGAAGCCAGCTTCATTTCGATGGTCGATGGCGTGCATGCACTGCCGATGGCCACCTCGCAGGATCACAAGCGCGTCGGCGACGGCGACACCGGCCCGAACACCGGCGGCATGGGTGCGTACTCGCCGGCCCCGGTGGTCACCCCGGACGTGCACGCCCGCGTGATGCGCGAGGTGGTGAACCCGACCGTGCAGGGCATGATCGCCGACGGCATCCCGTTCACTGGCTTCCTCTACGCCGGCCTGATGATCGATGCCAGCGGCGCGCCGAAGGTGATCGAGTTCAACGTGCGTTTCGGCGACCCGGAAACCCAGCCGGTGATGCTGCGCCTGCAGTCGGACCTGGTCGACCTGGTGGACGCGGCGATCGATGGCCGCCTGGACCAGGTGGACGCGCAATGGGATCCGCGCCCGTCGCTCGGCGTGGTGCTGGCCGCCAGGCCGTATCCGGAAACGCCGATCACCGGTGAGGTGATCTCCGGCCTGGATGATGTGCCGGCAACGGCCAAGGTATTCCATGCAGGAACGACGCTGGATGCGCAGGGCCAGGTGCTCAGCGCCGGTGGCCGCGTGCTGTGCGTGGCAGCACTGGGTGACAGCGTGCGCGAGGCGCAGGCGAACGCGTACGCGGGCGTGGCGAAGGTGACCTGGGCCAACGAGTTCCACCGCACCGACATCGGCTGGCGCGCGATCGCGCGGGAAATCTGAGACCGCGCTGATCCACGCGTGGCGTGGATCTACTGGATCGCGAAGTAGATCCACGCCATGCGTGGATCCAGCAGGAAAAAAAAGGCCCGGCAATGCCGGGCCTTTCCATTACTCAAACGCTTCGCCGCCTTATGCGGTGAACAGCGCCTTCATCTTCTTCAGCGCGTTCGCTTCAACCTGGCGGATACGCTCGGCCGATACGCCGTACTCGTCCGCCAGCTCCTGCAGCGTCACCTTGCTGTCCGCATCCAGCCAACGGCGGCGGATGATGTCGCGCGAACGCGCATCCAGTTCCGCCAGGCCTTCGCGCAGCAGCTGCATCTGGTTGTCTTCGCTGTCCTCGCGCTCGTAGGCCATCGACGGATCTTCGTCATCGGCCACCAGATACGCAGCCGGCGACGGCGGCGCGTGGTCGTTGTCTTCATCGGTGGGGGCATCGAAACCGATATCGCGGCCGGACAGGCGCGATTCCATTTCCAGCACCTCGCGCTCGGACACGTTCAGGTCCTTGGCCACCGCACTGACTTCGGCCGCGTTCATCCAGCCCAGGCGCTTCTTCGACTTGCGCAGGTTGAAGAACAGCTTGCGCTGCGCCTTGGTCGTGGCGACCTTCACGATGCGCCAGTTCTTCAGGATGAACTCGTGCATCTCGGCACGGATCCAATGCACGGCGAAGGACACCAGGCGCACGCCCATGTCGGGGTCGAAGCGCTTGACCGCCTTCATCAGGCCGATGTTGCCTTCCTGGATCAGGTCGCCCAGCGCAAGGCCGTAGCCGTTGTAACCGCGGGCCACGTGCACCACGAAGCGAAGGTGCGAGTGCACCAGCTCACGGGCAGCGTCCAGATCGTTGCCGTCGCGGAAGCGACGGGCCAGGTCCTGTTCGTTATCGACCGACAGCACCGGGATCTGGTGCACGGCACCGATATAGGCGTCCAGCGAACCGAGCGCACTGGGAATCGGCAGATTGTTTGCCACAAGGGCAGTAGAGGTGTTCTGGCTCATAGGCACCCATCTTAGCAGTCCGGGATTTGGACTGCTAAAGGAGGAAAAAGTTCCAGCATTCCACTGATGAAACACTGGTCCCAAACAGAAGCCTACCGTAGCGCGATTTGATGACAGTGGCGAGCGCGCTTTTCGGGATACACAATCCCTTGCAATTCAACCCACTAGCCAGGAAAACCGGGCCTTTCCAGGTCAAAGGCAGCTGAACGGGCGGTGGTTTTACCCGTTCGACACCGGGCAGCGTTGCCCGCCGTTCAGGCCGATGGCGCCAGCGTCGCCCGCGGCGGCAGCGACCAGTCGATCGGCGCCTGGCCACGGCGCTGCAGGTACTCGTTGGCCATCGAGAAATGACGGCAGCCGAGGAAGCCACGGTGGGCCGACAGCGGCGAAGGATGCGGTGCTTTCAGCACCCGATGGCGGCCGCTATCGATCACCTTGCCCTTCTGCTGCGCGTAGGCGCCCCAGAGCATGAACACCAGGCCCTCGCGCTCACGGTTCAACACGTCCACCACATGGTCGGTGAAGCCTTCCCACCCGCGCCCCTGGTGCGCACCGGCCTTGCCCTCTTCCACCGTCAGCACCGCGTTGAGCAGCAGCACGCCGCGCCGCGCCCACGGGATCAGGCAGCCGTGGTCCGGGCGGGCTATACCGAGGTCACCCTCGATTTCCTTGTAGATGTTCAACAACGACGGCGGCACCGGCACGCCCGGCTGCACCGAGAAACTCAGGCCATGGGCCTGCCCACGGCCGTGGTACGGGTCCTGGCCGAGGATGACCACTTTCACCTGATCGAACGGGGTCGCATCAAAGGCGGCGAAGATCTGCGGTCCAGGCGGGAACACCGCCGCACCGCTGGCCTTGCGCTGCCGCAGGAAGCTGGACAGCTCGCGCATCTGCGGCTGCAGCAGGTAATCGCCCACACGCTGCTTCCAGCTCGGTTCCAGCTGGATCGCCGGGGTGTCCACTACTTCATCGATCATCGCAACACGTCATCGCAACAGGGGTCCATCATTCAACCGGGCCAGCCGCAGCTGGAACAGCACCTTGGTGATCAGCAGGCGCTCTTCGATCGGCTTCAGCACCAGATCGTTGGCGCCAGCCTGCAGCAGGCCGGTCTGGTTGTGCGGATTGCCATCGCCGGTCATCACCAGCACCGGCAGGCGACGCTTGCCGTAGCCGAAGTCCACGCGCACGCGCTGCACCACGTCGCGGCCGCTCAGCTCTCCCTTCAGGGTCACATCGGTCAGCACCAAGTCGATGCGATGGCGGCTGCGCCCCAGCGATTCGGCGGTGAGCAGGGTAAACGCTTCTTCGGCGCTGACCACATGCATCACGTTGAGCTGCTGGCGCTCGAGCATGCGCTTGGTCGCCTCGGCCACCACCCGGCTGTCCTCGATGTAGAGGATGGTCGCGCCGGGAATGGTCTGCGGCTGCACGTAGCCGCGCACGAAGGTCGCCAGGGCCTCGTGGCCCAGCGATTTGTCGAAGTAGTCGGTGACGTACTCGGTGAAGCGGCGCTGCTCCAGGTGCTGCTGGGCGTCGCCGGAGACCACGATCACCGGCACATAGGCCTGCCCTGCCGCTTCGCGCACCATCCGCGCCAGCGCCAGGCCGTCGCCATCGCGCAGGGTCAACGAGGTGGTGACCAGATCGACCGGCCCCTGCGCCAGCGCATGCTGTGCGTCTTCGATGCTGTCGCAGCCGATCACCTCCACGCCCGGCAGATCGCGCTGCAGGACGTCGGCGATCAGCTTGCGCACCAGCTTGGAGCCGTCAACCACCATCACCCGCGTCGCGGGCCCTTCAAGGTGCTTCAGCGCTTGCGGTTGCATGCCGGTCTCAGGTGTCGGTCGGGCGGGTCTGGCGGAGGAAGTGGCCGGTCACCAGCCATGCACCCAGCCAGCCCAGCAACAAAGTGCCAAGCAGCACCAGGCTGCCATGCAGCAGGTCCAGGCCATGCAGCACGAACGGGCTGCCGTAGCTGCGCGACAGCTCGGCCAGCGGCGCGCGCAGGGCGGCACCGGCAATGCCGATCAGGCCCAGCGCAACCGCACCGGCGCCCAGGCCATACCAGGCGCCCAGATACAGGAACGGGCGGCGGATGAAACCATCGCTGGCGCCGAGCAGCTGCAGCACGCCGATTTCCTCGCGGCGGGCCTGGATGTCCAGGCGCACGGTGTTGCCGACCACCAGCGCGGCACCGGCGCCGAGCAGCGCCGACAGCACCTGCACCAGCCGCGCACCGAAGGCCAGCCAGGCATCCAGGCGTTGCCGCCACAGGGCGTCGTGCTGCACCAGGTCGGCACCGGGCAGGCTTTCCAGCGCGCGTGCCAGCCGTGCATCGTCCTGGCCCTGGCCGGGGGTGACCACCAGCAACGAGGGCAACGGGTTGTCGTTGAGTGCGTCGATGGCTTCGCCGAGGCCGGCCTGGCGCAGTTCCTCCAGGCCCTGTTCCGGCGTGCGCACGGTGACACTGGCCACGTCCGGGCGATCGCGCAGCTCCCCGGCCAGGCGCAGCGCACCCGGGCCGTCGACGTCCGCCTTCAGGAAGACGTTGATGTCGCGCGACTGCTGCACGCTGCCGGCAAACTGCTTGAGGTTGTCCAGCGCGATCGACAGGCCCAGCGGCAGCGCCAGGGCCAGGGCCATGACCATCACGGTCAGCAGCGTCGCCCACGGTTTGCGGCAGGCGCGGCCGAGGCTGAACACCACGCTGTGCACGTGATGCTGGAACCACACGCCCAGGCGTGACGGCGCAGCGGCTTCGGTGTTTTCGTTCTTGGCCATGGTTACTCCGCCAGATCCTGCGGCGAGATGTCGTCCACCAGCCGGCCGTGGTCGAGGATCAGCACACGCTTGCGCATGTGGCGCAGCAGCGGCAGGTCATGGCTGACCACCAGCACGCTGGTGCCGCGTGCGGGCAGCTCGGCGAACAGGGACATGATCTCGGCCGCCAGGGTGGGATCGAGGTTGCCGGTCGGCTCGTCGGCCACCAGCAGCTTGGGCTCGCCGACGATGGCCCGGGCGATGCCGACGCGCTGCTGCTCACCGGCCGACAGCTGCGAGGGCAGCGCCTTCTCGCGGTGACCAAGGCCCATGCGCTCGAGCACCGAACGCACGCGCTTGTTGATGTCGCCACGGCGGGTACCGCGCAGGATCAGCGGCAGGGCCACGTTCTCGGCGATGGAGCGGTCCATCAGCAGGCGGTGGTCCTGGTAGACCGCGCCAACCGCGCGACGATGCCGCGGCACATCACCGCCGCGCACCTTCAGCAGGTTGCGCTCGTCGAACATCACCGCGCCGCGGCTGGGCCGCTCATCGAGGTGGATCAACTTGAGCAGGGTGCTCTTGCCCGCCCCGGAGTGACCGGTGACGAACAGCATTTCGCCCGGCGCGACCTCGAAGCTGACATCGGTCAGGGCTTCGTGGCCACCGGCGTACTGTTTGCTGACATTGTCGAAGCGCAGGACACTCATGCCCCGATTATGCAGGACCGGCGCGACGGATCGGTAGCGCCGGGTCATGCCCGGCGAAAACCTTCCGGCATCGCGGCCCCGGACGGAGGCCGCTGCGCTCGCCGGGCATGGCCCGGCGCTACCGGCTTAATTGCCCGACAGCATCCGGCGGATCTTGCGGCCGATACGGGTCAGGAACGAGTCGCCGGCATCGGCGCTGGTACGCACCGGCTTGGCCACCACCTGCACCGGGGTAACCGGGCTGGCGCCGTTGCCGGCGTTGCTTGCCACAGCTTCGGCGCCCTCGACCGGACGGCCGTGGCGACGACGACGGCGCTTGCGCGGCTTGCGCTCGCCATCCACCGCACCTTCCGGCGCAGCTTCGGCGCGCGGCGGACGCGGGGCCTGCACGGCAGCAGCTTCAGCCGTCACCGCACCCTCGGCTGCGGCGGCAGCAACCTGCTCACCTTCCACACGCGGCTTGCGCGGGCCACGCGGACGGCGTTCGCCGCTGCGCTCGCCATCGCGGCCGCCACGGCCACCACCGCCACTGCCGGAACGACCGCCACTACGGCCGCCGCCACGACGCTCTTCCTCGGCGGCGCGCGCTTCGCGTGCTTCGCGGAAGATCTGGCCGACGCTTTCGTTCTCGTCGCCTTCCTCGCCCGGTGCCGGGGCGGCACGCTCAGGGCGCGGCAGCGACGTCAGGATCTCGCTGGTGACCGCTTCGACCGGGATCTTCTGTTCGATGTAGGCCTCGATGTCCGGCAGGCCCATCGCATAGCGCTCGCAGGCGAAGCTGATGGCATCGCCTTCCTCGCCCAGGCGGGCGGTACGGCCGATGCGGTGCACGTAGTCTTCGGCGTCGAACGGCAGGTCGTAGTTGTAGACGTACTTGATGCCGTCGATGTGCAGGCCGCGGGCGGCCACATCGGTGGCCACCAGGATTTCCAGCTGGCCCTTCTGGAAGCGGTTGAGCAGGCTCTCGCGCTTCTTCTGCGGCACGTCACCGGACAGCACGCCGACGCGGTAGCCGGCACGCTCCAGCGAACGGGCCACGCGCTCGACGAACACCTTGGTGTTGACGAAGACCATGGTGCGCGCGCCTTCGCTGCGCGACAGCAGGCCCAGCAGCAACGGGATCTTCTCTTCGTCGGCCGGGAAGTAGATGCGCTGGCGCACGCGCGCGGCGGTGATGGTCTCGGCTTCGACCACCAGCTTCTGCGGCTCGTTCATGTGCTCATAGGCCAGCTCGAGCACGCGGTGGCTCAGGGTGGCGCTGAACAGCAGGGTCTGCCGGGTGGAGCGCTCGGGCATGCGGCGCAGCAGGAAGCGGATGTCCTTGATGAAGCCCAGGTCGAACATGCGGTCGGCTTCGTCCAGCACGCAGATCTCGCAGGCGTGCAGCGACACCACCTTGTGCTGCTTGACATAGTCGATCAGGCGGCCGGGGGTGGCGATGATCACGTCCACGCCCTGCTGCAGCAGCTCGCGCTGCTTGTCGTAATCCACGCCGCCATAGACCAGCGCGAAGCGCAGGCCAAGCTCGGAACCGAACTTCACCGCATCCTTGTGGATCTGGATGGCCAGTTCGCGGGTCGGCGCCAGGATCAGTGCGCGCGGGTCTTCCGGCTTGCGGTCGGCCAGTGCCGGGCGGGTCAGCAGGCGGTTCACGACAGCGACCAGGAAGGCCAGCGTCTTGCCGGTGCCGGTCTGGGCCTGGCCGGCGACATCGCCACCGGGCAGCGCGACCGGCAGGGTCAGCGCCTGGATGGGCGTGCAGCGGGTGAATCCGGCTCCTTCAAGACCGGCCTGCAGGGCCGGATGCAGATCAAAGGAGGAAAAAGTCAAATCGGTCAGCGGTTTGTCGCTCATGTGTCCGTCTTGGTATGGCCACGCGCCTGCGGGCGGCGGCACTGGAATCTGTCTGGGGCTCCGTCGCAAACTGCGGCCCCTGCGGCGGGTCGGGCTGGCCGGGACCCCTCGGGTCCGCGCGCCGCACAATGCCCCAGTTTACCGCACTCGGGCCGGCAAACCGGAACCCAGCGTCTCACACCAGAGGGAGACGCCCCTCTTCACACCGCAGTACCGCGCTTGAACAGCGGCGCTGGCCTCCATGGCCTATCGCACCGGCACCCCCATTTCAGGCAGGGACAGTGAAACCGGAGACCTACCGTGCTCACCCCCGATCACGATACGCTGGGTTCCAGCCAGCACCTGTCCCCGCCCTGCGATAGGGGTACACTGCCGGCCGTGAGCGTCCAGGCATCCCGCCGAACGCACCGTGGCAGTCGGCCGCGAGGCAACGACGAGGGTCACGCCACCGGGCATGGCCCAGTTCACCCACCTCCGGCCTGGCCGGGTGCAATCCAAGACGAGAAACCAAGATGAGCGACAAGGTTGTACACGTCGGCGATGCCGACTTTGATAGCGCCGTACTGAATTCCAAGGAACCGGTGCTGGTCGATTTCTGGGCCGAATGGTGTGGCCCGTGCAAGATGATCGCCCCGGCACTGGATGAACTGGCCGATGCCTACCAGGGCCGCGCCAAGATCGCCAAGGTCAACGTGGACAACAACCGCGCCCTGGCCGCCAAGTACCACGTGCGTTCGATTCCCTACCTGGTCGTCTTCAAGGACGGCGAAAAGGTTGGCGAGCAGATCGGTGCCGTTGGCAAGGCCCAGCTGGCCGGCCTGCTGGACAAGGCCCTGGCCTGATCCCGCATGTTACCGGCAGCCGTTTTCCACGGCTGCCGGGCGGGCGCCCCCGCGCCTGACTGAATACCGTACCCGGCGACCCTTGCGTGGCGCCGCAGGCCGATGATAGTGTCGGCATATCCGGCCGCGTTCGCGTGCCGCATCTTCTGGACGCAGTCTCTTCCAGACCCATTCCCAATGTTCGCCGCCCCAGCCGGGCGCTCGCACCTTCAAGCGAGGAATAACGCTCTTGTCCGATAACACTTCCGAAACCGGTAGCGCTGAAGCGCCCGCCGAAAAGCGCGTGCGCAAAGCCCGCGTGACCAAGGCTGCCGCTCCGGCCGCCGCCGAAACCAGCGCCGCCCCGGCGCAACCTGCCCTGCCGCTGGCAACCGCGCCCGAAGCGCCGGCACCGGCTGCAGCGCCTTCCGCGCCGAGCGCACCCGCCGCCGAGGCCCTGCCAGCAGTGGCGGCGGCGAAGGGAGCGAGGGCCGCGAATCCGGCCAGCCACGGCAGTCGCAGCAGAACAACCAGGGTGGCGGGCAGAACCAGAACCAGAACCCCTACAACCAGGGCGGCCAGCAGGGCCAGCAGGGCCAGGGCAACCGCCGTGACCGTTTCCGCAACCGCCGCGACCGTGATCGCAATGGTGGCGGCGGCGGTGGCAACGGTGGTCGCTTCCGCGACGACGGCATGCCCAACGACAACGGCGAACAGCAGCCATTCGTACCGCGCCCGCACGCCAACGTGCCCGAAGGCTTCCCGGTCTATTCGCTGAGCGACCTCAAGCGCATGCCGGCCCAGAAGCTGCTGGAGATCGCCGAGCAGCTGCAGATTTCCGAAGGCGTGGCCCGTGCCCGCAAGCAGGACGTGATCTTCGCACTGCTGAAGGTGCTGACCCGCCACGGCGACGGCGTTGCCGCCGACGGCGTGCTGGAAATCCTGCCGGACGGCTTCGGCTTCCTGCGCGCGGCCGAGGCCAGCTACCTGGCCGGCCCGGACGACACCTACATTTCGCCCAGCCAGATCCGCCGCTTCAACCTGCGTACCGGCGACCACCTGTCCGGCCGCATCCGCTTCCCGAAGGACGGCGAGCGCTACTTCGCGCTGTCGATCGTGGACACCATCAACGGTGAGCCGCTGGAAGCGTCGAAGAACAAGGTGCTGTTCGAGAACCTGACCCCCCTGTTCCCGCGTCGCCGCTTCACCCTGGAGCGTGGCAACGGTTCGTCGGAAGACATCACCGGCCGCATCCTCGACCTGATGGCGCCGCAGGGCAAGGGCCAGCGCTCGCTCATCGTGTCCCAGCCGAAGGCCGGCAAGACGATGATGATGCAGCAGGTGGCCACGGCCATCACCACCAACCATCCGGACGTGCACCTGATCGTGCTGCTGATCGACGAGCGCCCGGAAGAAGTGACCGAAATGCAACGCACCGTGCGCGGCGAGGTCATCAGCTCGACCTTCGACGAACCGGCCGCGCGCCACGTGCAGGTGGCCGAAATGGTCATCGAGCGAGCCAAGCGCCTGGTCGAGCACAAGAAGGACGTGGTGATCCTGCTCGACTCGATCACCCGCCTGGCGCGCGCCTACAACAACGTCGTGCCGAGCTCGGGCAAGGTGCTGACCGGCGGTGTGGACGCCAACGCCCTGCATCGCCCCAAGCGCTTCTTCGGTGCCGCGCGCAACGTGGAAGAAGGTGGCAGCCTGACCATCATCGCCACCGCGCTGGTCGATACCGGCTCGAAGATGGACGAGGTGATCTACGAAGAGTTCAAGGGCACCGGCAACAGCGAAGTGCACCTGAGCCGTCGCATCGCTGAAAAGCGCGTGTTCCCGGCCATCGACATCAACCGTTCCGGCACCCGTCGCGAAGACCTGCTGATCGAGCCGGAGCTGCTGCAGAAGATCTGGATCCTGCGCAAGCTGCTGCATCCGATGGATGAGATGACGGCGATGGAATTCCTGCTGGACAAGATGAAGAACACCAAGTCCAACGACGAGTTCTTCGGTTCGATGAAGCGCTGATCGCGCGGCATTGATGGAATACGGAAAGGCCCCGCAATGCGGGGCTTTTTCTTTGGGTGGCGGCAGGACAAGCGGCTTCACTTCGCGGCCCTGTGATTTGGCGATAATCTGCGGGACAAATGCCTGACTCTCCGTCCCGACCGCGCTGGCCGGGCCGCCGATTTCCGCTGTTGCCCCATCCGGAGGATCCGGCGGGTCCAGCCCTGCACGATTCTTCAACCGCATGCGCACGCTGTCCCCCCGCCTCAACCTGGGCAAGCTGATCCTTGCCCTGGCCCTGCTCAGCGCCGTCATCGCCCTGGCCAACACGCTGCTTGCCAGCTATCGCGTACAGCGCGACCAGCTGGTGGGCAACACCCTGGAAGCCAACCGCGTTTACGCCACCAAACTGGCCGAAACCACGCAGGACTTTCTGCTGGCCGCGCAGCAGCAGCTTGCCTACGCCGCCACCCGGCTTGGCAACAGCGACATGGATCCGGCCCAGGCGCAGGATGAGGCCCGTCGCCTGCAGCTGCAGTCCAGCAGTTTCAACTCTTCGCTGGTGGTGGCCAATGACGGGCGGGTGATCGCGACCTCGCCGCAGAGCCTGCAGCTGCAGGGCGAGATCCTGCGCAGCGCTGGCAACCAGGCAGCATTGGAACGGCGCCAGCCGATGATCAGCGATCCCTACCAGTCGGCCACCGGCAAGCTGCTGATCTCGATCTCGCACCCGGTATTCGACCGCAGCGGCCAGTACCGCGGCTATGTCAGCGGCACGCTGTACCTGCGCCAGCGAAGTGCGCTCAATACCCTGCTGGGTACGCACTACTACCGCGACGGTTCCTACCTGTATGTGGTGGACCGCCATGGCCGCCTGATCTACCACATCAATCCCCAGGAAGTGGGCACGTATGCGCTCAGCAACCCGGCCGTGAAAGCGGTGATGCGCGGCCAGCGTGGTGCGCAGCAGGTGCGCAACAACCACCGGGTAGCGATGCTGGCCGGTTACGCGCCCGTCGCGGCAACCGGCTGGGGCATCGTCGCGCAGCGCCCGACCGAGGCGACGCTGCAGCCGCTGTCACGGCTGATGTCGGCGGTGATCTGGAATGCCATTCCGCTGGGCGTGTTGTCGCTGCTGATCACCTGGTGGTTCGCCCGCCGCATTTCGTTGCCGCTGTGGCAGCTGGCGCGCAACGTGCAGGACGGCGAAGATACCGGCAACGCGATCAGCCACGTCAATGGCATCCGCGCTTGGTACTTCGAGGTGGCGCAGCTGAAACAGGCGGTGCTGTACAGCTTCAATGCGCTGCAGGACCGGATCGGCACGCTCAACCGCGCCAGCCGCACCGATCCGCTGACCGGACTGCTCAACCGCCGCGGGTTGCAGCAGGCGCTCGACGTGCTGCAGGCGCAGGGCCTGCCGTTCGCGATCCTGGCGCTGGACATCGACCGTTTCAAGTCGATCAATGACGGCCACGGTCATGACATCGGAGATGCGGCCATCGTGCACATCGCCGAACAGATGCGCCGCCATTCGCGCGAGACCGATGTGCTGTGCCGTGCCGGTGGCGAAGAGTTCCTGGTACTGCTGCCGGGCGTTGGCATCGAAGCGGCCCGGCAGACCGGCGAGCGCCTGCGCCAGGCCATCGCCGGCGAACCGTTCGCTCCGGTGGGCACCATCACCGTGTCACTGGGCGTGGCCCACTTCCCCAGTTTCCACACCGATCCGGAACAGGCACTGCGCTTGGCCGACAAGGCCCTGTACCTGGCCAAGGAACAGGGCCGCAACCGGGTGGTGGTGTACCCGCACGCCGATTGAGCACATCGATTCAAGCGGGATGCGCCCGGCAGGCCCGGTGCATCCCGCAGCCACGCATCAGCCCAGCGGGGTGAGCAGGCGCGGGCCTTCCTGCGCACGACCCACCATGTACACCCCGCCTTCGGGCAGCAGGTCGGTTCCGGCGACCAGGGTTTCCTCGCCGGTCTTCCACGGCGCCTGCTGGCGCGGGCCGGGAATGTACGCGGTCCAGCGGCCGTAACGCTCACGCGAATCCTGGAAGGCGTAGCGCACCGGTACGCGCACGGTCCAGAAATCGCGATTCTTGTCCTCGCCGGTAGGGGGCGGGGTGAACGTCCAACGCTTGGCGCTATTGACGCTGGCCTTGGCCAGGATATCGCGCAGCTGGTTCATCGCGCGCGCGGTGCCAATCACGGTCAGATTGGTCTGCTCGGCGATCACATCAGCCACCCTGCCATCGCGGCCGACATTGACCAGCAGCATGACCGTGCCCTCCCCCTGCATGGTCACCGCCTGCGGTGGGTAATCCGGTCCCCGCAGTCCATTGCTGGTCACCCTGTCGGTGCTGACCTCACGCTCGCCACCCACCTTGCTGAAACTGGCATCGACCAGGCGGACCCGCATGGTCCCTTCGGCAGCACTGTCGGCCATAAGCCGCAGGCGCACCGCAGTGCGTGCCTGCACGGCGCGCCATTGACCAGCACCGGTTCGAAACGCCAGCCCTGCACGGCCTTGTCCACGAAATCGGCAATACCCGCGTCGATTTTCTCGCGACGATCAAGCTGGAACCCTTCAACCTGGCCTTCGCCGCCGATGTCGATGACACCGCTGAGGGTCATGCTGGCCTCGGCCTGCCTGCGTACCTCGCGCGCGGTCTGCGCATCGGCGCTATCGATCAGGGCGGCACCGCCAGACACCGCAAAGGCCAGTGCCATGAAAAGGGAAGAACGCATCACAGCCACTCCTTGTGCATGAAGATGATGACGTCTGCCCCCCGGGCGGGGGCCGATGAAACGTGGCGGCGGTTGACCGGCATCATTGCTCGGCAAGCGGCGTCAACAGGCGCAGCCCGCGGCTGGCGCTGTCGACCATGTACACACCACCGGCCGGCAGCAGGTCGCTGCCGACCTGCGCGGCATCCTCCGCAGTGCGCCACGGTGCCCGCTGGCGAGGGCCGGGAATATGGGCCTGCCAGCGACCATAGGGTGTGGGGGGCAGCCTGCTGCTGTTGCTCAGCGCGAAGGTGACCGGCACGCGCACGGTCCAGAACAGGTCGCCTTCATCCTGCCCGGAGGTCGGTGGCGTGAACGTCCACTTGCGCGCCTGGTTGATGCTGGCCTTGGCCAGAATGTCGCGCATCTTCTGCATGTCCCGCTCGGGTGCGACCACGCCCATGTTCACCTGCTCGGCAATGACATCGCCGACCGAACCATCACGCTCGACCTTGACCAGCAGCATCACCTCGCCCTGTGCGCCGATGCGGAACGCTGCCTCCGGATAGCGCGGAGGCCTGATGCCGCTGGCGGTTACCGCGTCGGTGGCCTTGTCGTCATACTCGCTGAAGTCGACGCTGGTCATGCGCACCTGCATGCTGCCATCGGCGCCGGGCCTGCCCAGCAGGCGTACGCGCAACGGTGCATGTTTTGCCACAGGCCTGCCATCCACCAGGGTGGGTTCGAACAGCCACTTGCGGATGGTGCCGTCCACGAACGCGGCGATGGCCGGTGTGATCGACGCCCGCTGGTCAAGCACCAGGCCGCTGACCGTACCATCTGCGGCAACATCGATGGTACCGGTCAAGACCATGCTGGCTTCGGCAGTGGCACGCACCTCGCGCACGGTCTGCGCTGCGGCGTCGGCGCTGGGCAGGGGACCGGCCGTACCGATCACCAGCGCGAAGGCGAGAAACAGGGAGGAGCGCATCATTGTCCAGTCCTTGGTGATGAAAGCACCGAGATTACCCGAGTTCTTCGCCGTCGGCGCGGTCGATCACGCCAATCGCTGCGCAGCCGAGTACGGTGGTGTGTCCGGATAGTCGCCCGCCGCAAAGCGCGCCTGCAGCCCCTGCCACCAGGCGGGATCGAACAGGTGGCGATAGTGCTCGCGCACCGCCGCCAGTTCCTGCGCGGGCAAGCCCATGAACGGTCCGAACCGCTCAGGGAAAACATCGCGCGGCCCCACATGGAACCAGGGCTCATCGGCCATCGCTTCCTCTGCGGAGCTTGGCTTGGGCCAGGCCCGGAAGACGCAGTCGCTGACCAGACACAATTCGTCGTAGTCGTAGAACACGGCACGGCCGTGGCGCGACACGCCGAAGTTCTTCGGCAGCATGTCACCGGGGAAGATGTTGTTGCGCGCCATGTCGGTGATCGCCTGCGCGTAGTCGAGTACGGCTGCACGCACCGCCTCGCCAGCCTGTTCGCGCAGATAGAGATTCAGTGGCCGGAAGCGGCGCTGCACGTAGCACAACGCGATCTCCACCTCGTCGCCATCCACGCGCACGCTCTGCGCGCACTGCTGCAGCAGTTCGTCCAGCAACGCCGGAGCGAAGCGTTCGCGCGGGAAACGCAGGTGCCGGTAGGGTTGTGCGTCAAGCAGGCGACCGACGCGGTCGAGGTTGAACACCAGGGCGTACTTTTCCTCCACCTGCTGACGCGACATCGCCTTGGGCCAGGCGAAACGGTCGCGGATCAGCTTGAACACCAGCGGGTAGCTGGGCAGGGTGAACACCGCCATGACCATGCCCGGCGTGCCTTCGGCATGCGCCAGACGCTCGTTGGGGTGTTCATTGAAGTGGCGGAAGAACGTCCGGTAGCGCTCGGTCTTGCCCTGTTTGGCGCGTCCGAGCACGGTATAGATCTCGTCGATCGGCTTGCCCGGCAGCAGGCTGCGCAGGAACACCACCGCATCGCCAACCGTGCCCAGATCGGCCTGGAAATAGCTGCGCGACACGCCGAACAGATGGGCCACATCGCGCCGCCGGGTCAGCACGGCATCGGCGCGCAGGCCCTGGTCGTCGTTGACCAGCGCGATCACGCACGGCGAGAAACGGTGTTCACCGAACACGCGCCCGACCAGATAGGCGCGACGCTCGCGGTAGAACACGGTGTCGAGCAGTTCGATGCTGCGTACCGGCGTGTCGCCCCAGTGCGCCAGGTCATCCTGCAGGCGCACGGCAATGGCGGCGGCACAGCGCAGCTGGTGCGCATACGGAACATCGAAGCGGTAGTCGGCCAGCACCCGTTGCAGCGCCTCTACCGGCCGCGTCGGCGATACCGCGTAGGTGTGCCGCGCCACCGGATGGGTGATCGCATCGGAGGGCTCGACATCGAAGGCGATGAACTCCACTTCCGGGTCCACACCGCGGATGGCGAACAGCCGCCGCGACAGCGTGTTGTAGAAGGTCTTGTAGAGCTCGGCGTCGATCAGGCCCGGCAGCAGGGCACTGAAGTGCGCGTGCACCTGCAGCCACAGCGCGCGTTCGCTGATGGCGTCACCGGCCAGCCGCCGCAGCGCATCCATCTGCTCGGCGATGCACTGGTCGTACAGGGCGATGCGCTCGACCGCATCGTGGCGCGCCGCCGCCCAGTCGCGCTGCTGGAAACGCACCCGGGCACGCGCCGTGATCGCGGCGAAGCGGGCGTGATACTGCTCGAAACCATCGCGGATGGCCTCGGCGATGCGCGGTGCCAGTTCGGTTGCAGTGACAGGATCGGACATGCACGACGTATCCGGGGGAACCGACCTCACCATACGCTGGCGTGTGTGATGTCGTCGAGCGTGCAGACGGCGCCGGCCGCTGGCCGGCACCGTCTGGGCACCCCGAGGATGCAGGCAGTTGCCGGCAAGCGGCCGGCACTACCCTTCAGATCGCCAGTTCGGCCTCCACGTCCTGCACCTTGCGCCGCGCCAGGGCAAGGTTGGACTTGGCGCGGTCCAGTACGATGTAGAAGAACAGGCCCTTCTTCTTCGCCACCGGGCGCATGATGTGGTACGCCTTGCCGAGCGAGATCAGGATGTCCTCGATGCCATCGTTGAGGTTGAGCGAGGCGGCGGTTTTCATCTTCGCGCGGATCACTTCAGTGTTGCCGGCCGCCGCCACTTCCATGTCCATGCCCGAACCGGCCTCGCCCAGCAGCATGCCGCTTTCGTAGTCGACCAGCGCCACGGCCTGCGCGCCATCGATACCCATCAGTGCAGTCAACGAATCATTCAATCCAGCCACGTTGCACCCCTTTCAATGTTGGTTCGAGCCCCTCGTTCCCCCGCGGCCGGGCTCACGATCCGCTGAGTTCGGCCAGGATCGCCTGGCCACATTCCCTGCTCTGCCACAGCACCTGGCCGATCACGCTGCGCTGGTCGCAGGCGGCCATCAGCAGCAGCGGCGCGCGCGCCTCGGCCTGGATGGCCAGCATCAGCACCTTGCCGCCGGCGGCCTCCAGCATCAGTGTCTGCAGATCGCCCAGTGCCAGTTCGCGCCCCACTGCTGCGGCCAGGGCCAGCATCGCGCTGGTCATCGCCGCCAGGCGTTCGCCACGCCCCTCCGCACCTGCGCTGACCAGGGCAAAGCCATCGACGCTGGCCAGCACCACGGTGCGCACCCCTTCCACCCGCTGCTGCAGGTCCTGCAGCAGCGGCCGCAGGCGCTCGCGCTGCTGCGCGTCCGGCAACGGCGTGCCTTGTCCATCAGCCATGTGCGGCCACCAGTGCATGCGCTTCCATTTCGCTCATCAGTACGTCCATCAGCAGCAGTCCTTGTTCGCGATCACGGGCATCCACCGCCAGCAGCGGCAGCGGCTGGCCATCGAGCCGGGCACGCTCGGCCCAGTCATCCAGTGCCGCTGCCGGCACCTGGTCAAGATGGGTCACCGCCACCACCAGGGCCAATGCAGGGCCGAACGGGCGCAGCACCTGCAGGTAGGCGTCCAGCTCAGCGGCCACCCCGGCGCGGCGCGCGTCCAGCAGCAACACCGCGCCGCGCGCACCCTGCAGCAGGATCGGCCACAGGAAATCAAAGCGCTGCTGGCCAGGCGTGCCATACAGGCGCAGCCTCTCGCCGTTGGGCAGGTCGATATCGGCGTAGTCCAGCGCCACCGTGGTCGAAGCCTTGTCGGCACCCGCGCGGTCGCTGTTGGCTACGTCGGTGTCGACCACCGCACCGGCGGCGATGCTGCGTACCAATGTCGACTTGCCGCTGCCCATGCCACCGAGCACCACCACTTTGTGCTCACGCATCGCGATCACTCCCGCGCAGCGTGCGCCACAGGCGTGCGAGCAGGCCGTTGTCAGCAGTGTTGGCACGCGCACCCGCCAGCGGTACTGCAGGTGCGACCTGCAGCTGCGCATAACCGCACAGGTAGGCGGCATGGATGAAATCGCGCACGGCGGCGGCGGGAAGATCCAGCAGCATCGCGCATTCGTCCACCGTGCAGGCACGCTTGAGCAGCAGCGAACAGAGACGGAAGCCATCGTGATCGTGGCCGAGCACGCGGAAGTCCGGCCAGCGCAGCAGCTTCACCGACGCCCCGCGCAGGCGCTCATCCAACGCCTGCCAGTGACGGCTGCGCTGCGCCCATTGCCACAGCAACGGACGCAACGGCAGTCGCGTGCGGTCACCCGCCAGGGCCTGCAGCTGCGCCGGCAGCAGCGCATCCAGATACAGGTGCTCGAAGCCCTGCGCCAGCCGTTCCACCAGCACCGTAGCCGGCTCGTGCAGCAGCACCGCCTGGTCCTGTTCCAGATCCAGCAGCAGCAGCGGCTCTGCGCCCTCGCCCAGCAGCGCCTGGCCCTGCCGCGATGGCAGCCGCTCGCGCAGCAGGCGGGTGATGGCGTGCGCGCCGTCAGCCAGGCGGATCGGTGTCGCTTCGGTGCCGGTCTGCATGCCGCGCAGCGCCCGTCCTATCGCGCCATCATCCAGTACGTCCTGGCCGCCATCGCCTTCGCGCAACTGGCCGCCGAGGTCCTCGATCCAGCAGTGCAGGCGGGGGCGCTGCTGGCGCATGCGCAGTGCCGCGTTGCGCAGCGCCGGCGTATCGCGGATCACCAGCAGATCGCAGTCGTCCAGGTCCTGGCTGCGGCGGATCTGCCCGTCCGGCAGCGCCGAGGCCAGCCGCAGCCTCTGCAGCAGGGCCTGTTCGCCCTGGATGTCGGTCCCCACTACGAGCACGCGTGCCATCCGTGTTCCCCGTGCGACCACCTCCCCGGCGGTCTCGCATCGCCAAGGCTAGGCCATGGCTTGCCGCCATCGTCGTGATCGACTGCTCATATTGGTGGCAGTGGTGAACATGCATGCATCCGTTCTGCGACGGCCATCGCGGGCAAATTTCATGCCGTGTTGACAGCATTCCGACAGCCGATGGATTTCACGGTTTTGTGCAGCTCCCGCCCGCGCGTGGACGGGCATCGGCCGCATACGGGCAAAAAGAAACCCGCGCCGAGGCGCGGGTTCCTTCCAGGTCTCAACCGGGCGGCGATGAATCAGCCGCGCAGCTGCTCCAGCGCGGCATTGAAGGTCGCGCTCGGACGCATCGCGGCAGCGGCCTTGGCCACGTCCGGACGGTAGTAGCCGCCGATGTCCACGGCCTTGCCCTGCACCGCGATCAGCTCGTCAACGATCTTCTGCTCGTTGTCGGCCAGCGCCTTGGCCAGCGGAGCGAAGCGTGCCTGCAGTGCGGCATCTTCGTTCTGCGCTGCCAGGGCCTGCGCCCAGTACAGGGCGATATAGAAGTGGCTGCCACGGTTGTCGATGCCACCGAGCTTGCGCGACGGCGACTTGTCGTTGTCCAGGAACTGGCCGTTGGCCTCGTCCAGCGCCTTGGCCAGCACGCGGGCGGCAGCGTTGTCGTAGCGGTTGCCCAGATGCTCCAGCGACGCGGCCAGGGCCAGGAACTCACCCAGCGAATCCCAGCGCAGGTAGTCCTCTTCGACGAACTGCTGCACGTGCTTCGGCGCCGAACCGCCAGCACCGGTCTCGAACAGGCCGCCACCGGCCATCAGCGGCACGATCGACAGCATCTTGGCGCTGGTGCCCAGCTCCATGATCGGGAACAGATCGGTGAGGTAATCGCGCAGCACGTTGCCGGTCACCGAAATGGTGTCCTCGCCCTTGCGGATGCGGGCCAGCGAGAAGGTGGTCGCTTCCACCGGCGGCAGGATGCGGATGTCCAGGCCGGTGGTGTCGTGGTCCTTCAGGTACGTCTCGACCTTGGCGATGACCTGCGCATCGTGGGCGCGGGCGGCGTCCAGCCAGAACACGGCCGGGGTGCTGCTCAGGCGCGCGCGTTCGACGGCCAGCTTGACCCAGTCCTGGATCGGCGCGTCCTTGGTCTGGCACATGCGCCAGATGTCACCGGCTTCCACGGCGTGTTCGAACACCACGTTGCCGGCCTCGTCGGTGACCTTGACCACGCCGTCGGCAGCGATCTGGAAGGTCTTGTCGTGCGAGCCGTACTCTTCGGCCTTCTGCGCCATCAGGCCGACGTTGGGCACCGAGCCCATGGTGGCCGGGTTGAAGGCACCGTTGCTGCGGCAGTCGTCGATGACAGCCTGGTACACGCCGGCATAGCAGCGGTCCGGAATGACCGCCTTGGTGTCCTGCAGCTTGCCTTCGGCATTCCACATCTTGCCGGAGTCGCGGATCATCGCCGGCATCGAGGCGTCGACGATCACGTCGCTCGGCACGTGCAGGTTGGTGATGCCCTTGTCCGAGTTGACCATGGCCAGGCCCGGACGCTGCGCGTACTCGGCCTGCAGGTCGGCTTCGATGGCGGCACGGGTGGCTTCGGGCAGCGACGGCAGGCGCGCGACCAGGTCGCCGATGCCGTTGTTGGCATCGAAACCGGCCTGCTTGAGCGTGTCGGCGTGCTTGGCGAGCACGTCCTTGTAGAACTCGTTGACGACCACGCCGAACATGATCGGGTCGGAGACCTTCATCATGGTCGCCTTCAGGTGCAGCGAGAACAGTACGCCCTGCGACCTGGCGTCTTCGATCTGCGCATTGATGAAGGCGGCCAGCGCCTTGCGGCTCATCACTGCCGCGTCGACGATCTCACCGGCCTTGACCGCTGTCTTTTCCTTCAGCACGACGGTGCTGCCGTCCTTGCCGTGCAGGGTGATCTTCAGCGCGCCGGCGTTGGCCAGGGTGGCCGACTTCTCGCTGCCGTAGAAATCACCCGCGTCCATGTGCGCAACGTGCGACTTCGAATCGGACGCCCAGGCGCCCATGCGGTGCGGGTGCTTGCGGGCGTAGTTCTTCACCGACAGCGGCGCGCGCCGGTCGGAGTTGCCTTCGCGCAGCACCGGATTGACTGCGCTGCCCTTGACCTTGTCGTAGCGCGCCTTGTAGTCGCGCTGCTGGTCGTCGGCCGGGGTTTCCGGGTAATCGGGCAGCGGATAGCCCTGGTCCTGCAGTTCCTTGATGGCGGCCTTCAGCTGCGGCACCGAGGCGGAGATGTTCGGCAGCTTGATGATGTTGGCGTCGGGGGTGGTCGCCAGCTGGCCCAGCTCGGCCAGGTCATCGTTGACCTTCTGCGCATCGCTCAGCAGTTCCGGGAACAGCGACAGGATGCGGCCGGACAACGAGATGTCACGGGTTTCCACTGCGATGCCCGCGGTGGAGGTATAGGCGTCGACGATCGGCAGCAGCGACTGGGTGGCCAGGAACGGTGCTTCGTCGGTCAGCGTGTAGAGGATCTTGGACATGGGGGACTTGGACTCTGTAGCAGTGCTCAGGGGAAGGCCGGCGCCAGCGCCGGGCCACGTGCAACCGTGTCACTTTCCCCGCCGCCGTCAGGGTGGGCGCGCGCCGGGGAAACCCCTGCATTGTCGCGTTTTCAGCCGCGCGGGGCAAAGCCGTGCCATACGCGGCGGTACTGCATGCCGGCAACGCTGTGATCCATCCACGCATGGCGTGGGTCTGCGGAAACATCCCCGCGCGAGGATCGGCCAGGTATCCGCACCCGTAGATCCACGCCATGCGTGGATGAGGCCTTCCCGCAAAGCCGCCAACAAAAAAGGACGCAGCCTCGCGGCTGCGTCCATCGTGAGTCCAACCGGGAGAGAGTCGGCGGGACTTACTTGACCTCGAACTCCTGCGGCGTTCCGGCCGCCTTGCCATCAACCATGACTTCGGCGCGGTACTTGCCGGCCGGCCAGCCGTTGGCATTCTTGAAGGTGATGTTGGTGGTCTCTGCACCGCTGGTGTTCAGGGTCGCGTTCTGCTCGCCGGCCACCTGGCCATCCTGGAAGGTCAGCTTGGCGCCGACGGTGACATTGTTGGCCGCGCCATCGGTCTTCACCGAGACGATGACATCGTCCTTCGGCGCGAACAGGGCGGCGGTGGTCACCGACTTGTCAGCTGCGGCAGTCTTGCCGACAGTGACCGCCGATACCGCTACGGCCGATGCAGCCATCGGCGGCGGTGCGCCGGTCATCGGAGCGGGCGCCTCGGCCGGCGTGGTTGCCGCCGGAGCCGCGTTGTTGTCAGCGGTTTCTTCCTTCTTCTTGCAGCCCACCAGGGCGACGCTGCCCAGCAGCGCGGCCAGCAGGGCATTCTGAAGCGGGGTCGTCTTGATCATGCGGGGTTCCTCCAAGGATTGTTCGGACGGCGATGGGATCGCCGGTATTACTTCGGCGGCAGTTTCAGGGTCTGGCCCGGGAAGATCTTGTCCGGGTCGTCGAGTACATCGCGGTTGGCTTCGAAGATCTTCTTCCAGGCGTTGGCATCGCCCAGGTGCTGCTTGGCGATCTTCGACAGCGAATCCCCCTTCTGCACGGTGTAGGTGCCACCGCTGACCACCTCGGCGGTACTGTCCACCGAAGCACTGACGCCGGAAAAGTCCGCCTTGGGGACCTGCTGGGCGGTACTCTCGACGCTGCCACTGACGCCGGAGAAATCGGCTTTCTTCTCGGTACTCATCCACACACTCCCGTCTGTATGACTACATGGCTGGCACGGTGTCATAGAGGTTGTTAAATGGGGATGGTGCCGATGTGAAGCCGCCCCCCGGGGTGGCTGAACAATCGGGGCCCAACCGGTAGCGCCGGGCCATGGCGGGCGGCTCTGCATATGGCCGCTGCGCTCGCCGGGCATGGCCCGGCGCTACCTGTAAGGGCCGCTGCGCTCGCCGGGCATGGCCCGGCGCTACCTGTAACCGCCTGCGGCGGTTACTGCCGCAGTTCGCGGTAGGTCGCGGCCGGGGCGGCGATGCCGGGGCTGGCGCGCCACGGGTTGATGTCCAGGCCACCGCGACGGGTATAGCGGGCTTCGACTTCCAGCCACTGCGGCCGGCAGCGCGCGGACACTTCACTGAAGATGCGCTCAACGCACTGCTCATGGAACTCGGCGTGCTCGCGGTAGCTGACCAGGTAGCGCAGCAGGCCGGCACGATCGATCTGCGGGCCGCGGTAGCGCAGGCTGACGGTGGCCCAGTCCGGCTGGCCGGTGACCGGGCAGTTGGACTTCAGCAGCGCCGAGACCAGGGTCTCCTCCACCAGCGCATCGGCGTTGGCCGACAGGTAGTCCGCCTGCGGCGGGCCATAGCAGTCGATGTCCACCTCGAGGCCGTCGATCGACTCGCCCAGCGGTGATTCGCGCAACGCCGGCAGGCCGAACGTGACCTGGACCGGGGCGCCGGCGCAGGCCGACAGGTCGGCGACGAGGCGCTCGCGCAGGGCTTGGGCACTGTCGATGCGGGTGCTGTTGAGGGAGTTCAGGTACAGCTTGAACGACTTCGACTCGATCAGCCGCGGCGAGGTGCACGGCACCTGCACGGTGGCGACGGCGACCTGCGGTTTGCCACGCAGGTCGAGCCAGCTCAGTTCGAAGGCGTGCCAGCGGTCATGGCCGACGAAGGGCAGCGCGGCCTCGTCCAGACCGATCTCGGCGCGGGCGCCGACGCGCGGGATGGGAAACAGCAGGCCGGGATCGTACTGCGACGGGTAACTGACCTCGCGACCGAGGCTGGAATCCTGTGGGGTGTTCATGGTGCTTATTGTATCGCGCGCAGAGCGGGCCTTCGGCCGGGTCGGCCAACGGCGGAGCCCCTCCGTGGTGGGTGGGTTGGTCGGCAGAGCGGTCTATCGGGTTGGCCGGGAAGGTGGGTTGGCTGGGGGGACGCCGTGAATACGTCCTTGTAGGCTCGGGCGCCGCTTGCTCGTGTGCGCTGTCCTGCGCACACGGCAAGACCGGGGTTGGGCGTCCTGCCCAACCCGCCCGAGGCATGCCTCGGGCCCATGGCGCTTACGCCCCCAGCCAACCCACCCTCCCGGCCACGGTCAATTTCCCGCGCCACCACGGGAAAGATCAGGAAAGAATCAAAATCAAAAACAGGATCAAAAACCGATCCTTCAGCCATTCATGGCATCTGCCATCCACGCATGGCGTGGATCTACCGTGTCGACCAAGGGCGACACCCACCAACAGCCGCACAGAACGCCGTTCCGACAGATTGCGCAAACCTGTCGAAGGCGGGGTGGGTCCGGTTGCGGGGGTGTCCGCGGCATGGATGCCGCGGCCAAGCCCCCAGGGATGGGTTTACGGCGTCCCCCGCAACCGGACCCACCCCGCCGTCCCACGGATAGCCCGCTTCTGCTGTTGCTGTTGCTGTTGCTGTTGCTGTTGCCGGCCAGCGGCCGGCACTACCGCTTCGGCGGGCGCAGGGCGCAGCCCTGCCGGAAACCCTCAACCCGCCGGGGTGCCCGCACCATGCAGATAATCCAGGCTCACCTGCAGCAGCGCGCGGAATCCGACATCCAGCGCCTTCTCATCCAGCAGGAACTTCGGCGAATGGTTGGCCGGCGCCGTCGCCGGGTCGATGCCCACGCTGGTGGAGCCGACGAAGAAGAACATGCCCGGCACTTCCTTGGCATACAGCGAGAAATCCTCCGCGCCCATCTGCAGCGGCGGCTCGTACACGTTGTCCTTGCCCACCACCGCCTGCAGGCTCGGCAGCATCTTCGCGGTCAGCGCCGGGTCGTTCACCGTGGCCGGGTTGCCTTCCGATTCGTAGATGTCGGTCACCGCCTTGGCCCCATGCGCGGCAGCGGTGTGGTCGGCCACGTTGCGCAGGTCGGCGAAGATCTGCTGGCGCATGCCTTCGTCGAAGGTGCGGATGGTGCCGACCATCTCCACTTCATCGGGAATGATGTTGTAGCGGATGCCGCCGTTGATCGCGCCGAAGGTCAGCACCGCCGGCTGCTTGGACAGGTTGGCGCGGCGGCTGACGATGGTCTGTGCGGTGCCGATCAGGTCGGCAGTGGCAACAATCGGGTCTACGCCGTTCCATGGGGCCGAGCCATGGGTCTGGCGGCCGATCACCTTGATGCCGAAACGATCGGATGCGGCCATCAGCGGCCCACCACGCACTGCGATCTGCCCTGCCTGCACGCTGGAGAACACATGCAGGCCGAACACCGCCTCGGGCTTGAAGTCGGCAAACAGGCCTTCCTTCAGCATCAGCGCCGCCCCACCCTCTTCCGGCGGCGGTGCACCTTCTTCGGACGGCTGGAAGATCAGCATCACCTGGCCCGGCAGGTCCTTCTTCATCGCCACCAGCGCTTCGGCCACGCCCAGCAGGGTGGCGGTGTGCGCGTCATGGCCACAGGCGTGCATCACACCCACGGTCTGCCCGCGGTACTGCGCGGTGGCCTTGGAGGCGAACGGCAGGCCGGTCTGCTCGGTCACCGGCAGTGCGTCCATGTCCGCGCGCAGGGCGATCTTCGGGCCCGGCTTGCCGCCTTCGATGATCGCCACCACGCCGTGGTGGGCGATGCCGGTCTTCGGCTTCAGGCCCATCGCGCGCAGCCGCTTGGCAACCTCGGCGGAGGTGCGTTCCTCACGGTTGGACAGTTCCGGGTGCTGGTGGAAATCGCGGCGCCATTCAACCACCTTGGCCTGCAGGCGTTGTGCTGCGGCGGTCACTTCCGGGCGCTGCGCGTCCTCGGCGTGGGCAAGGGCCGGCAGGGCCAGCAGCAGGGCGGACAGCAGCAACGAACGGCGCATCTCGATCTCCACGGAAGGGGTCTGCACCTGAATGTAGGGCAACCTTGCCGTTACGGGAACCTCCAGCGTCGTCCATCTGTCTGAGCGCCCGTCCCATCCGTCATGCAGGAAACCCGGTGGGCCACAGGTATGCTTTGCGCATTGTCACCCGGGGTCTGCCCCGGCCAGCCCTCTTGGAGTCTTGAATGTCACGTGTTTGGAAGATCGTGCTGCTGGTCGTGGCGGTACTGGTGCTGGCCGTGGTGGGCCTGCGCGTACTCGGTGGCGGCAAGGACAAGGCTGCCGGGCAGCAGGCAGGCGCCGGCCAGGGGGGTGAAGATCCCGATGCCGGCCCGGTGCCGGTGACCGTGGTCGAGGCCGCGCGCCAGGACGTGCCGGTGTATGCCAGCGCACTGGGCACGGTGACCGCGATGAACACCGTGACGGTCAGCCCGCAGGTGGGTGGCCAGCTGATGAGCCTCAATTTCCGCGAAGGCCAGGAAGTGAAGAAGGGCGACGTGCTGGCGGTGATCGACCCGCGCACCGCCCAGGCCAGCTATGACCAGGCCGTTGCATCCAAGCGCCAGAACGAAGCCCTGCTGGCCACCGCACGTTCGAACTACCAGCGCTCGAACGCGCCGGAGTACCGCCAGTTCGTGGCCAAGACCGATCTGGATACACAACGAAACCAGGTGGCACAGTACGAAAGCGCAGTGGCAGCCAATGAAGCCAGCATGCGTTCGGCGCAGGTGCAGCTGCAGTACACCAAGGTCACCGCGCCGATCACCGGTATCGCCGGCATCCGCGCGGTCGACGCCGGCAACGTGGTCAGCGCCGGTACCGCACTGGTCACCCTGACCCAGATCCATCCGATCCACGTGCTGTTCAACCTGCCCGAACGCCAGCTCGGCGACGTGCGCCAGGCGCAGGCCGCCGGCAGCGTGCCGGTCGCAGCGCTGGACCGCGCCGATTCGCACGTGCTCAGCGGCGACGGCAAGCTGGATGTGGTCGACAACCTGATCAGCGCCGACAGCGGCACCTTCAAGGCGCGTGCGGTGTTCGACAACACCGACAACGGCCTGTGGCCGGGCCAGTTCGTCAATGTGCGCATGCAGCTGCGCACCATCGGCGGCGGCGTGGTGATCCCGACCCAGGCAGTGCTGCGTGGCCCGGACGGCGAGTACGTCTACGTCGTGCAGGGCGACAACACGGTGAAGATGCAGACCGTGCGCAGTGGCGTGGAAGTGGGCGACAGCCAGGTGCAGATCGCCGAAGGCCTGAAGGGCGGCGAGCGCGTGGTCAGCGAAGGCCAGTTCCGCCTGAAGCCGGGCAGCAAGGTGACCGCGCTGAAGCCGGGTGAAACCCCGGCCGCACCGACCGAGGCCGAACTGAAGGCCGCCGAACAGAAGAGTGGCGGCGGCCGCCGCGGTGGTGGCCCGCGCTGAGCGCAGGCCCCTGCTCTTCCCCGCGCCGGCGATCCCGCCGGCGCTGCCATTGAAGTGCCAGCAAGGATCAGTCCGTGGGCTTTTCGACGATCTTCATCCGCCGCCCGATTGCCACCTCGCTGTTGATGGCGGGCTTGTTGCTGCTGGGCATTCTCGGTTACCGCAAGCTGCCGGTGTCGGCGCTGCCGGAAATCGATGCGCCCAGCCTGGTGGTGACCACGCAGTACCCCGGTGCCAACGCCACCACCATGGCCTCGCTGGTGACTACGCCGCTGGAGCGCCAGTTCGGGCAGATCTCCGGGCTGGAACTGATGACCTCCGATTCCTCGGCGGGGTTGTCGACGATCATCCTGCAGTTCTCGATGGACCGCGACATCGACATCGCCGCACAGGACGTGCAGGCGGCGATCCGCCAGGCCACCCTGCCCTCGTCGCTGCCGTACCAGCCGGTCTACAACCGGGTGAACCCGGCCGACGCGGCCATCGTCACCCTCAAGCTGACCTCCGATACGCGGCCACTGCGCGACGTCAACAACTACGCTGACTCGATCCTCGCCCAGCGCCTGTCGCAGGTGCAGGGCGTGGGCCTGGTGTCGATCGCCGGCAACGTGCGTCCGGCCGTGCGCATCCAGGTCAATCCGGCGCAGCTGTCCAACATGGGCTTGACCCTGGAAGAGCTGCGCAGCGCGCTCACCCAGGCCAACGTCAATGCGCCGAAGGGCTCGCTGAACGGCAAGACCCAGTCCTACAGCATCGGCACCAACGACCAGCTGGCCAGCGCCGCCGAGTACCGCGACACCATCATCAGCTACAAGAACGGCCGCCCGGTGCGGCTGTCCGACGTGGCCGAAGTGATCGATGGCGTGGAGAACGACCAGCTGGCGGCATGGGCCGACGGCAAGCCGGCCGTGCTGCTGGAAGTGCGCCGGCAGCCGGGCGCCAACATCGTGCAGACCGTCGAGCGCATCCGCGCGCTGCTGCCGCAGCTGCAGGGCGTACTGCCGGCCGACGTGCACCTGGAGGTGTTCTCCGACCGTACCGAAACCATCCGCGCCTCGGTGCATGAAGTGCAGTTCACCCTGATCCTGACCATCGGCCTGGTGGTGGCGGTGATCTTCGTGTTCCTGCGCCGGTTCTGGGCCACCATCATTCCCTCGGTGGCGGTGCCGTTGTCGCTGGCCGGCACCTTCGCGGTGATGGCGTTTACCGGCATGTCGCTGGACAACCTCTCGCTGATGGCGCTGGTGGTGGCCACCGGCTTCGTGGTCGACGATGCGATCGTGATGATCGAGAACATCGTGCGCTACATCGAACAAGGCAAGAGCGGCAAGGAGGCGGCCGAGATCGGTGCGCGCCAGATCGGCTTCACCGTGCTGTCGCTGACGGTTTCACTGGTGGCGGTGTTCCTGCCGCTGCTGCTGATGCCCGGCGTCACCGGCCGCCTGTTCCACGAGTTCGCCTGGGTGCTGAGCATCGCCGTGGTGCTGTCGATGCTGATCTCGCTGACGCTCACCCCGATGATGTGCGCCTACCTGCTCAAGCCCGATGCACTGCCCGAGGGCGAAGACGCGCACGAACGTGCGGCCGCGGCCGGCAAGCAGAACCTGTGGACGCGCACCGTCGGCCTGTATGAGCGCAGCCTGGACTGGGTGCTGGAACACCAGCCCCTCACCTTGGCCGTGGCCGCTGCCGCGCTGGTACTGACCGTGCTGCTGTACGTGCTGATTCCCAAGGGCCTGCTGCCCGAACAGGACACCGGCCTGATCACCGCCGTGGTCCAGGCCGACCAGAACATCGCCTTCCCGCAGATGGAGCAACGCACCCAGCAGGTGGCCGAAGCGCTGCGCAGGGATCCGGACGTGACCGGCGTATCGGCCTTCATCGGTGCCGGCAGCATGAACCCCACGCTCAACCAGGGCCAGCTGTCGATCGTGCTGAAAGAGCGCGGCGAACGTGACGGGCTGGAAGACATCCTGCCGCGCCTGCAGAAATCCGTCGCCGGCATCCCCGGCGTGGCGCTGTACCTGAAGCCGGTACAGGACGTGACCCTGGACACCCGCGTGGCCGCCACCGAGTACCAGTACTCGCTGTCGGACGTGGACAGCGCGGAAGTCGCGCTGCAGGCCAACCGCCTGACCCAGGCGCTGCGCCAGCGCCCGGAACTGGCCGACGTCGACAACAACCTGTCCAACCAGGGCCGCGCACTGGAACTGAACATCGACCGCGACAAGGCCAGCGTGCTGGGCGTGCCGATGCAGACCATCGACGACACCCTCTACGATGCGTTCGGCCAGCGCCAGATCTCGACCATCTTCACCGAGCTCAACCAGTACCGCGTGGTGCTGGAAGTGGCGCCGCAGTTCCGCACCAGCACCGCGCTGATGGAACAGCTGGCGGTCGCCTCCAACGGCGCCGGCGCCCTCACCGGCACCAACGCGACCAGCTTCGGCCAGGTCACCTCGTCCAACTCGTCCACCGCCACCGGTATCGGTGCGCAGAACACCGGCATCACCGTCGGTGCGGGCGGCATCATCCCGTTGTCGGCGCTGGCCGAGGCGAAGGTCTCCAGCGCGCCGCTGCTGGTCAGCCACCAGCAGCAGCTTCCTGCGGTGACGGTCTCCTTCAACGTCGCGGCGGGCTATTCGCTGTCCGATGCGGTCAAGGCCATCGAAGAGACCAAGGCCAGCCTGGACATGCCGGCGCACGTGCATGCGCAGTTCATCGGCAAGGCCGCTGAATTCACCGGCAGCCAGACCGACGTGGTGTGGCTGCTGCTGGCCTCGCTGGTGGTGATCTACATCGTGCTGGGCGTGCTGTACGAGAGCTACATCCACCCGATCACGATCATCTCGACCCTGCCGCCGGCCGGCGTCGGTGCGCTGCTGGCATTGATGGTCTGTGGCCTGAGCCTGTCGGTGGACGGCATCGTCGGCATCGTGCTGCTGATCGGCATCGTCAAGAAGAACGGCATCATGATGGTCGACTTCGCCATCGAGGCGCGGCGCACCGGCGCCAACGCGCGCGAAGCCATCCGCCGCGCCTGCCTGCTGCGCTTCCGCCCGATCATGATGACCACCGCTGCAGCCATGCTTGGCGCGTTGCCGCTGGCGCTGGGCACCGGCATCGGCTCGGAACTGCGTCGGCCGCTGGGCATCGCCATCGTCGGCGGCCTGCTGCTGTCGCAGCTGGTAACCCTGTACACCACGCCGGTGATCTACCTGTACATGGAACGCTTCTCGGAATGGCTTGCCCGTCGCCGTGAACAGCGTGCGCTGCGCGATGGCACGGTGCAGGAGCCGCAGGCATGACCCTGGCCCCGCACCTTCGGGGGGCTGCACGATGAACCTGTCCGGCCCCTTCATCCGCCGCCCGATCGGCACCGCCCTGCTGGCCATCGGCTTGTTCATGGTCGGCGTGATCTGTTACCTGCGGCTCGGCGTGTCGGCACTGCCGAACATCGAGATCCCGGTGATCTTCGTGCACGCCAGCCAGTCCGGTGCGGATGCGGCGACCATGGCCTCCACGGTGACCGCGCCGCTGGAGCGCCACCTCGGCCAGCTGCCGGGCATCGACCGCATGCGTTCGTCGAGCTCGGAAGGCAGCTCGCTGGTGTTCATGATCTTCCAGAGCGACCGCGACATCGATTCGGCCGCGCTGGACGTACAGACCGCGATCAATTCGGCGCAGGCCGACCTGCCCTCGGGCATGGGCTCGCCGATGTACCAGAAGGCGAACCCGAACGACGACCCGGTGATCGCCATCGCGCTGACCTCGCAGACGCAGTCCGCCGATGAGCTGTACAACGTCGCCGATTCGCTGCTGGCCCAGCGCATCCGCCAGATCGGCGGCGTCGCCTCGGTGGATATCGCCGGTGCCTCGACGCCGGCGGTGCGTGTGGACGTCAACCTGCGCCTGATGAACGCGCTGGGACTGACCGCCGACGACCTGCGCAATGCCGTACGCGCGGCCAACGTGACCTCGCCCACCGGCTTCCTCAGCGATGGCAACACCACCACGGCGATCATCGCCAACGATTCGGTTGCACGCGCCGCCGACTTCGCCGATCTGGTGGTCAAGACCCAGGGCGATGGCCGGGTGATCCGCCTGAAGGACATCGCCAACGTCTACGACGGCCAGCAGGACGCCTACCAGGCCGCGTGGTTCGACCACAAACCGGCCGTGGTGATGTATGTGTTCACCCGCGCCGGCGCCAACATCGTCGAGACCGTGGACCGGGTGAAAGCGCAGATTCCCGCGTTGCGCGACTACCTGCAGCCGGGCACCACGATGACGCCCTACTTCGACCGCACCCCGACCATCCGGTCGTCGCTGCATGAAGTGCAGATCACCCTGCTGATCAGCCTGGCGATGGTGGTGCTGACCATGGCGCTGTTCCTGCGCCGGTTGGCGCCGACGCTGATCGCGGCGGTCACCGTGCCGCTGTCGCTGGCCGGCGCCGCGCTGGTGATGTACGTGATGGGCTTCACCCTGAACAACCTGAGCCTGCTGGCGCTGGTGATCGCGATCGGCTTCGTGGTCGACGATGCGATCGTGGTGATCGAGAACATCATGCGCCACCTCGACGAGGGCATGCCGCGGATGCAGGCGGCCTTCGCCGGTGCGCGCGAAATCGGCTTCACCATCGTCTCGATCACCGCCTCGCTGGTGGCGGTGTTCATCCCGCTGCTGTTCGCCAGCGGCATGATGGGCGCGTTCTTCCGCGAATTCACCGTCACCCTGGTGGCGGCGATCGTGGTGTCGATGATCGTTTCGCTGACGCTGACCCCGGCGCTGTGCAGCCGCTTCCTCAGCGCGCACGACCACACGGCGGCACCGTCGCGCATCGGCCGCTGGCTCGATGCCGGTCACGAGCGGATGCTGCGCATCTACACCGTGTTCCTTGATTTTTCGCTGCGCCATGCGCTGCTGCTGTCGTTGACGCCGTTGATCCTGATCGGCGTCACCATCTTCCTGTTCGGTGCGGTGAAGAAGGGCGCGTTCCCGCCGCAGGACACCGGCCTGATCTGGGGCCGCGCCAATTCCAGTGCGACGGTGTCCTTCGAGGACATGGTCAGCCGCCAGCGCCGCATCACCGACATGCTGATGGCCGACCCGGCAGTGAAGACCGTGGGCGTACGCCTGGGCAGCGGCCGCCAGGGCTCCAGCGCGCAGTTCAACGTGGAACTGAAGTCGCGCAAGGAAGGCCGCCGCGAAACCACCGCACACGCACTGGCACGGCTGAGTGCGAAGGCCGACCGCTACCCGGACCTGCAGCTGCGCCTGCGCGCGATCCAGGACCTGCCCAGCAACGATGGCGGTGGCAACAGCCAGGGCGCGCAGTACCGCGTCTCGCTGCAGGGCAACGACCTGGCCGCACTGCAGGAATGGCTGCCCAAACTGCAGGCGGCATTGAAGAAGAACCCGAAGCTGCGTGATGTCGGCACCGACGTCGACAACGCCGGCCTGCGCCAGAACATCGAGATCGACCGGGCCAAGGCCGCGCGCCTGGGCATCTCGGTCGGCGCCATCGACGGTGCGCTGTACGGCGCCTTCGGCCAGCGCCAGATCTCCACCATCTACTCGGACATCAACCAGTACAGTGTGGTGGTCAACGCGCTGCCGTCGCAGACCGCTACGCCTGCGGCGCTGGACGAAGTGCATGTGCGCGCACGCAACGGCGAGATGGTGCCGATCACGGCGGTGGCCCGCCAGGCGCCGGGCCTGGCGCCCTCGCAGATCACCCATGAAAACCAGTACACGACGATGGACCTGAGCTACAACCTCGCCCCCGGCGTCAGCATGGGCGAGGCCAAGGCCATCATCGACAGCACCGTGGCCGGCATGCGCATGCCCGGCGACATCCGCTTGGCCGACGACGCCGGCTTCGGCTTCAACTCCGACCCCAGCGACATGCTGATCCTGGTGCTGGCAGCCATCCTCACCGTCTACCTGGTGCTGGGCATCCTGTACGAAAGCCTGATCCACCCGGTGACGATCCTGTCCACCCTGCCGGCCGCCGGCGTCGGTGCGTTGCTGGCGCTGTTCGGCACCAACACCGAACTGTCGGTGATCTCGATGATCGCGCTGGTGCTGCTGATCGGCATCGTCAAGAAGAACGCGATCATGATGATCGACTTCGCCCTGGTGGCGCAGCGCGAACATGGGCTGACTCCGCGCGATGCTGCCCGTGAAGCCAGCATCGTGCGTTTCCGGCCGATCATGATGACCACGATGGTGGCGATCCTGGCGGCGGTGCCGCTGGCGATCGGCCTGGGCGAAGGTTCAGAGCTGCGTCGCCCGCTGGGCATCGCGATGATCGGCGGCCTGCTGTTCTCGCAGAGCCTGACCCTGCTCAGCACGCCGGCGCTGTACGTGATCTTCTCGTGCCTGGCCGAGCGCTGGAAGGCGCGGCGCGCGCGCAGGCGTGAAGCGAAGCTGCTCAGGCGCGCACAGCGGGCCTGACTTCGGTAGCGCCGGGCCATGCCCGGCGGCCTTTCAGCAGTCCGCGCTGCGCGCTCGCCGGGCATGGCCCGGCGCCACCGGCCTCTGGTGGGTGCGGACCGTTCGTCCGCATACCGTTGCCATTTGACGCGCTGTAACGAAAAGAGAACAATTCTCATCCAGCCATGGTCCTGCGCCCCCTTGTGGCGCCCCGCTGCCGTTCCCGGCACGCCTGCGTGATCCCAGCCACCGACCTTTCCCCCTGCATGGGCGGATGGCCCGTGGCCGCCCGCCGAGGATCTCCAACGATGTTGCCGATTCGCTCCCCCCGCCTGGCCGTACTGGCCGTCGCGCTGTCCGCCGCCTGCACTGCACACGCCGAAGCCCCGGCCGGATCCCGCAGCGCCACCGATCTGGACGCGGTCAAGGTCATCGCCGAGCGTACCCACACCGAGGCTGGCGCCCTCGGCGATCGCGCCCTGCGTGATACCCCGTTCGCGATCACCGCCGTCGGCCGTGAGCAGATCGAACAGCGCCAGGTCGTGTCGCTGGGCGAAGCCTTCCTGCTCGACCCCTCGGTCACCACCCAGGTCAGCGCCTATGCCAGTGGCTGGAGCTCGCCGATCCGCAACCGTGGCATCGACCTGAATTTCGACAGCTACCGGGTCAACGGTCTGCAGGTCTCGTCCTGGGGCACCGAATGGCCGCTGGAAGTGATGGAACAGGTCGACCTGCTGAAGGGTCCGGGAGGTTTCCTGTACGGCTTCGGCGCGCCGGGCGGCATCGTCAACTACATCACCAGGAAACCGACCGACGTACCGACCTTCTCCGCCCAGCTCGGCTGGCGCGAGCAGGGCATCGTCAGCGGCGGCATCGACGTCGGCGGCCGCTTCGGCAACGCGCAGATGTTCGGCTACCGCTTCAACGCATACCAGGAAAAGGGCGAAACCTTCAACGGTGGCCATGTCGATCGCAAGGTCGGTGCACTGTCGCTGGACGCGCGCCTGAGCGATGCGCTCACCTGGACCTTCGACGGCGTGTTCCAGTCGCGCGACCTGCGCGAGGAATCACCGCAGTACTACTTCCGTGGCCTGACCTCACTGCCGCGGCCGATCGCCGGCGATGTCGACAACAGCGTGCCCGGCACCTACTACGACACCCGCTCCAGCCTGCTGTCCACCGCACTGGACTGGCAGATCAACAGCGACTGGAAGGCCAGCCTGAGCTATGGCGTCACCACCTCGTGGAACGACGTCAACAAGATCTTCGCCTACATCGACGACACCAACGGCGACTACGCCGTCAACGTCTATGAGCTCGGCGGCAAGAGCGAGTGGAAGCTGGCACAGGCACTGGTGCAGGGCCGCTTCGGCACCGGCCCACTGCAGCACCAGCTGGTGGCCGGTGTCAGCCACCAGACCGGGCTGGGCTGGGACCGTCCCTACGAGTTCAGCCTGATCGGCCGCGCCAACCTCTACCAGCGCCATGGCATCCGTCACGACGCGGTGGGTTCCCGGGTGATGACCCGCGGTGACGAGACCGTGCAGCAGGCGGTGTTCGTCAGCGATACCGTCGATCTCGGCCATGGCTGGTCGGTGCTGGCCGGTTGGCGCTACAACGACTTCGAGACCAAGGGCGCCTACCACACCTATCCGGTCACCCCGACCTATGCGGTCATGTTCAAGCCCAGCGAGGCCGTCACCCTGTATGCCAGCTACATCGAGTCGCTGGAAGCAGGCAGCCGCGTAGGCAACAGCTACATCAATGCCGGCGATGTGCTCGACCCCACCATCAGCAAGCAGTACGAGATCGGCGCCAAGGTGGAAGCGAATCGCTGGAACGCGAATGTCGCTGCGTTCCGCTTGGAACGTGGCGCCAACATCGATCAGCTGACCGATGCAGGCAAGCGCCTGGTGCAGGACGGCATCACCCTGTACGAAGGCGTCGAAGCCAGCGCCGACCTGCACCTGACCGATGCGCTGACCGTGGGCGGTGGCGTGACCTGGCTGGACCCGACCTACGACAAGCTGTCACCGGGCAGCGCGGCGCAGGAAGGCAACCGTACCGTCGGTGCTGCGCGCTGGAGCGGCGTGCTGCACGCCACCTGCCAGCTGCCGTGGGTGGAAGGGCTGGAGACCTATGCCGCCGTGCGCTACTACGGCGATGTCTGGTACAACGCCGACAACACCCTGAAGCTGCCCGACTACACCCTCGTCAACGCCGGCGTCGGTTACCGCCTGCTGGCCTCCGGCCATCCGGTGACCCTGCGTGCCAGCGTGGAGAACCTGGCCAACCGCAGGTACTGGTCCAATGCCGGCGTCGGCCTGCCGCGCACCTTCGCGCTCAGCGTGCGGTTCGACATGTAACGGGCCTCGGTAGCGCCGGGCCATGCCCGGCGGCTGCATGCCACGCCGCGCCGCGCGCTCGCCGCGCATGGCGCGGTGCTACCGGATTTCACGCGTGGCCCGTAATAATGGTGGCCGATCCTTTCGCCGAGCCTGCATGTCCGCACGCGAATCCCGCCTCAGCCGCCTGTGGGCCCACGAGAAGGCCAGCTATGGCCTGCGGGTGTTCATTGCCCTGACCGCGGCCCTGGCCGTGTGCTGGCACCTGGATGCGCTGACCGCGCTGCCCGGCGTGTTCCTCGGCATCATCGCCAGTGCGATTGCCGAGACCGATGACAACTGGTGGGGCCGGACCAAGGCCGTGCTGCTGTCGCTGTTGTGCTTCTGCCTGGCGGCGGCCTCGGTGATCTGGCTGTTCCCCTGGCCGTGGATATTCATCGCGGCCCTGGCGCTGTCCACGTTCGGCCTGACACTGCTCGGTGCACTGGGCGAGCGCTACGCGTCCATCGCCCAGGCGACCGTCACGCTGGCCATCTACACCATGATCGGCCTGGAACAGCATGGCGCCCATGACCTGCACAGTGCGCTGGATGCGGTCAGCCACCTGCTTGCGGGTGCGGTCTGGTACGGGCTGCTGTCGATCCTGTGGACCACGTTGTTCGCCAACCGGCCGGTGCGCGAGCGCGTGGCCCGCCTGTACGTGGAACTGGGCCGTTACCTGCAGCTCAAGGCCGCGCTGTTCGAACCCGTACGCGAGGCGGACCTGCAGCGCCGCCAGCTCGACCTGGCCGAGCAGAACCGCCGCGTGGTCGGCGCGCTGAACGAAGCGAAGACGGCAATCCTGGCGCGCTTTGGCCGCTCCGGACGGCCCGGCGTCAACTCCGGCCTGTACCTGCGCCTGTACTACATGGCACAGGATTTCCATGAGCGCGCCAGCTCCTCGCATTACCCGTACGGCGCGCTGGTCGACGCGTTCTTCCATAGCGACGTGCTGTACCGCTGCCAGCGCCTGCTCGACCTGCAGGGCCAGGCCTGCGCACGGCTGGGCGAAGCGATCCGGCTGCGTCGTCCGTTCGTCTACGGCGAGAGCAACCAGCAGGCGGGGCGCGATCTGGCCGATGCCCTGGCCTACCTGCGCGACCAGCAACGCCCGCAGTGGCAGCGCCTGCTCGGCTCGCTGGACCTGCTGGTGCACAACCTGCGCAGCATCGAGCGCCGCCTGCTCGATGCCGAACGATCCGACGCCAGCCTGGACAACGTCGACACCCGCCTGCGCGACAGCAACCCGCACACGCTGCGCGAAATGGGCGTGCGCCTGCGCCAGCAGCTCACCCCGGGCTCGGTGCTGTTCCGCCATGGCCTGCGCATGGCGCTGGCACTGATCGCCGGTTTCGTTGCCATCCGTCTGTTCAATGCACAGAACGGCTCGTGGGTCCTGCTGACCATCGTATTCGTGTGCCGGCCCAGCTTCGGTGCCACCCGCCAGCGCCTGGCCCAGCGCATCGTCGGTACGCTCGCCGGCCTGGTGCTGACCTGGGCGCTGCTGCAGCTGTTCCCAACGCTGGAGATCCAGCTGCTGATCGCACTGCTGTCGGCACTGCTGTTCTTCTTCACCCGTACCGACCGCTATCTGGTCGCCTCGGCCGCCATCACGGTGATGGCGCTGACCTGCTTCAACCTGATCGGCGACGGCTTCGTGCTGATCGTGCCGCGCATGGTCGATACGATTCTGGGGTGCGCGATCGCCGCAGCGGCCGCGTTCCTGATCCTGCCGGACTGGCAGGGTCGACAGCTGCACCGCGTGCTGGCGCGGGTGCTGGATACCGCCGCCCGTTATCTGGAATCGGTGCTGGGCCAGTACCGCAGCGGCATGCGCGACGACCTGGCCTACCGCATCGCCCGCCGCGACATGCACAACGCCGATGCCGCACTGTCCACCGCATTGTCGAACATGCTGCGCGAACCGGGCCACGTGCGCCGCAACCTCGATTCGGGTTTCCACTTCCTGGCGTTGTCCAACACTCTGCTCGGGCATCTGTCGGCGCTGGGTGCGCACCGCGACCAGGTCGATAGCTACGCGGGCGATCCACTCGCGCTGGCCGCCGGCGAGCGGGTGCGTAAAGCGCTGCAGCAGCTGGTGTCGGCATTGACGGCGCAGCAGCCGGTGCCAGAGGAAGACAACGACGCCGATCGTGCGGTGGCTGCGGAACTGGAGCAGCTCGATGAGACGATGCCGCCGAAGCTGCAGTTGATCCGCACGCAGATGGCGCTGGTGCTGCGGATGCTGCCGAAGGTGAGGGCAGCGGCCAATGGCGCGGTGCGCGGCCTGGCTTGAGCGGACGGCATCCACGCATGGCGTGGATCTACTGCAGCGGCATCCACGCATGGCGTGATCTGCTGGAGCGGCGTGCGTCCACGGCGGCATCCAATACCCCCCGGAACGACGGTCCCGTCGTCCCTGCATACGGGCAGGAATGCTAGGCTGCGCCGGTCCAAGGAGGTTCCATGTCCGGTCACAACCAGTTCGCCCTGCTGCGCCAGCGCCGTTTCCTGCCGTTCTTCATCGTGCAGGGCTTGGGTGCCTTCAACGACAACGTGTACCGGCAGGCGATCATCGGCCTGCTGTTCTATCTGGGCGTGGCCGAGAGCGAGCGCACGCTCTACACCAACCTGGCGCCGGCGCTGTTCATCCTGCCCTACTTCCTGTTCTCTGCCTTGGCCGGGCAGATCGCCGAAAAGCTGGAGAAGTCGCGGCTGATCGTGATCACCACCACCATGGAGATCGTGATCATGACGCTGGCTGCGGTGGGCTTCCTCACCGAGAGCCTGCCGGTGCTGCTGGTGGCCCTGTTCTGTACCGGCCTGCAGTCCACCCTGTTCGGCCCGGTGAAGTACTCGGTGCTGCCCTCGGTGCTGCGCCCGGAAGAACTGACCGGTGGCAATGGCCTGGTCGAGATGGGCACGTCGATGTCGATCCTGACCGGCATGATCGTCGGCGGCCTGGTGTTCACCCTGGCCGGCAGCCATGGCCCGATCGTGGCCGCCACTGCGGTCATCGCGCTGGCGATCTGCGGCAACCTGGCCGCGCGCATGATCCCCAAGGTGGATGCCGGCGCCCCGGACCTGAAGATCAACTGGAACCCGGTCCCCGAATCGCTGGCCGTGCTGCGCATGGCCAGGAAGCAGAAGGCGGTCCGCAACGCCATCCTCGGCGTGTCCTGGTTCTGGTTCGTCGGCACCATCCTGACCGCGCAGCTGCCGTCCTATGCGGTCACCAACCTCGGTGGCGAGCCCACCCTGTACATCTTCGCCCTGGCGCTGTTCTCGATCGGCACCGGCGTCGGTTCGCTGCTGTGCGAAAAGCTGTCGGCGCGCACCGTGGAGATCGGCCTGGTACCGCTGGGTGCGTTCGGCATGACTGCCTTCCTGCTGGACCTGTACTTCGCACGCGCCGGTGAAGCCACCGCGCAGGGCCTGTCGGTCACCCAGTTCGTGCACCAGGCCGGCAGCATCCGCATCATCATCGACCTGCTCGGCATCGGCCTGTTCACCGGCTTCTTCGTGGTGCCGCTGTTTGCGTTGATCCAGAGCCGCACGCCGAAATCGGAGATGTCGCGCGTATTCGCCGCGCTGAACATCCAGAACTCCGGCTTCATCGTCGCTGCGGCCGTACTCGGCCTGCTCACCCAGCGGCTGCTCGGCTGGACCATCCCGCAGCTGTTCCTGGCACTGGCCATCGCCAATGCCGTGGTGGCGATCTACATCTTCACCATCGTCCCCGAATTCCTGATGCGCTTCCTCAGCTGGGTGATGGTACGCACGCTGTACCGGCTGCGCCCGCACGGCATCGAAGCGAACGTGCCCGATGAGGGACCCGCGCTGCTGGTCTGCAACCACGTCAGCTACATGGACGCGCTGATCCTGTCGGCGACGATTCCGCGCCCGGTGCGCTTCGTCATGTACTACAGGATCTTCAACATCCCGGTGATGCGCTGGATCTTCCGCACCGCCAAGGCGATTCCAATCGCCGGTGCGCGCGAAGACCCGGCCCTGATGCAGCGCGCGTTCGATGAAGTCGATGCCGCACTCGCCGAGGGCGAGCTGGTGTGCATCTTCCCGGAAGGCGCACTGACCCGGGACGGCACGATGGCACCGTTCAAATCCGGCGTGGAGAAGATACTTGAACGCCGCCCGGTGCCGGTGGTGCCGATGGCGCTGCGCGGCATGTGGTCAAGCATGTGGAGCCGCCGCGATACCCGTCTGGGGCGCATGCGCGTACCGCGCCGGTTCCGGGCGACAGTGGAGGTGGTCGCCGCCCCGGCGGTGGATGGCCGTTCAACCGATGCCGCCGCCCTGGAAGCGCAGGTCCGCACCCTGCGCGGCGACCTCGCCTGACGCAATCGCCCCCTTCCGCGGGCGATGACGGGTCGCCGCATACGCCGCCGTCCAGAGGCGATGCACGACCCAACGGGGCTGAAAACGCATACATGCGTCGTCGGTTGCGGTAGATTACGCACCCACAGGGGGGAGGTTCGGCCCGTTCACACGGCCGGCCACCAAGGAATGGAGTCTTGCTTTGAATCAACCGCCACCGCTCAGCCGTCCGGTCTACATCCCCAACCATCTGGTCTGGGCGATCCTGACGACGCTGTTCTGCTGCCTGCCGTTGGGCGTGGTGTCGATCGTGTATGCCGCCCAGGTCGATGGTCGCCGCGCGGCCGGAGACCTGCCGGGGGCCTATAGCGCGTCGCGCAAGGCGGGCTGGTGGGCGGTGGCTTCGGCCGTCGCCCTGCCGGTCCTGTTGCTGTTGTGGTTCGGGCTGTTCGGCGGCTTGGCCGCGCTGGGCGCTCTATCCGACCTTTGATTCACCACCACCACCCATCGAGGAGCTTGAACCATGAACACCACCACTGCGCAGGTCCCCAACAATCTGGTCTGGGCCATCCTGTCCACCCTGTTCTGCTGCCTGCCGGCCGGCATCGTGTCGATCGTCTACGCCGCCCAGGTCAACGGCAAGCTGGCTGCCGGCGACGTCGCCGGTGCCCGTGAGTCGGCCGACAAGGCCAAGAAGTGGGCCATCTGGTCGGCTATCGCCGCCGTCGTCGTCATGGTGCTGTACTTCATCATCATCATGGCCGTTGGCGGCCTGGGCGCCCTGAGCGGCGGCAACGGCAGCTACTGATGCCCGCGACGGGGTCCGGCCATGCGCCGGATCCCGCCCCCGCATGTCCGCACTTCCTGCTCGATCCCGACTCAGCCGCTGGGCTCCGCTGCTGGCCGCATCCGGTCTGGCTGCGGGTGCCGCCGTGGTCCTGCGCCACGTCAATCCGTATGTCTCCGGCAATCCGCTGCCGGGTTGTCCGCTGTACGCACTGACTGGCTTCTACTGCCCCGGCTGCGGCAGCACGCGCTGCCTGTATTCACTGGTCCACTTCGACCTGCCCGGCGCGATGGCGATGAACCCGTTGCTGGTCATCAGCCTGCCCTTCCTGTTCCTGATGCTGCTCAACACCGCCGGCGTGCGCCCGCGCGTGCTTGATCCACTGATGCGGGTACTGGCCAGCCCCACGTTCTGGCTGTGGCTGCTGCCCGGCTATGCCGTGCTGCGCAACCTGCCGTGGGCACCGTTCACCGCGCTGGCCCCGGTGTAGGTTTCCCGCCAACGGCGCAGCCCCTCGTGGTGGGCGGCAGAAGCTGGGGTTGGCCGGGCGGGTGGGCTGCGCAGGGGCCGCTGCAAGTACGTCCATGTAAGCTCGGTCGCGCCATCCATGGCGCTTACGCCCCTGCGCAACCCCCCGCCCGGCCACGGACAATTTCCGTGCGCGTCCACCACGGAAAAGAAGGAGAAGATCAAAAGCCGAAGCGGGTCGCTCCGCTCGGCATCCACGCATGGCGTGGATCTACTGTCCGTCATCGGAAACTGTCGGGGGGGCGGTGTGGGGCTGCAGGACCGTTGGCGCCATGGGCCCGAGGCATGCCTCGGGCGGGTTGGGCAGGACGCCCAACCCCGGTCTTGCCGTGTGCGCAGGACAGCGCACACGAGCAAGGCGCCATCGAGCCCCCATGGATGGGTTAACGGCGTGTCCTGCAGCCCCACACCGCCCCGCCAAACCCACAGAAATCCAGAGCCGCTGTTGCAGTTGCTGTTGCAGTTGCGGTTGCGGTTGCGGTTGCAGTTGCTTCCAGCGGGTGCAGGGCAGCAAGCCCTGCAGAAAGAACAACTAAGTCACCCAGCCCGCGATCACCAGCAGGGCCAGCACCGCCAGCCACAGCAGCAGCATCCGCCACACCAGGCTCATCGCATCCCGCAGGTCCGGCAACCGCTGCCACACCGGCAGCAGGCCGGCTTCGGTGTAATCGTGAGCGTCTTCGCGAAGCTCGGCATTGACGCTGGCACGCGCCACCGCGCCCAGGAAACCAATGCCACCGGCCAAGCGCTCACCATGCGCCTGGCGCCATGCCTTCCAGGCCGTGTCGAAGTTGCCGACCAGGGCCATCGAGAACGCCATCAATTGTGCCACCGGCCACTCGATCCAGCCCAGCAGCCGCTGTGCCAGCGCCAGCGGCTCCACCGGCACGCGCGCACGCATCGGGCTTTCCGCCATCAGTGCCAGCAGGCGATAACCGAGAGCCCCCACCGGGCCCAGCAGCAGGAACCAGAACAGCACCGCGAACCAGCGCCGCAGGGCGTTGAGCACGGTCGCCTCGACCAGTGAAGGAACATCCTCGCGCAGGCTGCCACCGGCCGACTGCAGGTTGCGTACCGCCGCCTGCCGGGACGGCGCATCGTCGGCATCGATGATCGCCTCGATGTCGCGGTCCAGATCGCGCGGGCCCCAGCACCAGGCCAGCACGGCCACGCCCAGCAGCAGCGCCGGAAGGCCGAACAGCACCCCGCGCAGCAGCCAGGCGACCAGCGCCATCAGCAGCAGTGGCGGTACGATCGCCAGCGCCACGCCGGCGGGCCCCTGCCAGGCCCGACCACCGCGCGCGTCCAGCCAGCCCAGCCAGCGCCGGAAGCCGTCGAAACGGCGCAGCGACGCGGCAGCGGCCGGGGCGACATGGCCAAGGGCCAGTGCCACCAACACGGCGACCAGGGTGGTGAACATGGCAGGTCTCCCTACGAGCAAGCGTTCGGCGTCGCTACCTTACCTGTCGCAGCGTCGCCGTCAGCGGTGAACCGTACTGTAACCGGCAGCGTGTTCAGGTGGCGGCAATGCTGGCGCCGCCGGATGCCGGTTGCTGGCGGTACCAATGCTCGATCAGGCCCCGCGAAATGGAAATCGGCGGTGACAGACGGATGCCTTCACCATCGTCCTCGACGTCACGCGCGAGGGCCGCGCCAACTTCCTCGGCGCTGAACCAGCGCGCGTCTTCCAGCTCGCCATCCACGGTCGGCACGTCATCGTGTGCCTGCGCGCGGAAACCGACCATCAAGGCGCCGGGGAACGGCCAGGGCTGCGAGCCCAGGTACTGGCAGGCGGTCACCCGCACCTTGCTCTCTTCGTGCACTTCGCGCGCTACGGTCTGTTCGAAGGTCTCGCCCGGCTCGACAAAGCCGGCCAGCACCGAATAGCGGCGCGGCGCCCAGTTGGACTGGCGGCCCAGCAACAGCCGGCCCTGGTTTTCCACCGCGACGATCACCGCCGGGTCGACGCGCGGATAGTGCTCGGTCCCGCACTGCGGGCAGCGGCCGACGAAGCCACCCCGAGCGAACGTCACGGCGCTGCCGCAGACACCGCAGAAGCGGGTACGCGATTGCCAGTAGGACATGCCACGGGCGTAGCTGAAGGCGGTCGCATCGGCCACGGTCCACAGCAGCGCGGCCTGGCGCAGGTCGAGCCGGCGTGGCGCGGTGACGGTCACGCTGGCCGCTTCCACCGAGAACCACGCCTGCTCGCCACGCAGGCCGAGGAAGATCGCCACACCCGGCCCGCCACCGACATCGGCGCCGGTCAACGCCAGCGGCTGGTCGTCATCACCGGTGAAGGCGGTGCCGTCCTGGTCCAGGACAAGAATGCGCGCATCGGGCCACAGGCGCGCCAGGGCATCGGCGTCTTCGCGCATGGCATCAGCGCGCTCCAACGGTTCACCCACGAAGGCAAAACCGGAAAGCGGCGAAGGAGGATTGAGCATCCAGCTAGCCTGCCGCCAATCACGGCAAGTGGCAAGCCGCAGACTGTGCAGAAACCCGCCTGTGGTTGCAGCAACGGTCATCCACGCATGGCGTGGATCCAGCGAAGGCAGCGCGCGGGGGCATGCCCCACGCCCTGCAATTACATGCTGAAACTGCTGCCGCAGCCGCAGGTGGTCTTGGCGTTCGGATTGCGGATCACGAACTGCGCACCGGTCAGGCTCTCGGTGTAATCCACTTCAGCACCCATCAGGTACTGCAGGCTGAGCGGATCGACCAGCAGGGTGACCCCGCTGGTCTGCACCGCCAGGTCATCGCCGGCACGGTTCTCGTCGAACTCGAACCCGTACTGGAAGCCCGAACAGCCGCCACCCTCGATGTACACACGCAATGACAGGTCGGGGTTGCCCTCGTCCTGGATCAGTTCCTTGACCTTGGCCGCAGCGGCCTCGGTGAAGTTCAGCGGCCGATCCAGCGACTGGTAGTCGGGCGCGGCGGCCGGCGTGGCGCCGGGGAGGGAGACGAGCGTGTTCATGGGCTCAGCATGGGGGCGCCGGCGCTGGCTTTCAAGCCATCGCCTCGGCCAGCTTGCGACGGGCGGCGGTGTCGCCCTTGCCGTCAGCGGACGCTTCGCCTTCCGGCGCCGGCAGGGCCTGCATCGGGGCGCTGGCATGGATCAGCCGGCCGTTCAGCTGGGCACCCGCATTCATTTCCACCACCTGGTAGTGAACATTGCCGTTGACCCGCGCACTCGGGGTCAGTTCGACCTTTTCGGTGGCATGGACATCGCCGTCCAGGCGGCCACTGATGACCACCACCTGGGCGCGGATCTCGCCTTCGATCACGCCATGCTCGGCGAGGGTCAGGGTCGCCGCGCTGGCGCCCTCCTGGGCAATCACCTTGCCGTGGATGCGACCTTCCACGTACAGGCCACCACTGAATTCCACATCGCCACGGATCACCACCTGGTTGCCGATCAGGGCATCCACCACCAGTTGGCCATCACGGCTGGATTTGCTGCTTCCGAACATCTGCCTACTCCCCTTTGCTGGCCGGTGCGCCGGCCTGTTTCCAGTCGAATACCTGCGTGGTGCCCCCCGCACCACTCCCCAATGTCACCTTCACCCGTTGCGGGGTGAAGTCAGCCGGCAGCATCACGCTGCCGGTGAGCTGCTGGAAGTACCGGAACGAGTAATCCTGTCCCGGCACCTTGCTGCGCTGGTGCAGCTCGTCCCAGCTGATGGTGGCCAGCTTGCCGTTCTTCACGCCTTCCACCGTGAAACGCATCTGCCCTTGGCTGATCGCTCCGCGGTTGAGGTTCTGCGTCAGCACCACGCTGTACTGCCAGGTGCCGGCCGATTCCGGGCTGAATTCAATCGAATGGGTGTTCAGGCCCTTGCGCTGGCTGGTCGAGCCCACCAAGCGTTCGTAGAAGGCGACGTCAGCGCGCAGGCCGGCGATCTCTTCATCGCGCTCGGCCAGAGAGGACTGCACTTCGTTGTTGGCGGCGCGGCTGATGCGGTCCGACGCTTCCAGCGTGGCCTGCTTCTGGCGCAGCTCGGTCAGCTGCGTCTGCAGCGTATCGGCGCGCTTCTCGGCAGCCTGCACGCGCTGGCCCTGTTCACCGCGCGGCGTGCCCAGCCAGCAGCCACCCAGCACCGCAAGCACCAGGCTCAGCAGCCAGATGCCGGCGATCACCAGCAGGCGACGGCGGTCGGCGGGTGGTTGCGCCGCACCGGGAAGGCGGACCTGCACGCGCATGGGAGGGCGGTTGTTCATGGGTAGTCTCCGTGGCAGCGCCGAAGCGCCGCCAGTACGGCCCCTGGGGCAAACGACGGGCTAGTGTATGACAGGAACGGCAGGTTTCCCCGGTGCCGGCCGGTACCGGGCGGTGGCATTCAGCCACTCCATGGTCGATAGTGTGGCACCCCGCACAGTTCCGCCGCCGGAGCCCGCCATGACCGAAGCCCACCTGTTCGTGATCGGCATCCTGCTGGCCTGGCTGGCCGGCATCCGCGTCTACCTCACCGTATTCGGCGTCGGCATCGCCGGCCTGCTCGGCTGGGTCGACCTGCCACCGGCGCTGCAGGCCACCGAGTCGTGGTGGGTGCTCGGCACGTCGGCGGCGCTGGCCATTGCCGAATTCTTCGCCGACAAGATTCCCGGCGTGGATTCAGCCTGGGACCTGGTGCAGACCCTGGCGCGCGTGCCCGCCGGCGCTTTCCTCGCGGCAGCGACACTGTCGCCCGATGGCGACCTGGGCACCGGTGCACTGGTCGCCGGCGCGGGCGTTGCGCTGGCCAGCCATGGCCTGAAGGCCGGCACCCGCGCCCTGCTCAATACCTCACCGGAACCGGCCAGCAACTGGGTCGCCTCTGCGGCCGAAGATACCGTGGTGATCGGCGGCTTGGCGCTCGCGCTGGCGCATCCATGGATCGCGCTGGTGGTGGTGCTGGCCTGCAGCCTGGCCGGCGCATTGCTGGTCTGGCTGGTCTGGCGCACCCTGTGGAAAAGCGTGCGCTGGTTGGCACGTGGCGGCAGCCACGACGGACAACGGCAACCGCGTACCGGCTGATCGGCAGGCTTGTCGCATAATGGCCGCGAACACCAGGAGCATCGATGGCCGCAAACGAATCCGCCGCGGGCCCCCGCCCGGGACGCGCTGAAACCCCTCCGGCCGATCATTGGCAACGTTGGGCCGCCCCCTTGGCTGCGGCAACGCCTGCCGAAGCAGTACCGGCGGTGTCAGAGACACCCGCCCTGTCGGTGCCCGGCGACGGCGCCCGACTGGCGGCTCCGCCGCCCCTGCCCTCCACCGCGGCACTGCCCGAGGCGGGCAACAGTGACATCCCGCCTGTCGATGCCGACTCGCCCTACCGCGTGCTGATCGTCGAAGACGATCGTGCCCAGGCGCTGTTCGCACAGAGCGTGCTGCATGGCGCCGGCATGCAGGCGATCGTGCTCGGCGATGCCGATGGCGTGCAGCAGGCCATCCGCGAGCAACGCCCTGACCTGATCCTGATGGATCTGCACCTGCCCGGGCTGGATGGCATGCGGCTGACCGCGATGATCCGCCAGCAGCCCGGCATGCAGCTGCTGCCGATCGTCTTCCTCAGCGGCGACCCGGATCCGGAGCGCCAGTTCGAAGTGCTCGACTGCGGTGCCGACGATTACCTGAGCAAGCCGATCCGGCCGCGCCACCTGATTGCCGCGGTGGCCAACCGTATCCGCCGCGCACGCGCGCAGGCAGCGACCCTGCCCGGTGCCAACGGTGCACCGGCCACCAGCAACCCGGAAACCGGGCTGCCCACGCGCCACCACGTGCTGCAGCAACTCAACGCGACGCTGGCGCAGCACGACCGCGGTGGCGTGTTCTTCGTGGAAATCTCCAGCGCGCTGGGCCTGCGCGAGCGCTATGGCTATGCGGCCTTCGAGCGGCTGATGGTGCAGGCCGGGCAACGCCTTGCAGAGGCTGGCCATCCGCACCTGCTGGCGCGCCTGAACGACAACAGCTTCCTGTTGCTGGCGCGCAACGCCGATGAGGACAGCCTGGAAGCGATCGCCGGCACCCTGCGCGAGCAGCTGTCGGCGCGTGCCTTCGTGATCCGCGACGACGAATCGGTACACCTGCGTGGCGTGGTCGGCTACGCGCCGCTGTCGCCGGGTTTCGACGATGCCAGCAGCGCCCTGGAAGCAGTCGAACGTACCACCCTGCAGGCACGCCTGCTCAGCGCCGGCGTGGCCGGCCACGTGCATCGCCAGGTCACCACCGAGCAGGAGCACCTGGCGTTGCTGGAAGGCCAGCTCGAGCTCGCTTACCAGCCGATCGTCGCCGTCGCCGGCGGCAGCAGCGCGCAGTACCAGTTGCTGCTGCGCCTGCGCCGGACCGATGGCAGCGTACTGACCGCCGGCCAGGTGATTCCGGCCGCCGAGGCGGCCGGCCGCATTGCCGACCTCGACCAGCAGGTGCTGGAGCATGCGATGGGCCTGCTGGACCTGTATCGCCACGCCACCCAGCCGCTGAACCTGTTCGTCTCGCAGTCGCTGCGTACCCTGCAGCGCGATGCCTTCGCCGACTGGCTGCTGGAGTCACTGCAGCAACGCCGGCTGCCCGGCAGCGCGCTGGTGATCGACGTGCGCCTGCCCGATGCACTGATCCACACCGTGCCGTTGCAGCAGTTCTGCCAGCGCATGGCCAGCGTCGGCGTGCGCTTCTGCCTGAGCCAGTTCGAACCGGGCAGCGAAGCCCTGGCCCTGCTCACCCAGCTGCCACTGTCGTTCGTGCGCATGGCCGCACGCTTTTCCAGCAGCCACTCCAACCCCGATACGCGCGAAGAACTGCGCCGATCGATCGAGCAGGCGCATGCAGCCGGCCTGCAGATCATCGGCCAGCAGATCGAGGACCCGCAGGCAGCGGCCGCGATGTGGGTCGGCGGTGTCGATTACATCCAGGGCAACATGGTGCAGTCGGCCGGCAGCGACCTGAACTTCGACTTCCACAACGCGGTGCTCTGAGTGTCACCGACGGTCGCGCTGTTGGCGGTACTGGTGCTGGCCATCGTCGCCCTGCTGGTACTGGGCCTGCGATTGCGTTCGCGCAATCGCGCGCTGGCGACACTGCAGCGCGAACGCATCACCCTGACCAGTGAACGCGACCAGCTGCGCCGCACCACCGAGCGCCAGGGCCAGCTGGAACATCAGCTGCTGCAGGCCAAGCAGGCTGCAGAAGCAGCCGTGCTGGCCAAGGGCGAATTCCTGGCCACCATGAGCCATGAAATCCGCACCCCGCTCAACGGCATCCTGCCGATGCTGGAGCTGATTGCCCGCGGCCCGCTCGGCGAAGACCAGCGGCAGATGCTGGCCACCGCCTCGGCCAGCTCGCAGCAGCTGCTGCGCATCGTCGATGACATCCTCGATTACTCGCGCCTGGAAGCCCAGGCGCTGGAGCTGGAGATCACCAGCTTCAACCTGCGCGAACTGCTCGACGGCGTGGTGCAGCTGCTGCAGCGTGCCGCCGAAGCCAAGGGCCTGACGCTGAGCCTGCAACTGGATCCGGCCGTGCGCCTGCCGGTACGCGGCGACCCGGTTCGCCTGCGCCAGGTCCTGGGCAACCTGCTGGCCAATGCCATCAAGTTCACCGCACGCGGCCAGGTGCAGTTGCGCGTGCAGCGGCTGGGCGAAGGCCCCGCCCAGCACCAGCTGCGCTTCGAAGTGATCGACACCGGCATCGGCATCGATGAGGCCCTGCAGGCGCGGCTGTTCCAGTCCTTCAGCCAGGCCGACGCGTCCACCACCCGCATCTACGGGGGCACCGGCCTGGGGCTGGCCATCTGCAAGCGCATCACCGACCTGATGCATGGCGACATCGGCGTGCATTCCACCCCAGGCCAGGGCGCGACCTTCTGGTTTGAAATACCGCTGCTGAAGGTTCCCGGCGACCTGCCGGCGCTGGCCCGCTCACCGGCAGCGCTGCTGCTGTACACCGCCGATGCGCAGCTGCAGCCACGCGTCGAACGCATCGCCGCGCACCACGGCCTGCAGGTGCAGCCGCTGGCCAGCATTGATGAGGCAATGGAACGCCTGCGCGCAGCACCACGCCCGGGCCAGAGCACACCGGCATGGCTGCTGGTCGACGCGCGCCACCGCCGCAATGGCGAGGCAGCCCTGCAGCGGGCCTTGGCCGAGCGCGGTGCCGACGACGCACTGCAGGTGCTGTGGCTGCAGGATGATCCGGTTGCTGCCCGGCCGCGCCAGCAGCAGCTGCACAGCACCTTCAACGATGCCGACCTGCACGCGCTGCTGGCACAGCCAACCGCCACCGCGCGCCCCGCAGCGCTGCTGGCCAACGCCGAAGACGCCAAGCCAGCCGCCGCGCTGCCGCCACTGGATCTGCAGGTGCTGCTGGTCGAAGACAATACTGTCAACCGGATGGTGGCCGAGCACCTGCTGCGGGTCTTCCAGTGCCAGGTGCGCAACGCGGCCGATGGCGAGCAGGCCCTCGCACTGCTGCGCGAAGGTGGAATCGACGTGGTGCTGATGGATTGCCAGATGCCGGTGCTCGACGGCTACAGCGCGACACAGCGCTGGCGCACGGAGGAAGCCGAAGCCGGGCGCACGCGGTTGCCGATCATCGCGATGACCGCCAACGCCATGGCCGGTGATCGCGAACGCTGCCTGCAGGCGGGCATGGACGACTATCTTTCCAAGCCGATCACGCGTGAAGCGCTGCATGCGCTGCTGCAGCGCTGGGGCCGGGTTTCCGTGGATCGCGGACATGCACCGCTGCCGGACCCCGTGCAACCTGCCGCAACCCCGGGCGTGCCCGACGGCGAAGGCCTGGACGATGAACGAACGCGCGCGATCCCGATTCCACAGCCGGTGCTTGATCGCAGCGTGCTGGATGAACTGCAGGCGGTGATCGGCGATGCCGCCGCGCAGATCGTAACGGTGTTCCTGGAAGACGCACCGCAGCTGGTGCAGCAGCTGCAGCAGGCGGCGCAGGGCAACGACATCGAACGCCTGCAGGCGCTGTCGCACAGCCTGAAATCCTCCAGCGCCAACGTCGGCGCGCTGTCGCTGTCAGCGGTGGCGCGACGGATCGAACTCGAAGCCCGCAGTGGCAGCCTGCAGCGCCCTGCCGTGGCAGTGGCGCTGCTGGTGGCGGAGTTCGCCCGCGCGCGCGTAGCGCTGACCGGCTACCTCGCCGGCCAGGCCCGTTGAATCACTCTTCGAGCTTGCTCAGCAGGTACTTCGGCTCACCGATGCGCTCGATCAGCTCCAGCTGGGTTTCCAGCCAGTCGATGTGTTCTTCCTCGGAATCGAGGATCTTCACGAACAGCTGGCGGCTGACGTAGTCACCGACCGAGTCGGCATAGGCCACGGCCTCGCGCAGGGTGACCACGCCATCGCGTTCCAGCGACAGATCGCACTGCAGGATCTCGGTCGGGTTCTCACCGATGCGCAGCTTGCCCAGCGCCTGGAAATTCGGCAGGCCTTCAAGGAACAGGATGCGATCGGCAAGCATGTCGGCATGCTTCATTTCCTCGATCGATTCCTTGTACTCGTGTTCGGCCAGTTCCTTGATGCCCCAGTTCTTGAGCATCTTGGCGTGCAGGAAGTACTGGTTGATCGCGGTCAGCTCGTTGTAGAGGACCTTGTTGAGGAATTCGATGACCTTGGTGTCGCCCTTCATGGGGATGCTCCTGCACGCTGAAATCGCGGGCACTGTAACGCCTTGCGCCTGCGCGTGAAGGAACGCGAATCGTGTGCATTGACCACTGCGGCCAGCAATGAAGACCAGGAGAGCGCGGCGTCAACGCGCCGCGAAACGACTCAAGCGACCTGCGCCAAGCCCAGTACCGGCAACGGCAGATCGTGGGTGGCACGCGCCTTGGCCAGCAGCTCGCCGGCCATGTCCAGGCAGGAACCGCAGGTGGCGCCGCATCCGGTGCGCATGGTCAGCTCGGCCACCGACGTGACGCCATGGCTGGCGGCTTCGCGGATCTGGTGGTCGGTAACACCATTGCAGATGCAGACGTACACGGGCAGGAACCAAGGCAGCAGGCCAGTAGCGGCCTGGGCACTATTCCAATGGAAACGAGAATGGTTGTCAATCAGGGACCTGAACCATTCTCGATAAGGTTCAGCCTCCAGTCCAACCGGCCCGCCGTAGGGCGGCTACAGATACAACAGCGCCAGCACCGGCGTGCCAAAGAAGACGATCAGCCAGCAGCGCTCGCCGCCTGCTGCCCTCCGCCGAATCAGGTGATCCGCCAGGAACAGGGCACCGGCACCGGTGGCCAGAGCCAGGACCACCCCCAGCGCAAGCGGCATCCATGCGATGTCGGCGAGGATCACCACGCACAACAGCAGCCAGGGCAGGCTTGCCAGACGGACAGCCAGTTGCTGACGGAAACAACCGGCAGGGGGACGTTGTGACAGCTCGCTCCGCGCTTTGCGCAGCTTCCCCGTCAAACGGCCCCCGGCTCACCCTTCGCCTTGCGCGGCCAGTATCCGCCGCGCTTGGGCGTGCGCTTGCGTGGCCTGTCATGGCCAGCGGCATGGCCGGGCATCCAGGCCTCGGCAGCGCTCTTGGGCATGGCGCTGATGCCCTGCCCGGCCACTCCCTGGGCCAACGGCGCCAGATGTCGCAGGGCGCGCGCGTAGACGCCACGCTTGAACACCACCACATGCTCCACCGGGTACCAGAAGTCCACCCAGCGCCAATGATCGAACTCGGGCGAGTCGGTATGGTCCAGGCTGACGTGGGCCTCATCACCGGTCAGGCGCAGCAGGAACCAGACCTGCTTCTGGCCGATGCAGACCTGGCGTTCGTTGCGGCGGATGGCACGCGCCGGCAGCTTGTAGCGCAGCCAGCCCGGTGTCGCCCCAAGCACTTCAACGTGCTCCGGCAACAGCCCGGTCTCTTCCTGCAGTTCACGATACATGGCCTCGACAGGCGTCTCGTCGGTGTTCATGCCACCCTGCGGGAACTGCCAGCCATCCCGGCGCACACGTCGTGCCCAGAACACCTGCCCGTCCTGCCGCATCAGCACGATGCCGACGTTCGGTCGATAGCCGTCCGGATCGATCACGATGCGGACTCCTAAGAAAATCTACTGGTTGGGACTATCCCATGCCGTCTGTCGGGCCACAAGCACGATACAAAGGTGTTGACAGTCCTCGTACACATCAGCAGAATAGCGGGCTCACCAAGGCTATGTAGCTCAGCCGGTTAGAGCACAGCACTCATAATGCTGGGGTCGGTGGTTCGAGTCCACCCATAGCCACCACGTTGAAGTTGTTTTTCAACGTGAAAAGTGAGAAAATGGTTACACGCGACATTGCCCCGTCGCCAAGCGGTAAGGCACCTGACTCTGACTCAGGCATTCGGTGGTTCGAATCCATCCGGGGCAGCCAAACAAAAAAGAAAAAAGCCTGATCGAAAGATCAGGCTTTTTTCTTTTTTGTCTGGTCACGCATCCCACCTTATCCCCGCGCCTGTCGGCGTGCCCCCTTGAACAACAAGGGGGCTCTTCTCCAGAAAGGGATCCGGGGGCGGATCCTTTTCCAAAGGAAAAGGCCCTGACCCCACCCCATCGCCAGCCACTGGCCGGCAACCTGGAAATGCATGGCCCCGGAACGACAAAAGCCCGGCCGAAGCCGGGCTTTTGCTTTTCCATCCAGCGGGCTCCCGAAGGAGCCCAACCAGGCGCGGTAAATCAGCGCTTGGAGAACTGGGTGGCGCGGCGGGCCTTGTGCAGACCGACCTTCTTACGTTCGACTTCGCGGGCGTCGCGGGTCATGAAGCCAGCCTTGCGCAGCTCGGACTTCAGGGTCTCGTCGTACTCGACCAGAGCACGGGCGATGCCCAGACGGATCGCACCGGCCTGGCCGGTGGTGCCGCCGCCAGCGGCGGTGACCAGGATGTCGAAGCTCTCGGTGTTCTTGGTCAGCTCGAGCGGCTGGCGCACGATCATGCGAGCGGTCTCACGGCCGAAGAACTCGTCCAGCGGACGGCCATTGACGGTGATGTTGCCCGAACCCTTGCGCAGGAACACGCGAGCGGTGGAGGACTTGCGGCGGCCAGTGCCGTAGTTTTGAGTGATAGCCATGATTAGATATCCAGAACCTGCGGCTGCTGTGCGGCGTGCGGATGCTCAGTGCCGGCGTAGACCTTGAGCTTGCGGTACATCTGGCGACCCAGCGTGCCCTTCGGCAGCATGCCCTTGACGGCGGTCTCGATCACGCGCTCCGGGTGGCGCTCAAGCGCCTGGGCGAGGGATTCGGTCTTCAGGTTGCCGATGTAACCGGTGAAACGGTGATACATCTTGTCCTGCAGCTTCTTGCCGGTGACGACAATCTTTTCTGCATTGATGACGACCAGGTAGTCGCCGGTATCAACGTGCGGGGTGTAGACCGGCTTGTGCTTGCCACGCAGACGGCGGGCCAGCTCGGTGCAGAGACGGCCCAGGGTCTTGCCCTCGGCGTCGACGAGGTACCAGTCGCGCTGGACGGTCTCGTTCTTGGCAGTGAAAGTGCTCATGAAGAACTCTTGGTTAGGTCGGGCTCATTGCGGCGAAGGACTCGCCGGAACTCTGCCACGCGTTGTGAAAGGTGGAGCGTAAGGGGCGGCATTGTACGCAGCTTGGCTGGCGGGTGCAACCTGGCTCCTGCCCCGGGTTGGCAGGGGACCGGGGCCGGGCGAGAATCGGGCCTCCCCCGCTCCACGCCGTGCCGCCATGACCGTGCTTCGCCAGACCACTCCGCTGGACCACCTGCTGACCGAGGCGCAGCGCGCCCTGGACACGGTGTTCGGCAACCCGCCGGCCAGCCGCCCCTATCCGGCCGCGGACACCGGCGAGCCCGGGATGGACCGCGCCCAGCGGCGCCACGCGGCCGGGCTGATGCGCATCAACCATGTCGGTGAGGTCTGCGCCCAGGGCCTGTACTTCGGCCAGGCCGCGGTGGCGCGCGATCCGGCGACCCGCGAACATCTGCTGGAGGCGGCCCAGGAAGAAACCGACCACCTGGCCTGGTGCGCCACCCGCCTGGGCGAACTGGACAGCCGCCCGAGCCTGTTCAATCCGCTGTGGTACGCCGGCAGCTACACCATCGGCACCCTGGCCGGTCTGCGCGGCGACGGCTGGAACCTGGGTTTCGTGGTCGAGACCGAGCGCCAGGTGGAAGCCCATCTGGACGAACACCTGGTCGACCTGCCGGCCGGCGACCTGCGCAGCCGCGCGGTCATCCGGGTGATGAAGGAAGACGAGGCCCGGCATGCCGAGCATGCCGAACAGGCCGGCGCACGCCGCCTGCCGTTCCCGATCCCGGGCGCGATGGCGCTGGCCTCCCGGGTGATGAAGACCATTGCCTACCGGCTGTGAGGCCAACTGACGGTAGTGCCGGCCGCTGGCCGGCAGCCCCGCATGGGTCGCCGCAGGTCATGAGGTTGCCGGCCAGCGGCCGGCACTACCAGGGCTTAGTTGGGTGACACCAGCTTCAGGCCGATCACGCCGGCCACAATCAGGCCCACGCAGGCCAGGCGCGCCGGGGAAGCGCTGTCGTTGAACAGGTAGATGCCCAGCACCGTCACGCCCATGGCGCCGATGCCGGTCCAGATCGCATAGGCCGTGCCGACCGGAATGTTCTTCATCGCCTGGCTCATCAGGTACAGGCTGATCAGGGCCGACACCACCGTCAGGGCGGTCGGCACGGGTTTGCTGAAACCTTCGGAGTACTTCATTCCAAGGGCGAATCCGATCTCGAACAGACCGGCCAGCAGCAGATAGATCCAGGGCATGGGTGGGGGCTCCTTACCTTTTTGGGAAAAACGAAACGGCCCGGTGTTTTCACACCGGGCCGTAAGTCGGTACATCGCCGTGGAACTGAATATTGCGCAGCGCGCCTGTTCCACGGGGCGGGACGTCCCGCCTGGGTGGCGATGCCTGCCGGCATCGCGCATGGGTTACTCGGCCAGGTTCCGCCCGTGGAACAGCTCTTCGATCTCACGACGCAGCAGCGCCTCGATCTTCATGCGTTCCTTGAACGAGATGTTCTTGGCCTTCTCTTCGAACAGGTACTGGTCCAGGTCGAAGTCCTTCAGGTGCATCTTCGTGTGGAAGATGTTTTCCTGGTAGACGTTGACGTCGAACATCTCGTAACGCGACTTGATGTTCTTGGCCAGGAAGTTCTGGATCGAGTTGATCTTGTGATCGATGTAGTGCTTCTTGCCCTTCACGTCACGGGTGAAGCCACGGACGCGGTAGTCCATGATCACGATGTCCGATTCCAGGCTCTCGATCAGGTAGTTCAGCGCCTTCAACGGCGAAATGACGCCGCAGGTAGCCACGTCGATGTCGGCGCGGAAGGTGGCAATGCCTTCCTGCGGGTGCGTTTCCGGATAGGTGTGCACGGTGATGTGCGACTTGTCCATGTGCGCGACCACGGCATCGGAGATCAGCTCCTTGCCGGCCTGCTTCTTGTCGATCACCGGTTCTTCGGAGATCAGGATCGTCACCGAGGCACCCTGCGGATCGTAATCCTGGCGGGCCACGTTGAGGATGTTGGCGCCGATGATCTCAGCGACATCGGTCAAGATCTGAGTCAGCCTGTCGGCGTTGTACTCTTCATCGATGTATTCAATGTAACGCTGACGCTCCTCTTCGGTGCGCGCGTAACACACGTCATAGATGTTGAAGCTCAGCGCCTTGGTGAGGTTGTTGAAACCCTGCAACCTCAGGCGAGGCAACGGCTTGACCACGGCGGTCGATTCCTGTGTAAGAAGGGAAAGGGGGAATTATGCGGCATAAGTGTCTCCAGGGGGAACGTGAAGACGCTCAGGTTCTGGCACACTGTTTGCCCTTAACAATTGCGCTGGTTAAGCTCCGCTATCGACCCCGTGAATCCGTTCATGCGCAGAGGGAGCGCCCCTATCGTGTCAACCGTGCGCCTAGCTAGCAGCCCATTGGCCTTGGACATCGCAACAATCGACCGCTTCCTGGCACACAGCCACCGGCGGCGCTATCCCACCCGTACCGACGTCTTCCGACCCGGTGACCCGGCGGGAACCCTGTATTACGTGATCAGCGGCTCGGTTTCGATCATGGCCGAGGAGGAAGAGGACCGCGAGCTGGTACTGGGCTATTTCGGCGCCGGTGAGTTCGTCGGCGAGATGGGCCTGTTCGTGGAGTCGGACCGCCGCGAGGTGATCCTGCGCACCCGCACCGCCTGTGAGCTGGCCGAAATCAGCTATGAGCGCCTGCACCAACTGTTCCTCGGCCCGCTGTCGGCCGATGCCCCGCGCCTGCTGTACGCGCTGGGCCAGCAGATCTCCAAGCGCCTGCTGGACACCAGTCGCAAGGCCAGCCGCCTGGCGTTCCTGGATGTCACCGACCGGATCGTGCGCACCCTGCACGATCTGGCGCAGGAGCCGGAGTCGATGAGCCATCCGCAGGGCAGCCAGCTGCGCGTCTCGCGCCAGGAACTGGCCCGTCTGGTTGGCTGCTCGCGCGAAATGGCCGGCCGGGTGCTGAAGAAGCTGCAGACCGACGGCCTGCTGCACGCCCGCGGCAAGACCGTGGTGCTGTACGGCACCCGTTGACCACCCGGCGTCCGCCGGGCATGGCCCGGCGCTGCCACACGACCTGGGCCGGTAGCGCCGGGCCATGCCCGGCGGATCGCCGTACGTGCGACGTACCATCGCATGTTCCGCACACCCGCTTCCGCTAGGCTCGATCCATGGAACTGAGCAGCGAATTCTGGTGGTTCATCCTCATCGGCCTTGGCGCACAGCTGGTCGATGGTGCGCTGGGCATGGCATTCGGGCTGGTTTCTTCTTCGGTGCTGCTCAGCATGGGGCTGCCTCCCGCACAGGTCAGCGCCAGCGTCCATACCGCTGAAGTGTTCACCACCGGCGCGTCCGGTGTGTCGCATCTGGTTGCGGGAAATGTCGACAAACGCCTGTTCTTTCGTCTCGCTCTGCCCGGCGCTCTAGGCGGTGCACTCGGCGCGTACGTCCTGACACAGGTCCCTGGCGACCTGATCCGCCCGCTGATCTACCTGTACCTGCTGGTGCTGGCCATCATCATCCTGGCGCGCGCGGCCGGCCGCTGGATGCCCAAGGGCGAGATCCGCCGGGTGCCGGTGCTGGGATTCTTCGCTGGCCTGCTCGATGCCAGCGGCGGCGGCGGCTGGGGTCCGGTGGCCACCTCCACCCTGCTCGCCCGCGGCGGCCAGGCCAGGACCACGATCGGCACCGTCAACGCGGCCGAGTTCGTGGTCACCTTGACCATTTCGGCCACGTTCCTGCTGTCGATGGGGGTGCAGCACCTGCAGATCGTCGCCGGCCTGCTGATCGGCGGCATGATGGCCGCGCCGGTGGCGGCGGTGCTGGTGAAGCGGGTGAAGGAACGCTGGGTGCTGGTCGCGGTGGGCGTGCTGGTGCTGGGCATCAGCCTGTTCCAGGTGGGCCATGCGCTGTTCGGGTACCTGCACCGCTGACCGCTCGCCGAGCGTGGCCCGGCGCTACCCGCGTGGGATCCGGTAGTGCCGGCCGCTGGCCGGCAACCTCATGAACTCCGGAAACGCGTGCAAGGTTGCCGGCCAGCGGCCGGCACTACCGGGTCCCTGCCCGGCGGGCAGGCGGGATCGATTACGCCTTGTCGCCGCCGCGGTCCACGCAGCCCCAGTTGAGAATGCGGGTGCCGGCCGGCAGCACGCGGCGGAAAAACTCCACCTTGGCCGGCTTCGGGTTGACCACCACCGGCGCTTTCGCCGCCAGCAGCAGCGGAAGGTCGGCGGTGCTGTCGGAATAGGCGATGTCGATGTCGCCGTAGCCGCGCTCGCGCAGCATGCGCATCTTCTCTTCGTTATGGCAGTGGCGGGTCGGCCCTACCCCGCCCAGACGCGGCCCCACCTCGGTTCCGATCACCGGCACGTCCTGGTGAGCGACGAAGGCCAGGATCGCGCGCGCCAGCTCCGGCGGCGCACCGGTGGCCACCACCACGCGGTCGCCCCTGGCACGGTGCGCGGCGAACACCTCCAGCGCCTGCGGCAGCAGCTTGGCGCGCATCTGCGCCTCGTTGCGCAGCACGTAGGCATCGATCACCTTGTTGAACTCACGCGCGCGGTGCAGCCCGAAACTGCCGATCCAGACATAGACCGAGATGCCGGCACGGCGGGTCGGCAGCATCGCCACCATCGGCCCGGCGATCGGGGTGACCAGCAGCGCCGCCAGCATCCGCAGCGGGTTGCGCTTGATCAGCGAGGCGAACAGGTGGGTGCCCGAATCGCCGTCATACAGGGTGTGGTCGAAGTCGAAGACCACCAGCGGCGCATCCTCGCGCGGCGTTGGATAGTGCGTTTTCATGCCGCGAAGAATAGCTGACGCAGACCCTCGCCCGGCTCTTCCACGCGCATGAACGCCTCGCCGACCAGGAACGCGTGAATGCCGGCATCGCGCATCAATGCCACGTCCTGAGGCCCGAGGATGCCACTCTCGGTGACCAGCAGGCGGTCGCGCGGCACGGCCAGGCGCATGTCCAGCGTGGTCTGCAGCGACACCTCGAAGGTGCGCAGGTTGCGGTTGTTGATGCCGATCATCGGCGCCGGCACCTGCAGCGCACGCTCCAGTTCGTCGATGTCGTGCACTTCCACCAGCACGTCCATGCCCAGCGACATCGCCAGTTCGGACAGCGTGGCCAGCTGCGTATCGTCCAGCGCGGCGACGATCAACAGGATGCAGTCGGCACCGAGCACTCGCGCCTCATACACCTGGTAGGCGTCGATCACGAAGTCCTTGCGCAGCACCGGCAGCGTGCAGGCGTCGCGGGCCTGCTGCAGGTAGGCGTCGGCCCCTTGGAAGAAATCCACGTCGGTCAGCACCGACAGGCAGCTGGCGCCGCCGAACTCATAGCTGACCGCGATGTCGGCCGGGCGGAAGTCGGGGCGGATCACGCCCTTGGACGGACTGGCCTTCTTCACTTCGGCAATCACCGCCGGATCGCCATTGGCCACGGCGGCCTGCAGCGCGCGCACGAAACCGCGCACCGGTGGCGCATCGGCCAGCGCGGCCTGCAGCTCCTCAAGCGGCCGCTGGGCGCGGCGCTGGGCTACTTCTTCGGCCTTGCGGGCCAGGATCGTCTGCAGGATATCGCTCATCGTCGTCGGGTCGGTGCTGGGGCGGTGAGGACGACCATTATCGGCCATCGGGTGGGTCAGGCTGAACCGCGCGCTCAGGCAACCAGCGCGCGGGTGGTATCGACGTACTGCTGCAGGCGGGCACGGGCGCTGCCGTCGGCGATGACCGCGCGGGCACGGGCCAGGCCGTCGCCGATATCGCTGGCTACGCCGGCCACGTACAACGCTGCGCCCGCATTCAGGGCGACGATGTCCAGCGCCGGACCCGGCTCGTTGTCGAGCACCGCGCGCAGCATGGCAATGGATTGCTCCGGGCCGTCCACGCGCAGGTTGCGGCTGGCCGACATGGCGATGCCGAAGTCTTCCGGATGGATCTCGTACTCGCGCACCTTGCCGTCGCGCAGTTCACCCACCAGGGTGCCGGCGCCCAGCGAGATCTCGTCCATGTTGTCGCGGCCCCAGACCACCATGGCACGCTCGGTGCCCAGCTCGCGCAGCACGCGCGCCTGGATGCCCACCAGGTCGGGATGGAACACGCCCATCAGCACCGACGGTGCGCTGGCCGGGTTGGTCAGCGGGCCGAGGATGTTGAAGATGGTGCGCACCCCCATCTCGCGACGGACCGGCGCCACCACCTTCATCGATGGATGGTGGATCGGCGCGAACATGAAACCGATGCCGGTCTGTTCGATGGCTGCGGCCACCTGCGCCGGCTGCAGCTCGATGGCCGCACCCAGTGCCTCGACCGCATCGGCGCTGCCCGACTTGGACGACACGCTGCGGTTGCCATGCTTGGCCACGCGCGCGCCGGCGGCAGCGGCGACGAACATCGCGCAGGTGGAGATGTTGAAGGTATGCGAGCCATCGCCACCGGTGCCGACGATGTCGACCAGGTGGGTGGTATCGGCTACCGGCACGGCCAGCGCGAATTCGCGCATCACTGTCGCCGCGGCGGCGATCTCGTCGATGGTTTCCTTCTTCACGCGCAGGCCGGTGAGGATGGCGGCGGTCATCATCGGCGAGACATCGCCGCGCATGATCTGCCGCATCAGGTCGACCATTTCGTCGAAGAAGATCTCGCGGTGTTCGATGGTGCGTTGCAGGGCTTCCTGGGGGGAGAAGCTCATCGGAATACTCCTTGGATCAGGCAGCCGGGCGCTGCAGGAAATTGCGCAGCAGCGCGTGACCATGCTCGGTGAGGATCGATTCGGGATGGAACTGCACGCCCTCCACCGGGAACTGGCGGTGGCGCAGGCCCATGATCTCTTCGATCGAGCCATCCTCGTTCTCGGTCCAGGCGGTCACTTCCAGCGCGTCGGGCAGGCTGTTCTTGTCCACCACCAGCGAGTGGTAGCGGGTGGCCTGGTAACCGTCCGGCAGCCCGGCGAACACGCCCTTGCCTTCATGCCGGATGGGCGAGGTCTTGCCATGCATGATGTTGCCGGCGCGGATGACCGTGCCGCCGTAGACCTGGCCGATGCCCTGGTGGCCCAGGCACACGCCGAGGATCGGCGTGGTCGGGCCCAGGCGCTGGATCAGCTCCAACGACACGCCCGCTTCGTTGGGCGTGCACGGGCCGGGCGAAATGACGATGCGTTCGGGCTTCTGCGCGGCGATCTCGTCCACGCTCATCGCATCGTTGCGCACCACCTTCACTTCGGCACCCAGCGTCTGCAGGTACTGCACGAGGTTGTAGGTGAAGCTGTCGTAGTTGTCGATCATCCACAACATGGTCAGGTTCCGTCGCTTATCAGGAAAATGGCGTACACGTTTTCGGTGTAGGTGATGGGGCCGGCTTCGATGGATTCGCGGCCGCGCGAGCCGGTTGCCTCGACGCTCGTCTGTGCCGGAGCTGGCGGGCTGGGCGGGGTGACCATGTCAGCGCTGCGCGGCCAGCTGCCTGCCTGCACGCCGTAGGCGAAGTTCGGGGCCACGTCGGAGATGCTGTAGAGGCCGGTGATGCGCGCGCCATAGGCCCCGGCAAGCTGCTTGGCGGAGGCGCGTGTCTGCATTGCCGCTTCAGCCTTGAGTTCGCCACGCAGTGCTGCCTCCTTCGAATAGCCGGGCCGCATGCTGCTGATCTGCAGGTCATCGCTGGCATCGACCGCGCGCAGGAAGGCCTGCAGGTCGCCGGTGGTGCCGAAGCTGCCTTTCAGGCGCCGGCTCACCCGCGTGCCGAGGTACTCCTGCTTGCCCTGCACGCTGTAGCGGTAGTCCGGCTGGATGGTCAGGTTGTCCGCCACCACGCTTGCCGGCAGTGCATGGTTGCGCTTGAACGCAGCCAGCACCGCCTCGACATTGCCCTGCACGCGCGAGCGCGCTGTATCCGGCTGAAGATCGGTGGACTTGACCAGCAGTTCAACGGTGAACCGGTCCGGCATCACCGTTCGCGCGCCCTCGCCCTTCACCAGCAGGTGCGGCTGCGAGGGAATGGTGTTGGCCTGCGCCCAGGCAGCCGGGGCGGCTGGCAACAGCAGCGACAACCACAGCGATGCACTCAGCAGCTTCATCGTCTACTCCTTGCTGGAAATGGGCTCGGGCAGGCCGGCGGCAACCAGGTCGGCGGCATGCCGCTTGGCCAGTTGCTGGCCCATGTAGCGCGCGTAGCCCAGCGACAGGTGATGCTGGTCATAGAAGGCCGGCTCGCCGTTGGCCTCCATCACGCAGCCCTCCATCGCATTGCCACCGCACAGCAGTTCGTACTTGCTGATGTACAGGTACGGCAGCGACTTCACCTGCGGGATGGTCGACTTGGCGCGCTCATCCGGGTTGAAGTAGTTCACCAGGTCAGGGCGTTTGCATGCATCGAAGCTTCCGTAGCGGTTGTAGAGCGACGCACAGTCGGACGTGGTCTGCAGGAAGGAGCCGATCGCAATGATCTTCAGCTGCGGGTTGCGCGTCTTCAGGATCTCCAGGATCCGCCACAGATCGGCGGCAACCGGGTCAAAGCCCTGGTGCGTGTTGTAGACGACCACGTCCAGCGCCTGTACCAGACGATCATCGTCGAGTGCGGCGAAGCGGGTATCGCACGCCAGCTCGGGCGTGGGCGATGCAATGCGATCCCGCTCCAGCACGACCTTGCAGTCATTGACCGTGCCGAAATTGATCAGGTTGACGCGACGGTCATGCCCGTAGATCTGCGCGAAGGCGTTGAAGCCATCGGGCTCATGCGAATTGCCGAACAGCAGCACCTGCACCGGTCGATCCATGGGGCAGCGCGCTGGATCCTGCAGCGACTGCACGTTGCAGGCCGCGGCAAGGCCTTCGAACCGGCGTCCCTTGCCGGCTTCGATGTCGGCGGCCGCCAGCGGCTGGAACACCGGCGCCTGGGCGTGTGCTACAGCGCCCTGGCCAAGGGCGCTGGCCGTCGTGCCCGGCCCCACCCTGCCGGGGGTGAAGTACTGGTAGCGCCAGACCATGCCGTTGGATGCCAGTACCGTCACACCCAGCGCACAGCAGAACAACGAGACGCCGAGCGTACGGCCCACCAGCGCCCCCTTGGGCGCTGCCGGATCGACATAGCGGAAACGCACTTCGACCCAATGATGCAGCGCCACCGCCGTCAGCAGCGACAACACCACCATCAGGCCGAACTGCACCGGCCACGGCGAGTGCGGCATGAACTGGGTGACGAAAACCACCACCGGCCAATGGGTCAGGTACAGCGAGTAGCTGATCTTGCCGAACCATACCGCCAGCGGGTTGGCCAGCAGCAATGTGGTAGCGCGCGAGCGGTTCGATGCGATGACCAGCAGCGTGCCCACGCAGGGCGCGATGGCGTTGGTGTACGGGAACACATCGCCTTCCACCAGGGTGATGATCGAATGGACGATCAGCGCCGCGCCGACAGCGAACATGCCTTCATGCAGCCAGCGCGACGACGGCAGCCGCGCGGCGATGAAACAGCCGGCTGCGCCGATGGCGAACTCGAACACGCGGAACTGCGGCAGGAAGAACAGATCCGACGCGAACCCCAGGCTCTGCCCGGCCACGGCCAGGTGGTTGGCCAGAAAACTGACGACCCCTGCGACGACGATGCCCCAGGCGATGCCGCGGCGGCCGCCGAACCGGTAGCAGAGGAACAGGAACGCGGGCCAGACCAGGTAGAACTGCTCTTCCACGCTCAGCGACCAGGTGTGCAGCAGGGGCTTGGTCTGCGAGGCCGCATCGAAGTAGCCGCTTTCCGACCAGAACAGCAGATTGGATACCGACAGCGCCGAGGCCAACAGGGACTTGCCGTACGCGACCAGATCGGCAGGAGTGAGGCTGAGCACGGCCAGCACGGTGGTCGCCAGCAGGGTGGCGATCAGCGCGGGCAGGATGCGCCGGACCCGACGCGCGTAGAAATTGCCGAAGCGGAAACCACCGGTCTCCACCAGCTCACTGCGGATGATGGAGGTGATCAGGTAACCGCTGATCACGAAGAAGATGTCCACGCCGACATAGCCACCGCCCAGTCCAGGCACGCCGAAGTGGAAGAGCAGGACCGCCAGCACTGCGACGCAGCGCAGTCCATCGATGTGCGGCATGTACCGGGAAGTGGCGCTTTTCATGATCTGCAGAAACCCATTCAAGTGGGCGCGGCGCATCCCATGCACCGCGTGACGGACAGCCTTGGACGACGGGGAGAGGTTACAGGCCCTTGGCGGCCTGGGCGACGGCACGGAACAGCGCGCGGCCCTTGTTCATCGTCTCGTCCCACTCCTTGTCGGGGTCCGAGTCGTAGACGATGCCGGCGCCGGCCTGCACGTACAGGCGGCCGTCCTTGATCACGGCGGTGCGGATCGCGATCGCGGTATCGGCATCGCCGTGCCAGCCGATGTAGCCGATGCTGCCGGCGTAGACATTGCGCTTGATCGGTTCCAGTTCGCGGATCACTTCCAGCGCGCGGATCTTCGGCGCGCCGCTGACCGTACCGGCCGGGAAGGTGGCGCGCAGCACGTCGGCGTAGCTCAGGCCCGGCTGCAGCTGCCCGGTCACTTCGCTGACGATGTGCATGACGTGGCTGTAGCGTTCGATCACGAACTGCTCGCCCACTTCCACGGTACCGGCTTTGGACACGCGGCCGGCGTCATTGCGGCCCAGGTCGATCAGCATCAGGTGCTCGGCGCGTTCCTTCGGATCGGCCAGCAGTTCGGCCTCCAGCGCCTGATCCAGCTCCGGCGTGGCGCCGCGCGGGCGCGTGCCGGCGATCGGGCGCACGGTCACTTCGCCCACGCCTTCATGGGTATGCTGCAGACGCACCAGGATTTCCGGCGACGAGCCGACCACCTGCAGGTCGCCGACATCGAGGAAATACATGTACGGCGACGGGTTCAGTGCCCGCAGCGCGCGGTAGACATCCACCGGCCGCGCCTTGAACGGCACGCTCAGGCGCTGGCTGAGCACCACCTGGAAGATGTCGCCGGCACGGATGTACTCCTTGCTGCGCTGGACCGCATCGACAAAGCCCTCGCGGGTGAAACCGGAAACGAAGTCGGACTCGTCCAGCACATCGCTGGTGAGCGGTGCCGGATAGCCTGCCCCCGGCGCGCGCAGCCTGGCCGCCAGCGCGTCCAGGCGCGCCTGCGCCTGCTCGAAGGCGCCCGCTTGGCGCGGGTCGGCGTGCACGATCAGGTACAGCCGGCCCTTCAGGTTGTCGAACACCGCCAGCTCATCGGAGTGCAGCAGCAGGATGTCCGGCGTGCCCAGTTCGTCGCGGCCGGCCGGCGACGCCAGGCGCGGCTCGATGTAGCCGATGCACTCGAACCCGAACCAGCCGACCAGGCCACCGGTGAAGCCCGGCAGGCCTTCCAGCTTCGGCACCGAGTGGGCGCTGCGCAGCGCCTCGACCTCGGCAAACGGATCGGCCACCTCGCGGGTTTCCACCACCTGGCCGTGCTCGCGCACCGTCAGGGTGTGGCCGTGGAAGGCGTACACACGGCGTGCCGGCAGGCCGATGATCGAGTAACGACCAAAGCGCTCGCCGCCTTCGACGGATTCAAACAGGTAGGTATTGGGGCCGTCGGCGAGCTTCAGATAGACCGAAAGCGGCGTGTCCAGGTCGGACAGCACTTCGCGGACAACGGGAATATGGGTGTGGCCTTCAGCGGCCTGCTGCTGAAACTGGGCGTGCGAGATCAAGACGACTTTCCTTCCGGGACACAGCGTTATGGGAGCGGACGACGGCAACAGGCCACCATCGCCACCAACGGCGTGCGGAAGAAAGGGTATGCGGGGTCGTCAGGCTGGACACGCCTTGACTGTATCGCAGCTTTGGCCGCAGGGAAACCCTTTGGCGACGGGCGGTTTGTCTTCCCCCTGGCCCATCCGCCGTGCCTGCCCCCGGATTTCCTGTACCTGCTGCGGGACCGCGATCTCCCCGCTCCTGCTTGCGACCGGCGTCGATCGCGTCCCTCGGCCGGTCCTCGCGCGCTCAGCGTTCCGACAGCAACGCACAGTCATCGGGCAGATGCATCCGCACCCTGCCCGCCACGCAGTCGATGCGGAAGCGGCGTGCCTGCACCGGTTCGCCGTCCAGGTTCAACGTCAACGGCTGCGGTGCGTCGATCTGCAGCCACGGCAGCTGCGCGCGCGTGGCGACACGTTCAAGCGCCGCTTCCTTGCCGCCGGTCAGCATCTGTCCAAGGGTGGCTGCGACTTCACCCTCCAGTTCCGGCACCACGGTGACATCCAGCAGGCCATCATCGATCAGTGCCTGAGGGCACAGCTGCTGGCCACCACCCGCCTGACGGCCATTGCCGACGCCCAGTGCGATGAACCCGCCTTCCCACTGGAAGTCCGGCCCGCTCAGGCGCGCGATGATCGGCTCGATACGCCCGAGCTTGGCGATACCGGTGATGACATAGGCCAGTCCGCCAAGCATCTTCTTCAAGCCGGCATCGGTTTCCACCGTGACCTGGGTGCCGAAGCCACCGCTGGCGAGGTTGGCGCACCACCATGGCTTGCCGTCGGCATCGACGCGCAGCAGATCCATCGGGCGTGGGTGGCCGCTGGCAACCAGTGCGAAGGCCTCCTGCGGCTCCACCGGAATGCCGGCAGCAGTGGCGAAATCGTTGGCGGTGCCCATCGGCACCAGCGCCAGCGAAGGCAGCGCCTCAGCCGGCTCGTCGCGATGGGCCAGCGTCTCGGCCACCGCGCTCAGCGTTCCGTCGCCACCGGCCGCCACGATCACGTCCACGCCGTGATCGATGGCCTCGGCGACGTAGCGCTCGGCATCACCGTCTTCCCAGGTCACCCGCACTTCCAGCTGCACACCGCGTTCGCGCCAGTGGCCCACGGCCTCGCGCAGGTCATCGTTGCCTGCGGACTTGCCGTTGAGGATCAGGCGCCAGCGCGGTGTGCTCATGCGGTGCTTCCAGGTAAGGGCGGCACAGGCTAGCAACCGCGCGTTCGGGGCCAGTGAAAGGCAGCGGCCACCGTTCAGGTCAGGGCGCTGGGCTCGCCCGCGCGGCATGTCATGCAGGTGTCATCGGCCACCGGGAGAATGGAAGGCCATAGCAGGGACGACGGATGGAGGCAGGATCAGCCTCCCACGCATGCAGCAAAGCCACGCCAGTGTTTGGCGTGGCTTTTTTTTACCCATCGCGCGGGTGTAGATGCCGGCTTACAGGTAAGCCTCGATGGGACCGTGCAGGAGGCAGCTGTCGAAGGCATCGATGCTGCACAATATCGCCTCATCAATTGCGTACTCCTGCAACAGAAGCTTGAGCGCCGGAATTCCGGTCACGAACCTGCGTTCCACCCGCGTCTGCGCGTCCTGCATGGCGTAGTCGTAGTCGAAGCCATAGGCGGTCTCGGTGAAGCGTACGGCATGGGTGATCAAGCGCAGCTCGTAGGTGTCTTGTTCGCCAGGAATGACATGGGCGAAGCAGCGCAACCCGGCGCCCACCGAAGCCAGCTCCGCTGCCAGCGCCCATCCCTTTTCAAGCGCCGCAAATGGCCGCGGCGGCGGCGATGGGTGGCGGCGACGCCAAAGCATCATGGCGCGTTCCACGTCATGGCCAGCGGCCTGCAGCTCGATGGCGGCCTCGGCGGCACCCAACCCTGTGCGGTGCCCGTAATCGGCCACGAGCTGATCAACCACCAAGGCGTGCGCCTGTGACAGGTCACCGCCGGAAGCCTCCAGCGCCTGCCTGCAGACAGCAATCGAGGCCGGCAGCCGCTGTCGGAGTGCGGCAATGGCGTATTTCATCGGCACACCAGTCACCAGGACACGGACTACCCGGCGAATGCCTTCAGCGCCTCACCTTCCAACCGGTACACCGTCCACTCGTCCTGCGGTCTGGCGCCAGCTGCGGTGTAGAACGCGATGGCCGGCGTGTTCCAGTCCAGCACCGACCACTCGAAGCGCCCACAACCTTCAGCTACCGCCTGGCGGGCGATGTACTTCAGCAGCGCTTTGCCCGCGCCGGAGCCGCGTTTTTCCGGGCTCACGTACAGGTCTTCCAGGTAGATGCCCTTGCGCCCCAGCCAAGTGGAATAGTTGTAGAAATACACCGCGTAGCCGATGGCTTCGCCGTTGGCCTCGCAGACCAGCGCGCGGGCGGTGGCGTCGGCGCCGAACAGGCTTTCGGCGATGCCGATCTCATCGGTCTGCACCGACTGCTCGGCCTTCTCGTAGATCGCCAGTTCGCGGATGAAGCGAAGGATCAGGCCGGCGTCGGCGACGGTGGCCGGGCGGATGTTCAGGAGTGCCATGAGCGGAAAAAAGGGGACGGAGGGGGATTAAGCGAGCTTAATCCCCTCCGTCCGCATTTTGTCAGCGTGCCGCAGCGACGTTGGCGCGCATCTGCGCGATCACGTCCTGGTAGCTGGTCTTGGCGTTGAAGATGGCCGAGCCGGCCACGAAGGTGTCGGCACCGGCAGCAGCGATCTCGCCGATGTTGTCGGCCTTCACGCCACCGTCGATCTCCAGGCGGATGTCACGGCCGCTGGCATCGATCTTCTGGCGCACCACGCGCAGCTTGTCCAAGGCCGACGGAATGAAGGCCTGGCCGCCGAAGCCCGGGTTGACCGACATCAGCAGCACCAGGTCGAGGTCGTCCAGCACCCAGTCGAGGATGTCCACCGGGGTGGCCGGGTTGAGCACGATGCCCGGCTTGCAGCCCAGCGAGCGGATCAGCTGGATGGTGCGGTGTACGTGGCGGCTGGCCTCCGGGTGGAAGCTGATGTAGGTGGCACCGGCCTCGGCGAAGTCCGGGATGATGCGGTCGACCGGCTCGACCATCAGGTGCACGTCGATCGGCGCGGTGACGCCGTGCTTGCGCAGCGCCTGGCAGACCATCGGGCCGATGGTCAGGTTGGGCACGTAGTGGTTGTCCATCACATCGAAATGGACCCAGTCGGCACCCGCGGCCAGGACGTTGTCGACTTCCTCGCCCAGGCGGGCGAAGTTGGCCGAGAGGATGGAAGGAGCGATGAGGCAGTTGGACATGGCCGGGGCCTTCGGAACGGGGAAAGGGGTCTCCCGCCCGCAGGCGGGGCAATGGGGTCAGCGCTTGCGCAGGGTCTTGATGCGGTCGTAGGCGGCGTTGATGCGCCGCGACTTCTGCTCGGCCTGCTGCTGCAGCTCGGGGGCGGCGCCGCCCAGCTTGTCGGGGTGGTACTGGGAGATCAGCTTGCGGTAGGCGCGCTCGACCTCGGCATCGGTGGCCTCGGAGGTCAGCCCCAGCTCGCGGTACGGGTTCTCCTTGTTCAGGCGGAACCAGTCGCTGTCGAAGGCATGCCCCAGCAACAGGCCGACCACCGCGCCGAACAGCGGATTGGGCCGGAACAGCAGGGCGCCGGCGATGAAACCGAGCAGTTTTCCGTACCAGCGCATGGCGCTCCGGGGTCGGCCGACGAAATGGACGCTCATTTTACGTCACAGCGGGCCCGGACCGCTTTACACTAGGCCGCCCGCTGACCAGTTGCGGGCCCGCCGGGTCCCCTGGGCAGCCGTCTCGACGAAGCCCCAGGAGTGCCCGTGCCAACCACGCTGTTGCAATCCGATCTCCCCGGCCTGCCCTTGCGCCACCGCGGCAAGGTGCGTGATGTGTTCGATATCCCGCGCGAGCGGCTGCCGGCCGGTACCCCACCGGGGGACTACCTCTTGATGGTCGCCACCGATCGCCTGTCGGCGTTCGATGTGGTCCTGCCCGACCCGATCCCGGGCAAGGGCGAGATGCTCTGCCAGGTGTCCAACTTCTGGTTCGCCAAGACCGCGCACCTGATGCCCAACCACCTGACCGGCATCGATGTGGCCAGCGTGCTGCCCGAGGGCGTGGACGCGGCCCTGTACGCCAAGCGCGCGGTGGTCACCCGCAAGCTGAAGCCGGTACCGGTGGAAGCCATCGCCCGTGGCTACCTGATCGGCAGCGGCTGGAAGGACTACCAGCGCACCGGCAAGGTCAGCGGCATCGAGCTGCCCGACGGCCTGCGCCAGGCCGAGCAGCTGCCCGAGCCGATCTTCACCCCCTCGACCAAGGCCGCCGTTGGCGACCATGACGAGAACATCGACTTCGACGCGATGGTGAAGACGGTCGGTGCGGAAATGGCCGAGCGGGTGCGCGACGCGACGCTGCGCATCTACAAGTTCGCGGCCGATTACGCACGCGAGCACGGCATCATCCTGGCCGACACCAAGTTCGAGTTCGGTACCGACGCCGACGGTCGCCTGTACATCATGGACGAGATGCTGACGCCGGATTCCTCGCGCTACTGGCCTGCCGACGAGTACGAAGTGGGCACCAGCCCGCCGAGCTACGACAAGCAGTTCGTGCGTGACTACCTGGAGACGCTGGACTGGGGCAAGACCGCCCCAGGCCCGAGCATCCCGGCGGAGATCATCGAGCGCACCCGCGCCAAGTACGCCGAGGCGCTGCAGCGCCTGGCCGGGATCAGCATCGACTGAATCCCCTGCGCCCCCTGCCCGCGTGGCGGGGGCGTTCTGAGTGCGGTAGTGCCGGTCGCTGGCCGGCAACCCCGCGAACCTGCAGCCGGGCATGGCCTGGCTCTACTGACGGTTGATGGGGCCGGCCGCTGGCCGGCAACCCCGGCGAAACTGCAGCCAGGCACGGCCTGACTACTGCCGGTTGGTAGTGCCGGCCGCTGGCCGGCAACCTCGGCGAACCTGCAGCCAGGCATGGTCTGGCTCTACTGCCGGTTGGTAGTGCCGGCCGCTGGCCGGCAACCCCGCGAACCTGCAGCCAAGCATGGCCTGGCTCTACTGCCGGCCCCGGCCGGGGTATGCTGGCCACATGCAGACCAGCACCCAGCTTGCGCGTCCGATCGACCGCTATTTCGCCAGCTACTCCGACGACCACCGCAATGTGGTCAACCAGCGCATCCACGTGGTGGCGGTGCCGGCGATCCTGTGGTCGGTGGTGGCCCTGCTGTGGTGCGTGCCGCCGCTGATCACCTGGTTCCAGTACGGCATCTGGTCGGCGTTCGCGATGTTCAGCGCGTGGTGCTTCTACAACAAGCTGTCGCGCCCGCTGGGCATCGGCATGCTCATCCAGTTCTTCGTGTTCGGCTGCCTGTGCCGGCTGTTGGAAGCGGAAATCGGCCTGCACAACCTGCGCTCGCTGGCCATCGGCGTCTTCGTCGTCGCCTGGATCGCGCAGTTCATCGGCCACAAGTTCGAAGGCCGCAAGCCCAGCTTCCTGACCGACCTGACCTACCTGCTGATCGGCCCGGCGTGGGTGATGGCCAAGGCCTATCGCAAGCTCGACTGGCGCTACTGACCAGCGTCGCCGCGTCGACGCCTTCGTTTCCTGAACGGGCAGATCCCGTCACCGACACTGCACGGCGAGCCTGCCAGCCTGCCGCGGTGACCTCCTCACCTTGCCCCGCCCAGCGGCGGCGGTCCCTGTGCGACAGGGGCTGCGCTGTCCCTGCGTGGGCGTAGGGTGGACCTGCCCACCGGGCCCTGATGGGTCATCCGCGCGGCATGCTGCATCGCAGAAAAAATGAATCAGCGCACGTTACATGCAATTGATCGCTGTTCAATGGGTTTCGGCGACATTTGGCAGCCTGTTATGCTCCCTGACCTGCTCGTGAATCATGGATTCCCTGCATGCTCCCCAGCCTGCCCCTGTTGCTGGCCCTGCCGTTCCTGATGGCAGTGGCTGTCGCAGCCTTCCCCCGTAGTTCGCGCTCGACTGCTGCCTGGCTGGCGGCGCTGGCGCCGTTGGGCGGGCTGGCGATCCTCGCCTGGCTGACCCCATCGGTGCTCGATGGCCAGGTGGTGCGCACGATGGTGCCGTGGCTGCCGCAGATCGGCCTGGACTTCACCTTACGCCTGGATGGCCTGGCCTGGATGTTCGCCGGGCTGGTGCTGGGCATCGGCGCGCTGGTGGTGCTGTATGCGCGCTACTACCTCAGCAGCCAGGACAACGCGCACCGCTTCTATACCTACCTGTTGCTGTTCATGGGCGCCATGCTGGGCATGGTGCTGTCGGGCAACCTGTTGCTGCTGATGGTCTTCTGGGAAATGACCAGCATCAGCTCGTTCCTGCTGATCGGTTTCTGGTCGCACCGCCAGGACGCGCGCGAGGGCGCGCGGATGGCGCTGGTGATCACCGGTGGCGGCGGCCTGGCGCTGCTGGCCGGCGTGCTGCTGATCGGCCGCATCGTCGGCAGCTTCGACCTGGACGTGGTGCTGGCCGCCGGCGAGCAGATCCGCGCCAGCGCGCTGTACCCCTATGCCCTGTTCCTGGTGCTGGCGGGCATCTTCACCAAGAGCGCGCAGTTCCCGTTCCACTTCTGGCTGCCGCATGCGATGGCCGCGCCCACCCCGGTGTCGGCCTACCTGCACTCGGCCACCATGGTGAAGGCGGGGGTGTTCCTGCTGGCGCGCCTGCATCCGGCATTGGCCGGCAGCGATCTGTTCTTCTACACGGTCAGCGGCATCGGTGCGATCACCCTGCTGATCGGTGCCTGGAACGCGATCTTCCAGCATGACCTGAAGGGCCTGCTGGCCTATTCGACGATCTCGCACCTGGGCCTGATCACCCTGCTGTTCGGCCTGTCCACGCCGATGGCGGTGGTCGCTGGCGTGTTCCACATCATCAACCACGCCACCTTCAAGGCCTCGCTGTTCATGGCCGCCGGCATCATCGACCACGAGACCGGCACCCGTGACATGCGCAAGCTGGGTGGCCTGCGCAGGCTGATGCCGTTCACCAGCGCGCTGGCGATCATCGCCTCGCTGGCGATGGCCGGCATCCCGCTGCTCAATGGCTTCCTGTCCAAGGAAATGCTGTTCGCCGAAGCGCTTTCGGCGGGCGGCACCGACACCATGCGCACGGCGGTGTCGATCGCCGCGCTGCTGGCCGGTGTGTTCGGCGTGGCCTACAGCCTGCGCTTCGTGCACGACACGTTCTTCGGCAAGGGCCCGCATGGCCTGGACCGCGTGCCGCACGAGCCGCCGCGCTGGATGAAGGTGCCGGTGGAGATCCTGGTGGTGATCTGCGTGGCGGTGGGTATCGCCCCGGCCGTGACCGTGGCCCCGGTATTGCACGCGGCAGCCGCCTCGATCCTCGGCAGCGCGATGCCCGAATACAACCTGTCGATCTGGCATGGCTTCAACCTGCCGCTGGCGATGAGCGCCGCTGGCGTGGTTGGTGGCGTGCTCCTCTACTTCGGCCTGCGCAAGCTGATCGATCTGCACGCGGTAACCAACACCACGCCGGGACGCAACGTCTTCCACCACCAGCTGGACCTGCTGTCGGCCGGTGCGCAGCGGTTGACCGCCGGCATCGCCAACGGCAGCCTGCAGCGCATGCTGCTGGGCCTGGTGCTGGTGGCGATCGTGGTCGCCGCCGCGCCCTACATCGCCAACCCGGCCTCGCCGGAATGGACCAGACCGCAGCCGATACCGCTGCTGGGCTGGGCGCTGTGGCTGGTGATGATGTCCTGCGCGGTGGCGACCCTGCGCATGTACAAGCAGCGCCTGCTGGCCGTGCTGCTGGTCGGCGGCGTCGGCCTGATGGTGGCGCTGACCTTCGTGTTCCTGTCCGCACCGGACCTGGCGCTGACCCAGCTGCTGGTGGAGATGGTGACCCTGGTGCTGATGCTGCTGGGCATGAACTACCTGCCGGCACAGTCCAGCCCGGAGCGGCCACGCTGGCGCAAGCGCCGTGATGCGCTGATCGCTATCTTGGCCGGTGCCGGCCTGGGTGCGCTGGCCTACAGCGCGATGACCCTGCCGCCGAACACCATGGCCGGCGAGCTGCTTGCCCGCGCCCTGCCCGAGGCGTACGGCCAGAACGTGGTCAACGTGATCCTGGTCGACTTCCGCGGCTTCGATACCTTCGGCGAGATCACCGTGTTCGGCATTGCCGCATTGGTCGTGCATGCGCTGCTGCGTCGCACGCGGATGGCGCCGGAGCAGATCATGCCCGGTCCGCCGATCAAGCTGCCGGTGCCGGCCGATCTGGCCCAGATCATGTTCCCGCTGACCCTGACGGTCTCCATCTTCCTGTTCCTGCGCGGCCACAACGCGCCGGGCGGCGGCTTCATCGCCGGCCTGGTGCTGGCGGTGCCGCTGCTGATCCAGTACGTGATCCAGGGCACCGCTTCGGTGGAGTCACGCTTCGGCTTCGACTACATCCGCTGCATCGGGACCGGCCTGCTGATCGCCATCCTCAGTGGCGCCGCGTCGATGCTGTTCGGCGTGCCGTTCCTGACCAGCGGCCACCTGGACCTGCACCTGCCGTTGATCGGCGATGTACCGCTGGCCAGCGCGATTGGTTTTGATATCGGCGTGTACCTGGTGGTGTTCGGTGGCGCGATGCTGATGCTGTCGATGATGGCCACCGTCAAACCCTCGCGGACGCGCACCGCGCGCAAGGGCGAGATCGACCTGCAACGCCGCTCGGCACGAACGGGGGAGATGCACTGATGGAACTGGCCCTGGCCTCTGCGATCGGCGTGCTGACCGCCATCGGCATCTACCTGCTGCTGCGCGCGCGCAGCTTCGATGTGATCCTCGGCATGACCTTCCTGTCCTACGCCACCAACCTGCTGATCTTCGCCGGTGGCCGCGTGGTGCAGGGCAAGGCGCCGGTGCTGCAGGAAGGCGTGGAAAGCCACCTGGGCAATTACACCGATCCGCTGCCACAGGCGCTGGTGCTGACCGCCATCGTCATTGCCTTTGCGATGACCGCCGTCAGCATCGTGCTGGCCATGCGCAGCCGCAGCGACAACCACAGTGACCACGTGGACGCGCACGAGCCGGACGACGATGCACCGCCGCGCCGGGGCGAGGACCGCGCATGAATCATCTGGTGATCCTGCCGATCCTGGTACCGCTGCTCGGCGCTGCGCTGTCGCTGTTCGTTGAACACCGCCGCTATGGGCCGAAGGTGCAGCGCGCCGTGGCGTGGACCGCGCTGGGCGCGCTGGCGGTGGTGGTCGGCCTGTTGTTCGCCGACACCGCTGGCGGCGACATCCGCGTGTACCTGCTGGGTGACTGGCCGTCGCGCCTGGGCATCGCACTGGTGGCCGACCGGCTGTCGGCGTGGATGCTGCTGACCACCCTGCTGCTGGCCATCCCCTGCCTGCTGCATGCGTGTTCGGGTTGGGACCGGCGCGCGCCGCACTTCCATGCGCTGTTCCAGTTCCAGCTGGTCGGCCTCAACGGCGCCTTCCTGACCGGCGACATCTTCAACCTGTTCGTATTCTTCGAGGTGATGCTGATCGCCTCTTACGGCCTGCTGCTCAGTGGCGGCCGTGGCCTGCGCATGCGCATCGGCCTGCACTACGTGGTGTTCAACGTCACCGCCTCGACCCTGTTCCTGATCGCACTGGGCCTGCTGTACGCCTCGCTGGGTTCATTGAACATGGCCGAGCTGTCGCAGCGCATCGCCGAAGTGCCGCCTGCGCAGCTGACCCTGGTGAAGGCGACCATGGGCCTGTTGCTGCTGGTGTTCTGTGCCAAGGCCGCGCTGATGCCGCTGTACCTGTGGCTGCCCGAATCGTATGCGCGTGCGCCGGCTGCGGTGGCGGCGCTGTTTGCGATCATGACCAAGGTGGGCCTGTATGCCGTGCTGCGCATCCAGATGCTGTGGTTCGGCGAGGATGCGGGGGCGATGGCCGGCTATGGCCGCGACTGGCTGCTGTGGGCCGGCGTAGCGACGCTGGTGCTGGGTGGCCTGGGCGCGTTGGCTGCCGCGCGCCTGCGCGTGCTGATTTCGTATCTGGTGATCGTCTCGGCGGCCACGTTGTTCATCGCCTTTTCGGTGGGCACCCCTGAGGTGCTGTCGGCCGGCCTGTACTACCTGCCGCACAGCAGCTTCGTCGCCGCCGCACTGTTCCTGGTCGCCGACCTGATCCGACGCCGCCGTGGCGGCGCCAGCGACCGCAAGGAAGTGATCGCACCGATGCCCGGCAAGGAGACCCCGGCCGTGCTGTTCCTGATCGCAGCGGTGTCGGTGGCCGGCCTGCCGCCGCTGTCCGGCTTCCTGGCCAAGGCCGCGCTGTTGGCCGGCATGCCGGCGCAGTACACCGGCGCGGTGTGGACCGCCGTGCTGGTCAGCAGCCTGCTGGTCATCATAGGCCTGACCCGCGGCGGCATCCGCCTGTTCTGGCGCGTGCCGCTGCCCGATCCCGATGCACCGCCATCGCGCAAGGCACCACTGCGCCGTGTGGAGCTGTTTGCCGCCTGCGCCCTGCTGGCCTACGGCATCGGCATGACCTTGTTCGCTGCCCCGCTGATGCAGCACACCGACGCCATCGCCACCCAGCTGCTGCAGCCGGGCGACTACGTGCAGCAGCTGCGCGCGACCACGCCGGAGATCCGCCAGCCATGACCGCCAAGCGTTCCCCGATCCGCCGCCTGCTGCCCTCACCCGCGCTGAGCGTGATGGTGGTGGTGTTCTGGCTGTTGATGTCCGACAGCTTCACGCTCGGCCAGTTCCTGCTGGGCCTGCTGCTGGGCGTGGTCATTCCGCTGTTCGCCGCGCGCCTGGACCGCGAGTTCGCCCGCATCGGCACCCTGCGGCCGCTGCCGAAGCTGCTGTTGGTGACCCTGTGGGACATCCTGATGTCCAACATCCGCGTGGCCATCCAGGTACTGGGCCCGGAAAAGAACATCCACCCTGGTTTCATCTGGCTGCCGCTGGACATCGCCAACATCCACGGCATCGCCGCGCTGACCAGCATGATCACCCTGACCCCCGGCACGGTGTCGGCTGCCCTCAGCGACGACCGCAAATTCCTGCTGGTGCACGTGCTGCACCTGGACGACCCGCAGGAGCTGATCGATACGATCAAGCGCCGTTATGAAGCCCCGTTGATGGAGATCTTCCCATGACTGGATTCCAGATCATCCAGACCACCCTGGTGGTGTGCATGCACGTGGTCGGCCTGGCCATGCTGCTGGCCACCTGGCGCCTGCTGCGCGGGCCGACCGTGCCCGACCGCATCCTTGCACTGGATACGCTGTCGGTGACCGCCATCGCCGAGCTGATGCTGTTCGGCATGTACCTCAATTCGGCGATCTACTTCGAGGCGGCCCTGATCATCGCCATGCTCGGCTTCGGCAGCACCGTGGTGCTGAGCAAGTTCGTGCTGCGCCGGGACATCGTCGAATGATCACCTTCATCCAGATCGCGCTGTCGATCCTGCTGCTGTTCGGCTGCTTCTTCATCCTGGTCGGCGCGCTGGGCCTGGTGAAGCTGTCCACCTTCTTCAAGCGCCTGCACGCACCGACCAAGGCCAGCACGCTGGGCGTGGGCTGCGTGCTGGTGTGCTCGGTGTGCTACCACATCTTCCTGGGCCAGGACCCGCAGCCGCGCGAGCTGCTGATCACCGTGTTCCTGTTCATCACCGCACCGATCAGCGCGCACCTGATGGCCAAGGCCGCGCTGTCGCTGCTGATGGAAACGCGCCCCAGCCTGCCGGGCAACGAGCGGGCCGAAGACGAGCAGCTGCCCCCGCCGGAACCGGAGCGGGAAGAGGAAACCACCGCGCGTTGACGGTGGGTGCCGACCGTTGCTCGGCACGACCCCGGATAACCGCCAGTAGAGCCAGGCCATGCCTGGCTGCGAGTTCGCCCAGGTTGCCGGCCAGCGGCCGGCACCACCTCAGACCGGTGTGACCAGCGCGATTTCCAGCCCCAGCCAAGCCACGAACGCGCCCAGCAGTACCGCACCTTCGATGCGGCTGATGCGCAGGTCGCCGCGCAGCATCGGGTACAGCACCAGTGCGAAGGCCAGCACCGCCGGCAGTTCCAGGCGCACGAACGAGGCCGGCAACGCCAACGGCTGCAGCAACCCCATCGCACCGATCACCAGCATCAGGTTGACCACGCTGGAGCCGAGCACGTGGCCCAGCACCATGTCGCCGTGACCACGGCGTGCTGCCACGACCGCGGCCGCCACCTCCGGCAACGCAGTGCCGATCGCCACCGGCAGCAGCCCCACCAGCAGCGGCGTCCAGCCCAGCGCGGCGCCGAAATCAGCGGCGGCACCGACCACCAGGCGAGCGCCCCAGTACAGCGCGAGCGCGGCAACCAGCAGGCGCAGCACGTTCAATGGCAGGCTGGTGCGGCTCAGCGCCGACTCGGCGATGATCGCCTGTACTTCGGCGCCCTCATGGCGTCCGCGACGCAGCAGCAGCAACTGCACCACCACGAACCCGGCCACCAGCACGCCGGCCTCCCAGCGCAGCAGGCGGCCATCGAGTCCGAACACTATCAGCAGCAGGCCCGCGGCCAGCAGCCCCCACCACAGCACGGCCTGCAGGCGCGCGCGCAGCAGCAACGGCGCGACCATCGCGGCCACCGCCAGGGTCAGGCCGAGGTTGACCACGCTGCTGCCGACGGCATTGCCCAAGGCCAGCTCCGGCTGGCCCACCACCAGCGCGCGGGCGTTGACCGCCAGCTCCGGCAGCGAGGTGGTGATGCCCAGCAACAGCAGGCCTGCGGTGAATGCACTGGCGCCGAAACGCTGCGCCAGGCCGGACACGGCTTTGACGATGGAGTCCCCACCCAGGGCCAGCAACAGCAGGCCGAGCAGGAACCAGGCAATGGCAATAGCGATCATCGGGCGCTCCCCAGCGGTCGTGGCGCGATTCTACGCTCGGCCCACCCGCGGCGGGTGAGCCGAGGATGGCCGATCAGCCGCAACCTTCGGCGTAGTCCACCTGCGGGGTCCTGCCGACCCGCCAGGCGCCGACCTTGCCGTCAGCGCCGAGGGCGAAATCGATGATCGCCGCTCCCTCCTGCGCCGGGCGCACGCGCAGGTGCTGGGCCTTGTCGTCGTACTTGTCAGGACCGACGTCGGCGCGCTCGGGATAGAGCACCTGCAGCTCGCCCAGGGTCATGCCGACCCGGCCGCCACCGGGAGCGACGATGGACGGGCTGCGTACGTCGTAGCGGACCAGCTTGCGCGCCTCGAACATCAGGCGCGGGTCTTCGGCCCCCTGCGGGCGCAGGAAGTAGCAGCCTTCATTGGCATCGTCGGCAGGCAGCGGCTTGCCCGTGGCGTCGGTACCCAGACCCTGCAAGGGGGTGCCGAAGCCACTGCGGACCTCGGCGATGCCTGCGCCCAGCGTGGCGCCGCCGAAGCCATCCAGGCGTGCCGGGCTGTCGCTGCGCGGATCCACCGGCGAAGCGGTGGCCAGGTCGGCGTCGGCGGGAACGGAGGCATCCTTCGCCGGTGCGGTGGCCGCGGGCGGCGCTGCCGGTGCGGCGGTGTCGGGACTACGGTTGCAGGCGGCCAACGACAACAGCAGCAGGCCGGCCATCGGGAGATGCTTCATCGGTGCGGATCCTTGGCACAGGGTGGGTGCACGCTACCGCAGCCGGCGTGCAGGCGCTGCATTGTCATCGCGGTTTCATCGCCCTCATTCAGGCTGGGCGAGCACCGACTTGGCTGTCCTCCCCATGCAACCGCGCAAGACCGACCTCGCCCGAACCGCGCTGCAGGCCCACCGCGCACCGCTGGACATGCGCCAGCGACGCCTGCTGATCCTGTGTGATGGCCAGCGCAGCATCGCCGAGCTGACCGCACTGCTTGGGCAGGATGCGGCAGCGATGGTGATCCAGCTGATCCAGGGCGGCTACCTGGTGACCGCTGCGGACGCACCCGCCTCCTCGCCACCTGCGCCGGTTGCGATGACGGCTCCACTGGCGCCGTCAGTCACGCCAGCGTCTGCCGCACCGGTCGAGCGCCGCCGCTCGCTGGTCGCCGCGCGCATCTATGTGCTGGGAATCCTGGAGATGCAGCGGCATCCCAACGCAGCGGCGCTGTTCCGCGACCTGCAGCAGGCGCGTGCCGAAGGCGAGGTGCTGCGGGTGATGCAATCGGCGCTGCAGGTGCTGCCGGCGCTGACCTCGGAAGGGTACTGCCAGCGCGTGCGGCAGCGGCTGATGGAGGCGCTGCCGGTGGAGCATTGCAGCGCGTTCGCGGCCATTGCCTGAACCGGTGAACAGCATCCACGCATGGCGTGGATCTACTACATCACGTGCCCGGATGGATCCACGTCACGCGTGCACGCGATATCGCGCTTTCCGGTAGATCCACGCCATGCGTGGATGCGGTATCGCGCTTCCCGGTAGATCCACGCCATGCGTGGATGCGGACGATCAACGGAAATTGTTGCGCAGGCCGTTCCAGCACTGCTGGTAATCGCCCTGCCGGTGGCTTGCTGCCAGCGCCTGCGCGGTCGGGCGGATCACCCCGCGGGTCTCGAACATGAAGGCCATGGTGTCCTTGATCACATCCGGCTTGGACAGGTCCGCATTGGAGGCCTTGTCGAAGGTCGGGGCATCCGGACCGTGGCCGCTCATGCAGTTGTGCAGCGACGCACCGCCCGGCACGAAGCCTTCGGCCTTGGCGTCGTAGGCACCATGCACCAGGCCCATGAATTCGCTGGCGATGTTGCGGTGGAACCACGGCGGGCGGAACGTGTTCTGCGCCACCAGCCAGCGCGGCGGGAAGATCGCAAAGTCCATGTTGCTGGTGCCCGGGGTGTCGCTGGGCGAGTGCAGCACCAGGAAGATCGACGGATCCGGGTGGTCGTGGCTGATCGAGCCGATGGTGTTGAAGCGGCGCAGATCATAGCGGTACGGCGCGTAGTTGCCGTGCCAGGCGACCACGTCCAGCGGCGAATGATTGATCGGCGCACGCCACAGGCGTCCGTCGAACTTGGCAATCAGTTCGAAATCACCGTCGACGTCTTCGAACGCGGCATGCGGGGTCTCGAAATCGCGCGGATTGGCCAGGCCGTTGGAACCGATCGGGCCCAGGTCGGGCAGCTTCAGCAGTGCGCCGAAGTTCTCGCAGATGTAGCCGCGGCTCGGGCCATCCGGCAGTTCGACGCGGAAGCGCACGCCGCGCGGAATCACCGCGATCTGCTGCGGTTCGATCTCGATCACGCCCAGCTCGGTCAGCAGGCGCAGGCTGCCCAGCTGCGGCACGATCAGCAGTTCGCCGTCGGCGTCGTAGAAGTAGCGGCCGACCATGTCACGGTTGGCTGCGTACAGATGGATGCCGACACCGGCATGCGCGTCGGGCGAACCGTTGCCGCCCATGGTGTACAGGCCTTCGACGAAATCGGTGGGCAGTTCCGGCAGCGGCAGCGGGCTCCAGCGCAGCTGGTTCGGCGACGCCGGCTGTGCACTGAAATCGCACTGCAGCTGCGATTGCGCGAAGGGAGTGAACTCGCCGTGGGTAACCGCCGGACGGATCCGGTACAGCCAGCTGCGGCGATTGCTGCCGCGCGGTGCGGTGAATGCGGTACCGGTCAGCTGCTCGGCATACAGGCCATGGGCCGCCTTCTGCGGCGAGTTCTGGCCGACGGGCAGCGCACCGGGCACGGCCTCGCTGGCGAACTCGTTGCCGAAACCGGACTGGTAGCCGCGGGCGGTGATGGAGGAAGACATGGAGGTTCCTGGAAGCCTGGGGAAAGCCGCCGGGCATGGCCCGGCGCTACCGGTGGAGAAGGTGCCGTTGTGGAAACCTTACAGCACGCCGCGGCGGATCTGGTCGCGTTCGATGCTCTCGAACAGCGCGGTGAAGTTGCCTTCGCCGAAGCCTTCGTTGCCCTTGCGCTGGATGATCTCGAAGAAGATCGGGCCGATGCAGTTCTGGGTGAAGATCTGCAGCAGCTTGCGCTGGTGGGTTTCCGGGTCGGCGTCGATCAGGATCTTGTTCTTCGCTAGGCGGGCGACGTCCTCACCGTGGTTGGGCACGCGCTGGTCGATCACATCGAAGTAGGTCTCCGGCGTGTCGAGGAAATCCACGCCCTGCGCGCGCATGGCTTCGACCGTTTCGTAGATGTTCTCGGTGAAGCAGGCGATGTGCTGGATGCCCTCGCCCTTGTACGCATCCAGGTACTCGTTGATCTGGCTCTTCGGGTCGGACGATTCGTTCAGCGGAATGCGCACGATGCCATCCGGCGCGGTCATCGCCTTGGACACCAGGCCGGTCTTCAGGCCCTTGATGTCGAAGTAGCGGATCTCGCGGAAGTTGAACAGGCGCTCGTAATAGTCCGACCACTGCTGCATGTTGCCGAAGTACAGGTTGTGGGTCAGGTGGTCGATGAAGGTCAGGCCGAAGCCCTTCGGGCGCAGCTCGGCGCCGGCGATCAGCTCGTAGTCGCCATCGAAGATGCTGCCGGCGTCGCCGTAGCGGTCCACCAGGTACAGCATGCAGTCACCGATGCCCTTGATGACCGGCGCGTTGACCGCCTTGCTCTCCGGCTTGAAGGCGATGGCTTCGGCGCCATTGCCCAGCGCGGTCTGGTAGACCTCCGCGCCCGGCTTCTTGAAGCGGATGGCGAAGCCGCAGGCGCACGGGCCGTGCTTTTCAGCGAAGTCGGCGGCGAACGAATCGGGGTCTTCATTGACCAGGAAGTTGACGTCGCCCTGGCGATAGACGGTAATCGGACGCTGCTTGTGCTTGAGCACCGCGCTGAAGCCCATCTTGCGGAAGTACTCGTGCAGCTCGGCACCACGGCCGGCCGGTGCGGCGAATTCGACGAACTCGAAGCCGTCGATGCCCATCGGGTTTTCGAAGGTGGTGACCTGCATGCCGGGGTTGGGATGCGAGGCGGAGGGGACTGCGGTATTCATGGCGTGGCTCCGAATCGGTGCCGCATCGGCACAAACCAGGTGCGGGCGGGGTTGGACCCGGCGAGAATGCAGGGTACGGACCCGACACTTATAGTTACACTTGAAACCACCAGCAAGGTGCACCGCAACATGAGCCCCGCCGATCCCGTTTCCACCCGCCTGCGTGCCACCCACGTCCTGCTCGACCTGGAACAGTTCCTGCCGTACCGGCTGAGCGTGCTGTCCAACCGGGTCAGCGGCAACATCGCCAAGCTGTACGGCGACCGCTATGGCCTGGCCATTCCGGAGTGGCGGGTGATCACCATCCTGGCGCTGTACCCCGGGTCGTCGGCCAGCGAGGTCTCCGACCGCACGGCGATGGACAAGGTGGCGGTCAGCCGCGCCGTGGCCCGCCTGCTGGAGCGCGGTTTCATCAAGCGTGAGACGCATGGCGATGACCGCCGCCGTTCGGTGTTGGCGCTGTCGGCGGCGGGGTTCGAGGTGTACGAGACGATCGCGCCGATGGTGATCGAGATCACCCGCAAGTTGATGTCGGTGCTGAGCGAGGAAGAGGAGCAGGTGCTGGAGAAACTGATCCTGCGCCTGGCCGGCGATGGCCTGGAGCGGATGGGCGAAGGGGTCTGACCCCTTCGGGGCGGCGCCCTCGCCGCCCTTGGTAGGTGTCGACCTTGGTCGACACATGGATCCACGCCACGCGTGGATGATGTCGCGGGCTGCGCTGTGAGGGATCCGGCGCAGGCCATTGATGACGTGCAACGCGCGGTGTTCATGGCCCGCCGACGAACGGTCTTTCGGCCGGGTTCGACTCAACGTGTCGCGTTTACCACCTGATGTTTCGGCATCGGGCCGGTAGAGTCCTGACCGACAGAGCGGCTGTATCGACATTCGCGTATCGAGTGGCATTGCCTATTGGACTACCGGTCCCATCGGTCCGAGGGTAGGCGCGCAGCGGAGCACCGCTGCCGGGGTTGAAAGCCCGTCACTCAAACGCGTAACGACGCTGCACCCATGGTGCCCATCTTACGGTGGGCGCCATTCTGCAGCCGGGTCTGCCTTATGGCGGGCGGTGCGTGGGGCCTGGTGCCCACCGTTTTCGCGTTTGAGCGGTCTTTCAACCACGCATCGCCTGCCGCCTTCCCGGCGGCCCGCTACGGAGCTTCGCCATGACACGCCCCCATCACCCCACCACCGGGCCCATCGACCGCGATGCCGACCTGCAGCGCATCGATGAGGCCTTGGCCACATTGGAAACCGTCACCGAGGCCTGGCTTGAGCATCATCGCCTGAAGGCCTGCCAGCCAGGCCTGCTGCTGTCGTTGAACCGGCTGCTTGACCTGACCAGTCTCGCCAAGGGCTATGCCAGTGCGTTGCGGGTGATTGCCGAGCCCTGAACCTGCTGGAAAGCACCTCATGGATGACACACCGCGCCCCACCCTGCCGCATACCAACGACCTGCTGGCTGATATCCGGACACTGATATCCACGGCCCGCGCCGGAATGGTCAGGGCCGTCAATGCCGAACTGACGCTGCTTTACTGGCGTATAGGACGTCGCATCCATGTCGATCAGATGGGTGGACATCGGGCACGCTATGGGGAGGTCCTGTTCAAGCGCATCGCCAGAACGCTGTCTGCCGAGTTCGGCGGCTCGTTCGGTGAAAAAAGCCTGCGCAGGATGGTGCAGTTCTCCATCGCATTTGCCGACGAGCAGATTGTCGTATCACTGCTACGACAATTGAGCTGGACCCATTTCATCGCGCTGATTCCGCTGTCTGATCCACTCAAACGCGACTTCTACGCCCAGATGGCCAGCACGGAAGGCTGGAGTGTCCGCATGTTGCGCCAGCGCATCGATTCGATGCTGTACGAACGCACAGCACTCTCCAGCCAGCCCGAACAGACAATCGCCAATGAGCTGTCGGCGTTGCGCAGGAACCAGCAGCTCTCCCCGGGCCTGGTCCTGCGCGACCCGCACGTACTGGATTTTCTCGGGTTGAAGGACTGCTGGGACGAACAGGAACTGGAAGGCGCCATCCTGGGTGAAATGCAGGGGTTCCTGCTTGAACTCGGGGCAGGCTTCAGTTTCGTCGCCCGCCAGAAACGCATCCAGATCGACGACGATGACTTCCATCTCGACCTGTTGTTCTACAACCGCCGCCTGCGCAGGCTGGTGGCTGTCGAATTGAAGATCGGTGACTTCAAGCCAGCGTACAAGGGCCAGATGGAGCTCTATCTGCGTTGGCTGGATCGTTATGAACGAGAGGAAGGGGAAGAGGCGCCGCTGGGCATCATCCTTTGCACAGGCAAGAAGGCAGGCCAGATCGAGTTGCTGGAGCTGGACCGCTCAGGCATCCATGTGGCGGAGTACCTGACCTCCCTTCCCTCCCGGGAAGTCCTCAAGCAACGACTGCAGGCCGCCACCGAGCGTGCCCGGCAACGCATGGAACTCACTGCTGAAGACATCGATCCCTAGCCTCCACTCAGCAAGGATCGACAGATCCTCGCCATGCGGGGATGACCCACTCGATCAGCTCAGATGCTTGCGCCGCGCATGGATCCACGGCACCGCAAGCGCGCCGATGGCGCCACCTGCAAAGCCCAGCGATGCGGCGACAGTGGCCGCTTCGACTGCCCCGGGCAACGCCAGTGCAGCAGTAACCAGCAGCAGCGACGGCAGGCCGACGAACGTCCCCAGGAAGAACGGCCAGCGCGGCGACCAGGTGTTGAGCTGCAGCAGGCTGACCGGCTGCCACGCTTCGGAAGAGGCATCTTCGGCGATCTTCGCCACCACTCTGCCCAGATCCACTTCCGGCAGCAGCTTGCCCGGACGCGCGGCGGCAATCGCCTCGGCCACGGCCTCGACGGGCGGGAAGCTGCCCGGCCACGCCACCGGTGCCGGCACGCCATAGGCGGTCAGCAGCGGCACGCTCAGCCATGGCGCCACCAGCGGACGCAGCCTGCGCCGCCCATGCACACACCAGATCTGCGGCTGGCCGTGTGCGGTCACGCTGTACAACGCCAGCTCGCTCGGCGGCGGGTAGCCCAGCATGGTCACCCGGGCCGCCAGGCTATCCTGGTCCATCGCACGCAGGAAGCCGGGACGGCTGCGCCCTTCCTGCATCCAAGCCAGGCCAAGCGCGCCGACCAGGTAAGCCTCGGCGACATCCTTGCTGCCCGCGTTGGCGCGGTCATCACTGGCCAGGTACCAGGCCAGTGACTTCGGCTCGGGTACGTCGGCCAGGCCCCAGCGGCTGTCGTCGCCCAGCACATGGCGCACCGGCAGGCGGGCCGGTGCGGTTTCACCGCGCTCAGCGGGCTGCAGGAACGGCAGCACGCCCTGCACGAAACTGGACAGGTCGATCGCACGCACGCCGTTGCCGTGCCATTCCGGCGGCAGCAGGCCGGCCAGCTGTCCTTCGGCGGCGAGTCGATCCAGCCGCGCCTTCTGTTCCACCAGCTTCTGCACCGCGCCTTTCAGCACCACGTTGTCGGGCAGGGCGATCTGCGGCAGCCGATGCCGCGGCGGTGCCAACTCCAGCGTGTCGTCGCCGGTGCCGGCGTCATCCAGCAGGGCTTCCTGCGCAGGCAGGCTCACGCCATCGGGCGCCTCTCCTTCGGCCAACGGGCTGGCAGGTTCGGGCAGGCGTTCGGCGTGGTCGCTGTGCATGGGCGCTCCGGTCGCGCCGGGTGGCGCAGTGAGGTCCTTGCCATTAACGGCCGAAGGGTAATGATCTGTAGATCCACGCCACGCGTGGATGTCCGGGCAGCGGGCGGGAAACGCCGGGTGCTACCGGTCAGGCGCCCACTGCTTGAGGAACGCCATCACGCGTGCGGTCTGCACGGCATTGCCCTTGCGCATCGCTTCGCTGGGCTGCGGCGCCAGCAGGGTGCCGTCGGCATCGATCACCAGCAGGCGCGGGTACTCGCCCTCGAACGGCGGGAACTGGCCCAGGAAGGCCGCGTTCGGGTTCTCGGCGCTGTCGTTGACCTTCACCCACACGTAGTGGGCATCACGGAAGCGGCGCAGATCGCCATTGCCTTCCACGGCTTCATCCAGCGCATGGCAAGGTTCGCACGCGGCGTTGCCCACTTCCAGGAGGATGCGCTTGTTGCCGCGCTGGGCCTCGACCTTGGCCGTTTCCAGGTCGGCAACGGGGTCGCGGGCCGGGTCGAACTGTGCGCCAAGCCCGGCAATGGCGGCGATATCGGCCGCCGCCGGGGTGTTGCCCGAGACCACCGGTTCGCTGGGGTCAGCGACCGGTGGCTCGGTGGGGCGGGTATCGAGGGGCTGCGTGGGCTCAGGGGCCGCGGGAGGTTGAGGCTGCGAACAGGCGCCGATCAGCGCCGCACACACCACTGCCACCACTGCACCACCGAACGTTGTACGCATGCCCACTGCCCTCTCATTACTTCACGCCATGCATCAGCTTGTTGATCAGCGGCGCGACCAGGAACAGGACCACACCCGAACCGATCAAGGCCCAGAAGCCGAAGGTATACCCCTTCAGGGCCGATTCGACCGTCATGCCGCCTTCACCGCTGACCGCACCAGCGAAGATGCCCGACAGGTTGTTGCCGATGCCGGTGGACAGGAACCAGCCGCCCATGCCGAAGCCGACCAGGCGCACCGGGGCCAGCTTGGTCACCATCGACAGGCCGATCGGCGACAGGCACAGCTCACCGACGGACTGGATGACGTAGACCATGAACAGGGTCCAGAACGGGATCTTTCCGTCCACGACCATGGTCGACAGGGCGAACATCAGCAGGGCGAAGGCCGCGCCGTTGAACAGCAGGCCGAGGCCGAACTTGCGCGGAATGGACGGATTGGCGCGGCCCAGGGCCACCCAGATCCAGGCGATGATCGGCGCCAGGGTGATGATCGCCACCGAGTTGACCGACTGGAACCACGCGGTCGGGAAGGTCCAATCACCCAGCTGGCGGTTGACGATGTTCTCGGCCAGGAAGGTGAAGGAACTGCCGGCCTGTTCGAAGAACATCCAGAACATGACGTTGAAGGCGAAGATGATCAGCATGGCGATCACGCGGTCGCGCTGCACCTTGCCCTCGCGGATGCCTTCCACCAGCAGCAGCACGGCCAGCGCGGCAAACATCACGCCGAGGATCCACGCCAGCGCGGTGGCGCCGGTGGCGAGCAGGAAGTAGGCCACCGGAATGGCCACGACCGAGCCGGCCAGCACCATCACGATGCGGCCGAAACCTTCGGCACCGGCCGGCGGTGCGCCGATGCCCTTCAGGCCGGCACGACCGATGTAGAACCACACCAGCGAGATCAGCATGCCCACGCCGGAAGCGATGAACACGACCTTGTACGACGGCATTTCCGAGGTGCCGAAGACCTTGCGGGCCAGGTACTCGGTCAGCACCGGAGCGATCATCGCGCCGATGTTGATGCCCATGTAGAAGATGGTGAAGCCCGAGTCGCGGCGTTCGTCCTTCAGGCCGTACAGCTTGCCGACCATGGTCGAGATGTTGGGCTTGAACAGACCGTTGCCGACGATGATCGTGGCCAGGCCGAGCTTAAAGATGTGCTCCTGCGGCAGCGAGATCATGAACAGGCCGACGGCCATGATGATCGCGCCGGTCAGGATCGAGCGCTGGTACCCCAGAACGCGGTCGGCCACATAACCGCCGAAGATGGCTGCGGCGTACACCAGCGCCAGGTAGGCGCCGTAGATGCGGCTGGCGTCGCCTTCACCGGCGGCGTTGCCGTTGTAGAACTGGGCAACGATGTACAGCACCAACGCCCAGCGGATGCCGTAGAACGCAAAGCGCTCCCAGAACTCGGTCATGAACAGCATCCACAACGGGCGCGGGTGGCCCATCGTGGTGTTGAAGTCCGGCAGCGCCGGCTCTGGGGTGTTCGCAGTGGCGTTTACGCTCATGCGGAATTCCTGGTTCGGTGGATGGAGGCACGTCCGATGTGCGGTGAAGCAACGCGCGAGGATCACCGAATTCTGGCGTTCACGTCAAATACACGCCGTTTGAGGCAGGTCGCAGCCTGCTCGCTGAACTTGCATCTGAAACGATCCAGCCAGCCGCGGGCGGCCAAGCTGAATGGGGATCAGGCCAGATCCGGCGGGGGCGCGGCCTGCAGGGTGGTGCGTACCTGGAACAATTCAGGGAAGAAGGTCAGTTCCAGCGCCTTGGCCAGGAAGCCCACGCCGGACGAGCCGCCGGTGCCGCGCTTGAAGCCGATCACCCGCATCACCGTGCGCATGTGGCGGAACCGCCACAGCTGGAAAGCCGTTTCCAGGTCCACCAGGTCCTCGCACAGCGCGTACTCGCGCCAGTAGCGGTCGGTGTCCTGGTAGATGCGTTCGAAGACCGGCTGCAGGCTGTCGTCGGCCACGTGCGGCTGGGTCCAGTCGTGCGCCTCGTACACCGCCGGTACGGCGTGGCCGAAGCGGGCCAGGTACTTCAGGAATTCCTCGTACAGGCTCGGCGCCTCCAGCACGGTGCGCAGCTGCGCCTGCCCGGCCGTGTCGTGCTCGAACACCTGCAGCATCTGCGCGTTCTTGTTGCCCAGCAGGAACTCGATGTAGCGGTACTGCAGCGACTGGAAGCCCGAGGACGGACCCAGCACGTCGCGGAAGCCCATGTACTCGGACGGGGTGAGCGTTTCCAGCACCGACCACTGCTCGGTCAGCTGGCGCAGCACCTGCTTGCTGCGCGCCAGCACCTTGCGGCACTGCCAGACCTCATCGCGCTGCAGGAAGCCGATCGCCGCACCCAGCTCGTGGCCCAGCAGCTTCAACCACAGCTCGGAGGTCTGGTGCTGGATGATGAAGAGCATCTCGTCGTGATGCGGCGGGTTGGACAGCGGCTGCTGCGCGCTGAGCAGCTGGTCCAGCCGCAGGTAGCCGCCGTAGGTCAGCCGCCCCTGCAGATCGGTGTGGATACCGGCTTCGAGATCGCGTTGGTTGTTGTCGACGGACATGGGCGGGACCAGATCGGGGGCGGCAAGGGTAGCGCGTTGCCGCCGCGCTGGCAGCCGCGATGACCGTACCGGGGCGTGCGGTTCGGGCTGTGGAACGGTGGTTGCGCGTGGAACCGTTTGCGCCGTTCTACTGGCGCTCAGCCCAGGGTCGCTTGTGATGCTTTGCAGCAATGGCTGAATACGTTGAAGTTATTGGCATCATGCACCTGGAAGGGGGTACAAAGGCCGGTGGGCCGTGCTGCGCCGCAGGACGGCTTTTTCGTACGCATTCCTTAACATGGCGATTCATATCATTTGTAACTTCTCTGTCGAAGGTGCAGTACGCAATGACGGTTGCCGCTGAGTTCAAGATCGAATACCTGCAGTATCTGGACACGGACGGCACGCTCGTCCGCGATGACCTGCCCGAAGCCCTGCGCGACCCACGCGCGTTGCTGCCGATGTTCAAGCAGATGCTGTTCGTGCGCGTGTTCGACGGCAAGTCGATCGCGCTGCAGCGCACCGGCAAGCTGGGCACCTACGCGGCCTGCCTCGGCCACGAAGCCGCGCATGTGGGCATCGGCGCCTCGATGCAGAAGGACGACGTGTTCGCACCGTCCTACCGCGAGTACGGCGCGATGTTCATGCGTGGCGTGCGCCCGCACGACGTGCTGATGTACTGGGGCGGCGACGAGCGCGGCAACGACTACGGCGGCAACGCCGCCAAGGACTTCCCGTTCTGCGTGCCGATTTCCACCCAGTGCCTGCACGCCGCAGGCGCTGCGCTGAAGTTCAAGCTCAACAAGGAACCGCAGATCGCGGTGGCCGTATGCGGCGACGGTGGCAGTTCCAAGACCGACTTCTACGCGGCCTTGAATTCGGCCGGTGCCTACAAGCTGCCGCTGATCCTGTGCATCGTCAACAACGGCTGGGCCATCTCGGTTCCGCGTTCGGCCCAGACCGGTGCCGAGACGCTGGCACAGAAGGGCCTGGCCGGCGGCCTGCACTGCCTGCAGGTGGACGGCAACGACCTGATCGCGGTGATGGCCGCCATGCTGCAGGCGCGCGAGCGTGCGCTGGCCGGCGACGGCGGCACCGTGCTGGAACTGATGACCTACCGCCTGTCCGACCACACCACCGCCGATGACGCCCGCCGCTACCGCGACGACGCCGAAGTGAAGGATGCCTGGCAGCGCGAGCCGATGCTGCGCCTGCGCAAGTACCTGACCAACGCCGGTGTCTGGAGCGAGGAAGAAGAAGCTGCCTGGACCGCCGAGTGCGGCAAGCGCGTGGACGAGGAAGTGAACCTGTACCTCAACACGCCGGTGCAGCCGGTCGAGGCGATGTTCGATTTCCTCTACGCCGACCCGCCGCAGGACCTGCTGGCCCAGCGTGCCCAGGCCATCGCCCTGGAGCAGCGCCATGGATGAGATCAAGAACGGCGCGTCCAGCGCGCATACCAACGCCGCCGACAGCGCTGCCGTCGCGCGCGGAGAACAGAACATGACCGACACCCCGATCACCCTCATCGAAGCCATCACCCAGGCGCTGGCCTGGGAGCTGGAGCACGACAAGTCGGTGCTGGTGCTGGGCGAAGACGTGGGCGTCAACGGCGGCGTGTTCCGCGCCACCGCCGGCCTGCAGCAGCGCTTCGGCGCCGACCGCATCCTCGACACCCCGCTGGATGAAACCACCATCGCCGGCCTCACCATCGGCCTGGCCGCACAGGGCATGAAGCCGGTGGCCGAAGCGCAGTTCGATGGCTTCATGTACCCGATGGTCGACCACATCATCTGCCACGCCGCGCGCCTGCGTTACCGCACCCGTGGCCGCCTGCACTGCCCGATGGTGCTGCGCGTGCCGTGGGGTGGCGGCATCCGTGCGCCGGAGCACCACAGCGAGGCCAACGAAGCGATCTTCACCAACGTGCCGGGCCTGCGCGTGGTGCTGCCGTCCTCGCCGCAGCGTGCCTATGGCCTGCTGCTGGCCGCGATCCGCGAGCCGGATCCGGTGATCTACATGGAGCCCAAGCGCATCTACCGCCAGTACAAGGAAGTGGTCGTCAACGACGGCGAAGCCCTGCCGCTGGACGTGTGCTTCGTGCTGCGCGATGGCACCGACGTGACCCTGGTGACCTGGGGTGCGCAGGTGAAGGAAGCGCTGGAAGCGGCCGACAAGCTGGCCGGCGAAGGCATCAGTGCCGAAGTCATCGACGTAGCCACGCTGCGTCCGCTGGACTTTGCCACCATCGCCGAGTCGGTGGCCAAGACCGGCCGCTGCGTGATCGTGCAGGAGGCCCCGAAGACCGCGGGCTTCGGCGCGGAAATCGCCGCACGCCTGGCCGAGGAATCGATCTACGACCTGCTGGCTCCGGTCGAGCGCGTCACCGGTTACGACACCCACATTCCGCTGTTCCGCCTGGAGATGAAGTATCTGCCGAGCGTGGAGCGGATCGTGGCGGCGGCCAAGCGCGCGGTGGCGGCAGGCTGACATGCGGGCCCGCCTTCTCGGGGCTTACCGCAGCCAGTATCCCAACCCGCTCCGGTTCCGCACCGGCCAGATCGTCGAAGTAGGTGTACGTGACGAGGAATGGCCGGCGTTTGCCTGGGTGCGCACCAGCGATGGGCGCGCCGGATGGGCACCGGTAGCGTGGTTGCAGCTGTTGGACGATGGTCGCGCCGAAGCCCTGCGCGACTACGACGCCCGCGAGCTGGATGTGGAGAACGGCGAGATGGTCAAGCTTCATCACGAACACGGCGGGTGGTGGTGGTCCGAGCGCGCCAATGGCGCGACGGGCTGGTTGCCTGCCCGCGAACTGGAACTGCTGGAAGAGAACTGCAAATGAGCCAGACCAAGAACTTCAACCTGCCCGACCTGGGCGAAGGCCTGCCGGACGCGACCATCGTCGAGTGGTTCGTCAAGGAAGGCGATGTGATCAAGCTGGACGAGCCGCTGGTCTCGATGGAGACCGCCAAGGCCGTCGTCGAAGTGCCCTCGCCGTTCTCCGGCACGGTGCTGAAGCTGTCCGGCGCTGCCGGCGACATCATCCCGACCGGCGCGGTGCTGGCCAGCTTCGCGCTGGACCCGAACCTGCCGCAGCGTGCTGACGGCCAGGACACCGGCCACAGCCACGGCCATGCCGCTCCGGCTGCCGCCGCAGCTCCGACGCCGCCGCCGCTGCCGACCGCAGCCGCCCCGGTGGCCGCTGAAGAAGCCAAGCCGGCTGCCGCAGAGCGTGATGACGCCGGCACCGTGGTCGGCGCGATGCAGAGCTCCAACGCTGTGCATGCCGAACAGGCGCTGGCCGTGGGCGGCGTCAAGGCCGTGCCGGCGGTGCGGGCCACCGCGCGCAAGCTGGGCGTGGACCTGAGCCGCGTACGTGCCACCGGCGCCGATGGCGCGGTGACCATGGCCGACGTCAAGCAGGCCGCAGCCGACGGCAGCGCGAAGATCGGCGCGACTCCGGCAGCGGTTGCTGCACCGGCTGCCGCCGCACCGGCGCCGGCCCAGGTGGCCGCACCGGTACAGTCCGACGCACGCACCCCGCTGTCCGCTGCCGGCAAGCCGATGCGCACCCAGCCGCCGGGCGTGGTCGCCAAGGGCCAGCCGGAACCGCTGAAGGGCGTGCGCCGCAACATGGCCCGCGTTATGGCCGATGCGCACAGCAAGGTCGTGCCGACCACGCTGAACGACGACGCCGACATCCACGCCTGGCTGCCGGGCAACGACGTCACCGCGCGCTTGGTGCGCTCGATCGTGGTCGCCGCGCAGAAGGTGCCGGCGATGAACGCCTGGTTCGACGGTGAAGCGCTGACCCGCACCCTGCACGCGCAGGTGGACATCGGCATCGCCGTGGATACCGACGACGGCCTGTTCGTGCCGGCCCTGCGCAACGCCGACATGCTCGACGCGCGTGGCATCCGTGAAGGCGTGAACCGTCTGCGCGAGCAGGTGGAAGCGCGTTCGATCGCGGCCTCGGAACTGAGCGGCTACACCATCTCGCTGTCCAACTTCGGCATGTTCGCCGGCCGCTACGCGACCCCGGTCGTGGTGCCGCCGTGCGTGGCCATCGTCGGTGCCGGCCGTGCCCGCCACCAGATGACCCCGGTGATGGGCGGCGTGGAAGCGCACAAGGTCATTCCGCTGTCGGTGACCTTCGACCACCGCGCGGCCACCGGCGGCGAAGCGGCCCGCTTCCTGCGCGCGATGATGGACGATCTGGCGCTGGCCAGCTGATCGGCCACCACCTCTGAAACACAAGAAACGCCGGGCAATGCCCGGCGTTTTTTTGTGCATGCTCCACTATGTCGCCTAGCCATGCTCGGCTGCTTTTCAGTAGATCCACGCCATGCGTGGATGAAGGCATGAAGCAAGCCGAGCTTGGGCTCTGCTATACGAAATTCCTGGATCAATCGCGCGCGACCATGCCCTCGGCCCGGCTGTAGACACGCAGCCGGTGGCCATCGGGGTCGACACCGACGAAGGTGTGGCCGAATTCCAGCGTTACCGGCGCCTGGGCGATGCGCACGCCAAGCCCGCGCCACTCGTCGTGCATGCGCTGCACCGTTGCTGCATCTGCCACCACCATCGCCAGCTCGGCTGCACCGCCTTCCGCATCCACCGGCGGCTGCACGTCATCGCGCTGCCACAGGCCAAGCGCGGCGCCATCGCCGAGCAGGAACAGGGCAAAGCCGGGTGACTGTTCGACCGGTGACGTGCCGAGGATGCCGCTGTAGAAGGTGGCGCTGGTGGCAACGTCGCGCACGTACTGCAGCAGGGTGCTTGGCTTGAACATGGGAAAGCTCCGTGGTTGGGAGCGGTCATGGTGGCCTCGCCCTGCTGACAGATCCTGTCAGCAGTGTCGACCCTGCTCGACTGCTGCTGCTTCCGCTTTGGTAGATGTCGAGCTTGCTCGACTGCTCTCCGCGAAGAGCAAGAGCGTCGAGCAAGCTCGACACCTACCAAAGCCAGAGCAACGACCAGAAGCGGTCGAGCAAGCTCGACCTCGTCACGAACGATCCAGCCAGTCCGGGGCGATGCCCTGCGCCTTCTGCCAGCGCCGCAGCAAGGTCGCACGTGGCACCAGGTAGTGCTCTTCCAACGCACGCGCATGGCGAATGCGATCCAGGCGGAAATGACGGAAGTCCTCGCGGCCCTCGCACCACGCCGCCAGCATGGGCACTTCATCGAAGTACCCCAGTGCGAACGGCCAGACCACGCGCTCGCTGCGCCTGCCCTGCGCATCTTCATAGGCGAACTGCAGCCGCTGCTGCGTGCCCACCGCTTCGCGTACAGCCTGCAGCCGCGCCGGGGGTACCTTGGCCGTCGTACGCGATGGCCCCACCCGCAGGCCGCTGTCACGCAGCGCATCGCGTCGCGCCGCCGGAAGCACATGCGCAATGCGCGCCAAGGCATCACGTGCGGCCTCGGCCAGGGCCGGCTCGGTGCGTGCCGCCACCCAGCGCAGGCCCAGCACCAGCGCGTCGATCTCGGCCGGTGGCAAGGTCAGCGGCGGCAGCACATCGCCCGGTTCCAGCTGGTAGCCGACACCGGCTTCCCCGCGCAGGTCGGCGCCCTGCTCGCGCAGCGTTTCAATATCGCGGTACAGCGTACGCAGGCTGATGCCCAGTTCCTCGGCCAGCGCCTGCCCGGCCACCGGCCGGCGATGGCGGCGCAGCACCTGCAGCAGCTGGTTCAGGCGCAGCGCGCGCGACATCAGCCGACCAGATCGCGCGACGGCACCACGTGCTCGCCCGGCTTTGCCGCCAGCGCCGCATCCACCAGCGCGTGGGCAATCACCGGTGCCGGATTGATCCGCCAGGCACGTGGCAACACCGGCCCCAGCACACCCAGCACCTGCAGCGCGAAGTGTTCGCCACGGCGGACCTCCTGCCGCTCACCGCCGATCAGCCCCGGCCGCACCAGCGTCAGCGACGGGAAACCCAACGCGCGCAGGTCGCGCTCCAGCTCGCCTTTGACCCGGCTGTAGAAGATCGACGAACGCGGGTTGGCGCCAGCGGCCGAGTTCAGCGCGAAGGCCTGGGCACCCTGCGCAAGGGCCAGGCGGGCGAAGGCCAGCGGGTAATCGTGGTCGATGCGATGGAACGCCTCGCGGCTGCCGGCTTGGGCGATGGTGCTGCCCAGGGCGCAGATCACCGCGTCCACCCGGGCCCAGTCCGGCGCATCGGGCAGCCGGGCGAAGTCGAGCACCGGGTTGTGCAGTTTCCCGTGCGGCGCAGCCAGCGGGCGACGGCTGGGCGCGACCACGGCGCTGCAGCGGGGGTCGGCCAACAGCTGCGACAGGGCGTGGCCTCCGACCAGTCCCGTCGCCCCCAGCAACATCACACGCATACCCACCTCCACTGCGGCATCCTGTCGCCCATCCTATCGGTTCAAGCCACCGCCGGTTGCGCCGATATGCTGTGACCAGCCCCCCTGCCATCCCAGGATGCGTTCCATGACGGACCAGCCCGACCCCCGCCCTGCCCCCGGCACCGCCATCGGGCCGCCTGCGCGCGTGCGCGCGGTGGTCGATGACGGGCGCGGCGATCGGGTGGTACCGCAGGGTGGTGGCACCGTGGCGCTGCAGCAGCTGTTTGCCGGGGCCGATGCCCCCGAGCCGCTGCTGGCCGCCTTCGCCAATGGCATGGCCACCCTGCCGGGTGAGCTGGGCGACATGGGTGATCGCCTGCAATCGGCGCAGGCCAGTGCCGACTGGCCGCGCTATGGCCGGGCGATGCGGCAGCTGATCGATAAATACATCCGCACCATCGACCAGCACTCGCCCGATGGGCAGCCCGACAGCCTGCGCCTGTCCGAGCAGCTGCGGTTGCTGCTGGGCGGCGCGGTGGTCGCGCTGCTGCAGCACGATCCCGACCTGCGCGAGCAGGCCCAGGCCTTGGCCGTACGCCTGCGCCAATGGCAACCGGGCGCGGCACTGGAACCGATCGAACAGGGCGCGCGCGAGCTGGGCCACCAGATCGGCGTGCGCGCCGAAAGCTGGCAGGAACAGCAGGCGTTGCTGCTTGAGTTGTTCGCCCTACTGCTGGAGAACGTCAGCGAGCTGCTGGATGACCGCAGTTGGCTGCAGGGCCAGATCGCGGCCGTGCGCCAGTTGCTGGCCGGGCCGCTGGAAGCCGAATCGGTCGAGCGCACCCGCGCCGAGCTGCGCGAAGTGATCTACAAGCAGGGCCTGCTGCGGCAGGGAATCGACGATTCGAAAGCGGCCATGCGCAGCTTGATGGGCGAGTTCATCGAGCGCATGGATGGCATGGCTGCCAGCACCGGTGAATACCACGACCGCATCGGCAGCTACGCGCTGCAGTTGCGCGAGGCGCGCAGCATCGCCGACCTCAACCACCTGCTGCAGGAAGTGATGCAGGACACCGGCAAAGTGCAGCAGCAGGCGGCGCAGGCGCGCGATCACCTGGCCAGCGCGCGGCAGGAAGTGGAGCGCGCCGAACAGCGCATCAACCAGCTGGAACAGGATCTGCGCGCGGCCGGCGATCTGGCGCGTATCGATCCGTTGACCCAGGCCCTGAACCGGCGTGGCCTGGATGAACTGCTGCAGCGCGAGCTGGCCCGCGCCGCACGCAACCACTCGCCGCTCGGACTGGCGGTGATCGACCTGGATGATTTCCACCGGACCAACGACGAACACGGCCATGCCGGCGGCGACGCGCTGCTGCAGCACCTGGTGGCAGTGTGCCGCCTGCTGCTGCGTGCCACCGATGGCATCGCCCGGCTGGGTGGCGACGAATTCGTGCTGGTGCTTCCCGAAACCCCCGGCGCGGACAGCATGGCCACGGTGCAGCGGCTGCAGCGCTCACTGGCGCATCGCGTGCTGACCCTGCAGGAGCGGCGCATCCCCGTGCATTTCAGCGCGGGCCTGGCGCAATGGCAGCCGGGAGACGATGCCGATACGCTGCTGCGGCGCGCCGATGACGCGCTCTACGCGGCCAAGCGCCAAGGCAAGAACCGGGTACACGCGGGCTAGCTCGCCGGTGGGTGCCAACCTTGGTTGGCGCTTGCGGGAACAAAACCGCCGACCAAGGTCGGCGTCTACCGGGCAAAGCGCCGGAAACCGCTGGGTAGGTGCCAACCTTGGTTGGCACGTGCGGGCAACAAACCGCCGACCAAGGTCGGCCTCCGGGCAACGCGCCGGCGCTTACTTGCCGCGCAGCTTCTGGAACCCGGTCACCGCCGCCAGCACGATGGCACCGGCGATGATGCCGACCACCATGTTGCCCAGCGCGTTGACCAGCCAGCCCCACTGGCCCTCACCGCCCAGCGCCTGCACCGCGTGGTGCAGCGCCGGCACGTTGTGCACCAGGATGCCGCCACCAACCAGGAACATCGCTGCGGTACCGGCCACCGACAGGAACTTCATCAGCCACGGTGCCGACACCAGCAGGCCACGGCCGACTGCCGCCAGCGCCGCGCCCTTGCGCGACAGGTACAGGCCCAGGTCGTCCAGCTTGACGATGCCGGCTACCAGCCCGTAGACGAACACCGTCATCGCCAGCGCGATCACCACCAGGGTACTGACCTGGTTGATGAACGACGCCGTCGCAACCACGCCCAGCGACAGCACGATGATTTCGGCGGAGAGAATGAAGTCGGTGCGGATCGCGCCCTTCACCTTGTCCTTTTCCCACGCGACCATGTCCACCTGCGCATCGGCCAGCGCCTTGCGCAGCTCGGCCTGGTGTTCGGCGTCCTCATCGGCCGAATGCAGGAACCGGTGCGCCAGCTTCTCCACGCCCTCGAAGCACAGGAAGGCGCCGCCGATCATCATCAGCGGCACGATCAGCGGCACGTTCCAGCCGCGGCTGTGCAGCCAGGCTTCCAGCGCGCTGATCGCCAGCGCCGCCGGCACCAGGATCACCTTGTTCACCAGCGAGCCCTTGGCCACCGCCCATACCACCGGCAGTTCACGGTTGGCGTTGACGCCGGTTACCTGCTGCGCGTTCAGCGCCAGGTCGTCGCCCAGCACGCCAGCGGTCTTCTTGGCAGCGACCTTGGTCAGCACCGAGACGTCGTCGAGCAGGGAGGCGATATCGTCGAGCAGGGCAAACAGGCTGGCACCGGCCATGGGGGATCCAGTAAAGGGAATGAGCGGATTCTGACCGATCCGGTGCCACCTGCGGTAGCGGGTTCACCGCGCGCCCACCGGGCGGCAGGGACACTGGAAGCGTAATCCGGTCCCGCCAGCGGCGGGATCACGGACATCGGGTCGTCGTCTTCGAGGAGTGTCGTTTGAGCAATCCGTCCACCGCCACAGGCAATCCGCCGCTGATCAGGGGCATGAACCGGCGCAGCCAGATCCTGCGCCTGCTGATGCGCTACCGGCACTCCGGGGTGTTCTCCGGCATGAACCTGGACGCTGCCGGCAGCCACACCGACGTGCCACCGGACGGCAATCCGGAGCAGTTCGTCAGTGACCTGGAAGCGCTGGGGCCCACCTTCGTCAAACTCGGACAGATGCTGTCGACCCGCCCGGACATGGTGCCGGTCGAGTTCGCCACCGCACTGGAGCGCATGCAGGAGAAGGTGGCGCCGATTCCGGTCGAACGCATCCACGCCATCGTCGAGCAGGAGCTGGGGGCGCCGGTGAACAAGCTGTTCGCCGCATTCGATCCGCAGCCGCTGGGCTGTGCGTCGATTGCCCAGGTGCACCGCGCGGTGCTGCATGACGGCCGCGAGGTGGCGGTGAAAGTGCAGAAACCGGAGGTAGCCGCGCAGCTGCGCTCGGACCTGGAAGTACTGCGCAGCTTCGCCCTGGCCGCCGACCACCTGACCCAGATCGGCCGCCGCGTGCGCCTGCGCGACTGGCTCAATGAATTCGCCAAGACGCTGATGCAGGAACTGGACTACCACGCCGAGGCCGAGAACCTGTCGCGCTTCGGCCGCCATCTGAAGCCGTTCCGGCGCCTGTGGATTCCGCAGCCGCTGTGGGACTACAGCAGCCATCGCGTGCTGACCATGGAACTGGCCACCGGCGTGCGCGTGGATGCCATTCCCGATGTGCGCCGCACCGAACAGGCGATGGACCCGCTGGCGGCGGCGCTGATCCGCGGCTATCTGGACCAGATTTTCGTGCACGGCGAAATCCACGCCGACCCGCACCCCGGCAACCTGCGGGTGATGCCTGATGGGCGCTTGGCCATCTTCGACCTGGGCATGGTCGCGCACATGCCGCCGCGGCTGCGCGAGCGCCTGCTGAAGATCCTGTTTGCCGCCGTCGATGGCCGCGGCGAGGAAGTGGCCGACGACCTGATCAGCATCAGCACGCGGCTGGAGGCGTTTGACGAGGAGCGCTACCTGCGCGAGACCGGACAACTGATCGCACGCTATGCCGCCAGCGCGAATTTCTCCGAAGGGCGTGTGGTGCTGGACATGGTACGCATCGCCACCTCGTCCGGATTGCGTACACCGCCGGAGCTGAGCCTGCTGGGCAAGGCGCTGCTCAACCTTGAAGCCGTATGCCGCCTGCTGGCACCGGACCTGGACACGCGCCGCATCGTCGAGCGCCAGCTGCAGCACGTGATGCGCGCGCGCCTGAAGAAGTCCCTGTCGGCCGCCAATCTGGCCAGCGAAGCAATGGAAATGCAGCAGCTGTTGCGCGACGGACCGCGCAAGCTGTCGGACATCATGGCGCTGCTGGCCGAGAACCGCCTGCAGATGAAGGTGACCGGGCTGGAAGAATCGCGGCTGATGGAGAACCTGCAGAAGATCGCCAACCGCGTGGCGGCCGGCATCATCAGCGCCGCGTTGATCATGGCGGCGGCAATGATGATGAAGATCGACACCGGCTGGCATGTGCTGGGCTATCCCGCCATCGCACTGGTGCTGTTGCTGATCGGCGTGGTGCTTGGGCTGGGCATCGTGACCAGCGCATTGTTGTTCGATCGCCGTGCGCGTTCGCGCGAGGAACGCGGGCATCGATAGTGTCGCATCCACGCTCGACGTGGATCAGCGAAAACAGTGCATTCATGCAGGTTTTTAATGCAATCGAGCGTGAGTTTTCACGCTCGATTTACGTTCGCAGCGTGATATCGCGCGCACGATTTCAACAAACATTTCAGTCAGGTTCGTGCATGCACTATCGGGTCATCGGCCTGTCATGCAGATGTGCTTGCAGCAGCGCCGGTCGGATGGACACGCGTCGGTACGACGTCCATCGCCACCCCGTCACTGCCGAAGCTGCCTATGCTCTGGATTCTGCTGCTGTCGCTGTTGCTGCTGTCCTGGTTGTTCCTCGCCTCCGCAAAGTGGGTGTGGTGGAAAGCAGGCTTGTTCTCGCTGTTGCTGCTGGCGCTCAGTGCCTGGTGGCTGATCGACAAGCTGTCCGGTGACGGACTCAACGCCGCCACCCTGTACCACCTGGGTGCGGACATGGAAGGCGCCGGTGTCGCCGACTTCAAGGGCTATATCGCCGGCTTCATCGTGCTGGCCGCCGTGTCGCTGCTGCCGCTGTTCGCTACGCGGGTGAAGCGCTGGCGCCGTCCCACGGCCGGTGGTGCGTGGTTTGCCGGTTTCGCCGTGCTGTGGGTGGCCACGATCATGATCAGTCCATTGGCACGTGACGGGCAGCGCCTCTATCAGCAGCTGCGCCCGGTGGATTTCGCCCGTATCGCCCCCGAATACCAGGTGCCCACGCAGGCCCTGCAGCGCCCACGCAACATCGTCTGGATCTACGGCGAGAGCCTGGAGCGCACCTATCTGGATGAGGCCGTGTTTCCCGGCCTGATGCCCAATCTCAACCGCTTGGCGGCCAGGTCGCTGGATGTACGCGGCCTGGCCTCGGCCGAAGGCGGTGGCTGGACCATCGCCGGCCTGGTGTCGTCGATGTGCGGCGTGCCGCTGACCACCTCGCAGGGTGATGAGAACAGCATGGACCGCATGGGCAGCTTCCTGCCCAAGGCCGTGTGCCTGGGCGATTACCTCAAGCAGCAGGGCTACACCAACCATTACCTGGGTGGTGCCAACGGCCAGTTCGCCGGCAAGGGCCAGTTCCTGGCCAGCCACGGCTTCGATGAAGTGCATGACCTGGCGTGGTTCAAGCAGCAGAAGAAGATCGGCCGCATCCACTACTCGGCGTGGGGCGTGCATGACGACGTGCTGCTGGACACCGCCTACCAGCGCTTCGAGCAGCTGTCGCGGCAGGATGCGCCGTTCATGCTGACCACGCTGACCATGGACACGCACCACCCCGCCGGGCACCTGCCGGTGGCCTGCAAGGGCGAGCGCTACCAGAGCCAGTACGGCAACATCGGCATGCTCAATGCGCTCAAGTGCACCGACCGCCTGATCTCGCAGCTGGTCGAACGCATCCAGGCCAGCCCCTACGGCAAGGACACGTTGATCGTGATCGCCTCCGATCACCTGGCCATGCCCAATGACCTCAGCCATATCCTGACCAGGCAGAAGCGCGAGAACCTGCTGTTGTTCCTCGGTGATGGCGTCGCCCCGCGCCAGCTGGCCGCTGAAGACGGCTCGACCCTGGATTCCGGGGCCACCCTGCTCAGCCTGCTCGATCCGAACCTGCAGACGATGGGCTTTGGCCGTTCGCTGCTGGACGACAAGCGCGCGCCGAGTGCCAGCGCCGCGGCACGCCGCGATGGCGGCCGCGACTATCCGCAGTACCTGGCCTTCGCCCGCTCGCTGTGGCTGGGTGAGCCGACGCGGCAGCTGAAGATCGACGGCGACGACCAGGTGGTGGTGGGCCTGCAGCACGTGCAGCCGCCGGTGCTGCTGGAATACGACAAGGACTGGGACCTGAAATCGGTGTATCTGGAAAACACCTCGCGCCAGTTCGACGATGCCGACCCGGACAACACGCTCGCCTACGTTGATCGCTGCACCGCGTTCGAGGATGGCTCGGCCGACGGCGACTGGTGCGCGCTGCTGGTGAACCGCGACAACGGCATCAAGCTGTACCGCGATGGCCAGCTGCGCAACGGCATCGACGTGGATGCACCACTGGATGCCTTCCAGGGCCCCCGCCCCAGCGTGCGCCAGGCACACATGATCACGCAGAAGGGCCGCCGTACCCGCGCCGGCCAGTACATGCTGCAGCTGGTGGCGAGCACGCGCCCGGATCGCGGTTTCTGGATCGAAGCGGTGTCCTCGCAGCGCAAGGTGGTGCTGGCCCAGCAGTGGGTGCAGCCCGATGCCGATGGCAAGATCAACGTGTCATTCGGGCTCGACCACGAAGTGGATGATCTGGAAATCCGCGCGTGGTTGAACCATGCCGAGAAGCTGGCGGTGGATACCTTCGCACTGGTGCCCTCGCGCGGCCGACCGCGGGGGTAAAGGGGTTCGGCAGGGCTGCGCCCTGCACCTGCTACGAGCCGAAGCGACAGCGACAGCAACAGCTGGTGTTCCGTGGGATGGCGGGGCGGTGTCGGATTGCGGGGACGCCGCAAGTACGTCCTTGCAGGCTTGGCAGCCGCATCCATGCGGCTGACACCCCGCAATCCGACACCGCCCCACCTCCGACGGATTTCCGCGATCTTCAGTAGATCCACGCCATGCGTGGATGAATCTCTGTCAGATATCGAATCAATCGTGGGGTCAGATCCGTGTCGGCCAAGGTCGACACCCACCAACAGCAACACAGACGCCATTCCGACAGATCGCGGGAATCTGTCGAAGGCGGGGTGGGTCCGGTTGTGGGGCGTGAGCGCCATGGATGGCGCGACCGAGCTTACAGGGACGTACTTGCAGCGTCCCCCGCAACCGGACCCACCCCGCCATCCCTCAGGAAACCCGCTTTTGCTTTTGCTGTTGCTGTTGCTGTTGCTCCTGAGGTTGCCGGCCAGCGGCCGGCACTACCGCTTCGGCGGGTGCAGGGCGCAGCCCTGCCGACCCACCCTCTTACTGCGGCGGATCGCGGGTGATGTGGATGTCGGTCGGCGTGGACAGCGGGATGTGCCGCTCGGCCAGGATCTGCAGCAGGCTGAAATACAGATCGCTGCGCGTGCCGTACACCTGCCGTGGGCTGGCCACGTAGGCGAAACTGTTGATGGTGATCTGGCCACCAGCGATGCCGTCGATGTACACCGCCGGCGCCGGCTGCGGCAGCACCGTGTCGTGGGCTCCATAGGCGTCCAGCAGCGCCTGTCGCAGCCCCGCCACATCGGTGCTGGCCGGCACCGCGAACTGGATCTGGATGCGGCCCTGGTTGTTGCCCATCGTCATGTTGCGGATGGTCTTGGTGATCAGTTCCGAATTGGGCACGATCAACGTCGACTTGTCCCCCACCTGGATCTCGGTGGAGCGCACGTTGATGCGGCGGATGTCGCCTTCCTGATCGCCCAGCTTCACCCAGTCACCGATCTTCACCGGCCGTTCGGCCAGCAGGATCAGGCCGGAGACGAAGTTCTGGATGATCGCCTGCAGGCCGAAACCGATACCTACCGACAGCGCACTGACCAGCAACGCCAGGTTCTTCAGGTTCAGGCCCATCGCGGTCAGTGCCCACAACCCCACCAGGATGATGCCCACGTAGCGGGTGATGGTGCTGATTGAATTGCGCGCGCCCAGGTCCAGCTCGGTCTTGGGCAGGTAGGTGTCGGTCAACCAGCGCTGCAGCAGCTGCGTCAGCCCCAACCCGACCAGCATCACCAGCAGCGCGATGGCGATACGTGCGGGCTTGAGAGTGATGTCGCCGATGGGAATGCCGTTGGCCAGCGAAGCGACGCGCTCGACCACCGAGCCGATGTTGCCGAACGGCGCCGCCAGCGCCAGCAACGCGATCAGCACCACGAACGTGCGCAGCACGGCAGACAGCAGCACACCGGCCTGCTCCAGCCGCGACACGCTCAGGCCGGTGCTGAGCAGGATGGTCTGGCCGACCTTGCTGTCGGCGTTGAGCAGCCAGGTGGAGAAATCGTCGACGAACTTGAACAGCAGCGTCGCCGCCAGCACCACGATGCTGCCGCCGATCAGCTGCTGGTTGACGAACTTGGCGAAGTTCACATAGCCCATCAGGGTGGCGATGATCGCGGCCACCACGGCGATGTTGCCAGCCACACGTGCCAGCACCAGCCAGCTGCTGCGCCGCACCGGAACGGCCGCGCCCTGGCCGTCGGCCTGCGCTTCCAGCTTCGCCTCGGCCTCGGCGGTCTGGCGGCGGTGCAGGCGCGCCAGGGTGACCAGCATGGCCATGATCAGGCCCAGATAGGTCAGCGCGATCACGCCGTCCAGCGCCACCGTAGTGACGTCGCTGGTGCGGGTGGCTTGGTCGACAGCCACCAGCACCGTGCTCAACCAGGCCAGGGCCGCCGCACCCCAAGCGTATTTGCGCAGCTTCAGCGCGGCGGTGTCATCGAGATTCAACAGGCGCCATGACGGGCGCTGGGGCACCAACATGCAGGCACTGAGCGCGGCAATGAAGGCCGCGCGGAAGGTGGCAGTCTCAATTCCCTCGGCCACCACCTGCAGGCGCGGTGCGATCGCATTGATCGCATCCAGTGCCGCCATCAGCACCACCACGGCGTAGCCGGGCAGCAGCGTACCGACCAGCAGCAGCCACATGGCGAGCCCGGAACGGCGCAGTCGGCCGTCAGGCGCACGTTCGGATGCAGCAAACCGCCGACCCAGCGCGCGCAGCCACAGGCGCAGCGGGAACATCATCACCAGTGCAGCTGCCACGCCCAGCAGCAGGGTGCCCCAACCATGGGTACGGATGCCGGCGACCAGCGCGTCCCGGCCCATCTGCGCCAGCGGGGCGACGCGTGCGATATCGATCGGCAAGCGCTCGGCCACCTTGGTCCACAGCGCAGGAGACAGCGGCGAGGCCACCTTCTGCCCCAGTTCCTCCGTGCGCTGTGCCGTGCGTTGCTGGTCGATGTCGGCCGCCATCTGCTGGGCGCGCACCGCGCTGGCCTTTGCCTGCGCCATTGAGGCCATCAGGCCATCGCGCTGGCGGGTAATGGTCCGCCGTTGCGTCACCAGCTCCGGCGGCTCGGTGGTTCCCTCGGCGGGCGTACCCAACTGCGCCAGCTGTTCGTCGAGCCGATCCAGCTGCGGCTGCAGCGCCTTCTCCAGGGCTTCAGCATCGCGTCGCGCCTGCGAAGCCTCCTCGGACAGCATCGACAGGGTTTCCACCGCTGCAGCATCAACGCGCTTGCGCTCGATATCCTTCAGCGTGCTGTCGATCTGGGCCAGCTGCTGCTTGGGCGTGGGGTCGTCATCCTGGGCCAGCGCCGGCACAGCCAGCAGCAGCGTGCAGCACAACAGCAGGGCCAACCACGGGCCACGCACCAGGATCGTTCGGAAGAAGGAAGACAAGCCAGCCATACCGTTTTGCGCGGACCACCGCGCCTGCGCGCGACTATACGGCAGGTACCGTAAACGGCGGATGCGCGGGCGCTGGCCGCTGGCTGCGGCTCAGTACTTCAGGCGCAGCTCTTCAACCTGCGGCTGCTGCAGCGCGTACCAGTCCTGGAATTCTTCCTCGGTGATCTCATCCGGCGCATACACCGCGATCGGGTGCCAGGCGTGGTCGGTCGGCAACGGCTGGCGCGGCCCGGCGCGCAGGCTGTAGGCCACGCCTTCGTAGTCCACCAGATCGTCGACCTGCGGCCACTGCTCGCGGGCGAACTGGGTTTCACTCTTCAACAGGATCACCTGGTACATCGGCACCTCCACTTCGGTTGGATCGAAAAAACGCGGCGCTGGCCGAAGCATACCGCTGCGCCGATGACGGTACGCGCTCCGCCCGGGCGACGGATTGTTCTGGACATGGCCCTCGCCCCGGCTTCACCCGCCCGTGGCAGTGTCCTCGGCATCGTGGAGTTCCTCTCCTGCCACGCCTGACAATGACCGACCTGCCTCCCCTGAAGACCGTCACCGACCTCAAGCTGCCCCGCTACCTGGGCACCTGGTACGAGATCGCCCGCCTGCCGATGCGCCACGAGCCGGAGGGCTGCACCGACGTGTCGGCCCATTACCGGCTGCTGGACAACGGCAACGTCGGCGTCACCAACCGCTGCCGCATGGACGGCGAGATCGAGGAAGCCACCGGCGAGGCCTGCGCGATCGACAATGACAGCGCGCGGCTGGAAGTCAGCTTCCTGCCCAAGGGCCTGCGCTGGCTGCCCTTCGCCAAGGGTGACTACTGGGTGATACAGGTGGCGCCGGACTACAGCGTTGCCCTGGTCGGCAGCCCGGATCGCAAGTACCTGTGGCTGCTGGCACGTGAGCCCCGGCTCGATGCCACCGTGCAGGAACATTATCTGGCCAGCGCACGCCTGCAGGGCTTCGATCTGTCCGAACTGATCCTGACCCCGCATACCGGCAAGCCCACGGCCTGAGCACGACCCCGAATGGACCTGAAGAGTGGTTACCCGTGGTGGGCGGTGCGCAACGGCCTGATCCAGGCCTTTCCGCCGCTGGAACAGGATCTGCAGTGCGATGTGCTGGTGGTCGGTGGCGGCATCACCGGCGCGCTGATCGCCGATGAGCTGTCGGCCCATGGCCACGACGTTGCGCTGATCGAACAGCGTGACATCGGCTGGGGCAGCACCGCAGCCAGTACCGCGCTGCTGCAGTACGAGATCGATACCCATCTGCTGGAGCTGGCCTCGCAGTATGGGCAGGACGCTGCGGCGCTGGCCTACCAGGCCTGTGCGGATGCGATCCCTGCATTGGGCGAGGTCGCGCGCGGCCTGAAGGACGTCGACTTCAGGCAGATGGACAGCCTGTACCTGGCCAGCCGCCGCCGTGACGTACCGCGGCTGATGGCCGAAGGCGAGGCGCGCCGTGGCATCGGCCTGGACGCGCGCTGGCTGGACCGGGATGCGCTGCAGGAACGCTTCAGCGTCGATGCCGGAGGCGCGCTGCTGACCCGCCAGGCCGCACGGGTTGATCCCTACTGCTTCACTTACGGACTGCTGCGGCGGTTGCAGCGGCGCGGCGGCGTGGCGCATGACCGCACCGTGCTGCATGCCCTCACCCCCACCGCGCGCGGCGTAACCGCGCGCACCGAATCCGGCATGCAGATCCGCGCCCGCCACGTGATGCTGGCGATGGGCTATGCCAACCAGCAGTGGCTGGACCCGCGCGTGGCCCGCAACCGCAGCAGCTATGCCTTCATCACCGACCCGATCAACGCCGACGAGCTGGGCTGGCTGCAGCGCACGATGGTCTGGGAGAGCGCACGCCCCTACCTGTACCTGCGTGCCACCGGCGACCGCAGGCTGTTGGTGGGCGGGCTGGACGATGCCATCGATATTCCCGCCCGCCGCGATGGCCGGGTGGACAGCAAGGCCCGCAAACTGATGAAGCAGCTGCTGCAGTGGTTCCCGCACCTGCAGCCGACCCCGGCGTTTTCATGGGCGGGCACCTTTGCCGAGACCGCTGACGGCCTGCCGTTCTTCGGGCCGCATGCGCAATGGGGTCCACGGGTACAGTTCGCCATGGCCTATGGTGGCAACGGCATCACCTATTCGATGATCGGCGCCGGGCTGCTGCGGGCGCGGATCGAGCGGCGCCGGCACCCGCTGCAGGACCTGTTCGGGTTCGCGCGGTTGTAGCGTGAAGCCAGGCATGGCCTGGCTCTACCGCAAACGGGCGCCGACAGGCATCATTCAAGCAACGCCTGCTAGCGTCGGCCTGTACCGCCGCGTGCTGCGCGGCCCCTCTGCGCTGGAGTGCCGTCATGATCCGCCCCCTGACCCTGCTGCTGTGCCTGGCCGCCCTGCCCGGGACCGCGTTGGCGCAGTCCGCCGCCGGCGCCACCGCGCCGCAGGCGTCCGGCCTGGACCTGTCCGTACCACAGACGCCTATGCGCTATCTCAACGATCCGACGCTGCAACAGGATCCGCCCGGCACGTTCTACGGCGACAAGACCGGCCCGCGCGTGCACGGCGACGGCAGGATCGCCGATGTGCAGGACGACAAGGTCAAGGTCTCCGGCAGCTTCACCACCGGCATCGGCTACGCCAAGAACTACGGCAACACCCACTACAACGCCGCCACGCTCAATCTCAGCAAGAACTACACCAACGATGAAGGCAAGACCCGCGGGGTCAACGTCAACATCCACGTGAGCGAAGGCAAGGGCCCGGGCTTCTTCGGGCCGTACGGCGGTGGTGGGTATTACGGTGGTGGCCCGGGCTATTGGGATTACCCGCCGCCTTACGGCTGGTAAGCGCACGGTAGGGCCGGCCGCTGGCCGGGTACCTCCTGATCCCGGAAACACCGTGCAGCAGCCGGCCAGCGGCCGGCTCTACCAGGTAGGTGTCGACCTTGGTCGACACACCTTCCCGAGCAGGCGTCAATCCAGCCAGCCATCGCGCTCGCTGTGCAGGATGCGGCCGTCATGACCGCTCAGGCGCACGTCCACCTTCTGGTTGCGGGCATTGCGCGCTTCCAGCGACCACGTCGCGCCATCGCGTTCCAGCGAATGGATCTCGCGCAGCCCCTGCGCCTGCGCCTTGGCCAGCACCTGCTCGGTGCTCAGCTGCGCACGCCCATCGTGCTCATCGAAGATCTCGCCGGTCTTCGGGTCCACGTAGACCTCGCTGAAGCGACCATCGGCACGGCTGACATCGGCTTCCCACAGGCCATCATCCCGCTCGATTTCATGGATCTGGGTGTAGCCGGCCTTGCGCAGGGTCTGTTCGACCTGGGCCATGCCCAGCGGTGCGGCCTGTACGGTGGGGGCCACGGCCAGGGCGACAACGGTGGCGAGGGTGAGCGACTTCAACATGGGGGTTCTCCTGTTCGTTGCCGGACCATCCCGGCAACGCCACGATGCACGGCGCGGTTAACAGCGGCCTAGCCGGCGCTGTTAGCCAACCGTTAGTCGGCCGCGGCACACTCGCGCCTGTCACTTGTTCCCATGCTCGATGCCACTCACGTGCCGATCCTGCCCTCCCTGTCCCTGCTGCTGGCCCTGGCCAGCGCCCCGACCGCCACCGGCCCTGCCCAGGACCCGGCGCAGCAGGTTGCACGCCGCGCGGTGCAGCAGGGCCGCTACGTGCCGCTGGAAGGCGTGGTGCGCGATGCGCTCAAGCGCCACCCCGGCCAGCTGCTGGAAGTGGAACTGGATGACGGCGTGTACGAGGTGGAGATCCTGCGGGGCGACGGCGTGGTGGTGGAGCTGGACTATGATGCGCGGAGTGGAAAGCTGCTGAAGACGGAACTGGACGACTGATGCGCATCCTGTTGGCCGAAGACGATGCCGCGCTGGCCGAGCGCCTGCAACCGCTGTTGGAACAGGCCGGTTACGTGGTCGAGGTGGTGGCCGATGGTCGCCAGGCCGAGGAGATCGGCCAGGTTGAAGACCTGCAGGCCGCCATCGTCGATCTGGGCCTGCCCGGGCTGGACGGCCTGAGCGTGATCGAGCGCTGGCGCGGCAATGGCCGCGACTTTCCGGTGCTGGTGCTGACCGCGCGCGGACGCTGGCACGACAAGCTGGCCGGCTTTGATGCCGGTGCCGACGACTACCTGACCAAACCCTTCCAGCCCGATGAACTGGTGCTGCGCCTGCGCGCGCTGATCCGTCGCAGCCACGGCCATGCCAGTCCACGGCTGCAGTGCGGTCCGCTGCAATTGGACGTCAATGCCGGCCGATTTGAACTGGAGGGACAGGCGTTGTCGCTGAGCCCGCAGGAGTTCCGCGTATTGAGTTACTTCATCCACCACGCTGGCAGCGTGATCAGCCGCGACCGTCTGGGTGAGCAGGTCTTCGAAGGCGGCTACGACCCCGACTCGAATGCACTGGACATGCTGCTGGGACGGGTGCGCCGCAAACTGGGCATTGACCTCATCCATACCGTGCGCGGCCAGGGCTGGCGGCTGGCCGAGGCATGAGCGCGCGTCAACCTTCACTGCGCCGGCGGCTGCTGCTGGTAGCCGGCATCGGGTTGGTGCTGGTCTCTTTACTGGCCAGCATCCTGCTGGGCGAGCTGTTCGAGCGCAGCGCACGCGACCGCCTGGATGGCGAGCTGCAGCAGGCCATGTTGACCCTGCTGGCGCAGGCCGAGGTGGATCCGGAAGGACAGCTGCGCCTGCGCCAGGAACCGAATGACGCTCGCTTCCAGCGGGTGTTCTCCGGTGCGTACTGGCAGATCGCCGACAGCCACGGCAAGGTGCTGCTGCAATCACGCTCGCTGTGGGACCAGACCCTTGCGACCGCCGCCGCTGGCCCGGCCGAGCGCAACCTGCCCGGACCGATGCAGCAATCGCTGCGCGCCCGCGTTCAGCAGGTACGCCTGCCCCGCGCAGCACAGTCCTATGTCGCCGTGGTCGCCACCGACCGCAGTGCACTGGATGCGGACGTCGCCGCGTTCCGCCAACGCAGCGCAATGGCGTTGGCCGTGCTGGTGGCGGCGTGGCTGGCGGTACTGGCCAGCCAGGTGCATTTCGGTCTGCGCCCGCTGCGTGGGCTGGGCAAGCAGTTGGAGCGCATCCGCCGTGGCGACGCCGAACGCATCGACCGCCGCCAGCTGGATCGGGAAATCGCGCCGCTGGCCGATGAGCTCGACGCACTGCTGGACCACCACCAGCGCATGGTGGCGCGTGCGCGCAGCAGCGCCGAGGACCTGGCACATGCGCTGAAGACGCCATTGAGCGTACTGGCCGCCGAGGCGCAGGGCGAAGGCCGCGATTGGCGCCGCACCCTGCACGAACAGGGCGCACGCATGCGGGCCAGCATCGACCGCTACCTGGCCGCGGGACTGGCCGTGGATCATCGCCAGCGCAGTGAGGTGGCCCCGGCTGCCGAGGCGCTGTGCCGGCTGATGACCCGCGTGCATGCAGGCCGTCGCATCCGCTTCCAGATGGATGTCGCCCCGGGCCTGGCCTTTGCCGGCGCCAGCACCGACCTGGAGGAAATGCTGGGCAACCTGCTGGACAACGCCGGCAAGTGGGCACACAGCGAAGTCCGCCTGCGCGCCTTGGCCCAGAACGACCGGCTGCACATCGAAGTGCGCGATGACGGCCCCGGGCTGGACAAGGCCAAGCTGGAAAGCGTCCTGCAGCGCGGCGTGCGCCTGGACGAACGGGTGGAAGGCAGTGGCCTGGGCCTGGCGATTGCAGCCGACATCGCGGCCAGCCACGGCGGGTCACTGCGCCTGTCGAACGAGAATCCGGGGTTGCGCGCGCGGCTGGAACTGCCGCTGGCACCGGCTGACTGAGTAAAGACGGGGCAGCCCCAAGCGCAGCCGACGTGGGCTCGGCGCTACACAGGGCGCAGGGCGGCCCCCATCAGCGGTGATGCATCCACCAGCAGTCGATGGCATCGAGCACGATGTGGATCATCAGGCCGATGCCCACCAGTCGTGTCTTCTTCGGTACGCACAGCCCGGCATACACGGCAATCGCCGGTGCGGTATGCAGCGGGTGGAAGCCGATGCTGCAGCGGTTCGGGGCGTAGATCGGATCGGCCAGCAGATGGTCCAGGTCGATGATCCAGCCCAGCAGCAGCAACAGCCACGCCGAGGCGAAGCGCTTGCGCCAGAACAGCCATGCCAGCAGGGCTGGCACGGCGGCATGCAGGAACAGATGAAAGATCGCGCGGGCGCTCATCAGCACCGGTAGCGCCGGGCCATGCCCGGCGTTCCCGTCCCCCTTAGATCAGCGGTTCATCGGACAGGTAGGTGTAGCCGGTCAGGCCCGCTTCCAGCGCTTCGGACAGCTCCTGCGCGCGTTCCGGCGACAGGTCCGCCGATGCCACGCGTTCGGCGTAGGCCGCACGCAGGTCATCCAGCCTGTAGCCCACGTAGTCCAGCATCACGTCGGTGGTATCGCCGCGGCGCTGCTGGGTGATGGCATAGCCATCGGCATCGGCCAGCACTTCCACCGCGTCGGTATCACCGAACAGGTTGTGGATGTCGCCGAGGATTTCCTGGTAGGCACCGACCATGAAGAAACCGATGCGATAGCTTTCGCCGTGCTTGATCGCGTGCAGCGGCAGCGAGCTGTCCAGGCTTTCGTTCTCGACGTAGGTCTTGACCATGCCATCGGAATCGCAGGTCATGTCGGCGATGATGCCGCGGCGATCCGGCACCTCGTTCAAGCGCTCGATCGGCACGATCGGGAACACCTGGTCGATCGCCCACGCATCGGGAATCGACTCGAACACGCTGAAGTTGACGAAGTACTTGTCGACCAGGCGCTCGTTCAGTTCATCCAGCGCCGGGCGATGGCTCTTCTCGTCGTAGCTCAGGCGCGCACGCACGCCATGGGCGATGGCATAGAACAGATCGTCGATGCGCGCACGCTGCGGCAGATCGATCTGGCCCAGCGCATAGCTGGCCAGGCCTTCGGCGTGGAAGTGCTGTGCTTCCTGGAACAGCTCCACCGCCGGACGCACGTCCAGTTCTTCGTGGATCTCGCGCAGGTGGCGGATCGAGGCCGGCTCGTCGTCGTGCTGGTCCGGCACGCGGCCTTCCTGCGCCTGTTCCACTTCGGACACGTTGGCGATCAGCACCGCGTGGTGCGCGGTCATCGCGCGGCCGCACTCGGTGACGATGCGCGGCGGGGTCAGGCCGTGTTCTTCGCAGGCATTGGCCAGCGGCTGCACGATGTTGCTGGCGTACGAATTGAGGCCGTAGTTGATCGAGCAGAAGCTGCGCGAACGGGTGCCTTCGTAGTCCACGCCCAGGCCACCGCCCACGTCGACGTGGGTGATCTTCGCACCCAGCTGTGACAGCTCGACGAAGTAACGGGTGGCTTCGCGCATGCCGTTGGCGATGTCGCGCACGTTGGAGATCTGCGAGCCCATGTGGAAGTGCAGCAGGCTCAGGCAATCGGCGTATTCGGTATCGCGCAGCGACTTCCACAGGTCCAGCAGCTGGCGCGGCGACAGCCCGAACTTGGCCTTGTCGCCGCCACTGTTCTGCCACTTGCCGGCGCCCAGCGAGGCCAGGCGCATGCGCACGCCCAGGCCCGGCTTCACGTCCAGCGCCTTGGATTCTTCCAGCACCAGCTTCAGCTCGGACGGCTTCTCGATGACGATGAAGGTCTGCAGGCCCAGCTTGCGGCCGATCAGGGCCAGGCGGATGTACTCGCGGTCCTTGTAGCCGTTGCAGACGATCAGGCCACCCGGGCGCGACATGGCCAGCACGGCCATCAGTTCCGGCTTGCTGCCCGCTTCCAGGCCGAAGCCCTCACCGTGGTGGCTGGCCAGGGTGCCGGCCACGCCGCGGTGCTGGTTCACCTTGATCGGGTACACGGCGGTGTAGCCGCCCGGGTAGTCCCAATCCTGCTGGGCCTGGGCGAACGCCGCCTGCAGCTTGCCCAGGCGCTGGCCGAGGATGTCCGGGAAGCGCACCAGCAGCGGCAGCTTGGCACCGGCCGCGCGCGCGGCATCGACCACCTTGGGCAGCGACACCACCGGGCCATCCGCCCCGGTCGGTCTCACCACCATGTGCCCGGCCTGATCCACGTCGAAATAGCCATCCGCCCAGTGCGGGATCGAGTAGGTCTTGCGGGCTTGGTCGAGGGACCAATCGGTCATTGCAGTCGGCCTTGTGGCAAATAAAAGGGGGGGCATGATAACGCCTATATGCCCACAGGTTCGTTATCATGCGCGCCCGCGCCCGTGGCAGGTCTGAACCTGAACGGGCCGATCCGTCCGGATGCGTGGCACCCCGCCTTCAGCCCGGCTCCATCCCCTCCGAACAGGAATGCTTTCCCATGACTGACAACAGCAACTGGTACATCGAACACTTCGAGCGCACCGGCTCGGCCATCGGCTACCGCATCACCGGCAAGCTGGACGAAGTGCAGTCGCCGTTCCAGAAGATCGAGATCTTCCAGACCACCGACTGGGGCAACCTGATGACCATCGATGGGGCCATCATGCTGACCAGCAAGGACAACTTCTTCTACCACGAGATGATCAGCCACCCGGTGCTGTTCACCCACGCCGCGCCCAAGCGCGTGGTGATCATCGGCGGCGGCGACTGCGGCACCCTGCGCGAAGTGCTCAAGCACAAGGGCGTGGAGAGCGTGACCCAGTGCGACATCGACGAGCAGGTGACGGTGATGGCGCGCAAGCACTTCCCGGAACTGTGCGATTCCAACGACGACCCGCGCGCCGAGCTGATGTTCGACGACGGCGTGGCCTACATGGCCAACTGCCCGGCCGGCAGCGTGGACGTGGTGATCGTCGATTCGACCGATCCGGTCGGCCCGGGTGAAGGCCTGTTCAACAAGGCGTTCTACGAGAGCTGCTTCAAGGCCCTGAAGGACGACGGCATCCTGGTGCAGCAGTCCGAGTCGCCGCTGATGCAGCTGGAGCTGATCAACGAAATGCGCACCGAAATGGGCAAGGCCGGCTTCGGCTCGTTCAAGACCCTGCCGTTCCCGCAGCCGTGCTACCCCACCGGCTGGTGGAGCGTGACCCTGGCGCGCAAGGGCGACAGCAGCTTCGACTTCCGCCAGGCCGATTCGGCCGCCAAGACCTTCGATACCCTGTACTACACCGCCGCGCTGCACACCGGCGTGCTGGTGACCCCGCCGTTCGTGAAGGCGGCGCTGAAGGGTTGACCGGAAAGCGTGCCAACCAAGGTTGGCACCTACCAAAGCAAAAACCCGCGCTGGCGACAGCGCGGGTTTTTTCGTTTTCCGGTAGCGCCGGGCCATGCCCGGCGGCGGTCCGCTTACAGCGCCCAGATACCGGCGATCACCGCCACCACCAGGCCCCACTTGATCACCTGGTAGGCCACCACGCTGCGCTCGCGCAGCGCCTTGGCCTTCAGCCGCACCTTGTACACGCTGCCGAAGGCCTTGTTGACGCCACCGGTCGGGTCGCCCGGCAGGTTCGGCGAGGCGCCACCGGCCAGCAGCGTGGACGCCACCAGACGGTTGAACAGGCCCGGCAGGCCGAAGCGCAGCGGGCGGGCGATATCGCAGAACAGGATCACCCGGTCATCGGGCGTCTCGTTGTGCGCATGGTGGATGTAGGTTTCGTCGAACATCATCCACTCACCGTCGCGCCAGCTCTTCTTGATGCCGTCCACTTCGATGTAGCAGGCATCGTTGTTGGGCGTGGCCAGGCCCAGGTGCAGGCGCAGCGAACCGGCGAACGGGTCGCGGTGCGGGCGCAGCTCGCTGCCTGACGGCAGCTGCGCGAACATCGCTGCGCGCACGTCCGGCAGCGATTCCAGCAGCGCGGTGGTCTTTGGGCACATCGCCTTGGCCGACGGGTGCGAGGGGCCGTACCACTTCAGGTAGAAGCGCTTCCAGCCGCGGCGGAAGAATGAATTGAAACCCGCATCGTTGAACGTGCTGGACGCGGCGATCGCCTGCGCATCGCGCAGTGCCAGTGCCTCGTCGCGGATCATCTGCCAGTTCTGCCGCAACGGCTCCAGCTGTGGAAATTCCTTGCCCGGGTCCAGGAACGGCGTGGTCGGCACCTTGGAGAACATGTACATGACCACGTTGATCGGGGCCATGAAGCTGGAGTGGTCCAGCAGCTGGCGCGACCAGCGCGCACGGACCTTGCCACGGAAGTGGATGTACAGCACGCAGGACACGAACAGCGCCGCAAGTACGATTTTGATGATCAAAGCACTTTCCTCCAGCACGCGCCGGACAGGGAAACAGGGCGATGCGGCCGCAGGGCCGGCATCAGTGGGGGAACGCGGCAGGAGACGGGGACGTGCCGGGTGGGTGCGGCCGTCGATGTCGCGTGTAACAGCTTATGGTCGGCAGGCCGTGCGCCGGGGTCAAGCCAGGCGTGCGTGGGCCGCAGCGCTGCGCCGCGAGCGCTGCCGGCCGCATTTGCAAGCTATTGAAATCAAATTGCTTTTCGAAAAGTGAGACAAAATTGTCCGAAAAAGCGCGACGAACTGTTCCAGCCACGACGCCGACATTTCTCCGACAAATCGTGGAATAGCGAACTTGCCGGTACTAAAATTGGCTTAACGAAAGTTTAGCCAGTTCCCCCCCGTCGTACCGGTTCGCTTGACGCTTCAGCGCCGCCCACCGGGTCGCCCGAGACCCCACATGATCCCTTCCATCACCCCCTCCCCGTCCTGCGGCGATGACGCCGTGGCGCCGCTGCTGCTCAAGCGCGGCGAGCGCTTCCTCGCCCCCGATGTCTACCGCACCTGCCTGGACGGCCGTCCGGCGGTGGTGAAGGACTACTCCCGCTACCGTGGCACCCCGGTGTCGCCGATCGCCCGGCTGATGGTGCGCCGCGAGGCACGCATGCTGGAGCGGCTGGGCGGTTGGAAGCACGCACCGGCCCTGCTCGGCACCCTTGGTGGCCTCGCACTGGGCATGGAATTCATCCCCGGCCAGACCCTCAGCACCGCGCAGGCCGTGGGCAATGAAGTGTTCGAACAGCTGCAGCACGCGCTGAGCCGCCTGCATGCCGCCGGCATCACCCACAACGACCTGCATGGCACCAACGTGGTGGTCAGCGCCGGCGTGCCGGTACTGCTGGATTTCACCTCGGCCTGGCGCGTACCGCGCTGGCTGCGCCGCAACCCGCTGAGCCGGCAGCTGAGCCGCAGCGACATGAAGAACCTGCTGAAGATACGCCAGCGCGTGACCGGGCAGGCGCCGAGCCCTGCGCAGGCGGCGCTGGTGGCCGACCCCGGTTGGGTGGCGGCTGTGCGCCAAGGCTGGAAGCGGTTCTACAAGTGGGCCAAGCGTCGGTAGGCGCTTCGCTTCACCCGCTTTACCGGTAGAGGTCGGGCTTGCTCGACCGCTCTTCGTTCCGGTGACACAAACCCCGCCCTACGCGCGCAACCGGCTTACAACGCGTCCGCGTCCAGCTCACCGGTACGAATACGTACCACGCTGCCCAGGTCGTACACGAACACCTTGCCGTCGCCGATCTTGCCGGTGCCCGCCGCTTTCACGATGGCTTCCACCACCACGTCCACCTGATCGTCGGTCACCGCCACTTCCAGCTTCACCTTCGGCAGGAAGTCGACCACGTACTCGGCGCCACGGTACAGCTCGGTATGGCCCTTCTGGCGACCGAAGCCCTTCACTTCCGTCACCGTGATCCCGGTAACCCCGCGCTCGGCCAGCGCTTCGCGCACGTCGTCGAGCTTGAACGGCTTGATCACCGCCATGACCATCTTCATCGTCTATCTCCTGTATTCCGGCGTGGAGGATAGCGCCTGAACGCGGCCGGTGCGAAACCCGCCGCGCCTGTCCGGCGGCCCGGGGCCGGCAGTATCCTTAGCGCCGAACCGCCGTGGCCGCGCCGGATGCGCAGGCCCACCACCCCACGGAGCACCCCATGATCGACCTGAACCAAATCGATGACCTCGCCCGTCGCCTCAGCGACCTGGTGCCGCCAGGCCTGCGCGAATCGCGCGAGGAACTGCAGGCCACCTTCAAGAGTGCACTGCAGGCCGGCCTGGCCAAGCTGGACCTGGTGACGCGCGAGGAGTTTGAAGTGCAGCGCGCAGTGCTGCTGAAGACCCGCGAGAAGCTGGATGCGCTGGAAACGGCGGTGCGTGAGCTTGAAGGCCGCGGCACGGCAGAATAAAAAAGGAGGCGCACCGCGCCTCCCACTTACAGATTATTTCCTTGATGGGGCCTTGCCGCAAGGCCCGCCCGGCGCCCTAGACTCGCCAGCCTGTCGATCCGGCAGGACAGGTAGGGGCAGTGCCGATGGCACAGCACACCGAATGGACACCCGTATCGCATGACACCTGCGACCAGGTTGCCGGGCCGTTCTATCACGGCACCCGCGCTGACCTCGCGGTGGGCGAGTTATTGAGCGCGGGGTTCCGCTCCAACTATCGCCACAGCGTGGTGATGAACCACATCTATTTCACGGCGATTGCCAAGGGCGCCGGGCTGGCTGCGGTGATGGCCAAGGGTGAGGGGCGACCGCGTGTGTATGTGGTGGAGCCGACCGGGCCATTCGAGGACGATCCGAATGTGACCAACAAGAAGTTTCCTGGGAATCCGACACGGTCGTATCGGAGTGCGGAGCCGTTGCGGGTTGTTGGGGAGATTACGGAGTGGGAGACCTACGACGCGGAGTTCGTTCGGCAGTTGAGGGAGTTCGTTGCGTCGGGAAATGGCGAGATCATCAACTGACCGCCGACCCAACACCTACTTGTGCTCGGCCCCTGCACGCTCGCGCAGGTAACAACGCAATGGACCGACCTCAGTCGTCGAGCTTCGCAACGCCGAACGCATGGCGATACTCACCGCTACGGACCAATTCATGGACGGCCTCCCGAATGGTTTCCTCCCGAAGATCCTCAACGATGACCATGTCTTTCGACCAGAAGAATCTTCCGGCCAGACATTCGCCACTCGACCTATATCTGGCAATGATTGATTCAATATTCTTCATGGTGAAGAACGTCGATGTCCTCACCTCGCCCTGAGGAAATTTGATGACTACATCAACATTGTCATCGAGAACATCGTCCACTTCACCGAGCAGAACCACTTCGACGTCTTCCAGCTTATTTTCCATAGATATCGCGCACCCTCTTGATCACCTGCTCCTGGTTGTCCTTTGAGCTCTTCGCAAGGATTTCCACCGAATTCTCCGACTGCCCCAATTAGACCGAGCGGGCAACTCGGGGCATGGTTCCGCGCGGCCTGATGAGGCATTTCTACCAGAAAGTGCCATGCGTGCACTGTTCGCGTCAGGCCAGTGGATGCCGTCACCGACTGCGTGATGTCGCATCTGACGCTCTTAGCGCCCTTGGCTGAAGGATTTGACGACTCGGTTCCAGAAGCGCTGTTCCTCCCGCAGCACAAGGCTCTCGCACCAACCCGCGCTATGCCAAAATGCCAAAAACGTCTCAGGCTTTGGCGGCTTTGGCCCCAACCCCTTGGCATTCCAAACAACATCAGGCAACTCTGGTAGGGCCACCGAAAAGGGGTGGCCGGGCGTCGAAAACCCGATTGCTGTTGTTGTTTACGCTTGTCAGCCGGCACCACCACGCGTGGTGCCGGCTGGCAATCCGTCTGCCGGCTATGGCGGGCGGTGCGTGGGGTCTTGTACCCGCCGGCCTTACAACAGCAACCGGTTTTCGAGCCACGCATCGTCCGCCACCCTTATCGGTGGCGGCTTCTGCCTGCTTGCACGGAGCCTGCCATGACCAAGCCGCACTCCCCTCCCCGCGCCCCATCCAGGAAGCGCCCTCGCCCGCCCCTGCTCTGGAACCCAACAGCCTCATCGCCATCCTGCACAGCATCGGCGCTGGTGCTGCCGCCGATGGCCAGCCGTGGCCCGAACGCCACCACCTGCGCAGCCGACAGATGGCGTTGTCCGACGCCGACTGCGCGCTGACGGGCCAGCGCATCGTGCAGGAGATCCTGCTGGCGGCCGAGCGCACGCGCCAGAACGGCGAGCCCGACCAGTACGTGGGCGACCGGGTGATGGAGGGACTGGTAATGGCCGACATCGCACTCACGGCCTTCATCCACGAGCGGGTGCGGCCACAGGACTGAGGGCGCACTTGTGGGCGTGACGTTCTGTTTTTGTGCGGAGTGATGAATGAAGAAGCGTGGGCTTGCCGCGGCGGCGGTGTGCATCGTGGTGATCGGCGCGGTATGGGCGGGGTGGCCGGAGCCAGCGGGCGATCAGGTGTGGGCCTACCAGAAGCTGCAGCCAGTCGACTACCGGCTGCTGCACAGTGATGCACTCGGCTTCGTGACCGCCAAAGCAGATGAGGGATTTGAACTGCACACGCGCTATGCCGGGGTGACGTCCTTCGAGATCCGCTGCAAGGGCGTCCTGGTGATGGACGTGGAGAACGCCCCCTCACGCGTGCTGATCCGGGTGCCCGCCGATGCACTTACGCGGGCACCGGATATCGAGCGCCTGCGCCTCAGTTTCGAGCGATGGTTGGACTACCACCAGAGCCAGGGCGCGTTGCTGGTGGAGAGTGCAGGAACATCGTGGATCGAAGCGCTGTTTGGGCGCTTCAGTGGGGCGGTCCCTGATGGGCAGCGGTGTCCAACTAGAGCTTGAACTCCAAATCGCCCTGCTACTCAAAATCGGGGGGACGTCGCTCCATTCATTCATCAAACACGAAGGAGCGAACCTCTTCCAGGTCGAAAAGCGTCCGGTCCTTATCCAGCCTGATCCTCCCACGCATTCTTACATCAGCCGAGGTGTTGCACAGACTGCGTGCGCCGCGCATTAGACAGATACGCTTCTGATCCGAATAGAACCGCCTGACTGAGTCAGAGCCGCCGTGTCTGCCGATATCAAGAATTCGCATTCCCTCGGCGCAACGATGATTGCGAAGGACCTCCTCGTGCGCATTGTCCGTTACATAGCGCGCCGCCAGCTCCACCTCCGCTCCCTCATACTGCGCTGGAACGCTGGCGATGGCGCACAGCAACGCGTCGCCTGGTCCTGCATCCGCCACTCGCCGCGGCGTGGACACCGCACATCCTGCCGACGCCAACAGCACAAGCAAAGCGCAACCGATGGCAGCAGGCATTGTGTTCATGATGTTCTCTCCCCTGAGACAGGATTGGCCAACGCGTAGGCGATGCATCGTCTCCGCTTGCGCGCCGTCGTGCCACGCCAGCGCGCAACAGCATTACCAGCAATCAGCGGCAGTAGTACGGTATTACGGGGAAGTGCAGTTCCTTCCGGGGTTCCGCTGCAATTGCGTTGGCATCCGCAAATTCCCCATAGGTAATGAATCCGCGCAGCACTCCGTGCGGCGCAACACGATGCTCACCGCAGCCCCCCGGGCAATAGATGCTGGAGAGTGCGCTCCTGACCGGTAGCCTGTCAGAGCCGACCTGCAGATATGTGTAGTCCTGCGGTCCGGCAAAGCCGCCTGATTCGCCCGGCCAGCTCTCCTTCGAGACACATATCGCATGATCGTCGAGGGAAGCCAGTGACACATCAAAACGTCGCTCATCGAGGTTGTCGATGATCTCCACCCTGAAGTTCTCCGGGGAAGGACGCGTGACGGCTGTTGAGCACGAACTCTGCAATGCGACCACCAGGAAAAGTACGCACAAGCCGAAGGACGCTCCCAGAGTTCCATTGAAGATGTGCCTGCGTGGCGTAGCCGGACGCATATCCTCTCCTCGTTGATCCCTGCGTTCCTGCGCGAGGCCCTGGCGTCGGCCCCTTCGCGCCATCATGCCACGGACGCGCGGGCTCCGATTCTGCCGGCCGGAATCTCCCTAGTCACTTCACCTGCAAACCCCGATGGTGGCCCGAATGTCGCCCCCTCACCATCAAGCGCCCCTCCGCAGGAATCCACACATGAGCCTGGCGCTGGTCCACAGCCGTGCCCGTGCCGGGGTCGACGCCCCGCTGGTGCGGATCGAGGTGCATCTCTCTGGCGGCCTGCCGGTCACCCAGATTGTCGGCCTGGCCGAGACCAGCGTGCGCGAATCACGCGAGCGCGTGCGTGCTGCCCTGCTCTGCGCGCGCTTCGATTTCCCGCAGCGGCGCATCACCCTCAACCTCGCCCCCGCCGATCTTCCCAAGGAAGGCGGACGCTACGATCTGGCGATTGCCTTGGGCATCCTCGCTGCCAGTGGCCAGGTCGATCCGCAGTCGCTGCTGCAGTACGAGTTCCTCGGCGAACTTGGCCTGACCGGCGAGCTGCGCCCGGTGTCCGGCGCGCTACCCGCCGCCATTGCCGCCGCCGAAGCGGGGCGAATCCTGATCGTGCCGCCTGGCAACGCTGCCGAAGCCGCGCTGGCCCAGCACGCCGATGTGCGCGTGGCGCGTACCCTGCTGGAATGCTGTGCCGGGCTGGGCAATCCACGCCTGCTGCCACAGGTGGAACGCGTGGGCACCACGCCGCTGCCATTGCCGGATCTGGCCGACGTACGCGGGCAGGCGCTCGCACGCCGCGCGTTGGAGGTTGCCGCCGCCGGTGGCCATCATCTGCTGCTGATCGGCAGCCCCGGCTGCGGCAAGACCCTGCTGGCCTCGCGCCTGCCCAGCCTGCTGCCGGACAGCGAAGAAATCGATGCCCTGCAGTTGGCGGCCATCACCTCGGTCAGTGGCGAAGGGCTGGACCCGAAGCGTTGGCGACAGCGGCCGTTCCGGGCGCCGCACCACAGCGCAAGCGCGGCGGCATTGGTGGGCGGCGGTAATCCACCTTGCCCAGGCGAGATCTCGCTGGCGCATCACGGCGTGCTGTTCCTGGATGAACTGCCGGAGTGGAACCGCAGCGCATTGGAAACCCTGCGCGAACCGCTGGAGTCCGGCCATATCCGCATCTCCCGCGCGGCGCGCAGCGTGGTCTACCCGGCACGTTTTCAACTGGTGGCGGCGATGAACCCGTGCCCCTGTGGTTGGGCAGGCGACCGCAGCAACCGCTGCCTGTGCAGCGACGAGCGCATCACCCGCTACCGCGCGCGGGTATCGGGGCCGCTGCTGGACCGCATCGACCTGCACATCAGCGTGAGCCGCATGGATGCGGTGGAGCTGCGCGAGAGCACGCCGCTGGGCGAACCCAGCGCCAGCGTGCGTTCGCGGGTGGAAGCGGCACAGGCGCGGCAACAGGCGCGCGGTGGTCTCAACGCGCACCTGCCGCCTGCTGCCCTGCGTGCGAGCACGCGCTTGAGCGAAGCCGACCAGGATCTGCTGGAACAAGCCATCGAGCGCCTGCAGCTGTCGGCGCGGGCGATGCATCGCATCCTGCGCGTGGCACGCACCATTGCCGATCTTGCCGAAAGCGAGACCATCCAGACCGCGCACCTGGCCGAGGCCATCGGCTATCGGCAGCTGGACCGGGGCAAGCCGGGCACCTAGCGCGCTGCTGCTTGCACGAACGAATCAGATTCATCTGATCTCCGTCACGGCAGCGGGCACGGGCCCCCTCCCCGCCGTGGGCGACGCGTGCGACCATGCAGGGCCCAGTCCCTAGCGGTGCCTGTCTTGCCAGGTGCCCGCCCAGCCATACATGAGCACTCCCCAGCCGCCGCACTTGCCGACCTCCGATGCGTCCACCCCGCTGACACCTGCGGCAACCGGCGGCGGCGGGCCTCTGGGTGAAACGAAGATGCGCGAAATCGCCGTGCGGATCTCGCAGTACTTCCGCGATTTCCTTGAATCGGATTTCAAGCGCGCGCAGGCACCGCGGCGCCGCATCGTGCTGACCAGCGATTCCGGTTTCCGCGCGGGCATGCGCACCGCGCCGTACCCGGCGTTGGACAAGGAGCTGTGGAAGCTGCTCAGCCGGCCCTCCGGCGAGGAGCTGTCGTTCACCATCGGCCCGCGCAGCTATACCCGGCCGATCAGCGCGACGCTGCGCCGCATCGTCGAAGAGCAAGTGAACGCCATCACCGAGACCGCCATCGCCACGGTGCGCGTGGCCGTGCTGGACAAGGCGCGCGCCAGCATGGCCGGTGCGCTGGAAGACCCGGAAGCCTGGGTGGAATCGGTGCAGGGCACCTTGGTGGATGCGATGTGCGTGCAGGTGGTGCGGCCGCTGATCGCGCATCTGGCCGGTCCACTGCAGGGCCAGGCGTACTGGGTGATGGATTCGCTGCACGCGGCTGAGTCGGACCTGGTCACCCGCTCCGTTGTGGATCTGTACCAGACCCTGCCGGAGGTGCTGGCGCGCTTGCTGGCCACCGGTGACGAGCTGCCGCTGCAGCAGGCCTGCGAGCATCAGCTGACCCGCGACGGCACGATCAGCGCGCTGATGGCGTTCTTCGAGAACTTCGTGGCGGCCGATGCCTTCCACGAGTTCCGCGACCTGGAGACCTATGTCGCCACCGGCGATGGTCTGCAGCTGTATCTCTACGTGGGCACGCTCAAGTACGCGGGCGTGCAGTACCCGGTGTTCTACCTGCCGCTGGACGTGGTGCGGGCCAAGGATGGATCGGGTTACACCCTGACCCTCAGCAACCGGCTGTTCGCCAACCGCCGCGCGATCGATTTCGTGCTGCAGGAACTGGCCGTGGGCATGGCCCGCGAGTGGGTGTCGCCGATCCAGGAGCGCATCCAGTACCTCGACCCGGCGCAGAGCCTGTTCGAAGTGGCAGCGTCGCTGTTCCGGCAGGTGGCCAACGCGGTGGATCTGGGCGGCGACGTCTCGCTATCCTCGTCTGCCAGCGAGGCATCCACCGCCACCGTTGCGCTGTCGCCTGCCCTGCACCTGGCTGCGTTCGAGCGTGCCGACGAGGCGCTGTTGAATGATTTCGAGGAGATCATCGACCAGGCCCGCAATGGGGGGTCGAAGCTGGTGGATCTGTTCCACGGCATGGTGGAAGGCGTGCTGATGCGCAACCCCGAGCCCATCGGGGAACGGGTGGAATCGGCCTGGGATGCGCTGCCGCTGGTGGAGCGCATGGTGTTCGATTCGCCCATTCCGTTGAACGAGGAGCAGCGCAAGATCCTGCTGGCCGTGCGCGAGCCACAGGGTCGTATCGTGGTGGTCGAAGGCCCGCCCGGCACCGGCAAGTCGCACACCATCACCGCCATCGCTGCGGACTGCGCGTTCAACAAGAAGAGCTGCCTGGTGCTGTCGGACAAGACCGAAGCGCTGGACGTGGTGTACGACAAGCTGTCCGATGCGATGAGCCGGGTTCGCCATGATCGTGATTTTCCCAACCCCATCCTGCGGCTCGGCCAGCAGGCGGCCAACTTCAAGCGCCTGACCTCCACCGGCACGATCAGCCAGATCTCGGCCTTCGCCAAGGCCATGAAGGCCAACCAGCCCGCCCTTGAGAGCGAGCGCCAGGACACGGCGCAGACACTGCGGCAGGCCATCTCCACTACCGTGCAGACGCTGGGGCGTGTATCGCTTGCTGCAGTGAAGGTCATGCACGAGCAGGAAGCAGAGCTGGGCGAGCGCGCCCCCGCGGTGCTGCAGCAGGTACACGCGGTGATGGATGCCAACGTGCTGACCGAGCTGGAAGCAGTGACCGCGCAGGCGGACGCACTGGAAGCCTATCTTGCCGACCTGTTCGGCAGCACCGACTACACGCCGGCCTCGCTGGACGAACGTATCCGCCGCGATGCGGTGACCACCGCCTTCCTTGCCAACCGACCGGTTGACGGCTGGGCGCTGTTCGAGTCGTTGGATGCCGGGCAGATACGGCTGCTGGGTACGCTGTTGCTGCAGCACCAGCAGCTGAAGATGCCGCTGCTGGGCTATCTGCTGCGCGGCAATGCGGTGCGCGGGCTGGAGCTTCAGCTCAACCAGCTGGGTACCACCCGCCCGCTGCTGCTCAAGCAGGATGCAGCTGCCCTGCAGGACATCGTGCAGGGCGCAAACGCGCTGCGCATGAAACTGGAGGCCGAAGGCCTGGGCACGCAGCTGGCGGCCAGCTACCGGCAGATTGCCCACGGCGCCGCGCCGGGGCCGGGTGCGGCGGTTGCACGGCAGGCGATGACCCTGCTGGCGCGGCTCAATCCGGCCATCGTCGAGGCCCTGCTGGCCGAGCCGAAGGACGACCCCGCGCTGTGGGCGCTGACCCTGCGCTTCCTGCAGGGCTGGATGGCCACGCGCAAGGCCTTCGTCGACGCGCCGCAGTATGACTATGTGGGCACCAAGACCAAGCTGGAACGCTTGAACACCTCGGTGATGAATGCCCATGTGGATGGGCGCCTGATCAGCTTCATGGATCATCACCGCGCCGATGCGCGGGCATTGGCGGGCGTGATCGCCAACCGGCAGAAATTCCCGGTGGACAAGTTCGAGAGCGTGCGCGAGTCGTTCCCGGTGATGATCGCCAGCATCCGCGAGTTCGGCGAGTACATGCCGCTGGCGCCGGACCTGTTCGATGTGCTGGTGATCGACGAAGGCTCGCAGGTCTCGGTGGCGCAGGCGCTGCCGGCGCTGCTGCGCGCGCGCAAGGTGGTGGTACTGGGCGACTCAAAGCAGTTCTCCAACGTCAAGGCCGCCAACGCCAGCATCGCGCTGAACGACAAGTACCGCTCGGACCTGGTCAACTATTTCCGCACCCACGTCAGCCAGCAGGCCGACGTGCTGGAACGGTTGGCCATGTTCGATGTGAAGCGCTCGGTGCTGGAGTTCTGCTCCCTCTCGGCCTCGTACTCGGTGATGCTGCGCAAGCATTTCCGCAGCTATGCGGAACTGATCGGGTTCTCGTCCTCCACCTTCTACAACCACCAGCTGCAGGCGCTGAAGATCCGCAGCCGGCCGCTGCAGGAAGTGATCCGCTTCAGCCAGGTGGATGCCAGCGGGCACCGCACCAGCCGCAGCACCAACGACGCCGAAGCGGCCTTCATCGCCGAGCGCCTGGTGGAACTGCTGGACACGGATGCGCCGCCCACGGTGGGCATCATCACCCCGTTCCGCGAGCAGCAGACGCTGTTGTCCAAGACGCTGTTCAACCATCCGCGCGGCCGCGAGTTCGAAGAGCGGCTTCGCCTGAAGGTGATGACGGTCGACTCCTGCCAGGGTGAGGAACGCGGGCTGATCTTCTATTCGATGGTGGCGACTGCCGGCCAGGATGCGCTGAACTACATCTTCCCGGTCAGCCTGAGCGGCGCGGAGGATGCGGTGGAAGACAAGCTGAAAGTGCAGCGCCTGAATGTCGGCTTCTCCCGTGCGCAGGAGGCGATCTGGTTCGTCCATTCGATGCCGGTGGATGCGTTCCGCGGCGCGATTGGTCATGCGCTGCGTTACTACGCCAGCCAGCTGGACCGTCCCGCGCCCAACGCCGCGCAGACCGATGCGCGCAGCCCGATGGAATCGAAGGTGCTGCAGTGGCTGCAGCAGACGCCGTTCGTGCTTGCCCATGGCGATGCGGTCGAGATCATTCCGCAGTTCCCGGTGGGTGACTACCTGCGCCAGCTTGACCCGACCTATCAGCACCCGGCGTGGCGGGTGGACTTCCTGGTGACCGTGCAGACCGTGCGCGGCGCGCTGCAGATCGTGATCGAGTACGACGGCTTCGAATTCCATTTCCGCCGCGACAAGCCGGTGCATGTGGGCAACCACGAGCGCTATCTGGTGGAGGCCGACGTCGAGCGCCAGCTGACCCTGGAAAGCTACGGCTACCGCTTCCTGCGCATCAACCGGTTCAACCTCGGCAGCGACCCGGTACAGACACTGTCCGACCGCCTCTATCGCCTGATTGAAGTGGCCGGCACGGAGATCCGCTCGGCAGCGGTCGATCAGGTGATCGAGCAGGTGCAGGGGCTGGAATCGAAGGAGAAGAAGGTCTGCAGCCGCTGTGGGCAGATCCGCAGCCACGAAGAGTTCTTCGACCCTGACCTGCGCGCCGGTGCCGGCGGGGTGGGACGGATCTGCATGCCCTGCAAGGCGGGCTAGGCGGTGCTGCCGGGTGCCAGCGTGCGCACGGCCACCGCCGCCAGCCTGCGGCTGACCAGCCCGTAGAGTTCTTCCAGTTCGGCCGCGCGCGCCTCGGTCATGTTGGTACCGAACAGTACCCGCGACAGCGCCGCCTTGTGGGTGTCGGCGGGATAGCGCGCCCGCGCCCGGTACACGGCCTGCAGCACCAGCCAGGCCAGGCGGAACCCGCCCCCGGGCAGGGGGCGGACCACGCGGTCATAGACCTGCCAGAACTGGTATTCGGCCTCCAGGTCGACCGCCGGTGCTGCGAACGGCACCGGACGCGCACGTCCATGGGCGCGCCTGCGGACCGGAGGGAAACGGGGGTTGAGCTGTGCCATGCCTACAGGATGACCCAGCAACATTGTGGGAACCTTGCGTTGGTGCCGGAATATCAGTGCTGATTGTGCAAAGTGCGGCGAAGGGCCCCCGCTTGGGTAGATGCCAACCTTGGTTGGCAAGGCGCGTCGGCGCCGGAGGGATTTCGCCGGGCATGGCCCGGCGCTACCCAGCCTGCCGCGAAGTGCATCCACGCATGGCGTGGATCTACTTAGAAGGTCATCGAGGTGCTGAACATCACCTGCCGGGGGCGCTGCGCTGCAGGGTCTGGTAGTCGCCCGAGAACGACGAGCCGGCGATGGTGGCGGTGCCGATGTTATTGCGGTTGAACAGGTTGCTTACGTCCAGCCGCAGCTCCAGCCCCGGCAGCAGGCTGTCCGGGCCCAGGGTGTAGGCCGTGTACGCGTTGACCTGCCAGAACGTCGGCACGCGGATGTCGTTTTCATAGGTGAAGGGCTGGCGCAGGTACGAGGTGCTGGTGGCACCGAAACGCCAGTCGCCGAAATGCGCGGACAGGTCGCTGACCAGCGACAGCTGCGGGTAGCCCGGCTGCGCGTTGCCCTTGATCGCGTACACGGTATCGCCCACCACGAAATCGCTGTCGTAGTACGAACGCGCCAGTGCGATGCCCTGGTAGAACTGCAGGTGGTCGGTCAGGTCGGCGGTGATGCCGAGGTCGGCGCCGATCACGTGCATCTTCGGCATCAAGCGCACCGTGTTGATCTGCGCGAATTGTGTGCCGATGGCCGCCGACAGCAGGCGGTTGCGGATATCGTTGTAGAACACATCACCGGTCACGGTCAGGCGGTCAAAGCGGTGGCTGGCGCCCACGGTCAGGTTCCAGTTCTTCTCTGGGCGCAGGGTGCCGGCCACGCGGTCGAACTCTTTCTGGTCACTGATGGTCCAGGCCGACGCGGTGTAGCCGATGTTGCCGCGCTGGGCCACGCGATAGCCGTTCATGGTGTTGACCAGGTCGATGAAGGCATCGGTCCGCTCGGTCGGGCTCCAGTACAGCGACACGTGTGGCAGGAAGTTGCTCTTGGCGCGCAGCGTGCCGGACACCGGGCGCTCCGCTGCGTCGCCGATGCCGCCACCGGTGGTAGTGAAGTCCACGGCCTTGAAGCCCAGCCCCAGCACCAGCGTGTCGGTGAGGGCGTAGTTGTCATGCAGGTAGAACTGCCGCGAGCGGGTCACCCAGCTGGATGCGTTGTCGGTCTGGAACGCCGGCCCGTACACATCGAACGGCCCGGTCGCCTTCAGTGGTTTGCCCTGCCCCAGCAGCGGCTGCTGGTACCACTCGGTCTTCGCGGCCGCCTTGCTCTTCTCCTGCCAGAAGCCGGTGGTGAGGGTGTGTGCACCCGTCTCGAACTGCAGGTTGAACATGCCCCCCAAGCGATTGAGGTGCGGCGTCTGCACCTGTTCGGAGAAGGGCGCGCCGTTGGGCGAGGGCACGGTCGGGTCGGTCAAGGTGGCCTGGGTGTGGCTGTTGGCGTTGTACAGCTGCACGTTGCCGCTGAGCGCGGGCGTGATCTGGAAGCGATGGTTGATCGACGCGACACGGTCGCGCGTCACCTGGCCGGTGTCGTAGGGAATCAGCTCGGACAGCTCACCGCAGGTGTAGTCGCCGCAGGACTTTTCGGCGTTCTCCGGCGAGGCCACGTAGTACGCCCACGCATAATCCGGATAGAAGCTGTCGGCCTTCCAGCCCAGCTTGCGGATCATGTCGAAGGAGATGTTGTTGTAGCCCCACACCGCGGCCTTGCTGTCGGACAGGAACACGGTGAAGTCACCCCACGCCACATCCTGCTGCGCCTTCAGGTCACCGCGCAGGAACTTCTGGGTGCCGGCGCCCTGGTACTTGTCGGCCGACACGCGCTGCAGGTCGACCAGCAGCTTCGGGCCGTGCTCGCCCAGCTGGCCGCTCTGGCCCGAGACCGTGGTGACCTGCGTGTTGTTGCTGCCCACGCCCTGCTTGATGCGCAGGCTGGGGGTGTCCTGCAGGTCGCGAAGGCGGTACTCGAGGCTGCCGCCATTGACGCTGCTGGAGAACACACTGACCGGTGCACCACCCGGGCTGACCGTGATCGAGCCGATGCCATCGGGCACGCCGACGTTGACCACGCTGGTGCCGGTAAGCGAGAGGAAGCCGTTGTCGTTCAGCGGCACGCCTTCGAAGGTGATGCCCATTTCATTCATGCGGAACCCGCGCACGAACAGGCTGGTAGCCGAGATGTCCAGGCCGAGACCGTCGGTGGCGGTGTAGCTGGCGCCCGGCACGTTCTTCAGCATCGACAGGCCGTTGTTGCCGGTCACCATCGCATCCAGGTCGGTGGCATTGATGACGTAGCGGTTCGGGCCGACCACCTGGGTGGGCGCGACGGCTGCACCGCGTGGGGTGGCGATGACCTGCAGCGCGTTCAAGGTGGTGGGGGTGTCGTGGGCCGCGTCGGTGGACTCGGCAGCGTGCAGCGGTGCAACGAGGGCGATGCCGATTGCCAGGGCAAGAAGCGTAGGTGGAGTGTTCATGGCCAGATCCAGGGTGCAGGGAGAGGAGGACGCAGGCGTACGCCCAGCGCGATGCAGCGCCGGATGGCGATGCAGTGGCTGGTGACGCGATTGCGTTGAAGGCGGGAACGGCGCAGCGCGCGCCGGTCAGCGGCAGACGAAGACGATCAGCTGCCGAACGATTCGATGGCGTGATTTCGACGTGCGGAAGTGTTGCATCGGACCGCCACATCCGCCATTGCACCGTGGGAAAGCGCGGTTATACGCAGGTATCGCTTTCGATGCCGCGCTATCACCTGCACGTTGCAGCGTGATGTCTGTGCGCTCGGTCAGCCTTTCGACTATTCGTGCCTGGCTCGACTTGCGCCACCCTGGATGCTGAATGATCATGTCGGCGGCGGCCGCGCGGATATCTGCGATGCCTTCCGCACGCACTGCCATGCAAGGCTCCGACGCGTTAACTCGACACTTCAAAGGACGAACGTCATGTTGAATGGATTGAAACCGCTCGCCGCAACTGCACTTTGCCTGCTCGGCCTGTCCGCCTTCGCCGAAAATGCCGCCGCCGCGCAATGGGTCGACAGCGGCCGCACTGCGTACTTCAAGCAAAGCCCCTTCTCCAGCGCATGGGAACACACCTGCACGACCGGCGGCACGCCGATCCAGGACTTCCCGGGCACCTGCGCCAACGATCCGTTCAGCGGTTGGACGACCAACTACAATGCCGCCAGCGCATCGGCCAACAACCAGCTCAATGCCTGCCACTTCGACTCGCAGAAGCTCGGCTCGGCCTGCTACGGCCTGGCGTATGCGATCAATGGGCAGGTCTACGCTGGCGGCCTGCCTGCCGGCTGCAACGTCGGTGCCCGTGCGGTGGTTGTTTCGACCCGCATGGAAACCATCGAGATCCAGAACCATGAGCTCGATGTGGAGAGTGTCCAGTCGGGCAACGAGTACGTCTGCCAGTAAAACCGTTGATGGGACGCCGCCACGGTGCGCGGCGGCGTCCTTCTTCGTATTGCCGGATTCCTACTGCAGCACGAAGCGCTCGATCGCCCTGGCCACGCCTTCATCGGCGTTGGTGGCGGTCTCGAAGCGCGCCACGGCCTTTACCGCATCGATGGCATTGCCCATCGCCACGCTGGTGCCGGCGTACTGCAGCATGGTCAGGTCGTTCTCCTGGTCGCCGATGGCCATCACATTGGCGCGGTCGATGCCCAGGTGCTCGGCAAGCTTCTGCAGGCTCGGCCCCTTGCCGGCGCGGTGGTCGAATACTTCCAGGAAGAACGGCGCGCTCTTCAGCACTGCGAAGCGCTCGGTCAGCGCGGCCGGCAGGCGCGCGATGGCGGCGTCCAGCACGTCCGGTTCGTCGATCATCATCAGCTTGATGAAGGACATGCCCGGGTCCATGTCGGCCACGCGGCGGTACGACAGTGGCATGCGCGAAAGATGCGAGTCGGCCACGGTGTAGATGCTGATGTCCTGGTTGGGCGTGTACATGCGCTGCGCGTCCAGTGCCTGGAAGTGCACGCCGATCTCGCGGGCGACCTGTTCGCAGTACACGAAATCGTCGAAGCTGAGCGGATACTCGACCACGGTTTCGCGCGGGCCGATGCGCTGCACCAGGCCACCGTTGCAGGCGATGCAGTAGTCATCGTCGCCATCGATGCCAAGCTCATGCAGGAACGGCGCCAGCCCTGGAACCGGACGGCCGCTGGTCAGCACGATGTGCACGCCCAGCGTGCGCGCCCGGGCGATGGCCTGCTTCACGCGCGCGGTGAGCTTGTGGGCGGGATCCAGCAGGGTGCCATCCATATCGATGGCGACCAGTTCGATGGTCGATTGCCTGCGACCCATGTCCATCATCTTCAGCCAGTGCGGGGGACGCCCATTTTAGGCCAGGCCGCCTGGCAACGCCGGCCTCATGCATCGTTCACCTCTGCGCGGCGCTGGCCGGGGATACTCGTGGGGCCTGTGCGTCCCCCACCGCAGGACGGCCCTATCGACCGCCCTTCCCTGGACACTACTTTCGACGCATGACCTACCAAGCGCCCGACGCCACTGACACCGCCCCGCTCGCCCAGCAGATTGAAGACCTGATCGACGGCCTGCCCGGCGACCATATCCGCGTCGGCACGCTGCTGCATGCGCTGGGCGACGAAGGCCTGATGCTGGTAGTGATCCTGCTGTCGGCGATCTTCCTGATTCCGGTATCGATTCCCGGGCTGAGCACGGTGTTCGGTGCGTCCATCCTGCTGATCGGCCTGAGCCGCGTGCGCGACCGTCCGTTGTGGGTGCCGCAGCGGTTGGCCGACAAGCAGATCGCCACCGACAAGCTGAAAGCCAATCTGGGCCGTGCGCTGAAATGGGTGCGTCGGATGGAGCGGTTGTCCCGGCCGATGCGGCTGGCGGCAATGGTGCGCTCGAAGAAGATGATGCGGTTGAACAACCTGGCGCTGGTGTTCGCCACGATCCTGCTGATGCTGCCGGCCGGGCCGATTCCCTTCAGCAACACCCTGCCGGCGCTGGCGCTGATGTCCTTCGCCATCGGCTTCATCCAGCGTGATGGCGCGGCAGTGGCGGCCGGCTACGGCTTCGTGGTGGCGTCGGTGGTGTACTTCGGTGTGCTGCTGGGCGGCGTGGGCTTTGCGGCCGAATCGGTGTTCAGTGGGCTGCGCGCGGGCTGGGTCGGCTCAGGGCGTTGGTCGGCACTGGTCTGACCCGTGGATACCCCTGCATCTCATCTGCAATCGGGGAATCGCGCGCCCGTCCACAGCGACGCGGCGATGGGCCGCAGGCTGCCTTCCGGTGAATCCTGCTGGCCGTCCAGGTAACGGATGCGCAACCGGGTGTGCTCGCGCGTCAGGCGGATGACCGGCGGCATGCCCTCCGCTGCAGAGGCGGTGATGATGCCGTCCTGCTCACGCAGGATCAGCAGCTGCGGGGCCAACGCTTCCCCTTCGAACCGCTGCAGCAGCACCGCCGTCCCTCCCGCATAGGGGATGAAGGACAGCGCATGGCCGAGCAGGTCACCCGATTCGGGATGCATGCAGACATTGGAGTAGCTGCCCTGCCAATGCGCGGCTTCGACAGCAACCGCAGCAACCGGGAAGATGAGCGCAGCGGTAGCCAGCACGATCCGTCGGTACATCCTTGTGTCTCCTCAGGTGGGCCATGAAGACCGAGGCGATGCCGCCGGCAGCGGCACCGCAGTACAGTAGCGCAGGTCCGCCCTACTTCGTCGACACCCGCCACACCACGTCGCCGACATCATCGGCGACCAGCAGCGCGCCCTCCGCATCGATGGCCATGCCCACCGGCGCGCCCATCAGCGTCTTCTCATCCTTGGACGCGAACCCGCTCACCACCGCTTCCGGGCGGCCGGCCGGCTTGCCGTCCTTGAACGGCACGTACACCACTTCGTAGCCGCTCAATGGCGAGCGGTCCCAGCTGCCGTGCTCGCCGATGAAGGCACCGCCGTGGTACTTCGCCGGCAACGCCTGGCCGGTGTAGAACAGCAGGCCCAGCGGTGCCACGTGCGAGCCGATGGCGAAGTCCGGGCGGATTGCCTTGGCCACCAGGTCCGGCCGCTGCGGCTGCACGCGCTCGTCCACATGCTGGCCGTAGTAGCTGTAGGGCCAGCCGTAGAAGCCGTGCTCCTGCACCGAGGTGAGGTAATCGGGCACCAGGTCGGCACCGATCTCGTCGCGTTCGTTCACCACCGCCCACAGCTTGCCGGTGCTCGGCTCCCAGTCCAGGCCGGTGGGGTTGCGCAGGCCCGAGGCGTAGATGCGGCTGCCGCTGGTGGCCACGTCCACTTCCAGCACCACCGCACGGCGGTACTCGACGGCCAGGCCGTTCTCGGTGATGTTGCTGTTGGAGCCCACGCCCACGTACAGCTTGCTGCCGTCGCGGCTGGCCAGCAGTTCCTTGGTCCAGTGGTGGTTGATGGTGCTGGGCAGGTCGGTGAACTCGCTGCCCTTGTCGGACATGCGGGTTTCGCCCGGCACGTAGTGGTATTTCATGATGTTGCCGGTGTTGGCCACATACAGCGTGTCACCGATCAGCTGGATGCCGAACGGCGAGTGCAGGTTTTCGATGTACACGTGCTGGGTCCAGGTGCCGGTGCCCGGCGTGCGCCGCAGCAACGTGACCCGGTTGCCGCCCTTGCCGGCCTTGCCCGAGCGCGCCTTCACCTTGCCGGCGATCCACTGCTTGGGCGTGGTGACCGGCTCTTCGCCGGGACCGTTGCCTTCCACTACCAGCACATCACCATTGGGCAGCGACAGCAGCCGGCGCGGGTGCTGCAGGTTGGCAGCGATGCGTTCGATCTTCAGGCCGTCGGCCACCGACGGTGCCTGGCCCTCGGCCCAGCCCACGCCCTTGGGCACCTGCATCGGCGGCAACAGGTAGTTCTCGGGTTTGGGCAACGGCGGTTGCGCGCCGGACTGGTCGGCCGGGTGGTACTCGGCCTTGCCGGCACACGCGGCCAGCGCCAATGCCAGCGAAAGCACGCCCACGGCGGACAGGAAGCGCTTAGCCATGACGGGCTCCTTGCAGCACCGGCTGCTGCAGCGAAAGCACGATGAAGCCGAGCGCGATCAGTGCCACCGTCAGCGCGGAGAGGATGGTGCCCGGGACGGCCGCCGCATAGGCGTCGCGGCTGTGCACGAAGGCGTTCCAGACGGCCAGCACGATGGCGACCAGGTTGAGCAGGAAGTCCAGTCGGTCGGCGCCGGTGGCGGTGCCGTTGCGGCGCCAGACCGCGAACAGGTTGATCAGCCGCGGCAGGATGGCGATCAGCAGGCCGAAGGTGATCAGCCACGCCGCCGACTTGCCCCACATCACTTCAGCGGTGTTGAGGTAGAGGATGTCGAAGATGAGGCCGGCCACGAAGAAGCCGAACGGTATCGGATTCAACAGGCTGAAGAGTGTTGTGCCGAGGCCGCGGTGGGCCTGGGCGACGGGGTTGACCATGGTCGTGCTCCGGGACGGGAAGGGTGCACGGCCTGTAGTAGCACAGGGGGGCGGGAGGGAGTGCGACGGCGCCCGTTGGATCCGTGCCGTGCGTGGATGCGCGGTGACAGCCTACGGTCGGCGCCGGCCGAAGCACATGCCATAGCGGCGTAGTCGTCATTACCGGGCGGAATAAGTGTTTGTGACGCGCTTTGCACATCTGCAGATCGCCTCCGTCAACAGGTAGGGGGTTGTTCGTTGTGTCGCGTTTGGCTCGTTGCGATGGGGCAGATCCGCCCCGCCGTCCTGCCATGCCGATTCACAACAGAAGGATTCGTGTATGAAGCGACACACGCAACGCTCCGCGCCACCGCGCTCTGCGCGCCTGGCCCTGGCCACTGCCCTGGTACTGGGCAGCCTGACCGTTACCGCCCAGGCGCAACAGGCCGACCCACTGGCGGGTATTCAGTGGCATCTGCTCAATACCGGGCAGACGGTGCCGGCCGATACGCTGCCGGTGGCCGGCAACGATCTCAACGTCGATGGCCTGTTCCGCAATGGCATCCGTGGCCAGGGCGTGGTGATCGGCATCGTCGATGACGGCCTGCAGATCGCCCACCCGGACCTGGCCGCGAACGTGGCGGCGGTGGCGGGCAAGAACTTCGCCAACGGCTCCAACAATCCCACGCCGTCCAATCCCGATGCCGACAACCACGGCACGATGGTGGGCGGCATCGCCGGTGCAGTGGGCGCCAACAACCTGGGCGTGCGTGGCGTGGCCCCGGCGGCAACGCTGAAGGGCTTCAACGTGCTGGCCTCCAATGCGCAGGGCAACCAGCAGAGCAACATCGAATACGCCTGGTGGGATGGCGCCGAGTCGGCCGATGTTCAGGTGTTCAACAACAGCTGGGGCGCTGGCCCGGGCAACCCCAACCTGCCCGTGGCCTACAGCCAGAACACGGTGAGTTCGTACGAGCAGGCACTGTCGGGCACGCGCGGTGGCCGCGGCGGCATCTACGTGAAGTCAGCCGGCAACAACTTCAACAACGCCTCGATCAGCCAGACCCAGGACGTCTGCACCACCGATACCAAGAACCGCAACACCGGCTGTGTGCCGGCTGGCCGCGATCCACGCAACAACCTGTTCAACGTGATCACCGTGGGTGCAGTGCGCGCCGATGGCGTGCGTTCGTCGTACTCGTCCACCGGTTCGGCACTGTGGGTGTCGGCCTTTGGTGGCGAGTACGGCCTGCAGGCGCAGTACGCCCCGAACCTGGTGGCACGTGCGTACGATCCGGCCATCGTCACCACCGACGTGACCGGCTGCACGCAGGGCAGCAACAAGAACACCAACCGCCAGAACACGCTGGACAGCAACCTGTCGGCGATCGACAGCACCTGCAACTACACCGCGAAGATGAACGGTACGTCGGCGTCGGCGCCGATGGTGTCGGGCGTGGCGGCGCTGGTGCTGGAGGCCAACCCGAACCTGTCCTACCGCGATGTGAAGTACATCCTCGCCACGACGGCCACCCGCAACCATCCGAACCAGCCGGCGGTGACGCTGGCCGACGGCCGCACGCTGGTGCCGGGCTGGACGGTGAATGCAGCCAACCGCGCTTACAGCAACTGGTACGGCTTCGGTGTGGTCAACGCGGCGCGCGCCGTGCAGGTCGCCGAGAACTTCCAGTCGTTGGGCCCGCTGCTGGATACGGGCTGGCGCACCACCACGCGCACGGTGGCCATCGGCAACACCTCCGCCGCCGCCGCGCGGTTGACCTTCCAGCTGGCCAATGGCGCACGCAACATCGAGTCGGTGCAGCTGGGCTTCCGGGTGAACCACAGCAATACCCGCCAGCTGCAGTTCGTGCTTGTTTCGCCCAGTGGTACGCGCAGCGTGGTGCAGCCGGCCTTCACCGCCATCGGTTCGGGTACCAATGGCGTGCAGCGCAACTTCACCAACTGGGATCTGCTGTCCAGCAATGCCTTCCTGGATGAAAGTGCCACCGGCACCTGGACGCTGGAAGTGACCGACATGGGGCAGGCCGCGAATGCTGCATCGCGCGGCAACCTCGAATTCTTCAAGATCCGCGTTCTGGGGCACTGATGATGAAAACGACCATTCTGTTGAGCACGCTCGCCTTCGCGGCGATGACCTCCCCTGCCTGGGCACAGAGCTCGGGGCAGACCCCACCGGCACGGAGCCTGTCCACCGTGGATGCGCAGGAGCTGAAAGCTTCGGCCACCGGCCGTTCGTTCGACGTGGGCGGCACGCGTTTCCAGCTGTCCCCGTCGACCACGGTGCAGCAGGCTGCGGGCGGCCAGTTCCGGATCACGCCGCAGGCAGCGGCCACCACCAGCTCGCGCAGCAAGCGTTCGCTGGATGGCGCGGCAGCAGCTGGCGCTGATGCCGGCGCCGGCAAGTTCGCCGCTGCGGTGTCCCACGATGGTGCGCCGGTGGTGGCGACCTCGCGGGTGAAGGTGTTCTTTACCGATGCGGCATCTGCACAGCGCGCGGCAAAGGCCACGGGCGGCACCGTGGTGAAGGTGTCCAGGGCTGCCGGTCTGGCCATCGTGGAATACCCGTCGGTGAACGCGGCGCTGGATGCGAGTACCCGGCTGCTGTCGACTGCGGGCGTGCGCGCAGCCGAGCCGGACGTGGTGCAGTGGGAAGAGAAGAAGTGATCTAGGGCGTTGCGTGGTGCCCCCGGCCGGTTGGCTCTCCTGGCCGGCCGGGGGATTGGCGAGCGGGAGGGCGTGCCGACCAACGATCGGCACCCACCACAATCCAATGGCACCCGCCAGATTCACTCATCGCGTGTCGACCAAGATCAACACCTACCAGGGCGATGCATCGTTCAGCGTGCGGCAACGCTCGCGCTGTGTGGCTGCTTGCATGCCGCCAGCGCTTCACTGCCTGCGGCCGGATGTTCCGGCTCCAGCAGCAACCGCTGCACGTCCGAGAACAGCTGCTCCACCGGCATGCCGTAGGGCGCGAACAGGCGCAGGCGGCCCTGTCGGTCGAACACGTAGCCGCCAGCGATGTGGCTCATCGTGTAGGTGTCCGGCAGCTGTCCGGGCTCTTTCTCGTAGAACGCCTTGAAGTCGCTGGCCATCGCCGAGAGCTGTGCCTCGTCACCGACCAGTGCCATCGCCTTCGGGTCGAACGCGTGCACATAGGTGTGCGCGACTTCGGGGGTGTCGCGCGCCGGATCCACGCTGACGAACACCACCTGCAACTGGTCGGCATCCTTGCCCATCAGGTGCTTGACCTGGCTCAGTTCGACCATCGTGGTCGGGCACACGTCCGGGCAGCTGGTGAAGCCGAAGAACAGGTAGGTCACCTGCCCCTGCAGGTCCTTCGGGCCACGCAGGGTGCCGGCGCTGTCAGGCATGGTCCAGTGCTGGCCCAGCTCCTCGCAGGCGATGTCCTTGGAATGGAAATCCATGCGCGACTGCGCGCTGCAGCCGGCCAGCAGACCGAGTGCGAGGCCTGCGGCAAGCAGCGGCAGGCGCAGGGAACGAACAACGGAAGCAACACGCATCACGGGTACCACCAACACGAGGTGGGCGCGGTCTCGGTCAGGCCTGCCCTGGGGGGGAGAGAGGGCTGAGGTGCCAGGGCGATCGCGCACTCCTTGCCGATCGCCCCGGCCACGGTCAGTTGATCATCATGTGGTAGTGCATGCTCCAGATGATCCAGATCGACAACGCGACCACGATGAACAGGATCACCAGGGTGAACACGAAGCTGGCGAGGTTCCAGCCACCTTCGGACTTGCGGTCCATGTGCAGGAAGTACACCAGCTGCACCAGGATCTGCGCGACCGCGAAGCCGACCAGCAGGAACAGGGTGACCGGCCGCGACAGCACCGGGTTCATCACCAGCGCGAACGGCACCACCGTCAGCAGCGCGCACAGCACGAAGCCGATCAGGTAGGACTTGGTGGAACCGTGCGCATTGCCGGCGCGCGAGGTTTCGACGTGGGCCATGTCAGAAGGCTCCGATCAGGTAGACGAAGGTGAAGACGCAGATCCAGACCAGGTCCAGGAAGTGCCAGAACAGGCTCAGGCAGGACACGCGGGTGATGTTGGTCGGGGTGAGGCCGCGGCGATACACCTGGTGCATCACCACCGCCATCCAGATCAGGCCGCTGGCCACGTGCAGGCCGTGGGTGGCAACCAGGGCGAAGAACGCCGACAGGTAGGCACTGGTGCTGGGGCCGGCGCCTTCATGGATGAGGTGCGAGAACTCGTACAGCTCCATGCCGATGAACGAGGCACCGAGCACGAAGGTCACGCCCAGCCAGCGCAGCACCGCCGCCTGGTCCAGGCGATGCATGGCCAGCACGGCCTGGCCATAGGTGATGCTGGACACCAGCAGGATGAAGGTCTCGGCCATCACGAACGGCAGCGAGAACAGTTCCTTGCCGGTCGGGCCGCCGGCGTAGGCGGTGCTGAGCACCGCGTACGAGGCGAACAGCGAGCCGAACAGCACCAGGTCGGACATGAGGTACACCCACATGCCGAACACCTTCATGCCGCCCTGTTCGTGGGCGGGATCGTGCTCGTGATGGTCGTCGTGGACCAGCACATCGCTGTCCAGTTGCGGACGGGTCAACAGGTTCATGCGCCTGCCTCCTGCAGCTTGGCGTGGTTGGCCGCTTCGGTACGCGCCACCTCTTCGGAGCTGACGTAGTAATCCACGTCCTCGTTGTAGGAGCGCGCGATCAGGGTGACGATCATCGCGATGAAGCTGGCACCGGCCATCCACCAGATGTGCCACACCAGGGCGAAGCACAGCACCAGGATCCAGACGTTGAGGATCAGCGGCACACCGGTGTTCTTCGGCATGTGGATCGGTGCGTACTTCTTCGGCGGCGGCGGCAGGCCGCGCTTCTTCGCTTCGTGGAAGGCGTCCAGCTCATCGGCCTTGGGCACCACGGCGAAGTTGTAGAACGGCGGCGGCGACGGCGTGGCCCATTCCAGCGTGCGTGCATTCCACGGGTCGCCGGTGAGGTCGAGGTTGCGCTTGCGGTCGCGCACGCTGACGTAGATCTGCACCAGCATCAGGATGATGCCCGCGAACACGAACAGCGCACCGATGAAGGCGGCGATCAGGTACGGCGTCCACGCCGGGTTGTCGTACTGGTTCATGCGCCGGGTCATGCCCATGAAGCCCAGCATGTACAGCGGCATGAAGGCCAGGTAGAAGCCGATCACCCAGCAGGCGAAGGACCACTTGCCCAGGCGCTCGTTGAGGGTGAAGCCGAACACCTTCGGGAACCAGTAGACGAAGCCGGCCAGGTAGCCGAACAGCGCACCGCCGATGATGGTGTTGTGGAAGTGCGCGACCAGGAACAGGCTGTTGTGCAGCAGGAAGTCCGCGCCCGGGATGGCCAGCAGCACGCCGGTCATGCCACCGATGGTGAAGGTGACCAGGAAGGCGATGGTCCACAGCATCGGCACGTTGAACTCCACGCGGCCGCCGTACATGGTGAACAGCCAGGTGAAGATCTTCACGCCGGTGGGGATGGCGATGATCATCGTCATGATGCCGAAGAAGGCATTGACGCTGGCACCGGAGCCCATGGTGAAGAAGTGGTGCAGCCAGACGATGAAGGACAGGATGCCGATCGCCAGGGTGGCGCCGACCATCGACTTGTAGCCGAACAGCTTCTTGCGCGAGAACGTGGCGGTCACTTCAGAGAAGATGCCGAACGCCGGCAGCACCAGGATGTACACCTCCGGGTGGCCCCAGGCCCACACCAGGTTCACGTACATCATCGGGTTGCCACCCAACGTGTTGGTGTAGAAGTTGAAGTCCAGGTAGCGGTCCAGGGTGAGCGCACCCAGGGCCACGGTCAGGATCGGGAAGGCGGCGATGATGATCACGCTGGTGACCAGCACGGTCCAGGTGAACACCGGCATCTTCATCAGGGTCATGCCCGGCGCACGCATGCGCAGGATGGTGATGAACAGGTTGACGCCGGTCAGCAGGGTACCGATGCCGGAGGCCTGCAACGCCCAGATGTAGTAATCGACACCGACCCCGGGACTGAACTCGATGCCCGACAGCGGCGGATAGGCGACCCAGCCGGTCATCGCGAATTCGCCAACACCCAGCGAGATCATCATCAGCGCAGCGCCGACCACGAAGATCCAGAAGCTGAAGGCGTTGAGGAACGGGAACGCCATGTCGCGCGCGCCGATCTGCAGCGGCACGATGATGTTCATCAGGCCGACCACGAACGGGGTAGCCACGAAGAAGATCATGATCACGCCGTGCGCGGTGAAGATCTGGTCGTAGTGTTCCGGTGGCAGGAAGCCATCGCTGCCCGGCCCGGCCGCCGCCAGCTGTGCGCGCATCATCAGTGCATCGGCGAAGCCGCGCACCAGCATGACCAGCGCGACGACCACGTACATGATGCCGATCTTCTTGTGGTCCACCGTGGTGAACCAGTCGCGCCAGAGCACGCCCCACAGCTTGAAATAGCTCACCGCGCCGAGCAGCGCGAGGCCGCCCAGCACCATGGCCGCCAACGTGACCACGACGATCGGCTCGTGCAGCGGCACGGCCTCCCACGTCAATTTACCCAACATGTTCGTTACTCCTGGGAAACCTGGGCACCGCCGGCAGCGCCCGCCGGGGTTGCAGCAGCGGTGTTCTCACCGACGCCGATGAACTGGTCGATGACCTTCTTGAACAGCAGCGGTTCGACGCTGGAGAAGTGCTGCACCGGCGCGTTCTTCGACGGTGCGGCCAGCGCCTTGAACTGCTTGAAGCTGAGTGCATCCGGCGCGCTGCGCACCTCGGCCACCCAGCGATCGAAGTCTTCGTTGCTGCTGGCGGTGGCGATGAACTTCATGTTCGAGAAGCCATGGCCGCTGTAGTTGCCGGACATGCCACGGAACTGGCCGGGTTCGTTGGCGATCAGGTGCAGCTGCGTGCGCATGCCGGCCATCGCGTAGATCTGTCCACCCAGCTGCGGGATGAAAAAGGTGTTCATCGTCGAGTTGGAGGTGATGTTGAACGCCAGCGCGCGGTTGGCCGGGAAGTTGAGCTGGTTGACGGTGGCGATGCCCAGGTCCGGGTACACGAACACCCACTTCCAGTCGGTGGCGATCACGTCCACGTGCAGCGGTTCGCCGACCACGTCCAGCGGCTTATACGGATCGAGCTCGTGGGTGGACTTCCACACGATCACCGCCAGCACCGCGATGATCAGCAACGGCACGCCCCAGACCACCACTTCCACCTTGGTGGAGTGCGACCAGTCCGGCGTGTACTTCGCCTTGGTATTGCCGGCGCGGAAGCGCCAGGCGAACACGAAGGTCAGCACAATGGCCGGCACGACGACGATCAGCATCAGGCCGATGCAGATCAGGATCAGGTCGCGCTGTGCGATCCCGACCATGCCCTTCGAATCCAGCAGCACCCAATCGCAGCCCGTCAGGGCGATGCAGGCCAGGGCGACCAGCGCCAGGCGGATGCGGTTCCAGCAGATATTCATTGGTGGTCAACCCTGTTGAAGATGCGCGCTTGACCGGCTCGCCTGCGCGCAGCGCCCGGGCGTGGAGCGGCTACACTGTGGGTACGAGGTCGCCTACAAACAGGCGGGCCACTCCAATCAAGCCCATACAAGATAAAGCATTGTATGGACTTGTGCATCTGCACGTATGGAAAAATCCGACCGATGACGCCTCCTGCTGCCGGCCGCCGCCTGAAACACCCCAACCGGACCTGGGTCCGCCCCTTCCGTGAGGGCGCAGGACCGCTGTACCTGCAGATCGCCCAGCAGGTGCGCGAGGCGGTGGACGATGGCGTGCTGCGCCCGGGCGATCGCCTGCCGCCGCAGCGCGACCTGGCCCAGCAGGTGGGGGTGGACCTGACCACGGTCACCCGCGCCTTCGCCGAACTGCGCCAGGCCGGCCTGCTGGACGCGCAGGGCGCGGGCGGCACCTTCATTGCGATGTCCGCCGGCAACCGCAGCACCTCGGTCGACTTGAGCATGAACATCCCGCCGCTGCTCGGCAGCGCGCCGTTCGCACAGGGCATGGAGGCCGGTTTCCAGCACCTGGGCCAGCAGCTGGGCCAGGGCGAGCTGATGAGCTACCACGTCGGTGCCGGCAGCCGCGACGACCGCGCTGCGGCCGTGCAATGGCTGGCGCCGGTGCTCGGCCCGGTGGGCGCCGAGCGGGTGGTGATCTGCCCCGGCGCGCAGACTGCGCTGTGCGCACTGATCCTGGCCCGCACCCAGCCGGGCGAACTGATCGCCGCCGAGCAACTGACCTATCCGGGCCTGCTGGCCGCTGCGCGCGTGCTGCAGCGGGGCGTGGTGCCGGTGGCGATGGACGCCGAGGGCATGCTGCCCGATGCCCTGGACGAAGCCTGCCAGCAGCGCCGGCCGCGCCTGCTGTACCTGGTGCCGACCATCCAGAACCCGACCACGGCGACGATGTCGGCGCAGCGCCGGCAGGCCCTGCTGGCGGTGGCAAGGCGGCACGAACTGACCGTGGTCGAGGACGATCCCTACTGGCTGCTGGCCGGCGATGCCGCCCCGCCGCTGGCCGCGCTGGCCGACGGTGGCTGCCCGGTCTACTACATCTCCACCCTGTCCAAGTGCCTGGCCCCCGGCCTGCGCACGGCCTACCTGGTGGTGCCGGGCGGCGAGCCGATGGAGCCGGTGCTGGACGCCCTGCGTGCGATCGCGCTGATGCCCACCCAGTCGATGGTGGCCGTGGCCTCGCACTGGATCCGCACCGGCCAGGCGCAGGCGATGGTGCAGCGCTTCCAGCAGGAACTGCGCGAGCGCCAGGCCATTGCTGCCCGCTACCTGCCCGCCCGCCGCCAGGCCCACCCGGCCGGCCTGCATGTGTGGCTGCCGTTGCCGCCACGGCTGGACCAGTACCGGCTGATCCAGGCGGCACAGGAACAGGGCCTGGGCATTGCCAGCTCCGACGCGTTCAGCGTGGAGGAACCGCCACCGGGCAACGCCATCCGGCTGTCGCTGGGCGGTGCTGTGGACCAGGAGGCACTGGCCGGCGCGCTGGCCAAGCTGAACGAGATCCTGTCCGAGGCGCCCGACGCGCGGCATTCGGCGATCGTCTGAGCCATCCCGTGGGCCATACCCATACAAGATGATATCTTGTATGCAATGTATGGACGAAGGATATGCCGAAGATGGCCGCCGACAAACTGAAGTTCCACCTGGTGATGGCCGGCTGCGGCGGGTTCGTCGTGCTGATGCTGGCCGCCCTGGCCTGGGTCTGCCTGCAACCGCAGACCGTGGATGTGCAGGCCGCCGAACGCCACGCCATTGAACAGTGCCTGCAACGCAGCGAGGACGCGGCGCGCAGCGAGATCCAGCGCCGCGCCCAGGCCGACTCCTGCCGCGAGATGCGCAAGCAGTACGTGCACAAGTTCGGCGCGGACGGCTCCTGATGGGCGCAGCGGCGCCGCGTCCACGCCGTTCGATGCTGCCGGTGATGATCGCCCTCGCCTGCCTGTTCATGGCCGGCGTGGCGGCGGCACTGTGGCAGTACTTCGGCTATGGCGAGCAGTCCACGTTTGCCGAACAGGCCATCGTCTTCGATGACTCGCAGCTGCGGTTGCCGGCGGAACTGGCCGGCGACACCGGCCGCATCCGCGTGGTGCATTTCTGGGACCCGGCCTGCGGCGTGTGCAACCGCGAAACCGGTGCGCACCTGAGTTACCTGATCAGCATGTATCGCCGCGCCGGCATCGACTTCTATGCCATCCGCCGCCCCGGCACCCAGGGTGAACTGCCCGAGCCGCTGCGCAGCAAGGTGATCACCCTGCCGACCATCGACGGCATCGGGAACATTCCGGCCAGCCCGGCGGTGGCGATCTGGGACCGCCACGGCCACCTGGCCTATGCCGGCCCTTACAGCATCGGCATGGTCTGCAATTCGGCCAACAGCTTCGTCGAACCGTTGCTGGACAAACTGGTGCGCGGGGAAACCGTGCGCCCGAAAGGACTGCTTGCCGTGGGCTGCTACTGCCCCTGGCAGGCCCAGCGCTGAGGACACGCGATGACATCACCGACGGTGGCCGGCGCAGCCGCCACAAACAACAACGGCGGTCACCTGTCCGAACCGACCGATGGTTATGGACAGGCTCCCGCCGTTGGAAGCAACGATACGCCCCGACATCCTCCGTACATGCCGCGACCCGATGTCGCAGGGCCTGGCGTTGCAGGGCTGGGCTGGGTGCAGGACGTGCACGTGCACAGCGGCCCGATCTACCTGCGCATCGTCAACACGCTGGAACGCACCATCAATCGCGGTGGCCTTGCGCCCGGGCAACGGCTGCCCTCGCAGCGCGCGTTGGCGCAGCAGCTCGGCGTGGATCTGACCACGGTGACCCGCGCCTTCGATGAAGCACGCAAGCGTGGGCTGATCGAAGCACGCGGGCCACAGGGCAGCTTCATCGCGCCGCCCAAGGCGGGCTTTGACCAGGCCGTCGATCTCAGCATGAACGTGCCACCGGTACCCGACGCCGATGCACTGGCGGAAATGCTGCGTCGAGGCGCGGCGGCGGTGCTTGCGCGCAGCAATGCGCCGAACCTGATGACCTATCACCTGGGCGGTGGCAACCCGACCGATCGCCACGCGGCGGCGCGCTGGCTGCAGCCGATGCTGGGCACGGTGGACGATGCTCGCCTGCTGCTGACCGAAGGCGCACAGGTGGCGCTGGCGGCGATCCTGCTCAGCCAGGGGCGCGAGGGCGATTCGATCCTCTGCGACCGGTTGGTGTATCCGGGTCTGCTGCAGGCCGCCGCCGCGCTGGGACGGCGGCTGGTCACGGTGGAGGGCGACGAACACGGCATGTGCCCGGAGGCGCTGGCCCGCCGGGCGCGGGAATGTGGCGCGCGATTGGTCTACCTCAACCCCACCTGCCAGAACCCGACGGCGCTGACCGTGCCCACCACGCGGCGCGAAGCGCTGGCGCGGGTGCTGGAGCGCGAAGGCCTGCTGGCGATCGAGGACGATCCGTACTGGCACCTGGCCGTCACCGCGCCCATTCCGCTGGCGACGCTGGCACCGCGACACGTGTTCCATGTCGCCACGCTTTCAAAGGTGATCAGCCCTGGCCTGCGTACCGCGTTCGTGCAATGCCCGGGCGCCGCCCATGCCGAGGCGATGGCCACCGCACTGCGTGCCACGCGGTTGATGGGTCACCCGCTGGTATCCGCACTGGCCAGCCAGCTGCTGCTGGATGGCTCGGCGCAGGCGCTGCTGGCGCAGGTGCGCGAGGAAGCGCGCGAGCGCACGCGGATGGCGCGGTATCTGCTGGCACCCTCGTTGCTGGAGCGCGCCGATGGGCTGCATGCGTGGTGCCGGGTGCCAGCGCCGTGGACCGACGCCACGCTGGTGCGTACGGCGCAGCTGCAGGGCTTGGCGATCGCGCCTTCATCGGCGTTCTGTCCGCCGGGCGCGCCATTCGCGAGCGGGGTGCGGCTGTCGTTGGGATTGGCTGCGGACCGGCGGCAACTGGAAAACGCGCTGCGGCGGATCGATCGGTTGCTGTTGTCCGATGCGTTGCCGGCGATTGACCGCTAGTGGAAGGACATCCACGCATGGCGTGGATCTACTGGTCCCGTTCCGTTCACGCCATGCGTGGATGGGTGTTGCGCCTGGTAGTGCCGGCCGCTGGCCGGCAACATGCACACTACGGTCATGAGGTTGTCGGCCAGCGGCCGGCACTACCCCAGCGCGGCCAACGCCTGCACCAGCGCATCCATCTGCGCGGGGCGGGTGAACACCGATGGTGTCACCCGCACACAGGCGCCGGAGTCCAGGCCATCGCGATGGGTGGTGAATATCCGGTGTTCATCCAGCAGCCGTTTCTGCAGCGCCAGGTTGTCTTCCACCGAGGCATGGCCACGCAGGCGGAAGCTGGCCAGTGCACTGGCCAGCGCCGGATCCGGCGACGACAGCACCTCGATATGCGCCATCTGCCGCGCCGCCACCGTCCAACGCTCACGCAGGTAGCGCAGCCGCGCCTGCTTGTTCGCTGCGCCGATGCGCTGATGCAGCGCGATGGCCTCCGGCAGCGCCAGATAGGCGGCGAAGTTGACCGTGCCGGTGTGCACGCGACTGCCCACGCGGCCGTCGTCGGTCTCACCCATGTACGGATCCAGGTCGGCCACGCGTCCTTTGCGCACGTACATCGCGCCCACGCCCACCGGTGCGCCGATCCACTTGTGCAGGTTGATGCCAACGAAATCGGCCTTCAGGTCCGGCACCGCGTAGTCGATCTGGCCAAAGCCATGTGCGGCATCGACAATCACATCGATGCCGCGCGCACGCGCACGCTCGGCGAGCTCGGCCACCGGCAGCACCAGCCCATGGCGGTGGCTGACCTGGGTCAGCAGTACCAGTTTCAGGCGCGGCAGGCGCGCGAACGCCTCATCGTAGGCCTGCAGGATCTGCTCATGGGTGGGCACCACCGGCAGTGCGATGCGCTCGACCTGCACGCCACGACGCAGCTGCAGCCAGCGCATCGCGTTGATCATGCTGTCGTAGTCGATGTCGGCGTACAGCACCTGGTCGCCCGCGGCCAACCGGTTGTAGCCGCCGATCAGCGCGAGCATCGCTTCGGTGGCGCCACGGGTCAGCGCGATCTCGTCGGCGCCGACGCCAAGCATGTCGGCCACCTGCCGATGCACGGCCAGGTACTGCGCCGGGAACGCGTGGCGACCGTACCAGGCATTGCCCCGGTTCACTTCGGCGGTATGCCGCTGGTAGCTGGCCAGGGTCTGCTTGCCCATCGCGCCCCAGTAGCCGTTCTCCAGGTGGTTCACTTCATCGGTGATGTCGAAGTGGCTGGCGACGGCGGACCAGTACGACTCGTCACGGGCCAGCACATCCGGCGTCGTGGAAGGTGCAGGAATGTCCATCGGCACAGCGTAGCGCGCGGCTGCCGGAGCAGCCAGCGCGGCAAGCGCCGCACTGGCCGGCAGCAGCGCACCTGCGCGCAGCAGGGAGCGGCGGCTGCGGTCCATCAGAAGCTCAGCCGGTACTGCGCGTACACGTTGGCGCCGTCGGTGTCGTACGGCGCGTTGCGCGAATAGATCAGGCCACGGCTGGCCTGGAAGGTGGCTTCGTCCGGGTAGCGGTCGAACACGTTGTCGGCACCCACGCGCAGGATGTGGTGTTCGTTGATGCGATAGCCCACGGCCAGGTCGAGGAAGGTCATCGCACCGAACTGCTGGTAGATGTCGCCGGTGGCATTGCCGGTGGAGTCGGTCCACTTGCCGTAATAACGCACGCGTGCCATCAACGACCAGGCACCGACGTCCCAGCTGCCGGTGAAGCTGCCCTTGTGCTCGGGCAGGCGGTCTTCGAACAGCACGCGCTGGGTTTCGTTGGTGGCCACCGAGGTGCTGCCGTTATCGACGCGGGTCTGGTTGTAGTTATATGCCAGGGTCAGCGTCATCCGCCCTGCGCCGAGGTCGCGCAGGTAGTTGCCGACCACATCCACGCCGGTGGTGGTGGTGTCGAAATCGTTGGTGAAGTAGTTCACCGAGGTATAGCCCAGCGGGTTCGGTGTGCCGGCCGGAATGGCGAAGCTGGCCGACTGGCTGAAGCGGTCGCTGAGCGTGATCCGGTAGACATCGACCGACCCGGACAGGCCCAGCTCGGTGCGCCAGGTCAGGCCCAGCGAGGCCGTGCGCGATTCTTCCGGGGTGAGCGGCTTGGCACCCAGCAGCTGCGCCAACGGATCGCTGGGCGACAGGCGGCCGCTGGTGAAGATCTGCAGCGTGCGCGTGTCCAGGCCCTGGGTGGTGCTGGTGGTGTTGAGCTGGGCCGGCGTGGGCGCGCGGAAGCCGGTGGAGAGCGTGCCGCGCAGCGCCACGTCCGGGGTGATCGCAAAACGTGCCGACAGCTTGCCATCCACCGTGCTGCCGAAGCTGGAGAAGTCTTCATAGCGACCGGCCGCGCCGATGCTCCAGCGCTCGCCCAGCGGCACTTCCATGTCCACGTAGGCGGCCTTGCTGCGCTGGCTCCACTGCCCGGCCTGGCTGGCCGAGAAGCCCGGCGCGCCATTGGAATTGGCTTCCAGGCCCGCCGCAGCGCCACGGCCGACCGCATACGAGGCCGGGTCGCCGGCGCGCACCTGGTAGGTCTCCTGGCGGAACTCGGCACCGAAGGCGACGTTGACCGGTTTCGACAGCGCAGCCACGTCCCATTCGTAGTTGAAGTCCGCATTGGCGTTCTTCTCGGTCTGGGTCAGCCGGCCGAGGTCGAAGGAGGTCGGGCTGTCCGGGCCCAGCGAGGCGTTGATGGAGTTGTCCAGGCTGTAGTCGATGGCATTGCGGCCATACGAGGCGCTCAGGTCCCAGCGCAGCCTAGGGGTGATCTCACCCCGCAGGCCCGCGACCAGCTGCAGGTCGTTCTGGGTGTTGCCGTACTGCGGGCTGAAGCCCAACGGATACAGCGAGCGCAGGTTCCAGCCCGGGAAGATGCTGGTCGTACGGTACGCACCGGTGGTGGTATCGGGGTTGCGCCAGTTGAAATCGCTGACGCCGTCGCTGTGGCTGTACAGGCCGAAGGCATACAACTCCAGGGTGTCGCTGGCATTGGCCTTCAGGTTGAAGCCCACGCGGCGGCTTTCCAGCTCCGGCTGGCCCCAGCGCTGCACCGGGTTGGGCACGTCCAGTTCGGGATGCGCGGCCTGGAAGGCGATGGCGTCGGGACGCTGGCGCGTGCGTGAGGTCGCATCGGAGTTGGACGATTCGGCGAACAGGGCGAGGCTGCCGTAGTCGCCCAGCGCCCAGCCGGTGCGCGCACTGAAGTCGCGCGAGCCGCCATCGCCCTGCGCGTACTGCGAATAGCCCGCAGTGATCTCGGTGCCCGGGCTGTCCTCCAGGATGATGTTGATGACACCGGCGATGGCATCCGAGCCGTACTGCGCCGACGCGCCATCGCGCAGCACTTCGATGCGCTTGATGGCGCTGGTCGGAATCTGCGCCAGGTCGGCGGCCTGTGCGCCGCGGTTGCCAAGCAAGGCACTGCGATGGAAGCGGCGGCCGTTGACCAGCACCAGCGTCTGGTCCGGCGACAGGCCACGCAGCGTAGCTGGGCGTACGAACACCTGGCCATCGGCCATCGGCAGGCGCTGCACCACGAACGAAGGCACCAGCTGCGCCAGCACGTCCTTCAGGTCGGTGGAGTCGACCGACTGGATGTCCTGCTTGGTGAACACGTCCACCGGCGCCAGGGTTTCAAACTGGGTGCGGTTGGAGGCACGGGTACCGGTGACCAGCATCGCATCGAGCTGGGTGGGCGCAGCGGCGTTGCCACTGCTGCTGGTGCCTGCCGTTCCGGCCTCTGCAGCGATCGCGCCTCCTGCGCTGACCAGACCAAGGGCGAGGAGGATGGAACGCGACAGCTTCGAACGATGCACGGCAGGACTCCGGGAAGGCACGACAGGGCCAGGTGGGACCTGGACAAGGCGCGCAGTCTCGGGGCGGGATGTGAAGCAGCGATGACGTGGAGACGACAGTTGACGCCGGCAGGCACGGCCGGAAGTGCGCGGGCAAGGGCGGGTTCCCGTCAGGGCTAAGGCCTGCGCTTTGCAGCAGTGCTGCAGAATCGATGTCCCGCCACCGCAAGAACTGCTAAGCGCCCCACCGCGTCGATCCGGTACGCTGCCCGGCATTCGAACGAGGGACAGCGCGATGAGCGCAGCCGGCAAAGCGTTGTGGTACATCGAAAGCCATGCCGACAAGCCGCTGGCGCTGGCCGACATCGCGGCAGCCGCCGGATTGTCCCCCTTCCACCTGTCACGCCTGTTCCAGGCCCGCACCGGCACCTCGGTGGTGCGCTACCTGCGCGGACGTCGCCTGACCGCCGCCGCGCAGCAGCTGGCCAACGGTGCCGGCGACATCCTGCAGGTGGCGTTGGCAGCCGGCTACAGCACGCATGCCGCGTTCACCCGTGCCTTCTGCGAGCAGTTCGGGCAGACCCCGGAGCGCGTGCGCGAGCGGGGCCTGCAGGAACTGGCACTGGTGCACGCGATCCGCCTCGACGACGCGCCACAGGCCAGCACCGAGGCGCCCAGGCTGATCGACTGCACGCCCTTCCAGGTGGCCGGAATCGGCATGCGGCACAGTCGCGACAGCGGCGGTGCGATTCCCGGGCAGTGGGCACAGCTCAATCGCGAATGGCCAACACCGGCGCCGGTCAGTTTCGGTGTGTGCTGCAACAGCGACGACGAGGGTGGCTTCGACTACATCGCAGCCTTGCCGGTGCATGCACTGCCATCGGTGCCTGCACACTGGCAGCGGGTGGATGTGCCTGCGCGCCGTTACCTGGTGGCCTGGCATGGCGGCCATATCTCCACGCTCCGCTCGACCTGGTTCTGGCTGCTGGACCAGTACCTGCCGGCAAGCGACCTCCACCTGGCCAACGCGCCGGATCTTGAACGCTACGACACCCGCTTCGACGAGCATACCGGCCATGGCGGCGTGGAGATCTGGCTGCCGGTCGATCACCGTCCTGACTGACCCGGAGAAACCGATGATGCGCGCGACACGATGGATGCTGACCCTGCTGCTGGCTGCTCTGGCGCCGATGGCGATGGCGGCCACTGCCAACATTGCCGGTGAACGTCATGGCGTGACAACGCTGAACAGCGCAGCGATCCGCGATGGTGCTCGGCGCGACGTGCTGCGCTTCACCGTGTGGTACCCGGCAATGCCAGGCAGCAAAGAAATGCCGCTGACCATCGGGCCACCGGATGCGCCGCTGTTCGAGGTGGGGCGCGCGGCGAAGGATGCCCCCATTGCCGGCGGGCGCCTGCCAACCCTGTTGCTGTCGCATGGCAATGGCGGCACCGCGCGCATGATGGGGTGGCTGGGCACCGCGCTGGCGCGGTCTGGCTACCTGGTGATCGCCGTGGACCACCCCGGCAACAACGGCGCCGATGAGATGACGCTGGCCGGCAGCGTGCTGACCTGGCTGCGCGCCGACGACCTGAAGGCGGCGCTGGCGGCCGTGCAGGCCGACCCACAGCTGGGGCCACATGTTGATGCGTCGCGGCTGGGCGTGGTGGGTTATTCCGCTGGCGGCTTCACCGCACTGCTCAGCGCCGGCGCACGGCCGGACCTGACGCGGCTGCTGGCGTTCTGCCAGGCGCACCCGGACGACGGCGTGTGCAGGCCGCAGCAGGAAGCGGCCGCGCATACGATGGCGGCGCGTCTTGCTGCGGCGGCGTCACCACAGCTGCAACCGTACGTGCAGCATGCGCAGGATGATCGTTCGATTGCCGGCGTGCGCGCGGTGTTCGTGCTGGCGCCCGCCATCGTGCAGGCGTTTGCACCGAAGCAGCTGAAGGCGTTGCGGCAGCCGGTGATGATCGTGCTGGGTTCAGCGGATGAGGTGGCGTCGCCAGTGACCAACGGTGATGTGGCGGCGGCACTGATTCCGAAAGCAACGCTGCACGCGCTGCCCGGTGTCGGCCACTACGATTTCCTGTCTGCCTGCACGCCGCTGGCAGATGAGCGGCTGCAGGCGCTGTGCATGACTGCGGTACCGAAGGAGCAGACGCATGCCGTGGCGGTGGAAGACGCGGTGCGCTTTTTCGGGGAAGCCTTGCGCTGAAGACAGTCGAGCACGGCTCGATGCCAGGGCTGGCAACAACGATTCGTTGCACAGGTGATGACGCGGCGCAAAGGTGCGCGCGACTACACTGCTCCCAACGCTCCACGGAGGATCGATCATGCGCCTGTTGCATCTTTCTCTGCCGGTATCCGATGTCGCCAGCGTTGCCGCGTACTTCCGCGACGTGCTGCAGCTGGAGGTGGCCGGCGACCAGGTCCGCGTTGGCTGGAGCACGATCCAGCTGCAACCGGCCAATGGCCGTCCGGTAGGCGGCGTGCACCTGGCCTTCAATGTGCCGGACAACCGCTTCGCCGAGGCCATGAGCTGGCTGCGTGCGCGCACGCCGTTGCAATGCAATCCGCAAGGACTGGATTACTTCGCACTGGAAAGCAGCTGGCAGTCGCAGTCGGTGTATTTCACCGGACCCGATGGCCTGATCCTGGAACTGATCGGCCGCAGGCGCTTGCCGGCCAGCGACCGCAGTGGCGCCTTCCATGGCAGCGAACTGACCTGCCTGAGCGAGGTTGGCCTGCCCAGCCATGATGTCGATGCGGTGCGCGAACAAGCCAGCCAACGCTTCGGCCTGCGGCCGATCAGCCCGCCGTCACCCCAGTTCGCGCCGATGGGCGATGACGAGGGCCTGCTGATCGTGGTCGCTGCCGATCGCCGTTGGTTCCCCGAGCAGAGGGACCTGCCCAATGCGCAGGGACTGCAGTTGCAGGTGGGTGATGTGAGCGGCAGCGGTGAACTGCACGATGCTGCGCTGGGCTGGCGGGTACAGGCGGCCTGAGCTACCAGCTGCCCGAGGCGCCACCGCCTCCGCTGCGGCCGCCACCACCGGACCAGTCGCTGGAACTGCTCGAGGACGAACTGGACGAGGAGCTGCTGGACGAGGAGCGGTAGCCTCTGGACGACCTCCGGCCGCCGCGGGCTTTTTCGCCGGGCAGCAGAGTGAACACCCAGATGAAGTACAGGAACAGCGTGCCCATGCTGGACACGATCGTCGCCAGCACGCGGGCGTTCTCGTCGCCGGCACGGTCGATGGCCAGCAGCGCGCCCAGCGCATAGCCACCGGTCAGCAGCACCAGCACCACCAGGCGGATGGCGAAGCTGTTGCGGTTCTTCCGCCAACGCGCGCGGCCGGCCTGCACCAGGAAGAACACCAGCATGGCGGCGATGCCGACCGCCAGGTTCAGCAGCGCGTGCAGCGCAAGGCTGGGCGGCAACTGGCCGCGCACCAGCATCACCGCGAAGAAGCCGGTGCTGACGGCCAGCATGCCGTACAGCACGATGCGTACGCCGCCGCTGCGACGCCAGCACCAGCCCAGCAGGGTTGCCACCGGTACGGCGGGCAGCAGCACGAAGACCAACGCCGGCAGCACGTGGCGCGGCAGCAGCAGCGACGCAGAAAGCCCCCCCGCGGCGATCACCGCCGTCACCAGCAGCGGCCTTCCCCACGCAGGCAATGTCGGCCACGTTGACCTGGGCATCGCCGCATTGGCTGCCAGTGCCTTGCGCCGCCGCTCGCGGCGGTTACCGATGAAATCAGCTTCGGTCCTCGTCGCCAGCAGACGCGGTGGCGATCGCCACAGACCGGCCAGGAAGCCCGCCAGCAACGTCAGCGCGACGACCGAATCCCCCGTGCGCCAGTCCGCGGGCAACACGTTGCGTGCCGACGTATCTTCCCAGGGCGGCAGTTGCTCGCCGTCGACCAGCGCCACCAGCACGTGGGTGCCGTCCAGCACGCCCTGGTCCAGGTCTCCCTCGCGCAGCTGCGGCACGATCGCCTTGTCGATGATGCGCGCGGCATAGGCATCGGGAATGGTGCCTTCCAGGCCATAGCCGGTCTGGATGCGTACACGCCGATCCTGCACCGCCACCAGCAGCAGCACGCCGTCATCGACACCGGCGCGGCCCAGCTGCCATTGGTCGAAGACCCGCTGCGCATAGGCTTCGATGCCTTCCTCGCCAACGCTGGGCACCACCAGCACCTGCAGCTGCGCGCCCTTGCGTGCCTGCAGCTGCAATGCCTGCTCGCGCAGCGCGGCGCGGGTGCTGGCGGACAGCGCATTGGCGGTGTCCACCACCGGGTCATTCAACGCTGGGACCGGGGCTGCCGCCAGCGCCAGCAGCGGCAGCAGGCAGAGCAGCAGTGCAAGCCATGCCCACGGCCTGGCAACGCGCGCCTGCGGCACCGGGCTCATGTGCCCTGCCCAGCCTCTATCCGCGCATACAGCGCCTGCAGCCGGGCAGCGTTCTGCGCGAACACCTGCAGGTCCGCGTCGACCAGTGCCGGCCAGTCCGGCGCATGTCCCAGCAACTGCGCCACCTGTTCCTGCGGTGCGCGATCAAAGCCCTCGCCCAGCACGGTCAGATAGCGCTGGCGGAAACCCTCCGGGTCCTGCTGGTCCTGCACATACAGCTGCACCGCCAGCAGACCGGCGTAGAGGTAGTTGACCAGGTACTGCGGGTCCTCATACATCAGTCGCTTGCTGACCCAGGTACTGCGCAGCTGCGGGTAACGTTGCGGTTGCTGGCCATAGCGCGCCAGCACCCGGCCGGTGAGCGCATCCAGATCGTCGGCGGTGCCCAGGGTGTTGCCCGCCACGCCCTGGTAGATCGACTGCTCCAGCTGCGCTTCCTCGGAGGAGGTGAACAGCTGCATCACCATGTCATCCAGCAGCGATTTCAGGTAGTACGCCTTGGCGCGAGGATCCTGTGCCTGCTGGTACAGCTGGTCACGGAAACGCAGTTCGTTGTAGATGGCGAAGGCCTCGGTCATCCACGCACTGCCATTGAGATGCAATGGCGAGGCATGCCCGTGCAGCATCCACTGCCCATGCATGGCGTGACCTGCTTCATGGGCGATCTCCACGTCGCTCTCCAGCTCCCCGCTGCGCAGCCCCACGAACAGCAGCGCCGGCGTGTCCGGTGCGAACACATGGAATGCGTCTTGGCTGCGGCTGCCCAGTTCTGTGGCCAGGTCCATGCGCTTGTGCGCAGGGTCCAGCAGCGCGCGCAGCTCGGCGACATACTCCGGGCCCAGGTGCTGCATGGCGTCGGCGGCGGTATCGCGCAGCTGCGCCAGCGTCAGCACCGGTGGCGTATAGCCGGCATCCGGTACGGTGGTATCCCAGATCTGCGGCGACGTGATGCCGCTGCGCCCGGCATGCTGCAGCAGCATGTCCTGGTAGGCACGACGGTCTTCCGCGTGGCGCTCGATCGCCGCCAGCGTCGCGTCGACGGTCGCCGCATCCATGCCCATGCGGCGGTAGCCACGTGCGGTGGCCGAGCCATCTCCCTGCAGGCGCGCGGCGGCGTCATTCACCTGCACCAGGCCCAGCAGCACTGAAGCCATCGGCTCGCGGCGCGACTGCAGGCCCTGCCAGTATCCCTTCCAGCCGGCCTCACGCAGCGCACGTTCGGAGTGCTGGGCCAGCGCCTGCTTGTCGGCGCCGGTATCCCAGCTGCGGCCAGCCCCCTCGACGCGTGGAAATGCGGCGCTGTGGAAAATCTGCCGATGCAGGCGCGCGAAGGTATCCAGCGCCGGGTCGGCCAGCGTATCCACGGCATCATCCAGCTGCGCATTGGCCGGCGCCGCACCTTCCTGCAGCGCACGGTCGCGCAGGAACCGGTAGGGCGCCAACCAGGGTGCATCCGCCGGTGCCTCACGCAGAGCGGCCCTGCCAGCGCGGGCGATACGGCCGCACAGCCCCATCACCTGGTCCAGCGCCTGCGCCGGGCGACGATCGCGTGCGTTGCGGGCAGCCTGCAGATGCAGATACGCATGGTGGCGTACGCACTGTGCCTGCAACGCTTCGGCCTGGCGGAAGCGCGTGGCCGGCGCGCTCGCCGTGGCGCCCTGCAACGCCTCAACGCGCTGGCCCAGGGCAATGCGTGCCGTCTGTTCGGCGGCGGCGCTGGGAAAGTAGGCGCGATCGTCAGCGTGCAGCGATTGCGCGTGGGCGCCGAGGGACGTGGTCATCGCCCACAGCGTGGCGATGACCAGGGTAACGGTGGTGGTGCGCATCCTGCGGGCCTGCATCGGCGTCTCCGTGCCTTGAACGTGTCTGGAGCCTAGCAGCCGCCGACGGCCCGCGCCTGTCCCGATCGGGCCTCAGATCGACTCGTCTTCGCGCTTGACCAGCGTCCAGCACGGCCTCTGCGCGAAGGTATAGGTCTGCTGGTCGCTGCTGTCCGGTGTGCGGATCTGCACCTGCATCTGCCCGTCAGCCACGGCCGTCACCTGCATCTGCCGGCCCTGCCCGGCCAACCCTGCCGGATCAGGCATCACCGGCCATTCGACATCGGCCAGTGCCAGCGGGCGTTGTACGGTGCGCGGCTCAGGCTCGGCGCCGGCGTCGACGTAGCTGTCCAGCAGCGGATCGGCCGTGGCCTTTTCCTGCAGGGTGATCTCGTTGCCGAAGTGCTTCAGGAAAGTATCGAACGCGGCATGGGGGCACGCTGCGGTCGCTACTGCGGGTGCGGGCGCCGGTTCCACCGCCGTCGCTGTGCTGGCAGGTGCCGCTGCAGGCGCCGGGGCTTCAGCCAGCGCGGGCTGCGGCGCAGGCGTGCAGGCGGACAACACAAGGCCAAGGACGGGTGCCAACAGCACAGGGGAACGGCGGGGCTTCATGGGATCGTCCTGATTCCGGTTCGGTCGCGCCATCCTACCCTGCCGCCTACAATCGCGGTTTTCCTGCTGTCCGAGATGCCCATGCGCCGCCTTCTGCTCCTGATCGGCCTGCTGCTGCCTGCCCTGTGGCCAGCCATGGCGATGGGCGTCGACGTCCGCGACGGCGACCTGCTGTTCGTCACCGCCGGCCATGGCGGCCTGAGTGCGGCCATCGACGATGCGACCGGAAAACAAGGCGCGCCGAGTTTCGACCATGTCGCGCTGGTGGCTTCCGCACCGCAGGGCTGGGAGGTGCTGCACGCCGATGAGAAAGGCTCGCGCCGGCAGACGCTGGAACAGTTCCGCGAGGACGCGAAAGGCAAGCAGCGGCAGATCGTGGTCTATCGCCTGCGTGCGCCGCCGGACAATGCCATCGCCGATGCCGTCGCCACCGCGCGCACCATGCTGGGCAAACCATACAATACTGCCTACGTGTTGGACGACGACAGCTACTACTGCTCGGATTTCATCGAGCGCGCGTTCCGTGCGCACCATGTGTTCGCACTGCAGCCGATGAACTTCCGCAACCCGCAGACCGGTGAGATCTCCCGGCACTGGGTTGATCTGTATCGCGGCATGGGCATGGAGGTGCCGCAGGGCCTGCCCGGTACCAACCCCAACGACATGGCTGCAGCACCGGTGCTGCAGCGGATCGGCGTGCTGGAATAAGCGAAGCCCCGCGCGGGGCGGGGCTTCGTCGGTGATGGATGGCGGCTGCCAGGATCACTCTTCCTCGTCCTGCCCGCCCTGCTGCTGGTTCTGGTTGCGCTTCTGCTGTTCCTGCTGCTGTTGCTGCTGCTGGTCGCGGCCGCGCCCCTGCTGCTGATCCTGCTGGTTCTGCTGGTTCTGCTGGTTCTGCTGGCCCTGCTGCTTCTGGTTCGGGTTCTGGTTCTGCTGTGCCATGTCCGATCTCCAAATGCCACGCGCGGAATGCGGTGGACGGGGCCATCGTCGGCAGCGATGGGTTAACCATGCGTTGTGAGCGGGCTACACCCATGTGTACGTGCGTGAATGAACCGGCGCCAGCCCTTGCGGCACAAGCGACTGAAGGATTCATGCGGGTTTGGCATGTCGTCATGCTGCAGCCGGAAACGAACGCATTCAGCGTGCCTGCCCGCCGCGGCGCGCGCAGCGGCGGCCTACGCCCATGGTCCCATTTGCAGCATGCAGGGCCGCCGCCTATCGTCGGAATGACGTCACCCCGGAGATGCGCATGGCCCGCGACACTGCAGCACGCCCCAGCTACGAACAGGCACTGGCCGATTTCAGCATCGAGCGCGGACAGCGACAGTTGCACGGTGACCTGCAGACCGGCATCAACGCCTGCGTGGAGTGCTGCGACCGCCACTGCGGCCGCAATGCGCTGGCGCTGCGCTGGGTGGACGCCCACGGTGCCCTGCATCGGTACACCTTCGAGGACCTGCGCGATGCCTCTGCGCGTGTTGCCCAGGTGCTGGCCGCGCAGGGCATCGGCAAGGGCGATGTGGTGGCCGGCCTGCTGCCGCGTACACCGGACCTGCTGGCGACCATCCTCGGCACCTGGCGGGTGGGTGCGATCTACCAGCCGCTGTTCACTGCGTTCGGCCCCAAGGCCATCGAAACACGGTTGAAAACCGGGCGCACCGCATTGGTGGTGACCGACAGCGCAAACCGCAGCAAGCTGGACGAGGTCGATGGCTGCCCGCCGGTCGCCACCCTCCTGGCACCGGAGCAGACACTACGTGTCGGCGACATCGACTGGACCGCACGCACCGCCGATGCCACACCTGATTTCGCGCCGGTGATGCTGCGCGGAGAAGAGCTGATGGCACTGCTGTCCACCTCCGGCACCACCGGCAGCCCCAAGGGCGTGCCGGTGCCGCTGCGCGCATTGCTGGCCTTTGCCAGTTACATGCAGTTGGCCGTGGACCTGCGCCCAGAGGACGTGTTCTGGAACATCGCCGATCCCGGCTGGGCCTATGGGCTGTATTACGCCGTGATCGGCCCGCTGCTGCTGGGCCAGGCCACCACCTTCAGCGAAGCCGGTTTCAGCGTGCAGGGGCTGAACGACATCGTCGCGCGGCTGGGTGTCACCAATCTTGCCGGCTCGCCCACAGCGTACCGGCAGATCATCGCCGCCGGGCCCGAGGCCAGTGCGGCCATCAACGGCAAGCTGCGGGTGGTGAGCAGCGCCGGCGAACCGCTGAACCCGGAGATCGCCCGTTGGTTCGCCGCCCATCTGGGCACCACGGTGCTCGACCACTACGGCCAGACCGAGACCGGCATGGTGATCAACAACCACCACGCACTGGACCACGCCGTGCGGCCGGGATCATCGGGCTTTGCGATGCCCGGTTACCGCGTGGCGGTACTGGATGATGCCGGCAACGAACTGCCGCCGCGCACGCCCGGCATCCTCGCCGTGGACCTTCAGCAGTCGCCGATCATGTGGTTCACCGGCTACTACGGTGCCGACACACCGGCGCTGGGCGATCGCTACTACCTCACCGGTGATTCGGTGGAATGCGAGGACGACGGCTCGATCAGTTTCATCGGCCGCTCGGACGACCTGATCACCTCGTCGGGCTATCGCATCGGTCCATTCGATGTGGAGAGCGTGCTGATGGAACACCCTGCGGTGGCGGAAACGGCGGTGATCGGCGTACCCGATCCAGAGCGCACCGAGATCGTCAAAGCGTTCGTGATCCTGCGCGCTGGGTTCAGCGGCAGCGACACGCTGGCGCAGGAACTGCAGCAGCATGTGCGACGCCGGCTGTCCGCCCATGCGTACCCGCGCCAAGTGGCGTTCGTCGCGGAACTACCGAAAACGCCCAGCGGCAAGCTGCAGCGCTTCCTGCTGCGCAAGGCCGAGATCGAAAAACTGGCGCCGGCTGGCTGAGGGTCTCCGGGGTCAGAGCCCTTCCTTCGAAAGGGATCTGACCCCGGGGTCGGATCCTCTCCAGCGGAGAGGCTCTGACCCCACATGACCCCGTGCTTGCGCTACGGCATCACCGGCGGCACGTAGGCCAGGGTCATGCCCAGCAGCCACAGCAACCCCAGCACCAGCGGGATGTGCACCAGCAGCTGGATGAACGTGAAGCCGACGATGTCGCGGGCCTTCAGGCCGAGCACGCCCAGCAGTGGCAGCATCCAGAACGGATTGATCAGGTTCGGCAGCGCTTCGGCCGCGTTGTAGACCTGCACCGCCCAGCCCAGGTGCGCCTTCAGTTCGTTCGCGGCCTGCATCACGTACGGCGCTTCGATGATCCACTTGCCGCCACCGGACGGTACGAAGAAGCCCAGCACCGCCGAGTACACGCCCATCACCAATGCGAACGTATCGGTGCTGGCCACGTGCACGAACAGGCTCGACAGCCGGTGCGCCAGCGTCTCACCGTCGCCACCGGCAGCGTGGGTGAGGATCATCGCGATGCCGCCGTACAGCGGGAACTGGATCAGCACACCGGTGGTGCTCGGTACCGCCTTGGCCACCGCGTTGAGGAAGCTGCGCGGGCGCCAGTGCAGCAGCAGGCCCAGCGAGATGAACATGAAGTTGTAGGTGTTGAGGTTGGCGATCGCGCTGACCAATGGCTTGTTGGCGAACTCGTTGAACAGCCAGCCGAAGGCCAGCAGCGAAAGCAGCACGGTCAACAACGGGCTGTACTCCAGCCACTCGCCCGGACGGGTACGGCGCTGCAGCGGCTCCGGTTCGGCCTGCGCCGCGCCGGGGAAATCTTCGGCGGTACGCGCACTGCCGGCGGCCGGCGCGGTCAGCCAGGCGATCAGCAGCGAGACCACGATCAACACCGAGGTCAGCGCGATCGACTGCCACAGGAAGATGGTTTCGGTGAACGGCAGCACGCCGGTGATCTCCACCAGCCCCGGCGGCATGCTGGCCGGGTTGGCCTGCAGCTGTGCCGCCGACGAACTCAGGCCCATCGCCCACACCGCGCCCAGGCCCAGGTAGGCCGAGGCACCGGCAGCCCGATAGTCCATGCGCAGCTCGGTGCGGCGGGCCAGCGCGCGCACCAGCAGGCCGCCGAACACCAGCGAGAAGCCCCAGCTGAGCAGCGAGGCCAGCATGCTGACCAGGCCGACGTACACCACGGCACCACGACCGGTGCGTGGCACCCGGGCCAGGTAGTCGATGAAGCGCGCGACCACCGGTGCAGTGGCTACCGCATAACCACCGATGACCACGAAGGCCATCTGCATGGTGAAGGGAATCAGGCTCCAGAAGCCGTCGCCGAAGGCGCTGGCGGTGGCCTGCGGAGTGGCGCCGAAGCCCATCGCCGCCAGCGCGACGATGACCACGCCGAGCACCGCGAATACATACGCATCGGGGAACCACTTTTCCGCCCAGGCGGCCGAGCGCAGCGCGGCGCGCGCCATCCAGCCGTCCTGTACTGCTGCCGTCGAGGCCATCACCTACCCTCCCAGGTTCGATGGCCTGATTCTGGGCGGTGGGGTACGGGCTGTCAGCCACCTATTGGTCGTAGGTGACCGCCCGCCGGGCATGGCCCGGCGCTACCAGTTCGGCCGAGGATTCCGACCCGTGCACATGGCGCGGGGTAGCGCCGGGCCATGCCCGGCGGCCTTCTCAACGCAGCGCCAGATCCACGGCGATACCGGCAAACAGCGCGGCACCCACCCAGTTGTTGTGCAGGAAGGCCTTGAAGCACGGCCCACGCTCGCGGTTGCGGCAGATCCAGAACTCGTACACCACCAGCAGCGTCGCCACTGCGACGCCGGCCAGGTAGTACCCACCCAGCCCGCCGCGCACGCCCACCAGCGCCATCGTGGCCAGGAACAGCGCGTACAGCACGCCCTGGATGACCAGGTCCAGATCGCCGAACAGGATCGCAGTGGAGTGCGAACCCATCTTCAGGTCGTCTTCGCGGTCGACCATGGCGTACCACGTGTCGTAGGCGGTGGACCACAGGATGTTGCCGGCATACAGCAGCCAGCCCAGCATCGGCACCTCGCCCTGCACGGCGGCGAAGGCCATCGGGATGCCCCAGCCGAAGGACATGCCCAGGTAGACCTGCGGCAGATGGGTGTAGCGCTTCAGGTAGGGATAGCTGGCCGCCAGGAACACGCCGATGAAGCTCAGGGCGATGGTCAGGCCGTTCAGGGTCAGCACCAGGCCGAAGGCCACCAGCATCAGCACCGCAAACAGCACCAGCGCCGCCCGGCCGCTGATTGCGCCGGTCGCCAGCGGTCGCGCCTTGGTGCGCTCTACGTGCGGGTCGAGCCAGCGGTCGGCATAGTCGTTGATGACGCAACCGGCCGAGCGGGTCAGCCAGACGCCAGCGGTGAACACGAACAGGGTCCACAGCGGCGGCAGGCCGCCAGCGGCCAGCCACAACGCCCACCAGGTGGGCCACAGCAACAGCAGCGTGCCGATCGGACGATCGGCGCGCATCAGGGACCAGTAATGCCGCCAACGCGGCGTCGGCGCCGGATGCGGCGCGGAAAGGGGGGTATCAGCCATGACACTAGGATACTCCTGTGCCTTCGGACCGACTTTGCCGGCGGGGGGAGATTTGTGCGGCGAAACTGGATAGAATGCCCATCCCGCACCGCCTCATTGCGTTGCGATGCCCGCCCCGGCCCTGGCCGACGGCGCGGCGGTTCCACCACGCGCTCGTAGCTCAGCCGGATAGAGTAGTGGCTTCCGAAGCCATTGGTCGGGGGTTCGAATCCCTCCGGGCGCGCCATCTTCCTGTCGGCTACGGCCTGCCAATCACCGGGCAGATTGGCCCGCGCATGTCTCCGTTCTCAGTTTATGAGTCCCGCAGGGCGCAGAATGTGATTCTGTACTCCAGCTCCATTCGGATTGAGTAGACTCGGCGCCATGGGTATCGCCTTGCCAGCACAGGACAGCCTCGGCGTCGGTCTCTATTCCTACGCCGATGCTGCGCGCTTCATTGGCGGCAGTTCGTCGGAACTGCGCCGATGGCTGAAGGGCTACCAGGGTCGGAAGCACGGGAATCCGGAAGCCCGCCCTCCCCTGTGGAAGTCGCAATGGGCCGATTCAGAGATTGACGGCATTGGCTTTCGCGATCTGATCGAGCTGCGCTTCGTCCGCACATTCGTCGCATGTGGCGTGCCACTCAACCTGGTGCGGCGAACCATTGTCGAGCTGAACGAGCGGCTCGGTAAGGAGTACCCCTTCACCAGCACGAGCTTCAAGACCGATGGGCGCCGCATTTTCATGGAGCTCGTGGGCGACAGCGGCGATGCCGCACTGGTGGATGTGGTGAAGCGCCAGGACGTGATGCGCAAGGTCATCGCACCTTCGCTGCGTGACGGCATCGAACTGGGCATCGATGATCGTGCCGAACGATGGTTCCCACTGAAGGGATCCCGTGCGGTGGTATTTGATCCACAGCGCAGTTTTGGTCAGCCCATCCTTGCCGAATCGGGCGTTCCTACCATCGCCATTGTCGAGGCGCTGCGCGCCGAAGGTGGCGACGAGCGTCGCGTGGCCAGGCTGTATGACCTACCTCTGACTGCAGTGAAGAAAGCACTGCAGTTCGAGAATCGAGCCGCGCCTTGAAGGCGCAGATCGATGAGAATCTTCCGCCCGCGCTGGCCCGGGCCATCGACGCCATTGCAGGAACGGACGAACACGAAGTCTTCCACGTAAGGGAGTTCGTGATGCCCGGCACTACTGACCTGGAGCTCTTCGACGCGGCCACCCAGCGTGGCATCCGCGTACACGTTACACAAGATCATCATCATCGCAAGCCCGCAGAGCGCGAGGCGATCGCACGCCTCGGCCTGACCGTATTCGTTCTGGCCAAGGGCTGGAGCACGCTCAACCACTACGAGCGCGCAGCGCGGCTTCTGGAGTGGTGGCCCAAGATGATGCAGCAGGCCGAACTCGTGCAACCTGGTGCAATGTTCCGCGTACCGCATGCCAGGGCGTCCGGGGGACGGCTGACGCAAATCAAGGTGTCACGGTAACCGCTTCGCGCGTCAACCCTCATCATCCGTGAAACCATGCTGTGCACGCAGCATCGGGTCGGTCTCGATCATGAACATATGGAACAGGTGTTTATGGTCCCGCGACCAGCTCCCCTGCAACAGACGCCACGACGCCACATCCACGCGCGGCAGCTTCCGTTCCAAGTAGTAGACACGGCTGCCATCGCCCGAGAAGTGTCCGCCCAGCAGCCGCCAGCGCGCGTGATCCACGCCGGGCAGAGGCTTCCCGTCGCAGTAGACGCTGCTGTCGTCAACGGCGTACAGCGGGTCCTGCGGGATTGTCTGCAGCAGGTCGCCGCGCCGACAGTGCTTCATCCGCCGGCCGCAGTACCAGCCGCCCTGGTCATCGGCCCCATAGCCGCCGCCGAGATCGCGGAACGTCGTGCAATCCGCCTCGGGTAGCGCTTTCAGCGACGTCTCGTACTGGAAGTACACGTGGTGCTTGTCCACCCAGTAGTCGCCGCACTCACCGAAGCTTTCGCGGTCGATGGCGGTCAGCCGGGTCCACGCGTGGTAGACCGCATGCGCGTCGCGGCCGATGAAATAGTGGGCTGGATTGAACTCGAAACTCGCTGCATCGGCCCTGCGCAGCAATCGGCCCTGGTGGAAGACCTGGCCCTCGTGGATGCGCCAGAACTCGATGCCATACGGACCGATGAACCGCTGGTCCGGCAGGTCGCTGATCTTCTGCCATGCCATGGTCTGGGGCTCCGCCGGTGATGGGGGCCCTAGTGTAGGCGGTAGGAGAAGCAGCCGAGCATGGCTCGGCTCCATGGGTTCGAATGCGCTGGTGCGGGCAGCAACGCCGGGCATGGCCCGGCGCTACCGTTGGTGTACAGGTCAGTACTTGCCGTCGAAGGCGAAGATCGGCTTGCGCTTCTGCCACAGGCCCGCCGTGAAGTCCGGGAACTCCAGCGTCTGGAAACTGTTGGCGATCGACTGCTCGCTCAACGGGGTAATCGCGCTCCACGTCACTGCGTCGTAGATGTCGATCGGCATCGGCGCCTTGGCCTTCAGCGCTTCCACGAACGCATGGATCACGAACCAGTCCATGCCGCCATGGCCGGCGCTGGCAGCGGTGTCGGCATTCTGCTTCCACAGCGGATGTTCGTACTGGTCCTGGTACTTCTTGAACTCTTCCCACTGGTGCGGTGGGCTGCGGCCTTCGATGTGGATCGAATGGTTCACGTCCATCCACAGGCCCTTGGTGCCCTGCACGCGGAAACCCATCGAATACGGGCGCGGCAGCGAGGTGTCGTGCTGCAGCAGGATGGTCTCGCCGTTCTCGCAGGCCAGCGTGGTGGTGACGATGTCGCCGAGCTTGAACTTCACCCTGGTGCTCGGATGGGTGGTGCCGCCGCTCTTGGCTACGGTGTATTCGTGCAGGCCACGCGCCTTGGTGGCGAATGCGTTGATGTGGGTGAAACGGTTGCCGCGGTTGATGCCGGTATACATCGCGCACGGGCCGATGCCGTGGCTGGGGTAGAGCTCACCATTGCGCTCCACCGAGTGTTCGGTGCGCCAGCGTGCTTCGCTCCAGCCCTTGGGGCCGAACTCGACGCCGCTGTCGTAGGGCTGGTTCGGGTCGCCGGAGTTGAACTTCACCCCGCGCAGGTCGTGCTGGTAACCGGCCTGCAGGTGCACCAGTTCGCCGAACAGACCCTGCCGCACCATCTGCAGGGCCGCCATCACGTCACGGCGGTAACAGACGTTTTCCAGCAGCATGTACGGGGTGCCGGTGCTCAGCTGGGTCTTCAGCACGTCCCAGTGGTCCTGCAGGGTGATGCCGGCCACCACTTCGCAGCCCACGGCCACGCCGGCCTGCATCGCGGCAATGGCCATCGGTGCGTGGTACTCCCACGGCGTGGCGATGATCACGCCATCGATGCCCTTCTGCTCCAGCAGGCGTTTCCACGCGTTGATGTCGCGGTCCTGGCCGTAGGTCTTCGGCGCGGGCTTGCCCGCCTTGCTGACCATCTCCACGGCGCGGCCAAGCATGATCGGCTCGATATCGCACAGGGCAACGACCTCCACGTCGTCGCGGCGCACCAGTTCCTTCAGCAGCACCAGGCCACGCATGCCGGTACCGATCACGGCCAGGCGTACCTTGCGGCCACGTGCCCATGCCGGGGTCTGCGGCAGCAGGCTGCTGGCGGCGACAGCGGCGCTGGCCGCGATGAATTCCCTACGCTTCATGGCAAACACTCTCCTCTTGAAGGCGCGCCAGCCTTGGCCGGCGCGCCTGGTCACGCAAACGGAATTACTTGAACCGGTAGCCGATGGTCACACTGTAACCACGACCGAAGATGGTGGCGTAGTCACTGGAGTCACCCAGGAAGCTGTTGGGATCGTAGAACGGCAGGCGGTTGAACAGGTTCTTGACGGTGAAGCTCAGGTTCCACGCATCGTCCGGGCGCCAGGTGACGCTCATGTTGGCGGTCCACCACGACGGTGCACCATCGCATTTGCTCTTTTCCAGGGCCAGGTAACCGCCGGTGCAGGTTTCCTTGTTGTTGTCCTCTTCGTCGATCTGATCGGTGGCCCACTTGGTGCCGCCCACGTAGTTGACGAACATGCTGGTGGTGACCTGCTTGTAGGTCCAGTCGGCATTCAGCGTCGCGCGCAGGCGCGGGTTGTTGTAGTAGCCCACCACGTCGCCGTAGTACCAGCCGTTCTGTTCATCCATGTAGAAGCGGTTGCGGTTGGCGATGGTGGCGGCCAGGCCGATGTTCAGCCCGCCCCACTCACCCAGCGAGAAACGGCTGCGCGCATCGATGTCGAAGCCATCGATCAGGGTCTTGCCGCGGTTCTTGTACTGGCCCACCACGCTGGCCACGTTGCCGGCCGAGTAGCCCGGCAGCGTTCCCGGGCAGCTCACACCGCTGGCCGGGTCGGCGCACATCGCCGCCAGCTGCGCCAGGTTGGCGCGGTCGCTGTCGGTGATCGGCGAGCGGGTGGACGAGATGATGTCCTCGGCGCGGCGGTAGTCCGGGGCAACGATTTCGTTGTCGCGGTAGATGAACCAGTAGTCGGCCGACACCGACAGCCAGGTGGCCGGCTCGTAGACGAAGCCCAGCGTGGCGATCTTCGCCTTCTCCGGCTTCAGGTCCTGGTTCGGCTGGGTCATGCGGGCCACGGTGCGGCTGCAGTCCACGTTGAGCAGGCTCTTGCCCAGGTCGACATCGCCGCCGCGCTGCGATTTCAGCAGCAGGTTGGCGATGGCGTTGGTCTCGGCGCAGCGCAGTTCATCACGGTAGCCGCCCAGCTGCGCGTACACGCCGCCGTTGCCGGACTCGGCCAGGCTGGGGGCGCGGAAGCCGGTGGAATAGGTACCGCGCAGCATCAGCTGGTCGAATGCCTGGTACTTGAAGCCGATCTTCGGCGCGACGTTGGCGCTGAAGTTCGGGTACTTGTCCACGCGCACGGCCGCATCCAGCTCCAGCTTCTCGGTGATCGGTGCCACCGTTTCAGCAAACAGCGCATAGGTGTTGCGCGCGCCATCGAACCACGAGCCACCCTGCTGGGTGATCAGGCCGGCGGCCGCGTCGGCGTTGCCGGGGGTGTAGAAGGTTTCGCGGCTGGCGTTGAAACCGAACGCGGCGCGCATGTCACCGGCCGGCAGCTGGAAAAGCGGGCCTTCGATCTTGCCGTCCAGGGTATGCAGGCGCGTCCACGACTGGATGTCGAAGGTCGGGAACGCTTCGCGGATCAGCGCGGCGTTGGCCTCGCTGATCTGGCCGAACTTGTACGCCGGATGATCGGAGATGATCACACGGCCCGTGCCCGGGTCGATGCTGTAAGGACCGAAGGCCTTCTCGAAGCCCTTCACGTTGACGTTGATCGTCTGGTAGGTGGTCGAGTGCGTGCCGGCGGTGGCGAACGCGGTCTCCCAGTTCCAGTCACCAAAGTTGCCACGCGCGCCGGTCAGCACGCGGTAGCTCTTGTCGGTGTTGCGCTGGCCGAAGTAGTTGGCGCCGGCATCCTGCAGCAGATACTGCAGGCCGACCACGCCACCCATCATGGCCTTCAGCTCGGGGCTGGCGTGGTTGTACTCGTTGTTCGGGCCCAGGAACGGATACAGGAACTGGTTGACGTTGTTGCCGGTATCGCGCGAGAACCAGCTGGTCGGGTTGCCGGTGGTGGTGCCATAGCTGCGCGGGGTACCGCCGTTGGCACGCAGGTCGATATCGGTATAGGTGGCCTCGGCGAAGATCTCGGTGCTGTCGCCCACCAGGAAGGTGCCGTTGAGGTAGGCGGTGTTGCGTTCGGATTTGGCGCCGGCGTCGATCTCGTTGTTCATCCAGGTTTCCCAGACGCAACGCGGGCCGGCCGCTTCAGTGGTCAGCACGTTCCTGCAGCCCGGCGCGGCTTCCTGCACGCGGCGGCCGGTGACCGGATCGAACGCGAAATAGCTGCCCGGGTTGAACTCACCCGGCTTGCTGCCCACGCCCAGGCGCAGGTTGTTCAGGTAGTTGGGGTTGTTGACGTAGTACTGGTCCGGGCGCTTGTCATAGAAGTCGGCCAGCGGAATCGCGTCGCGGCGGTACATGTTCACCGCGCCGTAGATGTTGAAGCGGTTCTCGGTGAGGTCACCGAAGCCGGCGGTGATGCTGGCCTGGCGCTCGCCGTAGGAATCGATGCGCGAGGAGGTGTCGTTGGTGAAGCTGATCTCCGCGCCCTGGAAGTTGCGCTTGGTGATCACGTTGATCACGCCGGCCACTGCGTCGGTGCCGTACACGGCCGAGGCGCCGTCGGTCAGCACTTCCATGCGTTCGATGGCGGCGGCGGGAATCGCGTCGATGTTGACGAACTGGGTCTGGAAGCCCGCCGGCGCACCGTAGTACGACAGGCGACGGCCATTCAACAGCACCAGCGTGCCCTGTGCGCCGAGGCCGCGCAGGTTGGCCTGCGACGCGCCGTCGGAGCCGGTGAACAGCGAGCGCGAATCCTGCTGCGCTGGCCGGGCGGCCGGCAGGTTGTCGAGTACCTGCAGCAGCGTGCGCGCACCCATGTTCTGGATGTCCTGCTTGCTGATCACCTGCACCGGCGAGGCGGTTTCAACGTCGGTGCGGCGGATGTTGGAACCGGTGACCTCGATGCGGGCCAGGTCGGTGGCCTTGTCCTTGCTCTCCTGGGCGAAGGCAGGAACGGCGACCGACAGCAGCACGCCGGCGATGGCCAGCGACAACGGTGCGATCGAACGACAGGGGGGGCGGTGGTGGCGGGCGGGCAACATCGGGGTTCTCTCCTGGCAGGGGTGCGGCGCGAATGGTGGATCGGCGGGCAAAACGCTCCCGGGCCACGGCTCCCACCGTCGTGGTGAAGCCGTAGTCGGAATGGGCGGGGGAGGAGCGGTGTTACGTGGCGGTCATGGGGCGACGATGCTGGCGGAGTCGCCCTCCTGTCCGATCAGCACGGCGTTGGCCCAGTTGGCACAGACCTGTGCGGGTTGGCTGCCCTGCGCACCCAGCGTGCGCAGGCTCAGGGTGGAAAGGCCACGGATGTCCAGCTCCGGCTTGACCACGCCGGGCGCCTTCACCAGGCCACTGTCATACAGCAGGCGGTTGTCGCCCCAGACCTGGAACTGCAGGCCACCGGCCGTGCGGCAGGCGTCGTCAATGCCGAGGTCGGCACGCAGCAGGCGCCAGCCCCCCTGCAGGCGCAGGTCGATGCGGCTGTTGGCGGACACGCCCAGGCCGCGGCGGAACTGCAGGCCGTTCATGCGCATGCCGGCGTCGCCGCTGAACGCCTTGTCGGCGTGCACCTGGCTGGCCAGCGCGGCCGGCACCGGCAGCTCGGAGAGATAGCGCTGCCGGGCCGGTCGCTCCGGTTCCTGGTGTTCGAGGATGTGGAAGGTGGACAGCGCAATCGGGCCGACGTCGCGCGGTTGCAGCGCGTCGAAGGCACGCGCACTGCCCTGTGCAGCGGTCACCATCGGATCGGTGCTGGAGGCACCGTCACCTTCGGGGTTCTGCACGCTCAACACGCGGAAGCGCAGCAGGCGGCCGGCGTGGGCCGGGAAGTCGATGCGCTGCGTGCCTTCCTTCAGCTGCAGGTGGCCGCGGGCAATCGGTTCACCCCACTCGCCATTGCTGTCGCCCAGGTACACCTCGTAGTCGCGCACCTGGCCGTGCTTCCAGTTCTTGTCGTTGCGCGGCGCGATGTCGATGCCATCGATCATCTTCCGTTCGCCGAAACCGATCACCCACTCATGGGCACCGGTGCGCACGGCCTGGTTGCGCACGCTGCGGAACCAGGTGGCCGGATCATCATCGAAGGCATTTTCCAGCGCATGGCCGGGTTCTTCGGCCGGGCGGTTGACCACCAGCAGGCTGTCGGCCGGCAGTTCGCGGCCCAGCACCGGTGCGGCCGGATAGGCATCGTCGGCGGCCGCTGCGGTGACGGCGAAGTCCAGCTGCAGCTGCAGCGGCTGGCGGATGTCCTGCGCCGCGGTGCGTACATGCAGGGTGCCGCGACGCTCCTTGGCATCGAAGTACCAGCCCTCGCTGGCGTTGTTGAATGCGGTCGCGTCGGCCAGCGCCGGCAGCGCGCGGCCAGCGGCCTGCACCGCGCGCGGCGCCTGCCGGCTGAGCACGCGCAGGCCATAGCGGCGCTGTGCCAGCTGGCCGTTGTACTGGCCCTGCACCGCATCGACCTGCACCTGCACCGGGCCACTGCCCTGTGCCGGCGCCTGCACACTGATCCGCTGCGTGCTCGATTCGCCCTGCTGGTAGCGGCGGGTGTTGCCGTCATCTTCGTACAGCGTGTACTGAGAATCACCCTGCGGGTACAGGTCGAAGGTCACTTCATCGAGCGGTTTCTCGCCGTCGAACAGCATCGACGGGTACATCGGCAGGATCGCACCGGCACGCACGAACACCGGCAGCGTGGCCAGGTCCACCTGGCGGTCCAGCTGGCGGCCATCGGCGGCGGCCTGCACGCGGCGGCCATCCCAGTAGTCGATCCAGCCGCCGGCGGGCAGGTGGATGTCGCGGCGCCAACCACGGCTGGCAGCCTGGCTGCGGTACACCGGTGCAACCAGCAGGTCGCGGCCGAGCAGGAACTGGTACTTGTAGGTTTCATCCTGCGCGTGCGGATCGCGCGGGTTGTCCCACATCAGGCCACGCACCGGCGGTGCACCGGTCTGCGCAGCCTCATGCACCAGCCCATACATGTACGGGGTCAGGCGCATCTTCAACTTCAGGTAATCGCGGTTGATGCTGCGGTAGGGCTCGTCGTACCACCACGGGTGCTTGCGCGCATTCGACGACCAGCCGCTCATGCCCATCAGCACCGGGGTGAACGCCTTCCACTGCAGGTCGCGGGTGAAGGTCTCGGCGCTGCCGCCGAAGATCGCGTCCACATCGCCGCTGGCGTAGGCCATGCCGGAAAGGCCCGAACCCACCAGGGTCGGCACATGCCAGCGGATGTAGTCCCAGCTGCTGCTCTGGTCGCCGGTCCACGCCACGGCATAGCGCTGGATGCCGGCCCAGCCCATCACCGTCCACAGGAACGGGCGCGAATCGGAATTGTCGAGGATGCCGTTGAATGCTTGGCGGTTGGCATCCATCGCGAACTGGTAGCCCTTGCCGGTCCAGGCCACGTCCAGTTTCTGCACGCGGCTGCCGGCCTTGCCCACTTCCCAGGCGATCTTGTCGACGCCGTTCTCGGTCCACAGGCCGGTGCGGAAGCCGTACCCGGCCAGGCCCTTCACCGTCTCCGGCAACTGCTTGTAGCCGCAGCCATAGCCATCGTTGGGCAGGATCCAGCCGCCGGGCATGTCGTTGGCCCGGTACTGCTTGGCCACGCTGTTGATCACATCGGGGGTGGTGCCAGTCGGGCCGTCGCTCCAGCCCTCGGGCACGGTGCCGGGCTTCTTGCTGTTGTCGCCGTCGTTGTAGCAATCGGCATCGCCGTAGGACAGCGCCCAGCGCGCGACCATGTTCGGGCGGCCGGTCAGCTGGGTGTAGCGCTCGATCAGCTTCGGCAGGTCAGCGCCAACGAAGTAGTACGCATCGAAGCGGTCTTCGCGATGCAGCAGGGTGGCCTGGTCGCTCTGCCGCAGGTCGTAGCTGCCATCGCTCCACGTATTGCGCAGCATGCCCCAGCCACGGCTGCTCAGCAGCATCGGTGCCGGGCTCGGGCGATCCCCCTCTTCCCAGCCGCCGGAGTACGAGACGTCCAGTTCGCGGCCCTTGAACTGGTAGCGGCCGTTCTGCTGGCCACCGCCGTAATAGCCTTCATCGGCCTGCGAGGACAGCACCTGCACGCTCTGCGCGGCATCCAGGTCCAGCGGCTGCAGTTCCTGCCACAGCGCGGTGGGCTGGCCGTTGTCCAGGCGCTCCAGGCGCAGGCGCAACGGCTGCCGCTGCACATGCAGCACGAGTGCAGCGGTACGCACGCGGATCTCCTGCGCGTCTTCTTCCAGCTGTGCCTGCACGTTGGCCTTGGGCTGCGGCAGCACGATCGGCGCGGCCTTGTCACCGGCGCCGGTCAGCTTGCCGTTGCGGCCGGCCTGTACGCGGATGATGTCGGTGGCCGGCAGTTCAATGCGGATGCGCGTGCCGTTGTCGGTCTGCAGGTCCCAGCCATTTACACCGTCGGTGCTGGCACTGGCGCTGACCGAGCGCAGGTTGCCGACCGGCGCGGCCTGGGCCGACAGGGACGCCGACAGCAGTGCCGGCAACAGGGCCAGCAGCAGTGGCGAACGACGAACGCAGATTTCCACACGGACTCCCAACCCGTTCACCGGGCGTTTCGAAAGCGGTTGGGCCGACTCTAGGGCAGCGATTCGAAAGATGTCAACAAATTGAAAGGAAAAAGGAAGATATATTTAGATGAAACGAAAGTTGTTGCGGCGCAATACTTTGTGTAACCGCTTGCAGGCGCCTGTTAAGCATTGTGCGATACGGCATCCGGCGGTTTCTTTCGTTTCCGGAGTGATGCCGCACGAGGAAAGTCATCACCGCGATATCTTTCTTTTTACTTTCGGTATTTGACATTTCGAAAGAAAACGCAGATGGTGCGCTGGCCCAACTGGAACCTCCGAATGGACGTCACCCTGCTTTCCGATGTGTCCGCCTGGCAGCGCCGCGGCGGAGCCGATACCGCTACCGAAATCGCCCAGCAGCCGGCGCTGTGGGAAGCCCTTGCACAGGATCTGTCGCGTGCCCGCGACCGCCTGCAGGCCTTCCTCGGCGACAGCCTCAACGACCCGAACCAGCGCGTGCTGTTCACCGGCGCCGGCAGTTCCGGCTTCATCGCTGAAATGGTGGCCGATGCCATCAACGCGCAGTGGTCGGCCGAGGTGCGCGTGGTGCATACCACCAGCCTGCTCACCCATCCTGCGCTGTACCTGCAGCGCGATCGTCCGACCCTGCTGGTGTCGTTCGGCCGCAGCGGCTCCAGCCCCGAAAGCGTTGCCGCCGTCGACCGCGTGCGCAGTGACGTGGACGACGCGCGCTTCCTGGACATCACCTGCAATGCCGAGGGCGAGCTGGCCCGCCGTGGCGCCGGCCGTGCCGACACCTGCACCCTGCTGATGCCGTCGGCCAGCTGCGACCGTGCATTCGCCATGACCAGCAGCCTGACCTGCATGCTGCTGGCGGCATTGACCGTGTTCGACCGTTCGCCGTGGGATGCGCGCATCGCGCGCCTGCAGCAGATTGCCGGTCTGGCCCGCGAAGGCCAGGCGCAATGGGATGCAGCTGTGGCCGCGCTGGCGCAGCGCCCGTTCAACCGGGTCATCTACCTTGGCAGCGGCCCGCTGGAAGCACTGGCGCGCGAGGCTGCGCTGAAGGTGCTGGAGCTCACCGCCGGCCGCGTGCTGGCGCTGGCCAACACCCCGCTCGGCTTCCGCCATGGACCGAAGTCCACGCTGGACGGCAGCACCCTGGTGGTCGTGCTGCGCAGCGTGCAGCCGCTGGCGCGCCGCTATGAGCAGGACCTGCTGGAAGAACTGCGCCGCGACGGCGTGGCCGGCCAGGTGCTGTCGATCGGCCCGCATTCGGATATCGGCGCCGACGATGACTACACCCTCACCGTGCCTGCCCTGGATGACCCGTGGCTGGCGCCGGTGTGGCTGGGCTTTGCGCAGCTGTACGCGCTGCAGCGTTCGGCCGCACTCGGCCTGACCCCCGACAATCCGTTCCCGGACGGCACCGTCAACCGCGTGGTCAAGGGTGTCACCATCCACCATGGCTGAACTGATCGCCAACGCCTGCTACGGCATCGACATCGGCGGCACCAAGATCGAGCTGGTGGTGTGCGATGCGGCGATGCAGGTCACCTGGCGCCGCCGCGTGGCTACCCCGCAGGGCGACTACGACGGCTTCCTGCAGGCGGTGGTGACATTGGTTGCTGAAGCCGATGCTGCGCTGGGTCGCAGCGATGCAGCCATCGGCATCGCCCTGCCCGGCGTGCGTGATCGTCGCAACGGCCGCCAGCTCAGCGCCAATGTGCCTGCGCTGACCGGTCAATGCGTGGCGGCTGATCTGCAGGCACGCTTGCAGCGCCCGCTGCATTTCGGCAACGACCTGCAGTGTTTTGCGCTCTCCGAGGCGCACGGTGGCGCCGCCGATGGCTATCCCAGCATGTTCGGCGCCATCCTCGGCACCGGTGCCGGGGGCGGCTTCTGCCTGCAGGGGCGCCTGCTGTCCGGCTTCAACGGCCTGGCCGGCGAATGGGGCCACTGGAGCGTGCCGGGTCACCTGCTGCAGCGTCATGGCCTGCCGCTCATCGATTGCGCCTGTGGCCTGCAAGGCTGCGTGGAGCGCTACGTGTCCGGCAGTGGCCTGGCGATGATCGAGCGCCACCTCGGTGGCAGCGCTGCCGATGCCAGCGCGGTGGTCGCCCTGGCCGAGGCCGGCGATGCACGTGCACGGCAGGCACTGGACATCCATCGCGACCTGCTTGGCCACAGCCTGGCCGCCCTGGTGCTGGCACTGGACCCGCACGTGATCGTGCTCGGTGGCGGCCTGTCCCAGTACGCACCGCTGTACCAGCTGTTGCCGGCGGCCATCGCCGCGCATCTGTTCAACGGCGTGCAGGTGCCGCCCATCGTGCCGCCGCGCTTCGGCGATGCCGGTGGTGCACGCGGTGCCGCCCTGCTGGCCTGCCAACCCTCGTTTTCCTGATGTCCGGAGCTTGACCATGTCCCCGTTGCAGACCCTGCTTGCCTCCCACCGCGCCGGCCACAACGTCGGCCTGTACAGCGTCTGCTGCAGCAACGAACAGGTGCTGCGCGCGGCCATGCACGTGGCGTTGGCGCACGATACCGTGCTGCTGATCGAAGCCACCTCCAACCAGGTCGACCAGTTCGGCGGCTACACCGGCATGACCCCGCCGCAATACCGCGACTACGTCGGCACCCTGGCCGATGAGGAAGGCTTCCCGCGCGAGCGCTTGATCCTCGGCGGTGACCACCTTGGCCCGAACGCCTGGCAGAAGCGCCCGGCCGCCGAAGCGATGACCCATGCGCGCGTGCTGATCGAGGCCTACGTCGCCGCGGGTTTCCACAAGATCCACCTGGACTGCAGCATGTCCTGCGCCGATGACCCGGTGCCGCTGCCCGATGCCATCGTTGCTGCACGTTCGGCCGAGCTGGCCGAGATCGCCGAGCGCACCGCCGCCGAGCACGGCCTGCCGCCGCCGGTCTATGTCATCGGTACCGAAGTGCCGATTCCCGGTGGCGAAGCCTCGCTGGCCGGTGGCCTGCAGGTGACCACCCCGGCCGCCGCTGCGCAGACCCTGGCCATCCACCGGCAGGCCTTCGACACCCCGCTGCTGCGCGATGCATGGCAGCGTGTACTGGCCATGGTGGTGCAGCCGGGCGTGGACTTCGACCACAGCAGCGTGCACGAGTACGACGCGGCCGCCGCCAGCGAGCTGGCCGACTTCCTCGAACAGCAGCCGCGCATCGTGTTCGAAGCACATTCGACCGACTACCAGCGCGAAAGCGGCCTGCATGCGCTGGTGCGCGACCATTTCGCCATCCTCAAGGTCGGCCCCGCGGCCACCTTCGCCTACCGCGAAGCGCTGTTCGCACTCGCTGCCATCGAAGCCGAGCTGCTGCCGGCCGCGCAGTGCTCGCGCCTGCCGCAGGTGCTGGACGAGGTGATGGTGGCGCAGCCGAAGTCCTGGCAGTCCTATTACCAGGGCGACGAAGCGACCCTGCGCCTGCTGCGCAGCTATTCCTTCAGCGACCGCTGCCGCTACTACTGGGGCGAGCCGGCGCTGGTGCAGGCCGTGCACACCCTGTTCGCCAACCTGGAACAGCACGCGCCGCCGCTGGTGCTGCTCAGCCAGTACCTGCCGGAGCAGTACCGCGCCGTGCGCGAGGGCACCCTGGCCAATACGCCTGCCGCCCTGGTGCAGCATCGCATCGGCCTGTGCCTGGGCGAATACGCCCGCGCCTGCAGCGCCAACCAGGCTGGAACCCGCAAGCACAACGCAAGTCCGGCTGCCGCCGATCTTGCGAACGGCTAATCTCTACCTTTCCCTGCGAAACCGAGAATGGCCATGCGCAACACCCGCTCCCGCCGGCAACAGATCCTGCAGCTGCTGATCGAGCACGGCTCGGTGCAGGTGGCCGATCTGGTCGAGCGCTTCGGCGTGTCGGCGGTGACCATCCGTGCCGACCTGACCCACTTCGAATCGCAGGGGCTGGCCACGCGTACCCACGGCGGTGCCACCCTGGTGCGAACGCCGCCGCAGGAACAGGACATCCATGAAAAGGATGCGCTGAACCTGCCGCTGAAGGACTCCATCGGCACGGCGGCCGCGCGCCTGGTGCAGGCCGGTGACAACATCATCATCGACTCCGGCTCCACCACGATGACCCTGGCCCGCCACCTGCGCGGACACCGCGATGTGACGGTGATGACCAACGGCCTGAACATCGCCTGGGAACTGGCCAACGCCGCCGGCATCACCGTTCTGCTGACCGGCGGACTGCTGCGCCAGCAATCGCTGTCGCTGCAGGGCAGCCAGGCCGAAGCCAGCCTCAACTCCTACAGCTTCGACACGCTGTTCCTGGGCGTGGATGGCCTGGACCTGCAGTTCGGCCTGACCACCCACGACGAAGCCGAAGCCCGCCTCAACCACCGCATGGTCGAACGCGCGCGGCGCATCGTGGTGCTCACCGACGCCTCCAAATTCGGACGCGTCAGCCTGCACCGCATCGCCCGCCTCGATCAGATCCACGCCATCATCACCGACGCCGGGATCGACGACGCGACCCGCGAGGGGCTGCAGCGGCTGGGCATCGAAGTGATCATCGCCGAGCCCCCCGCATGACCGACACCCGCTCCCTGCACGGCCGCATCCTCACCCCGTTGGGCTGGCGTCGCGGCCAGGTCCAGTTCGATTCACACGTGCGCCAGCTGCAGGTAGATGACCACAGCGGCGGCGATGACCCGCAACTGTCGGTGATCCTGCCCGGCTTCATCGACCTGCACGTGCATGGCGCGGCCGGCGTCGACCTGATGCAGGGCGGCGACGTGGCCCGCACCATCGCCCGCACCCATGCGCGCTTTGGTACCACCACGCTGCTGGCAACCACCATGACCGCTGGCCTGGACGAAATCGAATACGCGCTGCAGGGCGTTGCGGCAACGATGGCAGCGCCCGATGCCGATGCCGCCTGCATCGCCGGTGTGCACCTGGAAGGCCCCTTCATCAGCCCGCAGCGGCTGGGCGCACAACCCAATCGTACGATCGAGGCGACGATGGCGCTGGTGCGGCAGCTGCACGCGCTGGCACCGATCCGGGTGATGACGCTGGCGCCGGAGATCGGCGAGCACACCGCACTGATCCCCGCGCTGTCCGCACTCGGCATCCGCGTGCAGCTCGGCCACAGTGCCGGCACCTACGAGGAAGGCGTGGCCGCATTGCAGGCCGGCGCTTCCGGTTTCACCCATCTGTTCAACGGCATGACCGGCGTCGACCACTACCGGCCGGGCATCGCCGCCGCTGCCCTGGCGCATGCGCAGTACGCCGAGATCATTCCCGACCTGCAGCACATCCATCCCGGCGTGATCCGTCTGGCCGCACGCGCGATTCCGCGCCTGTATGCGGTAACCGACGCGACGGCCGCCACCGGCATGCCCGATGGCGAGTACGCACTGGGCGAGCAGCGCGTACACAAGTGCGGCGGCTGCGTGCGCCTGGCCACCGGCTCGCTGGCCGGCAGCGCGCTGACCATGGACCAGGCGCTGCGCAACCTGGTGCAGGTGGGATTGGATCTGGCTGACGCATCGCAGCGCGTTTCCACCTTCCCGGCCGATTACCTGGGCTTGAGCGATCGCGGCCGCATTGCGCCCGACGCCCGCGCCGACCTGGTGGTACTGGATGCGGAACTGCGCCTGCAGAAAGTGGTGGTAGGCGGTCGATTGATCGATCTGGACTGACACACGCCATGCGGCCCGGATGCCGCACTCAAGGCGCGCAAGCGCATTGCATCAGCCACGCACCCTCCCGTTAGTCCAGGAACGAGCCGATGACCGCAGCCACTGCACCTGCCGTACCCGCTTCCACCGCCCCGCGCTGGCCCGTACGTTACCTGCTCTTCATCGGTGGCCTCGGTGGCCTGCTGTACGGCATCGACATCGGCATCATCGCCGGCGCCCTGCCCTATCTTGAAGCCACCGCCAGCCACGCCTGGCAGCTCAGCAGCCAGCAGCTCGGCTTCGTCGTCGCTGCGGTGCTGCTGGGCAGCGTGCTGTCCTCACTGTTCGCCGGCATGATCGCCGACCTCATCGGCCGCCGTGGCGCGATGCTGCTGGCCGGCGTGCTGTTCACCGCCAGCATCCCGATCATGGCGCTGGCGTCGGGTTACACCCCGCTGCTGCTGGGCCGCCTGTTGCAGGGTGTCAGCGGCGGCCTGATCGGCGTGGTCATTCCCCTGTACCTGGCCGAAGTGCTCAGCCCGGAACGACGCGGCCGCGGCGCGGCGATGTTCCAGCTGCTGCTGACCGTCGGCCTGGTGCTGGCCGCGTTGATCGGCCTGTACCACGCCCATGCCGTGGACGCCGCCGCAGAGTCGGTGCGCTCGCTGCCGGTCGCACAGCAGGCGCAGGAGCTGTTCACGGTGAAGGACCACGCCTGGCGCACCATCTTCTGGACCTGCCTGGCACCGGGCCTGCTGTTCTGCGCCGGCATCTTCTGGCTGTCCGAATCACCGCGCTGGCTGGTGCGTCGTGGCCGCATCGATGATGCGCGCCGCAGCCTGCAGCGCGTGCTGCCCGCTGCCGACATCGAGCCCACCCTGGCGCAGATCCAGGCTCCGGAATCGAGCAGCAGCAGCGGCAAGCGTGACCCGCTGCTCAGCCGCCGCTACGTAGTGCCGTTCGTGTTGGCCTGCGTGGTGCTGGCCTGCACCCAGGCCACCGGCATCAACTCGGTGCTGGCCTATGCGGTCAACATCCTCAACCAGGCAGGCCTGTCCGGCTCGGTGGCCAACGGCGCCGACGTGGCGATCAAGCTGCTCAACGCGGTGATGACCGTGGTCGCGCTGCTGCTGGTCGACCGCAAGGGTCGCAAGTTCCTGCTGATGCTGGGCAGTGGCGGCATCTGCGTGGCCCTGCTGGCCGCAGCAACGCTGTTCTTCCAGGCCGAACGGGGCCGCGTCGACGTGCAGCCGCACCTGCAGGCCGCAGTAAGTGGAGATGGCCTGCAACTGGTACTGGATGACGCGCAGTGGCAGCGGCTTGCCGGTGGCATCGACCGCGAGGGCCGGCCACTGCAGCTGACCGTGTCCTACGCCTATGGCGACTTCACCAACGTGCGCGCGCTGCGCAGCGACAACCTGACCGACCGCGAGCTGCGTATCGAGCGCGCCGGCACCGTGCAGCCGGACAGCGTCATCGGCGCGTTCTTCCGCACGATGCACCTCAATCCGTTCGCCGACCCGGCCAGCGCCGTGCAGGCACCGCTGCGCATCGAACAGGCCCGTATCGGCCCGATTCCGCCGCCCGCGCATGGCTGGGCCGTCGCTGCCTGCATCCTGGTATTCGTGGCGTTCTTCGCGGTTGGCCCAGGCGTGTGCGTGTGGCTGGCGCTGTCCGAACTGATGCCCAACCGCATCCGCTCCAACGGCATGAGCATCGCGCTGCTGATCAACCAGTTCGTGTCCACCACCATTGCCGCCATCTTCCTGCCGACGGTGGGACACTACGGCTACGCCAGCATGTTCCTGTTCTGGGCGGGCTGCACGTTCGTGTTCTTCCTGGTGGCCGCATTCTGGCTGCCGGAAACCAAGGGGCGCTCGCTGGAAGAGATCGAAGCCGGGTTTGCAGGAAAGCAGCGCTGATTCAGCGCTGCTGTGGCGGCGCAGGGCCGCCGTGCACGATGTAGCGCGCCATGTCGTGCACTTCGGCCACGCTCATGTTGGTACCGGCCACCTGCATGGACTCGCCAAAAGGGCCCGCGATGGTGGCCACGGACAGCACGTGGTCATCGACGGTAAGCGCCACCTGCTTGCCCACCAGGGCCTCGGTCGCGTGCAGCAACCGGCCGGCGGACTCCTTGCGGAATGTCAGTTCCAGTACGGGTTGGTGCGCGGCGTCCAACGCCGCTCGCACGTCGACGATATCGGCACTGGTGAGCATCGGCGGCGCTTTCACGGCGATGCTGCGCCCTTGCCACTGCAGGGTAGCGCGGCCATCGGGATCGACCTCACGCATCTGCACCTGCACCCCCTCCCGCGGCGGATGCCGTGTCTCCGCCGGAAGCAGCCGGTTGCAGCCCGCCAGCAGCACCACCGCGAGGCCGCCGCCGAGCAGCGCCCCTCTGTTCCAGGCCCGCATCAGCGCAGCTTCCTCAGCTTGAACGCCACCAGCACCTGCAGCACGCCGTACAGCAGGCTGCCGATGCCGATCCACAGCGTGGTCACCGCCACGCCTGCATAGGGGTTGGCCGCGAACAGCAGGCCCAGCACGATGGCCAGCACGCCGCTGAGAATCAGCAACCACTCACCCTGGATCTGCCTGCGCACGCGGATGGCGAAGACGATGCGATAGATGCCTGCCACCAGCAGCCATGCCGCCAGCAACAGCACCAGCACGCTGGCGGTGGCCAGCGGATTGATCACCGCCAGGATGCCGAAGCCCAGCGAGGCGACCACGTACAGCAGCAGCCAGCCACGCGAGGCGCCGCTGCCGCCAGTGATCAGCGCCAACAGGCTGATGACGCCCTCCACGATCGCCATCACGCCCAGCGTCCACGCCAGCGCGATGGCCGCTGACATCGGCCAGCCGATCGCGATGACGCCGAAGCCCAGCGCGACCAGACCGTACAGCAGCAGGATCCACCAGCTGCGTCCTACGGCCGACAACAAGGGAGACAAAGGGGAATTCATGACCACTCCTTCGATCCGGGTAGGTGATCATCCTAGCCCCTGGGGATGAAACGGGCGATCACGGCACCCGCGCGCAGACCCATGCACGTACTTCTTCAGCCCCCACCAGCCGCAGCGTTTCTGCAATCTCCAGCACGGTACTGCCGGTGGTCATCACGTCGTCGACGATGGTCAGCCGCGCCGGCACGGCGCCGCGCACATCGAAGGCGTCGAACAGGTTGTCGCGGCGCTGCTCGGCGCTGCGTTCGGACTGCGGTGCGGTATGGCGACGACGATACAGCCCGCGCCACATTGGCAGGCGCAGCAGCCGGCACAACTCGGCTGCCTGATCGTACCCGCGCTGGCGCAGTCGCTTTCCGTGCAATGGCACGGGTACCAGTGGCGCGCACGACCATGGCGGCGGGTTGCGCAGCATCAACTGCGCAAGCAGGCGTCCGGCAGCCAGGTCCTGGTGGAATTTGTAGCGGACCAGCAGCTGGTCGACCGGCGGCAGGTACAACAGACTGGCGTGGGTAGCGGTCTGCGACGGCGGCTCGTCACGGCAGGTGCCACAGATGGGCAGGGCTTCGTCCGGTAGCGGCAGCGCGCAGCGAAGGCAGGCGCGGCCCGCCCACGGTAGATCGGCGAGACAGGCGACGCAGAGGTCCAGGGTGTCGTGGCCGGGCTCGCTGCAGACCAGGCAGCGCAGGGGCAGCAGCAGGCGAAAGGCGGCCTGCAACGGTTCGCCAAGCGTAAAGGTTGTTGGGATGCGCATGCCGCAGCTTCACCCCGCAGGTGGATGCTGCCCATCGGCGAAGCAAGCACATGCGCGTAGGTGAACGGCGCGCTCCGCGCCTGGCCATTTGCGGCCGGCAGTGGCGGGTTGGGTGAATCGTCCGCTGCTTGACAGGCTGCCGCGATGTCAGGACCCTTCGCGGCATGAAAATCGACGTCGAACACCTGAGCCTGCGCGAACTGAACGCCCTTGTGACTGCGGCCGAGCAGCGGCGGGCGCTGGTCGCCAGCCGCCGCCCGGCGGCCGTTGTCCGACGCAAGCTGATCGCCTTCGCCGCGCAATGCGGCTACACGATCGAGGAACTGATCGGCACCGCGCCCGCCGAGACCACGGCGCCGGCCCGCAAACGAGGCACGCGGCGCAAGCTGGGCAAGGTGGCGCCCAAGTACCGCGATCCGGACAACAAACGCAACACCTGGTCCGGCCGTGGCCGGATGCCGCGCTGGCTTGCCGAGAAGACCCGGCATGGCCGCAGCCCTGCCGATTTCCTGATTCCCGGCCTCGGCCGGTCGGACGCCAGCAAGACCCGTACGATCGGCCAGCGAACCGTCTTCAAGCAAAGCTGACCCGGCACACTTCGCTGCAGCGCTCGACCAGCGCACACACCCTGCGTAGATCACACCTGGAATTCCCGGCTGACGGCCGGGGTCCAGCGACATCGCTGTGCCCACGACACGGGCAACGTTGCGGAACTGACCGTCACACCGGGAAAGCTGCTGCTGATCGATCCACGCGATGTCCTTATCGGTCAGCGCCGCGATGCGATGCCGCTCTTCTTCGCGATGCGTGTCCATGCGGATTCTCACCGCCCGGGCGTCGCGGCGAACGTGGCGCCATCGCCTTTGATCCGGGCGATGGCGCACTGTAAACTGCCGTTTCGTTACTTGGGTTGACAGTGTTTGCGGCCCCACCCAAACTGCGCCCTCGCTCCAGCCCTTCCAAGGTCCCGCCATGGCAACCGCCATCCGCCACGACTGGCACCACGACGAACTGCAGGCGCTGTTCGACCTGCCTTTCCCGGAACTGCTGTTCCGCGCCGCCGCCGTCCACCGCGAGCACTTCGACCCGGCCCAGGTGCAGGTCTCCACGCTGTTGTCGGTGAAGACCGGTGGCTGCCCGGAAGACTGCGCGTACTGCCCGCAGGCGCAGCGCTACAGCACCGGGGTCAACGCACAGAAACTGATGGACACCGATGCGGTGCTGGCCAGGGCCCGCCAAGCCAAAGCGGCCGGTGCCTCGCGTTTCTGCATGGGTGCAGCGTGGCGTTCGCCGAAGGACCGCGACATCCCCAAGGTGGCGGCAATGATCGCCGGGGTGAAAGCGCTGGGCCTGGAAACCTGCGCCACGCTGGGCATGCTCAGTGGCGAGCAGGCGCGCGCGTTGAAGGACGCCGGCCTGGACTACTACAACCACAACCTCGATACCGCGCCGGACTACTACGAGTCGATCATCCACACCCGGCAGTACCAGGATCGCCTGGATACGCTGGGCCATGTCCGTGATGCGGGGTTGAAGACCTGCTGCGGCGGCATCGTTGGCATGGGCGAAACGCGCGCGCAGCGGGTCGGCCTGCTGCTGGCGCTGGCCACCTTGCCGGCGCATCCCGATTCGGTGCCGATCAACAAGCTGGTGCAGGTGGCCGGCACGCCGCTGCATGGCAGTGCCGAGCTGGACCCGTTCGAGTTCGTGCGCATGATCGCTGTGGCCCGCATCGCCATGCCGCGTTCGATGGTGCGGCTGTCGGCCGGCCGCGAGGCGATGAGTGATGAGCTGCAGGCGCTGTGCTTCCTGGCCGGCGCTAACTCCATCTTCCATGGCGACAAGCTGCTGACCACCGGCAACCCGGAGAGCGAGCGCGACATGGCCCTGTTCGCACGCCTGGGCCTGCAGCCGATGGCGGTGCAGGTGGACGCCGACGGTCATGACCATGTCGGCACCGTGCATGCCGATATCAGCGCCGATGCCCCCGGCTGCGGCTGCGCCCACGCGGCCTGAGCCGGCGGCCAAGCAGGCGTCGCGGCAACGCGCTACCCTAGCCGCCCCGTCGCCGCATCCAGCCGCCATGGCACGCCCCGACCTGACCGCCCGCCTCCAAGCCCAGCGCGCGTTGCGCGATGCACAAGGCCGTCGCCGCCCGCGGCGCACGGTCACCCGTCGCGATGGTGTGCGCCTGGAAGTCGATGGGCGCTGGCTGACGGGCTTCTGCAGCAACGATTACCTGGGCCTGGCCCAGCAGTTCAGCGTGGTCAACGCACTGCAGGATGCCGCCGCGCGCGAAGGTGCCGGTGCCGGTGCTTCGCACCTGGTCTGCGGCCACCACGCGCTGCACGACGCATTGGAACGCGAAGTGGCCGAGTGGCTCGGTTACCCGCGTGCCTTGCTGTTCGGCAGTGGCTTCACCGCCAACCTGGCCGTGCAGCAGGCGCTGCTGGGCGAAGAGAACGATGTCTGCGTGCAGGACAAGCTCAACCACGCCAGTCTGCTCGATGCCACCCGGCTGGCCGGCGCGCGCCTGCGCCGCTACCCGCACCTGGACGCGGAAGGTGCGATGCGCCAGCTCAAGCATGCGCCCGATGGCGCAGCGATGCTGGCCACCGACGGCGTCTTCAGCATGGATGGCGATATCGCGCCGCTGCGTGCGCTGTCGCTGGTCGCGCGCCTGCAGCAGGCGCTGTTCTACGTGGACGATGCGCATGGCGTGGGCGTGCTCGGCGATGGTCGTGGCGCGGTCGCCACCGCCGGCCTGGACGTGGACGATGTGCCGCTGCAGCTGGTCACCCTGGGCAAGGCGCTCGGCGGTTCCGGCGCGCTGGTGCTCGGCCGCGAAGACCTGATCGAGCACCTGGCCGAAACCGCACGCCCCTACATCTACACCACCGCCATGGCGCCGGCGCTGGCGGCATCCGCACTGGAAGCGGTGCGCCTGGCCCGCCGCGATCATTGGCGGCGGGCGAAGCTGTCCGATCTGATTGCCCTGTTCCGCAGCGAAGCGCGACGTCATGGGCTGGATCTGATGGCATCGGAAACGCCGATCCAGCCGCTGTTGTGTGGCGACGACCACACTGCCATGGCGATGTCGCAGGCGCTGGAACAGGCCGGCTGGCTGGTCGGCGCGATCCGCCCACCGACCGTGCCGGAAGGCAAGGCGCGCCTGCGCGTCACCTTGTCCGCGCTGCACACCACCGAGCAGGTACGCGGCCTGGTCGAAGCCATCGCCGTTGCACGCGACCGCGTGGCCTTTGCCGCGCGTGAAGTGCTGCCGCCGTCGTTGCCGGCGCTGGCCTGAGTGATCGTGTAGTTCCCCATGCATATTGAAGTGACCGGCCATGGGCCGGACCTGGTACTGATCCACGGCTGGGCCCTGCAGGGCGGCGTGTTTGCGCCGCTGGTGCAGCGCCTGGCCGATCGATTCACGCTGCATCTGGTCGACCTGCCCGGCCATGGCCACAGCCGCGATGACAGCACCCCGCTGCGCCTGCCGTTCGTGGTCAACGCCATTGCCGCGGCCACGCCGCCGGCGGTGTGGTGCGGCTGGTCACTGGGCGGCCTGTTCGCGCTGCACGCGGCGGCCACGCTGCCGAAGGTGCGTGGTCTGGCGATGATCGCCGCCACGCCGCGCTTCGTGCGCGGTGATGACTGGCCGCATGCGGTGGAGCCCTCGGTATTCGAGCAGTTCGGTCGTGACCTCGCGCAGGACTTCAGTGGCACCCTGGAACGTTTCCTGGCACTGGACGTGATGGGTTCGGCGCATGCCCGCGAGGAACTGCGCACCCTGCGCCAGCGCCTGGTCGAACGCGGAGCGCCCACCGAACGCGCACTGCACGAGGGCCTGCAGCTGCTGGAGAACACCGACCTGCGCGGTGCCCTGCCCGCACTGGGCAAGCCCAGCCTGTGGATTGCCGGCCAGCGTGACCGTCTGGTCTCGCCGGCGGCGATGCAGGCCGCTGCCGCGCTGGCGCCCGGCGGGCAGTCGCTGACCGTCGGCCATGGCGGCCACGCGCCCTTCCTCGGCCATGCCGATGACGTTGCAGCCGCCCTGCAACACTTCGTTGCCGGCCTGTCACCGGCCGATGGCGGACAATGAGCCTTCCTAAGCTTGTGCAGGACTGACGCATGGATCTGGGCATTTCCGGCCGCTGGGCACTGGTCTGCGGCGCCAGCAAGGGGCTTGGCCTGGGCTGCGCGCGCGCATTGGTGCGCGAAGGCGTGAACGTGGTCATCGTCGCCCGCGGTGACGCTGCACTGCAGGCCGCGGCTGAAGAACTGCGTACGCTGCCCGGTGCCGCTGAAGTGCGTGCGATCGCCGCCGACGTCACCACCGAGGCGGGCCGCGCCCAGGCGCTGGCCGCCTGCCCGCAGGTCGACATCCTGGTGACCAACGCCGGCGGTCCGCCGCCGGGCGACTTCCGCACGTTCGAGCGCGACGACTGGATCGCCGCGCTGGACGCCAACATGCTGGCACCGATCGCGCTGGTCCGCGCCACCGTGGACGCGATGATCGAACGCGGCTTCGGCCGCATCGTCAACATCACCTCGTCATCGGTGAAGGCACCCATCGACGCGCTGGCGCTGTCCAACGGCGCGCGCAGCGGCCTGACCGGCTTCGTCGCCGGGCTGGCGCGGCGCACCGTCGCCCACAACGTCACGATCAACAATCTGCTGCCCGGCCAGTTCGATACCGACCGCCTGCGCGCCAACTTCGCCCACGCCGCCGGCCAGGACGGGGACGTGCAGGCGGTGGCCGAACGCCGCCGCCAGCAGATCCCCGCCGGCCGCTTCGGCACGCCGGACGAATTCGGCGCCGCCTGCGCCTTCCTGTGCAGTGCACAGGCCGGTTACCTCACCGGGCAGAACCTGCTGATCGACGGCGGCGCCTACCCCGGTACGTTCTAAGAGACTTCTGCAATGCCGTCCCACTTCGATGCCCGCCATGTCCGCCGCGCCTTCGCCCGCGCCGCCTCCAGCTACGACGCTGCCGCCGCCCTGCAGCGCGAGGTGCAGTCGCGGCTGCTGGAATCGCTGGACTACCTGGAGGCACGCAAGCCGGCGGTGGTGCTGGATATCGGTGCCGGCACCGGCCATGCCAGTGCGCTGATGAAGAAGCGCTGGCCGAAGGCGCAGGTGATCGCGCTGGACGTGGCACTGCCGATGCTCGACCAGGCCAAGCGCCAGGCGGGCTGGTGGAAGCCGTTCCAACGCGTGGCCGCCGATGCCACGGCGCTGCCGTTGGCCGACAACAGCGTCGATGTGATCTTCAGCAACCTGTGCCTGCAGTGGGTGAACGACCTGCCGGCGGTGTTCGCCGGTTTCCGCCGCGTGCTCAAGCCCGGTGGGCTGCTGGTGTGTTCGACGTTCGGGCCGGAAACGCTGGTCGAGCTCAACGAGGCCTTCGCCGCCGCCGACGACCGCCCGCACGTGAGCCGCTTCGCGCAGATCGCCCAGTTCGGCGATGCGCTGATGATGGCCGGCTTCCGTGATCCGGTTCTGGACCGCGACCTGTTCACCCTGACCTACGACGACCTGCCCTCGTTGATGCGCGAGCTGCGCGCGATGGGCGCGACCAACGCACGGGTCGATCGCCGCCATACGTTGACCGGCCGGGGGCGGTTCGCGGCGGCAGCGGCAGCGTACGAACCGATGCGCCGTGCCGATGGCAAGCTGCCCAGCAGCTGGGAAGTGATCTACGCCCACGCCTGGGCGCCGGATCCGGGGCGCCGATCCGCGAAGGTGGGCATGACATTGCGTCCGTGCCGGTGTCGGCGATCCCGATCCGGCGCAAGCAGACCTGATTCGAAGGCGCCGCCGGGCATGGCCCGGCGCTACCAGGCGCGCGTTATGGGTAGCGCCGGGCCATGCCCGGTGAGCGCAGCGGCAGCCGCTCAGGTATTGGCCGGTGAACTCAACGGCGGCCGTACGAGGTCGCGGTGGAAGAAGTAGATCTCCTGCACCAGGAAGCGCCAGCTGGTATGGAAGCTGCGGAAGCGCGTGCTGGGCGTGGACGAGGCCAACGCCTGGATGCCCAGCGCCTTGCTCAGGCGCAGCGCGCGCGCCATGTGCAGCGGGTCGCTGACGATGATCACCGAATGCAGCTTGCGCTGGTCCATCAGCCGCTTGGCCTCGACCAGGTTCTGCACGGTATTGCGCGAGGCGGTCTCGATGAGGATCGCCTCATCGGGAATGCCGTGCTTGAGGGCATAGCGCCGGGCCACCTGCGATTCCGAGAAGCGCGCACCGGTGCCGCCGTAGCCTCCGGTAAAGATCAGCAGTGGCGCGTAGCCGGCGTCGTACAGATCCAGGCCGTGGCGGATGCGCTCTTCAAACACCGGCGAGGGCTTGGCATCGTAGGCCGCCGCACCCAGCACGATGATCGCGTCCGCCTTGGCCGCCTGGTCGCGCTCGCCGACCCAGACGATCCAGGCGGTCACGCCCAGCAGCCAGATCACCAGCAGTACGAACAACCGCCACACCCAACCGAACGGGCCGGTGCGTTCGCGATGGCGGCCACGGCTCATGGCGCTCCCCAACGCAGCGCAGGCAGATCGACATTGCCGCCGGACAGCACCAGTCCAACGCGCAGGCCGGCGAAGCGTGCAGGCTGAGCAAGCACCGCCGCCAGCACGATCGCCGAGGACGGCTCGACCACCTGCTTGAGCACGTCCCACAGCAGGCGCATCGCCGCCACGGTGGCGGCATCGTCAACCACGATGACCTCGGCGCCCGCGGCCTGCAGCAGCGCGAAGTTGGGTGCGCCGATCAGCGTGCGCAGTCCGTCGCAGATCGTGTCCGGGGTAAATGCCTCCTGGCGCTTGCCGGTCGCCAGCGAACGGGCGGTGTCGTCGGCACCGGCCGGCTCGGCCAGCACCAGCCGCGTACCCGGGCTGGCGTGCTGCAGGGCCAACGCAGTGCCACTGGCCAGGCCACCACCGCCCACCGGCACCACCAGCACGTCGAACGGCCCCTCGCTGTGCAGCAGCTCCAGCGCGGCCGTGCCCTGCCCGGCGATCACCGCGGGGTTGGTGTACGGATGGACCAGAGTGGCGCCGGTATCGGCCTGCACCTTGGTGCAGGTGGCCTCGCGGTCGGCAATGGTGGCCGGGCAACGCCAGAGGGTGGCGCCATGCCGGGCGATATTGGCCAGCTTGGCGGCCACAGCCCCTTCGGGCACCACCACATGGCAGGGAATGCCCCGTGTGCGCGCAGCCAGCGCCAAGGCGGCACCGTGATTGCCGGAGGAATGGGTCACCACACCGGCACCGGCGTGGTCGGCATGCAGCGACCACACCGCATTGCACGCACCGCGGAACTTGAACGCGCCGCCACGCTGCAGGTGCTCGGCCTTGAACGCCAGCTGCGCACCGGCCAACGCATCCAGCGTGCGCGAGCGCAGCACCGGGGTCACGCTGGCATGGGGCGCGATCCGCGCGGCGGCGGCGAGGACGTCATCAGCGCGGGGCAACAGTGAATCGCTCATGACGCAAGATTAACGTATGGCTCCGCGCTGGCGAGGGCGCCATCGGTCATGCCAGCATGCATGCCTACACCGCCATTCATCCTGGCCGGCGGAATTAAGGGCTGATTCAACGCCGGCGGCTGAAGCTGCCTGCATACCCGTCCTCTGGGGGGACCCATCATGAAAACGCGCCTGATGCTTGCCGGTGGCCTGCTGCTGGCCCTGACCGGTTGCACCACCTATGACTATGTCGGTGGTCGCGGCGGCGGTTACTACCACGGCGCGCCGTCGGTGGAGTACCGCTACCCTTATGGCTACCCGTCCGGCTACGGCTATCCGTATTACGGCGGCGGTGGCTATTACGGCTATGGCGGCCCGTACTACCAGCGGCCGATCTACCGCCCGCCGCACCACAACCACCGCCCGCCACCGCGTCCCGGCAATGGCGGCGAAAACCGCCCGCCACCGCCGCCGCGCCAGAACAATGGCGGCTCGCCCTGGCGCAACATGGATTCGATGCGTCGACCGCCCCAGCCCGCACAGCGGGTCGAGCGTCCCTCGCCGCCGCCGCAGGCGCGCCCGGCTCCGGCTCAGCGTGCGCCGAGGATGAACAGTTCCCCTTGGCGTGCCATGGATCGTGAGAGATAGCGCACAGTTGACGCTTGTTCCATCTTGCATTTCACACGGTCCAAGCCTCAATCTACGCAGGTGGTGACGGCCAGCGTCACAAAGTGACAAAAGCGTTAAGGGCCCGTCCCAAACAGCTCTACGTCGATATCCGACAGGAACATCTGGATCCCCCCTGTTCCGGCCCTGTCGGATGTCGGCACCTTTAAGGACGAACGGCCCCGCACTGCGGGCCGTTTGTTGTTTGGGACACCAGAGCGCGCGGGCAGTAGATCGCCGCCATGCGTGGATGCCGCGTTCCTGGCCGCCCCAAAAACAGGGCCGGACAGTCCCCGACTGCCGGCCCCTCTGCTTCCCCACCGTGCGCCTGTACCGGCCCCTGTTCCAATTCCGGTCACCAGCGCCTGCGGCGCCAGCCACGGTGGGTGCTATTGGGTTATCTGCAAAAATCCTGCCAACTTTAGGGTTGATTTCGACGCCGGCCAGCCGGCGCCAGCGTCCCCGCCCGATTGGCGCTAAAATCGCCACCCCGGCGCCGTCTCCGGCTGCGCCTGCCCCTTGCTGAACAGCCCCCATGATCGATTCCTTCCATCGTTACGACGTCATCGTCATCGGCGGTGGCCACGCCGGCACCGAGGCCGCGCTGGCTGCGGCCCGTACCGGCGTGCGCACCCTGTTGCTGACCCACAACATCGAAACGGTGGGGGCGATGAGCTGCAACCCGGCCATCGGTGGCATCGGCAAGGGCCATCTGGTCAAGGAAATCGACGCCCTCGGCGGTGCGATGGCGCATGCCGCCGACCGCGCCGGCATCCAGTGGCGCACCCTCAACGCCTCCAAGGGCCCGGCCGTGCGCGCCACCCGCTGCCAGGCCGACCGCAACCTGTACCGCATGGCGATCCGCGCCATCGTCGAGGGCCAGGCCAACCTGACCGTGTTCCAGGCGGCGGTGGATGACCTGGTCATCGAGGGCGACCACGTGCGCGGGGTCATCACCCAGACCGGCCTGCGTTTCGATGCCGAGGCCGTGGTGCTGACCGCCGGCACCTTCCTGGCCGGCAAGATCCACGTCGGCCCGACCCAGTACGCAGCCGGCCGCATGGGCGATCCGCCCGCCACCACGCTGGCTGCACGCCTGCGCGAGCGGCCGTTCCAGGTGGACCGCCTGAAGACCGGCACGCCACCGCGCATCGACGGCCGTTCGCTGGACTACAGCGTGATGGACGAGCAGCCCGGCGACACGCCGCGCCCGGTGATGTCCTTCCTCGGCTCGGTGGATGAGCATCCGCAGCAGGTCAGCTGCTGGATCACCCACACCAGCGAGCAGACCCACCAGATCATCCGCGACGCCCTGCACCGCTCACCGCTGTACAGCGGCCAGATCGAAGGCATCGGCCCGCGCTACTGCCCCTCCATCGAGGACAAGGTGGTGCGCTTTGCCGAGAAGGCCAGCCACCAGATCTTCGTCGAGCCCGAAGGCCTGGGCATCGTCGAGATCTATCCCAACGGCATTTCCACCTCGCTGCCGTTCGACGTGCAGCTGGAGATGGTGCGCAGCATCCGTGGTTTCCAGAACGCGCACATCACCCGCCCCGGCTATGCCATCGAGTACGACTTCTTCGATCCACGCGGGCTGAAGGCCTCGCTGGAAACCAAGCTGGTCAACGGCCTGTTCTTCGCCGGCCAGATCAACGGCACCACCGGTTATGAAGAAGCTGCCGCACAGGGCCTGCTGGCCGGCCTCAACGCCGCTCGCCAGGTGCGTGGCCTCGAGGGCTGGTGCCCGCGTCGCGACGAAGCCTACCTCGGCGTGCTGGTGGATGACCTGATCACCCACGGCACCAACGAGCCGTACCGCATGTTCACCAGCCGCGCCGAGTACCGCCTGCAGCTGCGCGAAGACAACGCCGACCAGCGCCTGACCCCGTCCGGCCGCGACATGGGCCTGGTCGATGATCGTCGCTGGCGGGCCTTCGAAACCAAGCAGGCTGCCGTGGCCGCCGAGCGCACGCGCCTGGGCGCGCTGTGGGCCACGCCGGCCAATGCGCTGGGCCGCGAAGTGCAGGAAACGCTGGGCGTGGCGGTCAGCCGCGAAACCAACGTGCTGGACCTGATCAAGCGCCCGGAACTGGATTACGCACAGCTGATGCGGGTGCCCTCGCTCGGCCCGGCCGTGGCCGATGGCAAGGTGGCCGAACAGGTGGAGATCGGGGTGAAGTACGCCGGCTACCTGGATCGCCAGCGCGAGGAGATCGAGCGCCAGCAGCGCCATGAAGCAACGCCGATTGCTGGCGATTTCGACTACGCCATCGTGCGCGGGCTGTCGGCCGAAGCGCTGCAGAAGCTCGAGCGCGTGCGTCCGCAGACCATCGGCCAGGCCCAGCGCATTCCGGGCATGACCCCGGCGGCGATCTCGCTGCTGCTGGTGCACCTGGAGCGCGCACGGCGCGGACGCGTGGCATGAAAAAACGGTAGTGCGGGCCGCTGGCCGGCAACCCGATGCACCTTCGGCAGAACCTCTGCGGTTGCCGGCCAGCGGCCCGCACTACCGGCAGGGCTGCGTGCTGCACGCGGTATCATCATCGCGATTGCCCCGCTCTTCCGGAGATTCCGATGACCCCGCTGCGCCCCTTCCGCGACAAGATGCCGGTACTCGGCCAGCGCGTGTATGTCGATCCGGCCTGCACGATCATCGGTGATGTCGAACTGGCCGATGACGTGTCGGTCTGGCCGGGCACGGTCATCCGTGGCGACGTCAATTTCGTGCGCATCGGTGCACGCACCAATGTGCAGGATGGCACGATCATCCACGTCAGCCACCACAGCCCGTACAACAAGGCCGGCTACCCGACCTTGATCGGCGAAGGCGTCACCGTCGGCCATGGCTGCATCATCCACGCCTGCAGCATCGGCGATTACAGCCTGATCGGCATGGGCGCGTGCATCCTCGACGGTGCCCGGGTCGAGCGCCATGGCTTCGTCGGTGCCGGTGCGGTGGTCGGCCCCGGCAAGGTGGTGGACGAAGGCGAACTGTGGGTGGGCAACCCTGCCCGTCCGGCGCGCACGCTCAGCGACAAGGAGATCGAGTCGCTGCACTATTCGGCCGACCACTACGTGCGGCTGAAGGACGAATACCTGGGCTGAGGCCGCTTCGCCGATGGCCGGGCTCTGCTAAAGTCTGGGCCCGACCAGGAACCGTCGAGACCCCCATGCCCGTGGCTGCACGCCGGAGAGGACTCCAGCGCCCACTTCGGCGGCCATCGCGCTGATGGCCGCGCCGATGCTCGATACCTACCGCGAGGTGGTAACGCCGGAAGGCGTGCCGCTGCAGTTGCCTGCGGCCGGGCCGATGCCGCGTGCGCTGGCCTGGCTGATCGACCTGGCCGTCCGCTTCGGCGCGCTCACCGTGCTGTCCATTCCGCTGGCCCTGCTCGATGAGTTCGGCCGCGGCCTGTACATGGCGCTGATGTTCCTGCTGATGTGGGCCTACCCCATCGTCTGCGAAGCGCTGTGGGGCCGTACCCTCGGCAAGCGCGTGCTGGGCCTGCGGGTGCTCGCGCAGGATGGCGCGCCGGTGGGCTGGATGGCCTCGATCACCCGCAACCTGCTGCGCACCGTGGACATGCTGCCTTTCGGCTACGCACTGGGCCTGATCAGCAGCCTGTTCGATCCGCATGGCCGCCGCCTGGGCGATCTGGTTGCCGGCACGATGGTGGTACATGCACCGCCGCATTACCTGCCGCCGCCGGCCACCATCGACAGCGCGCTGGCGCCGCCGCAACCGCTGCGGCCGGAGGAACAGGCGGCGGTGATGGCCTTCGCCGAGCGCGCGCCACGCCTGTCACCCGCACGCCAGCAGGAACTGGCCGGCATCGCCGAGCCGTTGACCAGCGCGTCCGGCCAGGTCGGCGTGCTGCGCCTGTATGCAATGGCCAACTGGTTGCTGGGACGACGATGAAGCAGGAGCAGTTCGTCGCCCGCCATCAACAGGAATGGCATGACCTGGAGCAGTGGCTGCAGCATCGCGCCGGTGCCTCGCGGCGGCGCCGGCGCAGGCCGGGCGCGGAAGAAGCCGGCGATGTCAGCTTCCCGCAGCGTTACCGACGGCTGTGCCAGCAGCTGGCGCTGGCCCGCGAACGCGGCTACAGCCCGCAGCTGGTGCAACGCCTGCAGCAGTTGATGCAACACGGCCATGGCGTGCTGTACCGCACGCCGCCGACCCGCTGGCGGCGCGCGCTGGAATTCCTGGTTGCTGATTTTCCGCTGCTGGTGCGCAGCCAGGCGCGCAGCATGTGGGCAGCGCTGGCGATGTTCGCAGTGCCGGCGCTGGCCTGCTTCGTGCTGGTGCAGGTGTACCCGGACAGCATCCACCTGCTGATGGACAACGGCCAGATCGCCGAGATGGAGCGCATGTACGATCCATCCGCCGAGCGCCTGGGCCGCGACAGCGGCACCGACTGGATGATGTTCGGCTACTACATCATGAACAACATCAGCATCGCCCTGCGCACCTTCGCCAGCGGCCTGCTGGCGGGGTTGGGCACGCTGCTGGTGCTGCTGTTCAATGGCATCACCATCGGCGCGGTCGCCGGCCACCTGCAGCACATCGGCCATGGCGGCCCGTTCTGGCGCTTTGTGGCCGGCCACGGTGCGTTCGAGCTGACCGCGATCGTGATTGCCGGCGGCGCCGGCCTGCAGCTGGGTATGAAACTGCTGGCTCCCGGGCGGCGGCGCCGCCTGGATGCACTGGTCGAAGGCGGGCGCATCGGCGCGCGGCTGTGCCTGGGCGTGGCCTTCATGCTGCTGCTGGCCGCGTTCGTGGAAGCGTTCTGGTCCTCCATCGCCGACATTCCGGCCGCAGTGAAGTTCAGCGTGGCCGGGGTGCTGTGGGCCGGCGTGCTGCTGTGGCTGTGGCGCGGTGGACGCGGAGGTGGCCATGCGGATTGACCATCTGGACGTGGTGCTGCGCGCGCGCAGCAGCTGGGAAGCGATGGAGCTGGGCAGCGCGCTGGTCCGCCGCCACGCACGCGGTGTGTGGGGCAGCTGGCTGCTGGCCAGTGCACCGTTGTTCGTGCTGTTCAATGCACTGGCCTGGTGGCTGGATGCCTTCGGCTGGGCGTGGCTGGCGATGTGGTGGTGCAGACCGTTGTTCGAACGCGCACCGCTGTACGTGCTCTCGCGCGGCATCTTCGGCGAACGGGTCGGCCCGCGCGATGCGCTGCGCGCACAGCGGCAGTGGGGCGGCAGCGGCTTCTGGGGCTATCTGGGCTGGCGCCGTTTCAGCGGCCTGCGCAGCCTGTGCCTGCCGGTCAATCTGCTGGAGGGCAATGCGCCCGCCCAGCGTGGCCCACGCCGGCGTGCAGTCGCCGCCGGCGCTGCGGGCCCTGCGCTGGTGCTGGCGGTGATCTGCCTGGCATTCGAGCTGGTGCTGGTGGTGGGCGCGATCGCCACTATCTTCATCTTCATCCCGCTGGAACTGCTGCCCGAATCCTGGCGCGCAGCGTGGGCGATGGTCAGCGTGGAGGCGCCTGCGTGGGCCAAGCTTGGCCTCAACCTGTTGTGTTGGCTGGCGGCGGCGCTGATCGGGCCGTTCTACGTCGGCGCCGGCTTCGGCCTGTACTTGAACCGACGCACGCAGATGGAAGCCTGGGACGTGGAAATCGCCCTGCGCCGCCTGCGCGAACGCCTGCTGCCGGTCGCCTCTTCGTTGGTGCTGCTGTTGTGCCTGGCGCTGCCGTTGGCGCCCGTGCACGCACAGGACGCCGACACGCCGGACGCCGCGCAGACCGCCACGGCCAACGCCGCTGAAGACGACGACGAAGACGCGGAAGACGCTGAAGAAGCGGCCACTGCGGAAAACGATCCGGCCAATACACCGCTGGTGATCTTCGGTGACAAACCGGTGGATACCGCGGGCTTCCGCCAAGCGGTGAACCGCGCCTACGAAGACCCGCTGCAGCGGCCGACGCGGCAGGTCAGCCGATGGAAGCCGATCGAAGACGGCGCCGAAAAGAAGAAGGACAAGAAGGATCTGCAGAAGGACAGCGGCAGCAACGCGGACCGCAAGGCACGCAGGAGTGGCCAGTTGTGGCTGGCCCGGCTCGCCGAATGGGGCCTGTGGGGGCTGTTGGGGGTTCTGCTGCTGGTGCTGCTGTTGACCGCGCGGCTGTGGCTGCCGTGGTTGCGCGGTTCCGGCCGCCGCAAGGAAAAGCAGGCACCGCAGATCACCGAAGAGCAGGTGGAAATGCCGGTGGTGCTGCCGCCGGATGTGGCGACCCAGGCCGGGTTGCTGTGGGACCAGGGACGGCCGCGGCAGGCGCTGGCGCTGCTGTATCGCGCCAGCGTGCGCACGCTGGTGGAGCGCACCGGCATCGCGTTGCCGCCCGGTGCCACCGAAGCACAGTGCCTGCGCGCCTCGCGACGGATGTCCGACAGCACCGACCGTGAACTGTTCGCGCGCGTCGTGCGCATGTGGCAGTACGCCGCCTACGGTGGGCGCCTGCCCACCCGCAGCGATTTCGACGCGTTGGCCAGCACGCTGCGCCAGCAGTACGGGTGGCAGGCATGAGCCCGCGCCTGTTCTGGTCGTTGCTGCTCGGCGCGCTGGTCCTGTTCGGGGTGCCGCTGACCATCCTGTTCCTGCGCACGCACGAAAAGGTGACCGAGACCGTCGTGCTGCCGCCGCAGGGCGAAGCCAGCTACAACCCGCTGTATGTGCTGGGCCAGGCGCTGCGCGCCGACGGCATCGAGGTGCAGTCCCGGCAGCGGCTGGACCTGGCACAGATGCCACTGGCCGCCACCGATACGGTGGTATTGCTGCAGGATACCGCCGACATGCCGCCGCGCACTGCGCAGGCCCTGCTGGACTGGGTCGCCACGGGTGGCCATCTGCTGCTGCGCACGCAGCCACCGGCCGAGGACGATGCCAGCAGCACGCAGGGCCCCCTGCTGGACAGGATCGGCGTGGACAGCCTGTTCCATGGCAGCGACTGCCAACCCTTCCACGTGGTGGATGATCCCAGCCACGTCGAGTTCTGCGGCGGCCGGCGCTTCAGCCTGGGCTTCCAGGCCAACGCCACGGCCGAGCGCCGCTGGGGTGGCCAGGAAGGACTGGTGTTCGCGCGCCTGCCGCATGGCAAGGGCCGCATCGACGTGCTGGCGGACATGGACGTCATGCGTGGTGAAGGCCCGTCCGCAGCAACACGCCGCCGCGCTGTCGACGCCGATGCCGTTGCCCGCGATGGCCTGCATGACCTCTCCCACCGCGACCTGACACGCTACCTGCTCGATCCCAACTATGGGCGCGGCACGATGTGGCTGGTGTACGGCAGCCGCCCGCCATCGCTGGGCGCGCGCATCTTCTACCAGGGCTGGCCACTGTGGGTGCCGCTGCTGCTGGCGATCCTCGGCTGGCTGTGGTCACGCGCGCAACGCTTCGGCAGTGCCCTGCCCGCGCCGGTGGTCGAACGCCGTTCGTTGCTGGAACACGTCCGCGCCAGTGGCGAACTGCTGCTGCGCTTCGGCCATGGCACGCGCCTGTACCTGGCCGTGCAGGCGCTGTTCCTGCACCGCCTGCGCCTGCGCGCGCCCGTCGCTGCAGCACTCGACGGTGCTGCGCGTGACCAGGCCATCGCCGCGGTGCTGCAATGGCCCGTCAGTCGAGTCGCCAGTGCACTCACCCCGCCTTCGCCGCATGATTCCTCCGCCCTGCGCGAGCGCATCCGCTTGCTGCTCCAGATGAGATCCCTGCTATGACCGATGCCCCTGAACTTCCGGCGGCCGCCACCGCCCGCCTGATCGAACGCGTCGACGCCATCCGCCAGGCCGTCGGCCACGCCTTCATCGGCCAGGCCGATGTGCTCGACCAGATCCTGGTCGCCCTGCTGGCCGGTGGCCACGTGCTGATCGAAGGCGTGCCCGGCCTCGGCAAGACCCTGCTGGTGCGCGCGCTGGCGCAGGCACTGGAACTGGACTATGGCCGCGTGCAGTTCACCCCCGACCTGATGCCCAGCGACGTCAGCGGCCATGCGGTGTACGACCCGAAGAGCGAGAGCTTCAAGATCCGTCGCGGCCCGGTGTTCACCAACCTGCTGCTGGCCGACGAGATCAACCGGGCCCCGGCCAAGACCCAGTCCGCGCTGCTGGAAGTGATGCAGGAAGGCCAGGTCACCATCGAAGGCAAGGCCTTCACCCTGGCACCGCCGTTCATGGCGCTGGCCACGCAGAACCCGCTGGAACAGGAAGGCACCTATCCGCTGCCGGAAGCGCAGCTGGACCGTTTCCTGCTGAAGGTGCTGATCGACTATCCGCAGCTGGAGGACGAGAAGCGCATGGTCGCGGCGATCACCAGCGGCCGTGCCGCCAGCGATTTCGACCTGAGCCAGGTGCCGCGCGTGCTCGGTGCCGGCGAACTGCTGGCGTTGCAGCAGGCCACCGCGGCAATCACCGTGGATGACGAAGTGATCGACTACGCGGTGCGCATCGTCGCTGCCACCCGGCAGTGGCCGGGCATCGCCGTCGGTGCCGGCCCGCGTGGCAGCATCGCCCTGGTGCGTGCCTCGCGCGCGCAGGCGGTGCTGGCCGGTCGTGACTTCGTCACCCCCGATGATGTGCGCGATATCGCCCGCCCTGCCCTGCGCCACCGCATCGCATTGGCACCGGAGCTGCAGATCGAAGGCCAGGGTGCCGACGACGTGCTGGGTGCGCTGCTGGCCAAGGTGGAAGCGCCGCGCCGATGAGGCCTGCGCCGCTGCTGCTGGCGTTGTTGTTGGCCTGGGCTGCGCTGGGCGGCGTGGTGCTGGCCGGGCTGCTGCCACGCTGGAGCTGGGCGCTGGCCGGCGCACTGGTTGCGGTGCTGGCACTGGTTGATCTGTGGCGGCAGCGGCGACGACCATCGCCCAGCGTCGAGCGCGACGTGCCCGAAGCCCTGGCACTGGGCGTGCGCCGCGAGATCGGCCTGCGCCTGCAGTCCGGGCAGGCCATGCAGGTACAGGTATTCGATCTGGTGCCAGGCGGTTGGCCACTGGAATCACTGCCGCAACGCGTGCAGTTGCGGGCGGGCCATGCCAGTTCGCTGCATTACCACGTGCAGCCGCAGCAGCGCGGTCGCTTTGCCTTCGAAGGCGTGCAGCTGCGCATCCGCTCGCCGTGGCGGTTGTGGTGGCAGCAGCGCACGCTGCCACCGGCGCTGGAGGTGCGGGTCTATCCCAACTTCGTGCCACTCACCCGATTTGCGCTGTTCAGTGCCGACCAGGCCTCGCGGCTGGTCGGTGCCCATGTGAAGCGCCGCCGTGGCGAAGGCACCGACTTCCACCAGATGCGCGAGTACCGCATCGGCGACAGCCTGCGCCAGCTCGACTGGAAGGCCACCGCCCGCGCGCGCAAGCTGATCTCGCGCGAGTACCAGGACGAGAAGAACCAGCAGCTGCTGCTGATGCTCGACAGTGGCCGGCGCATGCTGGCCAGCGAAGGTGGGCTCTCGCATTTCGACCATGCCTTGAACGCCTCGCTGGTGGTGGCCTACCTGGCATTGCGCCAGGGCGATGCTGCCGGCCTGTTCGCGGTAGGCGGCGAGCGTCGCTGGGTGGCGCCGCAGCGCGGCATGGACACGGTGCAGCACCTGCTGCGCGCCAGCTACGACCTGCAGCCACAGGCCGTGGCCACCGATTACCTGGCTGCCGCCACCGAAGTCTCACTGCGCCAGCCCCGGCGCGCGCTGGTGATGCTGGTCAGCAACGTGCGCGACGAGGACATCGAAGACCTGCTTGCGGCGGTGCGCCTGCTGCAGCGCCGTCATCTGGTATGCGTAGCCAGCCTGCGCGAGCGCGAACTGGATGCTGCGATGGAAGGTGAGGTGCACACGGTGGAAGATGCCGCGCAGGCCGGTGCCGCCGCGCTGTACCTGCAACAGCGCGCGCAGGCGCATGACGCGCTGCGTGCCGAACGGGTGATGGTGCTGGACGTCACGGCCGATGCCCTGCCCGCCGCGCTGGTGGAGCGCTATCTGGCGGTGAAGCGCGAAGGGCTGCTCTGACCTGTGGGACCGCTGCGCTCGCCGGGCATGGCCCGGCGCTACCGACACGTCGCCTTGGTAGGTGCCAACCTTGGTTGGCACACGCACCACAGCGCCGACCAAGGTCGGCCTCTACCAACGGCGGTTGCCGACCAGCGGCCGGCACTACCCCTGCAACAACCGCCGCTGCAGACGCTCCACCGCGCGCTGCAGCAGCACGCGATGCCGCGCCAGTTTCATCCACTGCGGCAGCCGCGAGAACATCGAGCGATGATGCCCTTTGGTTTCACGCAGTGTCGCCACAGCGTACTCATGAAGCGCCTGCAGATGCTCGGCGTTGTAGGCCCAAAGCAGACCTGCGCGGGTCGGCTCGACCAGATGCAGCGGCAGGCCGAAATGTGGATCGGCCGGCTCGGCATCGCGCAGCGGACGCGTCACGACCGTGACATCGCTGCTGCGACCGCATTGCCCGCATCTGGACGAAAACGTTGGTGGTGCGGGCACGCCAGCGGGAATCCTCCGATGTACATGCAACCATTGGTGCCCGCAGTACCCACACGGCCGACGCCCCTGCATGCACACCGCGCCCACCCAGTCGCCACTGTCCAGCGCAACGCTGCAGCCGGTGCAGCGGAAACGCACCGTCCAGCGGTAGGGCTGCCAGCTCGCCAGCACCCAGCCCGGCGTATCGCAGCGGTGGCAGCGCACCGCGATGCGGTCGGCGAACGCATTCAGGCCGCGACCATCGTCGAAATGACGGCCCGGTACGGGAGCAGGACGCCCGCGCCGACCGGGCGGGCGTTGCACCGCCATCAGACGTAGATCCGCGTCGGCGCTTCGTCGATGATCGCGTGCGGCACGAAGCGCGCACTGTCGCGGGTGATCGCGCTGTCGTCCTCGCGGATGCCGATGCCGCAGGCGTGGTCGCCGATCACCCAGCTGCCGATCAGCGGGTAACCGCCTTCGAAGCGGGTGAGCGGATGCGCACGCTGGAGGATCGCCGGACCGTCGTACGGACCGTCGCTGCGCTGCGTGCTGCCGTCGGCCAGGTGCATCTCGATGTTGGCACCTTCGCGCGAGAACAGCGGCTTGCGCACCCAGCCCGAGGCCAGCGCGCTGCCGTCATCGAAGTGTGCTTCCAGCAGGTTCGGATGCCCGACATTGCGCTGCCACAGCAGCGGCAGGATGCCCTTGTTGCTCAGCACCGCCTTCCACGCCGGTTCCAGCAGCTGCACGCCCGAGCCCGGCAGCGCGCGACCGAACTCCTCGGCCATCAGGTCTTCCAGCGGGTACAGCTTGAACAGCGTGCCGATCACCGTATCGTCCAGCGCGGTGAAGCGCCCGTCTTCGGACAGGCCGATGTCCTCGATGGCGATGGCCTGGCCATGCAGGCCGGCCTGCGAGGCGCAGTCGCGCAGGTAGTCGACAGTGCCACGGTCTTCTTCGGAACTGCCCACCGCGCTGAAGTAGAGCGGCGGCGGCAGCTGCGTGGCCAGTTCGCCGAAACGCTCGACCAGCGCTTCATGGATCGCGTTGAACTGGTCGGCGTGCTGCGGCAGGCGGCCGGCGTTGCGCTGGTCCTCCAGCCACTGCCACTGGAAGAAGCTGGCTTCGAACAGCGAGGTCGGCGTGTCGTAGTTCAGTTCGTACAGCTTGGCCGGCCCGGTGCCGTCGTAGGCCAGGTCCAGGCGCCCGTACAGGTGCGGCTGGCGCTGGCGCCAGCTGTCGGCGATCCAGTCTCGGTAATGCGCGGGGATCGCCAGCTGGTCCATCAGGCGCTCGCTGGCGATGACATCGCCCACCAGGTCCATCGCCATCTGGTGCAGTTCGGCGCTGGGGTCTTCGATGTCCTGTTCGATCTGGCGCAGGGTGAACGCGTAATACGCGCTTTCATCCCAGTACGGCTGGCCGTCGATGGTGTGGAAGCGGAAACCGGCTTCCTCCGCGCGCGCCCGCCACTGGGCGCGCTCGGCAATACGGATACGTTGCATGGGTCGATCAGCCGCCGACGCTGCTGCCGCTGCGGCGCGCACTGGTGCTGCCGAAGCCGCTGCGGCTGGCGGTCACCGCACGGTTCGGTTCGCTGGTGACCGGGGCCAGCCCGGCCTTGCCCGCGCCGATGCCGCTGGCGGTGTTCAGGCCGCCGCTGCCGCCCGGGGCAGGACGCGCCCAACCGGCACTCTTGTCCTGGTAGGCCGGTGCCGAAGCCGGCGCCTGCGGGGCCAGGCCACCGCGGTTGCTCAGCATCTGCGACATGAAGAAGCCCATCATCATCGGACCGATGAACGAGGTGCCGGCCGAGGTGTGCTGCTGCACGCACTGCTCAGGCTTGTAATCCTGTTCGCAGGCTTCCTTGGTCGCGTACTTCGGCGCTGCGTCGGCAGACTTCTTCTGCGCCTCGGCAAACGCATTGCGGCACGCCGAAGGATCAGCGGTAGCCGCGGTGCAGGCCTCCACCGAGGTATACAGGCCTTCCTGCACCTGCACCTGCTCTTCCTTCTGGCAGGCAGTGAACAGCAGCGGCGCAGCGCTCATCAGCAGCAGCGCGGTGGTGCGGGAACGTTTCATGGCCTCATGCCTTCAAGTCGGAACAATGCCCCATCATGCCAAATCCGGGCCAACAACCGGAATCGGCAAAGTAGGAAAGATGAACGGAATTTCATTTTCGTCGTTCCTATCGAGCTTCATCCACGCATGGCGTGGATCTACTGGCCACGGCCACCTGTCGAAGGCAGGCTGGGTCCGGTTGCGGGGCGTGAGCGCCATGGGCCCGAGGCATGCCTCGGGCGGGTTGGGCAGGACGCCCAACCCTGGTCTTGCCGTGTGCGCAGGACAGCGCACACGAGCAAGGCGCGACCGAGCCTACATGGACGTATTTACGGCGTCCCCGCCACCGGACCCACCCGCCATCCCGCGGATAGCCCGCTTTTGATTTTGACGTTGACGTTGATTCGGCAGGTGCAGGGCGCAGCCCTGCCCAACCCCACCCGGTGGTTGCAGCAGCAACCGAAAAACTCCGCCATGATCAACCGACCCCCACGTCGTACGGCCCGCCCGTTCCGCCAGCCATGCCCGAATACCGCTCCCGCACCTCCACCGCCGGCCGCAACATGGCCGGTGCCCGCGCCCTGTGGCGTGCCACCGGCATGAAGGATGGCGACTTCCACAAGCCGATCATCGCCATCGCCAACTCCTTCACCCAGTTCGTGCCCGGCCACGTGCACCTGAAGGACCTTGGCCAGCTGGTCGCGCGCGAGATCGAACAGGTTGGCGGCGTCGCCAAGGAATTCAACACCATCGCCGTGGACGACGGCATCGCCATGGGCCACGACGGCATGCTGTACTCGCTGCCCAGCCGCGAGATCATCGCCGACGCCGTTGAATACATGGTCAACGCCCACTGTGCCGATGCGCTGGTGTGCATCAGCAACTGCGACAAGATCACCCCCGGCATGCTGATGGCGGCGCTGCGCCTGGACATCCCGGTGGTCTTCGTCTCCGGCGGACCGATGGAAGCCGGCAAGACCAAGCTGTCCGAGCACAAGCTGGACCTGGTCGACGCGATGGTCGTCGCTGCCGATGACAGCGCTTCGGACGAGAAGGTCGCCGACTACGAGCGCAGCGCCTGCCCCACCTGTGGTTCGTGCTCGGGCATGTTCACCGCCAACTCGATGAACTGCCTGACCGAAGCACTGGGCCTGTCGCTGCCGGGCAACGGCACCACCCTGGCCACGCATGCCGACCGTGAAGCACTGTTCCGTCGCGCCGGCCGCCTGATCGTCGAACTCTGCCACCGCTGGTATGGCGGCGAAGACCCGCGTGCGCTGCCGCGCGGCATCGCCACCCAGGCCGCGTTCGCCAACGCCATGACCCTGGACATCGCCATGGGCGGCTCGACCAATACCATCCTGCACCTGCTGGCCGCCGCGCAGGAAGGCGAGGTCGACTTCGACCTGACCCACATCGATGCACTGTCGCGGCGCGTGCCGCAGCTGTGCAAGGTGGCACCGAACACGCCGAAGTACCACATCGAGGACGTGCACCGCGCCGGTGGTGTGTTCGGCATCCTCGGTGAACTGGATCGCGCCGGCCTGCTGGATACCTCGGTGCCGACCGTGCACAGCGCCACGCTCGGTGAAGCACTGGATCGCTGGGACGTGATGCGCAGCGACAACGACACCCTGCACACCTTCTTCAAGGCGGGCCCCGCCGGCATTCCCACCCAGGAAGCCTTCAGCCAGGCCACGCGCTGGCCGTCGCTGGACCGGGATCGCGCCGAGGGCTGCATCCGTGCGCTGGAACATGCCTATTCGCAGGAAGGCGGGCTGGCCGTGCTGCGCGGCAACCTCGCCGTCGACGGCTGCGTGGTGAAGACGGCAGGCGTGGACGAATCGATCCACGTGTTCGAAGGCAATGCGCGCGTGTTCGAAAGCCAGGACGCCGCCGTGGCCGGCATTCTTGCCGATGAAGTGAAGCCCGGCGACGTGGTGGTGATCCGCTACGAAGGCCCGAAGGGCGGCCCGGGCATGCAGGAGATGCTGTACCCGACCAGCTACCTGAAGTCGAAAGGCTTGGGCAAGCAGTGCGCATTGCTGACCGACGGCCGATTCTCCGGTGGCACCTCGGGCCTGTCGATCGGCCACGTTTCGCCGGAAGCGGCCAGCGGCGGTGTGATCGGACTGGTGGAGGATGGCGACCGCATCCGCATCGATATCCCGGCCCGCCGCATCGACCTGCTGGTGGATGAGGCGACGCTGGCCCAGCGCCGCGCCGACGCCGATGCACGGGGCTGGAAGCCGCGCGCACCGCGACCACGCAAGGTCACCAGCGCGCTGAAGGCCTATGCCCTGCTGGCCACCAGCGCCGACAAGGGCGCCGTGCGCAACACCGCCCTGCTCGGCGACTGAAGACGATAGTGCCGGCCGTTGGCCGGCAGCCTCCCTCGTAGTCCGCTAAGGTATCCCAATATCACCGACACGGAGGTTGTGATGACGTCACTTTTCCTCGCCCTGGCCGTGGCCATGGGCGCGAGCGCCGAACCGCCGCAGGCCCCTGACTGCAGCTACGACCGCGCGGCGATGCTGGCGATGGAACCGGGCATGTTCGACCAGGACATGGACGGGGGCTGGCGCCCGCTGGCCGATCGCGGCTGCACCCAGGAAGCCGCGGACCTGCTGGCCGCGTATGCGGCATTGCCCAAGGCGACGGGCAACACCACCCTCATCTGGCACGAAGGGCAGCTGCGCGCGGAGCTTGGGCAAACCGCGCAGGCGATTGCGCTGATGCAGCGCACCTACAAGCTGAAGGACACCGACCCCGGCTACTGGAACGCCTACGTGGACGGCACGATCGCGTTCCTGCGGCGTGATCGCAGCGGACTGGAAAAGGCACGTGCCGCGCTGGTCGCGATACCGACGCCACCCACGATGGCGGAGAACATCAAGAACGGTCGTTTCCGCTTCACTACCAAAGGCGGGCAGCAGGTGGATGCCCCTTGGCCGCCGAATCTCGATGTGCTCGATGCCTTCCTGCGCTGCTTCGACCGCGATTACCACAATGCGATGGGCAACCCGGCCTGCCGGAAGCCGGAAGGCGGTTGAGGCTCTCCGCCGGGCATGGCCCGGCGCTACCAGCGCGCGGGCTCAGCCGATGCTGCGCTTGAACGGCGGCAGCGCGTCGATGATGCGCTTGCCGTAACGGCGGGTCAGCAGGCGAGAGTCGAGGATGATCACCCGCCCGGTGTCGGTGGAGGTGCGGATCAGGCGGCCGGCGAACTGGGTCAGCGTGCGCAGCGCATGCGGGATCGCGATCAGGTTGAACGCATTGAGCCCACGCGCTTCCACCCATTCGCTCAGGGTGGCGGTCTGCGGATCGGTCGGCACCGCGAACGGCACCTGGGTGATCACCACCGTGGTGCAGGCCTCACCGGGAAGATCCAGGCCTTCGCCGAACGAGTTCAGCCCGAACAGCACCGATCCCTCGCCGGCGGCGACACGGCGCAGGTGTTCATCGATCATGCGCGTCTTCGACATCTCGCCCTGCACCAGCACCTGCTTGCGCTTGGCGGCCGGCATCAGGCCCGCCACCTTCTCCATCTTCCAGCGCGAGGTGAACAGCACCATCGAGCCCTTCGTCCAGTCCAGTTCCTTGCCGATGTAGCGCGCCACTTCGCGCGGATGGCCTTCGCGGTCATCGGGCGTGACCGGGAACGGCGGGACGATCAGCTCGGCCTGGTTGGGCAGGTCGAACGGCGAGGACAGCGAGACCATCTCGGCGGTTTCGGGGATGCCGTTGTCGATCGCCAGCGCCTGGAAATCGCCGCCACCGGTCAGCGTCGCCGAGGTCATCACCACCGAATCCACTTCATCCCACAACAGCTTGCGCAGCACGTGCGCGGCCGACACCGGCGAGCCATGCAGCACCAGGTCGCCATCGCGGGTGGCGGTCACCCAGCGCGCCATCGGTGGCGCGCCTTCCTTGTCCTCGCGGCGCCAGACCTGCCACAGGTTGTACTGCTGCTCGATCATCTCCAGGGCCATGCCGAGGTTGCGCTGCAGGCGCTCGCGCGCCGGATCGTCCGGCTTGCCCTTGGCGACCTGCGCGGTGGCCGCGTGCGCCCAGTTGTAGAGGCTGCGGGTATCGTCGGCCAGCGCCTCGATCGGCTCGCGCCAAGCCTCGGGCAGGCGTCCGTTGGCCGCGCGCCACATCGGCTCCTCGTCGGCCGGCGCCGGCATCCATACCGCCTCGACGTGGTCGCGGAACGCACGCAGGCCCTTGGCCACGTTGCTGGCCGCGTCGATGGCTTCGTTCGGCAGCAGGTTGCCGAGGCGATCCTTGTCGACTGCGCGGTAGGCACCGGCGATCAGGATCTGCAGGCGGCCGGTGCGCTTGGCCATTTCATCCAATGCCAGGCTGGCCGCGCCCTGGTCGATGGCCACGTTGCCCACGTGGTGGCCTTCGTCGAGCACCAGCAGCATGTCCGACGGCGCAGCGATCATCGGCTGGCCGTTGTCGCTGTCACCAATGGACAGCGCCGACAGCAGCAGCGCGTGGTTGGTGACCACGATCTGCGCATCGCGCACGGTGTTGCGCGAGCGCAGCACCGCGCACTGCGCCGAATACGCGCAGCGTCGCCCCGCGCAGCCTGAGGCCGGGGTGGTGATGCGGCTGCGCAGGCCAGGACTGATGGTTTCCGGTGCGTTGTCGATGTCGCCGTCCCAGCTGCCGCTGGTGAAGGCCACGGTGAGGCGCTTGGCGATGTCCATCTCGATCGGCGCCAGCGGGCGGTCGAACAGCGGCTGCTCGTCCTCGAACATGCCGTTCTGCGCGCCCTCGCCGTGCGCCTCGGCGGCGTTGCGCGTGCACAGATAGCGGGTGCGGCCCTTGGCCAGGGCAACGGTCGCCTCCAGGCCGGTGGCCTTGAGGAAGTTCGGAATATCGCGCTCGACCAGCTGCGACTGCAGCGCCACGGTACCGGTGCTGATCACCAGCTTCTTCTTGCTGGCCAGGGCAATCGGCACCCCGGCGGTCAGGTAGCCCAGGCTCTTGCCAACGCCGGTCGGCGCCTCGACCACGCCCACGCCACCGCTGGTGGACAGCGCACGCGACACCACGCCGATCATCTGGCTCTGCGAGCGGCGGGTGGAGAAGCCGGGGGTGTTGGCCTGCAGCGTCGTGTACGCCTTGCGGATCGCGTCCTTCAAGGTGTCATCGAGCTTGCGTGGAGCGGCGACGGTTTCGGTCACGCCAGAACTACCGTAGCGGGGTCAGGCCGGCCATTGTCGCATGGCCGGCCACAGGCTCCGAGGCGCGGGCGCTGAACAGGGTCAGCCGCGTCGCGCGATGGCTGGATGCACGCCCCGCAACACTACCGACGCGGCCAAGGCCGCCATCGGAGTCAGGGTGTAGCGGCGCGCAGCCGCAGCAACCGTACCAGCGCCCAGACCAGCAGGACAGTGCCGACGGCATCCAGCATCGCCAGGCCGAAGTGCACCACGCCCAGCACGGTGCTCAGCTGCGAGATCGCGCCGAAGTCGCCGTTGCTGACCATCCACATCGGCACCAGGTTGGCCAGCAGGCTGCCCAAGCTGGACGCCAGCAACAGCAGCAGGCCGGTCAGCGCACCGGTACGTGCCGGATCGCGCGGCGCGCCCATCACCCAGACCAGGCCGACGCACAGGGCAATCAGCACCGGCAGGCGCACGCCGACCATGGTCAGCAGGGAGACCATCAGCGCCTGGGTATCCATCGATCAGTCCTGCCCGGCGAAGGCGCCGGCACCAGCGCGCAGCTGCTGGTAGACCTCGTCGGTCTGCGGGCGTACGGCATGCCACTGCAGGAAGCTCTCCGCCGCCTGCTCGACCAGCATGCCCAGGCCATCGACCGTGTTGCGGCACTGCGCGGCGCGCGCCCAGGCTAGGAAGGCGATGGCGGCTTCGCCGTAGTTCAGGTCGACGGCCGTGGTCATCGAATTGACCAGCGACAGCGGCAGCTTGAACTCGGCGTCGCGATCGCGGCCGGCCGAGGTGGCGTTGAGGATCAGCTCGAAATCGCCGAGGTCGCGCAGATCGTCCCAGTAGCGGCTGAGCGCGCGGCCCGGCTCGCCCATGGCATCGATCAGTTCATCGGCACGTTCCGGCGTGCGGTTGACCACCACCAGTTCGGTGATGCCGGCATCCAGCAGCGCCGGAGCGACGCTGCGCGCCGAACCACCGGCGCCCAGCAGCAGCACGCGGCGTCCGCGCAGGTCCAGGCTGTGGCGGTCGGTGAGGTCACGCACCAGGCCGATGCCATCGGTGGTGTCACCGTGCCAGCGGTCGCCCTTGCGCAGCAGGGTATTGACCGAGCCGGCGCGGCGCGCGCGTGCGGTCAGCGTAGTGCACACCGAGAACGCCGCTTCCTTGTGCGGTGAGGTGACGTTGGCACCGACACCGCCTTCGGAGGCGAACGCCTCCAGCCCGGCCAGGAATGCGTCCGGGGCGAGATCGATGCTGCGGTAGTCGAGGGAGATGCCTTCCTGGCGACCGAACGCCGCATGGATCTGCGGCGACTTCGAGTGGGCGACGGGGTGTCCGAAGACGGCGTAACGATCGGTCATGGAATCCTCAAGCTGGCTAGACTGGTGCTCTTTCGTGCATGGACCTGGATGATGCGTATCGCCCCGACCCTGCTGGTGCTCGCCGCCAGTCTACTCTCTGCCCCGGTGGCGATGGCGTTGAACGAGTACGGCATCGAAGGCATGGGCGTGGTTTCCACCCGTGCCGATGAAGGCCGGGCCACGATCAGCGCCGATGGCCAGCGCATCGTCTTCGCCCGCCGTGGCGAGGCCGGCTGGGGGCTGTGGCAGGCGCGCGTGGTCGACGGCCGCTGGCAGCAGGCGCAGGCGTTGCCGCTGGCGGTGTCCGGCGAGGTGCGCGATCCGTATTTCAGCCGCGATGGACGTTGGCTGCTGTTCGCCGCAGGCCGCGAGGGCCGGTCGGGGCTGTACCGGGCGGCGATCGCCGCCGATGGCAGCGTAGGGGCGCCGCAAGCGCTGGCAGGCGATGGTGGCCGCCATGAAGAGCGCGGGCCGGCATTGAGCGCGGACGGGCGACAGCTGCTGTTTGCCCGCCAGCAGGGCCGTGGTGCCGGCTGGGACCTGTTCGTGGCCGCGCTGGACGCGCAGGGCGTGCGAGGCCCGGCGACGGCATTGCAGGCATTGAACAGCCCCGCCGATGAAACCGATGGCGACTGGCTGGGCAGCGCTGGCGCGGTGGCCTTCAGCCGTGGCAGCGGTGACACCGCGCAGGTCTGGACCAGCGGTTGTGCATGGACGGGCGCTGCGCCGCAGCCGATCGGACTGTCGTTCAACCAGGCCAGCGGCTGGACCGGCGCGCCGGTGGTCGACAACGCCAAACCGGGCGAAATGATGGTGGCCAGCAGCGCGGCGAAGTCGCCCCGCGCCGGTGGCGTGGATGTATACCGGCTGGCCGTGCCGAAGGTGGCGGCAGTGCCCGGGTGCATGCAGTAGATCCACGCCATGCGTGGATGAGCGTTCGGTGGATACCGACCGCCCCCCGCTCCGGTAGGTGCCGACCTTGGTCGGCACAGAAACAAGACCGCCAACCAAGGTTGGCGACTACCGGTAGATCCACGCCATGCGTGGATGGCCCGGGTCCCGGGCCACGGCGCTCAGCGCGACAGCACCTTCGCGCGCTGCTGTTCGTACTCCGCTTCGCTGAGCTGGCCGTTGTCCTTGCGCCGGTTCAGTGCGGCCAGTTCGGCCTGCACGCTTTCCGGCACGGCCTGCTCGCGGGCGACCCGGGCGGCAGCGGAGAGCTGCTCGGGCGGGCGCCGCGCGGCGCGCCAGGCGGCAACGAACACGCCGACGATGATGGCCCCGAACACCAGCGTACCGGTGCCCCAGATCAGCCATTGCATCCAACCCATTTCAGGTCCCATCGCGTGTTCCTCCGTCCGTCGTGGGCGCTATTGTCAGCGCTCGCGCAGCCAACGCGCCACCTGCGGCGCGAAATAGGTCAGCACGCCATCGGCGCCGGCACGCTTGAAGCCCAGCAGCGATTCCAGCACGCAGGCGCGCTCGTCCAGCCAGCCGTTGGCGAACGCCGCCTTCATCATCGCGTACTCGCCACTGACCTGGTAAGCGAAGGTCGGAACCCCGAAGGTTTCCTTCACCCGCCGCACCAGGTCCAGGTACGGCATGCCCGGCTTGACCATCACCATGTCCGCGCCCTCCTCCAGGTCCAGGGCGATCTCGCGCATCGCCTCGTCACCATTGGCCGGGTCCATCTGGTAGGTCTTCTTGTCGGCCTTGCCGAGGCTGGCCGCGCTGCCCACCGCATCGCGGAACGGACCGTAGAACGCCGACGCGTACTTGGCCGAGTAGGCCATGATGCGCACGTTGAGGTGGTGGTCGGCGTCCAGCGCACGACGGATCGCGCCGATGCGGCCATCCATCATGTCCGACGGCGAAATGATGTCCGCGCCTGCCTCGGCATGCGACAGCGACTGCTTGACCAGCGCTTCGACGGTGATGTCGTTGAGCACGTAGCCCTTGTCATCGATGATGCCGTCCTGGCCGTGCGTGGTGTACGGATCCAGGGCCACGTCGGTCATCACCCCCAGCTCCGGGAAGCGCGACTTCAGCGCGCGGATCGCACGCTGCGCCAGGCCGTCCTCGGCCCACGCCGCCGAGGCGTCCAGCGACTTCTGCGAGGCATCCAGCACCGGGAACAGGTCGATCACCGGGATGCCCAGTTCCAGCACTTCCTCGGCCACCTTCAGCAGCTCTTCGATCGACAGCCGCTCCACGCCCGGCATCGAGGGCACCGCAACGCGACCGGCCGGTTCGTGCACGAACACCGGATAGATCAGGTCGTCGGTGGTCAGCGTGTTCTCGCGCATCAGGCGGCGCGAGAATTCGTCATGGCGCATGCGCCGCGGGCGGTAATGGGGATGAGGCATGGCAGGCTCCGGGGAGTGGCTATTGCAACAGGTAGCCCTGCGGCAGCAGGGGTGCGGGCAACGGGCGTTCGCCGAGGGCGTCGAGCTGGTCGATCTCGATGGTGCGCACCAGCGCGTCCAGCGGCAGGTCGTTCGGCTCCAGGCCGAACGGGTCTTCCATTTCTTCACCCAGCTGGTCCAGGCCGAAGAAGGCGTAGGCCAGCACCGCCGACAGCACCGGCGTGGCCCAGCCCAGCGAGCTGGCCAGGCCGAACGGCAGCAGCACGCAGAACATCCACGCGCAGCGGTGCAGCAGCAGGGTGTAGGCGAACGGCAGCGGGGTGGTCAGGATGCGTTCGCAGCCAGCCTGGATCGAGGACATCGCGTGCAGGCGCTCTTCCATCTGGACGTAAAGAATGGAATCGAGCGTGCCGGCGCGACGGGCCTGGGCCAGTTCGGCGGCGATCATCGCCAGCAACGCATCGGGCACGTTCCCGCGCTGGGCGAGCTGCCCGCGCTGTTCCTCGTCCAGCCATGGCACCGCCGCCAGCGCGACGTCGCGGGCGCGCAGGCGCGCGGCCAGTGCATGGGCGAAGGCGGTGGTCAGGTAGCCGATGCGCTGGCGGCGCGGTGCGTCATCGGCCAGCAGCACCTGTACCTGCCGCGCCAGCGAGCGCGATTCGAAGACCAACTGGCCCCACAGCTTGCGGCCCTCCCACCAGCGGTCGTAGCAGGCGCTGTTGCGGAAGCTGAGGAAGATCGACAGGACCAGGCCGAGCAGGGTGAACGGGGTGACCGAGACGCGCTCGATGCCGATCGGCGGCGCCAGTTCCACCACCGCGGCGACCGCGATGGACAGGACGAGGATGGCCAGCATCTTCGGCGCGATGGCCGGAACGATCGAGCCACGCAGGATGTACAGCAGTTGCCAGCCGTGGGGACGGGAACGAATGATCATGGGAGCAGCCGCGCAGGGCGCGGTTCGACAGGCACGCGGGGGGCTCGCGCAGCCGCCCATTCTACTCCCTGCCCGGCCGGCGGCCGTGTCCCTGCGACGCCCGGTCGCACCGGCCCGGCCGGCTCAGATCACGCCGCCGCCCAGCCCCAGGCGCAGGATTCCGACCACCACCACGATGCCGTTCAGGATCAGCCCGGTCCACGCCCGGCCGCGCTTGCTGGGGTGGGTGAACAGGATGCCGAGCGCGGCGATGATCGCGCCGACCGCGGCGAACGGGATCAGGAACCAGTTGCCCCAGCCCAGCAGCGGTATCAACGCCAGGATCATCCACAGCAGCGCCAGCACGCCCCACAACAGACTGATCACACCCATAGCGCCCTCCCGTGGTTGTTCATGCGCCAACCATAGCCGTTCCCGGCAGCGCCGCCTACCGCCGTTGCCGTCAGCCTCACCGGCCCCGTGCTAGCGTGCGGCCATGGGTCGAGCCCCGATGTTGGCGCCGATTCAGAGTGCCCGGCTGATGATCCGAACCAGTCCTACAGGGGTATACGCCATGAACATCCGTTGGGTCGCCTTGGCGGCCATGCTGCTGACCGTTGCCGGTTGCGCCAGTACCTCCAAGGTCATGCTGGGCCGCGCCCGCGCGCCGATCGATCCGTCCCAGGTGCAGATCTATTCGACGCCGCCCGCCGGTTCGCAGGAAATCGCCCAGCTGGAATCGTCTTCGGCGGTGGGCTTCGGCACGCAGGGACAGACCGATGCCGCCGTGGCTCGCCTCAAGCGCGAAGCGGCTGCACTGGGTGCCAACGGCGTGATCCTGATGGGCGTGGGCAGCAGTGGCTCGCCGGTCGGCATGTCGGTGGGTGCCGGCAGTTACGGTTCGCACGTGGGCGGCGGCGTGGGCATCGGCATACCGACGACGCAGAAGCGCGCCGCAGGCGTGGCGATCTGGGTACCGGATCCGGCGCCGCCGGCACGCCTGCCGACGCAGACGATCACCCCGCAGCGCTGAGCGGCGGCGTCACCGCGGGTAGCGCCGGGCCATGCCCGGCGTCTCTTCCGCTGCGCTCGCCGGGCGTGGCCCGGCGCTACCGGTACTTCGGAACGAACTGCTGCTGCACGGCTTCGGCTAGCTGGTCCGGCGGCAACAGGCCCTGGTCGAGCAGGAAGTTGTTGAACGCCAGGCGGTCGAACTTCGCGCCCAGTGCCAGCTCGGTCTGCATGCGCAGTTCGAGGATGCGGGTGTAGCCGTAGAAGTAGCTGCCCGCCTGGCCCGGCATGCGCACCATGTAGCGGTCCAGTTCCTGGGTGGCCATCGCCTTGGACAGACCCACCTGCTCGATCAGCACGCGCTCGCCGTTGGCACGGTCGGTCAGGCCGAGATTGAGCATCGGGTCCAGCATCGCGCGGGCGGCACGCAGCAGGCGGAACTGCAGCGCGATCATCTGCCCGTCCAGCGGCTCGTACGGCACCATCTCCGCCTCGGCATACAGCGCCCAGCCTTCCACGTTCACCGAATTGAACGCGAACATGGTGCGCGCCAGCGACACGCCACGCTCGACCATCGCGGTGAACTGCAGCTCGTGGCCCGGGCGGCCTTCATGCGCGCTCAGCGTCCAGGCCGCCGAACCGAAGTTGAAGTCGTCGTACTGCGCACCCGCACCGGCAGCCGGGTTGCCCAGCGGCAGCACGAAGGTGCCCTGCTGCCCGGTGTTGTTGACCAGCGGCGCAGGCAGGAAGTGCGGTGCCGGGCTGGCAGCGCTTTCGGCAGCCGAGCCCAGGCGCATCTGCATCGCGCGCTGCGGCACGTCGACGATGCGGTGTTCGCGGATCAACGGATCGATGGCATCGATCACCTTGCGGTAGTGGCCTTCAAGCTGGTCATCGGCAATCTTCTCTCCCTTCAGCGCGCGGATCACCGCTACCGGGTCGCTCGGATCACTGACCTTCAGGCCCTTCTCTTTCACCACCAGCGGCGCCAGCTGGCGCATCGCTGAGCGGGTTTCCATGAACTCCAGCTGCGCGCGCTGCATCAGCAGCTTCGGGTCGATATCAATGCCGACCTGCTTGAGCTGGTAGGCGTATAGCGGAGCCGGCAGGCGCGCATCGGCACGAGCCTTCGGCAGCACCTCCTTGCGGGTCCATGCGGCGTAGTCCTTCATCTGTGCGGCAAGCGCCTTCATCGCCTCGTCGGCACCAGTGACCTGGTACTTCTTCAGCAACGACTCGATGCCGGTGATGTAGGTCTCGACGTTGTCCAGCGACTGCTGCACTTCGATCTTCGTCGGTTGCAGCAGCGTGCTGTCCTTCAACCGCTCTTCGTAGCGCTGGCGGGCCAGCGTGGTGAACGCGGTGCCGCCCGGCTGCAGGCCCGCATACGCCTTGAGGCGATCGACCGCCTTGGCCCGGCGCTCGGCCGGCACCTGGTCGGACAGCAGCAGGTTGAGGCCGCTGAACACGCTCTGCGGCGCATCACGCCACGGCAGCAGGTACTTCTGGTTGAGCTCGCTGCCTTCGATGCTCTGGTTGGCGGCGGCGATCATGATCTCCAGGTCCTGGCGGACGTTGGGATCCTTCTCGCTGGCCAGCTTGGCCTTCAGTTCGTCGCGGGCCTTGGCCATCGCGGCGCGGTAGCGCTGGTCGTTGTCCGGGCCGAGGTCGGCGACCTTGTCGTCGTAGCCGGGCACGCCGAAGAAGCCGGTCTCCTCGGGCTGGAACGGCCCCTGCGCATCAAGCAGGATCTGCGCCAGTGCATTGCTGCGCGCGACCCAGGCCGGGCTGGCCGGCGTGGAGGCCTTGGCGGCCGGTGGGGCCGACAGCAGCGGGGCGGCGGTCAGGGCCAGGGCGACGGCAAGCGCGATCGGCTTCATGGAGCACTCCAGGAAAGGGTTGCCCGCACCCTACGCGCTCACGGCGGTGGCGACAATCGGCCGGAGGTCACGCCATCTACAGCGCTGCCGTCAGCGCGCATTCGCCACGATCGCGGCAGGCCTGCAGTTCGCATTCGCCGGCCGCCTCGGCATCATCCAGCGCGCTCAGGTCGAAGGTCTGCTTGTCTTCGGCCAGCACGTACATCACCGGGTAATCCCACACGTCGTCGCTGCGGGTGCCCTTCACGAACAGGCGGCCGTGTGCATGCGGCCCTTCCAGCGCCACGGTCAGGCCAACGTCGCGCTCGCCGTTGATAGCGGTCTGCATGCTGCCCAGCGGCAGCGTGCCGGCCTGCAGCGGTTCGCCGAATACCTGCACCAGTTCGACGCTGCAGCCGGCACGGCGCATGGCCTCGCGCATCGGCGCACTGTCGTGCGCGGCCTCGGTCCAGCGCAGCACGCTCCAGGCGATGGCGCCGCCCAGTGCGGCCAGGAACAGCAGCACCGCCAACGGCATCGCCCAGCGCCAATGCCGGCACCACCAGCCGGAAGCCAGGGTGGAGGGCGCAGGAATCGGCGGCGGCAGGGTCATGGGCGGGCTCCTTCCCGGATGGTGATCAAGGCTTCAGGCAACGTCCCAGGAAAGCTTCGGCAACGCGGTAGCGATGCAGTGCGTCGGCACCGGACAGGCCGTGCTTGGCACCGGGGTAGGTCATCAGTTCAAACGGCTGGCCGCGCTTCTGCAGCGCGCTCATCAGGCTGGTCGAATTGGTGAACAGCACGTTGTCGTCGGCCATGCCGTGGATCAGCAGCAGCGGCGAGCGCAGGCCCTCGATGTGGGTCAGCACGCGTGCTTCGCGGTAACCGGCATCGTTGCGCGACGGCAGGTCCATGTAGCGCTCGGTGTAGTGGCTGTCGTACAGGCCCCAATCGGTGACCGGTGCGCCGGCCACGCCACAGGCGTAGCTGTCCGACGCCTTGGCCAGCAGCATCAGGGTCATGTAGCCGCCGTTGGACCAGCCCTGCACGCCGATGCGCGCCGGGTCCACCCACGGCTGCTGCTTCAGCCACGCCACGCCGCGCAGCTGGTCGGCCACCTCCACCGTGCCCTGCTTGCCATACAGCGCGCCACCGAAGTCACGGCCGCGGCGCGGCGTGCCGCGGTTGTCCAGCGAAAACACCACATAGCCCTGCTGGGCCAGGTACTGGTTGAACAGATGGTCGCCACGGCCAGGCCAGCTGTCGGTGACGGTCTGGCTGGCCGGGCCGCCATACACGTACACCGCCACCGGGTAGCGCTTGGCCGGATCAAAGCCTGCCGGCTTGATCACGCTGTAGTTCAGCGGCGTCCTGCCGTCGGCCGCGGTGAGCGTGCCGAATTCGACCGGGCGCTGCGCGTCGCGGTAGCGCGCATACGGATGCTTGGGATCGGCCAGATCGTTCTCGACCAGGGTAGCGATCTTCTCGCCATTGGCGCGGAACAGTTCAATCTGCGGCGGCGTGCTGCTGTTGGACCAGCTGTCCACGTACACGCTGGCGTTGCGCGCGAAGCTGGCGCTGTGCATGCCTGGCGCCTTCGACAGGCGCTGCGGCTGGCCACCCTGCAGCGGCACGGCGTAGATCTGGCTTTCGCGCGCCGATTCGATGCCGGCACGGAAGTACGCCAGGCCGGCCTTTTCATCCACCGCCAGCAGTTCATCCACCGACCAGTTGCCGTGGGTCAGCGCGGTGGCCTTGCCCTTGCTGTCGATGCGGTACAGATGCTGGAAGCCGGTGCGCTCGGACGACCACAGCACGCTGCCGTCATCGAGGAAACGCAGGCTGTTGTGCAGCGGCACCCAGGTCGGGCTGGTCTCGTGGGCCAGCACGCGCTGCTGGTTCGAGGCCAGGGTGACTTCCACCAGGTCGAGCTTCTTCTGGTCGCGCGACTGGCGCTGGAAGCTCAGGTGCTGCGGATCACGCCAATCGACGCGGGCCAGGTAGATGTCCTGTTCCTTGCCAAGGTCGATCCACTGCGTCTGCGCATGTTCGGCCGGCGAGATCACGCCCAGCTTCACCTGCACGTTGGCATCGCCGGCGGCCGGGTAGCGCTGTTCGATCACATCGGTGCGGTCGGCATAGACCTCGTAACGCTTCTGCACCGGCACCGGGCTTTCATCGATGCGGGCGTAGGCGATGGCCGAATCGTCGGGTGCCCACCAGTAACCGGTATGGCGATCCATCTCCTCGTCGGCGACGAATTCGGCGACACCGTTGCCGATGGTCGTGCTGCCATCACCGGTCAGCTGCATCTGCTTTCCGCTGGCCAGGTCGATCACCCACAGGTTGCGGCCGCGGATGAAGCTGACGAAGCCGCCCTTGGGCGACAGCTTGGCGTCGGTGGCAAAGCCCTCGCCGTGGGTCAGCTGGCGCACCGCGGCCGTGCCTTCCTGCTTGAGGTCGTACAGGTACAGCTCGCCGCCCAGCGGGAACAGCAGGCGCTGCGCGTCCGGCGACCACTGGTAGTCGACGATGCCGGTCATGGCGGCGATGCGCTGGCGCTCGCGGCGGGCCTTTTCCTCGTCACTGAGGGTTTCGGTGCCGGGCAGCACCACCTTCGAATCCACCAGCAGGCGGGTCTGGCCGCTGCCGATGTCATAGCTCCACAGGTCCAGCTGGTTGCGGTCGCTGTCCTTGCCGCGCAGGAAGGTCACGCGCGAACCATCCGGCGCCACCTTCGGCTTCATCAGGGTCGGGCCGGACAACGGCAGCGGGCCGGTGATGGCTTCCAGGGTGAGTTTTTCAGCGTGGGCGACGGTACTGGTGGCAAGCATGAGGGCGAGCGAGGCGAACAGATGGCGCATGGAGGATCCCGGCAAACGGCAGGTCCGCCACCGCGACAGGCGCGGGACGGTCAGCGTCCATCCTAACCAAGGCGGTGCAGGAAGACAGCATGACCTTCTGCCCATGAGGTGTTGCCATAATGCGTGCCGACCAACGGTCGGCACCCACCGTCCCGGGTCAGCGCTTGCCGAACAGGTGCCTGCGCTCTTCGTCGCTGAGCGGCTTGCCTGCGTCCGGGTTGACCTGCTGGCGCAGCGCATAGGCGCGCTGGGTCGCCGGGCGGGCGGCGATGGCCTGGTGCCAGCGCTTGAGGTTCGGGAACGCGTCGAAGTCCGCCGGCAGCTTGTCGTAGGCGCCAACCCACGGGTAGCTGGCCATGTCGGCGATGGTGTACTCCTCGCCGGCCAGGAAGGCGTGCTCGGCCAGGCGCTTGTCCATCACCCCGTGCAGGCGGCGCACTTCATTGTCGTAGCGCTCGATCGCATACGGGATCTTCTCCGGCGCGTACACATTGAAGTGGCCCATCTGCCCGCTCATCGGGCCCAGCCCGGCCATCTGCCAGAACAGCCATTCCAGGGTGGTGACGCGGCCACGCGGGTCGGCCGGCAGGAAGCGGCCGGTCTTCTCGGCCAGGTACAGCAGGATCGCACCGGACTCGAACACGCTCTGCGGCGCACCGCCGTCGGCCGGAGCGTGGTCGACGATGGCCGGCATCTTGTTGTTGGGGGAAATGGCCAGGAATTCCGGCTTGAACTGGTCGCCCGAACCGATGTTGACCGGGTGGATGCGGTACTCCAGGCCGGCTTCTTCCAGCAGCAGGGTCACTTTGTGGCCGTTCGGGGTAGGCCAGTAATACAGGTCGATCATGGCGGCGGCTCTGGGTACGGAAAGGAACCTGAAGTCTAGTGCGTGCGTTGGCTTGGCACCGTCATGGCGGGTCGGTAACCTCGCCTCTCCCCGAAACGCAGCATCCTCCGCATGAGTGCAAACCGTCCGCCGCTCTCCCCGCTGTCCACCCTGATCTTCGCCTCGCGCTGGCTGCAGCTGCCGCTGTACCTGGGCCTGATCGTGGCGCAGTGCGTCTATGTGTTCCTGTTCGGCAAGGAACTGTGGCACCTGATCTCGCACTCGGTGTCGATGGGCGAGCAGCAGATCATGCTGATCGTGCTGGGGCTGATCGATGTGGTGATGATCTCCAACCTGCTGGTGATGGTGATCGTCGGCGGCTATGAAACCTTCGTCTCGCGCCTGCGCCTGGAAGGCCACCCGGACCAGCCGGAATGGCTGAGCCACGTCAACGCCAGCGTGCTGAAAGTGAAGCTGGCGATGGCGATCATCGGCATCTCCTCGATCCATCTGTTGAAGACGTTCATCGCAGCCAGCCCGCTGAACGGCCTGCCGCTGTGCAAGCCGGAGCAATGGGCTGCGGCGGCTTCGTCGGCATCGGCAAGCTTCTACAACGCCGGCGCCGAAACCTGCACCACCCTGACCCCCGATGGCGTGCTGTGGCAGACCATCATCCACTGCGTGTTCATCCTGTCGGCGATCGGCATCGCCTGGACCGACAAGCTGATGTCCAACAGCCACAGCAAGGCCGCCGCGCACTGACGCGAACGCCGGCGGCGGCACGGTTGCCGCCGCCGGCCCCGCTCCCGGCCCTTGTGCGCAAGGGTGGCCAGGATGCTAGATTGCACCCTCGCTACAGGCGACGGTGACGCTGGGAAACGTCCCCCGCCACGCCCGGACCTTGCGTCCCGGCCATGCGTATCTACGTTTTTCGTAACGTCGTCTTCTTAGAGGGGAGCAGGATGTCGCACGTCGCAATGATCGCTGCCGCGCGCCGGTGGTTGCCGGTCGCTCTGGCTTTGGCCCTGGCTGCCTGCTCGGGCAAGGATGAAACACCGGCTCCGGCCGCGCAGGGCGCCGCTGCCCCCACCGCTGCAGCACCAGCCGCACCGGCAGTGGCCGCCAAGGTGCAGTCGATGGGTACCGAGCAGCTGCGCGAATCGGCCAGCCAGGCACTGCGCGAGAACCGCATGTACGCCCCGGCCGGCGACAATGCCATCGAGTACTACCTGGCACTGCGCGACAAGACGCCGGACGATGCCTCGGTGAAGAGCGCGCTGACCGATCTTCTGCCCTACACCCTGATCGCCGCCGAGCAGCATCTGGGCCGCGAGGATTTCACTGAAGCGCAGCGGCTGGTCGCCCTGATCGAAAAGGTCGATGCCTCGGCCCCGGCCCTGCCGCGCCTGAAGGAAGGCCTGACCAAGGGCGTGCAGGTTGCCGCCAAGCGCACCGAAGACGAGACCGAGAAGGTCAAGAAGGACGCTGAAGACCGCACCAAGCAGCTGGCCGAGCAGCAGCGCCTGACCGAACAGCGTGCCAAGGAAGCCGAAGCGGCCAAGCAGATTGCTGCGCAGCAGGACGTTGCCCGCCGTGACAGCGAGCGCCAGGAAGCCGAGCGCCAGGCTGCCGCGCGTCGCGATGCCGAGCAGAAGCAGCAGCAGGCCGCTGCGCAGCAGGCCAACGCCGCCCGCCAGGCCGCGACCGCCGCTGCACCAAGCCTGCGCCCGGTCAGCACGCCAGCCCCGCGTTACCCGGCCGAAGCGCTGCGTTCGGGTACCTCCGGCGAAGTCCTGGTGGAGATCACCGTCGGCACCGACGGCTCGGTGACCAATGCGCGCGTACTGCGCGCCACGCCATCGCGTGTCTTCGATCGCGAAGCCCTCAACGCGGTCAAGCGCTGGCGCTTCGAGCCGGTCACGGCCCCGGTCACCACCCGCCGCACGCTGGTGTTCGCACCGGGCGGCTGATGCCCACGGCGGTAGCGCCGGGCCGCGCCCGGCGGTTCTGGAGCAAGGCCCGGCATGTCCGGGCCTTGTGCGTTTCAGGCTGCGCTGTCGATCAGCCGTTGCAGTGCTGGATCACGTGCGCTCAGCACCTGGAACAGGCCCAGCGCGTGCAGCCCGGGCAGCAGGCTGCGCAGATCGGCTTCGGCGGTGGCACGGAGGTCGGCATCACGGGCCGGGTCCTGCCACTCCCGCACGGTGGCGAGAAAGGCGCCGACGCTGCCCTTGCGCACGGTGAGGCCGTTCACCTGCACCTCGTTCTGGTCGTCGGGAAGGATGTCGTGCGGCTGCATGGCGTGCTCCTGGGAGGTGGACGCCCAGTGTCGACGCTCGTCACCGACCGTTCTGCCGTATAACTGCCAATGGATATGGCAGAACAGACATTGCAGACACCACTGATCGATCCTGCGTTGGTTGAGGCCAGCGGCGGGCCGGCCCTGCTCGGCGCGCAGCTGACGATGCCGGGTTCACGGCGCACCGCCCGCCACCAGCACGCGCGCGGGCAATTGCTGGGTGCCCACACCGGCCTGTTGCGGATCGAGGTGGGCGACACCCACTGGCTGCTTCCGGCCGGGCACGTGGCGTGGCTTCCGCCACAGCATCCGCATGCGCTTTCCAGCATCGGCAGCTTCGATGGCTGGAGCCTGTACTTCAGCAAGGCGGCCTGCGCGGACCTGCCCACCGCACCGCGCATCTTCCAGCCCAGCGACGTGTTGCAGGTGGCGGTGCCGCGGGCACTGCACTGGTGCGGGCAGGCGTTGGATGCGCGGCAACAGCGCTTGGCCGGGGTGATCGCCGATGAAATCGCTGCAGGCACGCCGTTGCCACTTGCGCTGCAGCAACCCGGTGACCGCCGCCTGCGCCGCATCGCCGCCGCCCTGGCGCGTGCGCCACATGACACCCGCACCGTCGAGGACTGGGCAGCCGCCAGCGGCCTGTCCAGTCGCAGCCTCGCCCGCCACTGGCAGGCCGAAACGAACATGACCCTGACCCGCTGGCGGCAGCGCCTGCGCGTGCTGCTGGCGCTGCCGCGATTGCTGGCCGGTGAATCCGTCACCACCGTGGCGCTGTCATTGGGCTACGACACGGCCAGCGCCTTCATCGCGGTATTCAAGCGCGAGATGGGAGTGACGCCGGCGCGGTATGCAGACGGAAGCGCTTCACGGCGCTGAAATGCACGAGACCCGGAATGACCGGGCCTCGTTTCACATCCGCCGGGCGTGGCCCGGCGCTACCGGTTACGCTCAGCCGGAAATCGCCAGCCGCTCGTTGTGGTAACGGCGCACGGCGGCGAACCACAGCACGGCGGCCAGCGCCAGGCTGGCGCCGAGGTAGATCGCCCAGATGGTCGGGCTGATCACCTCGTGGCGGATCACCTTCAGCAACATCTGGTTCTGCGACAGGAACGGCACCGCGTACTGCCACAGCTCGCTCTTCACCGGATACGCCATCAGCGCGTAGCCGGGCAGCATCGGCAGCAGCACCAGCCAGGTCATGTGGCTCTGCGCTTCCTTCATGCTCTTGGCCGCGGCCGAGAGGAAGGTCAGCAACGAGGTGCCGATCAGCAGCATCGGCACCATCACCAGCAGCATCTGCAGCATCGAGCCGATGTTCATGTTGAGCTGCCGGCCGACGTTGCCGGGCGCGATCTGTGCGCTGGCCTTGAACGCGATCAAGGTCAGCAGCAACGAGGCGAAGCCGACCACGCAGGCGGCGGCGATCTTGCCGCTGACGATGGCGCTGCGCGAACCCGGGGTCGCCAGCAAGGGCTCCAGCGATTGCCGTTCGCGCTCGCCGGCGGTGGCATCCATCACCAGGTAGGCGCCGCCGATGAACGAGGTCAGCGTCAGCAGCACCGGCAGCAGCATCGACAGCATCATGCCGCGCTTGGCCTCGGCACTGGCCATGTCCTGGGTAGCTACATCCAGCGGTCGTGCAACCTGTGCGTCGACGCCACGCGCCATCAGCCGCAGCGCACCAACCTGGCCGTTGTAGGTTGCCAGGGCCGCCTGCAGGCGCGCACTGGGCACTTCGGCGGCACGACGGGTGCTGTCACGGATCACTTCCACCAGCGCAGGCTTGCCATCGGCCCAGTCCTTGCCGAACTCAGGGCTGATGCGCAGGGCCACGTCGATCTCCTGCGAGCGGATCGCTTCGGCCAGATCCTTCGGTGCCGGTGCGGCGTTCAATCCCTGCGCCGCCAGGAAGCGCACCAGGTTCGGCGCATTCTCCGCACCGATGGTCGGGATCTGCAGCGGCTGTTCGATCTGGATGCGCACGCGGCTTTCCGCCAGCTTGCCCATGCCCAGGATCAGCAGCGGGTACAGCACGGGGCCGAACAGCAGGGTCAGCAGCAGGGTGCGGCGGTCACGCGAGAGGTCGCGCAGTTCCTTGCGCATCACCGTCATCAGGGTCGACATCATGCTCATGCGTGCAGGCCCTCTTCGCTGCCGATCAGTTTCACGAACGCATCTTCCAGGTTGGGCTCGCCGGACTGCGCGCGCAGTTCATCGGCACCGCCGGCGGCCATCACCGTACCCTTGGCGATGATCACGATGTGGTCACACAGCGCACCGACCTCCTGCATGATGTGGCTGGACAGGATCACGCAGCGCCCTTCCTCGCGCAGGCCCAGCAGGAAGCGGCGCAGCGCGCGGGTGGTCATCACGTCCAGGCCATTGGTGGGTTCATCAAGGATCACGTTGCGCGGGTCGTGCACCAGCGCGCGGGCAATGGCGGTCTTGGTGCGCTGGCCCTGCGAGAAGCCATCGGTCTGCCGATCGAGGATGTCGGCCATGTCCAGCGCATGCGACAGCACTTCGATGCGTTCGCGGATGCGCGACGCCGACAGGCCATGCAGCTCGCCGAAGTAGGCGATGTTCTCGCGTGCGGTCAGCCGCTTGTAGACGCCACGTGCATCCGGCAGCACGCCGAGGTGGCGACGCACTTCCACCGGATCGCGGGCTGCGTCGATGCCATCGACGGTGATGCTGCCTTCATCGGGCGTCATCAGCGTGTACAGCATGCGCATGGTGGTGGTCTTGCCGGCGCCGTTCGGCCCGAGCAGGCCGGTGATGCGGCCATCCTCGGCGCGGAAGCCGACATCGGCCACCGCCTGGATGCGACCGGTGCGGGTATTGAAGGCCTTGTGCAGGTTGTCGGCGACGATCATGGGGCCCATCCGTTGAACGAGGTGAACGCCGGCACGTAGCTCAGCGTGTCCAGGCAGCTGGCATCCAGCGCCTTGGCATCGGTGGTGTCGATGAACTGGCCGAGCAGGCGTGGCATGCAGCCGGCGGTGAGGGTGCCGTGGCCTTGGCCGCGGGCAACCAGCGCGCGTCCGTTCGGCAGGCCCTTGAGCACCTGCTCGGCGTAACGCGGCGGCGTCACCGGGTCCAGTTCGCCGGACAGCAGCAGCACTGGCAGGTCGCTGTGCAGCGGCACTGCCGCAGCCGCCGCAGCCGGTTGGTGCGGCCACACCGGACAGGCGGCGAAGAACGCGCGCGCCACTTCCGGGCCGACCAGGCTGTCGCTGCTTTCGACCGGCGCCTGGTAGCGCGGAGCGTCTTCGCTGCAGATCACCGACCACTGCATGCCGCGGTTGATCTGGAAATCCATGCTGCGGGTCGCACCGCGCGCCAGCGACGCCAGTGGTGCATAGCGACCCTGTGCCGCTTCATCCAGCACCAGTGGCAACAGCGAGGAGTACTGCGGTACGTAGGAGAAGGCGAACGCCAGGCCGACCACGCTGTCCGGGGTCAGCACCTCCTGCCGCGGTGCGTTGGTGCCGGGGTCGCGGTAGTCGACCGTGACCGGCGCGCGGCGCAGGGTTTCCACCACGCTGCGCAGCTGCGCACGGGTGTCGACCGGGAAGCGCTTGCTGCAGACAGCATCCTTGCGGCACTGCTCGGACTGCAGGGTGATCGCGTTGTCGAAAGTCGTGGCGAAATCGCCGCCGACCACCAGCTCGTTCGGTACCACGCCATCGATCACGATGCTGCGGGTGTGCTGCGGATACGCGGCCGCGTAGCGCTGGGCAACGCGGGTGCCGTACGAGCCACCGACCAGGTTCAGCGTGTTGGCGCCCAGCGCCTGGCGTACCGCGTCCAGATCGGCGATGGCTTCGGCGGTGGTATAGAAGCGCGGGTCGGCACGGCCCTTCAGCGACGCAGCGCAGCGCTCCGCGTACTCGCGCAGCAGCGCCTCGCTGGGCGCAGCGTCTTCATCCATCGGCAGCTCCTTGCCGTCCGCGCCCAGGCAGCTGAGCGGATTGGAGCCGCCGGTACCGCGCTGGTCGATCAGGAAGATGTCGCGCTGCTTGCGCACCTGGCGCAGTGCCGTATCGACGATGACGGCCACCTCGCTGGCCGCCTGGCCAGGTCCGCCGGCCAGGAAGAACACCGGGTCCGGCAGGCCCGAACCGCTGTTGCCCGACTCCAGCCAGGCCACGCGCAGATCGATCCTGCGGCCATCCGGCCTGCTCCGGTCTTCGGGCACCTGGAACGTCGCGCACTGCGCCTCGACGTTGGCATTGGCGCCTTCGGTGGCCAGCGTGCAGGGGCGGAAATCGATCTGGCCGTAGCGGCGGCTGGGTGTATCGCCCGCGCCGTCGGACCCTGCCTGCGGTGGCGCACTGCAGCCGGCAATCAGCATGCTGGCCAGCAACCCGGCCCGCGCGAAATGGTGTCTTTGCATCGTGCGTGATTCCCCTGGGAACGTTCCTGTCCACCACGACGGTCTGTCGCGGCAGATGTGACCAATCGAATGTGACCCAACTTACACGCGCCGGACGCTGGCGGCGACAGGCGGATGTCCTGGGTCGGCGTCGGCACGGCCACCAGACGGTTGCGACCCTCGGCCTTTGCCCGGTACAGGGCGGTATCGGCCAGCGCGATGAGGTGGCGGAAAATGGCGAGCAGGCGCCTCGTGGCGGCGACAGAATGCGAGCAGAACCGGGAGACATTCATGCATCCGTGGCAACTCAGTGGCATCGACCACCAGCCGTTCGAGGCGCTTTTCGAATCCAGCGACGATGCGCTGGCCGCGCGGGGAATCATGCGCCGGCGCGCTGGCGACAGCGGCGGCTACCCCTGCAGGGTCAGCCTGACCGACGCGCCTGCCGGTGCAGAACTGCTTCTGCTGCCTTACACCCACCTGGCCACGCTGTCGCCTTACCGCGCCTCGGGCCCGATCTTCGTGCAGCGCGGTGCAACCCGCTGCGTGCTGCCCGTGGGCGTGGTACCTGCCTACGTGCAGCGTCGGCTGATCTCGGTGCGCGCCTATGACAGCGCGGACTTCATGCTGAGCGGCCTGGTCTGCCAGGGCACCGAGGTTGCCGCGCACCTGGACCGGCTGTTCGCCGATACGACGGTGGCCTTCGTGCAGCTGCACAACGCAGGACATGGATGCTTTTCGTGCCAGGTGGATCGGGTCGGCCACCCGCGGCAATGACGTTGCACAGGAACGTGATCGTCGCCGCGCCGCAGGCGTGACCGCCAGCGTGTTCGTTCAGTGTGGCGTGAAGCCTGCGGGAAGGGCTTCACACGCGTAGTCACGGATCGGCGTTGACGTGGTTTCCCACTGCGTATTGCAGCTCGATACTCGCGGCGGTACCGCTCATCGTCCGTCGCGCGATACGGCGTGGGTGCTGCGGTCACCGCTCCCTTCGACGACCACAAGGATGCGCCATGTCTCTGCGATACACCCCATTGCTGTTGGCCACCGTCTTCGTTGGCGCCGGTGTTGGCGTTGCCGGCAACGCCGCTGCACACGGCACGATGATCACCCCGGCCAGCCGCGTCTATGCCTGCTTCCAGGGCAACCCGGAGAACCCCACCAACCCGGCCTGCGCGGCCGCCAAGGCAGTGGCCGGCTCGCAGGCGTTCTACGACTGGAACGGCATCAACCAGGCCAACGCCAACGGCAACCACCAGGCCGTGGTGCCCGACGGCAAGCTGTGCAGCGGCAACAACCCGACCTTCCGCGGCCTGGACCTGGAGCGCAGCGACTGGCAGACCACACCGATCCAGCCCGATGCGAACGGCAGGTTCACCTTCGTGTTCAGGGCGACCGCCCCGCACGCCACGCGCGACTGGAAGTTCTTCGTCACCCGCGCCGGCTGGCAACCGGGCAGCCCGCTGCGCTGGGCCGACCTGCAGGAATTCTGCTCGCTGGGCAACACGCCGCTGTCGGCCGATGGCACCTACAAGCTGCAGTGCACGCTGCCGCAGCGCAGCGGCCAGCATGTGATCTACAACACCTGGCAGCGCGCCGATTCCACCGAAGCGTTCTATACCTGCATGGACGTGCGCTTTGAAGGCGGCGGCGGTACCACGCCGGTGCCGCAGTGGCAGGATGCCGGACCGGTGACCGCGCGTACCGAGCTGCCGGTGGGCACCACCCTGGCGCTGCGTGTGTTCAATGCCAACGGCAACGACGTCGAACGCGTGGAAGCCACCTTGGCCGCAGGCCAGACCACGCCGGCGCAGTGGCCATTGGCGCTTGCGCGCAAGGTCAACGCCAGTGCCCAGCATGCGCGCGTCGGCGTACTCAGCAACGGCGCGATCACGCCGACCGCCTCGGCCACCGACAACCGCGTGTACCTGAAGGACGGCAACCGCTTCCAGCTGGACACCAAGGTGCCAGACCCGGGTACGCCGTCACCCGGCGGTGATTTCGACCATGTGTATCCGGCCGGTATCGGCAGCTACGTGCCCGGGCAGACCGTGGTGAAGGGCAGCGACGGCAAGCTGTACGCCTGCCGCCCGTTCCCGGAAGGCGCGTGGTGCAACGTCAATGCCGAGGCGTACCGGCCGGGCGTGGGTTCGGCCTGGCGCGATGCCTGGGTGCCGTACTGAGGCATGGCCCCGGGGGCGGCGTTGTGCCGCCTCCGGTGTGCGGGGTTGCCGGCCAGCGGCCGGCACTACTTGCTGCTGACGTACTTCTCGCGGCGGATCTGCGGATTACCCAGGCCCGCCGCCTTCAGCGCTTCGGCGCAGGCGTCGACCATGTCCGGGTTGCCGCACAGGTAGGCGATGTCGGTGGCCGGGTCCGGCGTGAAGGCCGCCAGCGCCTGCTGCACATAGCCATGGTGTACGTCCGGGTGCGGCGCGGCCGGCAATTCCCGCGACAGGCAAGGCACATAACGGAAGTTCGGGTGCTTTTCGGCGAAGCTGTAGAAGTCTTCGCTGTACAGCAGCTCGCCAGGGCTGCGTGCGCCCTGCAGCAGGACCACCTGCACGCCACGCTCGACCATCGCCGTTGCCAGCAACGGCAGCATCGAGCGGTACGGGGTGACGCCGGTACCGGTGGCGATCAGCAAGTAGCGGCCGTTGTGGTCGCCCGGGTTCAGGCAGAACCGACCGTAGGGACCGGACGCGCTGACCTGGCCGCCGATGTCCAGCGCCTCGAACAGCGCCGTGGCGGCGCCACCGGGTACGAAACTGACCGCGATATCCACCGCCTCGCCTGGCCCCAGCGCGTGGTCGTGGATGGTCGCCAGCGAGTAGCTGCGCTTGGTTTCGGTGCCATCGGCGTAGCTGAAATGGACCTGGATGAACTGGCCGGGCTGGAAATCCAGCGGCTGGCCGTCGTCACGCACGAACTGGTAATGGCCGATGGAGGGCGCCAGCATGCGGCGGTCGACCAGTTTGATGGGGAATTGGACAGGCACGACTTTTCGGGACAGTGTGTAGCCGGGGCAAGCCCTCGGGGTCTTCTATAATAGACCTTCCCCGCCCCTCTCCAGCGCCAGCCCATGGGCGCGAAGGCTTCGAGCTTGGCTTCCCTGAACGATACGGCGCCCGCCCTGCGCGTGCGCGACCTGCGTAAAACCTATGACAACGGCACCCAGGCCCTGAAAGGGGTCTCGCTGGAAGTGGCCCCGGGCGACTTCTTCGCCCTGCTGGGCCCGAACGGTGCCGGCAAGTCCACCCTGATCGGCATCATCAGTTCCCTGGTCAACCTCAGCGAGGGCCAGGTGGAAGTGTTCGGCAGCGACCTGGTGCGCAACCGCAGCGCCACCATGCGCCTGATCGGGCTGGTGCCGCAGGAGATCAACTTCAACCTGTTTGAAAAGCCCTTCGACATCCTGGTGAACTACGCCGGCTTCTACGGCGTGCCGCGCGCCGAAGCCGAGCAGATGGCCGAAGTCGAGCTCAAGCGCGCCCACCTGTGGGAGAAGGCGCAGGTGATGAGCCGCACCCTGTCCGGCGGCATGAAGCGCCGGCTGATGATCGCCCGCGCGATGATGACCCGGCCGCGCCTGCTGATCCTGGACGAACCGACCGCTGGCGTGGACATCGAGATCCGCCGCGACATGTGGCGGGTGCTGAAGGAGATCAACGCCGCCGGCACCACGATCATCCTCACCACCCACTACCTGGAAGAGGCCGAGCACCTGTGCCGCAACCTGGCCATCATCGACCACGGCCAGATCGTCACCCAGGGCCCGATGCGCGAACTGCTGGCCAAGCTTGACGTGGAAGGCTTCCTGCTGGACATCGACGGCACCCTGCCCGCCCAGTTGCCGGTGATCGAGGGGGCAACCCTGACCGCCACCGACGGCCATACGCTGGACATCGACATGCCACGTGCGATGGACCTCAACCGCGTGTTCGAGGCACTGAACGCGGCGGGCATCCGCGTGCGCTCGATGCGTACCAAGAGCAACCGCCTGGAGGAACTGTTCGTGCGCCTCACCGGCAACCAGGAGACGTCCGCATGAGCAGCACCCCGACCCCGGTCCTGACCGACGGCCAGCGCAACCGCATCGCACTGATGACCATCGTGCGCCGCGAAGTCGCCCGCATCATGCGCATCTGGGGCCAGACCCTGGTACCGCCGGCGATCACCATGACCCTGTACTTCCTGATCTTCGGCGGCCTGATCGGTTCGCGCGTGGGCGACATGGGCGGCTACACCTACATGCAGTTCATCGTGCCGGGCCTGGTGATGATGAGCGTGATCCAGAACAGCTACGGCAACATCAGCTCCTCGTTCTTCGGCGCCAAGTTCGGCCGCCACGTGGAAGAGCTGCTGGTCAGCCCGATGCCGAACTGGGTGATCCTGTGGGGCTACGTGGCCGGTGCGGTGCTGCGCGGCCTGATGGTGGGCGTGATCGTGCTGATCATCGCGATGTTCTTCACCCCGGTGCGCATCCCGCATCCGCTGGTGACGCTGACCACGGTGATCCTGGGCGCGACGATCTTCTCGCTGGCCGGCTTCATCAACGCGGTGTATGCGAAGAAGTTCGATGACGTGGCGATCGTGCCGACCTTCATCCTGACTCCGCTGACCTACCTGGGCGGCGTGTTCTATTCGGTGAAACTGCTGCCGCCATGGGCGGAGGCGGCCACGCACGCGAACCCGATCTTCTACATGGTCAACGCGTTCCGCTATGGCCTGCTGGGCAGCAGCGATGTGCCGGTGGTGGTGGCGTATGCGCTGATGATCGGTTTCGTGGTGGTGCTGACGGCGCTGGCGCTGTGGTTGTTGCGCCGTGGCGTGGGCATGCGCAGCTGAGGATGTTCTGCAGGGCCTGCGGCCCTGCACCCGCGTTGGTAGTGCCGGCCGCTGGCCGGCAACAGCAACGTCAACGTCAACGTCAACGTCAAAGGCGAGCTATCCGTGGGTTGGCAGGGTGGTGTCGGGTTGCGGGGACGCCGCAAGTACGTCCTTGTAGGCTTGGCCGCGCCATCCATGGCGCGGACACCCCGCAACCCGACACCACCCCGCCTTCGACAGTTTTTCGCTGCTGTCGGAACGGCGTCTGTGCTGCTGTTGGTGGGTGTCGACCCTGGTCGACACAGTAGATCCACGCCATGCGTGGATGAAGCATTCGCGATGGAGCCGAGCATCTGCTCGGCTCTTTTCGTTTGTGAACTGATGGATGGGGATCCATCGGAAAGATGATCGCGTGGAACGAGCGAAGCGACCCGCTGTTGCTTTTGATTTTCTTCTTTGTTTTCCGTGGTGGACGCACACGGAAACCGTCAGGGGTCGGGCGGGGTGGGCTCGCGGGGGTGTCCGCGCCATGGATGGCGCGGCCAAGCCTACTCGGACGTACTTGCGGCGTCCCCCGTGAGCCCACCCCCGCCCGACCCAAACACAGCTTGCGCTTCAAACCACCACGAGGGGCTCAGCCGTTGACCGCAAACTCCGGCACAATCGCTGCAGTGAATCCCCCAACTGCAGTGAGCGTGCAATGCGTATCCTGATCCTCGGCGCCGGCGGTACCGGCGGTTACTTCGGTGGTCGCCTGGCCCAGGCTGGCGTGGACGTGACCTTCCTCGTGCGCCCCGCGCGCGCCGCGCAGCTGGATCGTGATGGCTTGGTGCTGCGCAGCCCGGTGGGCGATGTCACGTTCCCGGTGCAGCACGTCACCGCAGATGCCCTGCCTGCGCTGGCTGCGGACAAGCCGTTCGATCTGGTGATCCTCAGCTGCAAGGCCTACGATCTGGACAGCTCGATCGATGCCATCGCCCCGGCGGTGGGCGCGGGTACCACCGTGCTGCCGATCCTCAACGGCCTGCATCACTACAACGCGCTCGACGCACGCTTCGGTCGTGACGCCGTGCTCGGTGGGCTGTGCTTCATCAGTGCGACCAAGGCGCCTGATGGGGCCGTGCTGCACCTGGGCAAGCCGGCCAAGCTGACCTTCGGCGAGCGCGATGGCGGTGCGATCTCCGCGCGCGTGCAGGCGTTCGCAGCAGCCTGTGCGCAGGCCAATCTGGATCATCTGGCCAGTGCGCACATCGGCCAGGAACAGTGGATCAAGTACACGTTCCTGACCGCGCTGGCGGCGGCCACCTGCCTGCTGCGTGCGGACATCGGCACGATCGTGGCCACCGACGACGGCGACGCCATCGTGCGTGGGCTCTATGACGAATGCCTGGCGGTGGCCGAAGCAGCGGGTGAGCCGGTGCCGCAGGCGGCGCAGGACACCGCGCGTGGCACCCTGACCCAGCCCGGTTCGGCGTTGAAGGCGTCGATGCTGCGCGACCTGGAAGCAGGCCAGCAGGTGGAAGCGGCCCAGATCGTCGGCGACATGCTGGCGCGTGCGCGCGCCGCGGGCCAGGAAGCGTTGCTGCTGCAGGTGGCCTACAGCAGCCTGCAGGCCTACCAGGCCCAGCGCGCGGTGTGATCCGATGAACATGCCTGGCCCGTTGCCGAAGCGCGTACTGATCCTCGGCATGGGCTGGAGTGGACGCGTGCTGGCCGCGCGCCTTCAGGCCCAGGGCGTACACGTGGAAGGCACGGTGCGCGATCCGGCGTCGGCACCCGACGATGGCCTGCTGCGTCATCAGCTGCGTGCCGACGCCGCGCCTGCCCCGAGCCTGCTCGCTGCGATTGCCCATGCCGACGCGGTGCTGTCCAGTGTCCCTCCCGATGCCGAGGGCGACCCGGCGCTGCGCCTGCTGCATGCCGCGTTGCGCGACAGCAGTTCACTGCGTTGGCTCGGTTACCTGTCGTCGACCTCGGTCTACGGCGACCGCGACGGCGGCTGGATCAATGAGCACAGCGTGGCCGATGCCGCCGGGCCGGCAGGCATGCAGCGTCGCCTCGCCGAAACGCAATGGCGTGCGCTGGCGGAGGCGCGCGGTATCGCCTCGGCGATGTTCCGCCTGCCGGGCCTCTATGGACCCGGGCGCAACGCGCTGCTGCAGCTGGCGCAGGGCCGCGCGCGGCACGTGGTGCGGCCAGGGCTGGTGTTCAATCGCCTGCACGTGGACGACCTGGCTGCGGTGGTGATCGCCGCGATGCAACGCCCCACGGCCAATGCGCTGTATCTGCCGAGCGATGACGAACCGGCGCCGCCGCAGGATGTACTGGCCTTCGCTGCGCAGCTGGGGGGATTCACCCTGCCGCCCGTGGTGGCCTGGGACGATCCATCAGTGAGCGCGACATTGCGGCGCTTCTACCAGAGCAGCAAGCGCATCGACAGCCGCAGCACGCGCGACGCGCTGGGCTGGACGCCGCGCTTTCCAACGTATCGGGAAGGGCTGACGGATCTTGCCGCTTCGCTCGCCGGGCATGGCCCGGCGCTACCGGATCCGGACGCTCCCGGCTGACGGATCTTGCCGCTTCGCTCGCCGGGCATGGCCCGGCGCTACCGGATCCGGGCGCGGCCGGCACTACCGTTTGCCGATCAGGCGGCGTCCGGCAACCGGAAGAACGCACGCGTGGCAGCCGTGGCGTTTGCCGCCGTGGTCTGCACATCCTCACCACGGTCGCGCGCCAGCTCTTCCACAATGTGCGACAGGAACACCGGTTCGTTGCGGCGGTCCTTCGGCATCGGCTTCAAGGTGCGCGGCAGCAGGTACGGTGCGTCGGTCTCGATCATCAACCGGTTGGCCGGAATGTTCTTCACCAGCTCGCGCAGGTGGCCACCGCGTCGCTCGTCGCACAGCCAGCCGGTGATGCCGATGTACCAGTCCTGGTCGAGATAATCGAACAGCTCCTGGCGCTCGCCGGTGAAGCAGTGCACCACGGCCGGACCGATGCGGCCTTCGAAGTTCTTCATCTGTGCCATGAAATCGGCATGCGCGTCGCGCTGGTGCAGGAACAGCGGCTTGCCATTGTCTGCGGCCAGCTGCAGCTGGCGCTCGAACGCGCGATGCTGTGCCGGGCGCGGGGAGAAATCGCGGAAGTAGTCCAGCCCGCACTCACCCACCGCCACCACTTCGGCATGGGCGTGCAGCGCGCGCATCTCCGCATCGCACTCGTCGGTGTACTCCACCGCGTGGTGCGGGTGCACGCCGGCGGTGGCGTACAGGAAGCCCGGGTGCTGCTGCGCCAGCTGCAGGGCCAGTGGCGAATGCTCGCGGCTGGCACCGGTGATGATCATCTGCACCACGCCGGCCTGGCGCGCGCGGTCCAGCACGGCGTCGCGGTCGCGGTCGAAGGAGTCGTGGGTCAGGTTGGCGCCGATATCGATCAGATGCATGGGGGCAGCAGAGGCAGGAAAACCCGCGCATTGTACCCGTGCCCGCCATGGCCCCTTATCCTTTGCAGATGAACGCCCCGCAATTCCCCATCTCTCCGCTGCTGCCGCAGATCCAGCAGCACCTGGCCGTGCACCCGCGGCTGGTGCTGGAAGCCCCGCCTGGCGCGGGCAAGACCACCCAGGTGCCGTTGGCGCTGCTCGATGCGCCGTGGCTGGAGGGCCGCAGGATCATCCTGCTGGAACCACGCCGGGTGGCCGCGCGCAGTGCCGCGATGTTCATGGCGCGCCAGCTCGGTGAGGAGGTCGGCGGCATCGTCGGCTACCGCATCCGCTTCGAGAACAAGATATCGGCGCGCACGCGCATCGAGGTCGTCACCGAGGGCATCCTGACCCGGATGCTGCAGGACGATCCAATGCTGGAAACCGTGGGCGTGATCCTGTTCGACGAATTCCACGAGCGCCACCTCAGTGGCGACCTGGGCCTGGCGCTGGCGCTGGACGTGCAGTCGCAGCTGCGCGATGACCTGCGCTTGCTGGTGATGTCGGCGACGCTCGATGGCGAGCGCCTGGCGCGCTTCCTCGATGCACCACGACTGAGCAGCGAAGGCCGCAGCTATCCGGTGGCAATCAGCCACTTCCCTGCCCGGCGTGACGAGGCGCTGGAACTGCAGGTGCGGCGCGCGGTACAGCAGGCGCTGGCCGAGCACCCCGGTGACCTGCTGGTGTTCCTGCCCGGCCAACGTGAGATCGCGCGCGTGCAGGCAGGCCTGCAGGACAGTCTTGCTGGCGCTGCGGTGGACGTACTGGCCCTGCACGGTGAACTGCCGGTGGAACAGCAGGCGCGCGTGCTGCAGGCCGCCGCCGACGGCCGCCGCCGCGTGGTGCTGGCCACCAACGTCGCCGAATCCTCGGTGACCCTGCCCGGCGTGCGCGTGGTGATCGACAGCGGCCAGGCGCGCGAGCCGCGCTACGACCCCAACAGTGGATTCACCCGCCTGGACGTGGTCGCCATTGCGCAGGCCTCGGCCGACCAGCGTGCCGGCCGTGCCGGGCGCGTGGCCGAGGGCGTGGCTTGGCGGCTGTGGCCGCAGTCGCAGCGGCTGGAACCGCAGCGTCGCGCCGAGATCGACCAGGTTGAACTGGCCGGCCTTGCGCTGGAACTGGCCGCCTGGGGCAGCAGCGACCTGCGCTTCCTTGACCCGCCACCGACCGGGGCGATGGCCGCCGCACGCGAACTGCTGCAGCGCCTGGGCGCGTTGTCCAGCAGCGGCGCGATCACTGCACTCGGCCGTCGCGTGCTGGCGCTGGGCACCCATCCGCGGATGGCCGCGATGCTGCTGGCCGCAGCTGATGCCCGCGCTCAGGCGTTGGCCGCCGATCTGGCGGCATTGCTGGAAGCTCGTGACCCATTGCGCCAGGGCGGTGATGCACTGGCCGCACGCTGGCGCGCACTGGCGGCCTTCCGCAACGGCCGTGCGCCGGCCGATGCCAATCGCAGTGGCCTGGCCGCCATCGATGCCGCTGCCAAACAGTGGCGCCGTCGCCTGCGTTGTGACGCCGCACCGCCCGCCAGCATCGAGGCCCACGAACTGGGCGACCTGCTGGCCCATGCCTTCCCCGACCGCATTGCCTTCCAGCATCCGAACGACCCGCTGCGTTACCTGCTGGCCAACGGCCGCAGCGCCCGCCTGCATGAACTGAGCGACCTGCGGGGCGAACCGTGGCTGGTGGCCAGCGAGCTGCGCTTCGAAGCCCGCGATGCGCTGCTGCTGCGCGCCGCACCGGTGGATGAAGGCTATCTGCGCAGGCACTGGCCCGAGCGCTTCGTAACCGAAGACGCGGTGCGCTGGGATGACACCCGCCGCGCCCTGGTCGCGCTGCGCGAAACACGCTTTGATCGCATCGTGATGGACAGCCGTTCGGCTGGCCGGGTGGATCCGCAGCTGGCGGCGCAGGCGCTGACCGACGCCGTTGCCGAGCTCGGCCTGCAGGCATTGCCCTGGACCGACGGTCTGCGCCAGTGGCAGGCACGGGTGGAATCGCTGCGGCGCTGGATGCCCGAGCTGGGCCTGCCCGACTGCAGTGATGCCGCATTGCTGGCCAACCGTGCGCAGTGGCTGCAGCCGGCGTTCGCGGGCAGGACACGGCTGGATGCACTGGACGAGGCCAGTTTCGGCGAAGCGCTGAAGTCGCCACTGGAATGGTCGCAACGGCAGCTGGTCGAGCGCCACGCGCCCACCCGGATCACCGTGCCGTCGGGGCTGGAGCGGCCGATCAGCTACGCGCTGGACGGCGAAAGCGGCGAGCCGCTGCCGCCGGTGCTGGCGGTGAAGCTGCAGGAGTTGTTCGGCCTGGCCGATACGCCACGCATCGCCGATGGCCGGGTGCCGCTGACCCTGCACCTGCTGTCGCCGGGTGGCCGGCCGTTGCAGGTCACCCAGGATCTGCGCAATTTCTGGGAGAACACCTACGCCGAGGTGAAGAAGGAGATGAAGGGCCGTTACCCGCGCCACCCGTGGCCGGACGACCCTTGGACGGCTACGGCGACCCACCGGGCCAAGCCGCGCGGGACGTAATGCGCGCCGACACCCCGCCCGTTCCTGAATGGCTGCGGTAGAGTCACACCACGCGCCCGCCTGACTGACATACCGTTTACGGGCAACAGGCGACACTGGACTTCGACCCGAGGCAAGGACACCCCCGCATGAGCAAGCTGACCGTAATCACCGACCGCGCCCTGGAGCGCGCCCTCGACCTGGCCCATACCGCAGGTGATGGCCTGAAGAGCGCGGGCGGCAGCCTGCGTCACCTCGGCCCGCAGGCCAGCGACTGGATCAAGACCGGTGCCGCCCTTGGCGCGGTGAAGACCGGCGGCAAGGTCGCCACCAGGTTCGCCCGCCGCAATCCGGCGGTGACCATTGCGGCAGCTGCCGTGGGCGTAGGCCTGCTGGGCTATGCGCTGTACCGCAAGCAGCAGAAGAAGAAGGCCGCCAATGGCCATGTGGTCAACGGCCAGGCCCAGCGCATCAACGCGCGCGATCGCCGCAACGACACCGTGGTCGACGAGCACAGCGATATCGGCAGCGACGCCTGATTGACCGGGGTCGGATCCCTTCCGCAGGAAGGGCTTTGACCCCATGACGCTGCACGAGGGTCGGACGCCGCAAGGCCTCCGGCCTTTTTTTTCAGCCGATCTGCCGCCACTGCCCGGGCTGCAGGTCATCCAGCCGGTAAGGCCCCATTGCAGCGCGTACCAGGCGCAGCGTCGGCAGGTTCACCGCAGCGGTCATCCGCCGCACTTGCCGGTTGCGCCCCTCGCGGATCGTGATCGCCAGCCAGCTGTCGGGCACCGTCTTGCGGAAGCGCACCGGCGGATCGCGCGGCCACAGTTCAGGCGCAGGATCGAGGCGCTCGATTTTCGCCGGCAGCGTCGGCCCATCATTGAGCACCACGCCATCGCGCAGCTGCTGCAGCTGCCCGTCGCTGGGCGTGCCTTCCACCTGCACCCAGTAGAGCTTGTCCGCCTTGTGCTTCGGGTCGGTCAACTTGTGCGCCAGCGTACCGTTGTCGGTCAGCAGCAGCAGGCCTTCGCTGTCATGGTCGAGGCGGCCGGCAGCGTAGACGCGCGGCGGCAAACCGAAGCCGGCCAATGTCGGCCGCGGCGGCACGCTGCGGTCGGTGAACTGGCAAAGCACGTTGAACGGCTTGTTGAAGGCAATCAGCATCGCGGGGACGGCAGGCGGCGGGCAGGGCATTGTCCCATGCCACGCCGCGTGCTCGCCGGGCATGGCCCGGCGCTACCGGGTCACGGCTTCACGAAACGCAGGGTCATGCGGTCGCTTTCACCAATGGCCTGGTACTTGGCGTCGTCCGCCTTGTCATGCTGGTTGGTCGGCGGCAGGGTCCACACGCCATTCGGATGGTCCTTGGTATCGCGCGGGTTGGCATTGACCTCGGTGCGCGCGTCGAGCTTGAAACCGGCGGCCTCGGCCATCGCGATCACCTGCTGCTGGCCCACATAACCGGTGTCGTCAGCGTCGGCCACGTCGGCCTTGGCGCGGTGCTCGACCACGCCGAGCACGCCGCCCGGCTTGAGCACGTTGAAGAAGCCCTGGAACATGCCCTGCGCCTGGCCGGCCTTGCGCCAGTTGTGCACGTTGCGGAAGGTCAGCACCACATCGGCCGAGTTGGCTGCACCGAACACCGGCTTGGCCGGGTCGTAGGCAACCACGGTGGTTTTGTCGAACTGTGCCGGTGCGGCGGCGTACTTCTTTTCCAGGCTGTCGCGGCTGCGCTGCTGGTAGTCGCGGCCACGACCTTCAGCCACGGCCTGCGGATCGACCACCGCAGCGATGTAATGACCCTTGTCGCGCAGCAGCGGCGCCAGGATCTCCGAGTACCAGCCATTGCCCGGGGTGATCTCGATGACGGTCTTTTCCGGCGCGACGCCAAAGAAGCCCAAGGTCTGCGCAGGATGACGGAAACCGTCGCGCTTGACGTTGGCGGGGTCGCGGGTCGAGGCCTTCACTGCGGCATTGATCGCGGGCGACACCTGGATCTTTGCCGGTGCGACCGTGGCCGGCGCGGCGAATGCGGGAACGGCAACCAGCAGGGCCGAAGCAAGCAGCAGGCGGCAACCATGCAGGGATGAGGCAGCAATCATCGGGGCGACTCCAGCGGAAGATGCGGCGAGACTAGCAGCCGCCACGCCGCAGGTGTTCACAAAACGTTAGCCGCGTGCGCGGTGCGGAACACAGTTTTGTGGTCAGCGCCGCAGCGCGGTCACACATCGCGTTCTATCCTGAAGGACTTCCCCCAAGGAGTCCGTGCCCATGACGGCAAACCGCGAACTGGGCCGTTCAGGCCTGCATGTAGCTCCGCTCGCCTTCGGTGGCAACGTGTTCGGCTGGAGCGCCGATGAGAAGGCCAGCTTCGCCCTGCTGGATGCCTTCGTCGATGCCGGCTTCAACCTGGTCGACACCGCCGACGTGTACTCGGCGTGGGTGCCGGGCAACCAGGGTGGCGAGTCGGAAACGCTGCTGGGCAAGTGGTTCGCGCGCAGCGGCAAGCGCGACAAGGTGGTGCTGGCGACCAAGGTGGCCAAATGGGCCGAGCGCCCCGGCCTCACCCCGGACAACATCAATGCGGCGGTGGAGGATTCGCTGCGTCGCCTGCAGACCGAGGTGATCGATCTGTACCAGGCTCACGAGGACGATGAATCCACGCCGCTGGAAGCGACCCTGGCCGCGTTCGGTCGCCTGATCGAGGCGGGCAAGGTGCGCGCGATCGGCGCGTCCAACTACAGCGCCACGCGTCTGGCCGATGCCTTGAAGGTCTCTACCGACTACGGGCTGCCGCGCTATGAAACCCTGCAGCCGGAGTACAACCTGTACGACCGCGCCGGCTACGAGAAGGAACTGGAACCGCTGGTGCAGCGCGAGCAGATCGGCGTGATCAACTACTACGCACTGGCCAGCGGCTTCCTCAGTGGCAAGTACCGCACGCCGGACGATGCCGGCAAGAGTTCCGCGCGCGGCGCCACCGTGGTCAAGCGTTACCTGAACCCGCGCGGCCTGCGCATTCTGCAGGCTCTGGATGACGTGGCCAGCAAGCACAACGCCACTGCCGCGCAGATCGCGCTGGCTTGGCAGATCGCACGGCCATCGATCACCGCACCGATCGTCAGTGCCACCAGCGTGGAGCAGCTGCACGACCTGCTGGCGGCGGCGAACGTGGCGTTGAGCGTGCAGGACGTGGCACAGCTGGATGCGGCCAGCGTGGAAGGTTGAAGGCGGAGGGTGCCGGCCAACGTCGGCACCCTTCAACGGTTCCGCGCCATGCGTGGATGCATTGCCTCAGCGCGGCAGGCTGTCCTCGGCCACCAGCGCATGGTGCATGCCGATGCCCGCGCGCACGCCTTCGGCCATGGCCAGGGTGATGTTGCCGACCGTGGTCGCATCACCGGCGGCGTACACGTTCGGCACCGAGGTCTGTTTCATCATGTCCACCTCGGCCAGCACGCCCAGCGGACTCTCCACCAGCGCGCAGCCCAGCTGCTGTACCAGCGGCGTGGCCATCTGCTGCATGGCCGGCACGAACAGTGCACGCTGGGCAACACGGCGACCGTCGGCAAGTTCCACTTCCAGCCACGTCGGCTGCTCGCCGTGCACACCTACCACCGGCGTGGTTTCCACCTGCACAGCGCGCTGCTGCATGGCGGCCAGCTCCTCGTCGCTGATCGGCAAGCCCTGGCTGAAGAAGGTGACGTTGCCCCAGTCGGCGAACAGCGGCGCCTTGCCGGCCGACATCGGATGGCCGCCGAGCAGGCCGATCGAACCGCCACCCACTTCATAACCATGGCAGTACGGGCAGTGCAGCACGGTGCTGCCCCAGCGCTCGGCCAGGCCGGGCAGATCGGGCAGCTGGTCGGCGATACCGGTGGCCAGCAGCAGCTTGCGCGCGGTCAGTACCTGGCCGTCAGCCGTACGCACCTCCACACCTTCGGTGCGGAGCGTGGCCTGCACCGCTTCGGCATTCAGCCAACGCACGCTCGGGTAGTCCAGCAGTTGCTGGCGCGCGTTCTTCAACAGCTCGGCGCCACTGATGCCGTCCAGGCCCAGCACGCCGTGCGAATGGCTGGCGAAACGGTTTCGCGGCGAACCCGCATCGATGACCGTGACCGGCCGGCGCGCACGCGCCAGGATCAGTGCGGCGGCGATGCCGGCGTAGCTGCCGCCGACGATGAGGACATCAGGATTCATGGTGACCTTCCAGGGAACGGTGATGGGCAAGATGGCGGGCGAAGTCGGCGCCAAGCTGGTCGAGGGTGGTTGCCTGCAGCCGCTGCTCGAGCAGGCGCTGCGCTTGGCGGGCACTGTCCAGCAGGGCCTGGTTGACCAGCTGCTGGATCGGGCAGCCGCCCCTGCCTTCGCGGGTACCGACCTGGACCATCGGCGGCGCGCCGATGGCCTGGTAGACGTCGTGCAGGGTGATCGTCGCCGCATCGCGGGCGAGCTGGCTGCCGCCACCGTGGCCGCGCGTGCTGCGTACCAGGCCGGCCTTGTGCATCTGCGCCAGCAGGCGGCGGATCACCACCGGGTGGGTCGGCAGGCAGGTCGCCAGCTGTTCGGAGGTTCGCGGCCCGTGCTGGCCGACCAGATGGGCCATCACGTGCAGGGCGTCGGAAAGCGGATTCGCGGATTTCATGTAACTACAGTAGTTACATTTAATCCGCCTGTCGAGGGTCTGCTTTTGTTCCAAATGGACACATTTGTCCAAGTAAACATAGCCTTCACATGGCTAAACAGAACGGTAATGTGACAGGCATCGCACTTCAGAGCGCTAAAGGACGGTCGATACCGCATCGCACCCCTTCCGAGATCTCGTCCCATGAAAGCCTCTTCCCATGCGCCGCGGCTGCAGTCGAAGCTGCTCGGTGCCGTTTCTGTTGGTCTGGCTGTTGTCCTGGTATGCGCCCTGGCGGGCCTGGCGTCGGCTTGGTTGAAGCTGTCCACCGACGTACCGCCGGAGGTTGCCCACAGCCGCGATGCCGAGCGCCTGCAACGCGAATTCCGCGGACAGGTACAGGAGTGGAAGAACCTGCTGCTGCGCGGCCACGATGACGCGCTGCGCCAGCATCACCTGCAGGCCTTCGACAACGAAGGCCGCGTCGTTGCCGAACTGGCCACGGGCCTGGCCGCCAGCCCCGATGCGCGCACGCGCGAACTGGCGCAGGCGTTTTCCGGCCTGCACGCACAGTTGCAGCAGGACTACCACGCCGCACTGCAGGCCTTCGCTGACGCCAGCTACGACCCGGCGGTGGGCGATTCCCTGGTGCGCGGCAAGGACCGTCCGGTGGCCAGTGCGCTGGATGCCTTGAGCGTGCGTGCCACCGAGGTGGCCGAGGCTGCAGTGACCGCGCGTTCGCAGGATTCCCGACAGGTGCTGGTGGCGTGCGCCGCGCTGACCATCGGCGCCGCCGTGCTGCTGCTGATCGCCCTTGGCTGGTGGCTGCGGCGCGCCGTGGTGCAGCCGGTGCTGGCGGTGGAAGCGGCCGCGCGTGCGGTTGCCGCCGGTGACCTCGACCACGTGGTGCAGGTGCGCAGCCGCGACGAGATCGGTCGCCTGGCACAGGCGATGCAGGCCGTGCAGAGCACCCTGCGTGGCGTGCTTGATGCGCAGACCGCGATGGCGAGGGCACACGACGCCGGCACGATCAGCCACCGCATGGACAGCAGCGCCTTCCCCGGCGCCTACGGCACGATGGTGGCCGACACCAACACCCTGGTCGATGCGCACATCCAGGTGAAAATGCGCGCGATCACTATCATGGGCCGCTATGCCGTGGGCGATCTCAGCCTGGACATGGAGCGCCTGCCCGGCGAGAAGGCCGTGATCACCCAGGCGCTGGATGCGGTCAAATCCAACCTGGGCGCGATCAACGGCGAGATCCGCCGCCTGGCCGAAGCCGCTGCCGCAGGCGACTTCAGCCAGCGTGGCGACAGTGCGCGCTTCGAGCATGATTTCCGCGCGATGGTCGATGGCCTGAACCGCTTGATGCAGACCACCGAACAGAACCTGGGGGAGGTCTCGGCCATGCTGCGTGCCATTGCCGATGGTCGCCTGGGTGCGCGTATGGACGGCGACTTCCAGGGCGTGTTCGCCCGCATTGCGGGGGATGCCAACGCCACCGCCGCGCAGCTGGCGACGATCGTCAGCGACATCAAGCACGCCTCCGGCAGCATCCACACCGCCGCTGCGGAAATTTCCGCCGGCAACAACGACCTGTCGCGCCGCACCGAACAGCAGGCGGCGAACCTGGAAGAAACCGCCGCGTCGATGGAGGAACTGACCTCCACCGTGCGCCAGAACGCCGAGCATGCGCGGCAGGCCAACCAGCTGGCGATCGGTGCGCACAGCGTGGCCTCGCACGGCGGTGAAGTGGTCGGCCAGGTCGTGGCGACGATGGATGCGATCGAAGGCTCGTCGCGGCAGATCGCCGACATCATCAGCGTCATCGACGGCATCGCGTTCCAGACCAACATCCTGGCGCTGAATGCCGCGGTGGAAGCGGCGCGTGCCGGCGAGCAGGGCCGTGGATTCGCGGTGGTCGCCAGTGAAGTGCGTACGCTGGCACAGCGGTCGGCGGCGGCGGCCAAGGAAATCAAATCGCTGATCGAGGCGTCGGTGGAACAGGTTGGCCACGGTGCGCAGCGCGTGCGCCAGGCCGGCGACACCATGGCCGAGATCGTCGCGTCGGTGCAGCGCGTGACCGACATCATGGCCGAGATCTCCGCTGCGTCGCAGGAACAGTCGGCCGGCATCGAGCAGGTCAGCCAGACCATCATCCAGATGGATGGCACCACCCAGCAGAATGCCGCGCTGGTGGAAGAAGCGAGCGCCGCGGCACGCAGCCTGGAACAGCAGGCGGATCGCCTGATCGAAGCGGTGGATGTGTTTGATCTGTCCACCACGGCGACAGCAACGGGTGCCTTGGCGCGCGCGGCCTGACGGAACCACCGGGCAGTGTGGGGGTTGCCGGCCAGCGGCCGGCACTACCATGCGTGCGATTCCCGGTAGTGCCGGCCGCTGGCCGGCAACCCGGACACTCCATCAGCGCAGGTAATCCGAGGCGGCCATCGCCTCGCCCAGGTAATCCAGAAACGAGCTGATCCGTGCCGATACGGCCGTGTTGCGGTAGTACACGGCATGGATCGGCTGGTACACATCCAGCGTCTGCGCGGCCAGCACCGGCACCAGGGTGCCGGCCGCGCGGTCGCGTTCGGTCACGAAGTCGGACAGGCAGGTGATGCCCACGCCCTCCACCGCCAGCGTGCGCAGGGTCTCGCCGCTGGACACCGCGATGTCCGGGCGCACCAGCAGCTGCCCCTCGGCATCGCCCGGCAGCGGCCAACGGTTCAATGACTCCGGCTCGTTGAACCCCAACAGCGTGTGCTGACCCAATGCCAGCACGCTGGCCGGCTCGCCACGCGTGGCCAGATAGGCCGGGCTGGCCAGCACCTGCAGCCGGCAGCGCCCCAGCGGCCGCGCATGCAGGGTGGAATCGGCCAGCGGGCCGATACGGATCGCCAGATCGGTGCGCCGTTCCAGCAGGTCGATGTAGCGCTCGGAACTGTTCAACTCCAGCTGCACGTCCGGATAGCGCGCGCGGTAACCAGCGACCAGCGGCGCGATCACGTGCAGCACGAACGGCATCGCTGCATCCACCCGCAGCCGGCCGGCCGGACGCTCGCGCCGCGCCGCCATCTGTTCCTCGGCCGATTCCACCGCATCGATGATCGCCCGCGCATGGCGCAGATAGGCCTCGCCCTCGGCGGTCAGGTGCAGGCGGCGGGTGGTGCGGGTCAGCAGGGTCGTGCCCAGCTTGTCCTCCAGACGGCCCAGCGCGCGGCTCACACCCGAAGGTGTCTGCCCCAGCTGCTCGGCAGCCGCGCTGATCGAACCGCTGTCGATCACCGCCAGGAAGGCCTGCATTTCGTCGAGGGTGGTTTTCATGGCGTCATTATTGACCAGGCGGCAAGAGTGATTGGCGTGAAGACCGGTTTTTCGGCAAAGGTCGGCCGCGCACACTGCGCGCCTTCCTTCCCTCTGGACACTGTCATGATCCGTGGCATTCCGCTCGCCCTGCTGGCGCTGACCCTCGGTGCCTTTGCCATCGGCACCACCGAATTCGTCATCGTCGGCCTGATCCCGACCATCGCCGCCGACCTGCAGGTCAGCCTGCCCTCGGCCGGCCTGCTGGTCTCCCTGTATGCCTTGGGCGTGGCCGTCGGCGCGCCGGTGCTGACCGCGCTCACCGGCCGCGTGCCGCGCAAGACCCTGCTGGTGGCGCTGATGGTGCTGTTCACCCTCGGCAATGTCATCGCATGGATGGCACCGGGCTACACCTCGCTGATCGTCGCCCGCATCCTCACCGGCCTGGCCCACGGCGTGTTCTTCTCCATCGGCTCGATCATCGCCACCGCCGTGGTGCCGAAAGAGAAGGCCGCCAGCGCGATCGCCATCATGTTCACCGGCCTGACCGTGGCGCTGGTGACCGGCGTGCCGCTGGGCACCTTCATCGGCCAGCACCTGGGCTGGCGCGCGACCTTCCTGGCCGTGGCCGGCCTGGGCGTGATCGCGCTGCTGGGCAGCCTGCTGTTCGTGCCGCGCGGGCTGGCGCAGAGCGCGCCGGCCACCTTCCGCCAGCAGCTGGGCGTGCTGGCGCAGCCGCGCCTGCTGATGGTGTATGCCATCACCGCGCTTGGCTACGGCGGCACCTTCCTGTCCTTCACCTACCTGGCGCCGATCCTGCAGGACGTCACCGGCTTCTCGGCCAACGCGGTCAGCCTGGTGCTGCTGGTGTATGGCGTGTCGGTAGCGATCGGCAACCTGTGGGGCGGCCGCATGGCCGACCGCATGGGCCCGATTCCCGCGCTGAAGCGCATCTTCGCGCTGCTGGCCATCGTGCTGCTGGTCATGACCTTCACCGCCCACAACACCTGGCTGATGCTGCTGACCGTGCTGGCACTGGGCGCGGTGGCGTTCGGCAACGTGCCCGGCCTGCAGGTGTATGTGGTCAAGCAGGCACAGCGCTACGCACCGCAGGCGACCGATGTGGCCTCGGGCCTGAACATCGCCGCCTTCAACATCGGCATCGCGCTGGGTGCGTCGCTGGGCGGCCTGGTGGTCGAGCACATCGGCCTGATGCATACGCCGTGGCTGGGTGCGCTGGTGGTGGTCGGTGCGTTCGCACTGACGGCACTCAGCGGCCGCCTGGACCGTCGCGACGGTATCGACGATCGCGCCGAAGGCATTGCGGTGAGCGCGCACTGATGCATGCAATGCACCGTTGCCGGCATGCACACGGCCCCTGCCCTACCCTTTGCGATCACCTCCTTCCCCCGCTTTGGAGTTCTCCATGACTGTCCCCGCTTTCGGCCTCGGCACCTTCCGCCTGAAAGACCAGACCGTGATCGACTCGGTGCGCAACGCGCTGGACGTCGGCTACCGCGCCATCGACACCGCGCAGATCTACGGCAACGAAGCCGAGGTCGGCCAGGCCATCGCCGAGTCGGGCGTGCCGCGTGACGAGATCTACCTGACCACCAAGGTGTGGATCACCGAGTTCAAGCGCGATGCGCTGCTGGCCAGCCTGCGCACCAGTCTGGAAAAGCTGCGCACCGACCATGTCGACCTGGCGTTGATCCACTGGCCGTCACCGAACGACAAGGTCGATACGCCGATGGAGGAATACCTGCCTGCCCTGGCTGAGGCCAAGGCACAGGGGCTGACCCGGGAGATCGGTATCTCCAACTTCACCATCGCCCAGACCCGCAAGGCGATCGAGATCCTCGGCGCCGATGCCATCGCCACCAACCAGATCGAGATCCACCCCTACCTGCAGAACCGCCTGCTGGTGAAGTTCCTGCAGGACAACGGGATCCGCGTCACTGCCTACATGAGCCTGGCCTACGGCGAGGTGATCAAGGACCCAGTGATCCAGGCCATCGCCGGCCGTCATCAGGCCAGCCCGGCACAGATCGCGCTGGCATGGGCGCTGCAGCAGGATTACGCGGTCATTCCGTCGTCGACCAAGCGCGAGAACCTGGCCAGCAACCTGGAAGCCGCCGCGATCCGCCTGACCGAAGACGACATGGCGCAGATCGCCAAGCTGGACCGTGGCCACCGCCTGGCCAATCCGGAAGGCATCGCACCGGCTTGGGATTGAAGAACGGCCGCCGGGCGTGGCCCGGCGCTACCGGATGACGGTGGGTAGCGCCGGGCCATGCCCGGCGGATCCATCAGTACTGCAACAACCATCCGCGCATTGCCGCACTCACCTCGTCCGGCTTCTCCATCGGTGCCAGGTGCCCGCAATCGGGCACCACCACCAGCTGCGAATGCGGCACCAGCGCGTGCATCTCCTCGCTCACCGGCAACGGCGTGATGCGGTCGTTCGCACCACAGACGATCAGCAGCGGATCGCGGTAGCCGGCCAGCACATCGTGGCCATCACTGCGCTCCAGCGCGCTCTGGCGCAGGAACACCTCCGCACCCAGCCGTGCGGTCATGTCACGCACGCGCTGCACCAGCACGTAGTCGTCCAGCCGCGAGGCGTCGATATAGCTGCGCATCAGCGCGTCACCAAAGCCGTGGAATCTGCCGGGCAGGCGCACGCTGGCGCGCTGGCTGCGGCGCTGTTCGGCACGTTCCGGGGAGTCGGCATGGATCGAGGTGTCGATCAGGGCCAGCTGCAGCACACGCTCCGGCGCGGTGCGCAGGATCTGCTGGGCGACAAAGCCGCCCAGTGAGAAACCGGCCAGCGCAAACCGCTCCGGCGCCTGCGCCAGTACCTCCTCGGCAACGGCCTGAAGGGTCTCGCCGTGGGTCTGGTCGCCCACGGTGCAGTCGGCGATATCGGCCAGGTCGGCCAGCTGCGCGCGCCAGAGTTCGGCGTCGTTGAGCAGACCCGGGAGGAGGAGCAGGGGAATGCGGTCGGTCATGGCGGTATTGTGGCGTCTTCAAACCCACAACACGACCAGACACCCATGGCCGACCCCTACAACAGCGGTGCCCCGACCACGTCCGCAGCGCGCTTCGATGATTCGATGGTGACCACCGCCTTCGAGCTGCCCGGCTACCGCATCGCGCGCAACTTGGGCGTGGTACGCGGCATCACCGTGCGCTCGCGCTCGATCGTGGGCAATTTCCTGGGCGACATCCAGACGATCTTCGGCGGCAACATCACCATCTACACCGAGCTGTGCGAGCAGGCGCGCGAGGAAACCTATCGTGACATGGTCAAGCATGCGCGGCAGCTGGGTGCCAACGCGGTCATCGGCATGCGCTACGACGCCACCGATGTGATGACCGGGCTGACCGAAGTGCTGTGCTATGGCACGGCGGTGGTGGTCGAGCCGCTGCGTTGAATCCGACGGTCCGCCGGGCATGGCCCGGCGCTACCGTCACGGTCACGCCACCGGCGGGACGTCGGGGACTTCCACCTGCTGCACCGGCAACGTCACCATCATCACCGTCGGGTCGTCCGGGTCCAGCCGGGTCTTGAAGCCCAGGCTCTGGCACATCGCCAGCATGGTGCTGTTCTCGCGCAGCACCTGGCCTTCCACCACGTCCAGGCCCAGCCACTTGGCGTACTCGATCATGATCGCCATCAGGCGCCAGCCGATGCCGTGTCCCTTCAGATCCGAACGGATCAGGATGCCGTACTCGCCACGGTGGTAATCCGCATCGGCATGCAGTCGCACCGCGCCGAGCATTTCGCCGCTGCGCGGTTCGAGCGCCACCAATGCGATCGAGCGGGCGTAGTCCAGCTGGGTCAGGCGGGCGATGAACTCGTGGCTGAAATGCTTCACCGACTGGAAGAAACGCAGACGCAGATCCTCGTCGCTGACACGCGCGAAGAACGCACGGAACAGCGCGTCATCTTCCGGCCGCACCGGGCGCACGAACGCGCGACCGCCGTCGGACAGCTCGATGGTGCGCTCCCACTCCTTCGGATACGGGAACACGGCGAAGCGTGGATGGCCACGTCCCTTGTGCAGGATGCGCGACGGCGCGACCGCCACGCGCGCGTCCAGTGCGAGGATGCCCTTGCTGTCCACCAGCAGGGGATTGATGTCCAGCGTGCGCACTTCGGGAATGTCCGCCGCCAGCTGCGCCAGTTTGACCAGCGCCAGTGCCAGTGCACGCTCATCGGCGGCGGGCACATCGCCATAGGCCTTGAGGATGCGCGAGGCCCGCGTCTGGCCGATCAGCTCGTGGGCCAGGCGCAGGTCAAGCGGCGGCAGCGCCAGTGCCTTGTCGTTGATCACTTCCACCGCCGTGCCACCGCGCCCGACCACGATCACCGGTCCAAACGTGGCGTCGTCGGCGATGCCGACGATGATCTCGCGCGCCTTCGGGCGGACGATGGTCGGTTGCACCAGCAGGCCGTCGATGCGCGCGTCCGGCCGTAGCTGGCGTGCACGGGCAAGGATCGCCTTGGCCGCACTCTGCACCGCCTGCAGCGTCGCCAGATTCAGGCGCACGCCATCCACTTCGGATTTGTGCGGAATATCGGGCGACAGGATCTTCAGCGCGACCGTCGCACCACGCTCCAGCAAGGGTTGCGCCAGGTCCATCGCCTCGTGCGCATCGCGCGCATGCATCACCGGTGCAGAGGGGATGCCGTAGGCCTTCAGCAGTTCATGGGTGGCCAACGGGTCCAGCCAGCCCTGGCCATTGGCCAGCGCGGCTTCGACCAGCGCGCGCGCACGCGCGGTATCCACGCTGAAATCCTGCGGCAGGCTCGGCGGCGTTTCCATCAACGCACTCTGTGCCTCCCGGTAACGCACCAGATGCTGGAAGCCGCGCACGGCCTCCGCTTCGGTGGGATAGGTCGGCACGCGTGCGGCATTGAGGGTGGCGGTGGCCTGGTCGTCGTTGCCCAGCCACACCGCGAATACCGGCTTGTCACGGTGATGGCGCGGGCGCAGGCCGAGCGTGCGGGTCAGCGCCTGCGCCGCATCGGCCGACGAGGTGAACGCGGTAGGCACGTTGACCACCAGCACCGCATCGTTCTCGCTGTCCGCCAGCAACGCTTCGATGGCGGTGGCATAGCGATCACCATCGGCGTCGACCACGATGTCGACCGGGTTGCTGCGCGTCCAGCCCTGCGGCAGTACCGCGTCCAGCTTCTGCACGGTGCTGTCGGACAGTTGCGCCAGCGTGCCCTGCAGGGCGATCAGCTGGTCCACCGCCAGGTGGCCGACGCCACCGCCGTTGCTGAGGATGGCCAGGCGACGACCGGGGAAGGTGCCAAGCCGGCCCAGCGACTCGGCCGCGGTGAACAGTTCGTCCAGCGCGCTCACCCGCAGCAGGCCGGCACGGTTGAATGCCGCGCCGTACACATCATCGGCGCGCGCCAGTGCCTGCACGTGGGTATCGGCGCTGCCCGGCTGCGCCCGTTCGGCGCGCCCGGACTTCACCACCACCACGGGTTTGGCACGCGCAGCGGCGCGCGCGGCCGACATGAACTTGCGCGCGTCCTTGATCTGCTCGACATAGAGCAGGATGGCGCGGGTACGGTAGTCGGTAGCGAAATAATCCAGCAGATCGCCGAAGTCCACGTCCATGGTGTCGCCCAGCGAAACCACGGCGGAGAACCCTACCGAGCGCGCCACGCCCCATTCCACCAGGGCGGCGGCAATCGCCGAGGATTCGGAGATCAGCGCGAGGTCGCCGGCCTGTGGGAAATGCGCGGCGATGCTGGCATTGAGCCGTGCATGTGGCGCGATCACGCCCAGGCAGTGCGGGCCAAGGATGCGCAGGCCATGCGCGCGCGCGGCGGACTCCACCTGTGCCCATGGCGAGCCCGGGCCTTCTCCCAGGTGCGCGGTGAGGATGATCGCGGCCTGCACGCCCCGTTCGGCAGCGGTGCGTACCACCTGCGGCACGATGGCGGCTGGCGCGGTGATCACCACCAGATCGGGCACCCAGTCCAGGTCCTTCAGCCGCTTCACGGTGCGGATGCCATCGATCTCGGCGTGGCGAGGGTTGATCCACGCCACCTTGCCGGGGAAGCCGGTGCCGCGCAGGTTGCGCATGACTGCGCGGCCCGCCGAGCGCTCACGCGGGCTGCCGCCGATCACCGCGACCGACTGCGGACGGAACACGGACTGCAGGTGGTAGGTACTCATGTGCCTACGTTACACGGACCGGCGCTGCGGCGGCATGATCGTGTGCAGGAACCTGGCATCGCATCCACGCCATCACGGGTTGCACGATCCAGTAGATCCACGCCCTGCGTGGATGACGCCGCCGTTACAGCAGCGTCCCGTGCAGGATCATCGCGGCGATGCTGAAGTAGATGACCAGGCCGGTCACATCCACCAGGGTGGCCACGAACGGGGCCGAGGCGCTGGCCGGGTCGAAGCCCAGCCGCTTGAGGATGAAAGGCAGCATCGACCCGGACAGCGAGCCAAAGGTGACGATGCCCACCAGCGCGGCGCCGATGGTGATCGCCAGCAGGATCCAGTGCTCGCCGTAGTCATGGAAGCCACCGAGCTGCCAGATCACAATGCGTACGATGGCCAGGCAGCCGAGGATGGCGCCGAGCACCATGCCGGTGGGCACTTCGCGCAGGGCCACCATCCACCAGTCGCGCAGGCGCAGTTCGCGCAGCGCCAGGCTGCGGATCAGCAGCGAGGTCGCCTGCGAACCGGAGTTGCCACCCGAGCTCATGATCAACGGAATGAACAGGGTCAGCACCACCGCGCGCGCCAGTTCGTCCTCGTAGTGCTGCATCGCGCTGGCGGTCAGCATCTCGCCGACGAACAGAACGCTCAGCCAGCCGGCGCGCTTGCGCAGCATCTCGAAGAAGCCGATCTGCATGTATGGCTTGTCCAGCGCTTCCATGCCGCCGAACTTGTGCGCGTCTTCGGTGGATTCTTCGATCAGCGCATCGAGGATGTCATCGACGGTGACGATGCCGAGCATGTGCTGCTGCGCGTCCACCACCGGAATGGCCAGCAGATCGTGGCGACGGATCAGCCGCGCCACGTCTTCCTGGTCCATCTGCGCATCCACCATCACTGGCGGATTGACCTGCGCCACCTCCAGGATCGATTCCTCCGGCAGCCCGGTGATCAGCCGGCGCATGGTCACCACCTGCTGCAGCTTCTGGTTGGCCGGGTCGAGCACGTAGATCGCATACACGGTCTCGCGCGTGCGTTCGACCTGGCGGATGTGCTGCAGGGTCTGGGCCACGGTCCAGGTGGCGGGCACGGCGACGAACTCGGTGGTCATCAGCGCACCGGCGGTGTTCGGCGGGTAGCTCAGCAGCTTCTGGATGGTCTGCCGGGCTTCGTTGCCCAGCAGCGGAATCAGCCGCGCGCGTTCTTCTTCATCCAGCTCGTGGACGATATCGGTGGCACGGTCGTCGGCCATCAACCCCAGCAGCGCGGCGGCGCGTGCCGGCGGCAGTGCGGCAACCAGCTCGCCACTGCGGTGCAGCTCCGGCGCCTCGAGCATCTTCACTGCACGCGGCAGCGACAGCGCGGCCAGCGTCTCGGCGGCGCGCTCCAGTTCGAGCGTGTTGAGGAATTCCACCGCATCGGCGGTGTTGTAGTTCGCCAGCGGTGCCGACAATGCTGCGGCATCGGCCACCGGACGCAGCAATTGCTTCTGGTTCATGGTGATTCGCCTTCATGGGGTGCGACCTCGCGCAACGCCAACGCAGGCAAACCGTCCCGGTGTCAGGCGGTGGCCATCGCTGGCGTCGACCGAGGTCGACTTCTACTGTCGCTGGACATGGGTTGGGGACTCCGGAGGGGTGTACTGCCGGACACGCCGGCAGCGGCGGGCAGTCTGGACCTGCGGTCGGTGCAGGTCAACCCGCCACGCTGACCGGACAATGGGCCCGCTGCCGTTCTCGTGCGTACACAGCGGCGCGCGCATAATGCCCAGGTGGTATCCGCCGCGCTCCCCTCCCCGCCGAACGGACGCACAGCCGGCCTCCCGATGACCAGGTATTCCCATGCATAGCGGTGGTCTGGAACTGGCACTGGTGCTGCTGCTGGCCGCGGTGATCGCGGTGCCGGTGTTCAAGAAGTTCGGCTTCGGCGCGGTGCTGGGCTACCTGGCGGCCGGCGTGGTGCTCGGGCCGGACGGTCTGGGCTTCGTACAGGACGCCGACCGCATCCTCGGCGCGGCCGAGATCGGCGTGGTCATGCTGCTGTTCGTGATCGGGCTGGAGCTGTCCCCGGCCCGGCTGAAGGTGATGCGGCGCTCGGTGTTCGGTGCGGGCGCGGCGCAGGTGGCGCTGTCCGGGCTGGTGCTGGGCGGCCTGCTGCTGCTCGATCACTTCCAGTGGAAAAGCGCGCTGGTGGTGGGCGTGGCGCTGGCGCTGTCGTCGACTGCGGTCGGCCTGCAGCTGCTGTCCGAACACAAGGCGATCAACAGCGACCATGGCCGGCTGGGGTTTGCCATCCTGCTGTTCCAGGACCTGATCGCCATTCCGCTGCTGGCCGCGATTCCGCTTCTGGGCGGGGTCAAGAACGAGACGCTGCGCTGGGAAGATGCGGCCGTCGCGCTGGGTGCGCTGGCGGTGGTGATCCTGTGCGGGCGGCCGGTGCTGCGCCGGGTGTTCGGCATCATCGCCCGCACCCGCAGCCCGGAGGTGTTCACCGCCACCGCGCTGCTGGTGGTGCTGGGCACCGCCTGGTTCATGCAGGAAGCCGGCCTGAGCCCCAGCCTGGGGGCATTCCTGGCCGGCGTGCTGCTGTCCGATTCGGAATTCCGGCATGAGCTGGAATCGCAGATCGAGCCGTTCAAGGGCCTGCTGCTGGGCCTGTTCTTCATTGCCGTGGGCATGGGCATCGACCTGGACCGCATCGCCGCCGAACCGTGGATGATCGCCGCGGGCGTGGCGATCCTGCTGGTGGTGAAGTTCAGCCTGCTGTACGCCATCGGCCGCATCGCCAGACTCAGCTCGCGGCAGTCGTTGCTGCTGGGCAGCGTGTTGTGGCTGGGCGGCGAATTCGCCTTCGTGGTGTTCAATGAAGCCCAGCGTGCGCATCTGCTGGGCAATGCCAACCATGACCGGCTGGTGGCGATCGTCGGCCTGTCGATGGCGATCACCCCGTTGCTGATGATCGCCCTGATGCGCCTGCTCGGCGAGGAGAAGGTCGCGCCCCGCCAGGCGGCGGAGGCCGACAAGGTGGCGCCGGACAATCGCCCGAAGGTGCTGATTGCCGGCATGGGCCGCTTCGGCCAGGTGATCGCGCGCCTGCTCACCGCGCAGAAGGTGCCGTTCGTGGCACTGGAGGCGAACCCGGACACGGTGGCCGACCTGCGCCGCTTCGGCAACCAGCTGTACTACGGCGATCCGACCCGGCCGGAGATGCTGCGCGCCGCCGGTGGCGAGCACATCGACGTGTTCGTGATCACCGTGGACGACCCGGAAACCAACCTGCGGGCGGTGCGCATGGTGCGCCGCCTGTACCCGGACGCGACGGTGCTGGCGCGTGCGCGCAACCGCCAGCATGCCTGGCGGTTGATGGACATGTCGGCCGAACCGTTCCGCGAAGTATTCGGTACCAGCCTGGAAATGAGCGGGCGCGTGCTGACCGCGCTGGGCGTGGCACCGAACGTGGCCGAGCGCCATGTGCAGCAGTTCCGCGAACACGACGAGAAGCTGCTGCGCGACCAGTACCTGGTCTACGACGACGAGGCCGCCGTGATCCAGACCTCGCGCGATGCCCGCAACGACCTGATGCACCTGTTCGAAGCGGACGCGGAAAGCGACGGCGACAAGGAGCGCTGACCGACGGGGTTGGGTAGTGCCGGCCGCTGGCCGGCAACCTCATGAACCTCGCCAGGATTGCGAAGCTGCCGGCCAGCGGCCGGCACTACCGCGCCTTGGGGTCAGCCGTTGTCGCGCAGGAACCTGGCCATCGACGATACGCCCGCCACGCGCGGCTCGAACGCGGAAAGCGGCGGCGACAAGCAACGCTGATCGACGGGGTTGGGTAGTGCCGGCCGCTGGCCGGCAACCTCATGAACCTCGCCAGGATTGCGAAGCTGCCGGCCAGCGGCCGGCACTACCGCGCCTTGGGGTCAGCCGTTGTCGCGCAGGAACCTGGCCATCGACGATACGCCCGCCACGCGCGGCTCGAACGCGGAAAGCGACGGCGACAAGCAACGCTGATCGACGGGGTTGGGTAGTGCCGGCCGCTGGCCGGCAACCTCATGAACCTCGCCAGGATTGCTAAGCTGCCGGCCAGCGGCCGGCACTACCGCGCCTTGGGGTCAGCCGTTGTCGCGCAGGAACCTGGCCATCGACGATACGCCCGCCACGCGCGGCTCGAACTCGGCGGCGACGTCGATGAAACCGCGCATCACCGCGATCTCGCGCGGGCTGCGGTTCAAGCCATCGCGCGCTTCCGGATCGGCACCGGCGCGCAGCAGGCGCTGCACCAGCAGCGGCAACCCGTGCAGGGCGGCCAGATGCAGCGGGCCGAAGCCACGCGGATCGCGCACGTCCAGGCTGACGTCTTCATCCAGCAGGCGCTCGACGGCGGCCATCACCACCTGCTCGTCGCAGGCGGTTCCCGGTTCGGCGCGCGCGCCCAGCAGCAGCAGCAACGGCGTGACCGCACCGGCGGCGGCCTGGTCTGGCTCTGCACCAGCCAGCAGCAGGGTATCGAGCAGCGCCAGCAGGCGCGAACGGTCGCGCGCACTGAAGCCATACAGTGCCGCGCAGTGCAGCGGCGCCAGCTGCTGGGCATCGCCGGCGTGCACATCGGCACCGGCGGTGAGCAGGCGCGCCACGATGTCCGGCAGGCCCAGCGCCGAGGCCAGCATCAGCACGGTGACCCCGCCTGGCAGGCGGTGTTCGAGCTGCGCACCGGCGTCGAGCAGGGCCGAGACGATCTCGACCTGGCGCATGCTGACCGCCGCTGACAACGGCGTGGCACCACTGGCAGCGGCATGCTGCGGATCAGCGCCGCGCGCCAGCAGCAGGTCGACCACGGCCAGGTGGCCACCGCCGGCAGCACGCAGCAGCGCGGTGCAGCCCTGCGCATCGACGGCGTCGATGGCAAAGCCAAGATCATTCAGACGACGCACGGCGTCGACATCACCGGCCATCGCGGCGGCCGGCAGATCGCCTTCGCGCAGGGTCCGGCGCGGCAGCGGCCAGACGCGCCAGTCCAGCCAATCAGCCAGATCACGACGACCGATCGACAACGCTACGCCCAGTGGTGTCTGCCCATCGGCAGCACGCGCTTCCGGCGAGGCGCCGTGCTGCACCAACAGCTTCAAGGCGCTTTCGCGCGCCAGTGCGGTGGCCAGATGCAGTGCGGTCATGCCATGGCTGTCGCGTGCTTCGCGGTCCACGCCGGTGGTGAGCAGGGCCTGCTGCAGGCGCAGCCAGCCCAGGCGCACCGCAAGCGACAACGGCGGATCACCGGCCGGCGAGGCGGCAAACGGATCGGCGCCCCGCTCCAGCAGTTCCAGCGCCAGCTGCTCAAGGCCACGCGCCGCCTGGTCGTGCTGCGCACAGGCGGCCAGGAAACGCGCCAGGCCACCACGCCCGGCCGGCGACAGGCCGTGCTGCAGCATCACCTGCAGGGCTGGCACGGCATCGATGCCACGCGAAAGCAGGGCGAACATCGGCGTATCTGCGCAGGCGTCGCGCACGTACGGATCGGCACCATGGGCGAGCAGCCAGTCGACCGCACGCGGCTCCAGCGCCAGCTCCGGATCGAGCAGCAGGCCACCCAGTTCTTCGGGCTGGCACAGCCTGGCCAGTGCGGCCATGCCATCGGTATTGCCGAACCCCAGCGCCTCGCGCAGCAGGGTCAACGGCGGGCGGTCGGGCAACAGGCCGCTGGCGCTGGCCGTCTCACCGCGCTCGGCCAGGCCATCGCTGACGGCGGCGGGCAGCGGGTAGAACGGGTCCAGCAGGGCAACGATCGCCCAGCGGCCGGCTTCGGCGGCGTAGTCCACCGCGCGCCGGCCGGCCGGATCGCTGCCGTCGGCGGCGATGCCCAGTTCCAGCAGGCGCTTGATCAACAGCGGCGAAACGTCCTCGGCCATCGTGGCCAGCAGCACCGCGTTGCGGCCATCGGCGTCGACCGCAACCAGGTCGGGTTTGTGCGGCAGCAGGTGCTCGACCACGGCAGCGCGGCCGGCGCGTGCGGCTTCCAGCCACGGGGTGCGGCCCAGCGCATCGCGCGCTTCCAGGTTGGCACCGGCGGCCAGCAGCACGCCGATGATGTCCACGTGGCCGGCCAGTGCGGCTTCATGCAGCGCGCTGCGGCGCTGGCGGTCGCGCGCGTCGGCACGTGCCTTGTGCTTGAGCAGCAGCTGCACCCCGGCCGGATCGTCGTCCTCGGTGGCGGCCGCGGCCAGCAGCACCGGGGTGCCGTCAGCCGGTTCGCTGCGCGCGCCACGCTCCAGCAGGAAGCGCGCCAGGCGCCAGTTGCCGACCTGGCAGGCCACCGCCAGCGGTGACCAGCCATCACGGTTCAGTGCGTCCACTTCAGCCGCCGCATCCCGCAGCAGTGCGGCCACGCCCGGGTCGGAACTGCGCGCGGCGTGGTGCAGGGGCGTGTTGCCCTCGCTGTCGGTGGCGCGCGAATCGGCGCCGTTGGCCAGCAGGGTCATCACCGCTTCCGGACGCCCATGCCAGCTGTCGCGGGTCGCGGCCAGCAACGGGGTCATGCCGCGGTGCGGCGCGTTCACATCGACGCCGCGGCCGATCAGCTCGCGCAGCAGGCGCAGGTCCGGCAATACTGCGGCCAGTACAGCCAGGCTGCGCTGGTCGCGCCAGTTCGGGTCAGGCAATGAATGCGGATCGGCGCCGGCCTGCAGCAACTGCAGCGCGCGGTCGATGCGGCCGTGGCGTGCGGCTTCGTACAGGGCCGGGGTCAGCTCCTGCGGCGCCAATGCTTCCAGCGGCGTGGTGTCCACCGCAGCGCTGAACAGCGTTTCGCGATCGACCGGCAGTTCAGCGCCAACCGGGCCGCGCAGCGAGACCAGCGGCGCCGGTGCGATGCGCTGCAGCAGCAGGTGCAGCAGCGGCGACAGCAGCAGCACCGCCAGCGCCGACGGCCAACGCGCGCTTTCCGGCAGCAGGCCCGGCCAGGTCGGCAGTACCACCAGTGCGGCCAGGGCCATCACCAGTGCAGCCACGCCAAGGCCACGCCAGGCGCTGAGGTCGCGGCCGGCCAACGCCTGCCAATGCTGGGCCAGGCCACCTTCGAGGCGCTCGACATCGTTCCACAGCGGCCAGGTGCGCCAAGCCGCCAGCAGGCCAGCGCTGACCAGCACGCTCAGGCCCAGCACCGCAGCCAGGCTGCCGCTGTCGCGCAGCGCGGCCAGGGGCCAGGCCAGCAACAGGGCCAGCAGCAACGGCGCGGCGGTCCACAGTGCCAGCAGCGCCGGCAGGTCCTGGCGGGCGATCACCTTCGGCGGCAGCAGCGCGCGGCTGCGCCGCCACCACGAGATCCCCAGTGCGAACGCCGGTTGTGCCAGTGCCGCCAGCACCGCACCGGGCAGGCCGCCCAGCGCCGAACCCAGTGCCAGCAAGGCACCCAGGGTGAAGGCCAGCGACAGGGCGCGGGATCGGGAAAGCTCAGTCATAGTGGCGCAGCATCATGCTGCTCACCGATGGCGGCACCTGCAGGTAGAACCCGCGCTCGGTCAGTTCGCTGCGCACCTTGGCCGGGTCGGCCTGGGCCAGCCGGCGCTCCGCGCCGAGGGTCACGTCCAGCACGAAGACGAGCGGACCCAACGACGCCGACAGCGGCGCAGGCAAAGCGCTGAAGTCATCGCGTCGGGCGAGATAGACGTAGGTGTCCGGCTTGAGTTGGCTTTTATAGACGTAGGCGTGCATGTCCACGGGACGATAACCCGGGAAGAGCCGTGATTGTGTCGGAAAGCCGACACCGGGGAAAGCCGTCACGCGACGATGGCGGCGCGATCGACGGCGTTTCCCCGTTGGGGTTCAGCAATGTGGCGACGCCGTTCAGGCTGCGCCACCGGTCGGCAGCGCTTACTTGACCTTGGCGTAGGTGCCCTTCAGGGCCACGCCGGCGACGAAGGTGCCGGCCCAGCACTCGTAGTTGGTCGCGCTCTTGAACTCGTTCTTCTTGTAGTAGCTGACGATGTCGACCACGGCGTTGGCGCCGCGCGACTTGGCACCGTCCTGCAGGGCCAGCAGTGCCGACAGGGCAACCCAGTTGCAGGCCTCGACGTCGCTCTTGTTGGCGGCGTTGGTCTTCTTGTTGGTCACGTCCTCGCCCAGGCGCTGCTGCACGCTGACCGGCTGGCCGGCCAGGTAGAAGCGCACGCTGCCGTCGATGCCGGCATCTTTGGCGGCCTGCGAACTGATCAGCTCGCGCAGGGACTGCTCGACGCGGGTATCGCGCGCCGAAGCGGTGGAAGTCAGGGCCAGCAGCGCGGTGGCAGTGGCGATCAGCAGGGTGCGGCGCATCGGAACGTCTCCTTGTTGGTGTGCGGGTACAGCGGGATCACGCGCTCCAGCGGCGGAACACCAGCGAGGTGTTGATGCCGCCGAAGGCGAAGTTGTTGCTCATCACGTACTCGGCCTGCAGCTCGCGGCCTTGCCCGGTGATGAAGTCGAGCTGGCCGCAGCGCGGGTCCACCTCGACCAGGTTCAAGGTGGGCGCGAACCAGCCGGCGCGCATCATCTCGATGCTCATCCAGGCTTCGAACGCACCGCAACCGCCCAGCATGTGGCCGACGTAACTCTTCAACGAGCTGATCGGCACGCGGCTGCCGAACACCTGGGCGGTGGCCTGGGTCTCGGCGATGTCGCCGTGGTCGGTGGCCGTGCCGTGGGCGTTCACGTAGTCGATCTGCGCTGGCTGCAGACCGGCGTCTTCCAGCGCCAGGCGCATGGCCTGGGCCATGGTGTCGGCGCTGGGCTGGGTGACGTGCTGGCCGTCGCTGTTGGTGCCGTAGCCGACGATCTCGGCGAGGATGGTCGCGCCGCGTGCCTGTGCGTGTTCCAGATCCTCCAGGATCAACGTGCAGGCGCCCTCGCCCAGCACCAGGCCATCGCGGCCGGCATCGAACGGACGGGGGGTGGTGTGCGGTGCGTCGTTGCGCGTGCTGGTGGCAAACAAGGTGTCGAACACCGCCGCAGCCGTGGCGTCGAGCTGTTCGGCACCACCGGTCACCATCACCGTCTGCTTGCCGCTGCGGATCGCTTCATAGCCGGCGCCCACGCCCTGGCTGCCCGACGTACAGGCGCTGGAGGTGGTGTAGACACGCCCGGACAGGCCGAAGAACACACCGATGTTGACCGGCGCGGTGTGGCTCATCATCTTCAGGTAGGTGGTGGCGCTGATGCCGTCGGTGGTGAACTCATGCAGCATGCGGCCGAATTCGCCGGTGGCTTCGTGGCTGCCCGACGACGAACCATAGGCCACCCCGGTACGGCCACTGCGCAGCACCGGGTGCTCGAACAGGCCCGCCTCACGCAGGGCGACCTCGGTGGCGCGCACCGACATGATCGCCACCTTGCCCATCGAGCGGGTGGTCTTGCGGTTGTAGTTCGGCGGCAGCTCGTAGTCCTGCGCCGGCGCGGCAAGCTTGGTGTTCAGGCCCGCATACACATCCCATTCCGGCATCGAACGCACCGCATTGCGGCAGCTGCGCAGATGGGCCTGGATGGTCGGCCAATCGTGGCCGAGCGGACTGATGGCAGCAGCACCGGTGACCACCACGCGACGATCGGCGGCCATCAGATCATCCCTCCGTTGACCGAGATCACCTGGCGGGTGATGTAGCCGGCCGGCTCGGACAGCAGGAACGCGACCGTGGCCGCCACTTCCTCGGGACGGCCGACGCGGCCGGCCGGGATCAGCTTCAATGCGTGTTCGACCACTTCTTCGTTGAGCATGTCGGTCTCGATCAGGCCCGGGGCCACGCAGTTGACCGTGATCTGGCGGCTGGCCAGTTCCAGCGCCAATGCCTTGCTGGCACCGATGATGCCGGCCTTGGCCGCACTGTAATTGACTTGGCCACGGTTGCCGGCCACCCCGGACACCGAGGACAGGGTGACGATGCGGCCCGGCCTGCGCCGCCGCACCATCGGCATGATCAGCGGATGCAGCACGTTGTAGAAACCGTCCAGGTTGGTGTGGATCACCTGGTCCCAGTCGTCCTCGGACAGTGCCGGGAACGCGCCGTCACGGGCGATGCCGGCATTGCACACCACGCCGTAATAGGCGCCATGTGCCTCCACGTCGGCCTCCAGCGCAGCACGCGCGGCAGCACGGTCGGCCACGTCGAAGGCCAGCACGCGGGCCTGCCGGCCCAGCGCCTGGATCTCGTCGGCCACCGCCTGTGCTTCTTCCACACGGCTGCGGCAATGCACCACCACGTCGAAGCCATCGCGCGCGATACGCAGCGCAATGGCCCGGCCGATGCCCCGGCTCGCGCCGGTCACCAGCACGCTTGGATTCCCTGTCATGCCTGTCCACTCTCCAGATAGGCCATCGAGTCGGCCGGTTCGAACACCGACACGTTGGCAACCGCCCATTCTTCTTCCCCTGCCAGGATGCGGCAGGCGAACATCCCTAATCCATTGTCGCCCAACAGCTCGCAACGCGCCTGTACCTGCAGGCGGGTGCCACTGGGGAAACTGCTGCGCGTGCTGGTGTAGCGCCGGCTGCCAAGCAGGAAGCCCAGCTGCGGCGGGTTGCCGGCCGTGCGTGCGCGGCAGCCGGCCCAGGCAGCGATGGCCTGGGCCATGTATTCGATGCCAACCCATGCCGGGACCGCACCGTCTTCGATGAACAGGCCGGCCTCGGGCACCACCAGTTCCGCCTCGATGCTGTCCTGGTCCCAATGCAGGATGCGGTCCAGCAGGCACATGTCCTGGCGGTGCGGCACCACCTCCTCGATGGCATACAGCGGCATGTTCATCGGCGCTCCAGTGCCAGCACGGCATTGCTGCCGCCGAAGGCGAACGAACTGCTCAGCACCCGCCGCGGCGGCGACGGCAGGAACGTTGCCGGCGCCACCAGCGGCAATGTCGGCAGCGCCGGATCGGCGACGCCGTCCCACCAGTGCGGCGGCAGCTGCTGCTGCGGATTCCCGGCCAGCACGATCCAGCACAGCGCCGCTTCGATCGCACCGGACGCCCCCAGCGTGTGGCCGGTCAGTGGCTTGGTCGAACTGGCCGGCACGGCGGTGCCCAGCACCTGCGCCACGGCGTGGCTTTCCATGGCGTCGTTGTGGCCTGTCGCGGTGCCATGCAGGTTCACGTAATCCACTTCCGAAGGTGCCCAGCCAGCACGCTGCAACGCCTGCTGCAGGGCATCGATGGCACCCAGACCCTGCGGGTCCGGTGCCGACATATGGTGCGCGTCGGCCGACTCACCCCACCCCGCCAGGCTGACCGGGCCTGCATCGCGGGTCAGCAGGAACAGCGCGGCGCCCTCGCCGATGTTGATCCCGCAGCGATGCTGCGAGAACGGATTGCAGCGCACTGCGGAGACCGATTCCAGCGCGCTGAACCCGGCGACGGTGAACCGGCACAGGGAATCGGCACCACCGGCGATGACGGCATCGACGATGCCCGAACGCAGCATGCGCGCGGCCGACATCAACGCCTTGGCGCTGGACGAACAGGCCGTGGACAGCGTCCAGGCCGGGCCCAGCGCACCGCTGCGCTCACGCACGAACTGCGCGGCGGTGCCCATTTCCTGCTGTGCGTAGTCGAACCCTTCAGGCCAATGGCCGTGTTCGGCGCGGGTACGCAGCGCCTGTTCGGATTCACCGATGCCCGAGGTACTGGTGCCCAGCACCACCGCCACGCGCTCGGCACCGTAACGGTTGATGGCATCGGCAACGGCCGGCGCGATCTGCGCCAGTGCCACGTCCAGCAGGGCATTGTTGCGGCCACGCAGGGACACCGGCAGTTCTTCCAGCGTCGGCAGCGGGCTGCGCACTTCGCCCAGCGCGAGCGTGCGACCTGGCAGCAGGCTGGCGTTGTCGCTCAGGCCGCCGGGCGCATCGGCAAACAGCGCAGCAGCCACCGCGGTGCGGCCCTCGCCCAACGCGCAGACCACGCCGAGGTCGTTCAGGAAAATGGGAGCGCTCTTCATTCCTGGCCGGCCATGTCGATCGATTCGATGCGCAGGGTGTAGCCCTCGGCGCGGTTGTCCAGCTGCACGCTGCCATCGCCCACGCGCTGCAGCTGCAGCCACACGGTGCCGTCGCGGGACAGGCTGCGCTGGCGGCCGTCGTCGCTCACCTGCCACCCGGCCGGCAGCGCGGCGGCAATGGCGTCAGTCGGCCACAGCGCGAACTGCAGGTCATCCAGTACGCGTTCGGCACGTACCTGTGGCGGCAGCCACGGTGCACGCTGCTGGGTCAGCTGCTGGCCGTCCCACTGCAGGCGCACGCCGGTCTGGCCCATCGCCTGCACGGCCAGCCGCACCTGCTGCGCGTCGGCTTCCAGCAGCGCATCCAGATCACGCTCGTGGCTGCCGAAGCGGAAGTGCAGTTGCTGCTGCAGGGCCAGCGGCGCCGGCAGGCTGGACGGTGCCAGCCGCAGCGGCGGTAGGTCGACCAGCGGCCGCGGCATGCGGCTGGCACAGGCAGCCAGCAGCAGGCACAGCAGGACCGCGGAGAGGCGGACGATCAGGCGCTGCACAGTTCCTCCAGCACGCGCATGCGGCGGCCGCTGTCGTCGGCCACATACGGATTGTTGGTGTCCCAGGCGTAGCCGGCCAGGATGGAGCTGATCATGTCGCGTACCTGCGGCTGCTGGTCGGGGTGGTAGATGATCTTCTGGAAGCCGCCCTGGTACCAGCTTTCGACGAAGCGGCGGAAGGTTTTCACACCGGCGCGCAGCGGAATCGAGAATTCGCTTTCCCAGTCCACGGTCTCGCCCGCGTAACGGCGCTTGAGGCATTCGCTGGCCAGCTGCGCCGACTTGAACGCGATGGTGACGCCGGAGGAGAACACCGGGTCGAGGAACTCACCGGCGTTGCCCAGCAGCGCATAGCCCGGGCCCCACAGCGAGCTGACATTGGCCGAATAGCCGGTGATGCGGCGCACTGGCAGCACCGCCCATTCGGCATTGGCCAGCAGCGAGGTCAGGTTCGGATCCTCGCCGACGATGGCCTGCAGCTTCTGCAGGTCGTCGCCTTCGTAGCGCTCGAAGAACGATGGCTCGGCGACCACGCCCAGCGAGCAGCAGCCGTTGGAGAACGGAATCGTCCAGTACCAGACGTCGATGTGCTCGGGATGGGTGGTGATCAGGATCTTGTTGCGGTCGAATTCCGCTTCGGCCGGGATGTTGTCGCGTACGTGGCAGAAGATCGCGCCGCGCACCGGGAAGTTGGACGGTGATTCCAGGTCCAGCAGGCGTGGCAGCAGGCGCGCGAAGCCAGAGGCGTCGAGGATGAAATCGGCTTCGATGCGGTACTCGCTGCCATCGGGGCGGCGCACGCTTACCAGCGGCTGCTCGCCCGGCTCGACGGACAGCACTTCGTCGCCGAAGCGCAGGGTCGCGCCCATGCGCTCGGCGCCACGCGCCAGCACGTTGTCGAAGTCGGCGCGCTGCACCTGGTAGGTGGTGCCCCAGCCCGGCGAGAACTTCTTCCTGAAGTCGAACGCGGTGCGCGCTTTCCCGTGCACGAAGGCCGCGCCGTTCTTGTACTGGAAGCCCGCCTCGACCACGTCCTGCAGCAGGCCCGCCGCTTCGATGTATTCCATGCTCTGCGGCAGCAGGCTCTCGCCGATGGAGAAGCGCGGGAACTGCTGGCGCTCCAGCATCAGCACCTTGCGGCCCTGCTGGCGCAGCATCGCCGCGGCCACCGAGCCGGCCGGGCCGGCGCCGATGATCAGGATCTCGGTACGTTCCACGTCTTCGTGGCGGGAAGAATCAGCGGCATCCACAGCAGTAGTCATCGGTGCGTCCTTGTTGCTCGATCAGGTGGAAAAGCGGAGGAATCGGAATGAAGCGTGCCCGGTCAGGCCGGCGGAGCGTCATGCGGTGGCGGCCGGAACAGCGGCGAGATCAGCCACACCAGGCCGATGCCGAACAGCAGGGTGAGCCCGAACGCGCGCAGCGCCGGCGTCTGCGAAAGACCCAGCAGGCCGAACGACAGCCAGGTGCTGGCCGCACCCACGCATACCGCCAGCCAGGCGCTGGCATCGCCGCGGTGCTCGATCAGGAAGATGCCGTAGTCGATGCCCATGCCCAGCAGCAGCATCAGCGCCAGCACGTTGAACAGCTGCAGCGGCTGGCCGAACAGGCCGAGCAATCCAAGGGTGAGTGCACCGGCCACCAGGGTCGGTGCGAATACGCGCCAGGCCTGGCGCCGGTAGCGCAGCCACAGGGCGCCGAACACCAGCACGATGCCGACCAGCAGCAGGCCGCCCATCAGCTTGCGGTAGTGGCCCAGCAGCTGCGAGAAATCGGCCGTACGGTCGACCCAGCGCACGCCGTCCAGGCCTTCGGCAGCGCCGCGCAGGGTGGCCAGTGCATCGGCACGCGACAGGTCATCGACCATCACCACGCTGATCATCTGCCCGCCCACGTTGCCGACCCACAGGTGGCGGAACGGCTGCGACGCCGGCGAGGCGAGGAAGGCCTCGGCGCTCAGCGGCGCCGCTGCGAATGCGGGGCGCTGCAGGGGCTCGCCCACCGCTTCGCCCACGGCGGCCAGCACGCCGGGTTCCAGCCTGGCGGTCAACGCCGCATCGGCCTGCTGCCGCGCGGGCGATGGCAACCAGTCACTGATTGCGCGGTAACCGCCGATGCGCTTGTCGTGGGTCAGTTCACGCAGGCGCGTGGTCAGCGCTTCTTCGCGCTGCAGCAGTTGTGCGGTATCGCTGCCCTGCACCAGGTAGAACTGCGCCGGGCTGGGCATGCCCAGCAACTGGCTGAGACGGATCTGCTGGGCCATCAGCGCCGGCGGCGAGGACTGCAGGCTGCGCAGGTCGTCGTTGCTCTGCAGGCGGGCGATGCCGATGACCGACACCAGCGCGGCCACGCCGAGGAAGATCGCCACCGGGCGACGCCCGTGCAGGCGCGGGAAACGCTCCAGCGTGTTGCCCAGCCACTGCGCGAAGCGGGTGGTACGGATCTCGCCACCGTCCAGCCACGGGAACCAGAAGATCACCGTGAGGAAGGCAGCGGCCAGCCCCACCACCGAGAACAGCGCCATCTGCCGCAGGCCGGGGAACGGCGCCAGGCCCAGCGCCAGGTACGCCAGCGCACTGGTCAGCAGCGCCAGCCACAGGCCCGGCAGCAGATGCCGCAGCAGCTTCCAGCGACGGTCGGCCGGCTCGGCCTGGCGCGAAGCGAACCAGTGGATGCCGTAGTCCTCGGCCACGCCAACCAGCGAGGCACCGAACACCAGGGTCAGCACATGCACCTTGTCGAACACCAGCACGGTCACCGCCAGCGCCACGCCACAACCGATCAGCAACGAAGCGGCAACCAGCAGGATCGGCCGCAGCGAGCGGAACGCCAGCCACACCAGCAGCAGCACCGCCGCCAGCGAGCCCCAGCCGATGGTGTTGATCTCCTGGTTAGCCTGCACGGCAGCCGCTTCGGCGTGCAACGGCACGCCGGCATGCAGGATCTCCAGATCCGGCGCAGCGGCCTTGGCCGCCTGTCCGGCGCGTTCGAGCAGGCCATCGAGATGACGCTCGCCATCGAGCCTGAAGGCCGAGCCCGGCGTATCGAACTGCAGCGCCGCCCAGTGCTTGCCTTCGGCCTCGAGCAGGCCGTCATCGCCCAGGCGCAGGCCGGAGCCCTGGGCCTGCTGCTGCCACCACTGCGGCCACAGCAACAGCGGATCCTGCCGCCACTCGGTCAACTGCGGCGCGCCCATCGGGCCGTACAGCGCGCCGAGTGCCTGTTCGGCCAACGCACCGGGTTCGGCCTGCTGCAACTGCTCGCGCTGGGCCGGGGTCAGCAGGCGATCGCGGTACGGTGCGTAGAACGCACGCGCCTCATCGAACCAGCCTTCGATCGAACCACTGGGCACCAGCAGCGCGCTGTCGGCATCACTGGCCATCGCCGCGGCGAACGCGGCCTGCGCGCGCTTGGCAGCGGCACCGTCGGTACTGCCGAGCAGCACCACCACCTGCCGCGAGCTGCCATCGGCGATGCGCCGGGTGACGTCGCTGAGCAGGCGGTCGTGCGCGTCCTGCGGCAGCAGGGCAAGGATGTCGGTGTCGATCCGCGACTCCTGGCTCCACAGGCGCCACTGCTGCGCACCCAGCACCAGCAACAGCAGCAGCCAGGCGATACCCAGCCAGTGCCACCCGCGGCGCAGGCGATCCGGTGCGGCGCTGTCACTCAAAGCGGCGCGCCTCGTCGGCGTTCAACGTGGCCGGCGCTTCGCTCAGCGCAGTGAACTGGATGCGGGTGCGATCCTGGTTGGCTTCGATGATCTCGACCTGGCGCACGTAGCGGTCGCCCTGCAGCGTCAGCGACTGGAAGGCCTTGGCCAGCATCGCCGACTTCGGCGTCAGCTTCAGGCGCCAGCCCTGCCCTTCACGGGTGGCCTCGACGTTGAACTGGCTGGACAGTGCCTGCACGTCACCGCTCATCAACGCGAACATGATCGCGTTGACCGAGCGCATCGCCGGCTGCTGGCGCGCGTCCAGTTCGACGCGGGTGCTGCCATCGCGCTGGCGGCTGAGGATGCGGTCGGCAGTGACCACCACCTCCGACGGGAACGGCTTGAGCGTGGACCAGATCACGCCGTGCTTGCGCGCGACCACGAACTGGCCCTGCGAACGCAGCGGGTTCTTGAAACCGCTGACCTGCTTTTCCTGGGTGAACTGACCGCGCAGCACGTCCGGTCGGGCGACTGCCTGGGTGATGGCATCGACGGCAGCATCGGCCGCCTGCACCAGCGGTGCGGCCACCAGCAGCAGCGCGCACAGCAGCACGCGCGGAAGACGAGGGGACCGGTTCACGGGGCAGGCACTCCAAGACGCTGCCACAGCACCGGCGGGCACTGGTACAGCATTTCCTTGCTGGCCGCGTCGACCGCGACCTGGATGGTCATTGCGCGGGTCAGCACCTGGCCGCTTTCCGCATCGAGGATCTCGTAGTCGATCTTCAGCCGGTTCTCCCACTCGACGATACGCGAGCGCACGCGCAGCGCCTGGCCGAACAGCAGCGGCCGCACGTACTTCACCCGCGCATCGACCACCGGCCACAGGTAGCCCGATTCGAGCATCTGCGGATAGTCGTAGTCGTAGCGCTTCAGCAACGCGCAGCGTGCGATCTCGAAGTACTTGAAGTAGTTGCCGTGCCAGACCACGTTCATCGGATCGCAGTCATGGAAAGCAGGGGCCAGCTCGACCTCGCCGACCAGTTCGTTACCTTCATTCACCGACATACAGCTCCCAGCGTTGCGCGCGGATCTCCACCAGCAGTTCCCGCAGTTCGCGATCCAGCGCGCGGTCTTCTTCGACCAGGGCGATGCGCTGCCCCAGGTCGGCGTACATGTCGGCCAGACTGCCATGCAGCTGCGCGTTCATGCCAACCCGTTCGCGCAGCGCCAGGCCTTGGCGGGCGGCGATCAGCATGGCCGCCACCACCTGTTCAGTCAGCTCGATCACGCGCAGGCAGTCGCGCGCGGCGATGGTGCCCATGCTGACCTTGTCCTGGTTGTGGCATTCGGTGGACCGCGAGAACACCGAGGCCGGCATGGTCTGCTTCAGGGCCTCGGCCGTCCACGCCGACACGCTGATCTGCAGCGCCTTCAGGCCATGGTTGATCGGCGCGCGCGGGCCGGTGGCCGCCGACAGGTTGGCCGGCAGGCCGTGGTTGTAGCGGGCGTCGACCACCAGCGCCAGCTGCCGGTCGAGCAGGTCGGCGATGTTGGCAACCGTATTCTTCAGCGTGTCCATCGCCAGCGCGATGTGCCCGCCGTAGAAGTGGCCACCGTGCAGGATGCGCTCGCCGTCGGCATCGATCAGCGGGTTGTCGTTGGCGCTGTTCAGTTCGGTTTCGATCAACTGGCGCAGGAACGGCAGGGTGTCTTCCAGCACGCCGATCACGTGCGGCGCGCAGCGCAGCGAGTAGCGGTCCTGCAGGCGCTGCTCGTTGCGCGGCGGACGCTCGCTGTGCAGGTCGCTGCGCAGGCGTGCGGCAATGCGCGACTGCCCGGGGTGGGGCTTGGCGGCGAACAGGGTTTCATCGAAATGGTGCGCGTTGCCGTCGCTGGACAGCACGTTGAACGCGGTCAGGCGCGTGGCCATGCGCGCCAGGTAATCGGCGCGCTGCCAGGCCAGGCAGGCCAGGCCGGTCATCACCGCCGTGCCGTTCATGATCGCCAGACCTTCCTTCGGTCGCAGCTTCAGCGGCGTCATGCCGATCTTCGCCAGCACCTCGGCAGCCGGCTGCACGCGGCCGTCGTGCAGCACCTCGCGTTCGCCGCACAGCACGGCCGCCACGTACGACAGCGGGGTCAGGTCGCCACTGGCGCCCACCGAGCCTTCGGCCGGGATCAACGGCAGCACATCGTGCTGCAGCAGCGTGGCCAGGCCTTCCAGCAACGGCACGCTGACGCCGGACATGCCACGCACCAGCGAGGCCAGGCGCGCGGCCAGCACGGCGCGGGTCTCGGCCGGGTCCAGGTAACGGCCCAGGCCGCAGCCATGGTAGGTATACAGGTGGTGCGGCAGCTCGGCGACCAGTGCCGGTGGGATGTTCACCGTGCACGAATCGCCGTAGCCGGTGGTCACGCCATAGATGACGCCATCCTCGCGCAGCAGGCGGTCGAGGAAGTCGGCACCCCGCTGGATATGTGCGCGGAACGCCGGCACATCACTCAGCGCGGCCTCGCATTTGCGCTGGGCCAGGGCGACCACGTCTTCGATGGTCAGCGGTGCATCGCCGAAACGGCACACGGGTACGGCGTCAATCGTCATGAGGAGCCTGATCCCAGAAGGGGAAGAAATTGAACCAGTCCAGCGGGGACTGGATGACCTGGAGTTCCAGCCAGCGCGCGAAGCGCTGCGCCTGTTCGGCCAGTGCGGCATCGCGCAAACCGCGCGGCAGCACCACGCGGTCGGCGAACTGTTCGAAGGCCACCCGATAGCCGTCGCCCTGGTGCAGGCACGACATCGTGTAGACCGGGCAGCCGAGCGCGGCCGCCAGCACGTAGGCGCCGATCGGGAACGGCGCGCGGTGGCCGAGGAAATCCGCCATCACGCTGCGCCCGCCCTGCACCGGCACGCGGTCGCCAACGATGGCGACGAAGCCACCCGAGGCGACCTTGTCGGCCAGCATCATCGCCGTGGCCGGGCCCATCTCGGTAACCTGCACCAGCTCCACCGCGGCCAGCGGGTCCAGCCGCTGCAACAACCGGTTGAAGCGCTGCGCGTGCGCGGTATGCACCAGCACGGTGATGCGGAAGCCCGGCACCTGCTCGGCCAGCACCTGGCACAGTTCCAGGCAGCCGATATGTGCGGTCAGGATCAGGCCGCCTTCACGGCGCGCGATCCTGCCCAGCACCAGGTCACGCTGCAGGCGGATGCGCTCGGGCGGATAGCGGCCGCCGAGGCCGAGAATCTTGTCCAGCATCGTGTCGGCGAAGCTGAAGAAGTGGCGCAGGCTGTCGCGCCGGGTGGGCGCATGGCCCAGCGCACCGGCATGGGTCTGCAGCCGCTGCAGGTACTGCATCGAGGCCTGGCGACCGACGCGGTTGCCCAGCCAGTGGCAGGCCACGACCGGCCACACGCAGAGGTGGAACGGCCAGCGCCCGAACCAGCGGTGCACCCAGCACAGGAACAGCACGCCGGCCACCGACGTGGACTCGCCGATGTCGGCCCAGTGCGGGGCGTCGTGCGCGCGGCTCATCTCAGCCCTGCCCCTGCAGGCGGCGCCACAGCAGGCGCGGCGCGCGCCAGAGCATGCCGAAGAACAGCCGGGTATGCATGCGGCTGATGCGCACGTTGTCGCGCCACACATCGAAATGCGAAACGCCGTCGGCGGGATAGGTCACCCGCGTAGCCAGGTGGTCGACCGGTACCTGCCGCCAGTACAGGCGCACCATCACTTCGGTGTCGAAATCCATGCGCCGGCCGATGGTTTCCTCGCCGACCAGGCGCAGCACCGGCGGCAGCGGATACACGCGGAATCCACACATGGTGTCGCGCAGGTGCAGCGACAGCGTGTTGATCCACACCCAGATGTGGGTGGCGTAGCGACCATACAGGCGCGCCTTCGGCACACTGGCATCGTAGGCGGGAATGCCGCAGATCACGGCGTCCGGCCGCGCGCGGGCGGCGTCGATGAAGCGCGGCAGGTCGCCGGTATCGTGCTGGCCGTCGGCATCGATCTGCAGCACATGGGTATACCCACGACGCTGCGCTTCAGCGAACCCGGCCAGCATCGCACCGCCCTTGCCCTGGTTCACGTCCAGCCGCAGCAGGTCGACCCCCGCTCGCTGCGCCAGTTGCCGCAGCACCACCGCGCAGGACGGCTGCGAGCCATCGTCGACCAGCAGGCAGGGCAGGCCCGCAGCCTGCACGCCATCGACGACCGCGCCGATGGCGTGTTCGTGGTCGTACACGGGAATGACCACCAGCGGCGCGAACGCGCCGCCAGCGATGGCCGGCTCAGTGCGCATCGGCGAAAACCACCCTGCCGCTGGCGTGTACGCCATGCACGGAGGTGTAGCGGAATGTGAGCAGGCCGCGCCCGGTGTCCCACTCCAGGTGCAGGGTCAGCTCGTCGCCGGGTCGGGCCACGTGCTGGAACTTCACTGCATCCATGCGCTGGAAACCAACGGGCAGCACGAAGGCCTGTCGGCCGAAGCGCACCGCCCAGTCCAGCTGGGCCACGCCAGGCAGGATCGCCGCCTGCGGGAAATGGCCCTGGAATGCGCGCAGCGCGGGATCCAGCGTCATCCGCAGGGTGGCCGCCGCCTCGTCGCGATTGTCCCAGACCGGCACCGGCATCGTCGGCTGGAACAGCGCCACCAGCGCAGCCTGGGTGACCTTGCCCTGGGCATTGATCGGCAGCGATTCGACCAGGCGCCAGCGCCGCGGCCGGGTGACCGCATCGTGGCCCTGCGCCAGCCGCGCGCCGAGCCGCTGCCCCAGCGCTCGCCGGGCGCTGTCACCGGCGTGTGCCAACGCCGGATCGGCCGGCACTACCACGGCCGCCAGCTGCTCGCGCTGGCCCTGCAGCACCAGCACGCGCACGTCCTCGACTTCTGGATCCTCGCGCAGCGCGCGCTCCAGTGCATCCAGCGAAACGCGGCGTTCTTCGATCTTGACGATGCGGTCGGCACGGCCCAGCAGGCGGAAGCGGCCATCGGCCACTGCTTCCACGCGATCCTGGGTGCGCCACCAGTCCAACGTCTCCAGGTGCGGCGAGGCCACCGCCAGGCAGTCCTCCTCGATCCGCCACTGCACGCCCGGCAACGGCTGCCACGGCGGTGCATCGGTGTCCCAGCGGCGCCAGGCGATGCCACCGGTTTCACTGCTGCCGTAAACCTCGGTGGGCGCTACGCCCAACCATTGGCGGACCTGGCGCGCGGCGTCCTCGGGCAGCGGGCCGCCGGAGGAGAACACCGCGCGCAGGCGGCCGTGCAGGCTGGCCCAGTCGAGCTGCTCGGGCAGGCGCTTGAGATGGGCCGGGGTCGCCACCAGCACCGTGTCGGTACCGGCCAGCGCGCCCACCAGGTCTTCGTGGAAGAAGCGCCGGGGCTGGATCGCACGGCCGGCAGCCAGCGGCCACAGCACGCGGAACAGCAGGCCGTAGATATGCTGGTGGGACACGGTGCCGTGCACCTGGGCCCCATCGAGCTGGGCGCCGAAGGCGGCCTGCAGCGCATCGACTTCGCGCGCCAGCTGGTCCAGCCGCTTGCTGATCGCGCTGGGCTGGCCGGTGCTGCCGGAGGTGAACACGCACAGTTCGCAGGCGCGCTCGTCCAACGGCAGCAACGCCACGTCGGCGGCGACGCTGTTGGTGGCCTGCAACGGCTGGTAATCCACCGACAGGTCACCTGCGAAGCCACTCACCTGCGGCTGCAGCGCCTGCAAGGTCGCAGGCAGGTTGTCGGCGGCCAGGAACACCCGCTTGCCGGCATGCCAGGCACCGAACAACGCCGCAGCGAAGGCCACGGTGTCATCGAAGTAGAGTGCCCAGTCACGACCCTCGGCAGCACTGAAAGCGTCATGCCAGGCCAGTGCGCGATGGCGGAAGGCGATGTGGTTGAGGGCACTGCCATCGCAGATCCCGATCTCACGGCCGGGCTGCGCCGCGATCAGCAGCCGATCCAGGGCAATCCAGTCAGCCATGCGCGTGCGCTGCCTTGACCCGACGCCGTACCAGCCATTCGCCCCCGAACAACAATCCCATCATCACGTACGCCAACATTCCGTTGTAGAGCATCCAGACCCGGTCCGACGCATACAGCGCGGTGAGCAGGGCGAGACCACCATTGAGAACGAAAAAGCCGCACCACACCTGGGTGACGCGGCGGGTATAGGCCACCGCGAACGGTGGCAGGTCCGGCTCCTGCAGCCGCGCCAGGCGTTCCACCAGCGGCGGACCGAAGCGCAGGCTGGTGGCGAACACCGTCAGCATCACCACGTTCACCAGCGCCGGGTACAGCTTCAGCGGCAGGGCCTGGTTGAGCACGGTGGCCAGCCCGGCCAGCAGGCCCGCGCCGGCCGCGGCAGCCCACCACAGGGGCTGGCGGCTGCTCAGCGCGCGCAGCAGGGCCAGCGCGAACAGCAGCAGCGACAGCCAGCGCGGCTCGAAGCGGCCCATCGCCACGTAGACCAGCACCGGATAGGCAAGCGAAATCGCTGCCACCACGACCATGCGTGCCCGTGCCATGGTCGCGGCGTCCGTGCTGCTGTCAGGCAGCGGCCTGACCGGGCAGCAGGCCATGCACGACATCAACGATGTCCTGCACGGTGCGCACGGCCTTGAACGCTTCAGGCTGCAGGTTGCGGCCGAGCAGCGGCTTGAGCTGCACGATCAGGTCCACGGCATCGATGCTGTCGATGTCCAGGTCGTCGTACAGGCGCGATTCCGGGCTGATCCGCGCCGGCTCGATCTCGAAGCTGTCGGTCAGGATGCGGACGATGCGCTCGAACAGTTCATTCTTGGTCATGGCAGTTCCTGGCGCCTTACGACTGGCGGGCGGCGACGAACTCGCCGAGCGCGCGCACGCTGGAGAAATGGCGACGGGTTTCTTCCGAGTCGGCCGAGAGGCTGACACCGTACTTCTTCTGCAGCGCCAGGCCCAGTTCCAGCGCATCGATCGAGTCCAGGCCGAGGCCTTCCACGAACAGCGGCGCGGTCGGATCGATGTCCTCCGGGGTGATGTCCTCCAGTGAAAGCGAGGAAATGATCAATTCCTTGATCTCGTGCTCAAGTGCTTGCACGGGTCGGATCTCCAGACAGGTCGAAATAACGAGTGAGGTGGTCGGTGACGCGACGGGCCGCCAGGGCATCCCCCCTCGGCGAGTCATCTTCGGCCAGGAACGGCGCGATCGGGATATCTTCGCCGATCTGCAGCTGAACGTGAAAACGACGTGAGGGCACACGATACCACTTCTGGCCCTTGGTCAACGTCGGCGGGGTGCAGGTGATGCGCACCGGGGTGATGTCCAGGCGCCCGCGCACGGCGATGTTGGCCGCGCCGCGCTGCAGCCGCAGCGGCTGTCCCGGCACGCTGCGGGTGCCTTCCGGGAAGATCACCAGGGTGCCGCCGGCATGCACGGCGGCCGCGCAGTCATCGACCAGCCCAGCGCCGTCGTCATTGGAGATGTAGCCGGCGGCACGTACCGGCCCGCGCATGAACGGGTTGCAGGCCACGGCGCGCTTGACCACGCAGTCGGCGTTGGGCAGCAGGGCGATCAGGCAGACCACGTCGATCAGGGTCGGGTGGTTGGCCAGCACCAGCAGGCCGTCGCGCTGCAGGCGTTCGCGCCCGTCGACCTGCAGGGTCATCACCCCCAGCCGGCACATCAGCCACACGTGGCTGGCGAAGGCGCGCTGGACCAGCCGGCGGGCCCGGCGGCGACGCGCCACCGGATCACGCATCAACAGCAGCACCGGCATCACCAGCACGCCCAGCAGCAAGCCACCAATACCGAACGCGGCGAAGCTCAGGCCGGTGCCGAACACCCGCCAGGCATGGTCAAGGCGGCGCAGCGCCTCAGCCACGGCGGCGCCAGGACCAGCGCTGGCCTTGGCTCACATGCTGCAGCGCCGGGTCCCCGGCCAGCAGGAAGCGGTGCAGGTCCAGCGCATGCGGCAACAGGCCCGGGGCGGTCGGATCGGCGTCGCCGGCGACCTGCCAGGACAGCGAAAGATCGGTGCCACCGGCAGTACCGGCGGCTGCCAGGCGCCAGCACCAGGCGAAGAACGGGTCGGGTTCGTCGGCGAATTCAGCGTAAACGTCAGGCAACGGCGACTCATAGATCACGATCCGGACTTCACTGGCACCATCACCGAGCAGGCCGACGGCCTCCAGGCAGGCTGCTTCCACCGTCGACTGGCCAGCGGACAGCGCCAGGTAGTTGCCACGGTGGCCGCGGGCGATCGAATACAGCGCGGCGATCGCGTTGTGCACCGACAGGCCGAATCCGGTGGGCGACAGCGGCTGATCGGCCGCCAGCGAGCCCAGCAGGTCCATCGAACGGGCGACGTCGCCATGGCGGCTGGCAAACACCAGCGGCACCTGGCTGTCAGCGCCCTGCCCGTCCTCGCACCAGCACGCGGCCTGGATCGCCATGCGCCCCAGCCGTTCGATGCGGCGGCGCTGCATGGCCGGAATCTCGGCCAGGGCCGGCGTGTCCTCGCCCTGCGGCAGGAACGGCGCTCCGGCCCAGCCGATCCATTGGCTACGCTCGGTCAGGCCAGGCGCCCAGGCGGCCCAGTCGACAACGGAAAATTCGATCATTACCGGTGATGTTTCAATGGGCGAACGAGAGTCTCGAGCCATTACGGCGACACGCGGCTGCCCCCCATTCCTGCAGCCATGCATCCGTCCAGGACGTCGCCGGCTGCCCCCCTGGCTGCCGGAAAGGAGCGCACGCTAGCACGTCCGACACAGGGATGACATGTTTCACAAAGCACAACGGGGAGCGGTCAGCGACCGCCCCCGCTTGGACCGATCCAGCGAGCCGGGTCAGTGGTAGCCGGCGTCGGCACGCACCTTGCCGCGGAACACCCGGTAGGACCACGCCGTGTAGCCGAGGATCACCGGCAGCAGCACCACCAGCCCCACCAGGGTGAAGCCCAGTGACGAGGCCGGCGCGGCGGCCTGCCACAGGGTCATCGACGGCGGCAGCAGGTACGGCCACATGCCCAGCACCAGGCCGGCGAAGCCGAGCACGAACAAGGCCAGGCTGAGCAGGAACGGCGGCAGGTCGCGACGCGGATGGGTGGCACTGCGCCACAGCGCGATGGCCACCGCCAAGGTCAGCAGCGGTACCGGCGACAACCACCAGAAGTTGCCGTCGCTGAACCAACGGTCCATCAGGCGCGACTGCAGGAACGGCAGCCAGCTGCTGACCAGGCCCATCGCCGCGATCACCGCCACCACCAGCGGGCGGGTCATCTGCCGGGCCAGCGCCTGCACGCGGCCTTCGGTCTTCAGGATCAGCCAGGTACTGCCCAGCAGTGCGTAACCGGCCACCAGCGCGGCACCGGTCAGCATCGCGAACGGGCTGAACCAGCCGAACGGTCCGCCCTGATAGACGCCGTCCACCAGCGGGATGCCCTGCACCAGGGTGCCGAGGATCACGCCCTGGGCAAACGTGGCCAGCAGCGAACCGAGGCCGAACGCCACGCTCCACAGCCGGCGCGATCGATGCGCCTTGAAGCGGAACTCGAACGCCACGCCGCGGAACACCAGCGCCACCACCAGCAGCAGCACCGGCAGGTACAGCGCCGACAACAACACCGCATAGGCCTTCGGGAACGCCGCCAGCAGGCCGGCGCCACCCAGCACCAGCCAGGTCTCGTTGCCGTCCCAGATCGGCGCGGCCGTGTTCATCATCAGGTCCAGTTGTTCCTCGTCCTCGGCGAACGGGGCGAGGATGCCGATGCCGAGCACGAAACCGTCCAGCACCACGTACATCAGCACGCCGAAACCGATCACCGCGAACCATGCCACCGGCAGCCAGGTCATCAGGTCCATGTCAGCGCTCCTCCAGCGGTTCGTCGGCGGCCGACAGCGGCCGCGCCGGGGTGTGGCTGCCATGGTCCAGCGACGGGCCTTCGTCGTACGGCTGCGGGCCATGGCGCAGGATCTTCACCAGGTACCAGATGCCCCAGCCGAACACGAAGGCATAGCCGATCACATAGACACCCAGCGACAGCGCGGTCATCCATGCACTCTGCGGGCCAACGGCATCGGCGGTGCGCAGCACGCCATAGACCACCCACGGCTGCCGCCCCATCTCGGTGACGAACCAGCCCGACAGCAGCGCGATGAAGCCACTGGGCAGCATCCAGTTCCAGCCACGCAGCAGCCACGGCGAGGCCAGCAGCTTCTTCCGCCACAGCTGGAAGGCCGAGACCCAGGCCAGCACCAGCATCAGCGTGCCCAGCCCGACCATGATGCGGAAGGCGAAGAACACCGGCGTCACCGGCGGCCGTTCGCTGGCCGGCACCGACGTCAGCGGATCGAACGTACCGTCCAGGGTGTGGGTGAGGATCACGCTGCCGAGCTTGGGAATGGCGACCTCAAAATCGTTGCGCTCCTCCTTCTCGTTGGGCAGCGCGAACACCACCAGCGGCACGCCCTCGCCTTCCTTGGTCTCATGCCAGTGCGCTTCCATCGCCGCGATCTTCATCGGCTGGTGCTTGAGCGTGTTCAGGCCATGCATGTCGCCGACGAAGATCTGCACCGGCACGGTCAGCGCCGCGAATGCCACCGCCGCGATCAGCATCCGCCGCCCCGCTTCCACGTGCGTTCCCCTGCGCAGATACCACGCGCCCACACCACCGATCACGAAACAGGTGGTGATGAACGAACCCAGCGCCATGTGCGCCAGCCGGTACGGGAAGGACGGGTTGAACACCACCTGCCACCAGTCGACCGGATGCACGATGCCGTTGACCATCTCGTAGCCGGCCGGCGTATGCAGCCAGCTGTTGGACGAGAGGATCCAGAAGGTAGAGAACAGCGTGCCCAGCGCCACCATGCAGGTGGACAGGAAATGCAGCCGCGGCGACACCCGGCCCCAGCCGAACATCATCACGCCGAGGAAGCTGGCTTCCAGGAAGAACGCGGTCAGCACTTCGTAGGTCAGCAGCGGTCCGATGACCGTACCGGCCACTTCGCTCAGCCGCGGCCAGTTGGTGCCGAACTGGAAGGCCATGACGATGCCGCTGACCACGCCCATGCCGAAGGACACCGCGAAGATCTTCTGCCAGAAGAAATACAACTCGCGCCAGACGGGCAGCCTGGTGCGCAGCCAGCGCCATTCGATGAAGGCCAGCCAGCTGGCCGTACCGATGGTGAAGGCCGGGAACAGCACGTGGAAACTGATGACGAATCCGAACTGGATCCGGGACAACAACAACGCGTCCAAGGGACGCCTCCTGCCAGGTGCCGGTGGGATACCAGACCACTTTAGGGGGATATCGTTAAGCCGGGATGCGACCGGGTGACGCGCTGCTTCACTTTGTCGCAGGCGCCGGTGAAGACCCGGCGCAGGAAGTACCGGGCCAAGCCCGACGAGCGCACTGTTCGACCACTAGTGCCGCCCTTCCGCGCAGCAGGTTGAGCGCTGCGCAAAGCGCCTGGCTGCGGAGCTGTGCCGGATGCGCCCCTCTCGGCTAGTCTTCCGCGAGGCGAAAGGCCCCAGCCATCCGATCTTGCTCGCGCGCTGGAAGCCCCAGCTCTCTGGCCAGCGTTCGCCACTGACGGACTATCCCCTGGAATTCATCAATGATGTCGTCGGCCTCATCCAGACTCAATCGGTAATACGCAGCGACTTCGCGAGCAAGCTCCAGATCCAGGGCGTTGTCCGCTTCAGTGATGTTGAGCTTCAGGCCGTCAGCAAGGGGCACCGGGTTCATGTCATAGGCCTCCGACAGGCGCCAACCCGACCCGGGCACCAGGATGAAGCCATGATTTCTCAGGTGGTCATCCGTGTTCGAGACGAGAATGTTGAAGACGATTCTCGACCATAGTTCACGAAGATCGGTATTGGTTTGCGAACCATGCCTGATGAGCACCTCGGCCAGCTCCAGGTAGCTGACACCCGTCGAGGCATCATCGCCATCGACGTGACCAGTCATCGTCATGGCTGAGGAAAAGTGCAGACGTTTTCCATCATCGGTGCGATCAAACCGTCGAACCATGAAGCAGTGGTGGTCACTGGCAAATTTCCGTGCCTCGGCAACAGCAACGTTCAGGCCGCAACCAACAGCCAAGGCGTTGGCGACCATTTCCCAGCCTCCGACGTCGTATTCATCACGCGAGCTCGGGAACTTGGCGATGTACAGATGTCCCTGTTCATCAGTCACGCTCGCCTTGGGCCTGGCACCGCCAAGTGAGCCACCGGGAGCGATAAGCATCCTCAGCCACTGCTGGCCCTGCTGGGAGACGTTGTCTGGATCTTCTTCCAGCGCCCGGCTTGCTCGTTCCAACGCCCGAATCCCGGCAAAGGGCGGGGCGGCCAGCCCAACGGAGTCATCGAGAAATTCCCCTTGATCGTCCCGCTTGTAGCGCAATGCACCCACGCGATAGAGGTCGTGTACGCCCAGCAGGTAGTCGGTCTCGTACAGCCGTGTGCCGGCAGGCTGGGCGCCCGCGCGGATATCACGTTCGAGCCGACGTTTCATCAGCAGACGGCCCCATCGATCAGGGCTGGAATCGGAAAACACGCCGAACCTGTCTCGCGGTGCGGACGGATACTGTGGACCTCCGAAGAGAAGGATCTTCGGGTCGAGTACCAGCTGCCCAAGGACGGGGTCCGCCAGCGCCGCAGGGTCATACTGGAATTCAAATGTTTCTTGCTCGCGCGTCCTGCGCGAGTTCAGAAAGCCCAAGCGCTTGGGTTGCTGCAGGCCTTCCCAATCCGCATAAACGGCGATCATCGTCATTCCTTCTTGCCCTTGTCGCGTTTCCTGGCAGAAGGCTTCAAGAGCGAGACCAGGCTTGCCGACGTGGTTGCAGAGGGCCTGGCAGATGCGTTTTCTGGATCGACGCAGCTGTCATCGCGCAGTTCGTTGCCTCCACTGGCCATTGCCTGTCCGCCAGCCGTCTTCCTGCTGGCCTTGGGCAGAGCCTGTTTCAGGACGCCGGCCCCGACAAGGCGTGAGTCCTGAATCCGGCGACCAAGCTCATCCTCGGCCGCCAGCAGAGCAAGGTCTCGTTCAATACCAAGCACCTGCATCACTGAAAGATAGGCGCCCATGGTGACTCCCGATCCACCGGATTCCAGAGAGCGCAGTGTCATTGGCGACATTCCGGAGCGTTCTGCCACCTGCTTGGCCGTGAGCCTGCGCCGTAGACGCGCAAGCTTGAGCCGCGCCCCGAATTCGGCGAGCAGCTTCTCTGTCCCAGGCAGGAGGGGGGCGGTCTTCTTTGCCATAGCGCCAATATTTCTTCTTTTTCACAAAGAAAGAGCAAAAATATTATCTCTTTTGGCTCCAAAAGTCAGTAAAGCGCCAAAAAATACTTCATCAACCTCCAAAATGCCAATATTACACTTATTTACTACAGAAAAAGAAAGAATATTAGCACTTTCGATGTCGGCGAAAGCATGGTCATGCGACCCGAGAGGTCACCGTCCAGGGGCACTTGCCAGCGCCCAGGCACGCTTGGCGATCCGCTCAATGCCAGAAATACCAGACACCTCCGGCCACAAGCGCCCCCAGCAGCACCACCTGCACCACCGCATAGCCCACGCTGCTGTCGCGCGACTCGGACGCAATCCGCTTCTGCAGCGCTTCGCTCACATCCGGCATCTCGTCCTGCCGTGCCTGTTCATGCAAGGCCTGCGAGAGCGCACGCTCGTCGGGTTCGCGGGAATCGGTTGGTCGGCTCACAACAGTTCTCCGGCGGTGGCGTGCTTCACCAGCTCCTGTTTCAGGACCTGGCGCGCACGGTGCAGGTGGCTCTTGATGGTACCCCGGGCCAGCCCGGTCACCTGCTCGATCTCGGCCAGATCGAAATCCTCCAGGTAGTGCAGGCCGACGATCAGGCGCTGCGGCGCACTCAACCGCTCCAGCGCTGCTCCCAGGTGGCTGCCAGCCTGCAATGCCTCGCTGAGCTCGGAAGGGCCCGGACCCTCGTCACCGGCCCCCAACTTCTCCGGCGCTTCCACCGCCACCATCCACTGCGCTTCCAGTCGCCGCCGCCGCAGGTGCTGCAGCGCGGTGGTGTAGGCCACGCGCGAAATCCAGGTCCGCAACGAAGATTCAAAACGGAACCGGTGCAGCTGGCGGAACACGGCCAGGAAGGTTTCCTGCAGCAGGTCGGCCACCTGGTCGCGGTCGCCGACCATGCGCCCGATCACATGCGCGCAGGTGCGCTGATGTGTTTCCACCAACTGCGCGAAGGCCGCTTGCGAGCCGTCGATGATCGCGCCCACCAGGGCGCGGTCGTCCGACCACGCAGAGGGCTCCTCCACGGGGACATTGCGCCGCCGCCCCCGCAGTGCAGCCAGCGCTTCCCCCAGCAGGCTCATGCGTGGGGCTCCCCCTGTACCCGCAGCATGCGCCGGCTCAGCCCTTGCGCGTGGCGGGGCGGGTGAAGTGCCAAGCCAGCAGCTGGCCCAGCCCTGCACTGCCAACCAGCGCGGCAGCTGCGCCGAACGTCAGGTCGCGTGCACCGATGGCTTCCAGCAGCGCCATGGCCAGCGCCAGGCAGACCAGGCTGATGCCCCAGCGCAGGGCGCCCTGGCGGCGGCGTTCCTCCTCCAGCACCGCCAGCGAGCGGATGACTTCCTCCGGCACGTGCGGCGCCACCAGCTTGCTGCGCGCACGCGCATCGGCGATGGCATGGATCGCATAGGCGATGCAGATGAAAAGGGTGATCGGGATGAGTTCCTGCATGGTCGTGCTCCTGTCCGGTGGATGATGCGGGTTCAGGAGATTGGATGCGCGACCCTGCCGACCGGTTGCACCGCTTTGCCGATTCCGCTGCCATGACCTGTGGCCCCTGCCCGGGGCCGGGACGGCTGCTACGCTTGCCCGGTTTCCTCTTCTGGTGCCGTCCGCCCATGTCCCGAGTGCTGCCCCTGTCCCTCCTGCTGTCTGCCGTGCTGGCCGCTCCGGCCGCGCAGGCTGCGCCGACACCGATCACCATCGAACAGGCCATGGCCGACCCGGACTGGATCGGTCCGCCGGTGGAGAAGGCCTGGTGGTCGTGGAACAGCCAGCAGGTGGAGTACCAGCTCAAGCGCAACGGCAGCCCGGTGCGCGACACCTTCCGCCAGCCGATCGCCGGTGGCGTGGCCGCGCAGGTGGCCGATGACCAGCGCGGCAGCCTGGACGTGGCCGATCCGGTGTACGACCGCAGCCGCACGCGCAGCGCGTTCGTGCGCAACGGCGACGTGTTCGTGCGCGACCTGCGCAGCGGCGCACTGACCCAGCTGACCCGCAGCAACGAGCGCGCCAGCGGCGTGAACTTCGCCGCCGACAATGGCGTGATCTGGCGCGTGGGCCAGAACTGGTTCCACTGGACCGCCGCCAGCGGCGTGCAGCAGGTGGCCAGCCTGAAGGCCGAAAAGGATCCCAGCACGCCGCCGAAGGCCGACGTGCTGCGCGACCAGCAGCTGCGCACGCTGGAAACCCTGCGCCGCGACCGCGAACAGCGCGAGGCGCTGAAGGACCAGGACCAGCGCTGGCGCCAGGCCGACCCGACCCGCGCACCGGGTCCGGTGTTCCTGGGTGCCGACGTGGAGATCGTCGACAGCGTGCTGTCGCCGGACCTGGGCCACCTGATCGTGACCACCAAGCCGAAGGACTTCGATGACGGCCGCGGCGGCAAGATGCCGCTGTACGTGACCGAGTCGGGCTATGAGGAAACCGAGGACACCCGTCAGCGCGTCGGCCGCAACGGCTTCGAGCCGCACACCCTGTGGTTCGTGGATGTACGCAGCGGCAAGGCCGAGAAGCTGTCGCTGTCCAGCCTGCCGGGCATCGGCACCGATCCGCTGGCCGAGCTGCGCCGCAAGGCCGGCAAGGACGCGCTGAAGGGCGACCGCAGCGTGCAGGTGATGAGCGACTTCATGGGCGGTGGCATCCGCTGGAGCGCTGACGGCCAGCAGGCCGCGGTGATGCTGCGCGCCAACGACAACAAGGACCGCTGGATCGTCAGCGTTGCTGCCGCCGACGGCCGCGTGCAGAACCGCCACCGGCTGACCGACAACGCCTGGATCAACTGGGGCTTCAACGATTTCGGCTGGATGGCCGATGGCCGCACGCTGTGGCTGCTGTCCGAGGAATCCGGCTTCTCGCACCTGTACACCCAGGCCGGTGGCGGCAAGCCGCAGGCGCTGACCAGCGGCAAGTGGGAAACCTCGGCGCCGGTGCTGTCGGCCGACGGCAAGGGCTTCTACTTCCTGTGCAACCAGCAGGCCCCGCATGACTACGAAGTCTGCGCGGTCGATACCGCTGCCCGCCAGGTGCGCGAGCTGACCAGCCTCAATGGCGTGGAAGATTTCTCGCTGTCGCCGGACGGCCAGCAGCTGCTGGTGCGCTATTCCGGCGCCTACCTGCCGGCGCAGCTGGCGGTGGTGCCGAGTACCGGCGCTGGCCAGGCGCGCGTGCTGACCGATACCCGTACCGCCGAGTACAAGGCGCGCCAGTGGATCCAGCCGAAGCTGGTGGCGGTGCCGTCCAGGCATGGCGCCGGCGTGGTCTGGGCCAAGTACTACGAGCCGGAAAACAAGGAACCCGGCAAGAAGTACCCGATCGTGATGTTCGTGCACGGCGCCGGCTACCTGCAGAACGTGCACCAGCGCTACCCGGCCTATTTCCGCGAGCAGATGTTCCACAACCTGCTGGTGCAGAAGGGTTACATCGTGCTGGACATGGACTACCGCGGCAGCGAGGGCTATGGCCGCAACTGGCGCACGGCGATCTACCGCAACATGGGCCACCCGGAGCTGGAAGATTACAAGGACGGCCTGGACTGGCTGGTCGACACCCAGCAGGGTGACCGTGACCACGCCGGCATCTACGGCGGCTCCTACGGCGGCTTCATGACCTTCATGGCCCTGTTCCGCTCGCCGGGCACGTTCAAGGCCGGCGCCGCGCTGCGCCCGGTGGTCGACTGGCACCAGTACAACCACGGCTACACCAGCAACATCCTCAACACGCCGGACATCGATCCGGAGGCGTACCGCGTGTCCTCGCCGATCGAGTACGCACAGAACCTGCAGGACAACCTGTTGATCGCCCACGGCATGATGGACGACAACGTGTTCTTCCAGGATTCGGTGAACCTGACCCAGCGCCTGATCGAGCTGCACAAGGACAACTGGTCGATCGCGCCGTACCCGCTGGAGCGCCATGGCTACGTGCGTGCCGATTCCTGGCTGGACCAGTACAAGCGCATCCTCAAGCTGTTCGAGCAGAACCTGAAGTGAGTGCTGCCGCGGCCACGATCCACATCGTGGCCGCGGTCATCCTCGATGACCGTGGCCGGGCACTGGTGGTGCGCAAGCACGGTGCCAGCCGCTTCATCCAGCCGGGCGGCAAGCCCGACCCGGGCGAGGCACCCCTGCAGGCACTGGCACGCGAGCTGGACGAGGAACTGGGCGTACAGCTGCACACCGCTTCGGCCATCGCACTCGGCAGTTTCGAGGACTGGGCGGTGAACGAACCCGGCCATCGCGTGCAGGCGCAGGTCTGGCGGGTGTGGATCGAAGGTGAGCCGTGCGCGCGTGCGGAGATCGCCGAACTGGCCTGGGTACCGCTGCAGCCGCCGCACGGCCGGCCCTTGGCACCCTTGAGTGAACACCATATCCTGCCGGCGGTCGCTGCCCTGGCGACGGCCCGCTGACCCGGCGGGCATCGCTCACCCGGACAACGGATGTCAGCTTCGATTCCCTCGATTCCAGCACCTGCCCCACCGCCACCCAGCAACTGGGTCGGCGCAGTGGCGCAGGGCTCGTTCTGGCTGAGCCTGCTGGTCACCGTCTACTTCCTCGCGCAGGCGCTGGTCGCTGCGGTACTGGCCCGCACCGGATTCTGGACCACGCTGGTGACACTGGCATGGGAACAGCAGCTCGACGGCAGCCTGTGGTGGATGCTCAAACACCCGGCGGCCACCTCGCTGCTGGTTGCCCTGCTCTGCCTGGTCTCGACCCTGGCCAGCTGGGGCCTGTGGCGCGGGCGGCGATGGGGCTTGTGGGCCTATGTGTGGATGCTGGGCCTGAGCGCGCTGGCCAACTTCGTGATCGCCTGGTGGATGGACCGCCTGCTGCTGGTGTTGATCGCGCTGCTTGCCAGCGACCCCACGGCGCAGCATGAGCTGCAGGTGCAGCGTGTGCTGTTCACCCTGACACTGGTCGGTACCTCGGTGCTGTTCGCGGGGCTGCAGGGCTGGCTCGGCTGGCGCCTGCTGCGGCCGGACATCCGCGCGCGCTTCCGCTGAGTCGCCTCCACTCCCGCACGACAAGGATCGTCGCATGCGCTTGTTGAACTTCCTGCCCACCTTGTTCCTGCTCATCGCACTGCCCGCCGGTGCCGATGCGCTGCGGTGTGGCAAATACCGCAGTACCGATGGCGGCATCGCGCTCGTGTTCACCACCCCCAGCACCGGCTACCGCCACAACGACATCAGTGAGCCGGAGCCGCTGTGGATCGATCGCAGTGCGGCACAGACCCGCATGGTCATGCTCGACGATGGCGTGGCGCAGCCGATCCGGATCAGTGCCGATGGGCAGCGCATCGAGGACGACGTCGTCGTGGTCTACACGCTGCGCCAGCCCCGCGCCTGCGCCATCGAACCCAGCGCGATGGACGGCAGCTGCCGCGCCGCCGGCAGCCACTGCATCGCGCAGCTGCCCACCGCCTCGCCCGGCCAGGCACAGCGCGCGTGCAACGAAGGCGTTGGCGCGGGCTGCTCGGCGGTGCTGCGACAGCTGCGCGATGCAGTGACTGCGGTGGGAAGCGACGACATCGGCCCCGCGCGCTTCGAGCGCCCGCCCGTCTGCCGCGAACACACGCCCGGACATGACCCACGGGCCTGCGAGGTGCTGACCGACGATGCGCTGGCTGAAGCCATGCAGCGGGTAGGTGAACGCCTGCAACAGGAAGACGAAGATACGCTGGATCCGCGCCTTACGGCCGCTGCACGCGATCATCTGCAGCAGCTGTGCCTGCAGCACCGCAGTGGCCGCTTCTGCGTCGAAGTGGCCGGACAACAGTTGATCGCCCTGCAACCTGCGCTGGCGGTGCAGGCCCTGCAGGTGGTCTGCGATGCAGGGCGCGTCAGCGCCTGCGAACGTACCGCACCATTGCGTGAACTCGGTGCCGATCTACGCCTGGTGCCGCTCCTGCAGGTGCCGTGCGGCCGCTATCAAGCCGATGGTGGCGTGATCGAGACGCTCGACTTCGGCGATGGCGCACGCGCCCGCTTGCGCGAAGGCGCCATCCACCTGCAGCAGGACGGTGAAACCCTTGTGCTGCGCCAGCTCGGCAACGGCGACCTGCTTGGCATGGACGTGCAGACCGGCTACCAGCGTTACCAGCCGGTGCCCGGCACGGCACAATGCACGCCCCCGCGCGAGGGCCGTGGTTCGCCCTAGCGCCTGGAGTTTCCCGTTCGATCGTCAAGGAGACGACATGCCTTCATCCGCACCACACCGCCGCTGGCTGGCCTGGGCGTTGCTGCTGGCCACGCCGATGGCTGCTGCACAATCGCCACAATGTGGCCTGTTCAAGGCCGATGAAGGAAGCAGCACGCTGCATATCAGCTCACCCAATCGCGGCGAGCAGAAGCATTTCGGCAGCGCGCCGTCTCCGGTCGCCTTCCAGCAGATCGACGGAAAGCTGCAGCTGGTGAGCCTGGAATACGGCCTGCCCAGCGCGCTGCAGGTGCGCGATCGTGGCCGCACCGTCGAAGTGGATGGCACGGTCTACACCCTGCAGACGCCGGCACAGTGCGCTGCGGCAGCCACACCTGCCGCTGGCAGCTGCCTGGCCGATGCGGCGGCGTGCCTGGACAATCGCACCATCGCCCCGCTTTCCGTTCTTGAATCGGCCTGCCAGGAAGGCGTGCCGGGCATGTGCCTGCAGTTGGCTGATCGTTGGCACGATGAGGCCAAACCTGCGGTCGACGCCGATCCTGCCGTGCAGAAGGTCGCGCTCGACGCGGCCCTGTCCGGCATCACGCTCCCTGCCGCCTGCCACGACGGCGGCTTCGAGCAGGGAACCCCGGCCTGTGCCGCAGCCCTGGAGGCCGCCCCTGCGGTGCAGGAGCAGCTGGTCAAGGCAGCGATGACCGCAGCCATGACCGAAGCAGTGGTGACGATGGCGGCGCCGACGGCGCCGGTGATCGTGCCGGCTGAGCGCCGCCAACAGCTGCTGCAGCTGTGCCGGAAGGTACCGCACGGCGGCTTCTGTACCCGCGTGGCTGAGCTCTCCTGGGAAGCGGGAGATCCCCTGCAGGCGGTGCAGGCACTGGCTGCGGCCTGCACACCCGGCAATGAAACCACTGCCTGCGAGCGCCTGCCTGCGCTGCAGGCGGTGGGCGCATCGCTGCGACCGCAGCCCGCAACGGCCCTGCCCTGTGGCAACTACCGGTCCGACGGCGGCCTGATGGACACGCTGGATTTCGGTGACGCTGGTCTGGTCGGTGTTGGCTGGAGCAGCCAGCTGCGTGCGCGTGTCGAGAGCGGCGACATCCGTATCCGCCATGACAAGGGCGGTGACTTCGTGCTGCGTCCGCTGCCTGGCGGCCAATTGCTGGGCCTGGACAGCTGGACCCGCTTCCAGGTGTTTGCCCCCACGGGTGAGGGCGCAACCGGCTGCAGCGGACCGAAGCAGTACACGGTGCTGCCGCTGCCACAGGATTGCCCGCTGGCACTGGCCGATGGCGGTGGTGCCGAGGCCTGCTGCGCACAAGGCAAGCTGCAGGGCTGCAACATCCTCGGCAACCGCCTTGCGCTGGCCGGGAACTGGCTGCAGGCCGCCGAACACTACACCACGGTCTGCCGCGCCGGTGTCCGCGAGGGGTGCGAGAACCTGGTCACCGCGCAGGGCAACGGTGCCGGTGTGGACGCACGTGCAACCCTGGAACAGCTGTGCAAGGCCGACCGCAACGGCCTCCACGTGGCCTGCGACGTGCTCGAAACACAGAACTGGAAGCTGATCGTTCTGGGGGGCGCCCTGCAGAAGGCGGCCGATGAGGCGGCAGTGGACGACACCCCGGCGCCACGCAGTTCCAACCGCAAGCGCTGAGTCCGCCAGGGCCTGCCCGTAGCTTCGGGCAGGCCCTGCGGTAAAGTACGCGCCATGAACGAATTCGAGCGCGTTCGCGCCTACCTCACCGACCTGCAGGATCGCATCTGTGCGGCAATCGAGTCCGTCGATGGCCGCGCACGCTTCCAGGAAGACCTGTGGCAGCGCGCCGAGGGCGGCGGTGGCCGCACCCGTGTGCTGCGCGATGGCGCAGTGTTCGAGCAGGCCGGCATCGGTTTTTCCGATGTGGCGGGCAGTCGCCTGCCGCCCTCGGCCTCGGCCAACCGGCCAGAACTGGCCGGCGCCTCGTGGCGTGCCACCGGGGTGTCGCTGGTGTTCCACCCGCTCAATCCCTACGTGCCGACCACCCATGCCAACGTGCGCTTCTTCCAGGCGCAGCGCGATGGCGAAGTGGTGGCCCGCTGGTTCGGTGGTGGCTTCGACCTGACCCCGTTCTACCCGTTCGACGAGGACGTGCTGCACTGGCATCGGGTGGCGCGCGATCTGTGCGCGCCGTTCGGTGAAGAACGCTACGCCGCGCACAAACGCTGGTGCGATGAGTATTTCTTCCTGCGCCATCGCAACGAAACACGCGGCGTGGGCGGTCTGTTCTTCGACGATCTGCACGGCGATTTCGAGCGTGACTTCGCCTACCTGCGCGCGGTCGGCGATGGTTTCCTCGATGCGTATCTGCCGATCGTGCAGCAGCGCAAGGACACGCCCTACGGCGAACGCGAACGCGAGTTCCAGCTGTACCGCCGTGGCCGCTACGTAGAGTTCAACCTGGTCTACGACCGCGGCACGCTGTTCGGCCTGCAGAGCGGCGGCCGCAGCGAGAGCATCCTGATGAGCCTGCCCCCGCGCGTGCGCTGGGAGTACGGTTTTACCCCGGAAGACGGCAGCGCCGAAGCGCGCCTGGCCGATTTCCTGGTGCCACGCGACTGGCTGTAGGCGCTTCCGGTACCGGGCGCTGCACGCGTTGCCGCTGCGCAATCCCTGCGGTTGTGCGGACCGCCGCCCGCGCGGCGGTGGCCCGGCTGCGGCGTGCTCTGCGGCGGTGTGTTCCGCTTCATTCCCCCTCTTGTCTTGAATCAAGGAAGACCGTGATGCCCGTTGTTGTTTCCCCACGCCGCCGGATGAGTACCTGGCGCACCATGCTGCTGCTCGCGCTGGCCGTACCCAGCCTGCCGGTGGCCGCGCAGTCGATGGCCTGCGGCACCTACCTGCAGGACGGTGGCAACGCCAGCCTGACCATCGAAAGCGAAGCCCACGGCTTCCTTTCGGGCCCCTACCAGGCCACGGAACGGCTGCGGCTGGTACGCCAGGACAACCTGCTGGGCACTGGCAACCTGTCCACCGGCCGCTTGGAGAACTGGGAGTTCAGCGACAACGACCGCACGGTCACCGGCGGATACCACACGTTCCACCTGAAAGCAGCGGCCGCCTGCAAGCCGGTACCGGAGATGGTCGAAGGCAGCTGCATGGCCGACACCAGCGCCTGCCTGGAGGCACTGCCCGAGGCCGCGCCCACGCAGCTGCACGCCTGGTGCAGCGAGGGCGTGGAGGCGGCCTGCACCCAACTGCAGGAGACCTACCAGCGCCAGGCCGAGGAGGCGCAGCCGCAGCGTGCCCGGGCCGAGCCGCAGATGCCGCCCTACTGCCGCGATGACGCATCGCCCGAGGAGGGGGAAGCCTGCATGGCCGTCATGAAGGCCATGGCCGGCGAGCTGATGGGCAGGGCGGTGATGGGCCTGGAGCAGACCCTGGACGCACCGCTGCCAGCAGCGCAGCTGGATGAACTGGCGGCGCTGTGCGCGCAGCAGCAGGGCGAGTCGTTCTGCAGCAACGTGGCCGAGGCGCTGTGGAACGGCGGACGCCTGCAGCAGGCGCAGCAGGCCCTGCACCGCTCGTGCGCGCAGCGCGAGGGCACCTACGCCTGCGGCCCGGCCAAGGGCCTGGCGATGCTGACCCCGCTGGCGCCGTCGGCGCTGACCCCGGTCGCAGCTACCGCGCTTCCCTGCGGCCGCTTCGAGGCCGAGCTTGGCCTGCTGTCGTCGCTGCGGTTCCTGGATGCCGGCCTGGTCGAAGTGGAGGGTGTCGGCACCCGCCTGCGCGCACGCGTGCAGGACGGCAGGATCCTGATCCGTCGTGACGTCGGCAGCGATTTCGTACTGCAGCCACTGAGCAACGGAACCCTGGCCGGGATGGACAAGGACAACCGCTACGGCTACTACCAGCGCATGGACAAGTCCGCGACGAGCTGCCAGCCGCCGCCGGCATTCGTGGAGATCCCGCAGCCGCTGGACTGCCCGACCCTGGCCCGCAAGGGCGGCGCCGCGTCATGCTGCAACGACGGCAAGCTGCTTGGTTGCAAGGTCGCGGGTGAGGAACTGCACAGCGCGGAGAAGTGGGCGCAGGCCCAGCCCTATTTCATCAAGCTGTGCAGCGCCGGCGTGCGCGATGGCTGCCTGGGGCTCGCCGCAGGCTATGCACACACCGCCGACCCCAAGGTACCGCAGACGATGGCGGCGATCTGCGCCAAGGACGGCAAGGGCACCCATGTAGCCTGCGATGTGGACGCGACGCGTGACTGGGCAGGCATGAAGGCGCAGGCGGCCGAACAGTAAACCGTGTCGGCGTGGGTCGCAGGAGTCAGGAGTACTGCCTCCGGCCCACGCTGTGGCGCGCGTCACCCGTCCTTGCGCTTGGGAATGATGGTGATGTGGCCGTTGGTTTCCAGCAGTGCCAGTTCCACTTCTTCCACGCCGATGCAGCTCTGCTGGCGCATGGCGACATCGAAATCGGCGCGGCTGACCAGCTCGCGCCGCAGCACACTGTCGAAGAGCTTGCCGTTGCGCGCGATCACCACCGGTTCGCCCTCGATCAGCCGTTCCATGCGGCGGCTGCGGGCGGTGATCCAGCCTACGCCATAGTTCAGCAGGATCAGCGTGGCGGCCAGCAGCAGGCCGCCGGCCAGCGAGGTGTCGGTACCCAGCAGTGCGTTCTGCACCGCGTTGCCCAGCAGTACGATCAGCAGCACGTCGAACGGGGTGACCTGTCCCAGCGCGCGCTTGCCGCTGAGCCGGACCATGCCCAGCACGACTGCGTAGACCACCACCGCGCGCAGGACGAATTCCCACCACGGCATCGCCAAGTCGAACAGATTGGGCATTGCGGGTTTCCCTGCCGGGCGGTGGCCCAGCGTGGCGCAGCAGCGCACAAATAAAAAGCCCCGCTGACCAGGGGGAGGTCAACGGGGCCGGGGAACGGGCGCTTGGGGAGGAGCCCCCGTTCCGAGATCTGCTCCAGGGGATGGGAGAGATCCACGACAGGCATTGCGCCTGTCGGGAGTTATAGAAGCACTCCGAACACTAACGGTTCGTGAAGGGGCCCAATTTAATAAGCACCCATCAGGGAAACATTCATGTTTGAGTCAGAAATATCATGCAAATGAACGAATTCACGGCGTTTTCGGCCTGAATGCGACTCAGTGCGCCTCATCCCAATTGCTGCCAGTACCGGTATCGACCACCAACGGCACCCGCAATTGTGCCGCTTGCGACATGCGCTGCACGACATTGCTACGCAGTTCTTCGATGAAACCGGCCTCGGCTTCGAACACCAGTTCATCGTGCACCTGCAGGATCATCCGCGCCGGTGCGCCGCTGTCACGCAGCCATTTGTCCACATCGACCATGGCGCGCTTGATGATGTCGGCGGCGGTGCCCTGCATCGGTGCATTGATCGCCGCACGTTCAGCGCCAGCACGCAGGCCCTGGTTACGTGCATGAATGTCGTTCAGGTACAGCCGGCGACCGAACAGGGTCTCCACGTAGCCCTGCTCGCGGGCCTGCTCGCGCATGCGCTCCATGAAGTCACGCACGCCCGGATAGCGGCTGAAGTACAGCGCCACGTAATCCTGCGCCTGGCCGCGGTCGATGCCGAGGTTGCGGGCCAGTCCGAACGCACTCATGCCGTACATCAGGCCGAAGTTGATCGCCTTGGCCGCGCGACGCTCGTTGCTGGTCACTTCTTCCAGGGTGCGGCCGAACACCTCGGCGGCGGTGGCGCGATGCACGTCGGCGCCCTGCTCGAAGGCCCGCACCAGGCCCGGATCTCCGGACAGGTGGGCCATGATCCGCAGCTCGATCTGCGAATAGTCGGCCGCCAGCAGCTGGAAGCCTTCCGGGGCGATGAACGCACGGCGGATGCGGCGGCCATCCTCGGTGCGGATCGGGATGTTCTGCAGATTCGGATCGGACGAGGACAGGCGGCCGGTGGCGGCACCGGACTGGTGGTAGCTGGTGTGCACCCGGCCGGTTTCTGAGTTGACCATCTCCGGCAGCTTGTCGGTATAGGTGCTGCGCAGTTTGGCCAGGCCACGGTACTCGAGGATCACCCGGGGCAGCTCATGCTGTTCGGCAATCGCCTCCAGCGCCTCTTCATTGGTGCTGGGCTGGCCCTTGGGGGTCTTCACCACCGCCGGCAGCTTCAGCTCATCGAACAGCACCGCCTGCAGCTGCTTGGGCGAATCCAGGTTGAAGCTGCGCCCGGCCAGTTCGGTGGCCTTCTGCTGCGCGGCCAGCATGCGCGAGGACAGGTCCTGGCTCTGCCGGCGCAGTTCGTCGGTGTCGATCCGCACGCCATTGGCTTCGATGCTGGCCAGCACCGGCACCAGCGGCATCTCGATGCTGCGGTACACGCTGTCCAGGGTCGGTTCGGCCAGCAGCTGCGGCTGCAGCGCGTGGTGCAGGCGCAGGGTGATGTCGGCGTCTTCGGCGGCGTAGCGGCCGGCCTCGTCGATGCCCACCTGCGAGAACGAAATCTGCTTGGCGCCCTTGCCTGCCACGTCCTCGAACTTGATGGTGCTGTAGCCCAGGTAACGCAGGGCCAGCGAATCCATGTCGTGGCGGGTGGCGGTGGAATTGAGCACGAAGCTCTCAAGCATGGTGTCGTCGTGGTAGCCCTGCACGTCCACGCCATGGCGGCGCAGCACGTGCAGATCGTACTTGCCATGCTGGCCCAGCTTCTTCTTCGCCGGGTCCTGCAGCACCGGCCGCAGCGCATCGAGCACCTGTGCCAGCGGCAACTGTGCCGGCGCGCCGGGATAATCATGGCCGACCGGGATGTAGGCGGCCTTGCCCGGCTCCACCGCCAGGCTGATGCCGACCAAGCGTGCACGCATCGCATCCAGTGCGTCGGTCTCGGTGTCAAAGCTGACCAAGTCAGCCTGCTGCACGCGCGCAACCCAGGCCTGCAGCTGCTCGGTGGTCAGCACGGTCTCGTACTCGCCGGGCGCCGACAGCGCTGGATCGAGTTCGCCGACGGGCGGCGCTTCGGCGCTGCCACGGGCAAAGCCGGCCGCGGTGCCACGCAGGCTCGGCGTCGCATCGTTGGCCACTGCAGGCGCCGGTACCGGCCCGCCCAGCTCCTTCAATGCCTGGGTGAAGCCGTAACGCAGGTACAGCTCGCCCAGGGTGGGCACATCCGGATCGCGCAGGGCCAGCGTGGTCGGGCTGGCGTCCAGCGCGACGTCGGTGCGGATGGTCACCAGCTCCTTGTTCAGCGGCAGGCGCTCCAGCGCGGCGCGCAGGTTCTCGCCGATCTTGCCCTTCATGGTCGGCGCCGCCGCCATCACCCCGTCCAGATGCTGGTATTCGGCCAGCCACTTGGCGGCCGTCTTCGGCCCGCACTTCTCCACGCCGGGCACGTTGTCGACCGCGTCGCCCATCAGCGCCAGCAGGTCGACGATCTGGTCGGCGCGCACGCCGAACTTGTCCATCACCGCCGCGTCCGAATCCATGCGGCTGCCGGTCATGGTGTTGACCAGTTCGATGCCCGGGCGGACCAGCTGGGCGAAATCCTTGTCGCCGGTCGAGATGGTGACCTTCAGGTCCTGTGCCACGCCCTGCAGGGCCAGGGTGCCGATCACATCGTCGGCCTCCACGCCATCGATGCGCAGGATGCTGATGCCCAGCGCCTCGACGATGCGGCACATCGGCTCGACCTGGCTGCGCAGTTCATCGGGCATCGGCGGGCGGTTGGCCTTGTACTGGTCGTACAGGTCATCGCGGAAGGTCTTGCCGGGGGCATCGACGACGAAGGCGACGTAGGCCGGGCGCTCCTTCAGCGTCGAGCGCAGCATGTTGACCACGCCGAACAGCGCGCCGGTGGGCTCACCCTGTGCATTGGACAGGGGCGGCAGCGCGTGGAACGCGCGGTACAGGTAACTGGACCCGTCGATCAGGACTAATCTGCTCATGTGTCGATTCTACGCGCCTGTTCCTGCATCGCGGCGACACGGCAGCGACGCGGCGTTGGGGCATAATCAAGGCTCTTTCCAGGCAAAGGCCCCGCCGATGAAGACCCTGATGCTGGCTTCCCTGCTCCTGCTTGCTGGCTGTGCCAGCATGGGCGGCGCGGGCGCTCCCCCGGTGGACGTCAAGGGCGCCGATGTTTCCAAGCGCACGATGGACAACGGCGACACCATCGAGGAATACCGGGTGTCCGGCCAGTTGCGCATGGTCAAGGTGACGCCGGCACGTGGCGCCCCGTTCTACATGTATGACAAGAACGGCGATGGCCGCTTCGACAATGACAAGGATGGCGTGTCGCCGGTGTACTGGAAGCTGTACAGCTGGTGATGTGGTTGCGGTAGGTGCGCGCCATCCACGCATGGCGTGGATCTACCGGGCATTGCGGTGGCCCCATCCACGCATGGCGTGGACCTTTGACGGTGAACTGGAGTAGATCCACGCCATGCGTGGATGCTCTTCGGGCCGCCGGAAAAAACAACGCCGGCGCGCATCCTGCGGCCGGCGTCGGGTCCCCTCCCCGGGAACGCTTCCGTATCAGCGGATGACCAGCACCGGCAGCGTGCTGCGCGCCAGCACCTCGGCGGTCTGGCTGCCCAGCAGCACGCGGGTGACGCCGCGGCGGCCGTGCGAGGTCATTACGATCAGATCGCTGTTGCGCTGCCCCGCCGTCTCGATGATGCCGTCGGCCGCGTAGCGGTCCAGCACATGCACCGGATTGGCGGTGATGCCCTGCTCGGCCGCCTTGGCCAGGGCCGGCTGCAGCACCTTCTGCGCGCCTTCCTCGCGGTCGGCCTTGTACTCCGGGCTGTTCATGTAGCCCACGCTCCAGCCCATGGCGTCGTACATGCCGACGGCCCAAGGCTCGGAGACGGTGACGATGTCGACCTCGGCGTTGAGGTCCTTGGCCAGCTCCAGGCCCTTGGCCAGGCCCTTGTCGGCCAGCTCAGAGCCATCGGTGGCGATCAGGATGCGCTTGTACATGGTGGGGCTCCGCGGTGATCCAGCCAGTGGGAACGACACCATTACACAGCCTGTGTGGAGATCGTGCCTTGCGCAGGATCAATCCGGCAGCGCGCAGCGATGCCTGCGCAGCGCGGCATGATCGGCGCAGGCGCCACCAGCTTGCTCATCCTGACCACTGCGGCGCATGCTGGGCGGGCGGCACCGCGCCGCCTTCAGGGATGACAGACATGCAGAACAACAGACCACCCGCCCACAGCTCCGGGAAGTCCATCCTGATCGCCGCGATCATCGCGTTGGCGGTGCTGTTCGGTGCCTATCACGTCGGCAAGGACATGGCGCTGCGCGACAACGCCCGCCAGTCAGCGGGCCGCTGACACGCACCTGTAGAGGCGAGCCCACGCTCGACTGCTCTCGACGCTACCCGCATCCGTCAACGGCGCTGCGCAGACTCAGTATCCGGAAGGCCAGAAGGCTCCTTCCGCCACGGCCTCCGGATCGATCTGCGCAACCGCCTGCAGGAAGGACTGCTTGCTTTCCACGCCGTAGGGAAACTCGCACAGGCATTCGGCAAAGCGAAGCAGATCCCGGTTGACGAACATGCGCGCGTCGCCGTTGTCGTGATCCCACAGCACCACTTGGCCACTGGCCGCGTCGATGGCCAGCAGGTTGCCGCCGCCATCATGGCCGAGCGCCCTGCCGGGCTCCGGGAGCAGGGCAGAGACCTCGACCGCACGCTCGGCCTCGAAGAACGAGAGATGCGGTGCCGCCTGGCGCGGCAGACCCTGCTCGCTGAGCAGCCGCCGTGCATCCGGGCCCAGCCACGCCGGCAGGGTCTCCAGTGGGTGCCGTTGGAAGGCGAAGAGATCGGCCAGATCCGGCTCTTCCTCCAGCAGCTCGGCCGGCACCGCCGGCAGCAGTGCCGTCAGCATCTCCACGAAATGGGTCACGACCACGGGTGTACCACCGCAGGCCGGATCCGCGTCCTCCATGGTCATGAGGCACAGCCCTCAGGCGATCTGCACCACACGTGCGTTCTGGCACAGCGGGTAGCTGCCGACGAATTCAGCGATCGCATCACGCATCGCCTCGAACGACTGGCCGTACATGTACAGCGCGGTCTCGCTCGGGCCCTGCCACCAGCTGCAGATCTCGCCCAGGCCATCGATTCGCTCGGACAGCTGCTCGAACACGTGGTTCGAATCGCACTGCTCGTACACCTCGTCGGGCAGGGTCAGGCCATCCAGGTAAATGCCAAGACCCTCGGTCACGCCGAAGCTTCGGTCAGCCTCGCCTGCGCCCTGTACCTGCGAACCCTTCGGTGCCCCTAGCTGCTCCAGCAGGTCGACCAGCTTCGGCACGCCCGCGGCATCGACCAGCGCCACTTCGATATCGCCGTACTCGACTTCGCCTTCGTCGGACATCGCAGTACCGCCTCCGGTGATCCCGCCCAGCTCGGCCGCCTGCAGCAGCGCGTCCAGCGGATCCTCGAACAGCTCATGGCGATGCTCGGGCTGCAGCCTGGCGTTCAACTTCACGGTGACGTGCAGCGTGGGTTCGGTCATGAGGGCGTTCCTGGGAGATGTGACCGCTATTGTAGAGCCGCGCCATGCCCGGCTGCCTTCCACCGCACCGGTGGTCGGCGCCCTCCCTGCGGGAGGACTCCGCCCCCTCGACGGTGATCAGATCACCGTCAGGTTGGCATACGCCATCACCAGCCACTTGCTGCCGGCGTCGGCGAACTCGATCTGCACGCGTGCGTGGGCACCGTTGCCTTCGTAGTCGGTCACCATGCCTTCGCCGAACTTGGGATGGGTGACCAGCGCGCCGAGCTTAAGCGGCGGCGCCTCGATCGAGGCGTGTCCCATCACCCGGCTTGCGCCCATCGACGCCGGCCGCGAGACCTGCACCTTGGGCCGCACTTCGTGCAGCAGCTCGCGCGGGATCTCGCGCAGGAAGCGCGAGGGCAGGCTGTAGTTGTCCTGGCCGTGGATGCGCCGCGATTCGGCGTAGCTGAGCACCAGCTTCTGTCGCGCGCGGGTGATGCCGACGTAGGCCAGCCGACGCTCTTCTTCCAGCCGCCCGCTTTCCTCCAGCGACCGTGCACTGGGGAACAGCCCCTCTTCCACGCCGGCCAGGAACACCAGCGGGAATTCCAGGCCCTTGGCCGAGTGCAGCGTCATCAGCTGCACGCCTTCCTCGCCGGCCTGCGCCTGGCCCTCACCGGCCTCCAGCGCCGCGTAGGCCAGGAACGCAACCAGCTCGTCCATGTCCTCGCCTACTTCCTCGATGTCGTCGGCACGGCGCACGAAGCGCGAGGCCACCGACACCAGTTCGTCGAGGTTGTCGGTGCGCGATTCCGAATCCAGCGCGTTGCGGCTTTCCTTGCTCCAGTGTTCGCGCAGCTGCGAGCGGGCCAGCACGTGGTCCACGCGCTCGGCCAGGGTCATGTGCACGGTCTGCGCCTGCAGCTCGTTGACCAGCACCAGGAAGCCGGCCAGCGCATTGCGGGCACGCGCCGCCAGCGCGCTGCCCTGGGTCACCAGCATGGTGGCTTCCCACAGTGAGATGCCCTGGGCGCGCGCTTCGCGGCGCACTTCGTCCAGCGTGCGGTCACCGATGCCACGCGTGGGCGTATTCACTGCGCGCTCGAATGCAGCGTCGTCGTTGCGGTTGGACAGCAGGCGCAGGTAGGCCAGCGCATCCTTCACTTCGGCGCGCTCGAAGAAGCGCATGCCGCCATACACGCGATACGGCACCTGCTCGCTCAGCAGCGCTTCTTCCAGTGCGCGCGACTGCGCGTTGCTGCGGTAGAGCACGGCCACTTCGGTGTAGCTGCCGCCGTCGCGCACCCACTGCCGTGCGCGCTCGACGATGTAGCGCGCCTCGTCCATCTCGTTGTATGCCGCGTACAGGTCGATCGGCTCGCCGTCACCACTGTCGGTCCACAGCTGCTTGCCGATGCGGTCCGGATTGTGCGCGATCACCGCGTTGGCGGCGCTGAGGATGTTGGCGGTGGAACGGTAGTTCTGCTCCAGGCGGATGGTCTGCGCGCCCGGGAAGTCGCGCAGGAAGCCCTGCACGTTCTCGACCTTGGCGCCGCGCCAGCCGTAGATGGCCTGGTCGTCATCACCGACCACGAACACGTGGCCCTCGTGCCCGGCCAGTACCCGCACGAAGGCGTACTGGATGGCGTTGGTATCCTGGAATTCGTCCACCAGGATCTCGCGGAACCGCGCGCGGTAGTGCGACAGCAACGGCGGATTGTCGCGCAGCAGTTCGTGCGCGCGCAGCAGCAGCTCGGCGAAATCGACCAGGCCGGCACGGTCACACCGCGCCTGGTACTCGGCGTAGGCCTGGCGCATGGTTTCCAGCCACGCATCGTTCGGCTCGGGCTGGATGTGCTGCGGGCGGCGGCCCTCATCCTTCTGCGCGTTGATCCACCAGGCAATCTGCTTGGGCGGGTACTTGCCGTCATCCAGCTCCAGCGCCTGCACCACGCGCTTGACCAGCCGCAGCTGGTCGTCCGAATCCATCACCTGGAAGCCTTCAGGCAGCTTGGCATCCTGCCAGTGCAGGCGCAGCAGGCGGTTGGCCAGGCCGTGGAAGGTGCCGATCCACATGCCGCGGCTGCCATGCGGCAGCTGCGCGTCGATGCGATGGCGCATCTCGCCGGCGGCCTTGTTGGTGAAGGTCACCGCGAAAATGCCGTGGGTCGGCACGCCTTCGACTTCATGCAGCCAGGCAATGCGGTGGGTGAGTACGCGCGTCTTGCCCGACCCGGCACCGGCCAGCACCAGGTGGTGACCGAGGGGAGCGGAGACGGCTTCGCGCTGGGCCGGGTTCAGGCCATCAAGCAAGTGGGAGACATCCATGCCTCCATTTTACGGCATCGACGTCGCAGCTCCTGCGACCACCTGCGTGGCAAGTGCCTGCGCCTGCTGACGCAGTTCAGGCACCGCCAGGCTTTCCCACAGGCTGCCGATGCGCAGGCTGCCGAGTACCCCCAGGCGCGCCTGGGGCTGGCCACCCGCTGCATACAGCCGGTCGCCCGGCACACTGCTGTCCAGGCCCAGCCCATGCGGCCCGGGACGCGCAAGACCCTCGGCCTGCAGCTGCTGCAGCAAGGGATTGCGCAGTGCCGAGGCGCGGGTCTCCACACCGGTGGCATTGACCACCGCAGCGATCGTCCACTGCACGTTGCCGCCGCCCGCCTCGCGACCCGACAGCCGCAGGGCATCACCTTCGCGCCACACCCGTTGCAGACGGGCGCGGTGAACGCGCAGCTGGCCGCTGGCCTGCAGCGCCTGCAACTGCTCGGACACCGGTTCAGCAATGCGATGGCGGTGCACGTCCCAGTAGCGCACCACGTGGCGCAGGAAGCGGCGCTGGTCGGCCTCGTCCATGCTCTGCCACAGCGCCTGGCCGTGCGGGCGGATGCGGTCCATCACGCCCTGCCACGGCATGCCGTCGGCCTGTGCCTTGCGCGCGTGCTGGCGCAGTACGCGCAGGCGCTGGCGCAGGGTCATCGGCAGCAGATCCTGCGGATCGAACGCCGGCAGACCGCCGTGGGCGTGCGGCAATGGCAGCAGACCATGGCGCGAGATCACATGCAGCGGTCCGCTATGGCCGCCGGCCACCAACGCCAGCACGGTGTCGGCCATGCTCAGCCCGGAGCCGACGATGGCCAGGGCATGGTCACTGGCCAGCGTGCGTACGCCGTCGTAATCCCAGGCCTCGACCACGTCATCGGCAGATAGTGCGTCGACGCCGTCCACCGGCAACGGCCGCATGCTGTTGCCGGTGGCGATCACCACCTGCGCTGCATGCAGTGTTTGGCCATCGCCCAGCTGCAGCTGGTAACCGTGGTCATCTGGCTGCGTCGCCAGCACCGGTTGGGCGATGACCTGCAATCGCGCCGCACTGGCTGCTTCGGCCTCGCGCAGGCGCTGCTGCAGGTAGGCAGCGAAATAGTGGCGAGACACATAGCGTTCGCCCAGCACTTGGCGCGCCTCGCCCGGGTAGGCGTTGGCGGCCTGCAGGAAATCGAGGAAGTCGCCGGGCTGGTCGGCAAAGGCGCTCATTTTCGCCGCCGGCACGTTCAGCAGGTGCTCCGGCCACGGCGTGGCATAGGCAATGCCCTGTGCCAGCTGCGAGGCGGGTTCGAAAATGGCCAGTGCCAGCGGCGCCTGGGCCTGGCGCAACACCTGGATCGCCACCAGCACGCCGGCCGCACCACCGCCGATGATCGCAAGGTCCAGTTCGCCACTACGCGGTGAATCAGTCATGCGCCGATTGTAGGCCATCGGCCCTGCCCGGCTGGCGCTGGCCTACATCAAGGCATCGGCCAGGCGCGCGATGCCCTCGCGGCTGCGCAGCCACGCGGGACGCTTGCGCCACTGCGCCAGGTCCAGCAGGCGCGACTGGCGCAGGTAGTCGTCCTCGATGGCGCGCAACTGCGTGAGCAGCTGACGGTCGTAGCAGATCAGGCCGATTTCGGCATTCAGCGCGAACGAGCGGATATCCATGTTGATCGACCCGAGCACGGCAATGTCCTCATCCACGCTCATGTGCTTGGCATGCAGGAACTGCGGCTCGTACAGCGCGATCTGCACCCCGCAGCGCAGCAGCTCATCGTAGTAGGCCTCCTGCGCCCACGAGGTCAGCCGCTGGTTGTTGCTGGCCGACAGGATCAGCTGCACCTGCACGCCGGACAGCGCGGCGATGCGCAGTGCACTCAGCGTTGCTTCGTCGGGCACGAAGTACGGCGTGACCATCACCAGCCGGCGCCGGGCAAGATGGATCAGCGCGGCCACCGCATCGCGCGCGTTGCTGTACGGGTAGGCCGGGCCACTGGGCAGCAGCTGGGTGGCGATGTCCTCGCTGCACACCGGCACGTCGGCGATGACCTCCAGGCGCTGCCCGGTTTCGATGTACCAGTCGCTGGCGAACACCGCTTCAAGGTGCGCCACCGCAGGCCCGCGCACGCGCGCCACCAGCTCGCGGTTGGGGTGGCCGGCAACGAATTCAGGGCGCGCCAGGTTCTGCGAACCGACATAGCCTACTTCGTTGTCGATCACCGCGATCTTGCGATGGTTGCGCAGGTCCATGCGTCCGCTGCGGCGCCAACGCAGGCCGCCGGGCAGCATCGCGCGCACTTCGATGTCACGTGACCGCAGCCGCTTGCTGTATGCGCGCAGGCCCCGCTTGGCGCCGACCGCATCCAGCAGCACGCGGCACTGCACCCCGCGCGCTGCGGCACGCTGCAGGGCTTCGACGATGGCCTCGCCCACCGTGTCATCGAACATCAGGTAGTACAGCAGGTGCACCCGGTCCTGGGCCTGGTCGATGTCGGCGATCAGGGTGTGCAGTGATTCGTCATAGTCGGTCAGCAGGTCGATCGCGTTGCCGTGCACCGGCATGAAATCGCCCTGGCGCTGCACCAGCGGCACCACTTCGGCGCTGGCCGAATCGGGCTGCGGCGTCCAGCGCAGGCGGCGCTGCAGCGCCTGTTCTTCACGGATGACCTGCGAGGCCTCGGCCTGCCGGCGGATGCGCTCGCGCGACAGCCACGGATGCCCGAACAGCAGATAGAGCGGCAGGCCCAGCAGCGGCACGAAGCCGACCAGCAGCAGCCAGCTGCGCGCCGCGCCCGGCGTGGTGCGGGTGGGGATCCAGCACAGCGCCACCAGCCGGATCAGCCAGTCGATCAACAGCAGGTACGAGCCCAGCAGCCACTCGAACAGCATCGCGTCGCCCGTTGGGAGGTGTGGGGCCATTCTGCCCAGCGGGGTGTGCAGAGTCGAGCAGCGCTGGGGACAGCGTGCCGACCAACGGTCGGCACCCACCGGGGTCGGAACGTGTCGACCAAGGTCGACACCTGCCGGGGGCGGGCACAAAAAAACCCGCCACGAGGGCGGGTTTTTTCGGAAGCGACCCGCAATCCTTGCGGATTACTTGATCTTGCCTTCCTTGTACGGGACGTGCTTGCGCACGACCGGATCGTACTTGGAGAATTCCATCTTCCCCGGGGTGTTCTTCTTGTTCTTGTCGGTCGTGTAGAAGTGACCGGTACCAGCGGTCGAAATCATACGGACCTTATCGCGCTTGCCTGCCATGATCGTCTACTCCTCAGACCTTTTCGCCGCGCGCACGCAGCTCAGCCAGAACGGAATCGATACCGTTCTTGTCGATGGTGCGCAGTGCATGCGCGGAAACACGAAGCTTCACCCAGCGGTTCTCGCTGGCAACCCAGAAGCGGCGCTCGTGCAGATTCGGCAGGAAACGACGACGGGTCTTGTTGTTGGCGTGCGAGACGTTGTTACCCGTCTGCACTCGCTTGCCGGAAACCTGGCATACGCGGGACATGGCGCACCTCGATAGTAAGTTGTGTCTCCCCGTAGCCCGGGGGACGGCGGCCTCGGTGGTTGCCCACCACACGTCAAGAGAATCAAAGGGTTACGCTGGCGTTGGGCGGCCGGGGACGTGCTCCCGGGGGCGCCGCCCGGCACGAAACCGGACACAGCGAGCCGCGCATTATGCACGCAATCAAGACCTTGCGCAACTTACCCACAGGCCACGCCTGAACACGCTGACGGCGCCCTGCCCTCAGCGCAGATGCGGCACCACCTGGGCCAGCAGGTGGGCATCCTTCAGCGCGCCATGCAGGCCGCGGGTGCCGGGAATACGCAGGCGCTGCAGCACATCGTCGAGCTTGTTGGGCATGCCCGGCCAACGGCTGCGGGCCAGCTTCAGGCTGCAGGTCACGCGGCAGTGCTGGGCCAGCCCACCGGCCAGCCCCGCCAGGCGCAGCTCGTTGTCGAGGAAACCGACGTCGAAGGTGGCGTTGTGCGCGACCATCTCGCTGCCACGCAGGAACTCCAGCAGTTCGGCGGCCTTGCTCGCAAACAGCGGCTTGCCCACCAGCATGGCATCGCTGATGCCGTGCACGCGCTGCGCGCCCCAGTCCACCTTCCGCTGCGGCTGCAGGTAGGTGTGGAACTGGCGACCGCTGAGTTGTCCATCGACCAGTTCCACCGCCCCGATTTCAATCACCCGATGGCCCAGGCGATGCGAGATACCGGTGGTTTCGGTGTCCAGTGCGACGACGCGGCTCACGGCGCACGCCGGTATGCAGCGGCCGGCAGGCGGCAGACAAGGGACGGTAGGGATGGCAGTGCGGTCATGCGGTGCTGGATCCTGTTGCGCGCGCCCCGTGCGGCGGGGGCAGATGAGGCGGGATTGTCCCACGCGGTGCGTCGGCAGGAGCGCGGACGAACACAGCGATGTCGGCATACTGGTGATTCACTGCGGAGGCTCCAATGCGACTGCTGGCCCTCACCTACGGCACCGAAGGCGATACGCGCCCGCTGGTCATGCTCTGCGATGGGCTGATCGCGGCCGGTCACGAGGTCATGCTGCTGGCCGACGGCGGCACCCTCGACAGCGCGAAGGCCTTGGGCGTCCCGCACGCCGCGCTGGAAGGCGACATCCACGACGAAGTGGTGGCGCTGGTCTCACGCGGCAATGGCGTTGCCGCCGCCAGCACCGGGCTGGCACGGATGGCGCTGCAACACGTCGCCGGCTGGATGCGCCAGGCCGATGCTGCAGCCGACGGCTGCGATGCGATCCTGACCGGTGGGCTGGCTGCGTTCGTCGGCATGAGCGTCGGCGAGCGTCGCGGCCTTCCGGTGATCGGCGCCGGCATGATTCCGCTGACGCCGACACGCGCGTTCCGCTCGCCCTTCCTGCCGCCCGGACGCTCGCCGGGCTGGTTGAACCGGGCCAGTTATGGCCTGGTCAACGGCCTGATCTGGCGACAGTTCCGCGGCCCGATCAACACGGCCCGCCAGCACGCCGGGCAGCCACCACGACGCTCCCTCTGGGCTGGCCTGCCGATGCTGTATGGCATCTCGCCACAGCTGCTGCCACCGCCTTCGGACTGGCCGGCCGACCACCTCGTGTGCGGCCAATGGTCGGCCCCTGCTGCGCCGTGGCAACCGTCGTGCGAACTGCAGGCTTTCCTCGATGCAGGACCGCCGCCGGTCTATCTGGGCTTCGGCAGCATGACCGGCTTCGAGCGCGAGCGTGTGCTGCCGGCGCTGTTGTCGGCGCTGGCGCCACGCCGCGTGCTGCTGTTTCCCGGTTGGGTCGGCGTGCCCGACATGACGCTGCCCGACTCGGTACGGGTGATCGGCCCGACCCCGCATGAAGCGTTGTTGCCGCGCTGCGCGCTGGCGATCCACCACGGCGGCAGCGGCACCACGCATTCGGCATGCCGCGCCGGCACACCGTCGTTGGTGATGCCGTTCGCCGCCGACCAGTTCTTCTGGGCCGATCGCCTGCAGCACCTGGGCGTAGCACCGGCGCCACTGTCACCCAAGCGGTTGCAGCCGAAGGTGTTGGCCGATGCATTGGCGTTCGCCGAGCATGCCGATACACGCGCCCGGGCGGCCGCGCTGGGCGCTGCAATGGCGAACGAGGATGGAGTGGCATGCGGCGTGGCCGCACTCGAGCGCTGGCTCAGCCCAACGTCTCCACCACCCAATCAATGAACACCCGCAGCCGCTGGCTCATGTGCCGGTTCGGCGGGAACATCACGTGCATCGGCATCGGCGGCAGCTGCCAGTCGTGCAGCACGGGCAGCAGCTCGCCGCGCGCCACATGGGGTTCGGCCATGTAGCTGGGCAGCGCGACCACGCCGAGGCCGGCCAGGCCAGCGGCCAGATAGGCGTTGCCATCGTCGAAGCCGATTGAATAGCGCCCCTGCACCTCGACGCGCTCGGCGCCACGCTGCGCGGTGAACACGCGGGCGCGGCCACTGCGTGGGCTGAGAAAACCGACCGTGTGGTGGTACGGCCCTTCCAGCGCGCGCGGGTGTTCCGGCACACCGAACCGCTGCACATAGCCCGGGCTGGCATGGAAGCCGATCGGCAGGCGCGCCAGCGGTCGTGCCACCAGCGCGGGATCGGCAGGCGCGCCACCACGGATCACGCAATCGACGTTGTCGGCGATGACATCGACCTCGCGGTCGCTGACGCCGATGTCCAGCTGGATCTCCGGATAGCGCGCCTGGAAATCCGGCAATGCCGGCACCAGCCGCAGGCGCGCATACGGCCCCGGCACGTCGACGCGCAGGCGCCCGCGCGGTTGTGTGGCGGCCTCGCCCAGCCCCCCTTCAACCTCTTCCAGCTCGGCCAGCAGGCGAACGATGCGCGGGTAATACGCCGCGCCATCGGCAGTGACGCTGACCCGGCGCGTGGTGCGGTTGAGCAGCCGCAACCGCAGATGCGCTTCCAGCTGCTGCACCAGCTGGGTGACCGTGGTGCGGCTGAGCTGCAGGGTATGCGCGGCGCGGGTGAAGCTGCCGGTCTCCACCACCCGGGCGAACGCGCGCATCGCTTCGAAACGGTCCATGGCCGTGGCTGTGATTATTTGGAATGTGCAATCAATCTAGACCGATCATCACGGTTTATCCAGACAGCGACAGCGGGGAGGATGGTCCGCTCCCGTCTGGAATCCGTCCCATGTCCCACCGTGATGTTGTCTTTCCCGCCGGCCGGCAGGCGCTGTACGAGCGAAACCGCTATTCGCCGGCGATCCGATCCAATGGCTTCCTGTTCGTTTCCGGCCAGGTCGGCAGCCGCGAGGATGGCTCGCCCGAACCGGACTTCGAGACCCAGGTCCGCCGCGCCTTCGACAATCTCAACGCGGTGCTGGCCGCGGCCGGCTGCACGTTCGATGACGTGATCGACGTGACCGTGTTCCTGGTCGACCCGGAAACCACCTTCGAAAAGGCCTGGGCGATCGTGCCCGAGTACTGGGGCCAAGCGCCGCACCCGACCCTGACCGGCATCGGCGTGACCTGGCTGTATGGGTTCCAGTTCGAGATCAAGGTGATCGCCAAACTGCCCGCAGACCGGTAGTGCCGGCCGCTGGCCGGAAGCGCATTGCGCCAGCAGGGTTCATGGGATTGCCGGCCAGCGGCCGGCACCCCGGACACCCGCCTGAACGGAACACGCCGACAAATTCCCGAGGTGGCCATTGATATTGTATCCACCGAAAACCGCTTGCTAGCCTCCCCTCCATGCGCCGGATCGCCCGCCACCTTCGTTCGACCCTGCTGATGCTGCTGATGGCGGCATTCGTGGTCGTGCCGGTGGCCGATGTGCTGGCGTGTGCGGTGGAACCGCACGACAGCGCGGTGGTGCATGTGGAATCCGGCGCCGAAGATGCCGACGGTGACACTGACAACGACGGCAAGCACGCCGCTGCCTGCAGCCACAACCACTGCCACCACTCCAACCTGAGCCTGCCGGCGAGCACCTTCGCCGCCTTTGGCACGCCGCAACCGGCGCGCTGGATGAATGCAGGCGACGCGGCGACCTATGCGGTCGCCCAGGACGAACTGGCACGTCCTCCCCGGGCGTGAGTTGAGCGCGTCCCGCAATCGCGGGCTCCCGTTTCACTCACAACCGGAATCCCCCTATGTCGATCCTGACACGTCGGTCGCCGCGCGCGGCCGGGCTGGTCGTCGCCGTGCTGCTGGGCCTGATCCCCGCCGCACAGGTCGCCGCACAAGCCGCACCTTCGTACGACACCCTGCTTGAACGCCTGGACCAGCTGCCCGGCGCCCGCGTCGGCGCGGCATTGGCCGAGGCGGCCGACGCCCGCGCCGACCAGGCCGGGGCGCTGCCCAATCCATCCCTTTCCTGGTCCGCCGAAAACGCCTGGGGCACAGGCTCCTACGGCGGCATGGGCAGGGCCGACACCGTGCTTACCCTGTCCCAGCCTCTGGAGGTCTGGGGCCAGCGCGGCGCGCGCGTCCGCGCCGCCCGCGCCGAGGCACAGGCCGCTGCCCTGCGGGGTTCGCAGAGCCGCAGCGATGTCGCCAGCCAGTTGGCGGCGATCTACGCACAGGCTGAAAGCGCCCTGCGTCGCTACACGCTGGCCGAAGAAGCGCTGAGCCTCACCCGCGACGATGCGGCGGCGGTCACCGCGATGGTCAAGCATGGCCGCGAGCCGCAGTTGCGTGCCGTGCAGGCACAGAGTGAAGTGGCCAATGCCAGCGCCGCGCTGGATGAGGCGCAGGCCTTCCGCGACGCCGCGCTGGCCCGCCTGGCCGGTGCGGCCCTGCTGGATGCACCGGTGCAGACCATCGACAACAGTCTGCTCGATCGCGCACCGCCAGCACCGCGTGGCGCCACCGATGTGGCTCTGGCCGTGCGTGTTGCCGAAGCCGAAGTTGATGCGGCCGGTCGCCTGGTCGACGTCGAGCGCAAGCGCGCCCTGCCCGACCTCAGCGTTACCGCCGCGCAGACGCGTTTCCGCGAGGACCGCGAACAGGCCTACACGCTCGGCGTCAGTCTCTCGATCCCGTTGTTCGACCGCAATCGTGGTGGCATCCGCGCCGCCAGTGCCGAACAGCGCGCGGCCGAAGCGCGCTTGGACCAGCAGCGGCGCAACAGCGAAGCCGAACGCTTGTCGGCGGTGGCGGGCCTGAAGGCCGCCGGCAGCCGCACCCGCGCCGCGGACGAAAGTGTGGTCGCCGCCGAGGAAGCCTATCGGCTGGCGCGCATCGGCTTCGACGCCGGGCGCATCTCGCAGCTGGAACTGCGCAGCACCCGCAGTGCCCTCATCGCCGCCCGCGGCACCGCCGTGGACGCGCGCCTGTCGCGCGTTGGCGCGGAAATCGATCTCGCCCGCCTCGAAGGGCGCGCACCCTTTGTGGAGGCCCGATGAACCTGTCCCGTTCTTTCCCGCTGGTTGGCGGCTTGTTGCTGACTGCATTGCTGGCCGGTTGTTCTGGTAACACGCAGGCCCCGGCCGTCTCGGAGCCCGCCGGCAAGGCAACGGCCGACGATGGCCATGGCCACGCCGCCGACAGCACCGACGCCAAGGCCGAAACAAGCAAGGTGCCCGATGCCGATGAAGGCGTAGTGCAGTTGACGCCAGAGCAGATCAAGGCATCCGGCATCGACGTGGTGGCCGTCGGCCGCGGCGGCGGTGGTTCGACGCGGCTGTCCGGCCGGGTGGAACCGTCGATCGGTGCACGTGCCTCGGTCGCTTCCACCGTGACCGGTCGCGTGGAGCGCGTGCTGGTCGCACCGGGCACGGCAGTGAAGCAGAACCAGACGCTGGCGATCGTGGTCAGTGGCGAGGCGGCGGTGTTCCGCGCCAATGCGGTTGCCGCCGCCGCGGAGGCCGAGGCGGCGCGCTTGGCCCACGGCCGCGACAAGGCGCTGGTCGAACAGGGCGTGGTCGCTCGCCAGGAACTGGAAACCTCACGCGCGCGCTCGCTGGCGGCGCAGGCGCAGGCCGCCGCCGCGCAGGCACAGGCCGCCGCCAACGGTTCACCCGACAGCAGCGGCCGCGTGCGCATCACCAGCCCGGTGGCCGGCATCGTCGGCAACGTGCAGGTCACGCCCGGCGGCGTGGTGGCGGCCGGCAGCCCGGTGGCCGACGTCGCCGATCCGTCGATGAACGAGCTGGTGTTCACCGCGCCACCGGCGCTGGCCGCGCAGGTCACGCCGGGCATGACGCTGGAAGTGACCGTGCCGGGCGGCAGCTTCAGTGCCACCGTCACCGGTTCGGCCGCCGATGTGCGCCAGCAGGGTGGCGTGGCGGTGATCCGTGCCATGCCGGTGGATGCCGCATTGCCACCGGCCGGTTCGCCGGTGTCGGCGGTGGTGGTCACCGACGGCAAGGACGGCGCGTTGAGCGTGCCGGCTGATGCGGTACAGAACGTCGGCGGCAGCAGCGCGGTATTCGTCGCCGTCCAGGGCGGCTTCAAGGTGCAGCCGGTACTGGCCGGCCGACGTGCCGGTGACCGCATCGAGATTCTCGGCGGCTTGAACGGCGACGAACGCATCGTCGGCGCCAACGCGTTCCTGCTCAAGGCCGAACTGGCCAAGGGCGAAGCCGAGCACGGGCACTGAGGACCTTCCATGTTCAAGCTCATCATTGAAACCGCGGTACGCCACCGCTGGCTGGTCGTGGCCCTGGCTGCACTCGTTGCCGCCGTGGGCCTGTTCCAGCTCGGCAAGCTGCCGATCGATGCGGTACCGGACATCACCAACCGCCAGGTGCAGATCAACACGGTGGCACCGGCACTGACGCCCGAGCAGATCGAGCGGCAGGTGACCTATCCGCTGGAAACCGCGCTGGCCGGCATCCCCGGCCTGACCACCACCCGTTCGCTGTCGCGCAATGGCTTCTCGCAGGTCACCGCGATCTTCACCGATGCCACCGATATCTACTTCGCCCGCCAGCAGGTGGCCGAACGCATGCGCGAGGCCGCCGAAGCGCTGCCCGAGGGTGCCTCGCCGATGCTGTCGCCGGTCACCACCGGCCTCGGCGAGGTGTTGATGTGGACGGTGGACTTCACCGCGTTCGACCCTGCGAAGCTGGCCAAGCCCGGTGAAGCTGGCTGGCAGGCCGGCGAGGTCTACCGCACGCCGGAAGGCAACCTGCTGCGCACGCCGGAAGAACGCGCCACCTACCTGCGCACCGTGCAGGACTGGATCATCGCGCCACAGATGCGCTCCAGCCCCGGGCTGGCGGGCGTGGACACCGTCGGTGGCTACGTGAAGGAATACGGCGTGCATCCGGACAGCGCGCGGTTGGCCGCGCATGGCCTGGGCCTGGCCGATCTGGTGACGGCCCTGCAGCGCTCCAACGTACAGGCCGGTGCCGGCTTCGTGCAGCGCGCCGGCGAAGGCCTGGTGGTGCGTGCCGACGGTCTGGCACTGACCACCGACGATCTGGCCCAGGCGCCGGTAGCTACCCGCAACGGCGTGGTGGTGCGGGTGGCCGATGTGGCCGATGTCGGCCTCAGCCGCGCACCGCGCCTGGGGGCGGCCAGCCGCAACGGCCACGAGGCCGTGCTCGGTACCGCGCTGATGATCGCCGGCGGCAACAGCCGCACCGTGGCCCAGGCGGCCGCCACACGGCTGCAGCAGGTGAATGCCTCGCTGCCGGCGGACATCGTGGCCGCGCCGGTGCTGGACCGCAGCGTGCTGGTCAATTCCACCATCAAGACCGTGGCCAAGAACCTCACCGAGGGCGCGCTGCTGGTGGTGGTGGTGCTGTTCCTGCTGCTCGGCAACCTGCGCGCGGCGACGATCACCGCACTGGTGATCCCGCTGTCGTTCCTGTTCGCGGTGATCGGCATGAACCGCTTCGGCATCAGTGGCAACCTGATGAGCCTGGGTGCGCTGGACTTCGGCATCCTGGTGGACGGCGCGGTGATCGTGATCGAATCGACGCTGCTGATGCTGGGCCAGCGTCGTGCCGAACTGGGCCGCGCGTTGACCGCGATGGAACGCCTGCGCGTAGCGGCCGATTCGGCGCGAAAGATGGCACGCCCGGCAGCGTTCGGCCAGCTGATCATCCTGCTGGTGTTCGCACCGATCCTCACCCTGGAAGGTGTGGAGGGCAAGACGTTCCACCCGATGGCCGCCACGTTCATGCTGGCCCTGGTGGGTGCCTTCATCTTCTCCTTCACCTTCGTGCCGGCGATGGCCGCGCTGATGGTGCGTGAGTCGAAGCCGAAGGAAGGCGAGGCACACCGTGATGATGGCCAGCACGAAACGAAGCTGATCCGCATGCTGCGTGGACGCATCGAGCCGATCATCCGCCAGGCCGTCGCGCGGCCGCGCGCAGTGATCGCCGGCGCAGCGCTGATGCTGCTGGTGGGCATTGGCTCGTTCGGCCTGCTCGGCCGCGAGTTCATGCCTACCCTGGATGAAGGCAACGTGGCGATGCAGGCACTGCGCGTGCCATCCACTTCGCTGGAGCAGTCGCTGGCGATGCAGCTGGCACTGGAGAAAGCCATTGCCCAGCAACCGGAAGTGGAAACGGTGTTCTCGCGTACCGGCACCGCCGAAGCGGCAATCGACCCGATGCCGACCAACATCTCCGACAGCGTGATCGTGCTCAAGCCACGTGCGGACTGGCCCGATCCGACGCTGGGCAAGGAGGCGCTGGTGGCCCGCTTCGAAGAACTGGCCGGCCAGCAGCTGGGCAACAGCTTCGAGTTCAGCCAGCCGATCGAGCTGCGCTTCAATGAGCTGATTTCCGGCGTACGCACGGACCTGGCGGTGATGATCTTCGGCGATGACTTCAGCCAGCTGCAGAAGGTGGCCGACCAGGTGGCGCTGAAGCTGCGCGCGGTGGAGGGCGCGGCCGATGTGCGGGTGGAGCAGATTTCCGGCCTGCCCACGCTCAACGTCAAGATCGACCATGTAGCGGCAGCGCAGTACGGGCTGACCGCCGCCGACGTCAGCGATGCGCTGTCCACCGGCATCGGCGGCACGGCAGCCGGCAAGATCTTCGAGGGCGACCGTCGCTTCGATGTGGTGGTGCGTCTGGATGACAGCGCACGCAACGACCCGGATCAGCTGGCCTCGCTGCCGATCGCCACGCCGGCCGGCGTGGTGATTCCGCTGTCCTCGGTGGCACGCATCAGCGTCAGCGAAGGGCCGAACCAGATCAGCCGCAACAACGGCAGCCGCCGGGTGGTGGTGCAGGCCAACGTGCGCGGCCGCGACCTCGGCGGATTCGTTGGCCAAGCACAGGCCGCCGTGGCCGACGTGGCGCTACCGCCCGGTGCGTACCTGACCTGGGGTGGCCAGTTCGAGAACCTGCAGCGCGCGGAAAAGCGCCTGGCCACGGTGGTGCCAGTGGTATTCCTGCTGATCGGCAGCCTGCTGTTCATGGCCCTGCGCAGCGGCAAGGAAGCGGTGCTGGTGTTCAGCTGCGTACCGCTGGCGCTGGTCGGCGGCATCCTCGCCCTGCTGCTGCGCGGCATGCCGTTCTCGGTGTCGGCCGCGGTGGGCTTCATCGCCGTGTCCGGCGTGGCCACGCTCAACGGCCTGGTGCTGATGCAGGCGATCCGCGAGCGCCTGGACGCCGGTGACGTGCCGATGATGGCCGCGATCAACGGTGCATCCAGCCGTATCCGCGCGGTGCTGACCACCGCACTGGTGGCCATCGTCGGCTTCATTCCGATGGCGATCGCCAGTGGTTCCGGTGCGGAAGTGCAGAAGCCGCTGGCGACGGTGGTGATCGGTGGCCTGATCACCGCCACGGTGCTGACCCTGCTGGTGCTGCCGACCTTCGCCGCGCGCGTGGCCAAGGTGCGGACGGCTGGCTGAAAGTTCACGGGGTCGGATCCTGTGATCCGACCCCGTCTACCGCGCTTCGCGCTCGCCGGGCATGGCCCGGCGCTACCACCGCACGTTCCGGTAGCGCCGGGCCATGCCCGGCGGCACGGCGATCAGGCCTTCTTGCGCTCGGCAATGTACGCCTGGATCTGCTGCTCCAGCACCGGCAACGGCACCGAACCCTGCTTCAGCAGGGTGTCGTGGAAGCCCTTGACGTCGAACTTGTCGCCCAGCTCCTTCTCGGCCTGCGCACGCAGGCGCACGATGGCGATCTCGCCGAGCTTGTAGCTCAACGCCTGCCCCGGCCAGGAAATGTAGCGATCAACTTCGGTGGTCACTTCGTGCTCACTCAGCGCCGTGTGGTCACGCAGGTAGGCCAGCGCCTGCTCGCGGCTCCAGCCCTTGCTGTGCACGCCAGTGTCGATCACCAGGCGCGTGGCGCGCCACATCTCGTAGGTCAGGCGGCCGAAATCCTCGTACGGGGTTTCGTAGATGCCCATTTCCACGCCCAGCTTCTCGCAGTACAGCGCCCAACCTTCGCCATAGGCGGAGATGTAGGCATTGCGGCGGAACTCCGGCAGGTTCTTCTGCTCGGCAGCGATGGCACCCTGCAGTGCATGGCCCGGGTCCGACTCGTGCAGGGTCAACGCCGGCAGGTTGTACAGCGGGCGCGACGGCAGGTTGTAGGTGTTGAGCCAATAGGTCCCCATGCCACCACGGCCGGCGGTCCAGAACGGCGCGATGTCCGGCGGCACCGGCACGATGGTGAAGCGCGCGCGCGGCAATGTCATGTACTTGCCGAGCTGGCCATCGGCGCGCTTGGAGATCCATGCGGCACGCGACAGCAGTTCTTCCGGCGTCTTGGCATAGAACTGCGGGTCGGTACGCAGGAAGCTCAGGAACTCGGCAAAGCTGCCCTTGAACTTCACCTGCTTGATGATGTCGTTCATTTCCTTCTGGATGCGTGCCACTTCATCCAGGCCGATGCGGTGGATCTCGTCCGGCGACAGGTCCAGCGTGGTGTATTCGTGGATCTGCTGCTTGTAGTACGCCTTGCCGTCAGGCATCGCTTCGGCGGCCAGGGTGGTACGCGCCTGTGGCACGTATTCGTTGACGAAGAAGGTGCGCAGTTGCTGGAACGCCGGCACCACCTTGCCGCTGATCGCCGCGCGGGCCTGTGCCTGCAGCTTGGCCTGCTCCGCAGCCGGGACGGTGTTGGGCAGCTTCTTGAACGGCGCGTACAACGGCGATTCGGTCGGGTCCTTCAGTTCGGCGACAGTGGCGATGGACACCTCGCGGCCATCGAGCACCGCACGCGGCACGCTGAAGCCGCGCTTCAGGCCGGCACGCATGTTCCCGGTCTGCTGGTCGAAGTAGCGCGGCACATCATTCAGGCGCGCGATGTAGTTCTGGTAGTCCTGCACGGTCTTCATTTCGCGCCGGGCCATGAAGGACAGGTTGGACCAGAACGAGGAATCGGCGTTGAACGGCATCTCGTAGCCGCGCAGGCGCACTTCTTCGGCCAGGTTGAACACCTGGTCGCGGTAGATCGCGTAGTTGACCTGGTTGTCGGGCGAAAGGGTCTTCGGGTCGATCTTCTTCAGCGCGGCCAGGGTCTGGTCCCATACCTCCAGGCGTGCCTGCTGCGCGGCCGGGCCGACGTCGGGCATGCGGGTGGCATTGGCCGGCGCGTCTTCGTCCTCGCTGGCCTCGCCGCCGCCTTGCTGGCGCCACTTCCATTCCTTCTCGTACAGCGCGCGGAAGGCGGCATCGGCGGGCGACTCGGTAGCCACGCCGGCCGGCGCGGCGGCGGTGGGCGGTGCGGCCAACGCCACGGCAGGGGCGGACAGGGCAATCAGCAGGGCAACGGCAAGACGGGTTTTCACAAGCACAGGTTCCCGGAAAGGCAGGCCCCGATCATGGCACCCCGCACCGCCCATGGCATGGGACGAAGGTCCTGCCTGGGCCTAGCCCTGGCAGCTGCCAACCTTGGTTGGCAGGCGGGGAGACCCAGCGCCGAAGGCGCGTGGTAGCGCGGGGCCATGCCCCGCGAGCGCACAGCGCGGCCGATGTTGGTCGCCATCCCGCAGCCGCCGGGCATGGCCCGGCGCTACCACAGCGGTGCCTGCGTGGCCGCTCTGGTAGCTGCCAACCTTGGTTGGCACCCGGAGAAAACCAGCGCCGACCAAGGTCGGCATCTACCGGGGCGTCAGTGACTGGCCTTGTCCCGCTTCCAGCCGCGATGCTTGATGTCCAGCTGCAGGCTGTACAACGCGGTGAACGCCGGGAACAGGTTCTGCAGCACGCCCACCGAGTCCTGCTTGGCCGAGAACAGGAAGTAGCTCAGCGTCATCAGGCTGCCGACCACGCTCATGTACCAGAACAGACGCGGGATCACCGGCTTGCCGGCGCGCTTGGAGGCAACGAACTGGACCAGCCAGCGGCCACCGAACATCAACGCGCCGGTGTAGCCGATCAGCTTCCAGCCGGTCACATGCAGGCCGGTCCAGTACAACCAGGTGAGCGGCTGGTCCAGCCAGTGCAGCTCCAGATCCATCAACGCTCCTCCACCGCGGTGCGCTTGCTGCGGGTGATCAGCCAGGCCACGCCGCGCAGGTCGCGGATGCCGACCAGCGCGCGGCCCAGGTTGTTGTACTTGGACACGCCGGCCGTACGGTGGCGATGGTTGACCGGCACGCTGATGGTCTTCCAGCCGGCGCGCTGCATCAGCGCCGGCAGGTAACGATGCATGTGGTCGAAGTACGGCAGATCGAGGAAGGCGCTGCGCTCGAACAGCTTGATGCCGCAGCCGGTATCGGGGGTGTCATCGCGCAGCATGCGCGCGCGGATGGCATTGGCCCACTTGCTGGCCCAGCGCTTGCTGCCGCTGTCCTGGCGGTTGACGCGCCAGCCGGCGAACAGCTTCACCTGGGCATCGGCCGCATCACGGGCGTCCAGCAGCCTGGGGATGTCGGCCGGATCGTTCTGGCCATCACCGTCGAGGGTGGCGATCCACGGCGCACGCGCGTGCTTGACGCCGGTACGTACCGCGGTGCTCTGCCCGCTCTGCGAGACGTGGTGCAGCACGCGCAGCTCCGGCGTGGTGGCCTTCAGGCCCTGCAGCACGGCCAAGGTGTCATCACGCGAATGATCGTCGATGTAGATGATCTCGAACGGCAGCCGTCCGCGCAGTGCAGCGGTGATTTCGGCCACCAGGGGCGCGACGTTGTCGCGCTCGTTGAATACGGGGACAACGACGGACAGCTCGGGTTGGCTCATGGGGGGACTCGGCCAAGGAGGGACAAAGACCGCGCATTTTCCGACGCCGAGGTTATCCGAAGATGAATCCGGCAGTGTGAGGATGCGTTCTCACGCGCGATCAGCAAAATACTCGCGGCACCACTGCACCACCGGTGGCAGGCCCTGTTCGATGGGCATGACCGGTTCGTAGCCAAATGCGTCATGTGCGCGCCGGGTATCGGCCATCGTGCGCACCATGTCACCCGGCTGCATCGGCTTGTAGACCTTCTGCGCGGGGCGACCGGCGGCCTGCTCGATCACGCCGATGAAGCGCTCCAGCTCGACCGGCGTGTGGTTGCCGAGGTTGAACACCCGGTGCGGCACCGGACCGTCAGCCGGATGCGCGAGGGCGCCGAGAATACCGGCCACGATGTCGGAGACATGTGTGAAATCGCGCTGCATGCGGCCTTCGTTGAACACATCGATCGAACGACCGGCCAGCACCGCGCGCGAGAACAGCAGCGGCGCCATGTCCGGCCGGCCCCACGGGCCATACACGGTGAAGAAGCGCAGGCCGGTGGCACGCAGGCCATACAGCTGTGCGTAGGTGTAGGCCATCAGTTCATTGGCGGCCTTGGTGGCGGCATACAGCGAGCGCGGCTGGTCCACGCGCTGGTCTTCGGAAAACGGCGGCGTGGCCGAATCGCCGTACACCGAACTGCTGGACGCATACACCAGATGCTGCACGCCACGGTGGCGGCACAGTTCGAGCATGTTGACGAAGCCGACCAGGTTGCTGTCGACGTAGGCGTGCGGGTTTTCCAGCGAATAGCGCACGCCGGCCTGCGCGGCCAGGTGGATCACCGCGGTCGGCTGTATTTCGTCGAAAAGCGCGGACAGGCCGTCGCGGTCGGTCAGGTCCAGCGTGCGCAGATCCAGCGTCGGGCACAGCGCGGCCACGCGGTCGCGCTTGATCTGCGGGTCGTAGTAATCGTTGAAGTTGTCCAGGCCGACCACCGACTGGCCCGCATCAAGCAGGGCACGGGCGGTGTAGGCACCGATGAAGCCGGCTGCGCCGGTGAGCAGGATGGTCATTGCGGTGTGCCTGGAATTCAACGGTCAATTCAGTAGTGATGGCGTCTGATGGTACGCGCAGGGCCTAGAACAGGCCGAAACGCTTCTTGGCCACATTGGTGCGCCCCGGCTGGATGACATCCTGGATGTTCTTCGCATCGAAGCGATCCAGCAGGGTTTCCGAGTCCTTTTTCAGCTTCAGGTCCATTTCTTCCGGGTACAGCGGCACGATCGCCATGAACTCGATGGTGGTGCCGTCTTCCAGCGCCAGCGTGCCGAAGTCGTCCGGAGTCGTGACCGGCGGCAGCACGATGGCCCCATCGAACCCCACGCCCGGTGCATAGGGCTCGGACGGATGGCCGTTGGGAATGGTGTGGCCGAAGCCCAGCCAGGTGTCGTACTCGTGCGGCAGTCGCGCCAGGGTCTTCAACAGGCGCACCGGCCAATAGTTGCGCTCATCCTCGAAGGCATCCTGGGTGATCGGCCAATCCGCCGGCAGGGTCACCATCAGTTCCATGTGCCGGGGGGCGTCCACCTCGTCGGGCACCGCCATCGGCAGATCGCTCATGCCCGAGGTCACCAGCCGCAGGTACGGGCACTCGTTGGTGGCGGGCACCACATGCACGTCGATGTGCACGATATCGGAGATGATTTCGTGGAAAACACCGGAGATCGGGCCAAGATGGCGCTCGATGTGCGCGCTGATCTCCTCGATGTGCGACTCGCCCTGGGCCGGGGTGAAGTCCTTCTCGCGGCTGTGCACGAGGATCGGGCTGCCGCCCGGGCTGACGTCGTCTGCTTCAATGGTCATGTCCTGCTCCCTGGATGAGCCACGGGGCGGAGCGGCCCACCTGCGGTGGACGACGCGGCCTCCGGCACGCGCGGCGGTGCGTTCCCTGCAATCGACGGCACACGGCAGGAACGGGCCGTGCGCCCATGAAGATGCGCCGGGGTCAGCCCTGGCGCGTGCGCAGCCGCTCCAGCACGCCATCGAGCGTGTCCAGGTTGGCGTAATGGATGATCAGCTTGCCCTTGCCGCCGCGGCCATGATTGATGGCAACCGAGGTACCCAGCACTTCGGACAGCTCGGTCTCCAGCGAGGCGATATCGGCCTGCTGCACCTTGGCCACCGGCTGCGGACGGTTGCTTGGCACCTTGCCGGCGGCAAACGCCTGCGCACGGCGCTCGACCTCGCGCACCGACCAGCCTTCATCGGCCGCTTCCTGGGCCAGCTTGCTGGCCAGTTCCGGGGCCAGCGTCAGCAGCGCGCGGGCGTGCCCCATCTCCAGCCGGCGCGTTTCCAGCAGCAGGCGGATGGCGATCGGCAGCTCCAGCAGGCGCAGCAGGTTGGACACCGCCGCGCGCGAGCGACCGACGGCCTCGGCGGCCTCGGCATGGGTCAGGGTGAATTCGCTGATGAGGCGCTGCAGCGCTTCGGCTTCTTCCAGCGGGTTGAGGTCTTCGCGCTGGATGTTCTCGATCAGCGCCATCGCGATGACGGTGCGGTCTTCCAGCTCGCGCACCACCACCGGCACTTCGTCCAGGCCGGCCAGCTGCGAGGCGCGCCAGCGACGTTCACCGGCAACGATCTCGAAGTTGCCTGCCGGCAGCTGGCGCACCAGGATCGGCTGGATCACGCCCTGCGACTTGATCGAGTCGGCCAGTTCGGACAGCTTGCCCTGGTCCATCTCGCGACGCGGCTGGTACTTGCCCGGCTGCAGCTGGCCTACCGGCAGCTTGCGCAGCACTTCACCGGGCAGCGGCTCGATCACCGCCGTACTGGCCTGCACCTGGCTGACCGCGCCCTTCGGACCGAGCAGTGCGTCCAGGCCGCGGCCGAGGCCTCGCTTCTTGGCTGCAGGCTTGCTGCTGGTCATCAGACGGTCTCCACGGCCTTGGTGGCCTTGTTGCGTTCGTTGTTGCGACGGATGATCTCGCCGGCCAGGCCGAGGTAGGCCACGCCGCCGCGCGAAGCACGATCGTAGCCGACGATGCTCTGGCCATGGCTGGGCGCCTCGGCCAGGCGCACGTTGCGCGGCACGATGGTGCGGAACACCCGGTCGCCGAAGTGCTCGGTGAGCTCGGCCGACACGGCATTGGCCAGGTTGTTGCGCACGTCGAACATGGTGCGCAGCACGCCTTCGATCTCCAGCGCCGGGTTGAGGTTGGCACGCAGCGCTTCGATGGTTTCCACCAGCGCGCTCAGGCCTTCCAGTGCGTAGTACTCGCACTGCATCGGCACGATCACCGAATCGGCGGCGGCCAGTGCGTTGAGGGTCAGCAGCGAGAGCGCCGGCGGGCAGTCGATCAGGATGTAGTCGTACTCATCGCGGATCGGCGCCAGCGCGCGCTTCAGGCGCTGCTCGCGCTCGCTCTGCGCCATCAGCTGGATCTCGGCCGCGGTCAGGTCGATGTTGCCCGGCAGCAGGTCGTAGCCTTCGGCGGTCTGCACGCGCACGTCGGCGGCGCTGGACTCGCCCAGCAGCAGGTCGTAGGTGGAGGAGACCAGCTCGCGCTTGTCCACGCCACTGCCCATGGTCGCGTTGCCCTGGGAATCCAGGTCGACCAACAGCACGCGCTTGGGTGCGTTGGCCAGGGAAGCGGCCAGGTTGACGGCGGTCGTGGTCTTGCCGACGCCACCCTTCTGGTTGGCGATGGCGATGATGCGGGCCATGCGGGTGTGCCTCGTCGACGTGTGCTGGGACCGGTCATTATGCGTACAACCGGGCCCGTGCGGAAATCGTGGATCGCCAACCGCTTGTTCCACAAGGGGCGGGCGGCGGGGTTCAGGGACCTGTGACGGTGACCAGATGGCGTTCACCGGCCAGGCCGGGCACGCTCAGCGGGACCACCTCGCGCACCTGCCAACCGGCCGGCAGCGCTGCGATTTCCTCATGCGGGTAAACGCCTTTCATGGCCAGCAACACGCCGCCGGGGCGCAGCAGGTGGCCACCGACGCGGACGATGCCGGCCAGGGTGTCCATCGCGCGCGCGGTCAGCTGGTCGTAGCTGCCCGGCTCGGCCAGCGCTTCGGCGCGCGATTCGGCCACGCGGGCATTGCCCAGGCCCAGCTGGCGCACGGCCTCGCGCATGAAGCGGGCCTTCTTGCCGTTGCTTTCCACCAGGGTGACCTGCAGGCCCGGGCAGGCGATCGCCAGCGGGATGCCCGGCAACCCGGGGCCGGTACCGAGGTCGGCCAGGCTGCCATCGGCCACGAACGGCTGCATCGCCAGCGAATCGAGCAGATGGCGGGTGACCATTTCCTGCGGATCGCGGATGGCGGTGAGGTTGTAGGTGCCGTTCCAGCGGTGCAGCAGCGCCAGGTAGCGCAGCAGCGGCGGGGCCAGCTCGGCGGCCAGGCCCATGCTGGCCAGGCCCTGCTGCAGCGTGGTCGCTACGCCGGCGGGAAGATCGTGTTCGCTCATACCGGCATTATCGCCGGTTTTCGCCGTTGATTCGCCGATTCACTGCGGATACCAGGCCAATGCGGCGCGGAATTGTCCGCTGGCCTGCCATTCGTGCAGGTGCCAGCGCGCGGCCTCGCCCAGCTCCGGGTCGCACCAGCGCAAGTGCAGGGCGCCATCGGCGGCCGGGGCCAGCTGCAGGCGGTGCAGGCCGAAGGAAATGCCCTGCCCGTGCGCCTTCAGCATCGCTTCCTTGGCACACCAGACGCGGAAGAACCAATGTTCGCGGTCGGCCTCGTCCAGGCCCTGCAGCCAGGCCACTTCGTCGGGATGGAAGAAGCGCTGGATGATTTCCAGCATGCGCGGGCGCGGCCGCAGCAGTTCCAGGTCCACGCCCAGCCGCACGCCCTCGCCCAGCGCCACCAGCAGCACCTCGCCGCTGTGGCTCCAGCCGGTGCCGTAGTGGGCGAGCGCGCCGCTCAGTTCCGGCCGGCCCTTGTCGTCGCGCACCAGCGGCAGCGCATCCGGCTCGCCGCCCAGGGCCTGTGCCAGCACCTGCCGGGCCTGCGGCTCACCGCGCTGGCCAGGGACGTGCGGGCAGCGCCAGACGGTAACCGGACCAAACCGCCAGGGGCCCTCAAGGGTGGCTGGCAGGCTCATCCGCACGCGCCCGTCACAGGATTGCACAGCGGGTTCACGGCATTGCGCGTCAACTGGACGCGGTTATCCACCGGAGAGTCGATCATGGGCATCATCATCTGGCTGATCGTCGGCGGCATCGTCGGCTGGCTGGCAAGCATCATCATGAAGCGCGATGGCCAGCAGGGCATCATCCTCAACATCGTGGTGGGCATCGTCGGCGCACTGATTTCCGGCTGGCTGTTCGGCGGCGGCATCAATGAAGCGATCACCCTGCGCACGTTCCTGTTCTCGCTGATCGGCGCGGTGATTCTTCTGGCCATCGTCAACCTGTTCACCCGCAAGAGCATACGCTGACGCGGCGGTAGTGCCGGCCGCTGGCCGACAGATGCATCGCAACGGGCCCGGCAATCGCCGGGCCCCATTCGTTCAACCCAATTCCACCCACGCCGGTGCATGATCGCTGGGACGTTCCCAGGTGCGCGGCTCGCGGTCGATGCCCGAGGCCACCGCACTTCCCTTCAGCGCATCGGAGACCAGGGTGAGGTCGATGCGCAGGCCGAGGTTGCGGCGGAAACCCGCTGCGCGGTAGTCCCACCAACTGAAGGTGCCGGCCTCATCGTTGTGCAGGCGGAAGCCATCGTGCAGGCCCAGCTGCAGCAGCTTGTTCAGCGCGCCGCGCTCGGCAGTGGAGGTCAGGATGTGGTTTTCGTTCCACACCTCCGGGTCATGCACATCGCGCGCATCGGGGGCGATGTTGAAGTCGCCCATCACGATCAGCTTCGGATGCCGCTGCAGTTCTTCGGCGATCCACGCGTGCACCGCCTCCAGCCAGCGCAGCTTGTACTCGTACTTGTCGGTGCCCACGTCCTGGCCGTTGACCACGTACAGGTTGATCACCCGCAGGTCGCCGAAGGTGCCGGCGATGACCCGCTTCTGCTCGTCCTCGAAGCCGGGAATGCCGATCTGCACGTCCTGCGCCGGTTCGCGCGACACCAGCGCCACGCCGTTGTAGGTCTTCTGCCCGGCGAACACGCTGCGGTAACCGGCGGCGACCAGTGCCGAGTCCGGGAACTTGTGGTCCTCCAGCTTGGTTTCCTGGATGCCGACGATGTCCGGGCCGAAGTCCTTGAGCCACTGCTCCAGGTGCGGCAGGCGGACATTGAGCGAATTGACGTTCCACGAGGCGATCTTCATGCGCGCATTCTACCCGGGTGGGCTTTGGTAGAGGCCGACCTTGGTCGGCGCCGTGCTTCCCGCTGTTGCCTTGGTAGAGGCCGACCTTGGTCGGCGCTTGGGGTTCACGCGTGCCAACCAGGGTTGGCCCCTACCGGAACGGGCCGCGCGGGTTGGCGCCTACCGGTAGTGCCGGCCGCTGGCCGGCAACCCAGGAACCCCTGGCAAGACCCTGCAGTTGCCGGACAGCGGCCGGCACTACCGCAAGAGGAACTTCAACAACCCCGCAATCTTCGAATACGGCGGCCGCAGCCGATCACTGGCCGCCCAGCGCGACTGCCACAGCACCGGCAACAGCTTGCTCATCGCATCAAACCCGGCCCGCCCGTGGTACGCCCCCATGCCACTGGCGCCCACCCCACCAAACGGCAAACCGTCGGCGGCGAAGTGCAGCAGGGTGTCGTTGACCGTAACCCCGCCGGCCAGCACCTGGCCGAGAATGCGCTCCACCGTGGCCGTGTCGTGGCTGAAGGGATACAGTGCCAGCGGCCGGTCGCGGGCCACGATGTCGGCCAGCGCCGCATCCAGGTCCGGATAGGCGCGCACCGGCAGGATCGGGCCGAAGATCTCATCGCGCATCAGGTCCAGGTCATCCGGCGGATCCAGCACTACCGTCGGCACCAGCAGCCGCTCGCGATCTGCGCGCGCGTCATCCACCTGCGCCAGCGGAATCACCGGCACCCCGCGTTCGCGGGCCTGCGCCAGATAGCCCTGCAGGCGTCGGTACTGGGCCTCATTGATGATCCGCGTGTAGTCGTCGGCATCGCTGAAATCGCCATAGCGCTCGCGCACCTGCTGCTGCAGCGCCTGCACGAACTCACGCTGGCGCACGCTGTCGATCAGCACATAATCCGGCGCGATGCAGGTCTGGCCGGCGTTGAACCACTTGCCGGTGGCCAACCGCGCGGCGGCTTTGTCCAACGGGAAATCGCGGCAGACGATCGCCGGCGACTTGCCACCCAGTTCCAGCGTCAGCGGCACCAGATGCTCCGCCGCCGCCGCCATTACCTTGCGGCCGACCGCGGTGGAACCGGTGAACACGAGGTGGTCCAGCGGTAGCGAAGACACCGCCGCAGCCACGTCCGCCCCACCCTGCACCACCGCCACGCGATCGGGCGGGAACACGCTGGCCAGCAGATCGGCCAGGAACGCGCTGGTGCGCGGGGTGTGTTCGGATGGCTTCAACAGCACATGGTTGCCAGCGGCAATCGCGGTGGCCAGCGGCACCAACGCCAGCGTGACCGGATAATTCCACGGCGAGATCACCCCGACCACACCCAGCGGCATCGGCCGCAGCTGCGCGCGCGCCGGCCATAGTCGCCAGCCGGCGCCCACCCGCTGCGGCTTCGACCAGCGCCGCAGGTGGCGACGCAGGTGGTCGATGGCCGACAGCACGCTCATGCCGTCGGCCAGCTTTGATTCCACGTGGGCACGATGGCCGAAGTCCTCGGCGATGGCCGCAGCCATTTCGTCCATGCGGTCCTTCAACGCCGCGCGCAGGCGACGCAGGTCGGCTTCGCGCTGGTCGAGCGAAGGGCGCCGAGCCTGCCAGGCGCTGCGCAGGGTGTGCAGGATGGCGGGGAGGTCGGCTGGGACGGTGGTGGTCATGGGCCGACTATACGGCGTGCTGTGCAATGTAATGGTAGTGCCGGCCGCTGGCCGGCAGCCTCATGGATCTCCGGCAGACATCGTGCAGTTGCCGGCCAGCGGCCGGCACTACCAGGGTGCGGGCCGGATAAGCGCCCCCACAAACAGAAAGGCCGCGGTCTGCACCGCGGCCTTTCCTTCATGCAATGAAAACCACGGGTTACTTGGTGATGTCCACGTTCTTCGTCTCGCGCAGGAACAGGCCGCCAATCACCACCGACATCAGCGCGATGATGATCGGGTACCACAACCCGTAGTACAGGTTGCCGGTACCGGCCACCAGCGCGAACGAGATCGCCGGCAGGAAGCCACCGAACCAGCCGTTGCCGATGTGGTACGGCAACGACATCGAGGTGTAGCGGATGCGGGTCGGGAACAGTTCGACCAGGTAGGCGGCGATCGGGCCGTAGACCATGGTCACGTACAGCACCAGCAGCCACAGCATCAGGATCGTGCCGGCGTAGTTGATGCGCGAGCCATCAGCCTTGGCGGGATAACCAGCGCCGGTCAATGCCGTCTTCAGCTCGGCACCGAATGCATCGGCCTTGGCCTTGCCTTCTTCCTTGGTCAGGCCGGCGGCCTCGTACGAGGTGACGCTGGCGCTGCCCACGTTGACCATCGCCAGCGAACCGGCAGCAGCCGGCTGCACGTCATACGGCACACCGGCCTTGGTGAGCGCGGCGGTGGCGACGTCGCAGGAGCTGGTGAACTTGCGCAGACCCACCGGATCGAACTGGAAGGAGCAGGTGGTCGGGTCGGCCACGACCAGGGCCGGCGAACTGCTGCGGGCCTCTTCGATGGCCGGGTTGGCGAAGTGGGTCAGGCCCTTGAAGATCGGGATGTAGGTGATTGCGGCCAACAGGCAGCCGGCCAGGATGATCTTCTTGCGGCCGATACGGTCGGACAGCCAGCCGAAGAAGATGAAGAACGGCACGCCCAGCGCCAGCGCGGCGGCGATCAGCAGGTAGGAGGTGGTGGCGTCGACCTTCAGCATGCTGCTGAGGAAGAACAGCGCGTAGAACTGGCCGCCATACCAGACCACCGCCTGGCCCGCTGCGGCGCCGAGCAGCACCAGCAGCATCAGCTTCAGGTTGCCGCCCTTCAGGCTGTCACGGAACGGCGTCTTGGAACCCTTGCCCTCCGACTTCATCTGCTGGAACAGCGGCGACTCGCTCAGCTGCAGGCGGATCCACACCGACACGCCCAGCAGCACGATCGAGACCAGGAACGGAATGCGCCAGCCCCAGGCTTCGAACGCTTCGTTGCCGAGGAAATAGCGGCAGGCCAGGATGATCAGCAGCGACATGAACAGGCCGAGGGTGGCCGTGCACTGGATGAAGCTGGTGTACAGGCCGCGCTTGTCGTCCGGCGCGTGTTCGGCCACGTAGGTCGCCGCACCACCGTACTCGCCGCCCATGGCCAGGCCCTGGGCCAGGCGCAGGATGATCAGGATCACCGGCGCGGCAAAGCCGATAGAGGCGTAGTTGGGCAGCACACCGACCAGGAAGGTCGAGATGCCCATGATCAGGATGGTGACCAGGAAGGTGTACTTGCGGCCGATGCGGTCGCCGAGGCTGCCGAAGAAGGCCGCACCGAACGGGCGCACGAAGAAGCCGGCCGCGAAGGCCAGCAGGGCGAAGATCATGCCCGTGGTTTCATTGACGCCACTGAAGAACTGCTTGGCGATGATCGCCGCAAGCGAGCCATACAGGAAGAAGTCGTACCACTCGAAAACGGTGCCCAGGCTGGACGCGAAGATGACCTTCTTGTGTCCCTGGGTTAGTTGGGCTTTCGCCGGTGCAGGTGTTGTGGACATGGGACGCTTCCCCTCCGAAGCAATCGTTGTTGGTGGGTGCCGACCGTTGGTCGGCACTCATTCTTGGTAGGTGCCGACCGTTGGTCGGCACTCGGTCAGAAGCTGTACTTCGTAGTGAACTGCAGACGGGTGATATCGCCCTTGTTGCCGTTCTCGATCTCGCGCTTGCCGTACATCAGCTCGGCACCGACATCGACCTTGGGCAGCGGCGAGTAGAAGATGTTGCCGCGGATGCTCTGCACGCTCTTGGTCACCAGCGGGCCGAGGATGCTGTCGTTGTCGTAGTCGCTGCGCGCATAGATCAGGTTGGTGCGCAGCTTCGGCGAGAACGCATGGCGCCAACCGACGTAGCCGGCGATCACACCGGTCGGGTTGAGCTCGTCACGGGCCACGTCATAGGCCGAATCGGCGGTGATGCCCAGGCCGATGTAACGGGCGATGCCCTCGCCACCGGTGAACTGGTAGTGCAGCGAATCGCTGTCACCCATCACCCACTTGCCGCCCAGGGTCAGGCCACCGGCCACCTTGTCGGCCTTTGCGCCGGTGGCCTGGTTGTCGACCTTCAGCTGACGGACGATACCGCCAACACCGAACGTGCCCCAGTCACCCTTCCAGCCATAACGCAGGGTCAGGTCCGGCAGGCTGCCGCGATCGGAATTGGCGCTGGCATTGGTCCAGGCGCCGGTGACCGGATTGCGCGTACCGGTGAGGGTGGTCGTTTCCGGATTCTCCAGCGCGACGCTGAAGCCGCCCTGGGTATAACGCACCTGCGCCTGGCGCACGAAGATCACGCCATCGGTGGGACCGACGAAGTCGACCGCTTCCGGCAACGACGCCGCATCCATGAAGTTCGACCAGGTCTGGCCGGCCATCCAGTTGTTCCAGTACATGTACGCATGGCGCAGGGTCACGCCATAGGTGTTGGTGGCGGTCTGGTTGCCCAGCGAGTTGCCGAAGAAATCCATCTCGAAGAACGCGCCGGCCTTGTTGCCCGACTCGCTGACGTTGTCGATGCCCAGGTTGAAGCGCGAGAACTTGGCGTGGGCGTTGTAGTCCACGTCCGAGCGCTTGCCGCTGCCGCCGGCGCCTTCCACCGGGGTCTGCCCGGGCAGGTACAGCGAGCGGCCGGTGGCGTCGTCGGCCAGCTGGCCATCGCTGGTCTGGGTGGCCAGGAAATCGGCCTTGATGAAACCGCCGATCTTGACCGTGGTGCCCGGCGCCGCGCCGGGGGTGATGGTGGTGACCTGGATCGGCTGCTTGCCCGCAGGCACCGCCGGCTTCTGTTCGGCCTGCAGCGTGCGGACGTCGGTGACCGCCTGCTGGGTCTGCACGATCTGGGTCTGTTGCTGCTGCTGCGACGCCAGCAGCGCCTGCACCTGCCGCTCCAGTTCGGCGACGCGTGACTCCAGTGCCTTCTCTTTGGCGGTCTCGGCGAACGCCATGCCCGGTGCGACCAGGGCGACCAACAGGCAGGCCGCCAAAGGTGTGCGCACGGCTTTCAACGTACGGTGGCTCATGTTGCCCTCTCTCCCAAGTGGCAAGGTGATGCCGCGCGTGGGGCACGGTCGAGCCGAGACTGCGGGGCGTTTGCACGCACCGGCTATTGGCCATTGGTCGAACCCGGGCCTGCAGGGGCCCGACTTTCGACCAAGGTCTAACCGAAGTGGTGACGCGACCGGGGGTGGATGGGGCAAACTGAGGGGGAACGGCTGCTGCAATGCTGCGGCTGCACACACAAAGTCAACGTGCAAGTGAGGGTGCCATGGCTGATCTCTACCCTGTCGATCCGCAGTTCGCCGCCAAGGCGCGTATCGACAAGAACACCTATGAACAGCAGTACCAGGCCTCGGTGTCCGATCCGGATGCGTTCTGGGGCAAGGCCGCCGGGCGGCTGGACTGGTCGCGCAAGCCGACGAAGATCAAGAACGTCAGCTACGACCTGTCCGACTTCCACATCAAGTGGTTCGAAGATGGCGAGCTCAACGCCAGCGTGAACTGCCTGGACCGCCAGCTGGAAAAGCGCGGCGACAAGACGGCCCTGCTGTTCGAGCCGGACAGCCCGGACGCGCCGGCCCAGCACGTGACCTATCGCGAGCTGTACGAGCGCACCTGCCGTCTCGGCAACGCGCTGCGCAACCTGGGCGTCAAGAAGGGCGACCGGGTCACCATCTACCTGCCGATGATCGTCGACGCTGTCGTGGCCATGCTGGCCTGCGCGCGCATCGGTGCGATCCACTCGGTGGTGTTCGGTGGCTTCGCCCCGAATTCGATCGCCGACCGTGTCAGCGACTGCCAGAGCAAGCTGATCATCACCGCCGACGAAGGCCTGCGCGGTGGCCGGAAGATTCCGCTGAAGGCCAACGTCGATGCGGCGCTGAAGCTGCCCGGCACCAATACCGTGGAAACCGTGCTGGTGGTGCGCCACACCGGCGGTGCGGTGGACATGCAGGCCCCGCGCGACCGCTGGTTCCATGATGTGGTCGACAGCCAGCCGGCCAGCTGCGAGCCGGAACCGATGAACGCCGAGGATCCGCTGTTCATCCTCTACACCTCCGGTTCCACCGGCAAGCCGAAGGGCGTGCTGCACACCACCGCCGGCTACCTGCTGTACGCGGCGTACACCCATGAAGCGGTGTTCGACCTGCGCGAGGACGACATCTACTGGTGCACCGCCGACGTCGGCTGGGTCACCGGCCACAGCTACATCGTGTACGGCCCGCTGGCCAACGGCGCGACCTCGCTGATGTTCGAAGGCGTGCCGAACTACCCGGACACCTCGCGCTTCTGGAACGTGATCGACAAGCACAAGGTGTCGATCTTCTACACCGCCCCCACCGCCATCCGTGCGCTGATGCGCGAAGGCGAGGAGCCGGTGAAGAAGACCTCGCGCGCCTCGCTGCGCCTGCTTGGCAGCGTCGGCGAACCGATCAATCCGGAAGCATGGCGCTGGTACTACGAGGTGGTCGGCGACAGCCGTTGCCCGATCGTCGATACCTGGTGGCAGACCGAGACCGGTGGCATCCTGATCTCGCCGCTGGCCGGTGCGATGGATCTGAAACCGGGTTCGGCCACCCTGCCCTTCTTCGGCGTGCAGCCGGCCCTGGTCAATGCCGATGGCGAGATCAAGGAGGGCCCGACCGAAGGCAACCTGATCATCCGTGACTCCTGGCCGGGCCAGATGCGCACGGTGTACGGCGACCACCAGCGCTTCATCGACACCTACTTCCGCACCTACCCGGGCAACTACTTCACTGGTGACGGCTGCCGCCGTGACGAAGACGGCTACTACTGGATCACCGGCCGCGTGGACGATGTGATCAACGTGTCCGGCCACCGCATCGGCACCGCCGAAGTGGAAAGCGCGCTGGTCTCGCACCCGAAGGTGGCCGAAGCCGCCGTGGTCGGCTTCCCGCACGACGTGAAGGGCCAGGGCATCTATGCCTACGTCACCCTGGTGGCCGAAGAAGCGCCCAGCGACGAGCTGCAGAAGGAGCTGGTCGCCTGGGTGCGCAAGGAGATCGGGCCGATCGCCACGCCCGACCACCTGCAGTGGGCGCCGGGCCTGCCGAAGACCCGTTCGGGCAAGATCATGCGCCGCATCCTGCGCAAGATCGCCGAGAACGCACCGGACCAGCTCGGCGACACCTCGACCCTGGCCGATCCGTCGGTGGTGGCGTCGCTGGTGGACGAGCGCAAGGTGCGCTGACGTACGACCCGGGGTCGGATCCCTTTCCACAAGGAAAGGGCTCTGACCCCAGGGGCTTCGGCCCCGAACAGTTCCCCCCTACGGTTCCCCCCGACCATGACCACCCTCCTGATTGCCGATGACCATCCGTTGTTCCGCGAAGCCCTGCGGGGTGCCGTGCAGCGGGTCATTCCGGGCGTTCAACTGTTCGAGGCCGACAGCGTGGAGGCGCTGTATGCGCTGGCCGACCAGCACAACGACGCCGACCTGGTCCTGATGGATCTCAACATGCCCGGCGCACAGGGCTTCAACGCGCTGGTGCACATGCGCTCGCTGCATCCGCACCTGCCGGTGGTGGTGGTCTCCGCACGCGAAGAAGCCACGGTGATGCGGCGTGCACTCGACCATGGTGCGCTGGGTTTCATTCCGAAATCCGCCGACTCGGACACCATCGGCCATGCACTCGGCACCATCCTCGATGGCGAGACCTGGGCGCCGCCGGAAGCACACAACGTGCCGCCTACCGGCAGCGAAGAACGCGAAGTCGGCCAGCGACTGCGCGAGCTGACACCGCAGCAGTTCCGCGTGCTGCAGATGCTGGGCGCTGGCCGCTTGAACAAGCAGATCGCCTACGACCTCAACGTCTCCGAAGCAACGATCAAGGCGCACGTGACCGCGATCCTGCGCAAGCTGGGCGTAACCAACCGCACCCAGGCCGTGCTGATGGCCGGCAAGCTGGCGATCGACGACGACGCCATCGTGCTGCCGCCGGAAGAAGACTGAGGGTTCGTGCCGGCCGCTGGCCGGCAATCGCCTGTACCTGTATCACCGCTGCGCTCGCCGGGCATGGCCCGGCGCTACCGGAAACTGCTTTGGTGGGTGCCACGCTTGCTTGGCACTGTCACCCGGCACGCCGATGACGTAATTGGCTCTGGCGGCATGATGGATTCGATATCAGGCTGAAGGTTTCTGCTTTCCAGCTGCAACCATGGACGTCTGGACACTCATTGATATGGACGGTTTGAGGATAGGCACCGTCCAGCGCTTCAGCTACCGAGACTGCCGCGTGAGTGGCCGTTTCGTACCTGATGTGGCCTTTTCAAGACACCAGAAGATGTTCGCTGCTCTTGAGCATGCGGCGGATGCTCAGCTTTTCGTCCATGTCGATGATCTCGAAAGAAGCATCGCTGCACTGCGCATTCGTGCAATTCCACCAGGCGGCGAGAGCGATCCACAGCTGATCTCGGATCTGCAGATCATGCAGGACTGGTGTCAGTTCCAGATTGGTTCAATGACGAGCCCGGCCGACGAACACTCTTTATGCGCGTGATGTAGCCGGTAGTGGGTGAAGCGCTGCCGGCCGGCGGCCGGCACTACCGGATTCTGGTTCGCCACTGCGCTCGCCGGGCATGGCCCGGCGCTACCGAATCACTCTTGGTATAGCCATCGCTATACAAACCAGCCGTGCCTGCGCGTTTCGCACGAAATGCGCCACGCGCGGATCGCGGTGCTAAGCTTCGCGTCCCCTTGGGGAGTAGCCGGATTCCTACGCAGGAATCGTCCACGTCAACATACTCGGCCAGTGCGCCGTGGCGTGGACAACCATGATGGTTGGCGAGACCAGCGGCCCGCGCGCGCAACGTCAGGTTGGGCGCGAGCGCGAGCCGTGCGTCCGTCCTTGCCCGACCTTCTGCTGCCGCCCATGTCTCCTGTTTCGATCCTGCTGATCGGCTTTGCCATGTCCACCGATGCCTTCGCCGCGGCGATCGGCAAGGGTGCCGCCATGCGCAGGCCGGTGTTCCGTGATGCGCTGCGCGCCGGCATCATCTTCGGCGTCATCGAGGCGATCACGCCCATCATCGGCTGGCTGCTCGGTCGTGCCGCCCTGCAGTACGTCGAAGCCTTCGACCACTGGATCGCCTTCGGCCTGCTCGGCGCACTGGGCATCCACATGATCTACAACGGCCTGCGCCCTGACAGCGGCGAGGACGATGAGGATCCGTCGCAGCATCATGGCTTCTGGAAGCTGGCACTGACCGGCTTCGCCACCAGCATCGACGCGATGGCGGTGGGCATCGGCCTGGCCTTCATGGACGTGCATATCGGCGTGATGGCGGCGGTCATCGGCCTGTGCACGCTGACCATGGTCACCGCCGGCATCATGCTTGGCCGCGCACTCGGCAGCATGGTCGGCAAGCGCGCCGAAATCATCGGTGGCGTGATCCTGGTGATCATCGGTGCGACGATCCTGTACGAACATCTGCACGGCGTGGCGTAACCTGCCGGCGATTGCGAGGTTGCCGGCCAGCGGCCGGCACTACCGGGCGTCCCGCAGCGCGCCGAGGAAGGCGCGCAGCGAGGCCGGCTTGATCGGCTTGGTCAACAGGCGATAGCCACGCTCGCGAGCCATCCGCTTCAGTTCATCGCGGCCATCGGCGGTAAGCAGCGCACCAGGCAACGGATAGCCTGCCGCTTCGCGCAATGCCACCAGCGCATCCAGGCCATCCATGCGATCGTGCAGGTGGTAGTCCACCAGCATCACCTGCGGACGTTCGGCGATCTTCTGCAACGCCTGGTCCACCGTCGATGCGGTGATCACCTGCACCTGCCAGCGCCCCAGCAGCGCGCGCATGCCATCGAGGATTTCCTCGTCGTTGTCCACGCACAGCACGCGCAGGCCGGCCAGCGAATCGCTGCGGATCGGCGGTGCGGCCTGCGCCACGGTGAGCGCTTCGGTATATCCCGGCAACGGCGCTACCCGCGGCAGGATGATCGAGAACATCGATCCACTGCCAACCCGGCTGCGGGCATTCAAGCGATGGTCAAGCAGGCGCGAGATGCGCTGGCAGATCGACAGGCCCAGCCCCAGGCCCTGCTCGCCCCAGTCGAACGGCTGCTGGTAGCGGTGGAACTCATCGAAGATCTGCCGCATGTGGTGTTCGGGAATGCCGGGGCCGGTATCCCATACCTGCAGCTCCACTTCGTCGCCGCGCTGGCGTACGGCCAGCACGATGCGCCCCTGCCGCGTGTAGCGCAGCGCATTGGCCAGGAAGTTCTGCAGCACGCGGCGCAGCAGGCGGCGATCACTGCGCACCCAGGTGGTGCGCGCGAACAGATCCAGCCGCAGCCCACGCCCGGCCGCAACCGGCGTGTACTGCGCGGCCAGCTCGCGCATCAACGCACTGACATCGAATTCGCCGATCACCGGATGCAGGCCACCAGCATCCAGCCGCGACACGTCCAGCAGCCCATCCAGCAGCTCTTCGGCCGCACGCAGCGACGCATCCACGCGTTCGGCCAGGTGCCGCTGCTCGTCACTGACATGGTCGCTGTCGCGCAGCGCCGAAGCGAACAGCCGCGCCGCATTCAACGGCTGCAGCACGTCATGGCTGATCGCCGCCAGGAAGCGGGTCTTCGATTGCTGCGCGACTTCCGCTTCGTGCGAGCGCTCGGCCACGCGCTGTTCCAGTGTTTCGTTGGCTTCCAGCAGCGCCCGTTCGGCGTGCTTGTAGTCGGTGATGTCGTTGTAGCTGGTGACGTAGCCGCCACCGGGCAGTGCCTGGCCACGCATTTCGATCACCTTGCCATCGCTGCGGGTGCGCTCGAACACGTGCGGCGAACCGGCGCGCATGTAGCCGATGCGGCGGTTGATCTGCACTTCGATGTCGCCCTCGCCCAGCTCGCCACGCTCGGCGTTGTAGCGGATCAGATCCGCCACCGGGCGGCCGACGTAAAGCATGCCGTCCGGGTAGCCGAACATGTCCTGGTAGCGCCGGTTCCATGCGGTCAGGCGCATGTCCGGGTCGACCACGCTGACGCCGGCGCTGATGTTTTCCAGGGTGGTCGACAGGATCTCGCGGTTGAAGCGCAGCTCCTGCCCGGCTTCGTCCAGCACCGCCACCACTTCGCCCAGGTCCATGCCCGAGCCACGCAGCAGGCTGGTCAGCAGCAGACGCGCGGACGCTGCGCCGATGGACGCCGCCAGCAGGCGCTCGGTGAATTGAACCCAGGGCCGGTCGGCAGGCGCAGAGGATTGCAGCTCGCGTCCCAGCGACTGCGCCTGTTCGAAGAACGAGCGCCGTGCATGGCGTTCGCCGACCACGCGCGAGGCCAGTGCCAACAGGTCACCCACGTGTACATGGCCCGGCCAACCACCGGCCACTGAAGGCCGCTCGGCATAGGGATCGAGGAAGGGCGCAGCGCGCAGGCGCTCATCCACACCCGGACGCCAACGCGCCGATACCAGCATCATCGTCGCCGCGTTGACCAGCAGCGACCAGAACGTGCCGTGGGTCAGCGGGTCCCAGCCGGTCATGCCGAACAGCTGTTGTGGCCGCAGCCAATCGATGCCGAACGGACCATGCTGTACCCAGCCTGCATCCATCCAGCCGGCCATGGTCATCGCCGGCAGCAGCAGGGTGTACAGCCAGGTGGCGAAGCCAAGCAGCATGCCGGTCTCGACGCCGCGACGGCTGGCGCCACGCCAGTACAGGCCACCGATCAGGCCCGGCGCGAACTGCGCCACCGCGGCGAACGCCATCAGTCCGTACGAGGCCAGCGTGCTGTCGTTGCTGCTGCTGCGGTAGTAGCTGTAGGCCATCAGTGCCAGCAGCAGGATCGCCAGCCGGCGGATCCACAGCACCCGCGAGGCGACATCGGCCGCTTCCTGGTGGTCGCCACTGCGACGCAGCAGCACCGGCATCACCAGATCGTTGCTGACCATCGTCGCCAACGCGATCGAGGACACGATGACCATGCCGGTGGCGGCAGAGAACCCGCCGATATAGGCGATCAGTGCCAGCGCGTTGCGGCCCTCGGCCAGCGGCAGGGCCAGCACCATCGAGTCGTCGGCCACGCCGCTTCCGGTACCGAACAGGCTGATGCCGGCCGTGGCGATCGGCAGCACCATCGCCGAGATCAGCACCAGGTAGCCGCCGAACATCCAGCGCGCGCGGCGCACGTCGCGCACATCGCCGCACTCCACCACCGCCACATGGAACTGGCGCGGCAGGCAGATGATGGCCAGGAAACTGAGCAGCGTCTGCGAGATGAACCCCACCGGCGGAAGCCCGGTGAACAGCGTATGCACCGACTCCACCACCGCCTCGTTGCGGTCGCTGAGCCAGACGTAGGCGAACACACCCACCGCCACCATCGCCACCAGCTTGATCACCGACTCCAGCGCGATGGCCAGCATCATGCCGTGGTGGTGTTCGGTGGCGTCCACCTGGCGGGTACCGAACAGGGTGGCGAACAGCGCCATCAGCAATGCCACGTACAGGGCCGGATCGCTGAAGAACCCGGTCGGGCCGGTGTTGCCGGTCAGTACCTGCAGGCTCATCGCCACTGCTTTGTACTGCAGGGCGAGGTAGGGAATGATGCCGATCAGCGCGATGATCGCCACCAGTGCCGCCAGCCGCCGCGAGCGGCCGAAGCGCGAGGAAATGAAATCAGCGATGGAGACCACGTTCTGGCTGCGCGCGATCAGCGCCAAGCGCTCAATGATGCGCCAGCCGAACAGCAACAGCAGCAACGGGCCGATGTAGATCGGCAGGTAGCCCACACCGTTGCGCACGGCGGTACCGACTGCGCCGTAGAAGGTCCACGACGAGCAGTACACCGCCAGCGCCAGGCTGTAGACGACCGGCCGCAGCCACGGCCGGTCCGGGTACATCGGCCGACGGTCGCCCCACCACGCCACGCCGAACAGCAGCGCAGCGTAGGCAACCGAGACCAGCAGCAGGATCCAGCTGGAGACCAAGCGCGTGTTTCCGTCGGAGGAGGGGCCAGTAGATCACGACCGTTGATCGTGATGGTAGGTCACGACGGGGGGTCGCAAAGGTGGGTCACGACCGTTGGTCGTGGCAGAGGCGTCCGTGCCCACCTACGGTGGGCACCCACCAGGAAACGGTGGGGACCTACCGGGAACCGGCGTTATTCCGCCGGAACGCCCATTTCCTTCAGCAGTTCAGGTGCCGGGTAGACCTTGGCCAGCAACCAGCGCAGGTAGCGCATGTCCACGTGCACGGCGCGCTTGTAGCGGGGGTCGAACCACCAGCTGGCACTGACCGACTCCCAGTTGCTGTCGAAGTTCAGGCCGATCAGTTCGCCCTTGGCGTTGAGCACCGGCGAGCCGGAGTTACCGCCGGTGGTATCCAGGTTGGTCAGGAAGTTGACCGTCTGGGTCTTCAGCGCGGGATCGGCGGTGCTGCCGAAGTCGCCCTTGGCAATTGCGGCCAGCAACGGCTTGGGTGCATCGAACGGATAGGCGTTGGTGTTCTTCTCGACGATGCCGGCCACGGTGGTCACCGGCGAATAGGTCACGCCATCACGCGGGTGCAGCGCTTCCACCTTGCCGTAGCTGATGCGCAGGGTGCGGTTGGCATCCGGGTACACCGCACGGCCCTGCTTGGCACGCCAGGCGAACAAGGCCTGCATGTAGGCCGGGCGCAGGCGCAGCTGTTCGCCTTCGCGGGTCTTGCTCTCATTTTCGATGCGCAGCTGCGCGGCCACCAGCGGGCCGGCCACGGCAATCAGCGGATCGGCGGCCAGCGCCTTGCCTTCGCGGGCAGCGGCGAAGCGGGACAGGCGCTGCGCTTCGTCACCCAGCTGGGTGCCGGCATACAGCGCGTCCAGCGCCTGCGCCAGCTGTGCCGGGGTACGGCCGAAGGCCGTGTCGAACTCGGCCACGCGCTGCGCATCCGGCAGCTGCTGGTAGCGCGTCAACAGGGTGGTCAGCAGCGCCTTCTCGACCTCGGGTGCATAGCGGCGCTGCACCTGCTTCAGCACGCCCTCGATCATCGCCTGGTCGCGCTGCTGGTAGCCGGTCTCGCGCTGCGCATCCGGCTTGGCCGATTCAATGCGCAGGCGTTCCAGCAGCAGCGCCGAGCGCAACAGCTGGCTCTGGCCGGCCATCTGCTCCAGCAGCAGGTCGCGCTCGCCCACCGCCGCGCTCTGCGACAGGTTGGCCAGCAGCGCCTTGATGTCGCCCTGGTACCTGCGGTCGGTGGCGGCCAGCATCGCCTGCTCGTCGGCCGCACGCTGGGCCTTGGCATCGCTGCGCAGCAGCCCTTCCAGTTCACCGGCAGCGCGCTTGCGGTTGTTCTTCAGCGACTGCAGCTGCGAGGCATAACGGGTACGTGCCTGCGCATCCTTGGCACTGGCCGCTTCGATGGTGTCGATCATCTGCTGGAACACCGACACCCGGCGCGGCAGCACGGTATCGATCTGGCCAGCGAACTCGGCGGCGGTGCGATGGCGGTAGGTGATGCCCGGGTAACCGGCCAGCATCGCGTAGTCGCCCTCCTTCGGGCCTTCCACCGACATCTGCAGGTGCGCCGGGGCTTGGTAGGGCACGTTGTCCTTGCTGTAGGCGGCCGGCTTGCCGTCCTTGCCCACGTAGGCCCGCAGCAGGGTGAAGTCGCCGGTGTGGCGCGGCCACATGAAGTTGTCGATCTCATCGCCGTAGTTGCCGATCGCGCGCGGCGGCGCATAGACCAGGCGCACATCGCTCAGCTCAAGCTGGGCGATGCGGTAGAAGTCGGTGCCGTAATACATGTTGGCCACCGAGCAGCGCACGCTGCCGTCCTTCTCGCACTCGGCCACGATCTGCTTGCTGGCTGCATCCACCGCGTCGAAGTACGCGCGGCCGGTCTTGCCCTTGGCCTGTGCCAGCACCTGGTCGGTCACCTTGTCGAAGCCGACGGTGACCAGCACGCGGAAGTCCGGATTGGCCGGACGTTCGTCGGCGCGCCCCTTGGCGATGAAGCCATCGTTGATGAAGTTGTGCTCGGGCGAGCTGTTGTACTGGATCACGCCCATCGCCACGTGGTGGTTGGTCAGCAGCAGGCCATCAGCCGACACGAACGAGCCGGTGCCACCGCCGGCACGCACGACCGCACTCAGCGGCGGCGCGGTCACGTTGGCCAGATCGGCCGGGTTGCCCTTGAAGCCGGCCGCCTGCAGCGGCTTGGCCAGCTCCGGCAGCTGCGTCGGCATCCACATGCCTTCGTCGGCATGGGCGCCAGCGGCGAGGGTCAGGCCCAGGGCCAGGGCGGTGGGAAGGGCTTTGCGTGGCGACATGAGGCAATCCGGTACGACAGAACAGCCCGGGACCATAGCCGCTGGGGCCGGATGGGGCAACGGCCGATGGTTGGGTCTGCGTGCACGGTAGTGCCGGCCTGTGGCCGGCAACCCACCGAACCCGGGAAATACGGTGCAGTTGCCGGCCAGCGGCCGGCACTACCACACCGTTATTTTTCCCGCCGCCAGTTCAACGAGCCACGGTTTTCCACCGTGCTCGACTCCACTTCCACGTCGAAACCGCGGCGCAGCAGGTACTTCAGCGTGATCACCGAACCGGCACCCACCAGCGACACGCCGTAGCCCACGTACAGCTTGGGCGAAATGTACTTGCCCACACCGATCACCGAGCCGCCCAGCGCGCGCGACTGGCTGACGCCGGCATCGTCCAGGCCGAGCTTGGCACCCAGCTGCGAAGCCAGCAGCCCGCTGCCGGCCGACAGCGCAGCCGATGCGGCGTTCACCTGCTGGGTCTGGTCGCTGCTGGCACCGGTCAGGCTGCGCCCCAGCACCAGGTAACCCAGTGCTTCGGACTGCGACATCGCCGGATCGGACCAGACATCGGCGCGCGGTTGCTGCGCGCGCCCGGTCACGTCGATGCCGGCGGTGACATCACCGATCCGGCGCTCGGCGCGGATGTTGATGCGCGGGTCGGACACCGCGTTGTAGTTCCAGTTGAGGTTGCCGCGGGTGATGGTCAGGTCCTGGCCATAGGCCTTGTAGCGGCCACTGACTTCCAGGCCACCGTTTGCGGTCATCTCGCGGCCGGGCTTGGCCCAGACCTGCATCCTGCCGGTCAGCGCGCCCTTCAGGCCGAAGCCGCTCATCTTGACCTTGTCGCCCAGGCTGACGGCCAGCTCCATGTCCAGCGGCGAGGTGCGCGACTCTTCCGGATCGGCCGGGTCCAGCACCACCACGTCCTCGGACACCGAGGTGCCACGGTCCAGGCGCTCCAGATCGATGTCGGCCTCGGGCACGTGCACCGTTCCGCGCAGCTCCATCGCGGCCTTGGCCAGGGTGAAGTCCAGGTTGGGATTGGCGATGATGCGCAGCTCGCTGGTGTTGGACAGCAGCACATTCTCGCCGTGGATCTTCAGCTGCAGCGGCTGTGCATCGCCGAACCAGGACAGGCCGCCGTCGACATACAGCGTGCCCTTGCCCGAATTGGCCTGCGCGGTGATCTTGGCCGACCCGTCGGGCTGGGCGACGAAGCTGCCCTTGCCCTGGTCGAAGGTCAGGCCCAGCGCCGGGAACTCGCCCTTGAAGTTGCTCAGCTGCGCATCACCGCCCAGCGACGGCTGGCCGCGCGTGCCACGCAGGCTCACGTGGCCTTCGATCAGGCCGGTCGGGCGCACCACATCCGGCGAGAACAGTTCCAGCCAGTACAGGCGCGACATGTTGAGGTAGAGCTCGCCGTTGAGCGGCGCACTCGGTTCCCAACCCGTCTGCATCTTCGCATCGACGAAGCCGTTGCCCTGGAAGCCCATGCCCAGGTAGCCCTTGATGCTGGCCGGGGTCATGTCCAGCTTCAGCGAGAACTGGTCATAGCGCACCAGCTCGCCACGGTTGGCATCGCCCGCGCCGGTGTTGCGGTTCTCGCCCAGACGTACGCCACCTTCGGCCGAGCGGACTTCCACATGCCCTTCCCATGCGTTGCCACGCGGACGGATCTGCGCGTCCAGGTTGAGTTCGCCACGCAGGTAGATGCGCCGGCCGGACTGTGGCGGCAACCACGGCTGCACCAGCGCCAGCGGCAACGCATCGCCGCGCACCACCAGGCCTTCGCGCGGCCAGTTGGCATGCGCGCACAGGGCGCCACCGGTCGCAGCGCCCAGGCAGGTTTCGCCCAGCGTGTAGGTGCTGCCGTTGATGGCGAATGCCGCGGGCGCGCGCAGTGCCCACGCATCGCCCTTCACCGGTGCGATGCGCAGCGTGGCCAGTTCGCCACGCCATTGTTCGCCTTGCTGGCGAACGCTGCCCTGCAGCTCGATCGCGCCCAGTTCGTTGCGTGTCTGTGCGGCCAGGCGCAGGTTGGAGACACTGCCCTGTGCATCGATGTTCAAGCGCTCCAGCAGCATGCCGGCATTGACCTGCTGGCCCTGTATCGCCAGCGTGCCACTGTCGCCACGCCACGGCAGGCGGCCCTTGATGCTCAGGCTTTCAGCGCCATAGCCGTCCCAGTCGAGATTGTTGCCGACCAGATCTGCAGTGATGTCTGGTGCATCGCGCGGGCCTTTCACCTGCACCTGGCCACGCAGGCCGCCATCGGCGCCGGGCAGCAGATCGCTCAGCTGCAGCGGCTCGAAGCGCGCGTCGATGTCCAGGCGGTCGCCGACCTTGCCCGAGGCGGTCACCCGGCTGCTGCCGACGGCCAGTTTCAATTCACCCTGGCCCTGTTCACCCTGCAGGGCGAACTTGCCTTGGGCATCCACATTGCGCTGGCGCAGGATGCCCTTCAGCGACGGCAGGTCCACCGTGGCCTCCAGCGTGCCCGCAGTGCCCGGCGGCGCATTGGCCGGCGGCGGCAGCTGGCGTCCCTTGGACGCGAGATTGCCGGACAGACGGCCATCCCAACCCGGCGCGAAGTAGCCCGGGTCGAAATCCTTCAGCGTGGCCTTGGCATCCCAGTCCAGCTGCGGTGCCCAGGCCACCTTGCCTTCCACCTGCAGCTGGCCACCCGGGGTCTGCGCCTGCAGTTCGCGGATCTCCGCAGCCTGATCGTTGCCACGCACATCGAAGCGCAGCTGCGCCTTCTGCTTTTCGCGCTCGACATCTGCACGGCCGATCGCCGCCCACGCCTTCAACGTACCGGCCAGGCCGAAGCGCGCTTCCTTCAGCGTCACCGGCACCGGCGAGCTGCCGGCGGTGTTCGGGTCCGGTGCCGGCACCCAGGTCAGGTCCTGCGCGATCACCGAGAAGTTCAGCTTCTGCTGCTCTTCCTGGCTGAAATCGGCGGTACCTTCCAGGCGTGCTTCGCCGCCCAGGCCCTTGACCACCAGCGGCGAGACCTTCAGCACCTGGTCCTGCAGCGAAACCACCGAGGGCGCCAGCTCCAGTTCCTGCTCACCCTGCTTCACCCGGCCATGCAGGTTGGCGTTGCCGCCCTTGCCGGAGGCGGAGAAGTCCAATGCCAGCGGCGCGATGGCCGAGCTGGCCAATGCCGGCGACAACAGCGCCAGGTCCAGCTCGTCGCTGCGTACGGTCGCGTTCCAGGTCGGATCGGTGCGGCCATCGAACACCAGCATCGCGTGCAGCGGCTTCGGTGCGCGACCGGCCAGCGCCACTTCCATATGCGCCAGGTCACCGCGCGCGACCAGGCCGACCGTGGCCGCGGTACGCCCGCGCGGCGCCGGCAGCACCGCGGTGACGGTGACGTCGGTGTCGTAGTCCTTGGCCGGGATGTAGCGGCCCTGGGCAGTGAAATTGCCCATGTCGCTGTCCACCACCAGCTTGCGCGCCTGGAACTCGCCATTGGCGATCTCGATGCCACCGCGCACGCGGCTGATGTCGATCACCGGCTCGTTGGCCTGGCTGATGCGGAAACTGTCGATGGTGATCACATCGGCCTGGATCGCCAGCGGCATTTCGATCTGCGGCAGCGAATCGGGCCACGACGGCAGCTTGAACGGCTCATCGCTCTTGGCCAGGTTGAGCGTGGCGTTGGTCAGCTCCAGCTTGTCCAGCAGCAGCTTGCGGCCCAGCAGCGGGCGCAGGTCCGGCTCCAGGTGCGCGCGCTCGGCGTGGAAATGGATGTCGTCGTAGCGGAAGTCGACGTTGTACAGGGTCAGCGGTCCGGCCACCGGGCCCTCGACCTTGTCCCAGGTAAAGCTGGCACCCACCGGCAGGCGCGCCACCACCTGCGCCAGCAGCACATCGCGGCCGGCCACCGTCTGCAGCAGCCAGTACACGGCCAGCAGGGCGACCAGCACCAGGCCGACCACGCCCGCGCCGGACCATGCCCAGAAGCGGCGACGACGGTAAAAGCGCACGCGCCGCGGCGGCGTGTTCGGCGACGGAGTCGGTGCGGGCGTGCTCACAGGTCCGCTCCGATGTTGAGGTACAGCTGGAACTGCGAATCAGGGTTGTTCAGACCGTGCGCGATATCGACCCGCACCGGGCCCACCGGCGATTTCCAGCGCACGCCGAAGCCGACGCCGGTGTGCAGGTCGATGTCGGTATCGAAGGCGCTGCCGGTGTCGACGAACACCGCTGCACCCCACGGACCGCCATTGAAGTAATGCTCGTACTCGGCCGAGCCGACCACCAGGTGCTTGGCACCAAGCGCGTACTTGTCCGGTTTCGGCGTGCGCGGGCCGACCTCACGGTAGGCATAGCCGCGGATGCTGCGGTCGCCACCGGCGAAGTAGCGCAGGCTGGGCGGCATCGCCACCAGGTCGCTGGTCCAGGTGGTGCCGCCTTCGCCGCGCAGGATCAGGCGGTTGGTCGGCCCCACCGGAATGTACCAGCGCAGCACGGCATTGGCCTGCACGAAGCTGGTGTCCGAACCGGCGCCTTCGACGCCGGCACGCACCGTCGCGGTGCCACTGATGCCACTGCGCGGGAACAGCTCGTCATCCACCTTCACGTAGTCGGCCACGATCTGCGGGTAGACCAGCGTGGACGTGTTGTAGACCGCATCGGTGAATTCGGTGCCCGAGGCATAGCGCCAGCGCTCGCGCAGCGCGTTGATCGAGGCGATGGCGGTCCAGTTCTCGTTGATCTCGCCGCTGCGGCTGGCAATCAGCTTGAAGTTGCGCAGATCGATGTAGTCGGTCTGCTCGTCGTAGGCACTGGCGGCGAAGGTGTACCAGCCATCCAGCCAGTTGAACGCCGGAATGCGGTAGCTGGTGATCAGGCTCTTGCGCTTCTGCGCATAGTCCAGCTGGGTGTTCATCTTGTGGCCGCGGCTGTTCAGGTAGCGCCGTTCAAGGCCACCACGCACACCGGCGCCACTTTCGCTGCCGTAGCTCAGGCCGTAGGAATAGATGCTGCGCTTGGCCCGCGTCAGCTTCACATCGACCGGCACCTCGCCATTTTCATCGGCCTGGTCCGGGCGCGGCTGGATGTCGATCACGCTGAAGTAGTCGAGCTTGGTCAGCGACTCGCGCAGGCGGTCCAGCTTGCCTTCGTGGAAGTAGCTGCCCTGGTCCCAGTACACCAGCGGATCGAACAGCTTGTCGTCGAAATAGTTCTGCTCGAAGGTCACCGGGCCCATGTTGTAGCGGCGGCCGCTGTCCCAGGTCAGGTCGATGTCGGCAGCGTTGTCCGCACGGGTGATCTGCACCTGGCGCTGGGTGTAGTCGGCGTCGAAGTAGCCGCGCTCGGCCAGGCGCCGGGTCACGGTGATCTTGCTGGCTTCGTACTGGGTATGCTCGAAGCGCTGGCCCTTGCGCGGCTTGAACGCGGCCAGGTCGTCCTGCAGGTACTGGTCGTACATCGCCGGACCGGTGATGTCGATATGCTCGCGGCGCACCAGCACCGGCGGGCCCTTGTCGACATGGATCAGCACGGTGACGTGCTCGTCCTGGCGTGGCGCCTCGACCTTGATCACCGGGTTGTAGTACCCGAACGGTTCCAGCGCTTGGCGGGTCTGCCGCTCGGCCTGCGACAGCAGGTATTCCAGACGGGACTCACCCTGCTCCTTGCCGATCGTGTCGAACAGCGTCAGCGATTCCTGGATGTTCTCGATGATCGCGGCGTCGTCGCCCTTGTCCAATCCCTTGATGTCCACCTTGTCGATGGTGCCGCGCGCATGGGCCACGGAAGTGGCGGCAAGCGACAGGACCATCAGCGGCAGGGCGTATTTCGTTGGCTGCATGCGGCACAGCATACCGACCGGAGGTGACGATGCGAAATGCATCACGTCAATCCGGATCGGTTGTTAAGTGGTGGTCAAAATACGCACCTGTGTGGCGATCATCGCGACCGCACGCGGAAATATCGGCATCGCGTGCGCGGCCGGCGATGACTCCGATGGACATCACCGGGTAGCGCCGGGCCATGCCCGGCGAGCGCGCAGCGCGGCCTGCAGAAAAACCGCCGGGCATGGCCCGGCGCTACCCATCGCGGGCGATCAGCTGGACAGGTGCTCGATCGCCGCGACCTTGCCCAGGCGCTCGCCCAGCATCGTCAACAGCGCCAAGCGGTTGCCGCGCAATGCCGGATCCTCGGCATTGACCATCACCCCGTCGAAGAACGCATCGACCTGCGGACGCAGGCGGGCCAGGCGCGCCAGCACGGCCACGTAGTCCTTCTGGTGCAGGCTGGCGCCGGTATCGTCGATGGCGGCAGTCACAGCTTCGGCCAGCGCGCGCTCGGCATCTTCCTGCAGCAGGGCCGCATCGATCTGGCCCGGGACATCGCCTTCGGCCTTGCGCAGGATGTTGCGGATGCGCTTGTTGGCCGCAGCCAGCGCCTCGGCTTCCGGCAGCGCCGCGAAGGTTCCGATCGCATCCAGGCGGCGGTCGAAATCGTACAGCGAGGCCGGCTTCAGCTCGGCCACCGCGTTGAAGTGACTGGCCGGCACGCCCTTGTCGCTGTAATAGCCCTTCAGGCGGTCGAGGATGAAGTCGTACAGCTCAGCCACGTCGGCCTGCACGTTGCGCGCGGCCAGCCCGGCGTTGGCGCTGGCCAGCAGCGCGCGCAGGTCCAGCTCGAAGCCGCTTTCGATGATCGTGCGGGCCAGGCCCAGCGCGTTGCGGCGCAGGGCGAACGGGTCCTTGTTGCCGGTCGGCTTCAGGCCCGCAGCGAAACCGCCGGCCAGGGTGTCCACACGCTCGGCGATCGCCAGCACCTTGCCCAGCGGCGACAGCGCGATGTCATCACCGCCGAAGCGCGGCTGGTAGGCCTCGTCGATGGCCAGCGCCATCTCCGGCGACTCGCCACCGGCCACCGCGTAGTGTCGACCGGCGATGCCCTGCAGTTCCGGGAACTCGTTGACCATGCGCGACTGCAGGTCGTTCTTGGCCAGCTGCGCGGCACGCTTGGCCAGCAGCGGATCGGCGCCGACCTGCGGCGCGATCACCTCGGCCAGCGCCACCACGCGCGCGACCTTGTCGGCCACGCTGCCCAGCTTGGCCTGGTAGGTCACCGTCTTCAGGCCCTCACCCATCGCCTGCAGGCCCTGCTTCAGGTCTTCGTCGAAGAAGAACTTGGCATCGGCGAAGCGCGGGCGGATCACCCGTTCATAGCCCTTGGCCACTTCGGCCACGTCCTTGGACTCGATGTTGGCGATGCCGATGAACTTCTCGGTCAGCTTGCCGCCGTCATCCAGCACCGGGAAGAACTTCTGGTTGATCTCCATCGTCTCGATCAGCGCTTCCTGCGGCACCGCCAGGAACGCGCGCTCGAAGCTGCACAGCACCGCCGACGGCCACTCGACCAGGTTCACCACCTGCTCCAGGTTGTCCTCGCTGATGCGCGCGCTGCCACCGGCGGTGGCTGCAGCGGCTTCCACCTCGGCGACGATGCGCTGGCGGCGCTCTGCCGGGTCAACCAGCACGAAGGCGGCGCGCAGCGATTCCACATAGTCCTGCGGCTGGGTCAGCCACACGGTCTTGTCGTGCAGGAAGCGGTGGCCGCGGCTCATGCGGTCGGCCTTCAGGCCGAACAGTTCGGCCTCGACCACGTCACCGCCGTGCAGCAGCACCAGCCAGTGCACCGGGCGCGCGAAGCCCCAACTATGGTCGCCCCAGCGCATCGGCTTGGGAATGGGCATGCCGGCGATGGCCTCGCGCAGGATCTCCGGCAGCAGCGCAGCGGTGCGCGCGCCCGGGGTCACCGCACGGTGCACGAAGCGCTCACCCTTGTTGTCGGTGGTCTTTTCCAGTGCGGTCCAGTCGATCCCGGCCTTGGCCGCGAACCCCTGCAGCGCCTTGGTCGGCTGGCCTTCGGCGTCCAGCGCGATGTTCAGGTACGGGCCCAGCACTTCACTGTGCTGTTCCGGCTGCTCCAGGCCAACGCCCGGCAGCAGCACGGCCAGGCGGCGCGGGGTCGACAGCGGGCGTGCATCGCCCAGCTCCAGTTCCACGCCGCGCTTGCGCAGGCCGTCGACAACACCGTCGAAGAAGGCCTGGGCCAGGCCCGGCAGTGCCTTGACCGGCAGCTCTTCGGTGCCCAGTTCAATCAGCAGGGGAGACAAGTGGCTCATCGGTTCGATCCTGTGGTGGGGGCGCAGCGCGCGACGCGGCCGGCGCCCCTGGGGGTAGTAGGTGAAACGCGTGATGGGAAAACGGGCCGTCAGGCCTTCTTCGCGCCCGGGAAGCCCAGCTTCTCGCGCTGCTCGTAGTAGGCCTTGGCCACCGCCTGGGCCAGCGCGCGCACGCGCAGGATGTAGCGCTGGCGTTCGGTCACGCTGATCGCACGGCGCGCATCGAGCAGGTTGAAGGTGTGGCTGGCCTTCATCACCTGTTCGTAGGCCGGCAGCGGCAGGTTCACTTCCACCAGCTTCTGCGCTTCGCGCTCGCAGGCATCGAAGCGGTGGAACATTTCTTCCACGTCGGCGTATTCGAAGTTGTAGGTGCTCTGCTCCACCTCGTTCTGGTGGTAGACGTCGCCGTAGGTCACCGGCTGCCCATCCGGGCCGTAGGTCCAGACCAGGTCGTAGACGTTGTCGCAGTTCTGCAGGTACATGCACAGGCGCTCGAGACCGTAGGTGATCTCGCCCAGCACCGGCCGGCACTCCAGGCCACCGGCCTGCTGGAAGTAGGTGAACTGGGTCACCTCCATGCCGTTGAGCCAGACTTCCCAGCCCAGGCCCCAGGCGCCCAGGGTCGGCGATTCCCAGTTGTCCTCGACAAAACGCAGGTCGTGCACCAGCGGATCGATGCCCACCGCCTTCAGCGAATCCAGGTACAGCTGCTGGATGTTGTCCGGTGCCGGCTTCATCGCCACCTGGTACTGGTAGTAGCGCTGCAGGCGGTTCGGGTTCTCGCCGTAGCGGCCATCGGTCGGGCGCCGCGACGGCTGCACGTAGGCCGCGTTCCAGGTTTCCGGACCAATCGCACGCAGGAAGGTGGCCGGGTGGAACGTACCGGCGCCCACCTCCAAGTCGAGCGGCTGGATGAGCACGCAGCCCTGCTGGGCCCAGAACTGGTTCAGGGTCTGGATCAGGCCCTGGAAGGTGATCGGAACGGTCGGGGTCGCGGACATGCGGACGAGTCTTGGCCGGCAAAGGGGTGCGCTAGTATAACGGCCGACCTGCGGGGCATTCCGTACCCGGAAGGAGCAGGTGGATGGAACATCGGCTGCCCACGGGCACGCCCGGCGAGCCTGGCGCGGCACCGTTGCCGCCCGGTCGCCTGCAGTTCGAACAGGTTGCGGCGGCCCTGCTGGCCGACGGCGTGGTGGCTGCGCACGAGCGCGAGCGCATCCGTTTTTCCGCACAGGGCGCCCGCAATGCCAGTGAAGTGCATCCACTGGTGCTGCTGTCCAACCTCAAGCTGGCCGCCAGCGACGGCGGCGACCTCAATCTGGAACGCCTCACCGAGTGGCTGGCCCAGCGCACCGGCAGCCGCTACCTGCGCATCGATCCGACCCGGGTCGACGTCGCCTCGGTCACCGCCGTGGCCTCGCACGCCTACGCGCGCCGCCATCGCTTCCTGCCGCTGGCGGTGGATGGCGAACGCGTGCTGGTGGCCACCAGCGAGCCGCTGGCACAGGAATGGCTGCGCGACCTGCAGCACCTGACCCGCCTGCGCATCGAACTGGCGGTGGTCAATCCGCTGGACCTGCACCGCTACACCATGGAGTTCTTCGGCGTCACCCGCTCGGTGCGCGGTGCCCGTGGCGACGTACGGGGTGAGGCCAACACCACCCTGCCCAGCTTCGAGCAGCTGGTGGAACTGGGCCGCACCGGCGACGTCAATGCCGACGACCAGCACATCGTGCACATCGTCGACTGGCTGCTGCAGTACGCCTACGAGCAGCGCGCCTCGGACATCCACCTGGAGCCCCGCCGCGAAATGGGCCGCATGCGCTTCCGCATCGACGGCGTGCTGCACAAGGTGTTCGAAGTGCCACCGGCGGTGATGACCGCCGTGGTCAGCCGTATCAAGGTGCTCGGACGCATGGACCTGGCCGAGCGCCGGCGCCCGCAGGATGGTCGCATCAAGACCCGCTCGCCCGGCGGCCGTGAAGTGGAAATGCGCCTGTCGACCATGCCGACCGCCTTCGGCGAGAAATGCGTGATGCGCATCTTCGACCCGGAAGCGGCCTTCAAGAGCATCGACCAGCTCGGCTTCAGCCCGCAGGAAGCGGCCGGCTGGACCGCCCTGGTCGAGCGCCCGCACGGCATCGTGCTGGTCACCGGCCCGACCGGTTCGGGCAAGACCACCACCCTGTATTCCACCCTGAAGCGGCTGGCCACGCCGGACGTCAACGTATGCACGGTGGAAGACCCGATCGAGATGATCGCGCCGGAATTCAACCAGATGCAGGTGCAGGCCAACATCGACCTGGATTTCGCCAGCGGTGTGCGCACCCTGCTGCGGCAGGACCCGGACATCATCATGATCGGCGAGATCCGCGACCTGGAAACCGCGCAGATGGCGGTGCAGGCCTCGCTGACCGGCCACCTGGTGCTGTCCACCCTGCACACCAACGACGCGCCCTCGGCCATCACCCGCCTGCTCGACCTGGGCGTACCGCATTACCTGCTGTCATCCACCGTCAACGGCATCCTCGCCCAGCGCCTGGTGCGCACCCTGTGCCCGCACTGCAAGCAGCCGCACACCCTCGGCCGGGCCGATTGGGCAGTGCTGGCTGATAGCGAAGCTGCATATCCAGATGCCGCCACGCCCTGTCGGCCGGTCGGTTGCCTGGAGTGCCGGCGCACCGGATTCCTCGGCCGCATCGGCCTGTATGAGCTGCTGCCATTGGGCTCGCGCCTGCGCGGGCTGATCCGTGCGGACATGGATCTGGCCGGTTTCAACCGTGCCGCGCGTGCTGAAGGAGTGCGAACCCTGCGCCAGGCCGGGCTTGAAAAGGTGGCACAGGGGCTGACTACAATCGAGGAAGTCCTGTCCGTACTGCCTCCCCCGGATGAATCCAGCGCCCTTCCTGATCCTTGAAACCGGCCGCCCCGTGCCGTCGTTGCGCCGCTACGGGCGCTTTCCGCACTGGATCCGGGTTGCCGCCGGCCTGGAAGAACACGAGACCGTCGTGGTCGACGTCGAGCATGGTGCCGACCTGCCCGATCCACGCCAGTTCGCCGGCGTGCTGGTAACCGGCTCGGCCGCCTTCGTCACCGACCACGCCGAATGGAGCGAACGCAGTGCCGCCTGGCTGCGGCAGACCGCGCACGACGACGTGCCGGTGTTCGGCATCTGCTACGGCCACCAGCTGCTGGCCCACGCGCTGGGCGGCGAAGTGGCCTACAACCCCGCCGGGCGCGAATCGGGAACGATTGAGCTGGCACTGGACCCGCAGGCCGCGCAGGACCCGTTGTTCCAGGGCCTGCCGAGCCACTTCGCGGCCCACGCCACCCATCTGCAGACCGTACTGCGCGTACCCGAAGGTGCCGCCGTGCTGGCGCGCTCGCCGCTGGATGGCTGCCATGCCTTCCGCTGGGGCCGCCAGGCCTGGGGCGTGCAGTTCCATCCGGAATTTGCCACCCACCACATGCGTGGCTACGTGCGCGCCCGCGCCGACTGCATCGGCCGTCATGGCGGTTGCGCGCGCAGCATCGAGCGCGCGGTCAGCGCCGCGCCGCTGGCGCGCCAGCTGTTGCGGCGCTTTGTCCGCCAGGCCCGGCTGTCTTCAGCCCAGCCGGTGGCAAAACAGGGATAATCGGCAGCACGGGCACACCGCCCGGCCCCTCCTGTCCCTCCCCGGATGTCCATGAAAGAGATTCGCAAGCTGCCAGCCTCGGCGGGCGCCCAGTGGTTGCTGGATACGTTCTCGCTGTATCGGCGTGCGCCGCTGCAGCTGGCCCGGATCGGCCTGACCTGGCTGCTGGTGAACTGGGTGGTCACCCTGCTGGGGACGATGCTGCCCGGCACCGCCGGCCTGGCCCTGCAGATGATGACGCTGGTGATTTCACCGGTGATGTTCGGCGGCATGCTGTACGCCATGGGTGAGATCGACCAGGGCCGTCCCGGCCTGGCCACCCATCTGCTGCAGCCGATCCGCGACCGTCGTGTCAGCCACCTGCTGGTGCCGCTGGCGATCCAGGTGCTGGCCGTGCTGCTGCTGGGCGCGCTGCTGTACCTGATGATCGGCCGCGAGGGCTTCACCGCCTTCAGCGACACCATGACCAAGATGCAGGAACTCGGCCGCAGCGGGCAGCAGATCAGTCCGGAAACCGCCGCCGAACTGGTCGCCAACCTGCCCGCGCAGCGCATCGCGCTGTGGATGCTGCTGGTGTTCTGCACCGCCGTGGCGCTGACCCTGGCGATGTTCACCCAGCCGGCACTGGTGGTGTTCGACCGCCAGAGCGGCATGCACGCGCTGCGCCTGAGCCTGCAGGGCTGCATCGAGAACATCGGCGCCACCGCCGTGTTCACCGTGCTCGGCCTGATCGCCGCGTTCTGCGTCTATGTGCTGTTCGTGATCGTGGTCCAGCTCGGCATGCTGCTGGGCGGCCCGCTGGCGGCGGCCTTCATCGCGCAGCTGGTGTTCACCACGGTGCTGATGCCGCTGTATGTCGGCGCCGTCTATGCGGCCTGGAAGCAGATGTTCGTGCATCGCGGCAGCCGCGGCGCACCGCCGGTACCGCAGTCACCGCCTGCCAACGACGTCTTCCACGCTTGAGCGGGGCTCAACGGTAGCGCCGCCGGGCCATGCCCGGCGGATGGATGTCACCTCCCCACGAACGCCGGGCATGGCCCGGCGCTACCGGGGATCAGGCCGCAGGCTTCTTGACCACCGAAGACGGCACCAGCCAGCGCGCGGCGTGGATGCCCAGCTCGTACAGCAGGCACATCGGGATCGCCAGCATCAGCTGCGACACCACGTCCGGCGGAGTCAGGATCGCAGCGAGCACGAAGATGCCGACGATCGCGTAGCCGCGTCCTTCCTTGAACTGCTGCGGCGTGATCCAGCCCAGCAGCACCAGGATCACCATCGCCACCGGCAGCTCGAAGCTGCCGCCGAAGGCGAAGAAGATCGCCAGCACGAAATCCAGGTAGGCATTCGCATCCGGCGTGATCGCGATCACTTCCGGGCTGAAGGTGGTGAGGAAGTGGAAGACCGCCGGCAGCACCAGGAAATAGGCAAAGGCGCAGCCGGTGTAGAACAGCAGCACCGAGGAGACCAGCAACGGCATCGCCAGGCGCTTCTCACGTGCATACAGGCCCGGCGCGACGAAGGCCCACAGCTGGTACAGCAGCCATGGCACGGCCACGAACAGGGCCACGAAGAACGTCAGCTTCAACGGCGCGAAGAAGGCGCCGGCCGGGTTGGTGGCGATCATCGTCTGCCCATTGGGCAACTGCGAGATCAGCGGCTCGGCCAGTGCGTTGTAAAGCTTCTGGGTAAACGGCAGCAGGCCCAGCAGCACCACGCCCAACCCCAGCAGCGCACGCACCAGGCGCGAGCGCAGTTCAACCAGGTGTTCCACCAGCGAACTTTCGCCGAAGTCGTGTTCGCTCATGACGGGCGCTCCGTGCGCGCGGGCGTTTCGGTCGCGGTATCAGCAACGGCATCGCCCGCAGCTTCAGCGGTGGCGGGCGCAATGGCTGCGCCTTCAGTCGACGCCACCCCCGGCTCGGGCGCATCCGCCAGATGTGGGGGCTGTTCGGCCGGGGCCGGTGCACGCACCTGCTGCGCCAGTGTGTCGCTGTGCTGTTGCATCTGCTCGGCTTCGCGGCGCATGGCTTCGCCGCTGGCACGCAGCTGGTTCTCGGTGTCCTGCATGCCCTGGCGCACGTCCTGCATCTGGCGCTTGATGTCTTCGGCCTGCAGTTCGCGTTCCAGTTCCTGCTTGACCGAATCCCATTGATTGCGCGCGCGGCGTACCCACAGCCCGGCGAAGCGGGCCGCCTTGGGCAGGCGCTCAGGTCCGAGCACCACCAAGGCGACAACCGCGATCACCAGCAGTTCGCTGAAGCCGATATCAAACACCGCAACCGCTCCGGATCAACGCGGCTTGCGGTCGTGCTCGTCCTGCGCGGTGCGCGAGGCGTCCTGGCTGCGCGACTCGTCGCCCAACTGCGCGTTCGGCTTGTCGTCGTCGTGCATGCCCTTCTTGAATTCCTTGACCGCCGAGCCGAGGTCCTTGGCACCACTGGTCAGGCGCTTGGTGCCGAACACCAGCAGGACGATGGCGAGCACGACCAACCAATGCCAGATGCTGAAACTGCCCATAAGTCGCTCGTTACGTTAGTGATCAGATTGCCGAGCATAGCGCACCGGCTGTTAGCCGGCGCGCGTGACGAAAGTCAGTTGTTGCCCAGTGCTTCAGTGCGGATTTCACCGTCGTTGACCGGCTGGAAACCCTGCTGGGCCGGCGGCGGGGTCTGCGGCACGGCCTGCAGCGGCGACGTGGTCGCTTCAGCAGGGGCTGCCGGCGCTGCCTGAACAGGCTGCGGGGCAGGCGCTGCAGCGGCCGCCGGACGCGGTGCGTCATTGCCACCATTGCGGTTGTTGCGCGCCGCGTAGGTCGCCTCTTCCAGGCGATCACGGAAAGCGACCACATCCATTGACGGCGAGCCAGCCGCGCGGCCCTCGAAGATCATTCGCGGGGTGGTGTTGCTGCCGTAGGCGTCAAGGTTGGCAGCATCGTCGATCTGCAGGATCGCACCATCCAGGGCGACGCCGGCGAACAGGCCACGGGCGCGCGACCACGACCAGATCTCGGCCTTCAGCTGGCCATCGGTGGCGGCCGCGGCATTGCGGCCCACCGGACCGGCGGCCACGCCGGCATCGGCGCCGAGGGTGAACTTGCCGTTGACGAGGTTGTCCAGGCTGCGGTCGTTGCGGAACACCAGCACCACGTCGGAGGACTGCACACCGGCCTGGAAGCCGATGCTGCCGCCGGTGAGCTTGATGAATACCGGGTTGGACCACGCACCATTGGGCATGCGCACCGACATCAGGCCGTGGCCACGACGGCCGCCGATCACCAGACCGGCCTTGATCGTGTCGGGAATGACGATGACCGCGCGGCCTTCGTCGAGCAATTTGTCCGGAATGCCCTGTTCAGGGATTCCCTGGATTTCAGCCAGTACACGCACCGCGTTGCGGGCGCGCTGGTCTTCCTGCGGCCCGGCCATGGCCTGGCTGGACAGCAGGCTGGCGGCGATCAGCAGGGCTTGGATCGGGCGACGCATGGCAGGCTCCAGAAGTCAGTCCATAGGAAGATATAGCAAGTGACTGAAATTAGTAGTGTTGTGATGAATCCCCAATGAGCGTTGCCTGCTCATATTGGCCTCATCGATGACATCCATCCGAACCCTGCATGCCGACGTGACGATGGAATCGGCGACAATACCGCCCATGCTCGACGCACCCGATACCGCCGTACTGGTGGTCAACCTAGGCACGCCCGAGACGCCGACGGCTCCCGCCGTTCGCCGTTATCTGGCCGAATTCCTGTCCGACCGGCGCGTGGTCTCGCTGCCGGCACTGCTGTGGCAGCCCCTGCTGCGCGGTCTGATACTGCCGCTGCGCAGCAGCCGTTCAGCCGCCAAGTACGCCCAGGTGTGGCTGCCGGAAGGCTCGCCGCTGATGGTCCACACCCGCCAGTTGGCGCAGGCGATGCAAGCATTGCTGCCGACGCTGCGCGTACGCCACGCGATGCGCTACGGCGAACCCGCGCTCACCACCGAACTGGATCGGCTGGCCACCGAGGGCGTGCGCCGCATCGTGGTATTGCCGCTCTATCCGCAGTATTCGACCACCACCACGGCCTCGGTCGAGGATCGCGTGGATGCCTGGCAGCGCAGGAACCCACAGGTCACCGTGAGCCTGGTGCAGGACTATTCGATCGATCCGGACTGGGTCGCCGCCGTTGCCGGCTCGATCCAGCGCTACTGGCAGCAGCAGGGTCGCGGCCAGAAGCTGATGTTCTCCTTCCATGGCATTCCGCAGCGCCTTGCCGATGCCGGCGATCCCTATCCGCAGCGCTGCGAGGCCAGTGCACGCGCGATCGCCGCAGCACTGGGCTTGGGCGCGGACGACTGGCAACTGGGTTACCAGTCGCGCTTCGGCCGCGAACGCTGGCTGCAGCCCTACGCCGAGCCCAGCCTGTGGGAGCTGGCCGAAGCGGGGGTGAAGCAGATCGACGTAGTCTGCCCCGGGTTTGCCACCGACTGCCTGGAGACACTGGAAGAAGTCGCCATGGGTTTCACCGAAACACTGGCCGAGCGTGGCGCACAGATGCGCTACATCCCCTGCCTCAACGCCGCACCGGAACACGCCCGCGCACTGGCTCGGCTGGCCGTGGCCTCGCTGGCATGAGCCTGCAGCCGTTTGAGCTGCAGGTCGCGGGCGTCCGCGTCGCCGGCCTGCGCCGCCGGCCGGGCGAGGGTCCGCGGGTGCTGGCCCTGCACGGCTGGCTCGACAATGCGGCCAGCTTCGTTCCGCTGGCGCCGCATCTGCCGCACCTGGACCTGGTGGCGATCGATCTGCCCGGGCACGGCCACAGCGCGCATCTGCCGATCGGGGCGGTGTACACCACGCCGGCAGCGATCACCCATGTCCTCGATGTCGCCGATGCACTGGGCTGGGACCGGTTCACCCTGATCGGCCATTCGATGGGTGCCGGCATCGCCAGCCTCACCGCAGCGGTCAGTGACCGCATCGAACGGCTGGTCGCCATCGAGGCACTCGGCGGCCTGCGCGGGCCGGAGGAAGAAACCGCCAGCCGCCTGCGCGAGCACGTCGACGCCAGCCGAGCACTGGCACGCAAGCAGCTGCGCGTGTTCCCGGATCTGGCTGCACCGATCCGGGCGCGGATGATGACCAACCAGCTCAGCGAAGGCTGCGCACGCCTGCTGGTCGAACGCGGTGTCGAGCCGGTCGAAGGCGGCTATCGCTGGTGCAGCGATCCGCGCCTGATGCTGCCCACCGCGATCCGCCTCAGCGAAGGCCAGATCGACAACCTGCTGCAGGCCATCACCTGTCCTACCCAGGTGATCTATGCCACGCCTGCACAGTCGTACTATCCCGAGCCGATGCGCAGCGAGCGCCTGCAGCATCTGCGCGATGGCCGCCTGGCGGTATTCCCCGGCAACCATCACCTGCACATGGAACACCCGGCGCGTATTGCCGCCGTCATCGATGCGTTCCTGAGCGAAAACGCCAACGCACGCTGACCATCGTCGGCCGCGCGCACTTCACTCTGCGCCAGTGCGGCCGATAGAACGGTAGTGGGCCCCTGCGTCCACAGCGCGCAGGCCCTTTGTGCCTGCGGCTCGTTCCTGGTTCTGCAAGGAAGACCGCATGTCCCGTCTGCTGCACCGTCATCCACAGGATGTGGTCACGGTGTCCGTCCTCCGCGTCGCTTCCTGCGCCGCATTCCCCGAATTCCCCGACCGTGCCGTCGTTGCGCTCATCCGCGCAGCGCGTTGCAGGGCCGCTGCCGTCCGTTGATCCAGGAGTTGCCGATGTCCATTGCGTCCTCCCGCCCGCCCGACCAGGGCCGTCTCCCCTATCTGCAACAGCTGGCCGAGCGAGGCGATCGTCGCCTGCTGCTGGGCAGCGTGGCGTTCGCAGCGATCGGCCTTGTACTGGCCGTGCGCGGCACGTCGGTGCCCGCTGCGAGCGCCGTTGCCGCCGCAGTGCTGCCAGCCGCCTGGCTGGGCTGGCACCAGGCCGGCCATCCGCTCGCGCGCAACGGGCTGGCCGTAGTGCTTTCACTGCAGTTGAGCGTGCTCTGCCATATCAGCGGATTGAATGCCGCATTGCCCATCGCGCTGCTGCTGGGCGTGCTGCTCATCCAGCGTGACCGCATGCCGTTGTGGCTGGCCGGCGCCGTGGGTGTCGGTGCGTTGCTGGCGCCGTTGCTTGATGGGGCGGCCGTCCTGCCGCCGCTGTTGAATGCCATGGCCCTGGCGGTGCTGACGCTGGTGCTGGGCCAGACCGCCGCGCGCCTGCGCCAACAGAGCGAAGCGCTGGGTCACGGACCGCACCGCCTGGCGGCATTGGCACGCGACATCGCCACGGGCGCCGACCTCGGCGCACACAGCGATGCACGCAGCTACGCACCCGGTTCCCTGGCCCACGCGCTGGCCGATACCGCACGCCATGTGCAGGCGCAGCGCGGCCGCGAGGCCGAAGCACATGCCGAGAACGCACAGATCCGCCAGGCACTGGATGCCTCGCGCACGGCGATGATGATCGCCGACAACGATCACGTCATCCGCTACGTCAACCGCTCGGTGGTGGCGCTGCTGCGCAACCAGCAGGCCACGCTGCGCCAGGCCTTCCCCGATTTCGACGCCGAGCGGCTGGTCGGCAGCAGCATCCATCGCTTCCATGCCAACCCTGACCGCATCCGCGGCATCCTCAATGAGCTGCAGGCGACACACAACGGCAAGGTGCGGATTGGGCCGGTGCACTTCGCCCAGGTCGTCACCCCGGTGTTCGACGCACAGGGCGCGCGCCTGGGTTTTGCGGTGGAATGGCATGACCGTACCCACGAACTGACGCTGGAGAATGCCGTCGCCGGGATTGTCGATGCCGCCGCGCAGGGTGATCTGGAACAGCGCCTGCAGGCCAGCGAAGGCGCCAGCTTCCTCGACGGCCTGACCGGGGGCATCAACCAGCTGCTGGACACACTGGGCAGCACGGTCGACGAAGTTCGGCAGATGCTTTCGGCGATGGCCAACGGCGATCTCGACCGTCGCATGCAGGGCGAGTACCACGGCGCGTTCGCCGCCATCCAGCGCGATGCCAACGCCACCGCCGGCCAGCTGGCGCGCATGGTCGGCCACATCCAGCACTGCGCCACCACCATCAGCACGGCCGCCAGCGAAATCGCCGCCGGCAACGGCGCGCTGTCCGAGCGCAGCGAGCGACAGGCCGCTCATCTACAGGAAACGGCCGCCTCGATGGAGGAGCTGACCGCCACCGTGCGCCAGAACGCAGCGCATGCGCGCCAGGCCAGCGAGCTGGCCGCCTCCACCCAGGGCGCAGCAAGTGATGGCAACCACGCCATGCAGCGGGTGGTCGACACCATGCAGGCCATCGAAGGCGCGTCGAAGCGGATCGGCGACATTACCGGCGTGATCGACGGCATTGCCTTCCAGACCAACATCCTCGCGCTCAACGCAGCGGTTGAAGCGGCACGCGCCGGCGAACAGGGACGCGGGTTCGCGGTCGTCGCCAGCGAGGTCCGTGTGCTCGCGCAGCGATCGGCGGCGGCGGCCCAGGAGATCAAGGTCCTCATCGACGAGGCAGGACGTCAGGTCGGCGAGGGCGCCCAGTTGGTGGCCGATGCCGGACAGCGCATGCAGGGCATCGTCGGTGGCGTTGAGAACGTAAGCCACCTGATGCGCGAGATCTCGGCGGCGTCACAGGAGCAGTCATCCGGTATCGAGCAGATCAACCAGACGGTGGTGCAGATGGACCAGGCCACGCAGCAGAACGCGGCGCTGGTGGAAGAAGCCACTGCGGCGGCACGTGAACTGCAGTCGCAGGCCGGTGCACTGAACCAGGCGGTATCGGTGTTCCGCCGGCGCGAGGCCGCGTTGATCGACTGATCCGGGCCTGCGTCTGCTACATGGAAGGCGGCGCCCGCAGGGCGCCGCCTTTTTGTTGGGCGTGGTTCGCGGCGGGGTTGTTTCACTCAACGGGTACGAAGGCGGTCCGTTTGAGGCTGCATGCGACACGATGATAAGTAAGAAGGCCAGAGCACCTGCCGCTGCAGCGGAGTATGTCGGCCAGCTGCTGTGCTCCACATAATGCGGCACTCCCTGGGCGCCGCATCTACGCGTGGGTATTGAGTTCCGGTAGTGCCGGCCGCTGGCCGGCAACCTCATGAACATCACGCGGCTGCACGTGGTTGCCCGCCAGCGGCCAGCACTACCCTTGGTTTCCCGCGCACAAAGAAAAACCCCGCTGCGTGAGCAGCGGGGTTTTCGGGTATAAACCCTGGCGATGACCTACTCTCGCATGGCTTAGGCCACACTACCATCGGCGCAGCTACGTTTCACTTCCGAGTTCGGGATGGGATCGGGTGGTTCCATAGCGCTAATTTCACCAGGGAGGCGGTTGGAGTGTCGCCTGGGCGTCGTGTCCTTGCAGGGGCGGGCATGGTGATGCCAGCGATGCAAAGAGACGCGCCTGAGCGCCTGCCTCTCGTTTGGTCTTGTGACGTAGCGTGCACCTGGATCTATCGACATGTCATGTCGGCCAAGGCAACTTGAGGTTATATGGTCAAGCCTCTCGGATCATTAGTATCAGTTAGCTCAATACATTGCTGTACTTACACACCTGACCTATCAACCACGTAGTCTACATGGTTCCTTCAGGGGCTTGTGCCCCGGGAGATCTCATCTTGAGGCGCGCTTCCCGCTTAGATGCTTTCAGCGGTTATCGCTTCCGAACATAGCTACCCGGCAATGCCACTGGCGTGACAACCGGAACACCAGAGGTTCGTCCACTCCGGTCCTCTCGTACTAGGAGCAGCCCCTCTCAAATCTCCAACGCCCATGGCAGATAGGGACCGAACTGTCTCACGACGTTCTGAACCCAGCTCGCGTACCACTTTAAATGGCGAACAGCCATACCCTTGGGACCGACTACAGCCCCAGGATGTGATGAGCCGACATCGAGGTGCCAAACACCGCCGTCGATATGAACTCTTGGGCGGTATCAGCCTGTTATCCCCGGAGTACCTTTTATCCGTTGAGCGATGGCCCTTCCATACAGAACCACCGGATCACTAAGTCCTAGTTTCCTACCTGCTTGATCCGTCGATCTTGCAGTCAAGCACGCTTATGCCTTTGCACACAGTGCGCGATGTCCGACCGCGCTGAGCGTACCTTCGAGCTCCTCCGTTACTCTTTAGGAGGAGACCGCCCCAGTCAAACTACCCACCATACACGGTCCCCGACCCAGATAATGGGCCCAGGTTAGAACGTCAAGCACGACAGGGTGGTATTTCAAGGATGGCTCCACCACAGCTAGCGCCATGGTTTCATAGCCTCCCACCTATCCTACACAGACGAACTCAACGTTCAGTGTAAAGCTATAGTAAAGGTTCACGGGGTCTTTCCGTCTTGCCACGGGAACGCTGCATCTTCACAGCGATTTCAATTTCACTGAGTCTCGGGTGGAGACAGCGCCGCTGTCGTTACGCCATTCGTGCAGGTCGGAACTTACCCGACAAGGAATTTCGCTACCTTAGGACCGTTATAGTTACGGCCGCCGTTTACTGGGGCTTCGATCAAGAGCTTCGCCTTGCGGCTGACCCCATCAATTAACCTTCCAGCACCGGGCAGGCGTCACACCCTATACGTCCACTTTCGTGTTTGCAGAGTGCTGTGTTTTTGATAAACAGTCGCAGCGGCCTGGTTACTGCGACCCTCTTCAGCTATAGCTCGCACGAGCCACCAAAAAGGGTGCACCTTCTCCCGAAGTTACGGTGCCATGTTGCCTAGTTCCTTCACCCGA
>NZ_CP031741.1:4417500-4477485 GCF_003428825.1 Stenotrophomonas sp. G4
GTCACCATGGCGTCGCAGAACATTCCCGGTGTGGCGGTGATGCGCGCCTCCGGCTACGACGCGCCGGTGTCACCGGTGATCGGCTGGATCGGCGTGGTCAACACGCTGCTGGCGCCCTTCGGTGCCTACGCATTGAACCTGGCCGCCATCACTGCGGCGATCTGCATGGGCCGTGATGCCCACGAAGACCCGGCACGGCGCTACACGGCGGCGATGGCGGCTGGCGCCTTCTATATCGTCATCGGCCTGTTCGGGGCCACCGTAGCGGCCCTGTTCGCTGCCTTTCCCAAGGAACTGGTGGCCTGTGTGGCCGGCATCGCCCTGTTCGGCACCATCGGCAACAGCCTGGCCAGCGCATTGGCAGTGGAGCGCGACCGCGAGGCCGCGCTGGTCACTTTCCTGGTGACCGCCTCGGGCATGACGCTGGCCGGTGTCGGTTCTGCGTTCTGGGGCCTGGTCGCCGGAACGCTCTGCCTGTGGGTGCTGCGGCCGCAGCGGGCTGGCTGAAGGGATCAGCCGGTCAACACGGCACCGAGGATACCCAGGCCGACGGAAACGGCAATGGCGATCACCGCGCCGGTCACGCTGGTGTCGCCACGTGCCGCCAGCGTACTGCGCACCGCAGCTTCATCGTCGCGGTTGAGCGCCTCGGCACGCGCGATCTCCCGCTGGCAGTGGTGCAGGTACCAGCTGTTGGCAAGGACACCCACGGCGATGCTGATACCCAGGTCGATCACCAGTGACAGGGCATCAGGCACATCGAGGAACGCCTCGATCACGCTGGAAGCCAGCAGTACGCCAACCCAGATGGCGGCCATGCGATACATCTTCCGGTACATCATCCAGATCACGCCGAACAGGAAGCCCGGCCAGTGCCAGGTGCCTGCCGCGTTCGCGGTGCCCTGATCCAGGCGCCAGCGCTTGCGGTAGATCGGGAAGTTGCCGCCGACAACGGCTGCATACAGCGCCATCCGGCCAGTCAGTCCGGCGCCCAGTGGAACGGCATCGGGCGTGGCGGGCGCAGCCGGTGCGCGGTAGGGATCATCGCTGGCCGCTATGGCAACGGCAGCCTCACCGACAGGCGGCGCTGCCCAGCCATCTGCGATACCGTTGGCGTCCGCCGCTGGCGTTGCCGTCGACTGCAGCGCCTGCAATGGCTGCCAGCCAGCCATGCCCTCGCACCAGAGCAGGGTGTGACCGGCGATGACACCGTCCTGCTGCAGCTTCTGCAGGCCGGCCAGGTCCACTGGACCTTCACTCCTGCCATTTCGAGCGTAATACCACTGTGCTTCCTGCATTGAAGATCGTCCTGTGTCGGCGTTGTGCGGGTTACAGAGATGCGCTGGACAGTGTCTGCACCAGCGTGTGGCGACCGCCAGGGGCCACGGTGACCACATCGGGGCCGGCGTTGGCCGCTTCCAGGCAGACATAGTCGCGCCAGCCATCGCCGACATCGGCCATCTTCGCGGCGGCTTCGGCGCCAGGGTTCCATGCCACCAGCGAGCGGCTGCCTTCGGTGCGGAGGTCGATGCGGCGCTTGAGTACCGGATCGCGCAGCACATAGTGCCCGCCGGCCTGGGTGTAGATGCGGTCGCTGCGGCCCGGGTCGCGCGGGTCGCGCAGCGACCAGGGGCCCTGCTGGCGGCGCGGCTGGGCGTAGTTCTCGAACTTGTCGAGATAGTCCAGGCCGTCGACGCCGTCGACATCGACCTTGCTGGCGTCACCGACACGGAAGTAGTTGTGCAGCGCCTGGGTGATGGTGGCCGGAGCCTTGCCGGTATTCTCGGTGACCAGCTGCTGGCGCAGTTCACGGCCGACACGGACGGTCATGGTCAGGCGCAGGCCGAGGTTGTCCAACGCCGGCGGGGCCAGGGTCAGCTCGATGCTGCCATCGTCGAGCCGCCGCGCCTGCTGCAGTTCCCAGGGCAGGGTGCGCACGAAACCGTGGGCGGGCACGTCGTCGCCCTGCCCCTGGCGGCCGAAGTAGGGCCAGCACACCGGGCTGCCGCCACGGATCGGCGTGGGCAGCGCAGCACGCTTGGGCGAGAGCCACATCACATCGGGCTGGCCCTTGGGCACGAACGAGAGGAGTTGGCCGCCGAACACGCTGATCGCGGCGGTGGCCTGGGGAGTTTCCACCAGCCAGGCGTCGAGTCCCTGGAACTGGCCACTGCTGACACCCTGGATCTGTTGCACGCTGGATCGACTCCGGATGGCCGGCGACTGCACGGCACTGTAGTTGTTGGGAAGGCTGAAGCGGGTCGGCGTGGCTGGCGCCTGTGCCTGTGGTTGTGCCTGCAGCGCGCGCAGGATGCGCTGGCCGGCGCGACCGTCGGCGTCGGCCCACCCGAGCCGACGCTGCTCGACCTGGATGGCACGACGACTGGCGGTACCGATCATGCCATCGGCGGCGCCGATGTCGTGGCCGCGCGCGAGCAGCAGGGTCTGCAGCTGGCGGCGCTCGTCGCGGCCAAGGCCAGGATCATCGGTTGGCCAGGCGGTGACCAGGCCGTTGCTGCCACGCAGGCGGTCGGCCAGGGTGGCGATGGCCAGCGCATAGCTCTCGGCCGCGTTGTAACTGTAGATCGCGTCGTAATTGCGGAAGACCAGCAGCGCCGGGCCTTTTGTCCCGGCCGGCAGCAGCAGCGCGGCGCGGGCATCGGCGGGCAGGCCGGACGGTGCCGGCGCGCTGCCGTCCAGGCCGGTCACGCCCAGTGCGCGCCAGTCGGCCAGTGACCGGCGCTGGGTGCGCCCCGCCTGGCTGGTGTTGAAACCGGCCGGGACACGGACTTCCATGCCCCAGGGTTCGCCGGTTCGCCAGCCGGCGCGCTTCAGATAGTTGGCGGTGGAAGCCAATGCATCGGGAATGCTGCCAACCAGATCGCGGCGACCATCGCCATCACCATCAACGGCAATGCGTGCGTAGGTGCTGGGCATGAACTGGGTGTGGCCGAAGGCACCGGCCCAGGAACCGGTCAGGCCCTGCGCCTGCAGGTCGCCCTGGTCGATGAGCTTGACCAGCGCCAGCAGCTCGCCGCGGAAGAAGGGCTGCCGGCGGCCGGCACAGGAGAGCGTGGACAGCGACTGCAGCAGCGGGCGTTTGCCGAACACGCGGCCGTAGTCGCTCTCCACGCCCCATACGGCGACGATGGTGACTGGATCGACGCCGTACTGCGCCGATACGCGCTGAAGCAGCTCACGGTGCTGCTGCAGCATGGCGCGACCGTCGTCCACGCGCTGGCGATCGACCAGTGCGGCCAGGTAGTCCCATATCGGGGTGGTGAACTCCGGCTGCGCATCGAGCAGCGGCAGCACGGTAGGGTCGGGCTGCAATCCGGCGGTGATCGCAGTGAAGCGGTCAGCGGCAATGCCCTGGCTGGCGGCCGTCGCCTGCAGGCCCGCCATGCAGCGGGCAAACGCGGGATCAGCGGTTGCCATTGCTGCCGGCGGCGCGGCCGCTGGCATGGCAAGCGCGGCGGCCAGGCCGAGCGTGGTCAGAATGGGCATGGCGTCCTCCGTGTTGCCGGTGCTGAAGCCATGGTAACGCGGAGGGAGAGCAAGGTTGGTCCAGATTGCCGGCCAGCAGCCGGTACTACCTGTGCCTAGGGTGCGGGGCGCAGGAGGCGCAGCCCATAGGCGGGATCGTCCGCGTTCCAGGATGCCGCCACCTCCAGCCCTGCCTGCTGCAGCAGGTGGCCGAAGCTGGCGTCGGTGTACTTGTGGCTGTACTCCACCCGGATCGGTTCGCCAGCGCTGAAGTGGAAGGTGCGGCCGTCTAGATGGACGTCCTGCTCGCGCTGGCTGACCAGATCGGTTTCGATGCGCAGGCGCGCGGTGCTGTAACGGGCCTGGTGACGGAAGCCGTCGAGGTCGAAATCGCTGCCGACCTCCCGGTTCAGGCGCGCCAGCAGGTTCAGGGTGAAGGCGGCGGTGATGCCATCGGCGTCGTTGTAGGCGGCTTCGATCAGTACCGGGTCCTTGTGCAGATCGATACCGACCAGGGCCAGGCCGTGCTTACCCATGGTCTGGCGCATTGCGCGCAGCAGCGCGATCGCGTCCTCATCGGCGAAGTTGCCCAGCGTGGAGCCGGGGAAGAACAGCAGCCGGCGCGCGGCGGGCCGCTCCGGCGCAGGGACCTGCACAGGGCGGGTGAAGTCGGCACACACCGGCAGCATTTCCACCTCCGGCAGCGCAGGGGCAAGGTGGTCGATGCTGGACAACAACGCCGCGCGCGAGATCTCGATGGGCGTATAGGCCACCGGATCCTGCAGGGCAGCCAGCAGGCGGGCGGTCTTGCGGCCGCTGCCGCTGCCCAGTTCGACCACATGCACGCGCGGCCCCACCGCCTGCGCGATCGCCGGCAGCACCCGGTCCAGCAGGGCCAGTTCGGTGCGTGTGGGGTAGTACTCCCGCGTGTGGGTGATCTGTTCGAACAGGCGCGAGCCGCGCGCGTCGTAGAAATACTTGGAAGGCAGCTGACGTGAGGCCTGCGACAGCCCCGCTACGACGTCGGCAAGAATCTGCTGGCGGCCGGGGGTAAGGTCGGTCAGCGCCTGCAGCGCATCCTGGACGGTACTCATGAAAGATCCCTTGCCAGGCGCAGGCCTGAGAACTGCCAACGCGCCGGTGGCATGAAGAAGTTGCGGTAGCTGGCCCGTACATGGCCGCGCGGCGTGGCGCAGCTGCCTCCGCGCAGGACCCACTGGCCACACATGAATTTGCCGTTGTATTCGCCGAGGTTGCCGGCGAAGGGACGGAAGCCGGGATAGGCGCCATAGGCGCTGCTGGTCCATTCCCACACGTCGCCGAACAACTGGCGCAGTCCGTCGCCCTGCCCTGCCCTCGGGTGCAGATGGTCGTCGTCGGCGAAGTGGCCTTCGACAGGCTGCGAGGCGGCGGCCGCCTCCCATTCGAATTCGGTGGGCAGGCGGGCGCCGGCCCAGCGTGCGCAGGCATCGGCTTCGTAGTAACTGAGATGACAGACCGGCGCATGCGGATCGAGCTCACGCCAGCCACCGAGGGTGAACTCGCGCAGCAGGTCGTCATCCCAGTACAGCGGATGCTGCCACTGCTCGGCCTCGCGCAGCGCCCAGCCTTCGCTCAGCCACCAGCGCGGATCGCGGTAGCCGCCGGCGTCGATGAAGGCGCGGTACTCGGCGTTGCTGAGCGGACGCTCAGCGATGGCATGCGCGGGAAGCAGCACGCGATGCACGGGCGATTCATTGTCATAGGCGAAGGCTGCGTGCTGCGGCCAGGCGGACGCACCGATGCTGACGATGCGTTCGCCCTGTTCGACCCACCCCTGCGTGCCGAGGGCGCTGACGGCGATGGGCAGGTCTTCGCGGTACGGCGGCTGCAGCGGATTGCACCAGAAGGCGTGCTTGATGTCGGTGAGCAGCAGCTCCTGGTGCTGTTGTTCGTGCTGCAACCCAAGCTGCAGGTGCTGCAGGGCGTCGCTGCCGAGATCGCCGTCGCGCAGTCCTGCCAGCACCTGCTCATCCACATGCTGGCGGTAGGCGTGGACCTGCTGCAGCGAGGGCCGCGACAGCAATCCGCGCTGTGGCCGTGCGTGGGCGGGGCCGAGGCTTTTGTAATAACTGTTGAACAGATAGTCCCAGGCCGGATCCCAGGGTGTGTAGCCGGGCTGGCTGGCCAGCACGAAGCGCTCGAAGAACCAGGTGGTGTGGGCCAGGTGCCACTTGGCCGGGCTGGCGTCGGCCATGCTCTGCAGCAGGGCATCTTCCGGGCTGAGGGGTGCGGCCAGCTGCACGCTGCGGCCCCGCACATGGGTGAAGTGGCGGGCGAGGTCACGCTGCGGGGCAGCGACGGCGGCGGGTACGCTGTCCATGCGACCAGCTTCGACCGCGGGCGGTGAGCGCAATGTCATGGCCCGGTGCCGCGGTGTTCACATCAGGCTGCGCGTATTCAAGAAGGACGCTGCTGCGCCGCTAACGGCAGTGCTGCGGCCGCGTCGTGACCGCGCTGGAATTCCGTGTGTCCCGTCATCCGCTTCGACAGCCTGCGCACTATCTGTTCGTGCTGCCCGCCTTGCTGGTCGCACTGGTGCTGTGGGCAAGCCTGCAAAGCGATGATGTCGGCCGCGCGGGGCAGCGCATCCTGCCGTGGTTGCTGGCCTGCCTGGGTGCAGGGCTGGCGCTGCTGTACAACCAGGTACGCACGCTGTGCCTGTTGCTGCTGGTGGCGCTGGCCTTCGCGGTGCTGCACCAGGACCTTGGGCACTACCTGCGCGAGGGCCGGGTGACGGCGTTGACGCCACTGCGCTTCCACGCGATCTCGACCTGGCTGCCGTTGCTGTTCGCCATCCATGCGTTGTGGCCGGAACGTGGTCGCCGCCGCCAGGACCTGCTGCTGAGGGCCACGACCAGTGGTGTTGCGGTGGCGATCTTCATCCTGCTTGCCGCGCAGCAGCCACAGGGCATGCACGACCTGCTGTCGAACCGGCACTTCCCCTGGATTCCGAGCGACTGGAACGCGCTGGCGCAGCTGCCTGCCGTGCTGTTCCTGCTGGCCACCGCTGCGCTGGGATGGCAGGCGTGGCGCCAGCCGCGGCCGCTGCATACGGCGATGCTGCTGGCCCTGCTGTGCCTGTGGTGGATGCTGCCGCGGATCTTCCTGCAGCCGGTGCTGCTGCCGGCGCTGAGCGTAGCGGCGCTGCTGCTGATGCTGGGCGCGACCCTGCAGGAGTCCTTCCACATGGCCTTCGGCGACGAGCTGACCGGCCTGCCCGGTCGCCGTGCATTCAACGAGACCCTCAAGCGCACCAGCGGCACCTACAGCATCGCGATGATCGATGTGGATCATTTCAAGAAATTCAACGACACCCACGGCCACGACACCGGCGATGACGTGCTGAAACTGGTGGCTTCGCGGTTGTCGCGGGTCGGCGACGGCGGCCGTGCGTTCCGTTATGGCGGCGAGGAATTCGCCGTGGTTTTCCTCGACCGCCCGGCATCGGCCTGCGTGGATGCGGTGGAGGCGCTGCGACAGGGCATCGAGCAGAGCCGCATGCAACTGCGCGACCGCAGCACGCGCACCCGCGACGATACGCTCGGACAGCAGCAGCGCGGGCGCGGCGGTGGCGGTGCGGTGGTGCAGGTAACCGTCAGCATCGGCCTGGCCGACAGCCGGGTCGACCGGCGCCCTGCCGGGGTGATCAAAGCGGCCGACCAGGCGCTGTATGCGGCCAAGGAGGAAGGCCGCAACCGCGTGTGCGCGCATGGCGGCCAGCGCGTGCTGGCCGTGCGCGGCAGCCACGCTCAGACGGCGTCGAGGTAGTACCAGCGGCCCTCGATCCGCAGGAAGCGGCTGTGCTCGGTCATTTTCACCGCGCTGCCGCCGCCGACGCGGTAGCGGGCGGTGAAGCGGACCTCGGCGCTGTCGCTGCCGGTCACCTGGTGGTCCTGCACGGTCAGGCCCAGCCATTGGGTGCGCTGGCCGGGGGCATCATCGAGCGACAGTTCTGCCGGACGGGTGTCCGGGTGCCAGGTGGCACGCAGGTAGTCCGGCAAGTGGCGCACATAGGCGCTGTAACGCGAGCGCATCAGACGCTCGGCATCCGGCGCGGCGTCACCGGCATGGAAGCGCCCGCAGCAGGCGGCGTAGTCGGCGGCCAGGCCACAGGGACAGGGATCGGGGGCGGTTCGGCTCATGCGGGTATTGTCGCGTGGGCGGCGGCAATGTGACAGGCGTATGCTGTCGCGCCCCCACTTCGATCGATCGCCGTGCTGGAACTGATTCCTCCTGAGTTGTGGTGGCTGGTGGTGATCGCCTTCATTGCCGGCCTGGTCGATGCAGCCGTGGGCGGGGGCGGACTGGTGCAGCTGCCCGGCCTGTTCACGGTACTGCCGCAGCAGACCCCGGCGATGCTGTTTGGCACCAACAAGTTCAGCTCGATGTTCGGCACCGGCGCAGCGGCATGGCGCTATGCGCGCAACGTGCGCTTCCCGTGGAAGCCGGTGCTGTTCGCCGCCGGTACGGCCTTCGTGTTCTCCTTCCTTGGCGCTACGGCGGTCAGCCTGTTGCCCAAGGACGCAGTGCGGCCACTGGTGCTGGTGCTGCTGGTGGCGATGCTGGCCTACACGCTGTGGAAGAAGGACTTCGGCGCGCTGCACCGGCCGCAGGAGATTGGCCGCCGCGAGCTGGTGATCGCGCTGGCGATCGGTGCGGCGATCGGCTTCTACGATGGCTTCTTCGGGCCCGGCACCGGCAGCTTCCTGATCTTCCTGTTCGTGCGCTTCTTCGGGCTGGACTTCCTGCGTGCGTCGGCCGCGTCGAAAGTGGTGAACCTGGCGACGAACGTGGCGGCGATCTCGTTCTTCGTACCGACCGGCAACATCCTGTGGCTGTTCGCGCTGCCGATGGCGGCGGCCAACATCATCGGTTCGGTGGTGGGCACGCGGTTGGCGCTGAAGGGCGGCACGCCGTTCATCCGCAAACTGTTCGTGGGCCTGGTGGTGGTGCTGATCGCGCGGATGGCGTGGGATACGTTCCGTAGTCCGTGAATGCGATGGCCGGCCAGCGGCCGGCACTACCACTGACCCGGTAGGTGCCAACCTTGGTTGGCACGGCGTTTCCAGGGAGATCAGGCTTCGGCTTCTTCCGGTTCGTCGGCCTGCTGGCGGCTGCGCTCCGGCAGCTTCAGGCGCTTGCCTTCTTCGTCGTACTCGATGAGCAGCACGCCCGAATCGTGGCGACCACTGATCTCGACGAAGCAGGCGCCACCGATGAACGGTTCCAGCGTCATCACCGATTTCAGCGGGGTGGCCACCACCATCTGGAAACCGAAGTTGTCGAAGATGTTCATCGCCAGCGCGGTGAACTCGTTGTCGGCCTTGTCGAAGGCCTCGTCGAGCACGACTGCGGCGTAGCTGGGCAGCTGGCTGTCGGCGCCGCCAAGCTGGTAGCGCAGTGCCGCGGCCAGGCAGGTGGTGGCCAGCTTCTGCCGCTGGCCGCCGGATTTGCCGGCGCCGCTGCGGTAGATCTCGACCTGCTGGCGCGTTTCCACATCCAGCTCCACGCCGATGAACTCCACGTGCAGGCGCACGTCCAGCACCACTTCGCGCCAGCGCTTGTCTTCGCCTTCCTGCGAGCCGAGGCGGTTGACCAGCTGGCGCAGGACGGTGAACTGGGTTTCAGCCAGGTCGCGCTGCTCGGTCTGCTGCTGCGACAACACTTCGCGCAGCTGCTGGTGGAACTCCTGCACTTCCGGCAGGCGCCGGTCGTTCAGTTCGATGGTCAGCAGGGTGCCACGGTTGAAGGGCACCTGCTCCAGGCTGGCGTTGACTTCGTCCAGGCGCTGGCCGATCGACTTGCGGGCCTCGGCGCTGTGCCGCTGCAGCGCGAGCAGGTTGTTCTTGCTCTGGTTCTGCAGCAGGTCGAAGAAGCGTTCTTCGTGCTGCGGCAGGCCGTCGCGTTCAAGGCGTTCGAGTCGGGCCAGGAAATCCTCGGCCGAGGCCACCGACACGGTGAAGTCGCCCGATTCTTCCGGCCACTGCTGGATGAAGCGACGGAAGCAGCCCAGCAGCAGGTTCTCGACACGGTTGACCTCCTGCTGCGATGACGACAGCTGTTCGTTCAGCGCGTTGCTGACCTGGCGCATGTGCGCTTCCAGCGTTTCCAGGCTGAGCGGGCCCTGCTCCTGCAGGCGCTCGGCCAAGCCGGCTTCCTGGTCTTCGGCCAGCGCTGGCAGCACCAGTGCCCGGCTCTGCTGGCGGGCACGGTCCAGGCGGTCGCGTTCGCGCACCAGCTGGCCGCGCTCGACGCGGGTGTCTTCGTAAGTGCGGCGGGCCTGCTCGATATCGGCGCGGGTGGCGTCGATCTGCTGGGCGATCCTGGCCAGGTCGGCATTGCCTTCGCGCAGGGCGTGCAGGCTGGCCTCGATGTCGGCCAGGCGCTGCTGCGGCGCGGCGACATCGATTTCGTTCCAGCTGATGCCGACCAGCTGATGGCATGCCAGGCGACGTTCGTTGTCGCGGTCACGCTGGCTGCGCAGGCGCGCGATGTCGGTATCGCAGCTGGCGATACGGGCGGCCAGCTCCTGGGCTTCCTTCTCGAAAACGGCGAGCTTGTCGCGGTTGCTGAAGCCCAGCAGCCAGCGGCGGCGATCATTGACCGCACTGCGGTCGTCCTTCTCGAAGCGATCGCCCGGATGCTTGACCTGGCCTTCGCGGGTGATGCCGCGGTCGACGTTGCGCAGCTGCTTGGCGTCCACGCATTCGTAGTCGAAGCGCTTGCCCAGCTCGCGGCGCAGCCAGCTTTCGAACACGTGATCGCGCAGTTCCAGCTTGTGCAGCAGCGACTTGGCGGACGGTTCGCGGGCGAACGCATCATCATTGCGACGCACGCGGTAGTAGGTGAAGCGCATCCCCAGGTGGGTGCGGTTCACCCATTCGGCGACGTCGTTGTAGTGCTTGTCATCGACCAGCAGCGATTGCGCGAAACCACCGAGCACGCGCTCGATCGCGCCCTGCCAGCTCTGCTCTTCCGAGCGGACCTGGATCAGTTCGCCGACGAACGGCAGTGCCGCTTCGGAGATGCCGGTTTCTTCGGCCAGGCGTGCGCGCAGCTTCTGCATCGGCGCAGGAATGCTGGAGGGCGTGCGCTGCATCGCCTCCAGTTCGCCACGCACTTCGGAGAAGCGCCGCTCGTCGTCGCGCTTGCCGCCCAACCGTTCGCTGATGGCGTCGTCCAGGGCGCTCGACGCACGCTGACGGTCTTCCAGTTCGGACTGCGCCTGCTCGACCAGCTCGGCGAAGCCATGTGCATCCTCGGGCAGCGCGGCCTGCAGCTTCTGTGCGGCCTCACGCGCCTGCGCCTGCTTGGCCAGGCGGCGATCACGTTCGGCTTCGGCGCGGCCCTGCTCGCGTTCCAGTTCCTCGATGCGCTCACCACCCTGCTGGCGGCGCTGCAGTTCCAGCTCGGCCAGGCGCTCGGTGTGGTTGTCCAGCGCCGCACGACGCTGCGCTTCTTCGCCCAGCAGGCCACGGTCGCGCGTATCCATCTCGCGCAGGCGCGCTTCGATCAGCAACTGACGGCGGCTCTCGCGGAAGCTGTCGATGCCGAGCTTGAGCGCTTCGTCGTCGCCGCGACGGCGGCTCATCGCCTGCAGGTCACGGTAGTGGTCGCGCGCCGGCTGCAGGGTTTCGACCTGGCGCCGCGCAGTGACCACGGCCTGGTGCGCGCCATCGAGTTCGGCGAAATCGCTGACCAGTCGTTCGGCGGCGTCGAAGGTCTTCGGCGTGTCGAGCATGAAGTCGCGCAGGAAGACGTTCAGGTCACCCAGGTTCTTCGCCGACTGCGTCTTGTGCAGCAGGCGCAGCGCCATCTCATTGTCGATGCCGAGCAGGTGGCGGAAGCGTTCGGCATAGCCGGAGAACGTGTCGAAGTGATGGACGTCGGCCAGCTTCTGCTTGAGCTTGCGCAGGTCCAGATCGAAGCCGCCCAGATCCTTGGCGATGTCGAACGGGCGCTCGGCGATCATGTAGTGCTTGCGCACGTCACCGGCGGAGGTGCTGCTGCCGGCGATCCAGAGCAGGCGCACCAGGCTGACCACGCGGCCGTCGCCGGCGCGGTACTCCAGCACCAGCGCGGTCCAGGTCGCGCCCTTGCGCAGGTACTGGGTGGCGATTTCACCGGTGCCACTGTCCTGCTGGTCGGCCCACGCGCCGCGCACGTAGGACACCAGGTTGCGGTCGCGGCCGCTGCGTTCGGCTTCACGCGCTGCGGCGTTGAAGTCGACGATGGCCGGTGGCGTCAGCAGTGCGGACATGGCATCGAGCAGGGTCGACTTGCCCGAACCGGAGCGGCCGACGAACAGGAAGCCGCGCTCGGCGATCGGCACTTCGGTCAGGCCGTTGAAGGTGCCCCAGTTGTGCACCTGCAGGCGGCGCATGCGGAACTGCTGCAGGCGCGGGTCCGGCAGGCCTTCGTTGAACAGGGCGGGAGTGTGCTTGGAAATGGCCATGCGGTGCTCGGGTCTCTCAGGCTTCAGCGGCCGGGGTTTCGCGCAACTGGCGGTAAACCGCCGACAGCTGGGATACGTCTTCGGCGGAGAACAGCAGCTTCAACGCCGGCGAGACTTCGTGGCGGTCTTCCTGGCCGCCGAGGCGGGTCAGGATGTGGTTGTCCTTCATCTTCTGCACCGCCGAAGCGACGCGGCGGTTGAAGCCGGCGCGGTCGGTGGACAGGTTCTTCTCGTAGATGGCCAGCGCTTCGGCCATTTCAGCATCGGCGACCACGGCGCGGTTGCCACGTGCATCGGCTTCGCCCAGCTGCTGGCGCAGGTACAGCAGCAGCACCGAATCGATGAAGGTCAATGGCGAGGTGCGCAACAGTACCGGGGCATCGACGTCTTCGGTGTCGGCCTGGCGGGTGAACGCCACGCCACTGTCACGGTCGAGCACCAGTTCCAGGAACAGGTCCGACAGCGCCGAACGGATACCGGCTTCGCTGCGGATCAGTGCCGGCCACAGCTTGGCGTGACGCAGCTGGTCGATGCTGGGGCCGATCAGCAGCTGGCACAGCGCGCGGCGCGCATCCAGCGGCAGGCGGCCGGTATCGCCCATGTAGTAGACGTCGTTGCCGCGCCGGGGCTGGGCCACGGTCGCCACCGGTTCGGCCGGGTAAGCGTCTTCGGCCAGGTCGGCATGCGGTGCGTCGATGGGGTCTTCATGCCAGCTCATGGCGTCTCTCCTGGGTAAACCAAACCAGCGGGATGCGGGCACGACGGATCTGCCCGTCGCCACCTCGCCATTCGGCAAGCTCCTGTTCGCCGGCGATCACGCTGCCAAAGCGCGTGCCCAGCGAGAGGTAACCGATGACACTGCCCAGCCCCTGCGGCGCTTCGCGCTGCGACAGGGCCTGGGCAATGCTGAGTTTCGGCTGCCTGTCGAGCAGGTCGTGCAGGTCGCGGCGCAGGGTGCGGAAATCGATTTCCGACGACGCCACCAGATCGCCCACGCTTTCCAGGCTGATGCTGGCCGCATCGTTGTATTCGACGTTGCCATCGACCTGCGCGCTGCGCGGGTCGTGCAGCTTCCACTGCGACCACGAGCGCAGGCGGCTGGTGGTCAGCTGCAGGTCGCGGCCAATGGCGCGCTGCGCCGGGAAGTCATCGCGCAGTGCCAGAGCTTCGGACTGCGCCTGCTTCAACAGCTGGTTGAGGCGGCGCTGTTCCAGGTAGCCACGGCTCTGCACGAAACCACGCAGGCTGCGCGCGAAGTTCTGCAGCACGTCATGCACCTGGCCACCACGCTCGAGCATGGTGCTGGTGAAGCCGCGCAGGAAGTTGCGCTCGTTGCGATCCAGCCGCCGGGCGAAGCCACGGGCCAGCAGGGTCTCCAGCGCGGCATCGAGCTGGGCGCTCTGTTCGGCGTCGTTGAGCAGGCGCCAGAACGCCTGGAAACTACGGCCCGCGTCGCTCTCGCCGATCACGTCCACGCCTTCAAACAGCTTGGACAGCACGTCGCCGCGCTCGCCTTCGTCATCGATGATGCGTTCGCGGAAATCACGGTTGAGCTGCTCGAAGTCGTCGCGCACGCGGCGGAAATCTTCGGTCAGCTCGTCGGCCAGGCCAATGATCTGGCGCGTGCGTTCCAGCGCGCGCTTGCCGTCCAGGGCCGTCACACGGCCAGCGCTGACACGGGCGATCTCGGCATCGATGCGGTCGCGCTCGTCGCGCAAGGCGGACAGGCGCGCGTCCGGGTCGGCCTCGGTCTGCGCGGCCAGCTGCGACAGCTGTTCGATCACCAGTGCCAGACGGCTCTCGGTGGCGGCCACGCGGGCCTGCTCCATGCTGTCGGCGAAGCGGATCGCCTGCAGCGCCTGGGTCGAGAGCTCGTACTGCTCCTGATCGGCGCCTTCAGGCAGCCGGCGTTCCAGCCAGCCCTGCGCGAGCCAATGGGCGACGTAGGCCTGCGCGGTCCGCGGCAGCTCGCGCGACAACTCGTCGCCGTTGAGCTGGTCCAGCGCACGCTGCAGGCGCTCGTTGAGGACCGATGCCGGCAACGTGCGATCGCCGTCCATCAGCAGGCCCTGCAGCAGGCCGATGATTTCCGGTGCGTGGTCGGCGGCGAGCAGCTTCCATTGCGGCTGTTCGCGCAGGTGGCGATAACGGGTGATGCGTTCGCGGTGCTTCATGCAGCGAGATCGGTCGGAAGGGCGCGGCGGCCGGCGCGCGCGCGAAGGCGCGGCGCTGGCACTGCGAAAGCGGCGGCCGCGGGCGGCCGCCACCGGGAGGCGACGGCGCTCAGCGCTTGCCGCCCACTTCGATGAAGCGCAGGAACTCGGCGCGGGTGCGGGCATCCTCGCGGAAGCTGCCCAGCATCTTCGAGGTGACCATGCTGACGCCGCGCTTGTGGATGCCGCGGGTGGTCATGCACTCATGGGCGCCTTCGACAACGACGCCGACACCGACCGGCTGCAGCACGTCCTGGATGCACTGGGCGATCTGCGCGGTCATCTTTTCCTGCACCTGGAAGCGGCGGGCGTAGGCTTCGACCACGCGTGCCAGCTTGCTGATGCCCACCACCTTGCCGGCCGGCAGGTAGCCGACGTGCACGCGGCCGATGATCGGCGCCATGTGGTGCTCGCAGTGGCTTTCGTATTCGATGTCGCGCAGGACGATCAGTTCGTCGTAGCCGGCCACTTCCTCGAAGGTGCGTTCCATGTAGGCGCGCGGGTCGTCGCGGTAGCCGCTGAACCAGTCGCCATAGGCTTCGGCCACGCGGCGCGGGGTATCCAGCAGGCCTTCGCGGGTCGGGTCCTCACCGGCCCAACGCAGCAGGGTGCGCACAGCATCCTCGGCCTGGACCTGGGTCACTTCGCCCTGCGGGGCGGCCTTTTCGTTGTTCTTGCTCATTGCATACAGCGCCCGAACGGGGGCGAGCATCGTACCCGACCGGGGGTGGGTCGTCCTCTGGGGACGGTTCATCGGGGGCCGCCCGGCGCCGGATTGCTATCGATCTGGAGCGGGAAGGGCGGCAGGGCAGGACACGCCGTAAACCCATCCATGGGGGCTCGGTCGGCGCATCCATGCGCCTCACGGTCCTGCCCTGCCGCCCTTCCCGCTCCCTGACGGTTTCCTGCGGGCGCGGCCGGTCCGCCCGAAAGCGGGGTCAAAAGCTGGGGTTCATGGCTTCGGAGGGTGTCCTGGCTGCTGCTGTGGTGGGTGCGGACCGTTGGTCCGCACTGCTTCTGCCCTTGCCTTTGAAAGAGCCAACCCACCGCGCCCGCGGGATGTGGGGTAGGTGGCGGAGGGCCGGGCGGGGGTAGGACCGTGAGGCGCATGGATGCGCCGATCGAGCTTACAGGGACGTACTTGCAGCGTGTCCTACCCCGCCCGGCCCTCCGCCACCCCAACCGATAGCCAGCAGGCGCAACGCTTTCCTCAATACAACCCACCCATTCAGCAAAACCTATTGATAGGAATGAAATTAGTAGTATCCTATCTATTACTTATGGACCGACCCCTCGACGAGCGCACCGTGCTGCAGATGCAGCTCAGCTCCGGCCTGCTGTACGCAGGGCGGCAGTGGCAGCGCCTGGCCGACAGCCGGTTGGGCAGCTACGGCATCTCCACCGCCTGCACCATGCCCCTGCTGATGATCGGCCGCTCCGGCGGTGGCATCCGCCAGGTCGCGCTGGCGCAGCAGCTGGGCATGGAAGGCCCTTCCCTGGTGCGCCTGCTGGACAAGCTCTGCGCCAGTGGGCTGGTCCGCCGCGAATGTGATGCCAGCGACCGCCGCGCCAACCTGTTGTGGCTGACCGAGGAAGGCCAGGCGTTGGTGCGCGAACTGGAAGACCAGTTGATCGGCCTGCGCCAGGACGTGTTCGGCGAGCTTTCCATGGATGAACTGCATGCCGTGCTGAAGGCATGGCGCCTGCTGGCCGAGGCTGCCGACCGCATCACGTAAATCCGTTGTCGGTGAATACCGCCGCTGCCGTGCACGCGCCAGCGGCTTTTGCCCGTTGCCGTTGTCCTGTTCCACCTCCCCTTCCCCTACCGTCCCCGCCCCTACCGATGCCCGGTGAATTCAGTCTCCACGGAGTGTTCGTCCCGACCCTGCTCGGGTTGATGGTGTTGGCCTACCTGGTCAACAGCGGCCTGCACGCGCTGCTGCAGCGTGCCGGTGCCTATCGCCACGTATGGCACCCGGCGCTGTTCAACCTGGCCTTGTACGGGATCGTGCTGGGCCTGCTGTTCCACCTCCTGCGTTGGATGCAATCGTGAACAAGATCGTGAAGAAGACCCTGCCGGTGCTGCTTACCTGCGCAGCCGTGATCGTCGCCCTGCTGGTGCTGCGCCAGTTGTGGGTCTACTACATGGATGAGCCGTGGACCCGCGACGCCCACGTCGGCGCCGACGTGGTGCAGGTCGCGCCGGATGTGTCCGGCCTGGTCGAGACGGTGCAGGTAGCCGACAACCAGGCAGTGAAAAAGGGCGACCTGCTGTTCGTGATCGATCGCGCGCGCTACCGCATCGCGCTGGAGCAGAGCCGCGCCAGCCTGGCCGAACGCCAGGCATCGGTCGCGCAGCTGCGCCGTGAGATCGGACGCGACCGCAGCCTGCAGGATCTGGTCGCCGCCGAGGACGCCGAAGTGCGCCGGGCCAAGCTGCAGGCCGCACAGGCCGCATTGGCCACCGCACAGGCCGCGGTCGACCTGGCCGAACTCAACCTGGCCCGCACCGAAGTACGTGCACCGGCCAATGGCCGGGTCAACGACCGCACCATGCGCGTGGGCGACTACGTGGTGGCCGGCAAGCCGGTACTTGCGCTGCTGGATACCGGTTCGTTCCGCATCGATGGCTACTTCGAGGAAACCCGCCTGCGCGGCGTGGCTCCGGGGCAGCGCGTGGACATCCGCCTGATGGGCGAGGACACCCCTCTGCACGGCCATGTCGAGAGCATCGCCGCCGGCATCGAGGATCGCTACCGCAGCAATGGCAGCACCCTGCTGCCGAACGTGACCCCGGCCTTCGACTGGGTGCGGCTGGCGCAGCGCATCCCGGTGCGCATCGCCATCGACGAGGTGCCTGCCGGCGTGGAGCTGATCGCCGGGCGCACCGCCACGGTGACCGTGGATACCGGCCGCCACGTGCAGAACAAGAAGGCCGGCGCTGCGCCGACACAGGCGGGCCTGTGAACGCCGCCCTGCCCCGCCTTGGCCTGATCGTCGCGCTGGCCAGCCTGGCTGCGTGCAGAACCGTCGGCCCGGATTACGCGCTGCCCGAAGGCTCGGCGTTCAAGCGGCCGCAAGCGAATGCCGCGTTCATCGATACCCACAACCCCGAAGTGGCTGCCAACCAGGCACTGCCGGCACGCTGGTGGTCGCTGTACAACGACCCGGTGCTGGACGGGCTGATCACCCAGGCGCTGCGCGACAACGTCGAACTGAAGGCCGCCGACGCGCACCTGCGCCGCGCTGCTGCGGTGTACGAGCAGGCGATGGACGCCGGTGGCTTCGAGTACGAGGCCGAAGCCGGCGTCAGCCGCGCACAGTTGTCGGCCGAGTCGTTCCTGCAGGAGCACGAGCTGCCGGTGATCAACCTGGCCGACGGCAAGTTCGCGGTGAGCTACCAGTTCGACCTGTTCGGCAAGCTCAAGCGCGGTGCCGAAGCAGCCCGCGCCGACGAACAATCGGTGGCCGCTGCACGTGACCTGGCCCAGGTGAGCGTGGTGGCCGAGGTGGCCGACAGCTACCTGGAGATCTGCCATGCCAACCATGAGCTGCATGTCGCCGAGCATTCCCTGCAGCTGCAGCAGCGCAGCCGTTCGGTCACCCAGCGGTTGATCAGCGCAGGCCGCGGCACGCCGCCGGAACTGGCGCGCGCCAATGCCCAGGTCGCGCTGCTGGAAGCCGCCTTGCCCCCGCTGCAGGCGCAGCGTTCGGCCGCCGCCTATTCGCTGGCGGCACTACTTGGGCAGACCCCGGGCCAGCTGCCGGCCGGAGTGATCGACTGCGCGCACGCACCCACCCTCGCCCAGCCGCTGCCGGTCGGTGATGGCCGCGCGCTGCTGCGGCGCCGTCCCGACATCCGCCAGGCCGAACGCAAGCTGGCCTCGGCCACCGCGCGGATTGGTGTCGCCACTGCCGAGCTGTACCCGGACATCCGCCTGGGCGCCTCGGTCGGCGCCGCCGGCCTGCTGGAAGACTTCGGCCAGCCGATGACCCAGCAGTGGTCGTTCGGCCCGCTGATCTCGTGGACGCTGCCGTCCTCGGGCACGCATGCACGCATCCATGCCGCCGAGGCTGGCGCCGATGCCGCGCTGGCCGAGTTCGACCATGCCGTGTTGCAGGCACTGCGCGAAACACAGACCGCACTGGACCGCTATGCGCAGGATCTGCGCCGCCTGCAGTCGTTGCGCGTGGCGCAGGAGCAGGCTGCGATGGCCGCAGAGCAGAACCGCCGGCTGTACCAGGGCGGCCGCACGCCGTACCTGTCCAGCCTGGATGCCGACCGCAGCCTGGCCAGCAGCGATGCCACCCTGGCCGCGGCCGAAGCCCAGGTCTCGCGCGACCAGATCCACCTGTTCCTGGTACTGGGCGGTGGCTGGCAGGACAGTGCTGCGTCTGCGCCGACGGCGGCGAGGTAAGCGATGAACGGGCTGACCGACCGCCAGGCCTGGCTGTTCTCGATCAAGACCTACCTGGCAGCGATCGTCGCGCTGTACATCGCCATGGCCGGCAACCTGTCGCGCCCGTACTGGGCGATGGGCACGGTGTACATCGTCAGCCAGCCGCTGCTGGGCCCGACCCGGGCCAAGGGCGTGTACCGCATCCTCGGCACCCTGGCCGCCGGCCTGGCCACCCTGCTGATGTTGCCCGCCCTGGTGGAAACGCCGCTGGTGCTGAGCGCAGCGATGTCGATCTGGCTGGCCGGCTGCCTGTTCCTGGCCCTGCTCAACCGTGGCCCGCGTGGTTACGCGTTCCTGCTGGCCGGCTACACCACTGCATTCATCGGTTTCCCGGCGGTGACCTCGCCGGAGACCATCTTCGACACCGTGGTGGCGCGCAGCGAGGAGATCATCCTCGGTACGGTGGTAGCGGTGCTGTTCGCCTCGCTGCTGTTCCCGGCCTCGGTGCGGCCGATGCTCGGCGCACGCATCGGCAACTGGATGGAGGACGCAGCGCAGTGGTGTCGGCAGATCCTCGAGCGCGGCCGCGCGCATGCCCCGCGCAACCGGTTGGCCGCCGACCTGGTGCAGTTCGAGGCACTGATCGAGTTCCTGCGCCGCGATGACCCACGCCATGCCGGCGCGGCCGTCTCGATGGAGCGCCTGCGCGAACGCATGCTGTTGCTGCTGCCGGTGCTGTCATCGATCGCCGACCGCCTGAGTGCGCTGCGCAGCGATGGACAGACCCTGCCCGAGGGCTTGCCGACGCTGGTCGATGACATCCACGACTGGATCGACACGCCGTCCAGTGCCAGCGACTACGCGCGCCTGCGCGCACGCATCAGTGCGCTGAAGCCACAGGTGGACCGCGATCTGCAGCACCTGCAGCTGGCCAGCCTGCTGCTGCGCCTGGAGGAGCTGGTGGACCTGTGGCAGGACTGCCGCACCCTGCAGCACGCGATCGACCAGGGCACCGCGCCGCTGGACCGTGCGCACTACCGCATCCGCACCGAACGCGCCGCCACCGACAAGCACGTCGACTACGGCATGGCACTGTTCTCCGCGCTCAGCGCCGGCGTGGCGCTGATGAGCTACTGCGTGCTGTGGATCGGCCTGGGCTGGGAGGGCGGTGGCAACGGCGCGATGATGGCCGCGGTGACCGCCGCGTTCTTCGCGGCACAGGACGACCCGGCACCGAGCATGGTCTCGTTCCTGGTGTGGGCGATGGTGGCTTCGCTGGTGGCCGGCGTGTACCTGTTCGGCGTGTTCCCCGCCGTGCACGACTTCGGCCTGCTGGCGCTGGTGCTGGCGGTGGTGTTCCTGCCACTGGGCCTGCTGCTGCACCACCCGAAGAGCGCGCTGTTCGCGCTGCCGCTGACGGTCAACCTGGCCGCGCTGCTCAGCCTGCAGAACACCTACAGTGCCAACGTGCAGACCTTCGCCAACTCGTCGATCGCGATGTTCATCGGCATTGGCTTTGCGGTGGTGATGACCCGGCTGTTCCGCTCGGTGGGTGCCGAATGGACCGCGCGCCGGCTGGTACGGCAGGGCTGGACCACCCTGGCCGAAGCGGCCGAAGGCCGTGGCCAGCAGGATCGCCAGCGCTTCGCCGCGCGCATGCTGGATCTGCTCGGCCTGCTGGCACCGCGCCTGGCGGCGACCCCGGAAGGCAGCGACATCGCGTCGGTGGACATGCTCAACGAGGCACGCATCGGCCTGAACATCCTGCAGCTGCGCCGCGCCCGCCTGGAGCTGCCGGAGCGCAGCCGCGAGGCGGTCGAGCACATCCTGGAGGAGGTGGCCGTGCACTATCGCCGGCAGATCGCCGTACGCAAGCCGATTGTGGCGGCCGAGGCGCTGCGCGAACGGCTGGACACCTCATTGGGCCGGGTCGGCAGCGTGGCCGCCTGCAAGGCGCGCGACGAGGCGCTGATGGGCCTTGTCGGCCTGCGGTTTGCGCTGTTCCCGGAAGCAAAGGCGTTGGCGCCGGGATTGGCGGACGCCGCAGCGCCGTCCGTCTGATGCGATCCACCGGGCATGGCCCGGCGCTACCATCGTCATCCGGTGGCGCCGGACCACTCCCGGTGTCCTTACGCCACGGCAACAGGATGGTTCAATGAGTTACGACATGATGGTGTTCGAAGCCAGCGTCGCCCCGCGTGAAGCGGCGGCGTTCATCGCCTGGTTCGAGAAGCAGGCGCAGTGGGGCGAGAGCCACGAGTACGACGACCCGGCGGTCAGCAGCCCGGCGCTGCAGGCATGGTTCGCGGAGATGGCGCAGGAGTTTCCGCCGATGAACGGCCCGCTGAGCAATGACGATGATGATCGCGCCGAGGTGACCGAGTACAGCATCGGCCGCCATGTGATCTATGGCGCGTTCGCGTACTCGGTGGCCGAGCGCGCGCATGGTCGGGTGCAGGACCTGGCCGAGAAGCACGGCGTGGGGTTCTTCGATGTCAGTGCGGATGAAGCGGCGATCGTGTATCCGGATGGGTTGGTGTTGATGCCGGAATAGATTTGGCGGCAGGGCTGCGCCCTGCACCCGCCGAATCAACGGCAACGGCAACGGCAACGTCAAAAGCGGGCGATCCGTGGGATGGCGGGGTGGGTCCGGTTGCGGGGGACGCTGCGAGTCCCCCTCCGGGGCCCGGCCCAGCCGCTGGCGGCTGTGCGTTCGGGCGCTTGCGAAGCAGTGCTTCGCAAGCAAAGCACCCTCACCCCTGTAAGCTCGGTCGCCGCATGCTCGTGTGCGCTGTCCTGCGCACACGGCAAGGCCCGGGTTGGGCGTCCTGCCCAACCCGCCCGAGGCATGCCTCGGGCCCATGCGGCTCACGCCCCCTCAACCGGACCCACCCCGCCTTCGACAGATTTCCGCGATCTGTCGGAACGGCGCTCTGTGATGCTGTTGGTGGGTGTCAATCTTCGTCGACACGGTAGATCCACGCCGTGCGTGGATGAAGGTAACCGACGTGATGGTAAGGCTGGCGTTTAGAACAACGTGCCCTGCACCGTCGGTTCTTCGATGGGTGTCGATGATGGTTCTGTCACCTCTTCCGCACCCAGCCGCCACGCCAACCCACCAAGGCGGCTGGCATGTCGTTTCAATGCCGCCTCCAGCACCTCGGCGCTGCCGGCCACCTGCAGGCGCTGGCGGGCGCGGGTCAGGCCGGTGTAGACCAGTTCGCGCGACAGCACGCGGCTGTCCTGCCTCGGCAGCTGCAGCCACACTTCGTCGAACTCCGAGCCCTGTGCCTTGTGCACGGTCATCGCGAAGGCGCTCTCGTGTGCAGGCAACGCGGCCGGGTGGAACGCGCGCGGCTGGTCGGCAGTCTCGCCGGGGAACCAGGCCACCATCGCACCGCTGCCATCGCGCAGGCAGATGCCGATATCGCCGTTGAACAGGCGGTGGCGGTAGCTGTTTTCGGTGATCAGCAGCAGCCGGCCCTGGAAGTAGCCCGGAGTGTTGCCAGCCAGCAGCTGTTCAATACGGCTGTTGAGGCCACGCGCGCCCTGCGGGCCTTCGCGCAGTGCGGTCAACACGCGCAGGCGGCCGGCCTGCTGCAGTGCCTGCGCCGGATCCACGGCATCGGCCAGCGCGCGCCAATGATCAAGCAGATGCTCGCGCTGGCCGCGCAACGGATCTGCCTCGCCTTCATGGAAGCGGACGCCGGCCAGTTCACCACTGCGCAGCAGGCGCAGGGCGGTGCCACTGTCGCCGCCGCGCACGGCCTGCGCCAGCGGTGCCAGGTCCAGCGCATCACTCTGCCGGTAGCCACGCTGCAACTGCACGCGGCGGCCTGCGAACGCGCGCGGCGGTGCCTGCGGCTGCAGCGTCGCCGCTGCCAGCAGTCCATGCAGCGCCTGCGCATCGTCGGCACGGGTGCCGATGCCATCGCCGCTGGCGCGCAGGATGGCGCTGAGCACATCACCGGCTTCCACTGACGGCAACTGGTCGGGATCGCCGAGCAGGATCAGGCGGGTACCGCTGGCGATCGCGTCGACCAGCTTGGCCATCAGCGGCAGGTCGATCATCGAGGCTTCGTCGACCACCACCACGTCCACCGGCAACGGGTTGTCGGCGTGATGGCGGAAGCGCGGTGAATCGGGAATCACCCCGAGCAGGCGATGCAGGGTGGTGCCTGTGCTGGGCAGCGCGGTGCACAGCGCCGGATCCAGCCCCTGCTCCTGCAGCCGCTGTACGGCCAGGCGCAGGCTTTCGGCCATGCGCTCGGCGGCGCGGCCGGTGGGTGCGGCCAACGCTACCTTCGGCACGGGCAGGCCCTGGTGCCGCGCCTGTGCCGCCAACAACAGCAGCAGGCGGGCGATGGTGGTGGTCTTGCCGGTACCGGGACCACCGGTGACCAGGGCCAGCGGGTGGCGCAGGGTTACGCCAGCCGCACGGGCCTGGTGGTCCTCACCCGTTGCGGCGTGCGGGAACAGACGCGCGAACAGGGGCGCCACGGCGGCCATGTCCGGTGCAGGCAGCGGATGGCGGCCGATGCGTTGCAGGCCGACGGCCAACTGCCGCTCGTATTCGCGGTAGCGGCGCAGGTACAGCAGACCGTTCTCCAGCACCAGCGGCGCTTCCGCGGCGGCGGCACTGGCATCCTGCGGGGTCGCCACCCAGGGCGAGGCCTGCAGCTGCGCCAGCCACTGCGCAGGTTCGGGCCATGCCGGAATGCCATCGATCACGCGCTGGGGCTGGCGCGGATCGAAGCCAGCGTGCCCCTGCGCCACGGCCAGCGAGGCCAGTGCGGCGGCCAGTGCCACGTCGTCCGGCGTGTCTTCGCGCAGGCGCTTGAGGCTGATGGCCAGGGCGTGGTCCAGGGTGCGCAGCTGGCCACTGCGATGCAGATCACGCAGCAGGTTCATGCGGTTTCTCCGCGCGCGCGCGCCGCCATCTCGGCCTGGGCTGCTTCGCCGCCCGCAAACAAGGCATCCAGCGCATCCACCAGCTCAGGCGCGAAGCGCTGCACGTGCAAGCCATTGCCGGCGATATCCAGGCCCCGGCAGAACAGATAGCGGATACCGCCCATGTCGCGCGCGTAGTCGTATGCCGCGCCCAGGCGGAAGCGCAGCCAGCGATGCAGGGCCACGGTATAGATCAGCGCCTGCAGGTCGTACTCGCTGTGGCGCATGGCGATCTCCAGCAGGTCCGGGCTGTAGCCCGGCAGCCGGTTGGATTTGTAGTCCAGCACATACCAGCGGCCATCGCGCACGTAGGTCAGATCGATCTTGCCGGTCATCAGCCCTTCCAGCCTTCTGCGCAGGCCGAAACCGCGCCGTGCGCTGGAGATGCCGTGCTCGTGCAGCAGCTGCAGCAACACCGGTACTGCGGTCGGCTCGATGGCGAAGTGGAACTCGATCTCGGCCCGGCGCTCATGCTCGGGCACGCTGCACAGCGCACCGCCTTCGGGCAGCGGTACGGTGAGGGTGTGGCCGACCAGCGGCACCAGCACCGCCACGCCATCGTCCAGATCCTCGTCGGCATAGCCTTCGTCGTGCAGCGAGCGGCGCAGCACGTCGGCCTGTCCCTCCGGTGCCGGTTGCTGCGGCTGCCAGTGCGACCACAGTGCGAAGTCGACGTTCTCCAGTGCATCGTGCAGCACATTGCCGAAGCGGCTGCCCATGAAGCGCGGATCCGGCGGCGCTGTGTCTTCTGCGGCAGCGTCCGGCAACGCCGGTTCCAGCGGCAGCTCGGCACCGGCGGGTTCGTCGGCAGCCGGTGCCGGCAGTTCGGTGGCCGCCGCTTCGATATCGTCGCCGTTGCCAGCGTCGGCATGCGCCAGCTGGGTGAAGCTGTAGACCCACCAGTCGTGTGGCACCCGGCGGGTCAAGGCACGCACCGCAGGCAGCTGACCTTCGGTTTCGGCCAGCAGCTGCGGCAGGCGGCCCGGCGGCGCACTGTCATCCAGGTCCACGTCCGCGTGCGCTCGCAGCGCCTGCAGGTCGCCCAGCAGCGGCGCCAGGCGGGTCTTTGCATGGCCTGCCAGATCGCCGGTGGCGATCCACAAGGCATGCTCGGCGCGGGTCAGGCCCACGTACAGCAGGCGCGCGTCTTCTGCACGCTGTTCGCGCTCGCGCTGGCTGCTGGCCGCGTCCCAGGCGTCGTCCCTGTCCAGCTTCCAATGCAGCTGGCGCTCACCCTGCAGGTGCACGGTGCAGTGGGTGGCGGTGTTCGGCGCGCCGCCATCGATGCCCACGAACGGCAGGAACACCAGCGGGTATTCCAGGCCCTTGCTCTTGTGCAGGGTGATGATCTGCACCCGTCGCGCGTCGGACTCCAGCCGCAGCAGCTGCTGCTCGTCATCCTGGTCGGCATTGGCCATCTGCCCCTGCAGCCAGTCCAGCAGGCCGTGCATGCCCAGTGCCTGCGCGGAGGCTTCCTGCAGCAGTTCGCCCAGCTGCAGGTAGTTGGTCAGGCGCCGCTCGCCATCGATCAGCGCCAGCAGGCGCTCGCCCTGCGCGGCGCAGACATCGGCTACCACCGCGAACGGGCCGCCACGCTGCCAGCGCTCGCGCCAGTGCAGCAGCTGGGTCTGGAACCCGCGCTGCAGGTCTCCCTCACGCTCCATGCTGGCAATCGCGCTCGCGCGCTGCCCCAGCAGCACCGTTGCCAATGCAGTGCGCAGGCGTCCCTCGTCGGCCGGTTGCAGCAATGCCAGCAGCAACGCACGCAGGTCACGAGCCTCGCTGGTGGCAAACAGGCTCTGCTTGCCGGCCGCCACCGCGGGAATGCCGACGGCGGCCAGCGCACGCTGGACCAGCGTGGCTTCGCGATGCGAGCGCACCAGCACGGCGATATCGCCGGGTTGCACCGGGCGTCCACGCAGCAGCGCAGTGCCGGCACGCGCCTCCAGCAGGATCTGGTGGATCGCAGCCACGCAGGCCTGGGTGGCCGCGTCGCGCGACGCATCGGCGCCAAGGGCCTTTTCACCGTCGCTGCGCAGCAGGCGCAGGGTCAGCGCCGGTGCGGCCCGGCCATCGCGCAGGTAGTCCTCATCGACACGCACGCCACCGGGCCGCACCGGCTCGAACTGGATGTCGGGTTCGAGGAAGGCATCTTCGCCAGCGTTGTCGTACAGCGCCTGCAACGCGCGCAGCACGGCCGGGCGCGAACGGAAGTTCTGGTCCAGCGCCGGTGCCTGCTCGGCCACCTGCTTGGCTTTCAGGTAGGTGTGGATGTCGCCGCCGCGGAAGCCATAGATGGCCTGTTTGGGGTCACCGATCAGGAACAGCGCCGGCTGCAGCCCCAGTTCGTCCACCTCCGGCGAGGCACCGAACACGGTATGGAAGATGCCCCACTGGCGGTCATCGGTATCCTGGAATTCATCGACCAGGGCAATGCGGTACTGCGCCCGCAGCGGCTTGACCAGGGCCAGCCGCTGCGGCCCTTCCAGCGCGCGGGCGACGCCGTCGATCAGATCGTCGTAGGTCTGCACGCGACGCACGCGCTTCAGCGCCGACAGGCGCTGGGTGGCTTCCTCGCGCAGGGCGTGCAGGAAGTTCAGTGCCGTGGCACGCAGCCATTGTTCGCGCTGGGCCAGCAGTGCCACGTAGCGCTGCAGCGGTGCCTGCAGCGGCGAGGACGGCGTGCGCTCGGCGAACTTCTTGTTGGTCTTGGCCACCAGCGCATCGGGCAGCAGCGCCGGCAAGCGGTCGCTGGACAGCAGTTCGGCTGCGTCGCCGCGCTCGGCCCAGCCCAACAGCTGCCGGCCCAGCGGGTGCAGCCAGCCCAGCTTGTAGGAAACGCCGTTGATCCACTTGTTGTCGACCGCTTCGCACAGGTCCAGGAAGAAGCGCTCACCATGCTCGCGCACGGCCATCGACAGTTCCGCCGCCGTGCGCTGCAGCGCCGGGCGTGGATCGTCCACGGCCAGCGGCTGCAGTGGCGGGTGCAGCGGTGGCGATGCCAGCAGCGCGCGCAGGTCAGCCGCCAGCGCATCCGGGTGGGACCACAACCAGGTCAGCGGTTCCAGCGTTGCCGGGTCGTTGGCATGCACCCGCCACAGATCGGCCGCCAGTTCTTCCAGCAGCTCGCGATCGCTGGCCAGCAGCTCGGGTGGGTCGAAGGTATGCCCGCTCTCGAGCGCATGTTCGCGCAGCACGCGGGTGCAGAAGCCGTGGATGGTGAAGATCGCAGCCAGGTCGATCTCATCGGCGGCTACCTGCAGGCGCCGCTTCAACGCTTTTGCGGTTTCCGTGCCGTCCTGCAGATGACGTTGCAGCACCTGCCGGGTCAGCAGCGCATCGGGTGTTTCATCGTCGCCCGGCGACAGATCGACCAGGCGCGCAGCCAGGGCCAGGCGCTCGCGGATGCGCTTGCGCAGTTCCTGGGTGGCGGCGTCAGTGAAGGTCACCGCCAGGATCTGGCCGATACGCAGGCCCTGCTCGACCACCAGACGGGTGAACAGCGTGGCCAGGGTGAAGGTCTTGCCGGTGCCGGCACTGGCTTCGATCAGTCGCGTGCCATGCAGCGGCAACGCCAGGTAAGGGTCGGGGCAATGCGTGTTGATGGGAGCGCCCTCGGCACCGCTGCTCATGCGAGGCCCGCCTGTGGATCATTGCCGAAGCTGCGCCCTTCGCGCACGGCGCTGAAGACCACCTGGCTGTTGCGCAGCAGGTCGGCGTAACTGGCGTCGTCGGCGAACGCGTCGGCGCCACGCAGCAGCAGCTGCCAGGCATCACTGTTGGCTTCACCCCAGCTGCGGTCGCTGCCATGCCATTGCTTCCAGCCTTCGCTGCGCTGCTTTTCCACTGGCGCGTTGAACAGCACCCAGCCGGTATAGGGCGCAAAGCGCAGTGGTTCGCGCAGCCCACGCTGGCGCAGCTGCAGCAGCGCGCGCAATGCCGCGCGTGCTGCGGGCACGGTCAAGGCAGGCAATGCATGCGGACCGGGGCCGGCATCACCGCCGTCATGGAACTGCACCAGCGGCAAGGCATCGCCGGCGGCGTTGGCCAGCAGCCAGTCCAGCCCCTGGCGGATCACCGCGTTGCCGTTCAGGGCGCCGGCGCGCAGGCGCACCAGGCCTTCGGGATGGCGATCACCGACCCGGCCATGCAGGCGCACGCCGTCGATCTCCACTTCATAGCGGCGGCTCTCCAGCGGCGTGCCCTGCAACCAGCCCAGCATCGCCGTGGCATACGGTCGGGTCTTGAGCCGCTCCACTTCAAACTGGCGCTCGCCGAGGATGCCCGACGGCATGAGCCCGCGTGCGCGCAGCCGCGGGTACAGCGGCTCGCTGTCACCGGCCAGGGTGGCCTGCACCACGGCCAGCTGCACACCGCGCTTCTCCGGCCCGCGCGAGGACAGCACCAGCGGCTCCAGGTCGTCGACGTCCTCGACGTCGTCGGCCAGGCGCAGGCCCAGCGACTGTGCGAGGAACTGCCCGGCCGGATCACACAGGAAACGACGCAGGCTCTCCAGCGAGACCTCTTCTTCCACCGCCTCGTCCACCGGCGGCGGCAGTGCGGCGTCGAACCACGGCAGCAGGCCGCCGCGCTGCCCACCCAGTCGCCCCGCGGCCGGGTGCCACTGCCGGCGGTAGCTGAAGCGGCGTGGATCGCCGTCACCGAAGGCGGCTGGCGAGAACGGCTGCAGCGCGTGGCGCACGGTGAAGTCCCGCGTGGCGGTCGACGGATCGAGGTGATACGCCGCTGCGGCATCGATCAGTTCGCTGACCAGCACCGAGGGTTCGCGCACGCTGCCATCGCGCGGGTCCGCGCCGAGGTAGCTGAGGTAGAACACGTCCTGCGCAGCAGCAAACAGCTGCAGGAACAGGAAACGATCGTCTTCGCGGGTGGAGCGGTCGCCGGGACGGCGGCGCGGCGTATCCAGTTCGGCGGTGAGCTGGTTGAGGCCGGCGGCCGGGTCGCGACGCGGGAAATCACCATCGTTGAGGCCGAGCACGCAGATCACCCGGAACGGCAGCAGGCGCATCGGCACCATGCGCCCGAAGCTGATGCCACCGGTCAGCAACGGCGCGCGCGTATCGGCCTCGGCAAGCGCACCGGCGAAGTGCGCACGCACCACCTCCGGTGGCACCCCATCGACGAACCCGGCCTTGTGCGCATCCTCGGCGAACTGGTTGAGCAGCTTGCGCAGGCGCTCCAGCGCGCGCTGGCTGTTGGGCGAGCTGGGTGGTGTCGGCAGCAGGGCATCGAGCAGCGACAGCAGGCGCTGCCGCCACTGTGCCGGGGTCAACAGTTCGCCGAGCCGGCGCTGGTAGATGGCCAGCACGCGCAGCAGGCGCAACAGCCGGTCCAGCGCATCCAGCGCCCCGCCTTCCAGTTCGATCCACGGGGCCACCCCGGCCAGATCCACCTCGCTGCCGGTGGCGTGGCCCAGCAGCAGGCGATCCAGCGCGAACTGCCAGGTGTAGGCGTCATCGCTGGGAGCCTGCAGCTGGTGGCGATGCTGGGCATCCAGGCCCCAACGGGCGCCCGCCTGCTGCAGCCAGCCATGCAGTCGGTCGAAGTCCACCGCTTCCAGGCCGGCGGCCTCGGCCAGTGGGGCACTGGCCAGCAGGTCCAGCACCTCGTTCAGGCCAAAGCGCGAAATCGGCAGGCCAAGCAGGTGCACGAACACATCGGCCAGCGGCTCGCCGGCCAACGGACTGCTGTCGGCCAACGCGTAGGGAATGTGTTCGTCCTCGCCCCCCCGTCCGCCGAACACCGCTTCCAGATAGGGCACATACGGATCAATGTCCGGCGCCAGCACGGCAATTTCGCGCGCCTGCAGCGGCGGGTCGAAGCGCGGGTCCTGCAGCAGGCTGCGCAGCTGGTCGTGCAGCACCTGCAGCTCGCGCAGGCGGGTGTGGCAGGCGTGCACCTGCAGGCTCGGGTCGTCGCCGCGCAGGCTGTCGCGCAGTTCACCGGAAGGCAATGCACGACGGTGGAACAGGTCGCGCTGCAGGCGGTGCAACAGGCTGTCGGACAGCCCGCCCTGGGCCATCGTCGGCCGCGTATCTTCCTCCGGGTCGGAATAGGCCGCGATCTCACCGGCCGGATGCACCACTTCGTAGCTGCCCAGCACCGCCATGAAATCACGGCCGGCTGCCCCCCACGCTTCCAGCAGGCGGTTCTCGCCGGCAGCCTCGCCGAACGGGTCCGGAGCACCGCTGCGCAGGCGCTCTGCCAGGGTCTGCAGGTCGCCCCAGTAGGACTGCACCGGCGTGGGCAGATAGAAATGCAGTTCGCCCACCCGCGACTGGGTGGCCATCACCCGCAGTACGTCGGGCGAGATGTTGAGGGTGGCGAATGCCGACATCCGCGGTGGCAGTCCCTGCGGCAGCGGCTGGCCGGCACCCTCGAAGCGGTCCAGGTAGGCCTGGATGCGGCGCGCGCGGTAACCCTGCCCGGCGGCGATGCTGCGCCACAGGATGGCCTGCGGATCGGCGGCGTCGGCGCCGGCTTCCCAGCGCAGCAACCAGTCGCGGCGCCAGGCCTGGTACTTCTCGAACACCGAGGCCAGTTCGCCGGCCAGGGCCCAGGGTTTGAGCACGTCGCCCCCGGCAAGATAGGACTGCAGCGCGCGCATCGGTGGCTGTGCCAGCAGCTGCGGATCGCGCAGGGCCTGGTACAGGCGCCAGTGCAGGGCGGCCGCGTCCAGGTCGTCGGCTTCGCCCTCCACATTGGCGTTCAACGCACGGGCGACGAACTCACCGGGGGTCAGGAATTCCAGGTTGGCGGCTACGCCATACTCGGCGGCCAGTGTCGCCTGCAACCAGCGCCGCATCGCCACCTGCGGGATCAGCACCACCTCCGGCGCCAGCAGCGGTTGTCCCGGCACCGGCACACGCACGTTGCGCGCCAGCAGGGCAGCCAGCACGTCCAGCGAATTGGAATGGTAGAGGCGAAAATCGCTACCCGGGTCACTCATCGTGCACAGTGTGCAGCACACCCGCCCGTATTCAATCCCGGGATTCGGTGATTGCGACGGATTGTTCCGGTCGTTTTCGGCATTGTCCCAGTCTGGCGACCGCCCGACCGTGCAACAATACTGGACCGTCCAGTCTGCTTATGTTCAGCAGCCTGACCCGATGCTTCAATGTCGAAAAAACGTTAAGGGTGCCCATGCCGGCTTCCACTCCCAGTCTGGTGCAGTTGTCCAACGTCCGCATCGACCGGAGCGGGCGCACGATCCTGCGCGACGTTTCGCTGCAGGTGCCCGAAGGCAGCATCACCGCCGTGCTTGGGCCGTCCGGCAGCGGCAAGTCGACCCTGCTGGCGGCGCTGACCGGCGAACTGCGTCCGGTGGCGGGCGACGTCACCCTGTTCGGCAAGCCCATCCCGCAGCGCACCGCCGAACTGCTGGAAATGCGCAAGAGCGTCGGCGTACTGCTGCAGGGCAATGGCCTGCTGACCGACCTGACCGTGGCCGAAAACGTCGCCCTGCCGCTGCGCACCCACACCCGCCTGCCGGCACCGGTGCTGCGCCGGCTGGTGCAGATGAAGCTGCATTCGGTCGGCCTGCTGGCCGCCGCCGATGCCTGGCCGCGTGAGCTGTCCGGCGGCATGGCACGACGCGTGGCACTGGCCCGCGCGTTGGCCCTGGACCCGCCGCTGATGATCTACGACGAGCCGCTGACCGGGCTGGACCCGATCGCCTCGGGGGTGATCATGAGCCTGATCCAGCGCCTCAACCACAGCCTGGGCCTGACCAGCATCATCGTCAGCCACCACGTGCACGAGACCCTGCCGATCTGCGACCAGGTGATCGCGATCGCCAATGGCGGCATCGTGTTCCAGGGCACGCCGGAGGCGCTGCAGTCCAGCCAGGACCCGCTGCTGCAGCAGTTCCTGCATGGCCAGCCCGATGGTCCCATCCCGTTTGATGCCGCACCGCGCGCGAGGGTTGCCTGATGCCGTTCGTGCAAGCCACCCGCTCGCTGGGTCGTGCCGGCCTGTTCTCGCTGACCGTGCTGCGCGGTTCGCTGCCGACCCGTGACTTCCTGGCCGAGCTGACCCGCGAGATCTACAAGATCGGTGCGCGCTCGCTGCCGATCATCGCCGTGGGCGGCGCCTTCGTCGGCCTGGTGCTGACCCTGCAGGGCTACCGTACGCTGACCACCTTCGGTGCGGCCGACGCGCTGTCCACCCTGCTCGGCCTGTCGCTGTACCGCGAACTGGCACCGGTGCTGACCGCGTTGTTGTTCATCGGCCGCGCCGGCAGTTCGATCGCCGCCGAGCTGGGCCTGATGCGCGCCACCGACCAGATCAAGGCGCTGGAACTGATGGCCATCGACCCGGTGGCCAAGGCCGTGGCACCGCGCTTCTGGGCGGCGGTGCTTACCGTGCCGCTGCTGACCGGCATCTTCTGTTCGCTGGCGATCAGCGCCAGCTACTTCGAAGCCGTGCACGTGCTGGGCCTGGACAACGGCGTGTTCTGGTCGGCGCTGCGTGGCAGCGTGGACTTCTGGGACGACTTCGGCGTGGCGATGCTGAAGTCGGCGATCTTCGGTGGTACTGCGGCCCTGGTGGCCGCCTATGTCGGTTTCCACGCCGAACCGACCATCGAAGGCACCTCCGTCGCCACCACCCGTGCAGTGGTCAACGCCTCGCTGCTGGTGCTGATGTTCAACTTCGTACTGTCGGCAATGTTGTTCACCTAACCCCTCCATCGGCGGTGCGCATCGGCGCGCGGCCACCACGACTGATCAGGTAATCCACATGGCCATCCGCGGTCCCAGACTCGAATTCTCCGTCGGCGCCTTCCTGCTGCTGGCCCTGGCCTCGCTGATGGTGCTGGCCGTGGCCTCGACCAACCAGCGCTGGAGCTGGGGTGGCGAAGGCTATGAACTCAAGGCACGCTTCTCCCAGGTCGGCCAGCTGCGCAAGCAGGCGCCGGTGAAGATCGGTGGTGTCACCGTCGGCCAGGTCGCAGCGATCGAGCTGGACCCGGTGAAGTTCGACTCGATCGTGACGCTGCGCATGGACAGCAAGGTCAAGGATCTGCCGGCCGATACCTCGGCCGGCATCTTCACCAGTGGTTTGCTCGGCGAGAGCTATATCGGTCTGCAGCCCGGCGGCGATCCGGAAGTGCTCAAACCCGGTGAGGAAATCGTGTTCACCCAGCCGGCCGTGGACCTGCTGCAGCTGGTCGGCAAGTACATGTTCAGTGGCGGCGCCGGTGGCGGCGCTGCCCAGAAGCCCAACGATGGCGCGCAGGCGCCTGCAACGGAACCGCAACCATGAAGATGAAACTGATCCCGGCCCTGCTCGCCTCGTCGCTGCTGCTGGCCACCCCGTTCCTGGCCCAGGCCCAGGCCGCCGCACCCGCTGCTGCCGCGCCCCAGGGCCAGGCCGGCAAGGTGGTGATCGACGCCAGCAGCCGCATTCTTTCCACCCTGCAGCAGCGCCGCGCTGAGTTCACCAGCAACCCGGCCAGCCTGCGCAGCTACATCGACAGCGAGCTGACCCGCACCTTCGACCGCGACTATGCCGCGCGCCTGGTGCTGGGTCCGCATGCCCGCGGCGCTTCGGACGCCGACATCAAGCTGTTCGCCGATGCGATGGCCGACAGCCTGATGCAGCGCTATGGCTCGACCCTGCTCAACATCCAGGGCAAGCCGAGCTTCCGCCTGAAGGGCGAAAGCCCGCTCCCCGGCAACCGTGGCGTGCGCGTCGGCACCGAGCTGGTGCGCGCCGCCAACGAGCCGACGCCGGTGGAATACTGGATGCGCAACGTCAACGGCCAGTGGAAGATCTTCGACGTGAACATCGAAGGCATCTCCTACGTGCAGACCTTCCGCAACCAGTTCGATGCCCCGCTGCGACAGAAGGGCATCAAGCAGGTGGCCACCGAACTGCGCAGCGGCAGCATGCAGGCTGGGCCGGCCGGCAATGGCAAATAAGGCGCTGGCGCTGCTGGAAGGTGACACCCTGCGCCTGCGCGGGGTGCTCGACCGTACCGCGGTGATCGCGTTGTGGCCGCAACTGCAGGCCCTGCCGGCACAGCTGTCGCGGCTGGAACTGGCGGAGGTCGAGCGCGTGGACAGTGCCGGCCTGGCCCTGCTGGCCGAACTGGCCGCGCGCGCGCGGCAGGCGGGCCATCCACTGGCGATCTCCGGCGCCCCCGCCGGCTACAACGAGCTGAGCGCGGCCTACCGGCTGTCGCCCTACCTGGACTTCAACGCTACCTTTGCTGCGAGCTGACATGAACGTCGTGCGCGTTATTCCTCTGATCCTCCTTGCCGCAGCACTCAGCGCGTGTGCCGGCAAGCCGGCGCGCAGCGACGCGCCGATGACCGACACCGTGGTGCCGGCGACGGCCACAGCACCTGCTGCAGCCACGCCTGCTGACAGCGAACCGGCCAGCCAGCCGGTACAGACTGACACCCCGCCAGCAGCGTCGGCCCAGGACACCGCCAACACTGCCCGTACAACCGATGCGGCCACGGATGCGGCGGCGACCGCGCCGGGCGGCGACAACGACTTCGATGCCCTGTACGGCACCAGTGACAACCGCCGCAGTGCCACCGCCTACGACCCGTGGGAACCGTTCAACCGCAGGGTGCACGGGTTCAACAACGCGGTCGACCGCGGTATCGCCCGCCCGCTGGCGACGGCCTATACCCATGTGGTGCCGCGCTTTGCCCGTACCGGCGTGAGCAACTTCTTCAGCAACCTGCGGGCACCGCTGACCATCACCAACCAGCTGCTGCAGGGCCGCCCGGCCGACGCCTGGGACAGCCTCGGCCGGTTCCTGATGAACAGCACGCTGGGCATTGGTGGCCTGTTCGACCCGGCCAGCAAGGCAATGGTGCCGCGTCGCAATGAAGACTTCGGGCAGACCCTGGGTACCTGGGGCTGGCGTCGTTCGCGCTATGTGGAACTGCCGTTCTTCGGCCCGCGTACCGTACGTGATGTGTTCGGACTGGCCGGTGACATCCCGCTGTCGCCGATCCGCCGCATCGAAAGCGACAAGTACCGCATCGGCCTGCAGGGCCTGCAGCTGGTCGATACCCGCGCGCAGCTGCTGGCGATCGACGACCTGCGCGATACCGCGGTGGACGAATACGCTTTGGTCCGCGATGCCTGGATGCAGCGCCGCAACTACCAGATCGAGAACGACCTGCGTGGCAAGCGCGAGCGTGGCAGCGACGACGCGAACTCGCCGATCCCGGTCGATGCAATGCCGATGCCGCAGTGGACCAATTGACCGCTGCCGGCAACGCATGAAAAAACCCCGCCTCGGCGGGGTTTTTTTGTTTTACCGGCGTCCACCACCTTCCGGCAGGTGCCAACCTTGGTTGGCATGCCATCTTCAGGCCGCCAGCGCCGCCTCGACCGCCTCGCGCAGGCGCGCATCATCGGCGGCAACGTCCGGGGCGAAGCGGGCGATGACCTTGCCATCGCGACCGACCAGGAACTTCTCGAAGTTCCACAGCACCGCCGGTGCCGGGTGGATCGGAATCTCCTTGCCGGCCAGGCGCTCGCGCAGCGGGCCTTCACCGATCGCCTGCGGCTGCGCGGCAGTCAGCTGCTGGTACAGCGGGTGGGTGTCTTCACCGGCCACGCTGATCTTGGCGAACATCGGGAAGCTCACATCGTAGGTCAGCTGGCAGAACTGCTGGATCTCCGCCTCGCTGCCGGGCTCCTGGCCGAGGAAGTTGTTGGCCGGGAAGCCCAGTACTTCCAGCCCCTGTGCGTGCTTTTCCGCATACAGCGCCTGCAGGCCTTCGTACTGCGGGGTCAGGCCGCACTTGGACGCCACGTTGACCAGCAGCAGCACCTTGCCCTGGTAGTGGGCAAGAGAGGACGGCTGGCCGTCGATGGTGGTGAGGGAAATATCCTGGATCGAGGTGCTCACGCGGGGCTCCGGCTACAGCGGGGAAAGGCCCACCAGCATACCGCCGACGTCACTGGTAGTGCCGGCCGCTGGCCGGCAACCTCATGAACGTTCCCGAAGATTCTTGAGGCTGCCGGCCAGCGGCCGGCACTACCTTCAATCCACGCAGATCGTGCCCTGCGCCTTGCCACCGTCGATGCGTTGCCGGCAACCGAAGTTCTGGCTGACATCACGCTGGCAGGTCCCGGTTGCCACCTCGCCTGCTGGCACGTTTGCCGAGGCCAGGCACTGGCCGCTGCAGTCGCTTTTGCTGCTGCAGGACTTGCCGGCGTCGGCATAGGGAATCACGCACTGCACCCGCTGCAGGCGACCCAACGGCTGCAGGGTACCGCCAGCTGCACGGCAGTCCACATCGCGAGCCTCTTCATAGGCTGCAGCGGCTTCCGGGCTGTCGGCCGCTGTGGCTGCCGCGCCTGCATCGTCACTGGCCGGGGGTGCACTGCTGCAGGCGGCAAGCAGCGCGCCAAAGGCAACGCTGGCAAGGAATCGGAGGCGCATGGCGGTACCTGGTCAGGAAGGACGGCGCCAGCATACGCATCCGCCCATGCAGATGGCGTGTCAGCCGGCTTCAGGCCTCCTCACCCTCGCCTTCTGCCGCCTCTTCGTCGCTGGACGCTTCGCCCAGGTCGCCCAGCAGGCCTTGCGCCTGTTCGGTCGCCAGTGATTCCACGCCGCGCAGGCGGCGTTCGATGGTGCGCGTCTTGCGGCTGGCCTCGCCGATGCTGCGGCCCACCGTGGTGATCTGCTTCTCGGCCTTCTCGAGGATACCGGCGAACTTGCCGAACTCGCTCTTCACTGCGCCCAGCAATCCCCAGACTTCGCTCGATCGCTGTTCGATGGCGAGGGTACGGAAACCCATCTGCAGGCTGTTGAGCAACGCGGTGACGGTGGTCGGGCCAGCCACCACCACCCGGTGCTCGCGCTGCAGCAGGTCGACCAGGCCCGGGCGCCGGATCACTTCTGCATACAGGCCTTCGGTCGGCACGAACATCACCGCGAAATCGGTGGTGTGCGGGGGCACGATGTACTTTTCGCAGATCGACTTGGCCTGCACGCGGATCGCGCGTTCCAGCTGGATGCCCTGCAGGCGTACGCCCTCGGCATCGCCCTGTTCCTGCGCGTCGAGCAGGCGCTCATAGTCTTCGCGCGGGAATTTGGAATCGATCGGCAGCCAGACCGGCGCGTCGTCGTCGCGACGGCCCGGCAGGCGCACGGCGATATCGACCATCTCGTTGCCATCAGGACGTACCTTCACGCCGCGTGCGTACTGTTCCTGGGTGAGGGTCTGCTCGAGGATGTTCTCCAGCTGTACTTCGCCCCAGCTGCCGCGGTTCTTGACGTTGGTCAGTACCCGCTTCAGGTCGCCCACGCCGGTCGCCAGCTGCTGCATTTCACCCAGCCCGCGCTGCACCTGTTCCAGTCGTTCGGACACCAGCTTGAACGAATTGCCCAGCCGCGTTTCCAGCGTGGACTGCAGCTTCTCGTCAACGGTGTGGCGCATCTGCTCGAGCTTCTGCGCGTTGTCGGCCTGCAGCGCGCGCAGCTGTTCTTCCAGGGTGGCGCGCATTTCCGAGATGCGCTGTTCGTTGCGCTGGGTCAGTTCCTGCAGGCGCAGGCCCAGGCTCTCGGTCAGGCGCTGCTGCGACTGCGCACCTTCTTCGCGGCCCTTGCGGGCATCCTCCACCAGGGCCTGTCGGAGTGCACCGAACTGGGTGTCGGTACGGGCGGTCAGTTCCTGCAGCTGCTGGCCGAAGGCATGGATACGTGCCTCCTGCTGCTGGCCGAACACATCCAGCTGCACGCGCAGTTCCTGCAGGCGTTCGCCCAGTGAGGCGGCACTGCGCTGCTGGCTGTCGGCCGCCTCGGCGCGGGCCTTGCGTGCGTCTTCGCTCAGCGCTTCACGCAGCAGGTCCAGGCGCTGGTCGGTGCGGGTGGACAGATCGGTCAGCGCGCGCGCGAACCCATCAAGCTGCTCGCGCAACTCGCTTCGGCCGGCGCGTGCTTCATCGCGCACGGCCTGTTCCAGGCGATCGTGGGGCGGGCGGCGCAGCAGCGCCACCAGTTGCAGGATCAGCACGACCAGCAGCAGGCCGGCGACGAGGAGGAATTCGGTTTGCATGTGGCAAGTGTAGGCTGGCCCAGTCTCACGTGCTGAAACGAGCCCATGTTTGTACTGTACGGAAAGCCCACCTCGATCAACGTGCGCAAAGTGCTGTGGCTGTGCGCCGAACTCGATCTGCCGTTCTCCCATGATCCGGCACCGGCGCCGGACGTGCTGTCCACGCTGAATCCGAACCGGCAGGTACCGGTGCTGCGCGATGGCGACTTCGTGCTGTGGGAGTCCAACAGCATCTGCCGCTACCTGGCCGCACGGCAAGGACGAGACGATCTGCTGCCGGGCGCTGCACAGGCCCGTGCCCAGGTCGAGCAGTGGATGGACTGGCAGGCCACCGACCTCAACAGCGCCTGGCGCCACGTGTTCATGGCCCGCGTGCGGCAGCACCCCGACTTCGCGGACGACGCTCGCGCCGAGGCCAGCCTGGCGCACTGGAACGGCCTGATGCAGGTGTTGGACACCCAGCTTGCCGCCAGCAATGCCTACGTGGCGGGCACCGGCTTCAGCCTGGCCGACATCGTCCTCGGCCTGTCGACACAGCGCTGGCGCAGCACCCCCGGCAACAAACCTGTGCTGCGCCACGTAGACGCCTGGTTCGAACGCCTGCGCCCCCGGCCGGGCTTCACCGAGCATGTAGACAACGGCGTGGCGTAAGGGGGCCGGCAGGGCGGCGCCCTGCACCCGCAGAGGCAACGTCAACATCAAGAGCTGGCGTTCCGTGGGATGGCGGGGTGGCATGGATTTGCGGGACACGCCGTAAACCCGTCCATGGGGGCTCGTAGGCGCCATCCATGGCGCCTGCGGTCCCGCAAACCCATGCCACCCCGCCTTTCACGGATCTCCGCGATCTGCAGTAGATCCACGCCATGCGTGGATGAAGGTCAGAGGCTGGGTTGGCCCGGCGTTACCAGCCTTCCAGCACGATCTTACCCTTGGCCCGGTGGCTCTCCAGCAGCGCATGCGCGCGCCGCAGGTTGGCCGCGTCGATGCGCCCGAAGTGCTCGCCAAGCGTGGTCTGCAGCACGCCGGCATCGACCAGATCGGCCACCCGGTTCAGCAGTTCGTGCTGGCGCTGCATGTCCGCGGTCCTGTACAGCGGTCGGGTGAACATGGACTCCCAGTGCAGCGACAGCGCCTTGCGCTTGAGCGCCATTACATCGATCTGGCCCGGATCATCGATCAGCCCCAGCTGCCCCTGCGGCGCCAGCAGCTCGACCAGCTGCGCGTAGTGCTGGTCGGTGTGGGTCAGGCTGGCCGCATGGTCCACCTGGGTGATGCCCAGCCGGGCCAGGCCCTCGGCCAGCGGCCGGGTGTGGTCGATCACATGATGCGCGCCCATCGCCTGCACCCAGTCCTGGGTCTCCGGGCGCGAGGCGGTGCCGATCACCGTCAGCTTCGTCAGCCGTCGCGCCAACTGCACCAGGATCGAACCCACACCACCCGCTGCACCGATCACCAGCAGGGTCTGGCCCTCGCCGCCGCCTTCGGCAATACGCAGGCGGTCGAACAGCAGTTCCCATGCGGTGATCGCGGTCAACGGCAGCGCCGCAGCGGCGGCATCGTCCAGGCTGGCCGGCTTGCGGCCAACGCTGCGCTCGTCCACCAGCTGGTACTCGGCATTGCTGCCCGGGCGATCGATCACACCGGCGTAGTACACCGCATCGCCGGGCTGGAACAGGGTCACCTCGCTGCCGACCGCTTCGACCACACCGACCGCATCCCACCCCAGCACGCGCGGGCCGTCGGTGGCGGCGCCGCGCCGCACCTTGGTGTCGACCGGATTCACCGCCACCGCGCGCACCGCCACCCGCAGGTCGCGCGGGCCCGGCTGGGGCAGGGGCAGGTCGAGATCGATCAGGGCTTGCGGGTCGTCGATCGGCAGGCCGGCTTGGGTGTAGGCAATGGCACGCATGGGGAACATCCAGGGAGGAGAGGCCACAGCGTGCGCCGTGCGCAGGAGGGCGGAAAGGCGCAGAATCGGTCAACACTTTCACTGCAGCAATGAAAATGGTCCGCTTCGACGATCTGCAGCTGTTTGTCCGTACCGCCGCGCTGGGCAGCTTCTCCCAGGCTGCGCGCGAGGCCGACCTGCTGCCGGGCCAGGTTGCTGCGGCGGTGGCACGGCTGGAACGCGAACTGGACCTGCGCCTGTTCGTGCGCACCACCCGCAGCCTGCGGCTGACCGCCGAAGGCGCGCTGTATCTGCCCTACGCACAGGAGGTTCTGAGCACCCTGCGCGAAGGCCAGGCGCGGGTGCAGGGCGAGGACGCCGAACTGCACGGCACCCTGCAGTTGTCGGCGCCGTCGGACTTCGGCCGCAACCTGCTGCTGCCGTGGCTGACCGCGTTCCGCGCGGCGCATCCACGGCTGCGCCTGCACCTGCGCCTGTCCGACGAAGTGGCCGACGTGTTCCGCGACCCGGTCGACGTGGCCATCCGCATCGGCCACTTCGACGACGCCAGCTACGTCGCCCTGCCCTTGCTGGAACAGAACCGGCGGGTGCTGGCTGCGTCGCCCGGGTACCTGCGGCGGCGTGGCACGCCCAGCCGCTTGGAAGATCTGCGCGAGCATGATTGCCTGGTCTACCAGCTCGGCGGCCGCGCCTACGATCGCTGGTCGTTCGAGATTGAGGGGCGCCGCGTGGTGATCCCGGTGCGCGGGCCACTGGTCTGCGACGACGCCGACGTGGTGCGGCGCTGGGCGGTCGCCGGCGAGGGCATCACCTACAAGTCCTGGCTGGACGTCCGCGACGACGTGCTGGAAGGGCGCCTGCAGGTGCTGCTGGATGGCATCGGCAGCCACATTCCCCTGCAGCTGGTCTGCCCCCATCGCAAGCAGTTCTCACCGGCGGTGCGGCAACTGCACGCACAGCTGCGCCAGCATCTGCAACCGCTGCTGTCCGCCATGCCCGGCAACGGCGACACGCCCCTGTCGCCTGCACCAGCACTGGCCGACAATGACGCTCCCCCGTTGTAAGAGAGTCGCGCCATGCCGTGGATGGGCATCCAGGACCTGTGGACCTTCCTGCTCGCTGTGCTGGTGTTTCTGGCCCTGCCCGGGCCGGGCACCTTCACCCTGCTGACCGCGACCGGTCGCGGCGGTGTGCGCGGCGGCTACACGGCGCTGGCCGGCCTGCTGGTCGGCGACCAGATCCTGATGTGGCTGGCACTGGCCGGCGTGGCCGCGCTGCTGAAGGCCAATCCGACGGTGTTCCATGCCGTGCAATATCTGGGCGCGGCGTATCTGGTGTGGGTCGGCATCAGCCTGCTGCGCACGCCCAAGGCTGACGGTGCCGACGTTGGCCCGGTGCGCATGCAGCCCGGACGCTACTTCCACCAGGCGATCCTGGTCAGCCTGCTCAATCCGAAGGCGATCCTGTTCTACATGGCCTTCCTGCCACTGTTCATCGACCCGAAGGCCCACCAGGGCATCGCCACGTTCGCCGCGCTGGCCGGGATCATCTTCGTGGTCAGCATCGCCTACTGCTCGCTGCTGATCTGGGTCGGCAACCTGGCCCGCCGCCGGTTGATCCAGCACCCGCGGGTCAGCGATGCGCTACGGCGCGTGGCCGGGCTGTTCCTGGTCGGCTTCGGCATCCGCCTGGGCCTGAACGGCTGAGATCCCGTCGGCGTGGCAGGCCGCGCGCAGGTGGTCGATGAACACCCGCAGCTTGGGCGCCATATGCTCGCGCGCCGGGTAGTACAGGTGGAAACCGGGGAACGGCGGCTGCCAGTCCTCCAGCACGCTGCGCAGGCGGCCGGCAGCCAGGTCGCCAGCGACCAGTGAGGCGAACCCCTGCGCCATGCCCAGCCCAGCCAGCACCGCCGCATAGGCCAGTTCGGCATCGTTGAACACCAGCCGGCCCTCGACGACTACGTCCAGGTCACGCCCCTCACGGCTGAATTCCCAAGGCATCAGCCGGCCATTGGCACGGCGATGGACGATACAGTCGTGGCCCTGCAGCTCCTGCGGGCTCTGCGGCACACCGTGGCGCGCGAAGTAGCCCGGCGTGGCCACCACCACCTGGCGCTCGGGCGGCCCGATCGGCACCGCGATCATGCCCTGCGCCAACGATTCCCCCAGGCGGATGCCTGCGTCGAAACCTTCGGCGACCAGATCGGTCAACGCCGGTTCCACGCACAATTCCACCTCCACCTGCGGATACCGGGCCAGGAACGACGGCAGCGCCGGCAGGACCCGGCGCTCGGCAACGATGCGTGGCAGGGTGATGCGCAGCCGGCCGGCCGGCACGGTCCGCGCGCTGTCCAGGTCTTCGAAGGCCGATTCGATCTGAGCCAGCCCGCCACGTACGCGCTGCAGGAAGCGTGCACCGTGCTCGGTCAGGCCCACCCGGCGCGTGGTCCGTTGCAACAGGCGCACGCCCATCCGCGCTTCCAGCGCACGCACGCTCTGTGACAGTGCCGAGGTCGAGACGCCAAGCGCATCTGCGGCGCGGGTAAAGCTGGCGTGGTCAGCCACGTGGACAAAGGCGACCACCGCCGACAGCGGTGCGGAGGGATCCATTGTGAAGCCTTCCTTCATTGTCAGTTCGGCTGTGTCCAGTTTATCCACAGGATCATCGGACGGATGCTTTCCCTCCCGGCGGCACGCCCGCCTCCTCCGATGGAATGCCACATGTCACTTGATCACTACCGCCTGCTCGGTCGCTCCGGCCTGCGTGTCAGCCCGATGGCGCTGGGCACGATGACCTTCGGTGCCGACTGGGGGTGGGGCGCGGACGAAGCCGAGGCCCGCCGCATCTTCGATGCCTACGTCGAACGCGGCGGCAACTTCGTTGATACCGCAAACAACTACACCAATGGCAGCGCCGAGACGCTGCTCGGGCGATTCGCCCAGGGCCGCCGCGAACGGCTGGTCATCGCCAGCAAGTACACCCTGGCGACCGTGCCCGGCGATCCGAACAACGCCGGCAACCACCGCAAGAGCATGATGCGCTCGGTGGAGGACAGCCTGCGCCGGCTCGGCACCGACTACCTGGATCTGCTGTACCTGCACGCCTGGGACGACACCACCGGGGTGGACGAGGTGATGCGCGGTTTCGACGATCTCGTGCGCAGCGGCAAGGTGCTGTATGCCGGCATCTCGGACACGCCGGCCTGGCAGATCGCCCGCATGCAGACCCTGGCCGACCTGCGCGGTTGGGCGCCGCTGGTGGCCCTGCAGATCGAATACAGCCTGATCCAGCGCAGCGTCGAACAGGAGCTGCTGCCGATGGCCGAGGCGCTCGGGTTGGGCGTGGTGGCGTGGTCGCCGCTGGGCAGCGGGGTGCTGACCGGCAAGTACAGCGCGGCTGATCTCACCACGGCCGAGCCGCCGGAGGCTACGCCGGGCGGTTCCCGGCGCAACGTGGCCCTGATCAATGGCGCGTTGACGCCACGTTCGTTGAACATCGCCGGGGAAGTCGCTGCCGTCGCGGCGGAACTGTCGCACTCGGCTGCGCAGGTCGCTCTGGCCTGGCTGCTGCAACGACCCGCGGCCGGGGCCATGCCGATCGTCGGTGCACGCACCCTGGACCAGTTCGAACACAACCTGGCGGCGCTGGATCTGGCGCTGCCGGCTGAGGCGCTGGCACGGCTGGATGCGATCAGCGCGGTCGCGCCTGCCTTCCCGCACGACTTCCTGCAGATGCCGCTGCCACGCATGCTGATGAGCGGTGGTACGCGTCTGCAGCCACGCGCGCTGGGCAGGTAACAGCGGGGGCGCGCTATGCTGGCGCCCCTCGTTGGACAAAAGCGCCATGGCCGCAACACCAACGCTCGCGGTCGCAGCAGCCCTGGTGCTGCTGCTTGCCAGTGGACCGGCCACGGCCGCACCGGACCACCGCTGCCTCAGCGGTGGCCGCGACAACACGATCCACCTGGAATGGCGCTGGCTGGACGATGGCCGCGCCGATGTGCGCTACGCCGGGCACAGCGAGCGCCTGCCACTGCGCCGGGTCTCCGAACAGACCACGGTGCTGGACGAGGACCGCCCCTACCAGTTCGATACCGTCTGGGAGGAGCGCGTGGACGGTCGCATCAACGGTCACTACACACTGAGCACGCAGGGCGCACGGATCTACAGCTTCAGCTACGTGCGTGCCCGGGACGGTCGCCGCACGGACTTCGACGAAGACGTCAACGCCTTCCAGGACGACGGCTGTCACTGGTAGGCGCCTGCGCTGAGGCCGTTTGTGCCGTTTCCGGCAGAGTGCCCAGCGTCCAGCGCGCGCTGTGTCGGCCATGACCCCCGTCAGTGGCAATGCTGCGCTGCGTTCGGTCACACTCGGGGACTTGTCGTTCTCAGTCACCCCTTCCGAGGCCTGCATGTCCCTGCTCCGGCGCAAGTCCCTAGATTCCGTCACCGTCCATGAAGCCGGCCGGCGTCTGGTCCCGACCCTCAGCTGGCCGCACCTGATCGCGCTGGGCATCGGCGCCATCGTCGGCACCGGCATCTATACCCTGATCGGCGTGGGTGCCGACCGCGCTGGCCCGGCCGTGCTGATCTCCTTCGCCATCGCCGGCGCGGTGTGTGCCTGCGCGGCATTGGCCTACGCAGAGCTGTCCACGATGATGCCGGCCGCCGGCAGCGCCTATACCTACAGCTACAGTGCCCTGGGCGAAGTGTTTGCCTGGGTGGTGGGCTGGAGCCTGATCCTGGAGTACTCGCTGGTGGTGAGTACCGTGGCGGTCGGCTGGTCCGGCTATTTCGTCGGCTTCCTGGAATGGGTACATACCCAGTTCGGCTGGGACCTGCGCCTGCCGGCGATGCTCGCGGCAGGCCCGCACGTCGATGGCGGCATGATCAACCTGCCCGCCATCGTCATCACCTGGCTGGTGGCCCTGATGCTGATGGCAGGTACCAAGGAGAGCGCCACCCTCAACGCGATCCTGGTCGTGTTCAAGCTGATCGCGCTGGCGATCTTCGTGGCGGTGGCCCTGCCGGCGTTCGACGCCAACAATCTGCAGCCGTTCATGCCCTACGGATTCGCCAAGACGCTGGGCCCCGATGGCGTCGAGCGCGGCGTAATGGCGGCGGCGGCGATCATCTTCTTCGCGTTCTACGGCTTCGACGCGATCTCCACCGCCGCCGAAGAAACCAAGAACCCCGGGCGCGACCTGTCCATCGGCATCATCGGCTCGATGGTCGGCTGCACCATCGTGTACGTGCTGGTGGCGCTGGCCGCGATCGGTGCGATGAGCTACACCGTGTTTGGCCAGAGTGCTGAGCCGCTGGCATTGATCATGCGCCAGCTGGGCCAGCCCACCGCCGCGATGCTGATCGGCGTGATCGCGATCATCGCCCTGCCGACCGTGCTGCTGGCCTTCCTGTACGGCCAGAGCCGCATCTTCTTCGTCATGAGCCGCGATGGACTGCTGCCGCGTGGCCTGTCCAAGGTCAACGCACGTACCGGCACGCCGGTGGCGACCACGCTGTTCACCGCCCTGGTGGTGTCGGCACTGGCCGGCGTTGCACGCCTGGACGAGATCGCCGCACTGGCCAATGCCGGTACCCTGGCCGCGTTCACCGCCGTTGGCATCTGCCTGGTGGTGCTGCGCGTGCGTGAGCCGAACCGCGAGCGCACCTTCCGCACGCCGTTGGCCTTCATCGTCGGCCCGCTGGCGGCACTGGGCTGCATCTACCTGTTCATCAGCCTGCCGCACACCACCCAGCTGTACTTCCTGGCGTGGAACGTGGTCGGCCTGGTGCTGTACTTCGCCTACAGCCGTCGCAACGCGCTGATCGCGAAATAAACGGATCACCGGTAGCGCCGGGCCATGCCCGGCGGAATCCCGGATGCACGCAGGGCGGTCAGCCGCCCTGCTTTGCCGCGTAGTCCTGCGCCTGGCGCATCACCCGCAGCAGGTTGCCGCCCCAGATGGCGGCGATCTGTTGTTCGCTGTACCCCTTGCGCAGCAGCCACGCCGTGATCTTCGGCAGCTGGCTGACATCGGGCAGGTCGCTCAGGCCACCACCGCCATCCCAGTCCAGACCGATGCCGACGTGCTCGGGGCCGACCACCTTCAGGATGTGCTCGAAATGGGCGAAGAAGTCGTCCAGGCTGGCGTGGCGCACCGGGTGTTCGTGGTCCAGTGCCTGCTCGGCCTTCTGCAGCGCCACGCCCTGCTCGATGGTCATGCCTTCCCAGCCACCCAGCTGCTTGCTCAGGGCTTCTTCGGCCTGCTTGCGCTCGGGCGACTTGGCGGTGTCGATCAGGTAACCGCCATACGCGTTCACCTGGATCACCCCACCAGCCTTGGCCAGCTTGCGCAGGCGCGCGTCATCAAGATTGCGTGGGTGGTCGTAAACCGCCTTGGCCGAGCTGTGCGACAGCACGAACGGCACCGGCATCATCGCCAGCAGATCGTCGAACACGGCATCGGAGGCGTGCGACTGGTCGATGACGATGCCCAGCTTCACCGCCTCGCGCACCAGATCCTTGCCAACCGGGCTCAGGCCCTTCCATTCAGCGCCCTTGGGGTCGGTGGCCGAGTCGGCGAACTCGTTGTTGGCGAAGTGCACGGTGCTGAGCAGGCGCAGGCCCGCACGGTGATAGAACGACAGCAGGCTGGGGTCGGCCACCAGCGGACTGGCGTTCTCCATGCTGATGTAGACCACGCGCTTGCCGGCGGCCTTGATCCGCGCCGCGTCATCGGCGGTCAGCGCCAATGCGAAGCGCTCGGGATTGGCGGCCAGCATCTGCCGGATCTCCAGCAACCGCTGCAGGCCGTGGTCGCGCTCGGCCAGATGCGCGGCAGCCGTGCGGTCGCCCTGGTCGGTATAGATCGCCCAGAAGCCGCCATCAAGCGCACCTTCGACCATGCGCGGGTAGTCCACCTGCGAGAGCGCGTTGCGGTCGTGCCGCTGCTCGATGTCGAAGCCGGTGCGGCCGAAGTTGGCCGGCGTATCCAGATGGCTGTCCAGGGTCAGCAGGCGTTGCTGCAGTGCCTTGGCACGGGCCAGCTCCTGCGCGCTGAAGTCGATGGCATGGGCGGACAGCGGCGTGCACAACGCCAGTGATACCAGCAACGACAGACTGCGCAGCGTCATGGATGCCTCACCTTGGACGGGAAGCCTGGGACGATAGCGCCAAGCAGCCAGTCAACGGTAGTGCCGGCCGTTGGCCGGCAACCATGCTGCGGTCAGTCCACCACGCGGCAGAACACGGCCTTCAGGTAACGCGATTCCTGGACGTGGGCCATGAACGGATGGTCCGGGCCGGCGCCGGCCACCTTCAGGATCTGGATGGTGCGGCCGGAGAAGTACGCCGCACGACGCAGCATGTCCAGGAACTGGTCCTCGGCCACCAGACCGGTGCAGGAGAACGTGGCGAACAGGCCACCGGGCTTGACCACGCCCAGCGCCAGCTTGTTCATGTCCAGGTACTTCTTCAGCGCGGTGATCACCTGGTCGCGGTCGCGGGTCATCTTCGCCGGGTCCAGGATCACCACGTCGTACTGCTCACCGCGGTTGGCCGCATCACGCAGCCACGGGAAGATGTCGGACTGGACGAACTTCGGGCGCACGTTGTTCAGACGCGAATTGCCCTTGGCGATCTGGATGACGTCTTCATCGATGTCGATGCCGACCACTTCCGATGCACCGCGCGCGGCCGCATACACGGCGAAACCGCCGGTGTTGCAGCACAGGTCGAGCACACTCTTGCCTTCCACCTGCTGGCTCAGCCACTCACGGTTCTCGCGCTGGTCGGCGAAGAAACCGGTCTTGTGCGCACCGGCCGGGTCGGCGCGGAACTTGATGCCGTACTCGGTGATCACCGACGCTTCGGTGGTGGTGTTGCCGTGGAAGTCGAAGCTTTCCTGCTTCTGCACGTGCTCGTCGGCGAAGCTGTGGAAGCGGCAGCCCGGGAACTGTTCGCGCAGCGCTTCGTAGATCCACTCACGGTGGCGGAACATGCCGGCGGCGAAGAACTCGACCACCACCAGATCGTTGTAACGGTCCACCACCAGGCCGGACAGGCCATCGCCCTCGCTGTGCACCACGCGCCAGGCGTCGGACACCGCATCGAGCTTGAGCACCTCACGACGCAGCGACACCGCCTGGGCGATCTTGCGCGAGAACCAGCCGGCATCCAGCGGGATCTGCGGGTCGGTTTCGAGGATGCGTACAGCAATACGCGAATGCCCGTTGTAGAAGCCACGGCCGATGAACTCGCCCTCCACGCCGACGACATCGACGAGGGAGCCGGGCTTGGGCCGGACGGTCGGCTTCTCGACCAGTTTCTGGAAGATCCACGGGTGGCTGGAACGCCACGCGTTCTTGAGGCGGACAACGGGAAGGGGGGTATTCATCCACCTATTGTAGCCGGGGGGCATGGGGCGCCGGAAATCCGGTGAAGGCCCGGCATTTGACGCCGGCCCGGCCAGGCCGCAGAATCGGCGGCAGAAGGGGAGTAGCTCCCAGACGTTGTCGCCGTCAATTCGAGCCCGCAGGCTCCGGTGCAACGGCAGTTCCGGCCCATCGGAACTGCGAGCGAGACCTTCGCCGTACTGGCGAAGCTCTGTCCCTGGATCCCCTCCCGATCCTCCGTTGCAGATCCTCGCCGTCCGGCTTGAGGCATTTTTCATTTCCCAACGGACAAACCCATGCAGACGATCGGTAATTTGTGGTTGTGGGGCGGCTTCGCAGCGGTGGTGGTCATCGCCCTGCTGGTCGACCTCGTATTGATGCGCCACGGTGGCCCGCACAAGGTCACTTTCAAGGAAGCCCTGTGGTGGTCCATCGGCTGGGTCGCGCTGGCGCTGGCCTTCAACGGCGGCCTCTGGTTCTACCTGAACGAGACCGCCGGCCAGGTCGTGGCCAACAAGGTCGGCCTGGAGTTCCTGACCGGCTATCTGGTCGAGAAGGCGCTGGCGGTGGACAACATCTTTGTCTTCCTGATGATCATGAGCTACTTCGCGGTGCCGGAGGAACAGCGCCAGAAGGTGCTGATCATCGGCATCCTGGGTGCGATCGTGCTGCGTACGATCATGATCTTCGCCGGTAGCGTGCTGATCACCCAGTTCCACTGGCTGCTCTATGTATTCGGCGCCTTCCTGCTCTTCACCGGCTGGAAGATGTGGTTCGCCGCAGGCCAGGAGCCTGACCTGGAAGCCAACCCGGCCCTGCGCTGGATGCGCAAGCACCTGCGCCTGCTGCCGGAGTACGAAGGCAATGCGATGAGCGTCAAGCGCGACGGCGTGCGCTGGTTCACCCCGCTGTTCGCGGTGCTGATCCTGATCGCGGTGACCGACGTGATCTTCGCAGTGGACAGCATCCCGGCGATCTTCGCGATCACCACCGACCCGTTCATCGTGCTGACCTCCAACGTATTCGCGGTGCTCGGCCTGCGCGCGATGTTCTTCCTGCTGGCCGGCATGGCCGACCGCTTCCACCTGCTGCCGTACGGCCTGGCCCTGGTTCTGGCCTTCATCGGCATCAAGATGATGATCATCGACCTGTTCAAGATCCCGACCCCGATCTCGCTGGGCGTGGTCGCGGTGATCATCGCCGCCACGGTGGTGCTGAGCCTGAAGAACCCGCCGAAGGAAGGCGGCGCCTGATCCTGGCCGATTGAACGCTGCGGCCGGTGGATTGTCCCGCCGGTCGCAGCCACTCTCCCGCGGCGGTGGCCTTGGTTTCGCGCCGGCCACCGCCATTGCTGAGGGTATGAACACGAACGCGCCCCTGCCCGCCGGCGACGCGCCGGCCGCCCGCAACGACCGCACGCGCATCCTGCGCGCCTTCAATGCCAGCCTGGCCGCCGTGCTGGTGCTGGTGGCCGTGTTCGCCCTGCAGGACCATTTCGACTGGCGGCCCTGGGCGGTCGCACCGTTGGAAGCCAAGGGCCTGCTTGGCCTGATCGGCGGACCGCTGCTGCATGGCTCGGTCGAACACATCGCCGCCAACAGCTTCGCCATCCTGATCCTCGGCACCCTGGCCGGCAGCGTCTATCCCAAAGCCACGCTGCGCGCCCTGCCCCTGCTGTGGCTGGGCTCGGGCATCGGTGCGTGGATGCTCGGCAACCCCGGCAGCTTCCATCTCGGCGCCAGTGGCGTCACCCACGGCCTGATGTTCCTGCTGGCCAGCCTTGGCCTGCTGCGCCGCGACCGCGCGGCGATCGCCACCGGGCTGATCGGCATGCTGTTCTACGGCGGCATGCTGATGACCGTGCTGCCGCATGCCGACGGCGTGTCCTGGCAGTCGCACATGGGCGGAGCCTTCGCCGGCATCATCGCCGCGCTGCTGTTCCGCAACGCCGACCCGCTGCCGCCGCGCCCGCGTTACAGCTGGGAGGACGAGGAAGACGAGGTCGAGCCGCTGGCCGATGACGAACTCGAGCCGCCGTCGCCGCAGCGCGTGCCGGTGCTGTGGCAGCCGCGCGAAGGGCAGGACTATGTGGTGATCCCGTTCCGCCGGCCGGAAGACCCGCGCGGTTGATCGGGTGGATACGCCGGGCATGGCCCGGCGCTACCGCTTCTGGATGCCTCTGGTAGCGCCGGGCCATGCCCGGCGGCATTGACGCCGGTCAGTTCGCCGCGTTCGCCGCCGCGCCCGTTCCATCCACCGCCTGCCGGCCCAATGCCGGGTCATCGGTGAAGAAGGCATCGATGCCGGTGGCCAGGTAAGCGCGCATCTCGGCGATCGAACCCTCGGCATTGCGCGCGTTGTCGGCGCCCTTGCGCAGGTTGCTGGCCTGGAAATGGTTCTCCGGGCGGAAGGTGTACGGGATCACCATCAGGCCCACCGCGTGCGCATCGCGCACCAGCGACGTCGTCGTGCCCAGCGCACCGTTGGCATCCAGCGGGATGATCGAGCGCAGCTCCGGGCCTATGCCGTCGGCATAGGCCGCGATGTCCTTCAGGCCCGCCGGGGTCATCATCTGCGCATAGGTCAGCGCGCCGCCGGCCTTGGCGATGTCGGCCGGCTGGGTGTCGCCCTTCCACAGCAGCTGCAGCAGGCGGATGTTGCTGCCGCGCGGGATCTTGCCGCGCAGGTAGCGCAGGTTGGCTGTTTCGAACGACTGGATGGTGACCGGGCCGACGTTGGTATAGGCGTTGCCGCGCAGCGCGGCCAGCAGCGTGTCTTCCATCGGCAGGCCGATCGACTGGAAGTAGCTCGGGTGCTTGATCTCCGGCACCAGGCCGATGCCACGGTTGGCACGACCGGCCTGCTGGACCAGGAACGCCAGGATCTCGTCCAGGCTGGCGATGCGGAACTGGCCGTCATAGGCGGTGCTGCGGAACTCCGGCAGGCGCTCGCGGGCGTACAGCGTCTTCAGCTCGGCCAGGGTGAAGTCTTCGGTGAACCAGCCTTCGACCGTCTGCCCGTCGATGACCTTGCGGGTCTTCCGCTTGGCGAATTCCCTGTGCTCGGCCACATCGGTGGTGCCACCGATCTCGTTCTCATGGCGGGCCACCATCACCCCATCCTTGGTCATCACCAGGTCCGGTTCGATGTAATCGGCACCGTCGGCGATGGCCTGCGCATAGGCCGCCAGCGTGTGCTCGGGCAGCAGCGCGCTTGCACCGCGGTGGCCGTAGACCGACGCCTTGGGCGCGGCCGGAGGGGAGGATTCAGCACTCATGGCCACCGATGGTGCCACGGCCAGCGACAACAGCAACGCACGACCCCACGACTTCACTGCGACTTCCCCAAGCGGTTTGTGATGGGCGTCAGTATGCGGCGGGAATGTGACAGGTTGGGGGAGCTGGGGTCGGCTGCCTGCGGTTGGCCAATGAACGCGGTGACCGCCATTCGGATTGGATTCTGCAATTTTTCCGATTGAACCGCGGAAACGATGGGTCATAGCCTCGACTGACCAACACCGATGTTGGCGGAGGATCGGACCATGGAGAAAACAATGTACGTGCCTATCCTGAAATGGCGACAAGGTGAGTACCTGGCGGTAGGTCGTACACGCGAGACCATAAAGGACTGGATGTATCCCCTGTTCGAGATCCCGGTCGAACAGTGGGACTTCGAGAACGAGACGCCCGCCAAGTCGCTTGATGATCACCTGAAGAATGTCGGCAAGCGACTGAGCACCAATTGGAAGAAACGCCGTTGCCTGTTCGATTCACCGCATCTTGCCGGCGACGACACAATGGCCAATGGAGACCATCACCTCGTGCGCGTCTTCGATCTCGCACGGGCGTCGGGCTGCCAGGCCATTCCGGTAACCGGTATCGGCCGGCATCTGGCGTATCAGCAGGCAGTCGCCAGCGTCATCGCCCAGGATGATCGTGGGTGCGGACTGCGCCTGGTTCCCGATGATCTGGAAGGCAGTCCTCTGGCGAAGATCGACGGCTTGCTGCATCTCCTGAGTGTAGCCCCGGAGCAAGTGGACATCGTTCTGGACAGTACGGCAGATGTCGCAGATTCTCCGACCCTGCAGGCATCGGTCTGGCAGGCATGGATCGCTGGATTGCCCTACATCAGCCGATGGAGATCGCTCACCGTGGCCGGTGGCAGCTTCCCTGCAAGCCTGAGCCCGTCAGCAGGCTATCGCCCTCATGGTGACGTTCACCGTCGCGAATGGCGGGGGTACACCCGACTGACAGCCGGTGCCCTGCAGCGTCAGCCATGGTTCGGTGACTACGGATGCGCGTCACCACAGACGGAGATGATGGACCCACGCCTGTTCGATCCGAATGCAAAGATCAAGTACACGATCGATGACCAATGGCGGATCATCGTCGGCACCCAGGTCAAGCGCAATGGCCGAGACCAGTATCGCGACCTGTGCAGGCACCTGATTTCTGATCGCCCGGTGGTATTCATGGGGCGAACTTACAGTGCTGGCGACGAGTACATCGAAGATTGCGCCAACAACGTCGCCAGTACAGGCGGAAGTTCGACCTGGCCAACGGTGGCGACCAATCACCACCTGACTAAGGTTGTTCGCGACCTCGCCAATCTGTCCGGCGCTTCAACTGTTCCCTGACCAGCGTGCGGATCTCGGCGAGGCTGTATACCTCTCCAAGCCGCTCACACAGCGCTGTGCGATTGCCGCGCAGCGCTGCCTTGTCCGGGTTCCTTGCACAGATCAGTGTCGTGATCTCATCACGCCAGAGAAGGGCGGCAACGTCCATCCCATTGACCGACGGATTGAGCCTGGCGGGTCGCAAAAGCTCCATTCGCACCGCATTACGCGCGCCGCGCGATACAGTGCGAACGCCCCACCACTCCGGCAGGACCTCCAGCGCGTGGTCAAGATGCCGCTGCCCCACGACAATCGTCGCTTTGTCGAGAACGTTTGAATAGAACTGCTGCTGCATGGGAAGCCTGCGCAGCGTGTCCACGTCGCTCTTGATCTCGTAGCCGTGCAGGTGACCGTTGATGACGCAGACATCAACCCGACAGGCACCGCGAGCAAGCCCCATCTCCTCCACGACCAGCGTATTGGGATTGGCAACGTGCTCAGCGATCACCTTCCGAAGGAGCGCGGATCTGACGTCGCTGTCGGTTATCGGGTCCATTGTCGAATCGTACCAAGAGGGAGTCGCTGTACTGCATGAAATCCAGGCATGTCGCAGTTCATCGCGGCACTACTTGCCGATGCAGAAGCTGGAGAAAATCCGACCCAGCAGGTCATCGGCACTCATCTGCCCGGTGATTTCGCCCAGCGCGTCGTGCGCCAGACGCAGCTCCTCGGCCGCCAGCTCCAGGTGCTCGTGCACCAGCTCGCCATCCGCCCGCTGCGCGTGTTCCTGCGCGCGTTCGATTGCATCCACATGGCGGGTGCGTGCGGAGAATTCGCCCTCCACCTGCTCCCCTGCCCCGGCCGAAGCGATCGAACGCAGGCGCGCGTGCAGCTCGTCCAGTCCCGCGCCGGTGGCAGCGGAGACGAACACGCGGTCCGGGTCGTCCCGCACCGGCATCGCATCCAGCAGATCCGACTTGTTGTGGATGTAGACCTTGTGCGGCACCGCCAGTACCGCTTCGCCGATCGCGGCTTCGCCGGCTGCCGGATCGCGTGCATCCAGCACGATCAACGCCAGGTCGGTGCGCTCGATCTCCGCGCGTGCGCGACGCATGCCTTCGCGTTCGATGGCATCGCCACCGTCGCGCAGGCCGGCGGTATCGACCAGGGTCAGTTCCAGCCCATCCAGGCGGATGGTCTCGCGCAGCGTGTCACGGGTGGTGCCGGCGATGTCGGTGACGATGGCACGCTCGCTACCGGCCAGCGCGTTCAGCAGCGAACTCTTGCCAGCGTTCGGTGGGCCGATCAGCACCGCATGCAGGCCATCGCGCAGACGACGGCCACGCTCTGCGTCGCGACGCAGCAGGGCCAGATCGCTGCGCGCCTGTTCCAGGCCACGCCGTACCTGTGCACCGCCGAGTGTGTCCAGCGGCTCATCGGCGAAATCGATGGCCGCTTCCACGTGGATGCGCAGCAGCACCAGCTGTTCGACCACCGCCTCGATGCGGCGCGAGAACACGCCGTCCAGTGAACGTCGTGCCGCGCGCGCCGCGCGGTTGTCCCCGGCCGCGATCAGATCGGCGATGGCTTCGGCCTGTGCCAGGTCGAGCTTGCCGTTGAGAAACGCGCGCTCACTGAACTCGCCGGGCCGCGCCTGCCGCGCCCCCAATGCGATGCAGCGCGCGACCAGCTGCTGCAGCAGTACCGGGCTGCCATGGCCCTGCAGTTCCACCACTTCTTCGCCGGTGAAGCTGTTCGGCGCCGGGAACCACAGCACGATGCCATCATCGATCACCTCACCGTCTGCATCTCGCAGGCGCGCGTAGTGCGCGTGGCGCGGGCGCAACGTCGGTGCGCCGAGCGCGTTGGCAATCGCTGCGGCGCGCGGGCCTGACAGGCGCAGCAGGCCCACGCCGCCCGCGCCGGGCGCGCTGGCAATGGCCACGATGGTCTCGGTGCGCTTCATATTGTTCATCGCTCAGAGCTTCTCCAGCTGCGCGCGCGCCTGCGCCGCTCCACTACCCTGCGGCTGCAGCGCGAGGTAGGTGGTGTAGGCCTGCTTCGCCTTGGCCTTGTCGCCAACGTGGAAGTAGGCATCGCCCAGGTTGAGATGGGCCACCGCGCGCGACGGATCGATCTTCAGTGTGTTTTCCAGCCAGCGCGCCGCTTCGGCGTAGCGTTGCTGGCGGTAGTAGACGAAACCGAGGTTGTTGGCCGCCTGGGCAAAATCCGGGCGCAGCTTCAGCGCCTCGGCGAACTGCACGGCGGCTTCGTCGTAGCGCTTCTCGCGGTACAGCTGCAGGCCACGGTCGTTGGCCTGCTGCGAGCGCTGGCGGTCGGAGGCCGGTCCGGCCGTCGGCACCACCAGCTTGGCCTTGCCGCCCTGCAGGTCGGCCACGGTCACTGGCGCTTCGCTGTTCTTGGCGTCCTGGGCAGCGTCGACCTTGTTGTTCAGGGCGATCGCATCGGCGGTCAGCTGGCGCGTATCGGCGTTGAGGTATTCCTGGCTGTCCGGCACCTGGAACACGAACTCGCCCCCCTGCGAGCCGGGCAGGCTGCCGAACGCCGGCGTCTGCTGCGAGACCGCCGACACCGCCGGCGCCACATAGGCGGCCAGCTCGGTACCGGTGATCAGGCCATCGCCATTGAGATCGCCCTTGCCAGCCAGTGCCTGCAGCAACACCCAGGTGAACACCGAGTGGCCGTTCGGGCCGGCATCGGCCACCTGCTGGTCGGCACCGCCGGCGGTCAGCATCTGCCGCGCGCTGCGGCGCGCGTTCTCGCGCAGGAACGACGACGACGACGGCCCGCCGCGGGTCAGGCCGAGACCGCTGTAGCAGGCATCCATCACGAACATCACATGCTTGGCCTGCATGCTCTCGGCGATGTTCTGGATGTCGGTCATCGCGATGGCATCGGTGGCGAATTCCTTCGGGTCCGAATCCACCGGGATGATGTAGCCGAGGTCGCGCCCGGATGCCAGCTGACGGGTAGCACCGTGGCCGGCGAAGAACACGAACACGCGATCATTCCTGCCGGTACGGTCGTCGGACAGCCGGTCGTGGAAGGCGGCCAGGATATTGTTGCGGGTGGCCTGCTCGTTCTTCAGCACGATCACCTGCGAGGACGGGAAGCCGAACTGTCCGGTGAGCGTATCGGCCACGGCCTGGGCATCGTGGCTGGCATATTCCAGCTTCGGCCACTTGGCGTAGTTGTCGATGCCGACCACGATCGCCCACGATTTTTCATAGCCGGTGGTGACGGTGGCATCGCGGTCGCTGCCCTTGCGCGGTCGGGCGACGCTGAAGTCGCGGCCATTCCAGCCGGCGAACTGGTAGCCGTCGGCGATCAGCCGGTCCAGGATCTGCGGCAACGCCTTCACCGCGCGGTCGTGGATATCGTGGAACAGGATGATGCCGCGCTGTTCCTTGTTCACCTGGTCGAGCACGCGCTGCACGATCGATTCGGGCACCGGGTCGGCCCAGTCCATCGAATCGATGTTCCACATGATCGACTTCAGGCCCGCTTCGTTCAGCAGCTGCAGGCCTTCGGCGTTGCGTGCGCCATACGGGAAGCGGAACAGCGGCGCGCGCTTGCTGTCCACGTCCTTCAGCAGGGTGTCGGTGTCCAGCACCTGCTGGCGCAGCGCAACGCCGGTGGTGCGCGACAGCTGCGCATGGGTCAGGCTGTGGTTGCCGACGGCGTAGCCCTCTTCCATCAGGTTGCGGCTGATCTTGGCCATCGGCCCAAGGCTGACCTTGCCGTCGGTGTCGACCTTGCCCAGGTTGCGACCGACCTCGAAGAACACGCCCGGTACGTCGTAGCGCTTGAGGATGGCCACCACTTCATCGGTATAGGCCTTGTGCGGGCCATCGTCGAAGGTCAGCACCACCGTCTTCGGTGGCAGGTCGCGGCCGAAGATCTCGCGGTCGCTGTCCTTCATCGACATCGGGTACGGCTCGATCACGCCGTAGTCGCGCAGGATCGCTTCGCGGCTGTAGTCCTTGTGCAGGTGCGCGATGTAGTCGTCCCACTTCTCGCGCTTCAGGTCGATGGCGCGGGTGCGCTCGAAGCGGCTGAAGATGCGGGTCAGTTCCTGGTTGTAGTTGCGCTCGATCTCGTCCAGCGCCTCCAGGTCTTCGCCGATGCGCTGGTGCAGCTTCACCGCCGGCAACGAGGAATCGGCGCCGATGCGTTCGTGCAGGTCACGCAGCACCTCGCGGAACGCCAGGCGATCGGCATCGAACAGTTCCGGCGCCGACTCGATGTAATCCAGCACCGTGGCCAGGGTGGCGAAGCGCTGCGGGCTGGTGCCGCGCAGCAGGGTGTCGAACTGCGTGGCAATGGCGCCGCGCTGTGCCAGGCCGTCGTGGAACAGCTGCTGGCCGATGCGGGTGGAGGTGGTGCGATCGGCCGCGGACTGCTGTTCCTCATCGGCCAGCAGCACGATGATCCGGCGGTAGCCGTCGAGCTGCTTCTGCAATGCGCCCAGCAACGGCGCGGCGGCCGGGTCGGCGGCAGCGGCAGCCTGTGCGCTCGGCTGGGTAACCGCCGCCGGTGCCTGCGCGTCCTTGTCGCCACAGCCAGCCACGAGCAGGGTCAACAGCAGGCTGGGCAGGAACAGGCGGAACGACGGCGCACGCGGCATGGCGGACTCGAACAAAGGGGAATGGTGTGCCGGCGATTCTAACGCCGCATGCGAAAAGCCCGCCTTGCGGCGGGCCTTTGCTGGGTCAGCCGGCCAGCGGCCGGCTCTACCCGTCGGCGCAGACGCGCCTTACTTTTTCTTGGCCGGAGCGGTAGCTGCCGTGGCCGGCACCGGATCGCTGCCGTGGCGCTTGGTCATCCACCACTGCTGCAGCAGGCCCAGGCCACCGTTGACCACCCAGTACAGGACCAAGCCGGACGGCATGAAGGCCATCATGACGCCGAACACCAGCGGCATGAACTGCATCATCTTCTGCTGCATCGGGTCCATGCCCGGTGCCGGCGTCAGCTTCTGGGTGAACCACATCACCGCTACGTTGATCACCGGCAGGATGAAGTACGGGTCACGGGCGGTCAGGTCCTGGATCCAGCCGAACCAGGGCGCCTGGCGCAGTTCGACCGATTCCACCAGCACCCAGTACAGGGCGAAGAAGATCGGCATCTGGATGAGGATCGGCAGGCAGCCGCCCATCGGATTGATCTTTTCCTTCTTGTACAGCTCCATCATCGCGGTCTGGAACTTCTGGCGGTCATCGCCATAGCGTTCCTTCAGCTGTGCGATGCGCGGCTGGAAGCGACGCATCTTGGCGCCACTCTTGTACTGCGTCGCCGACAGCGGGTACAGCACGATCTTCAGCAGCACCACCAGGCCGACGATGGCCCAGCCCCAGTTGCCCACCAGCTTGTGCACCTGGTTGAGCACCCAGAACAGGCCCTGGCCGATCACCGCCATCATCGAGAAGCGGCTGTAGTCGACCACACGGTCCAGACCCGGCACGTCTTCCTTGGCGATCAGGTTGACCAGCTTCGGGCCGACCCACAGTCGGGCCTCGGTGCTGGTGGACTGGCCCGGGGCCACGGTGAAGGCCGGGCCACGCGCTTCGATCAGGTCACGACCAGCCACCTGCGACAGCACGTAATGGGCGGTCTGGTCCTTCTGCGGGATCCACGCGGTGAAGAAGTGGTGCTGCAGCATCGCCAGCCAGCCGCCGGTGATGTTCTGGTTCAGCGCGCCATCGTCCAGGTAATCCTTGAACGCACGACGCTGGTACTTCTTGTCGTTGTCGTACCAGGTGGCACCGTTGAAGCTGAACGAGTCCGGGTTGGTCATGCTCCGCGACAGGATCGTCGGGGTGCGGTCCAGGGTGCGGTAGACGTACCCGTTCCACGGCGCGGCGCCGGCGTTGCTGACTTCGTCCTTGAAGCGGATCGCATACTCGTTGCGGCCCACGATCAGGGTGCGCTTGATGGTCACGCCGTTGTCGGCGGTCCACACGAACGGAACCTGCAGCTCGTTCTGGCCCTTGGCCAGCACGAAGTCGCGGGTGTCACCAACAAGCTTGAAGCCGTCGGCACCCGGCACCGGAGTGTTCTTGTCTTCGCTGGCCCAGCCGCTGATCGCGCTGTAGGGATGGGCGGGATCTTCGGTCAGCAGGCGCACCGGCGGGCTGCCTTCGTCCTTGCTCTGCGGGAACTGCAGCAGTTCGGCGTCGAGCACGCGGCCGCCATCGAGCACCAGGCGCAGCACGTCGGTGGTGATGGTCACGCGCTGTGCAGACGGGGTGGCGCTGGCCTGGGCCTGTGCAGCGGCCTGACCCGGGGCACCGGGAACCTGCGCGCTGGGGATGCTGCCCGGGGCCGCACCGGGGACGCTCTGCGCGGCGGCCGGGGCCGAGCTGGTCGTCGGCGCCGGGGTCGGGGCGGACTTTTCACGGCTCCACTCCATCCACAGCAGCACGGCCACCATCAGCCAGGCAAAGATCAGGAAAACACGGGTCTGGTTCATCAGCAGGCAGGCTCAGCGGGGCCGGGACGCGGTGCCGGCTCGGTGACGGAGGAAATGGCAATGCCATCAGGCGGCGGCATTGTGCCGTCCACGCCCGGCGCGGGCAATGCGCGCAGGCGCCGCAGCAGGCGCAGGAAGGCCTGGCGGATATCTTCGTTGCTGGCATGACGCGCAGCAGTACGAGCCACGACGACGAAGTCGCCTGGCTGTATGTCGGTTCGTGTCTGACGCAGGGCGTCGCGCAGGACGCGCTTGATCCGGTTACGCCCAACGGCGTGAGGATCGACCTTGCGGGAAACCGCCAGACCCAGCCTGGCCGGCCGGTCAGCCGGTAGCCAGTGCAGGGTCATCAGCGGATCGGACACACGGCGGGCGCCGTTGAAGACCGTTGAATATTCGGCACGCGTGCGAACCCGCGCAGAGCGAGGGAATCGCTTGCGCGGGTCTGCAGTATTCACTGTCGAATGGATTGCGTCTGCCGCTGGATGCGGCATGGCAATCAGGCGCTCAGGACTTTGCGGCCCTTGGCGCGGCGACGCGACAGGATCTTGCGGCCGTCAGCGGTCTTCATACGGGCACGGAAGCCGTGGTCGCGCTTACGCTTGAGGTTGCTGGGCTGGAAGGTGCGCTTGGTGGCCATGTGGGCCTCTCGTATGAATGGGACGGAAAGAACCGGAAATTTTAGAGAGGTGCCCCCCTCCCGTCAACCCCTGTCTGCTACGCCAATTCACCGGGCTGTGCAATAGCTGTGGATCTTTTTGTGAATAAGTAGGGGACAAGCATTCCGAAGGCGGGCGCTCGGTGGTAGGCTGAGCCATCCATTTCCCCCCCTTTCAGGCCTGTGTTTGGGCGCCTTTTCGCGCCTATGCATCGGCCACCGGACAATTATTGCTGATGGATGCCTGGTCACGTAGTCTCGAGCGACTCGAGGCGGAGTTCCCGCCCGAGGATGTTCACACCTGG